>JANINQ010000006.1 GCA_024508675.1 Afipia sp.
CGCCCCACCGGCCCCAGTTCGAGAGCTTCTTCGCAGCTTCATAAATGGCAGCTCTATCGACCTTCATGTACTTATCTTCAACTTTCCATAGAACGTTGACCACGTCCGAAGGGACTGCATTTCACAAACACAGCCCTGCAAGACGATCGTCTTCGAGGTTTTCGATATCAATCGTTGGACGAACTTCCGCGACACCAGCAACACGCCAGGGTCGTTACTCAGCAGACGAAATTCCAGTTGCCGCCAGAGTTGAGAAGAATCTTATGTCAGCGGGCCGCGCGAGTAGCGGCTCAAGCGACTTCAGTGCGCTACCGACGGAGTCACGTCGCAGATGTTTGTTGCAAGCATCGCGATCTTTATAGATCTCGTACAAGACAAATCTGCTTGGGTCATTTTCTGGCTTATGAACCGCGTACACGAGATTTCCGGGCTCATCACGGGTAACATCAACCAGCCCTCGTAAAATATCCTCCACCTTGCCGATGGATTCTGCTTTTGCTTGTAGTTCTGCGAGAAGTAACAGCATCTTCGGCCTCACAATCATCCTTATGCGGATTTTTTGTCAGAGCCGTTCCATGACGTATTGTAAAAATGCGACTTGTTCCGCACATCGGCCAGGAAGCGCTGGGGTGAACCAAGACGCCAACTCGAGAATGTGTTGATAAAATGCGCCTGATCGTAAAATCCGTACTTTAGTGCAGTCTCCAACATGTGCGACGGGTTATTAAGAAGAAGCTCGCGCATAACGTGCTGAACTCGACTAATTTTTCGAAATTCAACCGGCGTATGACCGGTAAGAGCTTTGACTCTTCGCTGAAGTTCTCGTTCAGAGACACCCATCTTCTGGGCCACATCGCTGACCGAGATATTCGAACATCGCTTATAGATCTCTCCTACCGCCTGCTCTACCAGAAGATCGGAAGAACCAGAATTCAGTTGGCTAGTTAGAAACTTCTCGATAATCGATATCGCGCTCGTGCGAGACCGCACATTCATTACGTCTTTCACTAACGAATGACCTGAGGCACCCCATAAATCCGTTACAGACATGGTGCTATCGATCAAATCTACGCCTGGGATCGCGGTGAATCTATGCAATCGACCAGCGCGAAATCGAATCGCGATGAACCCTATCGAACCTGACTGCTGAAGCTTAATCGGCCTTCCCCGCACGCAAATCATGTGAGCCGGATCGAATTGATGCAAAACGCCCTCAATCTCTCCACGAAAGGGTTGTCGATAGTGAAAGAAGACTTCAGCTCCGGTTCCAGGCAGCAAGATAGGTAAGTTCAGGATTTCGTCATGATCGCTCTCCCAACCCCAAAGCCGCTCGATGTACGGGCTCAGTAGAGCGTTGGGGCGCACATTGAACGCCTTCACAGGGAAGCCTCATAAGGAATTTAAGCAATCGCTTAGCAAGTTCTCCAACGGGCATTATGAAGATTACAAATGCGGGAGCCCTGGACACTCAACTTTCAGCTTCGCTATCAATTAACTTCGGGATTCAGGGGTGAAAAATGAAGAATTCCAACTTAAAGGTGAAAGTAATTCACTTTATCGATTAAAATACCACCATGGAGCCCCTATACATGCAGCGTTTGACCTAAAATTCCGAGAGATGCCTCAATATTTTCGTCAATCTCTTCAGCGCAGATACCAAGCCGCGATGCCTCTGCGATTTTGACCTGCACCTCGGATTGCCCTCGATTATAAGTAGACTCTGTTCTAGTTTTCACCACTGTTGGAGCGGTTGGCGAGCTCAGTCGGTGTGAGTCTGTATGCAGTTAGTTGATGTTGTAATCGACCCTCCGGCCTTCGATGATCTGCCGGGCTTCGTTGAGACTGTCGAACAAGCGTTCGTTCAGGCACTCGTCACGCAGGCGACCACCGAAACTCTCGACGAAGCCGTTCTGCATCGGTAGAAATCAGGGGACGGCGACACGGAAGTTTATCGAAAGCGGATCGGAATCATCGGTGACGCGCATATACGGGTCAACCTGCCGGTCGAGGTGTTCATTGAGGGCTATCGCTACGTCCTGCTTGAAAGTGCAGCACGGCTCTTGAAACCTCTAACCGAAACCCAACCGTAGCATCGCGACGTGGTGCTGGGTGCGCTGATCGGAATGGTGCTGGACGATCTCAAGAGTATCGTCGCCGCGTATAGCTACGCGATACGCATTAGGACGGCCGAGGGACGCGCCCAAGCTAAGGCCAAGGGTGTGAGGATGGGAAGGCCTGCGAAACTCAACCAGGCGCAGCGCAGTGAGGTGCTGGGATGCTTGCGTTCCGGCGCAGAGTGCGGAGAGCTGGCTGCACGCTACCAGGTGAGCAAACCCACAATTGCACAGATAGAACGTGCCGCTAGCCCGATGCAAACCATAGGACCACGCACGTAGCACCATCAATGAAGTTATTCCGATCTACACTAGGCACCTCGCCGGGAGCTAGGCTGCGGACTCATTAAGGCGTAATCGAAGCGGAATAGCCGCGAGTTAAACAAAAGCAAGGTAGTCGGCGGCAAGCCTGTCGTAGCGCATTGCAATCCGACACGTCGGTCGTTCACCCGAGGAGCGCCACGCGGCTTGTTCGACAGCATGGGCTTGATGGCGATTCATTCATAATCGGCGAGTTCGTAGCGCATGATTCGAGCCCTCAGTTTGGAAGCTTGAATCACAGGGATCTGGCCAGACGTAACGCTTCTGGGCCATCCACGGTTAGACGATAAAGCGCATTGGCTAGGGGGGCATGCCTCGTTCAACACATCGATCCGGGAACGGAGACCGACAGAGCGCAGCGCACGTCAGAAAGACATCTCGCAGCGATGTCTTTGCTCAAGTAATATACACAAAACATAGTTTCGATCAAGAGTTGCTCTTTCAGCCTTCCTTCGCCAGTTTCCCGAAACCAAATACTTTTAGCGTCCATTCGTTCTCCAAGCAGCGTTGTCGCGCTGGGATCTTGATTGATCTCAACGCGAGCGAACGAGATCGTTTGTGCCCATAACAGAGGTAAAACCATGTACGAACGACAGCCAAGCCGGACAGCTCTCGGCGCAGCCGGATATCGGGCCGCCCATCAATTGTTGGAGGGCGGCAAGGTATTCTCCGATCCTCTCGCCCGCACCATTCTTGGTGACGGCGCCGACGCCATCATCGCGGGATTATCCGCAAGTCCAGCACAACAGGGCATACGCATCTTCATGGCGGCGCGCAGCCGGTTTGCCGAGGATTGCCTTGGCGTGACCGTGTCACGCGGCGTGCGGCAAGCGGTGGTTCTCGGCGCCGGCTTGGATACATTTGCGCTGCGCAATCCATATTCGAATTTAGGGTTGCGGGTTTTCGAGGTAGATCATCCCGCGACCCAAGCCTGGAAACGAAAACGTCTGTCGGAGGTCGGTCTCGCTATTCCGACGTCGCTGACCTTCGCGGCGATCGACTTCGAAAGCGACGATCTCGGTCGCGGATTACGTGATGCTGGCTTCGATCCTAATCGCCCTGCGTTTTTCATCTGGCTTGGCGTCGTGCCCTATCTCGGGCGAGCAGCTATAGCGGCTACGCTGCGTTACATTGCGAGTATCCCGGAATCCGTGGTGGTGTTCGATTATAGCGAACCATTGGAGAATTATCCGCCGGAGCGGCGAGCCCAAATGGCTGAACTCGGGGCGTATACGGCTGAAATGGGTGAACCTTGGCTCAGTCATTTTGATCCTGACGAGATCGCGCAAGAGCTCCACGGATACGGGTTCGGTGATATCGAAGACCTCGGCGTAACCCAAATGGCCGTCCGCTATCTGGGCGCACCCACGGGCACCCCCGACGGTGGCCCCGGAGGACATGTGATCCGGGCGGCCCGTGCGCCGTGAACATCTGGCTTGTCGTCGGCGTCTTCGTTTAGATTGCGAAGGGCCCGCTCGGGATCGAAGGCGCCATGCACGCCCCTTCCCCAATGATATACGCTGAGATGCATGAGTGTGCTTGTGGCCCATCGCGACATATACCCTGCGCAAAAATTTGGTCGGCATTGGTGAGCAACGGACATAGTCACCAGCCAGGTGACGCCGCCGCCGTATATAGGTAGACGACCTAATATTCCGAAGGAGCTTTCTATTGTGATGTGTTCTATTCCCGCTCCGGTTGGCGCTATGCTCGTTGGCCTTCTTCTTTTCACAAATCCTGTCCTTGCCGCAAACATTCAGGTCATGGACGGTGGAACGCTCGTTGTTGAGGGCCGGACGGTTCGACTTTCGGGAAATCGAGGCTCCTGCCGCCACGTAAACCTGCTTAACCGCAAGCGGACGCTCCTGGCCTTGCGGCATGCGTGCGCGTGACCAGCTTCGTTCGGCTGTTCAGGAAGATGGTCTGTCAGCCCAAGGCGGCGGGATTTGAAGTGTGCCGAGTCGCCGGATTCGATATCGGCGCGCTGCTGGTTAAGGAGGGCTTGGCCAAAGCGCGCGATGATTACCAGGAGCTGGAAGCGCGCGCTCGTACAGCGCGCATCGGACTGTGGGAATGAAGCGATCCCCGTACAATCACGGTAGTTTATACAATTGAGGCGCGTGCATAATGGTGTCGGGTACAATTCGCTATAATGAACAAGATTTCGCGCCATCTCAGGCCGCATATTCACCAGGGTGTGGTTCTTCCAAGACCATCCAAGTCTTCATCTTGCCGTCAAACGTCAAGTGTGCTGATCTCCTCTCGACTGGTTTCAGATTTCGCGCCACGTCCAATGGTGACAGGCCGATCCGGGGGAGAAGGCCGCGGGTGGAGCCGGATGCCCTTCAGCCAAATCAGCAGCGCTTCCCAATGGATGCCCGCGATGACTTTGAATGTCAGGAGCGGATAAACGATGAAGGCGCGCGCGAGCGAGGCGTCGGTCAAATCTTGCCTGACGGCGTCCAGCCTGGCGATAATGAGCGGCCCATCGCCGTCGCGGCCAATAACCGAAACCGAGACATCCTTTCCCGGGGGTACGATAGAAAAGGAATAGACCATATCGGTGGACATGAAGGGCGAGACGTAGAACGATTTCTGGCTTTCCTGCCGGATCGGCCCCTCCGTGCCGGGAGCAACCGGAATAAGATAATTATGGCGCTGCCCGAAGGTGTTGTTGACCTCGTAGATGATCGCGGAAAGCGTCTCATCGGGCCTGTAGCAAAAATAGATGCTCAGCGGATTGAAGGCGTATCCCAGGATGCGCGGCATGGTGAGCAGCCGGATCGGGCCGCCGCATTCAATGCCGCCTTCGCGCAAGTGTCGTTCGATCCTGTCGCGCGGCGTCGTTGCCGCGCCCTCGCCATAGTCGCGATCGTAGAAGCTGAAAAGGTTGAAGCGGTTGCGTGAAAACAGGCGAAGCTTGGCGGCCAGCGCGTCTATTCGGTCAAGATCGAGCAGAAGATAGAAGATGCTGTAGCGCAGGCGGTGTTGCCTCGGCCGCAGCCTGTGATGAATCACTGAGCCGGCGTAGAGCCCTGATTGGACGTCGGGCATCAGGCGGCCTCCGCCTCCGTCAATCGAGAATCGCCGTCACGAACATAGATGCGCCCGGATTCACCCGAAACCGTCCAGGGGCGCCGGACGCCGCCGAGAGCTTCGGCGACCGCAAGCCCGGCTTGCAGCCCGTCTTCATGGAACCCCGCGCCAAAATAAGCGCCGCAGAACCAGGTGTTGCGGACGCCTTGCAGCGACCAAAGCTCCTTCTGCGCGTTCATCGTGACGGCATCGAAACGAGGATGGGTGTAACGCATCCGCTTCAGGATTTCGCCGGGTTCGATTTCTTTGTGGGGATTGAGCGTGACGAACAGCGGCCGATCGCTTTCGAATCCCTGAAGGCGATTCATCCAGTAGGTGACTGCGAGCCGGCGGCCTTCAGGGTCCTCCCGCGTCATGTAGTTCCAGCTCGACCAGACCCGGCGCCGCTTCGGCATCAGGCGCGTATCGGAGTGGAGGACCGTATCGTTATCGATGTAGTCGAACGCACCAAGCAGACGCCGCTCTTCGCTGCTCGGATCGGCCAGCATGTCCAGGGCCTGGTCCGCATGCGAAGCGATGACGACGTGATCGAAACGGCGGCGCTGGCCATCGCGCCCGACGATCTCGGCGCCATTTTCAATGCGGCAAACCGATTTGATCGGATAGTTTGAAACAACTTCCGGTATCGCAGCGGAGAGCACCCTGACATAGGACCGGCTGCCGCCAGCAACAGTCCGCCAGATGGGCCGGCCGACAAGTTTCAGAAGACCGTGGGTTTGGCAAAATCTTATGAACGAAGCAGCTGGATAGGCGCCGATCTTAGCCGCCGGGGTCGACCAGATCGCGGCTGCCATCGGATAGAGATGGTCATTGCGGAAACCGTCGCCATAACCCGCCGCATCGAGATATTCATCGAGGGTTATCATTCCCAGCGCCGCAACGTTTCGGGGCGCTTCGCGATAAAAGCGGACGAGATCGCGCAGCATCATCCAGAATCGCGGGCTGATGGCGTTTCGACGCTGCGCGAAAAGGCCCAGCAATCCGGTGCCGGAATATTCGAGACGCCCCTCGTCAAGAGACACGGCGAACGACATGTCGGAACGCTTGGTGGCGACGCCGATATGATCGAAAAGCGCCGTAAGATTCGGGTAGGTGCTCTCATTGAAGACGATAAAGCCGGTATCGACGGCCAAGCCTGCGACGTCGACCGTGTGGCTGTGCCCTCCCAGCCGGTCATCGGCTTCGTAAAGGACGACCCGATGCCGCTTCGAGAGCAGCCACGCGGCGGACAGGCCGGAAATACCACTGCCCACAACGGCGATATCGAGACTTTGATCGGCCGAGGGGCCGGGTTCCGTCCCGCCAAACCAGTCCGTTGCTGCAATCTTTCCGATCAAAGGATTTCCCTCCATTCGCCAAACTGCCACTATTTACGGAACTGCTCGCGCGATAGATCACTCGGGGCGTGATCCGATTACGGAGTGCAGGCGTATGAAGGGCAAATGGATGCAGCAAGCTCATATTCCGGAACCAGCAGTGCGCGGCAGGTCCGTCCCGCAGCCAGGCTCGTTGTTTTGAACGAAGCTAGGCAAAAAGAGGTGTCGCCCTCTGCTGAAGAACTGATCGGCCTTATCGATGCGGTTGCGCGAAAACAGGACCGGAATGCCTTCGCGCGGCTGTTCGGATATTTCGCGCCTCGCGTCAAAAGCTTCCTTATGCGATCGGGTCTTGCGGATTCCGCCGCGGAGGAAGTGACCCAGGAGGTCATGATCGCGTTGTGGCGAAAGGCGTCGTATTTCGACCCCGCCAAAGCCGGCGCATCGACCTGGGTCTTCACGATTGCGCGCAATCTGCAGATCGATCGGCTGCGCCGCACGCGCTCCCGGACGGCCGCCAATGTCCTTGATCCAAGCGACGAATCGGAGATGTCCCCGTCGGGCGAAGATATCACCCTTGTCGCCGAACGGGAGGACGGGGTGCGAAAGGCATTGGAAAGCCTGCCGGACGATCAGGCTGCCATTGTGAGGCTCTCGTTCTTCGCCGAGAAGCCACATGCGGAGATCGCGCAACAGCTGGGCATTCCGCTCGGCACCGTGAAATCCCGCGTGCGGCTTGCATTGAATCGGCTTCGGACCCTTTTGGATAGCGATATATGACCATCACCCATCATCCCAGCGACGAAACGCTGATGCGTATGGCAAGTGGCACGTTGAGTGCCGGACCAGCGCTCGTGGTCTCCGTCCACCTTGAAGGATGCGCCGTCTGCCGCAACCGCCTGGCGAATTTCGAGGCCATGGGCGGAGCGATCCTGGACGAGATGCCACCCGCTCCGCTCGCAGCGGATCTGTTCGGACGGACCATGGAGTTGCTTGATATTGCGCCACCCCCTCGGACTAGCGAGCGGATCACGATGAAGCACCCGGAATTGGGACTGGAACTTCCACGGGCGATGCAGGATTGCGAGATCGGCCCATGGAAATGGTTGGGACCGGGCTTCCAGTGGAGCAAGATCAAGATCGCCGGCAGCCCGGACGCCAAGGTCATGCTGCTCAAAGGCAGAGCCGGGCTTCATCTCCCGGCGCATGGACATACCGGCCTCGAGTTCATGCAGATCCTATCCGGATCACTCGTGGATGAGCGAGGCCTGTATTTTCCGGGAGATCTCGACGAGGCGGACGACGATGTCGATCATCGTCCGGTCGTTGGGCATGAATCGGATTGCGTCTGTCTTGCCGCTCTCGAAGGTGACACGCGGCTTCATGGATTGCTGGGTCGTCTTCTGCGCCCATTCGTGGGTTTCTGAGTCCGGACCGTCGGCTGACAACAGATGAACGCTTTTCCCTCCAGGCACATCGCGTCTCAGTCGCTTCAGGATTCGAAGGCTGTTCGGGGTGCCCCATGACGGTTGCCATCGTCATTGCCGCACTCGCAGTTTGTCTATCGGGAACGATGACCGCCGCGTGGCTCGTGGCGCTTCGGACCGGCCGGTCCGGCTGGATCGATGCGATCTGGTCGTTCGCAACCGGTGTGTTCGGCGCAGGCGCAGCCCTTGTCCCCTTCTCCGGCAGCGGAATCTCGACGCGGCAGGTGCTCGTGGCAAGCCTGGCCCTGCTCTGGTCGCTGCGTCTTGGACTTCACATCACGGCGCGCACCGCCCATGGCGGCGATGACCCGCGCTACAAGCAATTGCGCGAAGACTGGGGACAAGCGTTCAACTCCCGCTTGTTTTGGTTCCTGCAGATCCAGGCGCTTGCGGCGCTGGCGCTTGGTCTGTCGATCATGCTCGCAGCCCACAATCCGACGCCTGCGCTAAATTCCTCCGACTGGCTCGGTGTCACCGTTCTGATCGTCGCGGTTGCCGGTGAGACAATCGCCGATCGCCAGCTTTCCGCATTTCGTTCCGACCCGCAGAACCGCGGCAGGGTTTGTGAGGTCGGGCTTTGGGGAATTTCGCGTCACCCGAATTATTTTTTTGAATGGATGGGCTGGCTCGCTTACGCGATCATCGCAATCGATCCTTTCGGTGCCTATCCCTGGGGCTGGATCGCTCTTGCCGGGCCACTGCTAATGTATTGGCTGCTTGTGCACGCGTCCGGCATCCCGCCACTCGAAGCGCATATGGTGCGCTCGCGGGGCAAGGCATTTCGCGACTATCAACACCGCGTCAACGCATTCTGGCCCTGCCCGCAGCACGTCGCAAAGGCAAGTGTTGATGGAGATACCCGATGAGCCTGATTTCCACGGCGATCCGCGCAGCCGAACGCGCCCCGCTTCCCGACTCATTGGCACGTCTGGGCATCGAGTTTCTGGTCGGGCGGACGAAACGAAGACTTGCAACTGAGCCGCAGCAGACAGAAAGCGACTTCGCGCATGCCATGAGCGAACACTTGATCGCCGAACATGCTGACGCGGCCAATACGCAACATTATGAACTGCCGCCTGAGTTCTTCGCTCTCACGCTCGGCCCGCATCGCAAGTATTCCTGCTGCCTTTACCCGACCGGCCGGGAGACGCTGGCGGAAGCAGAGCGCCTCGCGCTTGAGGAAACGGTCGCTCATGCCGGCCTTGCCGATGGACAGACGATCCTCGAGCTCGGCTGCGGCTGGGGCTCGCTGACGCTTTTCATGGCAGAGCGGTTTCCGCATTCGACCATCACCGCTGTCTCAAACTCCAGGCCACAGCGGCTTTATATCGAGGCGCAGGCGGCCGAACGTAGCCTCGGCAATATTCGTGTCATCACAGCTGATATGAATAATTTCACGGCGGATGGCGTCTATGACAGGGTCGTCTCGATCGAGATGTTCGAGCACATGTCAAACTGGAAGGGGTTGCTCCAACGCATCAGGACGTGGCTCGACCCAGATAAGGGGCGGCTATTTATTCACGTTTTCACCCATAGGCACAGTCCATATCGCTTCGACCACATGAACGAGGCGGACTGGATCGCTCAGCATTTCTTCACCGGAGGAATTATGCCGAGCCACGGCCTGCTGCGGCAGTTTCCCGACTGCTTTGCGGTCGAACAGGACTGGCGCTGGAGCGGACGTCACTATCAGAAGACGGCGATGGACTGGCTGGCACGGTTCGATGCAAACCGAGAGCCGATCGATCGTATTCTCTGCGAGGTCTATGGTGCCGATGCCATGCTCTGGCGCCAGCGCTGGCGTCTCTTTTATCTGGCAACGGCAGGGTTGTTCGGGCACGCTGACGGCGAGGAATGGGGCGTAAGCCACTCGCTCTTGCGTCCGGCCTAACGCTAAGTGTTACGATGGGTCTTGTTCGACGTATTTGGGATCGAGTTGTGGCCTACGTCGCGCATGACGATCCCATGGTTTCCGCTTGCAATCTGATTGCCCTGACCGTCGCGTCCAACCAGCCATTTTATCCGCTCTATGTCTATTGGGCTGTCAGCGACCATGTCTGGCCAACTTTCTTAACGTTCTTATCAACGCCGTTTTTCCTGGCGGTGCCGGCCGTTGCCAGGCGTTACTCCGAGACTGGCCGAGCGCTTCTTTCCATTGTCGGCCTGGCCAATACGATCTTGAGCGCCAAGGTATTTGGCCAGCCATCGGGCGTAGAGGTTTTTTTGATCCCTTGCGCCCTGATTGCAGCGACGTTCTTCAGATCTTCGGAGAGGCTTGTCGCGTGGATTTTGATTGGCGCGGCGTTGCTCATATATTTCGGGTTGAGTGGCGCATACCGATCACCGCTCCACACCTATTCGGCTTTCGAATACAAGGCATTTCTAAGACTAAATGCCATAAGCGCGGGAATGTTAACCGTCTTCGTGGGCCTTATCGCATCCGGCCTGATGAGCCAGATCAATTCGCGGAACTCAACGCTCGCGTGATTAAGAAGCCTGCCGTTGCTGCAACTGCAGTTAGGAAGGTCCCCCAGCAGAGATCGGCGACGGTCACCATAACCGGCCAATTTTTGAGAGTCGCCTGGTTCGTCAGATCATAAGTTGCATATGCAAACAGCCCGAGAAACGCGCCGTACGACGTGGCTGTCGTCCATCGATCGCTCGCAAGCGCCGGGACAATCGCGAACACGACGATTCCTGCGATGTAGATGAGGTAAAATAGAGCCGCCGGTGCCAGTCTAAAACCTTCGACCAACATGTCGCCCATCAAGGGGCGGTAGAGTCGTTGCGCCGCAATGGTCAACCAGATCGCGTCGATTGCAAGAAATACAAATGCTGTTGCGATGTAGGCAATGCCATAGGTTTTCAAGGTAACATCCTTTCAGCGCCGGGAACCACACTAAGTACGCCGCGGTTCGCTTATCGGATCACACCGAGCTGTTGAGCGCGTCTATCTATTTCTGCGACATTCATCGCCAGGATCTGCTAACGTATATAGCGAAGCAGGGATGCGCTCTAAGCGAGGGCGGAGGTATGTTGAAGCTGACGAACCGCGACGTGTTCTCACGCGTCAGACCAACGGCTGACGCGTCGGGATTGCAAGCATTTTCTGGGGGAGTTTCGAGCAATTTTACCTATCGTCCGACGAGGTCGTGCTCGAAATTCTACGCAAAACAGGAATTACACGTTACCAAAAAGTCCGCGGTTTTTTCAGCTCATGTAGGCCTTAAGGGCCTACTGACCGCCAAGGAACGGGACAAGCACCTCCCTCAGTCATCGTGTGTTCCTTCCGGCACGAGATGGCCGCAAGCGGCGACAATGTGAGATGTTACGTTTTGCGCAATAAAGCTCACGCTTTTCGCGACCTCCTCCCTAGGCCGGTGCCGGCGCATTCTCGTCTCTTGCACGAATATAGGCCGGCCGCGCCACGATGCGGTCAAGATAAGGCTTGGCAACGTCGCATATCCCCACGCCGTAGGTGATCGCCCATTCGAGACATGTGGCGAGGAGAATGTCAGCGGTCGTAAACTGATCACCGATCAGATAGGTCCGGCCGTCGGATAACGCGGTCTCCACATGCTTGAGCTGATCACGGAAGTATTCGGCGGCGCGATCGACTACTTCGGGCGAGTGGCCATACAAATGAGCCAAGCCCTGGTTCACGCCATGACGCCTCATCACATAAAGACTTGTGGAGTCCAGTTCTGTGACAATAAAGAAGCTCCACTCCAGCCATGTCGCGTACTCTTGACGATCTTCGGGGATAAACGACCGTTCCGGGCTACCGTACGTCCTGGCAAGATAGGCAACAATCGCAGCGCTTTCTCCGATGATGAAATTGCCGTCCTGCAGCAGCGGGACCTTCTGGCGAGGATTGAGCCGGGTGTATTCGGGTGTTTTGGTCTCTCCCGTTCGAGGCCCAATCGGTCTCTTTTCATACTTCAGACCGAGTTCATGCAATGCCCAGCAGGGCCGCATTGTGCGCGGCGTGCCTGCTCCCCAGAGGATGAGACCATTTGTCATCACCAGGTCTCCACTGATGGTCTCAGATCGAGTTCGTGCGTCCAGCCGTCGCGGCTTTGATGATGGGCGAACCAGTAGGCGTTCGCGATTGAAGATGTCTTCGTCAGGCTGTCTTCGGGAATTCCAGCGATATTGACGCCTGCAGCTTTCATCCGCTGGTGGATCGCCTCGCTATCAACACCCGCGTCAATAAGAAGGTGGATGACATGGACATTCCTCGGTCCGAGTTCGCGTGCCATCGCCTGCGCAACCGCGCGTAAACCGAACTTCGCCGACGAAAACGCCGCAAATCCCTTGCCGCCGCGTACACTTGCTGTTGCCCCAGTGAACAGGATGGTGCCGCGACCGCGAGGGACCATGTACTTTGCGGCTTCCCTGCCAACAAGAAAGCCGCCGTAGCAGGCCAGTTCCCATGCCTTGAAGAACAGTTTTTCAGTCGTATCCAGCAATGGTTTGGCAACGTTGGAGCCGGCATTATAGAGACAGACTTCGATCGGACCAATTTCGCGCTCCACCTTTGCAAAAAGCGCCTGCACATCTGCCTCCTGCCGTGCATCGACGCTCACCGCGCGCACATCCCGGCCGGCTTTTGTCAGCTCATTGACCAGTTCTCGGGATTTTTCCGCATCTCGCCGCGCGATAACCACCTTGTAACCGCCATCGGCGAACCGCTGCGCGACCGCAGCACCGATTGCGTCTCCTGCTCCGACCAGCAGAACCACGCCGTCTTTCGTCCCGGACATCACACACTCCAATGCTTCGATAGATAAGTTGAACTGTTGCCTAACCGGCAACCCTGACAGCCTTGCTTGTAACCATCTGGTCGATGGCGGCGTCGGCATAACCGAGCTCGCGCAGGACGTCGCGCGAATGTTCGCCGACGCGTGGCGCCGGACCGCCGATGGCGGCCTTATTGAGCTCGAAGATCGCCGCGGGCTTCGGCTGGCGCACACGGCCCACCGTCGGCTGGTCGAATTCCTCGATCAGGCCGCGCGCCACCACCTGGTCGTTATTGATGATCTCGGCCCGGCGCAGGATCGGCGAACACGGCACATCGGCCGCGTCCAGACGCTCGAGCCATTCGGCGGTAGTGCGCTGGCTGATATATTCCTGCATCTTGTTGATGCGCGCGGTGGCGTTGATAAATCGCGCGCTCGGCGTCGCGAAGCGCTCGTCCTTCGCAAGCTCCGGATCTCCGGAGGCCTTGCAGAAGCCCTGCCACTCCGAATCCGAAATGGTGCCGGCGGTGATGTAGCCATCCAGCGTCTGGAACACGAGATCAGGCCGGTCGTTGGGATCGCCGACAGCTGCCTCCTGCCCCACCACCGTGTACTGCATCATGCCTTCCGGCCACAGATACGAGATCATGGTGTCCAGCATCGCGACCTGAATGTGGTCGCCCTGCCCGGTCTTCTCGCGCGCATAAAGAGCCGACGACACCGCCTGCGCGGTGAACACCGATGTGGTCTTGTCGCAGACAATGGTACGGATCATCTGCGGCCGGTTGGTCACCGGCTGCGACTGGATGTCGGCGAAACCCGACAGGCCCTGAATAATCGGATCGTAGACCCGCTTCTTGACATAAGGCCCGCTGTCGCCCACGCCGCTGATCGAGACATAGATCAGCCGCGTATACTTCTTGCGTAATTCCTCGTGGCCGAGGCCGAGCCGCTCCATGGTGCCGGGACGGAAGTTCTGCACCAGCACGTCCGCCTGCGATGCCAGTTTGGCCAAAACCTCGCGGCCAACCTCGCTCTTGATGTCGATGGAGAGCGAGCGCTTGCCGCGATTGCACGACACGAACAGCGCGGAGAATTCCCCCGCCGCGTCGATCAGGTTCCGGCTTCGCCGCGTGCCGTCGCCGCTGATCGGCTCGATCTTGAGCACGTCCGCGCCCTGATCCGCCAGAAACATCGTGGCGTAAGGGCCGGACACCACCGCCGTCAGATCAAGAACGCGAACACCATTCAATGGACCGGACATACTTTTCCTCATATTCCAACGCCCGGCGAAAGCACCCGGCTCACTCGGTCAGACGTTCAGATAGGTGCGCCTGACATCTTCATTCACCAACAGCGCCCCGGTTTCCCCGGCGAACTGCACGCGCCCTTGACTGAGCACATAGACGTAGTCCGCCAAACGTGTCGCAAGATGGTAATTCTGTTCAACAAGCAGGATCGGAATGCCGGACGCCTTCACATCCACCAAAACACGTTCCAGCGTCTCGACGATCACCGGCGCAAGGCCTTCGCTTGGTTCATCGAGAACCATCAAATCGGGAGCCGCGATCAGCGCGCGTCCCACCGCCAGCATTTGCTGCTCGCCGCCGGACAGTTGGCCGCCGAGACTGTGACGACGTTCAGCCAGACGCGGAAACACCTCATAGACATGTTCAATTGGCTTCCGCGCAGGCCGGTGGCTGGCGGCACTGCGCGCAATGGCAAGATGTTCTTCCACGGTCACATTGGCGAATATCCCGCGATTCTCGGGCACAAAGGCAATTCCCAGACGCACGATGCGATGGGTCGCCGCACGCGTAATATCCTGTCCCTTGAACCTGATCTGTCCTTGCCGCGCCGGGACAAGTCCGAGGATCGAGCGGAGCGTCGTCGTCTTGCCAGCGCCATTGCGGCCGAGAATAGCAACGCAACGGGATGACGCGACATCGAGATCAATGCCTTGAAGGATATGACTCTCGCCGTAGTAGGCATGAACATTTCTGAGCTCAAGCATGATGATGCTGTCCCAGATACGCCTCGATCACCCGAGGATTGGACTGAACTTCATCCTTGGTGCCTGTCGCCAGCACTTTGCCGTAGCTGAGCACAGTGATGATCTCGCAAATTCCGAACACGACATCCATGTCGTGCTCCACCAAAATGATCGTCAGATTGCGCGGCAACCCGTTAATCAGTGCGATCAACCGCTCGCGCTCATCTGGCGACGTTCCGGCCGCAGGCTCATCCATCAGCAGGATTTTCGGCTCAGCGCATAGGGCGATGGCAACTTCAAGTTGCCGCTTCTGGCCGTAGGAGAGTTCGCCGACTTTCCGATCCAGACAGGATTCAAGATGCATCTGCGCCGCAATGCGGCGCGCTTTCTCGATGATGTCGGGAAACTTGCTTTTGGAACGGAGCAGCGAGCGCCGCGACGGATGCAAGGCCTGACAGGCAATCCGGAGATTCTCGAGAACAGTCAAATTCTCCAGCAGCATGTTCTTCTGAAACGAGCGCGACAAGCCTCTGCGCGTCACCGCATCCGGATGACCCGGCTTCAACTGCTGCCCGTGAATCATGATCTCGCCGCTGGTCGGAGACATCCAGCCTGTGACCAGATTGAAAAGCGTCGTCTTGCCTGCCCCGTTCGGCCCGATCACCGCGTGGCGCTGGCCTTTCGGAATACAAAGATTGAAATTGGAGATGACCTCAAGCCCGCCGAAGGCTTTGCGGAGGTTCCTGATCTCAAGGGCGTTCATCGCCGCCGCTCCCACAGGGTCCGGAATGCTCCGCCGATACCTCCTCGGAAGAACGCCACCACCAGCATGAAGAAAATGCCGAAGAAAAGATTGTACTCTTCGGTCACCTGACTGAGCAGGCTCTTCACCATGACGAACACAAATGCACCGATGAACGGCCCGAGAACAACATTGAGGCCGCCGATAATGGCCATGAGGATGCCCTCACCGCTCATCTGCCAGCTCATCGAATCGGGATTGATGAAATAGGTATACTGAGCCTGGAGGATGCCCGCCACCGCGCACACTATGCCCGCGACCGCGAAGGAACCTATCTTGTAGCTCGGGACCGAGTATCCCATCGCGGTGACGCGGGATTCGTTCTCACGTATGCCGATCAATACACTCCCGAACGGTGAATTGACGATTTTCCAGACAAGAAGAAGGACTATCGCCGCGATGCCAAGCACGTAGTAATAGAATACAGCCGGATCGTCGGCGCTCAGTCCCAGCAGCGACAGATCGGGCCGTGGAATTCCCGTCATACCATCCGAACCGTTGGTCCAGCGCATCTTGACCGCCGCACCGTAGAACATCTGCGAGAACGCCAGCGTAATCAGCAAAAACTCTACGCCGCGCGTCCGCGTACAGATTGCGCCGATCAAAACCGCCATCAGGCCGGAGACAACCAACGTCACAGGGACAGACACCCACAACGGCCAGCCCAACAATGCCGTTCCCATCGCGATGCCGTATCCGCCGAAGCCAAGAAACATGGCCTGCCCGAGCGAAACCATGCCCGTATATCCGACGAGCAAATTGATGCCCGAGGCAAATACGCCGGCAATGAGAACCTCTACAGCCAGCGTCATTCTGTATGTCGAGGCCATGAGAGGGAAGGCAAGCAACCCGGCCGCCGTGAGCAGCAAGCCGGATATCCTGAGCAGTCCGGCCTTGTTCACGTCGCGGTCCGCGACTTCAGGCAGCCCGGAGTCCATGATCATGCGACTCTCCCGGCGACGCCGAACAGCCCGCGGGGCCGGAAGATCATCACGATAATCAGCAGCGCATAAATGGCGAACAGTTCGACTTCGGGAAGGAAAGCCTGCGCGAACGTATCCGTCATGCCAACGATCAGCGCGGCATAGAACGATCCGCGGAGATTCCCTAGGCCGCCAACAACCACCACGACAAAGGTCGTCACCACGATCCCGATGCCCATGTTGGAGTAAATGCTCATAACGGGCGCAGCAACGATTCCGGCGAGGCCAGCCAGTGCCGAACCGAGGCCGAACACAAGCCCGAAGACCACGTTGATGTTGATACCGAGCGCGGTCACCATCTCGCGATTGTCGACGCCCGCCCGCAAAATTGCGCCGATCAGTGTGCGATCAATCAGCAGCGTCAGTGCGACGGCGACAAGCAACCCGATGCCAATGATGAAGAGGCGATAGACCGGATATTCCATCCCAAGCAGTGCAACGCGCCCTTTCAGAAGGTCCGGAAGCGCAATGCTGTAGAAGGCCGAACCATAGATATACTCGACGGCACCCGCGGTCGCGAACAGCAGCCCGAACGTGAGAAGCGCCAAATCGAGATGCGTGGATCGTCCCCGTTGTGCCAGCGGCTGCAGCACGAAGTATTGCAGGATGAACCCGAGCACGAACGGAAGCAGCGGCCCGATCAGCAACGCGAGCCAGAACGTATGGGTCGCGTTGGCGACGACCAACCCGAAATAGGCACCGATGGTAAAAAACGCCCCATGCGCCAGATTCAGCGTGTCCATCAATCCGAAGATCAACGTCAGTCCAACGGCCAGAAGAAACACCAGCATGCTCAACTGAATTCCGTTGAGAATTTGAACCAGGAAAATCTGCATGTCTCACACGAAGTCAAGAGAACGGGGCTCCGCTCCGGCGGAGCCCGCCTTTCGGCTAGAACGACTTGGTGCAGCCCGGCAGATCGCCCGCGCCAGGGAATTCATCCAGCCCCTTGCGCTGCAGTTTCCCATCCGCGCCCTTGACGATCTCAACCAGATAGACCTTTTCAAGCTGAGCGCTATTTTGCGCGTTGAACCGGATCTTGCCCCGCGGAGCATCAAACGTGAGACCGCGCATGGTGGAAATAAACTTCGCTCGATCTTCCGGAATCTTGCCGCCCAGCTTCTCCAGCGTCAGCATGATGGCCTTGCCGTTGTCGTAACCAAGCTCGGCGCTGACGTCCGGCTCCATTTTAAACTTGTCCTGATACGCCTTGACGAACTTGCGGTTCACCTCGGTCGGAACGCCCGGATAATGCGTCGCGACATGTCGCGCATTGATGACGAGGTCTCCGAGCGCTGGCCACAGCGCTTCGTCATAAACCCAGTGGTCGCCGATCAGCGGAACCTTGCTCCGCAGCCCGAAATCGGCATGCTGCTTGACCACCTGGATGGCCTCAGCACCGGCGTAGAAAGCGTAAATAATCTCGGCGTTGGCATTGGCAGCCTGAGTCAAAGCCGCGCTGTAGTCCTTGGTCTTCTGGAAGGGCGTCCAGATTTGCTCGACAACCTTGCCGCCATTCTCCTCGAAGCCTCGCTTGAAGCCGTCGATAAACGCGCGTCCGGCCGTGTAGTCAGGGCCCATCGTTACAGCGGTCTTGGTCCCCTTGCTGGCCCAATACTTGCCCGAGGCGTATTCAAACCCGTTGGCGCTGAAAGATGTCCGCGCGATATACGGGCTGCAGAATTTTCCGGTAATCTCGTCCGCGAAGGCGTTCGCGAACACCAGAGGGACCTTATTCTTTTCCGCAAGCTCGGAAATCGCGATACCGACATTGGAGCCAATAATGCCGGCGACGATGTCAACCTTGTCACCCTGCACCAGCTTGTTGAACTTCTGCACACCGACACTCGGCGTCAGTTCGTCATCGGCGCGGATCACCTCGATGGGACGGCCGTTGCTCTTGTTGCCAAATTCTTCGAGCGCAAGCTGGAAGCCGCGATCGATACTTTCCGCCGGAAGCGCATAGACGCCCTTGTAAGGCAACATCAAGCCGATTTTGATCGGCGCCTGATCCTGCGCGCGGATGGGTGTGGTCGCAGCTGCTGCCAGGAGCGCTGCGGCTCCCGCGCCCGCGGCAAAGCGCGTATATGCTTTGAATGAAAAGGCCATGTTCCCTCCTGACATGAAAGGGTGGACCATCTCCGCCCACCGCAAGCCCCGGCTTTGATCATCCTTTCGGAGCGATCTGCCCGGATTGTTATGGGTCAGCAGTAAGGGAGGAGCGCCATGGCTGGCTTGCGCATTAGTGCCGTAACCTACGAAAGAACGTCATGTTCTGGAGTCTGGCGAGGCGAATGCGCCAATCCCCCGGCTCTCAGCACGAAATGCGCTGGCGGTAGGATGACGGCGTCTCGCCGGTCATATTGCGGAAACTGGTCGAGAAATGCTGGGCATGACCGAAACCGGCGGCCAGCGCCACATCAGTTATGCTGGCATCCGATTCCGCCAGTTTCTGCTTCGCTTCCTCGATCCGAAGGCCAAGCACGTACTTATAAGGTGTCTTTCCGACACTCTCCTGAAACGCGCGCAGGAAGTGGCGCTTACTGAGGCCGGCAATCTGCGAGAGTTCTCCAAGCGAGATGGATTGCGAAAGATTCTCACGAACAAAATCCTCGATCCGCTTGAGGCTTCGCGCTGACAAACCACCCTTCACGCCAGAGGTTTGGGGTCGCTGCCGTTCACTGACGCGCGCGATATGGGCCAGCGCCTGGATCGACCAGCCTTCAGCCATTAGGTCGAAAACATTGTCGGGTGTCGCCGCCTCCCGGCATAGCTCCGCGAGACTGCGCATGAGACTCGGATGTTCAAATGCGATTGTCGAACTTGTAATAGCCGTCCGCAGCCGCTCGGTCACGAATGCCGGATTGAGAAAAACAACGGTATAATCGAGTTCGGGTCCCACATCCCATTCGCCCTCGATTTCAACCGCTGCCGGAAAAATCGCCAACTGGGACTTTCCTACAAATTTGCAATCCACCGAACGGCCGTCGACGGTCGCGTTTAAACGTCCGGCCCCCTTGGCAAACCAGAACAGCGACAGTTCGGGCTGCTTGAAGTGCCAGTACATCCTCCCCTGGCATTCACGGCGAAGAACTTCGATGCGCATGCTCGTTGTATCGGTGATGACTGACGACACCAGGTCCCCACCGACCACGCGAACATATTCTTCTCCGGCCCGTCCCATGCCGTCCTCCAATCGCGCGATCGAGCGCCTAAAAGACGTCGGCACGTTGAATACCTTAGGTTCCAAAGAAGAATGGACTAAACGAGGCCGAAAATCGAGTGCTTTCGCGGCGTCTTATCTGCCCCTTTTATGCTGCATTGCAACAATTGATTACATGCAAGACTCTAAGGGTTGATGAGGGAGTTAGCGCTTTGCTGAACCTCGCCAAAGGGCTTGCACCTGCTTCCTTTGAACCTGATCATCTGCATATCTTCCAGCGGAGAAAAGTCGTTCTTGCCGCTCTCGTGCAGCATCTAACGATGCTAGGGATTGAGTTAAAAAAGATGTTTCGTGACCTGCACCCCTGATTGCCCTCGTTTATAAGTAGACTCTGTCCTGGTTTTCGCCCCTGCTGGAGCGGTTGGCGAACTCAATCGGTGTAAGCCCTTTGAGGCTCGTGTGGGGTCAGTTGGTGTTGTAGTCGATCCTCCAGTCCTCGATGCACGTCTCCGCAAACTGGGCGTCAGAATTTTTTCGAGCATCTCCTTCAGCGTAGACACGTCGAGGATCGACTCTGCCAGCGGCTTTTCAGCTTGCGGTTCTCCTCCTCCAGCGCCTCAGCTTCCGCGCTTCCGAGATTTCCATGCAGGCGCAGCACGAACGCCACTTGTAGAAGGTCGCATCGCGATGCTTTCTGTCGAACTCATACTGGCGGGCAGACTCCAGGATAGCACCAAGTAAAGCTGGGGCCGGAGTGCTTTCGTTAAACGTAGCTCGCCGCAGTAGCTGCTCGGCTCATCTGGTAAAGGGCAACACGCGCTGTCGCATTCCATAACGCATCATTACGCGAGTGTTAACTGTGCTTACCGGCGCAGAGACGGTTCCAAAGATCGACGAACTTCGAGTTGTCACGGTCGTTGTTAAACTCGATAGCGCTCGTTTCTGCGATCATTACAAAATCCCGCATACCCGTGTAGGTAACTTGAATCCCGAAGAATGGGATGTGCCACCGAAGCCAAATGGATGCGGTGGCACACCTACAACCGGCACGTGGCACGGTATGACCGCTATGAAGCGATTCTCGACTACGGCTGCATTGCATTGGTCGCGAAATGGCTTGGCAAATAACCTCCAGCAAAATCAACGGAACGACCAATGTTAGCCAACAGATTTCGATTCAGTCGAAATCCCCCCGCCGTCTTTTCTCGACCACCACAGAGCTATCGGCCCTAGGGCGATGCCTGCGCTTAGAACCGCAAATGCTGCCAGCCATCCGGTTCCGCTTGTCGTACCTCCAGCGGCGTCTAGAGCGGCTCCGACTCCCCAAGAACCGAGCGCTGATAGACCAAACCCTACAGTTGAGTGCATCGCCATTGTAGCACCACGATAGTCAGGGTTCGCCGCCATCGTCATCCCAGCGGTGAGGGCGCCGGAGTCTGCCGGAACCGTGAGCGCGTATAACGCGACCAAGGGCAACAAGACCCACAATGACCCGCCTGAAAAAAGACCGATCAGAAGCGCCACGGCTGCCGAACTGAGCATGATCGTGGTTATGGCTCGGTGGCGACCAATCTTGATTGCTATCTCATTGCCGATGACGCTTGCGGGCATCGCCAACAGGGAAAACACGAAGCTAACCGCGATAGGTGAAATAAGGGACGAACCGCCGTTGCTCGCCGCAACAAAGGTCCAAAACGCAACAAGCCAGGTTCTAACGCCATAGAGTTCGAAACAGTGAGCCCCATATCCGAGCACAAAACCCATTGCTGGCTTGTTTCGAACCACGGGACCGAAATCGAGAAGATGCCCGGATGCAGACTTAGGTTTTACCGGCCGCAGCAGCAAACAAACCACAATCATCGCCACCGGACCCATGGCGGTGA
This sequence comes from Afipia sp., assembly GCA_024508675.1. Lineage (GTDB taxonomy): Bacteria > Pseudomonadota > Alphaproteobacteria > Rhizobiales > Xanthobacteraceae > Afipia. The sequence goes on from JANINQ010000006.1 coordinate 21,901, forward strand.
TGAAAAATGCATTGCGCCACCCGAGACTTTCCGCCACTAACTGTGAAACGAGGAATGAAAAGCCGACGCCTATTGAGAAGGCCGAAGTGTAGAGAGTGACAGCCCGCGATGAATCGCCGGGCGCGAGCCGGTCAGTGAGAGCCTTAAGACCCGGCATGTAGGCTCCGGCAAAGCCGACGCCCGCGACGCTCCAAAGCGCCGCGCCAGACCACAATCCTTGAGCAAAAAATCCGAACAGGATCGTAGCAAACGCACTGAGCGCCGATCCGGCCAACAGTATCAAACGAGCATCTATACGATCTGTGAGCGTAGCTAACACCGGCACAGCCAGCATGTATCCCGCAGCATAGGACCCCGCCAGCAACCCGGCTTGCGCTGCCGTCAAACCCCACTCAGGAATCAGAAATTGAGCAAGAATCGACGGCACGACAACATGCGGCAGCAAGCTACCAAGCTGAGCAAGAGACATTCCCCAAACGACGGAACGACCTTTTAACCGGGTCACTTCTTGAGCCCCGCGTCAACCGCAACCACAGCCCGCCTTCCCTTCGCTCTTAGCCACCGCATCGTCTGCACAGCAGGCGCTAGCGTCCACAGCGGGACCACCGCAACAACCATCAGCTGTTGCATTAGGCGCACTGACTCGGCTGCATACCCCTGTTTCGGGCAAAACCAGTTCGACCCGCTGAGCCGCCTCGTGGTCGCCCGCAATATCAGCAGCGATAGAGCGCACCTGTTCATATCCCGTAAGCATGAGAAACGTAGGAGCGCGGCCATAGGACTTGATGCCAGCGAAATAGAAACCCGGCTCATTCTGCGCAAGTTCTCGCGCACCGTGCGGCCTTACAGTGCCGCAGCTATGCTCGTTCGGATCGATGAGAGGAGCTAACGCTATCGGGCATTCAATCGCAGAATCAAGTTGTATCCGCAATTCGCGAACGAAATCGAGATTGGTACGAAAACCCGTGGCAACAACAAGCTCGTCAACAATGACGTTCTTACCACAACAGCCAGAGCCAGCACTTAAGCGAAGTCTTCCGCCATCCGAACTTACGTGACTAACCGGAAATTCGATCTCGGTTCTAATCGCGCCTGCCGACACAAGCGCCGCAAATGCAGTGCCAAGTTCGCCACGGGCAACCAGCTTGTCATTGACACCGCCGCCAAAAGCCTTCGCCGGATTGCTCCCTCGCAAAAGCCATATCACTTCGGTGTTGGGTACCTCCCTTTTCAAGCTAGCAAGATCAATCAATGTGCCTATCGCGGAATGTCCCGAGCCGAGTACGGCCACCGACTTGCCAGCGTATCGCGAGCGTTCCTTGCCAAGAACATCCGGCATTCCATAGGCAATGTTTCGTGCGTGCTCTTTCTCACCGATTGCAGATAGTCCGTTAGCGCCCGCCGGATTGGGGCTGAACCATGTTCCCGACGCATCAATAATCGCGTCGGCAAGGATGGACTTAGGGCCTTGTCCATTTTGATAGCGAATCTCGAAAGGCGCAGCTTCGCGCCCCTTCGTTTTGAGTTTATCGAACCCTACGCGGCTAATATCTGTGACGCGGCTGGAAGTATGAATGTAGCTAGCAAGCGCCGTCTTGCTCGCAAGTGGCTGAAGATAACGCTCCAGCAATTCAGACCCGGTGGGATAAACGTCAGGCTCTGGACTATTCCAGCCTGTAGGCGCGAGAAGCCGCCTCGCCGCTTCATCCACATTGTATTCCCACGGTGAAAATAACTGGACATGCTGCCATTGCCGAAGCGCGTGGCCAATGTCTGGCCCTGCCTCCAGCACCACCGGAACCATGCCGCGTTCGAGGAGGTGCGCAGCAGCCGCGAGCCCTACCGGCCCAGCACCAATAACGGCAACCCGCTTTGCTTTTGACATTTTGTTCTCCTGTAAAACTAGAAATATCGAATTAACGGACGAAAAGATTACGCCGCAGACTGTGATGCGTTGCATTCCACCGCGTCGGCGCAGCATTCCGCAACGAGGAAATCAACCAGACCTTGCATGACTGGATAGTTGGCGTGACAGACCAACGTGGTCGCTTCTCGGACCTGATTTATCAATCCTGCTACCACCAGCGCCTTGACGTGGTGCGAGAGCGTTGAAGGGGCGATCTTTAGTTTGTCCTGCAATCGCCCTACAGGCATTCCCACGTCACCCGCTCGCACCAAGGCGCGATAGATTTTCAACCGCGTGGGATTTCCCAACGCTTCAAGTTTCGCCGCTGCATCCTCTATTTTCATGTTTCGAACCCTGCGCCTCTCTTAAACGAGAGTCAAGACTATTTCGAATATCATCGAAATATAAAGTCTGTTTCTATAAATCGGTGGCGCGCTCAGGTCAAAAAAATTGCGGAATGACGTGAGCCCTCACGCTGCGTTGAGGAGATACCGAAAATTTATTGGTGAAACCGCCGAGATTCGGCAAGCGATACTCGAATCTGCGGAAGCCTGCGAAACGGAGATACAGAACGCAACAGACCGCGCTCACGGCAAGTGACATGAATTGAAGAACTTGCGAGCTCGTGGGGCACCTAAATGAAATTGTTGGTCTTGGGAGTTCGAATTGCCGCGCTCAGAAAGGGTGTCAACCTTTTGTATCGGTTTTCGACAGAAACTCTATCAGCCCGTCGCGAGTTGTTCGATCATTTGCTAAAGCATGTAGTTGTGGTCGTTCCATACTGGCGTCGAGACCCGCTTTGCTGGGAAGGATTCGAACTACGAAATGGCAGAGGTCCGCTTCGGGTCAACAGCTGCGTATCGAAGAGAGGCGCAGTTGAGACGGAAATTTATCGACGTTCTGGCCAGCACTCAGTGCTATCGAACCCGTCTCTGGCCTAGGTTCTCTGAAAACGGGAATATTTTGTTAGACGGCCGGAGAATACTGGTCGATTACATGCGCGCTGGCGGAAAAACGGTCTCTGCAGAGAATGCCCTCGCGTGAAAAGCCCGCTATTGGCGGCCCTTTTCCGCAACTTAGAGAGAAATTCGCTAAATCACGCACTAGATGGCTGCCTTGGAAGAGATCGAACCAGCACATTCCCGAACTAAATCCTCCCTTTGATTTCAAAAGGAAATTTCGCATTTTTTGAGAGATTTCGAGGGCGGAGAAAATGTCAGCAAATGCCGGGGGAAACAAGTGCACCCGCCCGCCAAGTCCGCGCTATTGTGTGTTGGCGGGACAATCCGCAATGTCAACAATATTGCTTGATATGACCCATCGAGAGTTGCCAAGGCCCTGCATCATCTTCTCCCTCACAATAGATTCTCTTCTCGGTAGCAAGGTATGGCAATGGCACCTGCGAAGCTGAAGCGGCCAGCATCTGCGCCTGTCGCGCGGCTTCTCGATCAGGTCGCCCGTGCAATGCACTCGATCGGTCACGATGGCGGTCTCTTTCCGGCACAATGGACGGCACTGCGCTACTTTCGTGATGCCGCCGCGCCACATAACACCGCGATGGGACTGGCCCGCTTTCAAGGGCTGGCGTTCGGACCGGTTTCTCGTTCGGTACGGACCCTGATTGAAAAAGGTTTACTGCGTAAAGCCGGGTCCGCCGGACGCGGCCGCTCGGAGAGCGTGGAACTGACAAGCATGGGCCGCGCTCTGCTCAAGGCAGATCCGTTGCTCGTGGTGGTGCGGGCAATCGAAGCAATGCCACCGGAACAGGCCGAAAGTCTGGCGATGGCATGTGAAGCCATCATCGCTGCTGTGCAGGCGCAAAAGCATGAGTCGACACAGGCGGCTGAATAACGGACCTCAGTTCTCCTCCATCAAAGCCTCGACCAGAAGCGACTCATCGAAGGGCTTGAGGAAAACCTTTTCGGCCCCCCAGATTTCGGCAATCGACGTCGCTGCCTCCAGTGTCAGGCGAGGCCCGCCGCCGGTAATTGCAAAGACCCGGAGCGACATCTGCTCCTGCCTTATCCGCTTGATAAGACCGAGTCCGTCCATTTCCGGCATCCAAAGATCGGTGACGACCGCATCGAATGAGCCGGCGATAATGCGCTCAAGCGCCTCCTTGCCATTCTCGGCATAGGAGGGTCGATGCCCGGCCGCACTCAACGCGGCACCGATGGACTCCCGCATGGCTGGAACATCGTCGACAACCAGAATACTCAGTGGTCCACTTTTCACGTCTGCCCCTCCCCCGAGCGAAAGGTAATCGTCACCCTCGTTCCCTGCCGGGGTTCCGATTGGATATCAAGCACCGCATTCCAGCTCTTAACCAGCCCGTAAACCACATAGAGGCCAAGGCCGGTGCCTTCATTGGCCTTCCTGGTGGTAAAGAAAGGATCGAGCGCCTGTTGCAGGGTTTCCGCGTCCATGCCCTCACCCTCGTCGGTGACGGTGAGTACCGTGGCGTCCAATCCCTCGTATCGGCTGGTCCGCACATCCAGACTGACCTTCCCGCCCCCTTGCGAAGCGTGAACCGCGTTCGCAACCAGATTGACGACAATCTGAAAAACCTCATGCACAGGCAGTACAGGACCCGGGGCTCCATCACCCGTCAGGTCCAGACGAATCCCGTGCGGCAAGACATTGCGAACAGAATCCAGTGCGCGCGTGACGCTCTCGAACAGCGGCGCCGTTGCCGCTGTCTCGGACGCCGGCCGCACATTGTTCAGCAAGGCTCTCACGATTTCGGCCGCGCGCTTTCCCGAGTCCACAACCACGTCAAGCCAGCGGCGCTTTTCATCGTCCTGCTCTGTCTGTTCGGCCACGCGACGGGACAGATTGATGATGGGATGGAGCAGATTGTTGATTTCGTGCGCAACGCCTCCTGCGAGCTGGCCCATGGCCGCAAGTTTTTGCTGCTGGGTCTGCCGCCGCTGGTCGAGAATATCCCGCGTGATGTCCGTCGCGATGCCTCTGTATCCCAACAGGGCTCCATCGGACGCAAACCGCGCTGAACCGCGCAGGTCGATGTAACTGCCAGGACTGCCGTGCTGCCCGGCCAGGTGGAGAATGTGCCGCAGCGGCGCTCCGCTCGCGACACTGGAGGAACCATCTGGCTTGAGATGTGCATCCGGCTTTCCCGCTTGCACGATCTCCAGAAAAGAACGCCCCGGACGGATGCCGGCACGGTCAGCCGCCGGTCCGGTTGCGAAAGTAACGCATCCGCTATCATCTGTTTCCCAGAAGCTGTCCGACGCGCTGTGAGCGAAATCCCTGAGACGGTCGGTCGTCGCTTCGACCGAAGCCCTCAAGGCGCGCTCACGCCGATGCGCTTCAACCGACGTGATGATCCCGAAAACCGCGAAACAGAAACATGTCGCCACGTAGGTGGCGTTGAGCGCATAGGCGTTGCTGCCAATTGCCGGCACCACATCGTGCAGCATGCGGGCAATGCCGGCGGCAAGACCGACCGCCCAGCACAGCAGGAAGATCGTCGTACGCCTGCGTTCGAGTTTGAACATCGCTGCGGCGATCCCGATTCCGAACAGCAGCGAACCGATACCGACGATGGAGGTGAATCGCCTGAGAAAACGCCATTCGAACAGCACGGCAATCGCGGTTGCTATCGCAAACAGGAGGCAAAAAAGCGCGACGCCTCTTGCGATCCGCGACAGCAACGGGCGACGGCTCGCGACCCTGAGATAGCCGTCCGTAAAGAACAACCACCAGGAAAACAGAAGCGTACTGGAGAATATGGAAAGAACCCGCGAGACGCTCAAGGCGCCCGGCATCAAATGCGACTCCAGAAATGCCTGATGAGTGAGGATATAAATCAGATAGGTCAGTGTGAAAGCCGACAAGATCAAGGTCGTCCGGTCCGATGTCGCGATCCCGTTGGCGAAGAGATAGAGTGCGAGAATACCGAGAAGCCCCGATGCCACACCGAACAGAAAGCCTTGCGTGCCGTAGGCGACCGCAAAATCCATATCGCTTTGCAGCCTGACCGTCGCCCGCATGGAGGATGCGGTGTCGATACGCAGGAAAACCGTGCGTCCGGAAATGATATTTGCCGGCACCACGATCGCCGGGTACCGCGTCGTGGATACCGACGGGTTGGCATGCTGCTCCCCGCTCCAGGTAAAGCTCCTGCCTTCGGACGGCACGAACAGGTCCACTCGCCGAATCCGCGTCTCCACAACAGACATGACCCAATCCTGCGCATCAGAACCAGTCAGGGCCGGGATCGGTATCCTTAGCCAAAGGGCTGCAGCGCTGTTTGGCTGCGGTCCGTAATTGGCAGGAGTGCCATTGGCGGGAGTGAACTGCGTTGCAATCGCCGGGGCTGTCACATCGGCGATGGAGAGTTTTCCGGTCAAGTCGAGCAGATGATCCGCGACAGGACCGAGTTCATACGTAGCCGCCGCGGCATTTTGGAGGATCGCGGACTGGAACAGCACAGCGACGACCGCAGCAAGGAGAAACGCCGCGGCCCGCGCACGCCGAACCGGGCATTCGCGGGCGCTGTGGCCCGGCTTCTTCCATCCTGATTGTGTGAGCCGCAGGGAACGAGAAATCATCGGACAATCAATTTTTGCTCACTGAGCTAATAAAGGGAGTCGAACATCTACGTCTTCAAACAGACTCGCTCCGCGCCGCATCATAACTCACCGAGGCGCGGTTTATCAGCGTCTCCAGCGCGCGCGAAATGTCGCGATCCTCATGCAATGCCGAAATGAAGAATCGCAACCGGGGCTTTTCTTTCGGCACACCGATCCTGACGATGGGCGGAACATAATAGCCGGCCTGCTTGAGCAACTCGGACGCTTCCAGCACGGCCTGTTCGTTCTTCATCAGCACCGGCACGACGCCGATGCCGATGGCTGGTCCCGTATCGAGACCGAGCCGTTCGGCCTCGCGCAGAAAGTGCCGGGACTTTTCCCTCAATATCTCCGTTAACGCCGGCTCGCGTTTCAGCACACGCAATGCCGACAGCGCGGAAGCCGCAACGCTGGGTGCGAGGCCTACGCTGAAGACGAATCCCGGCAACGTATACCGAAGCCACCGGATGACTGCGCCATGTCCCGCGATGAATCCGCCCGATGAGACGAACGCCTTGGAGAGCGTACCGACGATCAGATCGACATCGGCAACATCAACATTACAATGTTCGCAAAGCCCCCGGCCGCTGCTTCCAAGCGTTCCGATGGAATGAGCCTCGTCGACCATCAGCCAGCAATCGTGCTCGTCCTTGATCTCCACAAGCTCCGGCAGGTCGGCGACGTCGCCATCCATGCTGTAGAGACCCTCGACCACGATCAGGCATCGCTTGTAGCGGCCTCGCATGGCGGCGAGTTTCCGGCGGAGATCGGACAGATCGTTATGAGCGAACGGGTGCGAGTCGCATCGCGCCGCTCGCGTTCCCACGACAATGCTGTTGTGGCAAAGTTCATCGTACAGGATCAGGTCCTGCGACGACATCAGGTGAGCCAGCAAGGTAACATTAGTCAAATAGCCGCTGACCAGCGTCAGCGCGGCCTCCGTCCCGACGAACGCGGCAAGTTCCTCCTCAAGATCGCCGTGCAGCATGCGCTCGCCGCCGACCATCCGCGACGCGGACACCGACGGACCCAGGCTGTCCAGCATCCTGTGTGCGCTCATCACAACATCGGGGTGCGTGGATAATCCCAAATAATCGTAGTGCGCGAAGCTGACCACCGATTGGCCTTCACGCTCGCGGGACAGGCGAAAACCATCGACCGGCAGAAAGAACGGATCGCGGCCCGAAATGAGATTCGCTCCCGCGAGCCGATACCTGCTCAATGCATGATCAACAAGCGAGCGCGACATTATCGAATATCCAGTTGTGCGGAGGAGGAGTCGGCCGTGCCCGCGGTTACACGCTCCGGCTGACCGGCAGCACGATAGGGGCTCGCGTCCAGACCAAATTTCGACGACAGCCAGACAGCAAATCCGGCCGGCACAAATTTGAGGATGAAGCACGCGGCTGCGTATTGGAACGGAATGATGGCGAGCGCCCGCTTCCTGGCGATGCAGGCCATGATCGCTTTTGCTGCCGCGTCCGGCTTCATCTGGAACGGCTTGAACGTATTCAGCCGCGCGCTCATGGGTGTATCGACATATCCCGGGCATATTACCGAAACAGCGATGCCATGTCCGCGAAGCGCCGCGTTTAGCGACAGGGCAAAGGCATTCAACCCCGCCTTCGAGGCGGCGTAACCCGCAGCCATGGGCAGCGGCACAAAGGCCGCGACCGAACTGATCATCGCGATTGCGCCGCCCTCACCGCGCACGATCATCCGCTCGGCAATCAGGCTGGCACCAGCCGCCGGACCGCGAAGATTGATATCAAGAAGGCGGACAATCTGTTGCGGCGTCTCGGTCTGCTGAAGCGGCGCGCGCGTATCGCCGACGCCGGCGTTAAAGATCACGAGATCGAAGCACCAGTGCCGGTCCAGCTCTGACAGTGCATCGAGAAATCCGTCCGTGTCGGCGATGTCATGGACTGATTTGACAACGCACGCCCCCTTGTCGCGGCACACAGAGGAAACACGCGAAAGCCGCTCTTCATTTCGCCCCATCAGCACGAGCGTCACCTGCTCGCGCGCGTAGGCCGTAGCAAGCGACGCGCCGATCCCGCTCGAGGCGCCGGTAATGAGGATGGTGCGAGGAGAGGTCATGAAGCTACCGAAATACCACCAGCGGTTACGGACCACGGCCCCGGTCACGTACTTAAATCTGTGACCGTTGCAGAAGAGTTACATAATAGCTCACTGAGCTATTATATAGGAAGGATACCGGTTTTCAGTGGTTGGGGAAATTTCAATGTTCAAAAAAGTTGTTCTGGCTGGCGTGATTGCAGCCGTTGCCGCGTCCGGAGCCGCCGCCGCGGATCTTTATGTCAAAGCCAAGCCGATGCCCGTGGTTTCGGCCTATAACTGGACCGGCTTCTATGTCGGCGGCCATGTCGGCTATCTCTGGGGCGATGTCACCGGCACCTCTTTCGCGCGAAATGGCAATGACGTCATTGACCCAAAGGGCTATCTCGCCGGCGTTCAGGGCGGCTATCGCTATCAGTTCGCCAACCGGCTTGTACTCGGGTTTGAGGTCAACGCACCCGTTGCCTTCCAGAAGCAGACCGTTCAGTCGGCGTTGATTCCCGGCGTCTCCTACACCGCGGACGTCAAATATGCCGTCTCTGCGATCGGCACCTTAGGCTACGCTTTCGACCGCTGGCTGCCTTATATCGGCGGCGGCATCGGGACTGCTGAGGTCAAGGGCGGCGCGATCTTTGGTCCCGGCGTCACCGAGTACCAGACCCAACAGCACACGCTGGGGCAGTTTGTTGCCGGCGTGAACTACGGCATCACGGACAACCTTGTCGCGGGCGTGCGATATACCTATCAGGTCGCGGAAAAATCCACCTATCCGTTTGCTTGCTGCAGCGTGCCGCTTCCGGTCACTTACGGACTCGAATCCAGCGCCGTGGTTGGAACGCTGGAATTCAAGTTCTGATGGAAAACACTCTTGCGGGCGGTTGAATCGGGACATCGGTTCAGCCGCCTGAAAGCAACAGCGAGACCATGACCGCCTTGAATCTGAATCGGCGGCGTGTCACTCCAGCCGAGACGCGGCAATGATCGCCGTCACACCCGTTGCATCCCGAAAAGACTTGCAGGACTTCCTGCGCCTTCCACGAGTACTTTATCGCGGCATGCAGGGATACTCCGCTCCACTCGACATGGAGCGCGAACAGACGTTGTCGCCGAAAAAGTCGCCTTTTTTCCAAAACAATGAGGCCGTGTTTTTTCTCGCACGCCTCGAGGGAAAAGCCGTAGGGCGGATATCAGCGCAGATATTAGGTGATACACCGGCGCAGTGGCCGCTCAAAACCGGCTTGTTCGGATGTTTGGATGCGATCGACGATCCGCGCGTGATCTGCGCCTTGCTTGACGAAGCAGGACGATGGCTTCAAGCGCGCGGAATGGATCGGATGCGCGGGCCGTTCAACCTGTCGTCGAACGGCGAGACCGGTCTTCAGGTCGGCGGACAATCACATACTCCGATGGTGATGACACCATGGCATCCGCCCTATCTCGCAGCGCATGTTGAGGCCTTGAACCTCGAACCGATCAAGGATGTCGTGTCTTATAGCCTCGACCTGGCGCGGCTCGGACCGTCCGACTTGAAACGCCATCGGGCCCTGACAGCAAGGGCGACCGGCGATCTCAAGGTCCGCGGCCTCGATCTGCGACATCTGCGCCGCGACATCCGGATCATCACAACCATCTATAATGATGCATGGTCCAGCAACTGGGGCTTTACACCGATATCCAATGCCGAATCCTTGGCGATGGCGGACTCGCTCAAAGCGATCATCCAGCAAGACATGGCGGTCATTGTCGAACGCGGCGGCATGCCTATCGCCGTCGCATTGTGGATCCCCAACATCCAGGAGATGGTTGCCGATATGGACGGCCGTCTGATGCCATTCAACTGGATCAGGTTTCTCTGGCGCGCTCGGCGCCGCGCTTATTCCAGTTGCCGTGTCATTCTGCTGGGAGTTGCTCAATCGGAGCGGGGAAATCCCTCAAATCTTGGCCTGCCCGCCATGATGATCGGTGAACTCGTGCACCGGTCGATCAATCACAAGATTCGTCAGGTCGAACTTGGCTGGGTTCTCGAGGACAACATGGGTCTGCGGCGCACCATCGAACGTATCGGCGGAACGATGTCGACTACACATCGGATCTATGAAATCGGACTATCGGTCTAAAGGCGAGATGAGCCAGCCACCGTTTGTAAGCAGAGAAAGTTCGATTCAACTACGTGGACATCGCGCAGTGGTTTTATTCTTCCGTCTCTGGAACGAGACTCTAGAAAACGGGAATTCTTCAATGGATGAGTGGAGACTGGCCCCGGATTTCGGAATGTAATGGTTCGAATCCGGTCTCCGTAGAGACTCAGCATGCGCAAGAAGCCCGCCATTGGCGGGCTTTTCTCGCACGAAAGAAAGAAATTCTCCGAAATCCGCACTTGCTGGCTGGGGCGGGAGGGATCGAACCTCCGAATGGGGGAATCAAAATCCCCTGCCTTACCGCTTGGCTACGCCCCAACAGCGCAACGGGCGATGCATGATGAAACAGCCGCGACGGCCCGGTGCTGTTCCCTGTCGGCGCGGCGCGATGCCGTCCTGAGTCGCCTGATCGGCAGGTCTTAGAGCATTTGCAGCAACGGGGAAACCCGCTTTTCCACCCGCCAATGGCGCGCCGCCTGCTCCCCGGCAACCCCGTGGCATGCCTGCTGCGACACCTTCTGCCCTGCGGCGGGAGTTGAGGACAGCGGATTTTCGTGGGAAGACAGGATCGGTCAGGCAGCCTTCGACAAGAGCCACCGGCCAGAGGAAAACTGAATACCGGCCAATAACTTGCGTGTGCCGCCGCCCCGCCAACAGGCCGTTGGATCGCCGCGCGGCCCGCCTGACGTATCTGCTCGAACAGCGAGACCCTGACCATGACCTACCGCGCCCCGATCAACGACATGCTCCTCTCCCTCAATCATGGCGCCGGCCTTTTGGCCGCCGTGGAGGCAGGACATTATAATGGCTACGATCCGGAGTTCTCCGCTTCGGTGATCGAGGAAGCCGGCAAGTTCGCCACCGATGTGCTCGAGCCGCTGAACCAGCCCGGCGACCGCGCCGGCATCAAGCTCACCGACAACGGCGTCGTCACCGCGCCGGGCTGGCCCGATGCCTACAAGCGCTGGTGCGAAGGCGGCTGGAATGCGGTGTCCGGCTCGGAAGATTTCGGCGGACAGGGCCTGCCGCTGGCGGTGCACTCCGCTGTGAATGAAATCTGGAGCGCATCGAACCTCGCCTTCGGTCTTTGTCCGCTGCTGACGCTGAGCGCGATCGACGCGCTCGACGCCCATGGCAGCGAAGAGCTGAAGAACATCTATCTTGAAAAGCTGATCTCCGGCGAATGGCCCGGCACCATGCAGCTCACCGAGCCGCAGGCCGGCACCGACGTCGGTGCGCTGCGCACCCGCGCGGAGAAGCAGCCCGACGGCAGCTATCGCCTGTTTGGCACGAAAATCTTCATCACCTACGGCGACCACGACATGAGCGACAACATCGTTCATTTCATTCTGGCCCGCCTGCCCGGCTCGCCTCCCGGCTCAAAGGGCATCACGCTGTTTCTCGCGCCGAAATATCTCGTCAATGCCGATGGCTCGCTCGGCGCACGCAACGACATTTACGCCAGCGGCATCGAGCACAAGCTCGGCATCCATGCCTCGCCGACCTGCACCATGACCATGGGCGACAAGGGCGGCACCATCGCCTGGCTGGTCGGCAAGGAGAACGGTGGCATGGCCGCGATGTTCACCATGATGAATCAGGCGCGCCTCGGCGTCGGCCTGCAGGGTGTCGGCCTCGCGGATCGCGCCTACCAGCGCGCACTGGCCTACGCGCAGGAGCGCAAGCAGGGCAAGGCACTCGGCAGCCAGAACACCGGCTCCGATCCGATCATCATGTATCCGGACGTGAAGCGTAACCTGATGCTGATGCGCGGCATGACCGCGGCGGCACGCACCATCTGCTATGCCACCGCTGTTGCCATCGACGTGTCGCACCGTGCCACCGATCCAAAGGTGCGCGAGAAGGCGGCGGCGCGCGGCGCACTGCTGACGCCGATGGCGAAGGCCTTCTCCACCGACATCGGCAACGAAGTCGCGGGCATCGGCGTGCAGGTGCACGGCGGCATGGGTTTCATGGAAGAAACCGGCGCGGCGCAGTACGTCCGCGACGCGCGCATTCTCACCATCTATGAAGGCACCAACGGCGTGCAGGCCAACGACCTTCTGATGCGCAAGCTGCAGATGTCCGGCGGCGAAGCGGTGTGGGACCTGCTGGCTGAACTGAAAGAGATCGTCTCCAAGGTCGAAGCTTCGAACGATCCGGCCTTCGGCACCACCGGCGCGAAGCTGCGCGATGCGGTCGACTCGGTCGAGCGCAGCAGCAAGTGGCTCTTGGAAAAGATCGCAACCTCGCCCGCCGAAGCTCTGGCCGGTGCGACGCCGTACCTGCGGCTGTTCTCGACCACGCTCGGCGGCTGCTCCCTGGCGAAGGAAGCACTTGCCGCACGCACCGACGAGACACATCAGAACGATGTGCAGCGTTATGTCACGCTGGCGCGCTTCTTCGCGGAGAACGTCACAGTGCAGTCCGGCGCGTTCGAACGCACCATCATGGACGCCGCCACGGCGACCACCGGCGCAGATACGGTGCTGACAGCCTGATTCATCCGAACGGCAGGAAAAAGCCCGGTCGCCTCGTGTAACAGGCGATCGGGCTTCTCATGTTCTGAGGTTCAGCGCGTACCGCTCTTCGGGCCGCCGCGATACATGACCGGATTTGCCGAGATGACCGGCGCAGAATAATTCGCGCTGGCCTGCGCATCGAATACAGACCCATTCGCACGCACGCTCGATGCATGAATCTCGTTCGGCCAGGACTGCCGATCAGTAATCGTGGCACCGGCGAAAGCCGCGCCCGAAACGGTGAACACCGACGCGGCAACAAACGCCGCGGTTGCGAACTTGCGGACCGAAATTCTCATGATCTTCTCCAGTGAGTGTTTCCAGCGAAAGGCACGATGCCCTCCGTCATGCTCACAGGTTCGGATCGCCGGACGCGAATATTACGCCATCACGCACAGGTGAAGAGCCACGTAACGGCCGCACGTGTCACTGCTCGACAATTCATCAACTCAAGAAACTGCTCAATTGAGCGGCTTCAGTCCCGCTTCGATTTCCCTGCGGCGGGGTTCGAGGAATGGCGGCAGCGCCAGCTTTTCGCCGAGCTTTTCCATCGGCTCGTCGGTCGCGAAGCCCGGCCCGTCGGTCGCGATCTCGAACAGGATGCCGTTCGGCTCGCGGAAATAGAGACTGCGGAAATAGAAGCGGTCGATCTCGCCGCTGGAATGAATGCCGAACTCCGACAAGCGCACGGTCCAGGCGTGATACTGTTCTTCGTTCGGCGTGCGCAGCGCGACATGATGCACCCCGCCCGCGCCTTGCCGCGCCGCAGGCAGATCCTTCTGCTCGAGCACATGCAACTCCGCTGCGGGTCCGCCTCCGCCCATCGAGAACACATCGATGCGATGCTCGCCATCTGGCGAGGCATAGTCACGCACGCGTTTCATGTTCAGCACGTCCGTCAGCAGGCGCGCGGTGCGCGCAAGCTCCGGCACATTCAGCACGATCGGGCCGAGACCACGGATCTGATGCTCCGCCGGCACCGGACTTTTCTCCCATGGATGCGCCTCGCCGCGGCCGCCGTCATCGACCAGCACCAGCCGCTGGCCTTCCGGGTCCTCGAACGGCAGCGTGAGGCGGCCATCGACTTCCGTCACCTTGCCGACATGCGCGCCGAGCTGGATCAGCCGCTGCTGCCAGAAGCCCAGCGCCTTCTCGCCATTCACCCGCAAGCCGGTGCGCGAGACGCTGCGGGTGCCGCGATGTTCCCGCGCCGCGGGCCAATCGAAGAAGGTCAGGTCCGTGCCCGGATTGGCTTTCCCGTCCGCATAGAACAGGTGGTAGGCGCTCACATCGTCCTGATTGACGGTCTTTTTCACCAGCCGCATACCCAGCACGCCGGTATAGAACGCCAGATTCCCCTTGGCGTGCGCCGAAATCGCCGTCAGATGATGAATGCCGGTGAGTTGCATGGCAGCGTCCCTTTATGAAATTGGGCCGTAAATCGGCTGGCCAAGATTGCCGTTCTGGCCATGATGTAGGATGAAGAAACGGGTGGCGCCAGCCATCTCCCACGCTGCAGCGCCTTCACACTTCCGGGGAAACGACCATGACCGACCATGTAATCATCACCGACGAGGACAACACGCGCACCATCACCATGCGCCGGCCAGACAAGAAGAATGCGCTGACACAGGGCATGTATACGTCGATGGCGGAGGCGATCAAATCCGCGCAGTCCGATCCGGACGTCCGCAGCATCGTGATTTCCGGTGGCTCCGGGGTGTTCACCGCGGGCAACGATCTTGAGGATTTCGCGCGGGCCAACACCGCCAACAGCGATGATGCGCGCCCGACAGCTGCGGGGCATTTTCTGAAAGCGCTGGCCTATAACGAGAAGCCGCTGATCGGCGCGGTAGATGGCATTGCGGTGGGCGTCGGCACCACCATGCTGTTTCACTGCGACTACGTGCTCGCGTCAACCACTGCAACATTCTCGACACCGTTCATCCATCTAGGCCTCGTGCCGGAAGCCGCATCCAGCCTGCTCGCGCCGCGCGTGATGGGGCATCAGCGCGCCTTCTCCATGCTGGTGATGGGCCGCACCGTCACGGCAGACGAGGCCCGCGAAGCCGGGTTCGTCAATGTCATCGTTGCACCCGGGCACACCGAGGTCGAGGCGCACAAGGTCGCGCGGGAAATCGCCTCCCTGCCGAAGGATGCCGTGGCGCTGACCCGCAAGCTGCTCAAGCCAGCACGGGAAGACATCCTGCGCCGGATGGACGAGGAATCGCATCATTTCGGCGAACGCCTGAAATCCGACGAGGCGCGAAACGCCTTCGCAGCCTTCTTCTCTCGCAAGAAGAAGGCCTGAGCGCCGTTATCGGCGCTTTCCGGTCTTCACCTAATCTCGAAGTCAAGCCCAGATGCCCGGGACAAACCCGGGCATCACGCGTTATTATGGGTCACTCGCAAGGAATTGCTTCGGCACCAGAAGAAAGACAACGGTCCATGCCGACACTTTATTACCACACCGCCGCTGGCCTGAATCATCTGACGGCCCCCGGCCATCCCGAACGGCCGGACCGCCTGCGTGCGATCGAGCAGGGACTGTCGGCGGAGCCCTTCACCAATCTCGTGCGCGTCGAAGCGCCAGAAGCGGATCTCGATGTGGTCGCGCTGTGTCACAGCAACGAGTATATCGACGAGCTGCGCCACATCTCGCCGAAGGAAGGCATCGTCTATCTCGACGGCGACACCTCGATGTCGCCGGGCACATGGGAAGCAGCGCTGCGCGCCACCGGCGGCGCCGTTGCTGCCGTCGATGCAGTGATGAAGAACAAGCGCACCAACGCATTCGTTGGCACCCGCCCGCCGGGGCATCATGCGGAAACGTCGCGCCCGATGGGCTTCTGCTTCTTCGACAGCGCCGCCATCGCCGCGCGCTATGCACAGCGCAAGTACGGCATCTCGCGCGCCTGCGTGGTCGATTTCGACGTGCACCACGGCAACGGCAGCCAGGAAATCTTCTGGGCCGACCCGACCGTGATGTATGCCTCGACCCATCAGATGCCGCTGTTTCCCGGCACCGGCAGTACGCAGGAGCGCGGCGATCAGGATACCGTGGTCAACGCGCCGCTACGCGCCGGCAACGGCAGCCGCGAATTCCGCGAAGCCTTCGACCTCGCCATCCTGCCGCGCCTCGAAGCCTTCGAACCGGAACTGATCGTGATTTCCGCCGGCTTCGATGCGCACTGGCGCGATCCGCTCGGCAGCCTCGAACTGCGTGAAGAGGACTACGCATGGGTCACGCGCAAGCTGATGGAAATCGCCGACAAGTCCGCTGAAGGGCGGATCGTCTCCGTGCTCGAGGGCGGCTACGATCTGCAGGGTCTGCGCGACTCCGTCGCCGTGCATGTCGCGGCGCTGATGAATAACTAGCGCATTTTTCGTCGTTGCGAGGAGCACTTGCGACGAAGCAATCCAGCTTCCTTCCCGTTGCCATGGATTGCTTCGCTTCGCTCGCAATGACGAGAGATCGCTTCCCCCGCCGCTGCAAATCGCGCTACATTGCCGCCACATTGCGCCCGCAAATCGCTCCTAGATTCCGCAGGCTTCCACCGATCACGACAACGGAAAATAACCATGGCCGACACCTCTCATGCGGACGTCAAGAAGCTCAGCTTCGAACACGCGATCGAGGAACTGGAGTCGATCGTGAAGCGCCTTGAGGATGGCAAGGTGCCGCTGGAGGAATCGGTCGCGATCTATGAGCGCGGCGAGAGTCTCAAGCGCCGCTGCGAGGAACTGCTGCGTCAGGCCGAAGCACGCGTCGACAAGATTACCACCGACGCATCGGGCCAGGCTGCAGGGACCGAACCGCTCGACGTTCAGTAAGCTCACCCGGCAACGCAGAATTTCTCTTCATGTTCTCCCCGCGCAGGCGGGGACCCATATCCCCTAGATGCTGTGTCATTTACGGGATCGAGGGGACGCGGCCATCCTGCGAAATCGGTAGCTCTGGGAGTATGGGTCTCCGCATGCGCGGGGACGATGCCGCAGAAGTAGCCACGCCAGCGCCAGATCGGCCGCTGTGAACCGGTTTCGACCCTCTAATGCCTGAAAAGTGAGACTTTTCGCGCCTGCCTAACGGATTGGCATCGTTTTGGAATTGGTATAAGTCACGGGTCCGTTTCGGACCTCTCCGGGCATTTTCTGACTTGCCGGGCCGGACGCCCCCAAATCATTGCGGATCAATTCACGTGTCAAATTCGAGCAAGACTCCTCTCCTCGACGCTGCGCCTACTCCGGACCTGCTGCGCAAGCTGAAGCCCGAGCAGCTGCGCCAGTTCGCCGACGAGCTGCGGCTTGAAACCATCGACACCGTGTCGGTGACCGGCGGCCATTTCGGCGCGGGTCTCGGCGTGGTCGAGCTGACCACCGCGCTTCACTACGTGTTCAACACCCCGAACGACCGCATCATCTGGGACGTCGGCCATCAGGCCTATCCGCACAAGATTCTCACCGGACGCCGCGACCGCATCCGCACGCTGCGCACCGGCGGCGGCCTCTCCGGCTTTACCAAGCGCGCCGAGAGCCCCTACGATCCGTTCGGCGCGGCGCATTCTTCGACCTCGATTTCCGCCGGCCTCGGCATGGCCGTGGCGCGCGACCTCACTGGCAAGGCGAATAACGTGATCGCCGTGATCGGCGACGGCTCGATGTCCGCCGGCATGGCCTATGAAGCCATGAACAATGCCGGCGCGATGCAATCGCGCCTGATCGTCATTCTCAACGACAACGACATGTCGATTGCGCCGCCGGTCGGCGCGATGTCGGCCTATCTTGCGCGGCTGCTTTCCGGAAAGACTTACGGCTCCGCCCGCGAGGCGCTGAAAAACCTTGCGCACAGGCTGCCGAAATTCTTCGAGGACCGGGCATTGCGCGCCGAGGAATATGCGCGCGGCATGGTCACCGGCGGCACGCTGTTCGAAGAGCTCGGCTTCTTCTATGTCGGCCCGATCGACGGCCACAACCTCGATCACCTGCTGCCGGTGCTGACCAATGTCCGTGATGCCGGCAACGGCCCGGTGCTGATCCACGTCGTGACGCAGAAGGGCAAGGGCTATGGCCCGGCTGAAGCCTCCGACGACAAGTATCACGCTGTCGCGAAGTTCGATGTCGAGACCGGCAAACAGGCCAAGGCGAAATCCAACGCGCCGTCCTATACCGCCGTGTTCGGCCAGAGCCTGATCAAGGAAGCGCAGAAGGACGACAAGATCGTCGCCATCACCGCGGCGATGCCCGGCGGCACCGGCGTCGACCTGTTCGAGAAAGTCTTCCCGGAACGCACCTTCGACGTCGGCATCGCGGAGCAGCATGCTGTGACCTTCGCGGCTGGTCTTGCCACCGAAGGTTTCAAGCCGTTCTGCGCGATCTACTCGACATTCCTGCAGCGCGGCTACGATCAGGTCGTGCATGACGTCGCGATCCAGCGCCTGCCGGTGCGTTTCGCCATTGACCGCGCCGGTCTTGTCGGCGCCGATGGCCCGACCCATGCCGGCTCGTTCGACAACGCCTATCTCGGCTGCCTCCCCGGCTTCGTCATCATGGCCGCAGCCGATGAAGCCGATCTCGTCCACATGGTCGCGACGCAGGTCGCCCTTGACGATGCGCCAAGCGCCCTGCGCTATCCGCGCGGCGAAGGCCGCGGCGTCGAGATGCCGGAAGTCGGCGTGCCGCTGCCGATTGGCAAGGGCCGCATCATGCGCGAAGGTTCGAAGGTTGCGCTGCTGTCGTTCGGCGCGCGACTCGGCGAATGCCTCAAGGCCGCCGACGAACTCGAAACGCTGGGCCTGTCGGCCACCGTAGCCGACGCCCGCTTCATGAAGCCGCTCGATCTCGACATGATCCTGAAGCTGGCGCGCGAGCATGAAGTCCTCATCACCATCGAGGAAGGCTCCATCGGCGGCTTCGGCACCCATGTGCTGCAGACGCTGGCCGATCATGGCGTGCTGGATCGCGGCTTGCGCGTGCGCAACATGGTGCTGCCCGATACGTTCATTGACCACGACTCGCCGGCGGCGATGTATGCGCAGGCCGGTCTCGACGCCAAGGGCATTGTCGCCAAGGTGTTCGAGGCGCTGGGCAAGGACGTGAAGACCGAGACGGTAAAACTGGCCTGAACTTCGGTAAGCCGTCACCCTGAGGCCCCGTAGCGAAGCGGAGGCCTCGAAGGGCGACGGCGTTTGATAGCCCGCCATCCTTCGAGGCTCGCAAAAGCTCGCACCTCAGGATGACGGCCTTAACGACGAGCGCGATTGATGACCGCACGCAAGCGCGCAGATGTTCTTCTCGTGGAGCGCGGCCTGTTCGAAAGCCGCGCCCGCGCACAGGCGGCCATCGAGGCGGGCAGCGTCGCCGCGAACGGTAAGCCGGTCACGAAGGCCTCGGAAACGCTTCCCGCCGACGCCGAACTCGTTGCCGAACCTGCGCACCCCTGGGTGTCGCGGGGCGGCGTCAAGCTCGCCGGTGCGCTGGAGCAATATCCCATCGAGATCGAGGATCATGTCTGCGTCGATGTCGGCGCGTCGACCGGTGGGTTCACCGAAGTGCTTCTCGCCAATGGCGCCAGCCTTGTCTACGCCATCGATGTCGGACGCGGGCAGTTGCATCCAAGCCTGCATGGCCATCCGAAAATCGTCTCTATGGAAGAGACCGACATTCGCTCGCTTGCGGGCAAGCGTCTCGAAATCAGGCCCGATGTGATCGTGATCGATGTCAGCTTCATCTCGCTAAAACTTGTGCTTCCCGCCGTGCTGCCGATTGCAGCTGCACCGACGCACCTCCTGGCGCTGATCAAGCCGCAGTTCGAGGCCGACCGCAAACATTCAAAGAAAGGCATCATCCGCGACGCCGCCGTGCACAAGGCCGTTTGCGATGACATCGTCGCATTCGCGGAAGAACTCGGCTGCACCGAGATCAAGGTGTTTCCATCGTCCATCGCGGGCGGTGATGGCAACACCGAATTTTTCCTCGGCGCACGGCGCGGCTAAATTCCATGACTGAACGCCACACCATCGATCATGTCGGACATTTCGGCGACGGCGTAGCGCTCGCCGATGGCGCGAGCATCTATGTGCCCTATGCGCTCGGCGGCGAGACCGTCGATGTGCTGCCCTCGCCCGGTCATCCCGAACGCCGCACTCTGGCGCATATCGTGACACCAAGCCCGCAGCGCATCAATCCGTTCTGCCCGCATTTCGGCAACTGCGGCGGCTGCGCCATCCAGCACTGGCAGCCGGACGCCTATCGGAACTGGAAGCGCCAGCTCGTGATCGACACGCTCAATCATGCAGGAATCGATTGCGAGGTCGATGAGCTGATCGACGCGCACGGCACCGGCCGCCGCCGGATGACGCTGCATGCGCGGCAGAGCCAGCAGGATGTTCTGCGTGTCGGCTTCGCCGCCGCAGGCCGCCACGAGATCATCGCCATCGATCACTGTCCGATCCTCGATCCGGCGATGCATGGCGCGATTGAAGCCGCGAACGAGATCGCCGAACTGCTGCGCCCCGTGAGCAAGCCCCTCGATATCCAGATCACGGCGGCGGACAACGGCCTCGATGTCGATGTGCGCGGCTCCGGCCCGCTCGGCACATCGCTCCTCACATCGCTGTCGAAACTCGCCGAGAAGCACAATCTCGCGCGGCTCACCCGCCATGGCGAACTGGTGATCATGCGCAAGCCGCCGGTCGTGCAGGTCGGCAAGGCGCAGGTCACGCTGCCGCCCGGCTCGTTCATGCAGCCGACCGCCGTGGGCGAGGAAACCCTCGCAGCGCTTGCGTTCGACCGCTGCAAGGGCGCAAAGCATATCGCCGACCTGTTCTGTGGTTTCGGTCCCTTCGCTTTCCGCCTTGCAGAGAAATTCAGGGTCGCAGCCTTCGACAGCGATGCGGGCGCCATCACGGCACTGCAGAATGCGGCGAAGCAGACGCAGAGCCTCAAACCGATCAAGGCCGAGATGCGCGACCTGTTTCGCCGCCCGCTGGTGCCGCAGGAACTGCGCGATTACGATTGCGTGGTGTTCGATCCGCCGCGTCAGGGCGCACAGGCGCAGTCGCAGCAGCTCGCCGCTAGCAAGATCGCGCTGGCCGTCGCGGTGTCGTGCAACCCCGCCACTTTCGCGCGCGATGCACGGATTCTGATCGATGCAGGATTCAGGATCGACCGCGTCACGCCAGTGGACCAGTTCCGCCACACGCCGCATGTGGAACTGGTGGCAAGATTCAGAAGGTAACTGAAGTTATATCTCTCAACAGGTCGTCCCGGCGAAGGCCGGGACCCATCATCCCTGTCGAGATTTTTTGACAAGAGACCCGCAACAACATTCCTTCAAAGAGAATCCTGTGGTTATGGGTCCCGGCCTTCGCCGGGACGACATTGTCTCCGTTGCCGAGGTCATGCTTCACGGCCCAGCCAACTACCTTCCCCACCGCTCCTGCCAGATCTTCTCGCCGATCAGGCATGAGACGCGCGGCTCGCGTGCCGCGGCAGGGATAACGCGCGGCTCGGGCACCTGATGCGCGACCTCCATCACCAGCTTGGTGCGGATCGCTTCCCTGAATTTCTCCCTGGTCTTAATCGGTACCACGAACGAGCCCGCACCGCCGATCACGCAATCCTCGTAATAAAGATCGAGATTCTCGATATCCATCGTGGCGTAGTTGGTTTCCTTGGCCATGATCGGCAGGCCGTTGATAGTGATGCCCTTGGCCAGCGCGGCGTCGCGCGCCACGGTCACCGGCTCGCCGTTGTTGTTCGGCCCGTCGCCCGAAATATCGATCACACGCCGCAGCCCCTGATACTCATTGGCCTCGAACAGCGGCATGGCGAAATTGATCGCGCCGGAGATCGAGGTCCGTGAGGCGCGGCGCAGCGGCGCTTTCAGGATTTCCTCGGCCAGCGCCCCGGCGGATTCCGGGCCGTCGATCACCCGCCACGGCACCACAATCTTCTGGTCGGTCGAGGCGGCCCACTCGAAATAGGTCACCGCGACCTTGCCGGTCGGCCCGGTCTTCAGCGCCTGCAGAAATTCCTTGGAGGTGACCGCGAGGGCATAGCCCTCCCGCTGCAGGGCCAGTTCATCCATGTCCATAGAGTAGGAGACGTCCACCGCCAGGATCAGTTCGACATCGACCTTGGCCTCGGCGGCGGCTGGCGAGGACGGCGCGGCCGGCGCCGCAAGGCCGGGAACATCGCCGCCGGCGATCGCACCCGCCACCAGCACCGCTCCGATCGAGACACACCATCGCATGGCGGACCTCCCGTCGTTCATGTCGCAATCGTGACACGGCCCGCCTCAGCCGGAAAGCCGAAACCCGGACCGCCTCCGCACTGTGCACAGCAACCCGCCTTCCCGCCCTTTTTCGGGCCGGATGCCCGATCCGGAGGCATTTACCAACATTTCACGGAATTTATTTACGTTTACAGAGCGGACGCCCTGCCAAGAGAACGGGTCGCCGACTGGAAATTGCCATACCGCCACGCCTTTCAGGCGTCGAAGTCATTTTCGACGACCAGACCCCTGTGTCTGGTTCGTCGCGCGTTTTCTTGAGCGAGGTCAGAAAGACCTCGAAAGGACTGTTTGAAATGCTCTCCCGGCTCTCCATTCGTACAAAACTCGTCGCCCTTGTCTCCATTCTGCTCGTTGCCCTCACCGCCATGGGCCTGTTCGCCATCGTGGAGATGCGCGCGATCAACGCTTCGGCGCAGGACATCAAGACGAGCTGGCTGCCGAGCGTGCGCCTGCTTGGCGAACTGCGCACCCAGTCGGCGCGCTACCGGGCAGTGCTGCGCGACTACCTCACCGAGCCGGACGAGAAGTTCATGGCCGACATCCAGCGCAATCTCGATGCTCGCGCCAAGGACTACGAGACCGCGAACAAGGCCTATGAGCCGCTGATTTCCTCGCCGCAGGAAGCCGCGCTTTACAAGGAGCTGTCGGCGACCTGGAAGAACTTCCGCGAAGCCTCCGATGAGGTCATTGCCCACGCTCGCAAAAAGGAAGTCGCTCAGGCCCGCGCCATCAACGCCCAGCGAGCAACCATCGCGGGCCGCAGCATGGATGCGGTGCTGGCGAAACTCGTCGAGATGAACGACAAGGGCGCGGCAGCATCCGGCCAGAAGGCGGAAAATGACTATGACATGGGGTTACGAGTCGTGCTCGGCGCCCTCATTGCCATGGTGCTGGCCGGGCTTTGCGCCGCAGTGCTGATCGTGCGCGATGTCGCACGCGGGATCGGTTCGGTGCTGACCCCGATGCGCTCGCTGGCGACCGGCGACCTGACCACGAGTGTTCCCCATCAGGGCGAAGCTACCGAGATTGGCCAGATCGCCGATACGGTGCAGGTCTTCAAGGATGCCATGATCGCCAAGAAGGCCGCCGACGAAGCCGCAGCTGCGGATGCTGCTGTCAAGATGCGCCGGGCCGAGGTCCTCGACAAGGCCACCGGCAATTTCGAAGGCATGATCGGCGAACTGATCAGCTCGCTCTCCTCGGCCTCGACCGAGATGGAAGCCACCGCAGGCACCCTGACCAACGCCGCCGACAACACCCGGCAATTGTCCAGCGCAGCCGCCAATGCCTCGCAGGACGTCTCCGAGAGCATCCAGTCCACCGCAACGGCCACCGAGGAAATCACCTCGTCGGTCCAGGAGATCGGCCGTCAGGTGCTGGAATCCAGCCGTGTCGCACAGGTCGCCGTGCAACAGGCTGAGAAGACCGACGCGAGCATTGGCGAACTATCGAAGGCGGCCAACCGGATCGGCGATGTGGTCAAGCTGATCACCGCCATCGCCGACCAGACCAACCTGCTCGCGCTCAACGCCACCATCGAGGCTGCCCGCGCCGGAGAGGCTGGCCGCGGCTTCGCCGTGGTCGCCTCCGAGGTGAAGGCGCTCGCCTCCCAGACCGCGAAAGCAACCGACGAGATCACCGCGCAGATCTCGGACATGCAGGTTGCTACCAGCGACTCGGTGCTGACCATCAAGGAGATCAGCAGCACCATCAACCTGATGTCGGAAATCTCGTCGACGATCGCGGCTGCGGTCGAGGAACAGGGCGCAGCGACACAGGAGATCGCCCGCAATGTTCAGCAGGCCGCCGAGCTCAGCATGCGCGTTGCGGACAACATCAGCGAATCCGATCGCAGCAATGCCGAGACCGGCGCAGCGTCGGCGCAGGTGCTCACTGCGGCACAGTCGCTGTCCAAGGAGAGCAACCACCTGCAGATGGAAGTCCGCAACTTCCTCTCCACCATTCGCGCCGCCTAACAGATTCGCCTGGCGAACATTTTCGAAGCCGGCGATGCAAAGCATCGCCGGCTTTTTCATGTGTAAGGCGCAGCAACGGCGCTATGCGAGCAACGCTTTCCGACGCGACGCCATGACTCCAACGCAGCGCTAAATTGTCGCGTTTTTACGAACATTTCACTTCGTTCAGCGAAATTGGAAAGGTGCAACCGCACCGCCATGAAGTGGTCGAGACCTAACGAACCAAAACCATCGGTGACTGGATATCGCCCCTTCAACCCGGCCTCTTCGCCAGACTGGTCAGAAAGACTCAGGATCCAAAAATGCTTTCCAGAATGTCCATCCGCACCAAGATCACCGCCGTTATTGCTTTCATGCTTGTAACCATCGCCGTGCTGGGAGTGTTCTCGATCCGGCAGATGCAGGCGATCAACGCCAACGCCGTCGATCTGCAGACCAACTGGCTGCCGAGCGTCCAGGCCCTCGGCGACCTGCGCTCGAACGTCCTCACCTATCGCAACGTGGTGCGTCAGCACTTGCTGGTGGAATCGCTGGAAGAGAAACAGGCCCAGGAAAAGCTGGTCGACCGGGTTGTGGAAGCCAACACCGCCACGCGGGCAAAATACGAAAAGATGATCGTCTCGGCGGAAGAACGGGCACTCTACAACGAATGGGTTCAGTTGTGGGAAAGCTACAAGAAAGCTGCGCAGGAAGTGATGACAATGTCGCGCCAGCACGCCGGCAGATTCTCGCGTGAAGCTCAGGAGCTGAACGCAAAGCATGCCAACCCAATCGGCATCAAGGCCGACGAAGTCCTGCAGAAGGACGTTGATTTCAACAACAAGGGCGCCGAGACCGCAGGGAAAGACGCCAACGACAGCTTCGCCCTCGCGTTCAAGCTTGTCATTGCGGCGATCTCCGCCGTCATTCTCGCAGGTATCGCCATCGGATTTTTCCTTGTGCGCGATGTCTCAACCGGTATCGCCTCGATTGTGAAGCCGATGAAGGCGCTGGGCGAAGGCGATCTCACCGCTATCGTTCCGCATCAGGGCGAAAAGACTGAAATCGGCTCCATGGCCGATACCCTGCAGGTGTTCAAGGACGCTCTGATCGCGAAGAAGGCTGCTGATGAAGCAGCAGCAGCCGACGCCGAAGCCAAGATCGCACGCGGCCAGCGTGTTGACGCCATCACCCGCGACTTCGAAAAGCTAATCGGCGAACTGGTCGGCTCGCTGTCTTCGTCCTCCACCGAACTGGAAGCCGCGGCCAACACGCTGACTTCCACCGCGGAAGTGACCGGTCGGACCTCGGGCGAAGCCGCCCAGGCCTCGCAGGACGTGTCCAGCAATGTGCAGTCGGTTGCGGTCGCGACGGAAGAGATCACCTCCTCAGTCGGCGAGATCAGCCGTCAGGTGCAGGAATCCAGCCGTATCGCCACCGATGCCGTGCGTCAGGCGCAGAAGACGGACACCAGCATTACCGAACTGTCGCAGGCTGCGGCGCGCATCGGCGATGTGGTGAAGCTGATCACCGCCGTCGCCGAGCAGACCAACTTGCTGGCCCTGAACGCAACCATCGAAGCGGCTCGTGCCGGTGACGCAGGACGCGGCTTCGCCGTGGTTGCTTCGGAGGTGAAGGCGCTGGCAGCTCAGACTGCGAAGGCCACCGACGAAATCAGCACCCAGATCGCGGGCATGCAGACTGCGACGGAAGAGTCGGTCTCGACCATTAAGGAAATCAGCAAGACCATCACGCTGATCTCAGAAATCTCGCAGACCATCGCAGCCGCCGTTGAGGAACAGGGTGCGGCGACGCAAGAAATCTCACGCAACGTGCAGCAGGCAGCTTCGCTGAGCGGCGAAGTCGCCAACAGCATCGCTGATGTCAGCCGCGGCGCGGGTGAAACCGGCGCGGCCTCGGGACAGGTCCTCTCGGCAGCACAAATGCTCTCCACCGACAGCAACCGCCTTAAGATCGAGGTCGAGAAGTTCCTCACCAACGTCCGCGCCGCCTGACACGCGGCACACCGATCGCAGAACACGAACGGCGGCTTCACAGCCGCCGTTTTCTTTTGGGCTGAGGAGCAGCGCCTTCAGGAAAACCCGAGCCAGCCGGGATGACTGCCCTAACCTGCGCCGGCCGAAGGCACCTCGTCCGCCAGCCCATAGACGCGCTCGGCAGCGGCGAACCCCGCCACCGAAAACAGACCGAGGTCGGTCCACCCGGCATCGACCTTGCCCGCGAAGGCGGTGGACGCCAGCACCGTGCGGTTGAGCCGCCCCGCGATTTTCTCGATGCGCGCGGCAAGATTCACCGCAGGCCCGATGCAGGTGAAATCGAGCCGGTCGCCGCCGCCGATATTGCCGTACAGGACCTTGCCGATATGCAGCGCCAGCCCGAACCTGAAATCCCGAAGGATTTCACTCTCATATGAATAGGTCATCGCCGCCACGCTGGCGCGGCATTCACGCGCGGCCTCCAGCACGCGCCGGCACACGGTCTCCGCATCGCCCTCCTGATCGGAAATCGGAAACACCGCGAGCAGGCCATCGCCCATGAATTTCAGCACCTCGCCGCCGTGATTGAGGATCGCGGGCACCTGACAGTCGAAATAGGTGTTGAGCACATCGACCACCGCTTCCGGCGACAGGCGATCCGACAGCGGCGTGAATCCGCGCAGGTCCGACAACCAGATCGCCGCATTCATGGACTCGGTGTGACCGCGGCGGATCTGGCCTGCGAGAATCCGCGCACCGGCGCGCGCGCCGACATAGTTATCGAGCAATCCTGCCGCCGTCCGCCGCAGCAGCCAGACCTCGATCATGCGCGTGAGATACGGCATGAACAGGCGAAGGTCGGCGAGCTGCGCTTCGGTGAATCCGTCGGGATGCCGCGTGATCCAGCTCACGGCATGGATCGTTCCGTCCGACATCAGGAGCGGCAGCGCGATGTAATCCGTCGCGCCCTCTTCCCGGATCTCGGCGAAGAACGGCACATTGCCCGCGCCGGCATCGAGCCGTCTGCGCACTTCCTGTCCCTGCTCAAACACGATGGCGAGCGGGCTTGAGAGAAAGTAATCTTCCATCTCGTCGCCATGGGCCATCGAACCCATCGCGACGCCCTCATCCCTGCGCCAGACGAAATTGCGGCCGAGCATGTTGGGATGCAGCGTGCGGACGAACACGCCGACACGCCAGAGCGGCAGGCCGCACGCGATCATCTGCTCGCAGGTCTGGGTCACGAACTGATCGACCCGTGCCGCCGATCGCGCCCCGGCGACCAGCCAGTCGATCACGCTCTGGAGACTATTGGCTTGCATGAGGTCCGTTTTGCGACGATGGACCGCATTCGGTCAAGCTGTCTGCTTCCTCTCCCGGAAAGGGGAAAGGTGAAGACCATCTCAGCCGCCGACCTGCCCGCGATGACGCAGCAGATGATCGGCGATCACGCAGGCCATCATCGCTTCGCCCACCGGCACCGCGCGGATGCCGACGCAGGGATCGTGGCGGCCCTTGGTCAGGATGTCGGTGTCCGCGCCTGATTTGTCGATGGTTCGGCGCGGCGTCAGGATCGACGAGGTCGGCTTCACAGCAAAGCGCGCCACCACCGGCTGTCCGGTGGAGATGCCGCCGAGAATGCCGCCGGCATGGTTCGACAGGAACACCGGACCGTTGTTGCCCATGCGCATTTCGTCCGCGTTGTCTTCACCATGCAATTCTGCCGCGCCAAAACCTGCACCGATCTCGACGCCCTTCACCGCGTTGATGCTCATCATCGCCATGGCAAGATCGCTGTCGAGCTTGCCATAGATCGGCGCGCCGAGACCCGCAGGCACGCCTTCGGCCACGACCTCGATCACCGCACCGATGGACGATCCCTTCTTGCGGATGTCGTCGAGATACTCGGCGAAGAATGCAGCCTTGGCCTTGTCGGGGCAGAAGAACGGATTGCGTCCGACCTCGTCCCAGTCCCAGTTGGCACGGTCGATCTTGTGCGGGCCCATCTGCACCAGTGCGCCGCGCACTCTCACATCGGGAATGATTTTCCGCGCCACCGCACCAGCGGCAACACGCGCGGCGGTCTCGCGCGCAGATGAGCGTCCGCCGCCACGATAATCGCGCAGTCCGTACTTTGCCTCATAGGTGAAGTCGGCATGGCCGGGACGAAACTTGTCCTTGATCTCCGAATAGTCCTTCGAGCGCTGATCGGTGTTCTCGATCATCAGCGCGATCGGCGTGCCGGTGGTGACCTGGCCGCGCTCGGTGTCCATCACACCCGAGAGGATTTTGACCTGATCGGCTTCCTGCCGCTGGGTGGTGTATTTGCTCTGGCCGGGGCGGCGGCGGTCGAGATCGAGTTGGATCTCCTCGACCGTCAGCGGGATCTGCGGCGGGCAGCCGTCGACCACGCAGCCAAGCGCCACCCCGTGGCTTTCGCCAAAGGTCGTGACGCGAAACATATGGCCGAAGGTGTTGAAGGACATAGGAAATTACTCGACGGACCAAACGGCCCCTATTCGCGAAAATTGACGTGAAGTCGTAACGCGCGAGCTCATTGGGGTCAAATCTGAGGTACTTAATGTACCGCCTTAACGAAGCATTAACTATGTTTCGTCACCTGCCCGTCGCAGAATACATAAACCACGCCCTGCTCAACCGTCAGGTCCGCAGCGCCCACCGGCGTCTCGACATCCAGAGCCACCAGCAGCGCCCGCATCGAGCCGCCATGAGACACCGCCACCGTGTCCTGGATCAGCGAGTCGTACCACTCACGCATGCGGATGGTGACCGAGGCGTAACTCTCGCCGCCCGGCGGCGGCACGCCCCACTTGTCGACCTGGCGCTGCGCGAAAACTTCCGGATGCGACTGTTCCATCTGCGGCAGGGTCGAGCCTTCCCAGTGGCCATAGCCGATCTCGCGGAGGCGGTCATCGAGTTCATAGCCGTGCGGCGGCACACCGAGCACACCGCGCAGCAACTCCATGGTGTTGCGCGCGCGGCCGAGCGGCGACGACACAAACGGAACCTTGGCGGGATCGAGTTCGTCGCGCGCGAGAATGTCAGTCAAAAGTTCGCCGGAGCGGATCGCCTGCCCCTTGCCGATCTCGTTCAGCGGAATGTCCTGCGAGCCCTGAAAGCGGCCGGTGGCGTTCCATTCGGTCTGGCCGTGACGAATGAAGTAAACGGTGGGAGATAGCATGAGACAACAACTCTGAGTTCAAGTTGTCATTGCGAGGAGCAGTTGCGACGAAGCAATCCATCTTTCCGTTGTGCCGGATTGCTTCGCGGAGCCTGTCATCGGGCGGCGCTTCGCGCCGACCCGTTGGCTCGCAATGACGATATTTTCTGTTCCTTCCCACCGAGCACAATGTCCGGTGCGTGCGGCGCTAAAGAGACGCCCCTCATGACATAGCCACCCAGACCGTTCAACCCGGCACGCGGCGAGGCCTTCATCTTAACCGGCGAAATTGCCGGAATACCCGCCGGTTTGCGGTGTTTTTGAGTGTAGAACGGCAAATGCGGCCGTGCTGGACGAACGGGAATGACCAACGATTTTCGCCATAACGTCGAGACCATGATCCCGGCCCTGCGGCGCTATGCGCGAGCGCTGGCGCGGGACACAGACATCGCCGACGACCTGGTGCAGGACACCTTGGTGCGAGCGCTGCGTTCGGAGAAACTGTTTCTCGGCGGCGACCTGCGGGCGTGGCTCTATACGATCCTGACCAATCTCAATCGCAACCGCCGCCGCTCGCTGGCGCGGCAACCCGCGATGATGGAACTGCACGACACCACCGCCGATGCTTCCGGCACAGAGGCGGAGAGCCGCGATATTTCCCGCGCGCTCGCCACGCTCGCGGAAGACCAGCGCGCCGTTCTTCTGCTGGTGATTTTGGAAGGCCTCAGCTACCGCGATGTCGCCGACATTCAGGGCGTGCCGATCGGCACCGTGATGTCGCGGCTTGCCCGCGCACGGGCGCATGTGCGCGCCGTGATTGAGGGCGAGCGCCCGGCGCTGCGGCGGGTGAAGTGAAGACGATGGGACCGACGATGAATTTGACGCGCGATGAATGGGGCGACCCGCTTTCTTCTCCCTCTCCCGCGTGGAGAGGGCGGCGCGCTGAACGCCATGCGGTTGGCGCGCGGGGTGGAGGCAGACTCTGTACCTTGCGTAGCCTCCACCCCACTTGCACGCTGGCATAATTGCCGCCGGATGATTTGAAGACGAGAGACAAAGACCGATGACCGACGACCACAACATTCCCGTCACCGAGGACGAGCTTCACGCCTACGTGGACAACGAGCTTCCGGCGGAACGGCGCGCGGCGGTCGAGTCCTGGATCGCGGCGCATCCCGACGATGCGGCGCGTGTGGCATCATGGCGCGCGATGAGCGACGCGCTGCATGCGAAATACGACTCCGTCGCGGACGAGCCGGTGCCCACCCGCCTGTCGGTGGATCGCCTGTCGCGCACACCGCGCCGCTGGATGATGGGCGCCATCGCCGCGTCGCTGCTGATGTTCGCAGCCGGCGGCGGCGCCGGCTGGATGGCCCGCGGGGCAAGCGCCACGCCGTCGGTATTCGCGAATTTCACCGGCGATGCGCTGGAAGCCCACAGGCTTTATGTGGTCGAGGTGCGTCATCCGGTCGAAGTGGGGGGCAATGACCGCGCACACCTGCAGCAGTGGCTGACAAAACGCTGCGGCTATGAAGTGAAGGCGCCTGAACTCGACGCGACAGGACTGAAGCTGGTCGGCGGCCGCCTGCTGCCCGGCCCCACCGGTCCTGCCGCATTTCTGATGTACGAGACCGCCTCGGGCGAACGCTTCACGATCTATGCATCGCGCGCGGCGACAGAGACCACGCAGATGCGCTATGCCAGCAATGGCAGCAACGGCGCGCTGTTCTGGGCCGACCGCGGTGTCGGCTATGTGGTGAGCGGCACCACCGATCGCGACCGCCTCGAACGCGTCGCGCGGCTGGTTTACGACCAGAACGAGAAGGTGGGACTTTGACGGATCGCGCGGCAGTCACCGCTGCCGCGCACGTTACATCCCGGCCGGCACCAAGAGCGTATCGCCCACCGCGAGCAACTTTCCCGGCTCATCGAGACTGGTCAGTTCGGCCTGCGTGAAAACCTGCTGCTTGCCGGGCTTCAGCACCCGGGCCTTGACCACGAACACCTGCGCTACAGCGGGGCGCAGGCACTTGACCGAATATTGTGACGCGAGCGACGGACCAACCATCGTGTAGGCGGCAAAGCCGCACGCCGTATCCAGCAACGCGCCGATCACACCGGCATGGAGAAACCCCGAATACTGCCCAAGCTCCTTGCGCCAGGGCAGCCGCAATTCGACTTCTCCGACAGACGCAGCCGCAACCTCAACACCGAGCCAGTTGTTGAATTCCGCGCGCCCGCTGATGCTCTTGAGCTGAGCAACAAAATCGACCGACTCCGACATCACGAATGTCCCCCGCTTGCCACGCCTCCATCCGGATGGCGACAAAGCGGATACGCGACGTCACGGGTGGCAGCAACGGCGCAGTCGTGTAACGGGCCGCGCGGCTGCTATGCCGTTTGCAATCGCGGCTGTTTCAAACAAGCGAGGTCATTCCCCGCTCGCCAGCACGGCTTGACCGCCGCCGTCATTGGCGTAGCATCCTCGCGATGTTGATGGGGATGGAGTCCCCCGATAACCGCCGGATGGCTGATGACTCCTACCGGGCGCAACGCGCCGGTAGGAGATTGCATGTCCGCCGGTTCGTTGCCTCTCACACAGGGGCAACTGATGAAAAAATTTCCACTCTCACACCTCCCGCCATCTCTCTCCATCGCATTGTGGCTCGTGGCCGCGCTGTGGCTTGTGGCCATCGCAGCCTACGCGCTGAACGCACCTGCCGAGATCGTCCACGCGGCCTTCGTGGTCGGCCTGCTCTGCGGCGTCGTGGAATGGTTCGCAATCCGGGGACACCGCCGATGAATCTGCAATTGATCGCCGCCGTCGCACTGGGCGGCGCTATCGGGTCCGTGGCACGCTATCTGGTCGGGATCGGCTCGGGCCGCCTGTTCGGCATGGCGTTCCCGTGGGGCACGCTGATCATCAACGTCACCGGCTCATTCCTGATCGGCACGTTCATCGCGCTGTTCGCGATCCGATGGGATCTGTCACAGGCCGCACGCGTGTTTCTCACCGTGGGCATCTGCGGCGGCTACACCACCTTCTCGACCTTTTCGCTCGACGCCTTCTATCTGATGGAGCGCGGCGAACTGCTGTCGTCCGCCGCCTACATGATCGCATCCGTCGTCATGTCGGTTGCTGCGCTCGTCGCAGCGATCCATCTCGTCCGCACGGTGGGATAGACCTATTCCCTGCTGGCTAGCACCTTGTCGATGCGGCGGCCGTCAAGGTCGACCACCTCGAAGCGCCAGCCGTCCGCATTGATGCTTTGGCCGACCGACGGGATCGCGCCGAACTTGTCGAGCAGATAGCCCGCACAGGTCTGGTAGGGGCGCGAGGGCGGCAGCGGAATGTCGAGCAGCCGCGCGAATTCCAGCGCGGGCATCCATCCGGCGACAAGATACGAACCGTCATCGCGTTTGACGAATGCGGGCTCTGCCGGCCCTTCCTCGGTGTGGAAACTTCCGACGATCGACTCCAGAATATCGGCAGTGGTCACCACGCCCTGAAACGTGCCGTACTCGTCATGCACCAGCCCCATATGCACGGGAGAGTCGCGCAGGATCGCGACCACATCCCGCGCATCCACGGTTTCGGGAATGACCGGCGCTTCGCGGATCAGCTTGCGGATGTCGGGCGTCTCGCCCGCAAGATACGCGTCCAGCATGTCCTTTGACTGCACGATACCGAGCGTCTCCTCGCCGTCGAACACCGGCAGGCGTGAATGCGTACTGGTCCTGAACGCGAGGCGGATCGCCTCATCCGGCTCCGACAGATTGATCGTGGTGACCTCGTGGCGTGGCGTCATCACCGCGCCGACCGGCAGATCGCCGAGCCGCATCACGCCCGCGATCATCTCCTTCTCGCCGGGTTCGAGCACGCCGGCATTCTCGGCCTCGACAACGAGCGTATGGATTTCCTCCTCGCTCACCTTCTCCTCGGCCTCGCCGCGCTGGCCAAGCACCCACAACAGCGCCTTGCCGGAGCGATCGAGAATCCAGACCAGCGGCAGCGATATTTTCGAGAGCACCACCATCGCAGGCGCGACCCTCACCGCCATCGCTTCGGGATCGCGCAGCGCGATCTGCTTTGGCACCAGTTCGCCGACGATAAGCGACGCGTAGGTGATCAGCGTCACTACCGCACCGACGCCCACTGCATCGGCGACGCCCTGTGACAATCCCAAAGTGACAAGCCAGGCAGAGAGACGCGCGCCGAGCGTGGCGCCGGAAAATGCGCCGGACAGCACGCCGACAAGCGTGATGCCGATCTGCACGGTGGAGAGAAATTTTCCGGGATCGGACGCCAGCGCGAGCGCGCGGCGCGAGCCGGTGACACCTTTTTCAACAAGAGCCGCCAGCCGCGCGGGACGGCTTGAGACAACGGCAAGCTCCGACATCGCCAAAAGACCATTGATGACGATGAGAACGGCAACAATTCCAAGTTCGAGTAACAAGCTGTTCCTTTGTGGTAATATCGGACGGAAAGATGGATAGCACGCTGGAGTTCCGCACGCAGCATCGGCATTGCCGCAGTCGTTGCGCTGTCACGCCCGTTGCAACGCCAGTGTGACACCGCCAAGTGTGAAGGCCATCGCGAAAATCTCGCGCAGACCGAGCGGTTCCCCGACCATCATCGCCGCCGAAACCACGCCGACAATCGGAACCAGCAGCATGCCGGTGGATGCCGTCGCGGGCGGCAGGCGGCGCAGGGTTTCGAACCACGTCAGATAGCAGATGCCCATCGGAATGATCGTCATGTACGCCATCAGCGCCCAGCCGTTGAGCGACACATCAGGGAAATCCGGCTTCTCGAACAGCAAGCCGAACACAAGCATTGCAAGACAGCCGAGCCCCACCTGCCATGCCACCAGCGCGACCGGCGGCACGGGGATCGGCGCGCGATTGAGAACGTTGCCGAGCGCAAAGAGGATCGCGGCGGACAGCGCCAGTGCTGCGCCCGCCAGCTTTTCGGGCGTGAAGGAAAAACCATCGCCGCCGAACAGGATCACGGTTCCGATGACGCCGAGGCACAGCGCGAGCACGTCACGGAACGTCGGCCGCGTGCCGAGCAGTGGCCAGGCGAACAGCGTCGCCCAGATCGGCATGGTGTAGGCGAGCAGCGCGCCTTCACCAACGCTGACCCATTTCATCGCGACGGTTCCGAACCCCATCCATGCGATGACATTGGTGAATGTCGCGAACAACAGGCGCGGAATGGCCGCGCGCGGCACACTCAGCCGCTCGCTGCGACTCAGTGCGACCACCGCCAGAATGAGCGACGCGGTCACACCTGCGAGTCCGCGCGCGGACAGCGGCGGCAATTCGCGCAGCAGGAGTTTCATGAAAGGCCAGTTCAGGCCCCAGCCGAACGCCGTGATGCCGAGGCAAACCACGCCGATCCATCGCGCGTTAGCCATGAACCATGCCGGTGCTGATGTGATGGATCGTCATGCGTTGACGTTACAGATTCAGCGGACCGGGGCAACTGCCGGGGTAACTGCGCAGCTATGATCCTGCACGACTTCACTTGCCTGACGCCGCACCACATTCAATCGTCGTCCCGGCGAAGGCCGGGACCCATAACCACCGAACGTCATGATGGAAGCGGGAAGGACGCTCTGGGACCTTCCACACTTGAAACCCAGGGAGTATGGGTCCCCGCTTTCGCGGGGACGACCGAAGGGAGATCACGAACAACGCGAAGATCGGATCGCCGTCATCCTGAGGTGCGAGCGAAACAAGCCTCGAAGGATGACGCAGCACACCTCACTCAAAATCCTTGCGCGGATTGGCCGGATGCTCGGTGCGCCACTTTTCCATCAGCGCCTCAAGCTCGGCGTCGTTGGCGTCCGACAGCACGATGCGCGTGGTGACATAGAGATCGCCCGTGCCATCGGCTCCCGACACGCCCTTGATCGGCATGCCCTTGCCCTTCAGACGGAATGTGCGCCCGCTCGACGTATTCTTCGGAATCGAGAGCTGCACCGCGCCGTCGAGCGTCGGAACGCGCACCTTCGCCCCTAACACCGCTTCATAGAGCGTAACCGGAAGATCGAGCCGCAGGTCGTTGCCGTCGATCTTGAAGTACGGATGCGGCGCGATGTTCACCGTGATCAGTACGTCGCCGGGACGATGCCCGGGCGCGGTGTCGCCCTGCCCCTTGAGCCGGATCTGCTGACCGGCGGCAACACCCGCCGGAATCTTGACGTTCAGTTCCTTGCCGTTGGGCAGCCGCACCCGCCGCGTCGCGCCGTTGATGGCTTCCTCAAGCGCGACCGTCATAGTGACGGCAACATCGAGATCGGTGGCGAACGGCGTGTCATACTCGAACGTGCCCGCACCGCCGCGCGGACCGCCGCCCATTCCAGCACCCATGCCGGCGCCAGCTTGGCCGCCGAACATACTCTTGAGAATGTCCTCGAATGCGCCGCCGCTGGCGAAGCCGCCCGCGCCGGGGCCTCCGGTACGGAAGGAATATTCAAACCCGCCCGGTCCCGCGCGGCGTGCGCCGCCGCCTCCGGGGAAGCCGCCTTCGAAGCCCTGAAACTTCGGTTTGCCCTCGGCATCGATCTCGCCGCGATCGAACTGCTTGCGCTTGTCCTCGTCGCCAAGGATTTCATTCGCCATGTTCAGTTCGGAAAAGCGTTCCGCCGCTTTGGGGTCGCCCTTGTTGGCATCGGGGTGGTGCTTCTTGGCGAGCTTGCGATAGGCGCTCTTGATCGCCGCAGCACTGGCACTCCGCTGCACCCCCAGGACCTCGTAGGGGTCGCGCATCCGTCAGGTCTCCTTGCAGGAATTCAGGTGAGGATCGAATGATCCTTTGCCCTGATGTGGGGTTTTCGTGACAATCCTGCAACGGGTTCCACCCGCCGCGAGGCTCAAAACTGCGATCAGCCCGGCGATTCTGGCCAGCTTTTAGATTAATTAGCTTCGCTTCCAGGGCTTCATGTGGCGGATTTCCCAGGGACCTTTGGCCTCGCCCTTGTTCTGCTGGCAGGCTTCGCCCTGTAGCCAGCCTTCATTGGTACCGCGCACATAGCTGGCGAGGAAATCCCGGCAGACCCGGCCTTCCGAAGTGTAGGTGGAGGCCAGCGGCGTGACCGAGCCGCGCGCACCGGTTTCCGGATTTTCCCAGGGCTGGCTGACGTCCTTCTGCCCCCGGGTCAGCACATCGGACGCCGCATTACGGGCCAGAGCGAGGTCGGCATCGGTGAGATTGGTGTCGTCGTGGGACCGCAGGATCGGCCCGATTGAGCCGGTGACGTCCGAGGCGTCATCCTTCTTGGGGTCCTTGCTGAACATGGTCCCCATGCTGCAGCCCCCGGCCGAGCAGCCGAAGGCCACCAGCGACAGAGCAGCCACGACACGCCCGATACGCGATAGGCCACGGCCCCCGGTTACCCTATATAGGGAACGCTCGAGAACAGGCTTGGCACGTAAGGGCGCCAGGATACGCAATCGGATACTCCAGACATGAACGGTCCAGACACCATCAAAACCTCAGGTGAGTTAATTTCCGGTGATTTTACCGCTGCCGGGGAACCCTTGGGACTTTTTGCCGCCTGGCTGACCGAGGCGGAGAAGTCCGAGCCCAACGATCCGAATGCCATGGCGCTCGCCACCGTGGATAGCGGCGGGCTTCCGGACGTCCGCATGGTGCTGCTGAAGGGCTACGATGCCGACGGTTTCGTGTTCTACAGCCACATCGACAGCGCCAAGGGGCGCGAACTCGCCGCCAACCCGAAGGCTGCGCTGCTGTTTCACTGGAAGTCGCTGCGCCGGCAGGTCCGTATCCGCGGCACCGTCAGCCGGGTGACCGACGCCGAGGCCGATGCCTATTTCGCCACGAGGCCGAAGCAGGCGCAGATCGGCGCCTGGGCCAGCAAGCAGTCGCAGCCGCTGGAAAGCCGCATGGCCTTCGAAAAAGCGATCGCGCTGAACGCCGCGAAATATGTCCTCGGTGACGTCCCCCGCCCCCCCGGCTGGAGCGGCTGGCGCATCACGCCGCAGGCGATCGAATTCTGGCATGATCGCCCGTTCCGCCTGCACGACCGCATCACCTTCACGCGCGACGCACCCGGCGCGGCGTGGGGCAAGACGCGCCTCTATCCCTGATCACGATTTTCCGAAACGCCGAAGGCGAGATCCCATTCCATGCCGAACTCAACGCCTGCCGAGTCCAACGCGCCCAAGCGCACCCTTCTGCTGACGGGCGCCAGCCGCGGCATCGGCCACGCCACCGTGATCCGTTTTTCCAGCGCGGGCTGGCGCGTCATCACGTGCTCGCGTCATCCCTTCCCTGAACAATGCCCGTGGGGCGCCGGACCGGAAGACCACATCCAGGTGGACCTCGCGGACCACAAGGACACTGCGCGCGCCATTGATGTGATCCGCGAGCGGCTGGACGGCGGCGGACTGCATGCGCTGGTCAACAACGCCGCGATTTCTCCGAAAGGCGCCAACGGCGCGCGGCTCGGCTCCATCGACACCGACGTCGAGGCATGGAGCCATGTGTTCCGCGTCAACTTCTTCGCACCAATCATGATGGCGCGCGGGCTGATCGACGAATTGAAATCGGTGAAGGGATCGGTGGTGAACGTCACCTCGATCGCAGGTTCGCGCGTGCATCCCTTCGCGGGCGCAGCTTATGCCACATCGAAAGCGGCGCTCGCGGCGCTGACTCGCGAGATGGCGTCCGACTTCGGCCGCGTCGGCGTGCGCGTCAACGCCATCGCACCGGGCGAGATCGACACATCGATCCTCTCACCCGGCACCGACAAGATCGTTCACGAGCAGATTCCGATGGACCGGCTGGGCACGCCGGATGAGGTCGCGAAAATCATTTACGTGCTGTGCACGGAGACAAGCTCCTACGTGAACGGCGCCGAGATTCACATCAACGGCGGCCAGCACGTCTGACGAAAGCACAAAACGAAAAGAGCGGAGCCAAGGCCCCGCTCTTTTGCAGAAACAATCCGGCTATCAGACGACGGTGATCTTCACGTCGAGATTGTTGCGGGTCGCGTTGGAATACGGGCAGACCTGATGGGCGACGGCGACGAGCTTCTCGGCATCGGCACGATCGACACCCGGCAGCGACACAGCCAGCGCGACGTCGAGGCCAAAGCCGCCTTCGGAACGCGGGCCGATGCCGACATCAGCCGTCACGGTCGCATCCGCCGGAACCTTGACGCCCACCGTGCTCGAAACCGCCTTCATCGCGCCGATGAAACAGGCTGAATAGCCGGCCGCGAAAAGCTGTTCGGGATTGTTGCCGGCTCCGCCCGCCCCGCCAAGCTCCTTCGGGGTCGACAGGTTGACTTGGAACGTGCCGTCCGTGGTGGAGGCCTTGCCGTCGCGGCCGCCGGTTGCAGTGGCCTGGGTGCGATAGAGAACTTTCGTGGGCATGCGCTTTCTCCTTGGTTGCCTCTCCCGAGGACTGGACCCTAACAGCCTTCCGCCTGCGTGGACCGGAAGGAATGATGGATATATATCGTGCGCGATATAATCGTGCAATATATATTTTGACGGGCAGCCATGCAAAAATGCCTTGCGCGATTCAATCGTGAACGCCTTAAATGACAATCCTGAGACCGGATCGCGGTGAGGATGGATAATGGGTAAGGCTCCGACGGCAGACGATCTGCTGAAGATCGACAACTTCATCTGCTTTGCGCTGTATTCGGCGGGGCACGCCTTTACGCGGCTATACAAGCCGCTGCTCGATCCGCTGGGACTGACTTATCCGCAATATCTGGTGATGGCCGTGCTGTGGGAAAAAGACGGACGCACCGTCGGCGAGATCGGCGAGAAGCTGCTGCTGGAATCGAGCACGCTCACGCCCCTGCTCAAACGGCTTGAGACCGCTGGTATGCTTCGCCGGACCCGCGATCAGAACGACGAGCGCGTGGTGCGCATTCAGCTTACGCCGAAAGGCGCAGCGCTGAAGCAGAAGGCCGCCGAGATTCCGCAAGCGATCGGCTGCGCGACCAACATCACGGTTCCGGAGGTGATGAAACTAACCTCGGAGATCAAGGCCCTGCGTGAAAAGCTGCTGGCCGCACAGGCAGCCTGACGTGATTTTTTACGGGCATGGCTCTCCCGAAAGCCGGTACGCCCCTTTGGGATCATGCCCTAACCGGCCTTGCGATGCCGTGCCGTTGACCGGCCTGCTTTCTTCGCGGCACGCGGAGCCGGACGCGATGTTTGCGCAGAACGCCGCGCGGGGGTCTTGCCCTTCAGGCTCTGCTTGAGCGCATCCATCAGGCTGATGACGTTACCCGGCTTCTCGGCGGGTTCCGGCGCCTTGATGGTCTTGCCTGCTGCCTTCTGCTTCACCAGCGCCTTCAGCGCATTTTCGTATTCATCGTCAAACTTCGATGGATCGAAATGCGATGCCTTGGTGTCGAGGATGTGCACCGCGAGTTCGACCATGTCCTTCGAGATTTTCGGCGTCTTGATGTCGCCGAAGAAATCCTCCTCGTCGCGCACCTCATAGTCATAGCGCAACGTGGTGGCGAGCAGGCCCTTGCCGAGCGGCTCGATCGACATGATGCGTTCCCGGTTCGACAGGACGACGCGCGCCAGCGCCACGCGGTCCTGATCTTTCATCGCATCGCGGATCACCGCGAAGGCATCGATGCCCGCATTGCCGTCAGGAACGAGGTAATAGGGACTGTCGAGATATCTGCGATCGATCTCGTCGCGCGGAACGAAGTTGTCGATATCGATGGTGTGGTTGCTTTCCAGCTGAACCGCATCCAGCTCTTCCTTGTCGATCTGAACGTACTCGCCCTTGGCAACTTCGTAGCCGCGGCCCTTCTGCTCCTTCTCGACCACCTCGCCGGTCTCGGAATCCACCATCTGCTGCTTCAGCCGGTTACCGGTTTCGATGTTGATCATGTGAAAGCGGGTGCGCTCGGCAGTGCTGGAGGCCGGATAAAGCGCGACGGGACACGTAACCAACGACAGTTTCAGTGAGCCTTTCCAATACGCACGCGGCAACATGACTGGTCTCCTGCCCTCAACGCATTACAATGGAACTTCAACGGCGGTGCCGGGTTTTCGTTCCTGGGGCGAGGCCCCTTGCGTTCACGCGATGGGTGATCCGTGGCCCTGAAAAGTCTCAAGACC
Source organism: Afipia sp. (assembly GCA_024508675.1). Lineage (GTDB taxonomy): Bacteria > Pseudomonadota > Alphaproteobacteria > Rhizobiales > Xanthobacteraceae > Afipia. Next base: position 62,705 of record JANINQ010000006.1, read on the forward strand.
TACCGGACAAAACGCGATTTCACCAAAACGGCGGAGCCGAGCGGCAAGGTCGCGGTGGCTTCGTCCAGGGTCCGGCGTTTCGTGATCCAGAAACACGATGCCACCCGCCTCCATTACGACCTCCGGCTTGAATATGGCGGCGTGTTCAAATCATGGGCCGTGACGCGCGGCCCTTCACTCGATCCAAGGGACAAGCGCCTCGCGGTCGAGGTGGAGGATCATCCGCTCGACTATGGCGACTTCGAAGGCACCATTCCCAAGGGCCAGTACGGTGGCGGCACAGTCATGGTCTGGGATCGGGGGTACTGGCTGTCCGACGATCCAGAGCAAGGCTTCAAGAAAGGGGATCTGAAATTCGCACTGGAAGGCGAGAAGCTGCACGGCGAATGGGTGCTGGTGCGCATGAAGAACGACCGCACCGGCGGCAAGCGTACCAACTGGCTGCTGATCAAACATCGTGACGAATACGCACGCGAAGGCAAGGCCAACGACATTCTCGATGAGGACACCTCGGCCGCATCCGGGCGCACCATGGAGCAGATCGCCGAAGGCAAGGGCCGCGCACCCAAACCCTTCATGCTGAAAGCATCCACCCGCGCCAGGGCGGCGCAGGTCTGGGATTCGAACAAGGGCCTCGCCGCCGACGAGCGGCGCACGAAAACGACGACTAAGAAAACAACAGTAAAAAAGGCCACCGCAAAAACATCTGCAAAGAAAGCTCGTGTCGCACGGCTGAGAACCAGAACCGCAACGAAAAGCGCGGCGGTCAAAAGCAAGCGCGCTGCAAAGCTCCCGGACTTCATCGCGCCGCAGCTTTGCGTGCTGGTGGACCGGCCGCCGGCAGGCGACGGCTGGGTGCACGAAATCAAATTCGACGGTTATCGCATCCAGATGCGGATCGAAGATGGTGCAGTCTCGCTAAAAACCCGCAAGGGCATGGACTGGACGGAGAAATTCCCGGCGATTGCAAAACAAGCAAGCAAGCTCCCCGACGCCATCATCGACGGCGAAATCGTCGCGCTCGACCACAACGGCCATCCCGATTTCGCGTCGATGCAGGCCGCGCTGTCCGACGGCAAGACCGATGATTTGATCTTCTATGCCTTCGATCTGCTGTTTGCCGATGGCGATGACTTGCGAAAGCAGCCGCTTTCCGAGCGCAAGTCCCGGCTGCAAACGCTGCTCGACGGCAAGCGCAAGCACGACGAAGGCGTGATCCGTTATGTCGAGCATTTCGAGACCGGCGGCGACGCCATCCTGCAGTCAGCCTGCAAGCTTTCGCTGGAAGGCATCGTCTCCAAGAAAGCAAATGCGCCGTATCATTCCGGCCGGTCCGACGGTTGGACCAAGGCGAAGTGCCGCGCCGGGCACGAAGTCGTCATCGGCGGATGGAAGAGCAATGCGGGGAAATTCCGATCGCTGATGGTCGGCGTGCCACACGGCGATCATCTCGCTTATGTCGGCATAGTCGGCACCGGTTACGGACAGGCTGTCGTCAAACGGCTCATGCCTGAACTCAAGGCGATGGCTGCGAGCGAAAGCCCGTTCGGCGGTACGAACGCGCCGCGGAAAACTGCGGACATCCACTGGCTCAAGCCGGAACTGGTCTCTGAAATCGAATTCGCCGGCTTCACCGGCGACGGCATGGTGCGCCAGGCCGCCTTCAAGGGACTGCGCAAGGACAAACCGGCCAGTGACGTGATGGCCGATGAGCCGGTGAAAACCAGCATCGCAAAGCCGTCCGTAAAATCATCCGTAAGGCCGAGAGCCAGAGCCGCAGCAGCAAAATCTGCCGCGACAAGCGGGACCGCAACCGTCATGGGCGTCGTTATATCAAAGCCCGGCAAGGCGATGTGGCCCGATGGCGGCGACGGCGAACCGGTGACCAAGCTCGATCTCGCCCATTACATGGAGCAGGTCGGCGACTGGCTGATCGAACATATCAGAGGCCGCCCCTGCTCGATCATCCGCGCGCCCGATGGAATCGGCGGCGAGACCTTCTTTCAGCGCCATGCCATGCCGGGTATGTCGAACCTGATCGATGTCATGAAAGTCTCCGGCGACCGCAAGCCCTATGTCCAGATCGACCGCATCGAAGGTTTGATCGCTGTCGCGCAGATCGGCGGACTCGAACTTCATCCCTGGAATTGCGCGCCGGACGAACCCGATGTGCCGGGACGGCTGGTGTTCGACCTTGATCCTTCGCCCGATGTTGCATTCACCGCTGTGATCGATGCTGCGCGTGAGATGCGTGAGCGCCTGACTGCGCTCGGACTCGAAAGCTTCTGCAAGACCACCGGCGGCAAGGGCCTGCATGTGGTCACGCCGCTGAAGGATGCCAAGAAGGACAAGGTTGACTGGAAGGCGGCGAAGGCCTTCGCGCAAGGCGTGTGCCAGCAGATGGCGGCAGACAGTCCGGAGCTTTATCTGCTCAACATGTCGAAGAAGCAGCGCCACGGCAAAATCTTCCTCGACTATCTGCGCAACGACCGGATGGCCACCGCAGTCGCACCGCTCTCACCTCGCGCACGCCCGGGCGCGACAGTGTCAATGCCGCTGACATGGGCGCAGGTGCGCAGCGATCTCGATCCGAAGAAATTCACGCTACGGACAACACCCGCGCTGATTGCCAAGAGCAAGGCGTGGGCGGACTACGGCCGCGCCGCGCGATCGATCAAGACGGCGATTGGCAAGTTCGCGACGTAGCTACAGCCAGCGCTTCCACTTGAAGAACAGATAAGGCCCGATTGCTGCAGCGAGCATCCCGAGCAGCGCCAGCGGATAGCCCCATGGATGCTCAAGCTCCGGCATCATTTTGAAATTCATGCCGTAGACTGACGCGATCAGCGTCGGCGGCATCAGGACAACGGCCATCACCGAGAACAGCTTGATGATGTTGTTCTGCTCGAGATTGACGACGCCCAGCATCGCATCGAGCACAAAGGTGATCTTGTTCGACAGATACGAGGCGTGATCGGTCAGCGAGGAGACGTCGCGCTGCAAGGTCTTGAACTGCGCCTTCTGTTCCTTGCTCCAGCGTCCGGTATCGGTCTCGACAGTGACGAAGGAAATCAGGCGGCCGATGGAGACGAGACACTCGCGCACCTTGGAGGTGAGGTCTCCCTTTTTGCCGATCATCAGCAGGATCTGGGAATAGCTGCGTGCATGGCCCTTCTCGGCCGATGGCTCGAAGATTTGCGACGAAACGGAGTCCACATCCGAACCGACGCGTTCGAGAATGTCGGCGCAGCGATCGATCACCGCATCGAGCAGTTCGAGCAGCACCGCATCGCCGGTGATGGTTGACGGGCAGCTTCGCGCGAGCTTGGCCGCGATCAGCGCGAACGGCTTCGGCTCGTCGTAGCGCACCGTCACCAGGCGATGATCGGCAAGAATGAAAGTCACCGGCGTGGTGCGCGGCACCTGGGAGTCGGCGGCGCACATCAGGGTGGCGGTCATGTAGCGCGCGTTGTTTTCGATATAGAGGCGGCTGGAAATCTCGATTTCCTGCATGTCCTCGCGGGTCGGGATTTCGATGCCGACCAGCCTCTCGACCGCCTTGTCCTCGCCGGGCGACGGTGACTTCAGGTCGATCCAGATGGCATCCGGGGGAAGCGCCTCAACGTCGATGTTGTCGATTTTCTTCAGAACGGAGCTGGTGGGAACGAAGACCGACAGCATAAGCGACTCCACGAATCTCTTTCGCGAAATACCTCTCGTCCATTCACGGTCAAAGCGCAATCTCTCCGTTCCGGATCGGTGGCGCGAGCCGACACACAACTGTCACAAGCGGCAGCGGCTGGTCATCGTGCCCGGACGGACGGAAGCGACATCCTCGACAAAACAGGAAGCCGGTCCCGGCGTGACCGGTCCCGTCAGCGGAGCAACGCTGGGCCGCTCACGGCCGATCAAAAGCCGGAGAGCGATTCGCCGGAACGAGGGCCCAGGCGGCTCTTTTCGGGTATGGATTCGGGACAAGGCAGAGAGCCAAAGACCCACCTTTGCCGGGCATTTAGGCATCACCCGGCTTATTCGTCCCGGCCCCTGAGGCGCAAATGCAACAGGTCTCCTGCTGCAGAGCAAAACCGGCATGGAAGCGCTGGAAATACCGCCCGTTTCGGAGCAAAAAGGGGGTAACGAAATCGGAAGCATCTTCCGTCTAGATTTGGTGTGAAGACACCCTCCGCACCCCATTGGAACTCCGGAATGTCCTCGATCGGCTCAAAGATTATTGTCGTTCTCGCGGGTCTTTCGCTCGCCGGCTGCATGCAGGCGACCTCGACCACCTACGAAAAGTCTCCGGAAGCGAGCCTGAAACCTCGCGACAAGGAGCTTCTCGCCAAGGCGCGCTATGACAAGGTGGAAGTGGCGGCGCCGTTCCGGCGCGCGATCGTCAGCTATCACCGCAAGGAGTCGCCGGGTTCGATCGTGGTCGATTCCGACAACCACTATCTTTACTACGTGATGGAAGGCGGCAAGGCTATCCGTTACGGCATCACCGTCGGTGAGGAAGCGCTTGCATTCTCCGGCATCGCCCGCGTCGGCAACATGCAGGAATGGCCGAAGTGGACGCCGACCGCGGACATTCACAAGCGCATCGAAGGCCTGCCGCAGTCGGTCCCCGGCGGCCCGGATAATCCGCTCGGTGCCCGCGCGCTCTATCTCTATCAGGGCAACCGCGACACCCTGTTCCGCATTCACGGCACCAACCAGCCGGAATACATTGGCGCGTCGATTTCCTCGGGCTGCATTCGCATGACCAACGAGGACGTGATCGATCTCTACAGCCGCGCCAAGCAGGGCACAGTCGTTGTGGTGCTCGACCCGAAGCAGGGCGACTCGCCAGTCAACTCCAAAATGGCACTGCAGGGCATGGGTGGCGGCGTAGGTTCGAACTGACCACCAGTTCAACGTCAGATTAGTCAAAAGCGCCGGATAATCCGGCGCTTTTTTATTGCGGGCTGCTCTGCCGCGACAGCTTGCGGCGCGGTCTGGACACCGCGGGCTTGCTGACCTCACCGCCTGAAACCGCGTCCGGCACATCGTCGGATGCCTGCTCAGGTGCCGCTTTCTCATCCGCAACGGGACGCGGAGGGGCCTCTTCCGGGCGCTCCGCAGGCATCAGGGGCGCAACCGCCGGCAGAGGGTCGTAGACGCCCCACTGGCAGAGCCTGAAGTTGTTGCGCCGCTGGGCCAGATCGAGATGGATATGGTCCTCGTGGTACCAGTCCGAACCCGGACCAAGCACTGTCGTGAACCGCGCGCAGACGGAGGCCAGCACCTTTTCGCGGGTCTCCCGCGGGACCGCGCGGTCGGTCAGCGGCAGCGTATTGCCATTGGCGAATTTCAGGCCGCGCACATCCAGTGCATTGGCCAGTCCGTGCTCGGAGAGCTTCGCTCCCCGGACACGATTGCGTCCCCGGCATTCGAAAGAATCGAAGTTGTCGAGCTCGCTGATCGTGGTGCCCAGCGACGCAGCCAGCGGCGCGATATCGGCGCGCACCCAATCGGCGACCGCCGCAGCCATCGTACAGCGCAGGATCGCTGCGGGTTTGACTGCCACCCGCTGGGTCGGCGACAGCACGATCGCTTCCAGCCGGACCAGATCTTCACCGCCGCATCCACCCGGCCCCTTGATCGGCGGGATCGAGGGCGCAATAGCAATATTTTCTGTCAGCGCCTGCCGGCATGCTGAAAGTTCAGGCGCTTTTGCAGCCTCAGGCTGCGCGGACACTGCCTGATCAGTTTCTTTATCCTCCGCTGGCGCATTCACGGCAGCAGGCGCCTCCGCCGGGCGAGGCCGCGGCAGCGGCACTTTAGCGCTTGCCTCCGCCAAAGCCGCAACGATAAGAACCAGCCCGACCGCGATGGGCGCAGACACCGGTGGCCGGCGGGTGGCATGCCAGCCAGAAGGCCATTTGCGGCCCGCGTTGTCCGCGCTAAAGTTCATTCACATCCCTTCGGGGAGCGCGATCACAAAGAATAAAGCCGTTTTCAGGAGGAAATACCGAATGCTTGGATTGATGCAAGACTGGCCCCTGTTGTGTCATCGGATTATCGATCACGCAGCGGCCATTCACGGCAAGCAGGAAGTCGTGACGCGATCGGTCGAGGGACCCATCCACCGCACCAACTACGCTGAAATCCGCGCACGCGCACTGAAGGTCGGCCAGCAGCTCGACAAGCACGGCATCAAGCTCGGCGACCGCGTCGCCACCATCGCCTGGAATACATGGCGTCACCTTGAAGCCTGGTATGGCATCATGGGCATCGGCGCCATCTGCCACACCGTCAATCCGCGTCTGTTCCCCGACCAGATCGTGTGGATCGTCAATCATGCCCAAGACCGCATCATGATGACCGATCTCACCTTCGTTCCACTGCTGGAAAAGATCGCTGACAAGATGCCGTCCATCGAACGCTACATCGTGTTCACGGACAAGGCACACATGCCGCAGACCACGCTCAAGAACGTGGTCTCCTACGAGGAATGGATCGCGGAAGTGGACGGCAACTTCCAATGGAAGGAGTTCGACGAAAACACCGCTGCCGCGATGTGCTACACCTCCGGCACAACCGGCGATCCAAAGGGCGTGCTCTATTCGCATCGCTCGAACGTGCTCCACGCACTGATGGCCAACAACACCGACGCACTCGGCACCCGTGCAAGCGATACAATGCTGCCGGTCGTGCCGCTGTTCCATGCCAACAGCTGGGGCATCGCATTCTCGGCGCCAACCATGGGCACCAAGCTGGTGATGCCGGGTGCCAAACTCGATGGCGCATCGGTCTATGAACTGCTCTCCACCGAGAAGGTGACCTATACCGCCGGCGTACCGACGGTGTGGCTGATGCTGCTGCAGCACATGGCCGCCGAGAAAAAGTCCCTGCCCGACCTCAAGGTTGTGATCTGCGGCGGCTCGGCGATGCCTCGATCCATGATCAAGTCGTTCGTCGATATGGGCTGCGAAGTGCGCCACGCCTGGGGCATGACCGAAATGAGCCCGATCGGTACGGTCGGCGCACTCAAGCCGCCATTCGCGAACCTTACCGGCGAAGCCCGGCTGGATATCCTGCAGACGCAGGGTTATCCGCCGTTCGGCGTGCAGATGAAAATCACCGACGACAACGGCAAGGATCTGCCGTGGGACGGCAAGACCTTTGGGCGCCTTAAGGTGAGCGGTCCGGCGGTCTCGAAAGCCTATTATCGCGTAGAGACGAATATTCTCGACGACAAGGGCTTCTTCGACACCGGCGACGTCGCCACCATCGACGCCGACGGCTACATGCGGATCACAGACCGCTCGAAGGACGTGATCAAGTCGGGCGGCGAATGGATTTCGTCCATCGACCTTGAGAACCTCGCAGTTGGCCATCCGAAGGTGCTGGAAGCCGCCGTCATCGGCGTCCACCATCCAAAGTGGGACGAGCGGCCGCTGCTGATCGTGCAGCTCAAGCCCGAGCAGAAGGCGAGCCGCGAGGAAATCCTGCAGTATATGGACGGCAAGATCGCCAAGTGGTGGATGCCCGATGACGTCCAGTTCGTGGATGCCATTCCGCACACCGCCACCGGCAAGATCCTCAAGACGGCGCTTCGGGATCAGTTCAAGGACTACCAGTTCCCGACCGCAGCCGCCTGAAACGGTTGCCCTGACTTAAAGTGCCCGGCCTCGTGCCGGGCATTTTCGTCTCCGGTTCCCGAACGCGCTTCCCACCACCCCTTAAAGTGCGCTAGGTCACCCGCGCGCCCTTTCAGACCACGCAGACACGGACTCAAGGCATGGCCCGCCGGATTGCCGCCGCTTACCAGATGGAGCCGATCTCCGCGCTTGCGTCGTGGTCGCGGCGTCTTGCGGTGTTCTCGCTGGTCTCATCCATCGTTGCGGTTGTGATCGTCCGGTTCGGTGTTCTCGACTTCAAGCCGGCGCTGACGACCTTCTTCGGTGCACTCGCCTGCGCAGGCCTTTCGATCCTGGTCGGCCTCGCGGCCTTCGCCGCCATCTGGCAGAACGGCTCGCGCGGCATGAGCCGCATCTTGCTGGCGTTCCTGATCGACGCCGCAATTCTCGCCTACCCGGCCTATCTCGCGTTTCAGTACCGCACCCTGCCGGCCATTCACGACATCACCACCGACCCGATCGATCCGCCGCGCTTCGAGGCGTTGGCGCGGCTTCGCGCCGGTGACGGCGCCAACCCCGCCGTCTATGCCGGCCTCTACTCCGCCGAGCAGCAGCGAAGCGCCTATCCCGATGTCGAGCCGATCAGTATCGATGTTCCGGCGCAGAAGGCCTATGAGATGGCCCAGCGTCTTGTGCACAAACACAAATGGCTGGTGATCGACGAACGCCCGCCGCTGCCGCCCCAGCGCATCGGACGCATCGAGGCTGTGGCCCGCACACCGGTCATGGGCTTTCGTGAAGACATTGCCATCCGCGTGACGCCGGATGGCGACAGTGCCCGCGTCGACATGCGCTCGTCGTCACGCTATTTCGAGCACGACCTTGGCTCCAACGCAGCGCGCATCATCAAGTTCGCGGAAGAACTCAACGAAGCGGTGGACAATGCGCAGCCGGTCAAGAAACTGATTACGCCGGCAAAGCCTCAGGCCAAGGGCGCGACCAAGCGATAACTGCCGTCGATGGTCGGATCGCCGTCGGTAGCGACGACGTTGCGCGCGACCAGATCTTCAAGATGCGCCAGCACCGAATAACCTGCAGCTCCCACCAGCCGCGGGTCGATCCCGATGTAGCTCGCACGCACGATGGTGGGGATGTCGGCTTCGCCCTTGGCAAGCCGATGAAGGATCGACGCTTCGCGCGCCTTGCGATGACGCATGAGGAATCTCACGAAGCGCACGGCATCGGGAATTTCCGGGCCGTGTCCGGAGAAGTAGAGCTGCTCGTCGCGGCTCGCGAGCCTCTCAAGCGAGGCCATGTAATCGACCATCGATCCATCGGGCGGAGCGACGATCGATGTCGACCAGCCCATGACATGATCGCCAACGAATGTCAGATGCCGGTCCTGCCATGCAAAGGCGATATGGTTGGCGGTGTGTCCCGGCGTGCTCACCGTTTCGAGCCGCCAGCCATTGCCCTCCACGACATCGCCGTCCTTCAGCGTTACGTCGGGACGAAAGTTCCTGTCGCCGCCGGACTCGGTCGCGCGGGTTTCGCTGGCATAGGCCGGGCGCGAGGCGCGGTGCGGACCTTCGGCATACACCGTTGCGCCGGTGGCAGCCTTCAGAGCGGCGACACCGGGCGAGTGGTCGTTATGGGTGTGCGTGACCAGGATATGCGTGACCGTCTCGCCGCGCACCGCATTCAGAAGCGCCTGCGTGTGAGCCTCATCGATCGGGCCCGGATCAATGATCGCAACATTGCCCCTGCCGACGATGTAGCTCACCGTGCCGGTGAACGTGAACGGGCTCGGATTGTCGCACAACACCCGCCGCACACCAGGGACCACTTCGTCCACGACACCGGGGGCAAGCGGAAAATCCCGATTGAACGGAATATCGTCGTTTACGCTCAAACTGACACCTCGCCCGCTCAGGCTTACGAAAACGCCTGAATGCCGGTAATGGCACGGCCGAGAATGAGGGCGTGAATGTCGTGGGTGCCCTCGTAGGTGTTGACGGTCTCGAGGTTCTGCGCGTGGCGCATCACATGGTACTCGCTGGAGATGCCGTTGCCGCCGTGCATGTCACGCGCCATGCGGGCAATGTCGAGTGCCTTGCCGCAGTTGTTGCGCTTCATGATCGAGATCATCTCCGGCGCCATCCGGCCGTCGTCCATCAGGCGGCCAACCCGCAGCGAGCCCTGCAGGCCGAGGGTGATCTCGGTTTCCATGTCGGCGAGCTTCTTCTGCACCAGCTGCGTCGCGGCCAACGGACGGCCGAACTGCTTGCGGTCGAGCGTATACTGACGCGCGCGATGGAAGCAGTCTTCGGCCGCGCCCATCGCGCCCCATGAAATGCCATAACGTGCACGATTGAGGCAGCCGAAGGGACCAGCAAGGCCCGACACATTCGGCAGCAGCGCGCTCTCCGGCACGACAACGCCGTCGAGCACGATTTCGCCGGTGATCGAGGCGCGCAAGCTCAGCTTGCCGCCGACCTTAGGCGCCGACAGGCCCTTCATGCCCTTCTCGAGGATGAATCCGCGCACTTTGTTATCGTGCGCGGCGGACTTCGCCCACACCACGAACACGTCGGCAATCGGCGCGTTGGAAATCCACATCTTCGAGCCGGTCAGGCGATAGCCGTCGGCTACCTTCTCGGCGCGGGTCTTCATGCCATCGGGATCGGAGCCAGCATCCGGCTCGGTCAGGCCGAAGCAGCCGACCCACTCGCCGGTCGCGAGCTTCGGCAGATACGTCTTGCGCTGGGTCTCGTCGCCGTAAGCATAGATCGGATACATCACCAGCGACGACTGCACGCTGTTCATTGAGCGATAGCCGGAATCGACACGCTCGATCTCGCGCGCGATCAGGCCGTAAGCCACGTAGCTCGCATTGGCACAGCCATATTCTTCCGGCAGTGTGACGCCGATCAGGCCAAGCTCGCCCATCTCGTTGAAGATCTCGCGGTCGGTCTTCTCTTCGATATAGGCCTGAGTCACGCGCGGCAGCAGCTTGTCCTGCGCATAGGCGCGCGCGGTGTCGCGGATCATGCGTTCGTCTTCGGTCAACTGATCGTCGAGCAGGAACGGATCATCCCACTGGAATGTCGCCTTGGCGGGCTTGTCCTTGGTCTGCGGACGGGCACTCATGACACTATCCTTTCAGCTGACGTGTGCTGTTCTGAAATCACGATAAATCGTCGGCGTCAGGTTGCAAGCGCAAAACCAGTTCCGGTTCGCGCCGCGCCGACAGGACGATCAGTTTTCGAAGGGCTCGTTGGCGACGATTTCAATGCCAAATCCGGAGAGGCCCTTGTAATCGTGCGCCGACGACGTGAGATGGCGGATCGACGTCACCCCGAGATCGCGCAGGATCTGCGCACCGACGCCGACTTCGCGCCACTGCCGATGACGATCGGCTTCCGCGGAATGATCTTCCGCGATCGGCGCCACCGGCACGCCTGCCGCGCCGTCACGCAGGTAAACCAGAACGCCGCTGCCATTCTTCTTGAACTGCTCAAGCGCGGCGTGAATCCGGCCCGATCCAAAGAAGATGTCCTTGATGATGTTCGGCTTGTGAAAGCGCGTCAGAACATTCTGGCCATTGCCGACGCCTTTGTAGACGAAGGCGACGTGATGGATCGGATCGAAGGGAGAGCGATAGGCATATCCATCGAGCTGTCCGATCGGGCTGTCCACGGTAAAGGTCGACACACGTTCGATCAGCTTCTCGCGGGCCTGCCGGTACGAGATCATGTCAGCGATGGTGACGTGCTTGAGGTTGTGCTTGGCCGCGAACTGCACGACCTGCTCGCCCTTCATCACCGTACCGTCATCGTTCATCAGTTCGCTGATGACGCCGACGGGTGGAAGATCGCACAGCTTGCACAGATCGACCGCCGCTTCGGTGTGACCGGAGCGCAGCAGCACGCCGCCATCGCGCGCGATCAGCGGGAAGATGTGACCGGGGCGCGCGAAATCGCTGGCGCCTGCATTCGGGTTGGCGAGCGCGCGGCAACAGATGGTGCGCTCTTCAGCCGAGATGCCGGTGGTCATGCCCGGCTTGTAGTCGATCGACACCGTGAAGGCGGTGGTGTGGTTGGAGTCGTTATGGGCGACCATCGGATCGAGCCGGAGGCGGCGCGCATTGTCGGCGGTGATCGGCGCGCAGACGATGCCCGAGGTGTGGCGGATGATGAAGGCCATCTTCTCCGCCGTGCACAGGGTCGCAGCAACGATCAGATCGCCTTCGCCTTCGCGGTCGTCGTCGTCGGTCACCACGACGATTTCACCGGCTGCAAACGCCTTCAGGACTTCGGGGATGGAATGGGCCATAACGGACTCGTGCTCTAAAAAGGGTGCAGATCGTATGACGCAGGGCGCGCCCTCACGCAACTGCCCCCGCCACATGGCCGTCATCTGCGGACCTCGAAACGGGAGATATGACCTTGCCGGATCGGGGCAAGGCCCCGTATTTGCGCTCAACCGAGCCGGTTTTTCAGTTTCAAACGAACCGGCTTTCGCGGAGCGAAACGCCTCGTTTCGGTCTTCAGGGCAGGACTTCCCGGCGCTCGCTCAGCAGGCCGTCCATTTCGGCGCGCTTTTCGTCCAGCAGCCCCTGATCGGCGGCGTCGATCACCTTGTAGAGTTCCGCCGCATCGGTAACGCGGGTCACGGTCACATAGTCCGCACCGGCGGCGTAGATGTCCGCCACATCGGCCAAAAGGTCAGCCGTCGAAATTATCTTCGCGTCCGGATTCATCGAACGGACGTGGCGGACCAGCTTCTCGTTATTGGCGCCCTTCAGCAAAGAATCCGGCACGCTGAGGATGATGATCTCCGCGCTGCCCACCCCGGCATGCAGCAGGGTGTCGATATTGCTGATGTCGCCATAGATGACATGAATGCCGCGCGCGGTCAGCGTGCGGAACACATTCGGATTGAAGTCCACCACGCTGATCTGGTCGAGCAAGGATTTGTTCTGCCGCTCGATCTCACTGACCAGCGCACTCGCCGCACGAAAGAAACCGAGGATAACGATACGCCGAGCGGCGCCGTGGCCTCCCTCATGCTCGTCGCTGGAAGTCTGCGTGTGGTCCAGATCGCGAAACCCGAGGCGCTTCAAAACCGGGATGGCCCAGCGCGTGATCTGATCGCTGCGCATGATCACGAAGGTCGAGAGAACGGCGAGGATCACGAAGGCGAAGGATGCCGCGCTGGACGTTTGGGGGGTGATGTGTCCTGCGATAATGCCGGTCTGGATGATGACGAGCGAGAATTCGCTGATCTGCGCGAGATTGAGCGCAGGCAACAGGCTGGCGCGCAACCCCTGCTTCATGGCGTAAAGCGGCAGAAAGGTCGTGAGAACGCGGCTTACCACCGTGAACAATGCGATCACCAGCGCGAGCCAGATCGTGGACGAATTCGGAATCGGGATCGTCATGCCAAGCGCCACGAAGAACAACGTGATGAAGAAATCCCGCAGCGTCGTGACCTTCGCCGTGACATCGAGCGCGTAAGGGAATGTCGAGAGCGAGACGCCAGCCACCAGCGACCCCATCTCCCGCGACAGATGCAGCCGCTCGGCGACTTCGCCGATCAGAAAGCACCACGCCAGCGCGCCAAGCATCACGAGTTCGGGGTTGCGCGCGATCTGATGGAATATCCGGGGCAGCACAAAGCGGCTGAGGATCATCGCCGTCGCGACCAATGCGCCCACGCGCCCGATCGACACCAGCACAATGCCGATCTGCAGATTGTCAAGGCTCGGCTGGATTGCCAGGAACAGGATCGCAAAGATGTCCTGAAGAACCAGGATGCCAAGCGTGATGCGTCCCGGCAGCGTATCGAGTTCACGTTTCTCGTAGAGAACCTTGACGATGATGACCGTGCTCGAAAGGGCGCATGCCACCGTCAGGTAAAGCGCATCGAACTTGCCACTTCCCAGCGACAGGCCGATGGCAACAAAGAACGCGACACCCAGCAGACACGCGCCGATCAACTGCCCGCCCGCGGCAAACAGGATCACCTTGCCGGCCCGGATGATCTTCTTCAGGTCGATCTCAAGCCCGATCATGAAGAGCATGAAGATCAGGCCGAGTTCGGAAATTGTGCTGATCGATTCCTGCGACTTCACCCAGCCAATGCCGTAAGGGCCGATGACGAAACCGCCGACCAGATAGGCAAGGATCAGAGGTTGCCGAAAAAAATGCGCGGCAAGGCCAAGCACCCAGGCAAACAGGATCGAAAAGGTAATATCGCGAATAAGCTCGTGCATGCCCTCGACCGGCTTGGCAGCATCAGAATGGCTTGAATCAGGCTCATGTATAAGGACTAAAGACCTTTGTGAAAGCAATATCCTGAAAGTATTTTGGGCAATCCGCACGCCCTCACGGCGACTATTTCAAGCGGACCGGATGATTGTGCGGCCAATCGGCGCGGATGCGCCGTCCGATGGTGACCGCGAAGTGACAATCGCCAAAAACACGCAGGCCGTGTTCGCCCCTCGCCTTGAATAACCGCCTTGGCTGTATAGGTTCGCGCCGGGACTTGGGCGAGAGCGATACAGGCTGGTCATGACTTCGAAATTGAATCTCTTTTTTGCGCTTTTTTTATCTGCCCTCGGCTGGAGCGTGACATCCCTGGCTGACGAAGGCTCCCCCCACGGTCTCTGGCTGACGGAAAAAGGTGACGCCCGGATTCAGGTCACCCAGTGCGGACGCGCGCTCTGCGGCAAGGTCGCATGGCTGCGCGAGGCGATCGATCCCGCGACCGGCAGACCACAGACCGACGACAAGAATCCGGACCCCGCGCTGGCCTCACGCCCGATGATCGGGGTGCAGTTGTTCCTCGGCATGGTCCCCACCGGGCCCGGCACATGGACCGGCCACATCTACAATGGCGACGACGGCAAGGTTTATGAGGGCAAAGTCCTGTTGACGGGGCCGCGGACGCTGCGCGTCGAGGGCTGCGTCGGCGCAATTTGCGGCGGCGAGAACTGGTCCCGGGTCAGCGGCCGGTAAGGCCGATTCCGGGCTTCATCAGCCCGGATCGCAACAGATAGGCACCGCGGCATCGCGGGCCAAAAAACGTCTTTATTCTCTGTGGGTTATGGTCGGAGTAGCAGGATTCGAACCTGCGACCCCCTGCTCCCGAAGCAGGTGCGCTACCGGGCTGCGCTATACTCCGACGTGGGCGCCGGTATAGCGTCGGCTCTCGCGAACCGCAAGAAGCTGTATAAGGAGGAATATTCCTCCAGACATGCCATCCGTGGCGCGGCTCCGGCGATGAAACTTGGTTTGAAGACAGCGATGATTCCCGTGGACGGCGCGGCGCAGCCCGCCGCCCGCTGTCTTGAGGACGGTGGCCTCGTCGCTTTCCCGACTGAAACCGTCTACGGCCTCGGGGCCGATGCCACCAATTCCCGCGCCGTGGCCCGGCTGTATGAGGCCAAGGGCCGCCCCTCCTTCAATCCCCTGATCGCCCATGTCAGCGACCTGCAGGCCGCGCGGCAGATCGCGCGTTTCGATGAGAGGAGCCTCCGGCTCGCCGAAGCATTCTGGCCCGGCCCCCTGACGCTGGTCCTGCCGAAAGCCGCCGGCTGCCCGGTGTCAGACCTTGCCACCGCTGGCCTCGAGACGATTGCCGTGCGCATCCCGGCCCATCCGGCCGCCCGCGACATCCTGCGCGCGTTCGGAAAGCCGGTCGTGGCGCCCTCGGCCAACCTCTCCGGACATGTCTCGCCGACAACCGCCACTCATGTTCTTGGCGACCTCGACGGGCGCATCGACCTGATCGTGGACGGCGGGCCGGTGTCGGTCGGCGTCGAATCGACCATCGTCGGCTGCTTCGCGACACCCCTGCTGCTCCGGCCCGGCGGGCTGCCCCGCGAAGAGATTGAGCAGGTCCTCGGCGAAAAACTCGCACGCATCCCGGACGACGACGGCAAAGCCGACGCCCAACCGCTGGCGCCGGGCATGCTCGCCTCGCACTACGCGCCGCGAACAACGGTGCGGCTGAATGCAGCAACGCTGGAAGGCGGAGAAGCCCTGCTCGCTTTCGGCCCGCACCTGATCCCCGGATCGGACCAAGCCATCGTCATGAATTTGTCCGAAGCTGGCGATCTGGTGGAAGCAGCCGCGAATCTTTTCGGCTACCTTCGCGACCTCGATGCCAAAGGCCCTCGCGCCATCGCGGTGATGCCGATTCCACATGACGGCCTCGGCGAAGCCATCAACGATCGCCTGCAGCGCGCCGCCATACCAAGAAGCTGATCACGTCAGGAACAAGAACAACATGAACATCGTGCAGCCGTCGCCGTCCGTGCTTTCTCCCGAACTGCTCGCGCGTTTCAAGGCCATCGTCGGCGACAAATACGCGGTCACCGATCCGCATGAAGCCGCGCCCTATCTCACCGAAGAGCGTGGCCTGTTCAGCGGCCACTCACCGCTGATCCTTCGTCCTGGCTCAACGGAAGAAGTCGCGGCGATCTGCAAGCTCGCCAGCGAAACCAAAACCGCACTGGTGCCGCAGGGCGGC
The DNA here is from genome assembly GCA_024508675.1 of Afipia sp. Classification (GTDB taxonomy): domain Bacteria; phylum Pseudomonadota; class Alphaproteobacteria; order Rhizobiales; family Xanthobacteraceae; genus Afipia. Next base: position 78,862 of record JANINQ010000006.1, read on the forward strand.
AACACCGGCCTTGTCGGCGGCCAGATCCCGCATAATAGCGAGGTCGTCGTCTCGATGCGCCGCCTCGACAAGATCCGCGCCGTCGACACGCAGTCCAACACCATGACCGTCGAAGCCGGTGTGATCCTCGCCAATGCACAGCAGCGTGCAGCGGATGCCGACCGGCTGTTTCCGCTGTCGCTCGGCGCGGAAGGCAGTTGCACCATCGGCGGGAATCTCTCCACCAATGCGGGCGGCATCGCTGCACTGGCCTACGGCGTCGCGCGCGACCTCGTGCTTGGGCTTGAAGTTGTTCTGGCGGACGGACGCATCATGCACGGTCTGTCCAGCCTGAAGAAAGACAATACCGGCTACGACCTGCGCGACCTGTTCATCGGTGCGGAAGGCACGCTCGGATTCATCACTGCCGCGACGCTGAAGATGTTTCCGAAGCCGCGCTCCGTCGAGACCGCATTCGCTGCGATCACGTCGCCGGACGATGCGCTCACGATGCTGGACATTTCCCGCAGCATCGCGGCGGGCAGCCTGACCAGCTTCGAACTGATCCCGCAGATCGCCATCGATTTCGTGGTCAAACACGGCCCTTCGATCCGCGCGCCGCTGGAAGGCCGGCATCCGTGGTATGTGCTGATGGAAATCTCCTCGCCGCGTGACGATGCCCGCGACACCATCGAGGCGATCCTCACAAAGGGCATGGAAGACGGGATCGTCCACGACGCCGTGATCGCCGCCAATCTCGATCAGCGCAACGCGTTCTGGAAACTGCGCGAAGTCATTTCGCCCGCACAGAAGCCCGAAGGCGGATCGATCAAGCACGACATTTCGGTGCCGGTCGCCGCCGTGCCTGCATTCTTGCGTGAGGCCGACGCTGCCGTGCTCAAGCTGATCCCCGGCGCGCGGCCCTTCGCGTTCGGTCATCTGGGCGACGGAAACATCCACTACAACGTCAGCCAGCCGGTAGGCGCCGATATGGCGGCCTATCTTGCGCGGTGGCACGAAATGAACGATGTGGTGCACGCAGTTGTCGCGAAGCATGGCGGATCGATCTCCGCCGAGCACGGCATCGGCGTTTTGAAGCGCGATGAACTTCCGCACGTCAAGGACCCGGTCGCGCTCGACATCATGCGCTCGATCAAGAAGCTGCTCGATCCACACGGCATCATGAATCCGGGCAAGGTGCTGTGATCGACGCGGCGGCAACCGATAATCTGGCCGTCAGCGCAATCGCCGATGCCGACATCCCGGCGGTCGTCGCGCTGTGGGAACGCTGCGAACTGACACGGCCGTGGAACGAACCGCAGGCGGACATTGCGCGCGCACGCGGCAAATCCAATTCGGACATTCTTGTCGGCCGCAGCGGCAACACCATCGCCGCGACCGTGATGGTCGGCCACGACGGTCATCGTGGCTGGGTCTATTATGTCGCCGTCGATCCCGACCAGTATAAAAAGGGATACGGGCGCGCGATCATGACGGCTGCCGAAAACTGGCTGCGCGAGCGCGGCATCGAAAAACTTCAATTGCTGGTTCGTGCCGACAACACCCGCGTGCAGGCGTTCTACGAGACACTGGATTACGAAGAGCAGGAACGTGTGATCTTCGCCAAGTGGCTCGACGGCCGGCCGATGACGCCCTGACCGAAACTCCGATTCATATTGTAAGGTAACTGCATGAGCGTGAGCGACCGCATTCGCATCAAGGACGTCCGGTTGCTCTCGGACAACAAATACAAGCTGCGCGCGACGACCTTCGAGTGGCGGCGCTCCAGCAGCGAATGGCAGACGCAGAAGCGCGAAACCTTCGACCGCGGCGATGGCGTGACGATCCTTCCCTATAATCTCGCGCAGCAGAGCGTGATCCTGATCCGTCAGTTCCGCTATCCGACCTACGCCAACGGATATGACGGCCTCCTGGTCGAAGCGCCGGCGGGTTCGCTGGACAATGCAGAACCGGAAGCGCGCATCCGGTCCGAAGCGGAAGAAGAGATCGGCTATCGTCTTGGACCCATCAGGAAAATCTTCGAAGCCTTCACCAGCCCGGGCGCCGTGACCGAAAAGCTGTATTTCTTCGTGGCTGAATATCAGCCCGAGATGAAGATCGGCAACGGCGGCGGGCTTGCCCACGAAGGTGAAGACATCGAGACCCTCGAACTGCCATTTACCGAAGCGTTCGCCATGATCGCGGATGGCCGCATCAGGGACGCCAAGACCATCATGCTCCTGCAATACGCGGCGCTGAACATCTTCCCGGGCAAAGCCTAAAACAGCGAACCCTGCCCGTTATCCTCTTCGGGTGCTGAAACCTTCTTCGCCCGCTCCTTCGGTTTCCTGCTCGCAGCCTCGGCGATGGCGATGTCCTCCGGGCTGCACGGCAGAATCAGATCGGCGCTGTCGTTGGCCACGCGGTTCACTGCAGTCGACACCTCATGCCAGACAAATGTACCGCGCGCGGGCGCTGTCAGCATCGCCATAGCTTCGTCCACATCGGTCGCGTTGCCATCGAGCCAGCGATCGAAATCGTTTGGCGCGATCGTCACCGGCACCCGCTCATGCAGCATCGCCATTTCCGGGCCGGCCGCGGCGGTGACAATGGCGACGGTGTCGACCTCCTCGCCGTTCGGCCCCGTCCAGGTTTCGGCAACACCTGCAAAAGCAATCGGCGCACCGTCGCGGCGGCGGATGAAGAACGGGCGCTTGCGCGACGGCGAAACCTGCCATTCGTAATATCCATCCGCCGGAAGCAGGCACCGCCTCCGCCTGATCGCATTACGGAACGACGGCTTTTCCAGCACCGTTTCGGAGCGCGCATTGATGACCAGCGCGAACTTGCCGGGGTCCTTCACCCATGAGGGCAGGAAACCCCACCGCATCAGCCGAAACTGGCGCACGCCATTGTCGAGAATGACAACCGGCACCGGCTGGGTTGGTGCCACGTTATACCGGGGCGGAAAATTGGGCTGCTCGCCGTAGCCGAACAGGCGGCGCAGCGCGTCCGGACTTGATGCAATGATGTATCGCCCGCACATAAAAAGACCCGAAATACAGCCCCTGCGCTGGAAAATGACATACAAGTGAAGGTTGTTCAGCCCCCTTTAACTTCAACCGGCCAAACATCCAAAACAATGCCGACGCAAGCCTTGCAGGAAATGCCCCCCGCCGATCAGGAGTGCGCCTCCCCGGACGCCGCCCTCCCCGACGATGCGGTGGTGCGCGCCCAGCGCCTGCTCGATGCCAACATCAATCCCCGCACCGGCCTTGCCACCGATTACCTGAATCATTTCAACGAAGCGATCATGCTGCTGGAAATGATCCCCGACATCCCCGAATGTTTCGAGGATTTCCTCGGCTGGCAGCCCCTGAGCTATCGCGAGCATTTTGAGGCCTCCGGTTTCAAGGCGAGAGAGCTTGCCATCAGCGCCTATGAGTCGGGCGATCCCGCCGTCCGTGCCGAATTCGACAACATCACCATGACCATGACCTCGATCCTGACCACCGTGGGCGATGCCATGCGCCAGGTCCGGCATATGGAAACCCGTACCGTTCTCGCCGAACAGGCGGCGGGCTGGGTCAAACCGCTGGTGACGCTGGCAGGCGGCCTGATCAACGGCCGCAGCAGCAACGCCGACGATGTCGACGAAATCATGAGCCACTGACCGTGGTGGAGTTCTCGCATACAGGCCCCCGGCTTGCCGTCAGCGCCGGCATTTTCCGCGACGGAAAAATCCTGCTGGTCCGCCGCGCCCGCGAGCCGGCCAAGGGCGTCTACACCTTCCCCGGCGGCCGGGTGGAATTCGGCGAAAGCCTGACCGAAGCCCTGACCCGCGAAATCCGCGAGGAAACCGGCCTTGTCATCGAGATTGTCGGCCTTGCCGGTTACCGTGAGGCGCTGCCGCCGCGCACCGGCGGCCACGGCCATTTCGTGATCCTGCCGTTCGCGGCCCGCTGGATCGCGAATGAAGTGTCGCTCAACGACGAACTCGACGACGCCCGCTGGCTGCCGCCCGAGAGCGCCGTGGACGGCCTGCCGGTCACCCTCGGGCTGAACGACACCATCCGCGCCGCCGCCGCCCTGATGGGTCTTTAAGCCTTATATTTTGACCCGTTTTCTTCGCGCGAACCGGTATCCACTTCGCTCGAAAACGCTCTGGCCGTCTTTGCCTTGCTTCCGGCCCGTTGAAAGGGCATATGCGGCCCTCATGCTGAAGCGGATTTTCGCGATTTTCCTGGTGGCCGCACTGGCCGGACCGGCCCCGGTCCGCGCGCAGGAAGCGGCTGCGCCGTTCGACGCCGACCTGCAGCGGCTGGCCGAAATCCTCGGCGCCCTGCATTACCTGCGCGGAGTCTGCGGCAGCAATGAAGGCCAGAAGTGGCGCTCCGAAATGCAGGCGCTGGTTGATGCCGAGACCCCGTCCGGTGAGCGGCGCAACCGCATGATCGCGAGCTTCAACCGCGGCTATAACGGCTTTCAGCAGACCTACCGCTCCTGCACCCCGGCGGCGACCGTTGCGATTCGCCGCTATCTCGAGGAAGGCTCGAAAATCTCGCGCGACCTCACCGCCCGCTACGCCAACTGAGTTTTCCGGTGGACAGCGCAGAGGGAGCCGGGCGCAACTATCCGTAATTTCAGGATAACTTGCGTTTCCGCCGTTAACCTTTCCTAAAGAACTGGCTCGCGGGCCGCGCCCTGCATGCTAATGCTTCATGACGCTTTCCACCGCGCAGTCCCGCCGGTCCGTTCCACAGGTTCATTGATTTCATGTCGTATACTTATCCCTGGACGCCCACCCACGGCCTCTCCACCGATCAGGACCAGAAGCGGGCGGCGCTGAATTACCTCAACGAGGCCTGGGCGGAAGCGCGGCATGACGGCGTCGATGGCGATTGCCTGGCGCAGGCCAGCCTGTTCGCGGCCTTCGCCGAACTGGTCTCTACCTACGGCGAAGACGCGGTGGCCAAGTTCGTGGAAGGCCTTGCCGGCCGCATCCGCAGCGGCGAATTCTCGGTGGTGGAATTCCGGCAGTAAGACACCCATCGCACTGACGATCTCTCCGGTCGTCCCCGCGCCGTGCACAACTCCGCATCCAGATTCCATTTTCAAACAACCCGCATGTAGAGATGTGCGCCATCGCCCCTGTTGTTGTGACGGCGCGGGGGCGCCCGAGTTCTTTCATCGCTTCGCCCTTCAATGAGGGCGCGCGGAACGCCGGATGCGCGAGCGCATCCGCAGCCCCGTGTGCAAAAGTGAAAAGCACACGAGCGTAGTCGCCACGGTCACGCCGTTTTCATCCGGCGTTCCGCACGCAATGGTTGGAACGGCTTGCTTCGCGAAAACCCCCGGTGAACGAGCCTTAGGTAATCACCGCTGAGAGGACTTATTGCCGCCTCGCGCCCTCTTGCGAGGGCGGAGTTGGCGTTGCCTCATGGCGCAAGGCGATGCGCCGGGATAACGCGCTTTGGGCCGTCCGCGAACGGCGCGTTCGTCTCCCTGCCGGTGATCTTTCGGACCCGAAAGTCCGCTCCCGTTGGCCGGCAGAGCGACGCCGCACGCGGCCACCGCATCCCGTCCCGCGTTCGTGACGATCGCGAGCGCCCCTCATGTGGGACGAGACAAAATGAATATATTCCTATAACAGAAAAAGTCAATCCGGATTTGACGCGGCGACGTACCGGACTAAAGCCCACACGGCAAACTTAAGCGATTGAGAATGCAGAAGATGGCGTATCCGCATGTCTCACGAAACAGCATCACGCTTCCAGAGCCAGCCACCCAACACAACGGCGACCAGCATGCCCGCAAGCTGCGCGCCGATGAACGCAGTTACACCCGCAGGCGCGATGCCGGCAAATGTATCGGAGAGCGATCGCGCAACTGTCACCGCAGGATTGGCGAAGGATGTGGACGCCGTGAACCAGTAGGCCGACGTGATGTAAAGCCCGACGGCGTAAGGCACGGCTGACGGCGACCGCGCCACGCATCCCAGAATCGTCAGCAAGAGTCCGAAGGTCGCCACAGCTTCGGCCAACAGTTGTCCGCCGCCGGCACGCACCGTTGTCGAAAATTGCCAGAGCGGCAGTTCAAACATCAGATGCGCGGCCCACACACCCGCGATGCCGCCGGTCACCTGCATCACGATGTAAAGCACGGCGCTACGCCAAGGCAGTTCGCCGCGCAGCGCAAAGGCCAACGAGACGGCGGGATTGAAATGCGCGCCCGACACCGGACCAAAGACGAGGATCAGAACGACAAGGATCGCGCCGGTGGGCAAGGTGTTGCACAAAAGCGCGATGGCGCCGTTTCCTCCCGCCAGTTTCTGCGCCATGATTCCGGAGCCGACAACGGCGGCGAGAAGGAATGCGGTGCCCAGCCATTCAGAAAAGGCGCGTTGTGCGAGCGGCGGCATCAGGTCCGTTCAGGCGCCCTGGTTGCACCTTCCATCAAACCGATATCGCGCAGTTTATGCCCGAGCGTCAGGCGATCGAGAGCGCTTAGCGGAAGCGAACTGAACGCACCGATGCGCTGGTTGAGCAGCCGATAGGCTTCCCTGAAGGCCATTGCGATCTCCGCAGGCGAGCCGGTCGCTTCCGCCGGATCGGGAATGCCCCAATGCGCTGTCATGGGCTGCCCTGGCCAGACCGGGCAGGATTCCGCGGCGGCGCTGTCGCAGACGGTGAAGACGAAATCGAACTGCGGCGCGCCGGTCTCGGCAAATTCCGCCCAGGACTTCGACCGGAAGCCGGACGTGTCATAGCCGAGGCTCTCAAGCAATCTGATCGTTTCGGGATGAACCCGGCCCTTGGGCTGGCTCCCCGCGCTGTAGGCGCGGAATTTTCCCGCGCCCGTCCGGTTCATGATCGCTTCGCCAATCACCGAGCGCGCAGAGTTGCCGGTGCACAGGAAAAGCACGTTGTAGATGTGATCGGACATGACAATCACTAGCAGCAGGAGGATGCAGGCTGCGGCTTCGCAGTCGGGACACAGGATGCGGATTTCCGGATGCGGACGCCGTTTTCGCCAGTTCCGTCACCGTAGCTGGTGCTCTCGCCCTTGGTCAGAAACGTCTCCCAGGAGATTCCAGCCGGATCGCCGATCCATGACTTTTCCGACTTCGCGTAACAGCAGGCCGTGTCGCCCTGCTCGATGACATCGCTGCCCGCCGCACGAAGCCGCGCATAGACCTCCTGCAGCTCTGCGGCGTCCTCGACCTGAATGCCGAGATGATCGAGACCCGCTTCCCGGCCCCGCGCCGAAATCGCGAAATTGACGCGCGGATCGTCCAGCATCCATTTGGCGTAATCGGACTTAACAACCGAAGGCTGCGCAGCGAACAGCGCCGAATAGAAGCCGATCGACTGATCGAGGTCGTTGACGGCGACATGAACATGCAGACGCTTCATGATAACGCTCCTTCCTTGACGCGCTTGCGCGCAGGTTTGCATGCGACAGCAGGCGCACACGCGACGGCGCCTCCGCAGCAGTTCTCGGTGAGGTATCCGATCAGGCCGTTCATCGTGTCGAACCGGGCCGCGTAAATCATCAAACGTCCGTCGCGGCGAACCGTGACAAGACCGGCTTCACGCAGGCGGTCGAAATGAAATGTCAGCGTGTTGGGCGAGACCCCGAGCGACGCTGCGACTTCACCTGCAGGCAAACCATCCGGCCCCGCCTGCACCAGCAGCCGGTAGGCATCGAGACGGTTTTCCTGCGCGAGCGCCGACAGGGCGGCAAGAACATCGGGCTTTTTCATATTTCAATGATTATCGAAATATAATCCCTTCCGCAAGATTTATTTCAATGATCATTGAAATAATATCCAGCCCAAACAAAAACCCCGGCATGCTCTGCCGGGGTTTCGGTATCTGCCGTCCTGCGCGCACCAGCGGCTATGGCTTCAGCGTTTCCAGAAAACGCACCGGCTCGCCGGTGGACGGCGTCATCACCTCGCCCTGCCACATCACGCGCTTGCCGCGCACGAAGGTGCCGACCGGCCAGCCCTTGACCTTCACGCCGTCATACGGCGTCCAGCCCGCCTTCGAGGCCACCCACTTGTTGGTGATGGTTTCTTCGCGCTTCATGTCGACGATGGTGAAGTCGGCATCGTAACCCGCCGCGATGCGGCCCTTGCAGGCGATGTTGAACAGCCGCGCGGGTCCGGCACTGGTGAGATCGACAAAGCGCAGCAGCGACAGCCGCCCCGCATTGACGTGATCGAGCATGACCGGCACCAGCGTCTGCACGCCGGTCATGCCGGACGGAGACGCGGGATAGACCTTGTCCTTTTCCTCCAGCGTATGCGGCGCATGGTCCGAACCGAGCACGTCAACAATGCCCTGCTCGATGCCGCGCCAGATGCCGTCGCGGTGGCTGGCATCGCGCACCGGCGGATTCATCTGCGCCCGCGTGCCGAGCCGCTCATAGGCCTCGGGTCCAGCCAGCGTCAGATGATGCGGCGTCGCCTCGCAGGACGCGACGTCCTTGTGGTCGCGCAGGTATTCGATTTCCTGCTTGGTCGAGATGTGCAGCACGTGGATGCGCTTGCCGGTCTCGCGTGCAAGGTTGACGAGGCGCTGGGTCGCGATCAGGGCCGCGTCCTCGTCGCGCCACACCGGATGCGAGCGAGGATCGCCCTCGATACGCAGATGCTTGCGGTCGTTGAGACGATATTCGTCCTCGGCATGGAACGCGGCGCGGCGGCGGATCACGTTAAAGATGCGGCGCAGGCTGTCGTCGTCCTCCACCAGCAGCGAGCCGGTGCTTGATCCGATGAACACCTTCACGCCCGCGCAGCCCGGCGCACGCTCGAGGTCCGGCAGATGATTGACGTTCTCGCGGGTGCCGCCGATGAAGAAGGCGAAATCGCAATGCATCCGGTGATGACCCGCCTTTACCTTCGCGGTGAAAGCTTCCTCGGTCACGGTCAGCGGATTGGTGTTCGGCATCTCGAACACTGCAGTGACGCCGCCCAATACCGCGCTGCGCGATCCGGTCTCCAGATCTTCCTTATGTGTGAGACCCGGCTCGCGGAAATGTACCTGCGTGTCCATTACCCCGGGGAGGATGTGCAGGCCCTTGCAGTCGATCACCTCGCCAGCGCTGGCGCCGCCGAGCGACCCGATTTCCGCGATCCGCCCGCCGATAATGCCGATGTCGCGAACGCCCTCGCCGTCCTGATTGACCACGGTGCCGGATTTCAGAATCACATCAAATGTCTGGGCCAAAGCTCGAAACTCGTCTTATGGGAAAGCCCTGTTGAGGGGCGGTTTTGCGGGCCATGCGGCCCTTGTTGTCGGCACTTTAGCGCCTTACGTTGCGGTGTAACAACACGCGGGATGCATATCCCCAGCGACCGACGGGAATATCCGAGAAAACCTTATGAAAGCAGCGTTTCTGCCCGATCGCGGCGTTGTCAAAGTCAGCGGCGAAGATGCGAGGGCATTCCTCGACGGCCTCCTCACCACCAATGTGGAACTGGTGACGCCCGGTATCGGCCGTTTCGGCGCGCTGCTGACGCCGCAGGGCAAGATCATCGTGGATTTTCTGGTCACCGAGGCGCCGGACGCGCATGGCGGCGGCTTCGTGTTCGACGTGCCGCTGGCGTTGGCCCAGGCTTTCGCCACCAAGCTCGGCTTCTACAAGCTGCGGAAAAAAGTCACCGTCGACAACCTGTCGTCGCAACTCGGCGTGATGGCGGTCTGGGACGGCGCACCGGCGACAAAGCCCGATCTTGCCTTCGAAGACCCGCGCGATCCGCAGCTCGGCTGGCGCGTGTTCGTGCCCGACGATCTGGTAGATGAAACCGCATCTGCGCTCGGCGCGGATGTGACCGACAGCGACGCCTATGAAGCGCACCGCATCGCCTCCGGCGCGCCGCGCGGCGGGGTCGATTTCATCTATGGCGACGCTTTCCCGCACGAAACCAACATGGACCGCCTGCATGGCGTCGATTTCGACAAGGGCTGCTATGTCGGACAGGAGGTCGTCTCCCGCATGCAGCATCGCGGCACCGCGCGCACGCGCACCGTGCGCGTGCGGCTGGACGGGTCGGTGCCGGAAATCGGATTGCCGGTGGTCGCAGGCGACAAGCCGGTCGGCACCATGGGCTCATCGTCAAACGGCGTCGGCCTCGCGCTGTTGCGAACCGACCGCGTGTCGGACGCGCTCGGTGCCGGATTGCCGCTGACTGCAGGCGGCCTGCCGATCAGCCTTGTCTCCGCTGACGATGTGGCTCCGCCGAAGAAAGCATCGGCATGAAAAGCGCGCGCTTGCATGAGGACGGACTGCATCGCTGCCCGTGGCCGGGCGATGATCCGCTTTACATGGCCTATCACGACACCGAATGGGGCGTGCCGGAATACGACGACCGCGCGCTGTTCGAAAAGCTGATCCTTGACGGCTTTCAGGCTGGACTGTCGTGGATCACCATCCTGCGCAAGCGCGACAACTTCCGCAAAGCCTTCGACGATTTCGAACCGTCCAAGATCGTGCGTTACAGCGACAAGAAGATCGCGGCGCTGATGAACGATGCGGGGATCGTGCGCAACCGCGCCAAGATCGAAGGCACGGTGAACAGCGCGAAGGCCTACCTGAAGATCATGGAGGAAGGCCGAAATTCTAAGGAAGGATCTGGCTTCTCTGCATTCCTCTGGGACTTCATGGACGGCAAGCCGAAGATCAACAATTTCAAAACCACGGCGTCCGTCCCCGCCGCAACCCCTGTCTCGACCAAAATGTCGAAGGAGCTGGTCGCGCGCGGCTTCAAATTCGTCGGGCCAACCATCGTCTACGCCTTCATGCAGGCCACCGGCATGGTCAACGATCATCTCGTGACCTGTCATTGTCATGAAACGTGCAGCAAGCTGAAGAAGCCGAAGCGCAAGACGGCAAAATAATGAAGAAGCCATCCAAAACAGCGTTGCGCGCGTGGCAGCGCATGCTGTCGGGCCGCCGCCTCGATCTGCTCGATCCCTCGCCGCTGGACATCGAGATCGAAGACATCGCGCACGGCCTTGCGCGTGTGGCGCGCTGGAATGGACAGACCCACGGCGCGCACATCTTCTCGGTCGCGCAACACACGCTGCTGGTCGAAGCCGTGCTGCGCCAGCAGACACCGCGCGTCGATCATCGCATTCGCCTTGCCGCGATGCTGCACGACGCGCCGGAATACGTCATCGGCGACATGATCTCCCCGTTCAAGGCGGTGATCGGCGGATCGTATAAAGTGGTCGAGAAGCGGCTGCTGTCGGCGATCCACATCCGCTTCGGCCTGCCCGCCGTGCTGCCTGACGAGATCGAAGCGCAGATCAAGGCCGCCGACATGGGTGCGGCCTATCTCGAGGCGACACATCTGGCGGGCTTCGCACAGGCCGAAGCGAGACGCCTGTTCGGCCGCGATCCGAAGCTGCCCGCGGCAACCGAAAAAGATTATGTGACGCCGTGGTCGGCGGGGCGCGCCGAAAAGCAGTTTCTGGCGCGATTCAGGGCGCTTCTCGGATAACGGCCCGCCGTCTGCCCACGGCATGTTTGCCCTGCAGCATGACGCGCAAGGATCGCGGGCATATACTCCGGCGGAACATAAGGACCGCCATGATTCACGTCTGTTCGCTTGCCGCCCTTCCCTCCACTGTGGAGGCCACCGGCGCGCAACACATCCTCACGGTGATGGCCAATGTCGGCCAGGTGGTGCGCCCGGCATCGGTGCTGGAGAGCAATCACCTGCGCATCCAGATGGACGACATCAACGAACCGGCAAACGGCTTCACCGCACCGTCATATGAGCATGTCGAGGAAGCGCTGACGTTCATCCGCAAGTGGGACCGCAGCGCGCCGATGGTGATCCACTGTTATGCCGGGATCAGCCGCTCCACCGCGAGCGCCTTCATGGCGGCCTGCGCGCTCAATCCCCATCGCGACGAAACCTCCATCGCCCGGCAGATGCGTTCGGCTTCCCCGAGCGCGTACCCGAACCGGCTGATCGTCACGCTGGCGGACCGGCTGCTTGGCCGGGGCGGACGCATGGTCCGCGCGCTCGATGCCATGGGGCCGAGCAACATGAGCATCGAAGGCAAGCCGTTCCGCGTGGAGATTGAATGAGACTCGTCATTGCGAGCGAAGCGAAGCAATCCACCTTACAGCGGATTGCTTCGTCGCTATGCTCCTCGCAATGACGGGGCTTCTACCTCATGACCGATAAAGTCCTCACACCCATCGAAATCGGGCTGACGGCGGCGATCGTGTCGGTCGACGGCAATGAGCCGTCGATCCTGACCGCATCCGGCGGCGGCGATCTGGATGGGCTGCCGTTCGGTCCGTTCGATGCGCTGGCTCACCGCACGCTGGAAATCGGCCTGCGCGCGTGGGTGGAAGAACAGACCGGCCTGCGTCTCGGCTATGTCGAGCAGCTCTATACGTTCGGCGACCGCGGACGCCACGCCCAGCGCGGCGACACCGATGTGCACGTCGCTTCCGTCGGCTATCTCGCGCTGACCCGCGCGGCGGACAACACCTCCAAGCCGCAGGTGGCGGGCGCGACCTTCAAGCCGTGGTACCGCTATTTCCCGTGGGAAGACTGGCGCGACGCGCCACCGCCGATGATCGAGAAAGAGATTCTTCCCGCACTGGAAACCTGGGCGGCACAATCCGAAAAGCCCGACGCCGCTCGCGCACTGTCGCGCGCCGACCGTGTGCGGCTTTATTTCGGCGCTCATGGTGCGCCATGGGACGAGGAGCGCGTGCTCGACCGCTATGAACTGCTCTATGAAGCCGGGCTGATCGAGGAAGCACGTCGCGACGGGCGGCCCGCCGCGCTGGCGCGCAAGACCTTGCCGCCGCTCGGGGCGCCGATGCGTTTCGACCACCGCCGGATTCTCGCCACCGCCATCGCGCGGCTGCGCGCCAAGCTGAAATATCGCCCGGTGGTGTTTGAACTTCTGCCCCCGGAGTTCACACTAACCGAATTGCAGCGGACCGTTGAAGCGATCTCGGGGCGTCATTTGCACAAGCAGAATTTCCGCCGGCTGGTGGAGGCCGGCGCGCTGGTCGAGCCGACCGGCGAAATGTCCACCCGGACCGGCGGGCGGCCAGCGGCGCTGTTTCGCTTTCGCCGCGAAGTCTTGCAGGAACGCCCCGCGCCCGGACTGCGCGTGCGCGGACGGCGCTGACGTTTAGGTCCCGTTTTCGGGACGATATGGATTTTCGCGCGACCCGAAGCCTGCGCCAGGCGCAGGCGGATCGCGCAAGGAGGAACGATGGAGTTTATTGCGCTTGTCATTGCCATTGTTGCGGCATTTATCGCCCGCAAGGCGACCATGCGGACGGAAGAACTCAACGCGCGCCTGACGCGGCTTGAAGCCTCGCTCGCAGGCGGCATTCGTCCGGCGGGGCTGGCGACGGAGACGTCCGTGGCGCCGCCGATCGTGCCGGAGACCACAGCATCCGAAACCGAAACAGCCGAACGGGTGCCATCCGCACCGCCGCCGCTGCCGACCGGAGGCGCGCCGTATCAAAGGCCGGTGGAGGACACTGCAAGGACATCGGCCGCGACATCCGCTGAAGCACCGGAAGCACGAATTGGCTTTGAGGAAAGAATCGGCACCCGCTGGGTGGTTTGGGTCGGCGGCCTCACGCTCGCGCTCGGCGGCATTTTCCTTGTCAAGTATTCGATCGAAGCCGGTCTGATCAGCGACAAGGTGCGCGTGCTGCTCGGCGGCCTGTTCGCGCTGGCGCTGCTCGCTGTCGGCGAAGTCGCGCGCCGCAAGGAAAATCTTTCCTCCATCGCGCCGCTGCCGATTGCCAACATTCCCGCCATTCTCACCGCAGCCGGAACGGCTGTCGCGTTCGCGACCGTCTATGCGGCCTACGCACTCTATGGTTTCCTCACGCCGCCTGTTGCCTTCGTCCTGCTCGGCGCAGTCGCGCTCGGCACGCTTGCCGCGGCGCTGTTGCATGGCCCCGCTCTTGCGGGCCTCGGCGTCGTCGGCGCGTTCGTCACGCCGGTGCTGGTGTCGTCGGACAAGCCCGATTACTGGGCGCTCTACATCTATATCGCCATCGTCACCGCCGCCGCTTTTGCTCTGGCCCGTATCCGGATGTGGCGCTGGCTCGCGGTCACCACCATCGTGTTCAGCGCCGTCTGGATGGCACCGGGCATTGATAACGTCGCGACATTCGCACCGCACGCCTTCCACATGATCGCGGGCTTCGCGCTCGCGGCTGTCATGGTCGTGGCCGGATTCATGTTCGGTCCCACGGCGGAGCCGGGCCGCATCGAGCGGGTGTCGTCGTTCTCGCTCGATGTGTTCCTCGCCGGAGCGATGGTGCTGGTGCTCACCAACAATCACGCCGACGCGTCGTTGATCGTGTTCGCGCTGCTGGTCGCAGCCACGTTCGTCATCGCCTGGCGCACGGACAGCGCCGTCGGAGCCATCGGCGCAGCAGCGCTGTTCGTCTTCGTGGTGTTCGCCGAATGGGCGGTCCGCGCCAATCCCGATCTCGCCGTCGTCGCCGGTGGTCCCCTGCCCGGCATCGGCACGCGCGCCGATGACGGCTCGATCAGCATGCATCTCATCGCAGCGGCCGGCTTCGGCGCAGCCTTCGGTGCGGCGGGCTTCCTTGCGCAGGGCCGGTCCATCGGCGCAATCGTCCCCGTGGTCTGGGCAGCGGCGGGCGTGTTCACGCCGCTGGCACTGCTGGTCGCGCTCTATGCACGCATCGCACATCTGGACCGTTCGATCCCGTTCGCGATCATCGCCATCGCGGTTGCTGCGGCATTCGCCGCGATCACTGAAGTCCTGACCCGCCGCGAGGCGCGTCCGGGCCAGATGATCGCAACCGCGCTCTACGCCACCGGCACGCTTGCCGCGCTGGCGCTGGCCTTCACTTTCGCGCTGGAAAAGGGCTGGCTCACCATCGCGCTGGCGCTGATGTCGCTCGGCACCGCATGGATTTCAATGAAGCGGCCGATCCCGTTCCTGCGTTCGCTTGCGGCCATTCTCGCCGGCATCGTGGTGCTGCGGATCGGCTATGAGCCGCGCATCGCCGGAAACGATCTCGGCACCACGCCGATCTTCAACTGGCTGCTGCTCGGCTACGGCATTCCGGCGGCGTCGTTCTGGCTCGGCTCGTATTTCCTGCGCAAGCGCGGCGACGACGCGCCGCTGCGCAGCGTCGAGGCGGCCGCGATCCTGTTCACGGTGCTGCTCGCCTTCACCGAGATCCGCCACTACATCAACAACGGCAACATCTATCGCACGTCAGCGACCCTGATCGAGTTCGGCCTGCAGGTCTGCGCCGCGCTGGCGATGGCGATCGGCCTCGAACGGCTTTGCATGCGGACCAACAGCATCATCCACAACATCGGCGCGCTGCTGCTGACATGGTTCGCCGGTCTTGCGATCCTGTTCGGGCTGTTCTTCATGGAGAATCCGGCGATCTGGAGGATCGAGATCGCGGGCAAGTTCGTCAACCCGCTGATTCTCGGCTATGCGATCCCGGCCATCCTCGCGCTGCTGCTGTCCTATGCAGTGGCGGGACGCCGCGCCGCGGCCTATGCCAACACCATCGCGGCCGGCGCGCTGGTTCTGGCGCTGGCGTACATTACGCTGGAGATCAGGCGGCTCTATCACGGCCCGTTCCTCGACAGCTCGCGCACCTTCGACGCCGAGCAATACACCTACTCGGTGGCGTGGCTGGTGTTCGGTGTGGTGCTGCTGGGCATCGGCCTGCTGCTGCCGTCGCAGCGCGCGCGCCTCGCCTCGGCGGTAATGATCGCCATTACCGTGCTCAAGGTGTTCCTGATCGACATGTCGAACCTGACCGGCGCCTACCGCGCATTCTCGTTCATCGGTCTGGGCCTCGTGCTGGTCGCGATCGGATGGCTGTATCAGCGCATCCTGTTCCGGCAAACGAAAACGCCGCCGGCTCATCCGGCGGCGTGATGTGCTGAACCCTCATCCTGAGGAGCGCGCAGTTGCGCGCGTCTCGAAGGATGAGGAGGGCTTAAAGATTGCATCAATACTCTCATGGTTCGAGACGGCGCTAAAGAAGCGCCTCCTCACCATGAGGCTTCATGCACGAAGCAAGTTTACTCGCTCGCGGAGCGGCGCAGTTCCAGCGCCGGTTCGCTGCGGGCCGCAACCGGCTTCACCTCGGCGCGCGGCGTCGCATCCGCCGACTGCGTCACGCCCGGCGCGCGCAGCGAACGGGGACGCGAGATCGACCGCGCGAGGAACACGCGTGCGTTGCCATGCTTGCGGAAATCGCAATAAGCGAAGCCCATGCCCGACACCGCGCCGCGGAAGCTGACATTGCTGGTCTTGTCCAGATTGAAGCACGGCTCGAAGGGAATGCCCTTGATCGACGCGCAAATCTGCTGGCCACGAACCTGAAGCGTATTGCTCGGCAGCCGCATATGGCGGGCCTCGCCGGCACCGCCGAACTGCACCGCGCCAGCGGCCGCGCCATCATAGGTGATCTTGCCGACACCCTTGGTGCCGTCGAAACAGGTGAAGGCGAACATCTTGTTCGCGACGAACTTGCGCGCTTCGTCCGCATTCATGTTTTCTGCGAGGACAGGCGCTGCAAATGATCCGGCGAGCACGGCTCCAAGAACGACGCGGGCGAGCATGCGGGCTACTCCAACTGACTGACTGCGGGTTCGAACAACCGGCCGGGCGAAAATCGCCCGGCGGTTTACGCCTTAACCCGGTGATTACCATACCAACCATGGCAACATTGGCGCATCATGGTTGGTAAAGTCTGAACGTCCTCAGGAAATTCTCACCACCGTCCGGCCGCGAAGCTGCCCGGCGAGAATTTTCGGCGCCGCGTCGAAAACCTCCTCCAGACTAATTTCCGTAGTCATTTCAGCGAGTTTCGCATGGTCTACATCGGTCGCGATGCGGGCCCAGGCGGCCTTTCGCGGCTCGATCGGGCACATCACGGAATCGATGCCCAAAAGGCACACTCCGCGCAAAATGAAAGGCGCGACCGAGGACGGCAGATCCATACCGCCCGCCAGACCACAGGCCGCAATCGCGCCGCCGTACTTCGTCATCGACAGCAGATTTGCCAGCGTGGTGGAGCCGACGCTGTCGACACCGCCCGCCCAGCGCTCCTTGGCCAGTGGCTTCGCCGGAGCCGAGAGTTCGTTGCGGTCGATCACTTCCGCCGCGCCGAGACCGCGCAGATAATCCGCTTCCGCAGCACGGCCGGTCGAGGCGATGACATGGAAGCCGAGCTTGGCGAGAATCGCCACGGCCACCGAACCGACGCCGCCGGCTGCGCCGGTGACGATCACCGGGCCGCTCTTCGGCGTGAGGCCGTGCTTCTCCAGCGCCAGCACCGACAGCATCGCGGTGAAACCCGCAGTGCCGATCGCCATCGCCTGACGCCCGGTCATGCCGTCCGGCAGACGCACCAGCCAGTCGCCCTTGACGCGCGCCTTCTCTGCATACGCACCGAGATGAGTTTCACTCAGGCCCCAGCCGGTGGAGACAACCTTGTCGCCCGCCTTCCAGGCCGGATGCGACGAGTCCAGAACCGTGCCCGCGAAATCGACACCGGCGATCATCGGGAAGCGGCGCACCACCGGCGACTTGCCGGTGACGGCGAGGCCGTCCTTGTAATTCACCGTCGACCACTCGACCGCAACAGTGACGTCGCCCTCCATCAGTTCGGCTTCGTCGAACTGCGTCAGCGCCGCCGTGGTGCCTTTCTCGGCCTTGTCGATCCTGATTGCCTTGAAGGTTGCCAAACCCGCTCTCCTTTTTCTTGTGTGTTGGAATCCGGCCCCCTGATTGGCCGCTCCGGCTGGCTTTGCCAAGCCCTCTCTCCTGCCGGTTAGAGCCGATGCATTTCCGCCATGCGGGAATTTCCGAACACAGCGCTGGCGAGGGCCTGACCAAGATGCTATATTTGTTTTGCTCGTTTTGAGTATAATGGGGCGAGCAAAGAACCAGAGTTCGAAACACCGGCCCAAAAAGGCCGGATTTCTCAAAATCCTAATATGCTC
This sequence comes from Afipia sp., assembly GCA_024508675.1. Classification (GTDB taxonomy): domain Bacteria; phylum Pseudomonadota; class Alphaproteobacteria; order Rhizobiales; family Xanthobacteraceae; genus Afipia. The sequence goes on from JANINQ010000006.1 coordinate 96,866, forward strand.
AATATGAGTATATTAGGCAGTTTCAGGAGGCTGCGATGCCGATCTCAGCAATTTACGGTCCCGACGATCTGGGGACCGGCGCACACCGTCCCGCCGACAACATTGTCCGCACCCGCCTCACCGATGCGGAGCGCGCACGCGCCTTGCCGATGCCGTCGCTGGAATGGACGCCCGAGGTCGAGCGCGCCACCGCGCATCTCTACGCCAAGGTGAAGACCGTCATTCCGGAGATCGAATGGCCGTTCATGGCGCCCTATGTGAAGGCGATCAACGACCTCAAGCAGGAACGCGACGCCGTCATCCTCGCGCACAACTATCAGACTGCGGAGATATTCCACTGCGTGGCCGACATCGGCGGCGACTCGCTGCAATTGGCACGCGAGGCGACGAAGGTGAAGCAGAAGGTGATCGTCCAGTGCGGCGTGCACTTCATGGCCGAAACCTCGAAGATCCTGAATCCCGACAAAACCGTGCTGATCCCGGATTCGCGCGCCGGCTGTTCGCTGGCGTCCGCCATCACCGGCGCGGATGTCCGGCTGCTGCGCGAGAAGTTTCCGGGCGTGCCCGTGGTCGCCTATGTCAACACGTCTGCCGACGTGAAGGCCGAGGTGGACATCTGCTGCACATCGTCCAACGCCGTGCAGGTGGTGGAGAGCCTTAATGCCGACACCGTCATCTTCCTGCCGGATCAGTATCTGGCGAAGTATGTCGCCTCGAAAACCAGCGTGAAGATCATCGCCTGGAAAGGCGCGTGCGAGGTGCACGAGCGGTTCACCGGCGATGAGCTACGCACCTATCGCGAAGCCGACCCCTCGGTGCAGATCATCGCGCATCCGGAATGCCCGCCGGATGTGATCGCGGAAGCCGACTTCACCGGCTCGACCGCGCACATGATCGACTGGGTGCGCAAGCATCAGCCGAAGCGCATTGTCATGGTCACCGAATGTTCGATGGCGGACAACGTGCAGGCCGAACTGCCGCATGTCGAATTCGTCAAACCGTGCAATCTGTGCCCGCACATGAAGCGCATCACGCTGCCGAAGATTCTCGACAGCCTGCTTTACATGCGTGAGGAAGTAACGGTCGATCCGGCGATCATCGGCAATGCCCGCCGCTCGGTGGAGCGCATGATCAACCTGAAGAATTGAAGCATGCATCGGACACGATGCATCCAAAGCAAACGCCGTCATGCCCGGCTTTATGCCGGGCATCCACGTCTTCCTTCCTAAACGTCCGATAAGACGTGGATGGCCGGGACAAGCCCGGCCATGACGTCTGCAAATCTTGAAAGCTCAACATCATGAGCACGACATTCCACAGCGGTATCTCAAACTCCACCGACATCCTCATCGTCGGTGGCGGGCTCGCGGGGCTGTTCTGCGCGCTGAAGCTCGCGCCCCGCCCCGTCACGGTGATTTCCGCCGCGCCTCTCGGCGAAGGCGCATCCAGCGCATGGGCGCAGGGCGGCATCGCAGCCGCTGTCGGTGAAGGCGACACTCCGGAAGCCCATGCCGCCGATACAGTTGCAGTGGGCGGCGGCATCGTCGATGAAGCCGTCGCGCTCAGTCTTGCGCGTGAAGCGCCTGCACGCATCCACGATCTCCTGCACTACGGCGTGCCGTTCGACCGGGATCTCGAAGGAAAGCTCGCCGTCGGGCGCGAGGCGGCGCACTCGGCGCGGCGCATCGTCCATGTGCAGGGCGACATGGCGGGCAAGGCCATCATCGCCGCGCTGATCACAGCGGTACGCAACACGCCGTCGATCCGCGTCATCGAAGGCTATGCCGCGGAAGCATTGCTGACCGAGGGTGACACGGTGACCGGGCTGCAGCTGCGCAAGGCCGACGATCCGGCAGCCGCACCGGTCATCATCGCGTCGCGCGCCATCGTACTTGCGACCGGCGGCATCGGACATCTCTATGCGGTGACGACCAATCCGGCGGAGGCCAACGGCATCGGCCTTGCCATCGCGGCCCGCGCGGGCGCGGTCATCGCCGATCCGGAATTCGTGCAGTTTCATCCGACCGCGCTCAATGTCGGGCGCGATCCGGCGCCGCTGGCGACCGAGGCCCTGCGCGGCGAAGGCGCGATCCTCATCAACGGCAAGGACGAGCGCTTTATGCTGGCGCGCGACCCGCTGGCGGAGTTTGCGCCGCGCGATGTGGTGGCGCGCGGCGTGTTCGCGGAAATCGCCGCAGGCCGCGGCGCGTATCTCGATGCAAGATCGCTCGGCCCGCACCTTGCCGGCAAATTCCCGGGCTTCCATGCCAAGTGCATGGCGGCAGGCCTTGATCCGGCCACGCAGCCAATCCCGATCGCGCCCGCCGCGCACTACCACATGGGCGGCATCGCCGTGGATCATCACGGCCGCACATCGCTCAAGGGCCTGTGGGCCGGCGGCGAAGTGTCATGCACCGGCGCGCATGGCGCCAACCGGCTCGCGTCCAATTCGCTGCTGGAAGCCGTGGTCTATGCTGCACGCATCGCCGATGACATCAACGGGCAGACCATTGCGCGCGCACCGGCTCCGACGACGCCGCAAGTCCGGCCCAATGCCGCGATGCCGCCGCTCCGCGAGGCCAACCTGCGCGCGATGATGAGTTCGCATGTCGGCGTGATCCGCAATGGCGATGATCTCGCGGAAGCGATCCGCACCTTCGTGGTGATCGAGCAGACCACCGGCAACATCGCGCTCCGCAACATGGCGACCACCGCGCTGATCGTGGCGGCGTCCGCATGGTCGCGGCGCGAGAGTCGCGGCGCCCATGAGCGTTCCGACACTCCGGCGGAAGACGCTACGCAGCGGCATCGCACCATGACCACGCTCGATGAAGCACGCAATGTCGCCGCATCGCTGGTGAACACTGCATCTCTCAAACGCACTTCTGCAGGAGCCTGACCATGAGCATCAGCGATGTTCTCAACCCCGCAGCTCTCATGCACCCGGACGCCTTCCTCTCGCCGCTGGCCATCGAGGAGGCGGTGGCGCGCGCGCTGGCCGAGGATCTTGGCCGCGCCGGTGACGTGACATCCACCGCGACCATTCCTCCGGCGGTTCACGCTCATGCCATTCTTGTCGCGCGGCAGGCCGGGGTGATCGCGGGACTGCCACTCGCCGTCGCGGTGTTTCAGCGCCTGTCGCCGGACATCAACATTCAGGCCCATGTGCGCGACGGCAACGCCGTCGCCAAGGGCGCGCATGTGCTGACCATCTCCGGCCCGGCCCGCGCCGTGCTGGCCGGTGAGCGCACCGCGCTGAATTTTGTCGGACGCATGTCCGGCATCGCCACGCTGACGTCGGATTACATCCGCCATGCAGGCGTGACGAAAATGCGCATCTGCGACACCCGCAAGACCACACCGGGCCTGCGCGCGCTGGAGAAATATGCCGTGCGCTGCGGCGGCGGCTTCAATCACCGCTTCGGCCTCGACGACGCGATCCTGATCAAGGACAACCACATCGCCGTCGCGGGCGGCGTCAAGCCGGTGCTGGAACGCGCGCGCGCACATGTCGGTCATCTGGTCAAGATCGAGATCGAGGTCGATACGCTCGATCAGCTCCGCGAGGTGCTGGCGACGGGTCTTGCGGATGTGGTGATGCTCGACAACATGGACATTCCGATGCTGCGCGAGGCCGTCGCCATCACGGATGGCCGCGTGGTGCTAGAAGTCTCCGGCGGCGTCACGCTGGCGTCGATTGCGGAGATTGCGAAGACCGGCGTGGACTATGTGTCGTCCGGCGCGCTGACGCATTCCGCGCCGAACTTCGATGTCGCGCTGGATATCGATGCGTAAATAGCAACACTCCGGATTTTCATGCGGGGCCTGACCCACGCGTCTATCTCGAAGAGATTCTATCTATACTGGAGCAGCTATTGTGCCGTACGCAATAAGAGGCCCTATTAATTCTAGCTACCCAACAGCCGAAGCGGTTTGTGAGGCACTAGCTTTCCTTGGGCGAGAAGGAATCTTTGACATTATTATCTTGGACCCGAGTGGTGCCGAGATCAGCCAAATCGAGGTGCTGAAGCTGGCCATCGCAGAAAAGAATCAAACAAAAGATGGATCGTCGGGTCAATCTCGGTAATGACGAATGAGATTCTTGAAAATATCGCGTTTCAAGTTAAGCTTTACCTCCCGCCCGAAATCTCAGCCGAGCTTTTTGCCGCATTGGCAAGCTCCGCCGAGATCGCGGCAGTCTGCGCCTCGGTGCCCCATGTCGGCGCATCCTTGCCGTCGCCCCAGGCGCGCGGACGATAGAAGGTATGTACGCCGTACTTATACATCTTCTTCATCTCGTTCACCCATGACGGGCGCACCCAGTAGGCGTGATAGTGCGTGGACTTGCCGACTTCCGGCAGCCACAGGCGGCCGTCGAGAGATTCCTTCGCGATCTTCTTCGCGCGCTCCCACATATCCGGCTCCTTCACCACATCGCGGATGCCGTCGCAGGCGAAGGTGAACTGGCAGGACAGGTGACGGTGCGAGTTCTGATAGACCACGCCGCACACCGTGGTCGGGTAGTAGCCGGAGAAGGCGCGGTTCAGCACCACCTGCGCCACCGCGATCTGGCCGCGCACCGCTTCGCCGCGCGCTTCGAAGTAAATTGCATCGGTCAGGCACTTCTCGGACTTGGCGCGGGTCTTGGCATCAAGACCGAGACGCTCCGCCGGTGTACGAGGACGCTGGCTTTCGCCGGTGACCTCCCCCTTGCTGGCGACGCTTTCGCCGCCGGCGGAGGGAAGCGACGATTCGTCGGCAGGCCGCACCGCGGGCATCTTCATATCGGGGTCGACGCCGGGCAACACGATGACCGGCTCTTCGCCAGGCTGCCAGCGCTCGAGCGATCCGCTCGAAAGGCCGAGCGATGAATTGCCGAAGAACAGGGTCGCGGTCTGGAACGAGAAGCCATCGCGGTTGGGCGCGGCTTCCGCAGCAACGCTTTCCTCGGCTCCTGCCGGAGGTTTCGCGTTCAGCGGATGATCGGCGGGAATGTCCTGCAGCGAGACAGAGGATTCATACTGTGGGAGACGCGGCGCATTCAACGCGGCTTCAAGCTCGGCATCGAGCGGCGCGGCATTGGCTGGCGCAGGATTCGCAGGCTCCGCTTCCGCCGTCTTCGCACCACGAACCGAAGCATTGGAATTCGGCTGATCCTGCTCCGGCTGTGGAGCAGCGGCAGGCACGGCAACTTCGGGCACATAGATCGGAAGACGATCACCCTTGGACGAGCGGACCACCTTCGGAAAATCGGATTTCTGCCACGGACGCAACACCGGCCCCAGCGGATCGCGGCCAAGCGAACCGGTCACATCAACGCTGGTGCTGTCGAGGCTGGCAAGACGATAGGTCGGGGTTTCGCGGGTATGCGTGCCGATCGGCCGCGGCAGATTGAACGAAGCCACCTGCAGCATGCGACGCGAGGATGCGAAGATGTATTCCTGCCAGCGCTCGGCGACGCCAGGCTGCCGCGCCAAGAGCGACGCGAGATCCTGATAGCCGATTTCGGTCGGCATCGCTGTCAGAAGACAGAGAAGAAAGCCGAAGGGCGCGAACCGCGCGCCCTTCGACCCGTTACGCAACACAGACATCGATACGCTCACGCAACGAACGCTTATACACACGCAACCGGACGGCACATTCGGTACAATCCGATCGATTTCGTTGGTATCGAATTAAAGTTGCCGCGGGGTTAATCGGCGCGTCCGCCGCGCCACACGCAAGTTCGCACCTGAAATCGCGCGATCACATCGAAAGCCTTGGTAAACAGGGCGTCCAGCAAGGTGGTAAACATCGCGTCAACAAAAATAATGAACGTAAAATAGTAAGAGTTCCATTTCCGGATACGCGGTGAACATCGTCATTGCGAGTCAACGGGTCGGCGCGAAGCGCCGCCCGATGATAACCTCCACGAAGCAACGAAATTCCCCACAGGTGAGGCATGGATTGCTTCGTCGCTTCGCTCCTCGCAATGACGAAGAGTGTCTAAAAAAGCAAAATGCCCGGGACAAGCCCGGGCATCGCAACGATTCATATTGCGCCAGTCAGCTCACGCCTGGCTGGCGGCGGCCTTGCCGAGCGCGGCCTGCGCCGCCGCGAGGCGTGCGATCGGCACGCGATAGGGCGAGCACGACACGTAGTCGAGACCGACATCGTGGCAGAACGTCACCGAGGCGGGATCGCCGCCGTGTTCGCCGCAGATGCCCATCTTGAGATTGGGGCGGGTCTTGCGGCCGCGCTGCACGCCGATCTTCACCAGTTCGCCGACGCCGTCGCGGTCCACCGAGATGAACGGATCGATGTCGATGATGCCGCGCGAGACATAGGTGCCGAGGAAGCTCGCGGCGTCGTCGCGGCTGATGCCGAACGCGGTCTGAGTCAGATCGTTGGTGCCGAACGAGAAGAACTCGGCGGTCTTGGCGATATCGCCCGCCATCAGACAGGCGCGCGGCAGTTCGATCATGGTGCCGGTCTGATAGTTCAGCTTCACGCCGGTCTCCTTGGTCACGGAATTGGCAGTCGCATCGATGCGCGCCTTGACCAGATCGAACTCCGCCTTGGTCGCGATCAGCGGCACCATCACCTCAAGCCCGACCGGCTTGCCGGTGCGCTTGCCCGCTTCCACCGCGGCTTCGAAAATGGCCCGCGCCTGCATTTCCGCGATTTCCGGATAGGCTATCGCAAGACGGCAGCCACGGAAGCCGAGCATCGGGTTGAACTCGGAGAGTTCACGCGCGCGATCCGCGATCTTGCGCGCATCGGTGTTCATCGCGCGGGCGACTTCCTCGATCTCGCTCTGCGAGTGCGGCAGGAACTCGTGCAGCGGCGGATCGAGCAGGCGGATGGTGACCGGCAGACCCTTCATGATCTCGAACAGATCAACGAAGTCGGCGCGCTGCATCGGCAGCAGCTTTGCGAGCGCCGAGCGGCGCGAGCCTTCGTCCTCGGCGAGGATCATCTCGCGCACCGTGCGGATGCGCGTTTCCTCGAAGAACATATGCTCGGTGCGGCAGAGGCCGATGCCTTCGGTGCCGAACTTCAGCGCGGTGCGCGCATCCGCAGGCGTATCCGCGTTGGTGCGGACCTTCAGCTTGCGGACCTGATCGGCCCAGCCCATCAGCGTGTTGAAGTCGCCGGACAGTTCCGGCTCGATCATCGGCATGCGGCCGGCCAGAACCTGACCGAGCGAACCGTCGATGGTGATGACATCACCCGCCTTGAAGGTGCGGTTGCCGATGGTCATCATGCCGCGTCCGTAATCGACGCGCACGGTGCCGCAACCTGAGACGCAGGGCTTGCCCATGCCGCGCGCGACCACCGCCGCATGGGACGTCATGCCGCCGCGCGTGGTGAGGATGCCTTCCGCAGCGTGCATGCCGTGAATGTCTTCCGGCGAGGTTTCGACACGCACCAGGATGACCTTGCGGCCATCGGCCTGCAGCTTGGCGGCTTCGTCGGACGAGAACACGATTTCACCCGCAGCCGCGCCCGGCGATGCGGGAAGACCGGTGGCGATGACGTCGCGCTTGGCGACGGGATCGATGGTCGGATGCAGCAACTGATCCAATGAGGCCGGATCGATCCGGGTGATCGCGTCCTTCCTGGTGATCAGGCCTTCATTGGCGAGATCGACCGCGATGCGCAGCGACGCCTTCGCAGTGCGCTTGCCGTTGCGGGTCTGCAGCATCCACAGCTTGCCCTGCTCCACCGTGAATTCCATGTCCTGCATGTCACGGTAGTGCTTTTCGAGCTGGGTGTAGATGCGCGTCAGCTCCTTGAACGCGTCCGGCATCGCGACTTCCATCGACGCCTTGTCGGAGCCGGACTCCTTGCGCGCATGTTCGGTGATGTCCTGCGGCGTGCGGATGCCCGCCACCACGTCCTCGCCCTGCGCGTTGATGAGGAACTCACCGTAAAGGCGCTTCTCGCCGGTCGACGGATTGCGCGTGAACGCAACGCCGGTGGCCGAGGTATCGCCCATGTTGCCGAACACCATGGACTGGATGTTGACGGCGGTGCCCCATGATTCCGGAATGTCATGCAGGCGGCGATAGGTCACCGCGCGCGCATTCATCCAGGACGAGAACACCGCGCCGATCGCGCCCCAGAGCTGCGCATGCGGGTCCTGCGGGAAATCCTCGCCGGTTTCGCGCGCGACAGCTTCCTTGTAGCGGCCGACCAATTCGACCCAATCATCGGCGGTCAGTTCGGTGTCGAGCGAATAGCCCTTGCTGTCCTTGTAGGTGTCGAGAATGTCTTCGAAGTGATGATGTTCGAAGCCGAGCACCACATCCGAATACATCGTGATGAAGCGGCGATAGCTGTCATAGGCGAACCGGCGGTCGCCCGAGAGCTGCGACAGAGCTTCAACGGTGGTGTCGTTGAGGCCGAGATTGAGCACGGTGTCCATCATGCCCGGCATCGAGGCGCGGCCGCCGGAGCGCACCGAAACCAGCAGCGGGTTCTTCGCGTCGCCGAATGTCTTGCCGGCGATCTTGCCGACAGTGACCAGCGCCTTCTCGACCTGCGACTTCAGATCCTTCGGATAGGTTTTGCCGTTGGCGTAAAAATAAGTGCAGACCGAGGTCGGGATCGTGAAACCCGGAGGCACCGGCAATCCGAGGTTCGCCATCTCGGCGAGGTTCGCGCCCTTGCCGCCCAGCAGGTCGCGCATGTTGGCCTTGCCCTCGGCGCGGCCATCACCAAACGTGTAGACCCACTTGCCGGCCTGAACGGCCTGGGTCGCCTTCTTTGCAACGGGTGCGGGCTTCGCAGCGGGTTTGCTCGCCGGCTTCGCCGCAGCGGATTTCTTCGCGGCGGGCTTTGCCTTCGCGGCGGGCTTCGATTTGGCTTTGGGGGAGGACTTTGCGGCGGATTTCTTCGATGAGGCTTTGGCCATGGCTTCCAGACGCTGCATGAGTGAAACGGCAGCGGCGTTACACCACGGCGGCACATGCGCGCGCAAGCGGCGTTGAGCCGATATTCGCGTTTTAGATCACGAACGGTTTCAGATTGTTACAGAAATGGGCAAAATCTCCAGCATTGCGCTCAATCCCGTAACAATCTGAAATATTCCGTTACTTAATGATCCCCAGGCCGATGATCCCGACAAGGATCAGATAGATCGCCACGATGAAGTTCAGCAGCCGCGGCATGATGAGAATCAACACGCCAGCGATGAGTGCGACGATCGGCTGGATGTGGGCGATACTGACAGACATAGGGCCTCCCCGGCATTGAAAACAAAAACACGATTTGGAAACGCAACGACTGCGAATCGAGAAGGAATCTATCCTTCCCTCACGCATGGGAACATCTAACGGCGCGAACACGCGGTGAGTTCCATGACGTTTCAAACTTCTGCCGCCATGGCGGCGCGCTTCCCACGAAAACACCGCGGTGAAATCACAATCGCCCAGGAACGATGAGCGGCGGACGTCATTGTCACGGCTGTTGATCGGCCCGTGCCGGTTTCAGGCCGTGATCGGCGCAGGCAACCGCAAGCGCGATCTGGCTGTTTTCAATCGAGGAGAAAGCCATGCGTAATCCCCTTCTCGCAGCAGCGCTGCTGGCCACCGCCACGGCGATGCCGCTCGCGGCTCAGGCCCAGCAGCGCATCATTGTCGAGGAAGGTGTGACCACCGGCCTCGCAGGCCCCGGTGTCGGCATCATCTCGGAAGATGAGCGTCCGCGCTTCCGCCAGTATATCGTCGAGGAACGTGTGCCGTCCTACTCCATCGATGCGCCGGTGCGCGTCGGCACCGTGCTGCCGGAAAGCGGCGTGACCTATTACGACGTGCCGCAGCAATACGGCGCGACCAGCTATCGCTACACTGTGGTCAACGACCGGCCGATCCTGGTCGAGCCGCGCACGCGGCGCGTAATGCAGGTGATCGATTAGCGCAGGCGTTCAGTCCCGTTTGCGCTGACCGGTTCTCCCCCGCCGCCCGGCGCAAGCGAACAGCCCCGCACGGATCGCCGTGCGGGGTTTTTTCGTTTGAGTCTTACTTACGGAAATTACGCGCCCTGCAGCATCGAGAGGATGTTGCTGGTGGACTTGTATTGCTGAAGCACGTTGTCACGGAACGAAACCGTCCAGCCCGAAGCCTGACGCTCTTCGTCGCTCATCGCCGAATAGCTCTGCAGAATGCCAAGGCTCAATTGCGAGGGATCGCCGCTTTGCTGGCTCTGCTTGAGCGACGACAGGATGCTGGCGCGGGTGCGCGAATCCAGCTCCTTCTTTGCAGCGTAGATTTCCTGGTTCGAGAACTTCTGGTCCTGATTGAGCGTGATCGCGGACAGCGAGCGGTTATCGAACGACGAGAAATCCACAAGCTGACCGAACTTCCGCTTCGGATCGTAAACCAGTTCGGTCTTGTTCTCGGCGGCGAGACTGGCCTGCGCATCCAGCGCCGCGCGGGCATCGGTCGCAACCGTGGTGAATGTCTTCGTGGCACCCGCCGGCGCGCCGTCGGGATATTTCGCAAGATAAGCGGCGACCGGATCGCCTGACACGCTCGGCGCGGTATCCGGCTTCTGCTTCGCAGTTTCATAGCCTTTCAGTCCGGCGGCGCGCTGCGTCGCCCATGCGGATGTGGCCTTTTCCTCCGTACTGGCGCCATCGAGATAATCCAGCACGGCCTTGTAAACGACGGTGTAGTTCTTCGTCATCGACGTTGCAGCAGCAGCGGGCGCAAGCGCGGCATTGAAGCGACCGGTCAGTTCCTGCGATGCGACACTCTGCTCGTCAGGCGTGAACTTGCCACCATTGTTGGTGGCGATGGCGAACAGCGAGCGGCGGTCCAGCGACGACAGGTCCACAGTCGTCTTGCCGTCCGATGTCAGCGGACCGTTGACCTTCGCCGCTGCATAAAGCTTGTCGAGCGCCGCACGGGCATCGTTCGTGACGGTGGTGAAATCGGGCGTCGCCGCATCGCCGGCAAGCTTCGCCTTTGCCGCATCGGACAGCGTGAGATTGGTTGCCGCATTGGGATCGGATTGCGCACCGGTTTCGGCTGCATTCAGCGCATCCAGCAGCGACGGCTGTGTCGCCGCCGCCGTGCGCGCATAGGCGGAGCCGAGCGCGGCATAGGGATTGTAACCATTGATCGCGGTCATATAGGCCCCGGCATTCGCTAACGGCCGTTAACGGAAGTTACCGGAACCTTACAGAATAGGGTTAACGAGGGGTAAACGGGGGAAACGCTGGCCGCACCATCGGCATATCGGGGTCGTCCCGGCGCAAGCCGGGACCCATATTCCCTGTCGAAATGCCTTTAGAAGGAAGTGCCACTCCGCTTCTCGCAGGGCAGAAGCGCCAGTGGTTATGGGTCCCGGCTTGCGCCGGGACGACCAGAAAATTCAGGACGCTCGCTCAGTCTTGAATCTTCGAGAAATCCGCCACGGCGCGGGTGGCTTCGCGAATCTCATTCAGGAGCTTGAGGCGGTTTTCGCGCACGGCTTTGTCGTCGTCGTTGACCTTCACCTTGTCGAAGAAAGCATCGACCGCAGGACGCAGCTTGGCCATGGCGCTCATGGCGCTGGCGAAGTCTTCTTGTCCCACAGCAGCCCCCGCCTCGGTCTTCACCTGCGCGATGGCAGCGGCGAGCGCCTTTTCTTCATCGACCTTGAACAACGAGGCATCCGGCGCGCCGGTGAAGGTACGCTTGTCCTTCTTCTCCTCGATGGCCAGAATGTTGGACGCGCGCTTGGTGCCGGCCAGCAGGTTTTTGCCGTCGTCGCTGTCGAGGAATTTGCCGAGCGCTTCAACGCGGCGCACGACCATCAACAGATCGTCCTGACCTTCGAGTGCGAACACGGCGTCGACAAGATCATGCCGCGCGCCCTGATCGCGAAGCTGGACTTTGAGGCGATCGGCGAAGAAGGCGAGCAGATCCTTGCCGTCATGCGGCTTCGCCGCCTTCGCGAAGGCTGTGAGTAGCGGCAGACGGATTCCGTTATCGTTCACGAGCCGGATGACACCGAGCGCCGCACGACGAAGCGCAAACGGGTCTTTCGAGCCGGTCGGCTTTTCATCGATGGACCAGAAGCCGGTGAGAATGTCGAGCTTGTCCGCGAGCGCCACAGCAATCGCGACCGGATCAGTCGGCACGCGGTCCGCAGGTCCCTGTGGCTTGTAGTGGTCCTCGATCGCTGCGGCGACGGAGCCGTCTTCTCCCTGCGCCAGCGCGTAATAGCGGCCCATCAGGCCCTGCACTTCGGGGAATTCACCGACCACTTCAGTGAGCAGATCGGCCTTGGCAAGCTGCGCGGCACGCTTGGTCTTCGCAACATCCGCGCCGACGAGAGGCGCGAGTTCAGCGGCGAGTTTGCCGATGCGCGCGATACGTTCGGCCTGGGTGCCGAGCTTTTCATGGAACACGATCTGCGCGAACTTCGGCAGCCGGTCTTCGAGTTTGGTCTTGAGATCGGTCTCGTAGAAAAACTTCGCGTCCGACAGGCGCGCGCGGATGACGCGCTCGTTGCCCGCGACAATGGCCTTGCCCCCATCGGTCGCTTCGACATTCGCGGTCAGAATGAATTTGCTCGCGAGCTTGCCTGTCTTCGGATCGCGAACGACGAAACACTTCTGGTTGTTGCGGATGGTGGCGCGGATCACTTCGCCGGGAATCGACAGGAAACTCTCGTCGAACGAACCCATCAACACCACCGGCCATTCGACCAGACCGGCGACTTCATCGAGCAGCACCTGATCCTCGACCAATTCAAAACCCTGCGCGAAGGCGAGGTTTTTCGCTTCGGTGAGGATGATGTCCTTGCGCCGCTCGGGATCAAGCACGACCTTCGCGGCTTCCAGCTTCGACACGTAATCCTCGAAGCGGCGCACGCTGAATTCAGCGGGCGCCATGAAGCGATGGCCGCGCGTGGTCTGTCCGGCCTCGATGCCGGCGATATCGAACTTCACAACGTCCGGCTCTTCGGTTTCCGGACCGAAAGTCGCGATGATCGAATGCAGCGGACGCACCCATGTCAGCGCGCCGTTCCGCGCGGAGCGTTCACCCCAGCGCATCTGCTTGGGCCACGGGAATGTGCGGATGATCAGCGGAATGATCTCCGCGATCACATCGATCGCGGGACGTCCCTCTTTCTCAAGAAGCGCGATGTAAAAATCGCCCTTCGGGTCGCGCTGGATCTTCGCTTCATCGAGCGACTTGAGGCCTGCGGCTTTCAGGAAGCCCTGCACGGCCGCGTCCGGCGCGCCGACCTTCGGGCCCTTGCGTTCCTGCTTGAGGTCCGGCTGGCGCTGCGGAATGCCATGCACGGTGAGCGCGAGACGGCGCGGCGTCACGAACGCCTTCGCGCCCTCATAGACGAGGCCTTCGGCGACCAGCTTGTCGGTGACCATCTTGCGCAGGTCATCCGCCGCCTTCGACTGCATACGCGCGGGAATTTCTTCGGAGAACAGTTCGAGAAGAAGATCGGGCATTGTCGTTACTCCGCCCTTCCCGCTTCGGTGTGCACCCATGCTTCGCCGCAGGCCTTGGCGAGTTCACGCACGCGCAGGATGTAGCTCTGCCGCTCGGTGACGGAGATCACGCCGCGCGCATCGAGCAGATTGAACACATGGCTGGCCTTGATGCACTGGTCGTAGGCCGGAAGCGCCATCAGATGCGCCTCGCGCTTGCCATCCTTCCAGCCCGCATCGAGATATTTCTTGCAGGCGTTCTCGGCCATCTTGAATTGCTCGAACAGCATCGCAGTATCGGAATGTTCAAAGTTGTGCCGCGAATATTCCTGCTCGGCCTGCAGGAACACGTCGCCGTAGGTCACCTTGTCGGCGCCGTCGCGACCATTGAAGTTGAGATCGTAAACGCGATCGACGCCCTGCACATACATCGCAAGGCGCTCGAGGCCGTAGGTGAGTTCGCCAGCGACCGGCGCGCATTCCACACCCGCGACCTGCTGGAAGTAGGTGAACTGCGAGACTTCCATGCCGTCGCACCAGCATTCCCAGCCGAGTCCCCAAGCCCCTAACGTCGGGCTCTCCCAGTCGTCTTCAACGAAACGAATATCGTGGAGCGCAGAGTCCACGCCGATCGCTTTCAGCGATTGCAGATACAGGTCCTGAATATCCGGCGGCGACGGCTTCAGGATCACCTGAAACTGATAGTAGTGCTGCAGGCGGTTCGGGTTTTCGCCGTAGCGACCATCCTTGGGGCGGCGCGACGGCTGAACGTAAGCGGCATTCCAGCGCTTGGGGCCGAGCGCGCGCAAGGTGGTCGCCGGATGGAACGTGCCTGCGCCAACTTCCATGTCGTAGGGCTGCAGGATGACGCAGCCATAGTCGGCCCAGAAGCGCTGCAGGGTCAGGATCAGGCCCTGAAACGAACGCTCGGGACGCATGTGCGGAGGCAGGGAATCCATCGGAAATCTTCAAGCGTTGGAATGGGGGTGATTTGCGCGCGGACCGTATCGGCGCGGGCCAACGGAATCAAGGCGATGGCCACGATTCCAAATCAATTCCTGCCCGGATCGGCGCGATTTTAGCAGATCCCCGAAGGCCGGTTTAACCGCAGGATCAGACGGGTTTCCCGCGCGCCGGGTTTGTTAGGGACTGCCCGCTAGCAAGGCGCCATTGCAACCAACGGCCGGGCCCAACCGGCGGTGCTTTGTGGCAGGGGCGACAATGATTGCGTTTCAGGTTCTGGTGGCGGCCATCATCATGGCCGCGCTTTGCGTGATGACCATCAACGACGTGCGCCGGCACGGCTGACGTTTTCACGATCATGCCCTATCCCGGCCGGTAGGTCCCGGTGTCGGGATCGCGGCGCAGCTTCGGCATGCGCTCCTGCTCGGCAGCAGGCGCCTTGCGCGCGGCATCGAGTTCGCGGTTGATGCGGCGGCTCTCGCGCACCGCGAGACGCACGAGCGCGGCTCCGCCAAGAATGCCCGCAGCAACCAGAATCAGCGGCGGCATGACCAGTCTCCCGTTCTACAATCCATAGCGCGCCCAGATCGCGCGTTCTTCCAGCGCTGAAATCAGATCTTCCGAAAATCCCGGAAAGCCGGGAAGCGATGCGCCCGCGCCGGGCTTGCGGCCCGCGAGCCCCGAGAGCAGCCCGGCCGGCGGCGCAATCACCGGCGTCTGCACCTTGTCGCCATAGCGTGCGCGCAGCACGGTGCGCAGATCGCCGATGGCATCGGCAAGACCGAGCTTCACCGCGCGCTCGCCGGCCCAGTATTCGCCGGTGAACAGATAGCTTTCCTCGCCTTTCAATCGCGCGCCGCGGCTGTCCTTCACCAATGCAATGAAGGTGTCGTGAATCTCGCGCTGGATCGCTTTCAGCCGCGAGACGTCATCGGGATTTTCGGGAAGAAACGGATCGAGCTGCGCCTTGTTCTCGCCCGAGGTATAGAGCCTGCGCTCGATGCCGACCTTCTTGATCAGGTCGACAAAACCGAACGTGCCGCCGACCACGCCGATCGAACCGACGATGGACGACGGATCGCAGAAAATCTCGTCGCCCGCGCAGGCGATCATGTAGCCGCCCGAGGCGGCGACGTCCTCGATGAACACCAGCACGCGAAGATTCTTCTCGGCGGCGAGCTGGCGGATGCGCTGATAGATCTGGCGCGACTGCACCGGCGAGCCGCCCGGCGAATTGATCACCAGCGCGACGGCGCGCGCGCCACTGGTCGAGAACGCGCGCTCCAGCAAACGGGCGACACCCGCCAGCGACATGCCGGGCCGCAGCGGCGTCACCGCGCCGATCACGCCGGAGAGGCGCACCACCGGGACCACCGCCCCGCCGCGCAGCCTTGCCGGCAGCAGACGCTTCAATCTCTCGACAATGTGACTGCCAGAACCATTCCCGGTCATCGAACGTCCTTCATGTTCACGGTTTATTATTCGCCAACTGGCATCAGGAGCCACCAGCACATTTTCTCATTGTTAAGCACGTCGTTTGTGCCCGAATTTCGTCTAAGCATCTGATTGGACGGGATTTATCTAGAGACTCTCCGGATTCTTCCGGCGCGCGACAAGAAACTGGAACGCACTTTGCATTGCAACAAGGGTGACGGTTGCAACGGCGCAGCCCTGAAGGTGCAGAAATGAAGATTTACCTCCTGATCTTGCTGATTGGCGCTCTCCTGACCACGATCCACTTTACGCAGGCCCCTGAAAAGGCTCCGAAGCCGGTATCTCAGTAAGCAGGCTGCGCATTTTTCGGGCAACAGCGAGCGTCAGCGGCTCGCCAGCGACAGAGCGGCCTTTCCGCCAAGCACGGCCGCAGCCTCCGCTCCCCCTTCCCCATCCGGGTCCTGAAGGACCAATCCGGGATGCAGCGCCAGCGGCGCCCTGCCGCCTTTGACCGCCGTGACAATCACGCGGATGGCCGCGCCTTTCGGACCGGGGTGAACCGGCAGGATTGCCAGACTGCCGAACCCGCGCTCCAGCGCGGCCAGCACCTCTGACAATCCGTCCGCACGCCAGATCAGGGTCAGCACGCCGCCGGATTTCAATACGCGGCGCGCGGCATGGGTCCAACGCTCAAGCGTATCGGAAGCCGCGACATGTGCGGACTGCCGCGCAGGGTCCGGTGACGCGCGGTGACGCTCCGCATCGTTGAACGGCGGATTCATCAGCACGGCATCGGCGCTGTCGGGACCTAGGCCAGCGGCTGCAAAGGCCTCCGCGCCCGCTGTCACATCTAATGTCAGCACACCTGCGGAAATGTCATTCGCAGCGGCATTGCCGCGCGCCAGCCCCGCAAGCGTTTCGTCGATTTCCACCAGCACCAGATCGAGCCCGGATACGCGGCGCGCCAGCGCAAGGCCCGCTGTTCCAACGCCTGCGCCGAATTCCACCACGCGATGGCCTGCGCGCGCAGGGGTCGCCGCCGCCAGCAGGATCGCATCATGGCCGGCACGGTGGCCGCGCTTCGGCTGGCGCAGCCGCAACTGCCCACCGAGGACCATGTCCTCGGTGACATCTGCAAGGCCGGGCTCAGTCATTGTCCCGCAATTCATGGGCGAGGCCCGCATCGGTCAACAGACGGCGCGCGGCCAGATTGTCATCGTCATGGACCAGTATGCGGCGCGGAAGTACGCCCAGCGAGCCGTCCATGATGCTCATATTACTGTCGAGCACGAGATGGTGGATATTCGCGCCGTCCAGCAGCGCGCCCACCGCCGACACCAGCACCACATCGTTGGTCCGGACAAGTTCACGCAAGGCCGCCGTCTCCCGTCACATCCGGACGGGCCGGTCCAGCCCGTTCGTCGCCCTTGCCGCATCGCACGGCAGTTTCTATGGTGCCCTTAAATTCATCCGGAGACCGGACGTGGCGGTTATTGTACCCTTTGAGAGCCACTCGACGCCATCGATAGATCGGCTGGTCGAGCTTGTCGCGTCCGACATGGAACGCGTCAACAGCACGATTCTGTCGCGCACCGGCTCGGAAGTGACAATGATCCCGGAGGTCGCCAACCACCTGATTTCGTCAGGGGGCAAGCGGCTGCGGCCGATGCTGACTTTGGCCATGGCCAACCTCACCGGCTACACCGGCGATGGCCATATCAAGCTCGCCGCTGCCGTCGAATTCATGCACACCGCGACACTGCTCCATGACGACGTGGTGGACGAGAGCGAGCTGCGGCGCGGCAAGCTCTCCGCGCGCATGCTGTGGGGCAACGAGGCCAGCGTGCTGGTCGGCGACTTCCTGCTCGGCCAGGCCTTCCGCATGATGGTCGAGGTCGGCTCGCTGCGCGCGCTGGATATTCTCTCCTCCGCCGCCGCCACCATCGCCGAGGGCGAGGTGATGCAGCTCGCCGCGGCCAAGAACACCGCCACCACCGAGGACGAATATCTCGCCGTCATTCGCGGCAAGACCGCCGAACTGTTCGCCGCCGCTTCCGAAGTCGGCCCGGTGATCGCGAACCGCCCGAAGGCCGAGCAGACAGCCTCGCGCTCGTTCGGCATGAATCTCGGCATCGCCTTCCAGCTCATCGACGACGTGCTGGACTACGGCGGCAAGGCCGCCAAGCTCGGCAAGAATGTCGGCGACGATTTCCGCGAAGGCAAGATCACGCTGCCGGTGGTGCTGGCCTTCCGGCGCGGCAACGACGCCGAACGCGCATTCTGGATTCGCACACTGGAGAAAGGCGAGATCGGCGACGGCGATCTCGATCATGCCATCGGCCTGATGACCAAGCATCGCGCGCTGGAAGACACGATGAGCCGCGCGCAGCACTACGGCGCAATGGCTGTCGATGCGCTGGCGCTGTTCCCGTCGTCACCGATGAAGACGGCGCTTGAGCAGGTCGTTGCGTTCTGCCTGGCACGGTCGCACTGAGTCTGCTTTCGTGATTGCGAGCAAAGCGAAGCAATCCACTCTTTAAGGAAGATGGATTGCGTCGTCGCTGACGCTCCTCGCAATGACGAGATTGAGTGTATGCCTAACTCAGCACACCCGCGTGCACCCACCATGCAGGATAGGCGCGTGCGATCAGCTGCGCGGCGGCGCGGGCTTGCGCATCTGTCGTGAAAATTCCAAAGCACGTCGCGCCAGAGCCGGACATGCGGGCAAGCCGCACGCCTTCGGTTTCCCGCAGTGCCTGAAGCACGTCACCGATCACCGGCTCGACCTGCAGCGCCGGCTTTTCCAGATCGTTGGTGCCGTGTCCGATGGCGTCGATCCATTCGTCGAACGATGCGCCGTCCGCCGGCCATCCCGGCGACAGCATCACATCACCGACACCTGCAAGGAGCTCGCCCTTGGCCAAACCGAGCGCCGAGAACACATCCTTGGTCGCAACGCCGACACGCGGATTGACCATCACGCAGGGCATCGCCGGAATATCGAGCATCGCAAGGTTTTCGCCAACGCCGGTCATCGTGCAGGCGCGCGAGGCGAGACAGACCGGAATGTCGGCGCCGGTCTCGCGCGCAACCTCGGCAATACGCGGGTCGTCGATTTCAAGATTGCTGGCGCGCGCCAGCAGCCTCAATGCCGCCGCCGCATCCGCCGATCCGCCGCCGATGCCAGCTGCGACGGGAAGATGCTTGTCCAGCGTGAACTTTCCCAGCGTGAGGCCGGGAATGCGTTCGGCAAGAAGCCGCGCGGCGCGGATCACCAGGTTGTCGGCCATGTCGCCGCAGTCCTGCGCGCCCGGCCCGCTGGTCGAAAGGCCAAGCTCCGCACCGGGCATCAGCGTCAGCGCGTCAGCGCAATCGGCGAACACCACCAGACTCTCAAGGTCGTGATAGCCGTCCGGGCGTCGGCCAAGAACGCGCAGGGTCAGATTGACCTTGGCGCGCGCGGTTTCTGTCAGCAGTGTCATTCTGTAGCCGCCCCGAACTCAGTACGTCATGCGCGGGCATCGCCCATCGAAAGCAGGCACCCGCGTATCCATCAAAAGCTGAGAACTTATTCAGGGCAATGGATTGCCGGGTCAAGCCCGGCAATGACATTCCGAGGGAGGGAAGGCAAGGAACAAGCTAACCGCCCTTGCCGTCTTCCTTCTTCTTCTCCGCGGCGGCAGCGTTGGACGTATCCTCCGGCAGGCCGTCGCGCAGCTTGGCCTCGATCTTCGGCAGTTCGTCCGCCTCAGGCTTGAGGTCGCGTGCATGCGCCCACTGGAATTTCGCTTCCAGCGTCCGCCCGACGCGCCAGTAGGCATCGCCGAGGTGATCGTTGATGGTCGGATCTTCCGGCTTGAGATCGATCGCGCGTTCGAGATGCTTCACCGCGTTCTCGTAATCGGCGATGCGGTAATAGGCCCAGCCGAGCGAGTCGACGATGTAGCCGTCATCCGGACGCTGATCGACGGCGCGGCGGATCATCTTCATCGCATCGTCGAGATTGATGCCCTGATCGATCCACGAATACCCGAGATAGTTCAGCACATGTGGCTGCTCGGGCTGCATCTCGAGCGCCTTCTTGAGATCGACCTCGGCCTTCGTCCACTGCTTGGAACGCTCATAGCAGATGCCGCGGAAATAATAGAACACCCAGTTCGGTTTCTCGGCGCCTGCCTGCGCCTCGATGCCCTTGCCATAGGTGTCGGCGCAGTCGGCGAACTTCTTGCGCGCGCGCTCGATATTGCCGAGCGCCATGATCGCTTCGAGATCCTTCGGATCGTCGGCGACAACTGTATTCAGAATCTTGATGCCTTCATCGGTGCGGTCCACCGCGTCGAGATCGGTCGCGAGCTGGATCTGCGCATTGCGCTTGAGCGGCGAATTCGCAGGCACGCGCTCATAGATCTTGATCGCCATCGCAGGCTTCTTCACCGATTCATAAAGATCAGCGAGCGAAAGCAGCGCGAGCGAGTGGTTCGGATTGAGATAGAGCGCGAGCTGAAGGTAGACCAGCGCGAGGTCCTCACCGCCGCGGCGGGTGAGCGATGCGCCGATGCCGTACAGCGCCTCCGCTGCGCCCTGCTGCGGATTTTCGGCAAGCGGCGGCAGCTTCTTGCCGGCCCTGGTTTCGCGCAGACCCTCAACCACCAGCGGGTGGCGCGCGAGCTTCTTGTCGAAGCCTTCATAAACTGCAGTCGCAGCCGCGGCATCCTTGTTGCGCGACAGCCAGCGCGCATAGGCATCGGATACACGCAGCGCCGAATCATCGAGCTTGTAGGCGCGCTCGAACCGGACGCCCGCTTCCTTCTGCTTGTTGGCGAGTTCGAGGATCATGCCGGTGTGCAGATCCTTGAAGATCGGATACCACTCCGGCCCCGCGAGCTTGTCGATGCTCGACACGGCGGTCTGCGGATGGCCGGCGCCGTAGCTGGCCCAGCCGGACACCAGCGTCGCCACCAGATCGGTGATCGGCCCGCGGATCGACTGGTTGATGTTCTGCTGGGCGAGCGCATATTGCTTCTGCTTCAGCGAGCGCACGCCCGCCACAAGCCGCGCCACGCGGTTGTTCTTGTCCACGGTCAGGATGCGGTCGGCCAGCTTCACCGCCTCGTCGATGTCCCCGTCAGCAAGAGAAGCGATGAAGGCGCGGTCGAGCAGTTCGCTGTTCTTCGGGTCCGAACGCAGCGCCGCGCGATAGAAGGCCGAGGCGGCAGTCGCGTCACGCTCGACGCTGGCATGGCGCGCGGCGAGATAGCTGCCTGATACCGTCAGGCCGATCAGGTCGCGGCTGGTCGGAAACGCCGGCTGCTCGCCTGCACTGGTGCGCGTCTGCGCCGCGAGCGGCCCGCTGAGCACGAGAACCGACGCAAATCCGAGTGTGGCTTTAAGTGTGGCCACAGCCACGCGGCTGAAACGACGTTGAAAAATCACGCTCGCCGGCTCCGTCAATTGAGGGTGGTGCGACCGGTCAGACCCAGCAGCACCCGAGACAATGGCTTTTTTAGCCAGCATCCGCAAGGATTCGAGGCGACCGAGGAGCCCATCTACTATGGCGCAATCGTGGCGGTCGGCCACTCTCGCGCAATCGTGCTCACATTGACTGATAATTAGGCCCGCCGCCGCCTTCCGGGGGAACCCAGGTGATGTTGCCGTTCGGGTCCTTCACGTCGCAGGTTTTGCAGTGGACGCAGTTCTGCGCGTTGATCTGGAACCGCAGATCGGCGCCCTCGCCGACCCACTCATAAACACCCGCCGGGCAATAACGGTTGGACGGACCGGCGAACACATCATGCTCGGAGGTCTTCTGCAGATTCATGTCCGCGACCTTGAGATGGATCGGCTGATCCTCTTCATGGTTGGTGTTGGACAGGAATACCGACGACAGCCGGTCGAAAGTCAGCTTGCCGTCGGGCTTCGGCCCCGGAATCGGCTGGTGCTGCCTGGCAGGATCGAGGGTCTTGCGGTCCGGCTTCGCATGGGACTGGGTGCCGAAGAACGAGAAGCCGAACAGCGTGTTGGTCCACATGTCGAGGCCGCCGAGCGCAACGCCGATCACGGTGCCGAACTTCGACCACAACGGCTTGACGTTGCGGACCCTGAACAGGTCCTTGCCCACGGCGGAATCACGCCAGGTGTTTTCGTACTCGACGATCTCGTCATTGGCGCGGCCTGCGGCGAGCGCGGCGGCGACATGCTCGGCGGCCTGCATGCCGGTGCCCATCGCATTGTGCACGCCCTTGATGCGCGGCACGTTGACGAAGCCCGCCGCGCAGCCGATCAGCGCGCCGCCCTTGAAGGTCAGGCGCGGCACCGACTGGTAGCCGCCTTCGGTGATTGCGCGCGCGCCGTAGGCGATGCGCTTTGCACCTTCGAACACAGGACTGATCTTCGGATGAGTCTTGAAGCGCTGGAATTCCTCGAACGGCGACAGATACGGATCGTCGTAATTCAGGTGGACGACGAAACCGACCGCGACCAGATTCTCGTTGTAGTGATAGAGGAACGATCCGCCGCCGGTGGACATGTTCAGCGGCCAGCCGAACGAATGCTGGATCAGTCCCTTGTTGTGCTTGGCCGGATCGATCTGCCAGACTTCCTTGAGGCCGATGCCGAACTTCGACGGCTCGCGGTCCTTGTCGAGGCCGAGTTTCGCGATCAGCTGCTTGGTGAGCGAGCCGCGCGCGCCTTCTGCGAACAGCGTATATTTGCCGAGCAGCTCCATGCCGCGCGTAAAGCTGTCTTTTGGTTTTCCATCGCGGCCGACGCCCATGTCGCCGGTGGCGATGCCGCGCACTTCGCCGTTCTCGCCATAGAGAACTTCGACCGCAGCAAAGCCCGGATAGATTTCAACGCCGAGCGCTTCGGCGCGCGGGCCGAGCCAGCGGCAGACATCGCCTAGCGAGCCGATGTAGCAATGATGGTTGTCCATCAGCGGCGGCATCATGAAGTTCGGCAGCTTGATCGCCGAGCTTCCCGTCATCCAGAAGAACTGGTCGTCCTTGACCTGGGTCTTGAGCGGGCAATCGTCGTCGTCGCGCCAGTCCGGCACCAGCTTGTCGAGCGACACCGGATCGATCACCGCGCCGGAAAGAATGTGCGCGCCGACTTCCGAACCCTTCTCGACGACGACGACGCTGAGTTCCGGATTGATCTGCTTCAGCCGGATGGCGGCGCTGAGGCCGGACGGACCCGCGCCGACGATGACAACGTCGAACTCCATGGACTCACGCGGCGGAAGCTCTTCGGTGCTCATGATCTCATCTCGAAATGACGGTTCAGAATGTTTCTAATCATCGTTCTTCACGATTTTTGGCGCAAGAACAACCCCGTTTCGCTGCAACGCAATCCAGCCTAGTGTAGGCGCCGTGACCACGTCCGAGCCCATGCCCACCGCCCGCGAACTTCTCGCCTTCTATCTGGAGGCGGGTGTGGATTGCGCGTTGTCGGAAACTCCCGTCAACCGGCTGGTGGAAGAACCCGCAGCCGAAGAACGGCCCGCGCCAAAGCCCGCGCCGTTCCGCACTGCGAACCCCGCACCCGCGCCGGTGTTCGCAGAGCCCGCGCCCGCCCCTGACGCGGCAATCGTGTCGGCCCGCGAGATTGCGCCTCAGGCAGCATCGCTGCAGGAACTGCGCGACCTGTTGGAGCGCTTCGACGGCTGTGCACTGAAATCGACCGCGACACGGCTGGTGTTCGCCGACGGCAATCCGCAGGCGCGGATCATGTTCGTCGGCGAAGCGCCGGGACGCGACGAGGACCTCGAAGGTCTTCCGTTCGTCGGACGCTCCGGCAAACTGCTCGACCTGATGATGGCAGCGATCGGCCTCGATCGCTCCACAGCCTACATCGCCAACATCATCCCCTGGCGTCCGCCGGGCAATCGCGATCCCTCCCCGCAGGAAACGCAGATCTGCCTGCCCTTCATCCGGCGGCAGATCCAGCTGGTCGATCCCGATGTGCTGGTCTGCCTCGGCAAGCCTTCGTCGCAGGCCGTGCTCGATCTCAAGGACGGCATCATGAAGACTCGCGGCAAGTGGTTCGACTACGACACCGGCACGCGCAAGATCAAGGCGATGGCCACCTTCCATCCGGCCTATCTCCTGCGCCAGCCGATCTACAAGCGGCTGACATGGCAGGACCTGCGCGCCGTGCAGAAGGCCCTGCAGGCCGAAAAGACCGCTTGAGGCCGGCGCCTCTTTCCACATGCATTGCGGCTTGCATGGCGGCCATCCCGGGATTGGCCGTAGAATAATCTCCTATTTTCATCCATAGACGCGGAAAGAAATCACCGCGAACGACCGATGGGTGGAAATGACGGCCGTCACCTCAGACATCATTGACGACACCGTGGCACGAGCCAACGTGCGGCGGCTCGCTGCCGCGCAGGCCCTGACCGGCGCAAACGCGGCGGTCGTGTTCGCGACCGGCTCGATTGTCGGCGCGCAGCTCGCACCCAGCATCTCGCTCGCAACGCTGCCGCTGTCGATCTATATGCTCGGCCTTGCAGCGGGCACGCTGCCCACCGGGATGATCGCGCAGGCCTATGGCCGCCGCGTGGCGTTCATCGCCGGCACCGGATGCGGCGCGCTGTGCGGACTCATCGCCGCCATTGCCATTCTTTACGGCTCGTTTGCGCTGTTCTGCTTCGCGACATTCCTCGGCGGCGTCTATGGCGCGGTCTCGCAATCCTATCGCTTCGCGGCGACCGACAGCGCGAGCGTGGCCTACCGGCCTAAGGCCATCTCATGGGTGATGGCGGGCGGCGTGTTCGCAGGCGTGCTCGGTCCGCAGCTCGTGCAATGGACCATGGACCTCTGGCCGCCTTATCTGTTCGCGGTGAGCTTCCTGGTTCAGGCTCTCGTCGCGCTGGTCGCGATGGCAGTGCTTGCCGGGGTCAACGCGCCGAAGCCCGCGCCTGCGCAGATGACCGGAGGACGGCCGCTCACGCAGATCATCCGGCAACCGCGATTCATCGCCGCCGTGATCTGCGGCGCGGTGTCCTATACCGGCATGAACTTCCTGATGACGTCAGCGCCGCTGGCGATGAAGTTCTGCGGACTGTCGCTGAGCGATTCCAACTTCGCCATTCAATGGCACATCGTTGCGATGTTCGGGCCGAGCTTCTTCACCGGCTCGCTGATCTCACGCTTTGGAGCAGCGAAAGTCGCCGTCGCCGGTCTGCTGCTTGAAGCCGCCGCCGCGGTGATCGGCTTGTCCGGCATCACCGCGATGCATTTCTGGGCGGGACTGTTCGTGGTCGGCGTCGGCTGGAATTTCTCCTTCGTCGGCGCATCGGCGCTGATCGTGGAGACACACGGCCCGCAGGAAGGCAAGAAGGTTCAGGCCTTCAACGATTTCATCGTGTTCGGCCTCGTGGCCATCGGCTCGTTCTCGTCGGGCCAGTTGCTGGCGAGCCACGGCTGGTCGATGGTCAACATCGTGGTGTTTCCCGCGGTCGCGCTAGCGCTGGCGGCCCTTGCTATTGCCGCATTCACGCAGCGGCGGGCGCCGGCCTGATCAGCCGATCGCAAACTTCACCACGAAGACAAGGGCGAGCAGCATCACCGCGGGCTTCGCTTCCGAGAAGCGGCCCGCGAGAATCTTGATCACCGCATAGGTGATGAAGCCGAGCCCGATGCCGGTTGCGATGGAGTATGTCAGCGGCATCGCAATGGCCGTGATGACGGCAGGCGCATACTCCGTCACATCGTCCCACGCCATGTCGGCAAGCCCGCGCGCCATCACGCAGGCGACATAGAGCAGCGCGGCAGCGGACGCATAGGCCGGAATCATTCCGGCCAGCGGCGCGAAGAACAGCGCGAGCAGGAAGAACAGCGCGACGAACACCGCCGTCAGCCCGGTGCGGCCGCCGACCGCGACGCCCGATGCGCTTTCGATATAGCTCGTGGTGGTCGATGTGCCGATCAGCGCGCCGAACATCGCAGCAAAACTGTCCGCCATCAGCGCCTGCTTCATGCGCGGCAGGTTGCCGTCCTTGTCGGTGAGGCCCGCGCGGTGGGTGACGCCGATCAGCGTGCCGGCATTGTCGAATACGTCGATAAACAGGAAGCTGAACACCACAATCAGGAATGTCAGTTCGGTGGCGCGCGAGAAATCGAGCTGGAACAGGGTCGGCGACAGCGACGGCGGCAGCGAGACGATGCCGCTGTAACTCGTCAGCCCCAGCGGCAGGCCGATCAGCGATACCGCGAGAATGCCGATCAGCGTTCCGCTCGCGATGCCCCGCGCATTCATCGCCACGATCAGCGCGAAGCCGAGAAGACACAGCACCGGCGCGGGATGCGCGACACCGAGCGGGCCGGCAGTCACCAGCGTGGCCGGGCTTGCCACCACGATCTTCGCTTGTTCAAGCGCGATGATCGCCAGAAACAGCCCGACGCCCGCGGAGATCGCAAACTTCAGGTTTCGCGGGATCGCGTCGATGACATATTCGCGTAACCGAAAGACCGACAGCGCGAAGAAGATCACGCCCGAGCAGAACACGGCGGCCAAGGCCTGCTGCCATGTATATTTGTAGCCGAGCACGACAGTGAAGGCGAAGAACGCATTCAGCCCCATGCCGGGCGCAAGCGCGATCGGATAGTTGGCGAGGAATGCCATCGCCAGTGTGGAAACCGACGCCGCAAGGCAGGTGGCGACGAACACCGCGCCCTTGTCCATTCCCGCATTGGCGAGAATGACCGGATTGACGAAGACTATGTAGACCATCGTCAGGAAGGTGGTGACGGCGGCGACGAACTCTGTGCGGACATTCGTGCCGTGCTGCGTGAGGCCGAACCGGCGGTCGAGAAATGAAGCCCCGGATTTGTCCGCCTGCCCGCTCATGATGCCTCGCTGTTGTCGGGAGCCTTGGTTATCGAGAGCCTGATTATCGAGAACCTTGCCCTGCCGGACGCACGATCGCCCAGCCGATCCGAACCAGCGACTGGCGCCCCTTGACCAGACGCTCGAACGAACGCGGCACTTCCGGCACGAGGCCCGGAAACCGCTTGCGAATCTCTTCCGGCGGCGTGCCGGCGGTATCGGCCGCGCGCCACACCACGACGCCGCCATTCTCCGCAAACCGCTGCGGCGTAATCCATGGCGTCTCCTGCGGCGCGGCGTCGAACATCACATGCGGGCGCGCATGTGCGGCAAAGCCGATCAATGTCGCCAGATGCGGATCGCCCGCCACCGCCGCGAGCGGACGTCCGGTGCGCCGCTCGAAATTCTCGCCGAAGAAGCGGCCGATGTCGCTAGCCGGCAGCGACGTCTTCACTTCGTTGCTTCCGACCCAGGGCTGAATGAAGGTGACGCCGAGAATGACCACGACCGGCGCGGCCACGATCAGAAGCCAGACCGTACGCAGGAAATGCTGCCGCCGCAGCGCGATTAGATCTCCCGCCGCGATCACCACCGCAAGTCCCACGAGCAGCAGCGCAACGCCGTCGCCACCGACGACCTGATCGCGGCCGAACAATGCAGCGATGAAGCTCAGCACCAGTGGCGGCGCAATCGCGAAGGTGTAAACGAACAGCCGCGCGAACGGATCGACCGGCGGGCGGAAGATCAGCGGCGGGTCTTCGTTCTTGCGGTCGAGCGCGCGCGAATTGGCGATCAGCAGCAGCGCGACGCCGGAAAGCGCGAACAGCATACCGGCCAGCAGTCCCCCCCATCCGAGCAGGCGGTCCTGCAGCTCCGACACCGCAGGCAGCGACGGCAGCGCGAGGGTGTCGATGCGGATCAGCCAGATCACATAGGGCAGCACCAGCACGGCGGCGACGATAGCCGCGTACAGCGTGTCCATCGATGCGAGGGCGCGCCGCCCCTTGGGCGTCGCCAGCACGAACACCGCCAGCATCGCAAGCAGCGGCAGCGACGCCGACGTGGTCAGAACAAGCAGGCCGATCTCGACCGGCAGCGCGGCCCATGCGCGCCGCTGCCCCTGCCCGATGATCTGCCAGGTGTGGAGCAGGATCAGCGCCCAGAGCGGCCGCGCCACGATCAGCGGGCCGAATTCGGCGCCGGGGAATGAAAAGGCGGTGATTACCGCCGTCAGCAGCACCGCGATCATCGCCTGCTGCGCCCCGACAATGGCGCGGCCCAGCTTGAACAGCGCCCAGAAGGTCAGGATGAAACAGAGCTGCGCGGCGAGATAGACGCCGAAGATGTGACCGCCGGCGAGGCGGAATGCGATGTCCGCCAGCCAGAACGCCAGCGGCGGCCCGAGATGCGTGCCGACCTGGTATTCCCGCCCGAAGGCAAGCACCGTCGCCACGTCTCCCGGCGGGCTACCATAGACAAGCCACGGCAGAAAAAGCCACAGCGCCGCCTGCGCCAGCACCACAATCCAGAAGATCATGCGCGGCCGGGCACGGATCAGTTCAACGATCAGGGATGTGAAGCGCATGAAACGGCCAAGGGGACAGACACCTCACTGATAAAGCGCATGAGGCGATCAGGCAACCGAGCCGCCTAGATGACCACCGCCGTCTCTTCGGACGGCATGATCATCTCGATCTGAGCCGGGGCCGGAGTGTCGTCTTCTCCGAAATGCTTGCGGCGCGAGGCGGCGACAGGCGCGAAAAAGCGGCGATGATGAATCGTGGGGCCGAGCCGGTCGAGCGCTTCGAGATGGGCCGGAACGCCATAACCCATATGCTGTTCGAAGCCGTAGCCGGGATGATCCAGCGCAAGGCGGCACATCAGCCGGTCACGCGACACCTTGGCGACGATCGACGCCGCGGCAATCGACACGACGATACCGTCGCCGCCAATCACGGCCTCGCAGTCGCAGGCCACATCGACCCTGTCGCGTCCATCGACAAAAACATGTTTCGGCGCTTCGGGCAGCGCGCGCACCGACCGCGCCAATGCCCAGAGCGACGCGCGCAGGATATTGTCACGATTGATCCGCGATGGCGGCGCGACAGCCACCGACACCAGCGCGGAGGCGCAGATTTCCTCGAACAGTTCCTCGCGGCGCTCGCGCGTCAGGCGCTTGGAATCGTCGAGACCTTTCGGAATCCGCTTCGGATCGAGGATGACAGCGGCGGCCACCACCGGCCCGGCAAGCGGCCCGCGACCGGCTTCGTCGCAGCCCGCGACCGGCCATACGCCACGCTTGAGCAGCGCACGCTCGCGGCGAAAGCTCGGCGGCGTAACGGTGCGCGTCACCTTCTTCTTGGCAACTGGAGCCTTGGCTGGTTTTCGAATCATGCGGCGATGCTGCGGGCGTGGACGCATCCCCGCAAGCCGGAACTTTCATTCGTGCCCGTTATTCAGATAGCTCAGAACAGATCCAGTTGCTCGTTCGCTGCCTTCGGCCGCGCGAAGTGCGCTGTCGTCAGCTTCGAACGCCGCTTGTTGAGCCCGAGCTTTTCGCAGGCGATCTCGAAACGCCGCCCGATCATCCAGGCCATCGGCCCGGTGCCCTTCATGCGCGTCCCCCACTGGGAATCGTAGTCGCGGCCATCGCGCATGTCGCGGATCAGCGTAAAGACGTGACGATACCGGTCCGGATAATTCGCCAGCAGCCATTCGCGGAACAGGTCTCGCACTTCAAGCGGCAGCCGCAGCAGCACATAGCTCGCTTCCTTGACGCCCGCGTGAGCAGCCGCGTCGAGAATGCGTTCGATTTCGGAATCGTTCAGCGCCGGGATCACGGGTGCCACCATCACCGTGGTGGGAATGCCGGCTTCGGAAAGCTGTCTCAGCGCCTCAAGCCGCTTCGGCGGCGTCGAGGCGCGCGGCTCCATGGTGCGCGCCAGTTTCGGATCGAGTGAAGTCACGGAGATCGCGACCTTCGCAAGATTCCGCTTCGCCATCCGTGCAAGGATGTCGATGTCGCGCGTCACCAGCGCCGACTTGGTGACGATGCCGACGGGATGGCCTGTGCGCTCCAGCACTTCGAGAATGCCGCGCATGATTTTGTGTTCGCGCTCGATCGGCTGATACGGATCGGTGTTGGTGCCGATCGCGATCATGCGCGGCTCATATCCCGGCGCCGCTAGTTCCTTCTCCAGCAGGGCCGGCGCATCGGGCTTGGCGAACAGGCGCGATTCGAAATCCAGCCCCGGCGACAGGCCGAGATAGGCGTGGGTGGGACGCGCGAAACAGTAGACGCAGCCGTGCTCACATCCGCGATACGGATTGATCGAACGGTCGAAGCCGATGTCGGGCGAGTCGTTCCGTGTGATCACTTTTCGCGCAGTATCGACCACCACCGTGGTCTTGAACGGGGGCAGTTCCTCAAGGCTCTGCCAGCCGTCATCGAAGGTGACCCGTGCCTCGGCCTCGAACCGGCCGCTTACGTTGGACTGGGCGCCGCGGCCACGCCGCCGCTGCCGGTCGATCGCGACTTCGATCTCCGGAAAGGGAGAAGGAGCACCCGCCGGCCCTTGGACAGGGGATTGGGGGGGCGTCACCGGCGGGTGCTTGAGGGCATGGGATGCATGGCTCATGGGGCGAACATAACACCGCATGAGAACAAAACAAGAACTTCAATCCCACCCGCCCCCAAATTATTTGGCGAGGCCGGATGTCACCATGGTCATGGGAGATCAGGCGGAACGCGCTGCCGTTCATGAATGCCGCAAAAAGCTGCACCTGACGGGCTGTTCTGAGTGTGACAAGATGATAACCATCCCTCGTTTCAGGAACTCAACGGCGAGTATTCCAAGCACCACATCATGATCAGTGTTGTCATTCCCACCGAAGGCGCCGAGCAACCCGTCGTTGCCACCCTCGCGGCCCTGGTCCCGGGCGCGGCAGCCGGTCTTATCCGCGACGTGGTGCTGGTGGATCGCGCTGCATCGGACACCATCGAACGTGTGGCCGATGTCGCGGGATGCAACTTCCTGAAGTTCGAGGGCTCGCGTGCCGCGGCGCTTGCGGCCGGTGCGCAACAGAGCCGCTCGCCCTGGCTGCTGTTCCTGCGGCCCGGCGCGGTGCTGGATTCCGGCTGGATCGACGAAACCACCCAGTTCATCCAGAACGTCTCGCTCAGCGGACGCCAGCGCGCCGGTGTCTTCCGGTATGCGCGCTCGCCTTACGAGAACGCTACCGTGCGCGACGGGGTGAAGTCGCTGGCGCGGTTCATCTCCGGTCCCTCGCCCGATCAGGGCCTGCTGATCGCCCGCGATCACTATGAGAAAGTCGGCGGCTATGCCCCTGCTGTGCGGCGGGCAGAAGCCAAGCTGCTGTCCAAGTTGGGGCGCACCGGGCGCGCGGTGCTGAGGACCCGGATTTTCGTTGCCGCCTGATAGTTGCCGCAGTCAACTTATTGATTGACTCCGTCAACAATTATGCCAAAATGCCTGTCGAAGAACGACGAGGCATGGTCGGCCGATGGCATCGCCCCAAAACACAGAGAACGACGGCAGGATCGACGCGATCCGCCGCTTCAACCGCTTCTACACCCGCAAGATCGGCGTTCTCGAACACCACCTGCTCGAAAGCCCGTTCACCCTGACGGAAGCGCGGGTGCTGTTCGAACTCGCGCATCGCGATGGCGCCCTCGCCAAGGAGATCGGTGCCGAACTCGGCCTTGATCCCGGCTATCTCAGCCGCATCGTGCAGGCCTTTACCGAACAGGGATTCATCACACGGAAGCCGGTTGCCAGCGATCGCAGGCAGTATGAAATCGCGCTCACCGCCAAGGGCAAGGCGGCCTATGGCCGGCTGGAGCGTGCCTCTCATAATGAAGTCGGCAAGATGATCGCGGCGCTGCCCGGCGACGGCGGACAACGCCTCGTCGAGGCCATGGCCGCCATCGAAAAACTGCTGGGCGACGGCAGCCACCGTCCGGAAGTGACGTTGCGCACCCACCGCCCCGGCGACATGGGCTGGGTGGTGCAGCAGCACGGCGCACTCTACGCGCGCGAATACGGCTGGGACATTTCGTTCGAGGCCTTATGCGCGGAAATCGCCGCGCAATTCCTCAAGGAGTTCGATCCTGCGCACGAACGCTGCTGGATCGCGGAGATCGACGGCCGGCAAGCCGGCTCGGTGTTTCTGGTGAAGAAATCCGATGATGTCGCGAAAATCCGTCTGCTGCTGATCGATCCGTCGGCGCGCGATCTCGGGATCGGCAAGCGGCTGGTCAGTGAATGCATCGCGTTCGCGCGAAGCTGCGGTTATCGCAAGATCACGCTGTGGACCCAAAGCATCCTGCTTGCGGCGCGCGGCATTTATCAGGACGCCGGTTTCGTCCATGTCGCGAGCGAGCCGCATCGCAGTTTCGGTCACGATCTTGTCGGAGAAACGTGGGAGCTTGACCTGTGACGCAGAGGCGTGACCAGCCCCGCGTCACGCCTGAAATCATCGCCTACCACACCGCCAGAGCCCGGCGGCTGCGGCGACGTGCGTTTCACAAGGCATTGCGGAGCATGCTCGCCGGAATCAGCAAGGCAATCGCCAGGCTCCGCCCCTGAACCGCTCTCACCCCTTCGCCTTGCCGCGCTTCAGATGTTCATCGAGCCGCGGCATGATCTCGACGAAATTGCACGGCTTGGTGCGGTAATCGAGCTGCGCGGCGAGAATGCCGTCCCATCCGTCGCGGCACGCGCCCGGCGACCCGGGCAGGCAGAAGATGAAGGTCGTGCCCGCGACACCGGCCGTCGCGCGGCTTTGAATCGTCGATGTACCGATCTTGGCGTGGCTCAGCATGTGAAACGCAATGGAGAAGCCGTCCATCCGTTTCTGGAACAGCGGCTCGGCGGCGTCCGGGGTGACATCGCGTCCGGTAAACCCCGTCCCGCCCGTGGTGATAATGACATCGATGCCGGGATCGCCGATCCACATGCGCAGCTTCGCCTGAATTACATCAACATCGTCGGTGACGATGTCCCGCGCCGCGAGACGATGACCCGCCGCGGTCAGGCGATCCGCCAGCGTCGTGCCCGACTTGTCGTCGTCCAGCGAGCGCGTGTCAGACACGGTCAGCACCGCGATGTTGAGCGGGATGAACGATCTGACGGCTGCGGTCTCTGCTGACATTGCAATCAGAGCTGTACGCCCGACGCGAACGTGTTGCAGGCCTGCACGCTGCCCTGCTGATAACCGGTCATGAACCAGCGCTTGCGCTGCGCCGCCGAGCCGTGAGTGAACGAGTCCGGCACCACGCGCCCCGTCGCCTGCCGCTGCAGCGTATCGTCGCCGATCGCCGAAGCCGTGGTCAGCGCGGCATCGATGTCGCCCGCTTCCAGGAAGCCCGGCCGCTTCTTCTCCTCGCGGTTGACCCACACGCCGGAGAGGCAGTCCGCCTGCAACTCGACGCGAACCTGAATCGCGTTGGCCTCGGCCTTGCTGCCTGCGCGCTCCTGCATCTGCCGCGCCTTGTCGAGAATACCGAGCAGGTTCTGGATGTGATGCCCCGCCTCATGCGCGATGATGTAGGCGGCGGTGAACTTGCAGGCGTTGCCCGAGCAGCCGCGGAACCGGGTCTCGACCTCGCGGAAGAAACCGGTGTCGAGGAAAATCTGCCGGTCCGGCGGACAATAGAATGGGCCCATGGCCGATTGCGCCATGCCGCAGCGTCCGCCATTGGTCGCGTTGCGGAACAGGACTATGCGCGGACCACGATAGGTCTGGCCGCCGGCCGAGAAGATCTCGCTCCAGCGGTCGTCGATCTCGCCGAGCACGCCGGCAATCATGCTGCCCATCTCGTCGGAAGGCGCGCCGGCCTTCGGCGGTGTGCCGGTCCTGCGGTCGGTCTGATACGTCGGCGCCTGCTGGCCGCCGGTGAGGATTTCAGCGCCGCCGATCAGGATGCGCGGGTCGATGCCCACCGCCCAGCCGATCAGGCCGAGCACAATGACGGTTCCGATGCCGAGACCACCGCCGCCGCCCATCGGAAACCCGAAACCGCCGCCTCCGCCACCAAGGCCGCCGCTGTCGTCGCGGCGATCATCGATGTTTTCGCTGCGGCGGAAGTCATCGTAACGCATCGGAAATCTCCTCAACCGGCAGGCGCATCATGATGATGCATCATCACATGACGCGACGGAGCCGCAAAGTATCTGTTAACGATTCATACCGCGCCCGGCAAAAATTGCCTAGCACTGTCTCATGCGTCATTTCGATGTGTTTTCACTCCGTCACATGAATGGCGGCTGAATTCTCGCGGAAAACCGAACACATCCTGTGCAGGCTTCTCATCACGCGCTGCATTGCAGATGCGTCCGCGCGTTAATGCGTTCCATCGCAGGGCAGTTTCGGATTCGATTTCGAATAAGTGACAAACATGTTTTCGATTAAGCCGATTTTTACCTTGGGCCTTCATGGTGATGACAGTCGGATTTGTTAGTCCCGCGTCGCCGACTGCGTCGCCTGAGTCAGGTTTTGAGTCATGGTTGTGTCGCGTCGCGGGGCGTCTGCAAAGGCGCCCCGCACTCAATTTGAAATGCCATCAAGCTCGCACATCGTCCTCGGCGATTGCGTCGCCGAAATGTCGAAGCTGCAGGCCGGTTCGGTCGATCTGGTGTTCGCAGATCCTCCGTACAATCTGCAATTGAAGGGCGATCTCAAGCGCCCCGACGAATCCCATGTCGATGCCGTGAACAACGACTGGGACAAGTTCTCATCCTTCACCGCCTATGACGATTTCACGCGTGCCTGGCTGCTCGCCGCGCGCCGCGCCATGAAACCGTCGGCGACGATCTGGGTGATCGGCTCCTATCACAACATTTTCCGCGTCGGCGCGATCATGCAGGATCTGGGCTTCTGGATTCTCAACGACATCGTGTGGCGCAAGACCAACCCGATGCCGAATTTCCGCGGCCGCCGTTTCACCAATGCGCATGAAACGATGATCTGGGCCGCGCGTGACGAGAACGCCAAGGGCTACACCTTCAACTACGAAGCGCTGAAGGCCGCCAACGAGGACGTGCAGGCACGTTCCGACTGGACGATTCCGCTGTGCACAGGCGAAGAGCGCCTCAAGGGCAGCGACGGCAAGAAGGTTCACCCGACGCAGAAGCCGGAAGGACTGCTGGCGCGCGTGCTGCTGTCGTCGTCGAAGCCGGGCGATCTCGTGATCGATCCGTTCAACGGCACCGGCACCACCGGCGCTGTCGCCAAGCGGCTTGGCCGCCGCTACATCGGCTTCGAGCGCGACAAGACCTACGCCAAGGCCGCCGAAGCGCGCATCGCCGCTATCGAACCGTTGCCGGAAGCGACGCTTGCTCCGTTCATGACTGCCCGCGGCGCACCGCGTGTGGCGTTCTCCGAACTGGTCGAGCGCGGAATGATCGTGCCCGGCACCAGGCTGGTCGATTCGAAGAAGAAGCACGCCGCACTGGTACGCGCCGATGGCGCGATCATGCTGGGCGACAAGGTCGGCTCGATCCATCGCATGGGCGCGCTGGCGCAGGGCGCCGAAGCCTGCAACGGCTGGTCGTTCTGGCATGTCGAGACCAAGAAGGGCCTGCGTCTGATCGACGAACTGCGCGCCGAAATCCGCAGCGAGATGGCGGCGGTCTGAGCCGCCGTCTCTCCTTCGCAATTGCCCCCATCCCCTGCGCCGTGCCATGACTCTCTCAAAATCGGGAGCGTCCATCATGACCATTCTCATCGCAGGCGGCGGGATCGGCGGGCTGACGCTCGCGCTCAGCCTCCATCAGGTCGGCATTCCGTGCCGCGTGTTCGAGAGCGTGCCGGAGCTGAAGCCACTCGGCGTCGGCATCAATGTGCTGCCGCATGCGGTGCGTGAGCTGACCGAACTCGGTCTGCTCGACAGGCTCGACGCTGCCGGTGTCCGCACCAAAGAGCTTTCCTACTTCTCCAAGCGGGGCAAACCGATCTGGAGCGAGCCACGCGGGCTGGACGCCGGATACAAATGGCCTCAGGTCTCAATCCATCGCGGCGTGCTGCATCACATCCTGCTCGATGCGGTGATCGAACGCCTCGGGCGCGACGCCGTGCTCAACAGCCATCATCTGGCGAGCTTCGCCTCGGCGCCGAAGGGCGTCTCCGCCCGCTTCATCGACAAGACGACTGCGGATGAAGCCGGGACCTATGAAGGCTCGCTGCTGATCGCCGCCGACGGCATTCACTCCGCCGTGCGTGCAAAACTTTATCCGGAGGAAGGCCCGCCGATCTGGAACGGGCGCATCCTCTGGCGCGGCATCACCGAAACCGACGCATTCCTGTCGGGTCGCACCATGATCATGGCCGGGCACCAAAGCCTGAAATTTGTCTGCTATCCGATCTCGGGTAAGCTGCCGAACGGCAAGGTCCGCATCAACTGGATCGCGGAGCGCTATTTCCCGCCGGGGCATCACTGGCGGCGCGAGGATTACAACCGCGCGGCCAAGCTCGAGGAATTCCTGCCCTGGTTCGAGGACTGGCGTTTCGACTGGCTCGATGTGCCGGGCCTGATCCGCAACGCTTCGCAGGCCTACGAATATCCGCTGGTCGACCGCGACCCGATCGACCGCTGGACCTTCGGCAATGTCACGCTGCTCGGCGACGCCGCGCATCCGATGTATCCGATCGGCTCCAACGGCGCGTCGCAGGCGATCCTCGATGCGCGCGTGCTGACGCGTGAGATTCTCAACCATGGCGAAACGGCCGCGGCGCTTGCCGCCTATGAAGCCGAGCGCCGCCCTGCGACCACCGAACTCGTCAAACTCAACCGCCGCAACGGCCCCGAGCAGGTGATGCAACTGGTCGAGGAGCGCGCGCCGGACGGTTTCAATGTCGTGACCGAGGTTATGACGCAGCAGGAACTGGAAGACGTCGCCAACACCTACAAGCGTGTTGCAGGCTTCCAGGTCGATGCGCTCAATGCCAAGCCGCCGATCGTGCCGCGCTCAGCCGCATAGCTGCGGCCGGGCGCGCACGAGTGTAGCAATCAGGATAACGATGGCGTTCAGCGCAGCAGGCGATAGCGCTTGTGCATGAGGCAAGTGTTCACCACCAGGACGTAGTCCTGCATCGCCTGATCCTGCTTGACCGCGCCGCCTTCGGCCACGCTGCCGCCGACGGCCTGAGCGGTGTCGGTCGCCGCATAGAGCGTGCGCGCCTGACGGAACGACGACACCGGCACGAGAGAGGCAACGCTTCCCGCCACCGACAGCGCGGTGCCTGCGGCCACCTGCTGCTGCGCCTGACGTGCGGCGGCTTCCTGCGGCGCGCCCTGCTGACGGCATTCGGCCAGATCGCGGCGATATTTATCGGGATTGACGCGATGCATGTCTACGAGCGGTTCGTAAATCGGCGGAAGCTCCTGGGATTGCGCAACCGCTGTCGGGGCTTGCCCCGTCGTTGCGACCGGACCGCTCGTTGTGTTGCACGCAGCAAGAAGAAGGCCGAGACCGGCCAGCCAGAGATGACGCATTGAAGAATCCCCGCACAAATTCAAAAAATACGGAGGAAAATAAGCACATGGCGCCGCGCGGCGCCAGCCTGCAGGCGGGGCATTCGTTCAACCCGGAAGATCGCGGCTCAGCCCGTGTGCGATCACCTTGCGCATGACGTTCGGCAGCGCTTCGTCCTTGAGCGTCGCAACCGGCACCCAGCGCATGCCATGCGGCGCGCGCGTGCGCGCCGAAACGCTCGCGGCATAGACCACAAGCTCGAGCGGGAAATGCGTGAACACATGTGTGACCACGCCGGTCTTGCGATGCCAGCGCGGGACTTTCAGTGAAGGCGCCTGCGCGCGCGCATCCTTGTCGTCATGATCCGCAAGCCAGTCGGAGGTCGGTACCTCGGTCATGCCGCCGAGCAATCCCTTTTCCGGCCGCGTGCGCACCAGCAATTCATCGCCGCGCGTGACCACAAAGGCGGCTCCGCGCCGCAACGCGCCGGTTTTCTTTGGCGCTTTCCGCGGAAACGTCTCCTGATCACCCCGCGTCCGCGCCGCGCAGTTATCATTGAGCGGGCACAGCACGCAGGCGGGCTTCTTCGGCGTGCAGATCGTCGCGCCGAGATCCATCAGCGCCTGCGCGCTGTCGCCTGCGCGAGACTCCCAAAGCAGCGTCGCCGCCAGTTGCTGAATCTGCGGCTTGGATTTCGGCAACGGCTCTTCCACCGCGAACAGCCGCGACACCACACGCTCGATATTGCCGTCCACCGGCATGGTCTGCCGGTCGAAGGCAATCGCGGCAATGGCCGCCGCCGTGTACGGGCCAACGCCCGGCAACATCCGCAAGCCTTCCTCGGTGTCGGGAAACACGCCGCCATGCTCGCGCAGCACCGTGACTGCACATGCGTGAAGGTTGCGCGCGCGGGAATAGTAGCCGAGCCCGGCCCACATCCGCAGCACGTCGTCCAGCGACGCTGCGCCTAGCGCTGCCACTGTCGGCCAGCGCGCGGTGAACTTCTCGAAATACGGACCGACCGCTTTCACCGTGGTCTGCTGCAGCATGACTTCCGACAGCCACACGCGATAGGGATCGCTCGCGCGGCCCGGCAGCGCGCGCCATGGCAACTGCCGGCGGTGGCGGTCGTACCAGGCGAGCAGTTGCGCCGGACGATCGGCGTCATGTGCTTCCGGAGATTTCTTTCGCCGCGCGGCAGCGCCTGATAATGTCATGGCGCCATATGTACCGACGACAGCCGCCCATGAACAAGCCCGGTCCGCTCACCGCGAAGCCGTTATCCGCATTGCTCGGCAATGCGATCAATGACGCCTTCGCCAAACAGGGCTTTGCCTCGCGCGAACTGGTGACGCGATGGGCCGATATTGTCGGGGCGAGTGTCGCGGCCCATTCGGAACCGCTGAAAATCCAGTGGCCGCGCCCGGTCGAGAACCAGCCGCAGGAGCCGGCGACGCTGGTGCTGCGGGTGGAAGGGCCGATGGCGCTGGAAATCCAGCACACCTCCGATGTGATTATCGAGCGGGTCAACCGCTTCTTCGGCTGGAACGCCGTGGGACGGATCGCGCTGCGTCAGGCGCCGCTGTCGCGCAGGCCCGTCAAGAAAGTGAAAAAGGGGCCTGATGCAGCCGCCGTCGCCAGGGTCGAAGCCTCGCTCGGCACCGTGGAAGATGCGGATTTGCGCGCGGCACTGGCGCGGCTCGGCGCATCGATCAAGCGAAATTGAGCCATCTGTGACGGCACGCGGCAGCGGCCCGGCATTGCCACAATCATGGTTTCAAGCTAGCGAAACACTCCCCATCAGGCGTGACAACGCCGATTGCACGACTTTCCGGAGCAGACCGTTGAACATCACGCGCCGCACCTTCACTGCCGCCCTGTCCATGACCGCCTTCGCCGCAGCGCTCGGCCTCTCGCCCTGGCAGCTTGTCAGCCAAGCCAATGCCCAGACCGCCGCGGAAATCGCCCAGGCCGGTGAACTCGGCGACATGGCGCTCGGCTCAAAGGACGCGCCCGTCACCATCATCGAATACGCCTCGATGACCTGCCCGCACTGCGCGGCCTTCACCAAGGACGTTTTCCCGCAGATCAAGACCAGCTACATCGACACCGGCAAGGTGCGGTTCATCTTCCGCGAATTCCCACTGGATCAGGTCGCCCTCGCCGCCTCCGCGCTGGCGCGCTGCGTGGCCAAGGACGATGCGCCGAAGTATTTCGCCATCGTCGATATTCTCTTCAAGCAGCAGAACGATCTCGCCACTGACGCGCTCGGCACCATCAATCGTGTTGGCAAGCAGGCTGGCTATAGCGAGCAAATGATCAAGGACTGCGTGCAGGGCGATCCGAAAATCCAGAAGGGCATTCTGGATGTGCGCGAGCACGCCTACACCAAGCTCAAGGTCAACTCGACGCCGTTCTTCTTCGTCAATGGAACTCCGGTGAAGGGCGAGACCTCGTTCGACGCCTTTGAAAAGATGATCAAGCCGCTGCTCAAGAGCTGAGAGCGCTCTGCCCGACGAATGGGAACCCGGCAAACGTCCTGAGATTCCTTTGGAAATCCCCGGGAATTTCGCCTAAATCGCTCCCAAATCCCTTGGGAAAAGCCCTCCAGGCCGGTTGCCCTGCGCAGCCGGCCTCGCCATTGTGCGGACAGTCCGAGGCGCATCCCGCGACTCAGATATACTGGCACAGGGCCGCTATGACCTTGCCCCGGCTGCATAATTTCGGCCCGGCCAACAGAGCACCGATTGCATGAAACTCACGCGTCTTCGCCTTCACGGCTTCAAGTCCTTCGTTGAACCGACCGATTTTCTGATCGAGCCGGGCCTGACCGGCGTTGTCGGTCCCAACGGTTGCGGCAAGTCGAACCTTGTCGAAGCGCTGCGCTGGGCGATGGGCGAAACTTCACACAAGTCGCTGCGCGCTGCCGACATGGACGCCGTGATTTTCGCAGGCTCGGGCAATCGTCCGGCGCGCAATCACGCCGAAGTGGCGATGACCATCGACAACTCCGATCGCTCGGCGCCGTCCGCCGTCAACGATCAGGACATGCTGGAAATCTCGCGCCGCATCGAGCGCGAAGCAGGCTCCGTCTATCGCATCAACGGCAAGGACGTGCGCGCGCGCGACGTGCAGATCCTGTTCGCCGACGCCGCGACCGGTGCGCGCTCGCCAGCCCTCGTCCACCAAGGCAAGATCGGCGAAATCATTCAGGCCAAGCCCGAGCAGCGCCGCCGCGTGCTGGAAGACGCTGCCGGTGTCGCGGGTCTTCACGCCCGCCGCCATGAAGCCGAACTGCGCCTGAGGGCCGCCGAAACCAATCTCACCCGCGTCGAGGACGTGATCGGTCAGCTCGCGGGCCAGATCGAAGGCCTCAAGAAGCAGGCGCGCCAGGCGATCCGCTACCGCGAAGTCGCCGCCAAGGTGCGCAAGGCCGAGGCGCTGCTGTTTCATCTGCGCTGGCTGCAGGCCCATGCCGACGTCAACGAGGCGGGCCAGACCCACGACCTGAACGTCCGCGAACAGGCCGAACGCGTCCAGCAACAGGCGGAAGCCGCGCGCATCCAGGCGATCCGCGCCTCCGAACTGCCGGGCCTGCGCGACAGCGAAGCCCGCGCCGCCGCCGGTCTGCAGCGCCTCACCAATGCCCGCGAAATGCTCGACCGCGAGGAAGCGCGCGCCAAGGAGCGCGTCGTCGAACTCGACCGCCGCCTGACGCAGTTCGCCGCCGATATCGAGCGCGAGCAGCGCCAGTTGTCCGATGCCGACGTCGCGCTGGAACGCCTTGAATCCGAAGACAGCATCCTCAAGGAAGAAATCCGCTCGCGCGTCGACACCCGCTCCGGCGCGGATGAGCGCGTCGCGGAAGCCGAAGCCACGCTCGCCGCTGCGGAGCGCACCTTCTCCGAACTGACCACCGCGCTGGCCGACCTCACCGCGCGCCGTACCCAGATCGAATCCAACATCCGCACCCATCGCGACCGTCTCGCGCGGCTCGATCAGGACATCGCCACCGTCGAAGGCGAGGTCGAAAAGCTTGCCGCCGAGACCGGCGGCCTTGGCGATCTCGATACGCTGGTCGCCGCGATGGAAGCCGCCGCGGAAGCGGTGCTGGTCGCCGAAGCCACGACGCAGGCCAATGAAGCCGCGCATGTCAGCGCGCGCGCCACACTCGAAGCCTCGCGCGCGCCGCTGGCCGACGCCGAAAAGCGTGTGCAGCGGCTGGAAACCGAAGCCAAGACCATCTCCAAGATCGTCAACGGCGAAACCAAGAACCTGTGGCCGCCGATCATCGACGGCGTCAACGTCGCCAAGGGATTCGAAAAGGCACTGGGTGCTGCACTCGGCGACGATCTCGATGCGCCGGTCGATCCATCCGCGCCGCTGCGCTGGGCCAGCATTGGCCCCGTGAGCGGCGATCCGTCCCTGCCCGGC
Organism: Afipia sp.; assembly: GCA_024508675.1. Classification (GTDB taxonomy): domain Bacteria; phylum Pseudomonadota; class Alphaproteobacteria; order Rhizobiales; family Xanthobacteraceae; genus Afipia. Next base: position 138,446 of record JANINQ010000006.1, read on the forward strand.
GGCATTGAATCTCTCGCTGCGCATGTCACCGCGCCACCGGAACTGTCGCGGCGTCTGGCGCAGATCGGCGTGGTCACGCGCGAGCGCGGCGCACAGCTGATGTCGCAGCTCAAGACCGGCCAGCGGCTGGTGTCGCGCGAGGGCGACCTGTGGCGCTGGGACGGCTTTGTCGCCGCCGCACACGCACCGACCGGCGCGGCGCGCCGTCTCGCTGAGCGTGCCCGCCTTGTCGATATTGAAGCCGAAATCGAACAGGCCCGCGCCGATGCTGTCGCCAAGCGTCAGGCGCTGGAAAACGCCGAGACCGAACTCAGGGCCGCGTCCGCCGCCGAAAGCGCCGCGCGCGAAGCCGTCCGCACCGCACAGCGTGAAGCCAACGCGGCCCGCGAGCAGCACGCCAATGCCGAGCGCGAGATCAACCGTCACGCATCGCGCCGCTCCGCACTCGATGAGCGCCGCACGCGCCTGACCGAAGACCGCAACGAAGCTCACGGCGCGCATGAAGCTGCGATTGCCGCGCTGAGCGATCTGCCTTCAAGTGCCGAGAACGAGGAAAAGCTCGCCACCGTCCGCGCCGATATGGACGGGCACCGCCAGCTTGCCGCACAGGTGCGCGCCGAGGCGCAGGCGCTGGCACGCGAAGCCGAACTCGCCGACCGGCGCGTGCAGGCCATCGTCGCCGAACGCAATGAATGGGTGAGCCGCAAGGACAATGCCGCCTCGCAGATCGCGACCATCGAAACCCGCATTGTCGAGGTCAAAACCGAGCGCGCCGAACTCGAGAACGCGCCGGAAGTGTTCGCCGAGAAGCGCAGCGCGCTGATCAGCGAAATCGAACACGCCGAATCCGACCGCCGCATGGCCGCCGACGCACTGGCGACGGCGGAGACCGCGATGGCGGAAACCGACCGCGTCGCCCGCGCCACGCTGGATGCGCTGTCCGCGTCGCGCGAAGCCTGCGCCCGCTCGGAAGAACGTATGGAAGGCACCCGCCGCCGTCTCGATGACATCGAGCGCGAAATCCGCGACATGCTCGAGGTCGAGCCGCATGGTGTTGCAGCCCTCGCCGAGATCACGCCGGAAAGCGAACTTCCCGCCGTCACCGAGATCGAAGCCGATCTTGAAAAGCTGCGCCGCGACCGCGAGCGCCTTGGCGCCGTCAACCTGCGCGCCGAGGAAGAACTGCGCGAGGTCGAGACCCAGCACACCGGCCTGACCACCGAGCGCGACGATCTCGTCGAAGCGATCAAGAAGCTGCGCACCGGCATCCAGAGCCTGAACAAGGAAGCGCGCGAGCGCCTCTTGACCTCGTTCGAAACGGTCAACAACCACTTCAAGCGGCTGTTCACCGAACTGTTCGGCGGCGGCCAGGCCGAACTGACCCTGATCGAGAGCGACGATCCGCTGGAAGCCGGTCTCGAAATCATCGCCAAGCCGCCCGGCAAGAAGCCGCAGACGCTCTCGCTGCTCTCCGGCGGCGAACAGGCGCTGACCGCGCTGGCGCTGATCTTCGCGGTGTTCCTCACCAATCCTTCGCCGATCTGCGTGCTGGACGAAGTCGACGCGCCGCTGGACGATCACAACGTCGAGCGGTTCTGCAACCTGCTGCATGAAATGACCTCGTCCACCGAGACGCGCTTCATCATCATCACCCACAACCCGATCACCATGGCCCGCATGAACCGTTTGTTCGGCGTCACCATGGCGGAGCGCGGCGTGTCTCAGTTGGTGTCGGTCGACCTCGACGGCGCGATGAAGGTTCTCGACCAGAACGTGGCGTAGGCGTTTGCTCTCCCTTAACGGAGAGGTAAGCGAACAGGCCTGCTACATCCTCATGTCGTCCCCGCGAAAGCGGGGACCCATAGCCACCAGCCTCCCGATCTGAAAAGATCACCGGACAACTTCCTGCAACAGGCAAAGTTCAGGGAGTATGGGTCCCCGCTTTCGCGGGGACGACGTCGTATGTTGTCATCATGATCTCTCCCAACCTCCCCTCCGAATTACAGGCCGCCCTTGCCCGCAAGGCCGAGGGCCTGTCGCGCGCTGACGCCGCCCAACGCGCGGGCGCAATCTCGCAGACCTATCGCAGCGGCGGCAGCTCAAACCGGATCAAGACGACCGCCGATGCGCTGGCCTATGCGCTTGCACGAATGCCGGGAACGTATGCCGCCGTGGCGGCAAGCCTGAACGCGCTGATGGAGATCGATCTGGATTTCGCGCCGCGCAGCCTGCTCGATGTCGGCGCGGGTCCGGGAACGGCCACATGGGCCGCGAGCGAGGCTTTTGCATCGCTTGAGACCTTCGCATTGCTGGATGCGAACACGGCGCTGCGCGATCTCGCAACGAGCCTGGTCACGTCACAGCCGCGGCTTGAAGGCCTGCGCTATGACGCCGGCGACGCGCGCAAAACGCTGGCTGACGCGCCGGAGTCAGAACTCGTCGTCGCAAGTTATGTGATCAACGAGCTGAGCGAGAGCGAACGCGCAGTCTTTGCCGACACCCTGTGGACGAAGACACGCAACATGCTGCTGGTCGTCGAACCCGGCACGCCCGCGGGCTATTCGCACATCATCGCGTTGCGCGACCGGCTGATCGCAAAGGGCGCGCATGTCATCGCGCCCTGCCCCCATGATGCAGGGTGCCCGCTGATCGCGCCGGACTGGTGTCATTTCACACAGCGGCTGCAGCGCTCGCGTGCGCATAAACACCTCAAGGGAGCGGACCTTCCCTATGAGGACGAAAAATTCAGCTACGTGATCCTCTCACGCGCGGCGCCCACTCAACGGCCATCACGCGTGCTGGCGCAGCCGCTTGTCACCAAGATCGCCGTGACCGCGAAAATCTGCGCGCCTGATGGACTAAAAGCCGCGAGCTTCCCGCACCGCGACAAGGCCGTCTACAAGCGCGCAAAAAAATGGAACTGGGGCGACGCGATTTTTCCCGGGAACGAGGCCGGCCCGGAATAATTCTCTCCAGATGGAGTTTGTGAAGGTGACGCGTTCGCGTCCGACGCAAACATTTCATCAGGAGCACACCAGCGATGTCCAAAACATTCGCCGCGATGGCGGCTGTCTCTTTCATGCTCGCTTCCGCCGCCGCTTTCGCGCAGGCTGCGAAAGTCGCCGACACACCGAAGGGCAAGGCTTATGTCGATGCCAAGGGCATGACGCTTTACACCTTTGACAAGGACAGCGCAGGCAAGTCCGCCTGCAACGGACCCTGCGCCACCAACTGGCCGCCGCTGATGGCCGCTGCCGACGCCAAGGCCTCGGGCGACTGGACCATCGTCACCCGCGATGACGGCAGCAAGATGTGGGCCCTCAAGGGCAAGCCGCTCTATACCTTCGCGAAGGACACCAAACCCGGCGACACCACCGGCGACGGTTTTCTGAACGGCGCCTGGCATATCGCCAAGCCTTAAAGGGGTTTAAGCACCAACCTCATTTGTGTCGTCCCCGCCTGCGCGGGGACGACCGGTTGACAGATCATTGCAAAACGCTTGAACCACCGCTCCCCTGAGGACGACCAAATAGCGCGGTGCCTGGCCGCAGACGCTGACGACCGCCTGCCTTTCAGGTAGGGTGCGCGCCATTCGTCGTCCTCAAGGAGTTTTCTCATGTCGTCCGGCTGGATTTTACTCGGTGTCATCGTCGTCATCGCCCTGTTCGTGTTCGGCGCCTATAACCGCCTTGTCGCGCTGGCGCAGCGGGTGTCGCAGGCTTTTGCCGACATTGACGTGCAGCTCAAGCAGCGCCACGATCTGATCCCGAACCTTGTCGAAACAGTCAAAGGCTACGCCACCCACGAACGCGGTACGCTGGAAGACGTCATCAAGGCCCGTAATGCCGCCATGTCGGCGCAGGGCCCGGCGCAGGTGTCGGCCTCCGAAGGCCAGCTCACCGCCGCGCTCGGCCGCCTGATCGCGCTGTCAGAAGCCTATCCGGACCTCAAGGCCAACGCGAATTTCCAGCAGTTGCAGACCGAACTGTCGGACATCGAAAACAAGATCGCCGCCAGCCGCCGCTTCTTCAATAACGCGGTTCAGGAATACAACACCGGCATCCAGCAGCTGCCGGCTGCTCTCTTCGCCGGCGCGCTCGGCTTCACGAAGAAGGAATTCTTCGATCTCGGCGAACAGCGCGGTCAGCTTGAGCAGGCGCCGTCGGTGAAGTTCTAGGCTCATTGCTTGATCGCGACGATGACGTCATTGCGAGCGCAGCGAAGCAGTCCACTCTTTAAAAGAAAACATGGATTGCTTCGTCGCTCCGCTCCTCGCAATGACGATCACACAGGATAACCCGCATCATGGCCGCATACGGTCTCTATACGCATATTGCATCGAACAAGGTCCGTTCGATGCTGCTGCTCGGCGGCCTGTTCCTGCTCGTCTATGTGATGGTGTTCGCCGGTGCGCTGCTGGCGGAAGTCGCGCTCAACAGCAACCGGCCGTTCGACGCCTATATCACGCTGGCAGGACGCGACCTCATCAAGGCGTTCCCGTTCGCCACCATCGGCGCAGCCGCATGGATCGTAATCGCCTACTTCTTTCACCAGAACATCATCGACGCGGTGACCGGCGGCCATGACGTGACGCGGCAGCAGCAGCCGCGGCTCTACAATCTGCTCGAAAATCTGTGCATCTCGCGCGGCATTCCGATGCCGAAGCTCAAGATCATCGACAGTCCCGCGCTCAACGCCTTCGCCACCGGCCTCAACCGCAGCCAGTATTCCATCACGGTCACCACGGGCCTGATGAAGGCGCTGGACGACCGCGAGATGGAGGCCGTGCTCGGGCATGAGCTGACCCACATCCGCAACGGCGATGTGCAGTTGCTGGTGATTGCCGTGGTGATCGCGGGCGTGATCGGCTTTTTCGCTGAACTGTTCTTCCGCATTTTCTTCAATTCCAACTGGAATTTCGGCGGCGGACGGTCTTCCTCGTCGTCGTCCGACGGCGACAAGAAGGGCGGCGGCGCCTTCGCCATCGTGCTTCTGGCCATCGCGCTGATCGGCCTCGCCTGGGGCCTGTCGCTGGTGGTCCGTTTTGCCCTGTCGCGCTCGCGGGAATTGCTGGCGGATGCCGGGTCCGTCGAACTGACCAAGGACCCGGACGCCATGATCTCGGCCCTGCGCAAGATCGAGGGCCGCGGCGAACTGCCGGGCTCCACCTCCGCCGTCATGGAAATGTGCATCGACAATCCGCGCGAGGGCTTTGCCGACCTGTTCGCGACCCACCCCTCCATCGATTCGCGGGTCAAGGCGCTGGTCAAATATGCCGGCGGGCATGATCCCGGCCCGATGCCGCTGCCCGGGAGCGGCGAGGAAACCGGCAATACCGGCGCTCCCCCGGCCAATTCCGGCCCGGAGACGCGGCCGGAGGCGCCCCATGGCGGGCCGTGGGGCAGTTCCCCTCAGCCCGCACCGTCGCCTGCAGGCCCGATTCCCGGCCCTTGGGGCCGAAGGTAACCCCCGGTATTAAGAAGCCGTTGGTTATTCAGTAGAACTGCCGGGTCAAGAATTGAATTATCCCTCGATTCTGCCATGGTCCGGCGGAAAGCAGGCTAGGCATCCGTCGTCAGGCGGACGTGTTTGTCGCGTAAAGGGGTGTTATGGCGAAACCGGCAGTGATCGTAGTGGGCGCGGACAAGGGTGGGGTCGGCAAGACCACCGTTTCGCGCACCGTCCTCGACTATTTCAGCGCAAATAACGTCCCGACCCGCGCCTTCGACACCGAAGCGCCGCGCGGCACGTTGAAGCGTTTCCATCCCGACATCACCGAGATCGTCGACGTCACCTCGACGTCCGACCAGATGAAGATCTTCGATACACTGAATTCGTCCGGCACCAGCGTCACCGTCATCGACGTGCGCGCAGGATTGCTGTCCCCGACGCTGGCCTCGCTGCGCGACATCGGCTTCCTCGATGCCGCCAAGTCTGGCCAGATCACCTTTGCCGTGTTCCACATCCTCGGCCCGTCGATCGCCTCGCTCGATGAAATCGCGGAGACCGCGAACTTCATGGATGGCGCGAAGTATTTCCTGGTGAAGAACTTCATCAACAACACCAGCTTCTTCGAGTGGGACCAGGCGACCTACAATTCCTATTTCCACCGCATCAAGAACGCGACCGAACTGACGATCCCGAAGCTGAACGAAATGGCCTACGAGCAGGTCGAAGTCGCGTCCGTGCCGTTCCTCAAGTTCGTGGCCAATAAGGGCACCAAGGACGAGCCCGCGAACTATTCGTTCGTGCTGCGCGGCTATGTCCGTCACTGGCTCGGCAATGTCTGGGGCGAGTTCGACCGCATCAAGCTGACGGAGATTGTCGGCTCGAAAGACAGCAAGGCCACCCCTCGCGCGCCGACCAGCGAGATCTGAGGCAGCTCACACGTTCGCCTCCCGACTTCAACGGACATCGCGCCGATGCGCCGCACGCCTGTCTACATCGTCTGCTCGCCCCGCCCCGCGGTCGGCAAGACGCTGATCGCGCGCGCGCTGACCGAATTCCTGCTGCTTCAGCGCGGCGCGGTGACCGCCTTCGACATCAACCTGCGCGAACCGTCGCTGCTGAACTATCTTCCCGGCGTCACCGAGACGGCGCTGATCAGCGACACCTTCGGCCAGATGGCGCTAATGGACCGCCTGATCGTCAATGACGGCGTGCCCAAGGTGATCGACCTCGGCTTTCACGCCTTCGACGACTATTTCAAGCTGATCGCGGAAATCGGCTTCATGAAGGAAGCCGACCGGCGCGGGGTCGATCCCATCGTGCTGTTCATCCCCGACCGCGACCGCGCATCGGGCACGGCCTGGACAATGCTGCGGCAGACATTCCCCAATGCGGCGCTTGTGCCGGTCGAGAACGAGCATGTGCTCTGGGGGCCGCTGCCGCAGGGCTTCGAGGGCGTACGACCGTTCAAGGTCGCCGCGCTGCCGGCATTCCTCAAATCGATCATCGGCCGGCTGAACTTCTCGTTCACGCACTACCTGCGCACCAACAAGGATCAGTCGTCAGAGCTGCATCAATGGGTGCGCAACAACTACACCCGCTTTCGCGAGTTGGAACTGAACCTGATCCTGCACAAGCTGGGATAATCAGTAATAGATGCTGCCGGGCGCGCCGCCGCCTGCCGCAATCGCATCGCCGTTGATGGCGATCGACTTGGGCGACGCCAGAAACGCGACGATGTTTCCGATTTCCTCCGCGGTGACGAGACGGCGGATCGTATTCAGATCGTTCATCGCCTTCTCGACCTCGGCTTCGGTTTTCTTGGTCACGCCCGCACGCCAAGCGATCACACCCGGCGTCTTTTCGGTGCGGGTCAGGCCCGGATGCACACAGGTCACATTGATGCCGCTCGGGCCGAGTTCATCGGCGAGGTTCTTGGTCAGCGCAGCGACGCTCACATTGCGGATGCTGCCGATGGTGACCCCGGTCTGCCGCGCACCAAGCCCGCTGATGTTGATGATGCGGCCCCAGCCCTGCTCCTTCATCAGCGGCGCAATTTCACGCGCCATGCGCAGATAGCCCATGACTTTCACATTAACGTCGCTCCAGAACAGATCATCGGTGATCTCGGCCAGCGATGGCGGCTTGGCCTGCCCGCTCGGCTGCGCCGCGCTGTTCACCAACACGTCGATCCGGCCGAAGTCCCTGTGAATCGCAGCAACCGCGGCGCGCACCGCGTCATCCTTGCCGGTATCGGCGGAATAAGCGCGCACCGTGCGGCCCGTCTCGCCTACGATCTCTGAAGCCGTTGCCCTGGCTGCCTCGAGATCACGGCCGATGATCGCAACATCCATGCCCTCGCCGGCGAGGGAACGCGCAACCGCCTTGCCGATCCCACGCGTGCCGCCAGTAACAACAGCGATTTTTCCGGTGAGCTGAAGATCCATGGTCGTCCTCCCGAAGCGGCTTTGCTTGTTGTTATTGAATGCCTAGTGCCCGTCGAATGCCATCAGCGTCCGCACCGGAACATTCATGGCGCGCAGCTTCGCCGCGCCGCCAAGCTCCGGCAGGTCGATAACGAAACACGCCGCGACAACCTCAGCGCCGATCTGACGCAAGAGCTTCACCGCGCCTTCCGCCGTGCCTCCGGTCGCGATCAGGTCGTCAACGAGGATAACGCGCTCGCCGGGCTTTACCGCGTCGGCATGCATTTCCATTTCATCGAGGCCATACTCAAGAGAATATGCAATGCGCACGGTGGTGTGCGGCAGCTTGCCCTTCTTGCGGATCGGCACAAAGCCTGCCGAGACCTGATGCGCCACCGCGCCGCCGAGAATGAAACCTCGCGCTTCCATGCCCGCGACCTTGTCGATCTTGGAGCCTGCCCAAGGCTGCACCAGTTCATCGACCGCGCGGCGGAACGCCCAGGCATTCCCGAGCAATGTCGTGATGTCGCGGAAGATGATGCCGGGCTTCGGATAGTCGTGAATGGCGCGGACAGTTGCTTTCAAATCGGTTTCGAGAGTCATCGTCTGTCTAATCCAATTGAATCAAAGAACCCGTCATTGCGAGGAGCGTTAGCGACGAAGCAATCCATCCTTGGTTTTAAAGGGTGGATTGCTTCGCTTCGCTCGCAATGACAATCATTTAGCCCGCCCGCCCCAGCCTGAATGCATTTTCGACAATCCGAAGTCCGACATTGCCTTCCAGCGACATCAGCGACTCGGGGTGAAACTGCACGCCGCCTACCGGCAGGGTCTTGTGCTCGATCGCCATGGCAATGCCGTCTTCAGTGGAAGCCGTGACCTGCAGCACATCCGGCATCGTTTCCCGCTCCACAAAGAGCGAGTGATAGCGCCCGATCACCACTTCATTTGGCAGGTTGCCCATCAAGGTGCCGCCGCGCACCTGAACGCGGGAGGGCCGCCCATGCGCAGGCGTCGAGAGTTGTCCGAGCTTGCCGCCAAAATACTCGCCGATGGCCTGCACACCAAGGCAGACGCCGAACACCGGAAGCCTCTTTTCCAGCGCAGCGCCGATGAAGTTCGACACGCCGAAATCCTCCGGACGTCCAGGACCGGGCGACAACACCAGCAAGTCGTATTCGTTCTTCTTCAGCACATCGAGCGCGTGATTGTGACGCGTAACGCTCACCGTCGCGCCAACCTGACGGAAGTAATCCGCCAGCATGTGCACGAACGAATCCTCATGATCGATCAGCAGAACGCGCTTGCCGGAGCCTGACGCATCAGGCTGGAAGGTGGACAGCGGCTTCGGCGGATCGCCGCGCAGCGCCTGAAACAGCGCCGCAGCCTTGGTCTGACATTCCTTCTCTTCGGCAACAGGATCGGAGTCGAACAGCAGGGTCGCGCCGACGCGCACCTCCGCAAGACCATCCTTCATGCGGATGGTGCGGATGGTCAGACCCGTATTGATGCTGCCATCGAAGCCGAGAAAGCCGAGCGCGCCCGCATACCAGCGGCGCGACGAGCGTTCATGATCCTCGACGAACTGCATCGCCCACAGCTTCGGCGCGCCGGTGACAGTGACGGCCCATGCGTGGGTGAGAAAACCGTCCAACGCATCGAAGCCCGGACGCAGCATGCCTTCGACATGATCGACGGTGTGGAACAGCTTCGAGTAGGTTTCGATCTGCCGCCGCGCCAGCACCTTGATCGTGCCCGGCTCGCAGACACGCGCCTTGTCGTTGCGGTCGACGTCGGTACACATGTTCAGCTCGAATTCGTCTTTTTGCGAATTGAGCAGTTCCTGAATCTGCTTGGCGTCGCTGATGGCGTCCACGCCGCGCGCAATGGTGCCAGAGATCGGACAGGTCTCGATCCGCTTGCCATCGGAGCGCACGAACATTTCCGGCGACGCGGCGACCAAAAACTCGCCGTCGCCGAGATTGATCAACGCGCCGTACGGCGACGGATTGATCTTGCACAGGCGCTGGAACACCTCCGCAGGCGTGCGCTCGCAAGGCTCTGCGAACAACTGTCCCGGCACGGCTTCGAACAGATCGCCGCGCGCAAAGGCCTGACGCGCGGTCTCGACGGTCTGCTGATAGACGCCGGGTGCATGGTCGGCAAAGCCCTCGCGCTTCGTCCTGGCATAAACGCTTGGCGGGGTTTCGCGGCTGTGGCCCCGGGTCGACTGGCCGTTGAATGCGAACTCATAGCTCAGGATCACGCCGCGCCCGGTGGCGCGGTCATAGGCCAGAATGCGGTCCGGAATGTAGAGAACGATGTCGCGCTGATCCTTCTCGCGCGCCCGCTTCTGCACGAGGTCCTCGAACTGAAAAACCAGATCGTAGGCGAATGCGCCGAACAGGCCGAGCAGCCCGTCACTCGGCGAACTGAACGCCGCAATGATGTCGCGCACCAGCGACACCACCGAGGCACGCCGCGTGCGCTGGTCCTCATCCACCGGCGCGTCGCCGCGCACGATGTGGCCTTTCAGGCGTGTTGCACCCTTCTCGGTGATGACGGCGCAGGGCTCTTTCAGAGTCTCGGCCAGAAATGCCACCAGCACCTTGCCGCGCTCGTTCAGTGCATCGATGAAGAAATCCGTACCCGTCGACTCCAACCGCAGCGGCGGATCGGAAAAGCCGAGGTCGAAGCTCTCATAGCGGCCCGGCACCGTGGTGCCCGACGACAGCACCACGCCGCGGCGGGTGTCGAGTTGATCGATCAGCCGGTCCAGCGCAGCCCCGCCGGTGAAATGCTCGACCGAGCGGGCCACATCGAGACCGCGGGCCGTACGGTATTCGCTCTGCGCGGGAAGGGAAAAAAGGGTCCTGTTCATCTGGTCCTCTTACGAGACTTGCTGGAGGAACGCCACACAGGACAAACGAAAAGGCCGTCGCTCTGCGATGACGGCCTCGACGATTGAAAATTCATGGGAATCGCACCGGCCACCTTTAGAAGGTGCGCCACCAAAGACGGGTCGGACTGGACAGGGTGCTCATGGCGGGCAAAACACCATCCGGCGCGGGCGAAGTCAAGACCCTGCCTGTTTGACAAAAACCGTGAGTCTCCGCTCCCCCACATCTTCCTCGATCGGAACCCAGCCCTGCCGGATATAGAACCGGCGCCTCTCCTTTTCCGCGCAGAGATAGACCCGCCTGAAATTCAGCGCGAAGGCATCGCTGGCAGCCCGCGCGACCAGCGCCGATCCGATCTCCCGCATCCGGTATTGCGGATCGACCCAGACCGCCGCCACCCAGGGCGAGTATTGCGGACGCTCATCAAGGTCCGAGGCGATGACCGAAGCCGTGCCGATAAAGGTCTCGTCCCGATGCGCCACCAGCGCGACCGGGATCGGCGACGCATTCATATTCTCGCGCAGACGCCCGGCGATGGTATCCGCCGGGAAGCCCCGCTCCTTCCACCATGCCCGCCAGATGCGGTCAGCAACCGCGTCGAAAAACGCCGGCTGCTGCCGCAGGTCGGAGATGGTGTAATTCACCCCAGATGCTTCCTGAAAAACTCCGTGGCGCGGCCCCAGGCCAGCTCCGCTGCCTGACGGTCGTGAACCGCCGCACGCTCTTCGTTGACGAAGGCATGATCGGCGTCATAGCGGAACGCCTCGAAATCCTTGCCTGCGGCCTTCATCGCTTTGTCAAAGGCATCGACCGCTGCCGGCGTGCACCAGTCATCCTTGTTGGCGAAGTGACCCTGCAGCGGGATTTTCACATCGGCGGGCTTCACTGCCTGCTCGGGCGGGATGCCGTAGAACGCGACACCCGCGGTCAATTCGGGAATTTTCGCCGCACCGATGATGGTCACCGCGCCGCCCATACAGAAGCCGGTGAGGCCGACCTTCGCGCCGTTGCGCTTGAGGTATTGCACAGCGCCGCGCACGTTCTGCTCGGTCGCCTCGATGAAGTTGAGCGAGTTCATCTCTTTTCCCGCCGCGTCGGCATCGTGATATGGCACCACAACGCCCTCATAGAGATCGGGGGCGAGCGCATCAAAACCCGCAACTGCAAAACGATCGACCAGACCCTTGATGTTTTCGGACAGGCCCCACCACTCCTGAATGACAACGACGCCCGGCGCGTTGCCGCGCGCGGCGTTGGCGAGATAACCCTTGGCTTCCTTGCCGTCGGGGCGCTTGAAAGTGATATTGGTGCCCATGGTGTCCTCCGATACTTTGGATGCGTTTTATACCGCGGGCGAAGCGATGCTCAAGCTCGCGATGGCTTTCTGAAGATCACGTTTGTATTGCAGGAAATCGACGAAAATACCGTGCTCGCCGCGATCCTTCGATACGGGCCGTGCATGGAACGCCGCGATCCTGTCGCGGAAATTCGCGGTGACGTCCGCGCTTTCCTTCTGCGCCTTGATATAGGCGGCGATCAGATCGGTCTGCAGCGCGCGGCCCGGCCAGCCAACGCCCGCGCCCTCCAGCAGCCCGGCCACATAAAGCCCGTTCGGCCGCGACGGAAAGATGTTGAGATAGAGACGCGGCGCGTGCGCGTCAGCCTGCCAGTTCAGCTCGTTCAAGTCTTCGAGAAACGGAAAAGTGATCTCATAGCCGGTCGCCAGCAGCACGAGGTCGACCTGATCTTCCTTGCCGTCTGTGAAGACAACGGTATCGCCGCGAAACTCCCTGATCGGCTTGCGCAGCGCGACGTCGCCCTGCCCCAGATGCTGCAGCACCAGCGAATTGACGATCGGTGTCCTGTCATAAAGCCGGTGCTCGGGCTTCGGCAGCCCGAACCGTTCGGGCGGACCGACCAGAAACCGCAGGATCGGCTCGTGCAGCATCGAGCGCAGGCGCTTTGGAATGATGAAACGCTTCGGCTTGTGGTTGCCTTCGTCCGCGGGCTTGCCCGCGAGAAACTTCGGCACGAAGTGATTGCCGCCGCGCACGCTCCACAGCACCTCTTTGGCGCGATGAATGGCATCGACCACAATGTCGCAGCCGGTGTTGCCCATGCCAACCACCAGCACGCGCTTGCCTTCGAAAATATCGGCGGTCTTGTAGTCCTTCGCGTGCATCAGTTCGCTGCTGAATTCACCCGGAATCTTCGGCATCAACGGATCGCTGAGATGGCCGTTGGCGAAGATCACACTCTCATAATCTTCAGTGGTGCCGTCCCCGAGCGTCGCGCGCCAGCTTCCGTCGCGCTGTTCGAGCTTGGTCACTTCGGTGTTGAAGCGGATCAGCGGATACAGATCGAAATGCTTCGCGAAGGATTTGAAATATTCCGACACACGCTCATGGCTCGGATAGGCCGGCCAGTCCTCCGGCATCGGAAAGTCCGCGTAGGCTGTGGTGCGCTTGGAAGAGATCAGATGCGTCGAGGCATAGACCGCGCTCGGCGCCGCGCCATAGAGCCACTGCCCGCCGACATCGGCGTTTTTCTCGACGCACTTTACGGGAAGGTCCGCTTCCTTGAGACTTTTAACAGCGGCAAGACCCGCAGGCCCCGCACCAATGACGAGCGTCGTCATTTCCGCAGCTCCGCCCGGCCATCGCGATAGCGTTCGAACACCCTGCGTGCATCATAGCGCGGCGTGAATCCGAACCCGGCCTTCAGCTTGTCGTTGGAGAGCACCGGCCGGTACTGGATGAACTTGGCATGGCCCGGCCCGAGTTTGGTGATCCGCAACAGATGCAGCAGCCACAGCGCGGACTTCAGCAGCCAGGGCGGAATCGAAATATAGGGCCGATGATTCAGCTCCGCGATCTCACGCAGGCTCAGCGTGCCGTCCCCCGCGAGATTATACGTTCCGGCTTTCGGCTGCCGCACGGCCTGCACCAGCGCATCCACCACATCGCTGTCGGCGATCAGCGAGAAAGGCGTCGCGGTGCCGCTAACGCCCATTACGATCGGCCGTTCGAAGATCGCGGTGATCTGGTTGTTGGTGGTCGGCCCAAGCACGGTGCAGGGACGAAACACGGTCTGCTGCAGGTCGGGGTAAAGTTCCTGCCACTCGATCAGCATTTCTTCCACTTCGCGCTTGTTGCGCGCGTAGGGAAAGTCCGCGTTGCCGCGCAGCGGATCGGTTTCATGCAGCGGCACCGGATTGTCGGCGTGATAGCCATAGGCCGAGCCGCTCGACGTCACGATCAAGTGCTCGACGCCGGCATCGAGGGCGGACTGCAGCATGTTCTTGGTGCCGAGCACATCGATTTCCCAGTCGCGCTGCGGATCGCCGCCCACCGCGACAACGGAGGCAAGGTGCACCACGGTCTGCGGACGGCGGACCTGAAACATGTCCCTGAGCGCCGGGTCGCGCACATCGCCGGTCAGATAGGTGACATTGGGCAGCCGTTCATGAGCGGCGACCTCGCGCATATCGAGCGCGATGATTTCCGAGTTCCTGTTGACGCGCGCAAGTTCAGCGATCAGCGACTTGCCGATGAAACCCGCCGCGCCGGTCACCAGCACGCCGCCGTTCATCTCGTAGGGTCCTGCGTGAGCGTCGCTCATGTTGCATGATCCGTCTGTGGGGCACCCTGCGGATGCGGGTCGCGCCGCTTCCACCATGCCGCCAGCGCCCATCCGGAGATCAGGTGCCAGACGCCCCACCCCGCCGCCACCAGCGCCGCGCCGCCAATCCCGTCAAACTGATTGAGGATCAGCGCGAGGCCAAGCCCTGAATTATGCATGCTGACTTCGATTGTCATCGCACGGGTGTCGTAATCGCTCAGGCGCAGCAGCCTGGCGGTGCCCCAGCCAAGGGCGATGGCGATGGCGTTATGGAGAATGACGAACGGCAGGATCGACACCACGAACGTCGTCAGATAGCGCGCATTGGTGAAGATCGCGCCGCCGATAAACGCCACCAGAAACAGGAACGACAGGATCTGCAGCGGACGGCGCAGCAGATGGCCGAGGCGCGGCCAGTAGTGCACCGTCGCAAGGCCAAGCGCCATCGGAATGCCGAGAATGAGCATGGTCGAGCCGAGGAACGACAGCGGCTCGATGCTCACCTGCCGGAGCAGCGCATTGGTGTCGGGATTGAGCCCCGCCCAGAACAGAATGTTGAGCGGCGTGGTCACAATCGCGAGCAGGCTCGATACGCCGGTCATGCTGATCGAGAGCGCGGTGTTGCCGCGCGCCATGTGGGTGATCAGATTGGAAATGTTTCCACCCGGACAGGCTGCCACAACCATCATGCCGAGGGCGATGCTGGGCTGCGGCTTCAGCAGCATGGTGATCGCCCATGTCACCGCGGGCAACACCGCAAGCTGCGCCAGCAGACCGGAGAGCGGCGCAACGGGCCGGCGGAAGACTTCGATGAAATCCTCAACCCGCAGGTCGAGTGCCACGCCGTAGATGATCAGCGCCAGCACGGCGCCGAGCACGAGTTGCCCCGTCGGATTGATGTTGAGCAGAATGTCGTCGATCGGCGCGCCCGTCATGTGTCCCTCAGTCCCTCATGGTGAGGTTAGTTGAGTGGATCACGCGGCGCTAGTGGACGGCCAACGTGCCGCGATCCAAACCAGGTCCATGCTGCATCGAAGCATCCACGCAGCAAAAAGGCCCCTGAACGGGGCCTTTCGCAGATTGGATTGTCAGCTCGCTCAGTGAGCGTCAGCCCAGACCTTCTTCTTGGTGAAGTAGAGCAGGCCCGAGAATACGAGCAGGAACAGCATGACCTGCAGGCCGGTGCGCTTGCGGGCCTCGAGATGCGGCTCGGCAGCCCACATCAGAAACGCGGAAACGTCCTTGGCGTACTGCTGCACGGTGGCCGGCGAACCGTCATCGAAGGTCACCTGACCGTCGCTGAGCGGCTTCGGCATCTTGATGGCGTGGCCGGGGAAGTACTTGTTGTAGTACGAGCCTTCCGGAATGGTGACACCGGCCGGCGGCTTATCCTCAAAGCCCTGCAGGATCGCGTCGATGTAGTTCGGGCCCTGCTCCTGGAATTGAGTAAAGAAGTCGAAGATCACCTGCGGCACGCCGCGATCGTAGGACCGTGCCTTGGCGATCAGCGACAGGTCCGGCGGCTGTGCACCGCCGTTGGACGCACGCGCAGCCTGCTCGTTGGGGAACGGCGCCGGGAAGTTGTCGGCGACGCGGCCCGGACGCTCGAACATCTCGCCGGCATCGTTGGGACCATCCTGCACCTTGTACTCGGCAGCAACCGCCGCAGCCTGCGCCGGGGTGTAGCCTGGGCCGCCCTCATCAGCCAGATTGCGGAAGTGCAACAGGTTCATCGAGTGACAGGTCGAGCAGACTTCCTTGTAGACCTTGTAACCACGCTGCAAGGCACCACGATCGAACTTGCCGAACGGGCCGGCGAACGACCACGACAGCGACGGCGGAGTTTCGGAGTGATCCGCCGCCTTGGCCTGCTGCACACCGCCGGTGAGCAACGCGGCGCCAGCCAGCAGCGCCACCGCGATCGACGCAACCGCCTTCTTGCCGGACTTCGCCAGCACATCGTCGGCGATCGAGTTCGGCACCGCGCGCGGCGTCTCGATGCGGCTGAGGATCGGCAGCACGATCAGGAAGTAGGCGAAGTAGCAGAACGTCAGGATGCGACCCACGGTGACGTAGATGCCTTCTGCCGGCTTGCCGCCGAGCCAGCCCAGCAGCACGCAGATCACGACGAAGATCCAGAAGAACTGCTTGGCGAGCGGACGATAGCGCAGCGAACGGGTCTTGGCGCTGTCGAGCCACGGCAGGAAGGCCAGCACGAGGATCGCGCTGAACATCGCAATGACGCCGCCGAGCTTGCTCGGGATCGAACGCAGGATCGCGTAGAACGGCAGGTAGTACCATTCGGGCACGATGTGCGCCGGGGTGACGCCCGGGTTGGCCTGAACGTAGTTCTCCGCATCGCCGAGGTAGTTCGGCATGTAGAAGATGAACCAGGCGAAGAAGATCAGGAAACAGGCCATGCCGAACCCGTCCTTGATGGTCGCGTAAGGCGTGAACGGCACGGTGTCCTTCTCGGTCTTCGGCTCAACGCCGGCCGGGTTATTCTGACCGGCGACGTGCAGGGCCCAGACGTGCAGCACGACGACGCCGGCAATCACGAACGGCAGCAGGTAGTGCAGCGAGAAGAAGCGATTCAGCGTCGGATTACCGACCGAGTAGCCGCCCCACAGCAGCGTCACGATGCTCTCGCCGACATAGGGAATAGCCGAGAACAGGTTGGTGATGACGGTGGCGCCCCAGAAGCTCATCTGGCCCCACGGCAGCACGTAGCCCATGAAGCCGGTGGCCATCATCAGCAGATAGATGATGACGCCGAGGATCCAGAGCACTTCGCGCGGTGCCTTGTATGACCCGTAATAGAGGCCGCGGAACATGTGGATGTAGACGGCGATGAAGAACATCGATGCGCCGTTGGAATGCAGGTAGCGCAGCAGCCAGCCGTAGTTCACGTCGCGGACGATCAGTTCGACCGACTTGAACGCCAAATCGACATGCGGGGTGTAGTGCATCGCCAGGATGATGCCGGTGATGATTTGCACACCCAGCATCATCGAAAGGATCGCGCCGAACGTCCACCAGTAGTTGAGGTTACGCGGCGTCGGGTAAGCGACGAAAGACGAGTGGATCAGCCCCCCGATCGGGAGACGCCGTTCAACCCACTTCAAGACTGGGTTTTGCGGGTTGTAGTTCGATGGTCCGCTCATGATGCGATCCTGACAAAGAATTAGCGACGCGATCGGGTCAGATTAGGAAATCAGCCGATTTTGATTTTGGTGTCGGAAACGAAGGAATACGGCGGCACCGGCAGGTTGGACGGCGCGGGCCCCTGACGGATGCGGCCCGACGTGTCGTACTGCGAGCCGTGGCACGGGCAGAAGAAACCGTCGTAGGTGCCCTCATGGGCAATCGGAATACAGCCAAGGTGGGTGCAGATGCCGATCACGACGAGCCACTGGTCGTGGCCTTCCTTGACGCGCGACTGGTCGGTCTGCGGATCGGGCAGGCTCGAGACCGGCACAGCGCGGGCCTCGTCGATCTGCTTCTTGGTGCGGTTCATGATGTAGATCGGCTTGCCGCGCCAGAACACCTTGATGTCCTGTCCGGTGGCGATCGGCGAGAGATCGACTTCGATCGGGGCGCCCGCGGCGATGGTCGAGGCGTCCGGATTCATCTGGGAGATCAGCGGCCAGGCTACCGCCGCGGCGCCGACGGCGGCCACGGAGCCCGTCGCTACATAAAGAAAATCACGGCGTGTTGCAGCGGCCGATGAGGAAGACGTCACGATTGCAAACCCTTTCCGAACTGCAACCGGCGGACCCGTCCCGGACAAACGCAACAGGCGCGCCGGGAGAGAAGCCGGTGCCCGCGGCCCCCCGCGGTGGCAGAATGACCACTTGTCCCACTCAACCGGGCAGAACATGCGATCTAGAATCGATCTATTGGCACCCTTGCCGAGAGAGCGCAAGCCCGCTATCGGCACATTTAGTGCGACGCACTAAAACCGCCCGCCGCTGTGTTTTTTCCTCAACTTTTTCCACCGGGCCGAAAGCCGCTGTCCGATGCGCGTCGTCCTTTTCCAGCCTGACATCCCGCAGAACACCGGGACGATTCTGCGCCTGTGCGCCTGCCTCAGCGTGGAAGCCCATATCATCGAGCCGGCCGGCTTCCCGGTCTCGGACCGTCATTTTCGCCGATCCGGAATGGACTACCTGGATCAGGTCACCATCGTGCGGCATGTGTCGTGGACCGCTTTCGAGGCCTGGCGCGCCCAGTCCGGCGGCAGGCTGGTTCTTTTTTCGACAAAGGCGGCAAAGCCCTATCTCGACCATATCTATCAGGACGACGACATCCTGCTGTTCGGCCGGGAATCCGCCGGAGTGCCGGATGACGTGGTAAACGCAGCCAATGAGCGGCTGGTGATCCCGATCGCCCCCGGGATGCGCTCCCTGAACGTCGCGATGAGCGTCGCCATGGCGCTCGGTGAGGCCCTTCGACAGACAAGAGGAACGGCGCGTTGAGTTATGCGGTCAAGGAAATTTTCCTGACATTGCAAGGCGAAGGCGCCCATGCCGGGCGCACCGCCGTGTTCTGCCGTTTCTCGGGCTGCAATCTGTGGACCGGCCGCGAACAGGACCGCGCGGAGGCCATCTGCAAGTTCTGCGACACCGACTTCGTCGGCATGGACGGTACGCTCGGCGGCCGCTACGCGAACGCCGATGCGCTCGCCTCCGCCGTCGCCGCGCAATGGGAAGGCCCTCCGGAACACCGTTACACGGTGCTAACCGGAGGCGAGCCGCTGCTCCAGGTCGATTCCGCGCTGATCGACGCCCTGCATGCGCGCGGCTTCACCATTGCGGTGGAAACCAACGGAACGGTCGCCGCCCCGCCCGGCCTCGACTGGATTTGCGTCAGCCCGAAAGCCGGCGCCGAATTGATCCTGCGCAAAGGGCACGAGCTGAAACTGGTCTATCCGCAACCGGAAAATAAACCGGAAGATTTCGCAAACCTGGAATTCGAGCGGTTCTCGTTGCAGCCGTTGGACGGACCTGACATAGCGCAAAGCACTCAGGCGGCCATCGCGTATTGCTTGGCGCATCCGCAGTGGCGTCTCAGCGTTCAAACGCACAAGACGCTTGGCATCAGATAAGGCTGGGAGCAGCCGAGACCGGATAAAGTTGATGTGGGAATTGACGAAATCGTTCCGTTTCGAGGCCGCGCATTCGCTGGCGGGCACGACGCTGGGCGAAGCCAGCGACGAAATTCACGGCCACTCATTTCGCGCCGAGATTACCATCCGCGGCACGCCTGATCCCGCGACCGGAATGCTGCTGGATCTTGGCCTGCTCGAACAGCGGATGGCCGAGGTGCAAAAAATGCTCGACCACAAATGGCTCAACAAGATCGAGGCGCTGGGCATTCCGACCCTGGAAAACCTGTCGCGCTTCATCTGGGACCGGGTCCAGCACACCGGACACGTGGTCCGGGTCAGTGTTCATCGCGACAGTTGCGGCGAAAGCTGCACTTACTTCGGCCCGCAAGGCTGACGGGAGAGATCAATTGGAAAAGCCCGTGACGACCATCGAACAACGCAAGCAGACGGCCCGCACGTGGTTTGAGCCGCTGCGCGACGACATCTGCGCGGCGCTGGAGAAGCTTGAAGCCGACGCGCCACCAGAGCTTTACCCGGGCGAAGCAGGCCGCTTCGTCCGCACACCGTGGGACCGCACCGATCACACCGGCAAGCCCGGCGGCGGCGGCGTGATGTCGGTGCTGCGCGGGCGGCTGTTTGAAAAGGCCGGGGTGCATTGCTCGACGGTCCATGGCGAATTCGCGCCCGAATTCCGCGCCCAGATTCCCGGCGCAGCGGACGATCCGCGATTCTGGGCCTCGGGCATTTCGCTGATCATCCATCCGCGGAATCCGAACGTCCCGGCGGTTCATATGAACACCCGCTTCGTGGTGACCACCAAGGCCTGGTTCGGCGGCGGCGCCGACCTGACGCCGGTGCTGGACCGGCGGCGGACCCAGGACGATCCGGACTCCGTTGCCTTTCACGAGGCCATGAAGGCGCCGTGTGACGCCCACACCGCCGTCGCGCCCTATGACAAGTTCAAGACCTGGTGCGACGAATACTTCTACCTGCCCCACCGCAAGGAGCCCCGCGGGATCGGCGGCATCTTCTACGACTGGCTGGACACGGGCGACTGGGACGCGGATTTCGCCTTCACCAGGGATGTCGGCCGGGCCTTTGCCCGGATCTACCCCGAACTGGTACGGCGGAACTTCAAGGATGCCTGGACCGACAAGGACCGCCAGGAGCAGCTCGTGCGCCGTGGCCGTTATGTCGAATTCAACCTGCTTTACGACCGAGGGACGATTTTTGGCCTGAAAACCGGCGGCAACGTCGACTCCATCCTTTCCTCGATGCCTCCAGAGGTGAAATGGCCCTGACCGCGTGCTCCGCGAAATTGAGAAAAGCTTAATAAAAGGGCGTTTTTGGAGCGTTTTTGACGTGTCACCGAGACAGCACACTCGGCAAAGAACGGTATCCGACGCCCCTGGAAAAGCCTGAAACCATTTGAGCCGAGGCGGCCCTCCACGTACCTTGAGGGTCATAGGTGCGGCGGAATCATACCGCTGCCAACGATTCTAAGGGGCTCCGATGCGCAAGATTGCCGTTCTCATTCTCGCTGCCGCGGGCGTTAGCCTGGCTGGCGCGGCTTCCGCAGCCGATCTCGGTGCAAAGCCGATCTATCGCAAGGCCGCTCCGGTGGAGGTCTTCACCTGGACCGGTGGCTATATCGGCGGTTACGTCGGCGGCGCTTTCGGTGCCAACGATGCCGTGACCGGCGTTCCGGTCAACGGAGCAGGCGCTCCGATCTTCGCGGGTCCCGCAGCTTCCTATAACTACAGTTCCAGCGTCATCGGCGGCTACACCAGCGGCTACAACTGGCAGTTCGCTCCGAACTGGGTGATCGGTTACGAAGGTGAAACCGGCTATATCGGCGTCAAGGGCTCTTCCGCTTATGCCGGATCCGCGACCTCGATCGCGACGACCCGTGCTGAAGGTCTCTACAGCGTCTGGGCTGCCCGCTTCGGTTATGCGTTCGATCGCTCGCTGATCTACGTCAAGGGCGGCGCTACGCTGGTCAACTTCGAAACCGGCGTCTCCGACGGTACCGCCGGCAACCACATCGACACCATGCATCGCAAGTATCGCCTCGGCTACGCCATCGGTGGCGGCTGGGAATATGCTTTCGACAACAAGTGGAGCGTGAAGGCTGAGTACCTCTATCTCGGCTTCGACAACAACATCACCACCACCGGCAACTTCACCGGTCCTCCGACCCAGGTCTGGACCACGACCTCGCTCCCCGGCATCCACACCGCCAAGGTCGGCCTGAACTACAAGTTCGATGCGCTCAGCTACTTCCTTGGCGTCATTCGCTAAGCACCAGCGCTTCTCTGGAACTCAAAAGCCCCGGACATGGTCCGGGGCTTTTTCGTTGTGTCGCAATCCCACCAACCTGTCTTTGTCGGCGTGTCATGACCCGCGGCTAGTCTGCAACTCCTCACATCAGCAAGGAGCCGACCATGGCACTGAAAGCAGGCGACGTTGTTGTTCTCAAATCCGGAGGACAGGCCCTGACTGTCGCGGACGTCACCGAAGACACGGTTGAATGCATCTGGATCGGCGAAGAAGGCGATCTGTTCCGCGAGAAACTTCCCGCTGCGGTTCTCGAGCTTGCGCTCATCGATATGTCTGACGATGAAGACGAGCAGGACGGCGACGAAGACGACGAGGATGAAGACGAGGACGAAAGCGACGAGGATCACCACGCCAAGAAAACGGCGGAAGTCGCCTGAGCAGAACTAGCCCCACCATCAGCTCTTCCCACTCGCATGGGGAGAGTTGAACACTAGAGCCGGTGATCCCGCGTAAACTTTGCGACGGTATCATCGGCGATGGCCTTCAGCGCCGCATCCTCCAGCGGAAACTGCAGCGCCAGCCAGCCGTCCTCCGCCAGCGCCAGAACATGACCGAGCGCCGGCCCCTCCGCGATTCCCCGTGCAATAAAATCAGCCGCCTTGAGCGGAAACACCGGCGGCGTCCAGCGCTCCGGCAGCGTCGTCAGGGCGCGCCATCGCGGTCCATCGAAATCACGTCCCGCCCGCGCCCACGCCAGTAACATTCGGTCGCGATATCGCGGCGCGCCCAGCCGATACAGCCGCCGCTGGGCTATCGCTTCGTCCATCCCCGCTGCGCGCCACCAGCGATGCCCCATGGAATCCAGGCGCTTGGTTTCGGCATTGGACAGCCGCCAGCGTTGCGATAGGCGTTTTGCGTCTTCGGTCACGGCGACCGCCAGCGCGCCAAGACGAAGGATCGCATCCGGCGCCATGCCCAGCTCATGTTCGATGGCAACCATGTTGGCGAAAGCGCCGTGATAGACGACCCCTGCCGTCAGCCGCACCAACAACCCCGCATCGTCCATCGCCACCAGTGCATCAGCAGCGCACTTCGCGATCATCAGCTTGAGCATTTCCATCCGGATGCGCTCGGCGGACAGCCCGGAGAGACCGTCGCGTCCGGCAATACAGGCCTCATAGCCCGCGCGGTCCGGCGCGCCCTCCCCATACGCCGCATGAATCCGGAAGAACCGCAGGATTCGCAGGTAGTCCTCCGCAATCCGCTGTGCAGGATCGCCGATGAAACGAACCCGGCGCGCGGCGATGTCGGCCAGACCGTCGACCTCGTCATGCACGACGCCATCGGATGTCGCGAACAATCCGTTGATGGTGAAATCGCGCCGCATCGCATCGCGCTTCCAATCGCGTCCAAACGCCACCTTGGCCTTGCGCCCGAAGGTTTCGATATCCTCGCGAAGCGTCGTGACCTCGAACGGCTGGCCGTCGATGACCAAGGTCACCGTGCCGTGTTCGATGCCGGTCGGCACCGACTTGATGTGCGCGGCCTTGGCGCGGCGGATCACCTCGTCCGGCAGAGCGGTGGTCGCAATATCGATGTCGCCGACAGGCAAGCCCAGCAGCGCATTGCGGACCGCCCCTCCGGCCACACGCGCCTCCTCACCATCGGCATTCAGCAGCGCGAGTACCCGCGCTGTTGCGCCCGCCCTCAGCCACGAAGCATCACGTAGCGAAGGTGCGGTGCTCATTTGTCGGTCCCCCGAATGAGCTTGCCGTTTTCGATATGCGCGGGCGTGTAGGTCGCGCCGGGAGGCGCGCCGGAGAAATGCGCCAGCAGCAACAGGCTGACGATCACGAGCACAAACGCCGCCACCGCCAGTCTGGCGACGACAGGCAGCGGCCACGACGATTTCACCCAGACGCCGGACCGGCTTGCGATCAAGAATGCCGCATACACCGCGAAAGGAATAAGGAAGATTCCGATCTCGGTCAGGACGGGACGGATCATGAAAGGCAGATCCGCTCGTACATGGCGCGCAGCATGCCGGCGGTGGCGCCCCAGATGTAATGCTGCTCGAACGGCATCTCGTAGAACGAGCGCTGCATGCCGCGGAATTCCTTGCTGCCGAGCTTGTGATTGACCGGGTCCATCAGGAACGACAGCGGGACCTCGAACACGTTATCGACTTCGTTGGCATTGATGTTCAGATCGAAACCGGGACGAACGCGCGCCAGTGTCGGCAGGATTCTGAACCCGAAACCGGTCGCATAGACATCAAGGTAACCGATCGACTCGATGAAATCGCGCTTGAGCCCGATCTCCTCGTCCGCTTCGCGCAGCGCCGCATCCATCGGGGTCGCGTCGCCGGGATCGATCTTGCCGCCGGGAAACGAAACCTGTCCTGCATGCTCGTTGAGATGTTCGGCGCGTTTCGTCAGCAGCACTGTCGGCACATCGCGCTCCACGATCGGAACAAGCACCGCCGCCGGACGCACCGGGCGCTCCTTCGCGATGATCTGCAGCATCGCATCGGTGCCGAAATCGCCAGTCGGCGCGAGCACGGCTGCATCCGTCAGGCCCGCTGGCACATCGAAATTCAGCCGCTGGTGCGCCCTGCGGAAAAATTCACGGGACGTAATGTCAGCCGGTGTCACGATGCCGGCGGGAACAGCGTCCTTTAAAATCGTTTTCGTCACCCAGATCCTCGCCCGTCAAACCGGATCGCGCGCCTGCGCGGCATCCGCCATTGTAAAAAACTCGCCCCCGGACATCACGCCAAACATCTCGCAGCCGTCGACAACCCGGAATTCGCCCATGGCAACCAGATCATAATAGAGCGCGCGTGTGACTTTTGCCCACAAATCCGCACGGACATGGAGATATGGCGTTAACCCTCCATCGGCAGCGGCTTCGAAACGCAGCCGGTGCTCGCCATTGCATGGCACCCATTCGTCGACATTGGTGCGAAAATTCAATTGCCGCGCCGCGCCCTCGCCGTCCTTTTCCATTTCCACCGCAAGGAACGGCGCATCGTCCACGCGGATGCCGACTTTCTCGACAGGCGTGACCAGAAAATACTTGCCGTTCTCGCGCTTGAGAATCGTGGAAAACAGCTTCACCAGCGCGGGCCGCCCGATCGGCGTGCCGAGATAAAACCAGGTGCCGTCGCTTGCGATCCGCATGTCGAGATCGCCGCAGAACGGCGGATTCCACAGGTGAACCGGCGGTAGACCTTTTGTCGCAGCTCCGCGCGCGGCCTGGGTCAGCCCGTCCAGACGCTGGGCCGGATTCCGCTCCGGTTTCTGCCCTTGGTTCGCCATTGTTTGCCCTGACCGTTGACGCTTCTGTTTGGCACGGATGGTGCACGACAAGCCGAAGGAAGTAACCGGCAAATCCCACGGCCGCGCGGCAGGAATACTCGCCACATCGTGATGAGTTTCAAGCCCCCCGCCCGCTAATGTGGGGACAGCCTGAAGCTGAGAATACATAAGAGAATACATGGCCTTTGCACGGGTTTAGCATGGGCTGGTGGTCTGAAGTCCGGGCTTTGAGTCCCGCGGAACCCGCAAGGCGGACGACAAGGTCCATTCAAGGAGCGACGAGCATGGCTGGCGCAGAAGGTGTCGAGAAACTGGAAGACGTGATCGTGCGCTCGGCCGAGCAGATCGCGGGAAACATCCGCGCCGCGCGGGAAGCGGTCTCCACCGTCATCTTCGGACAGGAGCGCGTGGTCGATAACGCGCTGGTGACGATCCTGTCGGGCGGACATGCCTTGCTGATCGGCGTTCCGGGTCTGGCGAAGACCAAGCTGGTCGAAACGCTCGGGATCACGCTCGGCCTCGATGCCAAGCGCGTGCAGTTCACGCCGGACCTGATGCCGTCGGATATTCTCGGCGCCGAAGTTCTGGATGAAAGCGTCAGCGGCAAGCGCTCGTTCCGTTTCATCGCGGGACCGGTGTTCGCGCAGCTTCTGATGGCCGACGAAATCAACCGCGCCTCGCCGCGCACCCAGTCCGCGCTGCTGCAGGCGATGCAGGAACAGCACATCACTGTTGCAGGTGCACGTCACGACCTGCCGAAGCCGTTCCATGTGCTTGCAACCCAGAACCCGCTGGAGCAGGAAGGCACCTATCCGCTGCCGGAAGCGCAGCTCGACCGCTTCCTGATGGAAATCGACGTCGAATATCCGGACCGCGACGCCGAGCGGAAAATCCTGTTCGACACCACTGGCGCGGATCAGTCGGTGGCTCGGGAAGCGATGAGCGCCGAGACGCTCCTCACCGCGCAGCGGCTGGTGCGACGACTGCCGGTCGGCGACTCTGTGGTCGAGGCCATCCTCTCCCTTGTGAGGTCGGCGCGCCCCGGAGAAGACAGCGGCGATATCGGAAAATCCATTGCATGGGGACCGGGACCGCGCGCCAGCCAGGCCTTGATGCTCGCAGTTCGTGCGCGTGCGCTGCTCGACGGACGGCTCGCGCCCTCGATCGACGATGTGCTCGACCTCGCCGAACCCGTGCTGAAGCACCGCATGGCGCTGACATTCTCCGCGCGCGCCGAAGGCCGCACGGTGACCGATGTTATCAAGCAGTTGAAATCACGGATCGGCTGATGGCAGCACGGCCGCAACCCGCACTCCAGGAGATCGAGGCAGTCCGGCGCGCAGATGGTGAAAGCCGTTCGCTCGCAGCGTCACTGCCGCGCCTGGTGCTGGAAGCGCGGCGCATCTCGGCCAATGTCATCCACGGCCTGCATGGACGGCGGCGCGCCGGCACCGGCGAGAACTTCTGGCAGTATCGCCGCTTCGTCTCCGGCGAAGCCTCGCAGAACGTCGACTGGCGGCGCTCGGCGCGGGACGATCATCTCTATGTGCGCGAGCAGGAATGGGAAGCCGCACACACCGTGTGGCTGTGGCCGGACCGTTCAAAGTCAATGGCGTTCGCCTCGAAGACCGCTCGCGACAGCAAGCTTGAGCGTGCGCTGGTTGTGACCTTCGCGCTCGCTGATCTGCTGGTGTCTGGCGGCGAGCGTGTCGGCATTCCCGGCTTGATGAATCCAAGCTCGAGCCGCAACATCGTCGACAAGATGGCGCAAGCAATCCTGCACGATACCGCCACACGCTCGAGCCTGCCGCCTGCTTTCGTTCCGTCAGCGCTGGCGGAAGTCGTGGTGCTGTCGGATTTCTGGTCGCCACTGAGTGAGATCCGCACCATGCTCGGCGGACTTTCATCCTCCGGCGCGCACGGCACGCTGCTGCAGGTGGTCGATCCTGCCGAAGAAACATTCCCTTATTCCGGCCGCGTCGAATTCGTCGAACCTGAAGGCGGCGAGGTCATCACCGCCGGACGCGCAGAAACCTGGGCGAAGGATTACGCCGCGCGCGTTGCCGCGCACCGCGCTGCCATCCGCAAGGAAACCAATAAGCTCGGCTGGCTGTTCTCCACTCACACCACCGACCGCTCGGCGGCTGAACTGCTACTGTATCTGCATAGCGGAATGATGGTCGCCAAAGGAACCGTAACGGGCAGTGCGGGCCGTATCGCAGCGGGGCGCAGCTCATGATGGGGCTGCCACTCTCATTTGCCGAACCGTGGCTGCTGGCTGGCCTGCTGAGCCTTCCCGCACTGTGGTGGCTGCTGCGGGTGATGCCGCCGCGCCCGCGCCGGATCGATTTCCCACCGACGCGATTGCTGTTCGACATCGCTCCGAAGGAAGAAACACCATCGCGCTCGCCATGGTGGCTGACGCTGCTGCGGCTGGTCGCTGCTGCTCTAGTTATTCTGGCTGCTGCCGGTCCGATCTGGAATCCGAGCGAAGGCATCTCGCGCTCAAGCGCGCCGCTGGTATTGCTGCTCGATGACGGCTGGAGTACGGCCTCTACCTGGGAATCCCGCATCAAGACCGCGGACGAACTGATTTCCAACGCGGAAGCCGACCGCCGTGCTGTGGCGCTCGTGCCATTGTCGGATTCTACGCACGACATCACGCTGATCCCGGCAGGCACCGCACGCGTGACGCTGCGCCAGCTTGCGCCAAAGCCCTACTCCGTCGAGCGGGTGGACACCTTACCCGCGCTGCAGCGCTTTCTCGCCAAGACCGGCGATAGCGAAATCGTCTGGCTGAGCGATGGCATCGACACCGGACGCGGCAGCGAATTCACGGAAGGCCTGACCAGAACGATTCAGGATCGTGCGCTGACTATTTTCGAAGGCGGCACACCGCCCGCCCATGCGCTGGCCGCAGCGGAGAACGCTGCCGCCAAGATGACGGTGAAAGTGCTGCGCGCCGGAACCGGCGGAGGTGACGTGGGCCTCGTGCGTGCGCTCGACCAGAAGGGCTCGCCGATCGGCGAGGCGAAGTTTGCGTTCGGCCTGCAGGACCGCGAAACCGAAGCGAGCTTCGACCTGCCGGTTGAACTGCGTAACGACATCACCCGGCTTGAAGTCTCCGGCGAGCGCTCGGCCGGCGCGGTGCAACTGCTCGACAAGCGCTGGCGCCGCCGTGCAATCGGCATCGTTTCCGGCGCAACCAGCGACACCGCACAGCCGCTGCTGGCCTCGACCTTCTATCTGACCCGCGCGCTCGCGCCATTCGCGGACGTGCGCCTTGGCGAACGCGGCTCGCCTGCTGTCGCCATCGGGCAGTTCCTCGATCAGAAGCTGCCGATGATTGTCATGGCCGATGTCGGCACGCTGTCGCCGGACATTCGCGACCGGCTCAACGCATGGATCAGGCAAGGCGGCGTGCTGGTGCGCTTCGCCGGGCCGCGGCTCGCCGCAGGCGACGACGATCTGGTGCCGGTGCGGTTGCGCCGCGGCGGACGCAGCTTAGGGGGCAGCCTGACCTGGGAGAAACCGCAGCCGCTGGCATCGTTCGCCAACGATGGGCCGTTCGCGGGCCTCGCCGTTCCGAAAGACATCACCGTCACACGTCAGGTTCTCGCAGAGCCAGACCCCGGCCTTGCGGCGCGTAGCTGGGCGTCGCTCGGCGACGGCACGCCGCTGGTGACCGGCGAGCATCGTGACAAAGGCGTGATCGCGCTGTTCCATATCAGCGCCGATATGCGCTGGTCGGACCTGCCGATGTCTGGCACCTTTGTCGAAATGCTGCGGCGAATCGTCGATATGTCCGGCTATACGGCCAATGCGGGCGCAGGCGTCGCCGCGGAAGCCGGAGCGGACACTGTTGCGCCGATCCGCACCCTCGACGGCTTCGGCGCATTCGGTCCGCCGCCCTCCACCGCAAAGCCCTTGCGCGCGGATTATCGCGACCGCGCCACGCCCGATCATCCGCCGGGTCTTTACGGTCCCGCCGATGGCCCGCTCGCCGTCAATGCACTCGCTGCCGCCGACCGTCTCGCTCCGCTCGATACTTCGGCACTGAAGGCACGCCGCGCCACCTACACCAACGCCGAGCCGCGCGATCTGCGCGGCATCCTGCTCTCGGCGGCGCTGGCGCTGTTCCTGCTCGATGCGATCATCGTCGCCATTCTCGGCGGCGGGATTGCCGCGCTGCTGCGGCGGCGCGCGGCAACCGCTGCGCTCGCGTTTGCATTTGCGCTGGCTTCGATCAATTGCGTCCCCTCGCCGTCCTACGCGCAGACGCCGAAAGCTCCAGCCAAAGCCGCGCCCGCAGCACCCTCCAAAAGCAACCCCGCAAATGACGACTTCGCCATCAAGGCGGTTTCGCAGACACGGCTGGCCTATGTGCTCACCGGAAACTCCGATGTCGATTCCATCGTGAAGGCCGGGCTTTCAGGACTGACGCTGTTTCTCGCACAGCGCACAGCACTTGAAGCGGGCGAACCGGTCGGCGTTGATCCGGCGCGCGATGAACTCTCGTTCTTTCCGCTGGTTTACTGGCCCGTGGTCACCGGCGCGCCGAAGCCTTCGCAGGACGCGATCAACAAGCTCGACGCGTATATGAAACAAGGCGGCACGGTGCTGTTCGATACCCGCGACGCCATCGAAGCGCCGCCGGGCCCCGGCGGTGAATCGCAGACACCCGGCATGCTGACGCTGCGCGAAATTCTCTCGTCGCTCGATATTCCCGAACTCGAGCCGGTGCCGCGCGAGCATGTGCTGACCAAGACATTCTATCTGCTGCGCGACTTCCCCGGCCGCTTCACTTCGGGGCAAACCTGGGTCGAAACACTGCCGCGCGTTGACGACGAAGAAGCCGCCGACCGCCCCGCACGCGGCGGTGACGGCGTGTCTCCGATCATCATCACCTCGAACGATCTTGCCGGCGCATGGGCGATGCGGACCGACGGCCAGCCGATGCTGCCGCTGACGCCCGGCGATCCGCGCCAGCGCGAAATGGCCTTCCGCGCCGGCGTCAACATCGTGATGTATACCCTGACCGGCAACTACAAGGCGGATCAGGTGCACGCTCCTGCCTTGATCGAACGGCTGGGGCAATAACATGCAGTACGGCATCGCCTTCGCGCCTCTCGTGCCCACGCTTGTCCTTTGGATCGGCATCGCTGCCATCATCGTGATCGCGGCGATCCTGATGCTGACGCGCGCACGCGGCGCGGCGATCCGTGTGGCGGCACTGGCATTGATCCTGCTCGCGCTGGCCAATCCGTCCTTCACCCGCGAGGAGCGCGAACCGCTCTCTTCCGTCGCCGCGGTCGTGGTCGACAAGAGCCCGAGCCAGAATTTCGGCGAGCGCACGCGCGAAACCGAACAGGCGCGCGAAGCACTGGTTGCACGCTTGAAAGACATCAAGGGTCTTGAGGTCCGCGTGGTCGAGGCCGGACAGGCCGACGGCGAAACCGACGGTACCAAACTGTTCTCCGCCGTCACCTCAGCCCTTTCCGATGTACCGACCGATCGCGTCGCCGGCGCATTTCTCATCACCGACGGGCGCGTGCATGACATTCCCGCCAATGCCGCCGCCATCGGCTTCAATGCGCCGGTACATGCACTGATCACCGGCCGCAGCAACGAACGCGACCGCCGTATCGCCATTGTCGCCGCGCCTCGCTTCGGCATTGTCGGACAAACGCAAACCATCACCTATCGTCTCGACGATCAGGGTGTCACCGGCGAAAACGCCCGCGTCGTGGTCCGGCGCGACGGCGACGTGCTGAGCGAACGCGCGGTGCGCAGCGGCG
The DNA here is from genome assembly GCA_024508675.1 of Afipia sp. GTDB lineage: Bacteria > Pseudomonadota > Alphaproteobacteria > Rhizobiales > Xanthobacteraceae > Afipia. The sequence goes on from JANINQ010000006.1 coordinate 169,349, forward strand.
AGCAGGTCAGCGTCACCATCGACATTCCGCATGCAGGCCCGAACATTGTCGAGATCGAAGCCTCGAAACTGGACGGCGAACTGACGCCGGTGAACAATCGCGCCGTGGTGTCCATCGATGGCGTGCGCGACAAGCTGCGCGTGCTGCTGGTGTCAGGCGAGCCGCATTCCGGCGAGCGCACCTGGCGCAACCTTTTGAAGTCTGACGCCAGCGTCGATCTGGTGCATTTCACCATTCTGCGTCCGCCGGAAAAGCAGGACGGCACGCCGATCAACGAACTCTCGCTGATCGCCTTCCCGACCCGCGAACTATTCCAGCAGAAGATCAACGAGTTCCAGCTCATCATCTTCGACCGCTACGCACGCCAGGGCGTGTTGCCGATTTCGTACTTCGACAACATCGCGCGTTATGTGCGCGGCGGCGGCGCGGTGCTGGTGGCCGCAGGCCCCGACTATGCGAGCCAGACCAGCATCTGGCGCACGCCGCTCGACAGCATCCTGCCCGCGGAGCCGGTCGGCGTCAGCGAGCAGGCTTTCACGGCGCGCCTGAGCAATCTCGGCAAGCGTCATCCGGTCACGCGCGGACTTGAAGGTGCGAACAGCGAGCCGCCGCACTGGAGCCGTTTCTTCCGGCTGGTCGATACGCGCAACCCGATCAATCCGCCGATCATGGAAGGCGCGGACGGCAAGCCGCTGCTGCTGCTGTCCCGGCAGGGCGAAGGTCGCGTCGCATTGCTGCTGTCGGATCACATCTGGCTCTGGGCACGCGGCTATGAAGGCGGCGGCCCGCATCTCGATCTGTTGCGGCGGACATCGCACTGGCTGATGAAGCAGCCCGACCTCGACGAGGAAGCCCTGCGGCTCAAGGTGGAAGGCCGCGACCTCGTGGTGCTGCGCCAGACCATGGCCGACACCGTGCAACCGGTGACCGTCACGTCGCCCTCCGGCGCCACACGTCAGGTGACACTGACCGCGGGCGAACCCGGCGAATGGCGCGCATCCCTCAGCGCCGATGAACTCGGCCTGTGGCAGGCGACCGATGGTTCGCTGAAAGCTCTAATCAATGTCGGTCCCGTGAATCCGAAGGAATTCGCCGAAGTGACATCGACCACAGAAGCGCTGCGTCCATTGCTGCAAACAACCGGCGGCGATACGCGCCGCGTGGCGGACAGCGGCAGCATCGACCTGCCGCGGGTGCTGCCCGTGCGCGCCTCCACGGTGTTTCGCGGCGAAGGCTGGCTCGGGGTGAAAATGCGCGACGCCAGTGTTGTGCGCGGCATTGGCGTGCTGCCGATCTTCTCCGGCCTGATCGGCCTTCTGCTGCTGCTCGGCGCATTCGCCAGCACGTGGCTGCGCGAGGGCCGCTGATCCCTCGCGATCGGCCAATGGCCGACTGGTTCTCTGGCCGACCCGTCCCGAAGTGTCGGCGGAGCCACACTTCACGGCGACACTGCCTATCGGCCGCCCCGCTGTGTTGACACCCCCGCCCTGACCGGCGATGTTACATTATAACATCTGGAACCAGCAGGGTGCACTCGCACTGGCCGGATTGGGGCAAGACCAGCGTGAACTGGCTGAGAATAAAGGCAAAAAGGCTGTCATTGCTGGCGCTGTTCGCGCTGGCGCTGCAGCTTGGCCTGTCGTTCGGCCATACCCATGCCGACGTCGCGCTTGCCGGTCTTTCGGCCTCGGCTGGGTCATCCCAGGCTTCCGCGCCGGATACCGATCACGATCAGGACCACCATCGCGACCTGTGCGCCATCTGCGCCACCATCGCGATGGCCAATACGCTCGTCAGTTCGGCGCCGCCATCGCTGCCGGTGCCGCTGGCCGTCATACGGCTGCAAGCCGCCTCCCCTTCAGAAGCCCCTGCGTCCGACTCCCGGCGCGGTGCGTTTCGCTCCCGCGCGCCACCACTTTCCTGACTCGAACTGTTGTCCGATCCCGATCCAGCCGCCCGGCGGCGATGACGGGACATTCGAGGTAAGCCGCTCGACTCCGCAAAGGAGCATGGCGGCATCAGGATCAAGATCTCATGTCTTACAGGTTACTTCGCGCATCATTGGCCGGCGGTTCCGCCGTCGCCATCGCGCTTGTCTTCAACAACACGGCGTTGTCGCAGCAGGCCGAACCCGCTGCCGGCGAAACGCTGCCCGAAATCGTCGTGCAGGCACCAAGCCCGATCCAGCGCCCGCACCGCCACAACGCGCAGCCTGGCCGCACCACGACTGCACCCGCACCTGCGCCAGCATCCGCGCAGAACCCCGATACGTTTGTCGGCACGCTGCCCATCGTCACAGACCAGTTCGCAACCGTTACCGTCGTTCCCAATGAGGAGATTCGCCGCAGCGGGAGCGCCACGCTCGGCGATCTCCTGAACAACAAGCCCGGCATCACCGGCTCGTCCTATGCGCCCGGCGCGTCGAGCCGCCCGATCATCCGCGGCCTTGACGTCAATCGCGTCGGCATTGTCGAAAACGGCATCGGCAGCAACGGCGCGTCCGACCTCGGCGAGGATCATTTCGTGCCGATCGATCCACTGGCGACCAGCCAGGTCGAAGTCATTCGCGGACCCGCGACGCTGCGCTATGGATCGCAGTCGATCGGCGGCGTGGTCAGCGCCAGCAACAACCGCATTCCGGAAACGCTGCCATGCAGCGCGGTGCCGTCGATCCAGACCTACGGCTACAACGTCAAGGCGCCTGTGCTGTCGCCATCCAATCCCTGCGCGAGCTTCGAGACTAGGAGCGCGCTCTCCAGCGTCGATCTCGGACGCGAAGGCGCGGTGCTCCTCGATGTCGGCGGCAACAATGTCGCGATTCACGCCGATGGCTATACCCGCAAGACGGAAGACTACAGCACCCCGCACGGCATCCAGCGCAACACCGCAACCCAGTCCACCGGCGGATCGATCGGCGGGTCATATTTCTTCGATGGCGGCTTTATCGGCGCGGCCGTGACCCAAACCAACAGCCTCTATCGCATCCCTGGAACGGAGGGCGAAGAATTCGGCACACGCATCAACGCCAAGCAAACCAAGCTGACGGTGAAAGGCGATTATCATCCGGACAGCAAGGCCATCGATGTGATCCGCTTCTGGGCCGGCGCAACCGACTACAAGCACAATGAGCTCGGACGGACCGATCCTGCGGATTTCTCAACCGACGGCGTGCGGCAGACCTTCACCAACAAGGAACAGGAAGGCCGCGTCGAGGTTCAGTTTGCTCCGCTCAATCTGCGTTTTGCATCGCTGACCACGGCGGTCGGCGCGCAGGCCTCGCATCAGGAACTGACTGCGCCAAGTCCCGACGATCCGGGCAGTCCGCTCAATGGCCTGTGGGACCCGAACAAGAACACCCGGGTCGCCGGTTACATCTTCAACGAGTTCAAGTTCAGCGACGTGACCAAGGCCCAGGTCGCGGGCCGCATCGAACACGTCAACCTGAGCGGCACCACGCCCGCTTTCGTCCCGGATCTGTTCGACCTCAACGTCGATCCGGCGGCCATCGGTCCGGCCACGCCGCGCAACCTGAACTTCACACCGGTCAGCGGAAGTGTGGGTCTGATCCAGAACCTGCCGTGGAATCTCGCGGCCAGCATCACCGGCCAATATACCGAACGTGCGCCGAAACCTGCGGAGCTGTTCTCGCGCGGCGGACATGATGCCACCACGACCTTCGATATCGGCAATCCGAATCTTGGGATCGAGACCGCGAAGTCGGTTGAAGTCGGGCTGCGCCGCGCGACGGGACCGTTCCGTTTCGAACTCACCGGCTACTACACACGCTTCGACGGCTTCATCTATCGCCGACTTACCGGCAACACCTGTGAAGACGTGACATGCCAGGCGGGTCCGGGTCTCGAACTGAACCAGGCGATCTACTCGCAGCGTGACGCGACCTTCCGCGGCGGTGAATTCCAGTTCCAGTATGACGTGCTGCCGGTGTGGGCCGGTCAGTTCGGCATCGAGGGGCAATACGACATTGTCCGCGCCACGTTCACCGATGGCACCAACGTGCCGCGCATCCCGCCGCAACGGGTCGGCGGCGGTGTCTACTATCGCGATGCGAACTGGTTTGCGCGCATCAACCTGCTGCATGCGTTCGCGCAGAATGACGTGAGCGGAGTCGAGACGCCGACGGCCGGTTACAACAACCTGCGCGCGGAGATCAGCTACACGACGAAGCTCGCCAAGGACGGCTGGCTTGGACCGCGGGAATTCACCTTCGGACTGGTGGGCAACAACCTGCTCAACGAGGACATCCGCAACGCGGTTGCCTACAACAAGGATCAGGTACTGCAACCCGGCCTTGGCGTGCGCATGTTCGCGAATGTGAAGTATTGATAGCCGTCATTGCGAGCGAGCCTTCGCTTCTCCCTCTCCCCGCAAGCGGGGAGAGGTGAGAATCAAAATTATCTTTCGCTCAGATCGCCCGGGCGAAATTCCAGTCCGGACGAATTGCGCCGCTGACGTCCTCGAACGCGCCATCGACCAGCTCGCGCACCAGAAGCCGCGCATGATCAACCGGCCCCGGCATGGTCGCGCGGCCCTTCGGAATCCGCTTAAAACCGGCGCGGCTGTAATAGGCCTCATCCCCGACCAGCAGCACGAGGCGATGGCCCTTCGCCGCCGCATCTTTCAAGGCACGCTCAAGCAGCGCGCGCCCGACGCCGCGATCGCGGAACGGCGGCTCGACGGTCAGCGGCCCGAGCAGCAGCGCCGGTGTATTACCGACACAGATCGGCAATTGCCGCACCGAGGCGATCATCAACGTGCCGATCCGCGCAGTAAATGACAGATCGAGCAGATGATCGACATGCTCGCGCAGACGGTAGGCGCTGAGCGCGTAGCGGCCGGGCCCGAACGTGCGCTCGTGCAGGCGCTCGATGGCCTGTTCGTCGCCGGGGGTCTCGGCCAGGATGGTCAGTGAAAGATCGGACATGCTAGAGGCGCAAATAGCATCTGGCGCGGGCACGGTCCATCGCCGCGACGGTCAAATCCAGTCCTCGGTCGGGGGCTGGTTGTCCAGCACTTCGGCAATCCGCGCCCGTGTCCCCCGGGTGGTGTCCGGCGGCAATTCCCCTGCCCCGAAAAACCCGCAGGCCACGATCTCGCGGTTGGGCTCGGGCATCCCGTCCTGACGATACTGGCGCACGACATAGACCGCGACATGATCGCGCCGCGACACCTGGCGGTTGAAGAACAGGCCGTGCAGCACCGGCTCGCCGGTCATCTCGATCCGCCCCTCCTCGATCAGCTCCCGCTTCAGCGAACTCAGGAAGGTCTCGCCGGTCTCAACGCCGCCTCCCGGGAGGTGCCAACCGGAGACGTAGCCGTGCTTGACCAGAAACACACGATTTTCGCCATCAAGCACCACCGCGCGGACGCCGAGTGTCATGCCGCGTGCGAACCGCCAGTAGAAATGAAAGACGCGCCGGATCAGGGGCTCGAACCGCGGCCGAAGATGCTGGATATTCATGGCGCGAGATTCCATCCGGCGATCATGTTATGGCAGATTGTCCCTGAACGAACGGAATGAGGACGCAAGAGTGGCGAACCGCAGCGTGATAACACTTCAGTCCCTGACGGTCACGTTTCAATGACGCCCTTCCTGCTCGCGCATCTGTCCGATCCGCATCTCGGCCCGATGCCGCAGGCACGCCTGCGTGAACTCGCAAGCAAGCGCGCCATCGGCTATCTGAACTGGCACCGCAAGCGGCACATGATCCATCGCCGCGACGTGCTCAGCGAACTGGTCGCCGACCTGCAGGCGCAGAAGCCCGATCACATCGCGGTCACCGGCGATCTCGTCAATATCGCGCTGCCGCTGGAATTCGCCGAAGCCCGCAAATGGCTGGAAAGCGTCGGCACGCCCGATCATGTCTCGCTGGTGCCCGGCAATCACGACGCCTATGTGCGCGGTATCCGTGAGCATTTCCCGTACGTGTGGGCCGAATATTTTCATGGCGACGGCACAGCATCGAACAGCGACGCCGCGTTTCCCTATCTGCGAAGACGAGGACCGCTCGCATTAATCGGCGTGTCCACGGCTATTCCCACCGCGCCCTTCATGGCAACCGGACGGCTGGGACACGAGCAGCGCGGCGCGCTCGAGAAAATTCTTCAGCAACTCTCGAAAGGAGATTCGTTTCGCGTGCTGATGATTCATCATCCGCCGGTGACATCGCCCGGACGCTGGGCCGCGCGGCTGCGCGATTCAAATGAACTGTTGGAATTGATCGCACGTCACGGCGTCGATCTCGTTCTGCATGGCCATGATCACCGTCATGCCACCGTCTGGCTCGATGGCCCCAATGGACGCATCCCGGCGATCGGCGTGCCATCGGCATCGGCCATGGCGCACGGGCACAACCATCCGGCGGCCTACAATCTGTTTTCGATCGAACGGAATGGCCATGCATGGCGCTGCCAGCACCGCGTGCGCGGATTTGCCGACGGCATGATGCTCGGGGAGATCAAGGATGAGCGGCTGATCTAGATCCCGCGCAGCGCCATCACCAGCGCGAAGCCGAACAGAGCGGCGAGCCCTGCCGCAAATCCGAACGCAAATGTCCAGACCGCGCTGCGGCGCTTCACCGGCGCAACAATGGAAGATGCTGTCGTCGCTGTTGTCGCAGGCGCTGAGGCCAGCGCAGGCGCAGGCGGAGATGCCGGGGTCACCACCATGGCATGCTCACGCTCGATCAGGCGGCGCGCGATATAGTCCGTCACGGCATCGACCATCACCGGCACATCGTGCGACTCGGCGATCACGATGCGGCCGAACCGCGTGTCCTGCGTGAAGCGATAGATGCGCTTGTCGCGGCCCATCGAAATATGCGCCACCGAGTCGATCCACAGCCGCGGCGTGTCGCCCTGGCTGATGCCGCGGTCGAACAGATCGACGCCTGCCGGAATTTCCGAGAACAGCGGGTCGAGCGCTTCATAGAGAATCTCGAGCCGGGCCACTTCGGCATCGCGCAGATCGACAACGACGCCGGTACGGTCGGCGGCTTCGATCCGGGCCTTGCGCAAGGCGTCACGCAGACGAACCGGGCTCGGTTTGCCAGCCAAATCGTTCGGGACGCTCTGTTCCGCCATGATCTGAAGACCTCGGGTTCGATAGCTTTGTTTCGACCCGTTTAATCTATCAGTAACCCTGTTATCCCGCAAAGGTTCTGGCCCTTTTTGCCAGCCGTTTCACGGCGTTATCCGTGTCCCAAAATGACAACGGCCCCATCCGGAGGACAGGGCCGCAAATTGTGGCGACGGCGATGACGCCGGAACGGTCAGGTGTTCGACCGGTGCGGCTCCTCGACAATCGAGAAGCGCACGCCGGCGCGATGACGATGCTCTTCGGACATCTGGCGCCAGCAATCCTCGGCTTCCTTGCGGGTCTTGAACGGTCCCTGAACCTGGGCCGATCCTTCCACCAGCTTGTGGAAGTTCATCGAACCGAACTCGCCGCCAATCACCCAGAAATTGCTGCCGCTCATAGGAGCCTCCGTATTCAGCCGCTTGCGCCTTGCGCATATCGCTTGATCCTAGGTCATATCTAGGCAAGTCGGCGGCGTTTGTAATGCAAATTTTTCAAGAATCCAGAGCGCGAACCTCAATCGGATGAAAATCCGAACGGAACGCTGAGCCGCCGGTAGTCGTCGGGCAACAGTTCACGCCCGATCGGAAGTTCGGATCGCGCGGCACATGTGGGGCGATGACAGACGCGGCACGCGACGCCAATGGGCGTCGGCGCATCGGCGCGAGGGCCGGATTCATCGCTGGTATAAATTAGTTTTTCCGCATGTTCGGCAGCGCAGCCGATGGCAATGGCGCGCTCCACGCGCGGCGCGCCGAACGAGCCACCACCCGCGGTGACCGTGCGGGCAATCGAGAAAAACCGCTGGCCATCCGGCAATTCCAGCCATTGCGTGACGATCTGGCGCGGCGTTTTGAACACACCATGAACCGACCACAACGGGCACGCGCCGCCGTGTTTTGCAAAGGGAAAGCCCGCGCCGTCGAGCAGTTTCGAAATATTTCCCGCCGGATCGACGCGGATCAGAAAGAACGGAACCTTCTCGGACCCCGGTCTTTGCAGCGTGGTGATGCGATGCGCCGTCTGTTCGAAACTGGTGCCGAACTGGCGCGCCAGCGCTTCCATGTCGTAGCGACGCGTCTCCGCGGCTTTCACGAATGCCGAATACGGCATGATCAGCGCGGCGGCGGCGTAACTCGCGAGCGAGCGATGGGCCAGCAGTTCTGCGCTCTTGCTGGTGAACTGCCCCGCCTTCAGCGCCGTCCTGATTTCATCCTCGAATTCGAGATAGGCAAGCTGCTGCGCCACCTGAAAATTGAAGCTCGCGGTGTCGAGCGAATCGTCAAACAGGATTTCCTTGTGGTGGCGATCCAGCCGCCGCACTGAACCCAGCATGACATTCGGCGGCAGGTGGCGGACGCGAAGATTGTGCTTTGTGCGCAGCCGCTCGATCAGCCAGGCCTGATCCGCGGGACCCTGCAGGATGCGCTCGGCCGCATCGTCGAGATCTGCGAAATTATTACGGCGTGCCGCGAGAAAGCGCCGCACCTCGGCGACCGGATCGCTGGCATCCAGATCACCACCGGAGGCGGGGCCGGTGAGACTCGGCCCCCTGCGGTCAGCCAGCGCCAACTGTTCTTCGCGGTAAGCCGTGTAGAGGCGCAGAAACGCTTCGGCCAATCCAGGATAGCCGATCGCAATATCGCTGATTTCAAGCGGCGGAATATCGATGTCGGCGAACATCGGCTCCTTGAGAATCGCCTGCATCCGCGCGGTGTGATCGGCACCGCCATCGCCCGCGAGATCGGCCAGATCGATCTTGTAGGTGCGTGCCAGACGCAGCAGCATATCGGCCGTCACAGGCCGCTGATTCCGCTCCAGAAGCGCCACATAGGGCGCCGAAATGTCGAGATCCGCGGCCATATCGGCCTGGGTCAGGCCAAGGTCGCGCCGCAGCCGCCGCAGCCGCGGACCCATGAAAACCGAGCGGATTGTCGTTGTCGCCATAGGCGAAATCTCTACTGAATTACCTCTTATGTAAACTTATTACATCATTACAACGAAAGTTTGTAAAGTCTGACAAGCTATCTTCGATCCCTCTAGCGATTGGCCGCGCGATGCGTTGAAAGAGGGACAACTTCACAAGGAAACATACCCATGAATTACCAATCGCGCGGAATCACCGACCAAGCAATTCAAGGCCCGTCTTCCTACAAGGCGGAGATCACTGCCGCTGAGGCTCTCCTCAAGGACCATCCGGCATGGAACGGCGTCACCGCCGAGGCCGTGGCCCGCATGCGCCTGCAGAACCGCTTCAAGACCGGCCTCGACGTCGCCCGCTACACCGCGGACCTGATGCGCGCGGACATGGCTGCCTATGACGCCGACCCGACCAAGTATACGCAGTCGCTCGGTTGCTGGCACGGCTTCATCGCCCAGCAGAAGCTGATCTCGATCAAGAAGCACTTCGGCGGCAAGACCGATCGCCGTTACCTGTATCTGTCGGGCTGGATGATCGCAGCGCTGCGCTCCGAGTTCGGACCGCTGCCGGATCAGTCGATGCACGAGAAGACCTCGGTGCCGGCGCTGATCGAAGAACTCTACACCTTCCTGCGTCAGGCCGACTCGCGCGAACTCAACGACATCTTCCGCCAGCTCGACGCCGCGCGTGAAGCCGGCGACAAGGCGACGGAAGCCGCGCTGATCGAGAAGATCGACAACTTCCAGACTCACGTCGTGCCGGTGATCGCCGACATCGACGCGGGCTTCGGCAACGCGGAAGCGACCTACCTGCTCGCCAAGAAGATGATCGAAGCCGGCGCCTGCGCGCTGCAGATCGAGAACCAGGTCTCCGACGAGAAGCAGTGCGGTCACCAGGACGGCAAGGTCACCGTGCCGCATGACGTGTTCCTCGCCAAGGTCCGCGCCTGCCGCCATGCGTTCCTCGAACTCGGCGTCGAAGACGGCATCATCGTCACCCGCACCGACTCGCTGGGCGCCGGCCTGACGCAGCAGATCGCTGTCAGCCACAAGCCGGGCGACATCGGCGACCAGTACAACAGCTTCCTCGATTGCGAAGAAGTCGATGCGTCGAAGATCGGCAACGGCGACGTCATCATCAGCCGCAACGGCAAGCTGCTGCGTCCGAAGCGTCTGCCGAGCAACCTGTACCAGTTCCGTCCGGGCACCGGCGCGGACCGCTGCGTGCTGGATTGCATCACCTCGCTGCAGAACGGCGCCGATCTCCTGTGGATCGAAACCGAGAAGCCGCACATCGAGCAGATCGCCAGCATGGTCGATCGCATCCGCGAAGTCATTCCGAATGCGAAGCTCGCCTACAACAACTCGCCGTCGTTCAACTGGACCCTGAACTTCCGCTGGCAGGTCTACGATGCCTGGAAGGAAGCAGGAAAGGACGTCAGCAAGTACAACCGCGCCGACCTGATGAAGGTGGAATACGACGATACGCCGCTGGCCCTCGAAGCCGATCAGCGCATCCGCACCTTCCAGGCGGATTCGGCCAAGCGCGCCGGCATCTTCCACCACCTGATCACGTTGCCGACCTATCACACGGCTGCGCTGTCGACCGACAACCTGTCGAAGGAATACTTCGGCGACCAGGGCATGCTCGGTTACGTGAAGAATGTTCAGCGTGCGGAAATCCGCCAGGGCATCGCCTGCGCAAAGCACCAGAACATGGCCGGCTCCGACATCGGCGACGACCACAAGGAATACTTCGCCGGTGAAGCAGCCCTGAAGGCTGGCGGCGCCCACAACACAATGAACCAGTTCGGCTAAACGAACGGCTCGACACAATCACAACAACGAAATGCCCGGCCGCAAGGCCGGGCATTTTGTTTTTGGCGCGCGCAAGCCACACGGGAACGCGGTGCTGGATAGCGACACCAACAACATTCGTCATGGCCGGGCTTGTCCCGGCCATCCACGTCTTGTTTGATGGTCCATAAAACGTGGATGCCCGGGACAAGCCCGGGCATGACAAAAACATATTTGGGCCATTCCGGCGCGGTGAGTTCATGCTGAAGCAATTTTCGGGAGTCTGGTTTCTCGTTCTCGCCGCAACATCGGCCATTTCCCCCGCTCTCGCCCAATCCGGAGCGCGCTGCCATGGCGGCCAGGGCTTCGACCAGTTTCTGGCGCAATTGAAACAGGACGCCGTTGCCGCCGGGGTCTCGCAACGCGCAATCGCTGCGGCCTCTCCCTACATGGTCTATGATCAGGGCATCGTGAATCGCGACCGCGGCCAGCGGGTGTTCGGCCAAATCTTCACCGAGTTCTCGGGCCGCATGGCTTCCGAAGGCCGCCGCGTCAAAGGCCAGCAACTGATCCAGACCTATGCGCAGGCCTTCGCTCGCGCCGAAAAGGAATACGGCGTGCCGCCTGCGGTGATCGCGGCATTCTGGGCACTGGAAAGCGACTTCGGCGCGGTGCAGGGCAAGCTCTCGACACTGCGCTCGCTGGTGTCGCTGGCTTACGACTGCCGCCGCGCGCAGATGTTTCATGAGGAGACCATCGCCGCACTCAAGATCGTCGACCGCGGCGATCTGACGCCCGCCGAAATGATCGGCTCATGGGCCGGTGAGCTCGGCCAGACCCAGTTCCTGCCGCGGCATTACTTCGACTATGCCGTGGACTACGACGGCGATGGCCATCGCAACCTGCTGCGCAGCGCGCCCGACGTAATCGGCTCGACCGCAAACTACATCGCGACGGGATTGAAGTGGCGGCGCGGCGAGCCGTGGCTGCAGGAGATCCGCGTGCCCGCGAATTTGCCATGGGATCAGGCTGACCTCACCATCAAGCACCCGCGCTCGAAATGGGCCGCATGGGGCGTAACCTATGCCGACGGCCGTCCGCTGCCGAAGGACGAGTTGCCTGCCTCCGTGCTGCTGCCGATGGGCCGCACCGGCCCGGCGTTCCTCGCCTATGCGAATTTCGCGGCCTACACCGAATGGAACAATTCGCTGATCTATTCGACCACCGCGGCCTATCTCGCCACCCGCATCGCGGGCGCAGGGCCGATGCGCAAACCCGCAACGCCGGTCGCACAATTGCAGTTCAACGAGATCAAGGAACTGCAGCAGTTGCTGGCTCGGCAGGGATTCAATGTCGGCAAGATCGACGGCATTCTTGGCCAGCAGAGCCGCATCGCGGTCAAGACCATGCAGATGAAGTATGGCCTGCCCGCCGATTCCTGGCCCACCGCAGACCTGCTGACACGAATGCGTGGCCCTCGCGCCTCGGATGCCACGCCCCAGCCACGCTGAAATAATTCCCCAAAAGGTGCGACGCACTGCTCTTGCGATGATGAAGGAAACAATTAGCTCGGGAAAGCCTGCCTCATGGCAAATTTTCCCGAAGGATTTTCGCATGACATTCTACGATGGTTCAGCTCCGGTCTTCGTCCGCACGTTGAATGCGCTTTCCGCCATTCTCACCAAGGCCGAGGCTCACGCCGCCACAAACAACATCGCGCCAAGCGAACTGCTCGAAGCGCGGCTCCATCCTACGATGTATCCGCTGACCAAACAGGTTCAGCTTGCGTGCGATTTCTCAGGCAAGGCCTGCGCGCGCTTTACGCAAACCGAATTGCCCGTGATGGCCGACACCGAAACCACATTTGCGGAATTACAGGCGCGGATCAAAAAGGTTCTGTCGAATATCGAGGCGCTGCCGCCCGCCAGATATGAAGGGGCTGAAAAGCGCGACATCACCTTCCCCGTCGGCCCCGGCCAGACCATGACGGTGACCGGCCAGCAGTTTCTCAACCACTCGGCGATGCCGCAGTTCTTTTTTCATTGCACCACCGCCTATGACATTTTGCGTCACAAGGGCGTCGAACTTGGGAAACGCGATTTTCTGGGCGTATGACGCGCCGAAAACGCGCGTCACACCATTCGTTTCCTCCCATCGCAGAAGCAAAGACGATTTTCATCTGCCTCTTTCGATGTTGAGAAAATCATTCTTTGCGGCATTTCGGATGTTTTAAACGCCGAAAACATGACAGCCATTCAGCCCGGTTAAACCCGTATTTTTCACCTCACACCGACTTGCAATCCCGCTCGTGCGGTTCTTACATGCATCTGCATTGAACTCCTCCTGAGGAAAAGCAGCCATGTCCGTTTCCAAACTTTTCGACCCCTACAAGCTCGGCGCCGTCACCCTGACCAACCGTGCGGTCATGGCTCCGCTGACGCGCAATCGCGCGCTCGCCGGCTTCGTGCCTAACCCTCTCGCTATCGAATATTACGGCCAGCGCGCATCCGCGGGCCTTCTGATCACCGAAGCGAGCCAGGTCTCGCAGCAGGGTCAGGGTTATCAGGATACTCCCGGCATCTACACCAAGGAGCAGGTCGCAGGCTGGCGCAAGGTCACCGACCACGTCCATGAGCGCGGCGGCCATATCTACATTCAGCTCTGGCATGTCGGGCGCATTTCCCACACCAGCCTGCAGGCCAATGGCGGTGCGCCGGTTGCGCCTTCCGCGATCCGCGCCAACACCAAAACCTTTGTCGGCGGCGCGTTCGCAGACGTATCCGAGCCACGCGCGCTGGAACTCAGCGAAATTCCCGGCATTATCGACAGCTTCAAGCGCGCCTCCGCCAATGCGATCGAAGCCGGCTTTGACGGCGTCGAGATTCACGGCGCGAACGGTTATCTGCTCGACCAGTTCGCCAAGGACGGCACCAACAAGCGCACCGATGCCTATGGCGGCTCCATCGAGAACCGCGCGCGGCTGATGCTCGAAGTCTCGAAGGCCGTCGCGGCCGAAGCCGGCGCCGAGCGTACCGGCATCCGCATTTCGCCGGTGACGCCCGCCAACGATGTATCCGACAGCAATCCGCAGCCGCTGTTCGACCACATCGTCGATCAGCTCAATGCCCTCAAGCTTGTCTATATCCATGTCATTGAAGGCGCGACCGGCGGCCCACGCGACATCGCACCGTTCGACTATGCGAGCCTCCGTAAGCGCTTCAGCGGCACTTACATCGCCAACAACGGCTACGACTTCAAGCTGGCCACCGAGGTGCTGGATCAGAACAAGGCCGACCTGATTGCATTCGGCAAGCCGTTCATTTCGAATCCGGATCTTGTCGAACGTCTGAAGCTCGGCGCGCCGCTGAACGCTTTCGACAAGACGACCTTCTATGGCGGCGGCGCCAAAGGCTATACGGACTATCCGGCGCTCGGCCAGCAGGCCGCCGCGGAATAAGCGTGCGCCACATCGAGAATCAAAAAGGCCGGGATCGATCCCGGCCTTTTTCGTCTGGAACGATTTAAGCCGTCACCGGGTCCAGCCGCCCCGCCAGAACGCGGGTCGCAGCACGTTCCGCCTCGCGCGCGCTCTTGAAAATCTGGCCATCAAGCGGATTGAACTTGTGAACTGCCGCGAAGAATCTGAATCCTGATTTTTCGCGAACGACGATGCCTGCGGCTTCCGAGCTGACTTCGATGATGTAGGTATCCGACATGTCTTGTTCCGTGCCCCCGTATCCTTGGGTTCTCCACGCGCTATAACTCCGAGAGGCTGAAAAGGTTTCAGCCGAGACAACATCTCCAACACATCGCTCGTCTCCCTCCTCGCTATGCACATCCCGGGCCAATGTCTTGCTGTCTGTTCCAGTCTGGAATGACTCGAAAACAGACGGACATTGACTCAGCCCTGAGCAACCCGCCGCACCTGTAGGCGCTTCGCACGACAGTTTTATAACCGGCATGTTGAGTCTGGAAGACGCGCAGGCGCGATCCCGAAAAATAGCAATGAGACCACCGCGCAACGTCGCCACGGTAAACAAAAGAGCGCGCGCAAATGCCGCGCGCGTCAAAAGCTGACTATTAACAGGTGTGGCGAATCAGGCGTTGGTGGCTGGAACTTCCTGACGGATCGGCTGAGGCTGCCCATGATCGTCGATCGCGACGTAGGTATAATTCCCGTCTGTCACCAGAATCGATTGCGATTCATTGCGGCGGCGCACCCAAGCTGCGACATGCACCGTGATCGACGTTCTGCCGACACGCACTGTCGAGCAGAACACCGACACCACGTCGCCGACATAAACCGGCTTGCGGAATGTCATGGCTTCAATCGCGACCGTCACCGCGCGACTCCGCGAAGCCTTGGATGCGAAGATGCCGCCCGCAATATCCATCTGGCTCAGCAGCCACCCGCCGAAAATATCGCCGTTCTGGTTGGTATCCGCCGGCATCGCCATGGTGCGGATCGACAACTCACCCTGAGGTTCGGCAGGTGGGGCTGGTGCATGAATGGGCGTGTCTGACATGAGTGAATCCGCCTGATGAGATCGGGCAACGCAGTTCTCAGGTGAACGTATCCCACCCCGCATCCGGTTTAAAGCGGTCGCCGAACTTCGCTTCCAGTGCTTTCAGCGCCACGACGATACTCGCGCCTCCGCGCGTGCGCGCATAGTTCAGCGGCCCGCCGCGAAACGGCGCGTAGCCGGTGCCGAAGATCATCGCGCCGTCCACCACATCGGCGTTATCGACAATGCCTTCGCGCAGACATGCGACGCAGACATTGGACATCGGCAGGATGAGACGATCGATCATCTCGTCGGTCGGCTGCATCGGCGACGGCATCTTCACCGCCTTGCCGTCCTTCCACTCATAGAAGCCCTTGCCGGTCTTGCGGCCAAGCTCGCCGTTCTTGACCTTGTCACGCAGCCAGTCCGGCGCGGGCGGCAACGCGGCCTCGCCGAATTTCGAGCGCAGCATGTCACCGACGGCGAGACAGATATCGAGCCCGACCTGATCGGCCAGTTCGATCGGCCCCATCGGCATGCCGAACTTCTCGGCGGCGGCATCGATGGTGGCCTTGTCGATCTTTTCATCGAGCATGACCATCGCTTCCAGCATGTAGGGCGTCAGCGCGCGGTTGACCAGGAAGCCCGGCGAACTCTTGACCGGCAGCGGCAGACGATCGATGGCGCCGACGAATTTCAGCGCGGTAGCGAGCGCCTGCGGATCGGCTTCATCGTGGCTCACGACTTCAACAAGTTGCAGGCGCGACACCGGATTGAAGAAGTGCAAGCCGAGCAGATGTCCAGGATTCTTCAGCGTGGTACGCAGATCCTGCAGCGGAATACTCGATGTGTTGGTGGCGAGAATCGCGCCAGGCTTCATCACCGGCTCCAGACCTGCATAGACCTTCTGCTTGAGGTCGAGCTTCTCTGGCACGGCTTCGATGATCAGGTCGGCATTGCGCGCGCCCTCGCCGTTCATGTCCGGAATCAGCCGGTCAAGCGCATCGCGCCTGTCGGTGGTTTTCCGGATAATCTTCCCGAACAAATCGGATGCGCGCTTGATCGCGCCGGCAATCGGCTCGGCCTTCATGTCGGCCAGCGTCACACGAAGACCCTGATGCGCACACCACGCGGCAATGTCACCACCCATCGCGCCCGCACCGATGACATGCACATGCTTCACGGTGCTGCGGCCATCGGCGAGCTTCTTCATCTGCTCGCGCAGGAAGAACACCCGGATCAGGTTCTGCGCTGTCGGCGTCACCATCAGATTGGCGAATGACGTTTTCTCCGCGGCCAGCATTGCCTTGCGGTCGCCGCCGTGCTTTTCCCACAGATCGACCAGCGCATAGGGCGCGGGATAATGATCTTTCGGCGCGGTCTTCGCCGCCTCGCCGCGCATCCTGCTGGCGAGAAGGCCGCGAACCGGACCAAAATTCATCGCCTTCGCCAACAGACCCCGCTTGTGCGGCCGCAGCCGCCCGAAGATCGCATCCTTCACCGCGTTGCGGACATGGCGCTCCTGCGTCACGGCATCGACGAGGCCAAGCGACTTCGCCTTGCGGGCGTCGATGGTCTTGCCAGTCAGCATCATGGTCATTGCTTCGAGCGGACTGACCAGATGCGTAAAGCGCGCGGTGCCTCCCAAGCCCGGATGCAGACCGAGCATCACTTCGGGAAATCCGAAGCGCGCGTTATCGATGGCGATGCGTGTGTTGCAGGCCAGCGCCACTTCAAGGCCACCACCGAGGCAAAAACCGTGGATCACGGCCACGGTCGGAATCTTGAAGGCTTCCAGCCGGTCGACCACCGAGTGCGCACGCGCCATCCGCGTTTCGACCTCGCGCGGATCGCTCACCCCGCGAAACTCGTTGACATCGGCGCCGGCAATGAAGCCGGAAGGCTTTGCCGAGCGGATGACTATGCCAGCCGGGCGATCCTGCTCCAGCCCAGCAATGACGGTCTCGAACTCCACCAGTACATCTTCGGACAGCGTGTTGGCGCTGGTGCCTTCGCGATCGAACAGCAGCCAGGCGATGCCGTCGTCGTCGCGCGTCAGCTTGAAGTTCCTGTAAGGCCCGGCAACAGGCTCGGGTCCGAGTTCAAGCACACGGTCCTTGAGAACATCCATGATGCGTGAGTCCATGTCCGTTCCCTTACACTGTCTCGATCAGCATCGCGCCGCCGAGGCCGCCGCCGATGCATTCGGTGGCGATGCCGCGCCGGGTGCCGAGCCGCTTCATCGCATTGACGAGATGAAGCACGATGCGGTTGCCGCTGGTGCCGACCGGATGGCCGAGGCTGATCGCGCCGCCATCGACATTGAGCTTGGCGCGATCGATCTCGCCCGCCGCACTATCGAGGCCCAGCACCTCACGGCAGAACTTGTCATCCTTCCATGCCGCCAGACACGCCAGCACCTGCGAGGCAAACGCCTCGTTGATTTCCCAGGTCTCTATGTCCTGCAGCTTGAGCTTGTTGCGCCTCAGGAGTTCATTCGACGATAAAACCGGCCCGAAACCCATGATCGCCGGATCGAGTCCCGACCACTGGCTGTCAATGATGATCGCTTTCGGCTTGAGGCCATATTTGTTGACGGCATCTTCGGACGCCAGAATGGTCCAGCACGCGCCGTCGGTGATCTGGGACGAATTGCCCGGCGTCACCTGCCCCCATGGCCGCTCGAAGGCTGGCTTGAGCTTGGCCAGTTTTTCCATTGAGGAATCCGGCCGCACGCCGTCGTCGTGATCATAGAATTTTCCGTCGCGCGCGAAGGCTGTTTCGACCTCGCCGTGCAGGAAACCCTGCGCCTGTGCGGTCGCCAGTCGCTGATGGCTTTCCACCGCATAGGCATCGGCCTGCTCGCGGGTCACGCCCATCAGATGGGCGATGACTTCGGCGGTCTGTCCCATGTTGAGGTCGGTGATCGGATCGGTCAGCCCGCGCTCAAGCCCGATGATCGGCTTGAAGTCCCTTGGGCGCGCTTTCAGGAACGCCGCGACTTTCGACATGGAATCCTTGGCGGATGCCAATCGGGCGAACCAGCGCACGCCGGACTGCGGAAACACCAGCGGCGCGTAGCTTAAGGCTTCCGCGCCGCCCGCCAGAATCATGTCGGCCTTGCCAGCTTCGATATACCTGTATGCAGTGTCGATCGACTGCATGCCGGAACCGCAGTTGATCTGCACGGTGAACGCCACCATGCGCTCGCCCATGCCCAATCGTAACGCCGCGACACGTGCGGGATTCATCTCGTCGGCAATGACATTGACGCAGCCAAGGATGACCTGATCGAACGCACTCGGCGCAAACGGCTGCCGCGCCAGCAGGGGCCGCCCGGCCTGAACCGCCAGATCGACCGGGGTGAACGGCCCCGGCCCGCCTTGTGCCTTCAGAAATGGCGTGCGCGCGCCGTCGATAATGTAAACCGGACGCGCCATCAGCTTGCCGCCCTGTCCGGCGTGGTCTGCTTTGTCTCGCTGCGCTTGTGATAGATCGGCGACAATGCTTCCGGAGCGAAGTCATCGACCTCGATCACCAGCGCGACCGCATCATGCGCAGCCTTGAGCTTCTCGCCTTCCTCGGCGGTGATCACACCCTTCTTCACAGCTTCGCTCCAGTCGCGGATTTTTGCAGCATGCATCTTCTTCTCGGTCACCTCATTGGCGGTGACCAGCAGGAACGCTTTCTCAAGGCGCGCCAGCGGCCCGTCATCATTGGCATGATAGAGACCCGCCGTCAGCCGGTCACGCGCCGCCGAAGGTGCAAGGATCAGTTGCGCACAACGATGCACCACGTCATCCGACGGCCCGAGCGGATTGGCGCCGAGCGGCTGGATCAGAACTTTGAGGATAATGCCGACAAAGCGGTTCGGCAGGTTCGCGATCACTTCCGCAAGCCGGTTCTCAATGGTGCGGATGCCGTTCGCCATCACCCATTCGAGCGCCGGAAAATCAGCCTCCTGACAGCCTTCGTCGTCCCACCGCTTCAGGGCCGCCGAGAGCAGATAAAGCTCGGAGAGAATGTCGCCGAGACGCGCGGACAGCATCTCCTTGCGCTTGAGCGCACCGCCGAGCGTCAGCAGCGCCATGTCGGAGCACAGCGCAAACGCTGCCGAGTAACGCGATAGCTGGCGATAGTAACCGGTAGCGGCCCCGGCCTGCGGCGCAGGCGCGAATGCACCGCCGGTCCAGCTCCGGCCCCAGGCGCGGAATACATTGGTGATGGCGTGGCCCACATGCTTCCAGAACGAGGTATCGAAATCGGCGAGCCCTTTCTTCTGGTCTGTCTCGCCAATCGCATTCATCTCGCTCAGCAAATAGGGATGTGCGCGCACCGATCCCTGCCCGAATACGATCAGGTTACGGGTCAGGATGTTCGCGCCTTCCACCGTAATCGCGACCGGCACCGAGCGATAAAGACTGCCCATATAATTCTGCGGACCGTCGATCACCGCCTTGCCGCCGTGAACATCCATCGCATCATCGGTCGCGATGCGCAGACGCTCGGTGGCATGCAGCTTCATGATGCCGGAGATCACCGCCGGATGGATGCCCTCATTGAGCGCGGCACAGGTCAGGCGGCGCGCGGCGTCGAGTTGATAGGCCGTGCCGGCAATGCGCGCCAGCGGCTCCTCGATGCCTTCGAACTTTCCAATCGGCACATGGAATTGTTCGCGGATGCGCGCATAGGCGCCGGTCGCGCGCGCGCAATACGCAGCACCCGCGGACGACTGCGACGGCAAGGAAATGCCGCGGCCCGCGGCGAGCGCCGTCATCAGCATCTTCCAGCCCTGACCGATCCGTTCTTGCCCACCGATAATGAAGTCCATCGGAATGAAAACGTCCTTGCCCCAGTTAGGGCCATTCTGAAACACCTGCATTGCAGGGAGATGGCGGCGGCCGATGCTGACGCCCGGCAGGTCGGTCGGAATCAGCGCTACCGTGATGCCGAGTTCTTCCTCGCTGCCGATCAGGTGATCCGGATCGTAGGCTTTGAAGGCGAGTCCGAGCAGTGTCGCCACCGGGCCAAGCGTGATGTAGCGCTTGTGCCAGTTCAGGCGCAGGCCGAGCGTTTCCTTGCCGTTAAATGTGCCTTTGCAGATGATGCCGGTGTCGATCATCGAGGCAGCGTCGGAGCCGGCTTCCGGGCTGGTCAGGCCGAAGCAGGGAATTTCCCGCCCTGCTGCAAGACCCGGTAGCCATTTGTCGCGCTGTTCCTTCGTGCCGAAGTGCATCAGGAGTTCGCCCGGCCCGAGCGAATTCGGGACCATCACCGTGACCGCCGCCGTCACCGAGCGGGTCGAGATCTTCCGCACCACTTCCGAGTGCGCGTAGGGCGAGAAGCCAAGGCCGCCGTACTCCTTCGGAATGATCATGCCGAGAAATTTGTTGCGCTTGATGAAATCCCAAACCTCGGGCGGCAGGTCGCGCCACTCCCAGGTGACCTTCCAGTCGTCGATCATGCCGCACAGTTCTTCGACAGGCCCGTTCAGGAAGGCTGTCTCCTCGTCGGTCAGCTTCGCCGGTGCAAAGGCCAGCAGCTTCAACCAGTCGGGATTGCCGGTGAACAGATCGGCGTCCCACCAGACATCGCCGGCCTCGAGCGCCTCGCGCTCGGTGTCGGACATCGGCGGCAGCGCCTTGTGCGCCCATGCATAGATCGGACGGGTGATGAGATCGCGGCGGAGGGAGAAGCTCATGGGACGATCCTTTGCCGGTTCAGGCGGCCCTGCGGACAATCACGCTGAAATGCTAGCCTGCCAGGTTTGGAAAACAACTTCGATCTTATGTCGCGTTTGACGCGAAAGCCCCGGAAAATACCTACGGTTCAATAACCTGCGCGCAGCCGGATCGTTCCTGCCTGCGACCTGATCACTCAGTTTCTCACACGAACTTGAGGCCGCGAAAGCCTCAGCGCGGCCGGATCATCTCGAACATCATGTCGGGCCGGATCTGGGCATAGTCCCCCATCCGTCCAGCACGCAGGATCGGATAGGCCTCGGCGGTCTGGTAGACACCGTCTCTAATCAGGCTCTTGTCGATATGAACCGCGACGACTTCGCCGAACGTCACCCAGGCATCGGCTTTCTTGCCGTCGACACCCTCAAGCTGGATCATCTGGGTGAACTTGCATTCGAACGACACGAGGCTTTCGCCCACGCGTGGCACATCAACCTTGCGGCTCGGCGCCTTGGTCAGTCCGGAAATCGTGAACTCGTCGGTCTCGTGCGGCACACTGGCCGAGGTCATGTTCATCTGCTCGGCGACATGCTTGGTCACCAGATTCCAGGTGAACTCCTTGGTCTCCTGAATGTTGGAGACACTGTCCTTCCAGCCGGTGGACGAAAAGCCGATGATCGGCGGCACATAGCAAAATGCGTTGAAGAAGCTGTAAGGCGCGAGGTTGACGTGCCCCTTGGCATCCTTCGAGGCGATCCAGCCGATGGGACGGGGACCGACAATGGCGTTGAACGGATCGTGCCGGAGGCCGTGACCCTGTGAAGGTTCGTAATAATGAAAATCAGCCATGAATCGCTTTGCCTGGTGAAGTGGATTTGACATTCGCCACCCGCTGGCAGCGAGTCGTCAAAGGGAATGTCAAATCCTAAACTCCACCAGAAATTTGTATTTTGCTAGTGGTCCTTTGATTCTAACATTCGCAGAAATGCCTGCTGAAACGGGATGCGAATGTTAGAATCGGACCACTAGCGGGCATTACCCGACAGTTCGGGCGTGCCCAGCGTAAGGCCGGCGATGATAAAGTCTATCATTTGATCGAGGTCCGGCCCTGGCTTTTTTGCGCTCTGTTCGATCATCTGCGGATGGAAGAAACGCAGCATGGCGGCGCAAACACACTTCGAGCCCAGCTCAACGTCCGTGACATTGAAGACACCGGCCTTGGCGCCATCGGCGATCACCGCGCCGATGGACATGACAATGCGCTGGATATGGGCATCGCAGACATCCCAGCTCTCTTCCATCGCGATGGCGACCATCTCGTGAATCTTGGCGTCACCGACAAACCGCTCGGCGTTCATCACGCTGACCGTGGCGAGCAATTCCTTGAGACGTTCGCGTGGCGGCGTCGGCTTGGCAGCGATGGCTTCCGCGGCATCCTCGACTTCAGCCATCAGCCGCCGCGCCACGCCTTCATGAATCGCCTTCTTCGAGTCGAAAAAGCGATAGATATTGGCCGGAGACATCTTCAGCGTCTTGGCAATGTCCGCAACCGTGGTCTTGAGATAGCCGATGTCGCGAAACAGCCGCTCGGCGGTCGCGAGGATGCGGCATTTCATTTCCGTTTCGGTATCGTCGTGAAGCAGAGCCATTTGATTTCTTAAGTCTCGTACCTGGTCACTTATTCAGCGGCATGAGCCAGCGGCGGCGCGTGCTTGATCTGGCCCGGCTGCGCAGGCAGCGGAATCTCGCCCTCGCCGCGCTCGTCCAGACTCTTTCTGAACCATAGCGCATAGAGGCCGGGCAGGAACAGCAGGGTGAGGAATGTTGCAACGAACAATCCACCCATGATGGTGATAGCCATCGGCCCCCAGAACGCCGAGCGGGACAGCGGGATCATCGCCAGAATCGCCGCCAGCGCGGTCAGCACCACCGGACGGGCACGGCGGACCGTGGCTTCGACGATGGCCTCGCGCCGGGTCAGGCCGTGGGCGACATCGGTCTCGATCTGATCGACCAGAATCACCGAGTTGCGCATGATCATGCCGGCCAGCGCGATCAGGCCGAGCAACGCCACGAAGCCGAACGGGCTTCCGGCGATGTTGAGACCCAGCGAGGCACCGACAATGCCGAGCGGCGCGGTCAGGAACACCAGCACCAGCCGCGAGAAGCTCTGCAACTGGATCATCAGCAGCGTCAGCATGCCGATGACCATCAGTGGGAACAGCTTGTTGATCGAGGCATTGCCCTTTTCGGATTCCTCGATCGCGCCGCCGATCTCGATACGATAAGCCGGCTTCAGGCTCTTGCGGATGCCTTCGAGCTTGGGCCAGATCGCATTGGTCACGTCTGGTGCCTGCACGCCATCGACAATATCGGCCCGCACAGTGATGGCCATGTCGCGGTTGCGCCGCCACAGGATCGGCTCCTCGTGAGCGTATTCGATCTTCGCAATCTGCGACAGCGGCACGGCGACGCCACCCCGCGAATAGATCGTCAGGTCGCCGACATGACCGAGATCGAGCCGCTCGCCGGGAACCGCGCGAGCTACTACACCCACCTTCTCGATGCCGTCACGCAACGTCGTCACCTGCGCGCCGGAAATCAGCATCGCCAGCGACTGCGAAATGTCCTGCGGCGTCAGGCCGAGCGCGCGGGCACGGTCCTGATCGACAGCGAGCTTGAGGTAAGGCGTTTGCTCGTTCCAGTCGAGATGCGGATCGACCACCTTGTTGTTGGCGCGCATGACCTCGCGCACCTGATAGGCAATGTCACGCACAGTCTTGGTGTCCGGACCGACCACGCGGAACTGAACCGGAAAGCCGACCGGCGGGCCGAAGTTAAAACGGTCGACGCGCACGCGCGCTTCCGACAGTGCGCCATCCGCAACGGCTTTCTCCAGTTTTGCCTTGATGCGTTCGCGCGCCGCAACATCCTTCGAGACAATCACGGTTTCCGAGAACGCCTCGTTCGGCAATTGCGGATTGAGGCCGAGCCAGAACCGCGGAGAACCCTGGCCGACATAGGTCGTGTAGGTCACGATGTCCTTGTCGTCCTTCAGCAGGTCCTCGGCCTTCTTCACGCTCTCCTTGGTGACATTGAAGGCGGTGCCTTCCGGCAGACGCAACTGCAGGAACAGCTCAGGCCGCTCCGACAGCGGGAAGAACTGCTGCTGGACATGGCCGAAGCCGACGATGGACAGCACGAACACACCGATGGTCGCCAGCACCACCGTGCCGCGGCGGCGCACACACCACTCGATCACCTTCCGCAGACCGCGATACATTCGCGTTTCATAGATCGCGTGCGGATCGTGGTTATGCTTGCCGTGGTTGAAGTTCGGCAGCAGCTTGACGCCGATATACGGCGTGAAGATCACCGCAACGAACCACGAGGCGACCAGCGCAATCGCCACCACCCAGAAGATGCCGCCGGCATATTCACCGACGGACGAATTGGCAAAGCCGATGGGGAGGAAGCCAACGGCCGTGACCAGCGTTCCCGTGAGCATCGGAAACGCGGTTGATTCCCATGCAAAGGAGGCCGCTTTCACGCGGTCCCATCCCTGCTCCATTTTCACCACCATCATCTCCACTGCGATGATGGCGTCATCGACCAGAAGGCCGAGCGCAATGATCAGCGCACCGAGCGTAATGCGATGCAGGTCCATGCCCATCGCGTTCATGACGATGAAGACGATGGCCAGCACCAGCGGCACGGACAGCGCGACAACGATACCTGTGCGCCAGCCCAGCGCGAGGAAGCTCACGAACAGCACGATCGCCAACGCCTCGATGAAGGAGCGCACGAATTCGCCCACCGCGTGCTCGACCACCTTCGGCTGGTCGGCGATCTGTTCAATGTTGATGCCCTGCGGCACGGCGGCCATGAACTCGTCGGTCGCCTTCTTCACGTTCTCGCCGAGTTCGAGAATGTTGGCGCCCTTGGCCATCACCACGCCGATGCCGAGCGCGGGCTTGCCTTCCTGGCGCACCTGATAGGTCGGCGGATCGACAAAGCCATGGGTCACGGTTGCGATGTCGCCGAGCCGGAACACCCGGCCGTTGCCTTCGACCGGCGTTTCGGCGACAGCCTTCACGCTGTCATAAGCACCAGTGACGCGCAGCGGCACGCGCTGCGACGAGGTTTCGACGGTGCCTGCGGGCACCACTGCGTTCTGCTTGGCCAGAGAATCGAACAACGTCTGCGCGGTAATGCCGAGGGTTGCCAGCTTGGCATGCGAGAACTCAACGAACACCCGCTCGTCCTGCGTGCCGTAGAGATTGACCTTGGTGACGTTCTCGACCTTCAGAAGCCGCTGGCGCAGACCTTCGGCCACTTTCTTGAGCTGCGCGTAATCCGCGCCCTCGCCCGTCATCATGTAGAGGATGGAGTCGACGTCGCCGTATTCGTCGTTGATGTTCGGCCCGATCAGGCTTGCGGGCAGATCACCGCGGATGTCGCCCAGCTTCTTGCGCAGTTGGTAGAACAACTGCGGTACATCCTTCGCGGGCGTGTTGTCCTTGAAGGTCAGCGTCATCGCGGTGAACGACGGCTTGGTGTAGGTCTGAACCTTGTCGAAGTAAGGCAGTTCCTGCAGCTTCTTCTCGATCGGGTCCGCGACCTGCTCCTGCATCTCCTTCGCGGTGGCGCCGGGCCATATCGCGTTGATGATAACCACCTTGATGGTGAAGGACGGGTCTTCCGCGCGGCCCAGCCGCTCATAGGAGAAGAACCCCGCGATGCCGAGCATCACGATGAAGAACAGGATCAGCGTCGGGTGCGCCACGGCCCAGGCGGAGAGATTGAATCGCTTCATCGGACCCTCGTATGTCTGCGGGGGATAGGCGTTGAACTAGAACGACAACGACGAAACGACACGGACCTTCTGGGCCGGATCGAGTTTTTGCACGCCAAGCACCACCACACTGGCGCCTTCCTCGACGCCGCCGGTAATGATCACGTCCTTGGTCTCATAGGCTTTCACCGTCACTGGCTTCAGCGATACCGCGCCGGTCTTGCTGTCAGCGACATACAGCGAAGGCCCCTCGCCCTGACTGAACAGCGCGGACAGCGGTAGCCGCGCCACGCGCTCGGTGGCGGGATCGGCCAATGTGAGGGTTGCGGTCATGCCGAGCGACACGGTTTCATCCGCGCCGGGCAGCGAGAATTTTGCCAGATAAGTGCGGGTCGCAGGATCGGCGTTCGGTGCGATCTCGCGCAGCTTCGCCGCGTACTTCTTCCCCGGTTCCGACCAGAGCGTGACACTCGCCTCGCCGGTCTTGGCAAACGCCACCAGTGTTTCAGGCACCGCGACCACGGCCTCCTTTTCAGCGGAGCGCGCCACGCGCACAGCGGTCTGCCCCGCCGAAACAACCTGTCCCGGCTCGATCAGCGTTGCGGTGACGACGCCGCGGGCATCGGCGACAAGGCTGGCATAAGAGAGAGAGTTCTTCGTCAGTTCGACAGAGCGTTCAGCACGATTAAGCCGCGCCCGCGCTTCATCGGCGGCGGCCTTCACCTGATCAAGCTGGGCTTCGGTGGACCAGCCCTTGGTGCGCAGCTCCTTGGCACGGCCTTCGGCAGCGGTCGCCTGCGACAGGACACCCTTGGCCGCGCTCAGTTCGGCCTCGGCCTGCTCCGCCTGCAGCTTGAGATCGACCTCATCGAGCGTCGCCAGCGGCTGGCCGACATCGACCATCTGCCCGACTTCGACAAGACGCTTGGCGACCTTGCCGGGCACGCGGAAGCCCATGTCGGTTTCAATACGGGGGCGGACGGTGCCGACGAAACTGCGCTCCGGTGACTGGGCCTGATAGTGGACCGTCGCCACCAGCACCGGGCGACCCTTCTCGCCCTCCTGCGCCTGCTCCTTGCTGCAGGCACCGAGCGCCAATGCCGAAACCATCAACCCGATAACGGGTAAAGCCTTGCTCTTGTTTGAAAATTTCGAGATGCGCAGCATCGGAAGCTCCCTGAGGCGATGGCCGGGAGCTTCTTATAACGACTGACGAATGTCAATAATCGTCACTAGTCAGAATGCCGCAGGGTTAAGCCTTTGCACTGCAACCGCAAATCTGCGGCAGGGCCAACCTCTGACCCGGCGCGCAAGGAAACGTGATCGCAGAAAGCGGGCTTTCAAAATGCGAATGCCCGCGATGAGCGCGGGCATCCTGCGGGGCAATTGCCAGATCCGAAATTAGGCCTTTTCCGCCGGATCGCGGTGAATCGGATCGACCCACAGGACCGTCTCCGGCTTCTCGACAGCCTCAATATCGAGGTTGATCGCGACCGCTTCGCCGTCGCTGCGCACCAGCACACATTCCAGCACTTCATCCGGGCTGGCGTTGATCTCCTGATGCGGCACATACGGCGGCACGAAGATGAAGTCGCCCGGACCAGCCTCTGCGGTGAACTGCAGGTGATCGCCCCAGCGCATGCGGGCCTTGCCCTTCACGATATAGATGATGCTTTCCAGATGGCCGTGGTGATGCGCGCCGGTCTTGGCGTCGGGCTTGATCGAAACCGTCCCTGCCCAGAGCTTCTGCGCACCGACGCGGGCGAAATTGATTGCCGCCTTGCGGTCCATGCCCGCAGTGGACGGCACGTTGGGATCGAGCTGATTGCCGGGAATGACCCGCACGCCGTCATGCTTCCAGCGCTCGTCGTCATGCGTGTGGGAATGATCATGCGAGTGATCGTGAGGGTGATGATGATCGTGCGACATTGCTCGTTCTCTTGTTGCTATCGCGGTTATTGTTGTTGCTGACATCGCTGGCGCGCAGCGTTCGCGACCACGTCAACAGATATATCAGCGATCGTCAACGACGCCCGCAGCATGCCACGCCAGGCGTTTCGACATTAATATGACTTCGGCAGTCCCAGCACCTTCTCGCCAATGAAGCTGAGAATCAGTTGCGGGCTGATCGGCGCAATGCGCGGAATCATGACTTCACGCAGATACCGCTCGACATGATATTCCTTGGCGTAGCCGAAGCCGCCATGGGTCATCACTGCCTGCTGGCAGGCGTCAAAGCCCGCCTCGCCCGCGAGATATTTCGCGGCATTGGCGACAGGGCCGCACGGCAGGCCCTGATCGTATTGCCACGCCGCCGACACGGTCATCAGCCACGCCGCTTCGAGATCGATCCAGTTCTTCGCCAGCGGATGCTGGATTGCCTGGTTCTGCCCGATCGGCCGGTTGAACACGATCCGCTGGCGCGCATAGGCCGCCGCACGCTCGAGCGCCAGCTTGCCGAGGCCGACCGCTTCCGCTGCAATCAGCACGCGCTCGGGGTTCATGCCGTGCAGGATGTATTCGAAGCCGCGGCCTTCCTCGCCGATGCGATCCGCCACCGGAATCTCGAAGTCCGCGAAGAACAGTTCGTTGGAGTCGATGGCCTTGCGGCCCATCTTCTCGATCTCGTGCACCTTCACCCGTTCGCGGTCGAAATCCGCGTAGAACAAGCTCAGTCCATGGGTGGGGCTTTTCACTTCCTCAAGCGGTGTCGTCCGCGCCAGCAGCAGGATCTTGTGGGCGACCTGCGCGGTCGAGATCCACACCTTCTGGCCATTGACGACATACTTGTCGCCCTTGCGCACCGCGCGCGTTTTCAACTGCGTGGTGTTGAGGCCGGTGTTCGGCTCGGTCACGCCGAAGCACGCTTTCTCGCGGCCCTCGACAATGCCCGGCAGCATGCGCGCGCGCTGCTCGTCGGTGCCGAACACCACCACCGGATTGAGCCCGAACACATTCATGTGAATCGCGGAGGCGCCCGACATGCCTGCACCGGATTCCGAAATCGCCCGCATCATGATCGCCGCTTCCATGATACCGAGACCCGCGCCGCCGAACTCCTCAGGAATGCAGATGCCGAGCCAGCCCGCCTGCGCCATCGCATCGTAGAACTCATGCGGAAAGCCGCCGGTCCGGTCCTTCTCCAGCCAATATGCGTCGTCAAAACGGGCGCAGATTTTCAGGATCGCATCACGAATGGATTCCTGTTGCGGGCTGAGTGCGAAGTCCATTGTGACCGGTCCCCGGATAATATGACGGGATCGAGACATACGTGACCGGGCGAATTGAGCAAGAGGGGCGCTACCTTTTGCAGCGCAGCGCTCCCTGCGTGTGATGCAGAGCGAAACACTTGTGTTTCGCTTGCCGAAATCGGGTGCGGGGATATTGTTGGGCAACACTGAACCCGGCACCGGAATAGCTGTCATGGACCAGAAAGTGACCGATCACGACATCCTCACCGGCCTCAACCGCGACTACATCGATTCCGTTCAGAACAGCGACGTCCGCCGCTTCGACGAGATTCTGGCGCCGGAGTTCTACTGTTCGAACCCGGACCGCTCGCTGGTGGACCGCGCCGGTTTCCTGAAACAGACCGCACAGCCGGTCGCGATCAAAAATCTCAAGGCGGAGGATGTGCTGATCCGCATCATCGGCGATGTCGCCATCATCCACGCGCGTACAAGCTACCTGATGCCGGACGGCAGCACGGGCGGCGGGCGCTATACGGATGTATGGGCGAAGATCGGCGGCCAGTGGCTCGCCGTCTCCGCGCATGTAACGCGCTGAAAATCAGCGCGAGAACCTCGCCTCCATCGCGCGGCGGAAAGCAACCGCGTCATCCCTGGCATCGATCTCCACATCCGACCAGCGGACGACATCGCCGTGCGCGACATCCTTGGTGAGCTTGACGCGATGTGCGAGGCCTATTGGCAATGCGCCGGTCTTAAGACTCTCGACGGCAGGCATCAGCTTGCCCCACACCGTGTAACCGCCCTCGCCGTCGAGCATCTCGCCTGCGCGCAGGTTCTTCTTTGCGACAGCGGCGACATCGCCGCGGAAACCCTGCGGCTGTCCGGTCGGCTCATTGCGCAGCGCCGCCGAGAGCACCGAGATGTTCAGCTCAAGCCCGATCAGGTGATAGGGCTTGTACATCGCAGCAAAACGGCCCGAGGAATCCGTCTTCAAGCCGTACTGGCGGAAACAGTCCGCCGCATAGTCGTTCGGCGCTTCCAGCACGACATAGACGCCCCAGCGCAGATCGCGGAACACCGGACGCCCATCGCGCTCCAGCGACGACACGACCTCGACGACGCCGGATTTTTCCAGTACGCCACCCTTGTCCTGAGGACGCATGATATGCGGCAGATCATCGACGCCGCAGGGCGGAAACAGAAGGCCGGTCGAGGGTACATCGAGGCCGGTGGCGTTGGCGATGGCCGCCATTTCAATGGCGGACTTGGTGCCATCCAAGAATGAATTGAACATCTGCGGATTCATGCCGGCAGACTGCGCCTCGGCGGCGGTGAGACCATAGTGGCCCCACACGCCTGCAGGCGTCACGTCATGATAGATCGGCAGATATTTTGTGCCCTTGCCCGCCGCGACAACCTTGAAACCCGTGGCGCGCGCCCAGTCCACCATCTCGGCGGTGAGCGCGGGCTGATCGCCATAGGCCAGCGAATAGACCACGCCTGCCTTGCGCGCTTCCTCCGCGAGCAGCGGGCCGGCGAGCACGTCGGCTTCGACATTGACCATCACAATGTGCTTGCCCGCCGCGATCGCGGCGCGGGCGTGACGGATGCCAACGCTCGGGTTACCCGTCGCTTCCACAACCACCTCGACATTGCCGGTGATTGCCGCTGCACCGTCCTTCGTGAAGGCGGTGGCGGCGATCCGCGCATCGTCCCAGCCCACCGTGCGGCAGGCATCGCGGGCACGCTCCGGATCGAGATCGACGATCACCGGCACTTCGAGGCCCGGCGTGTGCGGCACCTGGGACAGGAACATCGAGCCGAATTTTCCGGCGCCGATCAGGGCAACGCGCACGGGCTTTCCCGCCGCGCGGCGCTTTTCGAGAAGGTGATGGAGATTCATTCGGAGCGTCCTGTCATCCCTCCCCCTTTGCGGGGAGGGTCGGCCAAGCGAAGCGGAGGCCGGGGTGGGGGCAATGCGAGGTGTTTATCATACCCCCACCCGGCTCGTTGTTCGCTTCGCTCTCAACGCGCCACCCTCCCCACAAGGGGAGGGATAAGGAAGTATCGGACTTAACCCGCTCATCAAAGACGATGGTGTATATCCTATTCCGCCGCCTGGCGATGGCTGCGGGCGTAGCGGATCAGCGCATCGTCATCCACCGTCTCGATCGGCGTGAAGTCGCGATGGGCGATGAACTCCGGCCGCGTCGGCGTGCGGATGTAATTCGAAACGGAGTTCAGCGTCAGGTAAACGATCTTGCGCGGATACGGCGTGATGTTGCCGGACGAGCCGTGCACCAGATTGCCATGGAACATCAGCATACCGCCGGGCTTGCCAGTCGGCGCGACAATGCCGCCTTCCTTGACAAGACGCGTCACGGTCTCCTCGTCCAGCGTCCATAGCGGATAGGACGTGGTCTGCAGATCGTGCGCGGCCTTGAGGTCGCCCGCGTTATGGCTCTTCGGCACCAGCATCAGCGGGCCGTTGATGGGCATCACCTCATCCAGAAAGATCGAGATGTTCATGGCGCGCGGAAGCATCATGCCGTCGTCGCGCTTCCAGGTGCCGTAATCCTGATGCCACTGCCAGACATCGCCGGTGAAGGCCGACTTCGCGTTGATCTTGTATTGGTGCATGTAGACCTTCTCGCCGAAGACCTGCTCGACCGGCTCGATCATGCGCGGGTGGGCGCCGAGAAGACGAAACGCCTCATTATAGAGATGCGCGGCAAAGGCGGTGCGCGGCGCGCCGCTCTTCTCGCGCCAGACTTCGGGGCGCTGCTCGTCATAGATCGACACCGCCTCGCGGCGCAGGACCTCCACCTCTTCCGGCGTGAAAAGCTCCGGCAGGAACAGCCAGCCTTCGGTGTGGAATTGCTCGAGCTGCGCGGGGGTCAGTTTCATGACGATCCTCCTTGTTTGTTTCAGGTCGTTTCCCGGTTGTCGTTCTTGTTGTCCGGAACGCTTGCTGCGTTCTCGGCTGTCCGCTGGCGTAGGTAGTCAAATACGCCATTCTTGCATTCTGAACTCAGTATTCTAAACTCAGGATGCGACTTGCACCCCACCCTGTCAAGCCGCAACCATGCTGCCGCGCAGCGATGAGTCTGTTGGAGGCGACATGCTGGAGTCTTTGACCCCGCCGAAAAGTCTGGTCGATCAGGTCTATGAGGTGATCCTCGACGCCCTGTGCGACGGCACATTCAAGCCGGGAGAGCGTTTGACGCAGGAGAGCATCGCCGCGCGGCTGAACGTCTCACGGCAACCGGTGACGCACGCGCTCGCCGTGTTGAAGGCACAGGGATTTCTTGCGCAGGGCCGTCAGGGACTGACCGTTACCGCGGTCGATCCGGATTTCTTCGCCGCGATCTATCAGATCCGCTCGGCGGTCGAGCCGCTGGCGGTGAAACTGGCGACACCGCGCCTGACCAGAGACACGATCGCGCGCGGGCGTGCCTTGATCGAGCATGGCCGCAAACTGGTCGCTGCCGGAGACAGCCGCGCCAGCCTGCAGGCCGACATGGACTTCCACTCCTTCATCTACGATCTTTCCGGCAATCCGCTGATTGCCGAGACGATGCGGCTGCACTGGCGCCACCTGCGCCGCGCCATGGGCGAAGTGCTGCGCCATCCCGGCATGTCGATCAGTGTCTGGAAAGAGCATGGCCGCATTCTTGAAGAAATGATCCGCGGCGATGGCGATGCCGCCGCCGAGCTGATGCGGCGGCATCTGGTCGAAGCCTACGAGCGTGTTGGAAAACCTGCCTGACCTGGTTCAGACCGGCTCCAGCCCGAGCGACTTTGCGCTGTCCATCCAGACCGGCAGTTCGCGCTGATAGAGCGCATTGGTTTCCTTGAAGCCGATCGCCGGCTCCAGCGCGAATGTGGCGAGAACGCCTTTCACCTTCGGATCGCTGTTCGCCGCCACGATCAATTCCGCCAGCTTCTCGACAATCGGCTGCGGTGTGGCTTTCGGCAACGCCCAGCCGCTGAAACCGCTGACGGTGAAGAACTTCGATGTGGCCCCTTGTTCCGGCAGGGTTTTGACAGCCGGGATCGCATCGACCTTCTTCGAGTGCACGGCGAACACCACACCGGTGTTGTTCTGCAGGACGGCTTGCGCCGCCGTGTAGCTGCCCATCGCCACATCAAGCGTTCCTTCGGCAAGCCCGGTCCACATCGGCGCTTCGCCGCGATAATGGATCGGCTCGATGTTGAGACCGTATTGCTTGTTGAGTTCGTTGACGGTCATGTGGGGCGCGGAGCCGGCGCTGTAAGTGCCGAAATTCACCTTGCCGTTCTTGCGCGCGAACGCGACAAAATCATCCAGCGTTTTGACGCCGGACTTCGGACTCGCCACCAGCAGAAGCCCTGCGCCAGGAATGACGCTGACAAGCGTCAGGTCCTTGTCCATGTCGTAACCGGGGGTCTTCATCATCACGCGGTTCATCACATAGGTCGTCGAGATCGAGCAGAGGATGGTGTGGCCATCGGGTTGAGAGCGGGCGACTTCCGCCGCACCGATTGAGCCGGATGCTCCCGCCTTGTTTTCAACAACGACGGTCTGTCCCACCTGCTTGCCGATGAACTCACCGAATGCCCGCGCTAGCAGATCGGTCTGCCCGCCGGCCGGATAGCTGCAGATCATCCGGATCTGACGCGAAGGCCATGCCGCCTGCGCGGACGCACTGCGCGACAGGAAAGGCATCGCGGCAATGGCTGTACCGGACGCAATGAAACGGCGGCGAGTGATGTTGGCTGACATAGTTTCCTCCCTGACATTTTCCGGAAGGGTATCTGATCGCCGCTTGGCCGCCATGGGCGGGAGACGGGACAGATTGGCGCATTGCCATCCGCAATCTCCGCCGGACAGCAACCGCGATTTGACGACATGAGCTGCGTTCATTGAACGCCGGCGGCGAACCTCCAGCGACAAGCTGCATCCCGCATCGATCAAGATTTAAATCCAGGCACTTATGCGGAGGCTGGGCCTGTATGCCCGCGCATCCCTCGCAAAATCATGGCTGGAACCGGCATCCGTGCGGCTGGTGTCATCCCACCTTCAAACTAACCCTTCAAAAGTACCCCGCGCTTCAAACAGGGGTGAGAGATGAGCGACATTACACTGAATTCGGGGCTAACAGACGGCCAGACGATTGAGCCGGCATCGCGGCCCAATCTCGATAAGGGTTTTAACCCACTGACGATGATCCTTTTCTTTGGCATTCTGGCGGCGGGTGCAATCTTCGTTGCCTACAGCATTTACGTCGACATCGACGCCACCGGCACCAAGGTCACGACCTACCTTCCCTACATCCTGCTGTTCATCGCGCTCCTGATCGCGCTGGGCTTTGAATTCGTGAACGGCTTTCATGACACAGCGAACGCCGTTGCGACCGTCATCTATACCCATTCGCTGCCGGCCGAATTCGCCGTCATGTGGTCCGGCTTCTTTAACTTCCTCGGCGTTCTGCTCTCCAGCGGCGCGGTTGCGTTCGGCATCGTCTCGTTGCTGCCGGTCGAACTGATCCTGCAGGTCGGGAGCAGCGCCGGCTTCGCGATGGTCTTCGCACTTCTGATCGCGGCCATCGTCTGGAATCTCGGCACCTGGTACTTCGGCCTCCCCGCCTCCAGCTCGCACACACTGATCGGCTCGATCATCGGCGTCGGCGTTGCCAACGCGGTGATGCGCGGACGCGACGGCACCTCGGGCGTTGACTGGACCAAGGCTACCGAGATCGGCTACGCGCTGCTGCTGTCGCCGCTGTTCGGCTTCTGCATGGCCGCG
Organism: Afipia sp.; assembly: GCA_024508675.1. Lineage (GTDB taxonomy): Bacteria > Pseudomonadota > Alphaproteobacteria > Rhizobiales > Xanthobacteraceae > Afipia. Next base: position 204,122 of record JANINQ010000006.1, read on the forward strand.
CTCCTGCTGCTGGCGCTCAAGCTCGTGGTTCGCAATCGCGCGCTCTATGAAGCTCCGGAAGGCAACAAGCCGCCGCCACTGTGGATTCGCGGCCTTCTGATCGCCACCTGCACCGGCGTCAGCTTCGCGCACGGATCGAACGACGGCCAGAAAGGCATGGGCCTCATCATGCTGATCCTGATCGGCACCGTGCCGACCGCTTACGCGCTGAACCGCGCACTGCCGGAATCGCAGGTGGTCAAATTCCAGCAGACCTCCGAAGCAGCAGCGAAGGTGATTGCCGCGAAGGGCGCCGGCCACAGCATCATCGGCGATCCGCGTCCCGCTGTGACCCAGTACGTTTCGCTGCACAAGATCAACGAAGGCACCTATCCTTCGCTGGCGGTTCTGGTGAAAGACGTCGGCGATCAGGTCCAGAAGTACGGCACGCTGAGCAAGGTCCCTGCCGAGGCGGTGGGCAACACCCGCAACGACATGTACCTCACCTCCGAAGCGATCCGTTTCCTGATGAAGGACAAGGAAAACGATCTGAACAAGGAAGAGATCGCGACCCTCAACGCCTACAAGGGCTCGCTCGACAGCGCGACGAAGTTCATCCCGACCTGGGTGAAGATCGCCGTCGCCATCGCGCTCGGCCTCGGCACCATGATCGGCTGGAAGCGGATCGTGATCACCGTCGGCGAAAAGATCGGCAAGACCCACCTGACCTACGCTCAGGGCGCGTCTGCCGAACTCGTCGCCGCAGGCACGATCGGCGCGGCCGATATTTTCGGCCTCCCCGTCTCGACAACTCACGTGCTGTCGTCCGGCGTTGCCGGCACAATGGCTGCCAACGGCTCGGGCCTGCAGATGGCCACCATCCGCAACCTGCTGATGGCCTGGGTGCTGACGCTGCCGGCAGCGATCTGCCTGTCGGCGGGTCTTTACGTCCTGTTCTCGCATCTGTTCTGATCGAACCGGAGGCTGCCAAGTGTTGGCGGCCTCCTCCGATCCGGCAAGAAAAACAGCCTGCACCATGGTGCGGGCTGTTTGCTTTGGATCGGCGGGGGGCGGACGGTTGATCCCGATCAGTAATCTTTCTCGCGATGCACGTCGTGAACGAGAATGCCCATGCCGGCTTCCGGCATCGCCAGCCAGTCGCGGCGCTTCAGCGTGCGGCGGGTGTCTTCCAGACCGCTCAGCCAGTGCTCGCGCATCGAGGTCGCGGAAAACTCATGGTCCTTGGAATCGCCCTCATAGGCCTTTTGCTGATAGATCATCTGCAGGATGGTGATTTCCGGAAGATCCGCGAAGCGATCGCGCAGCGCGCGCTCATGGTCCGTCAGCTTTTCTTCCGGGACCTTCAGGAGAACCTTGTAGAAGTCCGTCTTCAACTGGTTCATGCGCTTGTAGACATCAGTGTTGTAGCGCGTCCGCGAGGAATACATAATGTCCTTGTGCCGGGCCATCACCTCCTGGATGTCGCGCGGCAACACACCCCGCGCATTGAACAGATCAACCTGAAAGACCAGAGAATTCATCTTGTCTTCCTGATCGAGCAGGTGCTGCAGCGGCGTGTTCGACACGATGCCGCCATCCCAGAAATGATCGGTGCCGATCTTCACCATCGGAAGCGCGGGCGGCAGCGCACCGCTGGCCATCACGTGCTCCGGCCCGATCACCTCCTTCTTGTTGTCGAAGTAGAGGAAGTTTCCGGTGAGAACATTCACAGCGCCGACGGCGAAATGCATCTTGCGGGAATTGATCAGATCGAAATCGACCAGTTCGTTCAGGGAATCGCGCAGCGGCGTGGTGTCGTAATAGCTCGTCGCCGTTCGAGCGCCGGCCGGGCTGAGCCATGGATTGAGATCGTGCGGCTTGAAAAATCCCGGCTGCCCCATGGTGGTGGTGAGGAACGAACTCGTGAGATTGCGGGCTTTCCGGTAGACGTCGCCGTCCGGCGTATAGTGCCAGACCTTGCGGCTGGTGATGCGATCCCAGAACGTCCTCAGCCGCTCAAGGCGGCGCTCCGGCGGGTTGCCTGCAATAATCGCCGAATTGATCGCTCCGATCGATACGCCGCAAACCCAATCCGGCTCCATGCCCTCCTCATGCAGCGCCTGATAGACGCCGGCCTGATAGGCCCCCAGCGCACCGCCGCCCTGCAGAACCAAAGCCACGCGATCGCAGCGCTCAGGCCGCCATTGATGAAAAGACGACGTATCCGAATTCGGTGTGCGCATATCCATGATGAAACCCCAAGGCATCGGTTTGAATTTCGCGCGCAGAATTCAGCCGCGCCGTGACGCTGTCGTGACAGGGCAGCGTGTTTGATTGCGGGATTTGCTTCGGTAGTTATTGCCCGGCTTTATCGATTGATCACCGTCACCAGACTGAAGGAATTCCCTCACATCGGTGTCAAGGACCGCCGCTAGCTGTTGCCCGTTGCAAGTTCTTACCGCGCCTTAACCGTGCTGCCGGTGACGACCGCGGACCCGTTTCTGCAGTGGGATTGGTGATCAGCATGCTGTCCGGAAAATCCGCCATTGTGACCGGCTCCACCAGCGGCATCGGACTTGGCATTGCCCGCGGCCTTGCGGCCAGCGGCGCCAACATCATGCTCAACGGCTTTGGCGACCCCGGCGAAATCGAGGCCATTCGTCAGAACATCGCCGGCGAACACAACATCAAGGTGCTGTTCAGCCCGGCGAACATGACAGCCCCCGAAGAGATCGGGAAGATGATCACCCTTGCGGAAGAAGAGTTCGGCACTGTCGACATCGTGGTCAACAATGCCGGCATTCAGCATATCGCGCCGGTTGAGGAGTTTCCCGTCGAGAAGTGGGATGCGATCCTGGCGATCAACCTCTCTAGCGCATTTCACACCACCCGCCTCGCGGTGCCTGCCATGAAGAAGCAGTCATGGGGCCGCATTGTGAACATCGCCTCGGCGCATGCGCTGGTCGCTTCGCCTTTCAAGTCGGCCTATGTCGCCGCCAAGCACGGCATCGCAGGCCTGACCAAGACCGTCGCACTCGAGGTTGCCGAGCATGGCATCACGGTAAATGCGGTCTGTCCTGGGTATGTCATGACTCCGCTGGTCGAGAAGCAGATTCCCGAACAGGCGAAAGCGCGGGGGATCACCGAACAGCAGGTCATTTCCGACGTTCTGCTTGCGGCGCAGCCGACCAAGCGTTTCGTCACCGTGGAAGAGCTGTCCGCGCTGGTGACCTTCCTCTGCACCGACAATGCGAAATCGATCACCGGCACCACGCTGCCCGTCGATGGCGGCTGGACCGCGCACTGAAAGGAAATCCCATATGCGCAAGGCAGATGTTCTGAGACTTCCTTCGATGCCCGCCGCCGGGCCGAGCTATCCCGCCGGTCCCTATCGCTTCATCGACCGCGAATTTCTTGTCATCACTTACGAGACCGATCCCGATCTGATCCGTGCCGGACTTCCCGAACCGCTGGAGCCGATCGATACGCCGATTGTCCATTATGAATGGATCAAGATGCCGGATTCATCGGGCTTCGGCAGCTATACCGAGTCGGGCCTCGTCATCCCTGCGCGCCTGAACGGCGAAGAAGTCAACTTCGTCTCGCAGATGTATCTCGACGATGATCCGCCGATCGCCGCCGGCCGCGAGATCTGGGGCTTTCCGAAGAAGTATGCCCATCCCAAGCTCGAAGTGGTGAAGGATACGCTCACCGGCACGCTGGAGTATTCCGGCCAGCAGGTTGCCATGGGCACCATGGGCTACAAGCACGAGTCGATGGCCGGCAACGGCGAGATCACCCGCGCCACGCTTTCCAAGACCCAGATCAATCTCAAGCTGATCCCCGGCGTCGATGGCCGTGCCGAAGTCTGCCAGCTCGTTGCGATCAACCTGACCGACATCAACGTGAAAGGCTCGTGGATCGGACCGGGACGTTTGCACCTGATCCCGCATGTCAACGCGCCAGTGGCCGATTTCCCGGTCAGGCGTGTGATCGGCGCGCATCATTTCCTGGCCGACCTGACGCTGCCTTATGGCCGTGTGGTCTACGACTACAACAAGCAGGACGACAATCTCGCAGAAGCGGCGGAATAGAACGGCGCTGACACGCGCCTGTAACAAACCTGCCGTCATATCGGATCGGTATCAGGGTGGCCCGGCTTTCGGGACACGCGGAAGCGTTGTGGGCTTTGGTTGGGGCGTATCGTGCAAGCAGAAGCATTGACGACCGAGGATCTCGCAGCCGGACGTTCATCGCTTCCGGCGCAAATTCCGGGTCTGGTCTGGGCATTCCGGATTCATGCCAATGGAAATGCCGAAACCCTGAATGTCGATGGTCCGATCGACCTGCGCGGCGACGGATTGCTCTGGCTGCACTTCAACCTCGGCGATCTGCGCGCCGATCAATGGCTCGCATCGACCGACCTCGACATCCCGGAGGCAGGCAAGACGCTGCTGTTGTCGCGCGACAATTTCCAGCAGATTCACGCCGCCGATGACAGCATCTATGGCGTGTTCTCCGATCTGGTGCGCGCGATCGACCGGGTCACGGAAGAAACCGGCTATCTTCATTTTGTGATGACGGAGCGGCTGCTGCTCAGCGGCCGCCATCATGCGCTGTGCGCCGTCGATGCGACACGGCGGGTTCTCGAAAGCGGCCAGCAGCGGATCGGAAGCGCGGCCGTCCTGCTGGAAACCATCGTCGAACACGTCGCGGAAACTATGGAGCGCCTAGCGGAAAGCGTGGGCCAGCGGCTCGACACGATCGAGGAAAAGATTTTGTCCGACGACTCGGCTGATCTGCGCCGGGAATTGGGACGGCTGCGCCGCACATGCGTGCGCCTGCATCGTCAATTGTCCGGCCTTCTCCTGATGTTCCGCCGCCTCGACCAGCAGGGGCCGGAGATTCTCAAGCCCGCGCTGCGGCTGCGGGCCGGAAAGCTCGCGCAGCGGCTGGACGCGCTCGATCATATTGTTGTCGAAATGCGCGAGCGCAGCCGACTGCTTCAGGAAGAACTGCATCTCAAGATCGAGGAGCAGACCAACAAAAGCATTCATCTGCTTTCGGTGCTGACGGCATTGCTGCTCCCTCCGACGCTGGTAACCGGCATCTTCGGCATGAACACCAAGGGATTGCCGCTGACGGATGTGGAAACCGGCTTCCTGACCGCCAGCGTCCTCATCATATCTTCTTCCGCGCTCGCATACTTCATCATGAAGCGCCTCGGCATCTTGAGATAGTTCAGGCCTGCCGTGCGACATCCTTGCAAATTTCTGCGGATCATCGCGGCGGCGGGCATCATATGCGCCCCGCCGCTGCACGCGGCATGGGCGGCCGACCCGAAACCCGTGCCGGATAAATCCGTCAGCAAAAGTCCGCGCGAAATCCTCGCGGACTGGGGCGTTCAGTTCAATGCCACCTACATTTCCGAAGTGTTCGGCAATGCCACGGGCGGCATGCGGCGCGGCACGATCTATACCGGCCGCCTCGATCTCGGCACGGACATCGATCTTGAGAAACTCACCGGCTGGACCGGCGCAAAGTTTCACGCCAACATGTTTCAGATTCACGGCCAGGGACTGTCGCGCGACTATATCGGCAACCTGATGCTGGTCAGCGGCGTTGAAGCGCTGTCCGCCACCCGGCTTTACGAACTGTGGATCGAACAATCCCTGTTCAACGGCGCGCTGCTGGTGCGTGTCGGACAACAGGCATCGGACATCGAGTTCATCGACAGCAAGTACGACGACATCTTCACCAATTCGGCGCTCGGCTGGCCCGGCATCACCGGCATCAATCTGTTGAGTGGCGGCCCCTCACCGCCGCTGGCCGTGCCGGGCATCCGCCTGAAGGCGCAGCTCGCTGACAATATCACCGCCTATGCCGCGATCTTCGACGGCGACGCGGCACCACCGAACCGGCTGGTCGATCCGCAAATCGCGAATCCGCATGGTCTTCTGTTTCGCGTGAACGATCCGGCCTGGATGATCGGCCAGCTCAAGTACGGATTCGCTCTCGGTGAAAGCAAGTTACCCGGCACATTGACGGGCGGCATGTGGAAGCATCTCGGCGACTTCAACGACATGCGCTATGCGTCGAACAATCTCCCGCTGGCCGACTCGGCAAGTTCGGGCGATCCGCTGAAGCGGCACGGCAATCAGGGCATTTTTGGTGTCTATGAGCAGATGCTCGCGCGCGCGCGGCCAGATTCCGACAAGGGGGTGGGATTTTTCGTCCGCACATCCATCAGCCCGTCGGACCGCAATCTGATCAGCTTCTATATCGACGGCGGATTCCAGTTCACCGGCTTCAGCGAAACGCGCCCCAACGACAAGTTCGGCATCGCGATGACCTATGCGCGCATCTCCGATGTCGCGCGGTCCTCGGATCGCAATGTGCAGACGTTGACCGGAACGCCATATCCGGTGCGTGATTTTGAAGCCGTCTTCGAGATGACATATGCGGCGGAAATTCAGACCGGCTGGACCGTGCAGCCGGTGTTCCAATATGTCTTTCATCCCGGCGGCGGCGTTGTCGACCCCAACGACACAACCCAGACCCGCCGCATCAAGGACGCCGCCGTATTCGGCGTGCGCAGCACCTTCAATTACTAAGCGGACCGGCGATCAAACAGTCTGGCGCGAATAGCTTTCCGCGCACGCATCTTCGTCGCCAAACAGCAAAGGCAACGTCAGCAGCCGGCGGAAGTACCCACCAACCGGCGTTTCGTTGGCCATGCCGATGCCGCCATGAAGTTGCACGCTGTCCTGCGACACCTTCAGGGCAGCACGCGCCACAGTGAAATGCGTCGCCATCACGGCCTGCCTGCGGCCCGACGCATCGTCTTCCTCGATCAGACCTGCGGCGCATTCGACCACCGAGCGCGCTTCCGTCAGCGCCATGTCCATATCGACCAGCCGGTGACGCAGCACCTGAAATGCCGACAGCGGCTCGCCAAACTGGTGGCGGACCTTGAGATAATCCCCGGTCATATCGACCAGCATCGACATCGCGCCCAGTGCCTCGGCGCAATGCATGGCGACGAGAATGTCCCTACCCCATGCGATCAGCCGTGCGGCTTCCGGACCGCGCGCAAGTTCAAAGTCCGGCTTCAGCGCAACGCTGTTCAGGCGCAGCGTCGCGTAGGACGCATCATCAATTCCGATTACCGACTGCTCAATCGCAACATCCGATTTCGGCACCAGGGCGAGCACCGGCGCGCCATCATTCTCCGCCGCAGCGAGAAGAACGAAGTCCGCTTCCGCCCCGAAGGGCACAAGGCGGGCAACGCCATTCAGCTTGCCGCTTGCCAGAGTGACCGCATCGCCGCCGTTCTGCGAGATATCCGGAATGTTGACGGCAACGATGACGGAGCCGGCGCCAAGGTCTTCGCGAAGCCGGGCAAATCGTTCGGCTCCCCGCGCGCGGCCAAGCAACGATGTCGCCGCAACAGCAGAGGAAATGAACGGTGACACCGCACCGCTGCGGCCGAGCCGCTCGGCCAACAGCGCCAGCGCCCGCGTATCCTGCAAACCGCCTTCGCTTTCGGGCGATGCCGCGGAAAGAATTCCCGCCTGCGCAAGCTGCTGCCAGAGCGGCCGCCAGCCGTCCCGCGTCAGGGCCTGATCACTCAGAAGCTGATCGAGAGCATCGGTGAGAAGGCTGTGCTCCTGCTTCGGAACGAAGATGAGGTTGGCAGCGTCTGACATCATGTCACCCCAGGAGACTCTTGGCCGCGATGTTGCGCTGAATCTCGTTCGAGCCCGCGTAGATCGTGGTCTTGCGATAGTTGCAGTAAGTCGGCGCGACGTTGGCCAGCTCGGAATCAAGCGCCAGCGGCGTGTTGCTGAAATCGGCACCCCGCACCGGCAATGCGCTCCGCCCGAGCAGCCGCACCTGAAGTTCGAGAACATCCTGCTGCAGATGGGAGCTGAGAATTTTCAGGTATGGCGCAGGCAGACCCAATGCCTCGCCGCGCTCTTCCGCGCGAAGAAAACGCAGGTTGGTCAGGTCCGTGGCCGCGATCCGCATTTCCAGCGCCGCAACTCGCGCTGCGAACAAGGGATTTTCGAGGCGAGACTCACCGCTGTCCTGCGCAAGGCGCTTCAGCCGCGAAAGCTCACGCTTGCAGAAACCCATCCCGCCGAAATTCAACCGCTCTTTCTCAAGCAGATATTTCGCGCAGGTCCAGCCCTGGCCCTCCTCGCCGATCCGGTTGGCGACGGGAACGCGGACATTGTCGAACCAGACTTCGTTGACCTCATGCGAACCGTCGAACGTGATGATCGGGCGCACGGTGATGCCGGGCGTCTTCATATCGATCAGAAGAAACGAGATGCCGTCCTGCTTGCGGCCATCCGTTCCTGTCCGCACCAGACAGAAAATCCAGTCGGCGTCATGCGCCTCGGTCGTCCAGATTTTCTGGCCGGTGACGACGTAGTCGTCGCCGTCGCGCACCGCGCGGGTTTTCAACGACGCGAGGTCAGATCCCGAACCAGGCTCCGAATAACCCTGGCACCAATAGTCTTCGAGCGAAGCGATCCGCGGCAGAAAGCACTGCTTCTGCGCGTCGGTGCCGAACTTCATGATCACCGGCGCGACCATCTTGAGACCGAACGGCACCACCTCAGGCGCACCGGCCTGCCAGGCCTCGTCCTCGAAAATGTAGCGCTGGATCGGCGAGAAGCCAGGGCCGCCATGTTCCGCGGGCCATGTGTAACCACCCCAGCCGCGCGCATGAAGCAGGCGGCTCCAGGTGACCTTGTCTTCCCGGGTCGGCCGTTCGCCGCTCAGCATCCGCTGGCGCAGATCGGCGGGAAGCTTTTCATCAAGGAAACTCCGGACCGTCAGCCGGAACGCATCCTCTTCGGCCGTGAACAGACGTGCCATCGTGCTTCAAGTCCCTGAGAAATTCGGCGGGCGCTTTTCGAGGAAGCTCGCAACGCCCTCGCGGAAGTCGTCGCTGCGCGCGGCAAGCTCCATCTCGCGGTTGGCATAGATCGTCGCCTCGGCGAGAGTCTGGAACGGAACTTCGTAAAGCTGCCGCTTGATGACGCCGACCGCGCGGGGAGATGCGTAGTCGACGATGTCCTTGACGTACTCCATCGTCCTGGCGCGCAGCTCATCCGCCGGATAGAGCCGGTTCACCAGACCGATCTGCAGCGCTTCCGCACTCGAAACACGCCGCGCGGACATCAGAAGGTCGAGCGCATTCGAGTGACCGATAAGGCGCGGCAGCATCCAGCTCATGCCGTGCTCGGCGATCAGGCCGCGGCGCGAGAACGATGTGGTGAATACGGTGTTGTCGGCGGCGAAGCGCAGATCGCAGTAAAGCGCATGAACGAGGCCAATGCCAGCCGCGGGACCGTTCAGCATTCCGATCACCGGCTTGGAGATCGCCGGATAGAAGGAGTAACGCGTCTGCCAGTCGGGCCGCCGGTTCATATCGAACGGCTTCATCCACTGCTCGCTCTTGATGTCGTTCGGATCTAGCGTCTTCAGTTCTTCCATGTCGGCGCCGGCGCAGAACGCGCGGCCCGCTCCGGTGAGAACGATCGCGCGCACGCCGTTGTCGGCGGCGGCGGCCTCCATCGCGGTGCGTACTTCGCGCTCCATGGTGGCCGTCCACGCATTCATCCGGTCGGGCCGGTTCAGCGTGATGGTCGCAATGCGCGATTCAACGTCGTAGAGAATGTGCTGATAAGTCATGCAGGCCTCGCTCAGGGTTGCGGTGGGCGCGTTCGCCAGTTCGGTTTCTTCGAAAGATAAGTGACGGTCTCGGCGCGCTCTTTTAGCCAGCCGGTCCAGCGTGCAAAGACCTTCGCCATGCGCGCGGGCTCGACGCCAAGCTGTTGCATCGCCACGCCGCCGTTGACGGATTCGCGATATTCCGCGATCAGGCCATCACGGATGATAAAGCGGCTCATGCCGTCGATCACGACGAAGTTGCCCTTGAACTGCGGGACCAGCGACGTGAAGCTCGACAGCGACCATGCATAGCCCATCCGGCCATCGAACACCGGATCGAACATCTCCCAGCGATAGTCATCGCCGGCATCGCGGCGGAACAGGTCCTGCAGCATGTGCGCGATGTCCTTGCGGCCCTGATGCGCGCCGTAGATATAGTCGTAGTAAATCGCGTCCTCGGTGAAGCAGCGCGCGAAACGCTCGCCATCCGCCGCCTCAGCGGCCAGCGTCATCTCGTCGATCAGCGCGGTGAATTCCTGCGTATTCATCGGTAGGTCCTATTGTGACTCGCGGCCAATATCGCGAAGCCGGCGGCGATCGATCTTTCCGGTTGCATTGCGGGGCAGCGCGTCCATAAACCGGACCTCGCGCGGCACCTTGTAGCGCGCGAGCTGATCACCACAGCGTTGCAGCAATGTCTCCTCGGGCACGGAAGCACCAGCCTCCAGCACGACATAGGCAACGATACGCTCGCCGAGCCGATCGTCGGGAACGCCGATCGCGGCAACCTCGTAAATCCCCTCGACCGCGTGCGCGACTTCCTCGATCTCGCGCGGATAGATGTTGTAGCCGCCGGAGATGATCATCTCCTTCTTGCGGTCGACCACATAGAGGTAGCCGTCTTCGTCGAGATAGCCGATGTCGCCGGAATGCAGCCAGCCATCGCGGAAGGTCTGCGCCGTCAGTTCGGGCTGACGGAAATAGCCACGCGCGATGCCGGGGCCAGCAACAAGAATTTCGCCGCGCTCGCCGCGTGGCACATCGCGGTCCTCGTCATCGACGATCCGCAACTGAACGCCGAGATAAGGCTGCCCGGCCGAACCGTATTTGCGCGGTGCGCCCCGCAGGCGGCAGCCGGTCACGGACGGGCTCGCTTCCGACATGCCATAACCTTCGGATATCTGGACTCCGAACTTGGCCTCGAATTTCCGGTGCACGTCTTCCGGCAGCGCCTGCCCGCCGGCGACGCACGCGCGCCACGACGACAGATCGTAGCTCTCCGGAATAGGCTCACGCAGCAGCGTCCAGTACATGGTCGGAACGCCCATGAAGACGGTGATCATCTGCGAGTGGATCATCCCAAGAACGGCTGTCGCATCGAAGCGTTCGACCAGCGTGATCGAAGCGCCCGCAAACAGAAACGCCGAATAGAGACAGGTGTGACCGAACACATGGCTGAGCGGCAGGCCCGTCAGGCCGCGATCATGCGGCGTCAGCCGCAGCAGATCGAAAGCGAAGGCCTGCGCATTCCAGAAGATGTTGGCGTGGGACAGTTCGACGCCTTTTGGAAGCCCGGTCGATCCCGAAGAATAGAGAATAAGCGCAACGTCATCCGATCCGGCGCTAGGCAGTGGCCGGGGATCGGCCTCATCCACCGTGAATGGCTGCGCATCGATGTCGATCACGGCGGCGGCGTCACCGAGGCTCTGACGCAGTTGCGCAGCCATCGCGGCGCGCGCAAACACCACGCGCGGCTGGCAATCGGCAACGATTGCGGCAAGCTCGGCAGCGGCCAGCAACGGATTGATCGGAACCGGAATCGCGCCGGCCTGAAGCGCGCCCTGATAGAGCACGACCCATTCCACGCAATTCGGCAGGATGATCATCACGCGGTCACCGGCGGCAACGCCAAGATCACGCAACCGCACGGCACACCCCGCTGCGCGGCGGTCGAGCGTGCGATAGTTCATCGCTTCTTCGCCCACGCGCAGCGCAGGCGCATCGGGTGTCGAGATCGCGTGATGCCGGACGAAGCTTCCGATGTGCAGGCTCACGGCGCCTTCTTCCCCTTGCCTGCGATGGACCTGAAGCCATCAACCACCGCCGGAACAAGGCCGCGCGGCAGGAAGATCACCACCAGGATCAGCAGCAGGCCGTAGGCGATCAGCCGGTAGATTTCAGCCACGCGCAGCGCTTCCGGCAGGATGACCGTCAATGCGCCGCCGACCAGCGGGCCTGTGAGCGTTCCGCTGCCGCCGAGGATCACCGCGAGAATCGCATTGAGCGACTGATCCGCGGAGAACGGCGTCGGATTGATGAAGCCCATGTAGTGCGCATAAATCGCGCCTGCGAAACCGGCCAGCGACGCGCTGAAGATGAACGCGAACAGTTTGTATTTCCAGCAAGCGATTCCCGCAGCTTCGGCAAACAGTTCATTCTGGCGGATGGCCAGCAGCACGCGTCCGACTCTCGACCGCACGACCGCTGCCACGATCCACATCACCAGCACGAGCGCCGCAAGCGCGAGATAGTAATAGGCGCGGCGTTTTTCGAAGGCGATTTCCATGAAGCCAAGATTGATCGCCTCAGGCGATGGAATGCTCGGCAGGCCCGGCTCGCCCTTCGTCAAGGAAGTCCAGTTCACCAGCACAATGAACACGACCATGTTCATGGCAAGCGTGACGATGGCGAAGTAATGGCCCTTGACCCGAAGCGACGGGTAACCTGCAATCGCCGCGGCAACCGCCGTGATGAGCGGCGCGACAAGCATCGAAAGCCACACCGGAAACCCGGCCCGCATGCTCAGCAGCGCCGACGCATAGGCACCGATGCCCATGAACGCGCCCTGCGCGATTGAGACGTAACCGGTGTAGCCCTGAATAACGTTGGTGCCCTGCGCGACGATCATAAAGATCATCGCCAGGATCGCGAGGTGAATAAAATAGTTCACCGTCACGAAAACCGGAAAGACGATTGCGACGGCCAGCGCCGCAACAATGGCAATGCGCGTCCACATCAGCGGCTACTCCTGCGCATCAGGCCTTCAGGCCGCACCAGCAGAACGAGGATCATGAGCAGGAACGAGATCACATCTTTATAAGCCGACGAGACGAAGGCCGCCGCGAATGCTTCGGACACGCCAAGCACCATGCCGCCGACGATTGCGCCGGGAATCGAACCGAGGCCGCCGAGGATCAGCACCGCAAAGCCCTTGATCACAAGTCCGCCGCTGACGCCGGGGGCGACCGCGAACAGCGCGCCCACCAGCACACCAGCCGCGACGCCGAGCGCCGAACTCAGCGCGAACACGAACATCGACACGGAATTGACGTTGATGCCCATCAGCACAGCCGCGGCGCGATTCTGCGCAACGGCGCGAACCGCCATGCCGATCCATGTCCGCTGGATCAGAAGCGTCATACCGATCACCAGGATTGCGGAGATCGCCAGCACATAGATGCGCAGTTCCGGCATGGTCACGCCGCCAAGGTTGATCACCTTGGAGAACGGCGTCGGAATGATGACCTGATCGATGCCGAACGCGAGCAGGTTCAGCTTTTCGATAATCAGTGTCAGCCCGAGCGCGATAATAAAGGAATTGATCGGCGGCGCGTTACGCACCGGATAGTAGGCGACACGCTCCAGAACAACGCCGAGCAACGCACCCGCCGCCATGGCCAGAATAAAGGACGGCAGCAGGCCGATCCCCAGTGCGGAGATCAGGAAGTAGGTCAGATAGCCGCCAAACATGGCGACGCTGCCATGCGCGAAGTGCGCGATGCCGAGAATGCCAAAGATCGTGGTCAGGCCGAGCGCGATCAGCGTGTAAATGCTGCCGACGACAAGACCGTTGAAGATCTGCTGGATGAAATCGATGAGCATGAGGCGGTCCGGTGATCAGCCCGCGGAGGATTCCGCGGGCTGAATTCAGGTTACGATCAATCCTTGACCGTCTTCAGGAAGTTCGAGTAGGCCGCAGCATCCGACGGCAGTTCCTTCACGAAGGCCCAGTTGCCGTTCTTCCACTGGAAAGCACCGTTGGCGATGTAGGCCTGGCCCTTGTCGTCGAACATCCGGCCATTGATCGGCAGGTACTTCAACAGAGCTTCCTTCGGGATCGGCATCGCGCGGATCGTGTCCTGAATCTTTTTCAGGTCGGTGGTGGTCTGCGCGGCCTGCAGCGCATCGCGCAGCACGTAGACCTGATCGTAGGCGTAGGCCGTGTTCGGCGTCGGATTCTCGCCGTACTTCTTCTTGTAGCGGTCGACGAACGCGACGGCTTTCGGACCGAGCACATCCGCATTGAACTCGATGGCCAGAAGGTCCCATGCGCCGTTCATCTGCTCGGCGGTGGCAACCTTGGTGAACTGCTCGGCGCTGCCGCCGGAGAAGCCGTAGCGCTGAACCTTGATACCGAGTTCCGAGGCCTGACGATGACTGAAGGCGACCTGCTCGACATAACCCGAGACGAACAGCGCGTCCGGATTGAGGCCACGCAGCTTGGTGAGCTGGGCCGTCATGTCGCGGTCCTGTCCGCCGAAGGTTTCGATCGCAACGACCTTGCCGCCCGCTTCCTCGAACGCCTTGACCAGCGCATCACGGTACTGGGTGAACAGCGCGACGTCGCGCACGCCGAGGATGCCGAGGGTCTTCACGCCCTGCTGGGCGATGAACTTGCCGGCCGCCGCGCCGGTGTAGTCACCGGGAGGACGGGTGCGGAACACGTTCTTGTTGCCGATCGACGTGATCGAGCGTGCGCCGGCGGTGCCGACCAGCACGATGACGTCTTCACGTCCGATGAAGGAGGCCATCGCGCCGCCCGAGGCCGAGCAGCAATAGCCGAGAATGAACTTGACGTCGTCGCGGTCGATCAGCTTGCGGGCGACGTTGGTCGCTTCGGTCGAGTCCGCCTTGTCATCGTACTCGATGGTCTTGATCTTGTAGTTGTCCGCGCCGACCTTGATGCCGCCTGCGCTGTTGATTTCCTCGATGGCGAGATCGATCGCCTTCTTCTGCGGCACGCCGTAGACAGCGCCGCCGCCGGTCAGCGCATCGCTGTAACCGACCGTCAGAGTCTTCTCCGCAGCAAACGCGCCGGGCGCTCCAATCAATGCGGCGGTCAGCACCGCACCCAATAACTTTTTCATCGAGATCCTCCTTTGAGTTTATTGTTTCAATAACCGAGATAGGCGTTCTGGACGTTCTTGTTGCCGGCAAGCTCAGCCGACGACCCTTCGAGCACGATCAAACCGGCCTCGATCACGTAGCCACGGTCGGCGACACGGAGCGCCATGGAGACGGACTGTTCAACCAGCAGAATGGTGACGCCCCGCGCCTTGATCGCGAGCAACGTCTGTTCGATTTCATCGACAACGCGCGGCGCAATGCCCAGCGATGGTTCGTCGAAAATGCAGAGCTTCGGGCGCGCCATCAGCGCGCGCGCGATTGCCACCATTTCCTGCTCACCGCCCGAGAGCGTGCCGGCATACTGGCTTGCGCGCTCGCGCAGACGCGGAAACAGCGTCATCATCTCGTCGAGGTCGTCCTTGATGGCGCTGCGGCGGCGCGTATAGGCGCCGAGCTGCAGGTTTTCCATCACGGTCATTTCCGGGAACACCTGACGTCCTTCCGGACACATCGAAATGCCGAGGCCTGCAATCGTGTGGCCGGGCAGGCCTGCGATGGAGCGGCCATCAAGCATGATCGAGCCGGCGAGCGGCGACATCAGCCCGCATACGGTCTTCAGAATGGTCGATTTGCCCGCACCGTTCGGTCCAATCAGCGCGACGCATTCGCCCTGCTTCACGTTGAAGGAAACGCCGTGCACGACCTCGACCTGGCCGTAACCAATGCGCAAGCCGGAGACTTCAAGCATGATCGCGATGCCCCAGATAGGCGTCGATGACCGCCTGATTGTTGCGGATTTCCGCCGGAGTGCCCTCGGCGATTTTCTGGCCGAAGTTCAGCACGACGATGCGGTCGCAGACCTCCATGATCAGGCCCATGTGATGCTCGATCACGAGCACGCTGATCCCGTGCGAGGGCATCGCGCGAATGATGCCTGCCAGCGCGCGGCGCTCGCTGGCGACCATGCCAGCAGCCGGCTCGTCCAGAAGAATGACTTCTGGCTTCGAGGCGAGCGCAACCGCAATCATCAGCAGGCGCTGCTCGGCCGCTGACAGCGTCGAGGCGATCTGATCGCGGCGCTCCGCGAGGCCGACCAGTGCGAGCGACCGCTCGGCATGCGCGACCAGTTCGAGATTCTCACGCTTCGCCGAAGCGGTCCGCAGGACCGACTTCGCCGGACCCTGCCTGAACAGGGTGTGACAACCCAGCATCACGTTTTCAAGCGCGGTATCTTCAGGGAAAATCTGCGTGCTCTGGAAGGTCCGCGACAGACCCTTGACGACAACCGCGTCGATCGGCTTGCCGGTCAGCAGTTCGCCGCCGAGCCAGACTTCGCCCGCGCTGACGGGCAGATTGCCTGAAAGAAGATTGACGCAGGTCGATTTACCGGAACCGTTCGGTCCGATCAGGCCGACGATCTGTCCGCGATCCACCGAAAACGACACATCGCGCAGCGCCTGCACGCCGCCGAAGCGCTTCGAGAGTCCCGACGCTCGCAACAATTGCCGGGAGTCTGCCCCTGCCCGGTTTGTCTCAACTTGTACCTGGTCCGCCACAACGTCCCTGCCATGCCGGCGCGCTCTTAACTGGCCGCCTCAACTGGAAGTACGACTAATCGACTATAAAGTCGAAAGTCAACAGGGCGCGTTCGCGGAAGGAAGTTTCCCCACTGGCGGAGGTTCTTCAGGGCAGCCGCGGCAGTAGCTGACTACCCGGAATCACGATTCCGGGCGCGGCAAGGCCACGGCAGACAAAGCCGGCCACGCCTTCACCGACATCCGCCTCGCTCCACGGGCCGCCGGGCCGGTACCACTTGGTCACCCAGTTGACCGCGCCAAGCACATTGAAGACCACAAAGCGAGGCTCACCGGGAAGGATGGTGCCGTCCTGCTGGCCTTCCAGAACCATCGAGATCAGCGCGCCTTCGAAGCGGTCGCGTTCATGGACCACGGTCGATAACTGAACCGGCGATAGCGATTTTTCCTCAAGAATAACAACGCTATAACTCTGATCACCGATCATCGAGCGGACGTAGGAGGAGGTGGTCCGGCGCAGGCGCTCAATGCCCGTGATGCCCTCGTCCCGGCACACCGTCGACAGCGCCTGCTCGGCGGCCGCGAGGTGGCACTGAAACAGGAGATCCTTCTTGGTTTTGACGTAGTGATAAAGAGTGGGCTTGCTGATCCCCAGCCCTTCGGCGATCTCGTCAAGAGAAGTGCCGTGATAGCCATTGCGGCGAAACGCCCTGGCCGCCTCGCGGTAAAGCGCATCCTTCCGGAGATTCTTGAGTTCCGTTGCGCTGGCAACGGCATTATTCCAGCGAGCCACCACGTCCTCCTGTATCGGACGTATGGCTAGCCGACTTTGCAGTCGATTGTCCACCGCGGAGCCCGTGGATGCTGCCTATCCGGATAGTCGATCCCCGGAAAAGCGCACGGCGCAGCGACCGACGGAGCAGGCATGCAGCGCAGGCCTACTCGCCGCCGATCCCGAGCCGGTTTGGCATCCGCTTTTCGATATTGAACTTCAGAAGCGCCGCGGAGCGGAAGATGCCGTGGGCGAACTTGCCGTAAGGCAGCGTCAGAAACAGCGCCATCACGGTGCCGAGATGAATGGCAAGCCACAGCGCCATAAATCCGGTATCGCGCAGCAAGAGAAGCGCGAAGCCTGTGAGGCTGACCAGCAGCAGCAGCAGAATAAACCCGCGGTCCATTCCGTGCTGGTCGGGGTCGCCGTGCTGCGGATCGCGGCGCAGGTTCAGCCACAGCAGGCCAACAGGCCCAATGACAAGACCGATCCCGCCAAGCGATCCGAGGATCACCGGCAGACTGCTGAACCGATACGGCGCGTGAAGGCCGAGCAGGTAATGATAAAGCGTCGCCACGCAGGTTGCGGCGAAGCACAGCAGAAATCCGTAAAGCGTGAAGTGGTGGAAGCGCCGCCGCCACAGCGTGAAGCGGTCATCTTCCTCGTTACATCCGTCCCCGTGACCGCCGCCGAGGTAACGCAACTGCGCCACATCCGAAATGGACTCTGCCGCGGCGGGCAGTCTCGTCTGCGAGATCGACGCCACATCACGCAAGTCGGCATCCTTCGACGGCGACATTTCACGCCAGAACCGGATCACACCGACAGCAAGCGCAAGGATGGCGTACAGAAAAACGACGCTGAACAGCACTGCCAGGAAGTTGTGAGGAAAGATCGCGTAGAAATTTCCCGCCAGCGGCTCATGAACGAGCTTCCCGTTCATCGCAACAGCGAGCACGAGGAACAGCGCGAGCCCACCCGCCAGCGCGAGTGCCACCGTCAACCCTGCGCGCTGATACAGCCGGCCGAACGACGCGGGCCACGCATAATCCTGATAGGTCCGCTTCCGCACCTTCGCCATGGCTCTCGGCACATTGACGGCGAACTCATGCGGCGGTGCGTATTGGCACGCATGCAGGCATGCCCCGCAGTTGTGACAGAGATTGGCGAGATGGTGCGTATCGGCCTTGTCGAAGGTGAGCCGCCGCGTCATGGCGGGAAACACGGCGCAAAATCCTTCGCAATAACGGCATGCGTTGCAAATCTGCATGACGCGCGCGATTTCCTGCTCGTCCGCGGTCAGCGCACTCACAAGGGAAATCCCGCCGTCGCAAGCGCCGCCTTCGGGCGCTGACATCGGCATGTCAGTGAGCGGCTGCATAAGCCAGTTCCTCCCGGAATGTCGGATGACGGAATCCGGCGCTCTGCGCGGCAGACGCACCGGCGATCCGGCCGAACGCTGTTCCGATGCTCATCCCGACGCCTGCGGTGTAGCCTTTGCCCAACACGTTGCCCGCCACCATTTCTCCTGCGGCAAAAAGATTGCTGCTGGGAACATCGTTGAAGCGCACCGCCGCCGTCGCGTCGGTCTTCATGCCGAGATAGGTGAATGTGATCCCCGGCTTGAGCGGATAGGCATAGAAAGGCGGCGTATCGATCGCGCGCGCCCAGTGGGTTTTGGCCGGTGTCACGCCTTCGGTGCGGCAATCATCAAGCGTCGTGTGATCGAATGTGCCGGGGCGGCATCCGGCATTGTATGCGGACAATGTCTGCATGAAGGCCACGGGATCGAGACCGATCTTGACTCCCAGTTCTTCAAGCGTATTCGCCTGCGTGCCTTCGAACACCGGCGGCATGAAGCGGCCGATGGCTTTCCGATCAATGATCGACCACGCCGTCTGGCCCGGCTGCTGGGCAACAAGCCGGCCCCAGATCGCATAACGCTTCGGCCAGAAATCCTCGCCCTCATCATAAAACCGGCGCGCGTCACGGTTCACCACGACGCCGAGCGACACACAGTCGATCCGGGTGCAGATACCCCCATCATAGAGCGGCGCGCGGGCGTCGATGGCGACGCAATGCGCCTGCGTCGGATCGCCGATGGAATCCGCTCCGGCCTCGATCATGAACTTCAGCAGCACACCCTGATTGAACCGCGTGCCGCGGATCAGAAAATTCTCGGCGACCCATTCGCCAAGCTCGTTCTGCCCCCAAGCCTCACGCTGCCATTCGAGATTTGATTCAAAGCCGCCGCAGGCAAGCACACAGCTTTTCGCCGTGATCCGCTCCCCTGCCTCCGTGATGGCGGCGACGAAGCGCCCGTCCCTGAGTTCAAGAGCGTTCACCGGCGTGTCGTAGCGGATCTCGACGCCAAGCTGATCCGCGCTGCGATAATAAGCATTCACCAGCGCCTTGCCGCCGCCCATGAAGAAGGCGTTTGTGCGCGCCACATGTAGCGCTCCCGACAATGGCGGCTGGAAGTGAACCCCGTGACCACGCATCCAGGAGCGGCATCGCGACGAATGGCGGATCACCAGCCGCGCAAGGGACTCGTTGGTGAGTCCACCCGTGACTTTCAGAAGATCCTGCCAGTATTCTTCTTCCGGATAGGTTTCGACAAGAACGTCCTGCGGCGCATCGTGCATACAGCGCAGGTTGCGCACATGCATCGAGTTGCCGCCCCGCCACTCGCGCGGTGACGATTCCAGCATCAGCACCGACGCCCCGGCTTCGCGCGCCATCAATGCCGCGCACAGTGCCGCATTCCCGCCGCCGATGACGAGCACGTCAGTCATGAGCGCACCGCTCACGCCGCATGAGACGCCCTGATGACCCGCGCAAGCACCGGCCAGTAAAGATCGCCATATCCGGCATCGATCGTTTCGCCGAGCACCTTGTCGGCCAGTTCGGCGCCGGGCAGCGTGATGTCCACCGATCTGGCAAGGTCGAGCGCATAGGAAATATCCTTGCGGGCATACGCGGTGGAGAAAGCCCGCTCCGGGAAAGTGTCAGGCAGCATCGCCTTCATGCCGTGATTGCGCAATGCAAAGCTGTCGGCTGAACCTTTAGCAAGCGTTTCGAACAGAACCTTCGTATCCAGCCCCGCGCGTCTTGCCGTTTCTAGCGCCTCGCCCAGCGCCACGACAGTTTGCATCAGCACCATGTTGTTGAGGATCTTGACGACCTGCCCAGCGCCGATAGCGCCGCAATGGGTGATGTCTGTCGCAAAAGTCGCAATCAACGGCCGGAGCTTGTCGAACGTCGCGGCATTGGCCCCGACCATCACGCTCAGTGTTCCTTCTTCGGCGGCCTGCCTTGTCCGCGCGATCGGAGCATCGGCATAGCCGGCTCCGTTCGCCGCAAAACGCTTCGCCAGTTCGCGGCTCGCCTCCACCGGAGACGTGCCGAGATCGACAATGATATGCCGCGCCTCGGCGTGCATCAGGAGCCCGTCCTCGCCCTCGCACACCGCCTGCACATGCTTGCCGCTCGGCAGCGCCATGAAGATGACATCGCACTGCTTCGCCAGTTCGGCGAGCGATGCCGCACGTTTGACGCCAGCCGCCGCAAGCCGCTGCAGCGGCTCGTTCGCGCGATCAAAACCAAACACCGTCATTCCGGTCTTTTGTGCAAGATTGCGGCACATCGGCTCGCCCATCACACCAAGACCGATAAAACCAATGGCACCCGTCATGCCGGACTCCTCGCGCACTACATTAATTCAGACACTGACGCAGAAAGCCCGCGCCCGTGTCCGACCGGATCAGCCCTTCACCAGCGGGCAATTGCCTTCGCTCATCGGACGGAAAGCCTGTTCACCGGGCGATGTGGTGAGGACCTTGTAATAGTCGTACTTGTATTTCGATTCGTCCGGCTTCTTGACCTGCACCAGATACATCGAGTGCAGGACGCGACCGTCGGGACGGATCGTGACATTCTTGTTATACATGTCGTTGACCTTCATCTCGCGCATCTTCTGGGCCACGACAGTCGGGTCCTTGGTGCCCGCGGCCTTCACCGCCGCGAGATAGTGATGCACGCCGCTATAGACCCCAGCCTGTACCATGCTCGGCACCTTGCCGCCGGTCGCTGCAAAGTAGCGCTTCGCCCAAGCGCGCGTTTCATCATTCAGATCCCAGTAGAACGAGGTCGTCACCTGCAGTCCCTGGGTTGCCTTCAGCCCGAGCGCATTCACGTCGGTGATGAACACCAGAAGACCCGCGAGCTGCTGGCCGCTTTCAACAATGCCGAATTCTCCAGCCTGCTTGATGGCAGTCTGCACGTCCGCGCCGGAGGTGGCGAGTCCCACGACCTTGGCCTTGGAACCCTGCGCCTGCAGCAGGAACGACGCCATGTCGGTCGATCCGAGCGGATGCGCAGCCGAGCCGATCACCTTGCCGCCGGCGGCTTCGATGAACTTCGTCGCATCGCGCTGCAAGGCATGACCGAAGGCATAGTCGGCGGAAATGAAATACCAGGTGTTGCCGCCGGCCTTGGTGACCGCTTCGCTGGTCAACTTGGACAGGGCGTAGGTGTCATAGTTGAAATGAAAGCTGACCGGCGAGCAGGCCTTGCCGGTGAAATCCGACGATCCCGGACCGCTGATCACAAAGATCTTGTTCTTCTGCCGCGCAATTTCAAGGATGGCGAAGCCAGCCGACGAGGCCGCGCCATCGGCGATGATGTCCACGCCTTCGGTGTCGAACCATTTGCGCGCCGTCGCCGCCGCGATGTCGGGCTTGTTCTGATGGTCGGCGGTGACCACCTCGATCTTCTGCCCCAGAAGCTGGCCGCCGAAATCCTCAACCGCGAGTTTCGCCGCCGCGACCGAACCCGTGCCGCCGTTATCCGCGAACACACCCGACTGGTCGTTCAGCACGCCGATCTTGATCGTGTCTGCGGCGCTTGCCGCATGTCCTGCGATCAAAAGCGCCGCAGATAAATACAGACCTTTCGTGAATGCCTTGAGCATCATTTTTCCTTCCTCATGATTGTTGTTGAATGTGGTTCAGCACCGGCGCGATGTAGCGGCGGAACTGCAACGGGTTCTCGCTCATCGGGAAATGCCCGAGTTGCTCCATGATCGTGACTTGCGCGCCCTGAATGCCCGATGCAGTGCGCAGCGTATCTTCCGGCATGCAGGAGAAGTCGTATTCGCCGGTCAGCAGATAAAGCGGGCACTTGCCGGTATCGATCGCGCCGGTGCGGCCGCGCAGATCGCCATCGACACGATAGAAGTAGAGATCGCCCTTGAAGACGCCCGGCCCGCTTTGCCGGTAGGCCCACAGTGTTTCCATTCTGGCCGCCGCAGGGCTCTGCGGCGCGACAAGACCCGAGACCAGCGCGGCGCAAACTTCGCCGCCGTGAACATCCGGCCTGTTCAGCCATGTCGTGTCGTACCAGGGGGTCTGGAAATCCGCAGCTTCAAGACCGATCAGCGCGCGAAACTCGCTGGCATGATCGATCGCAAGATTGAGCACGATGCGGCCACCGATCGAGCAGCCCATGACCACAGGCCTGTCGAGATCAAGCGCCGCGCAGAACGCGCGGATCGTTTGCGTATAGCGCGCGGTGGTGAGCTGATACTCGCTGCCGTCCCAGTTGTCCGGCGGATTGGACTTGCCGTGCCATGGCATGTCGAAAGCGATGATGCGGAAGTGCCTGGCGAACTCTTCATCCGCCAGCAGATAGCGCCACTGCCGCGCGTCCGAGCCTGCCGTGTGCAGACAAACCAGCGGAATGCCGGCGCCTGCTTCCTCGAAGTAGATCCGGTGCGGCGTGCCATCTATATCGACATGCACATAACGCCCAACCATCGGCTCGATTTTGCCGGTCATGATGCGGCTCCCTGAGAACGGGGGAGCGCCAGCACGTCCTTGAAGTATTGAAGGTTGGTCATGAAGGGCTGGATGTCGCCCTCCAGTGCCGCCTCGCCGCGCTTGGTCAGCGACAGCAGATCGTGCCAGCCCGCTTTCGGCACCGGCTCCCAGAATGCAGTCCATGCCTGCGGCGTTGCGCGGTAAGCAAACCGCCACGACCGCATCAGGATCGGCGCGGGCACCATATCGACAATGCGTCCGCTCCGGATCGCAACGTGGAAAGACTGCACGGTCGATCCGAGCAGGCAATCCGCATCGAGAAAGCGCCCCCGATGGATGAGCGCCGCGTCACGGTCCAGCAATACGGGAAGCCGCGCGAAAGCCTGCATCACATCTGATTCCGCGCGCGTCACAATTCATCTCCACGGCAGCCCTGCGCAACAACCGCATGGCCCGCGGCCTCTGCCCGCTTTCGCATTCTCACGCCGTCCTTCCGCTTACTGTTCTATCTGACAGAACGCTTGTTCTGTAATAACAACATATGATTGGATGCCGCGCAAGGGAGGCTCCGCTGCGGCCTCGCCATGACATGAGGAACGAGCTGCACATGAATTATCCGGAGATCGAGCTTTACATCGGCGGCCACTGGCGCCGGGCGTCTGGCAGTCCCATCATCAATCCCGCCGACGAGAGCGTGCTGGGAACTGTTCCGCATGCGACAAAGGCCGATCTCGACGATGCGCTCGATGCCGCGGCGAAGGGCTTTGCGGTGTGGCGAAACACGGCCCCGAGCACACGTGCGCAAATCATCCTGCGGGCTGCGGCGCTGATCCGCGAACGCGCCAATGACATGTCCAGGGCGATGACGCTGGAGCAGGGCAAGCCGCTCGATCAGGCGCGGCTGGAAATCCTGCGCGGCTGCGACATCATCGAATGGGACGCGACCGAAGGGATGCGGCTCTATGGCCGTGTCATTCCGGCAGGCCCCGGATTGCAGCACACGGTGCATCGCCAGCCGATCGGTCCGGTCGCTGCGTTCTCGCCGTGGAATTTTCCGATGAGTTCACCCGCGCGCAAGGTCGCCGGTGCATTGTCGTCGGGCTGCTCGATCATCCTGAAAGCGTCGGAGGAAACGCCCGCCGGCGCCCTGCAGCTCGTGCGTGCGTTCCATGATGCTGGACTGCCTGCCGGCGTGCTGAATCTCGTTTTCGGCAATCCGGCGGAAATCTCGAGCTATCTGGTGCCGAGCCCGGCCATCCGGCTGATCACATTTACGGGCTCCGTTCCGATAGGAAAGCATCTGGCATCCATGGCGGGTCAGCACATGAAACCGGCGATCATGGAGCTCGGCGGCCACGGGCCGGTGATCGTTTGCGGCGACGCCGATCCGGTGACCACCGCCGCGCTCTCGGTTACAGCCAAATCGCGCAATGCCGGTCAGGTCTGTGTCGCGCCCACACGCTTCTTCGTTCAGGAATCGAGCTTCGAAACATTCGCGCAAGCCTTTGCAGAAGGCGCTTCGCGGCTCAAGGTCGGTAACGGCCTCGATCCATCGACCCAACTCGGTCCGCTGGCCAATCCGCGGCGCATCGAAGCAATGGAGCGTCTGGTTTCCGATGCGGCAGCGCGCGGCGCACGCGTGCTTGCAGGCGGACAGCGCATCGGCAATCGCGGCTACTTCTATCCGCTGACAGTGCTTGCCGGCGTGCCGGACTCCGCTCTGGCGATGAACGAGGAGCCGTTCGGCCCGCTGGCGCTGGTCAATCCGGTGCGCGATCTTGATGAAGCCATTGCCAAAGCCAATGCCCTGCCGTTCGGCCTTGCGGCCTATGCCTTCACCAACTCGGCAGACAATGCGCAGCGCCTGTCGAACGACGTGGAGACAGGTAATCTCTCGATCAACCACTTTGTCGCATCGACCGCGGAAACTCCGTTCGGCGGCGTCAAGGACAGTGGCTATGGCCGCGAAGGTGGCACAGAAGGCCTCTCCTGTTACACCGTCGCCAGGAACGTCTCGCATAAGTTCAACTGAACCAGATCGCTCCCGAAGGGGCTGACAACGAACCCGCTGTGAGGAAACAGCGGCATCGCCATGCATTCGCCGGTCTTGCAAGCCGCCTTACAAGGCGGCTAGCTGCCGTTCGTTGTCGTCAGGCCATGACAGCGCGACCGATGACAAGCGACAGCAAGGCAATCCACCTCACACCATGAACACTCTCTCGACTGAAAGCGCAGCCAGCCGGAGCAGCGCGAACCTCACCGGCATCCTCTGGATGGTGGCCGCCATGGGCGCGTTCGCCGTCGAGGATGCGTTCGTGAAGGCAGCGACCGCACATTTGCCCGTGGCCGAGGTGCTGGTGCTCTTCGGCCTCGGCGGCACCATCCTGTTCGCGATGATCGCGCTGGCACGGCAGGAGACGATCTTCAGCGCCGCCATCCTGTCGCGTCCGATGTGGATTCGCGCCTGCTTCGAAGTGACCGCGCGGCTGTTCTTCATCCTTGCGCTTGCATTGACGCCGCTTTCGGCAACCACGGCCATTCTTCAGGCCACGCCTATTGTCGTCGTGCTTGGCGCGGCGTTTCTGTTCGGCGAGAAAGTCGGCTGGCGCCGATGGACCGCCATTCTTGTCGGCTTCATTGGCGTGTTGGTCATTCTGCGACCGGGAGCAGAGAATTTTTCCACGCTGTCCGTGCTGGCCCTGATCGGCATGCTGGGTTTCGCGGGCCGGGATCTCGCCAGCCGCGCGGCCCCGCGCGCCATCGCAACATCGGTTCTCGGAGTCTATGGCTTTGTAGCGATCATTGTCGCGGGCATTCTCTATGCCCTGCTCTGGGAACACAGGGCTTTCAGCATCCCCGATCTGTCCGCGGCGGCTTTCTTGTCAGCGGCAGTCGTGTTCGGCATTCTCGCCTATAGCGCGCTCATGAAGGCCATGCGCACCGGCGCAGTCTCCGCGGTCACGCCGTTTCGCTACACGCGACTGCTGTTCGGCGTCACCCTTGGCGTCGTGGCCTTCGGAGAGCAACTCGATGCTCCGATGATCGTCGGCTCGCTCATTATTGTCGCTGCAGGAATCGCGATCCTGAAACCTTCTTCCGGAGATTAGCCGCTTTCAGACCAGCGTGCCTTTGAAGACTCTGGTTTCGGTGAGTATCACCGCAAGACTTTGCAGCGCCTCCGACAGCTTTTGTCGATCGGGAATTGCGCCCAGCGCGATACGTACCGCCTGAGGGACATCACTGTTGCCGTCCGTTGCAAATTCACCGGCTTCACTCAGCGCCAATCCTCGCCGCTGCGCCTTGTCCACGATGTCGGAGGCGCTGCGCCCTTTGCCGAGCGACATCCAGATGTGAAATCCCGGAGCGCGGCTGGTGGAAAGATTCAGGATGCTCCCGGCCATCGCTTGCCGCGCCTCGGCTTCCCGACGGACTCCTGCGGCGATTTCCCCGGCGATTCCGCTTCTGATCCATTCGGCCGCAAGGCCGGTCATCAGCGGCGGCGTCATCAGCGTCAGGCTCCGCAGATGCCGTGCCACATCGTCGAGGGATTCCGCATCTGGCATCACAAGAAACGCGGTGCGGAGAAACGGTGAAATGCACTTCGCAAGTGTCGCGACATGAATCGTCTCATGTGGCGCGAGTGCGAGAAATGACGGCGGAGCTTGATGGAGGATCGGACTGTAGGGATCGTCCTCGATGAAAGTCAGACCCGCCCGCCTGGCGACGCGGATCAGATCCTGACGCCGGCGTTCGGGCATGATCAGCGTCGTCGGATTGTGCAGCGTGGGATTGAGATAGACCAAGCGTGCACCGTGCTTGCGCGCGGCCTTCTCGAGCAAGTCAGGACGCATGCCGTGCTCGTCAGCGGTAATGCCTGCAAGATCGCGATTCATGTTTTTTGCGAGCGCAGTGAAGCCGGAATAGGTGAGATGATCGGTAAGGATCACCTCTCCCTCGCGTGTCCGCGACGACAGAACCGCCGCGAGCAGACACTGCGCGCCGGTGCCGACAGCTACTCTGTCCACCGGCAGACGCGCCGCGGCCTTATCCAGCCAGAGCGTCCCCGCCGCCCGTTCCGCAGGCGATCCCGGCCCCGGGTGATAGGACAACAGCGCACCGGCACTCGAGCGCTTCAGCAACCCGTCGATGCCGGTTCGGATCAGCATCGGCAGGTTGATCCCGTAAGGCGGCGGCGGAATGTTCATGGACAGATCGAGGATCGGCTCATCCGGTCCGCCGGGTGTGACGAAGGTTCCTCGGCCGGGGGCTGCGTCAATGAGATTGCGGCGGCGCGCCTCCGCGAATGCGCGAGTGACTGTGGTCAAGTCCACTCCGAGCCGCTGCGCAAGATCACGCTGAGGCGGCAAGCGGTCCCCGGGCTGCAGGCGTCCGTTGGCACGCGCGTCGGCCAGCGCGCCGGCGATGCGCAAATAAAGCGGGCCGTCGCCCCCTTTCAGGTCGGGAAGCCATTCGCTGTCTTTGTCGAGCCGCGCGCTCATGTATATCTCTGCATTGTTGGCATACAATTTGTCATATTGTATGCATTCATTGATTGTAATAATAGCCTTCAATGCGAGGAGGTTCCGCGCAAAGGTACTGCAAGGGAACAAAGGACCCGCCATGCCGCACGCCAGGGGGCATCAACCCTTGCTCCAGCCTGGACACACCGGAACTTCCGGGCAGAGGCTCGGAAGCAGAGGAACGGTATTCTTCAAGCGATTCCAGAAGTTTGCACCCGGATGCGCAATCCGCGGCCCCAATTCGACCCTTGCAGACGTCATCCCGCAGTGCGGGACCTTTGCGCTACGTCAATCTCTTTCGCCGTCCGAACCAATATCATTCCTCATCCTTCAATCTGGATTCGCATCTTCGTGCGCCGCTCTTGGGGGAAGAACGAGCCGACGGGTCAGTGACTTGCGACGCAAGCCCCTCCGTTTTTTTCGTAACGCAGCCCGCCCTTCCGCGCGCCGCGTGAATTTATGTTGGGAGATCGCTTCATGAAGTACGGTCCAGAGATCATCGTCTCTGCCATATTGACCTATCTCGCCGTGATGGCGGCCGGCTTTGCGGTGGACGAGCCGTTCCGGCAGCATATGTGGATCGCGGCTTTCACGCTCGGGGCCTTCACGATCGGTCTCGCGCGGAACACGAGCTTCGGTCCCCAGGAGCCGGTCGATGAATCGGCCTACATGGACGGTCCGATCCGCTATGGCGTTATCGCGACCGTGTTCTGGGGCGTGGTCGGCTTTCTGGTCGGCGTGGTCATCGCGGCGCAGCTCGCCTTCCCCGACATCAACTTCGAGCCTTGGCTGAACTTCGGACGCATCCGCCCGCTTCACACCTCGGCGGTGATCTTCGCATTCGGCGGCAACATCCTGATCGCCAGCTCCTTCTATGTCGTGCAGCGCACCTGCCACGCACGCCTGTTCGGCGGCAACCTCGCCTGGTTCGTGTTCTGGGGCTACCAGCTCTTCATCATCATGGCGGCGACCGGCTACGTGCTCGGCATCACCCAGTCGCGCGAATACGCCGAACCCGAATGGTATGTCGACCTGTGGCTGACGATCGTCTGGGTGGTTTATCTCGTCGTCTTCATGGGGACCGTCCTGCGGCGCAAGGAACCGCACATCTACGTCGCGAACTGGTTCTACATGTCCTTCATCATCACCATCGCGATGCTGCATGTCCTGAACAACCTCGCCATCCCGGTGTCGTTCGTCGGCTCGAAGAGCTACTCGGCCTTCGCCGGTGTGCAGGACGCGGTCACGCAGTGGTGGTACGGACACAACGCGGTGGCGTTCTTCCTCACCATCCCCTTCCTCGCCATGATGTATTATTTCGTGCCGAAGCAGGTGAACCGCCCGATCTATTCCTATCGCCTGTCCATCGTCCACTTCTGGTCGATCATCTTCCTCTACATCTGGGCCGGTCCGCATCACCTGCACTACACCGCGGTCCCCGATTGGGCGCAGACACTCGGCATGGTGTTCTCCATCATGCTGTGGATGCCCTCATGGGGCGGCATGATCAACGGCCTGATGACGCTGTCGGGCGCCTGGGACAAGATCCGGACCGACCCGATCGTGCGCCTGATGGTGACCGCCATCGCCTTTTACGGCATGGCCACGTTCGAAGGCCCGATGCTGTCGATCAAGTCGGTCAATTCTCTCTCGCACTACACCGACTGGACCATCGCCCACGTTCATGCCGGCGCGCTGGGTTGGAACGGCATGATCACCTTCGCCGCCGTCTACTTCTTGGTGCCGAAGCTCTGGGGCCGCGAGCGGCTCTACTCGATCCGCATGGTCAACTGGCACTTCTGGCTGGCGACACTCGGCATCGTGCTCTACGCCGCCGCCATGTGGGTGTCCGGCATCATGCAGGGCCTGATGTGGCGCGAGTACGACGAGCAGGGCTTCCTGGTCTACTCGTTCGCTGAAACCGTCGCCGCGATGCATCCCTACTACGTGATGCGCGTGACAGGCGGACTGTTCTACCTCACCGGCGGCCTGCTGATGGCATGGAACGTCTATCAGACCATTCGCGGCCAGGTGCGAAACGAAGCGCCTATGGACATGGCCTTGCCGCCCCAAGGCGCAACAGCGCAGCCTGCCGAGTAAGGAGCACGGTCCATGTCGATTTTGAAGAACCACGCCACGCTCGAAAAGAACGCGACGCTGCTGCTGATCGCATCGCTCGCCGTGGTCACGGTGGGCGGCATCGTGGAAATCGCGCCGCTGTTCTATCTGCAGAACACGATCGAGAAGGTCGAAGGCATGCGCCCCTACACGCCGCTGGAGCTTGCGGGACGCAATATCTACATCCGTGAAGGCTGCTACGCCTGCCACTCGCAGATGATCCGGCCCTTCCGCGACGAGGTCGAACGCTACGGCCATTACAGCCTCGCCGCGGAGTCGATGTACGATCACTCCTTCCAGTGGGGATCGAAGCGCACCGGCCCCGATCTCGCGCGCGTCGGCCAGCGCTATTCGAACGAATGGCATGTCCAGCACCTGATCTCGCCGCGATCGGTCGTGCCTGAAACGGTGATGCCGAGCTACGCCTTCCTCAAGGACAACCCACTCGACACCAGCGGGATTTCAGCGCACCTCGTCGCCAACCGCCGCCTCGGCGTTCCCTATACGGATGACATGATCGCCAATGCCACAGCGGACCTGAAGGCGCAGGCCGATCCGGACGCAGACACCAAGGGTTTGGAAACCCGCTATCCCAAAGCCAAGGCCGCCGACTTCGACGGCAACAAGCAGGCGCTGACAGAAATGGATGCGCTCGTCGCCTATCTCCAGATGCTCGGCACGCTGGTCGATTTCTCGACCTATGACGAAGTCTCCGGTTCTCGCTGAGGAGGAACGAATGGAAACCTACACCGCCATGCGTCTCATGGCCGATAGCTGGGGCTTGCTGTGCATGGCCCTGTTCTTCATCGGCGCCGTGATTTTCGCATTCCGCCCCGGCAGCCGCTCTCTCGCCGATGAGGCCGCCCGCATTCCTTTCAAGGACGAGTGATATGAGCCAAAAGCCAATCGATGAGTTTTCTGGCGTCTCCACCACCGGCCACGAATGGGACGGCATCAAGGAACTCGACAATCCGATGCCGCGCTGGTGGCTGATCATCTACTACGCGACCATCGTGTGGGCGGTAGGCTACATGATCGCCTATCCCGCCTGGCCTCTCATCCGCACGGCGACAACGGGTCTTCTCGGCTATTCCAGCCGCGCCGACGTCAAGGCGGAGCTGGCCGCAGCCAAGGCGACCAAGGCCGACTATATCGCGGCGATCGGCTCCAAGTCGGTCACCGAAATCCTCGCCGACGAGAAGCTGCGGACCTTTGCGGCTGCGGCGGGTGCGGCTGCGTTCAAGGTCAACTGCGTGCAGTGCCATGGCTCCGGCGCGCAGGGATCGCCCGGCTATCCGAATCTCAACGACGACGAATGGCTGTGGGGCGGCAAGCCGCAGCAGATTCAGCAGACCATCGCTCACGGCGTTCGTTACGCCGAAGATCCGAATACCCGGGTGTCGGAAATGCCGGCGTTCGGCAGCATCCTGAAGCCGGATGAAATCACGCAGGCCGCCTCCTTTGTGGCTTCGCTTTCCGGCAAGGCCGGAAATGCGAGCGCGCAGGAGATCGCCGCTGGCAAGCAGGTCTTCGCACAGAACTGCGCGGCCTGTCACGGCGACGACGGCAAGGGCAATCGCGAGATGGGCGCACCGAACCTGACGGACGCGATCTGGCTTTACGGCTCGACGCCGGCGGCCATCGCCACGCAAATCAAATCGCCGCGGCACGGCGTCATGCCTGCCTGGGGCGTGCGCCTCGGCGACACAACGGTGAAGGAACTGACGGTTTATGTTCATTCGCTCGGAGGCGGTGAATAGAACAGCCGTCAATATCGACGTGCGATGCCCGGCCTGATCCTTTCGCATTGAGCCGGGCGTCTGCATCTGAAAAGTGAGCGGCGTTTCGCCAGAGCGCTGCGGGAGAAGATGGCAATGCTCGAAGCGCCGGAGATCGAAACATTTGACGCGACGGCGGTAAACTCGGCCCGGATACGCCAGCCGCTCTACGCCGCCCGCAAGAAGATCTTCCCGAAACGGGCCGAAGGCCGGTTCCGGCGCTTCAAATGGATCGTGATGCTGATCACCCTCGGCATCTATTATCTGACGCCGTGGCTGCGCTGGAACCGCGGGCCTTATGCGCCCGATCAGGGCGTGCTGGTGGATCTCGCCAACCGCCGCTTCTATTTTTTCCCGATCGAAATCTGGCCGCAGGAATTTTACTTCGTGGCCGGCCTGCTGATCATGGCGGGCTTCGGGCTTTTCCTCGTGACCTCGACCGTCGGACGCGCGTGGTGCGGCTACACCTGTCCGCAGACCGTGTGGGTCGATCTCTTCCTCGTGGTCGAACGCGCCGTCGAAGGCGACCGCAACGCCCGCATCAAGCTCGACAGCGCGCCATGGTCGGTGGGCAAGCTGTTCAAGCGCGTTTCCAAGCACCTGA
This sequence comes from Afipia sp., assembly GCA_024508675.1. Taxonomy (GTDB): domain Bacteria; phylum Pseudomonadota; class Alphaproteobacteria; order Rhizobiales; family Xanthobacteraceae; genus Afipia. The sequence goes on from JANINQ010000006.1 coordinate 236,061, forward strand.
TCTGGCTGGTCATCGCCGTGCTGACCGGCGGCGCATGGATTTTCTATTTCGCGGATGCCCCGACCCTGCTCCGCAGCCTGCTGGCCGGACAGGCTGCGCCGGTCGCCTATATGACAATCGCGATCCTGACCGCGACCACCTACATTTTCGGCGGGCTGATGCGCGAGCAGGTCTGCACCTACATGTGCCCGTGGCCGCGCATTCAGGCGGCGATGCTCGACGAGAATTCGCTGACCGTCACTTATAATGACTGGCGCGGCGAGCCGCGCTCGCGCCACACCAGAAAGGCGATGGCTGCGGGACAGACGGTCGGCGACTGCGTCGACTGCAACGCCTGCGTGGCCGTCTGCCCGATGGGTATCGACATCCGCGACGGCCAGCAGCTCGAATGCATCACCTGCGCGCTGTGCATCGACGCCTGCGACAACGTCATGGACAAGATCGGCAAGGAGCGCGGGCTTATCTCCTACGCGACACTCGCGGAGTATCAATCCAACAAGGCGCTGGCCACGCTTGGCAATACTTCCGACATCGATCCGCGGCGCGTGCGCGGCCCGGACGGCAAGCTGTCGGACAAGGTTGCGGTGTTCCATCTGAAGAAACTGCTGAGACCGCGCACCCTGATCTACTTCGCGGCATGGTCGCTGGTGGGGCTGGGCCTGATCTATGCGCTGCTCACGCGGGAACGGCTCCAGGTCAATGTTCTGGCGGACCGCAATCCGCAGTTCGTCGTCCTCTCGGACGGCTCGATCCGCAACGGCTATACGGTTAAACTGCTCAACATGATCCCCGAACCGCGCACTTTCACGGTGACCCTGAAGAACCTGCCGGGCGGAGAAATGAATGTCGTCGGCATGGATCAGCAGTCGGAGAGCTATTTCACCGTCGAGGTCGAGCCGGACAAGCTCAAGACGCTCAAGGTCTTCGTGCGTCAGCCGCGCGAAAATGTCGCCGGCCACCGGCAGCATTTCAAGTTCGAGGTCGAAGACAGGGCTGGTCACGAAAGCAGCCACTACGAAGCCACATTCGAAGCACCGGATACGAGCAAATGAACCTGGCAAACCCAAATCGCGAGTTCACCGGCCGACACATGCTGGCGATCATGGTCGCCTTCTTCTCGGTCATCATCACCGTGAACCTGACGATGGCATTTCTCGCCCGCTCGAGCTGGACCGGCTTCGTCGCTGAAAACACGCATGTGGCGAGCCGCCAGTTCAACGCGAAAATGGCGGAAGCTCGCGCGCAGGCGGCACTCGGCTGGAAATCGGAACTCGTCATCGCCAACGGCAAGGTCAGCTACCGCCTGATCGACAAGGCCGGCAATGCGGTGGCGACGAAACGCGCCACGGCCAATTTCCGCCGGCCCGCCTATGCCGCGGAAGATCAGGAAGTGGCGCTGGTCCGTCAGCCTGACGGCCTGCTGTCCGCATCCGTCGAATTGCGCGACGGCATCTGGAGCGTCGAGATTCAGACCGAGGTCGACACCGACCGTCCTTATCGCGAAACGCGGCGGCTGACACTGCGCAACGGAGTGATTCAATGAGCTGTTGCGCGCCTGGCGCTGAACTTTACGTTGCCGGTTCCTTCGGCTCCGACGAGTTGCGCCAAGCCGCCCGCAGTCTCGGCGACGGAACCGCCCGGATCGAACTGTCGGTGCCTGCCATCCACTGCGGCGCCTGCATCCATACCGTGGAAAAGGGACTGTCGCGTCTCGATGGCGTGATGGATGCCCGGGTGAATCTCTCGACCAGACGCGTCTCCATCCGCTTCAGGGAAAACAATCCGCCACCGCTGGCGGAAACCCTGGTCGGGCTTGGCTATCCGCCACACCTTTTCGACGAAAGCGAGACCAGCAATGACAGAACCATGTCCGAGCTGCTGCGGGGCCTGGCGGTGTCCGGCTTCGCCGCCGGCAACATCATGCTGCTCTCGGTGTCTGTCTGGTCCGGCGCGGACGGCGCCACGCGCGATATGTTTCACTGGATTTCCGCGCTGATTGCCCTGCCCGCGCTGGCGTTCGGCGGCGGCATCTTCTACCGCTCGGCCTGGCAGGCGCTGCGGCATGGGCGCATGAACATGGATGTGCCGATCGCCATCGGCGTAACCCTTGCCTACGTGATGAGTCTCTTCGAGACGATCAACCATGGCCCTCACGCCTATTTCGACGCCGCCGCGTCGCTGCTGTTCTTTCTTCTCATCGGCCGGACGCTGGATCACATGATGCGCGACAAGGCGCGCTCCGCCGTGGTGGGTCTTGCGCGTCTTGCTCCCCGCGGCGCGATCGTGATCGCTGCGGACGGCAGCCGCGAGTATACGCCGGTGAGCGGGATCGAGCCCGGCAACCGGCTTCTGATCGCTGCGGGCGAGCGCATTCCTGTGGATGCGCAGGTCGTCAGCGGCGCGTCCGATCTCGATTGCTCCCTGATCAACGGCGAAAGCCGGCCGCAATCCGTCATCGCAGGCTCGGCCGTGCGCGCAGGAACGCTCAACCTGACCGGCCCGCTGACACTGGAGGCCACCGCGCGCGCGGACGATTCCTTCCTTGCCGAAATGATGCGGATGATGGAGGCCGCCGAAGGCGGTCGCACGCGCTACCGGCGCATTGCAGACCGCGTCTCGGCCCTCTATGCGCCGGTCGTCCATCTGACGGCTTTCGTCACCTTCCTCGGCTGGATGGCGATCGACGGCGACTGGCACAAGGCGATCACCATCGCCATCGCGGTGCTCATCATCACTTGTCCTTGCGCGCTCGGCCTCGCCGTGCCGATCGTTCAGGTGGTCGCCGCCCGCCGCCTGTTCGAGCGCGGCGTGATGGTGCGCGACGGCTCCGCCATGGAACGGCTGACCGAGATCGACGCCGTAGTGTTCGATAAAACCGGAACGCTGACGCTGGGGCAGCCGCGCCTGATCAATGTCGCGGATATTTCACCCGACATGCTCGCCGCCGCGGCTTCCTTGGGCGCGCATTCCCGCCACCCCTTCTCACAGGCCATCGCACGCAGCACGGACACCGCGATCGTCGATTTCGATGCCATCACCGAAGTCCCTGGCTTCGGAATCGAAGGCAGGCAGGGAGCCTCCGTCTGGCGGCTTGGCCGCGCGGGATGGGCGTTGGGACAGGACAACGATTCCGCGTCGTCGTCATGGCCGGGAACAATTCTCACATGTGACGGCCATGAACGCGCACGCTTCATGTTCGAGGATATTCTGCGTCCGGGCGCAGCGCAGACAGTTCAGACGCTTGGACGGGCCGGCAAGTCGGTTGAAATTCTGTCGGGCGATACCGAAGCCGCCTGCCGTGCCGTGGCGGAGAGTCTCGGCGTCCGGCGCTATGCGGCAGCCCTGCTGCCGTCCGAGAAAGTGGCGCGCATCGTCGAGATGGCGGACAACGGACACAAGGCGCTCATGGTCGGCGATGGCCTGAACGACGCACCGGCGCTGGGCGCCGCGCATGTCTCGATCGCACCTGCCACCGCAGCCGACATCGGCCGCAACATGGCCGACCTCGTATTCCTGCACGACAACCTCGATGCCGTGCCGCTCGCCATCAGCGTCTCCGAGCGGGCCGGCGAGCTCATCCGTCAGAATATCGCCCTTGCCATCGTGTATAATGTCATCGCGGTGCCGATCGCCATTCTCGGCCATGTCACGCCGCTGATCGCGGCGATTGCCATGTCGGGCTCGTCGCTGCTGGTCATCGCGAATGCCTTGCGTCTGCTTCGGACCGGCGAGAAGGTTGCCGCGAGCCCCACCGGCGCGCCCGCCATGGGCCTCTACCCGAAGGGCAGCAGCACATGAGTGTTCTCGTCTATCTCATCCCGGCAGCATTGCTTTTCGGCCTCGCCAGTCTCATCGCCTTCCTCTGGGCGTTGAAAAGCGGCCAGTATGAAGATCTGGACGGCGCGGGCGAACGGATTCTCATCGAACCCGAGCCGCAGGCAACACCGGGACATGGAAAGCCGGCCCCGAAACAGGCCTAAGCCATCGCAAAGCTTTCACTTGAGACCGTTGATGTTGCAGTCGGACTTGTTGCCGCTTGGCGCAGGATCGTGCGCACCGACGATGGAGCGGATGTTGTTGAAGCGGCGGCCGATGTCATGGGCGCCAGCCTCGGTCCTTCCGTACCTCGTGTTCTCGATCAGGTAATCCCGCATTTTCTTTTCGGCCCCGTCGGAGTTGCTCTTGTCGAGCGTCTTGGCATAGGCCGCCAGTTTGCGGGAGCGGCCGCTACCGAACTGATTGTCGACATCAAGCACATAAAGCTGCGCAACCTTGCTGACGGCGAAAACGCCGCCGCGCGCCGCCAGCGACGCCATGCAGCCGGTCGATGTCTTCAGGAAATCCTGATACTGCGCCATGTAGGTGGCGCGGAATTCCGGAGTCCGGATACGCCTGACCATCGCGGGCACCGTGGCGTAGAAGTCCGCCGCCAGCTTGATCGGCCAGCCGCGGATCGGTTTCTCGAACTGAAACGGCTTGTCCCCAACGGGTCCCGGCGGCGGCTGCAACGCCGAATTCTGGCTGGCGGACAGATCCGAGAGGATCACCGGCATCAGTTTCCGGAACGGCACCACATCCTGCGAGCCGTTGGTGGCAAGATCGATCTGGTGAATGCCGTAGGACGGGCCGCTGTCGCCGAGAATGGCATCGACCACCTCGAAGGGAGAATCGACCACGGACCGCGAGGCCGGCGTCCATCCCACCTCGCTCGCCGCGATGGACAGATGCACAAGCTTCCTGTCACCGTTCAGGCTGCTGGCGAGGTCGGCCAGCGCCTTTGCATCACCCTTGCGGTCGTCGGCGGTCAGAATCCGCGGCATCCGGAAGCGCCGCAGTTCATCCAGCGCGACGCGCTCGACATAGACACCGCGCTCCGCCTTGCACTCACGCGGTGAGCCGTTGCATTTGGCTTTGCCCGCCCCCGCAAGAATTTTATCGCCGCGGTCCGTCGAGGAGCCGCTGCTGTTCCTTTTCAGCCGCGGCAGGAGAACAAAATACTTGCTGTCGGCGGATGGTTGCACGGTTCCGTCCGCCCGAACGCGATGAACTTCTTCCGCCGCGCGCGGCACGTTCTGCGTTTTCAGGGTCACGTCCACCGTGCCGTCGCCGTTGTCGCGTTGTGACACCACGCAGGCGGACCGGAGCTTGATCCGGTTGCAGCTCCATTCTCCCCGGTTCTTGTCCGTCAACAACAACGGATAGAAACCGACCGACGATCCGTTGCTGAAACGAACACGGATCGGGCTGGCCTTCATCGTATCGATCAGTTCGGTGCCCCGGCCGCACTTTCCCGGCGAAACCGGCGCAGCCGTGACGGCCGCCGCTGGTTCCAGCACGGGAGCCTGGTTTTCGGCATCCTCGCCGCCGCGCAGATAAGCGGCAACATCCAGGTTCAGCTCGCAGTCGGGCAAGCCGCCGGGCGCTGCGATCACCGGAGCGGACGACAGAGCCGTCAGCATCGCAGCCGCAAGGACAATTGCCTGACGACAGGACAACGCGAGGACAGAAGGCTTACGGGAAATTACGGACAGAGACACCAGCAGACGTATGCGCTGCATCGCACCCTCAAAATCTATTGGATAAAAACCGGACTCTGAAAAAGCTGGATTCTGAAAAAAACTTCAGCAACGATACCCATCGTTCTATTGCGTTTGCAAGACTGTTCCTCGATTGCATTTTTTTCATCTATTTGCGGTGCTTCATGCGCGTCGTTGCTTTGTTGATTGGCGGTGTTCGGCCGCGTCTTGTTTTACGTCTGGAAGCTCTCCTCGCTGTCGTCATGCTGTCATGCACGGCTGCAACCGCGTACGCGGAGGCGCAGATCATCGGCCCGCTCGATCTGGTTATCCGGATCAACGCGACGGACGTGCCGTTCAAGGCGAAGGCGTCCGCCGACGTGACCTCCCGGAGCGGCCAGTTCAACATCGACGGCGACGTCACGGTGCTGGCATCGACCGCAACCTTGCAGACCAAGATCGAAACCATCGCGAAAAAGCAGCTACCCTATAAACTGCCGATCGACGCCTGCGATGTGCGCATCACGAAGCTGAGCGCAGTGACGATTACAGCGCGCGATTACGAGGCACGCCTGTCTGCGACAGCGCGGGTTGCAATCGACTGCACGGTGAACCAGGAACACGATGTCACCATCGCGGTTGCTTTGCAGCCCACGCTGAAGGGCAAGCAGGCGCTGGGCTGGAAGGTGATGCGCACGCCCGAGATCGAGATGCCGACTCACTGGCGCATCGTGATCGGTATCCTTGCGGGCAATCCGCAAAAGCTTCTCAAGGCCGGCATCGAAAAGGCGCTCGAGACCGGAGGAATCATCCGGATTCCGGTCCGCGAAGGCGTGCTCGCCGCTTTCAAGGGCGCGAACTTCGACGGCAACGCCAACGAGATTTCACTGCGCATCAAGGGTGACCTTCACGCCGGCGGCCCCGTCGTGACCCAACTGATGACACAGACCATCAAGAAGCCCGCGCTGGAGGTTACGCTGGCGTCGCCAGATCATTGATAGCAGTGGCGGGCTTCTCCGCCATTCATGACGGAAAACTTTTAAACGGGAGGGGATCTTGAAAAGACTGGGATTGCTGCTGGCCTGCTGCCTGATGACGACATCGGCCTATGCGAAAGCGCCGATGACATATTCGATCCAGACGCCTGGCCCGCATCAGGCGCTGAAGGATCACGCCCTCTACGAGGTCAAGGTAACGTGCAGCCGTGGCCAGAGCCTCACCAGCAACGACAACATTCTTGATGCGATCGCGGATTTTGTCTTGCACCATAACGAATCCGCGAACCAGTATATCGTCATCGGCAACGATCTCGCCGTTCCCGATCCGTCGGACGCCAAGAAGATCAAACTGCCGGAGAAAGCGATCTCCATCCTGCCGGTGTTCTCGATCAAGGACACCAGCGTGGTGTCGAATTTCGGCGCATGCAGCCGGTCGATCTATGTGCAGGGAACGCAGAAAATCTATCTGATCCCGACCGTGTCGTGGTCGTCGCAATACACACCGGGGCCGGGTCTTACGGCGCTGTATCAGGCGTCAAAACTGATCTCGCCTCTGTGGTCGATCTTCAATCCGGCGGCGATCCCGGCCGCGATCGCATCCAAGATCACAAACGCGCAGGCGACCGAAGATCCGATCAAGAGCATCCTGACCACCATGAACAAGGATGCGAATTATGGTGAAACCGTTCGCCTGCGGACCGGCCGCTACATCATCACGACGAAATACAGCAAGATCACGCTCGATGTGTCTCCGCTGCCCTCGATCGTGATGGCGGCATCGGATGACCTGCGGCGGGATTTCCGCGCGGCACTCGACAGCGCCCCGCAAAAGATCGCGACCACCGGCTTCGAGACAACCTGCGGCCAGATCGCGACGGTGCTCACAGGCGCCGGCTTCTCGGAGAAAGAGGATATTCCCTATGCGCTGACCTATCTGTCGGCGAATGCGCTGAACACCAAGGAGGACATGATCAAGTGTCTCGGCAAGCCGTACGCAGCGCGAGCCGCCCGGCTGAGCGGTCCCGTGCTCTGGCAATGGATCAATGAGACGAAGAGGTTCTCCGAGACCGAGGCCAATACGGTGTGGCCTCCGAACAGCGTGGAGCCCCCTCTGCAACCTGCTTTCAGCACCATCGAAGACACCATCGATGCGCTGGTGCGCAGCCTGTCCCGCGTCACCAAGAACCGGGATGCGGACGGCAAGGCCCTGCCGCAATATGTCAATGAGTTGAAAGCGACCATGGCGCCGACCATCGCCGTTGTCGACAAGACATCAGAAGCACTGTTCGACGGCCTGCCACCGCAGGATGCATCAACTCTCGGCGACACCATGCTGAAAAGAAGCTACGCGCGCTTCGGCTGTTACGCCGAAGTCACCGACAAGTTCGGCACCAACACCGACGGCGCCCGCGTGCTGTTCGTGATGTTCAAGGTCGCGAAGGACGCCCCTTCGCCGGTGACGCTCGACAAAGCATCAGGCGTACGCGTCCTGTTCGGCACCGGCGGTCTTGTCTCGCAGCTTGTGGTGACCGACAGGCAGCAGGCGATCAGGGCCGCGCTCGACGCCAACACATGGAATTGCAACGGACTGGCAGTGACCAAGCCGCCCGCCAGCTAGGCTTCCGGTGGCAAAAAGCAACGCACCGGGTCGCGCCGACATCGGCCAGACCCGGGAGTTGCCCGCACGGCACCTGACGCAGGCCGAAACCTGCGAGACCCATAAAGCACTGATATTTATATGAAATTTTTGGTAGCGAGAGGGCGTTACCGCCTATCACCCCCCGCCTCGGCCGGCCTCATGTTCCGAATTGCCGCCTAAAGTTTGCCGCTCATTCCAGCCCAAACAAGCCACAGGATCAGGCCGGCGGCCCCGACGATCAGCAATTTGCCGAAAAGGGTGACCGCCCGGCCGACCGCCGCATCGAAACGCGCGAGCGCCGGCGGCGATAAGAGCCATCCGAGAATGATCCGAAATGCGCCGATCAGGATCGCGATCGCGACGACGGCGAGAAGTGCGAGGAGCCACATGCGCCGAAATATACCCGGCGCGGGCCGGCGATCAACTCGCCGCATCGGTTTTCCCGCGCCTGATCGCATAGCGCGGCCGCTGGATGCGTTAAAAATTCTAGGCCGCCACATCGCCAGCGCCGACATATCCACGCCTCACCGCAGCGGCGCGCGCGGGCGCTTGAAAACTGAAACTCCGGCTTGACTACATAGTGCATAATGCACTAGGTATAGGTCACGGCAAGGGCGATTGTGCCCGGCCGATTCGGAGCAAGGCTCATGGCGATCACCTTCAAGGCGAAACACCTCACGATCGACGGCAAGCGCGTCGGCGTTTCCTATTTCACCGGCCCATGGATCGCCGGCGTCGATCCGACCACGATCAAGGTGCGGCCGCGCCGGGCGACGTTCCCGGCCGCCGTGCGCGCTTACGTCGCGATTGAGAACAACAGCGACGCCACGACTGACTATTTCGAGGCCGACTGCATCCGCGTCACCGCTGCGCATCCGCTTTATGCGGCCATCCGCGCCGCCGCGTCCGAAGCGAAGTGAGGAGCGCGGAACATGGCACGCATTCTGATCGGCTGCGAAACCTCCGGCGTTGTCCGGCGCGCGTTTGCCGCGCACGGACATGACGTATGGTCCTGCGACCTTCTCCCGGCCGAGGATCGCAGCAATCGGCACATTGTCGGCGATGTCCGCGACTATCTCGGCGAAGGCTGGGACTTGCTCGCCGTGCTTCACCCGCCATGCACCCGCCTTTGCAACAGCGGCGTGCGCTGGCTTTCCGAGCCGCCGACGAAATTGGACGCGACGACATATCCCCGCGAGATCGTCGCCGCCTATCGATCGTGGAACCGCGATCAACGCCTCGCTTTCATGTGGCAAGGATTGCAGGAAGGCGCGGCACTCTTTTCCGCGTGTTGGAATGCACCAATCGAGCGGATCGCGATCGAAAACCCGGTTATGCACAAGCACGCGAAAGAGCGTATCGAGAACTTCGCGCCGGCGGCGCAAACAGTGCAACCGCATTGGTTCGGAGAGCGCGCCTTTAAGGCAACCGGACTCTATCTCAAGAACTTGCCGCCGCTCGTCGCAACCGACAAACTCACACCGCCCAAGGCCGGCACCGCCGAGCATAAGGCTTGGTCGATCGTACATCGCGCAAGCCCCGGCCCGGAACGGTGGAAGCTACGCAGCCGCACCTTTGACGGGATTGCCGAGGCGATGGCCGATCAATGGGGATCATTCGCGCTTGAACAACTCAAAGCCGCCTAACTCAACCGAGGAGAGTCTAGCATGACGCAACGCATCGAGATTGACGATAGCCAACGCTCGCTCATCCAGATTTGTTTAGAGATCGCGCGAGATCGCTTCAAAGAGAACGCCACAACGATCGCCAACTCGCGAGTTTGCGAACAATTCGAGCGGCAAGCCAAGCAAGCCGACGAACTTCTAACCACGTTCACACTCGCCGACACGATCACCATCACAACGGCGGCCGAGTGATGCCGGCGAAACGGATGACACCACAAGAGGCGCGCGATCACATTGCGCGCCTCGGCCTATCCCAAAACGCCATGAGCCGGCTTTTCCGCGTCAACGAGGCCACCGGCCGGCGATGGCTGCGGATCGGCGGCGATAGCGATATTCCCCGCGCCGTCGAGATCGCGCTCGAATTGCTCACGCCGGCGAAGGTCAAAAAACTCATCGCCGAGGACGAGGCCGAGGATTAACCCCGGCGCTTTTCAGCCTCCGCTTGGCCTTCGCTCGCGCCTCGGCGCGGGCTTTCTTTTTCTCGGCCGACACCTTGTCAGCCGCCCGGCGCGCGAGGATGGCCGCGATCTCGGCATGCACGCGCTCGGAAACACCGTCGCTCAAGGGCCGATCGTCGATCAGGTTGCCGGTTTCCTCGGCATCGAGCAGGATCGCAAGGCATGCGATGCCATGGCCGAGGTGATGCACCTCGGAGTCGCGGGCGCGCTTGATGCCCTCAAACCAGTCGTCGATATGGCGCTTCGCAGCATCGACATAAATCGACGCGATCACCGCCTTGTCGCGCCAGTTGTAAGCGCCATACTTGTTTGCGCCGTCCATCATCGCATGCGCGCCGTGCGCGACCGCGACAGCCGGGAGTTTCGACAGCGAAACCTTTTTCGCGCCGAACAGGTCTTTCGGATTTGCGGAAAGCGCCTTTGATTTCGTGGCAACCTTGCTCATGTCGTATCCCTGAATTTGAACTTGCGTCGCGACGCGGCCGTGCGGCGGCGATCAACGCGCAATTTGAATTGAACGCGACCGTTTTCGATCGCGTAATCGGTGATGTGAACGAGGGCGCAGTCGCAGCCCTGATGAATGAAACCGCGCTTAACCGGCTCGATCCACTCGCCCTCGAAAATTTGCTCGTAACCACTCGGATTGCGCGAGGCTTTGCGACGGCGCGCCATCTGTCACGCCCATCCGTCCGCAACGCGAAACTTTGGGCATTCCATCACCGGCGCAACAAGGCCATGCGTTTTGCAAACCTCATAGTTGGCTTGTGCGATCGGGCAGTTGTCCGGCTCGCCCGGCTTAAAGAAATCGCACCCGCGAAAGCACAGGCACATTTCGCGATGTTTGCCCTTGTAAGCCGCAATCACCGAAACTGACTGCCCATGATGCGAATATCGCTCGATCGACAGCACCGGCCGGCCAAGACGAAAAATTCCCGCCTTGGCGCACCGATCGCCGATCCTCGCATAACAAGCGCGCTTCTCGGCTGCATCATCCGCGCCGCATCGATGGCACCCTCGATCATGGCTCATGCCGGCACCTTTCCCGATTTCCGCATTGATGGCGGCAAGATGTTTTGCCGATAGCGATACGTCTCGCCGTCGCGCTTGTGCAGCGTGATAACGCTCAAGGCTTGAGCCGATCGCCACGCGCCGCCGCTGGCATGATTGTCTTTGTCGGCGATCGTCGAGAACGACTCGACACGGACATCGCCGATCGTGTTGGCGGTGTCCTTGTGAATATGGCCGAACATGAACCAATGATACGCCGTTTCGCCCCATGCCTTGCGCTCATCGACCGCCATTGCCATGGCGAGCCGCGCCGGCGGTGCCTTGTCGCCATGAGCCGCACCGAGGAGCGTGTTACCGAACCGGCGATAATAGATGTCGGACGGAAACGCGATCTTGACGCGTTTATTGTTGGCGTAGAACGTCGAGAGCGCCAAGGCTTGCGCACATGCCGCCTCGGGATCGTGATTGCCCGGAATGTTCACAACCTCGACGAACTGATGTTTCGCGAGATTGAGATCGATGATCCGCATCATCGTCTTAACGCCGGCTTGCAAGACCTTGTACCATCGGCCGTCAACGTCGAGTTGATGACCGGATCGCGGCGTCACGTTGCGTTGATCGTTGGCGTGATACCAGTCGCCGAGATTGACGATCAGGGACTCCCGCGACCGATCCGCACGCGAAACGAGTGTCGAGGCGCAATCGAGCAACCGCTCGATCGCAATCTTGAGATCGTAATCGGCTCCGGTTTGCGGTTTCCACGACAGCATGCCGAGGTGCGGATCGGCGATCGGATAGACCGACAAGAGATCGCGATCGACACGCCGAGGCGGCGGCACGAGTTGCGAGCGGCCGCGATAATTTGCGAACACGTCGCCGAACACCTTGACGAGATCGGTGACAGCGCCCTCGGCCTTTGTCTTGATCCATTTTTGCCGGACAAGGCCCTCGCCATCGACGTATGCGGAAACGCCTTTGAGGATTTGACCCGGCGGCATTTCAAAGGCGGCACCGCTCGCCTTATGTTGCGTGATCCAGTCGCCCTCTTTGTTGCCGGCCGCATCGCGCTTTGTCGTCGTTCTCTTGATCTCATATCCCGGCAAGACCGGATCGAAATCGAGCATGCCGCGCTCGGCGGCACGCCGCAGATGCGAGTGGAATGTCGTTTTCGGCATGCCGGCGGCATTTGCCGCCTTTCGCTCGGTGCCGTGCGCCTTGTAGAAGCTCGCGGCCCGGCGCGCCATTTCGTCGGTGATCGTCGCCAATTTATGAAATCCTCAGAACACGCCACACGAACGCCTTTAGGTCCGCCGCGTAAGACTTGAAAAGAAACCCGACGAGCAAGATGCCGCCAGAGAGAATGAGCGTTGCGCCGGCGAGCGTCTTGGCCGAGTTTTCAACAATCGGCTCCATCCGATCGACGCGCTTTTTGAGCGCCTTCACTTCGCCGACACCCGCCGAGAGCGATTTCAATTCCTCGCGAACGCCCTTGCGATACTCCGCGCTCGCCTCGCGATCGGCGGCCGCTTGCTCGCGGTCGCGATTAACTTCCGCGATATGGGCTTTGAGAGCCGCGCCGAGTTGGCCGATCTCGAAACTTACAGGATCAATTCCGCTCATCAGCGCACCGCCCCGCGCGCGAGGCGATCTCGCTGATTGGATTGACACTCGCGCGTCGCATCGAGATTGGCATTTGCCGCGCCGATCGCGCCCGCCATGCGGCCGAGCGCGGCTTGACGGCGCAGCCCGGTGACATCAGGGAGATCGACGTTTTCCGCCAACTCCTCGCACTCTCTGCCAAGCTGATAGCTTGGCTTGCTTGGGGACCCTTTCGGCAATTGCCCGCAACTCACGTTGCTCATCGCGAGTAACACGATCAGGGCAAACAGGATTTTCGGGAATACTTGCGAGACGCGATTCATAATCAGCAACCCTTGCGGAAATCTCGGAAACTCGGCCGCGCAATTCACCGGCAATGCGGGCTTTGTCATCGGCCGTTTGCCGGAGATTGTTTAACTGGACATCCGCAAACGTGAGATCGGTGCGGAGTTGATTGATTTCGGCCCGCATATCGGCCGCACGGCGATCGAGGAGCGCGCAGAGCAAGCCGAACGTCAGAAATGCGACGAGCTTGGCAACCCGCACATAAGGCCCGATCACCGGAACGAATTTGAGGAGCGGCACATAACCGACGACGAGCGCCGCCAGCAACACGCCGGCGATCGCCATCAACGCGACGTGCGATGTGGCGATCGACCAAAACAGACTATCCATTAGCGGCCCTCGACACCCTCAAGACAGAGCGCGCGCTCGCTCTTGCGGACATCACCGGGCCGGCCGGAGCGGCGAGCAATCAAGCCAGGCCGCACCACGCCGGCGCTGCGGACATACCAGCCGGCGAACGCCTCGCATGCGCCGCGCAGATCGCCGGCGTTGAGCCGAGCCATCATCGGCGATTTCAGGACCGCGCCGACGCCAGCGTTATATGCGGCGTCAACGAGGGCGCTCCACACCTTGACCGGGATCGTTCGCGGATCGCGCGCGCCCTTGTATCCAGTCACAACGCCATCGAGATATTTCGGGAGGCTCTTTGCGATTTGCGCGTCACATTCCACTTTGGTGAACACTTGACCGGGCTTGACACCGGACGCATCGGCCGGCGTCTGCCCATAACACCACGTCAACGGGTGCCCGGTGCCGATCTTGTCATATCGCGCAACGCGATCCATGCCCTCCCATTGCGGCGTAAAATTCACATTCTGATTGATGATCGCCGCATACATCGTTGCGCCGAGCATCGCAGCCGCCGAGACACCGCCAACCGCGTGAGAGGCTTTTAGCCGAATAGCCATTATTCAAATTCCTTCTGTGCCAACAGCCTCGCGCCAAACGCGGCACAACCGACGAGGCCAGCGAGTGCCGCGAACACGCCAGCCGGCATGAACTGCGGAATCCATTCAAAGGCCGTCATCACCGAAATTGCGGCCTCAATGCCGGACAAGATCGCCGCGACAATGCAAAGCCGCACAGACCACGCATGGCGCAGGACGTGCCGCCAATCCGCCTTGAGATTGAGTTTCATCGTTACCCCGATTTAGAGTTGCCGCAGCCGCGCGCGGCCGAGCGGCCTCACGCGATCGCGCACGGCGTTGCCGTCGTTTCCCGAAATCATGCGGATCATTCCGCCGGCGAGGCACGCGGTGATCTCGCCGACATGGTGCGGCCACACCGCGATTAGGCCCGGCCGGCAAACGCTCGCCGGCACGCCGAGCGAAGCCCATTCGCGCGCGCGATCGAAACGACGGTCGGCAATGCCATGGCGAAGGCGAAGCCAGCACCCACACCACGGAATCCCGGCGCAAGCCGCCGGTTGTCCATTTTCAAGCGAGAAATGTCGGCGCGGCCGCGCATCCGCGTCACCGATCAAGGCAACGCAAAGCATGGCCGCCGCCACAAGTGCGCGCGCCGTCATGGTTGATTTTCCGGGATATGTATCGCCGACGCCGCCGGCGAACTTGAGTCTACGCGAAAGCCGCGTCTATCTCGGCGAAGGTCGTCAACGTGCCGGCGTCAATTGCCGCCTTGTTGATACGCTCGATCGCGAATTGCGCCGCGACGTGATCGCGGCCCGCCAAGCAAACCGCACTCATGTCGGCATTGCTCAGATCAGCCCAATCATCACCCAGGAATTTCCACGGCGACGGATCGGCGCGCAGCCCGCCGGCGATCGCAACGAACTCGGCGAGCAATTTCGATTGTCCGCTTTCGCGATCGGTGTCGATGATATGCCCGCCCCACGCCACTCCGGCGATTTCCTTTCGCCAGCGCGCCGCAGCGTTATAGGCAATAAGCTCATCAACCGTTGGCAGCGGCGGTACCGGCGGCACATAATCCGACTCGGGAATCATCGTCAGACCATCCGGCGGATGATATTCCGCCGCCGTTCCAGCGAGAGACGCGTCAACCTCGATCGTGTTGACGTAGCCGCCGAATGAACCGAGCAACACAAAGCGATCAATTGTCATTTGTACCACCTGATACGGAGTCCGCCCGGATTGCCGCCGGCACCATCGGTTTCGGGACCGATACTGATGTGAAATCCGGTGACGCCCGACCTGTTGAGAGAGATCGTCGAACCATCCGCGACCATTGACCCGGTGCCGGGCGCGTTTATGTCGCCGCCGGTTGCGGTTGCGGACCCGGCGTTCGACGACGGCGCGGCACCCGCACCGCCGTTACAAGTCAACGTCGAGATCGCTTGCGTACCAGATGCAAGCGTTGAGTTGCCGCCAGAGTTTCCGCCGGCACCGTTGCTTGCCTGCGCCGCCGCCGTTGCGCCCTGCGTGTAGACAAGCGTATTGCCAGCGGTGAGGCCCGTCAGCAATTTCAGCAACGCCGCGCCGCCGCCCGGCCGGCCGTAAGTGATCAGCTTGCCGCACCCGCCCGTCGGTGCCCACATCAAAACTTCGCACTTTGTCGCGCCGGCCGGGATCGTGATCGTTTGCGAAGAACTGTAATAATTCTCCTGAAACCATCCGCCGGCACCGGCCGGAACGCCGGTGAGATTCGACGCATCAAGCGCCGGCAGCTTGCCGCCGGTTTGCACCTCGACCAACTGACCGGGCGATGTGCCGTAATCCTTAAGTGCCGCCGTGCCGAAAGCCGGCTTTCCGGTGATCGCCGCCCATGCAACAGATGCCGCCGGCAGATTGGTCAAAAGCGATCCATCAAGCGCCGGCAGCTTTCCGCCGGCGATGACTTGCACGAGATCGCCGACAGAGGTGCCCGGATTGAGAGCCGCCGCCGTGCCGAATGTGAAACCTACCGCAGCTTGGATTTCAGCCAGCGTGAGCCGGCCCTCGATTTTGAGCCAGTTGCCGGCATAGGTTGCGGTTGACGCTGTATCCACAACGGCGAACACGTCGTCGCCGACACTAAACGACACTCCATCGACGGTGCCGGCAACATCCACCTTGTAGAACCAGCCGGTTTTGCGCCCTACCGTACCGGGAAATGTTCCGGTCGATGCATCCCACCCACCCTTGAACGTGAGAGCGCCGGCGACAGCGCCGGCGATGGAGTCGACGTATGATTTCGTCGCGGCGTCCTGCGCACCTGTTGGATCGGCGAGGTTTGTCACCTTGTTATTGCCAAGTGACAAAGCACCCGACATCGCATCGCCGGACTTCGCGACCGCGCCGAGCAACGCCCGAAGATCGGCGGCGGCGAGTAACGCAAGAACGGCCCGCGCGAAAGGCGTGATCGGCGTCAATGCTCCGGTAAGATCATCCTTGATGTACGGCAATGAATCCGGCGCGCTCGCGAGCGGCAACAGCGCGCCGAGCGCGCCATCAACCTCGTGCGAGTCGTCCCAATCGTTGCCGACGATCGGCCGCGCAATGCGGCGCTTGTGCTTGATTGCCATGCGGCAACACCCCTACGATCAGAGATAAAAAGCCGGCCATTAGGCCGGCGCGGTGTTTGCATCCTCGACGCGCGGCGGCGGCGGTATGTAATCCTTCACCGCGCCATATTTTCCGAGAGCCGCATCCTGAAAGATCGTCCGGCCATGCGGCTCGGGATCATCGGGCGAGGCGAGAAAGCCGATCTCGCCAACAGCCAATTGCTCGAACTCACATCGCAGAATGATGCGCGTTTTTCCCGCATCCGCCCACACGGGCGAATGCGCCTTGATCAACGTCAACATGATGAATCCCCCCGTTATGCGATGCGCTGGCAGAGCAAGATCGGCACACGCGGATAAGCAGTCGTAATGATGCTATCGAGCGAGAAAGCCGACAGAATGCGCCACGTTCCCGTGAACAACGGCGTCGCCGTTCCCGTCGGCCATCCCGCCGTCGCGCCGGCGATATTGTAAACGTAGTTGCCGAACACATAACCAAGCGACGGTTGGCGCACGATGTCATGATCCGCGATCGGATAATAACCGTTGATGTCAGCAAAGGCCAAACCGAGCGATCCGATCGCACCCGGCGTCATGAAGTTTGGCGACGAACCGGGCAAACGATTGAGAACGCGAAAATCCGTCCCATCGAACTCCATCAAGAGAAGGTCGCCGGCGATCGCAAAATTTGCGAAAAGCGCCGCGCCGTTCATATCCTTAAGAGCATAAGGCCCATGCCCATCCGGCGAGAACGTCGTCGCGCCCGCGATGTTGCTTGCGAGCTTGACGCTCATCAAATCGCCGGCGACAGGCGTCGCGGTATCCGGTGAATAGTCGGCCGCGATCGCCGATGCCGTCCCGGTCGCGACAGCATACGGAACGCGGAAGCCGACTCCACCGCCGCCACCAACCGCGTCCGTATGCGACGCAACCAACTGAAACACGGCACCATCGAACACCATTTCGGCAACGCCGGCGGCAACGATGTCATCAACGCCGAGCGCCGTTCCGTCGGGATGCTTGATCGCGACAGCACCAAGACCGTTAACGTCAATCGTGGCCGCGCCAGTCGTCGCGTGCGCGGCCTTCACGCGCACCAAGAGGCCCGCGATAAGCTCCGGCGGTGCCGGCGACAGCGTGATCGCCAACGCATTGGCGGTTCCGGTATCGACGGCAAATGACATTTGCCCGCGTTGGATCATGTGTTGCACGGATTTGGTCAATCCGTGGTCATCACTTCCAACCTCGGGCACAACTTTCGCCCCGCCGACCGCGAGCGAACCGTTTCCGCGCCAGAGAGATCGAAGCGCAGCGAGAATGCCATTATTGAAACTCGCCTGAATTTCCGTCCCATCCTCAACATTCGGATTGGAACAATCCTGAAACCAAGTATCGAGAGTCGAAAACGTGCGCGAGTCCGCCGGGCGAGTCGTGACAGCATGATCCGCATTAGCGGGTCCGAGAATATCAGGCATATTGATGCACCTCGTATTGAATGAGAATTTCGGCGTGAACCACGCGCGACATGAGGCATTCGAGTGGCGCGATCTCGATCGCAGTCGGATCGAACGCACAAGAGAGCCGCCGTCCGGCGCGAAAAGCGCCTGTGCGCGGCTTGCGCCGCCGCAAGCCGCTAGAGACGTAGGCCGGGCTTGCCGCCATATCGACGCGAACGCGCAACAGCGACGGCCAACGCCGAGAACCAACACGAGCGCAGCCGGTGCGCGCGAAGCGCGCGCCTGTGCGCGTCCCGCATCGGATCAACTCGTCGCAAGAGATCGACCAGCCAGCGCGCGCCGCAACCTCGGCATAATACTCGCAACGCGTTCCGCCGATCGCCGCAACCTTTGCGCAGAGATCAGGAAACGGGTCACACGGATCGGGCAACGCGTATTCCGCCATCCAAAGATCATGCGTCTCGGCGTGCGTAGCGCACCAAAACTCTAGCCGAAGATCACAAAGCCGCTGATTGACAAATGCAAACACATCGGCGACGGCTTGCCAGAATTTTCGCAGCGTTGAGCCGCGCCGCGATCTTGTTGCAAAATCGTCCGACGAGAAGTCATCCGGCGAGAACTCAGCAACGATCTCGGCTACAGGACCGCCCTCGTTTGACTGCCACGCTCGGCCGCGCGGCAAAAGCGCGAGTGCAGATTCCAACACCTCGGCCGGCGACGGACACCGCAGAGGTGCCGGCCGCGCCGCTTCACATTCAGCCATAACGGAATCGTCCTTTAGACGAATGACAGATTTCCGAGCGTCGGCAACTCGCCAACCTCAAGCGAAATATCGGCAGACGGCGAAACAAGCGCATGGCGCTCCTCGCCGGTGGCGTTTGCGATTGCCTGCCAAATCCACGAGCGAGAGAACGCCGCCGGCGACGCGAGATAAGGCATCCCGCCGATCGCCGTATCGGAGCCGGCGACGCGCGAGAGCCGCAGGAATGCCGAGCGCAACTCGGCGGCGATCGCGGTTTGAACGGCCGATGTATTCGGCGACAATCCAGAAATTGTGACATCGATCGGCCGCGCCGACGCGCGAGAAACGGTTACCGCCGCCCCCGCCGGCCGCACCGTCTCGATGTAATCGGCAACACGCGCGACATTCGCATCATCAGGCACACCGTCGGAGAATAGATCATCCATCAACGGAAACACGCGCACCGTGCCGACACCGGCCCAAAGCCGCTCCACATAAACGCGGGTCACGCCGGACACTTCCGACGCCCATAGAACATAGTCGGCCGCCGAGCCGCCATGCGGCGGATTGCGCTTGCGAAACAGGATTCGGCCCCGGAATGTGCTCAGATCGCTTGTGAACGGCGCACCGTCCCGCTCGACATCAAAGCCGCCGGCGATGGCGGCGCTCGAAACCTCGGCCGTTGCCGTATCATCACCGGCAACACCGGATACAATTTCGAGCGGCGTACCAGCGAGAGAGGAGGTTTTGATGCCGTCGCTTGTGGCGATCACCTCGATTTCGAGTGTGCCCGCGCCGGGCAATGATCCGCCATTAATCGCCCGATACTCAATGCCATCGAGCCGCCGGAAGATTGCAGCGACATCGATCGCAACCGCGCTCGACGCCGTGACCGTGACGAACCCGCGCGCCGGCGCAGCCGGCTTGCGAGCAAGCCCCACCTCCTCGCCGTGTAAGTCCAGGTTTTCGCCGTCGGCGGTGAGCGCAAACTTTTGCCGCTGAATATAATCGGCAAATCCGAAAACCTCGTGCGTCATGCCGGCGATAACCTTCGCCGTCGGATTGATGTTGTTCGGCCAAATCCAAGCATCAGAGCCGGGAAGATTGACCCGAAAGCGGGATCGAGCACGCTCGACCAAATCCTTAAGCGATGGAATTGCGAACATCAGCCCGTTACCTGTTTCCAAAGAAGATCGAATTTTCGGTCAAACACGAGATCGCCGTCGCGGCCAAAGAGCCGGACGATCAGATTGAGCCGCGAGCGCAATTCATCCTGTGTCGCCTCGATCTCGATGCGAGTGGCAACGCCTTGAGCGATCAGCGTCGAAAGCGCCTCGGTTGCAAATTGCTTTGCCCACGTCGCCGCCGGCACGCCCTTGATCAAGAGCGGCGCGCGTTCCAGCAACCAAAGATGCGAGCCGAGCGCCGACTCGAAAAGATCGTCGCGCACATCGATGCCATCGCCCCAATATCCGCGCGGATTACCGTCGGCGAGATAGTAAAGCGGATGCGTCGGATCGATGCGCTTGTCAGTAAACAGCGCGAGCGTGACTGCAGTCGCGATTGCGGCTTTCGCTTGCAAGCCGCCGACGTTCTGCGGCTCATTGCCGGCGAGCGCCCAATCCGCGAAACCGCGCTCGGCATCCCAAACGGAATCCCAAGGCAACGCGCTATCGGGCGCGCACCCCTCGGCCGCGCGCACAATGATGTCTGCCATTTTAACCGATCTTTGCTTTGACGTTGATCGACGGGCCGCTCGCCGTCATGACAAAATCATAAACACCGTCCTCGCCGTCGCCGCCGAGGAAAACCATTTTGCCGTCGCCGGGCTTGATCCACACTTTTTTATCCTGCGAATGGATTTCAACCTCGCCGGTTTTTGCGTTGACGCGGATGCCATCGGAACCCTTGGAAAAGATTACGTTGCCCTTGTCGTCATAAAGGACGGCGGTGCCGGCCGGGCTTGATTTCGGCCGGTGATCTTTATGCTCAAACCCGAGGCCGATGAGCCGATCGGAGCGGCCGCCGAGCGCGAGAAAAATCCCCTCAGAGTCTTTCGGCGGATGCGATGAAACGCCGAACGATTGCGCCCGATACACATCCTCGGGATAATCGTTCTTAAGGCCGGTGATCCTTTTCAGGATTTGTTGCGTGCCCGAGTCGTCGATCTCTTTGACCCGCGCCCGGCGCAAGGTGCCGATCGTGCTATGTTGGTTTTCCGGGTATCCGAAACCGTGCATCGCTAATCCTCGCCGCCGGCGTCGGTGCCCCACGCAGAGCCGGCCGATCCGCCCTTATTTCCTTTGCCGCCGAGCGCACGAGGATCGACGAGCGACAGAACACTCAAGGAACCCTCGCGGCGCACTTGCGAGAACGTCACCGTTTCGATCGCCATATCTTGATGCACGTCGAGCAAGCCGCTCTCAGTGAATATCAAGCCGCCCGGCTCCCATAGCCGCCCGCCATCGTCCCGAAAGCCTTGCGTCGTCACGTTGGCCTTGAGGCTATTTCCCGCCTCACGATCGCGATGCGAACCGGCGCGCTTTTTCGCGCGCTTTTTGTCCGTATCGGCATCATTGATGACAATAATCGGCCGATAGCGCGCGACTTGCGCATCGCGCGCAATGCCCTCGATCTCAAGGGCATCGTCGCCATGCCCGAATGGCCTTTGCCCGCGTACAATCACCTCGCTATGTCGGCCCGAATGATTGTGATCGGCGTCACCTTCAAGAATGTTGCCAGCAATCCCGACGCCCTCGCGCAGCGATCCGCTATGCCGAACCTTGCCGGCCTTTGTAATCTTGATCGAGCCATCGGCTTGCCCGACGGGAAAAACGCCTTGATCTCGACAGAGTTTTTCGATCACGCGAAACGGGCTTTCGCCCGGCGTGACCCTACACACCGGCACCTTGTCGAGCTTTTCATCGGTCGAGATTCCGACGCCGTACTTGTCAAGCTCTTTGCCGATTTCATCCGGCGTCTTGTCTTTGAAATGCCCCGTCGGATGCACCGCGCTCGTGTCGATCATATCTTGCGATTTCGATCGACCCGAGGCCGAGAATGTCGCCGACTTGTGGCCGGCGATTTTCGGTTGATAGCGATCGACGTAACCGCGACACATAAGATCGCCGTTTGAGAAAATCGAAATCTCGGTTCCTGCCTTGAATATCCACGCCGTTGCCGAACCGCCGCCCTCGAATGCGCCGTCAATCTGAAACGAGCGCGCAGCCTCTTGAAACGAGGCGCGCACCATCACCCGAGTCCAAGCCGTCCAGAGTTTCCCGCCGGCCAGGATCGTGATGTTTTCCGGACCCATGACTTACCTCGAAAGGGCGGTGATCACTTGCGGCATAAACGACGGATGCCGCACGCCATTGCGCGCGACCAATTCCGACGCTCGGAGCGGATCGCCATAAAGACGAAACGCCAGATAAAGAGACGGCAAAATCCGCGCCGTCTCGACGGTGATCACCGGCGCAAGATCGTTGATCACGCGCGACAGGTAATCGATGACGGAAGATCGCAAGCCATCGATCGCGAGATAGAGCGAGGCATTTGCCGCGCCCGTCGTCTCGAAAAGCTCAAGCTCGAAACGCTCGGCAATGTCGGCGCGAGCCGTCACGCCGTCCGGCCTCGCGGCATAGGTTTGGCGCAAGATCGCCTCTGCATACGCAGTAAGTGCAGCGAGCCGGGCGGCGCGGAAAACAGCCGCGGAATTGGCCTCGGCGCGCGACCCGGCGGAAGTCGCAACACGCGGTGCGACGGCAGAGAATGCCGAAGCATATTCGAGCATCGCGGCGGCCGCCGTTTGCGCCGGCAAGGCATCACCGATCGCACGCGTCGCGGTCACAAGCGACTGAATCAACGCGTTAGCATCTTCGCCGGGCAGCACCTCGGCAGAGATCGCCGCCGGCGCGCTGGCTATAATGTTGGCGAGCGCATCGCGCACGATCGCGGAACTCGCCGGCTCGACACGGTAAGAGGTGCGGATCACATCGAGCGCGCTCGCGGCCATCGCAACAGATTCGACGGCCGCCGATACAACGAAGTCCGGCTCGCCGAGCGCCGTAATGCTCGACGAGAACAGCGATGAGATTTCCGAGGCGAGCTTGTCCGCTGCGCCGAAAGCGGTATTGAGCGCAAACGGAATGGAAATCAGCCCGGCGGCCGCGCCTTCCCGAACGAAACGCACCTCGAAAGCGACATAGCCGAGCTTATCCTTTTCGTGATGCCGCTTGAATGTTTCGCAGCGAACGAGGATCGGCCCGCCGAGCGGCGTGACGAGCGAACCGGCACCGCGCGACGCGAGAACTTGCTTGAGCGATGACTCTTGCGCATCAACGTCGTCGCCATGGACATACGCCGAGCCGGACAAGTAGCGCGCATTTTCCCCCAAATCCTCGACGAATGGATCGTCGCGGTTGACGAACTCATGCACCACAAGCCCGCGCCCACCCTCCTCGTCATCAGACTCAAAGAAGAACGGCACCCCTTTGTAGGATGCCGCCCAAAGCGTTTTAAGCCAGTCGCGGCATTGCTCAGACATCGAACGATTTCCTTATGGTGCCGGCGACGCATCCGGCGACGATCGGCCGGTTGAGCCGGTGCTACCTTGGCCGGTGATGCCAGACGATTTGAAAGCGTTGATCTTGGAGTCGATCTTGGCCTCGATCGTCGTCATGAAGAACGCCGACGGCGCAACGGTGATTTGCCCGGTCAACGTCGCATTGCCCTCAACCTCGGCCTTGACCGGCTGCGCTTGCGTCGGTGGCAAGCCGAACCGTTCGCGATCCTCATTGATCGCCTTTCGCAAGTGATCGAGCCGCGTGCCGCCGGATGCCTTCGCGGCCGCCTGCGCGCCGGTCAAGCCTTCCAGTCCCGCCTCGGCTTTCGCCGCGCGATAGGCCGCAATGCCCGCGATAGGAGCTAGCGCAGCCATCGCCGCCGGAACAAACGGAACCGCAGCCGCCGCACCGCCAGCAATGCGCGCGAATACGCCGCCGCCAGCGCCAGCCGCCGCCGCGCCGCCGGTGCTGGCGACCTTGCTCGCGACGTTGCCGCCGGCGAGTTGCGCGGCCGCTGCGGTCAACGCCGCAGCACTCGAATTGAGCGCAGCCGCCGAGCCGGTCAAAGCCGCGCCGCCGGTGAACCACGAATAGACACCCTTGCCCAACGCAAGCCCGCCAGCGACAGCACCGCCGCCGAGAACAGCCGTTCCAAGGCCCATTCCGATCTTGCCAGCCGCATCGGCACCGCTAAAGCGGTTAGCGAACCCGCCGAGCGCGCCAGAGAGCGAATTGAGCGCAGCCGTCGCCATCGGAAACACCGGCTCGGCAAGCGCCGCAGCGGCGTTTTTCAGTTGCGAAATAAATCCCTCGGCCGCGACGAAAGGATCGCGCCGCGACAATTCACCGGCAGCGGCGAGTCCAGGCGCTTGATCATACTGCCGACTTTTGTCCTGATACTGTTGCCGCTGCAAAATCAGCTTGCCGAGAAGATCGGCAACCGTGCGATTTGAGAACGCCTTTGACAGAAATTCAGTGACGCCCGTCGCGTCGTCGGCGTTAATCCCCTTCTTTTGCATCGCCGGAATGAGTCGGGTCC
Organism: Afipia sp.; assembly: GCA_024508675.1. Classification (GTDB taxonomy): domain Bacteria; phylum Pseudomonadota; class Alphaproteobacteria; order Rhizobiales; family Xanthobacteraceae; genus Afipia. Next base: position 260,572 of record JANINQ010000006.1, read on the forward strand.
ACGCATACCGATCAGGATCGGACTGCATCAGAGCCTTATCAAGAAAATTCCCGCTCTTGTCCCGCAAGCCTGCGCCTTGCTGGAACGCTTTCGACTCCTTGGTCGCGCGGCCGCCGATAGCTTGCGAAAGACCGGACGCGAGCGCGGTGCCGACTTGCGGCGCGCCCATGTCGCCGATCAGGCCGGGCGCGGTGCTCATGAGGAAGCGATCAGACAAAGCAAGGCCGGCCGCGCGCGATTGCTTGGCAACCTGAAAGACATCGCCGAGATTGAGATCAGCACCCTCGACGCCGAGCGCCTTCACAAACCCGTTAAACAAACTTTCAACTTGTTTCGGGTCCTGATTTTTGCCGAGCACATCGAGGCCCCGGAAGAACTTTCGGCCCTCCTCGATCGCCTGATCTTTGCCCTTGAGCGACTGCAGGACAACGGTGCCGCGCGCGATCGCATCATCGACCTCAAACGCCTTATCGAGCGAACGCATCGACATCGCAGTATCGCGCAACCGCTCGTGCATCGTTGATGCGGTGATCGACGGATATTTTTGCGAAAGCTCGCCGGATCGCCGTTTGATCCGGGCCGAGTCATCATCCGTCAAGCCGGCAAGATAGTCGCGCGCGCCTTCGCGAACCGAAACGCTACCGGCGGAAACAATTCCGCGCGCACCGCGATTTGCCAGATAGGCGGCCGATCCTACGCCGAGCGCGCCGACGGCCATCCGTGCGCCGTTCGCAATAGGGCCGGCAAACCGGCGACGGATCGCCTCGTTGCGCTCCATTTCGGCACGCACCGCGCGCAGATTGCCGATCGTTTTCTCGCGCCAGAACGAAAGCGAGTCGAAATACTTGCTCGCCTTCATCGGCCCGCCGGATTTCAAGGCGGCATTAAAGTCCCGCGCGCTGCGGTTGATGACTTCCATTTCCCGCGCCGTCGCCTTGAGATCGCGTAGCGACCTTGTAAAGCTCGCGTCGGACATCCCCTTGAGCGGCCGAATATCGGAGAGAGACTTTGCCGACCCCGCGATTTCCTTAAACTTGCCGGCGATCTTGGCGAAAACGCCGCCAGTCTTATCGGTCGCGGAGATAACCGCGCGGGCTTCAATGATTCCCATAACGGTTATCCCTTTGCGCCGGGCGCGCGCCTCACGGCGCGGCCGATCCAGTGATCAATTTCGGAAATAGTCATCTGCCCGGCCGCATGGGCATCAACGATTTTCAGGTCAAAGACGAGAAAATCGACAAGCTCGATCAGGTTGTCTTGGGCCGGGCGCTCGCGAAAAAATCATGCACCGCGTCACGCAACTGGAACGTGTCAGTCGCATTAAGCTGATTGAGGAGCGCCGGGTCTTTCGGCGACACAAGCAACCGCTCGATATACGCCCGGATCGTCTCGTCCTTCTCAGCGGTATAGATCATACCGCCGCCATCGCGCGCAAACGCCGATGGCTCGCCGAGGAGCATGATGTCGGGATAAGCCGGCTCGCGGAGAACGATCTCGCCGAATGTCTCGCCGTGGCCGGTGATCGGCTTTGTCAGAGTGATTTTCTTCTCGGGCATCACACCACCTGATAGCGAGAACCCTCGATGCGAAGGCCGGTGATTTCACCGTTTGAGAGGTTTTGTTTCACCGCGCCGACAAGCCGCGCGGCGGTGAACAAATGCGTGCGGCCCTGATCAACCTCGACAATCGTCGCGTTGATCTTGCACTTGCGCATCTTCTCGTTCCACTTCACACCGCACGGATTGCGAAACGTGATGTCCGCGCCGAACAGTTTCGGCTTTGACGAATACGCCGCCGAGCCGTCCTGATTTGCCGCACCGGAAACCTCGATATTCGTGGGATCGATCACGATGTCGGACTCCGTCGGTGCCCACATTTCGCCATCGATGTCGATCGTGATGACGCCGCCGAATGAATTGCAACAATCGTCCGCCATTTCGGACACTCCTCAATTTTTTCCTGTGAACGTGAAACCGCGCGGCAATCCTTGCCGCGCGGTGAATGACGGTTGTCGATTAAGCGGCGATCGAGCCGCCCGGCGTGCGGTACTGCAAGAATGCGGTGATGTTCGCAGCGAACACCCGCAACTGATTGACCACATCGACAGGCAAGTACGCGTTGAGGCGCGTCGCGTTATTCGGATCGCGTGTAACGCTCACATACTGCGCAAAGAGATCGCTGTTTTCGAGCACGCCGAGCGCAACGAGATCATCGTAAGCATGGATCAGGGTATTGCGCACCGAAAGCGGCGTCGCGATCTCCGGCAGATTGAACGGATTTTCATCCGCCAAGGCTTGCCGCGAGTGCCGGTTTGAGATCGCGGTGCGGAAATAGCGCGAGACAAACGTCAGTTGCGCCATCGTCTCGACATCGCGAAACGTCGCATCGGAAACGCCGGCGTTTGTCTGCTGATACGTCGTCACAACGCGGTCGATCAGCACCGTTCCATCGACGGCGACGCTATAGGCCGCGATACCATCGACATACAGAGCTTGCCGATCGCTCTTATCCCACCACAACGAGCGATCGCGCGGCGGCAGAATGCCGAGGAGCGGAAGCGTCTGCAACGGACGCGAAAGCTCCGGCGCATCGCCGAGGTGCGAAACCGCGACAGCCGCGAGCGCGGCGGCCCATTCCCATTGAGCCGACGGCGAAACTTGCGACCCCATGATCGACGCATGCGGATCGTTGCGACCATTTCCGAGCGTCACCTGTGCGGACAGGTTACCGAAATTCGCCGTATAGTAATGCCCATACAACTGCTGCATCGGCGACCAACGACCGGCCAGGCCATCGAGGAAATCGCGCGTCGCGTTGAGTGACGTTGAGTCGGCATACGGCCCGGCGATGAAATCAAATTCATCGTCGCCGAGATTGGCGAGCGCGGTGTCGATCGCAGGAACACCCGTGCCGCCGGTCAATGCCACGATCGTGGTGTTGGCCGTGGTGAGCGCATTCGGCTCGTCACGCGCAATCGCAACCTCTTGACCGTTGCCGAGCGCGCCGACGTGCCGCGCGGTAATGTTGGCCTTTGATGCCGTGGTGCCATCGACGGCCGCAACAAACGGCAAGCCGGCGGCGTTGACGGCGGCGACGAGGTTCGCCGCGACATTCACCGCCGTATCGGATGCGTTAATCTGGAACGTGATGCGCCGACCCTGAATAAAGACGACACCCGCCCCGGTGACGCCGGGCGCGCTTGTGATCGAGATCGATCCGGCGGCCGCCGATCCAGCCGGATCGGCAAGCGGCAACGCCCAAATCGCCTGAAACGGCGCATTGCGCTCGGCGACGGCGAACATCTGCGAAAGCATCGAGCCGGTGCCGAAATAGGCGTCGGCTTCCTGCTGCGATTGAATCGGGCCGATCGGCGCGCCAGCCGCAGCCGATCCGCCGGACAGTTTCTGACCGATAAGCAGCAGTCGCGGATTTCCCTCAAACGGCGAGCCGCCGGAGTTAATTTCCGCGAAAAAGAACGGGACAAGGACGTTACCCGGAATTGCATTGAACATTGCCGACATCGGCATGACTCCTCATTCGCCGCGCGTTGCCGCCGGCGGTGCTTCAAGAAAACGAAAACGGTTTGCGGGTTTGTTGTGGTGATCAGCCGGCCAAGGTGCCGGCCTTCTTTGGCATCGACCGCCGATCGCCGGCGGGCTTGGGCGGATCGCTTGGTTTGTCCGGCTTGGCGATCGTCACGTCGCCGTCGCGCAGTCGCCGGGTCCAATACGGGGTTTTTGGCTTCCACTCGCCCTTGGGATCGAGTGCCTTCCAGCCCGCGAGCGGATCGCGAACAAGCACCGCCGCGCCGGCGCTATCGAGTGCCGGTTTCAAGAATAGATTTTGCATTGATCACCCTTGGAGATTGTCGGAATTGATTTCGACCTCGACATCGGCATCGGCGGGTGTCGAGGATGTGCGCGGATCGATCGTCGCCGCAACACTTTCAAGATTGACACGCGTCGGCATAACTGGCGCAGCGCCAGCAACACCGGCAATGACTTTCGCGAGGTACGTCGAGCCATCAAGTGCCGTCGCGATGTCTTTCAGCGCCGGCGGCAAGCGATTAAGGCCCGTCGGCGGCGCATCCGGCACCGCCTGATAGCAAACCTCGCGCACATCAAACCTCGCTCGGATCGTGCGCGCCGCGAGACGAACGGCCTCCTGCGAGCCTCGCATCGCGTGCGATTGCCAATTCAGCGCGGGCACCTTGGCAATCTTGCGAAACAAATGGCCCGATGGCCCGAAATGCAACGCATGCCAAATCTGATTTTCGAGCGCATCGAGTGATGCCTCAGTTTCTGCGTCAGTATACGGCACGCCGGCGACAAAATCGCCGCCCGGAACTTCCTCGCCGAGCGTGAAAACCGCGATTTCAAATGTGAGATCGGTCGCAGATTTGTAATAGATCGGGCCGGCTTGCGCGATTTTCTCTTGATGATCATCCTCGGTATAAATCGCGATCACAGGCCGCCGCTCGGCAGCATCGAGATCGTCGATCGGATCGAAGCGAGAATCAAAAACGTGCGCGCCGGCCATTGTCGGCCAAGGCCCATTTTGTTCCAGCAAAGCCGAAGGCCGCACCGCTTCAAGCGCGCACAATCGGAGAAACGTGCGAGCGAGCATGATACTTAAGCCTTTTTGACGAGATTGAGATCGAGCCGGACAAAGCCCGGCGACGACGGCAACACCTCGGCGACGCGATAGCGATCGCCAGTATCTTTCCGCAAAACATGATCGCCGCGCGCCGGCGGATACGGCAAGCGCGACAACTGAACCGAAATGAACGGGCGCGAGGTTGCATGCCCCGGCCTCTCGGATTTGACGCCCGGCTCGCGGAAGGCATCAGCATGCCAGCGCGCGGCGCTATCGCCCCACGGAGCGCGAAGATCGAGAACAACTGCACGATCAGGATCGACGATCGGCGGCGCGTTAACGTCGCTTGTCGATTTCATCGGATAAAACTCGAAAATCTCGCCGATGATCGAGTCATGCGTCGCCGCCGCAGCGGCCATTGCAGCATTGAACGGCGACGCCATGATCGTATTTCCTTGGCGAGATATGATCGCGTTAGAGCGCAACCGGAAGAACGACGGCCGCGCCGATCGTGTCACCCGACGCGGCGACAGCAGTCGCGATCGCAACCTTTTTGAGCGAGCCGGCGGTTTTCGTCAGCGCAAGCGCCACGTTGTCCCAGTAAAGAGAATCGCCCTCGGCCCACGTCTCGCCGGTCTTTTTGGGCAGCTTCATCACGCCCTTGCGGCGCAATTCAAACTGCACACCCTCGGCCGCCGAGTTGTCAGCCATGCCGAAGATTGAGCCGATCAGATACGGAACACCTGACACAACGCCGCCACTCGGCGCGGTAAGCGGCAGGGTGTCGCCATGCTGGATATAGTTTTTCATCGTGAGTCCTCGAATTGAATTGTTGAAAGGGCCGACACAGATCAGGCCGGGCCGCCATGGCCCGGCCTAAATGGTCACAAGCGGTTAGTTGCCGCCGTTCCGATAGCCGCCACGGAAGTCGATCGCGCCGCAACCATAGTCATGCTCAAGCGACACACCGACGCCCTGCACACCGAACGGATTTTCAATGCGCAGTCGAGGCGCGGTGTATCCGTCGAGCATGCCCCACACGAACACCGGAAGCGCGGCCGGATCGGCGTAAAGCTCCCATGCGTTGCCGGTGATCGGGCCGGCGATCACTTCCAGCTTTTTCGAGAACGGATTGACATCCACGGCATCAGTCGGAGTGATCACCGCAACCGCCTTGTCGGCTTCCGTTTCCTTGTCCGGGCCGACGAGGAGAATGCGCGGCTGAACATTGATCAGATTTCCGCTCTGATTTTTCTGTTTGCGCATAGCGGCACGGCCAGCACTCAGTGCGTCCGTGGTGATCGCGGTGCCGGCACCGGCCAGGTTTCCGTGCCCGGCATGAAACACCGTCTTGTTGTCCTCGTTGAGCACCGGGCCGAGGCCGGCCGCGACGAGCTTCATGGCGTAGAAGGTGTTTTCCTCGAATGCGGAAACCATATCGCCGTAGGAGCCGAGCATCTGATCGATCGCGCCGATGTTATCATTGACAAGCATCTGGCGGGACAGAGCGAACTGAACAGCATAAGCGCCGACCGACACCATTTCCTTGTTGTCGCCGAAGGTGCCGAACTTGATTTCTCCGGACTCGCCGACCTTCTGCAACATCGGAAAGTCGCCGACGCGCACCTGCGAATGCGGACGAAAATCCTTGAAATTGCGCTGCGCCGAAATCCGCCGATAGGTAGGCTGCGCAACCTGATAGCGCGAGGCGAGCACGCGATTGATCGTCGACTCGAAGATCACCGGAAAATCGCTCGTGGTGTGCATCGCGCGACGGAGAACATCCTCACGCTGCGCAGCGTCGCGCGGCATGGAGCGCTCGTTAAGCACAACCGCCGCCATTTCGGCGAGACTGTGCCGCGAGTAATTGCGCGCCTCGGCCGAAATGGTGCGAGTCGCCCCGTTATCGTCGCGAAGTGTGCCGCCCATTCGCACAGTGAGCGCGTCGATCATGTGATCCATGCGCGTCTGCGTCTCATCGCGGACGATCTCGGCGTTGTCGGTGCGGCTGCGGTCAGCGGCGGCGGCCATGTGATCGAACGCGCGAGTGCGGAAAATCTCGACGCTCGTACCGTCAGCGAGAGCGGCCGAGATCGCATCCTGTGCCATGCCGGCACGAGTGCCGATCGACAGGATGTCGGCGGAACGGGCGCGCTCGGCGGCAAGCGTAGCGGACGAATCGACCGGCGGCGCGGTGCGTGCGGCCTCCGGTGCCGGTGTGGCGCGGGTTGCCTCGGGCGCGGGCTGGTTTGCAGGATCAACAGCCGGGTTGGCCGGCGCAACATTACGACGCATGTCGTCAGTCTCCTCAGAATGGGCAACATCGGCCCGGTGTGATGAAATTTCCGCAGAGCGAGTCGACGCCAGCGGATCGGCAGGAACGGAAACGAGAGAAACCTCAAGCAATTCCCATTTGTCGGCTCGCCAAATCTCGACCTCGTTTTCGAGCGAGACGAGGCTCCACGTTGTTACGCGGTAGCCGACGGAAATTCCGGTTAGCTCGCCGCGAGCAACCATGCCCTCGGCGGCGCGGCCGGCCTCGGTATCAGCAAATCGAATGCGGCCGACGAGCCGGCCGCCCTCAATTCGCGCAGATTCGACAATGCCGAGGACGGCATTGAGCGAGTATTGATTGTGCGTGTCGAGCAAACGGCATTGGCCGAGCGCCACGCGGCCGAGATCGATAGCGTCGGCTGAAATCGCCAACTCCTCGAAAACACCCCAACGCGAAATGCGCGTTCCGGCGGAAAATACCGCATCAACGGTGCGCGTCGCCGCGTCATAGGATGACGGCGCGAAACGCGCGGACACATCGTCAACCGCCGCCCGCGATACAACTGCGCCCGGCTCGAAACCGTCCGGCGTTGCGCGCGGCTGGCGTGCATCGCGCGTGAGCGCGCGCAATGGCTTGATCATCGCTTTACCTCATTCCTTTTTTGGATTTGCCGGCGGATCATCCGTCGGCGGCGTGTCATCTTCCGGTGTTTTTTGCGAGGCCCCGGTTTGATCGACGCGGCGAGGATCGATGTCGAGCACCAACCCCTTTGCGTCAGCGTCTTTCCAGAACTCGCGCGTTTCCTCGACCACCTTGCGCCAGTCGCGGCCCCATGCACCGATAAATTCTTGCGGCGACATTCGACCAGAGCGAACGGCGAGAATGTCCGCTTTCAAATCCTTAAGCGGATCGATCGGCTCTTTCGCCGGCATTACATATGAATGCTTGTAAGGTGCCTTGCGATCTTTCAGCTTGCCGGCCAGGATCGCCATTTCAATGAAACGCGCCGTGATCCGGTTCATTAGAAACGGAACGATCACGTTCCATTGAATTTGCTCGACGAGGCGATGAAACTCGATCTTTCCCGCGCGCAATGAGGAATAGTTTGCTTGCCGCAAGTCGCCGGTGAGCTGATCATAAGTGATCATTCCACCCGACGCGATGCCCATCAGCGCAGACAACGCAACCGGCTCGAATTGCCCGGAGCCGGACGGATTAAACGCCGTCACGGTTTCGCCGATGCCGGCGCGATAGATCATGCCCGGAGCCATGCTTTCGATTTTGCGGTTTGCCGCATCATCGTCGCGCGTCTTTGCGCCGGCGAGATTTTTTACCGGATCGCTTGAATTGATGATGACGCCATAGCACGCCTCCATGCGCGACTTGACAACCATCGCGTCCATGAGATCGGCGTAATCGCGCGTGCCCATGATAACAGGCGCGAGCAACGGCACGCCGCGAATTTGACCGGCGCGCATCGGTCGATAAAGGTGACAGAAATCCGCGCGCGGAACGAAATTCGGCAAGCCCGTCGAGTTGAGCAAAAACTCACCCGGATGCTCTTTGTGAAGCCAGTAGCCCTCGCGCTCATTCCACTCACCAAGGCAAACGCCGAGGCGGGATTTCTTGCCGTCGAATGTGCCATTCCGCTCGGTCGCGATATGATCGCCTTCCATCACGGACAACGCAAGCGGCACAGCGCGGCCGGCGTCTAGCTTACGCGGCACCAACCGCACGCCGGCGTCGCCCCGTTCAAGCATCGAGCGAAATGCGACCATTTGCGCGCCGCCGAGATCGCGCTCGCCCTCGATGTCGCAAACCTTAATCCACTCGTCCCACAAATCTTGTACGCGGGACTCTTTCCAGACGACGGTAATTCCGGTGCCGATCGCGTGAGCCGTGAGAACATCGAGACATCGCGCGCCGATCCAAGTGTTGCGCACGAGATCGCTCGATCGCTCGCGAAGTTTTGCGAGAGCCGGGCCGATCGCACCATTAGCGGAGTCCGAAGCGGCAGATTTGAAGCTCGCGCCACGACGGCCAACCATCGCGCCGTCATAGGCGCGCGCGGTATCGAGCGCAGCGAACGCATGCGCGCGCGCAACAGCGGCGCGCGGTGCGACCCACGCGAGGGCCTTGAGAAATTTCGACATCAGATCAATCCCGCATATGCTCGGCAAACGTCGCGGCACAGAACGGCGCGGCGGCACTTAATTCGGCCTCGATCAGATTTTTCGTCGCGATCATGTCCGCAAGCGAACGATATTCAACCTCGCGAGAATCCGGCCCCGCGCCGAATTTGACGCGCCGCGCACCCGTCGCGATCGCGGCCTTGAGGTTGTTGAGATCGGTTTGCGTATACGCCATAGCGCGATCGCCCTTTCATGAAATGATAAAGGCCGCTCGGCAACGGCGCTAACAGCGCGCAGAAGCCGAGCGGCCTTTTCTGCGCCGCTATGTCTGCCGAGGCGCGAGCGCCTTTGACCGGGTTTAGACATAGCGACTCGGCCGGATCACGCTGCGCTTGAGCCGCGCGTGATTGGACCTATGCGCCGTGTCGCCCACGGCCGCGCGTCGAAATCGTTGAGTGTCGCTCCGGCGGGTACGAAGGCCGCCTTAACTCATTCGACGCGCAATCACGGTTGCCCGCGATTTTCCTTGTCCTGCAGTCCATCAGCCACGGCGGCCGCCGCATCGAGCGCAGCGTCGCCGATCGGTTTGGTGATTTCCCGCGCAACATTGACGGCGAGGGCCGCCGGCAACACGGCGACCCTCGCGACATCAATCGCCGAGCCGGCGAGATCATCAAGCATCTTTCCGAACATGCAAAACCTATCGGGTGTTCCAGCCGCTTACATCGCGGCCGATCCACGCCGCACCATCGGGCGCGGCTTGGGAAGGTGTGACGGCCGGCGACTCTTCACTGGCGTTTGTGTGCGATGAATCGTCATCGGCCGGCCGTCCGGTGTCGCTGGACTCAGAGTCCGCAACACCGCTCGCCGCTTGCCCGGCGGTGAGGATTGCGAGTGGTCGAGGCGCGAACAGATCGCCTTGATTAAGCGACGGCGCACGCTCACGAGCGAGGATTTTCCATTCATCCTCGGTCATGCTCGACAAGCCGAGGTGATCGGCGATCGCCATGTTGTAAACGCGGCAGTCGAGGAAATGATTTTCCTGATTGCCGCGCGGTGCCCATGCTTTCGTCATTCGCCCGCGAGAGCGAATTTCCGCGAGATATTCCGCCGTGACTTGCTTGAAATAGATTTCATCGAGCCATTTGCCGAAATGACAAAAGCCAGGCGGATCGACTTCCTTGCCGGCGGTTTTTCCTTCGCGGCGCAAATCCTCATACCAATGGCCTTTGAGCGACCACGTTCCAACCGGCCAGATTTTCGTTGAGCCGAGCTTGCGGCCGTTCAAGTCAATATCGACAAGCGACGGCGTGCCGAGCGCCGGCTTGTTCCAGCCATCGCGGCCGTCAACGGCATAAGCGTAATGGCGCGAGCGGCACCAATTATAGACGACATGAGAGCGGAAACCGGAGTCAACGCCAAAGCCGTCGATCCGCCGCTTGCCGCCGAATGCGTCCGGCCACTCGCGATCGTAAATCTCGGCGAGCTTTAGAAACGCGCCATCGTTTGCGTCCGTCGTGTCGCCCTCTAGCACATCATGCCAAACGACCCACGACTCGCGATTTGGTGCCCATGCCACCACCTCGACATAGATGCCACGCATCTGCACGTCGGCGGCCGCCGTCAGCATCAGGCCGCGCGCCGGGATGCGGCCGCGCGGATAATCCTCGCGGCGCTCCATAAGCCGAACGTGATCCGGCGCGTCGCCCTTGACCTCGTAAGCCTCGCCGAGCGTGAGGTTGTAAAATGCCTTTAGCTTTGCAGGATCGGCTTGCGCCTTGATCCAGCGCTCGGCGATCTTATCCCATGGCACAAACGACGACGACAACGCGTCGATATGATAGCTCGGAAACTTGCCCGGCCCCGGCGCGGTCGCGATCCATCCGCCAGCGCCGCCATTCTGCGGCGCGGACTTGCGAATAAGCACGACCTTTTCGTGATTTTCAATGACAGCACCGCAGCACGGCGCAACATAGTGCGCGTTATACGGATATGTCTCATTGAACTTGAAATTCGGACCAAACCGGAAAGGGAATTTATCGCCGCAACCGGGACAGCAAACGTGCCAATATCTTTGATCTCCGGCCTTAAATTCCTCGTCGATGTAGCACGCGCCGACAACCGTCGGCGTCGAAATGTTTAGCTCTTTCCAGTCGCCGGTTGCGAGAAACGACTCATATCGCGCCTCGATCATGGCGTGCGGCGATCCTTGGCCGTCGAGATCGGCCGGATACTCGCTCGCCTCGTCCTTGATGATCTTTCGCTTGGTCTTGGACCTCAGATCAGCCGTCGAGTTAGCGATCGCCAGCGCAAGCGAACCGCCGGGATAGCGTTTCGAGTATGTGGTCGATCCCTCTCCGTCGCGAGCTTTCTGCGGCCGCACCTTTGCCTTAAGTGCCGGCGTTTCATCGATCGCCGGATTTAGCTTGTCTTTGATGAAGTCGCCGAGCGCGCCGTCGGTTGGCTGCACAAGCAAGATACCGCCGGACGGATCACAATCGATGGAATGTCCGACGACAGCGATCGCCATCACCGTGAAGCCGGTTTGCGCCGACTTGCGCACCACGATCTTATTGACCGGCGAATCCGGCCCCATACTGTCAAGCGGCTCGACGATATACGGTGTTAGGCTCGGGTCCCATTTTTCATTGGCACGCGGGCCGTCCGGCACGATCAGATTGTCGGCCGCCCATTGCGAAGGCGTCACCTTCGCCGGCGGCGTAAATAGCTCGACGAATATCCGACAGATAACAGCGGCCGCCGAGTGCCGAAATTGCAACATCACTCACACCGCATCATCAGAAACAGCGCGATCAGTTTCCAGCGTCATCGGCACCGCCGCGCCGGCCAGGATGCTCATTGCATCCGCGATCGCTTGCCGCATTTCACGCGTGATCTCTTTCATCAGCGCACGAGCGCCGGCACCGCCATCGCGAGCAACCGCGCTCGCGAGATCATCCGAACGCGAAGGAAGTCGATCGATGATCTTGATTGTCGCCTCGGCCGCGCGAACAGCAGCCTCCTCGACTTGTGCCAACGGCACGAGCTTTCCGAGTCGTTCTTGCAACTCAAGGAATTTGAGATCGGCTGAATACTGCCGATCGCGAGTGGTCGCATCCCGGTACGCGGAATTTTTCGGATCGGCACTCGGATCGGCGTCGGCCGCGCGTGTTGCGGCCGAGGTTTCTTTCGCAGGATCGCCAACGTCGCCGACGGCGCGATCATACTGCGCAAGGTTGATTAGCTTTGATCGGCCCTCTTGCCGCACATTAAGCAAGCCATCGCCCGCGAGCCGCTTGACGCGCTCGCTTGCCGATTGCCGCGTGATGCCTTTGCGCCGCGCAAGCTCGGCGACGGTGATCCAGACGCCGGCGAAAAGATCATCGGCCGGCGCGTCATGTGAGTCCGTCATGGTGTTGCATCGGCGTCACGGTGTTGCATCGGTGTCGCCGATGTCAGGGTGTCAGGTATGTCAGGCCAGAAATTTTCGCTTCTGGCTGGCAAAATTTCGGGCCGTTACCCGCCGTAGGCCCTGCCCCCTCGGGGAAGGACCCGCCCGGTTTCACCAGCCATCCGCGCGCAGCGACCGAAAGACCACAATGCCGAGGTAACACACACCGCCGACGGCACAGACGAGGCCGACGACGATCGCGAGCGCGCCAAAGAACAGCACGAGCGCCGCGCCGGCGACGAGAACGATCAAAGCCGCCACGGCGATAACCGCGCCGACAACGATCGCGGCCGCGAAAGTGAACGCCGAGCCGAGGTGATCGAGAAACTTCATTTGGAAAGCTCACTTGCTGAATATGCGAGATAGCTCGTGATCGAGACGGCCGGGCAGATCGGCGGCGACGGTCGATTGAAACGCCGCCTCGCTCGCGCCCTTGATCATTTCCTCGGCGATAAAGAGGCCGGACTTCGCTTGCGCGATCGGCAGTCGGCGCTTGCCCTTGCGTTGGAACACATGGCCGGCCATGCCGGGCTTTGTGAACGGTACGCGTTTGACGAACCCTTGCCGCATGAACGCGCCGGCATAAACCCTCGGCTTATTCCATGGCCGCGCCTCGGTGCCGTTGCCCTTTTCTTTCGCTGCAAAGAACTGCAACCGAATATCGCCGCCGCGCGACTTGAGCACATAGGACAGCGAGCCGAGACTCGCGCGCTGCGGCTTGACGGCGCGCACAATCACCGCACGTTTAAGGCCAGTTTGCCCAACGAGGGCGCGCGTGACTTGCGTCTTGGCCTTATCGCCGGTGTGATTGATCGCACGCGAGATCGCTTTCGGCGCTTCCTTGCCAGCGCGCTCGAATATCCGCCCGGCGGCGACGATATTCGAGACATCGATCGAGAGATCGACGCTCATCGCTTGCGCAACTGATTGAGGCGCGCGGCCGCTGCGCTCTTGAGCGCGCCGCTTTGCACATCTTGCGAAAGCGAGCGCCCGACATAGCCGAGGCTTTGCGCCGCCGACTTGACGTTGCCGCGCGCGATCGACGATGCGGCTCGGCGCAAGGCTTGGCCGCGCTGTTTGCAATTGCACATGATGTTCGATCCAATCCCGGCCGACGTTGCGATGCGCGTCTCTCATTGCTCGGCTACAATGCACGCGCGCTGCAGTCGCCATAGCGGGCTGCGCGGGCTTGCGTGCTTGATCAATGCGCGATTTGGGCAATGGGCGCGAGCAACGTCGGCCGGAAACTAAATGGGTGAAGCGATGTCGCTCGCCTCGGCGCGCCGAAATCAGTCTCGGAAACTCGCCGTGTTTAACAACCGTGCGATTGGTTGGCCGTCAGGCTTTCATGTGCGAGGTATGCAAACCGATCCAACAGAATTTAACGAGGGGTGTCAGCCTCAATCGGATTTAGAGCATCGACGCGTTGCGTCATCAGTAGGATGCAACATGCCCCCGTTGCGAGGGCTGCGGTTGCTATGTGTATTCCAGCATCGTTAAACCGACGGCTCAATACACCGCCGGGAAATCACAAATCAGGGAGCGAGATTGCTTTACAGCTTCATGATCCGTCACCTCTCAGATTGCCAAGGCTTTTCCTGAAACAGAAAACCCGCCGACGAGGGCGGGTTTGCGTGTTGGCCTTTTGGAACGCGTCCGGTGTATGTCAAGCACCCCGTTCCGGCAAGCGACCCTATCAGGTTTCGAGGGAAATGGCCGTTTTCTCGGCCTTTCTCGCCCTTGCCAACCGCAGCACACCGGCGCGCGGCCGGGACTTTTGGACGATTTCCGACTCAATCGGTCGCGCGCCCGCCGGGCGCTTTGGCGCGAGAGCGAGGCCAATCGACATCGGCGGCTTGCCATCGGACAGCACCCGCGAAACAGGTTGCCCGGTGATCCATGGCCGCGCCACGGCGGCCGGCATCGTTGGCTCATACTCGGCGAGCTTTCCCTTGAGCGCAGCAACGAGCGAGATCAATGCGCCATGCCACGCCACATATTCGGCCCGCGCGTGACCGATCGCGAGCAACGAAGGATCATTCCATTGCAGCGGCGAGCGCGGAGAATATGCAAAGCTATACAAGCCATCACGCGCAACAGCGCGGCCGCGATTTGGCTTCATTTCGACGACATCGCCATCGGCGTCAACGCCGTAAACAATTGGAACGTGCCGAACCGCGCCGCGCGGATCGATGATCTCGCGCCGCATCGGATACGGCGTCGGATGCTCAAATTTCCAAACCGGCCGCGCGCCGGCGATCGCGCGGCTGATCACGATCGCACGCGGATTGAAACGCGCCGAACGAATTGGCGCGATGCAGTCGCCGGCGATCGCGGCAAGATCGCCGAACAAGCCGAACACATTCGCATCATCATCGAACGTCGCGACATCATCGACGCACTCGATCGCCGCCGCGACAATCACCGCATCCTCATGCGGCGCGCCCGGCACAAAGCCGAGGCCATCTGCCGGGCCGCTCGTTTGCACGCGCACGCCGAGTTGCGCGAATTGCGCGATCAGGTCCCAGGCCGAGGCCGACACCGGCCGACCTTTCGGCAACTCATCACGCATCGCCCACTGCAAAAGTTTTTCGATGTCGATCAGCTTTTTCATGCGAGGCACCTTGAGGATTGAGGAAACAAATCACTTGCGCGAGAATTTATCATCGCTGTTTGTGTCACCCGACCCTATCAGCGGATTTTTTCGCAAGATGTCGGGTATGTCGGGTTAGTGTCGGATCAAAATAACCCGACACAAAACAATTGATGTTCTTTTTCAATAACTTCCTTTTCTTGATGTCGGGTGTGTAGGATTGAGTTGAATTTAATACATGAGATCAAGTTTTGCTTTCCGCCCCGCACCCCGCCAAGAAACTCACGCGTACATGCGCGCGCAACCCGACACACCCGACACGTCGATCGGCAAGATGATGAAAGGAAATCGATTTTTTATCGTGTCGGGTTGCAGAAACCCGACACTAACGCGACACACCCGACACGATTTCGCCGGAGATCACGCCGCGCGCGGCCGCCGGGCGCTCGACAATCACCCGAAACAACAGGAGATCACCGCATCCGCAACGCGGACAGGAAAGAATGTCGGCGTGAATTCCGGCGCACCGCGCGCGCCGCGCATCGGCCGCAGCGAACCGCTGACGACATCGAGTGCACTTCATGCGTTGCATGTTGCTCACACCGGCACCGCCTCGTCGCTATCCGCCGGATGCGGCGGCTCGTTAGAGTGACGCGGCCGACTCGGAACATCGTGCAGCTTTACATTCAAATAAATTCGCGAGGAAGCGACCCTATCTTTTTCAAAACCTTTTTGGCTCATTGCCGTCGCGAAACTTTTCTCTTTCCATGCCCGCACACTGTTATGATGGCACCACGCCGCAAACGCGTCATACATCGCTCGCGCGGTTTCCGTTGATGCCGGCGTGCCGTCATCTTTCGCCGGCACCGATGTCACGCAATCGCCGATGAATGATCCAACCGGGTCCATTTCCTCGCGATAAGCTGCAGTCGCATCGATCACCTCTTTCGGCGTTCTCAATCCGCCGTCGAGATATTCGAGCGTGCCAGCGACCAGCCAATTCAAGATGCCCGATCGCTCGGCCCAAAGCTCGGCGAGCACCTCGCTCATAACGCGCCTCTCCTCTTTCGAGATCGTCACCGGCCACGGCACCATGCAGATACGCCGCCAGATGCCGTGATCGACGCCGCCGATCTCCGGCTTATGGTTTCCCGACAGCACGAGCTTGAAATCAGGCGTGAACTCGAAAAAATCTTTGAAGTTATGCCGCGCGAGCATCGGCTCGCCGCCGGTCAATGATTTTACCAGAGCTTCCTTGAACGCAACGCCGCGCTCCGGTTCCGACGCGCGCACGAGCCGAGCGCCGGGCAACCGCGCGATGTCCGGTGTTGCTTGGCTACCGCTCTTTTGCGCGTCGCCGGCGATCGACTCGAAACCAATCGTCGCGGAATAGTCGCCCATCACGCGAGAGACGATCTCGACAAACGTCGATTTCCAGTTTGAGCCGGTGCCGTAGTAGAATGCGAGGCATTGCTCGCCGGTCAGGCCCGTCATGGCGTAGCCGTGATAACGCTGCAAGAACTTCCGCACCGGCTCGATCGGCTGAAACCGCAACAGCGACGCCGTAAAATTCGGACAGTCCGCGCCCTCGACGTAAGTCACCGGCGCAACCTTGGTCATCATCGCCGCCGGATTGTGCGGCCGCAACTCGACACGCCATTTTTTCCGCTTGAAGCCGGACGCCTCAGTCCCGTCGGGATCGTCGATCTCGTCGCAGATGAAATGCAGCGTGCCGTTCTCGACATTGAGCGCGAGCTTGTCGGCGTCGAGAGCTTCCGGCCCGACAGTCCGGTGCGGCAAGGCTTGCGAGATCATGTTTGCGATCTTGCCACCATTGCCGGATGACACCGCATATTTACGCCGCGCGTTCTGACGTTTGAGCAATTCACCGGCCGCCCATTTCCCCTGCTCGACGGTGCGTTGCAAATTCTGTTTTTGCTTCTTTTGTTCATCGGACGGCTCGGCGACCTTTTCCAATTCCGCCAGCGATCGCGCGGCATCCTCGCCGGCCTCAATCGCAAGCCGCTCGCTCGGCGTCGCCGCGAGGAAATTCGCTTCAAGCACGATACGCGCCGCCGTCGTTTGAGCGAGCCGCGTGACCGCTTCCTCGCCGCCTTCCAATTTCCAGCGCGCGCCGGTCCACACATGCCAACCGACCTCGCGGACGTTCAAAATCCCGCCGCCGAAGTGCTGCAATAGCCGTTGACCGTTCCCGGTGTCATTCTGCGGCTCAAGGGCGCATCGGGCGATTGTCTCGGCGGGTATGGTCGCGCGATCATCATCATCGCAATCGTCGCCGAGATCGGCGTTGCCGTCGATCACGATGTCGCGCGGATCGATTTCGTCATCAAATCCGCCACCCCCCTCGGGGGACCCCTGCCCGACGGGGTGCGGGGAAGCGGCCGCAAAAGACGAGTCCAAACCTTCCACAAGGTTTGCGATATTGTTTGCGGCGTCGTCGTTATTTTCGATTGTCATCGTCACGATCGCTTAAGAGAGAAGATCATTGAAGTCGCGCCCGGCGGGCGCGAAAATGTTTCGTATGGCGCGGCCGGGCCGCGCCGATCGTTGCCTTGCCCGTTCAAGCGCGTTGCGCGTCAAGATCGGCTCGGAGTCACCATCGCCGAGGAAAACCAATTCCTCGACCGTATCCGGCACCGGCATCGCCGGCGATGTCATATCGGCGTCAGGGCCAGGCACACGATGCACGCGGCCGGCGGCCGTCTTGAGCGTCGGATGCCGCACCGTCTCGATCGCGCGGCCGCCGAGATTGCCGAGATCGATGCCCGACCGGAACGCGTCGCCGGCGCGCAGCCGGCGCGTGAGCGCGAGCGCGGTGTAAACCGCAAGCACTGTCTCAATCCCCTCGCCGGCAAACATCCGCAGCGGCGAGCGATCAGGATCGCCGCCGAGAGCGATGTAACCGCCGGCCTTTGTGCCGCGACACTTCTTTGCCGGCATGATCTCGCCGGTGTCGGGATCAATGATGTGCGCCTTGCCTTTCGGCCCGGCCGGATCGAGCCATGTGATATGCAGCCCGATAAACTCAGCACCGGCGCCATAGATCGGCGCGAGCATGGCCGGGCCGATATGCAGCCGTCGCGGCTCACGCTCGCGGCCGTCGGCGAAGTACGGCATCGCCGGATGACACCGAAGCCGCGCATGTCGCGGCATGATCAGCTTGCGCCCGGCGAGATACCGCTCGACAGGCGCAAGATTGCTTGCGCCAGCGACAGACCAGAAATCAAACAACCGATCGCGCTCGATCTTGCGATACCGCTCCGAGGCATCCGCCCTGCGATGCTCGCGCCGCCAACCGGCCGCATAGGACGCCTTGAGAGCGTCATCGAGATCGCCCGGATATGTCGCCGGCTGATCGGTGCGCGGCGCATCCGCACGCCTATAGGCGGCCGCGCCACGGCGCTCGGCGATCGCTGGCGTGATCACCTCGGCGCGCGTGCCGCCCAACCGCTCGACAGCAGCGACAAAATCCAAACCCTCGCGCTTGCGCACGAGCTTGATCACATCGCCGCCGTCGGCGCACACCGCACAAACCCACTTGTCGGCGTCACACTCGAAACGCGTCGCAGCTTTAGAATGCGGATCATCCGAGCAGATCGGGCAAGGCCCGATATATTGCCCTGCAGTCCGGCCGCCCTTCCGCCGTAACGTCACCCATTGGCCGGCAACCGCATCAACGGGATTGCGATCCTTGAGCGCGATCAACTGATCGTCGGTGAAATTCATCGCTTGCGTTCCCGCGCCGCGCGCGCCCGTAAGGCCGCCGAGGCGACGCGCCAAGGCTTTGACGAAATGCGCGCCGGAATCCGATCGCCAAACAGCTTGGCGGCCGTGGTCAAATCGCCGGTATGACGCGGCGCGGGTTGCCAGAATGGATTGCCGGCAACGGACACCATTCCGCGCATCGCATCCATAATCGCGCCAGCCGACAACAAGGCCCGGCCGAGAACGATCTCGATCTCGGCGTCGAGGTTGCGATCGGCGCGGCCGCGCTTATCGATCTTAGCGGCCAATTCGATAAGCCTCACGGATCGATCAGACATTGCGGGACGCGTCCCTTAGCCGGATTTGTGCGGCGGTGACGAAAGGCTTGATCATGAGCCATTTGCGCCGCACCTCGCCCCGCAAGTATTCGACGCGCGAAGTTGCAAGGCCAACGCCATAACCATCGATCTCACGCTCAAGGTGCGCGATCTCGCGCTCGATTTGCTGAATTTGTGCCGGCATCATGTCTCATCGTCCTTGTCGGGGTTGTCCAACGCATCGAGGGCGGCTTGCCGCTCGGATTCCTCTTTCGCGATCTCGCGCAAACGATCTTTGATCATGTCGTCGTCGCCGATCCGCGCGAGGAGAACTTGCATCACCTCGAAACAATCCTCGCGGCGACCGTGATGCGCGGCGGTTTCCATCGCCCGCGCATCGTCAGGGTTTTGCGAAAACAGATCGCGCATCACCGCAGAGTGAAATCGCTCGTTATCGAGCAACGTCCACATTTCGCCGAACGTGATCGGTGCGGCCTTGGGGACCCCGGCCGGCCGGGGTGCGGGGTTTTCACCGGACATCGGTCGAAACCCCGCGCTTGACCAATCCGGCCGCCTCGCACCATGCGCGCACCTTGTGCAGAATCGCGCTCTTTGCCTTGTCCAGATCAGCCGCCGGCTGCGCGACGCGCGGAAAGCCGGCGAGATCGACGGCCCAAATGTATTCCAGCCGACCGCCAGTCGGGTTGAGCGTGATCATGCCGACGGTAATCGCGCCGATACGAGCATCAACCCTGCCCTTGGTATCGACGAAAACGACAAGCTCGCGCGGTGCCGGCGTCGTCAGCGCGCGGCCTTGCCGGCGCGGATCGCCCGCCTTGGATTTCCAACGCGCCTCCTGCGCAGCCTTGGCCGCCGGCGTGTTGAATATCGGATTTCCGATTTTGATCGTGCTCATGCGCGGCCGAGCCTCCAATAGAGGCGCAGGAAGGCGGCATTCGCGATGAACGGCGCGCCCGCAGCAGCGGCGCTAAACCATTGCCCGAGCATCGGGTAATAGACGCAATTCCAGAGCGCCCACACGCCGAAGAACAGCGCCGGCAACCAATGCACGCCGACGATCTTTCCGGCGCGCCGGGCGCGACGAACGTGCAGCCAGAGGATGCCGCCGCCGACAAGCTCGAGTCCCGCGTTGAAAAGATCAGCGCTCATGGATTGCAAACTCCGAGAGCCGCGCACGTCGAGAGGAATTGCGCGAACGCCTCATCCGGCGACCAGAATTGCAGCGTCACACCGAGCGGATCGCCTCCATGCCGCCAAGGCGCGGGCGGCGGTGCCATCGCTTGCGACATTTCATCGTTTAAAATGTTGGTATCGAACGTCTTGACGATTGGCGGCAAAGGCCAATCGAAGCCGAAGCGCGGCGCAATCGCGGCCATCAAGCCAGCCTCGATCTCAACGTAATTTCCGAGCGCACCTTTGATAGGCCGAGGAACATCGATCAGATAAGCCTCGCTCGCATCATGCAATAGCATCGCGCGGCAAGTGCGATTGTCACATCCGAGATCGCGGGCCTTTCGCGCCATCAAAACGCAATGCTCGGCCACCGAATAGAACCGCAGACAGTGACCGCTATACCTCGTCAGTTTCGAGAGCGCGGCGGAAATGTCGATAATGTCATAGACATTCGGTCGAGGATCGAGCGGGAAAATCTGTTTTCCGGTGTAGGTTTGAATCCAATCGCCGACCCTGGCCCTTCCGGTGGCGTCACTATAGTTCTGAATCATTTTCGTTTGTCCTTGATTTCATCAAGCCACTCGATTGCATCGCTAACGGCGACGATCAGGAGCGGCGCGAGCAGGATGACGACGCCGATCAGGCCGGCGGCTTGCCACGCGTTGACAACCTCGGGCGCGCCCGTCATGGGTTTAAGCCCCCGAACAGCGATCCGGCCTCGAAAGGCACATCGCCGATTTTCGCCTTGATCGACTCGCGCTTGCGCTCCTCGGGACCGGCGAGGCAAAGCGCCATGCGCCGGCGGATGTCGGCGCGCCATTTCTCGCCAAGCTCGATTAAAATCGCTCGGCGGCCTTCCCTAAAGGCCGCCTCGCCGGTTGTGCCGGTGCCGGCGAAAGGATCGAGAACCGTTTGCCCCGGAGACGTGATCAGCCGAACAAGGTATTGCTGCAGATTGACCGGCTTCACCGTCGGATGTTTCGAGCCGACCCGATCATCCGCGCCGGCCTTGGCGCTATAGAAAAACCGCGCGGAGCTTTCCTCGTTCGCGCCCGGAAATGAACCGGCGACGCGAGGCGAGCCATCGAGCACCACATTCGACGGATAGTTTTCGTTTTCGGGAATGCGACACGCCTCGATCGACATCGAGCCGGTGCCCCACCTTGCAAGGTTTTCCGCAAAAGTGCCGTCGAGTGGCTTGCGCACGAGCAAGATCGGCTCAAACGCCGGCTTAAGTGCAACGTCGCGCGCCTCATAGAAAGCGGCGCTATGCGACACCGCCCCGCGCCTGATCTCGTCGTCGTCAAGATAGTCGCCGAGATAGTGGCGATCCATGAACTTTGCGAGCGGCTTGCCCTTGGGAAAGCCGGTGCCATACACCCACGCCAGCAGGCCGCCGATGTCGCTCGTCTCGGCGCATTTCAGGAAGGCGACGCGCTGCGCATCGCTCAATGTTTCCATGAACTCGATCACGCGCTCGTCGGCGTCGATCATGTTCAAGATCGTGTCGCGGGTTTCAAAGCCGGCGAGCGTCAAAGCATTTTGCAGCGGCCCGACCTTGGTCGAGGCAGTCGAGGCGACGAGGTGCGCGCCGGGCTTGAGAACGCGCAGCACCTTGCGCCACGTCTCAGGATCGAACGCGAGGCCGCCGCCCTCCCATTGCTCGCCAGTGAAGCCCGCAAGCGCGCCCTGATAGACGCGACCTTGCGCGGGTGCCGAGCCTTCCTTGCCGAACCGCTTGTGAATGGACTCAAAGTGATAGGGCGGATCGGTCACGCACCCGTCGAGCGAGTTTTCGGCGAACGTGTCGAGCACGTCGAGACAGTCGCCGCCATGCAGCGAAACCGCGCCATTGAGGAATGTCTCAACCATGACGCGGACCATGCACCGGCGGCCGATCGCGCGAGATTTCAAATCCGGCGAGCGCACGCATTTCCAGCTTGCCATTGAGCCGGCCGAGGGCATGGCCGTGCATCAGGCCAGCCATAAACAGCTTGAAGCCGGAACGATCACCGGCAAGATCAAATACCAAAGCGCCGCCGTCGATCGTCGGCGACTTGAGAATGGCGATCTCGGCCGCCTCCTCGCTCGCCGGTGCGCGCGAACCGCACGAGTCCATCCCGGCGAGAAACGTGATCTCGACTTGCGGAATACCCTTCATCGCGGCAACGCGCCGATCGGCGCGCTCCCAAAAGCCTCGCGGATTTTGTTCGCCTGTGCGAGCCGCCCGGCGGCGACGCCGAACTCAAGGCCCAGGATCAACGCGTTGTAAGCATCGCGTTGCTCCGGCAAGTGATAGATGTGCTCGCGCGAAAGCCCACCACTCGACAGGCGCACGATCGCCATGCCCGCGCTCGCCTCGTCGGAACACTCAAGCCCGCCGAGCACGCCCTTGCGCCGCCAAAATGTGACACTCGCACAATCCGCGATATTCATCGTCCGATCTCCGAAAAGAACGCCGCATTGACCACGGCCAGCCAGTCGCCGAACCCGATCGGGTCAGCGATGATCCACGTCGCAAGCGCCATCAGCGCGAGGCAAATTGCGTTACGCATGATCGTCACCGGGCGCAGCCACAGCGATGCCGGCGGCGGCCTTGGCGTTATGGCGCACGCGAAAGTGCGTTGGATCGATCGCCATGATGCGATTAAACTCAACCTCCTCGCACTCATCGGCCGACAATTCGACGACTTCACAAAGCGCGAGAAGCGTCATGCCAACACCGCCGATCTCTTGCGGAATGCGACCCGGCGGCCGCGCATAGACGTACTTGATCAATCGCTCGAACCCCGCAGCAGGAAATCCGACCGATTGCGCAAGCTCGATCGCCTCCTCAACAAATCGCGCGATCCGCTCGTCGATCGTCATCGCAGCATCGCCGAAGCACCGCCGCGCCCATTCGCCGACAACCGCTTGCCGCTCGTCTCGTTTAGGAGTCGCCATCGCACCGCCCCTCAAAATGGGATTTCATCATTCATGTCGTCGGTACGGCCGCCGGTGCCGGCGGCGACGCGACGCGGCGGCGAACTACTCTCGCACCCGTAATCTTCCTCGCTCGGCGTCGGCGGCCGCTCGCCGCGCTGGCTATCGAGCATCGTCAGCGTTGCGCCGAAGTCCTTGAGCACAACCTCGGTTGTGTAATGGTCCTTGCCGTCCTGCCCCTGCCATTTGCGGGTTTGGAGCGCGCCCTCGATGTAAACTTTCGCGCCCTTCTTGAGGTATTGCTCGGCAATCTTGACAAGCCCCTCGTTGAAAATGACGACGCGAGTCCATTCGGTTTTCTGTTTGCGCTCGCCGGTGTTCTTGTCCCGCCACGTCTCGGATGTGGCGATGCTTAAAAGCGCGCTTTTCTTGCCGCTCGTCGGCGATGCCTTCACCTCGGGATCACCGCCGAGGTTGCCGATCAAAATTACCTTGTTGACGCTACCGGACATCGGCGAGCCTCTTGTTTCGCTTGTTGAGGAGTGCGCGCACCATCTTGTCGCGCAAACGGAAAAATCCCTTGAGGTGCGGCAAGATCAGGCGCGCGACGATTTCATGCGCGCCGGGATCGAGAGCGCCCGGCTTGACGATTGTCTCGGCCGCAAGAAACGCCGCCGGCATGACATGCAGCACCGGCGGATCATCGCCGTGCGCCGCGCGCAACGCGGCGAGCGAGGCGTCGCACGATGCGCGGTTTTTCTCGTGCATTGCCTTTGGCGAGTCGATGCCGTCAAACCATTCGCCGCCGGCTTGCTTGGCAAAGTGTGGCCGCTGATCATCACGCGGCAACCGCTCGGGATCGGCCGCCTTCTCGGCGTTCCAGAACCGGCGAACCGTGATCGCCGTCACGCCGTAGCGTTCCGCGATGGCGTCGGCGGATTCGGGACCGTACCAAGCCCGGCGAACATCATCGTCATTCCAGCGCATCGGCTTGAATGGTTTGCGGATGGCGGTTTTCATGGCTCGGAATCCATTCGAGTGTCCGCGCCGAGCCGCCAATCAGCGGCCGCGAGGTTTGCGCCGTGTCGCCGAAAAGCCGCAGGATCATCGCCGAACGGATAGCGATACGGATCGCCGGCGAGACGGCGCATGCGCGCACGCCGGAGAGCACAAACGGCAATCACATAGAGGCCGATCGCGCCGGCGAAGCTGATCGAGCTTGCGATCACGAGCACCTTGCACGCCGGCAAGGACGCGATCAGAGCACCGCAAGCGGCGCTCATTTCGCACCGGCGAATTTCGCCACGCGCGCGGCAAGCTCGGAATCGGATACGATCTCGCGGATTAGGATGCGCTGCGCTCGCTGCAATTTTGCAACACTCGACGCATGGGCCGGCGAGATCACCATCGCAGACAGGCGGCGCTTTCCCGCCTCGCCCGGCGCAGCGCGCGAGCGCACCGGCTTGCGGACATCGCCGCGAAACATCGCGAACGGCCGCGACTTCCGATTGAGAACGATCGCGGCCACATCGGCCGCGACGAGATCGGCACCGCTTTTCAGCATGCTCTTGCCCCTTGCAAAATGGTGATGGAGTCGCTCGCGCGCGGCGGCCGCAATTCGCAGTCGCAATCCTCGCCGCAATAAAAGGTGCAATCCTTCGCGCGAGGATGCGCGCGCGACGGGCTTGCAACGAACGGTGAGGAACACGCCGGGCACTGGCACGCGCCAATCGCCTCGACGAGCGCGGCACCGCCGCGCGCCATGTGATCAGACATAGAAAATCCCCTCGCCGGAACGGTGATGCCGCCGGCGATTGCCCCTGTTTCTGAAAACGCAACTGATTTTTTGAACTTTCACCGCGACTCACAGCGGCGAATCAACTTGGCTAAAACTAGCCAGATCGGCTAGGTTCCGTCAACGGACCCTATCAATGACCGCTATCGCAACCAACAGGAACGCGGCTTACCCGCTAGTGACGCATCGCGCCACGGCGAGGAAACCCATGCCAAACAAGGCAAGAAAGCCCGTTCAAAAATTGGCGGAACGTGAACGGCCGAACCGCATTCACGAGCTAACAAAACAGCGAAAATGGACTTATGCTGAAGTCGCCGCGCGGGTGCGTGAGTTGGCTGAAACTCTCGGCGACGACGATCGTATGAGAGTCCACGAGATCACGATCAATAAGCTCGCTTCCGGCAAGATTGCGCTCACTCAGGATTGGATGATTACGCTCGGCCAGGTCTATTCCGTATCGGCATCCGAGATCATCGAGCGGCCGGCAACAACCGGCTTGCGTCGGATTTCCGTCAAGGGAGCCATGCGCGCCGGCGCATGGGCCGAGAGCCACGAATGGCCGATTGACGATCAATACGAGATTATGATTCCTGATGACCCTGCATTGCGCGATGTCGCGCTCTATGCGGGGAAGGTGGAAGGCCATTCGATGAATCGCCGTTATCCCGACGGCGCGATCATCATCCTTAGCCGCGTGACACAAAAACCGGGCGAGATCGTCGAGGGCCGACGCTATCACGTCCGACAAACCCACGCGGACGGGATGACGGAAGAAACCATTAAGACGCTCGCAAAAGACGACGAGGGCAAATACTGGCTAAAGCCCGAATCGGATCACCCCGAGCATCAAGAATGGATTCCTCTCGACGGGAAGCCCGGCACAACGGTCACACTCATCGGCCGCGTGCGCGGCGTTTATCACCGCGAAGATTGATCCGCGCCCCGATTTTTCAGACTGAATAACGCAGCCAGCAGCGGCGACCGCTTGCACGATTTTTTCGCAACTAGCTCCATCGGCTAGTATTGAGTAGGGTCAAAAACTAGCGTAATAAGCTAGTTGAACCGGACCCGACTCGATGCGCCCGCACCCCGAATTTATCGCCACACTTACCCCGCCCACCCTCGTCGCATTGACGTGCCTTGCCGATCGCCGCGAGCTGATCGCAGCCAAGGGCAAGCCTTTTATGCCTCGCAACGGCCGCCGGCCCGTTGCCGGCAACACCGTCGCCGCGCTCGTCGCGAGCGGACTAGTTGTCATCACCACATCAAAGATCGGCGTCCGCCGCGCACGTCTTACGCCCTCCGGCGAAGCCGTCGCGCAAGTGCTGATCGCCGCCAGATCGACCCGCAACGCCGTCGCCTGATCGCGACGGCGTTTTTCGTTTCACCGCAGAGCAAGAGGAGACACGAATGCATCACCATAAGAAAGGCAACGGGCTTACAAAGGAACAGATCAAGGCAATGCACGCCGTGATCGACGGCGCGGATGTCTATAATCGCACGATCGCGGTGCGCCTTCGCGAGGTTGAGAAAAACAATCCGACCCTGATCAGGATCACCAAAGCGCACCGCACACCGCGCGACGGCGCGGCCGCGCAACCGTATTTCGGAGCAATCCTAACCGCCGCCGGCGTCGAGGCGATCACACCGCGCAAACAATTTCGGGCGCGCACGGCGCGAAACGCTGCGATCGAGGCGCGGCCATGAGCGACGCCCTGCAAAAAGAACACGCGGCACTTGTCGAGCAACACCGCGCCGCCGAAACGCGGATCGCGAGCCTTACGTTTTGGGACCGACCGTCGCCGGATTCCGTCAACGGGCAAGTGTTGGCCGGCCTTGAAGCGAAACGCGATCGGCTCGCGCCGCGCATTATTGAACTCGCCGGATTGTTGCCGGCGAAACCTTCGCGCCTCGATATGCGCACATCGGACGCCATCAAGCTCAAAGGCCATGATTGGCAACCGATCGGAACGCACATCATCGATCACACCATCATTCCCGAACTGCCGGCTTTTCTGCGCCGGGCGCGAACATGAGAGGGCCGATCACATGGCGAAAGGTTTGCGTATGTCTTTCGAGCACATCACCGAACGGAAAGACGGACACGATCGAGTTGCCGATCGGGCGCGGGACGAGGTTGACACCGCGACGAGTCAAAAAATTCTTGAAGCGCACCGCGCCGGATCGCGCGGCGATCTCCCGGCATACCGTGCGCGAGATCGTCGCCCCGAGGGCTTGAGCGAGGAGGCGCGCTTTACGCTCGTTTGTATCCCGCTCGCGTTCCTGTTTCTCGTGGCCTATGGGCCGATCATCATGAGGTGTCTCCGATGGCATTGATCGACACATTACACACCATCATCGAGGCCGAGAGCGGCACGCCGCCGGCAAAGCCGACGATCTCGCGTGATGTCGCCGGCCGCATCCTTGCGACGCTGGACTCCCTCGGTTTCGAGATCAAGCGAAAGCCCCCGGCACAGGACGGAAACGCCAGCTAAATGCGCAACGCCGCCCAAAATCAGCAAGACTTGACGCCGGACGAGGCCATGCTGGCCTTTGTGCGGGAGCTTGCAAAACGGGCGGCGTTGATCGATCATCGCGCCGAGGTTGCGCGACTCCAATCCCTAACCCAAGCCCGCGCCGCCGCTAAATAGGCAATGATCCGCGCGGCTATATACGCCAGATTTTCCAGCGACCTACAACGCGACAAGTCGATCGATGATCAGATCGCCTTATGCCGCGAGGTTGCTGCGCGCGATGGCGCGACCGTTGTCCTGATTTTTGAAGATCGCGCGATCTCAGGCGCATCGACCATGAACCGCCCCGGCTTTCGCGATATGATGCGCGCGGCCGAACAGCGCGGCTTTGACGTTCTGATCGCCGAGGACATCGATCGCATTTCACGCGACCAAAGCGATTACCACGCGGCCCGCAAACGCCTTGATTTCCTCGACATCGCGATCCACACCGCCACCGGCAAGATCACCAAAATGGACGGCGCTTTGCGCGCGCTCATGGGTGAAATGTTTCTCGAAAATCTCGCGCTTCACACCCGACGCGGCCTAGAAGGTGTGATCCGCGACGGCCGGCACGCCGGCGGCCGGGCTTATGGGTATCGCGCAAAGCCAGGATGCGCCGGCGAGCTTGAAATCGTCGAGGACGAGGCCGAGATCGTCCGCAGAATTTTTGCCGAATATCTCGCCGGCGCGAACGCGCGCACGATCGCGGCGCGCCTCAATGCCGATCACATCGCGCCACCGCGCGGCACGGCTTGGAACGCATCAACCATCAACGGCAACACCGCGCGAGGCGGCGGCATTCTCCTCAATGAGATTTATTCCGGGCGCATCGTCTGGAACAAAGTCCGCATGATCAAAGACCCAGCGACGGGCAAGCGTATCTCGCGGCCAAACCCGAAAGAGCAACACCGCACCGCAGAGGCGGAGCATCTGCGCATCATCGACGCCGAAACATGGAACGCGGCGCAAGAACGGAAGCAAGAGCGGCGGAAACTGTTTTTCCACAAAGCTCGATCGCCAGCGCGGATGCTTTCCGGACTCCTCAAATGCGGATCATGCGGCGGCGCGATGTCATCCGTCGGCGCAGACAAGGGCGGCGTGCGCGTGCAATGCTCCGCGTTTCGCGAGGCCGGCACATGCAAGAACGGCCGCCGCGTCCATATCGACGAGATCGAACGCCGAGTGCTCGACAGCCTAAGAACCAACCTAGACAACCCCGTTTTGATCGCCGAATTTGCAGCGACCTATAACGCCGAACGCAAGCGGCTCGCTCAAACCAAGGACGCACGCCGAGAAAAGATCGAAAAGCGACAATCGGAGATCACGCGGGAAATCACGAGAGCGATCGATGCCATCGTGAAAACGAATATCGAGCCGGCGAGCTTGACCAGCCGGATTAAAGAACTCGAAAGCGAGCGGGAAACCCTCGCGATCGAGATCGCCGCGATTGGCGAGCCGGTCAACGTCATCACACTCCACCCGGCCGCATTGAGCCAATACCGCAACAGCGTCGAAACGCTCGCCGCGCTCCTCAAGAACAATCAGCCCGGCGACAGGCCGGGCGAAACCGCCAACCTTTTCGAATCGCTCCACGGACTAATCGAGCGCGTCATCGTGAGCGCACCGCCCGGCATACGTCGGTTTGAGATCGAGATCGAGGGCCGGCTTGCCGCCCTGATGGCCGCGCCTTTGTTCCCGTCCCGTTCTGACGGGGGGGGATTGGTGGTAGCGAGAGAGGGACTCGAACCCCCGACCCCAGGATTATGATTCCCGTGCTCTAACCAGCTGAGCTACCTCGCCACAGGCTCACACCGCCTTCGCGGTCGCGAACGGCGGCATATAAGAAGTCACCCAAATGCCTGTCAAGCAATGACGGCATCTCGCCCCATATGATTGGTTTCGCAGGGGCAATTTCTCTCAAAAGATCACGCCAGAAGACCGGAAATCTCACTTTGGCCGCACCGACGGATCGCCGCCGGGGCTGCCGGGCGGCGGAATCACCTGCATCTTGCCGCCGCCGGGGGCCGGTGCATGCATGTCGGGATCGACGCCCGGTGGCGGACACAGCACACCATCCGATTTCGCCAGCCTGTCACCCAAGGATTCGTCACGCATTTCCGGCGCGCGGCCCGTGGTTGAGCCGCGCGGAGCAACAGTGCTCTCCTGCGGCACCGTTTCCGTCGGCACGCAGTTGGTCGTCGCGCGGTCCGCACTTGGCGGCGCGGTCTGCGCCTGCGGTGTGGAGGGCGCGGGCGGCGCCTGCGCGAAACTCACGGCAGGAAGCAGCGTGAGCGCCGCACTCATCAGGATCGGGAGTTTCATTGTCATGACAGGGAAACAGCGCAGCAGCGCGGATGTTCCCGATGGCATAATCCCGAAAAGTGGAAACCGGTTCTCGGATCAGATCATGCCGGACAAACAACGGTCCATGATCGCAGCCAAGCGGCCTGACGATCAGCCCTTGCGATAGCGGATCAGCGAGAAATGCCCCATCGGCGGCATCGGGCGGCGCTCGATCAGCGTCACGCCGCCATGCCGCGAAGCCCAGTTCGCCAGCCGCGCCCACGGAAATTCCGGCCGCCAGCCGAGCCTGCGCGCCAACGGCGCAAAGCACAGCTCGAAGATCTTGCGCGGGCCGCTCTCCGCGCCGATGTGATTGACCAGAATGAGTTCCCCGCCCGGCTTCAGCACGCGCATGAAATCGTCGAGCGTCGCTTCGGGATCGGGCACCGCGGTGATCACGTATTGCGCCACCACCGCGTCGAACGCGCCATCGGGGAACGCGAGATTCTTCGCATCCATCACCGACAGCGTTTCGACATTGGTGAGGTTCTGCGCGCGCACGCGCTCCTGCGCCTTGCGCAGCATCGGCTCGGAAATATCGACGCCGTGCAGCTTCGTCGAACGCGAATAATCCGACAGCGACAGTCCGGTGCCGACACCCACATCGAGCACGCGCCCGCCGATCGCATCGGCCACCGCAATGGTGGACTTGCGGCCTTCGTCGAACACCTTGCCGAACACCATGTCATAGATCGGAGCCCAGGCAGCGTAAGCCTTCGCCACTCCGGCCCGATCGATGTCGTTGGTCATGTCCCCGCCCTGATACGCAATACGTGGTCTCGTTCCGGCAGGTTTCGCCGGAAGTCCCGCCATTCTTGGAGGATTAGGAGTTATCCGGCAAGGGCTTCGCGCATGATGGAAGCAGGCCGCAAATTGCGCGGCGCGGCGCTGATGAAGCCGCCGCCGAGAACACGGGCTTGTCCTGACGGCGCATCGTAGAACACGCAGGCCTGTCCGGGCGAAACGCCTTCCTCGCCGTCGACGAGCTCGACTTCGTACGTCCCTCCAATGCGGCGCAGCCACGCCGGTTGCGCCGGACGGGTGGAGCGTACCTTGACGAACAGCTCGAGGCCCTCGCCGATGGCGCGGTCGAGTTCGCCGCCGCCGATCCAGTTCACATCACGCAACTGAATCTTGCGCACGTTCAGCGCCTCGCGCGGGCCGACCACCACGCGGCGTGTCTCGGCATCGAGATGCACCACATATAAAGGCGCGCTGGCCGCGATGCCGAGACCGCGGCGCTGCCCGATGGTGAAGCCGATAATGCCCTGATGGCGGCCGAGCACGCGGCCTTCGAGATCGACGATGTCGCCCGGCTCCATCGCGTTCGGCTTCAGCCGTTCGATCACATCGGTGTAGCGGCCGGTGGGCACGAAGCAGATGTCCTGACTGTCGTGCTTGTCCGCAACCGAAAGTCCGAACCGGCGCGCCAGTTCGCGCGTCTGCGCCTTGGTCATGTCACCGAGCGGGAAGCGCACGTCGGCCAGTTGATCCTGCGTCGTCGCGAACAGGAAGTAGCTCTGGTCGCGATCGGCATCGGCGGCGCAGACCAGCGCGCGCGAGCCGTCATCGAGGCGGCGCGAGGCGACATAGTGTCCGGTGGCGAGCGCCTTGGCGCCAAGATCGCGGGCGGTCGACAAAAGATCGCGAAACTTGATCGAGCGATTGCATTCGATGCACGGCACCGGGGTTTCGCCATGCACATAACTTTCGGCAAAACTCTCGATCACCGACTCGCGAAAGCGGCTTTCGTAATCGAGCACGTAATGCGGAATGCCGATCCGCGCGGCAACATCGCGCGCATCGTGAATGTCCTGACCGGCGCAGCAGGCGCCCTTGCGATGGGTCGCCGCGCCATGATCGTAAAGCTGCAAAGTAATGCCGACCACGTCGTAGCCTTCGGCCTTCAGCAGCGCAGCCGTCGCCGAGGAATCGACGCCGCCGGACATGGCGACGACGACCCGGGTGTCTTCCGGGCGACCTTCGAGGTCGAGGCTGTTGAGCATGGATAAAGCCGATCTTGCTGTTGCCGGAACGGTTTGCGCCGTCCTCGCCGGCCGTCGCCGGTTTGGACTTTACTTATAGTCCGACCCTAGCCGAGGCAATCGCGTGACGCTTTGATCTATTCCAATGAAACCGGCCTTTTTCAGGGGGAAATTCTTGCCGCCGGGCAGAAAGCTACCGGCCCCAAGCACTGTTTCCAGAGCTTGGCACCCGCATAACGCATTGATTTTATTTTTCTTTTTTAAGGACCCAGGCTGGCCCGGTCCTTGCTGAACAGAGTTGGCACTCATTGTGAAAGGCCACCCGTGTTCAGCGTCACCCCGGAACCCGCCGTATCCAAGCCCGCTTTTGATCCGCAGCCCCGGCAGACGCGTGCCGATCAGTCCTCGTCGGACGGCTTTGCGGCGCTGGTGGACAGCAACGCGGCATCGGCCTCCGACCGGCCTGCCCGCCCGGCATCCGACGCACCCCGCCGCGATACCCGCGGAACCGACACGCCTGCATCGGGCAACGACCGGCCCCAGTCCGACGCATCCGCCGCCCCGTCAAATAATGACTCCGGCAAGGCTCAGCAGCACACCGACACTCCGAAAACGGTTAACGCAGCCACAACGGGCGACAAACCTGCAGGCAAGGCCAAGTCAGCCTCCGGCGACGCCACAGCCGACGACTCATCGCAGGACGCGGATACGGCAGCAGCGACTGCCACTGTCATTCCCGCCATCGTGACCGATCCCGTTGCGGTTGTGATCACTGCTGCCGCAGGTCCTGCTGTTGCAGCCACGGATGAGGCAGCATCAACCACCACGACACCTGCAACGGCCGCGATCCGCGCCGCATCGGCTGTCACCCCGTCCACGGACGCCACTGCCGCGCAAGCGACTGCAGCCGCAGACACTACAATCGCCAGCACAACTACCGCTGCAACCGAGCCATCGGCTGCGGCGACGGAAGCCACTGCGCCGCAGACAACGGCCGCAGCAGTGTCCGCGGCAACCACCGTCATCAAGTCCGACAGCGCCAGGACCGAAACCGTCGTGAAGGACGGCGAAGCGGCTGCACCTGCAAAAGATACCAGGCACGTCAAAGAGGCTGTGGATTCATCCGCCAAGCCGGTGACGGATCAGGCCATCAAGCCGGAGACAGGCGCAGAGGACGCCAGCGACAAGTCGCAGCAGCATGAAAAGGCAGCCTCGGAGACAGCTTCTGCCGACACCGAGACGTCCAAGCATGCCGCCAGGGCTTCGTCACAAGCCGAACACCGCGCTGCTGCTCCGGCGCCCCAACAGCTTCTGCCGACAGATCCCGCGCTCGTGCAGCCTTCCGGCGCACTTCAGCAACAGCCGATCCAGACCCACGCCGCGAACCTGACCGCGATCCCGGTGCCGACGGCAAACTCGACACTGGCGGATGCGCCGGTGCCGCTGAACGGCCTTGCCGCCGACATCGCGCTACGCGCGGCAGGCGGCAACAGCCGCTTCGAAATCCGTCTCGATCCGGCCGATCTCGGCCGCATCGACGTGCGGCTCGACGTCGACAAGCACGGCAATGTCACCTCGCATCTCACTGTTGAGCGTCCCGCAACGCTGGACATGCTGCGCAACGACGCGCCCCGGCTGCAGCAGGCGCTGGAAGATGCCGGCCTGAAGACCGGCGATTCCGGATTGCAGTTCAGCCTGCGCGACCAGTCGTCGTCTGGCCGCGACGGCGACAACGGCTCCGGCCGCAATTCCCAGCGCGTCGTCATTGCCGAGGAAGACACCATTCCTGCGCAGGTCGCAGGACGGACTTACGGACGCATGCTCGGATCGAGCAGCGGCGTCGATATCAGGATCTGAGGAGATCACCATGGCTGTTGATGCAGCAACCATCGCGACGACGCCGACATCGGCGCCCGCGACAACAACCAGCTCTTCCAACAATTCGAGTTCGAGCAGCAGCACCAGCGGCGCGACCCTTGCGGATAACTTTCAATCCTTCCTGATGCTGCTGACCACGCAGTTGCAGAACCAGAACCCGCTCGATCCGCTGGACACCAACCAGTTCACCCAGCAGCTCGTGCAGTTCGCGCAGGTCGAACAGCAGTTGAAGTCGAACAGCCAGCTCGAGTCGCTGGTCAAGATCGAACAGACCGCGCAATCGACCCAGGCGCTGGTGTTCGTCGGCCAGACCGTGGCGGTGGATGGCAGCACCGCGAAATTCGACGGCAGCGCGACCTGGAATTTCACCGCGCCATCGGACTCGAATGCGACCATCACCATCACCAACTCGGCGGGGCAGACAGCCTATTCCGGCAACTTCTCGGTCAGTTCCGGCAATTCCAGCTTTGTCTGGGACGGCAAGGGCAACGACGGTACGCAGTGGCCGGCCGGTGACTACAAGATGACGGTCACGGCGAAGGACAGCAACGGCAAGGACATCGCGATCTCCACCGAGGTGCAGGGCACGGTGGATTCCGTCGATCTCACGGCAAGCCCGGCGCTGCTCTCGATCGGCGGCAAGAACTACACCCTCGATCAGATCAAGCGCGTGGTGAAGGGCACATCGTCGACCTGACGAAATGACGATCGGCCCGCGCGGCACGATCGATTCGAGACATTAAAGACTCTTCAAAGGCCGGTTCCCCGCGGAGCCGGCCTGTCCCGTTTTGGGCAGATCGAAGGAGAATCGTATTGGACGCTTGGGTTTAGGTAAATTTTAAGCCGCGAAGGGTAGGTTGTTCCCACGAGTTCAGTTGTTTCGAGTTTGTGAGTACGCCATGACAGAACCCCACCGCCCGAGGGTGAAGTACGTCATCGGGCCAGATGGCAGTCCGCTGACGATTGCGGATCTTCCCGCGCCCGGTACCAAACGGTGGGTGATCCGCCGCAAGGCCGAGGTTGTGGCCGCTGTGCGCGGCGGCCTTCTCTCCCTTGAGGAAGCCTGCAGCCGTTATACCCTGACAGTCGACGAATTCCTGTCCTGGCAGTTCTCCATCGACCAGCATGGCCTGGCCGGACTGCGCACCACCCGCATCCAGCAGTACCGCCAGTAAGTTCCGGCGGGCCCCGCGCCCCCATCCTGACCTTTTCCGGCAAATTTTCCGAAAACCGGGCTCTCCTCGAGAGCCCGGTTTTTGGCATGTCCCTGTTTTCTCCTCACCCGTTAACCGGCGTTAACCATATGGAAACCATAGATAGGCAAATTCTGCCCAGTCGGCGTGTGAGCCGAATCTTTGGGGTGGTTCGTGCAGGGTCTGTTTTCCTTCCTGAAAGGTCTGGGCGCGGCCCGGATGGCCGCAATGGCCGCCGTCACGCTGGCGCTGGTCGGCTTCTTCGGCTTTGTCATCATGCGGGTCACCACCCCGCCGATGGCCACCCTGTTCACCGACCTCTCCTATGAAGACTCCTCGGCGATCATCAAGGATCTGGAACGCCAGGGCATTCCCTATGAAATGAAGAACGACGGCGCCGTGATCCAGGTGCCGAAGGACAAGATCACCCGGTTGCGGATGAAGCTGGCCGAAGGCGGCCTGCCCAAGGGCGGCGGCATCGGCTACGAGATCTTCGACAAGTCGGACGCCCTCGGCTCCACCAGTTTCGTCCAGAACATCAATCACCTGCGCGCCCTCGAAGGCGAACTGGCCCGCACCATCAAGGCGATCGACCGGATTCAGGCCGCCCGCGTGCATCTGGTGCTGCCGGAACGCCCCCTGTTCTCCCGCGAAACCCCCGAACCGTCGGCTTCGATCGTGCTGCGCGTGCGCGGCGCGCTGGAGCCGCAGCAGGTTCGCGCCATCCGCCACATCGTCGCCTCCGCCGTCAACGGCATGAAGGCCCAGCGCGTTTCCATCGTGGACGAAACCGGCCAGCTTCTGGCCAACGGCGCGGCAGGCGATGGTGCCGCCGACGGCGGCAGCGGCGACGAGCGCCGCGCATCATTCGAGAAGCGCATGCGCGACCAGGTCGAGGCCATTGTGTCCTCCGTGGTTGGCTCCGGCCGCGCCCGCGTCCAGCTCACCGCGGACTTCGACTACAACAAGGTTACCCAGACCTCGGACAAGTTCGATCCCGAAGGCCGGGTGCTGCGCTCCAGCCAGTCGCGCGAAGAATCCGCGGCCACCGCGAACGCCAATGATGGCCAGGTCACCGTCAACAACGAATTGCCGGGCGCGCAGGGACAGGGCACCGGCTCCACTGCGAAGGACCAGAGCAAGAAGAGCGAAGAAATCAACAATTACGAGATTTCCCGCGTCACCAAGACCGAGGTCACCGAGGCAGGGCGCGTCAACCGCATCTCGGTCGCGGTGCTGGTCGACGGCAGCTACACCAAGAACGACAAGGGCGACGTGGTCTACGCCGCGCGCTCGAAGGAAGATCTCGACCGCATCGCCACCCTCGTCCGCTCCGCCATCGGCTTCGACCAGAAGCGCGGCGATCAGGTCGAGATCGTGAACCTGCGCTTCGCAGATGTCCCCTCGGTGATCCCCGCCGAAACCCCGAAGGGGTTCCTCGGCATGTTCCAGTTCACCAAGGACGACATCATGTATTTCGTCGAACTCGGCGTGATGCTGATCCTCGGCATCATCGTGGTGTTCATGGTGGTGCGCCCGCTGCTCAAACGCGTGCTGACTGCCGATCCGGCTCCGGCAGTGCCCGCGCCGCTTCCCGCCTTGCCTGAGACCACGCCGCAGCCTACCCATCAGCCACAACTCGCCAACAATGCGACCGCGCAGATGATCGACGTCGCGCAGGTGCAGGGCCAGGTGCACGCCCAGTCCGTGCACCGCGTCGGCGAACTCGCCGATCGCAACCCCAACGAGACCGCTTCCATCATCCGTCAGTGGCTTTCCGAACCGGCTTGATCCGACATGGCAAACGCACCCGCGCTCACCAATCACACCCAGAACACCAACGACATCGCGGGTGTCGTCGCCACGCTGGCCAGCCGTCAGAGCGGACGCGCCAAAACCGCGCCGCTCTCCGGACCGAAACGCGCCGCCATCATGATGCTGGCGCTCGGCGAACAGTACGGCGGCAAGATCTGGTCGATGCTGGACGACGACGAGGTGCGTGAGCTGTCGGTGGTGATGTCCTCGCTCGGCACTGTCGAAGCCGACGTGGTCGAAGACCTGATGCTTGAATTCGTTTCGCGCATGTCGGCCTCCGGCGCGCTGATGGGTAACTTCGACGCCACCGAACGCCTGCTGCAGCAGTATCTTCCCTCGGACCGGGTCAACGGCATCATGGACGAAATCCGCGGCCCTGCCGGACGCAACATGTGGGAGAAGCTCTCCAACGTGCAGGAAGAGGTTCTCGCCAACTATCTCAAGAACGAATATCCGCAGACCATCGCGGTGGTGCTGTCGAAGCTGAAGCCGGAACATGCCGCGCGCGTGCTGGCAATCCTGCCCGAGGACATGGCGCTCGATGTCGTCAACCGCATGCTCAAGATGGAAGCGGTGCAGAAAGAAGTGATCGAACGGGTCGAGCAGACCCTGCGCGTGGAGTTCATGTCGAACCTGTCGCAGACCCGCCGCCGCGACGCCCACGAGGTCATGGCCGAAATCTTCAACAACTTCGACCGCCAGACCGAAACCCGCTTCATCACCTCGCTCGAAGAGGAAAACCGCGAGGCGGCCGAGCGCATCAAGGCGCTGATGTTCACCTTCGACGATCTGGTCAAGCTCGACGCCGGTTCGGCACAGACGCTGATGCGCCATGTCGACAAGGACAAGCTCGGCATCGCGCTGAAGGGCGCCAACGAAACGGTGCGCAGCTTCTTCATGGGCAACATGTCGAGCCGCGCCGCCAAGATGCTGATGGACGACATGGCCGCCGCGGGTCCGGTGCGTCTGCGCGACGTCGATGAGGCGCAGGCGCTGCTGGTCAACCTCGCCAAGGATCTCGCGGCCAAGGGCGAAATCATGCTGCAGAAAAACCGCGCTGACGACGAGCTGGTATACTGATGGGCGCACCCGCAAAATTCCTGTTCGATCTCGACTTCGCGGCTCCCGACGCCGCCAAGGAACGCGCGGCGAACGCCGTCGAGGTCGCGCAGCAGATCGCGGAAGCCGAAGCGCGCGGCTATCGCGCGGGCTTCGACGCCGCGCGCCATGAAGCCAAGGCCGAGAGCGACCGGCGCGCCGCGCTGGCGCTGGAGGAAATCGGGATTGCGATCAGGGCCATCGCGGGCCGCTTCTCCACCATCGAGGAGCGGATGGAGACCGAGGCCGTGGACGTGGCGCTCGCGGTCGCCCGCAAGCTCTGCACCGAACTGATCGCCGCCGAGCCGCTCACCGAGATGATGGCCTTGGTCAGCGACTGCTTCCGGCACCTCACCGCAACCCCGCATATCGTGGTCCGCATCAACGACGCCCTGTACGACGAAGCCCGCGTGCGGATCGAACAGCTCGCCAAGCACAGCGGCTTCGAGGGCAAGCTCGTCATCCTGGCGGAGCCGGACATTACCACCGGCGACTGCAAGATCGAGTGGGCCGACGGCGGCGTAACTCTCGACCGCTCCACCATCGATACGAAGATCAACGAACTCGTGGGACGCTATCTGGCGTCCCGCAATCAGGCCGGCCTCTCCGGCCATGAGGACTTGCCATGAGCGACACCGACACCAACGTCCCGCTTCCCGATCTCAACGCAGCCGACGCACAGCTGCCCGACGATCAGACGCTGTTTGACGACAACGATTACGTCAATCGTATCGCTTCGGACCTCGAGGCCGTCTTCGACGTTCCGGTGCAGGTTTCGGCCGTGCTCGGGCGCTCCAAGATGGATGTCGCCGAGCTTCTCAAGCTCGGCCCCGGCACCGTGCTCGAACTGGACCGCCGCGTCGGCGAGGCCATCGACATCTACGTGAACAACCGCCTGGTCGCGCGCGGCGAAGTGGTTCTTGTCGAGGACAAGCTCGGCGTGACCATGACCGAAATCATCAAGGCGGAACGCTCTTAAAATTCAACACGGCACCGGCGCCGGAAATGGCCCGGACGACGAACAAGAGAATAACAGGAGACCATCATGCGGCTTCTCATCGTTGGCACCCTCAAGGGCCAGCTCACCACCGCCACCAAGATCGCCATGGACAACGGCGCGACGGTGACCCACGCCGAGGACTCGGAACAGGCGATGCGCGTGGTGCGCGGCGGCAAGGGCGCCGACCTGCTGCTGGTTGATGTCGCCCTCGACATCCGCGATCTGGTGATCCGGCTGGAAGCCGAACACATCCACGTTCCCATCGTCGCCTGCGGCATCACCACCGATGCACGCGCCGCGGTCGCAGCCATTCACGCCGGCGCAAAGGAATACATCCCGCTGCCGCCCGATCCGGAACTGATCGCCGCAGTCCTCGCCGCCGTCGCCAATGACGCGCGTGACCTGATCTACCGCGATGACGCCATGGCCCGCGTGGTCAAGCTGGCGCAGCAGATCGCAGGCTCGGACGCATCGGTGATGATCACCGGCGAATCCGGCACCGGCAAGGAAGTGCTGGCGCGTTACGTCCACACCCGCTCCAGCCGCGCCAAAAAGCCTTTCATCTCGATCAACTGCGCCGCGATCCCCGAGCACCTGCTCGAATCCGAACTGTTCGGCCACGAGAAGGGGTCGTTCACCGGCGCTGTCGCCCGCCGCATCGGCAAGTTCGAGGAAGCCACCGGCGGCACGCTGCTGCTGGACGAAGTTTCCGAAATGGATGTGCGGCTGCAATCGAAACTGCTGCGCGCGATTCAGGAGCGCGTGATCGACCGCGTCGGCGGCACCCGCCCGGTGCCGGTGGACATCCGCATCATCGCGACCTCGAACCGCAACCTCGCCGACGCCGTGAAGGCCGGGACGTTTCGCGAAGACCTGCTGTTCCGCCTCAATGTCGTGAACCTGAAGATTCCGGCGCTGCGCGACCGCCCCGCCGACATTCTCGAACTCGCCCAGCACTTCGCGAAGAAGTATGCCGAAGCCAACGGCGTTCCGCTGCGGCCCATCTCGGCGGACGCGCGCCGCGTGCTCACCACCAATCGCTGGCAGGGCAACGTCCGTGAGCTGGAAAACACCATGCACCGCGCGGTACTGATGGCGAGCGGCGACGAGATCGGACCCGATGCAATCATCTCGCCGGATGGCGACCGCCTCGACACCACAAGGACGCCGCCCGCGGTGGCGCATGCCACCATGGCCGCGGAGCAGGTGACGCGCGCACTGGTCGGCCGTACCGTGGCGGACGTCGAGCGCGATCTCATTCTGGAAACGCTGAAGCACTGCCTCGGCAACCGGACCCATGCCGCGAACATTCTCGGCATCTCGATCCGCACCCTGCGCAACAAGCTCAATGAGTATGCCGACGACGGCCAGCCGATCCCGCCGCCGAACTCCGGCGACATGCGCGGCGTGGCTGCGGCCTGATCGATCGGATGGAAATACGAAGCCGGCGCTGACTAGTTCTGCGCCGGCTTTTTCGTGCCCGCTTCGGCAATCCGCTTGATACCCGCAAGCCCCTTCGCCATCTCGCCGCCCAGCACCTTGTCCATGCTGACAAAGAGACAGATCGCCTTGCCGATAAAGTCGTTCTGCCCGGACATGCTCCACGTCAGGGCCGTGCCGTTCCCTTCCGGCTTCAGAGTGAAGTCGGAATAGCTGGTGCCGACGAACGGCTTCACGAAATCGGTTCTGATCTTCACAAGCGCGCCGGGCTGGCTTTCCATCAGCGTCATCCGGCCCTCACCCACCTCGTTGTTGCCCGACCACGCGAACACCGCACCCTTGCCGCTGACAGGACCTTCAAACGACGTTCTTGCCTTCGGATCGCGCTCTGCCCATGGCGACCATGCCTGCCAGCGATGGAAATCGTCGATCTGCGCGAACACATCCTGCGCGGGCGCCGCGATCGTCGTCGTCCGCGTAATCTGGTAATCCGATGGCTGCAGCAGGATCAGCGCCACGAACGAGCCGATGGTGGCGATCAGACCAACCAGAATCTTCTGCATCATGACGTCAGCTCTTGTCCACGTTCGCGCTGCGGCTAGGCACCCCGAACTCCCTGCGGCAGACCTCCGCCAGCGCGGCAACGCCCTCGCGGATGTCCTGAACCGACGGGCTGGCAAAGCACAGCCGCAAGCGGCTTTTGCTGTGTCCGGCGTTGACGGACCATTCCGTCCCCGGATTAATCGCGATGCCGGAAGCCAGCGCCGCCTGATACAGCTTCATCGTATCGACATTGTCCGGCAGCTTGACCCAGAGAAAAATTCCGCCCGGCGGATCGTCGAACTCGGCAGCCGTGCCAAACTGCTCGGCCAGCGCCTCCATCATCGCCTCAAGCTTGACCCGCAAACCCTTTGCCAGCTTCGGCACATGATCGTTGAAATGTTTGGTGCAATACTCAGCCAGCACCATCTGTTCCAGCGCGCCGGAGCCAGCGTCGGTCTTGATGGGAAGAATGCGCGACAGCACCGGCCATGGCGCCACGATGTAGCCGACACGCAGGGCCGGTGCGACCGACTTCGAGAACGAGCCGATGTGAATCACG
Organism: Afipia sp.; assembly: GCA_024508675.1. Classification (GTDB taxonomy): domain Bacteria; phylum Pseudomonadota; class Alphaproteobacteria; order Rhizobiales; family Xanthobacteraceae; genus Afipia. The sequence continues at coordinate 301,943 of JANINQ010000006.1, forward strand.
TTGCTTGTCTTGCTCATGGCATAGAGCGCTGGCGGACGCTTGCCGCTCCAGATCAGGTCGGCATAGCAATCGTCCTCGAAGATCGGCACGCCGTACTCTTCCGACAGCTTCAGCAGGTCACGCCGCCGCTCCTCGCTCATGATAGTGCCGGTGGGATTCTGCACCGTCGGAATGGTGTAGATGTATTTCGGGCGAATGCCCTTGCTCTTGAGGTCCTTGAGCGCAGCCTCCACCGCGTCCACCCGCATTCCGCCGCCATCGAGCGGAATGCCGACGATCTTGACTCCGCGCCGCGTCAGCCGCGTGATCGATCCCTGATAACACTCCTGCTCGATCAGCACGGTGTCGCCCGGCGACAGCAGCAAGCCGTTGACCAGATCGAGGCCTTGCAGCGAGCCGGATGTGATCAGGATTTCATCCGCCGTGCAGGTGATGCCCGCGTCGCGCTTCAGCTTGCCGACCAGGAATTCGCGCAGCGGACGATAGCCGAGCGGCCCGCTGTTGAGACCATAGGTCGCGAGTGTCGCGCCCTCCCGCGTCAAAACGGCGGTCGATGCTTCGAGCAGCTTCGCAACCGGCACCTGATCGGCATCGTTGTTGCCGCCGACGAAATTGTATCTGGGAAAGCCGTTCCATTTCGCCGCGGCGGGCGGCAGGCCGGCGGCCAGCAGCGGTGTGTAATCGAACGATCCGGAGGCAGAAGTCATCACGGCGTCTCCCGTTTGTTGTTGTTTTGCATGAGGGAGGCCCTCATCGCCCGCATTGAGCCGGGCGTGTGAAGCCAACTTACAGAAACGGCCCGCCGTGATGCAACCCGCATCGCGTCACATCGTCAGGCGCGCGATGGCCGGTCGGAGCGTTCATAGATGACCGGCGGCTGATCGCCAGCCGTGTAGCGCAGATAGAAATTCCAGGCGAACAGGCCGAACACGGCGGCTGCGAATGCAACTGCCAGGGCAATGACAATGCGCTTGAGAACGATCATCGAATTCAATGCGGATGCAGCGCGGCATGTTTTGCGACATGCCGCTGCAGCAGCCACAACAGCGGCGCGTAAACCAGCGTCATGAAGATGCCGAACAGCGCGCCGACGCTCGGAATACCATGCAGCATCACCGAATAGAGTTCGGCGAGGCCACCCAGTACGATCATGAAAGTCAGGATACCGAACCGCTCACGGTAACGCTCGACATGCGGGATCGAGCAAAGGAGCACGAGGCCCATGCCGGTCATAATGCCGGAAAGCAGGCGGAAATAGTTATCGACCGTGATCGTGCCGACGCCATGCAGGAACTGGACACCGAGGATCATACCGCACAGCCCGAGCCCGAGCAGCACCAGCGCGCTGAATGCCGTGGCCACCTGAAGAAAGAAGCGTTCCATCCACGCACCGGTTCTTTGGATATTCCGGGCGAACCTTATATGAGAAGCGCGCGCGAGTCAGTTATGCAGACATGCCTGCACATCCGGTTTGTCCGCCTGCACCGGGCGGCCTATACCGGACGACATATTAAAGTATCCAGCACCTCACGATGACGACCTTCACCCCGCACCAGGATCAGGCGCTCCGCGCCGTGGCCGACTGGCTCAAGGCCAAACCGGGCAGAAACGGCACGCCGCAGGTGTTCCGGCTGTTCGGTTATGCTGGAACCGGCAAGACCACGCTGGCGCGGCATATCGCAGACGATGTGAACGGCAATGTGAAGTTCGCGGCCTTCACCGGCAAGGCCGCGCTGGTGATGCGCAACAAGGGATGCGACAACGCCTCGACCATTCATTCGCTGATCTACCGAACCCGCGAGTCCGGCGAGGAGCAGCCGAGCTTTGAACTGTGGGACGACGCGCCCGCCTCCAAGGCCAAGCTGATCGTGATCGACGAATGCTCGATGGTCGATGCTGAACTCGGCCGCGACCTGATGTCATTCGATTGTCCGTTGCTGGTGCTCGGCGATCCGGCGCAGTTGCCGCCGATCCAGGGCGGCGGCTTCTTCACCGATGCCGAACCCGATGCGATGCTGACGGAGGTGCATCGTCAGGCGCAGGACGATCCGATCGTGCGAATGTCGATGGCTGTGCGCGAAGGCCGCAGCCTCGACTACGGCACGTTCGGCGAAAGCGAAGTCGTGCGCCGCGACGGACTCGACCCGGACCGCGTGATGGCGGCGGATCAGGTGCTGGTCGGACGCAACAACACCCGCCGCGCCTACAACATGCGGGTGCGCCAGAAGCAGGGCATCGAGGACCCGTTGCCGGTGGCCGGCGACAAGCTGGTCTGCCTGCGCAACAACCGCAAGAAGGCGCTGTTCAACGGCGGGCTGTGGCGGGTGAAATCGCGCACTCCCTCGAAATCGAAGATCCTCACCATGCGGCTGTCGCCGGATGAGGACGTCAGCACCGCCAAGGTCACCAAGGTTTCGGTACGGCAGGACTGCTTCGGCGGCGGCATCGAGGACATCCCGTGGGAGCAGCGCCGCCCCTACGACGAATTCGACTACGGTTACGTGCTGACCGTGCACAAGTCGCAGGGGTCGCAGTGGAACGACGTGGTGCTGTTCGACGAGAGCTTCGCATTTCAGGACAGCCGCGCCCGCTGGCTCTACACCGGCATCACCCGGGCGGCGAAACGGTTAACGGTGGTGGCCTGATACTTTTTGCGTATGCCTTCTTTCGCATCGCAAAATGCAATTTCCTTGAGCAAGTGCCTTTTCCACACCTATGGTCGGTTCCAGGCCGGCCAACCGAGGGCCGGCCTCGCTATGGGGGCATGGCGAGTGCGCACCCGGCAGGCACCGGACGCGCGCTGAAAGGATTTTGGCTGAGGAATCCCGGGGGATGACCGATACAGTAAGTGGCGGGCTGGAGATTTCCGGCCGCGATCTCGCCGGCGCCGGTTTCCGCGCGCGGCTGAAGCGCTTTGCGCACTGGCTCAGTCAGCGCGATGTCTTCGATCTCGCCTCCTGCGCCGCGCTCGCCGCACTGGTTGTCACCGCGGTGTGGACCTTCCAGGACTTTGCAATTTCCAACGACGAAGGCGTGCAGCACCGCTACGGCGAACTGATTATCGCCTACTACAAAAGCGGCTTCACCGATCTGTCGCTGTTCAAGCTCGACAATCTTTATCTCTATGGCGGGCTGTTCGACATTCTCAGCCTCGGCCTGAGCTACATCATTCCCGTCGATCAGTATGAACTGCGCCACCTGCTCTGCGCGCTGATCGGCATCGGCGGCATCGCCGCGGCGGCAGGCACCGCCCGGCTGATCGCCGGACCGCGCGCGGCCTTCTTCGCCATTGTCGCGCTGGCGCTGTGCGGCTCGTGGTACGGCGCGATGTATAATCACACCAAGGGCATTCCATTCGCCGCCTTTATGGCCGGCGCGATTTTCTTTTTGGTCCGTGCAAGCCGCAGCCTGCCGACACCGCGCATGCGCGACGTGATCGGCTTCGGCATCATGACCGGCGCGGCGCTGGGCATCCGGTCGCTCGGCCTGCTGCTGGTCGGCTATCTCGGCATCGCCATCCTGATCAGCCTGCCGCGCCCCGTGATCGGCCACTGGCGCGAGCGCGCGCGGTTCGCCCTGCGCTCCATGCTGTGGTTTCTTCCGGCGCTGGTGATCGCCTATCTCATCATGATCGTGGCGTGGCCGTGGGCGGCGCTGTCGCCACTCAATCCCGTTCGCGGATTGCTGTCGTTCGGCGAGTTTCACTATCACATCCGCACTATCCTGTTCGGCCAAGTCTACGAGATGGCCGATGTGCCGCGCGCCTACGTGCCGACCTACATTGCCATTCGCCTGCCACTGCTGACGCTCGGCGCGACGCTGCTCTCGTTGGCGCTGATCGCCCTGCCCGCGCGCATCGGCGGCATCGGCGGCCTGCAGCGCCGCGAACTGGGCCTGATTGCATTCGCCGCGATTTTCCCGGTGGCGTGCCAGGTCGTTGTCGAGGGTCCGGCCTTCGACGGCTGCCGCCATTTCCTGTTTGTATTCCCGCCGATTGCAATCCTTGCCGGCGTCGGGCTCAGCACCTCGATCGGCGCGCTGGCGCGGTTTCATCGCAGCACCCTCGTGGTCTGGCTCGCAGTCGTTGCCACCTGCTACACGTGGACCGCAGGCAAGCTCTATCATCTGCATCCCTACGAGTATCTCTATTACAACCAGCTCGTGGGCGGACTGGAAGGCGCATCCCGGCGCTTTGTCACCGACTACTGGGTGAACATCATGCCCGAGGCCGTCGAGGAGCTGCACGAATTCCTCGACCGGACTGAACCTGCGACCGCACAGACCAAGCCGTATCGCGTCGCGGTGTGCGGCGAGCGCGTCTCTTATGAAGAGTACGCACGACCGAACCTGCAATGGATCAAGATGTACGACTGGCGCCTTGCGGATTTCTACATCGCGCCGACCCACATGAATTGCGACCGTATCCTTGCCGGGAAGGTCGTTGCGAAGATCGAGCGCATGGGCGTCACCATCGGTGTGGTGAAAGACCGACGCCGGATTCGCGAACAGGAAGAGTGATTTCGTTCACGAGGAAGGCACACGGACTTGTGTGCAACCATCGCAGTTGAGGTGCGATGATACGGAACCTTTTGCGCCGCAAAGGGTTACCATCGATCCGTCCCGGCGATCGCTCGCCAGCGCGACACCGCATTTCCAAATCCCCACCTGAACTGAAGGACAATCCATGCGAACTGCAAAACTTCTCGCAGCAGCCCTGCTTGCCGGCGTGACAACCTTCGCCGCATACCAGCCCGCAACCGCTGCGCCGCTGATGAACAACACGGTCCTGTCTGGCGCAGCCTCCGCTTCAGGCGACATCGAGAACGTGCAGTATTATCGCCGCGGCTATGGCCATCATCACCATCGCCGCGGTTACGGCGGCACCGCCGCGGGCGTCGGCATCGGTCTCGCCGCGGGCGCGATCATCGGCGGCGCGATTGCCGCCTCGCAGGCACAGGCCCAGCAGAACGCAGCCTATTGCGCACAGCGCTATCGCTCCTACGACCCGGCCTCGGGCACCTATCTCAACAGGGACGGCAACCGCTATCCCTGCCCGTAAATTTCCGCGCAACGACAGTCACGATCAGACCGCGAGACGAAAGTCTCGCGGTTTTTATTTCATATCCGTTGGCGATACCTGTGGTTTGCAATGAGGTGCTCGGCTAGGCTTCCCGCAAGACCAATCCAAGAATAACTGCCGGGGAAATGCCATGACCATTCGTACACCTGCCGTACGCTACGCCTTTGCCTTGCTCACACTCACCGGAGTCAACATAGTGCTTTCCACCGGATCGGATGCGCAAAACGCCCAGCCGCTTCCGACCGCCGCGCAGAGCGATCCCAAGACGCTCGGCCTGATGCAAGGCTTTCCGCCGCCGCCGGACAAGACCATCCGTTTCATCGACGGCTCTTCATCGCGCTTCCCGAACACCCGCTGGTCGTTCAGCCATTTCCGTGAACTGGTGCCGACGGTGACCGTGTCACGCGGCGAAGGCCCGGTCGTTCCGCTGCCGCGCGCCGAGCGCGATCTCGGCGGCATCGCCATCACGACCATGGACGGCAAGCCGATCACCTTCAACGACGCGCTGCAACTGACCTACACCGACGGCATCGTCGTGCTGCACAAGGGCAAGATCGTCTATGAGAAGTATTTCGGCGAAGGCAGCCCGCAGCTTCCGCATCTCGCGTTCTCGGTGACCAAATCGTTCGTCGGCACGCTGGCGGCGATTCTGGCCGCCAACGGCAAGCTCGATCCCGCGGCTCCCGTGACGAAATATGTCCCCGAGCTGAAAGACAGCGCCTATGGCGACGCCACCGTACGTCAGGTGATGGACATGACCATCGGCGTGAAATACTCAGAGAATTATTCCGACCCGAAGGCCGAAGTGTTCGACTATGCCCGCGCCGGCGGCATGATGCCGGTCGCGCCGGGCTATAGCGGGCCGCGCAGCTTCTACGACTTTCTCGTCAAGCTGCAGAAGGAAGGCGCGCATGGCGACGCCTTCGCCTACAAGACCTCGAACGCCGAAGTGCTGGCGTGGATCGTCAAGCGCGCGTCGAACCAGTCGCTGGCCGCGCTACTCTCAACGGAAGTCTGGTCGAAGCTCGGTGCTGAACAGGACGGCTACTTCTCAGTCGACAGCGTCGGCACCGAATCCGGCGGCGGCGGTTACAACACCGTGCTGCGCGACCTTGCGCGCTTCGGCGAGATGATGCGCAACAAGGGCAAGTTCAATGGACAACAGGTCATTCCGGAAGCCGCCGTCGCCGACATCACCCAGGGCGGCAAGAAGGACGACTTCGCCAAGGCAGGATACGCCCTGCTGAAGGGCTGGTCCTATCGCGACATGTGGTGGATCACCCACAACGAACACAACGCTTACACGGCGCGCGGCATCTACGGCCAGAGCATCTATGTCGATCCGACCGCCGAGATGGTGGTCGCACGCTATGCCTCGCATCCGATGGCAGCCAATGCCGCCAACGATCCGGTGTCGCTGCCGATGTATATGGCGTTGGCCAAGGAGCTGATGAAGTAAGCGCCGTCTCGCGGGCATGAGAGGCCAATACTGAGGTCAGGCCTCGATCACACAGGCGTCGTCTCGGCGAAAGCCGGGACCCATAACCACCAAACATCGTGGCGGTGGCGGGAGGGACGCTCCGGCATCTCCTTCAAATCGAGAACTCAGGGAGTATGGGTCCCGGCTTTCGCCGGGACGACCCGAAAAATCTCGAAACCCTACGCCACATCCTTCTGCGGCATTGCCAGCAGGCCATGCGCCTCGACCGTATCCAGCACCTGCCGCAACTCTTCTTCCAGATACTCATTGGCGATGATCAGCGCCTTGAGCGCGCCGCGAAGGTCGCCGCCACAAGTCGCGATCGCGCTGTCGACGGCACGTTCATAACGGTCAATGTCGGTCTGCGTGGCCGGTAAAAACACGATCGCTCCTCCCGATGCTGACGCCAGCCCGCTGCAGTTGGAATACGGACAGCGAGTCGTAACGAATTTCTATGTTCCCTATTTGTTCTTTATCAAGTGGGAACTGTCAAGTGCAGACCCGACTTACCCACCGGCTCCGCCAAAGAGCACTTTTTGAAAAGAATGCCTCTACGCGACGCGCGGCAGGCGCTTATCGTCCGGCGCTGCGACCGAGCAATTCCGCCCGCGCGACTTGGCCGCGTACAGCGCCTTGTCGGCTGCCTCGATCAGATCCGCAGGCTGCCACGATGCGTCCGGCACCAGGCTTGCGATACCGACGCTGACGGTCGTCGTCCATCGATCAGCGGACAGCATTTCCACACTGGTTCGAATGCTTTCGCCGATCGCCAAAGCGGCTTCCATCGGCTGCCCCGGCAACAGCACGGCAAATTCCTCGCCGCCATAGCGCGCGGCACAATCGTCCGATCGTTTCGCCGCTCCCGCGATACAATTCGCAATCCGCACCAGCACATCGTCGCCAGCCTGATGCCCGAACATGTCGTTAAACGTCTTGAAGTGATCGGCATCGATCATCAACAAGGCCAGAGGTTGCTGCCGCTGCTGCGCATGCTGCCACTGCTGGGTGATGGTCTGATCGAACTTGCGGCGGTTGCGCAGGCCGGTCAGCGCATCGGTGGTCGCCAGTTCCTCGAGCTTGCGCTCGGCGCGTTCGCGCCGCCGGATTTCCCGCGCCAGCATCAGCGTCGCGCCGGCAACCAGAACGATCAGCGCCAGCATGATTCCGCCGACACGAAACGCCTGCCTGCGCCAGAGCGCGAAAATATCGGTCCAGGACTTCCCGACCATCACGACCACCGGACGGCTGCTGTCCCGCCAGATGAACAACCGCTCGCTTCCGTCGAATGCGCTCGCATCCGAAACCGCGCCGCTGCGCTCGACAAGCATCTTTCTGACACTGGCCTTGTAGGTCAGGTCCTTGCCGATGAATTCAAGATCGAACGGCGTGCGCATGATCACCACTCCGTCGTTGCGGAAGATGGTGATGATGTCGTCCGGAAGGAGCGTGAGGCGGCGCAACAGATCGTGGAAGTAACTCAGGTGCAGCGAGCCTGCGACCACGCCCTGAAACGAGCCATCCTTGCCCGTGATCCTGCGGCTCAGCACCATCGAATAGACACCCTGATGCATGCCCGGAAGACCGATCAGCAGACCCGCATTCGGGTTGTCACGATGAGCCTTGAAGAATTCCTCATTGGCGCGATTTTCAGGTTTTGGATCGAGCGTCGATGAATCGTGCTTGAGGCGGCCATCGGCATCGAACACCTGGATCGTGCCGAAATGTTTCGCCGTCGCGGCATTGTCGAACAGAACGAGGTTGAGAACCCGCTTGCTGACGCCAGCCAGCTCCGGCTCAGTGATGTGACTGACAACATTGCGCAGCGAAAGATCGTACAGTTCGATATTGCGGCTGATGTCGGAGTCGAGGGTCGCGGCAAGATTTTCCATCGTCTGCTGCGCCAGCGCCTGCTCGCCGCGCCGCATGTCCAGCATCACACTGCCGCAGATCGCGGAGAACCCGGCAATGGCTGCGAGCGAGCACCATATCAGCAGCTTCGCCGATATTCGCCACCGCTTCATCTGATCGTTTGAACGCCGGAAGTTCATTGCACTGAAATTTATCGCACGCATGCATGGGCCGAAGGTGCCCAGATGCCCAGCAATTCGTTGCTGTGCCCTTTAGATGATCTGTTTGATGCGCTTCGGAGTTAACGAAATGTTTCCGGATCGGAGACGAATAGCCGGAACATGTCAAAAGGCGGGAAGGCCTAGCGCTGCACGCGGATGCCGAGCATCACAACCGTCGCAGCGGAACTCGCGCCGCTGACCGAACTGTCCAGCCAGTCGTGACGCACCTGCGCCTTGAGCTGGAATGTCCGCGACAGCTTGTAGACCAGATCGCCCTCCACGAAATAACGCCGGTCGAAACGCGTGCCGTCATAGTCGGACGTGCCGGTGCCGATCTTCGCCGTCCCGATCAGCCAACGGCGAAAGGCATGATCGACCTGCAGCGAGTAATCGCGGGAGATCACGCCCGAGACGCCGGGCAGCGTGGTCTCGTCGATGGATGACGTGGCAGCCAGCGTCACCGTGGTCAGGCCCGACGCGGTCCAGATCAGCGAGGCGCTGGTCAGCAGGCCCTTCATGTCGGTGAGGCGCGGGTCCTGGTAGGTGCGCAGCGAATAGCCGACGGCGGCTTCGCCGGTCAGCAGCCGCGAGAATTCAAACGTAGTACCCGCCTTCACGTAACCGCCATTGGAATCGCGCAAGTATCCGGAGCGATCGGCCTTCACGTCATGCAGGCGGGTATCGGCCTGCACCTCGCCGAACGGCTTGACGCCGGGCATCAGATCGTAGCTGACGCGCGCGAGGCCGCCGAACTGGTTGAAGTTGCGGTCGTCATTGGAGAAGGTCGAACCGTCGGTGAGTTTCGACTCCTGATAGGTGGTGCGATCGGCAAGGCCTGCGACCGACACCTGCAGACGATTGAAATCATGCTCGATACCCGCGGTGCCGCCGACACTCGTCGCCAGTGGATATTTCGCGAGGCCCGCCTGGATGTTCGGCGATCCGGGATTGTCGGTGAACACCCGCATCCGCAGTTCGGTGTTGATGCGAGTATCGCGCGTCGCATCGATGCGGCCGCTGATCTTGCCATTGAAACCCGGCGTGTCGATGCTGGTCGGCACCGGTCCCGCTGTGCCGGGTGGTGCGGGGAATGTCGTGCCATAGCCGGTGAACGAGCCGCGCAGATCGGCGATCAGCGAATGGCGCTCCCAGTCGGACGCGATCAGAAGTTCCGGCGCGACGGTGTAGAAGCCCGAGCCCTTCGGCTGGTTCATGCGGCCGGGGTTGCTGTTATAGCCGCCCCAGAGTTCGACCGCGGCCTTGGTCAGGAATGTGCCGGTGTGAAAGCCGACATTGGCAAACGGATCGTCGTCCACCTTCAGGCGGCGGCGCGGCGGCTGGCCGGGAAATGTCCCCGCCACTGACGGCGACACCGGCGCTGCGACTTTCGCCTTGGGAGCAGCCGGCGGAGGATTGCCCGGACCGACGACCTTCGGCTTCGGGGCGCCCGGATAAAGCTTCGGCTTCTTGCGCGTGCGATTGAGCGAGTCGAAGCCGCTGTCCGATGCGCCGGAGGCCGCAGGGATGCCATAGGCCGGAGTTGCACCGATGCGCGACGGCGCGCGTGGTTCGCGCCTCAACTCGTCATCATCAACCGCGGCCTGTGCGGTCCGGCGCAACAACGACTGATCGCGCGGCGCGAACCCGCCCTGCGCCGGGTTCAACATGTCGGGCGTCAGCGTCTGTGCAGAGACCGCCACCGGCTGGCACAGGATCAGCAGCGCGCACGCCGGCAGCGCGCGCCATCCAGACGCACGCCAGCGATAATCCAGAACCCGGACAGGCTGCTGCGAGCCGTACACGTTTCACTCATTTCCCGGCTCCGGAACATTTCCGGAGCCGCGCCGAAAACCGAACAAATTCAGACAATTGCGATGGCCATGCCGCCGCGCGGCGCTTCAGAAACGCCGTTAACAGAGTTAAAACAATTATGGTTAACGGGGGGTTAGGCAGGTCGGGGCGCGTCGCTTCACAGAGCTTGATGTGCTAGGTAGACGTCCCGGAGCCGACGCGCGCATGGCGCGCCCCTCCCCGCTCAATTGGAACTGACATGGCCTCTTCAACATCGCGGACAGCGACCCCTTCCGCGACCCGCGCCGCATCTACGGCAGTCGAATCCGCGCTCCGCACCCTCGATGCGGAAGCCAGCGGCATCACCGCGCTGGCGAACGCCCTGCAGTCGGACCTCGGCAGCGCGTTCGACGCGGCTGTCGATCTGGTGCGCAACGCCAAAGGCCGCCTGATCGTCACCGGTCTCGGCAAGTCCGGCCACATCGGCAAGAAGATGGCTGCCTCCTTCGCCTCCACCGGCACGCCCTCGTTCTTCGTCCATGCCGCCGAAGCCAGCCATGGCGATCTCGGCATGATCACCACCGACGACGTGATCCTGGCGCTGTCGTGGTCCGGCGAGACGGCCGAGCTGAAGAACCTCATCACTTATTCGCGCCGCTTCCGCATCGGCCTGATCGCCATGACCTCGGAAGCGAAGTCCACCCTCGGCGCCGCCGCCGATGTGGTGCTGACGCTACCGAAGGCGCGGGAAGCCTGCCCGCATAATCTCGCGCCGACCACCTCGTCGGTGATGCAGCTCGCGCTCGGCGATGCACTGATGGTCGCGCTGCTGGAAAGCCGCGGATTCACTGCGCTTGATTTCGGCACGCTGCATCCCTCCGGCAAGCTGGGCGCGATGCTGAAATTCGTCCGCGACCTGATGCACAAGGAAACCGAGTTGCCGATCAAGCCACTCGGCACCAAGATGTCGGATGCTCTCGTGGAAATGACATCGAAGGGCTTCGGCTGCGTCGGCATCGTCGATGCGCGCGGCGAGATTGCCGGCATCGTCACCGACGGCGACCTGCGGCGTCACATGCGGCCGGACCTGATGACCGCAAGCGTCGATGAGGTGATGACAAGGAATCCGAAGACCATCGGTCCGGACTTGCTCGCCAGCGAGGCGCTGGAAATCCTCAATGCCTCGAAGATCACGGCGCTGATCGTCACCGACGGCAAGAAGCCGGTCGGCATCGTCCATCTGCACGACATCCTGCGCGCGGGCGTGGCGTAAGGCTAAGCCATATCCACCCGCAGGCTCGCGCCATCCGCGCTGACGATCTTCACCCGGCTGCCCGACGGCACGTCCGGGCCAGACACGCGCCAGACTGTATCATCGATACGCACCGTACCGACGCCATCGACAATCGGCTTCTCCAGCGTGAACACGCGACCAACCAGACCTTCCGCGCGCTTGTTGAGAAACGGATTGTCGGTCGGCTTCGCATTCTTGCCGGAGTAATAGCGCCACAACGGCACCATCGCGATCGACAGCGCCGCAAATGCGATGATCTGCGCCTGCCATGACCATGTGATGCCGAATGACAGCACACCCACGATCAGGGCAGCGAGTCCAAGCCACAGCATGAACACACCGGGCGCGAAGGTCTCGATCGCCATCAGCACAACGCTGAGGATCAGCCAGTTCCATGTCCCGAGTTTCGACAGAAGGTCCACCATCCGATGCCGTCCTTATGTCGTTGACCGCGGAGGCGTGGTGTTCGGCACGCTCGGCGGACGGCGCGACGTGGAAGCTGCCGCAGAGGCTGCGGTGTCGCCGAAGGTCGCCTTGGCGATCTCTCCGATACCAGCCAGCGAGCCCAGCATTCCGGTCGCCTCGATCGGCAGCATGATGATCTTCTGGTTCGGCGATTCCGCGAGCTGGCCGAACGCCTTGATATACTTGTCCGCGATGAAGTAGTTCAGCGAGGCAACATCGCCGCTGGCAATCGCGTTGCTGACCATCTCCGTCGCGCGCGCCTCAGCTTCGGCCGACCGCTCGCGCGCCTCGGCGTCGCGGAAGGCGGCCTCGCGGCGGCCTTCCGCCTGCAGAATCTGCGACTGCTTGGCACCTTCCGCACGGAGAATTTCGGATTGGCGCTGACCTTCGGCCTGAAGAATGTCAGCGCGCTTGACGCGCTCGGCCTTCATCTGCCGGCCCATCGCCTCGACCAGATCGTGCGGCGGCACGATGTCCTTGATCTCGATGCGGTTGACCTTGACGCCCCATGGCGACACCGCGGCATCGACCACGCGCAGCAGCCGCTCGTTGATTTCATCGCGATGCGACAGAACCTGATCGAGATCCATCGAGCCCATGACGGAGCGGATGTTGGTCATGGTCAGCGTGACGATGGCCTGATTGAGGTTGGACACCTCGTAGCTCGCCTTGGCGGCATCGAACACCTGATAGAAGGTCACACCGTCCACCGTCACGGTGGCGTTGTCCTTGGTGATGACTTCCTGCTGCGGAATATCGATCACCTGCTCCATCATGTTGACCTTGCGGCCGACGCGATCGAAATACGGAATGATGAGGTTGAGGCCCGGCCCTAGCGTGCGGGTGTATTTTCCGAACCGCTCGATCGTCCAGTCGTAGCCCTGTGACACAGTTTTGACGCCAGCGAACAGCGTGAGGATCACAAGCAGCAAAAGCGCAATCGCGAAAATATCGAAACCGGACATTGAAAACTCCCTGCGGGTGAATGGGCGCGAGGCTCGGCGCCAGTCTAGCACAGGCGCACGACAGCCGCTCTCGCTCTTGAGCAATTCTTGGTCGGACGAACAGGGATTGAGGTTCGAACCTGGCCTGGATCTGGGCCGTCAGATCCAGCCTTGAAGTTCACGCAGGACGATCTGGCGGATGACGTCCATCCCCTCGTCGCTGTCGTTCAGGCAAGGAATGGCCGTGAATTCCTCACCGCCGGCATGGCGGAATATCTCGGCATTCTCCAGCGCGATCTCTTCAAGGGTTTCAATACAGTCGGCGGAAAACCCGGGTGTCACGACGGCAATTCGCCGCACACCGTCCTTGGCAAGCTGCTCGACCGTCGCGGCGGTGTAGGGCTTGAGCCACTCCTGATAGCCGAACCGCGACTGGAAGGTGAGCATCAGGCCCTTCTCGTCGAGGCCCATCCGCGTGCGGAGCGCATTCACCGTGGCCACGCACTGCACCTGATAGGGATCGCCCTTGTCGATGTAGGACTGCGGCATGCCATGGAACGACGCCACGATGGTTTCGGGCTTGAAAGACAGCGTCGCCAGATGACGCTCGATCGAGACCGCGAGCGCATCGATGTAAACCGGATCGTCATAATAGGGCGGCGTGAAGCGGACAGTCGGCTGTGCGCGCATGTCCTTCAGCGCGGTCGCGACCTTGTCGACCACCGTCGCCGACGTCGAGGCTGAATACTGCGGATAGAGCGGCATCACCAGAATGCGGTCGCAGCCCTGCGCTGTCAGCGCGTCGATCCGCGACTTGAGCGACGGATTGCCGTAGCGCATGCCCCAGTCGACGATCACATGCTGATGGTCCGCGATCGATGCAGCCAGCTTTTCGGCTTGCGCGCGCGTGATGGTCTTGAGCGGCGACTCGTTTTTCTCGAGGTTCCAGATTTTCAGATAGTCCTTGGCCTTTTTGGCCGGACGAATCTGCAGCACGATGCCATTGAGAATGACCTGCCAGATCAGTCCCTGATTTTCGATCACGCGCGGATCGGAGAGGAACTCGCGCAGATAAACGCGGACGCCCTTCGCGTCGGCAGTATCCGGCGTGCCGAGATTGACCAGCAGGACGCCGACGCGCGAAGACGCCGGTTGCGCCGCAGGCCGATGTGCATCGAGGGGAATGACGGCTGTCATGACGGCTCTGGCATCGCGCGTTGTCGAAATGTTGTCAAGGCGAGGACGGTCAGAAGCAGGTGACGCGCTCCGCTGTCATGTATCCGAGCAGCAGGCCGGCACCGAACAGAAGTACCAGAGCCGCGGCGCCGAACTCGATGCCGCGCAGCAGGACCGCGCCGCCGCCATCGCGGCCGGCGGCGATACGGGCGGCAAGTCCCTTGGCCGACACCGCGATGATGGCAATGGCGGACACCGTGATCGCTGTGCCAAGCCCCATCAGCAGCGTCGCGGCAACACCCGCCCAGAACAGCCCCTGCGCCAGCGCGAACACCAGCACGAGGATCGCGCCGGAACAGGGCCGGACGCCCACAGTCAGCACGGCGCTTAATCCGCGCGACCAGCCGCCGGGACCGGACAGTTCGCTCGGCTCGGGACCATGGGAATGGCCGCAATGCTCATCATGAACGTGACCGGCATGATCATGATGTTCGTGACCGTGATGCGCATGGCCGTGATGATGATCGTGATGGGCGACGCGCGCGTGTGAATGATCGTGGCCGTGGTCGTGAGAATGATCGTGGTGACTGTGATCGTGCGCGTGGTTGCTTGCATGAGCCATAGCCGGAACGAACTGCGGTGCGGAGCGATAGGTTCCGAGAGCACGAAAAAGGCTTCGCCCCTTGGTCCAGACCAGCCGCGCGCCGAACGCCGCGATCAGGCCGTAGCTCGCGATCTCGATCACGCGCTCGGCGCTGCACATGGTCTTTGCGGTTGCGTTCAGCAGCAGCGCGCCGATCCCGACAATCGCGATCGCCACCAGCGCCTGCATCAGGGCCGAGGCGAATGACAGCACGATGCCTCGTTTCGCGGTTTCCTCATTGGCCACGAGATAGGACGAGATCACCGCTTTGCCATGACCGGGACCGGCCGCGTGGAACACGCCATAAGCGAACGAAATGCCGAGCAGCGCCCACACCGCGCTGCCGTCGGTTTTCGCCGCGCGAATGGTCTTCGACATCTGAAGATAGAATTCGGATTGCTTGGCAAGCAGCCAGCCGATGATGCCGCTCGCCTGCGGCTCGGCGGCCGCGCCCTTCGGAGCACCGAACGGGTTTTGCGCAAGAGCTGTATGGATCGCGCTATCGAGATAAAGCGCCGCAACCAGCATCAACGCAACGACAGCAACCCTACCCCAGACGTCATTCCGGGATGCGCCTTTCAGCGCAGACCCGGAATCCATCCTTCCCGTTATATCTCTGGATTCCGGGTTCGCACGCGATGCGCGCGCGCCGGAATAACGGCTATTGAACATTAAGGGCAATCCACCGTGATCTTGTTGGCGAACATCGCGCCGTAGTTCGAATTGTCGCCGTTCAGGAAGGTTTGCTCGTTCATGGTCTGCGCCTGCGCGCTGCCGTCGCTCGGCCGCTGGAAGTTCAGCTTGCAGTTCGCCGGGGCGCCGACCAGCGTCACCGGGTCCTTCTCGTCCAGCTTGAAGTCGATGAAATAGGACGGATCGAACACCTCGACCGCCAGCGCCTGTGTCTTGAACGGCGTCTTGAACGGCAGGGTGAAATGCAGCGTCAGCACGGAATCCTTGTAATCGAGATAGTAATCGACCGGCTCGCTGAACTTCTCTTTCTTCTGGCTGCCTGCGGCGCCCGCTTTCGCAAACGTGAAGAAGGCATATTCCTTCAGCGATTCCACATTGGTCTGCGCCAGCGGCTTCAGTTCTTCAGGAGTGTAGACACCCTTGGTCTTGCTCTCGATCCCCTGCAAAGCGTAGGTCGAGAACATGTCGTCGAAGGTCCAAGCGTGGCGGACACCGGTGATGGTGCCGTCCGGCGCATAGACAAGCTGGCTCTTTGCGGTGATCCAGACATGAGGATGGGCCTGTGCTGCGGCGCTTCCGAGCACCAGGGCGGCGATCAGGCTCAGGCCCTGAATGAGACGACGTGTCATCGTGCGCGATCCAGCTTCATGCCGCCTCGGGTTCGTTGAGCAGACCGCGGCGGCGCAGCAGCGCGTCGGGCTCGGGCTTGCGACCGCGGAAAGCGATGTAAGCGTCTTCCGGATCACGCGATCCGCCCGACGAATAGATGTCGTCATGCAGCCGCTTCGCCACCGCCGGATCGAAGATGTTATGTGCTTCCTCGAACGCGCCGAACGCATCCGCGTCCATCACCTCGGACCACATGTAACTGTAATAACCGGCGGCATAGTGATCGCCGGAGAAGATGTGGCCGAACTGGGTCGGGCGATGGCGCAGCGCGATTTCCGCCGGCATGCCGATCTTGTCCAGTTCCTGCCTCTCGAAGGCGCGGACGTCGGTGATCGAGGCCGCAGGCTGGGTGTGGAATTCGAGATCCATCAGCGCGGATGAAACGAATTCCACCGTGGCAAAGCCCTGATTGAATTTGCGCGCGGCGATGAAACGCTTGAGCAGGTCCTCCGGCAGCGGTTCGCCGGTCTGGTAATGCCGCGCAAACTTCTGCAGCACCTGCGGCTGCTCCTGCCAGTGTTCGTAAAGCTGCGACGGCAGCTCGACGAAATCGGTGAACACGCTGGTCCCGGACAGCGAGGGATACATTACGTCCGAGAGCATGCCATGCAGGCCATGGCCGAATTCGTGAAACAGGGTGCGGGCATCGTCCGGCGAGAGCAGCGACGGCTGGCCGTCGGTGCCCTTTGAGAAATTGCAGACATTAATGACCAGCGGCGCGACATTGCCGTCGAGCTTCTGCTGGTCACGCAGCGAGGTCATCCACGCGCCGGAGCGCTTGGACGGCCGCGCGAAGTAATCGCCGTAGAACAGCGCCTTGTGGTTGCCCTTGGCGTCCTTGACCTCCCAGACCCGGACGTCCGGATGCCAGACCGGGATGTCCTTGCGCTCAAGGAAGGTCACGCCGAACAGCCGGGTCGCCACGTCGAAGGCGGCGGCGATCATGTGATCGAGCGCGAGATACGGCTTGATCGCGGCATCGTCGAAATTGGCGCGGCGCTGGCGCAGCTTCTCGGCGTAGTAGCGCCAGTCCCAGGCAGCGAGCCTGAAGTTGCCGCCCTCCTCGGCGATCAGCGCCTGCAACGCGTCGCGGTCAGTCATGGCGCGGGCGCGGGCCGGCTTCCAGACCCGCTCCAAGAGGCCGCGCACGGCCTCCGGGGTCTTGGCCATGGAATCCTCCAGCCGGTAGGCGGCGAAGCTCGGATAGCCGAGGATCTTCGCCCGCTCCTCGCGCAGCTTCAGGATTTCGAGAATGGCCGCGTTGTTGTCGTTGGCGTTGCCATTGTCGCCGCGGGCGGTGAAGGCCTTGTAGACCTTCTCGCGCAGATCGCGGCGGGCGGAATCCTTCAGGAACGGCTCGACGAAGGAGCGCGAGAGCGTCACGACCATCTTGCCCGGCATCCCGCGTTCCTCGGCGGCGGCCTTGGTGGCGGCGACAAAACTGTCTGGCAGGCCCGCCAGATCGTCCGCACCCAGCTCCATGGTCCATTCCTGCTCGTCGCCGAGCAGATGGTGGCTAAAGTCGGTGGAGAGGTGCGCCAGCCGCTCGTTGATCTCGGCGGTGCGCGCCTTGGCCGCCTCGGACAGGCCCGCGCCGGCGCGGTGGAAGCTGGTCCAGGTCCGCTCCAGCAGCCGCGCCTGCTCGCCGGTCAGGTTAAGCGAGGCCGCCTTGTCGCGCAGCTTCGAGACGCGGCCAAACAGCGCAGCGTCCATGCTGATCGGATTCCAGTGCCGCGCCTGCTTCAGCGCCACTTCGGATTCGATCTTGAGAAGCTCCGGATTGGAGTGGGCGCCCACGAGGTCGTAGAACACCGCCGACACCCTGGAGAGCAGCTTGCCCGCCCGCTCCAGCGCCGTGACGGTGTTCTCGAATGTCGGCTCCTCCGGATTGGCCTTGATCGCCTCGATCTCCGCCGTGTGGTCGGCAAAGGCCTTGTCGAAGGCCGGCAGGAAGTGCTCGGGGCGGATCTGCGCGAAGGGCGGCGTCTCGAACGGGGTCTCCCAGGCCGCCAGCAGCGGGTTGGCTTGGGAGGCGGCAGTCGATTGAGGCGCGTCTGACATGGGAATCCTTTGCGGAGCCTTATTTGCAGCGATTTTCTGGTGCTTCTCTATACCATCGGGTGGGGCTTTTTTGCGCCCTTAACCCTTGATCGGGACCACGATTTCGCAGAGATTGCGGCCCGAAACGGGATCACAAAGTCATGAACGCCAAGAAGCTCGAAGCCAATGCCCGCGAAATCGCGTGGCCCAGCGTCATCACCGTCATCAGCGCCGCCATCCTGATCGGCGCGGAGGTGTTCGGCGCGGCCTTTGCCGGCGGCTGGGCGATCGCGATCCTGTTTGGTCTCAGCGACACCGCCGCTCACATCGTTCAGGTGGTGCTCTTCCTGATCGGCGTCGCCGTCATGGTGGCCTTCGTGCGCGGTGCGCAGCGCGTCGAGCCGTTCACTCGGAAGATTTGAAAATCCCGCTGCGCTGCAGGCACTTTTCACACGCCGAATAATTAACGCGCATTCATCTTTCTCTCGGTTCGTTAACTCACGCGCGACATTTCAATCACGATGCGTGGAAAGTTGTCGCGCGGGCAAAAAAATACTTGCGCACCAGAGTCAAAGCTCATATTTCCACCCTTGCCCAATTTCGCACGTGCCTGTGGTCGTGTGTCAGTCGGTAGGTATCCGGACAAGAGGCCGGACAGCCGCCAAGGGGACGAAGAACCGAGGGTCGCTTCAGTCGTGAGACTCAAGAGGCCAGCATCTCTCTCAAGGGATGCCGTTGAAGGTGACTTCTTTCCTTGCAACCGTGACTGGCAGCCGGAGGCGAACCGGCGCACCCCGCTCTCAACGGGGGACGCGACTTAAAGCAACGACGGAGCGGGCTTTTTTGGTCTCTACCGGCAGTCCAACGCCGGCGCGGGCTACTGAAAAGGCTTGTCCTTCATTGCCAGGTGAGCGGGCGGGAATTTCCCAACCAATCCACGGCAGCACAGTTCGGATACGAGTCCGAGGCTTCGTCGCACCTCCATCGTGCGGCCGGGCCGAAGCGCTCACATCCGAAGAACGGTTTTTCAACGGTCCGTCGCTGGGCCGATTGGGAGAGTGCGATGACCGAACGTATCCAGGAATTCCTCCGCAACCGCCGCCGTGAGGGTCTCGACACCGAGCCGTGCCTCGTCGTCGACCTCGAGGTCGTGCGCGACAACTACCAGACCTTCGCCAAGGCGCTGCCGGACTCGCGCGTGTTCTATGCCGTCAAGGCGAACCCGTCGCCGGAAGTGCTGTCGCTGCTGGCCTCGCTCGGCTCGTGCTTCGACACCGCGACCGTCGCGGAAATCGAAATGGCGCTGGCCGCCGGCGCGACGCCGGACCGCATCTCCTATGGCAACACCATCAAGAAGGAGCGCGACATCGCGCGCGCCTTCGCGCTGGGCATTCGCCTGTTCGCGGTCGACTGCACCGCCGAGGTCGAGAAGGTCGCCCGCGCCGCTCCCGGCGCCAAGGTGTTCTGCCGCATCCTATACGACTGCGCTGGCGCCGAGTGGCCGCTGTCGCGCAAGTTCGGCTGCGACCCGGAGATGGCGGTCGATGTGATCGAGCATGCCAAGCGCGTCGGCCTCGAGCCGTACGGCATCTCGTTCCATGTCGGCTCGCAGCAGCGCAAGGTAAAGGCGTGGGACCGTGCGCTGGCGATGGCCTCGCAGGTGTTCCGCGACTGCGCCGAGCGCGGCATCAGCCTCTCCATGGTCAACATGGGCGGCGGCTTCCCGACCCGTTACCTGAAGGACGTGCCGCCGGTGGTGCAGTACGGCCGCTCGATCTTCCGCGCGCTGCGCAAGCACTTCGGCAACCGCATCCCGGAAACCATCATCGAGCCGGGGCGCGGCATGGTCGGCAACGCCGGCATCATCGAGACGGAAGTGGTGCTGATCTCGAAGAAGAGCGACGACGACGAGAACCGCTGGGTCTATCTCGACATCGGCAAGTTCGGCGGCCTCGCCGAGACGATGGACGAGTCGATCCGCTACGCCATCAAGACGCCGCACGACGGCGCGGAGATGGCGCCGTGCATCCTCGCCGGCCCGACCTGCGATTCGGCCGACGTGCTGTACGAAAAGGTGCCGTATCCGCTGCCCGTCACGCTCGAGATCGGCGACAAGCTGCTGATCGAAGGCACCGGCGCGTATACGTCGACCTACTCGGCGGTGGCTTTCAACGGCATCCCGCCGCTGAAGACCTACCACATCTGATCGCTGCGGCGATCGGGCCACATCTGAACAGCCTCCTCTGAGGCTTGAACAACCGGACGCCGGTTCGCCGGCGTCCATCCCGTCACATCGCTATTTGCTGACAACACTCCGCGGCGCGTTCGCCGTCTGGAGTGGGGACTGACGTGCCATGACTGCTGTTTGGAAAAAGACCGCCGCCCTCACCCTCGATGCCGCTCCGTTCGCGATCCGTGCGGAGCGAGCCTCGGACGTCGTTGCGCGTGAAGCGCTGCTGGATGCGAGCTTCGGCGAAGGCCGGCATGCGCGCACCTGCCAGCGCCTGCGTGACGGACGCCTGCCCGCTGAAGGCCTCGCCTTCTCCGCGGTGCATGAGGGCCGCCTGGTCGGGACCGTGCGGCTGTGGCACGTCAGCGCGGGGGGCATTCCCGCACTGGTGCTCGGCCCGCTGGCTGTGGACGCCGCGTGCCGCTCGCTCGGCGTCGGCGCGGCGCTGATGGAGCATGCGCTGGCTGCCGCCAAGGCGCGCGGCCATGGCGCTGTGATCCTGCGCGGCGATCCCGCCTATTACGCACGTTTCGGCTTCTCGGCCGGGAAGACCGGCGAGCTGGCCCTGCCCGGCCCGTTCGAGCGCGAGCGGCTGCTGGCGGTCGAACTGCGCGAAGGCGTTCTGGACGACGCCTTCGGCATGATCGTGGCCACCGGCGACAAGGCCCGGCGTCCGCGCGCCCGTGCAGCCGGGAAAGCTCGAAAGCTTTTCACCCAGGCCGCTTGATTTGACCGGCAAGACCCGGCATTGCGGGGCTCGGAAATGAGCTCCGCAATCCTGCTTTCATAAGGAAAAAGACCGATGTCCCGCCGCCTGATTTCATCCGGATCGCCATTCGAGAAGGTCGCCGGCTACAGCCGCGCCGTCGTGGAAGGCGATATGTGTTTCGTCGCCGGCACCACCGGCTACGATCCTGTCACCAAGGTCCTGCCGGAAGACGTCGCCGAGCAGACCCGCAACTGCTTCAAGGTCATCGCCACCGCGCTGAAAGACGGCGGCTTCGAGATGGCCGACCTCGTGCGCGCGACCTACTACGTGACCGACGCCAGGGATTTCGATGCGGTGTTTGCCGTGTGCGGCGAAACGCTCGGCGACATCCGCCCGGCAGCGACGATTGTTGCCGTCTCCGCGCTCTACAAGCCCGAGATGAAAGTCGAGATCGAAATCACAGCCAAGCGCCGCAGCGCGTAATTCCAGCGGCCGGGTTCCAGCCGATAACCTTCGCGACATGCCGGCGAACCGCGCCAGCATGTCGCAGCCGATCTGTTGACTTTCCCGCCAAGGGTCATAGCTTCAATTCATCATGTCGAACGTCTGCAACAACCGTCTGCTGCTTCACGCAGGTCGCCTTCAAACCCGAAGGTGACCCGGGCGGACGCGCGTCCGCGCCGTCCCGGGTCTTTTGCAGTCCTTCCCGCTCACAAACCAAACCGTGAACCCGCTCGGCGCAGCAGCGTCGGGCGTTGTGAGATACGTCATGATGAACGAACAGCTTCCGCCGATCCGCATCGCCGCGACCGATTTCCATATGCTCAAGCTCGCCGCCATGCGGGCAGTAAAAGACCACAACCCCGTCTGCCACTTTCTGGTGTCCGAACTGGAGCGCGCGGACGTGGTCGAATCCGCCGATCCGCTGCGCTGTGTTCGCCTCGACCACTGGGTCACGTTCCGGGCTGACGACGGCCTGCTGCTGGAAAGCCGCATCCCGGTGCTGCCGGAAAATTTCCGCAGCAGTCATCTGCATGTGTCGATCCTGTCGCCGCTGGGCGCTGCGCTGATCGGCGTGCCGGTCGGTTCGCGCATGCCCTATCTGGGCATCGATGGCGTCAGCCACGTGCTCACTGTGGAAAGTCTCGAGCCGCCTCTCGGCGTGATCTCGTTGCAGCAACACCGCGCCATGAGATCCGTCCTGCGCACCGATGATCACGAGCCCGGCCCGCGTGGCCCCACGGCCGCCTGAAGAACCAAGGAAGAAAACAATCATGAGTCATTTGACCCCTGAACTGCCGCCGATCTCCCTGCGCATGTGTGATGCCGATCGCCTGCGTAACATTGCCGAGGCTGCCTCGGACAAGTATCCGCAGACCACCGACTTTCTCGCGCGGGAAATCGAACGCGCGGAAATCCTGCCCGATGCCAGAATGCTGCCCGGCCTTGTCACGATGGACTCGGAAGTCATGTTCCGCGACGACATCAGTCTGCAGGAACGATCCGTCACGCTGGTTTATCCGGAGGCGGCGGATGTCGATGCGGGCAAGATCTCGATCCTGACGCCGATCGGCGCGGCGCTGATCGGCCTGTCCGTCGGGCAGACGATCGAATTCCAGACGCCCGGCGGGCGCTGGCGATCCCTGACCGTGCTGAAGGTGACGCAGCCGCGATCATGACCGCGCTGTAAGACAACCATGTGAAAGACCAGTGTGCCGGCCTGCGTCTCTGCATTGCGCCGGGAGCGGTTCCTTGCGGCTTCGCGGGCCAAAACCACACTGGAATTATCGTGTCCGTTGCCGTAGTTCTTCCTGCGCGGCAGCATCTTCCCTGTGATCCGGAGTTCTGATTTTGAGCAAATTCCCCGTTTACGCGCGCATCACTGGCCCGATTGTCATGATCGGCTTCGGTTCGATCGGCAAAGGCACGCTGCCGATGATCGAGCGCCACCTCGACTACGACAAGTCGCGCATCACGGTGATTGATCCGAAGGACGAAGGCCGCAAGGCGCATTGCGAGAAGCACAATGTGCGCTTCATCCAGCAGGCCGTCACCAAGGATAACTACCGCGAACTGCTGACGCCGCTGCTCACCGAAGGCGGCGGCCAGGGCTTCTGCGTCAATCTTTCGGTCGATACCGGCTCCACCGACATCATGGAGCTCTGCAACGAACTCGGCGCACTCTATATCGACACGGTCAACGAACCGTGGCTCGGCTTCTACTTCGATGCATCGAAGGGCCCTGAAGCACGCTCCAATTACGCGCTGCGCGAGAACACGCTGGCCGCCAAGCGCGCGCGTCCCGCGGGCTCGACCACGGCCGTCTCCTGCTGCGGCGCTAATCCCGGCATGGTCTCGTTCTTCGTCAAGCAGGCGCTGCTGAACGTCGCCTCCGACCTCAAGCTCAATGCCCCGCGGCCGAAGACCAAGGCCGAGTGGGCCGACCTGATGCGTCAGGCCGGCATCAAGGGCATTCACATCGCAGAACGCGACACCCAGCGCTCGAAGAAGCCGAAGGAGCCGGACGTGTTCGTCAACACGTGGTCCGTGGAAGGCTTCCTGTCGGAAGGCGTGCAGCCGTCCGAACTCGGCTGGGGCACCCATGAAAAATGGATGCCCGAAAACGCACACACGCACGAAGCGGGATGCGGCGCAGCGATCTACCTGATGCAGCCCGGCGCCGACACGCGCGTGCGCACCTGGTGCCCGACCCGCGGCGCGCAGTACGGCTTCCTTGTCACGCACAACGAGTCGATCTCGATCTCCGACTTCTTTACCGTGCGCGACGCATCGGGCAAGGTGATCTATCGGCCGACCTGCCACTATGCGTATCACCCGGCGGACGATGCCGTGCTCTCACTGCACGAAATGTTCGGACGCGCGGCGAAGATGCAGGAGAAGCATCACATCCTCGATGAAAACGAAATTGTCGACGGCATCGACGAACTCGGCGTGCTGCTGTTCGGTCACGACAACAATGCCTACTGGTATGGCTCGCAGCTCTCCATCGAGGAGACGCGGAAACTCGCGCCCTACCAGAATGCGACCGGCCTGCAGGTGACCTCCGCCGTGCTCGGCGGCATGGTGTGGGCGCTTGAGAATCCGAAGGAAGGCATTGTCGAAGCCGACGAGATGGATTTCGACCGCTTGCTGGAAATCCAGATGCCGTATCTCGGACCGGTGAAAGGCTACTACACCGACTGGACGCCGCTGACCGATCGTCCGGGTCTGTTCCCGGAAGACATCGACACCAGCGATCCCTGGCAATTCAAGAACGTGCTGGTCCGCTAAAGGATCGGTCATCGCAGGCAAAAGGCCAGACGCAAGTCTGGCTTTTTTTGTTTTTCTATCAGTTCCTGATCGGCTCGCCGGTCTTTTCTGCAGGCGCGGGCGGCAGCGCGGGCTTTGCGCCCGCCTTCTGGGCATCGGCATCGGGCCGCGCGGGCTCCGGCGCAGGTGTTGTCGGACGCGTGCCGCCGGGTGTCGACTCCGCCGGCCCATCGCTTTTGCCAGCAGGGACCGATGGGGCCAGCTCGGAAGGCTGCGTCGTCTGCGCCAGATGAATCTTGCCGCGCGACGACAATTCCATCAGCGACAACCCAGACAAAGCCAGTCCCGCCGCAATCAGAATTGCGGAGAGCATGAAGTTGGTTCGATTCGCTCGCCTGTCGTCCGGAGTCATCGCGGCACCCATTGATGGTCTTGCCCACAGCAGGCCAACGGATGGCGGCAATGATGGTTCCAGAGCCGGCGATCGCACGCGATGCCGCACTCAATCGATCGTGAAGATCAATGCGGAACCTTGGGGCAAGCGAGGAGCACGCCGCAGCATCAGTCCTTGGTGCTGACGTCCCATGTCGCATGACGGACGCCCGGACGGCGCGCCAGCTCCGCCGTCACCGCATCGAGCTCTTTCGCATCCACAGCCGTGCTCACCAGCGTGGCAACGATCTCCGCAACATCCTCCGCGCGCTCGATCACATTGACATCGCTGACCGGATATTTTGCCGCTTCCAGTTTTTCGACCAGCACATCGCGCGCCGCGTCAATGGATGCGGCGTCCACCGTGAGCCGAATTTCGTAGGTCGCCTCCGACGCACGCTCGTCCAGCGGGCTGCGGTTGATGGCATTGACGAGAGGCCGCAGCAGCGTGTTTCCAGCCAGCACAAAGGCCGTGAGCGTGACCGCCTGCGCCAGCATGTCGGCGCCCGCGCAGCAGCCCACCGCTGCGGAGCCCCATAATGTAGCTGCCGTATTCAGGCCGCGGACATTCATGCCTTCCTTCATGATGACGCCGGCACCGAGAAACCCGATCCCCGACACGACATACGCAATGACGCGCACGGCCCCATCCGCATCGGCAAGCTGCATGGCGAGATCGACAAACGCCGCAGCACTTACCGCGACAAGCACATTTGTACGCAGCCCCGCCGTACGCAGACGATACTGGCGCTCGGCCCCGATCAGGGTCCCAAGCACGAACGCCGCCGTCAGGCTGACAAGCGTGTCGAGAAAGTCATAAAACTGGAATGTCGCCAGAAACCGCATGACGACTGCTTACTCACTACAGAGTGAGCAGTCCAGCGTCGCCGTCTTCGCTGGCGAAGGCGAGCAGCGATCCCTTCGCATTCCATGCCAGCGCAGCCACCGGCTCGCCCGCATTCCTGCGCACCAGGATTTCCGCGCCGTCCTCGATCCGCACCATCAGGATGGTGCCATCGCTGTAGCCGACCGCGAAGACCTCTTCCTTCGGATTGCAGGCCACCACCGTCGCCTTGGCCTGCAACGGCGCCAGCATGAGCGGCTCCTTGCCCATCGGCCCATCCTTGCTGGCGAACGGCCAGAGGATCACGCTATCCGACCCCGAAGTGGCGAGGAATTTTCCGCTTGCGCTCCATGACATCGAACGCACGCGGGCAGGATAACCGGTCATCCGCATATGGCGAGAATCCGCCAACCGCCATCCGTGCAGGGCGGATTCATGCATCGAGGTGACGAGAAAACGGTTATCGGCGCTGAAGGTGACGCCGAGATGCGAGCCTTTCCATTCCAGGAATTCCGGCTTCGCGCCCATGTTGGGAAACCACAGCGTCACGCCATTGTAATGCGCCACCGCAAGCCGCACGCCCTTGGGCGCAAACGCGAGACCGCCTACGGTCGACGGCACATCAAGCGACTTCTCATCGCCTTTCGGATTGCGGACAAAGGCCGTCTTTCCGGCGGACCAAGCCACCGCGCCATCTGTATGCAAAGCGACATTGTCGATCCAGCGCCGCTTGGCGTCGGTCGCAAGAGCTTCGACATTCGACTTGGCATCGAGCGACACCAGCTTGCCGTCGTCGCCGCCCATAACCACGCGCTCGCCGTCGGAGGCCGAACACAGGATGCCGCCGCCATGCACGGCAACGGCATTCGTCTCACCGCCAGTCGCCAGCGTGACGTTTTCTTCCGTGCCGACGAACGCCGCGACGTCGCCAAGGAAATGCACAGCGGACGCCGGTGCATTCAACGCAACCTTGGTGACCCGATCAGTGACAGAAACAATGGAGGCCTCTTCCGGAGGCAGGCCGAAGTTCGACATCACGCGATGGTCTTCTCAAAGCCTTCGCGGATCGCCTGTTCGGGCAATTCGCGGCCGATGAACACGACGCGGCTTTCGCGTTTCTCGTCGTTGCGCCATTTCCGCTGATGGTCGCCTTCCAGCATCATATGCACACCCTGAAAGACGTAGCGGTCATCATCACCCTTGAACGCGAGAATGCCCTTCGAGCGCAGGATCTTCTCGCCGTCCTTAGCGACCAGCTCCTGCAGCCATGGCATAAACTTGGTCGGATCGATCGGCTTCTCGGTGCGCAGCGACAGGGACTGCATATCCTCGTCGTGATAGTGCTTCAGGCCGTGGCCGTGATCGTGCCCATGATGATGGTGATCGTGGCCGTGGTGAAGATGCTCATGGGTGCAGTTCTCGTCATGGCAGTGATCGTGGTCATGATCGTGACCGCCGTCCTCGAGAAACTCCGGCTCGATCTCCAGAATGCGGTCGAGATCGAATGCGCCGCGCTCGAGAACATCTGACAGCTTGACCTGCGCGCGCTCGGTCTTGTGCAGCGTCGCATAGGGGTTGATGGCGCGGATGCGCGCCTCGACCTCGGCCAGCTCCGGCTTGGTGACAAGATCGGTCTTGTTCAGCACGATGACGTCGGCGAAGGCGATCTGGTTCTTGGCTTCCGGTGCGTCCTTCAGGCGGTCGCTCAGCCATTTGGCGTCGGCCACGGTCACCACCGCGTCGAGCGCGGTCTTCTCACGCACGTCTTCATCGACGAAAAAGGTCTGCGCGACAGGAGCCGGATCAGCGAGGCCCGTGGTCTCCAGAATGATAGCGTCGAACTTGCCCTTGCGTTTCATCAGGCCGTCGATGATGCGCACGAGGTCGCCGCGCACGGTGCAGCAGACGCAACCGTTATTCATCTCGAACACTTCCTCGTCCGCGCCGACGATCAGGTCGTTGTCGATGCCGATCTCGCCGAATTCGTTGACGATCACGGCGTATTTCTTGCCGTGGTTTTCGGACAGGATGCGGTTCAAAAGCGTGGTCTTTCCGGCACCGAGGTAGCCGGTCAGAACGGTCACGGGAATCTTGTTGGCGGCGGCTTCGGACATGAAATCTCCAGGCAATCAAACACGCGCCCGGCGGCAGGGTGGCCCCTGCCCTAGCTCGACAGCGCGCTGGTCAGGGCCTTTATATTGTGCCGGACCATATCAATGTAAGTGGGGGCAGGCCCCTTTTCGTCGGTCAGGCTGTCCGAATACAGCGTTCCGCCGATATTCGCCCCGGTCTCGGCGGCGATCCGCCGCATCAGGCGTGGATCGCTGACATTTTCTAGAAAAACAGCCGGAATTTTCTGCTTTTTGATCTGGGAAATGATGGCTGCAATGTCGCGGGCGCTGGGCTCGGATTCGGTCGAGACGCCCTGCGGCGCGATGAATTTGATCCCATAGGCGGCAGCGAAATAGCCGAAGGCATCGTGGGTCGAAATCACGCTGCGCCGCTCGGACGGAATTTTCGCCACCGCCTCGCGGATGTCGCGGTCCAGCGCATCCAGCTTTGCGAGATAGGCCACCGCGTTGGCTTTGTAGGCCTCAACACCCGCCGGATCGGCAGCGATCAAGGCGTCGCGGATATTGGCGACGTAGATCTTTGCATTCGGCACCGATTGCCAGGCATGCGGATCGGCATCCGACGGATCGTGGCTATGGCCATCCTCGATCTTGCGTGCGGTGATGCCCTTGGTGGCAACCACCGTCACGGCCTTGCTGCCGGAGGATTTGACCAGACGCGGCAGCCAGCCCTCAAGGCCGAGGCTGTTGACGATGACGAGCTTTGCGTCGGCGATCTTTTTCGCGTCCGCCGGTGTCGGCGTGTAGACATGGGTGTCGCTGTTCTGGCCCACCAACGTCGTCACGCTGACGCGATCACCGCCGACGTTTCTTGCGAAATCGGCGAGGATGGAAAAGGTCGCGACCACGTTGAGTTGGCCGCCTGAAGCGCCCTGCGCGGCAGCAGGGCTGACGGCGAACGCCAGTGCAACCGCGATGATGCTGATCAATCGAAGCATGGCAGCTCCTCACGCTTCGAGATGGCGGCCCGGAAAGAGCTGACGGACCAAACCGCTCACGCTTCCGAACAGAACCGAGACGACATACAGCGCCGCGCAGACCAGAATGATCGCAGGTCCCGACGGCACCTTGGTATGAAACGACAGCAGCAGGCCCGCGAAGCCCGACAGAGCCGCGCTTGCGACTGCGATGCCAATCATGCCGGTGATGTCGCGCGACCAGAACCGCGCAATGCCCGCCGGCAGGATCATCAGGCCCACAGCCAGCAGCGTGCCGAGTGCATGAAATCCGTTGACCAGATTGATGACCACGAGTGCGAGGAACGCGAGATGCGCGGGCGCGCCGGCACGGCTCACCGTGCGCAGGAACACCGGATCGACGCACTCGATCACCAGCGGCCGATAGATCACAGCCAGCACCAATAGCGTGATGGTGGCATTGAATGCGATCACCAGCAGGGTCTGGTCGTCCATGGCCAGAATGTTGCCGAACAGCACATGCAGCAGGTCGATATTGGTGCCCTTGACCGAGACAATGGTGACGCCGAGTGCCAGCGACACCAGATAGAAGGCCGCCAGCGAGGCGTCTTCCTTCAGTTCGGTACTGCGCGCGACAAGGCCCGACAGCAGCGCAACCGTAAAGCCCGCAATCAGCCCGCCGAAGGTCATCGCGAACAGGTTGAGGCCCGACAGCAGGAATCCCACCGCAGCACCCGGGAGAATCGCGTGGGCCATGGCATCGCCGACAAGGCTCATCCGCCGCAGCATCAGGAACACGCCAATCGGCGCGCCGCCCAGCGACAGCGCGATCACGCCGGCCAGTGCACGGCGCATGAACTCGAACTCAGTGAAGGGCGCGATCAGCGCATCGTAGATCATGACCGCCTCACGCCGCCTGCGATCGCGTGTCGATGCATGGCGCCGCGCTGTCGTCAAAGGCTTCGCACATATGCCGGGCTGCAAGCAGATTTTCCTGCGTCAGCACATCCGCCGTTTTACCCCATGCCACCTTCGAGCGTGCCAGCAGCAGCGTCTCGGGGAAATTCAGGCGCACCAGATCCATGTCGTGCAGCGCCGCCAGCACCGTGCGCTTCTCATCATGCCAGCGCCGCACCAGCGCGATCAGGTCCGCCGTGGTCTTCGCGTCGATGGCGTTGAACGGCTCATCCAGCACGATCACGCGCGCATCCTGCAGCAGCACGCGGGCGAACAGCATCCGCTGCATCTGCCCGCCGGACAGCGTGCCGATGGGGCGATTTTCAAATCCGCTCAGACCGACCGCGGCCAGCGCCTCGGTGATCTTCACCTGCTCCGACTTGCCGAGACCGCCGAAAATACCTCGGCGGCGCCACAGACCCGTGCCGACAAAATCGTAAACCGAAATCGGAAAGCTGCGGTCGATGTCGGCGGTTTGCGGCAGATAGGCGATGTCGCGCGCGTTGAGATCTCCAAGTCCGATCACGCCCGCCAGCGGCTTGAGGATGCCGACAATGCCGCGAAACAGCGTGGACTTGCCCGCGCCGTTCGGACCGACGACTGCCACCAGCGCGCCGAGCACCACCTCACCGCTCAGATGATGCACGGCGGGGTGCCGGTCATAGCCAAGCGTAACGTCGCGGAATGTCAGTTGCGCGGACATGCTCACCTCATCGCCAGCAGCACGATGGCCCACAGGACTGCGCTGATCGCAGCAGCAGCAGCCAGCCGCGCGCCGAGCGTCATCCGCAGGATCGACCAGTGGAGCGGCTGGGCCGGATGCGGCGAAGCCGGGCCATGGCTGTGTGCATGATGGCTGTGCCCATGATCGCCGTGGGAATGGTCGTGAGTGTGGGTATGCCCGTGCGCATGGGCCATGGTCAGCTTTCCAAACCGGGATCAGCGAGCGGTCCGGAAACCCCTCAATTTCACGAAATGTTATATTATAACATAACCCGCGTCCACGGTTCCGCAAGGCGGCCTGGGCCTATGGTTTCCCGATCACCATTACGATGGCGGCGGCCAGGAAGGGGAACGGAACCGATACCGCGCAGCGGAACCAGACAAACCGGGCCGGCATGAAGGGGATTTCCCACAAAATCACCCGCTGGAACGCAAAAAGGGCCCAGGCGACCACATAGGCGACCACCTGCGGGGTTCCGCCGCCGCTCTTGAGCGCAACCGCCCCGATGGAAAAGCCCACCACCGGCCCTCCCGGCGTCGCTGCGCCCGCCACTACGGCAGTGGCGACGCCGAGCCATCCGGTATCCGGTCCCAGCCCGCCGACAATGACGTCCGACGGGATGATCGCGGCAATGAAGCCGGAGCCGATCACGCCCAGCGCAATGCGCGGCACGATGTTGATAAAATCCATTCCGCCATTGCGGAGCGCCGCTGTCAGCACGGTCTTGTCCTGACGCCACGCGATGACGCTGACCCCGGCCAGCGAGCCCCACAGCAGGATGTCGATGATCAGCGCGGTCACAGCTTGATCCTGTGCCGGACGCGGACATAGACGAAGCGCCCGAGCGCACCGGCAAGGATCGGCATCGGCAGCGAGATCACGATACGCCAGAGCGTGAAGTCCGCGCCCATGATCGGCATTTCCCACGCCACAGCGCGGCCATAGCCGATCAGGGTCCAACTCACCACCATGGCGATGGTTGCGCCGAAATCCGCGCCAACCGCGAGCAAGGCGCTGGCCACAGGGTAAGCGGTGAACGGTCCGCCCGGAAGGATCGCGCCGAACGCCGTTCCGATCAGCAGACCCTTGAGGCCGGATTCCGGTCCGAGCGATTTGGACACCTTGTCGTGCGGCAGCACCGCCGCGATCAATCCGCCAAGCAGGCAGCCAGCGAGCACGCGCGGCATGATTTCGCCGAACAGCGAGATGTCGTGAAACAGGATGGCCCAGACGCCGTCGATGCCGTCGCGCCGCCACACCAGCGCGCCACTGACCACAACGAGCACGGCGATCACAAATGTCGACCAGCCGAACGGCTTGCCCTTGCGGGGCGCGCTCGTCTCAAGGCCCTCCCCGTTATCGGAGGACTCGTTTTTCAGGGAAGGTTCGGACAATGACGTCGTCTGTTTTTGTTTTTTAAGCGAAATGCCGCACCAGGGCGAGACCGGCAAAAAGTCCCGCGATGGACAGCGCCACCGATCCTATCACGTAAAACAGAGCCAGCCCCATCTCGCCGCGCTGATACAGCGTCACGGCATCCAGCGAGAATGCGGAGAATGTGGTGTAACCACCGAGAATGCCGGTCATGACGAACAGCCGCCATGGCTGCGATGCCTCGCCTTTCAGTGCAAGGTAGCCTGCGATGATGCCCATCACCAGCGAGCCGGTGATGTTGATGACGAACGTGCCGTAGGGAAAATTGATACCGCAGGCGCGAGCGCAGCCGACATTGATCGCATGGCGAAGCGAGGCGCCAAGGCCACCACCGATGAAGACAAGAACATAGTTCATGGACGTTTCACATCCACCAGGACGTTGCAATCAAAAAAGGGGCCGCGACATGCGGCCCCTTGGTTGAATGCGTTGATCACGCTTTCTCGAACAGGGATTCGACGTACTCCCAGTTCACGAGATGATCGACGAATGCCTTGAGATAATCCGGACGGCGGTTGCGGTAGTCGATGTAATAGGAGTGTTCCCACACGTCGACGCCAAGGATCGGCGTCGCACCATGAACCAGCGGGCTTTCGCCGTTCGGCGTCTTGGAGATTTCGAGCTTGCCGTTCTTGACGGACAGCCAGGCCCAGCCCGAGCCGAACTGGCCGACACCGGCAGCGGAGAAATCGGTCTTGAACTTCTCGATACCGCCGAGATCCTCGTCGATCTTCTTGGCGAGCTTGCCGGGGAGCTTGTCGCCGCCGCCGTTGGGCTTCATCCAGTTCCAGAAATGCAGGTGATTGTAGTGCTGGCCGGCATTGTTGAAGAGCGGTGCGTTCTTGCCGAACGAGCCCTTCACGATGTCTTCGAGGGACTTGCCTTCGAATTCCGTGCCCTTCAGCAGGTTATTGCCGTTGGTCACATAAGCCTGGTGATGCTTGTCGTGGTGATACTCGAGCGTCTCCTTCGACATGTGCGGCTGGAGCGCGTCATAAGCATAAGGCAGGTTCGGGAGCGTGAAGGTCATGGGTCTACTTCCGGAAATTGTGGGTGACGAGATGTCAACGCGGCGCACTATAGAAGGTTTCCCGGCAAGGGAAACAGCAATGCGGCCTCAATAGACATATAGCCCCACCCCCGCCTGTGGCGGGGCAGCAAATTGACCTGAATGGTTTTCAGGCTGCTCTTTCAGGCCGCTTTGGGCAACGCGCCGGCGAGGTCGTCCCGGGCTTTTGGCGGGCGCACATTCATCAGCATCTGGAACGATCCGGCGATCAGACCGATGATGACGGCAGCCTTCCAGGCCATGTCATAGCTGCCGAGATGATCGAAGATCAGCCCGCTGCCCCATGCGCCGATGAAGGAGCCGACCTGATGGCTGAAAAAGGCGATGCCCGTCAGGGTCGCCATGTACCGCAGGCCGAACAATTGCGCGACAAGGCCATTCACCAGCGGAATGACGCCAAGCCAGAGCGATCCCATCACGGCCGCGAAAATCAACGTCGAGGCAGGCGTGGCGGGCAGGATGAAATACACTGCGATCGCCAGCGAACGCACGATATAGACGCCGCCCAGCAACAACTGCTTGGGATAACGGCCTCCGAGCCAACCGAACACATAGGAGCCGAACACATTGAACAACCCGACCAGTGCCAGCGCGGTGGCGCCGAGCGAGGGGTCGAGACCGCAGATCGCAAGATAGTTCGGAAGATGTGTCGTGAGGAAGACAAGCTGCAGGCCGCAGACAAAGAACGCCAGCGCCATGATCACATAGCCGGAGTGACCAAGCGCCGACTGAAGCACCGCGCCGAGCGACTGGCTGACGTCATCCGCCTTGTCGATCTCGATCTTGTCGGCACCGCCCGCGCTGAACGCCGAAGGCAGCATCACGCAGGCAAGGCCGATGAATCCAACCAGTGCGATCTGCCAGCCTGCGTTCGAAATCAGCGTCTGCGCCATCGGCGAGGCGATGACGAGACCGACCGAGCCTGCGGCGGAGATCGCGCCCATGGTGACACTGCGCTTGGCCGCGGACACCGCACGCGCCGACACGGTCATGCTCATGCTGGAGGCTGTGCAGGACAGCGCGATGCCGACGCAGATACCGCAGCCGAAGGTGAAGGCGAGCGCCGTGGTCGAAAAGATCATGGTGACGAGGCCAAGAATGTAAACCAGAACACCGGCCAGCATCACGTAACGGGTGCCATAGCGATCAGCGAAAACCCCGACAAACGGCTGGGTCACGCCCCAAACGATGTTCTGAATGGCGGTCGCCAGAGAGAAGTCCGCGCTGGTGATCTGGGTGTCGTGCAGGATCGAGGGCTGGAAAAGCCCGAAGCTCTGCCGCATACCCATCGACAGGCTCAACATCACCGATGCCCCGATCAGGATCGACCACTTCTGATAAGAACTGAGCTCGGCGGCCTTCATTGTAGAAAATTCTCCTGAGATGACGCCCATCATCGCATCAGAACCGGTATTTTACATCTGCATAGAGAACAACGCTGATGTGCACTGCGAAGGGACATACGCTCGAATGAGCATCGAAATCGACATTGCGACCGGCGATTCAACCTGGCCCGCCGTTAAACCCCTGCTGGCCTCAGTCTGGCCGCCCGACGTCGTCAAGGCAGCTTCCTGGGGCCACATCGTCTTTGCCCATGCCGACCTGCGGGTGATGATCGAACTGGACGGCGAGATGGTCTGTCACGCCGGTATCTATCGCCGGACCGGCACATGGAACGGTCGCAAGGTGATCATCGGCGGGATCGGCGGCGTGGCGACGCGCGAGGATTGCCGCGGCCGCGGCTATGCCACGCTGGCGATCAACGCGGCGATCCATACTCTGACCGAAGAACGCGCCACCGACTTCGGCATGCTGTTCTGCGAACCGCACAACAGCGCATTTTATGAAAAACTCGGCTGGCAGACCTTCAACGGTACCGTCTATGCCGAGCAGCCATCGTCCGGCCGCGCGACATTCGATGCGATGCTGCCTTACGTTTTCAAGATCAAGCGCCTGCTACGCGAAGGCACCATCGATCTTTGCGGACTACCGTGGTGATGGCCGCCAGCCAAAACTGATAAATCGAAGGGGAGTGCCATGAGTGATGCACAGACCGATCCGCGCAAATTGCCCAAAGATGCTCACCCCGCAGTCGTAGCCCTCAACGCGGCGATGCTGGCTGCATTACCTTTTGAGGATCGTCAGGATTACGAGGACGCGAAGCGCGGCTTCGTCGCCACATTGCCGGACGCCACCGTCACCAACGCACAGGGCCGCACGGTCTGGACGCTGAAGCCGTACGGCTTTCTCTCCTCAAGCGAGGCACCACCGACCGTCAATCCGAGCCTGTGGCGGCAATCGCAACTCAACATGAACCACGGCCTGTTCGAGGTCTGCGAGCGCGTCTATCAGGTGCGCGGTCTCGACATCGCCAATATGACTTTGATCGAAGGCGACACCGGGGTCATCGTTGTCGATACGTTGACGTCAGTTGAGGGCTCACGCGCCGGGCTTGAGCTTTACTTCAAGCATCGCGGGCGCAGGCCCGTAACGGCGGTGATTTACACCCACACACACACCGACCACTGGGGCGGCGCACGGGGCGTGCTCAGCGACGAGGACGTGACCAGCGGCCGCGTGCCCATCATCGCACCGAACCTGTTCATGGAATTCGCTGTCTCGGAAAACGTGATCGCAGGCAACGCGATGCTGCGGCGAGCGCAGTATCAGTTCGGGCCATTCATTCCGCGCGGCGCACGCGGACAGGTCGATTGCGGCCTCGGCAAGTCGATGGCCGCAGGGACCGTCGCACTGGTCGCGCCCACCGACCTTGTCATGGCCACCGGCGACAAACGAATCATCGACGGCCTCGAGTTCGTGTTCCAGATGGCGCCGGAGAGCGAGGCGCCCGCCGAATTTCATTTCTATCTGCCGAAATTGAAAGTGCTCAACATGGCGGAGAACGCCACGCATAACTTTCACAACCTGCTTCCCTTCCGCGGCTCGGAAGTCCGCAATGCGCTGGCGTGGTCCGGCTACCTGAGCGAAGCGTTGCAGATGTGGGGCGATCACGCCGAGGTTCTGGTCGGACAACATCACTGGCCGGTCTGGGGCAATACGCGCGTGCGGACACATCTGAAACAGCAGCGCGATCTCTACAAGTTCGCACACGACCAGACGCTGCGCATGATCAACCATGGCATGACCGCTTCGGAGATTGCCGAGACAATCCGCCTGCCGAAAAGTATTGAAGGCGCATGGCACACGCGCGGCTACTACGGCCACATTCGCCATAACGTGAAAGCAATCTACCAGCGCACGCTCGGCTGGTACGATTCCAATCCGGCCAACCTTGACCCGCTTCCGCCTGTCGCACTCGGAAGGAAACTTTTGGCTTATATGGGCGGTGCCGAGCGCGTGCTGGCGAAGGCCCAGGAGGATTTTGCCGCTGGTGAATTCCGGATCGTTGCGGAGGTCCTCAATCATGTGGTGTTCGCCGAACCGGATAATGAGGCCACTCGGCTGCTGCTGGCTGACACATACGAGCAACTCGGCTACGCCAGCGAAAGCGCGACATGGCGCAACGCGTATCTGTTCGGCGCGCAGGAATTGCGTCACGGCATGCCCAAAGTGCCGAGCCGCAGTCCGATTTCCGACGATACGGTGCGCGCGCTGCACACAGGCCAGTTGTTCGAGTATCTTGGCGTCCGCCTCAACGGCCCGAAGGCCGAAGACAAGATCATCATCCTGAACTGGGAGTTCACCGACTCCGGCGACCGTTTCGTACTCAATCTGGAAAACTGCGCGCTCACCCACACGAGCGGGCGTCACGTTGCCGACGCCGACGCAACGATCGCGCTCGATCGCAAGACCTTCAACGAACTTGTTCTGCAGACATCAACCATGGCCGAGGCGGTGGCCGCCGGCAAAGCCCGCGTCAGCGGAGATGCCGCACGCTTCGACGACTTGATGGCGCTGATGGATGACTTCGAGCGCATGTTCGAGATCGTCGAGCCGCGTACGCGAAGCGAACGGATATAGGAGCTTTCCACTATCCGTTGCCCGTTCTGAAAGACCGGGTTAGCCTCCCTTCACAACAAGAAAAGCAAGGGAGAGAATAACCATGACAAAAATCAAAACTGCCCTGACAATGGCTAGCTTCGCCGCCGCTGCGATGTTGTTGCTGCATCCGGTCGCCAAAGCCGAGACGGACGCGGACGGCTTCATCCGCATCAAGCAGGGCGAGGAGCAATACAAAAATCCGTTCGGTGTCGGCGTTGAAGTGGCGACGCTGTTCGGCGATCCGTCGAAGCCCGGCATTTACGTGCTGCGCATCAAGTGGCCGCCGGGCATCATGAGCAAGCCGCACAAGCACCCGGAAGACCGTCACGTCGTGGTGCTGTCGGGAACCTGGTACACTGGCACGGGTGAAGCCTTCGAGCCTGCGAAAGCTATCCCGCTCAAGACCGGCGCCTACATGATGCATCCCAACGGCAAAGTGCATTGGGATGGCACGCGCGAGGAAGGCGCGGTCATCCAGATCACCGGATACGGACCGAGCGGCAACGTGTTCAGCAAGCCGGACGAACCGCAGTTCGGCAAAACCAACTAAGATACCGCGCAAGCGCGCCCAAAGTCGCCCGAAGGACGGCTTTGGGCTCAGCACCTATCCCGTGATTTTGCCGGGGTTCATGATGTTGAGCGGATCGATCGCTTCCTTGATGGCGCGCATCACTTCCAGCGCATCCGCACCAAGCTCCTCTTGCAGGAAAGCCCGCTTGCCCTGCCCCACGCCATGCTCGCCGGTGCAGGTTCCTCCCATGGAAAGCGCGCGTTCGACGAGACGGTGATAGAAGGCCTTGCCACTCGCGACCTCGTCGTCGCTGGTCATGTCGATCACCAGCAGGACATGAAAATTGCCATCACCGACGTGACCGACAATAGGTCCCGTGAGCCCGGTTGCCGCAAGATCGGCCTGCGTTTCCTCAAGGCAATCGGCAAGGCGTGAGATCGGCACGCAAACATCGGTCGAAATACATTTGCAGCCGGGGCGAAGCGCCATCGCGGCCCAGTAGGCGTCATGCCGCGCCTGCCACAGCCGGTTTCGATCCTCCGTCTTCGTCGCCCATTCGTAAGGCCCGCCGCCGGATTCGGCGGCAATCTCCGCAAACCGATCAGACAGTTCGGCAACACCGGCTTCCGTGCCCTGGAATTCAACAAACAGCATTGGCGTTTCCGGCAGGGTCAGCCTCGAATACGCATTACAAGCCTTCACCTGCAGCGCATCGAGCAGTTCAATGCGCGACACACCGAGTCCGGTCTGGATCGCGAGGATCACCGCGTCACACGCCGCCTTGACCGACGGAAAGGGGCAGATGCCGGACGCCACCGCCTCGGGAATGCCCTGCAGCTTCAGCGTGATCTCGGTCACCACTCCGAGCGTGCCTTCCGAACCGACGAACAGGCGCGTGAGATCATATCCGGCCGAAGATTTCTTGGCGCGCCGGGCTGTCACGAACTCAAGACCGCCGGGCGTGATCACCTTCAATGCGCGCACGTTTTCGAGCATCGTGCCGTACCGGACGGCGTTGGTGCCCGAGGCCCTGGTCGCAACCATCCCGCCAAGCGATGCATCTGCGCCGGGATCGATCGGAAAATAAACACCGAAATCGCGCAAATGCTCGTTGAGCTGTTTGCGCGTGACGCCAGGCTGGACGACGCAATCGAGGTCTTCGACATTGACGGCAAGGATCGCATTCATCTGCGACGTGTCGATGGAAATGCCCCCGAACGGCGCATTGACATGACCTTCAAGGGACGATCCCGTGCCGAACGGAATCATCGGCACACGATGCTCCATGCAAACCCGCACGATTTCGGAGACCTCCTCGTGCGACGCTGCAAACACAACAGCGTCGGGCGGCTCGTTAGCAACCCACTGCAGCGTGTTGCCGTGCTGCTCGCGAACCGCGGCCGAGGTCTGAAGTCTTTCACCGAATTTCTGACGCAGAATGTCGATCGCCAGCGCGAGCGATTCAGGCGATGTCTTCGTGCGGTGAAGATTGCCCGTGAGTGCGCCATTATCAGGTGTCAGCATGAAACATTCTCTCCAACATTTACGACCAGCGCCCTGCGA
The DNA here is from genome assembly GCA_024508675.1 of Afipia sp. GTDB lineage: Bacteria > Pseudomonadota > Alphaproteobacteria > Rhizobiales > Xanthobacteraceae > Afipia. Next base: position 341,081 of record JANINQ010000006.1, read on the forward strand.
GCGCGAAAGCAGCGTCAGTATCCTGTTCGGCTAATTCTGCATCAGCCGGGAAACGGCCGCTTCGTTCCACACGAGTCCAAGCCCCGGCCCGGTCGCAGTGATCTCACCGTTTCTCGGTGTCGCAGGATCGATCAGAATATCTCCGGCAAGATCGAGGTGCTCGATCAGCAGCGCCGTCGGCGTCGCCGCGAGCGCATGGGCGCTCGCCTCCTGAAAGATGTGGCTCGAAACGGGCATCCCATGTTGCGCGGCAAGCGCAGCACCCGCCATCCAGCCCGTGATGCCGCCGATCTTCATGATGTCGAACATCGCATGATCGGATGCGCCGGCCTTCATTCCCGCCTGAGCGCCGGCCGGGAACCACCAGTTTTCTCCCGTCTGGATCGGAACGCCAGCGGTCTGCCGGAGCATTGCATGGCCTGAAAGATCTTCGGCGCGCACAGGCTCCTCCACCCAGAACAGATCGAACGGCGCGAGCGCGGCGATCCGCCGGCGAGCTTCCGCCACACTGAGACTCTGATTGAAGTCCACCATCAGGGCGATGCCGGGACCAACGATCTGCCGGACAGCGCCCACCGTTTCAACATCGCGCCCGAGATCGCCGTCGCCAATCTTGATCTTGATCGTACGAAATCCGGCATCCACTGAATCCCGCAATGCTTTTTCATCATTGCGGATATCGATCACGCCATAACTGTCATACGCCTGAATGGGACGCGGAGCCGCACCAAGAGCTTCTGCTACGGTCGTGCCGGCTGCGCGCGCGAAATGATCCCACAGCGCCATGTCGATACCGGACAGGGCCATGCCGACCAGGCCTTGAAGGCCCAGAAGCCGGAAGCGGCGATCAAAATACCGCGCGATATCCAGCGGCATTGCCGGCATCCCGACGATTTCCGCGCCGATGTCGGCGATCAGGCGCGCCAGTCCCGCGAGAGCGGAAGGCGTATAGGAAAACACATAAGCGGAGCCTCGCAGCCCTCCGGCGTCGATGTCGATCAGAACCAGCGGCGCGTCTGGAATCGTGCCCAATGCGGTCCGGACCGGCCGCTTCAACGGCGCCACCACGGGCCTGGCGCGAATGCGTTCAATCGTTCGATGCCCTGCCGACATGCCCGCTCCCTCTGGTCTGAAAAGCGGTCATCGCAGCCGGGGCGCTTTTTTTAAACTAACTAGTGAGTATAGTTATTTCCGATGAGAACAAGCGGCCCCAAAACCCGCACGCGGATTATCGAGGCGGCCTATGCGATGTTTTACGCGCAGGGCTATTCGCGCGTCAGCGTCGATATGATCGCGGCAAAGGCCGGCATCACGAAACGGACGCTCTACGCGCACTTCCCGAGCAAGGACGATCTTGCGGGCGCGGCCTGCGAGCACGCCATGACGCTCGCCAACAAACGCATCGAACAATGGGCGCATAAAATCCACGCCGACCCCGCCAGCGGAATCGAACATGTCTTCGAGGAACTGGAGGCATGGTGCAGGCAGCGAAAGTTCGCAGGTGCCGGTTTCACTCGAATCGTGCTGGAGCTTGCCGATCTCCCCGGCCATCCTGTCCGCCGCGTCGCTGAAGCGCACAAAAGCAGGATCGAGGCAGTGCTCGCGGATGCGCTTGGATCGACCAGACTTTCCCGTGCGCTCATGATCATTCTCGAGGGCACCATGATCCTGACGCTGACGACGCAGCGCTTCGATCATCTGGCTGTCGGACGCAGCCTGGCGCGCGAACTCGTCGGCCATACGAGCCCCTCACCGAGGCACGTTGCCGCAACACGCGTATCGCTGCGCCAATAGACCCCAAAAGGCCAAAGAAGAGGCTGGCATACCATTGTGATGTATACCAGTTTGCGATAGAGACGGGCGACAGTCCCCGAGGGGCTTCCTCTGCCGTGTTGAGGGTTTGGCCTGCGCCGCTCCTTGCCGCGGCAGCATTTCAATGTGACGAACAATCCCGGCCCATCGGGCCGGACGTTCAACTGCAATTTATGGACGAGTGAGCATGGCGCGTAACATTCTGATTCTCGGAGCCTCGTACGGCTCGCTGCTTGGCACGAAGCTTCTGATGGCCGGTCACAACGTGACCCTGGTTTGCCGCAGGAACACCGCGGACCTCATCAACCGCGACGGCACCGAAGTACGCATCAAGCTGCGCGACGAGCCGACCCATCGCTCGATCTTCTCGCGCACCCTGCCCGGCAAGCTGGATGCCACCTCGCCGGACAAGGTCGATCTGTCCCGCTACGACATGGTCGCCCTTGCGATGCAGGAGCCGCAATACACCAACCACACCATCCGCGTTCTGATGATCAAGATCGCCGCGGCGAATCTGCCCTGCCTGTCGATCATGAACATGCCGCCGCTGCCGTACCTCAAGCGCATCCCGGCGCTGGCGGACATGGACCTCGAAGAGGCCTACACCAACGCACAGGTCTGGGAACGCTTCAAGCCGGGCCTTGTCACGCTCTGCTCGCCCGATCCGCAGGCCTTCCGTCCGCCGGAAGAAGGCGCAAATGTGCTTCATGTTGGCCTGCCGACCAACTTCAAGGCTGCAACCTTCGAAGATGAAGCGCACAACAAGCTGCTGCGCGAACTGGAAGCCGACATCGATGCCGTGAAACTCGACGGTCAAGACGTGCCGGTGAAGCTGAAGGTGTTCGACTCGCTGTTCGTGCCGCTGGCAAAGTGGTCGATGCTGCTGACCGGGAACTATCGCTGCATCACCCCGACCGATCCCCGCCCGATCCGCGACGCCGTGCATGGCGACCTGAACCTCTCGAAGTCGATCTACAATCACGTCGATGCCATCGCGCGCAAGCTCGGCGCGGAAGCGGAAGATCAGGTGCCGTTCGAAAAATATGCGAAGGCCGCGGAAAGCCTGCTCAAGCCGTCGTCGGCTGCGCGCGCCGTCGCCAGCGGCGCGCCGTTCATCGAGCGCGTCGATCTGCTTGTGAAGCTGATCGCACATCAGCTTGATATGCCGAACGCCGAGATCGATCGCACGGTGCAGATCGTGGATCAGAAGCTGAGCGAGAAAATCGTCGTCGGTGGCGGCGGCTAGTTGCCCGCCGTTTAAAACACTGATCCGAAAAAGCCCTTCCAGATGAATCATCTGGAAGGGTTTTTCTTTTGCCGTCCCGTCAATGACGCAACCCTGCTCATGCCTATCAAGCAGCGCGCCCGTGCGTTATGACTTTCGCGCAGGAAATGTCGAAGAAACATCCACGGGAGAAACTTTGTATGAAACACCACGCTTACGTACCGCGCGCGACCAGCTACGGACTCAATCCGGGCGATGAGCTCAACGATCTGCGCATGTCGGATCAGGTCCGTCCGCTGTTCGAACACGTCAAGAAATTCATCCGCGAAACCGTCGATCCGATGCTGGTCGAATATACGAAGCATGGTGAAGGCAAAAAGGATCGCTGGAGCTTCACGCAGGGGCAGCTCGATGTCCTTGGAAAGGCCAAGGCGAAAGCCAAGGAAGAAGGTTTGTGGAACTTCTTCCTGCCCGACAGCGAAACCGGCGAAGGCCTGAAGAACCTCGACTACGCTTACATCGCGGTCGAACTCGCGAAGAACCCGCTGGCCTCCGAAACCATGAACTGCTCCGCGCCGGACACCGGCAACATGGAAGTGCTGGAACGTGTCGGCACCAAGGAGCAGAAAGAAAAGTGGCTGAAGCCGCTGCTGAACGGAGAAATCCGCTCCGCCTATGCCATGACCGAACCTGCCGTCGCATCCTCGGATGCCAAGAACATCACGACCACCGCGAAGCTCGAGGGCAACGAGTGGGTCATCAACGGCGAGAAGTATTACATTTCCGGTCTCGGCGATCCGCGCTGCAAGATCATGATCGCGATGGTGAAGACCAATCCCGATGCGCCGCGCGGCAAGCAGCAGTCGCAGATTCTCGTGCCCGTCGACACCCCCGGCGTTGAAGTCATCGGCCCGATGCATGTGTTCGGCGCCGATCACGCGCCGCGTGGCCACATGCACATGCGATTTAACAATGTCCGTGTGCCGAAGGAGAACATCCTGCTCGGCGAAGGCCGCGGTTTCGAAATTTCGCAGGTCCGTCTCGGACCCGGCCGCATCCATCACTGCATGCGCACCATCGGCAAGGCGGAAAAGGCACTCGACCTGATGGTGGCGCGCGGCCTGACCCGCGAAGCCTTCGGCAAGCCGATCGCCCATCTCGGCGGCAATCTGCAGATCATCGCACAGGCGCGTTGTGAAATCGAAGCGATGCGCTTGATGGTGCTCAAGGCCGCCAAGGCGATGGATGTGCTGGGCAACAAGGAAGCACGCGTGTGGGTGAGCATGGTGAAGGCCATGGTGCCGGAGCGCACCTGCAAGATCATCGATCAGGCGATCCAGATCCACGGCGCCACCGGCATCTCGGAATGGACGCCGCTCGCCGACATGTATGCCGACGTCCGCCACCTGCGCTTCGCCGACGGCCCGGATGAAGTGCACTGGATGGTGGTCGGCCGCCACGAGTTGAGCATGGCGTAAGCCGAAGCCCAAAAACGCATCGAAAAGAAAAAAGCCGCCCCGAAAGGAGCGGCTTTTTAGCTGATAATTCAGCAACTTGGTTGCGGGGGCTGGATTTGAACCAACGACCTTCAGGTTATGAGCCTGACGAGCTACCGGGCTGCTCCACCCCGCGATAAACCGGTGCAAACCTTCAAAGGCAGACGGACGACAGGTCAACGCCAAAGGCGTCGTTCCAACCCGTCCGGAGGCGAGAGAAGGCAACCAGGGCAAGGCCCGTGGTGCGAGGCGTATGTACCAACGACATCCCGCTTTGGAAAGGCCTGCGGGCGATCTTTTTCACGATTTTATGACGCCTCTCCAAGGGCCTGATCTGGAGGCATTTTTGCTGGCCGGACTTGCCAACGAGGCTTTGAGCGATCAGCCTTCGGCCCAATAATGTCCGGTCTTTGGAACCGGCTGCGGGAGCCAAGGGAAATCCCAAGGAAAGCCATGAACCAGATCGTCAGAAATTCCGCCGCAGGCAGCATCGAGGACGTATTCCAGCGTGCAACAGTCCTGTCGCGGGCGGCAGAGCCCACCCTTGCCGAGCGGCGCGACCGGCTCGCCCGGCTCCGGGCGCTGGTGGTGGATAACGAAACCCGGTTCGACGAGGCGATCTCGGCGGACTTCGGCAACCGCTCAAAAACGGAAACCCTGATCGCGGAAACGCTGTTCGTGCTCGCGGAGATCAAGCACGCGACGAAGAATCTCAGCCGCTGGATGGCGCCGAAACATGTCGCCACCGAACTCCAATACTTCCCGGCGAAGAACAGGCTGCTGCCGCAGCCGCTCGGCGTGGTCGGCATTATCGCGCCCTGGAATTACCCGCTGCAACTGACGCTCGCGCCCGCGGTCGCAGCCATCGCCGCCGGCAATCGCGTCATGATCAAGCCGAGCGAGCTGGTGCCGCAATTCTCCGCGCTGCTGCAGAAGCTGATCGCGGAAAAATTCGATGACGCCGAACTGATGGTCACCGGCATCGACGGCGATATTTCCGAGCGGTTCGCGACGCTCCCGTTCGATCACCTGATCTTCACCGGCTCAACTCGCGTCGGGCGGCTTGTCGCCGAAGCCGCGGGCCGCAACCTGACGCCGGTGACGCTCGAGCTGGGCGGCAAGTCGCCCGCCATTATCGACCGCTCCGCCGATATTGCGGAAGCCGCCGAACGCATCGTCTACGGCAAGCTAATGAATGCCGGACAAACCTGCATCGCGCCGGACTATGTGCTGATCGCGCCGAGCGCCATGGACGAGTTCGTCTCCAAGGCGAACAGCGCAGTCGTGCGGATGTTCGGCACCAGTCCCGACAACAAGGACTACACTTCCATCGTGTCGGACAAACACTACGCGCGGCTGGAAAGCCTCGTGCAGGACGCCGCAGCGCGTGGCGCCAGGATCGTACAGCCGGCCAGCGCAGACAATCCAGCATGGAAATCGAAACGCAAATTCCCGCCGACGTTCGTCAGCGGTGCGACCACAGACATGAAGGTAATGCAGGAGGAAATTTTCGGACCTATCCTGCCGGTGTTCGCGTGTGAGAATACCGATGCGGCCATCACCCATATCAATGCCAATGATCGTCCGCTGGCGCTCTACTGGTTCGGCAAGGATGACGCGGCACGTGACCGGGTTCTGGCACGCACCGTGTCCGGCGGCGTCACCATCAACGACTGCCTGTTTCACTTCGTGCAGGCCAACCAGCCGATGGGCGGCGTCGGCGCGTCCGGCATCGGCGCCTATCATGGCGAATGGGGCTTCCGCACCCTGAGCAAGATGAAGCCGGTGTTCTATCGCTCGCCCTTCAACCGGCTCGCCGATCTCTATCCGCCCTATGGCAGCAAGATCGCGCGCCTGATCAAGCTGCTGCGTTTCATGTCGTAATCATTTGGGATCGATACGACCGGCATCAATGCCGGCGTCAAAACACTGACTTAAAATAGGGCCTTGGGGAAATGACGATGGCGGACACGTTCGATTACGTGGTTGTGGGCGCAGGCTCCGGAGGCTGCGCGGTTGCGAGCCGATTGTCGGAAGACCCCAACGTCTCGGTCGCGCTGCTGGAAGCAGGCGGCAACAATGACAACTGGGTCGTCACCACGCCGGGCGCGTTGATTTTCATGGTGTCCGGCCCGGTCAACAACTGGGCGTTCGAAACGGTACCGCAGCCCGGCCTTAACGGCCGCAAGGGCTATCAGCCGCGCGGCAAGGGTCTCGGCGGATCGTCGGCGATCAACGCCATGTGCTACATCCGCGGCCACAAGGCCGACTACGACCGCTGGGCCGCGATGGGCAATGCCGGCTGGTCATATGCGGACGTGCTGCCTTACTTCAAACGCTCCGAGGACAACAGCGAACTCGACGGCGTCTATCACGGCAAGGGCGGCCCGCTCAGTGTCACGAAACTGCAAACCGACAATCCGGTTCAGGAGATTTATCTGCAGGCCGCGCGCGAGGCGCAATTCCGCATCAACGAAGATTTCAACGGCGAGGAACAGGAAGGTCTCGGCGTTTATCAGGTGACGCAGAAGAACGGCGAGCGCTGGAGCGCCGCGCGCGGTTACGTTCATCCATTCATCGGAACGCGCAAGAATCTGCACGTGATCACCGGCGCACACGCAACCCGCATCCTGTTCGACGGCAAGCGCGCGACCGGCATCGAATATCGTCAGGGCAAGGAGACCAGGCGGGTCATCGCGCGCCGGGAAACCATTCTCGGCCTCGGCGCTTTCCAGACGCCGCAACTCCTGATGCTGTCCGGCATCGGCGACCGGGATGAACTCGCCAGACACGGCATCGCCCCGGTTCATCACCTGCCCGGCGTCGGCAAGAATCTGCACGATCATCCGGATTTCGTTTTCGGCTTCCGCTCCGACAGTCCGAACTTCACCGGACTGACCTTCCCGGGCATCGGGCGCATCCTGAAATCAATTTTCCAGTACCGGCGCGAGCGCCGCGGCCCGATGACCTCGAATATCGCCGAATGCGGCGGCTTCCTCAAAACCCGGCCAGATCTGGATTTGCCGGACATTCAATTGCACTTCTGCATGGCAGTGGTGAACAACCACGGCCGCACGCCGTTCTTCGGCAACGGATTCTCCTGTCACGTCTGCCTGCTGCGGCCGAAAAGCCGCGGCAGCGTGTGGCTGCAGAGCGCAGACCCGATGCAGCCGCCCGCGATCGATCCGAACTTCTTCGGCGATCCGGCCGATCTCGAAGCCATGGTCGCGGGCTTCAAGACAACCAGACGCCTGCTCGATGCGCCCGCCCTGAAAGCGATCCAGACCGCCGATGCCTTCACCTCCGGCGTCGAGTCCGATGAGCAGATTCGCGACGCCCTGCGCGCAAGAACCGACACGGTCTATCACCCGGTCGGCACCTGCAAGATGGGCGTCAACGATCCGATGGCCGTGGTCGACCCGGCGCTGAAGGTTTACGGTGTCGAGGGCCTGCGCATCGCGGATGCCTCGATCATGCCCGACATCATCGGCGGCAACACCAACGCACCCACGATCATGATCGGCGAAAAGGCCGCCGACATGATCAGGGCAGAGATGCGCGTTCACTGATTGCGCCCGGTGCACGGATGAGGCAAGACGCTATCCGGAACGGCAAAGGTCCGATGATTGGGCCTGACAAGAAAACATAACGAAAAGGGAATGATCCATGGATCTCGGAATTTCAGGACGGCGTGCAATCGTCTGCGCAGCGAGCAAGGGACTGGGACGTGCCTGCGCCATCGCGCTCGCCAATGAGGGCGTCCATGTCACCATCACGGCGCGCGGCGCGGAAGCGCTAGGCAAGACAGCCGCGCACATCCGCAAGCTCAATCCCAACGTGACGGTGACGGAAGTGGTCGGCGACATCACCACACCGGAAGGCCGCGAAGCCGCGCTCAAGGCCTGCCCCGATCCGGACATCCTGATCAACAATGCCGGCGGTCCGCCGCCTGGCGATTTCCGCAACTGGACCCGCGACGACTGGATCAAGGCCATCGACGCCAACATGCTGACCCCGATCGAACTCATCAAGGCGACGGTCGACGGCATGATGGCCCGCAAGTTCGGCCGCATCGTCAACATCACCTCCGCCGCAGTGAAGGCTCCGATCGACATTCTGGGCCTGTCGAACGGCGCACGGAGCGGCCTCACCGGCTTTGTCGCCGGCCTCGCCCGCAAGACGGTGATCAACAACGTCACCATCAACGGCCTGCTGCCTGGCCCGTTCGATACGGACCGCGTACGCGGCCCGATGCTCGAAGCAGCCGCGAAGGCGCAGGGCATTTCGCCCGATGAAGTCCTCAAGCAGCGCATGAGGGCGAATCCAGCAGGCCGCTTCGGCGATCCGGAAGAGTTCGGCCTCGCCTGTGCGTTCCTCTGCGGCGCGAAGTCCGGCTTCATCACCGGCCAGAACCTGCTGATGGACGGCGGCGCCTATCCCGGCACGATGTAAGCGCAACGCGCCGCCATCGCACAACAGCAGCCTTCGGGTGCAAACCCGAGGGCACGGTATGACAGAACGACCGGGAGCCGACTGAATGCAATGGACTGTGGGCCGCGTCAAAATCACCAACGTCCTGGAAATCGGCGCCACAGGCGGCACGCGATTCATTCTCCCGCAGGCGACACCGCAGGAAGCCCAGAAAATGCCCTGGCTAGTGCCGCATTACGCCAATGCGGAAGGCCGCCTCCGGCTTAACGTCCAGTCCTGGATCGTGGAAACGCCGACAAACAGGATCATCGTCGACACCTGCATCGGCAACGACAAGACCAATCGCTCGGTGCCCGCATGGAATGGATTGAACAAGCCGTTCCTGAACGATCTCGCTGCTGCCGGCTATCCCGCTGACACCATCGACACGGTGATCTGCACCCACCTTCATATCGATCATGTCGGCTGGAATACGAAGCTGGTCGACGGCAAGTGGGTGCCGACATTCACAAACGCCCGCTATCTGTTCGGCAAGACCGAATACGACCATTGGGCCGCGCACAGTCCGGAAGGCGAGCACAAGGCCGTGTTCGAGGATTCAGTCCAGCCGATTGTCGATGCCGGATATGCGGACCTGATCGGCAGCGATCATCGCATTGGCGACGAGGTCTCCCTGATCGCAACGCCGGGACACAGCCCCGGTCACATGAGCATTCTGGTCACGTCCGACGGCCAGCAGGCGCTGCTGACCGGCGATGTCGCGCACCATCCCTGCCAGATGGCTCATCTGGACTGGTCATCGACGGCGGATTCCGATCCGGTCCAGTCCATCGAGGCCCGGAAAATGCTGTTTTCACGCTTTGCGGACACGCCCAAGCTGGTCTTTGGCGGCCACTACGATCCCGGACACATTGTGCGCGACGGCGACGCTTTCCGGCTGATCGCGGCTGCAAAACCCACCTGAAAATGAGCGCGCTGCACAATGCCCTAGTGTGGTGGTTCGCAAGTCCGCATCTTTCCTACAGCGAGCACTATTGCGGACTTACGAACCAAAACCACACTAGAGTTGTATTTTTCTAGTGTCCTTTTGAATCCGAAGTTCGCCCCGGAGCGCGCTGCACAATGGAGCGAACTTCGGATTCAGGACACTAGAGGTTGAATTTCCCCGCGCCCTGTCGCATGAAACATCCGACGAATGAAATATCTGGCAAGAACGAAAAGGAACTGCCCATGAAACTGGTTCGTTACGGCGCCGCTGGTCAGGAAAAGCCCGGACTGCTCGACCGCTCCGGCCGCATCCGCGACCTCTCCGCTCTGGTGAAGGACATCAACGGCGACGCGCTCTCGCCCGCCGCCCTCGCCAAGATCGCCGCCGTCGATCCGGCCTCGCTGCCACTGGTGGACGGCAATCCGCGCCTCGGCTCGCCGGTCACCGGCATCACCAAGTTCGTCGCCATCGGCCTGAACTATGCCGACCACGCCGCTGAAGCCGGCATGGCGATCCCGTCCGAGCCCATCGTGTTCCTGAAGGCCAACACCAGCCTGTGCGGCCCGAACGACAATGTCGAGAAGCCGCGCGAGTCCACCAAGCTGGACTGGGAAGTCGAACTCGCCATCATCATCGGCACCAAGGCCAAGTATGTCACCGAGGCCGACGCACTGAAGCATGTCGCCGGCTACGCGGTCTGCAACGACGTCTCGGAGCGCTACTTCCAGATCGAGCGCGGCGGTCAGTGGACCAAGGGTAAATCGCACGACACCTTCGGCCCCGTCGGTCCGTGGCTTGTCACCGCCGATGAAATCGCGGACGTGCACAAGCTCGGCATGTGGCTCGACGTCAACGGCACGCGCTGCCAGACCGGCTCGACCGCGACCATGATCTTCAACGTGCCGAAGATCATCTCCTATGTCTCCGGCCTGATGACCCTGTATCCAGGCGACATCATCACCACCGGCACCCCGCCCGGCGTCGGCATGGGCATGAAGCCGCAGAAGTTCCTCAACGTCGGCGACGTCGTCACCCTCGGCATCGATGGCCTCGGTGCGCAGCGTCAGGAAATCGTCGCGGCCTGAGCCGCGTTCACTTCAGGCTCCGGCGTTCGCGCCGGAGCCTGCGCTCCCGTTCCCTCATTCAGGACCACTCCATGAAACTCGCCTATTCGCTGGCATCGCCGTTTGCCCGCAAGATCCGCATCGCGGCCATGGAGCTTGGCCTGTTCGACAAGATCGAGTTCATCGTTCCGATCAAGGCTGTTCCGGTCACTGAAAACGAAGAGTACGTGCGCAACGTCTCTCCCTTGCGGAAAATTCCGGCGCTGATCCTCGACAGCGGTCAGGTGATCGTCGATTCCTACGTGATCGCGGAATATCTCGACGAACTCGCCGGCGGAGGAAAGCTGATCCCCGCTTCCGGACCCGCGAAATGGCAGGTCAAGACCGACCATTCCATCCTGCAGGGCATGCTCGACGCGCTGCTGCTGTGCCGCTATGAGAAGATGCTGCGGCCGCCAGAATTTCTCTGGGCCGGATGGGCGGACGACCAGTTCAAGCGCGCATGGGATGGTCTGGCGCGTTACGAAGCGCATCCCGATGTGCTGACCCGCCCGCTGGACATTGTGCAGATCGGCATCGTCTGCGTGCTGGGCTATCTCGACTTCCGCTTTCCCGATTGCGGCTGGCGCAAGGCGTTTCCGAAGCTCGACGTGTTTCATGAGAAGATGATGCAGCGCGAGTCTGTGAAAACCACCCTTCCGCCACCGGCCTGATCGGTTGAGCGATGAGCGATCGCGCAGAGGATAGCGAGTTCAAGGCCTGGCACGCGGTCGCCGATCTTTATCATGCTTATTTCACCGGCCTCGTGATGTCGCTGGTGACACGCCGTAGCGCCGCCGATGCCGCGGAGTTCATGTTTCGCGTGTTCCGGCGCCAGCATCACGAGCGTTTTCTCGCCGGCATCGCAAAATTCGGCCTGACCAATGCGCCGCATGCGGTTGCCGCCGCGCAGTATCACTATCTCAGCAACCAGATCGGCGGCGTGAACGTCGAATACATGCGCGAGTCCGACCGCAAGGCATGGATACGCTATCCGCCGCCGCGTTGGGTCTGGCGCGGCACGGCGATCTGCGCGATTCCGGGCGAAGTGTCCGCGGGCATGCTGCGCGGCTGGCATGCGCACAACGGCGTCTCGTTCAAGAATCCGCGCATGGGCTTCGTCTGCACCAAGCAGACCGTCGACGGCCAGAACGGCCTCGAGGGCTTCTATTACGAATACGACCGGGATCTTCTGCCGGAGGAGCGGCTGGTGTTCGCGCGGCATCTGGAAGCGCCGCCGTTCGATCCCGCGCTTGCGCCGAAGCTCGCGACCGATACGTGGCCGCGTTCACGGTTGGAAAAAGCCTATCGCAACTATGCGATGGAATATGTCCGCTCCTCGCTGCCGGTGATCGTCAATCAGTTCAGCCCGTCCGATGCTGGCCACCTTCTGTATCTGACCGGCAAGCTGGTCGGCATGCAGTTCTATCCCGACATCGCCGCAAGTTTTCCCGCAGGTCATGATTCCGGTCCGCAGGGCTTTGGTGCATTCCTGCTCGAGTTCCTGCGCGCCGAAGGCGACGAGGCCGATCTTGGCCACGCCCATGGCCGCGTGACGATCTCACAGAAGCAATGGGGCTTGATCACCAGCGTGCCCGACTATCATCCGATGTGCCTGCAGGCGCTGCGCGGATTGATCGAAGGCCTGATGACGGCGCACGACCGGCGACTGGCGCTGGATTTCACCGCCGAGAATGATCGCGCACCCGGCCCGCTGCGATGGACCATCACGCAAAAGCCGCTTGCACCGACCGACGACGGACGCTTTCCGGCCTAGATCCTTCACGCGTCGACAGCATCATCCCCGCGGCACAAATCAACGCGGCAGGGCGTTGCGACATTCCACGTTCCGCGCACGACACACGCGCGGTGGAGCACCGGACAGCAAAACGCCGCCCCAGGAGGCGGCGTTTTTCAAATGTAGCCAGCGACAGTAAGGCTTATTCATCGTCCTTCATCATCGCGGCCAGCTTGTCGTAATACTTGCCGACCAATTCGATGTTGGCCTTGTATTCGAGCGCCGGCGGCGGCGACTTCAGAGCGGCATTGATCTCGGCCAGCGCTTCTTTCTTCTCAGCGGCGGGCATTTTCTTGTCGGCCTGGATCTCCGCCAGCTGCTGCTTCAGCACGGCTTCGGGGCCGACATAGGTCTTGGTCTTGGGATCGAATCCACTCATCACCAGATCGATGTTGGACTGCACGATGGCGTAATCGGCATAGTTCGCAAAGCCGTATTTCTTCGCCACCTCATCGAGCTTGCCGAGCATGTTCGGCGCGCCTTTCGCACCTGGCTTGGGCGCGTCCTGATCGCCCAGCGCATCGAAATCCTTCTGCGACGCCAGCACCGATTCGATCTGCTTCTCGGTGAGCGCCACCTGTTTGGCCTCGGGAGCCGGCGCAGGAGCGGCTTCCTTTGCCGGAGCCTGCTTGGCGGGCGCCTGTTTGGCAGGAGCGGGCTGCTGCTTGGCTTGGGCGAACGCGGCATCGCTCAGCGCCATTGCGCCAAGCAGGCAGGTGGCAGCCAGCGCGAGGGCAGCAATCGGGGAGCGGACGGCAATGCGCATGAATATCTCCTGAGGGTGGATCGGATGAAAAGCAGTCGGGAGGAATCAGAGTCCGGTTCAAGACCGTGCCAGATGATTGTCGCAGATCATGACAAAAACAAAGCAACAGGGCGTGTTCCGATTCCGAATCCAGCCGGACGCGGATTGCGTGTTGCATGCGCGGCCGCTCGATCAGGCACGCCGTCACGCAACTCGCTTTGCCGAGCGTGCAGCACACCGGTGACAACAGGCGATGCGCAGCCCAAACGCAAAAACGCCGCCTCCCAAAGGAGACGGCGTTTTGTGTATCGAACATCGTATGAGGAGAATTTCTGTCCTTTGCAGGCCTGGCAGCGACCTACTCTCCCAGGGCTTGAGCCATAGTACCATTGGCGCTGAAGAGTTTAACGGCCGAGTTCGGAATGGGATCGGGTTGAGGCTCTTCGCTAAAACCACCAGGCCGGCGAAGGACAGAAATACGAAGCAATCTCGTCATCACACACAGAGTGTGTGTGGACATTGAAAATGAGAGCAATCAAGCCAATCGAACGATTAGTACCGGTAAGC
>JANINQ010000007.1 GCA_024508675.1 Afipia sp.
GCGCCTGCCTCGCGCCTGCGCCTGCTCACCGCCGTCCGCGACGGCCCGCAGGGCGCGCGCACGCTCAACGCCCGCATCGAGGCCCTGCTCGCCGGCACCGGCGCCGGTGCGGCCGGGGGCCGTCACTTCCACGGCCGCCTGCTGCTGGTCACCGAGAACAGCCCCCGCCACCGCCTCTACAACGGCGACATCGGCATCTGCCTGCGCGGCGCCGACGGCGCCCTCACAGTCTGGTTCCCCGGCGACGCCCCCGACGCCCCGCGCCCGTTCCACGCCGCTGGCCTGCCCCGCCACGACAGCGCGTTTGCCATGACGGTGCACAAGGCGCAGGGGTCCGAGTTCGACGAGGTGTGGCTGGTGCTGCCGCAGCACGACAGCCGCGTGCTGTCGCGGGAGCTGGTCTACACCGGCTCGACCCGCGCGCGGCAGGAGCTACACCTTGCCACCAGCGTGGATGTCATCGCAACGTCTCTGGCGCGCCATGCGAGCCGATGGTCTGGCCTAGGTTGGCGATTGAGCGGAGATCTATGGAAATAACATTTCCAAAATCTGCAGATGATTCAGAGCTTCAGAACTATTCGGCGCTCGTTGTTCAAGCCATGGAAGTCATGGGGAACCCATCTTCGCATTTACAGCTTGTCTATGATTGAAACGGGACGCGGCGAAATTCTTGACCGCGAAATCGGGCATGGCGATTAGGAATATGACCTTGCAAGTACAAGAGTTAGCTGGCCAGACCGCGCACCTGTCAGGCCTAAACAACATAAACATAATTCTAGGGCGAAATGGAGCCGGCAAAAGCCGCTTCCTTCGTGACATCGAGGCAACGATCAACCAAAGAAGAGAAGAGTTTTATATTCGGTACGTAAGCCCTGAGCGCGCAGGATCATTTAAGCGCGACGGCAACGTTCTGACAAACATGAGCAACAATTCGGAATGGCTTCGATCCACACGAGCTGTGAATCAGGCAAACAACTTCAAAGCCGCATCGGCGATGCTATTCCGAGAAGCCGAAACTCTTTACTTGCGCCGCCTTTCCAGCACTCCTGAGATTCGGATGAATCCGAGTCGAAACTTTGAAACGGATAGGCTCAGCAAGGTCAATCAACTGCTTTCGAACATCACCATCGTGATGGGCAATGCTGATTTTGAGTTTCGTTCGATCGCCGAAGGCGAACTTATCGAGCCGCACGAAATTAGCAGTGGCGAATCCGAAGCCGTAGCTCTGGCTGCCGAAATCCTATATTTTTTTGACACTATCGATCCCAATCGATTCAACGTTCTCCTTCTTGATGAGCCGGACGTCCACCTTCACCCAGACCTACAGGGGCGTCTTGGAAAGCTACTACTAGCAATGCTCGAAGAGTTCGGTCGCTATGCCGACCGTATCGCAATATGCATTGCAACTCACAGCACGCCGATGGTTTGTTCCATCGCAGCATCTGAGTCTGTTTCCATCGGCACAAAAAATTTTGCTGTGGATGCGGTAACAATGCAGCCGGTCAGTGCGGATCTTTGCAAAGCAGCTCCGTTTTTTGGGCACCCCCTCTCCCTTTCGCTGAGCGATGACGCAGCGTTAATTCTTGAGGGAGAGGATGATCAGCGCGTCTGGCAGCAAGCCGCACGCACGTCAAATGGCAAAATTAAGGTATTCCCTGTGCTGACCGGGAGTGTCGATCAACACAGTCAAACCGAGACAATGTGTGTCGCGTTACTAAACGCCATTTATGAACACCCGGTGGCGTTTTCGATTCGCGATGGCGACGGCATAGTCGGCCAGAAGCTCGGTCATCTGGGGCCTCTTAAGCGTTATCGACTCGATTGTTACGCAATTGAAAATGCACTTTTGACAGACCCCTGTCTTCGGGTGATGAACACGAGTTGGGGCGAATTCGTCGCGGCGGCAGAGAAATGGGCTAATGCGAATAAAGGCCATGACTATATCGCCGAGCTCATGGTTCTTGTGCATTCCGCAGACCGCCTTCGACATACGAAAATCAAGAATATTCGACAACTCATCTGTGCGGTCTGCGGGTGTACAAAGCCTTGGGAGGTTGTGGTCGGAAAGGCGATCGGTGCGTTGAAGACGGAGGACCTTGTAAGCTCAAATATGCTGGTCGACTTCCTTGGGGCTGATCTGGTCGGCGACGTAGTGTTCAGAAGCTAACTGTCACCTGTTGGCAAGTCACACGGACAGGCCGGCATCTCCTTCCACCACGGTCTTTGTCATTGCGGGGCGCTCGCCCGGGCGCCACAGCGGCACCTCGTGCCGCACGCGGTAGCGCAGCGGCCCGCCATCCGGCGTCGCGGCGCGCTCGATCGGGCGCGGGATGCACACGACGGCGGTGACCATCCGGCTCGCGTCGACGCTCACGACGCCGTAGCCGTGGCCGCCCTTGTCGACGAACTCGAGGTGCGGCGAGAGCTCGGGATTGCCCACGGCATGCGCCTTCGCCAGGTCGCCGCTCTCGACGTACTCCAGCGCGGCGCGCACGCCGTGGAGCTGCAGCAGGTTCATCGTGGGCTCCATCGTGCCGTCGGGGCGGTCGGCGATGAACAGCTTGCGTAGCGGGTGCTTCTTGTTGCCGTGCTCCTGGGCTTCCTGCGCCCCGGGCGAGGTGATCGGGCCGCCGACGAACGACACGCCGACGGGCTCGAACTTGCCGGCAGGCGGCAGCGACTTCGAGGCGTAGCGGCCCAGAAGCTGTGGAGGTCGCCGGCGAGGATGGCGAAGCCGGTGATGCCGGCGTCGCGCACGGTGTCGAAGATCTCGCCGCGCTCGTGGTAGCAGCCGCCCCAGTCGCCGTTGCTCTGCACGGCGTAGCCGTCGGTCCACTTCGGCCAGTCGGCCGGCACGAAGCCGTCCGGCAGGTGCTGCAGGTCGACGCGCTGGTCGTGCGTGCCCGGCGAGGCCCCTCAGATCTTCCGGGTCGCGGTCGACGCCGGCCTCGGAGATACTGGCCGCCATGTCGAAGCCGGCCGTCACCATCGCCTTCCAGGCAACACTGCAGCGCCCTGCCACGCCCAAGGGCGCGACCTGGTGCTTCCTCGTGCTGCCGAAGGCCGCCAGCCAGAAGCTGCCGACGCGGGCGATGACCAGCGTCGAGGGCACGCTCGGCGACGCGCCGTTCAAGGCGACGCTCGAACCCGACGGCCAGGGCAGCCATTGGCTCAAGGTGCCGAACAAGCTGCGCGAAGCGGCGGGCGCGGAGGCCGGCGACACGGTGAGCCTCGAGATCCGAGCGTCAGAAGAGCAACTCGAATCGCCCGTACCCAAGGACCTGCGCGACGCGCTCAAGGCGCGTCCCGGTGCGAAGATCACCTGGGACGCGACGACGACAGTCGCCCGCCGCGACTGGATCGCCTGGATGACGTCGGGCAAGCAGGCCGCGACGCGGGAGAAGCGCCTCAAGGCGATGATGGACATGCTCGAGCACGGGAAGAAGCGCGTGTGCTGCTTCGACCGCTCCGGCATGGCCGGCAAGAACTTCAGCGCGCCCGAAGCCGCGGGCGACTGAGCCGCATCGCTACTGCTTTTGCGCCGGCGAGTTGGCTTCGCTCTCGGTGTGCGCGACGCACTTCCAACCGGCGCCATCGCGCACCCACGTCGACGAATCCACGACGTCCTGCTCCGACTCGCGGCCATCCATCTGCATCTTCTGGTGCGCGCGATAGGTCGCGATGGCGACGTCGTCGGACGGGAACAGCACGTCCATGTCGGACAGCGTGTACTCGAGCAGGCCGTGCTTCGGGTCGAGCAGCATCTTCTCGTACTGCGCGGGATCGAAGCGCATCGCGCCGTGGCTGCTGACCATCAGCGCCTCGGGCGCGAGCAGCGCGGTGGCGGCGTCGGCGTCGCGCGTGACGAGCGATTGCCAGAACGCGCGCTCGAGGCGTTCGATCTCGCCGGCGGCGTCGGCGCCGCGCGTGGCGCGGGTGCGTGCGGAAGTCTCCATGTCGGTTCCTCGTGCAGGCGGTGTGTGCGGTAACGCACATGGTCGTTGCCTGAATGTTTCAGGTGCGTGAGAGCTGAACACGCAGCGGCTTCACCAAGCGAATACCAGCGCATCGCAAAGATGTCGGAACCGGCCGCGACCCGCGGAAAGCAACTGAAGCATGAATGCGCGTGGCGGCCGACACCCCCGATTCCCTGCAACACCCCACGACCAGGAGAGAAGCACGATGAGCATCAAGAAGGACCACAGCATTGGCGAAGGCACCGGTGCGGCCGCGGGTGCGGTGACCGGCGCGGCGATCGGTTCGGTGGCCGGCCCGGTCGGCACGGTGGTCGGCGCGGTCGCGGGCGGCGCGCTCGGCGCGAAGGCCGGCGGCGCGGTGGCCGAAGCGGTCAACCCGACCGAGTACAGCAACTACTTCGAGACCAACTACAAGAGCACGCCGTACTACTCGAGCGGCCGCGACTGGTCCGACTACCAGCCGGCCTACCAGTACGGCTACGACACCTACGGCCAGTACCGCGGCCAGAAGTTCGAGGACGTCGAGTCGTCGCTGGAGCGCGACTGGGATTCGAGCCGCGCGCGTTCGCGCCTGGCCTGGAACGAGGCGCGCGACGCCGTGCGCGACGGCTGGCATCACATCGAGCGCGCGATGCCGGGCGACGCGGACCGCGACGGCCGCTGAACCACGAAGGGCGCCAGCGCGTCGCGCACGGTCATGGTGCGCGGCGCGCTGGCGGCGGTCGGGTCTCCCGGCCGCCGGCGCCCTACACAACGCATGAACACGGCCGGCCTTAGCGTCGGCCGTGTCCGTTTCCGGCAACCGCGCAACCGCGCATCCGCCACCCGCAGAGGGGGAGACCATGGGCCAATTGAAGAAGGATCACGTGCTCGGCGCCGGGAGCGCCGCGCTGGCAGCGGGCGCCGCGGGCGCGGCCATCGGCGGCCTGGTCGCGGGGCCGGCAGGCA
>JANINQ010000008.1 GCA_024508675.1 Afipia sp.
TGTCGTTCTTCATGTTCACCTTCTTCACCGACCGCGACGGCAAGATGCAGCTCGAGTCGCTGGCGCAGTCGGGTTTCGATCCGCTGTCGCGCACCTGCCGCTTCATGCTCACTGAGGAAGCGCACCACATGTTCGTCGGCGAGACCGGCGTCAGCCGCGTGCTTCAGCGCACCTGCGAGGCGATGAAGGCCGCCGGCATCGAAGATCCGAATGATGTGGAGCGTGTCCGCTCGCTCGGCGTGATCGATCTGCCGACCATGCAGAAGAAGATGAACCTGCACTATTCGCTGTCGCTCGATCTGTTTGGTTCGGAAGTCTCCACCAACGCGGCGAATTTCTACAATGCAGGCCTCAAGGGCCGCTTCCAGGAAACCAAGATCGACGACGATCATCGTCTGACCAATGACATCTACAAGGTACTCAAGATGGTCGACGGCAAGATCACGCTGGTGGATGAGCCGGCGCTGACCGCGCTCAACATGCGCCTGCGCGACGATTACACCGAGGATTGTGCCAAGGGCGTCGAGCGCTGGAACAAGGTGATCGAGAAGGCGGGCGTGAACTTCCGCCTCGAACTGCCGCACACCGCGTTCCATCGCCAGATCGGCGAATTCGCCAATGTGCAGGCGACTCCGAAGGGCATCATCGTCTCCGAGGCCGAATGGATGAAGGTACGCGACGACTATCTGCCGTCAGTGGCGGACGGCGATTTCATTTCGTCGTTGATGGTTCCTGTAAGTGAGCCTGGCAAGTTCGCGAACTGGATCGCCGCACCGAAGGTCGGCATCGACAACAAGCCCGGCGATTTTGAGTATGTGAAGATCGCGGCGTGATGATTTCAAATCTGTCATGGCCGGGCTTGTCCCGGCCATCCCGATTAACAGGGCATTGTGCCCGCTGGATCGGGATCACCGGGACAAGCCCGGTGATGACTATTGATGATGTTGACCGGTCATGACCATGCACGTTGAACTTCTCAAGCAGCACCTCATCGATCCGGAAATCTGCATTCGCTGCAACACCTGCGAAGAGACGTGTCCGGTCGATGCGGTGACCCATGACGGCAACAACTATGTTGTCGATGCCAGTATCTGCAATCACTGCATGGATTGCATTTCGCCGTGCCCTACGGGTTCGATCGACAACTGGCGCGTGGTGACGAAAGCCTATTCCCTTGAGGAGCAGTATTCGTGGGAGGAACTGCCGAAACAGGAAGAGGTGGTCGCAAGTCCGGGCGAGGGCGGAGCCGTCGAAGCACTTGAGGATGAAGTTTCAAAACTGCTGGAAGAAGCGCGCAAGGGCCTCGGCGGCAAACCCGTCGCGCCGCATTCCGCCAGCAAGCCGACGGTCAATCTCTACAACCGCGGCAAGCTCGCGACCGCGACCGTCACCGGCAATTTCCGGTTGACCGATGCTGCGTCGGATACTGATGTCCGCCATATCATTCTGGATTTCGGCGACCAGCCGTTTCCGGTGCTGGAAGGCCAGAGCATCGGCATTGTCGCGCCGGGGATCGATGAAAACGGCAAGCCGCATGTGGCGCGGCTCTATTCGGTGGCCAGTCCCCGCGGTGGTGAGAAGCCGAACACCAACAATCTGGCGCTCACGGTGAAGCGGGAGGACAAGGGCGTCTGTTCGAATTATCTCTGCGATCTTCCGCGTGGCGCCAAGGTAGAAGTCACCGGCCCG
This sequence comes from Afipia sp., assembly GCA_024508675.1. Classification (GTDB taxonomy): domain Bacteria; phylum Pseudomonadota; class Alphaproteobacteria; order Rhizobiales; family Xanthobacteraceae; genus Afipia. Next base: position 1,690 of record JANINQ010000008.1, read on the forward strand.
TTCGGCGCCACCTTCCTGATGCCGGACGATCCCGCCGCCAACATCATCATGATCTGCACCGGGACGGGCTCTGCGCCGTTTCGCGGCTTCACCGAGCGCCGCCGCCGCGCCATGCCCGATGCGCCGGGACGTCTGTTGCTGTTCTTCGGCGCGCGGCGTCCTGAAGAGCTGCCGTATTTCGGGCCGCTGCAGAAAGTGCCGGAGAAGCTGCTCGGCAAATACTTCTGCTATTCACGCGTGCCGGATCAGCCGCGTGTCTATGTGCAGGACCGCATCCGCAGCGAGATGGCGCAGATCGCCACGCTGCTGCGCGACGACAAGACCCATGTCTATATCTGCGGGCTGAAGGGCATGGAGACCGGCGTCGATGAAGCGTTCGCGGACGCCTGCCGTGCGGCTTCCATCGACTGGTCGTCGCTCAAGCCGGGAATGCGCGAGAGCGGACGTTATCACGTCGAGACGTATTAACCGGTGCCGGGTGTCTCGCCCGGCTGAGTCTCCAGCAGCACTGTGCTTTCCGGCAGTTTCAGCCAGTGATGCCGCTGTGATGCCCAGAACAAGATTTGGGGTGCTTTGAGCGATGCGTCGGCAAAACATCCCGCCGCGACAATAATGTCGTTCGGCTCTGCTTCGACATAGCTGAAGACGTTGGTGCCGCAATCAGGGCAGAAATGGCCCTCGTTCCAGCGCCCGGAATCGCTGCCGCCGCGATAGGATTTGTGCGTGCCGGAAACCGTGGCGGCAGACCGTGGAAACACAGCGGCATAGCTGAATGCGCTGCCGCTGCTGCGCTGACATTTGGTGCAACTGCAGGCATAGACGCCGGACGGCTCGTCCTCGGTCGTGACCGAGAGCTGGCCGCACACGCATGCCGCGGTTCGCAAGCGTTACTCCCCGGCCACCGGCAGGCTGAGATTGGCGTAGACGATGCCGCCGTCCACCGCGATGGAGTTGCCGACCACATAGTCGCCGGCGCGCGAGGCGAGATAAACGGCAATGCCCGCCATGTCCTCCGGCGCGCCGATGCGCTTCGACGGAATTGCCTTCGCAACGTTGTCGCCATGGTCGCGCGCCGCCGTGTTCATGTCGGACTGGAATGCGCCGGGGCAGATCGCGGTGACGTTGATGTTGTCCTTGATCAGCTTCGCGGCCATGCGGCGCGTCAGATGGATCACCGCCGCCTTGCTGGCCTGATAGGAATAGGTCTCGAGCGGATTGACCGAGAGGCCGTCGATCGAGGCGATGTTGATGACCTTGCCCGGCTTCTCGAACGTGGCTGCCGCGCGCAGCGGCTTTGCGAGCGCCTTGGTCAGGAAGAACAGTGATTTGACATTGAGGTTCATCACCTTGTCCCAACCGGCTTCCGGGAATTCGTCGAACGCCGCACCCCAGGCCGCGCCAGCGTTGTTGACCAGGATGTCGAGCTTCGGCTCGCGCTTCATGATCTCTTCGGCGAGCTTGTTGCAGCCTTCGACGGTGGACATGTCGATGGGAAGCGCGATGCACTCGCCGTCATAGGCGGCGGTCAGTTCCTTCGCGGTCTCTTCGCACGGTCCGGCCTTGCGCGCGGTGATGTAGACCTTCGATGCGCCAAAGGCGAGAAAGCCGCCCGCGATCATCTTGCCGATGCCGCGCGAGCCGCCGGTGACGAGGGCGACGCGGCCCTTGAGCGAGAACATATCCTTGAACATGGTGCCTCCTGTTGCTTTGGCGGCGATATAGCGCCAGCAGCACGCAGCGAGTCAAGGAAGGCGGAATTGCAGTTTGTTTGAAACGGGCTTACGCCGCATCCACCCGGCGGAAGCCGTTCCACATTGCCGTCGCGGCGCCGGAGGTGAGCACCGAGAGGAAGCGCGCGTTCTGGTAGTTGCCGTTCAGCGAGATGCGCGGCAGCGCGGTGGGATGTTCGGCGTTCTCGGCAAAGACCATGCCCGGGCGTGTGGTGACGGCAGTCGTAAATCCGAATTCGCGCGCCATGGCGAATTCGCGGGCCGCGGCCGCTGTCTTGTCGCCGTAGGGATAGGCGAAGTGGCGTGCACTTTTCTGCAGCCTGCTTTCGATCCGCTCGCGGCTGATCCGCATTTCGCAGGCGGCATTGATGTCGCTTTCCCGCGCCAGGTTGCAATGACTGATGGTGTGCGCGCCGATGGTCACCAGCGGGTCGCCGGCGAATGATTTCAGCTCGCTCCACGACATGCAGAGTTCGCGCGCGATGACTGTGTCGTCGATGCCGTGCCGGGTGCAGAGTTCGCTCACGGCGCGCTGAACTTCGGTGTCGTTTCGCAGGGTGCGCAGCCAGTCGTGAATTTGGTTGAAGGCCTGCTGCTTGGCAGCGGCATCGCCGGCGGGGAGCTTGAGCACTTCGCCGTCGCGGATGATCTCGATTGCGCGCGCCCTGGCGACGACACGTTCCAGCGCCACCCACCACAGCCGTCCGGTGCCTTCGGCGAAATCGCTGGCGACATACACCGTGAACGGCGCCTTGTATTCGCGCATCACCGGCAGGGCATGGTCCCGGTTGTCGCGATAGCCGTCATCGAAGGTGAAGCAGGCAAAGCGGCGGGCAAAATCGCGCTCGTGCATCCGGCGATGCGCTTCGTCCATCGACACGATATCCACGCCGAGCGCACGGACATGCGCCAGGACTTCGCGCAGGAAGTCCGGTGTGATTTCCAGATGCCGGTTGGGCTGGAACATATCGTCGCGGGCGGGTCGAACGTGGTGCAGCATGAAGATGGTGCCGACGCCGGCCAGCAGCGGCCGCAGCACGTGGTGCGCGCCGGTGTAGTAGAGCGCGTCGAGGCCTGCGCGAATGACGTTATTGCGTAGCTGCTTCATGGCCATGGCTTACCGGTCAATGGCTTGGGCCGGTCATTCGGGGGTCCGGCTGGAAGATGTGGCAGAAACGGCTGAACAAACGGTTATCCGGAGGGTTGAAACAGCTTCATCGGCGGAGGGCCGCAGGCCGCTTTCCGGCACGGCAGGCTTGTTCATTTCCAGTTTGACACCTTCGCAAGGGTTTGTTTTGTCTGCATTCCGTCAGGCAAAGGTCCGGGATGAACCGTTTAGCGAGTTGGGCACGGAAGTGGTGGCCGGGGTTGATTCCCCTCGTTGTGCTATGGATCGCCGCGATCTGGAATGGCACCGCGCCCCTCGAGGCGGACCTTGCCGGGCGCGCAACGGCGGCACTGAAGGATACGGTGCTGGACAAGACCAGCATCGCCGTCTCCGGGCGCGACGTTAAGCTGTCGGCCAAGGCTTTCTCGGAAGAAGGCCGCCGCAGCGCCACCTCGCAGGTCGAGGCTGTTACCGGCGTGCGGCTGGTCAACGACAACACCAGCCTGATCCCCGAAGCCAAGCCGTTCGTGTGGTCGATCGAGCGCGACGTGGTTCGGGTCACGCTCGGTGGTGACGCGCCCCTTCCGGCGATCAAGTCCAAGCTGGCGGAAGCCGCCCGCGCTGCGCTCAAGGGCACCGAAATCTCGGACCGGATGACGCTGGCGCGGGGTGCGCCGCCGAGGTTCGACAACGCCGCGCTGCTGCTGATCGATCAGGTGAGCCGGCTCAAGGACGGCAAGATCGTCCTCAGCGACACCAGCGTCAGCCTGACCGGGATGGCGCGGGAACTCGGCAACCGCGAAGCGATCCAGGCTGCGCTGAAGAATCTTCCCGAAGGCTATTCGGTGAAGGAGAACACGATCAAGGCGCCGCCTTATGTCTTCCAGGCGAACAAGGACCCGGTGGCGAACACGGTCACGCTCGCCGGTTATGTGCCGGACAACAATGTGCATGCGGCGATTGTCGCGGCGGTCGGCCGCAAGTTCTTCTCCGAAAAGCTGGTGGACAATCTGAAGGCAAGCGTTGGCGCGCCGCAGGGCTTCCAGAACGCGGCGGTGGCGGCGCTCGGCGCGTTGTCGCGGGTTTCGACCGGATCGCTCGTGATGTCGGATCGCGAAGTGAAGCTGTCGGGTGATGCGCTCTACGCTGTGGCTGCTGACCAGATCAAAGGTTCGATCGGCGGAGAATTGCCGCAGGGCTGGACGGCCAAGGCGGAAGTTTCGGTCAAACCGGTCGCCAGCGCGGTCGATCCGACGGTCTGCCAGCAATTGTTCTTCGAACTGCTGGGCAAGGCGAAAATCAGGTTCGACTCCGGAAAGGCGACGATCGACAAGGACTCCATGGGCCTGCTCGACAAGCTGATCGAGACGGCGCTGCGCTGTCCCACCGCGAATATTGAAGTCGCCGGTCACACGGATAGCGATGGCGACAGCAACGGCAACATGGCGCTGTCGGAGAAGCGGGCGCAGGCTGTGGCGGACTATCTGGTCAAGGCCGGCTTGCCGACGGACCGGCTGAAAGCGGTTGGCTACGGCAGCACGCAGCCCGTTGCCGCCAACGATACTGACGAAGGCAAGGCGAAGAACCGCCGCATCGATTTTGTGGTGAAATAGGCATGATCTATCTCGCGACATTCAACTGGGGCTGGCTGCTGGCGTCGGGCATACTCGGCCTCGCCATGGGCTGGATCGCCGTCGTGCAGCGCGGACAGGGCTGGTCGGTTGTGACGCTGCGCAAGTTCGTGGTGCTGATCGCGGGACTGGTTCTCGCTTCGGTGTTTCACTTCGCACCCGGCCGCTTCGGCTACTGGCTGGACCTCGCCCTTGCCATGCTTGCGGCCTATGTCGTGGGCTGCGCCATCGGCTCGTGGCTGCGCAATCTCGTGATCTCACGGCCTGCACCCGCGGTTGACGCATGAGCGGACTTGTCGCGCATTACCGGATGCTGGGCCATTACAATGCGTGGGCCAACAGCCGTCTCTATGATGCAGCCGCGGGTCTCGACGAGGCGCAATACAAGGCCGATCGCGGCGCTTTCTTCAAATCCGTCCACGGCACGCTGAACCATCTCTTGGCAACCGATCGCATCTGGATGAAGCGCTTCACCGGCGAGGGCGATGCGCCGGACCGGCTCGACGCTATCCTGTGCGAGACGTTCGAGGCTTTGCGCGCCGCGCGTCAGGCCGAAGATGCCCGCATTGTGGCCTATATCGAAGGCCTCGATGAAGCCCGGATCGCCGGAACGATTTCCTATCGCCGTGTCTCAAGCCCCGAAGAATTCGTGCAGGAACTGGCGCCTGCCCTGGCGCACTGGTTCAACCACCAGACCCATCATCGCGGCCAGACGCATGCGCTTTTGACAGGGCTCGGACAACGGTCGGTTGAGCTGGACCTGCTGTTTTTTCAGCGCGAGCAGGCCAAATCGGCAGCAGCGTAGGCATGACGTCTTCGTGACGCATTGCGGTGCGGGACGAAACAGTATTCTTAATGTGACTTCCAGCCCGTGAATGGGTTCAAATCGGCGTCGCCGCCCTCGCGGTTGCGCTGCCGGTCTGCTAGGACAGCATGGCCGGGACAAGTGCTTGCTGGAATTTTGAGGTCTGGATGCTGGAGACACTGCGCGGGGCCATCGCGTACATGCGCGAGAAGCAAATCCTGCACAAGCTTGGTGTCGCGATCAGCATCGCGATTATCGCGACGGCTTGCTACATCCTCTATCACATGCTGCAGGGGCTCGATGTCGATGACCTCTATTCGGCCCTGCGCGAAACCGAGATCAGGACCATCGTTCTGGCAGGGCTTTGCGTCGCGGCAGGCTATTTCACGCTGACATTCTACGACCTGTTTGCGTTGCGTGCGATCGGCCGCACCAATGTGCCTTACCGGGTGGCGGCCTTCGCCGGCTTCACCAGCTATTCGATTGGCCACAATGTCGGCGCCAGTGTCTTCACCGGCGGCGTGGTGCGCTATCGCATCTATTCCGCCTGGGACCTTTCGGCGGTGGATGTCGCGAAGGTCTGCTTCCTCGCCGGATTGACGTTCTGGCTCGGCAACGCGGCGGTGCTCGGCCTCGGCGTCGCCTATCATCCGGAAGCGGCGGCCTCCATCGACAAGCTGCCGGTCTGGCTCAACCGCCTCGCGGCGATCTGCATCCTGATCTGTCTGTTTGCCTATGTGGTGTGGGTCTGGATGAAACCGCGCGAAGTCGGCCGCGGGAGCTGGTCGGTGTTCCTTCCCGGTGGTCCGCTGACATTGCTGCAGATCATGATTGGCATTGTCGATCTCGGCTTCTGCGCGCTGGCGATGTATATCCTCGTTCCCGATGAACCTCATGTCGGGTTTGTCGTTGTCGCGGTGATTTTCGTGTCGGCGACGCTGCTTGGATTTGCCAGCCATTCGCCGGGCGGTCTCGGTGTGTTCGATGCCGCGATGCTGGTCGGCCTGTTTCAGTTCGATCGCGAAGAGCTGCTGGCGGGCATGCTGCTGTTCCGGGTGCTCTACTATCTGGTGCCCTTTATTCTTTCTGTCATCTTGCTCTCGCTTCGGGAGCTTATTGTCGGCCTTCGGGCGAAGCGGGTGTCGGCTGCCTTGCGACGGCTGGACGAAGCTGCAAAGCCCGGCCAGGGATCGCCTCACGGCTCGGGATCTCCGGTTTCGTAACGGAAGCTGGCATCATCTCGTGCCGGGGCGAGTACGAGCGCGAAACAGGTGCGGCGCATGGCGATGACGTCTTCGAATTCAGGTTTTGCCCCATGGCCGGACCGGCTGAGGCGATCGGCGATCATCCTGATCGCGACCGCGCTCGGCCTCGCTGCCTCTGTCGTGTATGGCGGCCTGACGTTGCCGCAGGCGGGGCTGATCTTTCTTGTGATCGGCGGCGCTGCGCTGGTGCCATGGCATCTGCATCAGGCTGTGCCGAACAGCGAAGACATGATCGGCGCGCGCCCGGCGGAAACGCCTGTGGTTCAGGCTCTTGTCGGCGGCATGCCGGATGCTGCGGTGCTGCTCGACCGCGCCGGGCGGGTGCTGCATTTCAATACCGCCGCGTCGCAACTCGCGCCGGCCTTGCGCAAGAACGAACTGGCGCTGTTCGCGCTGCGCTCGCCCGAAATCATCGCGGCGTTGCGCGAGGCCATCGCCACGCGTCAGCCGCAGCGCGCCGGCTATGTCGATCGTGTTCCGATCGATCGCTGGATGGAATTGATCGTCACGCCGCTGTCGCTCCCGACCGCGTTCGGTGGCAGCGAGTATTGCATCCTGATGACATTCCACGACCAGACGGCATTGCGCCGTGTCGAGGAAATGCGCGCCGACTTCGTGGCCAATGCGAGTCACGAGTTGCGCACGCCGCTGGCGGCGCTGTCGGGCTTCATCGATACCCTGCAGGGACCGGCGCGTGACGATGCGAAGGCGCGCGACCGCTTCCTCGGCATCATGCATGCGCAGGCGACGCGTATGGCGCGCCTGATCGACGATCTCCTGTCGCTGTCGCGGGTTGAATTGAGCGCCCATGTGCGCCCCGAGAAGATGGTCGACGTGGTGCCGCTGATCCGTCAGGTGGTCGACGGGCTGGAGCCGCTGGCGAGCGAGCGCCAGGTTGCGATCGAGCTTCAACTGCCTTCGTCGCCGGTTCTCATCGCGGGCGACACCGAAGAACTGTTGCGGGTGTTCGAGAACCTGATCGAGAACGGACTCAAGTACGGCGCATCCGGCGGACGCGTTGTCGTCTCGTTGACGGAGCCGGGTGCTGACGATGCGACTGGTGAGATACGTGTCGCGGTGCGCGACTTCGGACCCGGGATTCCGCCCGAACATCTGCCGCGTCTCACCGAGCGGTTTTACCGTGTCGACGTCGGCGACAGCCGTGCGCAGGGTGGCACGGGCCTTGGCCTGTCGCTGGTCAAGCACATCCTCAACCGTCATCGCGGACGCTTGATGATCGAGAGCGTGGCGGGGCAGGGCGCGACATTCACCGCGTGTTTTCCGGCAACGAAAACCGCTAGTGACGAGACGGTTGCCGCGAAGGAATAAGCGGATCAGCCGCGCCGCAGTTTCGCCGTACAGTCACAAAGCCGCCATTTGCAGCGAAGTTTGCAACAAAAAAGCCTCATCGGATCGATGAGGCTTTTTACGTCGTCGTATGTGACGGAGAGATTACTTGGCCGGCCTTGAGGACCGCCGCCGGTCGCTGGCCGGCTGATAGGCGATGCGCGAGTGATGGGCGCAATAGGGCAGGCCGCCGAGCGCCTTGCCGCCGCAGAAAAAGAACTCCGGGCTGCCCGGATCGCCGACCGGCCAGTGGCAGGTGCTCTCGTTCAGCTCCAGCAGGCTCAGGCGCTGGCTCATCGGCACCACGTTGTCGTAGGCGATCGGATCTGGCTCCGCCTCGACCTCGAAGGCATGGGCGAGGGCGGTATTGCCCCGCGATACCGGGCGGCTGATGCGCATCATATGCTGCGCGGGCCGCGCCTTGCGCTGCCGTGGCGCCGCCGAGGAGGGGCTCTTGGCCCGGCCGGACAGGCCGAGCCGGTGCACCTTGCCGATCACCGCGTTGCGGGTGATGTTCCCGAGTTCGGCGGCGATCTGGCTTGCCGAAAGCCCGGCTTCCCAAAGCTTCTTCAACTGTTCTACGCGATCGTCGGTCCAGCTGATTACCGTCATCGCACTCTTCCTTTTGGTCTCGCACCGGCCATTTTTGACGCGGCGTCGCGATTGCAGATGGTCCAAAATCCCTGTTGGCAGAATCCCTTAGCCCCCGCCGGTTGCATGAAAAGCGACCGGGCGTTTACGCCTTACCGAAGACAAGCGAGGATCAGATCTGCCGCACGAGATGTCGTACCCAACGTCAGAAATGCTACAATATGCCGTGACTCACGCGCAAGAGTCGGGCATTGCGCGTCCACATGTTCCGGCTTGAAAACAAATAAATTCGAATTTTTTAGGGTGCCGGATGAGGCGGTTTTTCCGCTCCGGCGAGGCATCGAGACGCTGGGAGAGGCCAGAAATGCCCGATAATGGGCCGTGCGTGCGGCGGCGGCGAAGTCCTTGAGGGGACGCGTGGATTGACACCGATCCCCCCGCCAATAGAATAACCGCCGCGTGCCGCCTTTCCCGGGCGGCACGTTTCGTTTCCGGGGCAGGCAACCGAGCGAGGACGCTGGCGCGATCGCGATGCTGTTGACCCCTTAATTATCGATCAGGTCGCCATGAACCAGACTGCCAAGCCGCATCTCGACTCTCACATGTTGCCGGTTTTCGCCCGCGCAGACGTCGCTTTCGAGCGCGGTGAGGGACCGTGGCTGATCGCGACCAACGGCGACCGCTATCTCGATTTCACGAGCGGCGTGGCAGTGAATGCGCTCGGCCATGCACATCCGCATCTCGTCGCTGCACTTCAGGAGCAGGCCGCCAAGCTGTGGCATGTCTCCAACCTGTTCACGATCCCGGAAGGCGAGAAGCTGGCGACACGGCTGTGCGATGCAAGTTTTGCCGACGTTGCGTTCTTCTGCAATTCCGGTGCGGAAGCGATGGAAGCCGCTATCAAGATGGCGCGCAAGTTTCAGGCAGTGAACGGCCATCCGGAGCGTTATCGGCTGATTACCTTCGAAGGTGCGTTTCACGGACGGACGCTGGCGACGCTCGCCGCGGGCGGCCAGCAGAAATATCTCGAAGGGTTCGGACCGCGGGTCGAAGGTTTCGATCAGGTTCCGCTCGGCGATCTTGAGGCGGTGAAGAAAGCGATCGGACCGCACACCGCAGGCATCATCATCGAGCCGTGGCAGGGCGAGGGCGGCGTGCGCGCTGCCGATCCGTCCTTCTTCCGTGCGCTGCGGCAGCTTTGCGACGACAACAAGCTGGTGCTGGTGTTCGACGAAGTGCAGACCGGCATGGGCCGCATCGGCACTCTGTTCGCGTATGAGAAGACCGGCGTAACACCGGACATCATGGCGCTGGCGAAGGCGCTGGGCGGCGGATTCCCGATGGGCGCATGTCTCGCCACCGTTGCGGCTGCCGCAGGAATGACGCCGGGCACGCATGGATCGACCTTCGGCGGCAATCTGCTTGCGACCGCTGCCGGCAATGCCACGCTCGATGTCATGCTCAAGCCGGGCTTCTTCGATCATGTGCAGAAGATGTCGCTGCTGCTCAAGCAGAAGCTGGCGTCCGTGGTCGATCGCTACAGCAGCGTGGTGAGCGAAGTGCGCGGCGACGGGCTTCTGATCGGCGTCAAGGCGGTCGTGCCCGCCGGCGATGTCATCAGCGCGTTGCGCGACGAGAAGCTGCTGACGGTCGCTGCAGGTGACAACGTGGTGCGTTTCCTGCCGCCGCTGATCGTCAATGAATCCGAGATCGAAGACGCAGTGACGCGCCTTGAGCGCGCCTGTACGCGGCTCGCCCGCACGTCCGCGCAAAGCGAGGCCGTGTGATGACCAGGCCATCCAATCAGCCTCCGCGGCATTTCCTCGACCTGTTCGATGTATCGACTCAGGATCTGCGGACGATCCTCGACGCCAGCATCGCGATGAAAAAGCAGCGCAAGGCCGGCAATACGGCCAACAAGCCGCTCGCGGACAAGACGCTGGCGATGATCTTCGACAAGCCCTCGACGCGCACGCGCGTCTCGTTCGATGTCGGGATGCGCCAGCTTGGCGGGGAAGCCATCATGCTGACCGGTGCCGAGATGCAGCTCGGGCGCGGCGAGACCATCGCCGACACCGCGCGGGTGCTGTCACGCTTTGTCGATGCCATCATGATCCGGATTCTCAATCATGAGGCTCTGGCCGAACTGGCCGCGCACGCAACGGTTCCCGTGATCAACGGGCTGACGCGGCGTTCGCATCCCTGTCAGGTGATGGCGGATGTGATGACGTTCGAGGAGCATCTCGGTCCGATCAAGGGACGCACGGTGGCGTGGACCGGCGACGACAACAACGTGCTGGCGTCGTGGGCGCATGCGGCGGATCGCTTCGGCTTTAACCTGCGCGTGGCGACGCCGCCGGAGCTTGCACCGAACAAGATGCTGAAGGACTGGATCAAGTCTACCGGCGCGCCGATCGTGCTCGGTACCAAGCCCGAGGAGATGGTGCGCGGTGCCGATTGCGTGGTCACCGACACTTGGGTGTCGATGGGCGACAAGGAAGGCGAGCATCGCCATAACGTCCTGCGGCCCTATCAGGTCAATGAAAAGCTGATGTCGCTGGCCAATCCGAACGCCATCTTCATGCACTGCCTGCCGGCGCATCGCGGCGAGGAAGTCACCGACGAAGTGATCGACGGTCCGCAGTCTGTTGTCTTCGATGAGGCGGAAAACCGTCTGCATGCGCAGAAGGGCATTCTGGCCTGGTGCCTGCACGCCATCGGCTGAGGATTTGCAGCGCCGGTCTGCGCGATCTGGTCCCGTTCCGATCCGCTCCCTTTTCTGTGAAGCAAAGCTTCCTATATGGGAGCGATACCCCAGCTTGACCCGCCACGGCCTTGGGCTGAAGGTCGGACCGGTACGGTCCGGGCTTCTCCTGCTGCAATTCAGTTCCCACTGACGAAAGTGCGTTCGACATGACTCCCGAAAGCCAAATTCGTGCTCCTTCCGCAACGCCGGTCGATGATGCAGTGCTGCCCTTCGAGGTCAGTGCGCTGGATATCCGCGGCCGTCTGACGAAGATGGGCCCGGCGCTCGACGAGATTCTGACCAAGCACGATTATCCGCCCTCCGTCAGCAAGCTGCTGGGCGAAGCCATCGTGCTGACGACGCTGCTCGGCTCGACGCTGAAGTTCGACGGTCGCTTCATTCTGCAGACCCAGACCGATGGTCCGGTGTCGATGATCATTGTCGATTTCCAATCGCCAGATCGTCTGCGGGCCTACGCGCGCTACGATGCCAGCCGTCTTGAGGCCGGCCAGGATTCCGGAGCGATGCTCGGCCACGGGCATCTTGCCATGACGATCGATCAGGGGCCCGACATGAGCCGCTATCAGGGACTGGTGAAGCTGGAAGGCGGTAATCTGGAAGACGCTGCTCACGAATACTTCCTGCGCTCCGAACAGATTCCGACCCAGGTGCGGCTTGCGGTGGGCGAGGAGTTTCGCGGTGGCGACGGTCCGAAACATCGCTGGCGTGGCGGCGGCATGCTGATCCAGTTCCTGCCGAAGGCGCCAGAGCGTGCGCGGCAAGCCGATCTGCATCCCGGTGACGCGCCGGAGGGCACCGCCACCCATGCTGTGCAGGAGGATGATGCCTGGACCGAAAGCCGTGCACTGTTCGGAACGATCGAGGACGTCGAGTTGATCGATCCGGATCTGTCCGGCGAGCGGCTGCTGTTCCGGCTGTTTCACGAGCGCGGAGTGCGGGTGTACCCGGTGCAGCCGATCCACGCGCAATGCTCCTGTTCGCGCGAAGCGGTGGCAAACATGCTCAAGAGCTTCCCGGCGAAGGATCGGGCTGACATGGTCGAGAACGGCAAGGTAGCCGTGACCTGCGAGTTCTGCAGCTCAACCTATGAATTCACGCCGGAAGAAGCGGAGGCTGTTCCGGTCGCGGAATGAGCTGCGGCATTCTCCCTGTGATGGAGGATGTCAGTTCAGCGTGCGCTTGGTGTTCGGGCTATCGAGTGAGAAGGCGGGGATGTCGATCTCGAACGGCTCTCCGTCTTCCGTCACCATCTGATAGCTGCCGGTCATGAAGCCGGACGGTGTCTGCAGCGGCACGCCGCTGGTGTATTCGAAGCGCTCGCCGGGCTCGAGGACGGGCTGCTCCCCCACCACGCCTTCACCGCGAACTTCCTGACTCCGCCCGGCGCCATCGGTGATAATCCAGTGCCGCGTCTTGAGCTGAACGGTTTCGGGGCCGGAATTGACGATGACAATCGTATAGGCCCAGAAAAATCGGCCATCCTCTGCTGACGAGCGTTCCGGGAGGAAGTTCGGTTCGACGATGACTTCGATCTGGCGAGTCACAGCGCGGTACATGAGATCCGTCCATATTCAGGTCATACAATAACAGACCTCGCATTTCCTGCGTAGGGACGTCATCGCATTTTGGGGTCGATCTGGCATGGGATACGAATCCGGCCCGATCATTGTTTCAACATCGTTGCCATCCAGCATCCCAGATGCAGGTTGTCCAATGGAATACCTGCAATTTGCGGGCCGCTTCGATCTTCCATAGAATTGCGGGTCTTGCGGCGGAACCGGACTGGACGGAATGACACTCGTGACGACCGACATGACCGATCAGGCTGTCGCGACCGCGCCAGCCGCAAAAGCCGCGGCTCTTCCGGTCGCCGCGGGCGAGCGCGAACTGCGGCTCGACCTGTTTCGCGGTATGGCGCTGTGGCTGATCTTTGTCGATCATCTTCCGCCGAACATCCTGACCTGGTTCACCATCCGCAACTACGGCTTCAGCGACGCCACCGAAATCTTCATTTTCATTTCGGGATATACGGCGGCATTCGTCTACAGCCGCACCATGCTCGATCGCGGTTTCGTGGTCGCAAGCGCGCGCATCTTCAAGCGGGTCTGGCAGATCTATGTCGCGCACGTCTTCCTGTTCACGATCTACCTTGCGGAAATCTCCTACATCGCGACCCGGTTTGAGAATCCGCTTTATGCGGAAGAAATGGGAATCCTGGATTTTCTCAAGCAGCCCGACGTCACGATCGTGCAGGCGCTGCTGCTGAAATTCCGTCCCGTCAACATGGACGTGCTGCCGCTCTACATTGTGCTGATGATCTTCCTGCCACTGATCATCTGGCTCCTGCAACGCAAGGCAGACATCGCACTCGGCCTGTCGGTGTTGCTCTATGCCCTGACCTGGGAATTCGACTGGTATCTGCCTGCCTACCCCAATGGTTTCTGGGCCTTCAATCCGTTCGCCTGGCAGTTGCTGTTTGTGTTTGGTGCATGGTGCGCGCTGGGTGGCGCAAAGCGCATGGGGCGTATCCTGTCGTCTCCGATTACGCTCTGGCTGTGTGTGGCATATCTCGTCTTCGCATTCTGCGTGACAATGACCTGGCACGTGCCGCGGCTGAATGTCTTCATGCCGCGCTGGCTGGAAAGCTGGATGTATCCGATCAACAAGACCGACCTTGATGTGCTGCGCTTCATCCATTTTCTGGCGCTTGCGGCGCTGACGGTGCGCTTCATCCCCGCGAACTGGCCGGGCCTGAAATCGCCCTGGCTGCGGCCGGTCATCAGGTGCGGCCAGCATTCGCTCGAGATTTTCTGTCTCGGCGTGTTTCTCGCATTTGCGGGACATTTCATCCTCGCCGAAATCTCCGGCGGAGCATGGATGCATTTCTTTGTCAGCGTGGCCGGGATCGTTATCATGTCTGCGGCGGCGGCCCTGTTTTCGTGGTATAAGGGCGAGGTCAGCAAAAGCGGAAAGCGCGCGAAAAGCGCGGACGGCGACGCGGATCTCGCCGGAGGCGGAACATGAAAGCAATACGGGTCATAAGCCTGTTGGCTGTTCTTCTGACGGCTGCTCCATCGCACGCCGAGGAGACTCCCGGCTGCGTGGTCCCTGCCTATCTTCTCGCCACCGAGAATGCGCTTCCGAAGGTTGGCGATGCGATCAGGACAAGAAAGCGCCTGGAGGTTCTTGTCGTCGGCAGCGGGTCATCGGCGCTGCCGGGGGCGGATGGCGCCAGCATGTCGTATCCGGCCCGCACGGAGGCGGCGCTGCGCGAGGCGCTTTCGGGCGTCAATGTCAGCGTCAAGACCGACCTGAGGCCGAAGAAGACGGCTGCGGAGGCTGCGCAGAATTTCGGCCAGATCATCGACAAGCTGCCGGCGGATCAAAAGCCTGATCTGGTGATCTGGCAGACCGGCACTGTGGATGCGATCCGGGCCATCGATCCGGATGATTTTCGCGCCGCACTCGACACCGGCGTCGAAGCGCTGCAGAAGGCTGGTACCGACGTGCTCTTGATGAATCTCCAATACAATCCGCGTATGGAGACGATGCTCTCGGTCGGGCCGTACAACGATACGATACGGGTGGTCGCGCAGCAGTACGAAGTGCCGGTCTTCGACCGGTTTTCGATCATGCGACACTGGAATGATGTCGGTGATTTCGATTTGTTCGGTTCGGTTCACGGATATGGGATGGCGAAGCGGGTGCATGATTGCATCGGGCGCTCGCTCGCGGCGCTGATCGTGGAAGCGTCGCGCATTAATCCGGCGGAGCTCAGGATTCAGCGCTGATGCGTTTTGACATTCGCTTGGCGGCCGTCGCAGCGATGATCGTCAGTTTGCTCGGGGCGTCTGCTTTTGCGCAGACCACGTCGCCGGAGACTGCTGCACAGCAGAAGGGACTTGCGACCAAGGCGATCGAAGCCGCGAAGGGTGCGGCCACCGCGGCGGGCGACATTCTCACCCGTGTGCCGTGCCTTCCGGCCAAGGGTCTGAAGGACATTCCCGGGTCGCTGCCACGGGTGGCGCGGCGAATTGCAGCGGATGAGCCGGTGACCATCGTGGCTTTCGGATCGTCCACTACTGTCGGGTTCGGCACATCATCGCCGGCCTATACCTATCCGAACCGGCTGGCCGATCAGCTCCGCCGGAAATTTCCCACATCCGATATCACCATCATCAATCGCGGCATGGGCGGACAGGATGCGCCCGAGATGATGAGGCGGTTCGACGCAGCGGTACTCGATGCAGATCCGGATCTCGTGATCTGGCAACTCGGCACCAATACTGTGGTCAAGGGCAATGCCAGCGATGTTGCCGCAACCGCTGCGCTGCTCGAAGACGGGATCGCGCGCCTTCAGGCAAAAGGGATCGATGTGGTGCTGATCGATCCGCAATACGTTCCGGCGGTGGCTGAGAAAACCGAGAACGCAAGCCGGATGGTGAAGCTGCTCGGCGATGTCGCCAAGCTCAAGAACGTCTCGATTTTTCCGCGTTTCGAAGTGATGCGGCAATGGCACGAGGACGAGAAACTTCCGTTCGACAAGTTCGTGATCGGTGACGGACTGCACATGAATGACTGGGGCTATGCCTGTTTCGCGCAGTTGCTCGGCGATACCATCATCAAGTCGGTCGGACAGGTGAAGGCCGGGGTCAACATCCCCAGCAACATCATGACCTATCGGCCGATGTGAGCTGTTACAGCGTCAGCGTGCCTTCGATGCAGGTCGTGGTCTCTCCGCCGATCCAGATGTCATCGCCCTGACGATCGACATGCACGCGGCCCTCGCGTCCAAGCACCGTGCCCTGGCTTGCGATGTAGGTATCGGGTGCGAGTCCGGCGCCGATTAGCCACTGGGCCAGACCTGCGTTCAGGCTGCCTGTGACAGGATCTTCATTGGCGCGGTCGCATATGAATGAGCGGACTTCGAAGGACGCATCCTTGCCGTCTCGCGCCGCATCCCAGGGGGCGACCACGCCGAGTTTCAGATCGCCAAGCGCAGGATAATCCGGTTTCAGGGCCAGCACGTCCGCGCGCGAGCCGAGCATCACCGCGACCCAGCCGGGTCCGTTGTCGATCCACTGCGATGCCTTCACAGCTTCATGCGAAATCCGCAGCCCTTGGACAATCTGGTCCAGCACGTTGCTCTCAACGGGGCCGGTGCGGCGCAGAGGAGGAGCGGCAAAGGCGAGCCTGTTTCCGTCACGCTTGATCCTGACAAGTCCGACGGCGCATTCCTGCACGATATGGGCCTGTTTGGCCTTGTTGCCGGTGCTGAGCCAGACATGGCAACTGCCCAGCGTCGGATGACCGGCAAACGGCAGTTCGCCCGACGGAGTGAAGATGCGCAGCCGGTAGTCCGCCTCGGGCGACGTCGGCTTGAGGAGGAACGTCGTCTCGCTGAGGTTCGTCCAGCTCGCGAGCGCAGCCATCGTGTCGTCGGACAGTCCGTCCGCGCCGATGACCACGGCAAGCGGATTACCCTTCAGCCGCTTGCTTGTGAATACATCGACCTGCTGGAATGCAAATGTCGGCATCTCGCCTCCTTATGCTTTTTCCAGCGCGGCGTTCAGATCCTCGATCAGATCGTCCTTGTGCTCCAGTCCTGCCGAGAAGCGGATGAAGCCTTCGCTGATGCCAAGTTCGGCACGTGCTTCCGGCGTCAGGCGCTGGTGCGTCGTGGTTGCCGGATGGGTGACGATGCTCTTGGAGTCGCCGAGGTTGTTGGAAATCCGCGCCAGCTTCAGTGCGTTGAGCGTGCGGAACGCTGCGGCCTTGCCGCCCTTGACCTCGAAGCCGATCAGCGTCGAGCCCGCGCGCATCTGCTTCTTCACGATGTCCGCCTGCGGATGATCGGCGCGTCCCGGATAGACCAGCCGCGAAATCTTTGGATGTGTTGCCAGCGCGTCAGCAATCGCGGCTGCGCTTTCGGTCTGCGCCTTGACGCGAATGCTCAGCGTCTCAAGACCCTTGAGCAGCACCCAGGCATTGAAAGGCGACATCGCAGGTCCGGTCTGGCGCAGGAATGTGTGGATGTGCTCCTGAATAAAGGCGTCCGACGACAGGATGATGCCTCCCAGACAGCGGCCCTGACCGTCGATATGTTTGGTCGCCGAATAAACGACGACGTCGGCGCCGAGCGCGAGCGGGCTCTGCCAGATCGGCGTCGCGAACACGTTGTCCACGATCAGCCGCGCGCCGACGCTGTGCGCGATGTCCGCGACTGCGGCGATGTCCACTACATCGAGCGTTGGATTGGTCGGGCTTTCAAGGAAGCATGATTTGGTGTTCGGCCGCACGGCCTTCTTCCACTGGTCGAGATCGTGGCCATCGACCAGCGTGGACTCGATGCCGTAACGCGGTAGCAGATCTTCCACGACATAACGGCAGGAGCCGAACAGCGCCTTTGCTGCTACCACATGATCGCCGGCCTTGAGCGGAGCGAGAATAGCCGTGGTGACCGCGGCCATGCCGGTGGCGGTGGCGCGCGCAGCTTCCGCACCTTCGAGTTCGATCATGCGCTGTTCGAACATCGCAACCGTCGGATTCGAAAACCGCGAATACAGAAAACCGGGATCGGCGCCGGTGAAGCGTGCTTCGCACTGCTCGGCGGTGTCGTAGACAAAACCCTGCGTCAGGAACAATGCTTCCGAAGTCTCGCCATACTGCGAGCGCAGCGTGCCGGAATGCACGAGGCGGGTTTCGGGGCGGTAATTGCGGGTCTGGGACAGCGGCTTCGCTGCGGGTGTCTTGGTCTCGGACATGTGCACTCCATCGTGACCACCTCGCGATGGGCACAAAAAAACCGGCCTGGAAAATCTTTCCACAAGCCGGGATCACACTGTCCCCGGCCTGTTTAGCGAGTTATTTAACGTGGCTGCAAGCCGGCCGGCTCAAATGACCACGGGATAAGTCCTAGGCCTACTCCTGCATGGTCTTTCCGTCAAGCACCCCATCGGATAACCGATAAAATGCTTATTTTGCTGGATCAGCCGGTAGCCGAGGACGAACCTGTGCCCTTCACCCTGCCTCCCGACGCGACAGGAATTTTGCCGGACCGCATGATCGCGGCGATGGCCGATGCCGGCCTGATCCTGCCGGAATATCCGTTTGTCGAAAGCCAGATCCAACCGGCCAGCCTCGATTTGCGTCTGGGTGGCATCGCCTATCGTGTGCGTGCGAGTTTCCTGCCAGGGCCGGACATCACCGTTGC
The DNA here is from genome assembly GCA_024508675.1 of Afipia sp. GTDB lineage: Bacteria > Pseudomonadota > Alphaproteobacteria > Rhizobiales > Xanthobacteraceae > Afipia. Next base: position 20,147 of record JANINQ010000008.1, read on the forward strand.
CGAGCGTATTGACGAACTCAAGCTGCATGAGATCGACCTGTCGGATGGTGCGGTGCTCGAAACCAACTGCGTCTACATCGTGCCGTTACTGGAAAGCCTTGCGCTACCGCCGAACATTCAGGCTGCGGCAAACCCGAAAAGCTCCACCGGCCGCCTCGACGTGTTCACGCGCGTGATTGCCGACGGCACGCGCCGCTTCGACATGATCGCGCCGGGGTATCACGGCCCGCTCTATGCCGAGATCAGCCCGAAGACATTTCCAGTGTTGCTGCGCGAAGGCTCGCGCCTTTCACAGATTCGTTTTCGCACCGGCCATCCGTTGCTCGACGGTGACGAACTGGAAGCACTGCATGCCGCCGAGCGTTTGGTCGACAGCGATGATGCCGATCTGAGCGGCGGCGTTGCGGTGAGCGTCGATCTGTCCGGCGAAGGCTCCGATGGGTTCGTCGGCTATCGCGCCAAGCGCCACACCGGCGTGGTCGATGTCGATCGCCGCGCGGGTTATGTCGTGAACGAGTTCTGGGAGCCGATCCGCGCGCGCGCGGACCGCAGCCTGATCCTAGATCCCGGTGAGTTCTATATTCTCGCCTCCAAGGAAGCGGTGCAGGTGCCGCCGGATTTCGCCGCGGAGATGGTGCCGTTCGATCCGCTGGTCGGCGAATTCCGCGTGCATTATGCGGGCTTCTTCGATCCGGGTTTTGGCTATGCGGGTGCGGGCGGGCAGGGCTCGCGCGCCGTGCTGGAAGTGCGCTCGCGCGAAGTGCCGTTCATTCTCGAACATGGCCAGATCGTCGGGCGGCTGGTTTACGAGAGAATGCTCTCGCGCCCCGATGCGCTCTATGGCCAGCGCATCGCTTCAAACTATCAGGGGCAGGGCCTGAAGCTGTCGAAGCACTTCCGCGTCTGACGTATCGCGTCAGGTGTTCTGCGCCAGCCAGTCCAGAAACGCTGCAAGCTGCGGATTGCTGGCCTGCGCTTTCGGATAAACCAGATAGAATGAATTGCGTGTCTGGCGCACGTGCTTGAATGGCTGCACGAGGCGGCCCTGCGCGAGTTCATCGGCCACCAGCGCCTCGATCCCCATCGCCACGCCGATATCATCCAGCGCAGCCTGAAATGCGATGGTCTGGTTTTCGAATGTGATACCGCGCGTGCTGTCGACACCCTTTGCTCCGGCTTCCTCCAGCCAGCGTGGCCAGTCCTCCGGGCGTGAGGTCGCGTGGATGAGCTGATGATGAGCGAGGTCGCGCGGATGCTTCAGCGGTACGCGCCCCTTCAGCCGCGCCGGACTGCAGATCGGAAACACCGTGATCGGGCATAGCTTCACCGATGCGAGGCCCGGCCCAAGACCCTGCCAACGCCCGTTGCCGACCATCACCGCGGCGTCGAAGGGATCGCGGCTGAAATCCACGCTGTCGAGCGAGGTTGTGAGTTGGATGTCGATCTCGGGATGCTGGTCGTGAAAGCTGCGCCAGCGTGGGATCAGCCAGCGGATCGCAAAGCTCGGATAGGCGCAGATCGCGAGCGGCCTGCGGCGTCCCGGCGTTCGTGCCTTCTCTGTCGCGGTTGAGATTTTCTCCAGCGCGCTCTGAATCTCCTGCATGTAGGCATGCCCTGCGGCAGTCAGCTCCACGGTCCGGTTGGCGCGCCTGAATAGCGGCGTGCCCAAATGGCTTTCGAGGTTCTGAATCTGCCGGCTCACGGCGCCGGGCGTGACTCCGAGTTCATCCGCCGCGTGCAGAAAACTCATCCGGCGCGCGGCGGCTTCAAACACCGGCAGGCTGGAAAGCGGCGGAAGTCGCCGGGCCATGGAAAGCTCCAATTGAGAAATTATCAACTGAAGCCTACCGAAATCTCGTTTGCCACGCCACCGAAAAGCTCTCACCTTGATGACGGAACGGGCATGGTGAACTGGCCATGCACCCACGCATAAAAATCAGGAAACGCCCGGAGGGATTGCCCATGAACATGCCGCTCAAGCCGAGCGCCGCTCAGCTCATTGCACCGGATACGACGGGGCAGAATTTCTATCGCAACGATCAGGCGCTGGCCGATCTGTTGCAGATTCATCTGCCGGGCGCATTGTTTCGCCACATCGAGCCGCATCTCGACCGGCTTGGCGCACTGGCGGGCGGTCATCTTGATGAGTGCGCGCGTCTTGCCGACAAGCACGGGCCGGTGCTGCATCAGCGTGACCGCTTCGGCAATGACAAACAATGGATTGAGTATCATCCGGCCTATCGCGAACTTGAGCGTGCGGCTTACGGCGAGTTTGGCATTCATGCGATGTCGCATCGCAAGGGTATTCTCGGCTGGGCCGATACTTATCCCGCGGTTGCCAAGCATGCCTTCACATTCCTGTTCAATCAGGCCGAGTTCGGCATGGGCTGCCCGATCAATGTCACCGACGGCGCGGCGCGGTTGCTGTCGCGCTTTGGCGATGATGCGCTCAAGGCAAAATATCTCGACGGCCTGACGCAGACGGACATGGCGAAGCTGACCCAGGGCGGCCAGTTCATGACCGAGAAGGAGGGCGGCTCCGACGTCGGCAAGCTGACAACCACCGCCGTGCAGGAAGGCGATCACTGGCGGCTCACTGGCGAGAAGTGGTTCTGCTCGAACGCCGACGCCAAAATGGTGATGTTGCTGGCGCGGCCGGAAGGTGCAGTCGGCGGGACGCAGGGCGTCGGCCTGTTTTTGATGCCGCGCGAACTCGATGATGGCTCACCGAACCATTACCGCATCGTTCGCCTCAAGGACAAACTCGGCACGCGCTCGATGGCATCCGGCGAGATCAAGCTGGAGGGCGCGATTGCCTATGCCGTAGGCCGTCTCGATCGCGGCTTCGTGCAGATGGCCGAAATGGTCAACTGGTCGCGGCTGTCCAACGGCGTGAAGTCCGCAGCCCTGATGCGCCGCGCGCATCATGACGCGAACACGGTTGCCAACAACCGCGTCGTGTTCGGCCGCCGCATTGTCGATATGCCGCTGGCGCGCCGGCAGTTGATGAAGATCATGCTCGCGACCGAACAGGCGGTGTCGATGAGTTTCATGACCGCCGATGCGCTGGACCGCGCCGAGGCCGGCAGCCAGGACGCCGCGGCACTGCTGCGCGTGCTGACGCCCGTGCTGAAGTATCGCGCCACGCGCGATGCGCGGAAGGTCTGCGGCGAGGCAATGGAGATGCGCGGCGGCATCGGTTACATCGAGGAATTCGCCACGCCGCGGCTGCTGCGCGACGCGCATCTCGGCTCGATCTGGGAAGGCACCGGCAATATCGTGGCCATCGATACGCTCAAGCGTGCGGTCGGCCGTCATGGCGCCGAAGCCGCGCTCGGCGCCGATCTGCATGCACGGATCGATGACATGCCGGGTGTTCCGCAGGGCTGGCGCGACCGGCTGCATGGTTTCACCGACAGGGCCATCGGCTTCGCGCGCAAGGTCGCAGGCCGCTCCGAGAATGAAGCCGAAGCCCGGCGTGCGACCAGCACGCTCTACCATGTCGCCAGCGCTGTGACCTTCGCCTGGGAGAGCAGCCGGATTCACGCCATGCGCGGCGATGCCCGACGACTACTGCTCTCCAAGCTCATAGTCGATCACCGCCTGACCGCGCAGGACCCGTTCGCGGCCCTGCCGAGTGCGGGTGACGGCGTGATTGCCGAACGGCTGCTCGGTGACAGGGCGCTGTCGATGGCGGATGCTGCTGGAATGCTCGGCACAGCCTGACATCCGGGCCGGTGACTGGGCGCCATGCGCGGAGCGCGCATCGCGGGTCGCCGGTTTGATGGTAAGGGTCGGCGGAGGCGGCTGATAAAAACGAGACCGCCACGCTGGGGAGTGTATGTCCGAGCTTGGAGCTGCCGAAATTCCTGTGGTGCAGGCGGAGGAGAAACCGCCGTTGCCGCCTATCAGGAGCCCCCAGAGAAACCCGCTGCTTGATGGCCCGATTCTGAAGACGCTGCTGAAGCTGGCGGCGCCCAATGTCGTTGCGCTCACTGCCGGAACCTGCGTCGCGATTGCTGAAACCTCCTATATCGGCCGGCTCGGCGTGGAGCCGCTGGCGGCCATGGCGCTGGTGTTTCCCTTTGTCATCCTGATGATGACAATGTCCGGCGGTGCGATGGGTGGCGGCGTCGCCTCCGCAATCGCGCGTGCGCTCGGGGCTGACGATACGGAGCGCGCAGCGGCGCTCGCGGTCCATGCCCTGATGATCGGCATCTGTTTCGGCCTCACCTTCATGATAGGCATGCTGGTGTTCGGGCCGTATCTGTTCGCGGCGCTGGGCGGCAGCGGCCGCGTGCTGAGCGAAGCCATCGGCTATTCGCAGATTTTCTTCGGCGGCGCAGTGCTGCCATGGATCATGAATACGCTGGCAGCGCTGCTGCGCGGCACTGGCAACATGAAGCTGCCGTCAGCGATCATCCTCAATTCGGCGTTCTTTCAGATCGTGTTCGGTGGCGTGCTGGGCCTTGGTCTTGGACCCATTCCGCAGTTCGGAATGCGCGGCGTTGCTGCCGGTACATTGATGGCGTTCTCCATCGGCGCGGGCATCATGGCCTGGTATCTGCTGTCGGGGCGCAGCCGGGTGAAGCTCTCATTCAAAAACATCCGGTTTCAGCGCGCGATGTTCTACGACATCCTGCAGGTGGGCGCGATTGCCTGCTTCTCACCGCTGCAGATCGTTCTCACCGTCACGATCTTTACGCATCTGCTGGCGAATTTCGGCACCGAAGTGCTGGCGGGCTACGGTATCGGCGCACGTCTGGAATTCATGCTGACATCGCTTGCTTTCGCGGTCGGCATCGCATCGGTGCCGATGATCGGAATGGCCATCGGCGCAGGACGTGTGGCGCGCGCGCGGCGGATCGCATGGACCACGGGCGGCGTCTCGTTCGCCGTCGTGGGCTTCTTCGGCAGCTTCTTTGCGATCTTTCCCGACATATGGGTGAATATCTTCACCGATAATGCTGCGGTGCGGGCCGCAAGCCGGGAATATCTGTCGATCGTAGGGCCGTTCCTGTCGTTCGTCGGGCTTGCGATTGCGGTCTATTTCTCCTCGCAGGGCGCTGCGCGTGTGCTGGGGCCAGTGCTGGCGCAGACCGCACGGCTGGTGTTCGTGATCATCGGTGGGTCGCTGCTGATGGCGCGGGGCGGGACCAGCACGCAGTTTTTCTGGCTGGCGGCGTCATCCATGATGCTGCTTGGCATTCTGGCCGCCGCCGCTGTGCGTCTGACCAACTGGGGGCCGCGCGAAGCAACTCCGGACTAGTCTATCCTATTCGAGAACGCTGACGGGCCGCGCCAATGTCGCGCGCGCAAACTTCTTCGCATTGGCGGGCTTTCCGAACAGAAAGCCCTGTGCGAGGTCGAACCCCATTTCGTGTGCGGCGATCAGATCGGAGCGCGTCTCAACGCCCTTGGCGACCGTGCGTGCGCCGACACGATCTGCAAGTTCAACGATGCTGCGGCATACCGTCTGCTTCAGCCGATTGTCGGCGCTGCCGGAAACATATTCGCGGTCGACCTTGATCTCGACGAACGGAAAGCTCTGCAACTCCGAGAGTGACGGCCAGTCGACACCGAGATCGTCGATCGAGATCGCGATGTTGTGAAAGCGCATGCGCTTGGCGGCCTCGATCGCCAGATCGAGATTTCGGATGATCTCCGCGCCCTTCACTTCGACGATCAATCCGCCGAATGCGGGATGATCGGGAATCTGGCGGCACAGACGGCTGACCGACGCCGGGTCTTCAAGAAAGCCGATGGGCAGATTGATGGAAATATCCACCGGACCATGCTGGCCGATAAAATAGTGCCAGTCCTCAAGCGCGCGCGTCACAACGAAGTCCGACAGCCCCTTGAACTGCGGGTCTTTGGAATCAGGAATAAAGGATGCCGGCGGGACGACGCCCCATGCCGGATGGCGCATGCGGATCAAGGCTTCGGCGCCGCGCGGTGCGAGTGTATGAACGTCGATCTTCTGCTGATACCAGAGTTCCAGCCAGCCTGCCTTGAGCGCTTCGGCAACGTCGACCGGCGGACTCGGCGGTGCCTTCTGCGGCAACAGCGTGACAACGCTGACGCGCAGGCCGTCCGCGCTGAACGGCGTCGCCAGCGGCGGCAGCATTGCGATTCCTGTTTCCTCTCCGAGCTGATGCAGTGCGTTCACAATGATCGAATCCCGCGGGCCGATCAGCAGAACCTTGCCGTCGAACAGTTTGGTGACGAGGATTCGCAGAATGTTCCCCGCCTCGACACCGTCGTTCGGCATGCCGAGCACGATGAGATCGGGCAGTTGATGCTCCAGCAGCAACGGCAACTCGGCGGCTGTCGCGCATTCGCTGGAAATGAATCCAAGTTCGTCGAGCGCCTCGCTCAGGAACGTCCGAATATGCCGCTTCGGATCGATAATGCAGGCGCGGGGCGCCATCTTGCGCTGTCCGAATGTCGCAACCGCTTCGATTTCCGCAGGTTTGAAACCCCTCATCAGAATCACCTCCGTTGTCCCCGAGGCGGAAGTGATAGCGTTATGCGCTGGTCACAAATGTGGAATTATTGACTCGTCCACCTGAGGTGTTGGGTAAGGTTAAGGGAGACAATGCGATTCAAATTTATACGGCATTCTCCGAAATGTTGCCCGGATCTGGCCGCGAAAGGCCAAATCAATCGCGCCGCGGTGTGAAACCCGGCGCGATTGTCGTGCGAGGCAATGCTGCGAGCAAAGAAATTCAACGGCCTTCGAGTTTCTTCTTCATCGCGGCGATGGAAAGGTCCATTTGCCCGCTGATGTAGGGCGCGATGTCGTTGGGAAGCACGTCGACGGTCCAGATAAAACGGCTGTGTCCATCGCCGTTCTGAAGAATCTGCACCGAGGCACTGTGCTGCCTGATCCGTTCGCTAATGACGGCATAGACAAGTCGCTGCCTGACATCATCGCTATCCACAAGCAGCTCGCGTGCGCTTGTTCCATTCGAAAATGTCACCAGTCGCGAATCGCCATCCATGACGGCATCGATGACGAAGCCGGGCGCAAGCCGCGTGTGAACTGCGCCGAAGTCGCGCACGGCGTCCCAGACATCACGTGCTGCCACGGCGACTTCGAACTCTTTGTGAATGGACGCCATGTGGCTCTCCCCCGGGGCGCTGCCGTTATGTGCAGACCGCCTCAATGTTGTTGCCGTCGGGATCGATCAGGAACGCCGCGTAATAAGTCGGGCTGTAGTCCGCGCGTGGACCGGCACTGCCATTGTCGCGTCCGCCGGCTTTCAATCCTGCAGCATGGAATGCCTTGATGACGTCATGACTCGCGGCGCGGAATGCGATGTGGGCGCCCGGTCCTGCGGCCTCTTTCGACAGATGCAGCCATAGTGCCGGCGCATCTTTCGGTCCAAATCCCGCGCCGCTGTCATCGCGCGAGCACAGCACATGACCGAGGGGCGCAAGGGCCGCGGTGTAAAATGTGATGCTGGCGTTGAGGTTTCTGACTTTCAGGCCGATATGATCGTACATGGTGTTCTCCGTTGTGATGGAGATCACCCTATGGCCGCCGCCTTGAGCCGTTCTTGGAAAATCTTGCGGTCGCCGCGCGCCGCATCGCGGAACCGGCGCGGCGAAACACCGGCGGCACGGTGGAAGGTCCGCACGAAGTTCGACAGATCGCCGAAGCCGGCATCGAAGGCAACCGATGTGATCGGCCGCGTATCGTCGGCGAGCAGTTTCGCCGCGCGGCGCAGGCGCGCGCGAACCAGATACTGGTGCGGTGTCACACCCAGCACATTCGAGAATAGCCGGAGAAAATGAAACGGGCTAACGTCGGCCGTCTTTGCGGTCGATTCCAGATCGACGGTACTGTCGGCATGGGCGTCGATCCAGAGCGCGCTTTCGACCGCGCGGCGCCGGTCGCGTGCCGTTGCGGGTGTAGCCTTTTGCGGCTGTCCGGATGTTGTTTCGATGAACCGATTCACAAACAGGATTGCGGCTTCATCGACCCCAATGTCGCTGTCGCCACGCCCGGCGGCCTGTGCGAGCTCGCCATAGACCATGAGTTCAGACGTCGGCGGCATGCAGGCGATCCGCAAGGCGTTCTTGCGAAGGCCCATGTCGTCCGCGAGCGACGGCGAAAGCTGAATCGAAAGGCATTCGTCGCCGCAGACATGATGCTCGTGCGAGCAGGTGTATTCGTCGCCGGCATGGCCCACCATCACCGATCCGGCGACCAGCTCATGGTTGCGGCCACGGGTGTTGTAGCTGAAACTGCCGCTGCGGACATAGGAGAGTGAGTGCTGCGTGTGCTGCTCCAGGAACGGCTTGTCGTCCGGCCCCATCGTGCACCGGTAATCGATCACGGACAGCGTCTGGCTCTGCAACAGCGGTCGGATGTGCATGGACTGGATGCTATCCCCGCCGCCGCCGCGGAGCAATCGACAGGCCAGGGTCGAACAGCATCGGAGCGTCGTCCGTAGCCCTGGCGATCTTCGCGCGCTCGATGGAGAGCATTCGGAACTTGGTGGTGACGCCGCCATTGGCGGAAAATCCGCCGGTCTTGCCATTGGCCGCCAGCACCCGATGGCAGGGGATCACAATCGGGAGCGGATTCTCGCCCAGCGCCTTGCCGACGGCGCGAGACAGCAGCTTGTCGCCAAGCCTGCTGGCGATGTCGCCATAGGTCAGGGTTTCGCCGGGTGCGATGGTCCGCGCGATGTCATAGACGCTGCGGTTGAAGGAGGGCAGGTGGTCGGTATCGAGTGCGATGAAGGACAAGTCTGCCGCGTTACCGTCCATCAGGTCGGACATGGCGTCGCAGGCGCGTTGCACATCCGCCGGCGGTGTCATTTCACGGGCGCCCGGTGCCTTCTGAAGCAGCCGCGCGCGGGTTTTCGCATCATCGACCTCCGGCAGTTGGACGCCGAGAAGACCGCGCTCGCCCCAGGCGATGCCGCAGCGTCCGATCGCCGTTTCGAATAAAGCAAAGCCTGTTGTCATTCTGCGTTCCAGCCTGCCATGAGCGTGATTCTCGTGACTTGGAGAATCTTGCGCTTTTTTATTCTGTTCGCCACCCGAAACCTGTAATGGCTGCCATCTTGCGGCCTGCTGCCGGGTGTGGCTAAGGTCATGGCCGCGCGGGCGTAGTTCAATGGTAGAACGGCAGCTTCCCAAGCTGCATACGAGGGTTCGATTCCCTTCGCCCGCTCCAGCTTTCCCGGCAGAAATCCCAGAAAATCTAAAAGAGGTCTGATGTCACAGCCCCGCCTGTTCACGCCCATGTCCCTGCGCAGCGTCACGTCGAAGAACCGGATCGTGATCTCGCCCATGTGCCAGTATTCGGCCGAGGACGGCATGGCCAACGACTGGCATCTGGTTCATCTCGGCAAGTTCGCGCAGGGCGGCGCCGGCATCGTGATGACCGAGGCTGCGGCTGTCGTCGCCGAAGGGCGCATCACCCATGGCGACCTTGGCCTGTGGCATGACGGGCAGATCGCGCCGCTCAAGCGCATTACGGCATTTCTGCGCGCCAACGGATCGGTGCCGGCGATTCAACTCGCCCATGCCGGACGCAAGGCCAGCATGCAGCGGCCATGGTATGGCAACGCCGCGCTGACGGCCGAAGACATCGCGCGCGGCGATAAGCCGTGGACCATCGTCGCACCCAGCGCAATCCCGATGGATGACGGCTGGCTGATGCCGCACGAGCTGAGCCTGAAGGACCTGGAGAAGCTGCGCGAGGATTGGCGTCAGGCGACGCTGCGCGCGGTCGAGGCTAATTTCGATGTGCTCGAAATTCATTGCGCCCATGGCTATCTGCTGCATGAATTCCTGTCGCCGCTGTCCAATCACCGGGGCGATGCCTATGGCGGCGACCGCGCCGGGCGCATGAAGCATCCGCTCGAGATTATCGAGACTGTGCGTGCGGTGTGGCCGGCGGATCGTCCGCTGTTCGTGCGCATTTCATCTGTCGATGGAATCGACGGCGGTATCGATATTGCCGACTCGGTGGCCTTCGTGAGTGAGGCGAAGGCGCGAGGCGCGGATGTGATCGACTGTTCCTCCGGCGGCTTGATGGGCTCGGCGACTGCGGCGCGGATTCCGCGCGGTTACAGCTTCCAGGTACCATTCGCTGAGCAGATTCGCCGCGACGCAAAAGTCACCACCATGGCCGTGGGCCTCATTCTTCATCCGCAGCAGGCGGAAGATATTCTAACCGAAGACAAGACCGATCTCATTGCTGTGGGGCGCGAGGCCCTGTTCGATCCGAACTGGCCGCTGCACGCCGAACTGGCCTTGAGCCAGACGAAAGGCGAGATCGGCGACGGCACCTTCGCTTCCTGGCCCAAGCAATATGGCTGGTGGCTGGAGCGGCGCGAGCCGGGGTTGCGCAAGCTCGACGGACCTGCGTTGCCATTCCGGAAAGCATGAGAAAACAGGCGCCGTTCGGCGCCTGTTTTATTTTGTGATTACTGCGGCGCGACGGTGAGCGTGCCTTTCATGTTGGGATGATGGCGGCAGTAGTAGTCGATTGTCCCGGCCTTCTTCAGCACGAGCGGCACGGTCTTTTTCGGCGGCTGCGCAACATCCCAGTCACCGTTTCGGGCGGTTGCCGTGTGGGCGAAGACATCCTTGTTGACCCACAGGACCGTATCTCCGACAGCCGCCGTCGCGTTTGCCGGCGAGAAAACGAGATTCTCGATGGTGATCTCGATTGTCGCGCCTTGTGCTGAGACGGACAGCATCGTCAGCAAGGCGGCAAGCGGCGCGAGGATGATCTGTCTCGGCAGCATCGCATGCTCCTACTTCAGTGCCGCCGCGACATGTTCGGCATGTTGCAGGTGGCCCTGGAAGATTTTCAGGCCGGTCTGCAGCAGGCTCTTGAGTTCGGCATTGGTGGCTGACGGGATCAGAAGAGCTTCAAGCGCGCCGTTGACCGCCTTGTGATACGCAACTTCGTTGGCCGCATAGGCCTTGTCGAACTCCGCGCCCTTGAGCTTTTCCATCTCGGCGAGTTTCGCTGCGGCCTGCTTCGACAGCGCGCGGCTGGTGTCGTTGTCTTCCGGCGTGACGTTCAGCTTCTTGACCAGCGCCAGTGCCTGCTGGTTCACCGCTTCATGGTCGCGCACCATGTCCTGTGCAAAAGACTTGATGTCCTTGTTGCTGCTTTTCGCGAGCGCCTGCTTGGCAGCGGTCACATCGAGCACACCTGCAGTGTAGGCGATGTGAGCGATCTGGGGATCGGTCGGCTTGGCGGCGCCTTGCGCGAAGGCCGCGCCACTCAAAAGGGAAATGGCGGCGAGCGCCGCGCTGATACGGACGAACATTTATCGCTCCTGTGCATGGGCTTCGATGAACCCTGAACCGTGCCGCTGATCGGCACGTCCCTTGGATGCGGCAGAAGGAAAAGGGTTCCTGAAATCAGACGGGAAATCCAAGCCGTTGCAGGACAGCTTGCGTCAGGCGCTCGCAGCGCCGTCCGGCGAACGGAAATGCGTCCATCACCACCGGCCCGATCTGCTTCTCGACATTGTTGCGCAATAGCGTTCGCGCGCGATGAAGGCGTGTCTTCACGGTTTCCGGTTTGAGCTGGAGCAGGTCGGCGGTTTCCTCCACGCTCATTCCCTCAATCACACGGGTGATGAACACGATGCGGAATGCTTCGGGCAGTTGATCGACTGCCTGTTCGACCACCTTCTGGATCTCTCGTTGCGCCATGGATCTTTCAGGATCGCTGAGGTTGGAAGATTGCGGAAACCGGATGATCTGCGCTTCCAGCGCGCCGGGCTTGAGGTCTGAAATCTCGATCTGGGGACGCTGGCGCCGCAGCCTGCCAAGCGCCTCGTTCATTGCGATCCGCATGAGCCATGTTGCAAAGCTGGAGTCGCCCCGGAAGCTCTCCAGATGGGTAAACGCCCGCACATATGTTTCCTGAACGACATCCTCGGCTTCGGCGTCGTTGCGCAGGATGCCCCGCGCGACCCGAAACAGGCGGCGATTGTTCTGCTGCATGATGGCGCGGATCGCTGCCTCGTTGCGATCCATGGCGCCGCGCACCAGCAGGGCATCCTGGCTGGTTATCGGCTGCGGGAGAGACAATGGCTCCATCGGCGGACTCTTATCGCTGATTTCAGGGCATAACTTGCGCATTGGATGCATCGGGAGCAATAAGGTTCCCGGAATTTCGTGAAGCCGGGCCGAAAAAGACCGGGCCACGCGGCAAGAGGCGGTGTCACATGGGCGCATCGAAAAGCGTCGCAGTCGCGGGGGCGGGCAGCATCGGCTGCTTTGTCGGCGGCATGCTGCGGGCCGGCGGTCACCCGGTGTCGCTGCTGGCCCGGCCGCGCGTGATCTATGAGATCGGCCGCAACGGGCTAAGGGTCACCAGCTTCGAAGGGATCGAGCATCGCCTGTCGACGGCGGAAATCAGGCCGTCGGAAGACCTGGCTGTTTTCGCGGACGCGGACATCATTCTCGTCACGGTGAAGAGCGACGACACCGCTGCGATCGCGGAGCAGATCGCGCAGCATGCACGAAAAGATGCTGTCATCGTCAGCCTTCAGAACGGGACAGGCAATGTTTCCGTACTGCGCGAGGTGTTGCCCGATCACGACGTGCTTGCGGGCATGGTGCCGTTCAATGTGCTGTCGATGGGCGAGGGGCATTATCACCGTGCGACCTCCGGCGACATCCTGCTTGAGAAAGACGATGCCGGAACGGCGAAATCGCTGTCGCAGCCTGAACTCAGGTTCCGCGCCGTGGATGACATCGAAGGCGTGCAGTGGGGCAAGCTGCTGGTCAATCTGAACAATGCGCTCAATGCGCTGTCGGGCCTGCCGCTGCGCGACCAGCTCGCGCAGCGATCCTGGCGCGCGCTGTTCGCGGACCAGATGCGTGAGGCGCTGGCTGTGATCAAGGCCGAGGGCATTGCGCCGGTTTCGACCACGCCGCTGCCTGCGTCGTTAACGCCGTTCATTCTCAAGCTGCCCGATGCGCTGTTCACGCGCATTGCAGCATCAATGGTGAAGATCGATCCGAAAGCCCGCTCTTCCATGTGGGAGGACCTGCAGCGCGGCCGGCGCACTGAGATCGATCACCTGCAGGGACTGATTGCTGCGCTTGCGCAGCGCCATGGATTACCGGCGCCGCTCTCGACGCGGATCGTGGCATTAATCCGTGAAGCCGAACGGGCGGCCAAGGGATCGCCCGGCCTGAGCGCGGAGCAGGTTCGGGCCGGCTGATTTTCCACTGAACAGGCTGGCGGAGAAGCTGCCACAGGATTACGTTATTCGGGTTGATGCAAGCACCGGGTGATGCCTGCAACTGCCTTGCCGGTGAGCCCGGGTGACAGGCCTTGCTCGAAAGGGCGGGTTGGCTGTGTGCGGCGTATTGCGTGTGTCACGGCCGCCGGTCCTTCGAGACAGGCTTCCACGTTGGAGGCGCTCATGTATGCGGACACAATCAATCAGAAACCTCATCGTCTCATCGCCAGCGATCGCGTCGAAGGCACGCGGGTGTTCAATGCCGACGGCAGAAAGATCGGCAGTATCAAGCGGCTGATGATCGACAAGGTCAGCGGTAACGTCGCCTATGCCGTTCTGTGTTTCGGCGGCTTCCTTGGTGTCGGTGAAGACTATCGCCCGCTGCCATGGGCGAGCATGAAATACAATCCTGCCATCGAAGCCTACGAACTCCTGACGCTGATGACCGACGAAGAACTTTCGAAGGCTCCGTCTTTCGGAACCGACAAGGAGTTCGACTGGGGCAACCGCGTGCGCGAGGTCGATGCTTACTGGATCGGCTTCTGACGCAGGCGCAGGTTACGCCGCTGCGGCGGTGACCAGACGGCTGGCTTCGCCGCGGCGATAGACCATGAGTGTTGCGATCAGTCCGCAGATTGCCGCGAAGGTCATCCACAGGCCCGGCGCGGCCTTGTCGCCGGTTGCTTCGATCAGTGCTGTCGAAACAGCGGGCGTGAAGCCGCCGAACAGGGCGGTGGCGAGGCTGTAGCACAGCGAGAAACCGACAGTGCGCACACTGGCCGGCACGATCTCGGTGAGCGCGACGACCATCGCGCCGTTGTAGCTGGCATAAAGAAACGACAGCCACAGTTCCACCATCAGCATCCGCTCGAACGACGGCGCCGACACCAGCCAAGACATCGCCGGGTAGGCGGTAAGAATTGTCAGAACCGTGAACCCGGACAGGATCGGCCGCCGCCCGATGCGATCGGACAGCGCACCCATCACCGGCAGCCAGAACAGGTTCGATAGGGCGACGCAGAAGGTGACGATCAGCGAGTCCGTGATGGTCAATTTCAGCACGCTCTTGCCGAAGGTCGGCGTGTAAACGGTGATCAGGTAAAACGACACGGTGGTCATCACCACCAGCAGCATCCCTGCGAGAACAATCCACCAGTTCGACAGGATCGAATTGAAGATTTCCGTCATGGTCGGATGATGTTTGCGCGCGAGAAATGCTTCGGTCTCCTGCAGCGAGCGCCGGATCACGAAGATGAACGGCACGATCAGCGAGCCGATGAAGAACGGAATCCGCCAGCCCCAGTCCGCCATGATTTGCGGCGACATCTGCGTATTGAGAACGTAGCCGATGATCGCGGCGACGATGATGGCGACCTGCTGGCTGCCGGATTGCCAGCTCACATAAAAACCTTTGCGGTTCGGCGGCGCCATTTCCGCAAGATAAACCGACACGCCGCCAAGCTCGACGCCAGCGGAGAATCCTTGCAGCAGACGGCCGATCAGCACCAGCGCCGGTGCGGCCAAACCGATCGTTGCATAGGACGGCACGAAAGCGATCAGCACGGTGCCGACAGCCATGATCGCCAGCGTCACGATCAGGCCCTTGCGGCGTCCGACGCGGTCCACATAGGAGCCGAGCACCACAGCGCCGAGCGGGCGCATCAGGAAGCCCGCGCCGAAGGTCATGAAGGTCAGCAGCAGCGAAGCGAATTCATTACCTGCGGGAAAGAACGCGTTTGCGATGTAAGTCGCGTAGAATCCGAACAGGAAGAAGTCGAACATCTCCAGGAAATTGCCGCTGGTCACGCGCAGCACTGCCGCGAGTTTCGACTGTGTAGTCTTCGGCGTTGATGCATCCGGGATGGTGACTGTCATGCGGCTCTCCCTGAAATCTTCTTATTTTCAGGGAGATAGACTGTGCCATTTTGTCGCATGTCGCAAGATGGCCGACCCGCCTTTCGGCGGTCGCGGCGCGATCAAATCACCGCTTTCGCCGCCGCCCGTCCGGCATTGCGGCCCGAGAACAGGCAGCCGCCAAGGAAGGTGCCTTCGAGTGCGCGGTAGCCGTGCACGCCCCCGCCGCCGAAGCCTGCCGCTTCGCCGACGGCGTAGAGTCCCGGAATGATGTTTCCGTCATTACCGAACACGCGTGAATCGAGATCGGTTTCGAATCCGCCGAGCGTCTTGCGGGTCAGGATGTTGAGCTTCACTGCGATCAGCGGGCCATGAGCCGGATCGAGAATCTTGTGCGGCTTGGCGGTGCGGATCAGCTTGTCGCCGATGTAGCGCCGCGCGTTGTGGATGCCCATCACCTGGGTGTCCTTGACGTAAGGATTGTCGATCTCGCGGTCGCGCGCCTCGATCTGCGTCCGGATGAACGATGGATCGAGGAGGCTGGCGCCGCCGAGCTTGTTCATGGCGGCGACAAGGTCTTCGAGATTGTCGCGGACGATGAAGTCCGCGCCCTTGTTCTTGAAGGCTTCGACCGGCTCGGGACCACCCTTGGCTCCCGCGCGGCGGATCACCTGCCGCCAGCTCTTGCCGGTGAGATCGGGATTCTGTTCAGAGCCGGAGAGACCGAATTCTTTCTTGATGATGCTCTGGGTCAGGATGAACCACGAATAGTCATAGCCGGTGCGCATGATGTATTCGAGCTGTCCGAGCGTGTCGTAGCCGGGATAAAGCGGCGAGGGCAGGCGCTTGCCGGTGGCGTCGAACCACATCGACGATGGCCCCGGCAGAATGCGGATGCCGTGACCCGGCCAGATCGGCGCCCAGTTGCGGACGCCTTCGACGTAATGCCACATGCGGTCGCGGTTGATCAGGCGCGCACCCGCGGCCTCTGTAATGCCGATCATCCGTCCATCCACGTGAGCGGGAACGCCCGCCACCATGAACTTTGGCGGCGCGCCAAGACGCTTCGGCCAGTTCTGCCGCACGAGATCATGATTGCCGCCGATGCCGCCGGAGGCGACGATCACGGCCTGCGCCTTGAGCGAGAAATCTCCGGCCTCGACGCGCGAGGAACTTTCGCCGCGGGCTTCGGAGGAAGGTTCAAGCAATTTACCGCTGACGCCGGTAGCCGCGCCGCCGGTCATCTCGAGCGTATCGACCCGGTGCCGGAACTTGAAGACAATGCGGCCGGTCTTGGCATGCTCGCGGGCGCGGCGCTCAAACGGTTCCAGGACACCGGGGCCGGTGCCCCATGTGATGTGGAAACGCGGCACTGAATTACCGTGTCCCATGGCATCGTAACCGCCGCGCTCGGCCCAGCCGACGACAGGAAACAGCCGGTGGCCCATCGCCTGCAGCCATCCGCGCTTCTCTCCGGCGGCGAAGGCGACATAGGCTTCCGCCCACTTCTTCGGCCAGTGATCCTCGTCGCGGTCGAAGCCCGCCGTTCCCATCCAGTCCTGCAAGGCCAGGTCGTGGGAATCCTTGATGCCGAGCCGCCGCTGTTCGGGCGTATCGACCAGGAACAGCCCGCCGAGGGACCAGAAGGCCTGCCCGCCGAGGTTCTGCTCGCCTTCCTGATCGACAACGATCACGCGCTTGCCTGCGTCGGCCAGTTCGTTCGCTGCCACAAGACCGGCCAGCCCGGCTCCGACAACAACCACGTCCGCATCGTTCGCCATTTTGTTCCCCTTGCCCTGCGGGAATAGAAACGCGGCACGCGAAGCCGGGTCAATGGAAATCGCGGCGAGCGATTCAGGCCCAGTCGTTCAGTGAACGATACCGCGCTGTTCCAATTCGGGATCAGCCGGTGCAAGTGCAGCAAGCCAGCAACACTACGGCAGAATCCATTCGCGCGTTACAAGGCGATCTGGACAAAAAACCAGACTCGCAACACGCTGATGTTGCCCCGATCGACACTGGCAGGGGGCGACGGGGCCGGCAATGAAGATTGTGACGGGGTTACTTGCGGCAGTCCTTCTCCTGCTGGGAGTTGGAGCGAGCCACGCCGTGGTCCGGATTTCTGACGACCGCGGCGGCCGCATCGGCACCTATGTCGACAAGTACCAAAGCCTCAAGGGCTCCGGCGAGACCGTGGTGATCGACGGGCTGTGCGCGTCGGCCTGCACCATCGTGCTGGGCGCCGTTCCCCATGACAAGATCTGCGTGACCTCGCGCGCCAGCCTCGGATTCCATGCCGCATGGGACTTCGGCGCAGGCGGTCGGCCTGTGACCAATCGCGAAGCGACCCGGATGCTCTACGAGATGTATCCGTCGTCGATCCGGAGCTGGATTTCCCGGCGCGGCGGGCTGAAACCCCGCATGATCTTCCTGCGCGGTCGCGAACTCGCGAGTATGTACCGCCCGTGCTATATGGACGCACAGGCCTCCGCGCACCTCCGCTAGCCGCAAAATCGCGATTCCACAGCCGTTCGCTCGCCGCCATGTGATCGGACATGGCGGTGCCGCGCTTGCCCGTCAGGGCTGCGCGCTCTATCCCATGCCGAGCTTGGAACAGGCGGCAGGATGACCGCCCGCGAAGGATCAAGGAACGGATTGCGATGGACAGGACGACCCGGCCGCTTGTGATCATTGCCGCGTTTGCCGCCAGTCTCGCAGTCGGACTTCTGGTGACGCTCTGGCTGATGGGTGGATTGCCGCGTGCCGCTGCGCCCTCGGCCATCGGAGGCCCATTCCGGCTGACCGATCAGGCCGGACAGGTGGTGACGGAAAAGAATCTGCTCGGAAAACCGAGCATCGTTTTTTTCGGCTTCACCCACTGCCCGGATGTGTGTCCGACTGCGCTGTTCGAAATGTCCGAGGTGCTGCGGGCCATGGGCTCCGATGCCGACAAGGTGAATGCGTATTTCGTCTCGGTCGATCCCGAGCGCGACACCCCTGCCGTGATGAAGGATTACCTGTCGAGCTTCGATCCGCATCTCAAGGCGCTCACCGGCACACCGGATGAGGTGGCCAAGGTGATCTCGGCCTATCGGGTCTATGCCAAGAAGATTCCGCTGAAGGACGGTGACTACACGATGGATCACACCGCCCTGATCTATCTGATGGACCGCAATGGCAACTTCGTTCGGCCTTTTAATCTCAAGCGCACGCCGGAAGAGGCTGCCGCGGAGCTGAAGCGTTATCTCTGAGCCGCTCTGCGCCGGGTCTTCTGATTTCGGATCGAAGCTGCAATGCGCGAGTGGCGGGCAAGGCCGTGTTCGGTTTTCTCCCAGCGGTAGGGCTCGGTCAGGAACTGATAGAGCGCGCGCCAGGCTGCGATGGACAGGCAAATCCAGTAAATCGGCGTCAGAAGCAATACCCATGACTCGGCAAGCAAGCCTCGCTTTGCCAGCCCGATCAGTCCGATCACCATCGTGGTCAGATAGCCTGCTGCAATTGTTGCCAGATAGAGTTCGATAAATGGCTTTGCGAAGAACGATGCCACGCTGTCGTCGAACAGGCTCATCACGGCACGAACCAGAATTTCGCCGATCAGCAACGGGTGGGCGAGCGCAGTCAGGACATTGCCGCCAACAAAGATGTTGAGCGTGAAGAATCCGCCGGGTCCGGCATCGCGCCACAACTGCCGCGGCGAGCGCATGTGCACGCTCCATGTCTGCATCCATCCCTTCATCCACCGCGAACGCTGGCGCAGCCACGCGCCGAACCGCGCGGGTGCTTCCTCGTAGGTGGTCGATGGAAACATCACGGAACGATAACCGAAACGTGCGAGCCGGAATCCGAGATCTGCGTCTTCAGTGACATTGTAGGGGTCCCAGCCACCGACCTCGCGAAGCACGTCGGTGCGGAAATGGTTGGACGATCCGCCAAGTGGCAGCGGCATCTCGAAATTGGAAAAGCCCTGCAGGAACACATCGAACTGCCCTGCATATTCAGCAGTGAATATGCGCGGCAGCCAGCCGTCGGCAGTGTTGTCGATGCAGAGGCTGGCCTGCGCGCAGACGACCTCCGGCTCATATGTATTGAAGACGTCGAGTGCACCCCGAAGCTGGCCTGGATCAGGCCGGTCTTCCGCATCGAACACCGTGATGAAGGTTCCGCGTGCAAAAGTGAGCGCGCAGTTCAGGGCCTTGGGCTTGGTCTTTGGTCCTGCAATCGGCGCGATGATGACCTGGACATGCGGCATCGGCCCGAGCTTTGCGATTGCCGCGCGGGTCTGCAGATCGTCTGCTTCGATGACGAGTTTGATGTCAAGTTTCTCGGGTGGATAGTCGAGCGCATTGAGATGCTGCATCAGCGGCGCGACGGAGGATGCTTCGCGGTACAGCGCGGCAACCACGGTATAGATGGGAAGCTGGCTGTCGTGCAGGCGCGGCAATCGCCGCCGGCGTTTGGGCGGCGAGAAACATCCGGCCAGCCGCAGGCTGGTAAATAGCAGAAACCAGATGGCGAGGATCACGCCGCAGATATCGATCGTCAGCATCGGGGCCAGCGTCAGCAGCGCAGTGGGGGCGGCAAGACGCAGGAGATACCTGAAAAAGCGAGAGGTGGGGCTTTGCGATGCCGTCACAGGGGCCGCTGACAGATGCGGGAAACGCGCAGCGAGGCCTTCCGCCGCGACATCACCCAGCGCATCGCCCGAGTGATATTCGAGGAATGCGTTGAAGCGCGCGACCGGGACAAGACGTAGACGCGGACACAACGATGGATACTCCGCGCTCAGCCGCGCGATGCGCCGTGCGCTGTATCCGTGCGGAGCGGAGACGAAGACAAGTTCGCCCCGTTGCCGGATCGGCAGAATCCCGTGGCGCGCGCACAGGTGAATGCTGTGCTGCGGAAGCAGGCAGTCGGCGAGGTCGAGGTCTTCAAGGGTTTCAATGCTGACGCCGGTGTCTGCGGCCAGGTATTCGAGATAGGCATCCTCGCTGATCACGCCCCACTGGATCAGAACCCGATCGGCGCCGATCCCGACATCCTCGCTGCGCTGTTCAGCCGCTGCGAGGAGCGCCGGCGCAAGGACATGACGCAGGCAGTCGAGCTCAGCGGCGGGGCCGGGTTCACGATAGCCGGGCTGGTTGTCGTTCTGTGACCGTGGGAATCCAAGAAAACCGGCGAGAGACGCCGTCAATGTCCGGGCGGTCGCCGTCAGGCTGGCAAGTCGCTGCAGCCTTGGTCCGCCGCCCTCGCGTGCCTGCCCAGCCACGGTCATTTGACCGTTACCCCACGCCACAAACGCACTCGAATCGTCCCGCGGATGGTCTATAAGACCCAGCACGCGGAACCCCCGAGCAATGCAACCACAGATGGTAACTGCCTTCAATGTCCGTTTGCGTCAGACTGCCTATGCAGCTCTTGGCGCTGCTTTGGCATTGACGGCTGTGTGCATGCCGGCGGTGCAGGCATTTGCGCAGGGCGCGGCGCCATCGGCAAAGCCTGCACAGACCGCCATTCCCCAGCCCGCCGCGCCGCAGGCCGTGCCGGGTTTCTGGGACCCGCGGCGGCGGCCGGACCGGCCGGACCTGTCGCGCCTGACCGTGATCCGTTTCCTCACCGAGACCGATTACCCGCCATTCAATTTTACCGGGCCTGACGGCAATCCCGCGGGCTTCAACGTCGATCTGGCGCGGCTGATCTGCGAAGAGATCAAGGTCGCCTGCACGATCCAGATGCGCCGGTTCGAGACGCTGGTGGATGCGATCAACGGCAACCGCGGTGATGCCATTATTGCGTCGCTGGCCGCGACCCCGCAGCTTCGCGCCAAACTCGATTTCAGCGATCCCTATTACCGCTCGCCGGCGCGCTTCGTGTCGCGGCGGGACGCTGTGATGACGGAAGTTCGCCCGGAATATCTTGAAGGCAAGAAGGTCGGTGCGATCACGGGTTCATCGCACGAGGCCTATCTGAAAGCGCTGTTTACCGACGCACAGCTGGTTGCCTTTCCGAATGACGAGGCGCTTCGCCTTGCGCTGCGCCGGGGTGAGGTCGATTTTATTTTCGGTGATGCGATCTCGCTGGCGTTCTGGATCAATGGCACCGATTCCGGCGATTGCTGCGCGTTCAGCGGTGGCCCCTTCATCGAAAGCCGTTATTTCGGCGAAGGTGTCAGCATCGGCGTCAAGCGCGGCAATGACGTGCTGCGCCAGGCGCTGAACTGGGCGATGTTCCGGCTGTGGGAAAAGGGCCGTTACACCGACTTGTGGCTGCGCTATTTCTCGGTCAGTCCGTTCTAGCTTTGGACAAAGCAATGACTCTGACGCGAACGGCGAAATTGAAGCGAACCGCCGTGGCGCTTCTTGCGCTGCTGGGCTGGACGGCGCTGATCGTTGGATATGCGCGTTTCACGGGGTCCATGGGCGATCAGGGATTATCGCTTGCCGAGGCCACGGTGCGCTTCTTCTCGTTCTTCACGGTCCAGACCAATGTTCTCGCTGCGCTGGTGCTGACGGCGTTCGCGATCAAGACCGGGCCGGAGGAGTGGCTGGTGCATCCGTTCGTACGCTCGGCGGTCGCGGCCTATATCGTGATGGTGGGCATTATCTACATCACGGTGCTGCGCCCTCTCGAACCGTCGCAGAACGCGATGTCTTTCACCAATATCGTGATGCATTACCTGATGCCCATCGCCTATCTGCTGTTCTGGCTGGCCTGTGTCCGCAAGGCGGGGCTGCGCTGGTACGATCCGCTGCTCTGGGTGATCTATCCGTTGTTCTATCTCGGCTTTGTGCTGGTGCGCGGAAAGATGTCCGGCTTCTATCCATACCCCTTTATCGACGCCAAGACCTTGGGTTATGCAGGCGTTGCGGCTAATACAGCCGGATTGCTGGTCGTCTGCGCTGCGATCGGCTTGTGTCTGGTCTTGATCGGGTGGTGGCTCGCGCGCCGCCAACCTGTCTGAACTGATCCCCGCGCGGAGATTCCTGATGTCGACTGAAATGCCTGTCACCGCGAGCGACCTGCGGGCGCTTGCCGAACAATCCAATGCCTGGCCGTTCGAGCAGGCGAAGCAGATTGTCGCGCGGTTGAAGAAAAAGCCGAAGGACGAGGTGCTGTTTGAGACTGGTTATGGCCCGTCGGGCCTGCCGCATATCGGCACTTTCGGCGAGGTCGCGCGCACCACCATGGTGCGCCACGCGTTCCGCGTGCTTACAGAAGACAAGATCAAGACGCGTCTTCTGGCGTTTTCCGACGACATGGACGGCCTGCGCAAGGTACCTGAGAATGTGCCGAACAAGGAGATGCTGGAACAGGATCTCGGCAAGCCGCTGACGCAGGTGCGCGATCCGTTCGGCACGCATCCGAGCTTCGGCGAACACAACAATGCGCGGCTGCGCGCGTTCCTCGATACGTTCGGCTTCGACTACGAGTTCGCCTCGTCGACGCAGTATTACAAGTCCGGCCGCTTCGACGCGACGCTGCTGAAGATGCTGGCGAACATCGACAAAGTGATGGCGATCATGCTGCCGTCGCTGCGCGAGGAGCGTGCCGCGACCTATTCGCCGTTTCTGCCGATCTCGCCGCGCACCGGCGTCGTGCTGCAAGTGCCGATTGTCGAGCATGACGCGAAGGCGGGCACGGTGTCCTATGACGATCCGGATACGAAGGAGCGGGTCACCGTTCCGGTCACCGGCGGTCACTGCAAGCTGCAGTGGAAGCCGGACTGGGCGATGCGCTGGGTCGCGCTCGGCGTCGATTATGAAATGGCGGGCAAGGACCTGATCGATTCGGTGAAGCTGTCGGGCAAGATTTGTACGGCCCTTGGAGGCACGCCGCCGGAAGGCTTCAACTACGAACTGTTTCTCGACGACAAGGGCCAGAAGATTTCCAAGTCGAAGGGCAACGGCCTCACCATCGACGAATGGCTGCGCTATGCCTCGCCGGAATCGCTATCGCTGTTCATGTACCGCGAACCGAAGGCGGCGAAGCGGCTGTATTTCGACGTCATTCCGCGCAATGTCGATGACTACCAGCAGTTCATCGACGGCTATCCGCGTCAAGACGGCAAGCAGCGCCTGAGTAATCCGGTCTGGCACATTCATGCCGGCAATCCGCCGCTAGGCGATATGCCGGTGACGTTCCAGCTCTTGCTGACGCTGGTGTCGTCGTCGAATGCGGAGAATGCCGAAACGCTGTGGGGCTTCATCGGCCGCTATCGTCCCGGCGTGACGCCGCAGACTCATCCGAAGCTCGACGCGATGGTCGGCTACGCGATCAACTACTACCGCGATTTCGTCGCGCCCTCGAAGACGTTCCGAGAGCCATCCGAAAGCGAGCGGGCCGCCTTGACCGATCTGCGCAACGCGCTGGCGCAACTGCCGCAGGATGCGTCCGCAGAAGACATCCAGAACGTGGTCTATGAGATCGGCCGCCGCGAGCCGTTCCTTGATCACAAGAAGAGCGGCAAGGATGGCCGCCCCGGCGTGTCGCTGGACTGGTTCAACATGCTCTATCAGGTGCTGCTCGGTCAGGAGAAAGGCCCGCGCTTCGGCTCGTTCGTTGCGGTTTATGGCGTTGCGAACGCGATCGCGATGATCGATGCGACGCTGAAGCGGGCAGCGGCTTAAGCCTCCGTATTGGAGTGAGCCATGTCGAAGGTGACGCGTGCCACGAAGATGCTGGAGCAGGCCTGCGTCGTATTCACGGTGCATACCTACGACTACGACGGCGATGCTGACCGGATCGGATTGCAGGCCGCGGAAGCGCTCGGCGAAGAACCGGCGCGCGTTCTCAAATCGCTGATGGCGCTGGTCGACGGCAAGCCGGTCTGCGTGATTGTTCCGTCGGATCGCGAAGTCTCGATGAAGAAACTTGCGTCGGCTTTCGGCGGAAAATCCGCGCAGATGATGAAGCCGGCCGATGCGGAGCGCCTCTCCGGTTACAAGGTCGGCGGTATCAGCCCGTTCGGACAATCGAGACCGCCACGCGCCGCCATCGAGGAGCAGGCGACGGTGCACGACCTTGTTTATATCAATGGCGGTCAGCGCGGCTTGCAGGTGCGGCTGAATCCAGGCGATGCAGCGGGGGTGCTGAACGCGATTGTCGCGCCGCTGGTGGCGTGAGGCGAAGCGTTACTGACTCGCCCAGACAATCCGCGCGATCCATTCGACATTCTTGGCGTCGATCACGCGATCCTTGTGTGCCGGATTGAGCGACTGCAGTTCGATCACCTTTGCGGTGCGCCGCTTCAGTTCCTTGACCGTAACCTCGCCGTCCTTGGTCTTGACGACCACGCGATCGCCGCGGCGGATCGGCGAACCCGGCGAGACGATGATGACATCGCCGTCGCGATAGGCAGGTTTCATCGAGTCGCCCGAAATCTCCAGCGCGTAGGCGTGTTCGTCGTTGACCGAGGGAAGGCCGACTTCGTCCCATCCCTTGCCGACAGGAAAACCGCCATCGTCGAAATAGCCGCCTGCGCCGGCCTCGGCGAATCCAAGCAGCGGCACAGCCTGTACCGTGCGCGCGGTGTCCTCGATGAGCTGCACGAAGGTATCGACAGTGGTGCCGGTCGCGGCAAGGGCCTTGGCCACCGATTCAGTCGATGGCCAGCGCTCCCGCCCGTCCGGCGTGATGCGCTTCGACTTGTTGAAGGTGGTGGGATCGAGGCCCGCGCGCTTGGCCAGCGCGGAGGCTG
This sequence comes from Afipia sp., assembly GCA_024508675.1. Classification (GTDB taxonomy): domain Bacteria; phylum Pseudomonadota; class Alphaproteobacteria; order Rhizobiales; family Xanthobacteraceae; genus Afipia. The sequence goes on from JANINQ010000008.1 coordinate 44,939, forward strand.
ACAAGCCTGCGCGTTCGGCGAGGCGATCGAGCGCATTCCAGATTTGATCGTGGGTCAACATGAGGAGGCCGGATGTCTGGCCCAGCCGACCGGACCGGGCAGTGAATTTTATCGGAAGCTAGGAATTATTACCTCGAATCGTGCAACTCTGCAATGCATGGCAATCCCGTTGACGTCGCCCTTGAAGTGGCCCGACCGCGCCGATACGGTCTGCCGGCCATCCGCCCAAGACCCAAAAAATCATGAACGAATTCAATAGCTAGCGAGAGCCCGCCAACCGTGCCTACCATTTACAAGATTTGCTCGGCCTCGGCTTGGCGCGAGGCTGAACGGCAGGGGGCCTTTCGCGGCAGCGCGGACGACAGGCGCGACGGATTCATCCATTTTTCCACGGCGTCGCAGGTTCCGGGCACGGTTGCGAAGCATTTTGCCGGGCAGGCGGGTCTGTTTTTGATCGCAGTGGATAGCGAGGCGCTGGGCGATGCCTTGAGGTGGGAGCCTTCGCGCGGCGGGGATCTGTTTCCGCATCTTTATGGCGAACTCGATATCGGTGCAGTCCTTGAAATTCGCGATCTGCGTGTGCGCTCCGATGGGTCGCACGATATTCCGGAGCTGGCCTCGTGATCCGCGCTTTTGATTCCCTCACGCTGCCACTGCTGCGCCGTCTTGATCCGGAAGATGCGCACCGGCTCGCAATTGCTGGATTGCGGTTGTTGCCGCCGGGTAAGCCGCGCGCCAGCGATCCGAAACTGGCGGTGCGCGCGTTCGGCTTGAACTTCCCCAATCCTGTCGGCATGGCCGCTGGCTTCGACAAGAACGCCGAAGCACCGGACGCGTTGCTGAAACTCGGCTTCGGCTTTGTCGAGATCGGCTCCGTGACGCCGAAGCCGCAGGAGGGCAATCCGCGTCCGCGCCTGTTTCGCCTCGAACAGGATTCCGGCGTCATCAACCGCATGGGTTTCAATAACGACGGCGCGGAAGCCGTGCTGCGCCGTCTTGCCGCGCGTGCGCGCCTCGGCGGCATTGTCGGTGTCAATGTCGGCGCCAACAAGGATTCGGCGGATCGTACGGCGGATTATGTCCGGCTGATCGAACTGTTCGCGCCGGTTGCAAGCTACTTCACGGTCAATATCTCCTCGCCCAATACACCGGGCCTGCGCAATCTGCAGCAGGCGGCGGCGCTGGATGATCTTCTGGCGCGGGTGATCGATGCGCGCGAGCGTGTGCGCAAGAATGCAGGCGACTCGCCGCTGCTGCTCAAGATCGCGCCGGACCTGACGCTGCAGGAACTCGACGACGTCGTGCATATCGCGCGCTCGCGCCGGGTCGACGGCATGATCGTCGCCAACACGACGCTGTCGCGGCCTGCGACGTTGCGGGAAACGGCCAAGGCGAAAGAGCAGGGTGGTTTGTCCGGGCGTCCACTCTTGAGGTTATCCACGCGCATGGTCGCGGAAACTTATGTGCGCGCCGAGGGCGCGTTTCCGCTGATCGGTGTCGGCGGCATCGATTCCGGCGGTGCGGCGCTGATGAAAATTCGCGCGGGCGCGACCCTGATCCAGCTTTATTCGTCGCTGGTCTACAAGGGTCTCGGACTGGTCGAGGACATCAAAGCGGATCTCGTCTCCACGCTGCGGCGGACTGGACGCGACAGCCTCACCGAAATCGTCGGTGCGGATGCAGCGACGATCACTGCGGAGCCTTGGCCGGAGTAAGCTGCGGCGCGGTGTCTGCAAACGTCGTTTGCGCCAGCGATGGATAGCGCCAGGCCTGCAGCAGGCCCCGCGCCACGAAGAAGATCAGAAGCGCGCCCCATAGCCCGCTGTTACCGAACGGCTGCAACAGCCACCACGCCGCGAGATAGATCGCGAACGACGCCACCATCAGGTTGCGCATATCCCGCGCCCAGGTCGCGCCGATATAGATGCCGTCAAAACTGTAGGCCATCACGCCGCAGACCGGCGCCAGCGCGGCAAGCCACATGAAGGTACGTGCGGCGGCGCGCACCTCGGGATTCGTGGTGATGGCATCGATCAACGGCGCGCCTGCGATAGCAAAGATCAGCGTCACCGTTGCGCCGAATACAAAACCCCAGATGGTGACGAGTTTGACGGCCTGCGCGAAACCGTGCCGGTCGCGCGCCCCGACGCTGCGTCCGCACAATTGCTCGGCGGCATTCGCGAGGCCGTCGAGAAAAAATGAGCCGATCAGGATGAAATTATTCAGCACCGCATTGGCGGCAAGCACGTTGTCTCCGGCGCGCGCACCCTGCGCGGTGAAGAACAGAAACGCCGCGATCAGCGCCGCGGTGCGGATCATGATGTCGCGGTTGATCGCCAGCATATGCAGAAGCTTGGTGCGGTCCAGAAGCACATCGCGCGGAACATTGAGGTGCCCCCCAAGGCTGCGCCATGCCACTGCAGTGCCTGCAAGAAGTCCGATGCCTTCCGCAAAGACGGCAGCGATTGCGGCGCCCGCGATACCCATCCCAAGGCCGAGCACCAGCCAAGCCGTCAGCGCCATGTTCACGACGTTGATGATGACCTGAAGCGCCAGCGCCGTTCCTGTGCGTGCCTGCCCCACCAGCCAGCCGAGCAGCACATAATTCGCCAGCACGAAAGGGGCGGACCACAGCCGGATCGCGAAATACTGCCGGGCCGCGCCGGTGACAGCGTCGCTGCCGCTCATCAGGCTAAAGATCAAGGCGGAGAGCGGGGCGTGCAAAGCGATCAGCAGGATGCCGACAAGAGCTGCGATCAGCAGCGCGCGTGCAAGGACGGCGCGAATCTCCAGCTGGTCATCACCGCCGACCGCCTGCGCGGTGAAGGCAACGGTTCCCATGCGCAGGAAACCGAACAGCCAGAACATGCAATCGAAGACGATGGAGGCGATGGCGACGCCGCCAAGGAGATAGGGCTCGCCCAGACGGCCCACGGCTGCGGTCGCGACGACGCCGAGAAACGGCGTCGTCAGATTGGCCAGCATCGCCGGAGCAGCGATGGCGAAAACGCGTCCGCTGGTGACCTGAAACGATGCGCTCAATCAGCGCGGCCGCTGGGTGCTGAACAGCCGCATGACGAACCAGATCGGGATCACGATCACCGCGCCGAGCAGGAAGTAGCGCCACACGCCGTTGATGAAATCGAATCCGAGATTCCAGATCCAGTCGATCAGGCGGCGGATGCTGTAGATGATATTCCACGGATCGAAGCCGATCGCAGCGAGCACGACGCCGACCAGCAGTGACAGCAGCACCAACCGCATCAACACCGAAAGTGGCGAACCGCCCAGGAAGCGCGACAGGGCGTCGTCGTTTCTGGCTGGCAATTCTTTCACATCGTCCGGCATCATGGTCTCCCAGGGTAAGTGCGTGGCCGCACAATAGCACGCCAGATGGGGGACTGTCTTGCCGCCGTCAATGGTTGTCAGCGGCTGCCGGAGAGAGAATCTTACTCTCGGAGATTAACATCCGTTCAAGTGTTTCCAGCCGGTCGGCGTCGCGCGGCGGTTTGTCCCAGCGCAGGCGGCTGATGCGGGGAAAGCGCATGGCGACGCCGGATTTGTGACGCGCCGAGCGTGCCAGTCCTTCGAAAGCCACCTCGAACACCAGCCCCTGGTCTGGCTCATGCACCACATGACGCACCGGGCCGAATTTCTCTGTGGTGTGACGGCGGACGAAGCGGTCGATTTGAACGAGCTCCTCGTCGGTAAACCCGAAATAGGCCTTGCCGACCGGCACGAGCTGATCCGTGCCATCGATCCTGGTCCAGACGCCGAACGTGTAGTCGGAGTAATACGACGAGCGTTTGCCATGGCCGCGCTGGGCGTACATCAGAACCGCATCGATGATGTGAGGATCGCGCTTCCACTTCCACCACTGGCCTTTCGGGCGTCCGGGCAGATACGGGGCATCACGACGCTTGAGCATCACGCCCTCGACGGCGTCCGAGTCATCTCCGGCTCCTGCGCTCGCCGGATCGGCGCGTGCGGCGGCGAGAGAGTCCCAGCTTGTGAAGGGCACCTGCGGCGAGAGGTCGATGCGCGGATCGGCCAATTCCGCGACAAAGACTTCGAGCTTTTCGCGGCGCTCGCTGAACGTCAGCATACGCAGGTCGTTCTCGCCGTCATTGAGCAGATCATAGGCGCGCAGATGGATCGGATAATCCTTCATCAGCTTCGGTGTGACCGATTTGCGGTTGAGGCGCTGCTGCAAGACGTTGAATGTCTGCACCCGGCCCTCGCGCAGCACCAGCAGTTCGCCGTCGAGCGCGCCGGGAAGTTTCAGGCAAGGCACCAGATCGGGGAAGCCTTTGGTGATGTCCTCGCCCGTGCGTGAATAGAGCCGCGTCACGATGTTGCCGCGCTCATCGACGCCACTCACGGCCTGCACGCGAATGCCATCCCATTTCCATTCGGCAGTGAAGTCATCCGGCGCGAGATTGGCGAAATCGGTATCCTCGATGGCATGTGCCAGCATGACGGGGCGGAATGGCGCGGGATCGCGATTAACCGGTTTCTCAGTGCGGCCTTCGAGCCAGGCGAAAAGATCAAGATAGGGCGGTGCCAGTCCTGGCCAGATCAATTCGACGTCGTGCGCATCCCTGTCGCCAAGCGCAGCCGCAGCGGTTTTCGCCAGCCGCGCGGAGACGCCGATGCGCAGGCCGCCTGTCACCAGCTTCAAAAGCGCCCAGCGTCCGGTCTCGTCGAGTTCGTCCAGCCATCGCACCAGTTGCGCAGGAATCTCCGTCTTGCCGAGTGTGTTGAAGGTGGTGACCACCTCCGTCAGTGTCGGCGGAGGCGGCGAGTTGGTCGCGCGCCGGTCAGCGGGCCACATCAGCGCGACGGTTTCCGACAGATCGCCGACATAGTCATAGGACATTGCAAACAGCGCCGGATCGGTCCGCGCCGTGATCAGATCGCGGATGAGGCCAGCCTTGGCGTGACGGAACGATAGTGCGCCGGTGAGTGCGGCCAGTGCCCAGCCGCGGTCGGGGTCCGGCACTTCACGAAAGTAGTTTGTGATCAGCCGCAGCTTGTTGTTGCGGCCGGGTTCATAGGCAAGGCGATCGAGCAGATGCGCGAAGCGGTTCATGATGTCGCCTCGTCAGGCGCTGCACCTTCGTCCTCGTCGCCGTAACCGACCAGAGCAAGCGGCCGTGCTTTCAGTCCCTTCGACTGGCACCAATGCACCAGTGCATCTTCCTGCCCATGGGTGACCCAGATTTCGCCCGCGCCGGTGGCATTGATGGTCGCGCAGAGGCCGTCCCAATCGGCGTGATCGGAAATCACCAGCGGCAGTTCGATGCCTTTCTGTCGCGCCCGGGCGCGCACGCGCATCCAGCCCGACGCGAACGCGGCGACGGGATCGGGAAAGCGCCGCGTCCAGATGTTGGTGATGGCGGAGGGCGGCGCGAGCGTGATGGTACCGGCGAGATCGGCCTTCTTCGTGTCCTTCGCCAGCCGCAGATCGCCAAGATCGATGCCTCGGCTTTCATAGTAGCGCGTGATCTTCTCCATCGCGCCGTGCAGATAGATCGGCGCGTCGTAACCGGCTGCGCGGATCAGCGCGATCATGCGCTGCGCCTTGCCGAGCGAATAGGCGCCGACCAGATGCGCGCGCTCGGGAAATAGCGCCACCGATGCCAGCAGCTTTTCGATTTCGCCGATGGGATCGCTGTGGCGGAACACCGGCAGACCGAATGTCGCTTCCGTGATGAACACGTCGCAGGGCACGATCTCGAACGGTGTGCAGGTCGGATCGGCCGTATCCTTGTAGTCCCCCGAGGCGACGATCTTTGTCTTGCCATGGGTCACCGCGATCTGCGCCGATCCCAGCACATGACCTGCCGGATGAAACGTGACGCTGACGCTCCCCAGTCTGACCGTTTCGCCATAGGCAATGGCTTGCGTGCTGCCGGCGAAATTGTCGCCATAGCGCAGCCGCATCATGTCGAGGGTTTCCTGCGTGGCCAGTACCGCGCCGTGGCCGGGGCGCGCGTGATCGGAATGGCCATGAGTGATCAGCGCCCGTTCCACCGGCCGCACCGGGTCGATATGAAAGCCGCCGGGCTTGCAGCACAGGCCGGCGGCGATAGGCATCAGGATGTCTTGCGGACGCATGTGCGCTATATAGTCGCTTCGTGAGACTGTTGGAGTCTGGTAAATCCCCGACAATCCATTGCCGAGGTTTATTTCAAGTCCATGCCTGCCGCGTTGTTCCTGTCATCCGGAAACCTGATCGCCGACCGGCGCTATGATTTCGGTCGTGATCTGCAGTTGCGGGGCGACCTTGCCGCCGCCGCCGACCTGATGGCGCAGGCAGTCGAACTCGAGCCCGGTTTCGCCTCGGCATGGTTCGCGCTTGGCGACCTGCGCGAACAACTCGGCCAGCGCGACGACGCGATTGCCGCGTTTCTTCGCGCGCGGGACTGCGATGCGGAAGATCGCCATGGCGCCAAGGTGCGGCTGATGCGTCTCGGCGCCGAAGACCTCTCCACCATGCCGCCGGGTTATGTGCGTGCGCTGTTCGATCAATATGCGCCGCGGTTCGACAAGGTGCTGGTCAACGATCTAGATTATCGCGGACCCGAGGTTCTCCTGAAGGCTGTGCTGGCAGCACGTCATGCGGCCAAGCTGCCTTCGCTTTTCAAGCGTGCGATCGATCTGGGCTGCGGCACCGGGCTCGTGGCGCGCGAGTTTGCTTCGCTGGTGAATGAATTTGTCGGTATCGACCTGTCATCCGGGATGATCGAGCGTGCCCGCGCCGCCGGACTTTATGTACGTCTTGACGTCACGGACATGCAGCAGGGGCTGTCCGCCGAATCCGATGCCAGCGCAGATCTGATCGTTGCCGCCGATGCCTTCGTCTATGTGCCCGAGCTGGATGCGCTGCTGCGCGAGGCAGCGCGCGTGCTGCAGCCGCAGGGCCTGCTGGCATTCACGGTCGAAACGCATGGCGGCGATGGCGTGATTCTCGGCGAAGGGCTGCGTTATGCCCACGGCGAGGCCTATCTGCGCCGTGCTCTGGCGGATGCCGGCCTGAATTCTTCGGCGATCACCGCCGTCTCGACCCGCATCGAGGCGGGCGAGGATGTTCCTGGCCTCGTGGTGACTGCGAGCAGGGCATAAGCCGCATCCAGAGGTGCGGCGTCTGCGCAGCGACAAAACGCAAGACAGGGGCCTGAGGCCTGCCAGCATCCGGTTCTGGCCATGATCCGGCGTGTCGCCGTTTTCGGCCGAAAGACCCTCTGAAGGCCTTCGGAATAATTCGGGAGACAACAAGAAAATGAAAACGACATCGTTTGCTGTTGGCGCGGCGTTCGCAGCGGCCGTTCTGATGAGTGCATCCGGCGCGCAGGCGCAGAAGAAATACGATCCGGGCGCGAGCGATACCGAAATCAAGCTGGGCCAGACGGTGCCGCATTCAGGGCCGGGCTCGCTCTATGGTGTGCTGGGCCGCGTCGCCGTTGCCTATTTCGAGATGATCAACGAGAAGGGCGGCATCAACGGGCGCAAGATCAAGATGCTGTCGCTGGACGATTCCTATTCGGCGCCGAAGACCGTGGAAGCGACGCGTCGGCTGGTGGAACAGGAAGAAGTGCTGGCGCTGTTCGGCTCGCTCGGCACTGCGCCGCAGACCGCCGTGCATAAGTACCTCAATGCCAAGGGCGTGCCGCAGCTTCTGCTGAACACCGGCGCGTCCAAGTGGAACGATCCGAAGAACTACAAGTGGACCATGGCGGGCCTGCCGCTCTATCCGACCGAGGCGCGTATTCTCGCCAAACACGTGATCAGTGTGAAACCGAATGCCAAGGTTGCGATTCTTTATCAGAATGATGATTTCGGCCGCGACTTCCTCGGCCCGTTCAAGGAAGTGCTGGCGCAGGCCGGCGGCAAGGCCACGGTTGTTGCCGAAGCCACTTACGATCTCACCGATCCGACCATCGATTCGCAGCTCATCAACCTGTCGAAGTCGGGCGCGGATGTGTTCTTCAACATCACCACAGGCAAGGCGACTTCGCAGTCGGTGCGCAAGGTTGTCGAGCTTGGCTGGAAGCCGCTGCATCTGCTGACCGCTGGTTCGACCGGGCGTTCGATCCTGAATGCCGCAGGCCTCGACAACGCCACGGGCATCGTGGCGATGCGCTATGCCAAGGAAGTCGGCGTGCCGCGCTGGGAGAAGGACCCGGACGTGATGGGCTTCGAGGAACTGCGCAAGAAGTATCTGCCGAATGTCGATCCCGACAACACCATTGCCTATGCGGGGTATGGGCAGGCGGTGACCATGGCGGAAATCCTGCGCCGCTGCGGCGACGATCTGACTCGCGCCAATGTGCTGAAGCAGGCGCAATCGCTGGCGGGCTTCCATTCGCCCTACATGCTGGACGGCATTTCCTACAGCTTCACGCCGGACAACTATACGCCGATGAAGACGCTGCATATTGCAACCTTCAACGGCAAGGATTGGGATATTTCTGACAAGCCGGTTACCGAATAAGACTTTAGAGCGGGGACGGATTGTTCGTCTCCGCTCTCGACCGGATGCCCGCCACGTCTTACCTGTAAGACGTGGATACCAAGACCCCGACATCGCTTGATTTGCTGCCCGAGATTTTCCAGCGCTGGTTCGCCGCGCGGGGCTGGTCGCCGCGCGCGCATCAGCTCGATCTCCTGGGCAAAGCGCAGGAGGGCAGGTCCGCGCTGCTGATCGCGCCGACCGGCGCGGGCAAGACGCTGGCCGGGTTCCTGCCGACCCTTGTGGAACTCGGGACCCCACGGCCGAAATCCGCCAGGACATTCTCCACCGGACGCGGCATCGCGCGCACCGGTGGCCTGCACACGCTGTATATTTCGCCGCTCAAGGCGCTGGCGGTGGACATCGCCCGCAATCTCGAGAAGCCCATTGCCGACATGAAGCTGCCGGTTCGGGTCGAGACCCGCACCGGCGACACGCCGGTGTCGCGGCGTCAGCGCCAGCGGCGCGATCCGCCGGACATTCTGCTCACTACGCCCGAACAGCTTGCGTTGCTGCTTTCATCCGACGATGCGCCCTATCTGTTCTCGTCGCTGAAGCGCATCGTGCTCGACGAACTGCATGCGCTGGTGACCTCGAAGCGCGGCGATCTACTCTCGCTCGGCCTTGCGCGGTTATGGCGGCTTGCGCCGCAGGCGACAACGGTCGGACTCTCGGCCACCGTCGCGAAGCCGGACGACCTGCGCCGCTATCTGATGCCGCAGATGGACGGCATCGAGTGCATGGCCGATCTTGTCATTGCGGATGCGGGCGCGGCGCCCATTGTCGAGATGCTCGATACAAGAGAGCGGTTGCCATGGGCGGGGCATATGGCGCGTCATGCGCTTGGCGAGATCTATGATCTTATCAAGGCCAACAAGACCTCGCTGATGTTCGTCAATACCCGTGCGCAGGCCGAGATGCTGTTTCAGGATCTCTGGCGCGTCAATGACGACGGACTTGCGATTGCACTTCATCATGGCTCGCTTGATGTCGCGCAGCGCCGCAAGGTCGAGGATGCGATGGCGGCGGGAAAATTGCGCGGCGTGGTCTGTACCTCGTCGCTTGATCTGGGCATCGACTGGGGCGACATCGATCTCGTCATCAATGTCGGCGCGCCGAAGGGTGCATCGCGGCTCATGCAGCGGATCGGCCGGGCCAATCACCGGCTCGATGAACCTTCCCGCGCGGTGATGGTGCCGGCCAACCGTTTCGAGGTGCTGGAATGCCGCGCGGCCATCGATGCAGTGGCGGAGAATGCACAGGACACGCCGCCACAACGCACCGGATCTCTGGATGTGCTGGCGCAGCATGTTCTCGGCTGCGCCTGCGGTGAGCCATTTATCGCCGAGGATTTTTATAACGAGGTGCGTAGCGCCGCACCTTACACGAACCTGCCGCGAAGCGATTTAGATGACGTGATCGATTTTGTCGCGACCGGTGGTTATGCGCTGAAAAGTTACGAGCGTTTCGCGCGCATCAAGCAGGACAAGGCAGGCCGCTGGCGCGTGACGAATCCCAAGGTGCGGCAGAGCTACCGCCTCAACGTCGGCACCATTGTCGAAGAGCCGATGCTGAAGGTGAAGCTGATGCGCGGGCGTTCAAAGAGTTCTGGCTCGACCGGCGCCATCGCGCGGGGTGGACGAATGCTCGGTCAGATCGAGGAGTATTTCATCGAGGGACTGGTGCCGGGCGACACCTTTGTCTTCGGAGGCGAGGTGGTGCGTTACGAGGCCCTGATGGAAGACGAGGTTTACGTCTCGCGCAGCAACGACGCCAATGCCAAGGTCCCGTCCTATGCAGGCGGCAAGTTTCCCCTCTCCACTTATCTCGCCGAGCGCGTGCGTCTGCTGCTCGCGGATCAGCGCGCGTGGAAAGGATTGCCCGATCAGGTGCGTGAATGGCTTTCGCTGCAGGCAGCTTTCTCGCGCGTGCCGGGACCACGCGAATTGATCGTGGAAACCTTTCCGCGCGCCGACAAGCATTATCTCGTCTGTTATCCGTTCGAAGGCCGCCTTGCGCATCAGACACTCGGAATGCTGCTGACGCGGCGGCTGGAGCGTGCGCGTGCCAAGCCACTCGGCTTCGTGGCCAATGAATATGCGCTGGCGGTGTGGTCGCTTGGCGACATGTCGGCGATGATCCGCAATGACCGGCTTGATCTCGATGCGCTGTTCGATGCCGACATGCTGGGCGACGATCTCGAAGCATGGCTTGCGGAATCGGCGCTGATGAAGCGCACCTTCCGGACCTGTGCGGTGATTTCGGGCCTGATTGCGCGGCGCTTTACCGGCGAGGAGAAATCGCGGCGGCAGGTGCTGTTCTCGACCGATCTGGTCTACGACGTGCTGCGCAAGCATCAGCCCGATCATGTGCTGCTCCGCGCGGCGCGGGCCGATGCCGCGACCGGCCTTTTGGATATTCGTCGCCTCAGCGATATGCTGGTCCGGATCAAGGGCCGAATCACCCACAAGGAACTCGACCGGGTGTCGCCGCTCGCGGTGCCGGTGATGCTGGAAATCGGCCGCGAAGCGGTTTATGGCGAAGCATCCGACGAGTTGCTGGCAGAAGCCGCCGAGGAACTCGTGAAAGAGGCGATGCCGTAGAATTCAGAAATCACGATGAATTTGTTTCGCTCTCATGTACCTACACCGTCATGCCCGGCCTTGTGCCGGGCATCCACGTCTTTCTGTTTGCCGAAGAGAAGACGTGGATGGCCGGGACGAGCCCGGCCATGACGAAAGAGAACGTAGCCCTTCGCCTGTCTTCCGAGCGAGTGACTGTCGCCGGTGTGACCTTCACGGCGGACCTTGCGGGCGCGTTGTTCTGGGAAGAAGAACGGCTGCTGGTTGTCTCCGATCTGCATCTGGAAAAGGGATCGAGCTTCGCGCAACGTGGCGTGCTGCTGCCCCCGTTCGATACCGCTGCGACGCTGGCGCAACTGGGCGCGGTGATCGCGCGGCATGATCCGCGCGCAGTCATTGCGCTGGGAGACAGTTTTCACGATCGCGAGGCGCATGAACGATTGTCGCCGGATGATCGCGATGCGCTATCTGCCCTGCAGGCGCGGCGGGACTGGATCTGGATTTCCGGCAATCACGATCCCGCTTTGCCGCGTGATTTTGGCGGCACGGTCGCGGATGAAGTTGCGATCGGCCCGATCGTGTTTCGTCATGAGCCGACTGGCGCTGTCGGTGAGATTGCGGGACACCTTCATCCGAAAGCGCGCGTCTCGACGCGCGGGCGTTCGGTGGAACGGCGCTGCTTTGCCAGTGACGGAGAGCGGGCGGTGATGCCGGCCTTCGGTGCCTATACCGGCGGCCTCAGCATTCGCGACGTGGCCTTTGCGGCGATCTTCCAGACGCTCGCTTTCACGGCCCATGTGCTGGGTGATCGCAAGGTTCACAGCATCGCGGCGGCGCGCTGTTACTAACTCTCTTTACGCTGCCTTCGCCTGCACGCTGCTGCAGAATTCCGCGAGCCGGTCGGCAAGCCGCAGCGTGGCGGGACTTGCGTCCGGCGACGCCATCAGCGCCACTTCGGTCTTGTCGATGGGCGCGAAGCCGTCTTTCGCAGTCAGAACCTGATGGTCGGCCCTGATGGCGATCTCCGACAGAATGCTCAGGCCAAGTCCCGCGGCGACGGCCGCCTGAATGCCAGCCAAATTCGAACTGGTATATGACATGTGCCACGCGCGTCCGGTGCTTTCGATCGCGTGAATCGCGCCGGCGCGGTAGAGGCAGCCCGGTGGGAAACCGATCAGCGGAATTGAGGTGACGTCGGGATTGATGGGATGTGCCTTGCTGGTCACCCAGTGGATGCGCTCCGGCCACACCGCGATGCCGTCTTTCTCGCCAGCGGCGCGCTTGAGCAACGCCAGATCGATCTCGCCCCGATCGAGAAAGCGGCGCAGATTGGCGCTCTGATCGGCGCGGACATCGAGGCGCATGCCAGGATGCGAACGCGAGAAACTCGCCAGCAGCTTGGTCAGGCGCGCGGCCGCGAAATCTTCCGGAATGCCGAGCCGCACCACGCCCTGATGATCGGGCTGCGCGAGCACGTCGCGTGCTTCTTCCGCGAGCGACAGAAGCCGTCGTGCATAGGAGAGAAGGCGCTCACCCGCTTCCGTCGGCGTCACATCCTTGCCGTCGCGATTGAGCAGGACCTGGCCGAGATCGTCTTCCAGTCGTTTGATCTGCTGGCTCACGGTTGATTGCGTGCGGTGGACCCGCTCGCCAGCACGCGTGAAGCCTTTCGACTCCACGACAGAGACAAAGCTGCGCAACAGGTCGAGATCAAGCATGGGGCTTATCATTCGAAAATCCACTGATGATGATTTTATCATTTAATTTCCAAATGACAAGGCGCGAGCCTAGACCGGTGGGCAAGGAGAACCACGATGACCATCGCCGCGCCCGTTGTTCCGTCCCGCCTGTCATTCAATACCTTGCCGCTCGCCATCGCCCTGTTTTGCCTGCTGTGGAGTTTTGCCTTTGTCGCGGGAAAGGTCGGCGTCACGTATTGTCCGCCGCTGATCCTGCTTGCTGCGCGGTTTTCGCTCGCGGGCATCCTGATTCTCGGGTTCACAGGCCTGCGCGGCGGCTGGTCGCTGTCGCGCCGCGACGTTGTGGCCTTTGCCGTAATCGGCATCGCCAACAACGCGCTGTATCTCGGGCTCGGTTATACCGGGTTGAAGACGGTCTCGGCCGGGCTCGGCGGCCTGATCGTCAGCACCAACCCGGTGTTCACCGCTATCTTTGCCGCGCTGTTTCTTGGCGAGGCGCTGACATGGCGCAAGGTCGCCGGATTGCTGCTCGGCGTGGCGGGCGTGGCCATGATCGTGTGGCACCGCGTCGGTGCCGGGACGGACAGCGCCGATGGAATCGTATTCACGCTGGCGTCACTGGCCTCCATCGTTACCGGCACCATCCTGTTCAAGGTGCTGGCGCCGAAAGGAAGCCTGTGGGTCGGCAATGGCGTGCAGAATCTCGCCGCCGGCATCGTGCTGATCCCGTTTGCGGCGGCGTTTTCCAGTGTCAGCGATATCGTGCCGAACTGGCAGTTGCTCGGTGCGTTCGCCTATCTCGTCCTGCTTGGCTCGATCCTGTCCTATGTGCTGTGGTTTTATCTGCTGAAAGTATGCGGAGCGACCGCAGCCAGCGCCTATCACTTCCTGATGCCGCCGCTTGGGATGCTGTTCGCGTGGATGGTGCTCGGCGAGCACGTCGCAGCCTGGGATCTGCTTGGCATCATTCCGGTCGCGCTCGGGATCTATCTGGTGACCCGGTCGTCTGTGTCGTCAATCAAGGCATGATTTGATTTGCCCCATGGACGGCGATCTGCCATCCCGCCAGACTTCGTGGAACCGAGTCTGGCGGGAGCCGTTATCGGTCGCGGCTGGATACGGGCATGACACATCGCAGGGTCGATCATCGGAAGACGGCGCATCCGGACAACGGGGCGCACCACGAGAAGAAGCCTGAGCCGTTCAGCCTGCGCGGCTTTCTGAAAACACTCGGCCCCGGCCTTGTCACGGGGGCCTCGGACGATGATCCCTCCGGGATCGGCACATACAGCCAAGCGGGCGCGCAGCTCAGCTACGGCATCGGCTGGACCATGCTGCTGACCTTTCCGCTCATGGTCGCGATTCAGGATATTTCGGCGCGTGTCGGGCGCGTCACCGGTTTGGGAATCGCCGGAAATGTCTGCCGATATTATCCGGCCTGGGTGCTGAACATCATCGTTGCGCTGCTGTTCATTGCCAACACGATCAACATCGCGGCCGATCTTGCCGCGATGGGCGATGCGCTCAAGCTTCTGATCGGCGGCCCCGGCTTTCTCTATGTGCTGGTGTTCGGTGTCGCTTCGACGGTCGCGCAGATCTTTCTCGATTACAAACGCTACAGCGCCGTATTGAAATGGCTGACCCTCAGCCTGTTCTCCTATGTGGCCGCGCTCGCGGTCACAAAGGTCTCATGGGGCGATGCCTTGTACGGGATCGGCGTTCCTCATGTGCAGTGGACGTCCACGTTCCTGACCACGCTGGTTGCAATTCTGGGCACCACCATCTCGCCCTATCTGTTTTTCTGGCAGGCCTCTCAGGAGGCGGAAGAGCAGCGCATCGACGCCAGGAAGCAGCCGCTGACGGAGAAGCACTACGGCGCGCAGAGCGAGTTTCGCCGCATCCGCGCCGACACCGTGGTCGGCATGGCCTTCTCGAATCTGATCGCACTTTCGATCATCATCACGGCGGCCGCGACACTGAACGCGAGCGGCAAAACCGATATCGAAACATCGGCGCAGGCCGCGGAAGCGTTGAAGCCGATTGCCGGAGATTTTGCGGAGTTCATCTTCGCGCTCGGCATCATCGGCACCGGCCTGCTGGCCGTGCCCGTGCTGGCAGGTTCAGCCGCCTATGCCATTGGCGAGGGTCGCAAGTGGACTGTCGGGCTGGCGCGCAAGCCGCGCGAAGCCGCCGCGTTCTACGGCGTGCTGGCGCTGTCGGCAGGTATCGGCATCGCCCTGAACTTCACGCCGATCAATCCCATCTCGGCATTATACTGGAGTGCAGTCATCAATGGTGTGCTGGCCGTGCCGGTGATGATTTTGCTGATGATGATGGCGCGCCGCCGCGACGTCATGAGCAGATTTGTCGTCACCGGGCCGCTCTACTGGCTGGGATGGCTGTCGACGGCGGCGATGGGCGTTTGCGTCGTTGCGATGGCCGTCGGATTCTTCGTTTAGTCCCTGCGGAAGATGATGGACGCGAGCCATCCGGTCATGATCGCCATCATGGCGGTGGCAAGGCCGTACAGCAGTTCGTGATAGCGCGCCGAATTGGCGACGAACTGTTCGAAGCCGACCTTGACGATCTCGAAGGCGGTCTCGGTTTTCGTAATGAATGCGCCATTGGCGAAAAGTTTGATGTCGATGGTGTAAGTGCCGGTGGTCACCTCCGCCGGCAGGGGAATGCCGGTGCGGAACAGGGTTGGCGTCAGGAAGGTCAGCGCACTGGTCTGTTCGCGGTAAAGCCCGTGCTCGGTGCGAAGCCGCACGAACGATGAGCGGAACGGGTCGCTGGCGACAGTGTTGGCGATGTCGGGCCCCATGCGCTGCGGCAACGGGAAACTGGCCAGTCCGATTTGTTGCCGCCGTTGCACATCCGGTGCGGCGATGTCGTCGATCGGGCGGTTGGAGAAAATACCGAGATAGGACGGGACCTGGATGAATTCGCGGGAGTCGACATTCACCCAGATGCCGAGCTTGCGTTCCTTGCGGCGGGTGACCATGTCGGCGCGGGGGCCGCTGACCGTCACCACGATGTCATAGGCGGTGCCCGGCGGCTTCGATTTGCTGTCGCGTTCGATCGAGCCGAACAGAACCAGTTCCTCACCGGAATAGTTCGGCGTCACCGTAATCCGATGGTTGGACACCGAGACGATCAGGTTCTCGGCCCGCGTACTCTCGCCGGCTCCAAGGAAGAGCAGCAGCGCGGCAGCGAAGATGGATGCGCGCGCCATCATCCGCCGATCCCCAGATCGCGGATGGAGTAAAGTTCGCCAGGCTGGATCACGAGTTCGATGGCAAAGCGGATACCGACCGAAAGAATCAGAAGACCGAGCAACAGGCGCAGATGTTCGCCGCGGATGCGCTGGCCGGCCCGTGCGCCGAACTGCGCCCCGAAGACCCCGCCGACCATCAGCATCAGCGCCAGCACCGCGTCGACGAGATGATTGGTGACCGCATGCAGCACTGTCGCGACCACCATCGTCACCAGCGTCAGCACCATCGCCGAGCCGATCACGGTGAAGGTGGGAACCCGGAGCACGTAGATCATGATCGGGATCAGTAGAAAGCTGCCGCCCACACCCATGATGGCGCCGAGAAAGCCGACAAAAAGTCCGACTGCCAGGATCGGAATGACAGACAGATAGATCTTGGAACGCTTGAAGCGCATCTTCAGCGGCAGGCCGAGAATCCATCCCTGAGCCCGCACGCGGCGAGTGACCGTGGTATCGCCGCGCCGTGAGCGAAGAATGGCGCGCAGGCCTTCCAGAAACATCAGCGTGCCGACGGCGGTCAGCAGCACCACGTAAGACAGCGCGATGATGAGGTCGAGTTGCCCGACTGATCGCAGCAGCGAGAAAATCCAGACGCCCAGCGCGGTGCCGGTGACACCGCCACACAGCAGCACCAGGCAGAGCGCGGGGTCGATCGCTCGTTTGCGCCAGTAAGACAGCGCTCCGGAGAACGAGGATGCGGCCATGTGGCTGGAAACCGAGGCAACAGCCACCGCAGGCGAGATGCCGAGGAAAATGAGAAGCGGCGTCATCAGGAAGCCGCCGCCGATTCCGAACATGCCGGACACGAAGCCGACCGCAGCGCCCAGCCCAAGGATGAGGAATACGTTGATCGGAATGTCGGCGATCGGGAGGAAGAGCTGCACGCGCGTTCGCTTGATGTCTGGCGCGAGCCGCGATGCGCCCGCGCGGGATGAAGTCGCCGCGACGCGGGGTATGCGCCGCGCCCCTGCTTACCTGAAATCGTCGCCGGTTGGGGTAAAGATTTAGCCAGCGGCCGCCAATGCAGGCCGATTTTCAGGTTGCGTCGGTGGTTAATCTTAACGCGCGGGAATCGGGGTCATGTTGCGGTCGGGACCGCGAATGGCGTCAGTAGGCGGCGCTTTTGGCGTTGCTCTTGGCGGCGGTTTTCGCCGAGGACTTGGCCGCCGGTTTCGCCGGTGCCGCAACATCCCATCCGCCAGCCGGCGCGCCGCTGGCGGTGGCCTCGTCGGGCTGCACCTCGGCAACGAAAGTCTGCGTCGCAAGTTTCGCCGCGGCGAGCGACTGGGCATCGAGACGCTTGGCAATGTCGTCGCGCTTGCGTCCGGAATCCGCATCGCCCTGCGCGGCCGCCAGGCTGAACCACTTGAAGGATTCGGCGAGGTTCTGTTCCACGCCGATGCCGCGCGCATAGAGAATGCCGAGATTGAACTGGCTGTCGGCAATGCCGCGCTCGGCAGCTTTGCGGAACCATTGCGACGCGCTCTTGTAGTTCGGACCGGCGCCGCCGCCATCGGCATCCAGCACGGCGAGATTGTGCATCGCCTTGGCGCTGCCCTTCTCGGCGGCGTCCAGATAATACCGGCGCGCGGTGTCGATGTCCTTCTTGAGGCCAAGCCCCTTCTCGTGAAGTGTGCCGAGGCGGAAGGTTGCCGGAACAATTCCGCCCTGCGCAGCGCGCTCGTACCACTTCGCGGCCGTCGCGTAGTCCTGTGCAACACCTCTGCCTTCGGCGTAGCGGATGCCGATCTCGAAGGCCGCGCCGGGATCGCCCTTGTTGGCCGCGGCCCGCAGTGCGGCGCTGCCGATGGATTCGGGCAGCACATCCGCGACTGGCGTGAACTTGATTTTTGCCTTCTCTTTCGCGGGAGCGGGCGGAACAACAGGCGCGCGCTCCTGCGGCGTGACGATCGAACCTGTGACGTCGGGTGCAACAGGAGCCGCCGTCGGCGCGGGCGCAGCGACAGGCTCAGCCGGCGCCGTGGCGGGAAGCGCAGGCATCTGAGGCACGGAAATAATCTGCGGTCCGCTCATCGGCGACTGACGCGTGATCAGGGTTGGCGATGTCATCGACGGCGTGATTGCAGGCGCGGCGTCGGAGCGTGGGCCGTTCTCCGACACAGGCGGCGGCGCAGGTGCAACGCTGGATTCGGCGGGAAGCGAGGAGTTGCCGCTGTCATGGCCGCTGAGCAGGTTCATGCCCATCTTGACCGTGCCGAGCACGATCACCACGACGCTGGCCCCGACCAGCAGGGCGCGGATTTTCGAGGACAGCCCCGAGTCGCCCGACGTTGCAGCCTTTGCAGCGCTGCGTGCGGCGTCGTTGAGGGCGGTAACGCGATTCTGTTTTGGGCCGGTAGATGCAGGAGGCGCAGCGGCAGCGGCCTGCGCGGCGCGGCGCGCGGCCTGAATGAAATTGGTCGAACTGACCGGCTCCTGCTTGCCTGCGGAGATTTCGTTCAGCACGTCTTCCGACGCCGCGATCCTCTCCGACGGGCTGGAGCCCGCTCGGGTCTGCATCCGCGTGCCGGGCTCGAGCGGGTGATCCGGCGGCAGGCTTGGATCGATCGGGCTGCGCGGCGATGGAGGCGGGCGCACCGCTGCAACGGGGGCAGCCTGTTCGCTGGCATCATAGGATGGCGCGAGCGCGGGCGCCTGGACGACGGGCGGCGCGGGTGGTGCCGATGCGACCGGCGCGCGCGCAATCGGAGCCTGCGCCGCAGCGGGATTCGGCATTTCGGGGCGCGGCACCGGGGCGAAAGAACTGGCCGAACGCGAAGGCTCTGGCGCGTATGCTTCGCGTGTGCGGGGTTCGGTCACCGCAGGTGGCATTTCGCGTGCCGCCGGGACAGAGCGCGCGTTGCGCAGATCACCCTCGATCTGGGTTAGACGATCGACCACATGACCGAGCGTGTTGTGAACGGCCTCAAGCGAGTCCTGGGTGTTACGGTTGGTTTCCGACTGGCTGAAGCGGATGTCGGAGAGTTCGCGCTTGATGGTGTCCACCATGTCGGTGTCCATCGGCGGCACGGCGCGGAAGCCCTGCTCGGTGCTTGCGCCGCGCTGGCTCTCGAGATGCCGCAGGATGTCGGAGAGACCTTCTTCGACCCGCGCAAAATTTCCGCCGCGCTGGTCCGACATTTCCAGCCGTTCGAGCAGGTGATGAACACGCTGTTCGACATGGCTCAGCGAGGCCGAACTGTCGTTGCCGACCTGAAGATTGTCGAGCCGGTCCGAAATCGTGCGCACCGCATTATCGAAGTAGACGGTGTCGCCGACCGGCGCCCGGTCGCGCTGTTCGAGCGCCGTGGTCAGGACCGCGATGCGCTGTTCGAGCGCGGACAGAATATCGTTGTTGCCGCCGGCCTGCGCCAGCTGGTCGACCTTGATCGACAGTGTCTGCACATGTCCGGCGAGTTCGTTCAGCGCCTCGTTCGACGCGACGTTGGAAACAATGCCCTTGAGCGCGGCGATAGCGTCTTCGAGCTGGCGGACCGTTGCAGGATCGGTGCTGGAGCGCACGATCATGTCGATCTTGCCGCCGAGATTGCGGATCGCATCGTCGAAGCCGGCCAACTGCTCGGCGGGCTTCAGCGTGCGCAGTTCACTGTAGATGTCGGAGAGCGCGCGCTCGATGCCCGACAGCACGTTGCTGTCGATGCCGGTGGAGCGGGTTTCGTCGATGCGTCGTCCCAGCGAGCGGATTTCGCTTTCGAGGGATTCGATCGCCCGGCGCGGCATCGCCTCGGTGATGGCCTGGCGGATTTCAGCCAGTTCGCTGCGGAACGCTGTGATCGACTGCTCCACCCCATCGGGACGGCGAAGCGTTTCGATCTGGCTGGTGATCTGCGACAACTGCCGCTCGAGGCCGGAGAAATCCGGTTGCGGCTGGATCGGCGGCGCCTGATTGACGAAAGATGGCGGCGGCATCCGTGCCGCCGATGGCATCGGACGGGGTGCGCCATCGAGTTCGCCCTGCCGCGCGACGATTTCCGCGATGGAGAAATCCATCGCAGACATCGCGGGAGAGAACATAGGTGAGGGCATGGGTGCCGCCATGCGCTGGGCGGGCGCCGGCGCGGGGCGATAGGACGAATGGGTTGATCCATTCGAAATCTGCGACAGCCGCGCATCGAGCCGGGAAATGGCGTCGTTGAGCTGTCGGGCTACGCCGGTGTCGCCCGGAGGCTTGCCCGGCGCTTGTGAAATGTGTTCGACCTGCCGGGCGATGGAATCGAGGCGCCGGTGAATTTCGGCTACGTCCTGGGCCTCGCGGGAATTGCCGCCCGGGCTGCCGATCGCCGAATTCAGCCAATCTCCCAAGGACATGCCGGCGCGGCGCGCGGAAGCTTCGGCCCTTTCCCGGACCGATGGCTCGATGCCGTCCACACTCCACGATACGCGCGCTGTCATGCCCAGGTCCGGTCTCGGCTCTGGCTCCTGCCAAAGCGCTTCAGGCTCCCGCACCCCTTGAAGAGACAATCAAATTTCGGCGCGGGACGTCTGTTTCCAGTCCTGACTTTTTCCCGTTACGGTAAATACCGCGTTAATGAAATGCCGGTGGTGGACTAATTATTAATGCTTGGACCCGAGGCATCAGTTCGGGGACGGCCGGGTAAACAGGCCGCTGAGATCGCCGAGATCCGCTTCCGTGATCGTTCCGTGAGCGGAGTTCATGACAGATGATTGCCCGATATAGGCCCAGTAAATGAACTCCGCCCGGGGGATCGACGCCCTCGTGTCGACGCCGGATTCGCGAAGAAGCTTGGCGATATAGGCGACGCGCCCGGCATCGACGGTTGCGACGACTTTTGCAGCAACGGCATCGGATGCGGCCCATGCGCGGAAGGCGCGATCCAAGCTTCTGTCTTCATTAAAGGCCAGCTTCATCAGGTAGGTCAGCCGCGCAGGCCCTATGATTGATGAATCGATTTCACGGATCACGCCATCGGTCGCGCGCTCCTGCCAGGTCGCCAGAAGCTGGTTCCGAAAATCGGCAATACTTTCAAAGTGCCAGTAGAAGCTGCCTCTTGAGACCTGCAGCCCTTCGGCCAGCATGCCGGTCTTCAGCGCAGCCTCGCCCTGCCGGGCAAGAGTCCGCAGCCCGTGGGCAATCCATTGCTCGCGGGTGAGGCGGTCTTTCGATAGCGACGATTCGGCACTTTCAACCATACACAAGTGTATTGACACAAAATGGCGCCCGGCGCTAGGCTCCGTACAAAGGTGTATGGATGCCTTGGCCGGGTTCCGTCGGCGGACGGTCACCCCAAATCAGCGGTGGTTGAGTCCAGCTATGAGGTCGAAGGCGTCGGCATCCATGGCATCGGCATCGCGCGCTTGCCAATCACGGCGTGTCGCGCACCGCGATGTCATGGTGAGGTCATTGAAGGCAGTCCATGTGCTGAGGCGGCCGATCGCCAGGCAATTCACGCAATCCACGTCCATTGTGAACTGAGAGACATTCCATGACGATTTACAAAGCACCCGTCGAAGATGTGAGCTTTCTCCTCAACGATGTCTTCCAGATTGACCGGTACAACAATCTCCCCGGCTTCTCAGATGCGTCCGCCGATGTTCGCGCGGCGATTATCGATGAAGCCGCAAAGTTCAGCGAGCAGGTGCTGCAGCCGCTCAACCACTCCGGCGATCAGGAGGGCTGTACGCGCCATGACGATGGCCGGGTGACCACGCCTAAGGGTTTCAAGGAAGCCTTCAAGCAGTTTGCCGACGGCGGCTGGATTGGTCTGTCGGCCCCGGTGGAATTCGGCGGACAAGGTTTGCCGGTCTCGCTGTCGCAGACCGTCAACGAATTCACGATGTCGGCCAACATGGCCTTCTCGATGTACGGCGGCCTGACACAGGGCGCGATGGCCGCGTTGCTGGTTCACGGGTCGGACGAACAGAAGAAGACCTTTGTGCCGAAGATGGTGACGGGCCAGTGGGCCGGCACCATGAATCTCACCGAGCCGCATTGCGGTACGGATCTCGGCCTGATGCGCACCAAGGCGGTGAAGCAGGCCGACGGCACCTACAAGATCACCGGCACCAAGATCTTCATCTCGGGCGGTGAGCAGGATCTCACCGAGAACATCGTGCATCTCGTGCTGGCGCGCATCGAAGGCGCGCCTGCGGGCATCAAGGGCGTGTCGCTGTTCGTCGTGCCGAAGATGAAGCTCAAGGCCGACGGTTCGCTGACCAGTGAACTGAACGGCGTGTCGTGCGGCTCGATCGAGCACAAGATGGGCATTCACGGCAATTCGACCTGTGTGCTCAACTTCGACAACGCGGTCGGCACCCTTGTCGGCGAAGAGAACAAGGGCATGCAGGCCATGTTCGTCATGATGAACGAGGCTCGCCTCGGTGTCGGCGTGCAGGGACTGTCGCAGTCGGAAGTCGCTTACCAGAACGCGGTGAACTATGCGCGCGAGCGTTTGCAGGGCCGTGCGCTGACCGGCGTCAAGGCCAAGGACAAGCCCGCCGATCCGATCATCGTGCATCCGGACGTGCGCCGCACGCTGATGTCGATCCGCGCCTTCAACGAAGCAGCCCGCGCGTTGGTGGTGTGGACCTCGCTCAAGAGCGATCTGGCGCATCGCTCCGATGACGTAAAGGAGCGTCAGGCCGCGGACGATCACATGGGCCTGCTGACGCCGGTGATCAAGGCGCTTCTGACCGATCAGGGCTTCGCCAACGCGGTGGCCGCGCAGCAGATGTTCGGCGGGCATGGCTATATTGTCGAAACCGGCGTCGAGCAGTTCGTTCGCGATGCGCGCATCTCGATGATCTATGAAGGCGCCAACGGCATTCAGGCGCTGGATCTCGTCGGACGCAAGCTCGGCCGCGATGGTGGCCGCGCCATCACCACGTTCTTCGGCGAAGTGACTGCCTTCGCGAAGGAGAACGCCGGGAACGAGGCGCTCAAGCCCTACATCGCGCCGCTCAGCGCCGCACTGAAAGATCTGCAGCAGGCCACCATGTGGCTGATGCAGAATGCGCTTGCGAAGCCCGACAATGCGGGCGCCGCATCGACCGACTATCTGCACCTTTTCGGCCTCGTGACCCTCGGCTACATGTGGGCGCGCATGGCGAAGGTGGCGCAGGACAAGCTGGCGGATGGCGGCGATCAGGCCTACCTGAAAACCAAGCTGGTGACCGGCAAGTTCTTCATGGAGCGCATGCTGCCTGAAACCTCGCTCCGCCTGTCGCGTGTTCAGGCCGGTGCCGACACAACGATGGAACTGGCCGCAGAGGCGTTCTGATCCTTACATCGAGATTGTCCCGCGCCGGTCCCCGGCGCGGGATTTTTCCATCACACTTCTTCAGACAAAATCCAGAGACAAAATCCAGGAGGGCGTCATGCCAGAGGCATTTATCTACGACCACGTGCGCACGCCGCGCGGCAAGGGCAAGTCCGATGGTTCGCTTCATGAGGTGACGGCGCTGGCGCTGGCGACTGCGCCGCTGAAGGCTCTCAAGGACCGCAACAATCTCGGGGAAGGCGTGGTTGATGACGTGATTCTGGGCGTGGTCGATCCCGTCGGCGAGGCGGGCGGCGACATCGCGCGCTTTGCCGCGCTCAATGCCGGTCTTGGCGAGTCGGTGCCGGGCATTCAGATCAGCCGCTTCTGTGCATCGGGTCTCGATGCCGTGAACTTCGCGGCGGCACAGGTCATGTCCGGCCAGCACGAACTCACCATCGGCGGCGGCGCGGAGTCCATGAGCCGCGTCGGCATTCTCTCCTCGGGCACGGCGTGGCCGATGGATCCGTCCATGGCGGTGCCGAACTTCTTCATGCCCCAGGGCGTGGCGGCGGACCTGATCGCCACCAAATACGGCTTCTCGCGGGATGATGTCGATAATTATGCGGTGCAGAGTCAGGATCGTGCCGCGAAGGCGTGGAGCGAAGGCCGCTTCAAGAACTCCGTCGTGCCGGTGAAGGACATCAACGGCATCACGATTCTCGACAAGGACGAACACATGCGTCCGGGCACGACCATGCAGTCGCTCGCGCAGTTGCAGCCGTCTTTCGCGGTGATGGGAGCCATGGGCGGCTTCGATGCGGTGGCCGTTCAGTCGCATCCGGAGATCGAGAGCGTGAATTACGTCCACCATGCCGGCAACTCGTCGGGCATCGTCGATGGCGCTGGCGCCGTTCTGCTCGGCAATGCCGAAGCTGGCAAGAAGCACGGCCTCAAGCCGCGCGCGAAAATCCGCGCGTTCGCCAATATCGGTTCAGAGCCAGCGATGATGCTGACGGGTCCGGTCGATGTGACGAAGAAGGTGCTGGAGCGTTCCGGCATGAAGCTGTCGGACATTGACCTGTTCGAACTCAACGAGGCCTTCGCTTCGGTGGTGCTGCGCTACATCCAAGCGTTCGACATCGACAATGAAAAGATCAACGTGAACGGTGGCGCGATTGCCATGGGTCATC
The DNA here is from genome assembly GCA_024508675.1 of Afipia sp. Lineage (GTDB taxonomy): Bacteria > Pseudomonadota > Alphaproteobacteria > Rhizobiales > Xanthobacteraceae > Afipia. Next base: position 69,444 of record JANINQ010000008.1, read on the forward strand.
CGCTCGGCGCAACCGGCGCGATGATCCTCGGCACCGTGCTCGATGAACTCGAGCGCACCAACAAGTCCACCGCTCTGGTCACGCTGTGCATCGGCGGCGGCATGGGCACCGCCACCATCATCGAGCGCGTTTGAGGATCAATCACATGACATACAAGAATTTCAAGGTTGAGACCGACGCGGACGGCATTGCCGTCGTCACCTGGGACATTCCCGGCAAGTCGATGAATGTGCTCGACGAGACCACAGGCACCGAGCTTGCTGCCATCGTCGAGGCAACCACCAAGGATGCTGCAGTCAAGGGCGTGGTCTTCACCTCCGGCAAGGAAGCGTTTTCGGGCGGCGCGGACCTCACCATGCTGGAAGGCATGAACCGCGCCTATCTCGACCTGCTCAAGAGCAAGGGCGAGGAAGTCGCGAACAAGTACGTGTTCGAGGAAGTGGCCAAGCTCTCGCAGAACCTGCGCAAGATCGAAACCTGCGGCAAGCCATGGGTTGCGGCGATCAACGGTCTCGCGTTCGGCGGCGCGTTCGAACTCGCGCTGGCGTGTCACTATCGGATCGCTTCGGACAATCCGAAGACCCGTCTCGGCTTGCCTGAGGTGAAGGTCGGCCTGTTTCCGGGCGGCGGCGGCACCCAGCGCCTGCCGCGCATGATCCAGCCGATGGAAGCCCTGCAGATGCTGCTCAAGGGCGACGCTATCGACCTTGCGAAAGCAAAGTCCCTGGGCATCGTCGGCGCGGTTGTGCCGGCAGCCGATCTGATCAAGGCGTCGAAGGAGTGGATCAAGGCGGGCGGCAAGGCCGTCGCGCCGTGGGACGAGAAGGGCTTCAAGCTGCCCGGCGGCACGGTTTACTCCAAGGCCGGCATGCAGTTCTTCCCGCCGGCCAATGCGATCCTGCGCCGCGAGACCTACGACAACTATCCGGCCGCGCGTGCGATCCTGCAGTGTGTCTATGAAGGCCTGCAACTGCCGATGGATGCGGCCCTGCGCATCGAGTCGCGCTACTTCTCCAAGATACTGCGCTCGAAGGAAGCGGCGGCGATGATCCGCTCGCTGTTCGTCTCGATGCAGGAACTGAACAAGGGCGCTCGCCGTCCGTCGGGCGTGCCGGCAACCAAGGTCAAGAAGCTGGCCGTCATCGGCGCGGGCTTCATGGGTGCGAGCGTCGGCTTCGTCTCGGCGCAGGCCGGCATCGATGTGGTGCTGATCGATCGCGATCAGGAAAGCGCCGACAAGGGCAAGGGTCACGCCAAGACCATGCTTGACGGCATGATTGCCAAGGGCCGCATGAAGCAGGACAAGGCTGACGCTATCCTTGGCCGCATCACCGCCACCCCTGATTACAATGCGATCAAGGATTGCGATCTTGTGATCGAGGCCGTGTTCGAGGACCGCAAGGTCAAGGCGGAGACCTATGCCAAGGCTCAGCCGTTGCTGCGCGAAGGCGCGATCTTCGCGTCCAACACTTCGACGCTTCCGATCAACTCGCTCGCCGAGGAGTGGAAGGACCAGTCGAAGTTCATCGGCATCCACTTCTTCTCGCCGGTTGAGAAGATGATGCTGGTGGAGATCATCGTCGGCAAGAACACCGGCGACGTGGCGCTGGCCACCGCGCTCGATTACGTGCGTCAGATCAATAAGACGCCGATCGTGGTCAACGACTCGCGCGGCTTCTTCGCCAATCGTTGCGTGCTGCGCTACGTCTCGGAAGGCTACGAGATGTTCAAGGAAGGCGTGCCGCCCGCGATGATCGAGAATGTCGGCAAGATGGCCGGCATGCCGGTCGGCCCGCTCTCGCTCAACGACGAAGTCGCCATCGACCTGTCGCTGAAAATTCTGAAAGCCACCGAGGCCGACATGGGTCCGCAGGCGGTTGATCCGGAGCAGAAGGCGCTTCTGGTCGAGATGGTGGAGAAGCGCGGACGCTTCGGCCGCAAGAACGGCAAGGGCTTCTACGACTATCCCGAGAAGGGCAAAGGCCAGAAGAAGCTGTGGCCGGAACTGACTTCGCTGCAGTCCAAGCATCTCGATCCCGATACGCTCGATGTCGAGGAATTGAAGCAGCGCTTCCTCGTGGTGCAGGCAGTGGAAGCCGCACGTACCGTTGAAGATCACGTCATCACCGATCCTCGCGAAGCGGATGTCGGCTCGATCCTCGGTTTCGGTTTTGCGCCGTTCACCGGCGGCGCGCTGTCCTACATCGACTTCATGGGCACCAAGACCTTCGTCGACCTGTGTCACAAGCTCGAGAAGAAGTACGGCTCGCGGTTCACGCCGCCGAAGCTGCTGGAAGACATGGCGGCCAAGGGCGAGACGTTCTACGGCCGCTTCGCACCAAAGAAGGCTGCGGCATAAGCCTCTCTATCGTCAAAAACAAAAAGGCGGGATCATCGATCCCGCCTTTTTTCTTTCGCGATGTGATCGCGCTTACGACGCCTTCAGCAGCCCCTCGGCGACGAGGGCTTCCTGCACCTTCGGGCGCGCGGCGACGCGGGCCTTGTAGGCGACAAGGTTCGGAAGGCCGGAAATGTCGATGCCGGTGCGGTCTGCCCAGGCCAGCATTGTGAACAGATAAGCGTCCGGCACTGTGAAGGAGCTGCCCATGATGTAGTCGCGGCCCTTCAGCGCCTGATCGATATACCTGAACTTGCCCAGCAGGCGGTCCTTGAAGAACGCCTTGGTATCGTCGGACAGAACGGGCTGGAACAGCGGGCTGAAATTCTTGTGCAACTCGCTGGCGATGAAATTCAGCCATTCCTGCAGCTTGTAGCGGTCGCTGGAGCCGGCGGCGGGCGCCAGGTTCTTCTGCGGCGCACTGTCGGCGATCATCTGGACGATGACGGCGCCTTCGGTCAGCAGGTCGCCATTGGCAAGGCCGAGTGCCGGCACCTGGCCCTTGGGATTCACCGCCGTGTAGTCGCTGCCGTCCTCGAGCTTCTTCGCCTTGAGATCGACCCTGACCAGATCGAACGGCAGGCCGGCCTCTTTCAGGGCGATATGCGGGGAGAGCGAGCAGGCGCCTGGCGAATAATAGAGTTTCATAGGAGGTATCCTTTTGAGGATTCTGAACGGTGGGGCATTGGCAAGAGCTATGGCCACCTCCTAAATGCAGTGATGTCAAGATTGATGCAACTGCATTTATTAGGATAGAGTTGGCCCGGAATAGACTTCAATCAGGATAGATTGGGCGGCCCGCAGCTTGAGGCAACCCGGCGGCACGGACAATATCATGAAGCGCAAACCATCTACCGAGGCGACAGAGGTCTGGATCCGCCTGATGCGGGTCCAGGGCAAGGTGCTCGGCGCGGTCGAGCAGGATCTCAAGAAGGCGGGGTTTCCGCCGCTGGCCTGGTACGACGCGTTGCTCGAACTGTCGCGCGCGCCGGGCGGCGAGCTGCGCCCGGTCGAACTCGAAAAGCAGATGTTGCTGCCGCAGTATTCGACGTCGCGGCTGATCGACCGTCTGGTGGAAGAAGGTCTTGCGGCGCGGCGCGAATGCAAGATGGACAAGCGCGGACTGTTCGTCGAGATCACCGATGCCGGCCGCGAGTTGCAGAAGAAAATGTGGAATTCTTATTCTGCGGCGATCGAGCGGCATATCGGCTCGAAGCTGTCGGACGCGGATGCGGTGAAGCTGGCGGGCCTGCTGGACCGTCTCGGCTGCTGCGCGGGCGCACCGCAAATGGTGGCGATCTCCAAGGACGCCGTCAAAGACTCCGCCAAAGAAGTCACGTCGGCCCGATGATTCTTTCTTTACCTCTCGCGGTTACGGATGCCTGTGTCCGTGGTGTCCGCCTGCATCGTGCGCTGACCCGTCAATCAACACGTCTTGTCTGGATGGTCCATGGCGCGTGATCAGATCGATATGACTCCGCTGGAGTCGCGGGACGAACTCGTCGCGTGGCTGGAGGCCGGTTCAAAGCCGAAGTCCGATTTCCGTATCGGCACCGAACACGAGAAGACGCCGTTCACGCTGGATGGTCACAGGCCCGTTCCCTATGACGGCGCGCGCGGTATCCGTGCCGTGCTCGAAGGGATGCAGCTCCTGCTCGGCTGGGAGCCGATCATGGAGAACGGCAACATCATCGGTCTCTATGATGTCACCGGCGGCGGCGCGATTTCGCTGGAGCCGGGCGGCCAGTTCGAACTCTCCGGTGCGCCGCTTGAAACCGTGCACCAGACCTCGTCCGAACTGATGGCGCATTTGGCGCAGGTGCGTGAAGTGGCGGCGCCGCTCGGCATCGGATTCCTTGGTCTCGGCATGACCCCGTCATGGTCGCGCAAGGAGATTCCGGTGATGCCCAAGGGCCGCTACCGGATCATGACCAACTACATGCCGAAGGTCGGCCAGTACGGCCTCGACATGATGTATAGGACCTGCACCGTGCAGACCAATCTCGACTTCTGTTCGGAAGCCGACATGGTCAAGAAGCTGCGCGTGTCTGTGGCGCTGCAGCCGGTGGCGACTGCGCTGTTCGCGAACTCGCCGTTCACCGAAGGCAAGCCGAACGGCTTTCTGTCGTTCCGCTCCGAAATCTGGCGCGACACCGACAACGCCCGCGCCGGCATGATCCCATGGGCGTTCGAGGACGGCATGGGGTTCGAGCGTTGGGTCGATTATGCGCTCGATGTGCCGATGTATTTCGTCAAGCGCGGCGACGACTACATCGATGTATCTGGCTCGTCCTTCCGCGATTTCTTCGACGGCAAGAACAAGCTGATGCCCGGCGAGAAGCCGACACTGTCCGACTGGGCCAATCATCTCTCGACGATTTTCCCCGAGGTGCGCCTGAAGCGTTATCTCGAAATGCGTGGCTCCGATAACGTGCCGTGGCAGCAGTTGCCATCACTGCCCGCGTTCTGGGTCGGTCTGTTGTACGACGACGAAAGTCTCGACGCCGCATGGGAGATCGCCAGGCGCTGGACGGCGCATGAGCGTCAGGCGCTGCGGGACGACGTGCCGCGCCTCGGCTTCAAGGCGAAGATCGGCAACCGTTATCTGTTCGAAGTGGCCAAGGATTGTCTGGTGCTGGCGCACAAGGGTCTCGCCCGGCGCGGCCGGATCGATTCTCTCGGCCGCGACGAGACGCGGTATCTGGAGCCGCTCGATCACATCATGGAATCGGGACATACTCCGGCAGAGCGGCTGCTTGAGAAGTTCAATGGAGCCTGGAAACACTCCATTGATCCGGTCTACAGCGAATACGCTTTCTGATTCAGCGGGTTACTATCTTCACGCGAATGTTGTTCCGGCATTTATCTGCCGTTCATCTGCCGTACATCCGCGCGGCGATTGAATAGGCGGACATCTGTCCGGTTCATCACCGTCCGTCCTGCTGAAAGCGATTTCATGCGCCCAATCTGCGGTTTCAGATCATGCATGAGCTTTGGCGTGGCGGTTGCCACCGCCCTTGTCGTCCTGTGCCTTGCGGGTATTCAGCCCCTTCACGCGCAGGCCAGCTTCGACCGGCCGGGCAATGATTATCTGCGCACGGAAATGCCGTCCGGCGATCCCGCCGTCTGCGCCCTGCAATGCGAGCGCGATCGCCGCTGCCGGGCGTGGAGCTTCAATTATCCGGCGGTGAGTGACGAGCACGCGGTGTGCTGGCTCAAGAATGCCGTGCCGCCGCGGGTGCCGAGCAATTGCTGTGTCTCCGGTGTGCGCGGTGCGGGCGTGGTCGAGCCGCGCAACAGTTTGCTTGAAGTCGAAACCGACCGTCCCGGCGGCGACTATCGCAATGTCGAGGTGGAGACCGATCCCAAGGGCGAGACCTGCAAGGCCGTCTGTGACGATGACAAGAAGTGCCGGGCATGGACCTATGCGCGGCCCGGCTATATCGGAAAATCCGCGCGTTGCTTCCTGAAGGACCACGTCAAGCCGCCGCGCCGCAAGCCGGGATTCATCTCTGGCGTGGTGCGCTAAATCACGTCAAACGATTTCCGTCCTTGCGCGTTAGGGTAGATCATCCAGACTGGATCGATCGAGCAGGAGCGTTTCGATGAAACATCCCCGCATTGTCATCGCCGGATTCCTTACGCTCGCGGCTACGACCGTGACCGCGCTCGCGCATCATGGCTGGGGCAGCTACGACGCCAGCAAGCCCGTCACGGTCGAGGGATCGATCCTGACCAGCACGTTCGAGAATCCGCATGCGACAATCGCCGTGAAAGCGCCCGACAAGATCTGGACTGTCACTTTGGCGCCGACCTCGCGCATGATCGCGCGCGGCGCGCAGGCGGAGGTCGTCGCTGTCGGCAAGACTGTGTCGGCCTATGGCTATCCCTCGACGGTCGAAATGAACGAGATGCGCGCGGAGCGGATCACGGTGGACGGCAAGACCTACGAGCTGCGCTGATGACGGAAGCCGCGCCTGCGATTTTCGTTGCGCTCGAGGCTTCAGGATTCGGCGCGGCGATCCGGCAGTCGCGCTGGCTCTATATGGTTGCCAATGTCGGTCACATCCTCGCACTCATGATTTTCGCGGGCGCTATTGCAGTCATGGACCTGCGCATGTCCGGCGCGCTGTCCGCCACGTCACCCGGATATATTCTGAAGGCCGCGCGCCGCATTGCAATTCTCGGTTTCGCAGGCCTTGTCATATCCGGCATGTTTCTGTTCACGGCGGAGGCCAGCCACGTCATCATGAATCGCGTGTTTCAGCTCAAGCTCGGGTTGATCGCGCTGGGTCTTCTGAACATTGCGCTGTTCGAGATTTTTGTGACGCCGAAGGTGAGGGATTTACCGCCGTTGACGCCATTGCCCGCGGGCGCACGCAGGGCGGCTGTCACGTCGGTCGTGATCTGGATTGCCGTTGCAATCTGCGGGCGTTCGATCGCCTATTTCTAGCCGGTGCCGCCGACGGTGATGCGATCCATGCGCAAGGTCGGCTGGCCGACGCCCACCGGCACGCCCTGTCCCTGCTTGCCGCAGGTGCCGATGCCGTCATCGAGTTGCAGATCGTTGCCGACCATGGACACGCGACGCAGGTCGGTCGGGCCGTTGCCGATCAGCATGGCGCCCTTCAGCGGCGCGCCGACCTTGCCGTTTTCGATCCGATAGGCCTCGGTACACTGGAACACGTACTTGCCGGAGACGATGTCGACCTGGCCGCCGCCGAAGTTGACGGCATAGATTCCGTTTTTCACCGAAGCGAGAATTTCCGCCGGATCGCGCTCGCCCGCCAGCATGTAGGTGTTGGTCATGCGCGGCATCGGCACGTGCGCGTAGGATTCGCGCCGCCCGTTGCCGGTGGGCTTCATGTTCATCAGCCGCGCGTTCTGGCGGTCCTGCATGTAGCCGACCAGAATGCCGTCCTCGATCAGCATGGTGCGATTGGTCGGCGTGCCTTCGTCGTCGATCGACAGCGAGCCACGCTTCGACGAGATGGTGCCGTCGTCAACGACGGTGACGCCCTTGGCCGCGACCTGCTGGCCCATCAAGCCTGAAAATGCAGAGGTCTGCTTGCGGTTGAAGTCGCCCTCTAAGCCGTGACCGACGGCTTCATGCAGCATCACGCCCGGCCAGCCGGGCCCGAGGACCACATCCATTTCGCCGGCGGGCGCGGGAACGGATTCCAGGTTGACCAGCGCCTGACGGATCGCGCCATCGGCGGCCGCGCGCCACGCCTTGGTCTCGATGAAGCGCGCATAACCCTCACGTCCGCCATACCCGGCGCTGCCGCTTTCCTGCCGGTCGCCCGAGCCGGCGACGACGGAAATGTTCACGCGCACCAGGGGGCGGATGTCGCGATAGCTTTCGCCGTCGGGACGCACGATTTCCACCACCTGCCATGTGGCGCCGAGTGACACCGATGCTTGCCGCACGCGCGGGTCCTTGTCGCGGATATAGGCGTCGATCTCGGCCAGCAGCTTGACCTTGGTCTCGAAGCTCTGGCCATCGAGCGGATTGTCGTCGCCATAGAGGCGAACATTGGTGTGGGACGGCGCGGCTGCGAATGTGCCGGAATAGCCGCCGCGCACGGCGCTTACCGTATCGGCCGCGCGAATCAGCGCGGGCAGCGAGACGTCGGAGGAATGGGCGTAGCCGACTGCGTCGTCCTTGACCGCGCGCAACCCGAAACCCTGCGCCGTGTCGTAGGTCGCCTGCTTGAGGCGCCCGTTATCAAAGCTCAGCCCTTCGGACTGCCGGTATTCGAGGAACAGCTCGCCGTCATCGGCCCCGGCCAGCCCGCGGACGATTTCCTTGCGCACCGCGTCGCGGTCGAGACCGGCGCGATCGAGCAGGGACGTGGTCACGGGTGCAGCGTCGGACGAATGGTTCATCAAGAACTCCTGGGAATGCCGGGGACGCCGGCATGGCGGCGGGATCAGGTCCCAAGATAGGGATGATCGCGCCGGAGGGCGAGGGGCTATCGGACCTTAAAGAATCTGGAAAACTTCGTAGGCGACGCTTCGCCCTTTCAACAGACGTCCCGAGCCCACACAGACGATATTGTTGAGCCATGCGTATTCCGGTGCGCCGGTTTCGAACGCTGGCGTGGTCCTGAAGTAGTAGCGTGACAGCGGAATATTCTGCCGCTTGTCGGGATCGCGGGCCTCGCCGAGGACACTCTCGGGAATGACGATGCGTCCGCCGTAGGTCATGTGAATGATCGCTCCATCGTGCGTTTTGAGGACGATGCGCGCGTCGACGACCATCGTGCCGTCGCGTCTCACCAGCATCCAGTCGCCGGTGCCGGGGTTGATGTCGCCCCGCAATCTGGGTCCCTCGAACGTACCTATCGAAACGGCGTTGAGCACGCGGCGGCCGAGGGCAGCCTCGCCGGCGTCGAGGGAAGGGCCCAATTCGGCCGTGATGGAGAAAATATGGCGGTAGTTCAGTGCTTTGATGTCTGCATTAGTGTCGTGCATGCGGTCCATCGTTTTGGGGCCCTTCCCGGGAATAGATATGAATTCTAAGTTCGAACTCAGAATTCATGTGCTCGGACCTTCTGTCAAGGTTTGCTACGCTGGGCCATGCACCCGCGATTCTCCTACGATCTGAAATACTGCTCCATCAGCCGCGCGCTGGACGTCGTTGGCGAGAAATGGACGCTGCTTTTGATTCGGGAAGCGCTTTATGGCGTTCGCCGGTTCGACGATTTCGCGCGTGCCCTCAATTGCGGGCGTGCCGTCCTCAGCGCTCGCCTGAAGATGCTCACGGACGAAGGAGTTCTTGAAGGCCGCGAGTATGCTGTTCCAGGACAGCGCAAGCGCGTAGAGTACCATCTCACGGAGAAGGGCCGCGAGCTGTTCCTTGCCGTGCAGGCTCTTTCGCAGTGGAGCGAACGCTGGATGCCCCCGCCGGAGGGACCGGTTGCGCGCGTAATTGATCGCCAGTCCGGCCGCCCCGTCACCGTTGTGATGACAAGCGATCCGGGTGTTCAAAGGCTCACGATGAACGACATCGATATTCTGCCGGGACCGGGTGCAAAACTGCTGCCGCAGACCGAAAAAAAATCCGGAGCGGTCAAGGGCGTTCGAAAGGTGCGGGAGGAATAGTGGTGAGCGAGCGGCCGCCAGCCGCTCTAGGGCAGCTTGTCGTAGCCTTCGCCGAGGCCCTTCAGGCTGAGCGGGAAGCCGATACCTTCTTCCGGGGTCTCGAAAATGATGAAGGTCGCCGTCTTGGCGGTTTTGAGCTGATTGAGCAGCGTGTCTTCCATCACGACTTCGGCGACACAGCCGTTGGGCAGGCAGCGGACGAATCCGGCCCTGCCCACATCCTTGTCGTCGAGCTTGAGCCCGAGGCCGGAGGGCAAAAGCACGCCCAGCGGCGCGACCACTCGCATCAGCTTGCTCTTCTGGTCTGCGGTCTTGAGGATAATGACGGTCAGGCCTGCATTGGAGCGATCTTCCGCCACCACGCTCTGGATCAGGGCGCATTGTTCGGTCTGCGCACCGGCCGGGGTATCGCAGCGGATCTGCCAGTCGCCGTGGACCGACTTCACGGCTCCCTGCGCGTGGGCCGGAGCGGTCCCTGCAAAGATGGCCACAGCGGCAGCGAGGGCAAGCCAGATCGGCGCCATCGCGCGGCTGCGGGTCAGGGAAGGCTGGTGTCGCACGCCCATTGGGCTCAATCCTTGCTCAATCCTAGGCAATAAGTCCGGCAACCCAACGATTCCCGGAGGTTTTCCGCGCCGTTGCTCGCCGGATCGCTGGTTGACAGGGCAATGACGGCGGCTTGAGGGCAAGCCTGCTGGCCGAGCCCGTCGCCGGAATGCACCCATCACAGCCGCGAATCGGGTCTTCGCCGCGTATCTCGTCCGTGGGTACAACGGGCATTCCAAGTGTCAAGCATTCTCGGGCCGCGGGGCTGCTGGTTTTTGGCCCATTTGCCAATGGGATTCCGCCTGTGTGCCCGCCTTATTACGTGCATTGCGGTAGCCATGGAATTATGGTTTGAGAAGCTGGAAATTCGACGCGTTCTAACCTTCGGCTCGCCGCCGAAATTATGACCGCGCCTGAGAATGCAGGCTTAAATGCAGATCTTGCCGCCCGGCAGGATCGCTGGGGTGACGAAAGCAGGAGCGATAGCGGCATGAAGATGTCGATTGGCCAGATGGGCCGGCGAGTACTGGGCTTTGCGGTGGCTGCCACCGTGCTTGCCGCGGCAGGGGCAGCTTTCGCGGCAGGCGGGACCCTCGGTCAGCCGTCGCCCTGGGAATACACGCTCCAGCCGTCAGCCTCTCCGGTGATGGACAACATCACCTGGTTCCACAACTTCCTGCTCTGGATCATCAGCGCGATCACGATCTTCGTTCTGATCCTGCTCATCGTCGTGGCGGTGAAGTTCAATGCCCGGTCGAACCCCGTTCCGTCCAAGACCACGCACAACACGCTGATCGAAGTGGTCTGGACCATCGTGCCCGTCCTGATCCTGGTCGGCATTGCCGTGCCGTCGTTCCGCCTGCTGTTCCAGCAGCTCGACATTCCGAAGGCCGACCTCACCATCAAGGCCACCGGCAAGCAGTGGTACTGGACCTATGCCTATCCGGACAACGGCAAGTTCGAATTCGATTCGCTGATGGTCGCCGACAAGGCGCCGCGTCTTCTGGCGGTGGATAACGAAGTCGTCGTCCCGGTGAACAAGGTCATCCGCATCCAGACCACCGGCGCCGACGTGATCCACTCCTTCGCCATCCCGGCTTTCGGCATCAAGATCGACGCCGTTCCGGGCCGGCTCAACGAGACGTGGTTCAAGGCGACCAAGGAAGGCATGTATTACGGCCAGTGCTCCGAGCTTTGCGGCAAGGACCACGCCTATATGCCGATCGCGATCAAGGTCGTGAACGATCAGGAATTCACCACCTGGGTCGAAGCGGCGAAGAAGAAATACGCAACCAACCCCGCAAATTCCTACGCGTCGATCGGGGCTGCTGCGCAGTAAGCGCAATGACGGGCGGGCGCGTGGCGCCCGCACCGCAAGGCTGACGGATTAGCTGACGGGACTGCAAGGCTTAAGGGATTAGAAAATGGCCACCTCCGCTGCAACACATGATCACGCTCATGACGACCATGCGCACGATCACCCGACCGGGTGGCGTCGCTATCTCTATTCGACGAACCATAAGGACATCGGCACGATGTACCTTATCTTCGCGATCATGGCGGGCATCATCGGCGGCGCGATGTCGGTCGCGATCCGCATCGAGCTGATGTATCCGGGCGTGCAGCTTTTCCACGAAGCGCACACCTACAACGTGTTCGTCACCTCGCACGGTCTGATCATGATCTTCTTCATGGTGATGCCGGCGATGATCGGCGGGTTCGGCAACTGGTTCGTGCCGCTGATGATCGGCGCGCCGGACATGGCCTTCCCGCGCATGAACAACATCTCGTTCTGGTTGCTGCCTGCCTCGTTCGCGCTGCTCCTGATCTCCACCTTCGTCGAGGGTGAGCCGGGCGCCAACGGCGTCGGCGCTGGCTGGACCATGTACGCGCCGCTCTCGACCTCGGGTCATCCGGGTCCGGCAGTGGACTTCGCGATCCTCTCGCTGCACATCGCGGGTGCCTCGTCGATCCTTGGTGCGATCAACTTCATCACCACCATCTTCAACATGCGCGCGCCGGGCATGACCCTGCACAAGATGCCGCTGTTCGTGTGGTCGATCCTCGTCACCGTGTTCCTGCTGCTGCTGTCGCTGCCGGTTCTCGCCGGTGCGATCACCATGCTGCTGACCGACCGCAACTTCGGCACCACCTTCTTCTCGGCTGAAGGCGGCGGCGATCCGGTGCTGTTCCAGCATCTGTTCTGGTTCTTCGGTCACCCCGAAGTTTACATCCTGATTCTGCCGGGCTTCGGCATGATCTCGCAGATCGTCTCGACCTTCTCGCGCAAGCCGGTGTTCGGTTATCTCGGCATGGCCTACGCGATGGTCGCCATCGGCGGCATCGGCTTCGTGGTCTGGGCGCATCACATGTATACGGTGGGCATGTCGTCGGCGACGCAGGCCTATTTCGTCGCGGCCACCATGGTCATCGCGGTGCCGACCGGCGTGAAGATCTTCTCGTGGATCGCCACCATGTGGGGCGGCTCGATCGAATTCCGCGCGCCGATGATCTGGGCGATGGGCTTCATCTTCCTGTTCACCCTCGGCGGCGTGACCGGCGTGGTGCTTGCAAACGCCGGTGTCGACCGCGTGCTGCAGGATACCTACTACGTCGTCGCGCACTTCCACTACGTGCTGTCGCTGGGCGCCGTGTTCGCGATCTTCGCGGGCTGGTACTACTGGTTCCCGAAGATGTTCGGTTACATGTATTCGGAAACCGTCGCCAAGGTGCACTTCTGGGTCACCTTCGTCGGCGTGAACCTGATCTTCTTCCCGCAGCACTTCCTCGGCCTGTCGGGCATGCCGCGCCGCTACATCGACTATCCGGATGCTTTCGCAGGCTGGAACCTGGTGTCGTCGATCGGCTCCTACATCTCCGCATTCGGCGTGCTGATCTTCATCTACGGCGTGATCCAGGCTCTGGTTCGCAAGGAACAGGCTGCGGACAATCCGTGGGGTCCCGGTGCGACCACGCTGGAATGGACGCTGTCGTCGCCGCCTCCGTTCCACCAGTTCGAGGTTCTGCCGCGCGTTCAGTAATCGCGCGGGTTGAAAACAAAGCATCCGCCGCGGCCCAGCGGCCACGGCGGATGAAATGTTCAGGAAGTGAGTTCAGATCTTGTCGATTGTCGACCATCACGCGATCGATCTGTCGCCCCGCATCTCCGAAGCGGGCGTTGCCGATTACATTGCGCTGCTGAAGCCGCGCGTGATGTCGCTGGTGGTGTTCACCGCGCTGGTCGGCCTTGTCATCGCGCCGGGCCACTTCCACCCGGTACTGGCAATCACCTCGATCCTCTGCATCGCCGTCGGCGGCGGCGCGTCCGGCGCGCTGAACATGTGGTACGAGGGCGACATTGACGCTCTGATGTCGCGCACCGCCAACCGCCCGATTCCGCGCGGACGCATCCTGCCGGGTGAAGCGCTGGCCTTCGGCCTGACGCTCGCCTTCTTCTCGGTGATGACGCTCGGTATTCTGGTGAACTGGCTGGCCGGCGCGCTGCTGGCCTTCACGATCTTCTTCTATGTCGTCGTCTACACGATGGGCCTCAAGCGCTACACCGCGCAGAACATCGTGATCGGCGGCGCCGCGGGCGCCTTGCCGCCGGTGGTGGCATGGGCCGCAGCCACGGGCTCGCTGTCGCCCGAGCCGATCCTGCTGTTCCTGATCATCTTCCTGTGGACGCCGCCGCACTTCTGGGCGCTGGCGCTGTTCCGCACCGATGACTATGGCCGCGCCAATATCCCGATGCTGCCGAATGTCGCCGGTCCCGATGCGACACGGCTGCAGATCCTGCTCTATACGATCGTGCTGGTGGCGGTTGCGGCATCGCCCTGGCCGCTCGGTTATTTCAGCGCCGTCTACGGCGTGACCTCGCTGGTGCTCGGCGCGGGCATGCTCTGGTATGCCGTCTCGGTGTATCGCCATCGCACCGGCAGCGCCGCGCTGCGCGCCACGCGCGGGCTGTTCAAGTTCTCGATCCTGTATCTGTTCGCATTGTTCGCCGTTCTGCTGCTGGAAGTCGTCGTGTCGGCGGCACTGCGGGCAATAGGGTCATGAGCGCGGGTCTGGTCATGGACAGCAAGAAGCCGCAGCAGCAGGGCATCGTTCTCACGCCGGAGCAGAAGAAGCGCCAGCGTGAGCGCTCCATTGCGATTGCCGTGGCGCTCGGCGTGCTGGTCCTGTTGTTTTTTGCGGTTACTCTTGTGAAGGGCCCCGCTGTCCTTCACCGGCCAATCTGAGGGAAGCGCGACATGACGCAGCAGCCCGCCAGCAAGAAGCCCCGCATCAGCCGCGACGTCATGGTCGCGTCGATCTGCGGTTTTGTGGTCGCATTCATGGTCGGCGCGTCCTACGCGGCCGTGCCGTTCTACGACTGGTTCTGCCGCGCCACCGGTTTCAACGGCACCACGCAGGTCGCGACGTCCGCGCCGGAAAAATCGCTGGAGCGCCGCATCAACGTGCGCTTCGATTCGAATGTCAGCGGCGGATTGCCGTGGAAGTTCGAAGCCGAGCAGACCGAGATCAGCGTCAAGATCGGTGAAGTCGTCACCGTCTATTACACCGTCACCAATCAGGCTGCGCGGACGACCGCGGGCGTCGCCGCCTACAATGTCGCGCCGCTGACGGTCGGAGCCTTCTTCCAGAAGATCAATTGTTTCTGCTTCACCGAACAGACCTTCGGTCCGGGTGAAAAGCGCGAGATGGCGGTGGTCTTCTATGTCGATCCGGCGCTCGCCGCCGATCGCGAATACGATGACCTCAACACCATCACACTGTCTTACACGTTCTACCCTGTGAAAGATCCGGCACCGAAGCCGCTTGCGGCAACGGAGACGGATAAGCGCAAGGGCAATCTCTGATCTTTCGGCTATAACTGCGACACGCGCCGGCTGACACCGGCATCACGGAGAGACCAAATGGCAACGGGCCAAGCCAAACACCACGACTATCACCTCGTCGATCCGAGCCCGTGGCCGGTCGTCGGCTCCATCTCGGCCTTCGTCATGGCGCTGGGCGCGGTTGCGTGGATGCACAAGATGTTCGCGGGTGCGCCGATCGTGTTCGGTGTTGGCACCATCGGCGTGCTCTACACCATGGCGAGCTGGTGGGGCGACGTGATCCGTGAAGCCCAGTATAAGGGCGATCACACCCGCGTGGTGCAGTTGCATCACCGCTACGGCATGATCCTGTTCATCGCCTCCGAAGTGATGTTCTTCGTGGCGTGGTTCTGGGCCTACTTCAACGCAGCCCTGTTCCCCGCTGATCCGGTGCACATGACCCGCGACGCGCTGTTCGGCTGCGGCGCCGGCGTTTCCCCGGCGGACTGCAAGGTGCCGGGCGTTTGGCCGCCGAAGGGCATCGAAACCTTCGATCCGTGGCACCTGCCGCTGCTCAACACGCTGATCCTGCTGACCTCAGGCACCACGGTGACCTGGGCGCACCATGCGCTGCTCGAAGGCGACCGCAAGGGCCTGAAGTGGGGCCTGATCCTGACCGTTGCGCTCGGCGCGCTGTTCACCTGCGTGCAGGCCTTCGAATACAGCCACGCGGCCTTCAGCTTCGCCGGCAACGTCTATGGCGCGACCTTCTTCATGGCGACCGGCTTCCATGGTTTCCACGTTCTGGTCGGCACCATCTTCCTGCTGGTCTGCCTGTTCCGCGCTTATGCCGGTCACTTCACGCCGACCCATCACCTCGGCTTCGAATTCGCCGCCTGGTACTGGCACTTCGTCGACGTGGTGTGGCTGTTCCTGTTCATCTGCATCTACGTCTGGGGCCATGGCGCATCGACCATCGCCCACGGCGCGCACTGATCGCGCACCGGCGTCAATCATCAGGGCGGCCTTCGGGCCGCCCTTTTTCGTGATGGGTTCACCCTTGCGGGCAGGTAGCTACGGGCGTAGCCAAGGGCGACAAGGAGCTACGGCATGAACGATCCAACTCCGGCGACGCTGTCGCAGACTGTGATGCGCGGTCTGGCCTGCAAGTGTCCACGCTGCGGCGAAGGCAAGCTCTATGCGGGCTTTCTTTCGCTCCGGCCGAACTGCGACGCTTGCGGTCTCGACTATGCCTTTATCGATGCGGGCGACGGGCCGGCGATTTTTATCATCATGATCGCCGGGTTCATCGTGGTCGGCTCGGCCCTGGTTGTGGAGATGAAATACCAGCCGCCGTTCTGGGTCCATGCTGCGCTCTGGGGGCCGCTGATTATCGCAACCACCTTGCTGCCGCTGCGATCGATGAAGGCGCTGCTGATCGACCTCCAATATTATCACAAGGCCGCAGAGGGTCAGCTTGTCGAACGCAAATCGAAATGAATGCGTCGCAGACAGCCCAGCCTGCGCGATCGCGAGGCGTGTTCGGTCTTGCCGTGATCGCGCTGATCATGGTGTCGGTGCTTGCCAGTCTTGGCGTCTGGCAGCTCCGCCGCAAGGATGAGAAACACGCGCTGATTACGGCGCTGACCGAGCGGCTGGCAGCGGCGCCGGTAGCCTTGCCCGCGGCGGCGCAATGGCCTTCGCTCACGCCCGCGCATGACGAATTCCGGCGCGTGAAGTTCTCCGCGACACTTGAGAACAAGCCTGATGCGATGGTTTACAGCTCCGGCTCCGCGGTGCGCGACGATGTGACCGGACCGGGGACATGGACTTTCGTTCCGGCGCGGCTGGCGGATGGACGCAGCGTCGTCATCAATGCCGGCTTCGTGCAGAACACGATGCAGGACCGCGCGCAGCAGGACCGCGCAGTCCGGCCACTCATCACCGGCGCGCCGGTCGAACTCACCGGCTATCTGCGCTTTCCCGAATCCGCGGGCACGCTGACGCCGCATGAAGACGGCAGCAAGCGGCTGTGGTTCACGCGCGATGTTCCGTCGATGGCGCAAGTGCTGGCTTGGGGCGAGGTCGCGCCCTTCTACATCGATCTCGAGTCGCCGCAGCCTGCCTCCGGAACGCCGAAGCCGGGGCCGCTCCACGTGCGGCTCAAGGACGATCATCTGCAATATGCGATCACCTGGTTTGGGCTGGCACTGGTCGTTGCGGGAGCCTTTGTGGCCTGGGTGATCCAGCGGCGCAGGGCTTGACCTGCACCCTTTGGCTTCCTTGTGAAGGCTGAAAACAGCCGATATGGTGCGGCTTGATCTGGCTGCGGGTCAGAAAATTAATCCATTATTATCAAAGGCTTGTGACAGGCTTGAGCCTTTGGAGGACCGCTTGACGAGCTATATTTCGACGCGGGGCGAAGCGCCCCGGCTTGGCTTCTGCGACGTGATGCTGACCGGGCTCGCCCGCGATGGCGGGCTGTATGTGCCGGAGGTCTGGCCGCAGCTCAGCCACGAAACCATCGCCGGATTCTTCGGTCGTCCCTATTGGGAAGTCGCGGTCGAGGTGATCCGCCCGTTTGTCGCCGACGAGATTTCCGAAGCGGATCTCGGCCGCATGGCGATCGAGGCCTACGCGACCTTCCGCCATCCCGCCGTGGTGCCGCTGAACCAGATCGCGCCGGATCGCTTCGTGCTGGAGCTGTTTCACGGTCCGACGCTCGCGTTCAAGGACGTCGCGATGCAGTTGCTGTCGCGGCTGATGGATCACGTGCTGGCCAAGCGCGGCCAGCGCACCACCATCGTGGTGGCGACATCAGGCGATACCGGCGGCGCGGCGGTCGATGCTTTTGCAGGCCGCGACAATGCCGATCTCATTGTGCTGTTTCCGAACGGCCGCATCTCCGACGTGCAGCGGCGGATGATGACCACCAGTGGTGCGGCCAACGTCCATGCGCTCGCGATCGAAGGTACCTTCGACGATTGCCAGGGCATCGTGAAGGGCCTGTTCAATCATCACAAGTTCCGTGATTCCGTTTCACTCTCTGGAGTCAACTCGATCAACTGGGCGCGCATCGTTGCGCAGGTGGTCTACTATTTCACCTCGGCGGTTGCGCTCGGAGCGCCTGCGCGCGAAGTGGACTTCACCGTGCCGACCGGAAATTTCGGCGATATCTTCGCCGGTTATGTGGCCAAACGCATGGGCCTGCCGGTGCGCCGTTTGCGCATCGCCGCCAACATCAATGACATTCTGGCGCGTACGCTCAAGACCGGCATCTACGAGGTCAAGCAGGTTCACGCGACAACCTCGCCGTCGATGGACATCCAGATTTCGTCCAACTTCGAGCGGCTGCTGTTCGAAGCCACCGGCCGCGACAGCGCGGTCATCCGTGCGCTGATGGGATCATTGTCGCAGTCAGGGCGCTTCGTGCTCAGCGATGCCGTGCTCAAGCAGGTCCGCGAGGATTTCGATGCGGGACGCGCGGATGAGACCGAAACCAGCGCGGCGATTCGTGCCGCGTGGCGCGAAGCGGGCGAGCTGGTCGATCCGCACACGGCAGTGGCGCTTGCGGTCGCCGATCAGGACAAGCCGGTCTCCACCGTTCCCAATATCGTGTTGTCGACCGCGCATGCGGCAAAATTCCCCGATGCCGTCGAGGCGGCTTGCGGTGTCCGCCCGCAGTTGCCGGCCTGGCTCGACGGGCTGATGACAAAGTCCGAACACATCAAGGTCATGAAGAATGATCAGGCTGATGTGGAGCGGTTCATTCTCTCAGTGAGCCGCGCTGCGAAGCAGGGAATTGCCGGATGAGCGTCGAAATTACCAAGCTTCCCTCGGGGCTGACGGTCGTCACCGACACGATGGAGCATCTGCAGACCGCAGCGCTCGGCGTGTGGACCGGTGTCGGTGGCCGCGACGAGAAGCCCGATCAGCACGGCATGTCGCATCTGCTTGAACACATGGCGTTCAAGGGCACGACGCGGCGGACGGCGCAGCAGATCGCGGAGGAAATCGAAGCGGTCGGCGGCGATCTCAATGCTGCCACCAGCAACGAGACGACCGCTTACTACGCGCGTGTGCTGAAAGCCGATGTCGCGCTCGGGCTCGATGTGCTGTCGGACATTCTTGCCAATCCGTCCTTCGATGCCGAGGAGCTTGAGCGCGAGAAAAGCGTCATCGAGCAGGAAATCGGCGCTGCGCAGGATACGCCGGACGATGTGGTGTTCGAGCATCTCAACGAACTGTGCTACCCGGACCAGCCGCTCGGCCGCTCGCTGCTTGGCACGCCGCAGACCCTTGCGAGTTTCAGCCGCGACAATCTCTACGACTATCTGTCCACGCACTATCACGGCCCTGACATGGTGGTTGCGGCTGCGGGTGCTGTCGATCATAAGCAGGTCGTCGCTGAGGTCGAACAGCGTTTCGGAAGCTTTGTCGGCACGCCCGCGCCCAAGCCGGTCCCTGCGATGTTCGGCAAGGGCGGCTCGCGTGTCATTCACCGCGATCTCGAGCAGGCGCATCTGACGCTGGCGCTGGAAGGTGTGCCGCAATCGGACCTGTCGCTGTTCAGCCTGCAGGTGTTTTCCAACATTCTCGGCGGCGGCATGTCATCGCGCCTGTTTCAGGAAGTGCGCGAGAAGCGGGGGCTCTGCTACTCGATCTACACATTCCATGCGGCTTTCTCCGACACTGGTTTCTTCGGGCTCTACACCGGAACGGACCCGGCGGACGCGCCCGAGATGATGGAAGTGATCGTCGACGAGATGAACAATGCCGTCGAGACACTGACCGAGCAGGAGATCTCGCGCTCGAAAGCGCAGATGAAGGCCGGCCTGCTGATGGGGCTTGAAAGCTGCAGCGCCCGCGCCGAGCAGATGGCCCGGCACATTCTGGCTTATGGCCGTCCGCTGACGGTGGAAGAGCTGGTGGCGCGGATCGATGCGGTCAGCGTGGAATCCACCCGCAATGCCGCGCGCGGCTTGCTGACCCGCAGCCGTCCTGCGGTTGTGGCGCTCGGTGACGGACGCGGGCTCGATACGGCGGTTGGTCATGCCGAAGGTCTGGCGCGGCCCCGGGCTCGTGCGCTGCTGCACTGATCGCAGACCCGTGCGTCCGACCGCATGAACGGCGATCCCGCAGACGCTCCCAAGTCTTCAGGCCAGAACCCGTCAGGGCAACAGCCCTCCGGTGTCTCGTCTTCCGGCATCCAGTCGTCGCGGTTTGCACGCGCCGCCTTTCTTGGTCTCGGTTTTATTTTCGTCGGGCTGGGTTTTATAGGCGCGTTCCTGCCGGTTCTGCCGACAACGCCGTTCCTGATTCTTGCGGCAGCGTGCTTCGCGCGCTCCTCCACGCGCTTTGAAAGCTGGCTGCTGAACCATCCTCACTTTGGACCGCTCCTGACCGATTGGCGTGCCCGCGGCGCCATTCCGCGCAGGGCGAAATTCGCGGCGCTGGCCGGCATGATTGTCGGCTTCAACTTGTTCAGGCTATCCGGAGATCACGGCCTGCCGCTGACGTTCGCTATCGCCGGGATCATGCTGACGGGCCTCGTCTATGTATTCTCGCGGCCGTCATAGGGCCGCGGGCGGCCGATTGCGTTCAAGAAGGAGAGGGCGCATCATGGCGTTCCTCGATACGTGAAGAGGTCCGGCATGGCCCTGTTTCGCTTGCCTTCGACAACAGCGCCCGCCCTCGCGCCGCGCGGGCGAGGGCTGCTGCTGCGCGCGCCGCAGATGACCGATTATCCGCAGTGGAGCGAACTGCGCGGGCTCAGCCGGTCCTTTCTGACGCCGTGGGAGCCGATCTGGCCGTCCGACGACCTGACACGTTCTGGATTTCGCCGCCGGCTGCGGCGCTATGTCGAGGACATTGCCGAGGACAGGGCATATCCGTTCCTCGTGTTTCGCGAGGACGACGGCACGTTGCTGGGTGGGGTGACGCTCGCCAATGTCCGGCGCGGCATCGTGCAGGCCGGCACCCTCGGCTATTGGGTCGGCCAGCCCCATGCCGGCAAGGGCACCATGACCGCGGCGCTCCGCGTGCTGCTGCCGACCTTGTTCGGCGAGCTCAACCTCCATCGCATCGAGGCGGCCTGCATCCCGACCAACCAGTCCTCGATCCGGGTGCTGGAGAAATGCGGCTTCGCCCGCGAGGGCCTCGCACGGCGTTACCTCTGCATCAACGGCGTCTGGCAGGACCATTGCCTGTATGGCCTGCTGGATGAGGATTTCCGCGGTTAACCAGCGCCGCGCCCAGAGCGCCTGCGCCTTTGGTTCGCCGTGTTTGCCCTGCTATAAGGCCCATCTCGGTTCAGATGAGCTAACTGGAAGCAATGATGGCGGGTGGCAGGCGTTTGAAGCGCGCAGCAATGGCTGCGCTGGCGGTGGCGGCAGGTGCAGCGCTCTCGGGCTGTGGCGGCGGCAGCATGTTCGGAGGCTCCTCCGGCAGTTCCTCGACGGGCTCGTCGATCGGCAGCCGGTTCAGCCAGTTGTTCGGCTCCAACTCGCAGGAAGCCAGCACGTCGTCCGGCCCCTCGACGCAGGGCACGCAGAACAGCGAACTGACATGCCCCAGCGTGTCGATCCGCTTCGGCGCATCGACCCTGTCCGTCGGGTCGCCGGGCAAGCCTGCGTCGGGCAACGACCTGCGCTATCAGGGCTCGATCACGCGCACGGCGCGGGACTGCAATTTGCAGGGCGGGCAGGTCACGGCACGCATCGGCGTGATCGGCCGGATCATCGCGGGGCCTGCGGGCGCGCCGCCGACGGTCGACGTGCCGCTGCGCGTCGCGGTGGTTCAGGATGGCGCACCGGAGAAGGTCATCACGACCAAGGCGATCCGGACGACCGTGACCATGGAAGGCGAGAACACGGAGTTCAGCCTTGTGGCCGAGGACATCACCTATCCTGCACCTACCGAGGCGGCGAACGACAAATACATCTTCTATGTCGGCTTCGATCCGGCGGCGCTGAAGCCTGAGCCTGCGGGCCGCAAGCGGAAGAAGTAACCCTCATCACGACGCTCAAACAAAAAGGCCGGTCTCGCATCAACGAGACCGGCCTTTTTTGATTGAGTGAGGTGTTAGTTCAGCTTGCTGCGAACGTCCTGAATGCCCTTGGCAACCAGATCGCTGGCGACCGAACCCTTGACCGACGTCGTCATGATCGACGACGCGGCGGTCACGGCGGCTTCGGCAGCGGCTGCACGGACATCGGCAATCGCCTGGCTCTCGGCCTGGGCGATCTTGCCTTCCGCCGTCTTGGTACGGCGGGCAACGAAGTCTTCCATCTTCGCCTTGGCTTCGGCTGCGATGCGCTCGGCATCGGCCTTGGCGCTGGCGACGATCTCCTGAGCCTCGCGCTCGGCGCTGGCGCGGCGGGCACGATACTCAGCGACCAGCTTCGTGGCCTCTTCCTTCAGACGGCGGGCGTCCTCGAGTTCTTTCTGGATGCGGTCACGGCGATGATCGAGCGCCCGCAGGATCGTGCGGTGAACGCCGAAATAGCCGAACACACCCATCAGGATGAGGAATGCGACGGCGACC
The DNA here is from genome assembly GCA_024508675.1 of Afipia sp. Lineage (GTDB taxonomy): Bacteria > Pseudomonadota > Alphaproteobacteria > Rhizobiales > Xanthobacteraceae > Afipia. The sequence continues at coordinate 91,864 of JANINQ010000008.1, forward strand.
CAGAATTCTGCTTGGAACATCGTCGTTATCCCTTCAAGGACGCATCGACGGCGCTTTCGACAGTCTTGCTGTCAGGCGCGACGCCGGTGAGGCGCTGAACGATCGCCGTTGCCGCATCCGATGCGATCGAGCGGACATTGCCCATCGCGGTTGCGCGCGTTGAGGCAATGGTCTTCTCGGCATCGGCCAGCTTGGCCGCGAGGGCGGCTTCCAGCGCCTTGCGGTCGCTTTCGGCCTGTGCGTTCAGCTTGTCACGAGTCTCGGAACCGATGGCCTGAGCCCGTGCGCGCGCATTGGCGAGCTCGGTTTCATAAGCCTTCAGAGCCTGATCGGACTCGTCCTTCAGCTTCTGCGCTTCGGCGAGATCGTTTTCGATCACGCCTTCGCGGTTCGAGATGATGCCGCCGACGCGCGGAAGCGCGAACTTCGACACGATGAAGTAAAGCAACGCAAAGGCAATCGCGAACGACACCAGCTGCGAGGCAAACGTCTCCTTCTGGAAAGGCGGAAAGCCCGCCTTGCCATGGCCGTCTGCTTCGGTGTGGGCGGTCGTGCCCTTTGCAGTGCCCTGACCCGTCGCCATGAGCGTCTCCTGTAGGTGTCAGCCGCGGCGCATCAACGGGGCCGCGGCGAACACATCATCTGGAATCAGACGGCGAACAGCAGCAGCAGCGCGATCAGCAGCGAGAAGATGCCGAGCGCTTCGGTCACGGCGAAGCCGAAGATCAGGTTTGCGAACTGGCCCTGCGAGGCCGACGGATTGCGCAGTGCGCCGTTCAGGAACTGGCTGAAGATCATGCCGACGCCGACGCCTGCGCCGCCCATGCCGAGGCAAGCGATACCTGCGCCGATGTACTTTGCTGCAACTGGATCCATGGTGAAACTCCTTCTGGGGGTGTTGGTGTTGGTAGAAAACAAAAGTCCGGCCAGTGTCCGAGGTCAGTGTCCGGGATGAAGAGCGTCGTTGAGGTAGATGCAGGTCAGGATGGTGAAGACATAGGCCTGCAGGAAAGCCACGAGAATTTCGAGGCCGGTCAGCGCGGTGGTCATCGCCAGCGGCAAGATCGAACCGAGAATGCCCACGGCGCCGAGCGCGCTCAGCGAGGTCACGAAGCCGGCGAACACCTTGAGGGTGATGTGGCCGGCGAGCATGTTCGCGAACAGACGCACCGAGTGAGACACGGGCCGCGACAGGAACGAGATCACCTCGATCACCATGATCAGCGGCAGGATGTAGAGTGGAATTCCCGACGGGACGAACAGCTTGAAGAATTTGAAGCCGTTCTTGTAGAGGCCGTAGAGCAGAACGGTGAGGAACACCATCAGCGCCAGCGCCAGCGTAACGATCAGATGGCTGGTCACGGTGAAAGTGTAGGGAATGATGCCGATCATGTTCGCGGTCAGGATGAACATGAACAGCGAGAACACGAACGGGAAGAACTTCATGCCCTCGTCGCCGACGCTTTCTCTAAGCGTATTGCCGACAAACTCGTAGGAGAGTTCAGCGAGCGACTGGAAGCGGCCCGGGATGAGGCTGCGCGCTGCGCTGCCGCCGATCATCAGCAGCGAAACGACGGCGACCGCGCCAAACATGTAGGCGGACGAGTTGGTGAAAGCGATCTCCTGACCACCGATGTGGCCCAGCGAGAAGATCTTGTGGATCTCAAATTGATGGATCGGATCGGCCATCCACGTTCGTCTTTCATCGTTGCCGGCATGCCGGACAGTCATACCCGCCAGCGAGCTGGCTTGAAATTCCAGGCGGTTCCCAGGACCGGTTGCAGAACCCGTCAGGAGCGGTCGGATGCATCGCGGTTTGCGACGCCGGCTGCCCGCATCACGTTGATCACGCCGGCGGTAAAGCCGAGCAGAAAAAACACGATCAGACCCCAGGGGGACGTCGAAAACAGACGATCGATGCCCCAGCCAATGACCGCTCCGACAAGGACACCTGCAATCAATTCGGAGGAGAGGCGAAACCCGCGCGCCATCGCTGATGCGTTGGCGGAAGCTGCCCCGCTTCCTGACTGATCTGTCTGGTTCTTGCGGTCATTCCGGAACGTGGAAAGCCGTTGATTCAGACGGTCGAGCCTTGTGGAGAGCGCAGTTTCGTCGGCCGACGGTTTGTCTCGTCCGTTGTCGCCGCGACCCTTGTTGTGTGCGCCCACCATACTGTCGACACCCACGCCCCGTCGCGCGATTGAGAGAAAACGCCCCGCCACCCACGAAAACCGCGCGGACCATACTGACGGCCTACGGTCAAGTCAAGATTACCCAGTTGACAAGTATCACTTTGAAAAGGCTGGCGAAATCCGGGAAAAAATCCGGCCGCTGCGCGCACTCGCCGCACTGCGATAAACAGGCCACACAATGCGGCGCCTCCGCGTGCCGCTTGGTGCAACTGTGATATGACCGGTCCGACCCGAAATCGTGCAGCCGGAGGACCGATGGCGCGCCAGATTGACTACTATTTTTCCACTCAGTCGCCATGGGCTTACATTGGCCATGCCTTGTTTGAGAATCTCGCGGCCAGCCACCAGCTGAAGGTCACCTACAAGCCGGTTCTTCTGGTCGATCTGTTCTCCGAGACCGGTGGCCTGCCGCTGGCCAAGCGCCATCCGGCGCGCCAGCGCTATCGCTTCATGGAACTGCAGCGCTGGCGCGAGAAGCGCGGGCTGAGTTTCAATCTCCAGCCGAAACACTGGCCGTTCAATGCGCGGCTTGCGGATGGAGCCGTGATAGCAGCGATCCAGGCGGGCCTGAATCCCGAACCGTTCCTGCGCCGCGCCTTCACCGGTGTCTGGGAACAGCAGCTTGATCTCGCCGATGCTGCCACGCTCACGCGGCTGGCGGATGAAGCGGGATTGCCCGGCGCCAGGATTGTGGCGCAGGCAGCGTCCGACGAGATCGGTGCGATCTACGACCGGAATCGTCAGGATGCGATCGAGGCCGACGTGTTCGGTTCACCCGCCTGGGTTCTCGACGGCGAGGTTTTCTGGGGCCAGGACCGGATCGAATTGCTGGCCGACGCGTTGAAATCCGGCCGCAAGGCCTACACATCCGCAGTGTGAGCCGACAGCACGGCGATTGCAGGGGAGGCCGGGTCCATGCGTTTGGGTGACATGCGGTCAGAGGTTGCGGTTGTTGTTCTCGCGATGACGCTGGCGGCGATGTCCGGCCGTGATGCGCATGCGCAGGGCGCGCCGGACACCGAGAACGGACGTTATACGTTGTCGCCGGTGACGGACGGGTTCCTGCGGCTCAATACCCGCAATGGCGAAGTGTCGATCTGCACCAACAAGAATGGCTGGACCTGCCGGCTAGTGCCGGATGAGCGCACCGCGCTCGATACCGAAATCGGCCGGCTGCAGGGCGACAACAAGCAATTGCGCGAACAACTTGCGCAACAGGGCACCGTGACCGGCAAGACCGATGCGCCGCTGGCCAAGGAAGATTCGAGGAAGAGTGCGCAAGCCGTGCCGGACGGCAAGTCTCAACCTGACGGGAAGATCGAACTGCAGTTGCCGCCCGAACACGAAAAGCTGCTGGCGCTGATCGAGCGGGTCTGGGAGCGGCTGATCGATATGGCGAACCGCATGCAGAAGAAGCTGTCCGAAAAAATCTGAGGCTTCAATTCGTACGGGGAGCCTGATCTTCATCCTGAGGAGCGCGCTGTTGCGCGCGTCTCGAAGGATGAGCGAACCATGGCGTCAACAGCAATACGCCTCATGGTTCGAGACGGCGCGGCCGACGCGCCTCCTCACCATGAGGGCGCCGCATAAAAAGACGGCCGCGGATCGCTCCGCGGCCGTTTTGTTTGAAGGAGAGTCAGGCGGGCGAGGCCGCCTGATATCCGATCGTTACTTGGTAATATCGACGTCCTTGGTTTCCGGCAGGAAGAAGAAGCCGATGACCACGGTGATCAGTGCGAAGATCACCGGATACCAGAGGCCCGCGTAGATATCGCCGGTCGATGCCACGATGGCGAACGAGGTCGCCGGCAAGAGGCCGCCGAACCAGCCGTTACCGATGTGGTAGGGCAGCGACATCGAGGTGTAGCGAATCTTGGTCGGGAACAGTTCGACCAGCATCGCCGCGATCGGGCCGTACACCATCGTCACGAAGATCACGAGGATGAACAGCAGTCCGATAATCGCCGCCACCTGCGGTTTGAAGATGTCAAAGGGATGCGTCATCTTCACAAGCGTCGGGTTGGCGCCGCGCTTTGGATAGCCTGCGGCCTGCAGGGCAGCGCTTGCTGCTGCGTTGGAGTCCGCCGGCTTGGTGTAGGGCACTTCGGTGCCGTTGACCGAGATCTTCACTGGCGAACCGGCAGGACCGGCAACGGTGTCATACTTGACCGAAGACTTCGCGAGGAAGTCGCGGGCAAGGTCGCAAGGCGCCGAGAACACGCGGGTGCCGACCGGATTGAACAGGTCGCCGCAGCCCTTCGGATCGGCAATCACCGACACCTTCACCGTTTCGATGGCCTTTTCCAACTGCGGATTGGCGTTGGACGAGATCATGCGGAAGATCGGGAAGAAGGTCAGTGCTGCGATCAGGCAGCCCGCGAGAATGATCGGCTTGCGGCCGATCTTGTCGGACAGCGCGCCGAACACGATGAAGAAGCCGGTGCCGAGCAGCAGCGACCAGGCGATGAGGAGGTTCGCCGTGTAGCCATCGACCTGCAGAATCGATTGCAGGAAGAACAGCGCGTAGAACTGGCCGGTGTACCAGACCACGCCCTGGCCCATCACGCCGCCGAGCAGCGCGATGAGCACGAGCTTGGCGTTGGCCCAGTTGCCGAAGGCTTCGGTCAGAGGCGCTTTCGAGCCCTTGCCCTCTTCCTTCATCTTCTGGAAGATCGGCGATTCATTCAGCCGCAGGCGGATGATGACGGAAACGCCGAGCAGCACCACGGAGAGCAGGAACGGAATGCGCCAGCCCCATGCTGCGAACTCTGCTTCACCGAGAATCGTGCGGGTGAACAGAATGACCAGCAGCGACAGGAACAGGCCGAGCGTTGCAGTCGTCTGAATGAACGACGTGTAGTAGCCGCGCTTTCCGGGAGGCGAATGTTCCGCGACATAGGTCGCCGCACCGCCGTACTCGCCGCCGAGCGCGAGGCCCTGCAGCAGGCGCAGGCCGATCAGGATGATCGGAGCCGCGATGCCGATGGTGGCAGCGTTCGGGAGCAGGCCGACGATGAAGGTCGACAGGCCCATGATGAGAATGGTGACGAGGAAGGTGTATTTGCGGCCGACGAGATCGCCGACGCGTCCGAACACGATGGCGCCGAACGGACGCACCAGGAAGCCTGCGGCGAACGCCAGCAGCGCGAAGATGTCACGGGTGGCGGGCGGATAGGCGCTGAAGAACTGGGCGCCGATGATCGCGGCCAGCGAGCCGTAGAGATAGAAATCGTACCATTCGAAGACGGTGCCGAGCGAGGAGGCGAGAATGACGAAGCGTTCGTCCTTCGTCATGCCGCCCGCGCGTGGCGAGGTTGTAGTCACGGTAGCCATTTGGATGCTCCCCAGAATGTTGCTGATATCGCTCCTGCGCGCCGATCTTGGGCCGGCTCAAACGCGCGAGAAGTTCGCAAACAAGGTAACATCGGCGTGAAACTTCGCCCTATAAGACTTTCGGCCCAACAAACAGCGATGTGCGGCGCGCTTTGCAGTGCACAATCGGCGCATTAAGCACACGGATCGCTTTTCGTTTCGGACCACGGCTTGCAAGACTAAACATGACGGTAAACACTGGAATTCAATGAGCCTCTCCGGGGTTCTCAGCTTCCGCACATGGGATCAATGACCACCGCTGCCAGCACGCATCTTGTCGTCGCCGACGACCATCCGCTCTTTCGCGACGCTCTGCGACAAGCGGTCGCGACTGTTGTCGCCACCGCTCAGGTTGATGAGGCGGGATCGTTCGAGGAATTGACGGCGTTGCTCGACCGGGAGTCCGACGTCGACCTGATCCTGCTCGACCTGTCGATGCCCGGAATCAGCGGCTTTTCCGGGCTGATCTATTTGCGCGCTCAGTTTCCGGCGATCCCCGTGGTCATCGTGTCTGCCAGCGACGACGCGGCGACGATCCGCCGATCGATGGATTTCGGAGCGTCCGGGTTCATTCCGAAGCGCTTCGGTGTCGAGACCCTGCGCGAGGCCATCGGCAAGGTCATGAACGGAGACGTCTGGGTTCCTGCCGATGTCGATCTCACGGCGGCGGCGGACCCCGACATGACCAAGTTGCGCGACCGTCTGGTGACGCTGACGCCGCAGCAGGTCCGCGTGCTGATGATGTTGTCCGAAGGTCTGCTCAACAAGCAGATCGCCTACGAGCTCGGCGTCTCCGAGGCCACCATCAAGGCCCATGTCTCGGCGATCCTGCAGAAGCTCGGGGTCGAAAGCCGCACGCAGGCGGTGATCGCCGCCGCCAAGATCGCTGGCGGCGAGTGGAAGCAGCCCGATCCGGCGAAATAACCGTGCGCCGTTCATGGTGCATGCAAGTCAGCAAAATGAGAAATGATCGGCCATGGTTGAAGCGGTGATCTGGGATTTCGGCGGCGTGCTCACCACATCGCCGTTCGAAGCCTTCGCACGGTTCGAGAAGGAGCGCGGCCTTCCCGTCGACATCATCCGGCGCACCAATGCCGCGAACCATTTCGAGAATGCGTGGGCGAAGTTCGAGCGCGCCGAAGTGGACCTTGCGGCCTTCGATACGCTGTTCGCCGCCGAATCGCTGGCGCTAGGCGCCGAGGTGCGTGGCCGCGATGTGGTGCCGTTGCTGTCGGGAGATCCGCGGCCGGAAATGGTCGAAGCGCTGCGGCGGATCAAACAGCGCTTTAAGACCGGCTGCATCACCAACAATCTTCCCGCCAATGCCATCGGCAGTTCCGGCGGCCGTGCGCTCTATGTGGCGGAGACAATGGCGCTGTTCGATCATGTCATCGAGTCGGCCAAGATCGGCCTGCGCAAGCCTGACCCGCGCATCTACCGGATGATGACGGATGCGCTGGGTGTCGATCCGAAGAACTGCGTTTATCTCGACGATCTCGGCGTCAACCTGAAGCCCGCGCGCGAGATGGGTATGACCACCATCAAGGTCATCGACGCGCCTCAGGCAATCCGCGATCTGGAAGCGGCCACCGGGCTTGCGCTCAGCGACCTCGTGCGCGTCTGAGTTTATTCGGCAGCGACCATCTGCTGCGCCCGCCATTGCGCAAGCAGCGCGCGCAGGGCCGCCGGTTTCACCGGCTTGTTGAGCACGACGATTCCATCCTCGCGCGCCGCATCGCGGACATGCGGGCTGCGGTCCGCCGTGATCAGGATCGCGGGAATGCCGTCGCCGAAGCGCTGGCGGATGTCGCGGATCGCGGCGATGCCGTTACCGCGGTCGAGATGATAGTCGACCAGAAGGCCGGTGACGCGGGCATCGGTCGCCGCGATGGCTTCCGCAGCCGCCACCGGATCGGTCGCCGCGATCACCTTGGCGTCCCAGCCGGTCAGCAATGTCTTCATGCCGTCGAGAATCGCGCGGTCGTTCTCGATGCAGACAATGAGCGTGCCGCTCATTGGCGCCTTCGCGGAAATGCTGGCACCGGCGAGCGCGCCCGTCTGTGTCACCGTCTTGGCGATCGGCATCGTGACTGCAAATCGCGATCCGCCGCTATGGTTGGACTCGACTGCAAGGCCGTGATCGAGCACGCGCGCGAGACGCTCGACGATCGACAGGCCAAGCCCGAGGCCACGCGCAATCCGCGCGCCCTGGTCCAGCCGGTGAAACTCCTTGAAGATTTCCGCGCGCTTCTGGACCGGAATTCCAAGGCCGGTGTCGTAGATACCGATTTCCAGCGATTGCCCCCGTCGGCGGCAGCCGACCAGCACCCGGCCTTTGGGTGTGTATTTGATGGCGTTTGAGATCAGGTTCTGCAGCAGCCGGCGCAACAGCACGCGATCCGATGAAACCGGCAACGAACACGGCACGAAGGTCAGCTTGAGCTTGCGCGCCTTCGCGATCGGCGCGAACTCAACCTCCAGCGAACGCATCAGGTCGCTCATCCGGAAGCTCGAGATCGACGGCGTCATCGCGCCGGAATCCAGCCGCGAGATGTCGAGCAGGGCGCCGAGAATTTCCTCGATCGCTTCCAGCGAGTCGTCGATGTTGCCGACAAGGCGGGCGTCCTCGCCGCCGTCCTGCCGCTCCACCAGACTGGTGACATAAAGCCGCGCGGCGTTCAGCGGCTGAAGAATGTCGTGGCTGGCGGCGGCAAGAAACCGTGTCTTGGAGATGTTGGCTTCTTCTGCGGTGATCTTTGCCAGCGCGAGTTCGCTGTTGAGCCGGGTCAACTGCTCGGTGCGTTCCCGGACGCGCTTTTCAAGGGTTGCGTTGGCGCGTTCCAGCGCTTCCGCCGCCTCGAAGCTCGGCGTGATGTCGGAGAAGGTGATAACCAGCGCGCCGCCCGGCATCCGATTGGCGCGAACCTCGACCACCATGTTGCGGTCGGTCAGGCGCTCCAGATAGGGCTCGCCTTCCGTGGTGTAGGCGGCGAGCCGCCGCTGCAGCGCCGCCGGATCGGCTTTCTGCTCATCCGGTCCGTTGCTGCCGATGAATTCCAGAATCTCCACCAGCGGAATGCCGATCTGCGAATACTGCGCCGGCAGGTCGAGGATTTCGCCGAACTGCTGGTTGGAGGTAATGAGCTGAAGCTCGGGATTGAACACCGCGATGCCCTGACGGACATGGTTGAGGGCGGTCTGCAGCATTTCCCGATTGAAATGCAAAGCGGTGTGCGCGTCGTCGAGGAGTTTCAGCGCGGCTTTGGCGGAGACGGCGCGTTTGCGCAGCAGGAGCGACAGCACAAGGCGCGAGGATGCCGCGCCGATCGATGAAGCGATCAGATGCTCGGCGTGGCGCAGCAGGCGGAAGTCGGCGGGGGCCGCGCGATCGATGTTGATATGGTGAGACGCCGCGAAGGTTTCGAACGATTGCTGCGCGCGTTCCGGGCCGAGATACTGCGCAACGGTGCTGAGCAGGTCCTGCACCGTCACCGTCGTGCGCCAGCGCCGGAAGTTCGGCGCGATCGGGGCCAGTTCATTCGGCACGAACAGGTCGGCCTGAACGCGTTCGATCGATGTCGGCTGGCGCAGCAGCGACAGCACGACATAGGCGAGGAGGTTGAGTGAGAGGCTCCAGAACACGCCGTGAATCAGCGGCGCCATTTCGGTGCCGAGCAAGGCGCGGGGGCGCAGCGCGCCGATGCCGAACAGCCCTTCATTGACCCAGAGGACACCGCGGGGGTCGAGATCGGCGAAACTCGGCAGGAACAGTGTGTAGGCCCAGACCGCAAAGCCGATCAGCATGCCGCCCATGGCGCCGCGCGCGGTGGCGCGCCGCCAGAACAGTCCGCCGAGAAAGGCCGGCGCAAGCTGGGCAACGGCGGCAAACGACAGCAGGCCGATGGCGGCAAGCTGCGCATTCCCCAGCGCGTGATAATAAAGATAAGCCATCGCCATGATGACGAAGATCGCAACGCGGCGGACTTTCAGCAGGAAGCCGCCGAAATTCGCTTCGCCCGGCTGCGACGAGGGCCGCCGCTTCAATGCCAGCGGCATGATGATGTCGTTCGACACCATGATGGCGAGCGCGACGCATTCCACGATCACCATGGCAGTGGCGGCGGACAGGCCGCCGATGAATACGATCACTGCGAGCGTCGTGGCCTTGGCCTGGATCGGTAGCGCCAGCACGTACATGTCGCTGTCGGACGCGCCGAACGGGAAGGCGACGAGGCCGGCGATGGCGATGGGAATCACGAACAGGTTGATCGCGACAAGATAGAGCGGAAACAGCCAGCGGGCGCGGCGGACTTCAGCTTCCGTCGAGTTCTCGACCACACTGACGTGGAATTGCCGTGGCAGCAGCATGATCGCCAGGAACGACAGCAGCGTCATGGCGAGGAAGTTGCCGATCGACGGCGTAGCTTCGATGGCGCGAACCGCTTCCGGTGTTTTCATCGCGCGGTCGATCAGGTCCGAAGGACCGAACATGAAGAAGGTCACGAACACGCCCGCGGCGAGGAAAGCAACCAGCTTCACCATCGATTCCGTGGCAACCGCGAGCATCAGGCCATGCTGATGCTCGGTCGCGTCGGTCTGGCGGGTGCCGAACAGCACCGCGAAGGCGGCAAGGGTAATGGTCACGATAAAGGCGATGTCGCCGATATAGGGAATGCTGGAGACATCCTGATCCTGGTTGAGGATCGTCTCCAGTGACGACGCCACCGCCTTGAGCTGAAGTGCGATGTAGGGCACGGAGCCGATGATGGCGATGCCGGCGGCTGTGGCTGCGACGGCCTGACTCTTGCCGTAGCGCGCGGCGATGAAGTCCGCGATCGAGGTGATGTTCTGCGACTTGGCCAGTTGAATCACGCGCATCAGAAGCGGCGTGCAGAACGCGATCATCACGATCGGTCCGACATAGATCGCGAGAAATTCGATGCTGGTCCGTGTTGCGAGGCCGACCGAGCCGAAGAACGTCCAGGATGTGCAGTAGATCGCGAGCGACAGCGGGTAGATGAGCGTGCCGAGCCGGCCGCGCTGAGCCTGTGTCAGCCGTTCGCCATAGCTCGCGACGACGAACAGCAGGCCGATGTAGCCGAAGGCGGCTGCGATCACGCCCCAGTCATGCAGCATCGAAGTGGTCCCTGACGTCCCGGTTTCCCTTGCGGTGTCTCTTGGGGCTCGTTCTTTCGGCCGAAAAACGTCCCGGCCCAAAGCCGTTTTCCGCGAAAGCCGCGGACAACACCCGCCGTGACCTTAGCCCGGTCCTGCGTTCAGCGCACCCGGAGTCAGGATTGTACGTCTAGCGAACAGAAATGTTGGTGGAACGCGCGAATCAGCGTATACCCGTATAAGTTGCAATACGAATGTAGCGCACCCGAGGAGCAAACCGATGGGTCACATGCTGCCTTTCATTCCCCAAAACGCGCCGGTTGTGGTCGTGGATGACGACCCGTCCGTTTGCGATGCTCTCCTGTTGCTGTTGCGAATCGACGGGTTCGAAGCCGCATCGTTCGGCGACGGCGAATCCTTCTTTGAGTCCCTGACGTCGTCGACGCCATCCTGTGTGATTCTGGATCTCCAGCTCCCCGGCCGCTCCGGCCTCGCGGTGCTGAAACAGCTTTCTGACATGCACTTTGCACCGCCGGTGTTCGTCGTCTCCGGCCAGTCCGATATTCCGATGGCGGTCGAAGCCATGAAGCTCGGCGCGATCGATTTTCTGGAAAAGCCTTTCTCTGCGGCAGCGATGATCGATCGGGTTCGTGAGGCTGTCCGCACCTATTGCGGGTCGATCGCCGGACGCATTGAGGGTCTGGCCGATTTTCCGGGCATGCTGCTTCTCACGCGGCGGGAGCGGGATGTGCTGGCGCTGGTGACGAACGGTGCATCGAACAAGGAAGCGGGGCGGCGGCTCGGCATCAGTCCGCGCACGGTCGAGGTTCATCGTGCGCGGATCATGGACAAGCTCGGCGCACGCAACGCCGCCGAACTGATGCGGATCGTGCTGTCGAATGTACCGGCAGCATCGCGGCGGCGCGTCTCGGCTGTCTGATCGGGCCGGGCGCCGGTCGCGAGCGTTTATTCCGCCGCGATCGGCTTGGCGTTCAGCGGCAGCTTCAGTTGTTCCCAGACCTGTAAAAGCGCCTCGGCGAGGGCGTCGATCAGCACATCCTCATGATACGGCGAGGGGGTGATGCGAAGCCGCTCGGTGCCCTTCGGCACTGTCGGATAGTTGATTGGCTGAATGTAGATGCCGTGCTCTTCCAGCAGCAGGTCGCACGCCTTCTTGCAGCGTTCCGGATCGCCCACGAACAGCGGAACGATGTGGGTATCGCTCGCCATCACCGGCAGGCCGGCGGACGTGAGAATGGCCTTGAGACGGGCGGCGCGATCCTGGTGCCGTTCGCGCTCCCAGTTCGACGCCTTCAGGTGCTTGATGGCGGCAGTGGCGGCCGAACAGATCGCGGGCGGAAGGGCCGTGGTGAAGATGAAGCCCGGCGCGTAGGAGCGGATCGCGTCGATCACCTTCGCGTTGCCGGCGATATAGCCGCCGAGGCAGCCGAACGCCTTGGCCAGCGTGCCTTCGAGCAGATCAATCCGATGCATCACGCCGTCGCGTTCGGCGATGCCGCCACCGCGCGGGCCGTACATGCCGACCGCATGAACTTCGTCGACATAGGTCATCGCGCCATAACGCTCGGCGAGATCGCAGATCTTCGCCAGCGGCGCGACGTCGCCGTCCATCGAATACAGGCTCTCGCAGATGATCAGCGTCGGGCGGCCCGGATTGGCGCGCAGCAATTCCTCGAGATGCGCAACATCGTTATGGCGAAACACGATGTATTCGGTGCCGGACTGGCGGATGCCCTCGATCATCGAGTTGTGGTTCAGCGCATCCGACAAGATCAGGCAGTTCGGGATCAGCTTCGCGAGCGTGGAGATGCCGGTCTGGTTGGAGACGTAGCCTGACGTGAAAACCAGCGCGGCTTCCTTGCCGTGCAAATCCGCGAGTTCCTGTTCGAGCTGGATCAGGGAATGATTGTTGCCGGCGATGTTGCGTGTGCCGCCTGCACCTGTGCCGGTACGGGTCGCGGTTTCGACCATCGCGCCGACGACCTTGGGATGCTGGCCCATGCCGAGATAGTCGTTCGAGCACCACATCACGACGTTGCGCTCACCCTTGGGCGAGTGCCAGATCGCGTGCGGAAAGCGTCCTGCGATGCGTTCCAGATCGGCGAATACGCGGTAGCGCCGTTCGTCATGAAGCCGCCCGAGGGCGTCGCCGAAGAATTTGTTGTAATCCATTACAAAAACCCTGGATGGGGACCCCGGATTACGGCAGCCGGCCCCGAATCGTCTGGAGGGTCTTCTGTCGCGCGCGGGGTCTTTTTAGAGCTTTTCCAGGTTTACTGTCGAGGCTGTTTTCGCCGGTCTTCCATGCGGTTGGCGCAAAGTTGACCCAGATCAATCCTGCAGATTCGTGACCCCGATCAGGTCGCGGTAAAGCGCAACACGCCGTCGGCGCCGACGTCGGGTTTCAGGCGGCCGTGGGCCAGCATGTGATTGACGTGGGCGATCAGTTCGCCGGCGGCAAAGCCGGTTTGGTGAGCGTCGAGCACATGCTTGTGGAACACGACCGGCACCAGCTGCGCTGATGTTTTCGGCGCGGTGCGGCAGGCGTTGGCGATGAGCTGGCAGCGCTCCTCGTGATGATCCGCAAGCTGCTTGATGCGGGTTTTCACGCCATAGAACGGTACGCCATGACCGGGCAGAACCAGAACGTCATCGCGCAGCAGTCTTGAGAGTTCGTCCAGCGAGGTGAGGTATTCGCCAAGCGAGTTCGCCTCCGGCTCGACCGCCCATACGCTGACATTCGGCGAGATCTTGCTGAGCACCTGATCCGCCGACAGGAAGATGTTGTCAGCCTCGCAATAGAGCATCACCTGATCGAGCGCGTGGCCGCCGCCAGTGATCACCTTGAACGTGCGCGATCCGATGGTGATCTCGTCGCCCTTCGAGAGGCGCTGATACGAGGCGGGAAGAATCGAAACGCGGGTCAGGTAGTCCTGACCCTTGCCGAGCAGGGCTTCGGTGATTTCCTCGTCCATGCCGTGACGGCGGAAGAACAGGCGCTGCGCCAGCTTGCGCTCGGGTGAGCCGCGATGCTGATGATAGGCTGCCTGCAGATATTCGACCTGCGACATGTGCAGCTTGCAGCCGAAGCGTTCGACGATCCAGCCTGCGAGTCCGACGTGATCCGGATGCGCATGCGTCACGATCAGCCGGGTGATCTTGAAACCCTTGAGCGGACCTTCGAACAAGGTCGTCCATGCGGCAATGGTGGCGTCGTTGCCGATGCCGGTGTCGACCATGGCCCAGCCGTCGCCGTCGGCGATCAGATAGATGTTCACATGGTTGAGACGGAACGGCAGCGTGAGCCGCACCCACATCAGGCCGGGCGCGATCTCGATCGCTTCATCCGGCTTGGGCGGCGTTTCGATCGGATAGCGCAGGCCATCCGAAGCTACGGGCAGGGGGGCGGTCTTGGTGTGCATCGTCTCGCAATCGCTTTTTCAAGCTCCGGCTTAACGCGGCAAATCTCGCCGCGCTAGTGTTCTGCCCGGAGGAAACTCACGTTTTACGGACTGCGCCGGCATGGTTGCCATGCAGGCAATTGGCCCAATGGGCGTTTCAAACAATATCAGGACGCCGCAGCGCCGCTCGCCGATACGGTCGCCGCCGGCTTCTCGCCGCCATGGGCATGGCCGCAATGGCCGTGGTCATCCTGCTTGGCATCGTCGAGCCGCGAGTTGATGCCGAGACGGTTCAGCAGGTTGGCGTCGCGTTCGGTTTGCGGGTTCTTGGTGGTCAGCAGCACGTCGCCAATGAAAATCGAGTTGGCACCCGCGACGAAGCAGAGCGCCTGCAGTTCGTCGGTCATATACTGGCGGCCGGCCGACAGGCGAACCACACTGCGCGGCATCATGATGCGCGCGACGGCGACCATGCGCACCAGCGCGATCGGATCGGGACGCTCGGCGGTGTCGTTGACCGGCACGCCTTTCACCTCGTTCCACATGTTGATCGGCACGCTCTCCGGATGCTCCGGAAGATTCGCGAGCAGGGCCAGCATACCGAGACGATCATCGACCTGTTCGCCCATGCCGATGATGCCGCCGCAGCAGACCTTGAGGCCGGCGTCGCGTGCATGCGCCAGCGTATCGATGCGATCCTGCATCGTGCGCGTGGTGATGATCTTGCCGTAGAATTCCGGCGAGGTGTCGACGTTATGATTGTAGAAGTCGAGGCCGGCGTCATGCAGGCGCTTGGCCTGTGCGCCGGTCAGCATACCGAGTGTGACGCAGGTCTCCATGCCGAGACCCTTCACCGCGCTGACCATGTCGCAGACCTTGTCGAGATCCTTGTCCTTCGGGTTGCGCCAGGCGGCGGCCATGCAGAAGCGTTCCGCTCCGGCATCGCGCGCGCGCTTCGCAGTGGCGACGACGTCGTCGTGCTCCATCAGCTTCGACGCCTTGAGGCCGGTGTCGTACTTGGCGCTCTGTGAGCAGTAGCCGCAGTCCTCGGGACAGCCGCCGGTCTTGATGCTGAGCAGGCTCGCGGTTTCGACATGGTTCGGGTCGAAGTTGCGGCGGTGAATGCTCTGCGCCTGAAAAATCAGATCCGCGAACGGAAGATCGTAGAGCGCCTGCGCTTCGGCGCGGGTCCAGTCGCCACGCGGTTCGGTCAGCGCATCGCGCCCGACTGAAATTCCGCCCTTCACATCCGAACCCGGCACTATGCTCATTCGCTGACCCCTTAGCAGTTTGAAGACGCCGCCCTGAAGCGCCGTTGTCTCAATTCGTCGGGCAGAAGGCGATGTCTCGATGGCACGCGCGATTTTCCCGGTTCGAGATTAGCAAGGACCATGGAGGTCCAGAAGAGTCAATCTGGCGCGTGGTTCGGCCTGCGGACCTGCGCGCAAAAGCGGCAGGGAATCATGCTGTTCCAGGCTGTGCAGGCCTCGCATTTTCGATATTGCGCGCGCCATTAACGAATTGGGGTCCGGAGCGCAAAGCTCCGAACCCCAAATGGAATGCAGGTATGCCAGATGGCATAGCGCGTAGACGCTATAATGATTATGCGGCCCGGATGTTCAGCAGGAACGCATCGACTTCAGCGCGGAGCGTATCGGCTTCGTGGCGAAGTTCATTCGACGCGTTGAGCACATCGCCTGCCGCGGTGCCGGCCTCGCTCGAGGCGCGGCTTACACCGACGATGTTGCTGGAGACTTCCGAGGTGCCGGTGGCGGCGTGCTGGATGTTGCGGGCGATCTCGCGCGTCGCTGCACCCTGTTCCTCGACCGCTGCCGCGATGGCGGTGGTCACCTCGTTGATCTCGGTGATGGTGGCGCTGATGTTGCGGATCGCTCCGACCGCCGAAGTGGTGACGGTCTGCATGTTGGCGATCTGCGCGCGGATTTCATCGGTGGCCTTCGCGGTCTGCTCGGCAAGGCCTTTGACTTCCGACGCGACCACGGCGAAGCCGCGACCGGCTTCGCCCGCGCGCGCGGCCTCGATGGTGGCATTGAGCGCAAGCAGATTGGTCTGCGATGCGATCTCCTGAATCAGATCCACCACGCTGCTGATGCGGTCGGCATTCTCGGCAAGTCCCTGCATCGTGATGTCGGTCTTGCCGGCTTCGCTGACGGCATTGGCCGCGATCTTGGTCGAGTTCGTGACCTGGCGGCTGATTTCCTGGATCGACGACGACAGTTCCTCGGTGCCCGACGACACCGTCTGCACATTGACCGACGTTTCCTCTGCGGCGGATGCGACGGTGCTGACCAGTGCGCTGGAATGTTCGGCCGATGCCGACATGCTCTCCGCGGTGGACTGCATGACATTGGCCGACGTCATCAGGTTCTCCAGCGCCACGCGAACCTTGTTTTCGAAGTTCACGATCTGGCTTTCGATGCGCGATGCGCGCTCGGCCTTGGCGATCCGGTCCTGATCCTGTTCGCTGCTCAGCGCGCGTGAACGGATCATGCTTTCGCGGAACACTTCGAGCGAGCCGGCCATGACGGCGATTTCATCCTGCTGGCGGCTGCGCTTCACTTCGGCGTCGAGGTCGCCCTCGGACAGCCGCTGCATCACGGTCTGCAGGTTACGAATGCGCGCCAGAATGTTGCGCCCGACATAAAGCCAGACGAACAGGGCCGATCCGACCAGAGTCAGCGCGCCAAGCGCCAGCATGATCGTGGTTGCCAGCGAAATGGTGCTCTGGGCCTGCTTCGATGCGGTTTCGGTTTCGGCGCGGACGTCATCGACCAGTCGCTTCACGCTCATGTCGAGGCCGCGGTTGAGCTTGCCGGTTTCCTCAAGGATGAGCTGACCATATTCGGTGGCATCCAGCTCCTTCTGGCGGACCTTGAAAACGCTGGTCTTGCCTTCTCCAAGCGCTAGGATCTGCTGCAGCGGCGCGCGGATGGCGTTGTCCATGCCGCTCGCCTTGAGGCTGTTCAGTTTGTAGGTCACGCCTTCCTTCTTGCCGCGGAAAGCTTCTTCCAGCGGGCTGAGGGCTTCGGTGTTCGGCGCTGCCAGTGCGGCGGTCATGTCGGCCGCCATCAGGTTGGTGTCGGTGATCACATTGCCAAGCAGGTCCACCGTGCGCGCGGCTTCCATGGCGTCACTCTGCTCGATGGTGACGGAGCCGAGAATGGCGTTCAGCTGTGTCTGCGCGTCCAGCATCGCGAGCGTCGCGGCGGAGAGGAATGCGGTGTGCGCTTTGCGCAGCTCTGCGGATTCCTTCTCGCGCAAGGCTGATGTCTCAAGCCGCTCCTTTGCGGCCGCACCAATGCTGCCGACCATGTCGCCGATGTTCTTGCTGATCTCGCCCATCGCGTCCATGACGGTCTTGTCGGCGCCAAGGCGGGAAATTTCTGCAAGTTTCGCCGCGGCGGTCTGCTGCGTCTCCCGCATCTGCTTGCTGCGCTCTTCCAGAATGGCGTCGCTTCCGGACGCCAGCAGGGCCTGCCCCTGCGTGGAGAGGCTCGCGCTCTGCGCGGAGAGTTCGAGGCTGGTGGCGAGCCGCGGGATGTTCTGTCCGCTGAGATCGGTCATCATGTGTCCCAGCTGGCCGAGCAGGACGCTGGCGCTGGCGCTGATCACGATCGCCATTGCGGCAATGGCGGCAAAAGCCAGAAACAGGCTTCCCCGTACGCCGACGCTTGGCAGTTTGAAATTGAACGGATTCTTTTTGAAATTGAACCGCAAAGCCATTGCCCCAAATCCCCCCGGATTGCGTAGTTTTACGTGCGGGCGCAGTATCGGGATGGCTGGTTAAGATTTTCGCGAAAAATCAGCTGTTTCAGCGAATTTTCAGCGGTTTGTCGGATCGAAGGATTGCGGACGCTGAATCTAAGCGTCTGAATTCGATGGTATTTTGGATTCACCGGTAATCGGGCGCCGTTGCAGGTCTGCCCTGCATTGCTTGTTCCAGCGGGCGGAAGTGACGTTCATTCGATTACGCCAGCGACCGTTCGATGCCCGTTGGCGGCGCGGACTGCGAAGCGGATACCGGCCAGCCTCGTCGGGTGGCTTCCGTGGTCAGCACGGTCCTGGTCCAGCGTTGTGCGGGACGCTCGATGAAACGCCAGACGATCCATGACAGCAGCACGACTCCGGCGATGATCGCGGCAACAGCCCACGCAACTGTCGCAGGCTGTATGACGTTCAGGATGACGTAACCCAACTGCATGTGCAGCAGATAGAGCGGGTAGGTGATTCCGCCAATTGCCATGACAAGGCCGGCAGGCAGAGGAAGCCGTCGCAGGCGTGTCGCGAGGAAAATGATCGCGATGGATATGAGGCAGATTGCTACGATGATTCCGGAATCGAGCGAAACGCCTGCAGGCGAATCGATACGCTCGGCCCGGTGCAGAGACTGGAATACGGCTGTTCCCGCTGACAGTGCAAAGATGGTGTAGAGTTTCAGATCGCGCCGCCCCCGGTAGAACTCGTAGATGACAAGTCCCACAGCGAAGAAGCCGCTGTCATCGGCGAGGAACAGCCGTTCGAAAATCGGGGCGTCGATGGTCAGCTCATTCGCAAAGGTAAGGCTCAGCCAGACCAGAATGATCAGATCGAGACGGCGCGGGAAGACCTTGATCGCCATCAGGACAGCCACCCAGGCATAGAAAACCACCTCGACCACCAGCGACCAGTAAGCTCCATCCATATAAGGCTGATGAAATGCGGGCGCGGCGATGAAAAGGTTCGCGCACCACTGCGCGAACGAAGTGTAAAACGCCGGCGGCCCCATTGTGAGGAGGGCAAGAAATGTCAGGCTCATGCAGAACAGGAAGGTAGGATAGATGCGGCTGAAGCGGGCGATTGCAAAGCCGGTCGCCGTTCGTCCTTCCGCGGAATACGCGATCACAAAGCCGCTGATGATGAAGAAGATGGGAACGCCGAGAAAGCCGTACTGAGAGAAGCCGGCCATCCATGGCAGAGCCACTTGTGTCGCGCCTTGAGATGGCGGGCCTCTAAAGCCGTAGTGATAAAAAATCACCGCCACCACGGCGACGAGACGCAGCAGGTCGAACGCCTGTAATCTCGAAGATGCCTTTGGCTCATTTGCAAGCATGGTTCACGGTTCGCCTTGGGCCGGAAAGGTAATGCGTTCCGATAAAGGACTGCTTACCGGCACTGCATAAAGTTCCGTGAATCTGGGCCGCTCGCCGCTGTGCGATGGGATAGGCCAGGAGGGGGAGCCGGGTGTTTTTTGCCGGTCCGGTCCAGCCTTTGGCGACAGCCGCATGGGCGATCAATAAGTTATTGATTTTTCAGGAAGTTGGCTGGTGCTGCCAGACAGGATTGAACTGTCGACCTCTCCATTACCAATGGAGTGCTCTACCACTGAGCTACGGCAGCGAACGCCAGACAAGAAAGAGCCGGAACCGTACCGTGTACGTGAATCAGCCAAAAGGCCTCTCAAGGCGCGCGTTCCTTTGCCACAAGGCCACTGATGGCGCAAGCACCGAGCGGCCCATTCTTGGGTCCCGGCCGGGACTCAGGCTGTGGCTCCGGTCTTGTATTTCGCCAGTTCGGGGCCGATCCGGGCGCTCAGCAGGCTGCTCAGCGCTTCGAGCGCTCTGAACGGGCGGATCATTACCTCGAACTCGACGATCTTGCCGGCGGCATCGAATTTCACCAGATCGACGCCTTTCAATTGCAGCTCGCCGATATTGGCGCTGAATTCAAGCGCAACATCGTGGGTCCCAGCCACGAAGGTGCGGTGATAACGGAAATTCTCGAAAATCTGCACCACGGCCGTCAGGATCAGCAGGCTTGCCGGAGGGCCCGGGATCGCTAGGTGGACGAACGGCGAGCGGAAGACCGTGTTGTCCGCGAACAGTGGCCGCAGCACGTCTTCACGCCTGGTTTCGACGAAACGATGCCAGTCGCGGAGCGTGTCCTGCACCGCCGGGGCGAGCGGTCCGATATGTCCCGTCATGACATCCCTCTGTGATGTGGCCCGCCGTATCCGATATGATGGCAAGTGATCGAGAAGTGACCGTGATCGGGCACGACGGTCAAGGCGAGACGCAAGCAGCACTGATATGACGGACACCTCCGGCAAGGGCGATGCGAAATCCGTGCGCGAGGCGCGGCTGAAATCCGCGTTGCGCGACAATCTGAAACGGCGCAAGTCGCAGGCACGCGGCCGTGCCGGGATGGCGATTGTCACCCCGGACGACGACGCCCGTCTGCGCGATCAGGACTCCGGCACGCAACAGGACGAAGACGGTCGCTGACGGCTGGCCGGCGTCATGCTGTCGGCGGCTTGACCACTTGTCGCGCCAGAAGAATTCCAGCGCGTGGCAAACGGCAAAATCTTCCAAAATTTGCCGGGGCGACGCGTGCTGAAATGGAACTTCTGTTGCGTGGCCATGCGTATGATGTAGCCTTCGAATGTTTCTAAACAGGGGGCGCATCATGATTTTAGGCATGTCGTTGACGGGTTTCACGGTTCTGCATCTCATCATCAGCATGATCGCCATCGGGCTCGGCTTCGTGGTGGCGGGCGGGCTGCTTGCCTCGAACAGGCTTCCCGGCTGGACACTCTGGTTTCTGGTGCTGACCATCCTCACCAGCGCCACCGGTTTTCTGTTTCCCTTCACCAAGCTGCTGCCCTCGCACATCGTCGCGATCATCTCGCTGGTGCTGCTGGCGATCGCGGTCTACGCGCTTTATGGAAAGGGCCTCGCCGGAGTCTGGCGCACGGTATATGTGGTGACCGCGATGCTGGCGCTCTGGTTTAACGTCTTTGTGCTGATCGCGCAGTCGTTCCAGAAGGTCGCCCTGCTGAACGCCTATGCGCCGACAGGCTCCGAACCGCCGTTTGCGATCACGCAGGGTATCGTACTTGTGTTTTTCATCTTCCTGATCGTAATCGGCATCAGACGATTCAAGACGGCGTAAGCCAAAGGACGGAGCGTCGATGAAAGTCATTGTCTTCGGCGCGACCGGCATGGTCGGACAGGGTGTGCTGCGCGAATGCCTGCGCGCTAACGATGTGACGCAGGTCCTGACGGTCGGGCGTAGCATCACCGGTCAGCAGAATCCGAAGCTGCGTGAGATCGCGCATAACGACTTCCTCGATTTTTCGGCCATAGAGAAAGACATCACCGGTTACGACGCCTGTTTTTTCTGCCTCGGTGTTTCATCGATCGGAATGGACGAGGAGCGCTACCGCCGTCTGACCTATGACATCACGCTTGCAGCGGCGAAGCCGCTGGCGCGGCTCAATCCCGGCATGACCTTCACTTATGTCACGGGGGCGGGGGCGGACAGCACCGAGCAGGGCCGCGTGATGTGGGCGCGGGTCAAGGGAAAGACCGAGAACGACCTGCTCAAACTGCCGTTCAAGGCCGCCTACATGTTTCGCCCCGGGGCGATCCAGCCGTTGCATGGCGTCCGTTCTAAAACCGCCTGGGTGCAGGGAATCTATGTCGCGACCGCACCGCTGCTGAGTTTCCTGCACCGGGTTGCGCCGAACTATGCCACCACCACGGAAGAGGTCGGCCGGGCGATGCTCAATGTTGCCAGGCATGGCTATCCAAAGCCGGTTCTGGAAATGGAAGACATCCACAAGACCGGGGCCTGAGATTTGGCTGGCGAGACGCCGCCAGCGGGCGCTGTGACACAATTCGAGCGATATTTCAGGTAATTAAACCGGAAGTTCCGGGATTCGGGCATCCGGGGCGCGCGGTTTCCACCCCCTCCGAAACGCGCTAAAAGCCGGGTATCCGCAACAGGGCAGGTTTGGCATGGATCGCATTCGCATTGTCGGCGGCAACAAGCTCAATGGCACTATCCCGATTTCGGGCGCGAAGAACGCGGCCCTGCCATTGATGATTGCCAGTTTGCTGACCGACGAGACCCTGATTCTCGACAACGTGCCGCGCCTCGCCGACGTCGCGCAGCTTCAGCGCATTCTGGGCAATCACGGCCTCGACATCATGGCGGCGGGCAAGCGCTCTGGCGATCACGAGTATCAGGGCCAGACCCTCCATATCTCCGCGGCCAACATCATCGACACCACAGCTCCCTATGAACTGGTCTCGAAGATGCGCGCCAGCTTCTGGGTGATCGCGCCGCTGCTGGCGCGGATGCATGAAGCCAAGGTCTCGCTGCCCGGCGGCTGCGCCATCGGTACCCGTCCGGTGGATCTTCTGATCGAGGCGCTGGAAAAGCTCGGTGCCGAATTGCAGATCGACGGCGGCTATGTGATCGCGAAAGCGCCGGGCGGACTTGTGGGCGCGGAGATCGATTTCCCGAAGGTCACGGTCAGCGGCACTCATGTCGCGCTGATGGCGGCGACCCTCGCCAAGGGCACGACGGTGATCAACAACGCGGCGTGCGAACCCGAGATTGTCGACGTCGCCGACTGCCTCAACAAGATGGGTGCGAAAGTGACGGGCGCAGGTACGCCGCGCATCGTGATCGAAGGCGTCGCCAAGCTGCATGGCGCACGTCACACCGTGCTGCCGGATCGCATCGAGGCGGGTACCTATGCCATGGCGGTGGCCATGACCGGCGGTGACGTTCAGCTCGCCGGCGCGCGGCCCGAGCTTTTGCAGTCAGCGCTCGATGTGCTGACGGAAGCCGGCGCGACCATCACGCCGAACAATGAAGGCATCCGCGTTGCGCGCAACGGTGCCGGAATCAATCCGGTCACGGTTTCGACCGCGCCGTTCCCGGGCTTTCCGACCGACCTGCAGGCGCAACTCATGGCGCTGATGACGCGCGCCAAGGGCTCGTCGCATATCACCGAGACCATTTTCGAAAACCGCTTCATGCATGTGCAGGAGCTGGCGCGGTTCGGTGCGCGGATTGCGCTGGACGGTGAAACCGCGATCATCGACGGCACAGCAAAGCTCAAGGGCGCGCCGGTGATGGCTACGGATTTGCGTGCGTCGGTCTCGCTGGTGATTGCGGCGCTGGCAGCGGAAGGCGAGACGACCGTAAATCGCGTCTACCATCTCGACCGCGGCTTCGAACGGCTTGAAGAAAAGCTGTCGGCTTGCGGCGCGACTATCGAGCGGATCAGCGGATAAATTCGGGTGGTGCCGATGGCAGAGACCAAGGCGGCTCAGGACAAGGCATCCCGGCGCAAGCTCGTCGCACTCGATGATGACGATCTCGCGGTGATCTCCGCGCATGTGCAGGACGCCGCCGTGGTGGCGGGCGATATTCTCTGGCGTCAGGCCGAAAATCGTCTTGTCATCGCGATGCGCCGGATCGACTGCGAGGACATCATTGCCGGTGACTGCGTGCCCCGGCGGCTGATCTCGGCACTGCGTTTTGATCGCGTGCTGTCGTGCCGTTCGCGGGCGATCGACATGGCGGCATCCGACCTTCCCCTGACCCTGCTCGGGATTGAGTTCTATCGGGGCAAGAAACCGGGCGGCGAGGTGATGCTGCTGTTCGCCAGCGGCGGTGTATTGCGGCTTGAAGTCGAGTGCCTGGAATGCGAGCTGGCCGATCTTGGTCCCGACACCCTGGAGGCCGATCCGTCCACCCTGGCTGAGCCGCGCAATCTGCCAGCGGGCACAGACATTTAGCAACCAATCGGAGCGGTCCCCGCTCGCGGTTTCAGCCTGACAATGTTATGGGTTGACGGTGATCTGGCGTCGCGCCCGGGGTCACGTCGTTAAATGATTGAATGAGCGCCTGATTTTATGGTCATGCGCGAGCCTGCCGGACCCTGCAATGCCGATCCGCCTCACCAGCCACAGCGCCGACTTTGCCGAGCGCTTCAACGCGTTTCTCGCCATGAAGCGCGAGGTCTCCGCCGACATCGACGCGGCGGCGCGCGCCATTGTCGATGACGTTGCGAAGCATGGCGATGCGGCGCTGATTGCGGCGACGAAGAAATTCGACCGGCTGGATGTCGACGCGGGCGGATTACGGATCACGGCTGCGGAAGTGGAAGCCGCGATCAAGGCCTGCGATTCCGCGACACTGGATGCGCTCAAGTTCGCGCGCGACCGCATTGAAGTGTTTCACCAGCGGCAGATGCCGAAGGACGAGCGCTTCACCGACGCGGCCGGTGTCGAACTCGGCTGGCGCTGGAGCGCTATCGAGGCTGTCGGTCTCTATGTGCCGGGCGGCACGGCCGCCTATCCCTCGTCCGTGCTGATGAATGCTGTGCCGGCGAAGGTCGCGGGCGTCGGGCGCGTGGTGATGGTGGTGCCCTCGCCGGATGGCAAGCTCAATCCGCTGGTGCTGGCAGCGGCGCATCTCGGCGGCGTGTCGGAAATCTATCGCGTCGGCGGCGCGCAGGCTGTGGCAGCACTCGCTTATGGCACGGCCACGATCAAGCCGGTGGCGAAGATTGTCGGTCCCGGCAATGCCTATGTCGCGGCGGCCAAGCGTCTGGTGTTCGGCAAGGTCGGCATTGACATGATCGCCGGTCCTTCCGAAGTGCTGGTGATCGCGGACCGCACCGCCAATCCGGACTGGATCGCCGCCGATCTGCTGGCGCAGGCCGAACACGACGCCAATGCGCAGTCGATCCTCATCACCGATGATGAGACTCTGGCGAGCGATGTCGCGCGCGCTGTCGAAGCGCAACTGACCACCTTGCCGCGCGCCGACATTGCGCGCGCATCGTGGAACGATTTCGGCGCTATCATTCTGGTCAAGTCGCTCGACGATTCTGTTGTGCTGGCCGATGCCATCGCCGCCGAGCATCTCGAAATCATTACCGCCGATCCTGAAGCCTTGAGCGCGCGTATCCGAAACGCAGGCGCGATTTTCCTCGGCGGTCATACGCCGGAAGCGATTGGCGATTATGTCGGTGGCTCGAACCATGTGCTGCCCACTGCGCGTTCGGCGCGGTTCTCGTCGGGCCTCGGCGTGCTGGATTTCATGAAGCGGACTTCGATCCTCAAGTGTGGCCCCGATCAGCTTCGTGCGCTGGGACCGGCGGCGATGACTCTCGGCAAGGCGGAAGGTCTTGAGGCGCACGCACGCTCGGTTGGATTGCGGCTGAACCTGTCATGAGCGAGCCCGCGTCAGACAAGGATGCGAATAACCGCGTGGTCGCGGTGACCCTCGATGAGGAATCCATCGGGCGGTCGGGGCCTGACATCGAGCACGAACGCGCGATCGCGATCTACGATCTTGTCGAGCAGAACCTGTTCGCGCCGGAAGGCGGTCACACCGGGCCCTTCACGCTGCATATCGGCATCACCGGCAATCGCCTGATGTTCGACATCAAGCGCGCGGACGGTACGCCCTGCGTGGTGCACCTGTTATCGCTGACGCCGTTCCGCCGGATCGTGAAGGACTACTTCATGATCTGCGACAGCTACTATCAGGCGATCCGCACCGCGACGCCGGACAAGATCGAAGCCATCGATATGGGCCGCAAGGGCATCCATGACGAAGGCTCGCGCACCCTGATGGAACGCCTCGAGGGCAAGGTACGCGTCGACTTCGAGACCTCGCGCCGTCTGTTCACCCTGATCTCGGTGCTGCACTGGAAGGGTGAGGGGGGTGGTGCATGACCCTCTTCTTTTTACGCATCAGCGGGCGAGCCTGACGCATGGCGCGTTCTCCGCAGGCCGTCCTGTTCATGTGCGGGCAGAACAGCGTTCGTTCCCCGACGGCGGCATGTATTCTGCGTCATCTGGTGCCGCGCGGGCTGTATGTGCAGTCGGCGGGCGTCAGCAAGGCCGATCTCGATCCCTTTGCCGTTGCTGTGATGAAGGAGATCGGCCTCGATATGTCCGGTCACAAGCCATGGACTGTCGAGGATCTGGAAGATTGGGAGGGCCTGAACTTCGATCTGATCGTGACGCTGTCACCCGAGGCGCATCACAGGGCGTTGCAACTGACCGCGACGTCCGCGACCGAAGTGGAATACTGGCCGACGCCCGATCCCGTCGGCGTCGAGGGTCGCCGCGAATTGCAGCTCGATGCCTATCGCAATGTCCGGGACACTCTGCAGAAGCGCATCCGTGAGCGTTTCGGGCCGGCGGCCATCAAGAATGAATAGGACAAATCGCCCGAAAATCGGCCAAAGACGCGCCGCCACGGTGTTGTCGCCGCCGCGCCCTTCGGATAGTTTCCGCGCCCATTGACCCCAGAGCGACATTGATCAATCCCGCATGTTAGGCCGTACCAAATTCGTGCTTGCTTCCGGCTCGCCCCGCCGTCTCAGCCTGCTCAATCAGGCCGGTATCGAGCCTGATGCGCTGCGCCCCGCGGATGTCGATGAGACGCCGAAACGTGGCGAGCTGCCGCGCGCCTGCGCCAATCGCCTCGCGCGCGCCAAGGCGGAGGCTGCGCTCAAGTCGGTTCAGCTCGATGACGAATTGCGCGGGTCGTACATTCTTGCGGCTGACACCGTGGTTGCGGTGGGCCGCCGCATTCTGCCGAAAGCGGAACTGGTGGATGAGGCCTCGCAGTGCCTGCGCCTGCTCTCGGGTCGCAATCATCGCGTCTACACCGCGATCTGCCTCGTCACGCCGAAGGAGAGCTTCCGCCAGCGCCTTGTGGAGACGCGTGTGCGCTTCAAGCGCCTGAGCGAAGACGACATCCAAGCCTATATCGGCTCCGGCGAATGGCGCGGCAAGGCGGGCGGCTATGCCGTGCAGGGGATCGCCGGTTCGTTCGTGGTGAAGCTGGTCGGCTCCTACACCAATGTGGTCGGATTGCCGCTCTATGAGACCACCACACTGCTCGGTGGCGAGGGCTTTCCAATTCGCTTCGGCTGGCTGAATGCCGGCTGACGGCGCAAAATCTGCAAGGCCCGCGAAGCCGTGCCCGATCTGCGGCAAGCCGCCGGTCGAAGCCTCCCGGCCGTTCTGTTCGGAGCGCTGCCGCGACGTCGACCTCAACCGCTGGCTGTCAGGCTCCTATGCCATCCCGGCGCGGGAAACCGACGACGAGGACGACATGGACGAGCCGAAATAGGCCGCGCGGCCATTTTCCGGTGCTTCGGAAGCCCTTGAATCCGATGAAATTTTACCACCCGGCGAGCGCGGCCCCAGGGCATGGGGAAATTGCGCCGGTGGCTGGACAGGGCGGCTCTGGCTCTCTATAAACCGGCGCTCTCCCTTTAGGCTGTCTTGGCAGCGTTCGGGGCAGCGCCCAGGTAGCTCAGTTGGTAGAGCATGCGACTGAAAATCGCAGTGTCGGTGGTTCGATCCCGCCCCTGGGCACCATTTTCCAACTTCCAGATCTGCCGATGATGACGCTTCGTCTCGTAATACGGGGCGTGCGGGATGCTGCGCATTCCTCGCTCGCCCCGTCGTGCCGTTGAGTTAACGCCGGCCGGACGAACTGCGGCCAGAACTGCTCACGGTCGGCCCGCGCGGCGGATTGCCGGTGGACGAGACGGTGGGGCCGCGGGGTGGCGTTGCCGATCCATTCGATGACACCGTGGGACCTCGCGGCGGCTGCCCCGTGCTGCCGGGCATATACGGATTCTGATAACCGGGATCGCGAGGGCCGGGTGGGCGTCCCGTGGCGGGATCATTGCGGTGGTCCTGATAGTGTCCGGCGCGGTGATCCTGATAATGCGGCGCGCCTCTTGGTGTGAAGGTATGGCCACAGAACGGAAGGATACATCGGATTCGCGTGCCGGAACTGGCCGCACCCCCGTAGTTGCGTCCTCCCTGTCGATGATCCTGATAACGGTCTCCGCGATGATCCTGATAATGACTGTTGCCGCGCGGGTGCTGATAGCCTCCGACTCTGGGCGGCCTGCCTTCATTGCCTGCTTCTGCGATTTCGGGAAGCGGAAAGCTTGCGGCGAGGGTGGTGACGATGACCGCTATGTTGCGGCGGACACGTGTGATGGTCAGCATGATTTCCTCCATTCAACGTCCCCACATGTCAGCGTAGGTGGACTGATGCGCATCTGTCGTCCGCCACACGGGGGATGTGTGCTGCGTCACACAGCAGCGGGCCGCAGGCCGGTGTGATCCGAAGGTCACAACATCGCAGGATGTATTCTGCTGTCCGCCGCGCGGGGGACGCCCGATTCTCGGGGGGCTGGCTAACTCTGTCGCGAGATTCATCTGACGGAGTGGAATTCATGAGACGCGGAGCCATTGTCATCACGTCGGTCGCAATGGCGATAGCAGTGGAGCCTGCCGGTGCGCAGGCCACGCGCCAGGCCGCTGCTCCGGATTCCGGTCGCGCTTATGTGTGGATGGACGGCTCGTATCAATCGATCGGTTTGCCGTCTGTCGCGAATTTCGGGGTGCAGGGTCTTTTGCCGCCGGCTCTTGTCGTTCCGGGCGGAAGCGAAAAGCATGATCCGCGCTTAAGTGGATACGGTGTCGGTGGCGGGATCGGATACACTTTCGCTCATGGGGTCTTTTCTCCATTGTGGGGGTCTGACGTTCGTGTCGAACTGGGTGGCTCGTATGTTCGTGCAGATGGGAAGAGCCTTTCTCAGAGTGCGCCTGTGACCAATGTGAATCTGACGGCGCTCTCCATAGCGGGTGAGGTTGTCGGGGTTGCCGGATGCGGCGGGACGATCTGCTTTAGCCAATCGGTGCTCTCGTCCGACTATGCGGCATGGAATATTCATCTGAAGGGAAAAAGCGATTTTAGATCCGGTCAGTGGATCGTGACGCCGTCTGTTGCCCTGATCGCAGGCCAGGGCGAGACCAGTCAGCATCTGGTGCAGCAGACTTTCGCAAACGGCGCTCCTTATCCCCTGCTTGGATATGGCATGAACGCTGCGCTCAACTGGACGGATGTCGGAGCGAAAATCGGTCTTGATACAAGATACGATTTTCTGAATGGCTTCAGCGCAGGTCTGATCGGGTCGATTGGTGTGGCGCATCGTTCTGCTGCGATGTCGGCTGACACGTCGATCTTTTTCAGTTCGCTGGTGCCGAAGCTGTCCGCTATCCAGGATAGCCAGAACAGCGCGCCTGTTCTGGCGAATCTGGAAGCCAGGCTGACTGCGCGTTTGATGCCGAACATGACAGCGAAAGGGTTTGCCGGCGTCAACTATGACAGCAGCACTCCCGGAATCGTGGCGCCTCAGGGCTCGCTGCTCTCTCCGACAGGTACTCCGGCACGCATCAAGTTTGATTCCACTACATCGTATTACGCCGGCGCCGGGCTGAATATCAGCTTCGGACAGTAACGTCCCGAGCGAGAACTAACCAGGAAACCGGATGAGACGTGCTTCAGGAACTGGCGCGGATCACTGCCGGTGAGGTCAGGCTTGCCACCAGCTTTGCCAGCTCGGGCTGTTCGGATGTTCGCGTTTTCTCGAATACACGGGCGAGATGAGTCTTCACGGT
Organism: Afipia sp.; assembly: GCA_024508675.1. Classification (GTDB taxonomy): domain Bacteria; phylum Pseudomonadota; class Alphaproteobacteria; order Rhizobiales; family Xanthobacteraceae; genus Afipia. The sequence goes on from JANINQ010000008.1 coordinate 121,273, forward strand.
CGAGTCGGCGATGCCGAGCGCCGTCGCTGCCGTTGCGCGGTTTTTCCCCGATGCGATTTCGATCATGACACGGGCTTCCGTCGGAGTCAGATCGTAAAGTGCAGCCAATGCTTCGAATGGAGGCGAAGCGCTATCCGCCGACGGCGTGATGAAGACAGCGGCAGCAGCACCGAGCGAGAGGCCCGGACGCCGCATTCCGGATTTCAGCGGCAAGACATGAGCGATTGAGTGCAGCACGGTCTGCGGGTCGCGGCTTCTGACCGGAACGCCGATCCCGCCATAGCCAAGCTCGCTTTCATCCAGCGCCGCGCGCGTGATCGCGTCCCGAATGGCCGTAGTTGCGCTCATCTCGCGTGCCGCCAGCACGCCGCGTTGCGACTGGATCGGGTCGCCGGCGCTGAACATGGTCCGGGCGGACTGGTTCGAATAGAGGATGCGGCTGTTCGCATCGACCAGCACAACGGCGGCCGAGAGTGCTTCGAGCGTAGCCTCGAAGGCCGCCGTGGCGAGCGAGCGCATGTCCAGCAGATCGCCGATGGTCGCGGCGCGCCGCATATGGGGATTTAGCAGCGCGGCAATCGCAAGCTCGTTCGGGCCGACAAGGTCGCGCGTTGGCGGCGTATGCAGCTCGAATGTTCCACTTCGTGTCGAACTGCGGAGAAGGACACCGGCGGCGACGTCGCGATAGCCTGCAGGCTCCGCCCATTCGGTAAAGAAAGGGAGTTGACGGATCTCGTCTTCCTCTGCACCCAGACGCTTCAGCAACGTTGCCGTATTGGCGACGTCGCCCACCTGGAACGTCGGATAAATCTCCCAGAACGGGTCCAGCTTGACGTATTTCGTTTGCAGCAGTTCGATCCAGTAGGGATCGCCGCCCCAGCGCGCGGTGAAGTTCTTCTTCTGGTCTTCCAGATCGTAGAGATTGATGGCGCCGAGCGTGGCTCCGATTAGACCACAACAGGCCTCGAGCGCGTCGGGCCACAGGGCCGGATCGATCGCACTGTCGTAAATCTTGCCAATAGCTGCGGACAATTGATCTGAAGATACATCCGTCTGCATCGGTCGGTCTCTCACCTGAGGATCGAGGTTTCCAAGGAACAGACAAAAAATCCAGAATAATCGCATCCCCCGCGCGGGGGATGGAGGCGGGCGGGGCTTGGACAGGCCAAGACGTGGAGCATGCCCGTCGGGCCGATCCGGATACCATCCGATGAGGCGCTGCAAGCGTTGAGGGTGACCCGAGCCTCAGGGCCGAAAGTGAGGGCATGACTGAATTCCGTCGTACCAAACGTCCTGATCGGGCTTTCCGAGTGAATTTACTTTCAGTCGAGACGTATTTTTCTCATGCGCCTCGTTCCTTGTGATGGGTTAGAGACGCTCCGGCTGATCTCTCAACTGCCAAGGAGTTTTTGATGGCTGCGCCTCTCAACGAATCCGGATCACTCGACCGTGCTTGTGCTGTTGGCTTGCTCGAAGCGGTGCAGAAATATTTCGACCTGATGTACGATTGCGATACGTCGCGCTTCGAACAGGTTTTCGCGCCGACCGTGCAGTTGCATGGATTCCGCGAAGGCAAGATGGTCGCGTGGCTCGCGCCGGTCTACCGGGACATTCTCGACAAGCGCCAGTCGCCGAAATCGGTAAACGCGGCGCGCGCAGATGAGATTCTTCTGGTCGATTTTTCGTCCACGACGCAGGCTTTCACGAAAGTGCGGGTAAGGGTCAACACGATGCTGTTCGTGGATTACCTGACCTGGCATCGAATCGATGGCACCTGGCTGATCACCTCGAAGGGCTTCCATGTGGAGGCCAGTACCGGGGAAATCTGATCCCGCAGCGTCGGCAGGTGGCCTTGTTGTCACCGCCGCGCCCTTGCGTGCCGGGTAGCTCCCGCGACCTTATTTTCGTTTGTCTCCATGTCGTTGCGAGGCCGTTTCGTTCGGCATTGACAATGCGTGTTTTCTACAGATAACATTGTTATCAAATTGGAACGCGAGATCGAAATGGCCCAGGACTGGTCGCGCAGTGTCAAGGTGGCGAAGCGGGAGCTTCTGCTGCGGGCTGCGCGTGAGGAATTCGCCGAACTCGGCCTCGAAGGCGCGACCATGCGGGGCATTGCCCTTCGCGCAGGGTGCTCGACCGGAGCGATCTATCCGTTGTTCGAGAGCAAGGAGGCAATTTACGCGGATATGCTGCAGCATTCGCTGTCCGCGCTCGATGCGCATGTCGCTGGCTCTGTGCAGTCGGTGCAGGGTGCGCAGGCGCAGGTGGCCGCCGGCTGCGAAGCGTTTCTTGGCTACTACCTGGAAAACCGTTTTGAGGTGAACCTCGGTCTTTATGCCTTTCGCGGCGTCAAGCGTCAGGGCGTCGGCAAGGCGCTGGATGATGCGCTCAACCGCGCGCTGGCGCGGGTGCTGGAGCGCATCGCACAGCCGCTCAGCGAGATGCAGGGGCGCGCCGTGGCTGACGTCAGGCCATGGGTCGCGCTACTGTTCAGCCAGATGATCGGGGCGCTCGTCCTGCAGATGGCGGGACGGCTGAAGTTTCTCGACACCGATGCGCGGATGCTGCTCGGCCTGATGCTGAGCCAGCTTGGCGTTGCCAGTCCATCGCCGCGAGAGAAGCCGGGCCGCAACGAAGCACGCAAGACCACATCAAAATCAAAACCTCAAAAGTAAAAGGGAGTACGCCGGATGGCTGTCAGGATCGAAAAGCAAGGGAACGTCTGGACCATCGTTCACAGCCGGTTCGAGGTCGCGCGCAATGCGATGGACCCCGAGAGCGCCGATGCGCTGGTCGCCGCGTTCAAGGAATTCGATCGCGATGATTCGGCGAGCGTTGCGGTGCTGTGGGGTGAGGGCGGCGCGTTCTGCGCGGGCTGGGATCTCAAATATGCCAGCACACTCTCCGATCGCGCCGCCTTCCAGCATGACGTTGTTGAAGGGCTGGCCTTTCCGACCGGCGCGAATGCAGCTCCGCGTGGCCCGCTCGGCCCGACACGGCTGGAACTGTCGAAACCGGTTATTGGCGCGGTCGAAGGCCCGGCGGTCGCCGGCGGCATGGAGCTTGCGCTCTGGTGCGATATTCGCGTGATGGCTGAGACGGCTTATTTCGGCGTCTATTGCCGGCGCTGGGGCATTCCGCTGCTCGATGGCGGCAGCGTGCGCCTGGCGCGGCTGGTCGGTCAGGGCCGCGCGATGGAAATTATTCTCACGGGACGCAAGGTTCCTGCAGAAGAAGCGCTGCGGATCGGCATGTGCGAGAAGATTGTTGCACCGGGCGGCGCGCGCGCCGCCGCCGAAGCGATGGCGCGCGAGATTGCGCGTTTCCCGCAGGCCGCGGTTCGTGCCGATCGCCGGTCCGTGATCGAGACATACGGTCTGCCGGTACGCGACGCCATGCGCTGCGAATGGGTCAACGGTGTCGAGGCGCATTTCAAGGAAGGTGCCGACGGCGCGGGGCGTTTTTCGAGCGGGCTCGGACGTCACGGCGACTTCACAACGATCTGAGACTTTCCTGCTTGCAACGGCTGTGATCTGCTTTATGCGAACTCCATTGGAGGATCGCATAAAGTGGGTGGCCGGATGACAATCTCGCGGGGCGAGGTGAAGGTGCGCGTATGACAGATGCCGCCGCACCGTCTTCGATTCCTGGCGAACGAAGCACTCCCGCCCTTCCGACTCCCGGCGAAGCCTTTCGGGTCTGGCTGCGCATCGCCATGCTCAGCTTCGGCGGCCCCGCCGGTCAGATCGCGGTCATGCATCGCATTCTTGTCGAGGAGAAGCATTGGGTCTCTGAAAGCCGGTTTCTGCACGCGCTGAATTACTGCATGCTGCTGCCGGGCCCCGAGGCACAGCAGCTCGCGACCTATATCGGCTGGCTGATGCACCGGACGCGCGGCGGCATCGTCGCGGGCGGATTGTTCATCGTGCCGGGCGTGATCGCCATCATGGCGCTCAGCTACATCTATGCGGCATTCGGAAATGTCGGCTTTGTCGCTGCGCTGTTCTTCGGCCTCAAGGCTGCGGTGTTGGCGATCGTGCTGCAGGCGGTGGTCCGCGTCGGCAAGCGGGCGCTCGGCAACCCGTTGATGCAGGGACTTGCCGCAGCGGCGTTCATTGCGATTTTCTTCTTCAATGTGCCGTTCCCCGCCATCGTGCTGATAGCCGGAGCAATCGGCTACATTGGGGGACGTGCGGGCCTCGCCGCCTTTGCTGCCGCCGGGCACGGCAGCAAAGCCTCCACCGCGCTCGTGGACAGCTTGCTGGGCGACGCGCTGCCGCCGCATGCGCGCCCCAGCGTGTTGCACGCATTGAAGGTCGCGGTGGTCTGGCTGCTGCTATGGCTGGTGCCGGTCGCGCTGCTGCTTCTTCTCTTGGGCGACGGCAATGTGTTCAGCCAGATCGCGGTGTTCTTCAGCAAGATGGCGATGGTGACGTTCGGTGGTGCCTATGCTGTGCTGGCCTATGTCGCGCAGCAGGCGGTCGAACATTATCACTGGCTGAAGCCGAACGAGATGCTCGACGGTCTTGGCATGGCGGAGACGACGCCTGGACCGCTGATCATGGTGCTGCAGTTCGTGGGGTTCATGGCGGCATTCCGCGATCCGGGCGCACTCTCGCCGATGCTTGCAGGCACGCTCGGCGGCCTGCTGGCGACATGGGTGACTTTCACACCCTGCTTTCTCTGGATATTCCTCGGCGCGCCCTTCATTGAAACCATGCGCGGCAACAAGGCGCTGGCAGGCGCGCTGTCCGCGATCACGGCGGCGGTGGTCGGCGTCATCCTGAATCTGGCGATCTGGTTCGCGATCCACACCGTTTTCCGCGAGACGTTTCCAGTGCGGAACGCGGGGCTGTCATTCGAGGCGCCGGTATTGGCCAGCGTCGATCCGTGGGCGCTTGCACTCGCTGTTGGTGCGGCGATTGCGATTTTCCGCTTTAATGCCGGAATGCTGCAAACGCTGGCCGCCTGTGCGTCGGCGGGCGTGCTGTTTTATCTGAGCGGAGTGATCTGAAGACGTCTGGAGAGGCATCCCGTCATGTCGCAGGAGTTCCCGGTCCGTCGATTGCGCATCATGATCCTGCTTGCCATGGCGCTGGCCGTCCTTGTCCTGCCGGCCGGCTTTGCCACCGCGCAGGACAAGCCGCTGCCCAGCGAGTGCCTCGCCATGGCGCAGTCGCTGCCGCGCGTGAGGTATGCAAGCCTCTCGCGGGTGGCGGCGGACAGCGGCGCGGTGACCATCACCTATGCCGGTCACTCGACCTACATCATCGAGACGCCGGGCAATGTCACCATCGCCACAGATTTCAGCGGCGCCTATACCGCCGGAAAGTCGCCCAATGTGGTGACAATGAACCGCGCGCATTCCACGCACTACACGCTTTATCCCGATCCCGGCATTGCCCATGTGCTGCATGGCTGGGGCGAGGGCGGCCAGCCGGCGCGGCACTCGAAGATGATCGGCGATGTGCTTATCAGGAATGTCACCACCGACATCCGCGCCTTCCGCTTCGATTCCGAAGCCCTGCAGAAGGACGGCAACTCGATCTTCATCTTCGAGGTTGCGGGCCTGTGCATCGGCCATCTCGGCCATCTGCATCACCCGCTGGATGAGACGCATTATGCTGCGATTGGTCGCCTCGATATTGTCATGGTGCCGATCGATGGCACCTTCACGATGTCGCTGGATGGCATATCGGAGATCACGCGGCGGCTGCGCTCGTCCATCGTGTTGCCGATGCATCGCTTCGCGACGCCACTGAGCGATTTTCTGGCGCGGATGAACGGCCAGTTTGAGATGGATATCCGCCCGGAGCGCTCGTTCTCAATCTCGCGCAACACCCTGCCGAAAAAGCCGACCATGATCGTGCTGGACGGGGTGTGAGGGTGTCTAGAACGCCGCAGCCAGATCCTTCGCGCCCTGCAGGTTGACCTGATTGTCCATCCGTGCGTCGGTCGCTGCGAGCAGCTTTGCGACGGTGTTGTTGCGGATGGCCACCGGGTTGCGCTCATAGCCGTTGCGCTGGAAGAAATTGGAGGTCGGAACGATCACGCGCAGGGATTGCGGCATCGACACCATGTCGAAACCGTTGCCGTCCCCGGTCAGGTTCATCATCTCAAGTTCGGCGGCGGTGAGCGGCGCGTTGTAACCCTTGCGCTTTGCGAAGTTCACCGAGTCCATCAGCTTCAGTGTCTGCAGCACAGGCCCGACATCCATGTCGAGATTGAGCGCGTGAACGGCGATGCCGCGCGGCGTGACGCCGAGTTTTTCATGGGCGCTCCACTGGTTCGGCACGGTTTTGCAGAACGCGACCATCTGCTGGACGATGGCGGTCTTGCGTTGCAGGTCGGCTTTCTGCGCGCCGCCGGCCTGATGGGCCTTGTCGTGCATGGTCTTGACGACAAGACCGCCGTGCTCCGCGAGGATGCTGATGGTGTTGGTGGTCAGGAGCTGGTTGTAGCCGAGCGCAGTGGAGATAGCGCGGGCGCCGGGCCGGTTGCCCTCAAGCCCGGCCTGCACGTCGTATTTGCCGTTGCCGCCGGATTCGAAACTGTAGACCCGCACCGCCTGATCCCGCGTCAGGCCAAAACTCGAGGCGACACGCGCATAGGCGCGCTTGTAGTCGATCTCATTGGCGGGCTTGCGCGGGGTGAAGTTGAAATGCTCACGCGCCTGGCTCAGGAAATCCGCTACGACGGGGAGAGGCGCGCGTGGTTTCGGCTGCTTTTCCGGCGGCGTGGGATCGACCGGCCTTGGCGGGCCGCTATAAACCGGCGGCTGGGCCAGCACGTAGTCCTCGGCGGTAATGGTCTCGCCATTGCGGCGCTTGGCAAAGCGCGCGCGCCGTTTCTCGCTGATTGTGGTCCAGTAGGTCGAGGCCGCTTCCTCGAACGGCTCGCGCACGGCATTATATTCCGCGAGCTTGCGGCGATACTCCGCCATCTGCTGCGGCGTCTGGGCGAAGGCGGTGGAGGACAGCACCGCGACAAATGCCGTGGCTGCGATGACCGTTATCGCCCGGGGAAAGAAACTCACATGAACACCGCGACGTTCTGCCTGCTGACCAGGATGGGCTGCCTGTCTGCGTTCCACAAAGTTGTCGCCTGACTGGAATAGCCGCCTACGACGTTTTCCGCCTTGGTCTGCAGCAGCCACCAACCGTCACGGGTGGTGGGTCTGTCGGTCAGGAGGTCGACGGCCCAGGTCATGGTGCTGATCGGGCCAGGCCGCTCGAACAGCACCAGCGCCGCTGGCGGCGGCGCATCGGTGAGCGCGACCAGCGCGGACATCGTGGCCGGTTTGGCCGCATCCTGATGGCGCAGCCAGATCGAGAAGTTCGGATGCTGGCTCTGGCTGAACGGCGGATGGCCACCAGCAAAGCGACCCTCGAAATGCTGAATAAAATTCAATCCGGGGATCTTGCGGAAAAACGGCGGGCAGGTTTCCGGTTCCGGCACCGCAGGCGCGGCAAGGCTGCCGTACATCACAGTAGAGGCGCGCTCTGCGCCGTAACACAGCGTGGCACGGGTCGCGAGGCCGGTTTCGCCGAACAGTTCGACGCCGACAAACACGGTGGATTTGCCTCTGCGCAGCACGGTCGGGCGGATCATCACCGTCCCGGCCGCAGGACCGACAAAACTGAATTGTGCAGAGCGCAATGGCGGCAGGTCCCCGTAATGTTGCGCCACGCTTTCCAGACAGAAGGCTGCGGTCAGGCCGCCATAGATGGTGCGCCCCTGAAGCCAGTCTTCCGTCGCCGTGACGGAACTGGCATCGGCCTCGGCGGTCATGCTCGCCATCAGTGCGGTGAAATCGATCATTGTCTTGTGTCCGTTCCTGAATTTGCCCGCAGCCTGTCGCCGGGAGAGCAATTCCATGCCTGACCATGTCCCCCATGCCGGGCGACTCACTGCGGGGAATCATACGGCCCGTGCCGCCTGTTGGAAATTCAGCGAGAGCTGCGAATCCGCGTCCGGAACTTCCTGTAGAAGGCGGCACGGGACTCATAACTTGCAGTCCCGACGGCGGTTTGGAGTTTGTAAGGTAGCGCTGAGAGGGAACGCGAACCTCGCGTGCATGCCTGCTTTGACTCATCGCCGACTCAATCCGTCAGTAGGACTGACCGAATCGAGTTATCAACAAGCGTTTCGGCCGCTCTTTCGAATCATTCTCGCTTCACGTTACGAGATCGTCTCAAATGTGAAGCTCAGGTGACTGTGGCGTTCGCGTGCGGGGCGACGATCATGAATAAACTTGTTTCGCCGAAAGGTATTGTATCGAGTGAGTTGTCGAAGTTGTTTGGCGATGTTCCGAAGCCGGATCGCGCCGAATGGGAGAAGACACTCAAGGCGCTGAAGCCGTGGCTCAGTCCGGAAAAGTTCGCGGAGACTGAAGCGATCCACTGGCGCATGTTCGAGCGTGCAAATCGCTGGCACGAAAACTTCTCCCTGTCGTCAGAAGACAGATTGCCGCCGGAAGATTGAGCTTCGCCGAAATACGGATTTCACGGCATCTTTGAACTGTGGCTCGTGCACGGCGGCGATTCAGACGCCGCTGGCTGACGGCTGAATTTCCACATTCCCGCTCTTGGCGCGATCCGGCGTCTCGTCCTTCCAGCGTACCGATCCCAGCGGCCGCTCCAGCATGCGATGAATCTTGATCGGCTCGGGTCCGAGATGGAATCCGATCGCCTTGAGCTGGATTTCCCGCTCCGACTGGGTCGAGCGGTTGCGCTGGCGCAGATAATCGAGCCAGGTCGGACAGTGATAACGCTCGATCCACAGTTCAGGATCGGTAATGTCGCGGGCGATCGACCAGTCATAGGCGCCGTTGCGCTGACGGATCGCCTGAAGCTGCAGCATCGTGGTGTAGAATGCGCGGGCCTGCTGCTGGTTCACGCGATATTCGATCTCGACCACGATCGGCCCGCTGCGCGGCGTGATGGCAAGGTTCACCTCCGGCTCTTCCAGCGCATCGACCGGATCGTTGTTGGCCCCTTCGGTGGACGGCATGCGAAACCAGATCGCGAGTACCGGCGACACGAACATCGCAGCCCCGGCGATCAGCAGGGCGTTGTTGAGGCCGACGCTGTTGGCCACATAGCCCCATAGCCAGCTTCCGATTGCGACACCGCCGGCAATCGCGGCCTGATATGCCGCGAGCGCGCGCCCCGCGACCCAGCGCGGCGTCGAGAGCTGCACACCGATATTGAACAGCGTCACTGCGATCATCCATGACGCACCGGCCACCACCAGTCCCGCACCGGTCAGCACGGGCCAGCGGCTCAGGGCGAGGATGCAGATCGCAAGGCCCATGGTTAGTGCACAAAGCCGCACGGCCTGTTCGTTGCTGAAATGGGCGCGGACGCTGGAGATGTTGAGCGCGCCGAGCACGCCGCCGATGCCGAAGCAGCCGAGCATGATGCCGTAGGTCTGTGCACTGCCGTGGAGCGTGTCGCGCGCCACCAGCGGTAACAGCGCCAGCACCGAACCGCCAGCGATGCCGGTCACCAGCGTGCGGTAGAGCACCACGCGGATCGGAGGCGAATGGATGATGTAGCGGATGCCGGACACGACGGCGCGGCGCAGCCGCTCCGGCGGGAGCCGCGATGGTTCGAGCGTGCGCTGCCAGAGATAGAGCACGATGATCAGCGGAATATAGAGCAGCACGTTGGAGATGAACGCCGCTACCGCGCCCGCGGCGGCGACGATAATGCCGCCCAGCGCCGGGCCGAAGCTGCGCGCGATGTTGTAGCTGATGCCGTTCAGCGCCACCGCTGAAGGCAGCGTTTCGGCAGGAACCTGTTCGCTGACCGAGGCCTGCCATGAGGGGCCGAACAGCGCCATGCCGCTGCCGATCATGAAGCAGAACAGCAGCAGGCTGTTCGGCGTGATGAGATTTAGATAGGCGAGCGTCGCCAGCGTCACTCCGCCGATGAGGCCGAGCAAGAGCGCGATCAGGCCGACGAGGCGGCGGTCGTACATATCGGCGATGGCGCCCGCTGCTAGCGACAGCAGCATGATCGGCATCATCAGTGCGGTCTGCACCAGCGCCACCATCCCTGCCGACGATGTCATCTGGGTCATGGCCCATGCCGCGCCGACGCCGTTGATCATCAGTCCGAGATTGGTGAGCAGGCTGGCCGTCCAGATCCGCCGGAACACGGCATGCCGTAGCGGCGCGGTGATTCCATCGGCCGAGAACAGCGAGCGTTTTGCGGGTTTATCGGTCGTCGTGCTCACGACAGAATCCTTCGGCATGGGTTCATTGAGAGCGGACGGGCCGGCCGCAGCATGAGTCGGAATGTGTTACAATCGGAGCGCGTTGGAAAGGGATTTGCTACCAGCGCCATTGTCCGTCGTCGGTCCAGCGCGAGCGATATCCGGTCAGGCGCATCCAGCGTGTGACGATCTGATCGAAACCGGTGACGTAGTCGCACGCGGCGTCGCGCGTCCATTTTCCATCCGCCTTGATGTCGGCGATGGTTTTCTCGCTGGCATAGGAAAAGAGTTGAAGCGGCTTCGCCGGATCGTTGACTTCGGAACGGTTGGCGATCAGTTCGCGGTCCAGCTTGTTGAACACCACACAGGGCGTGCTGGCATAGGTCTGCCGCTGTTCATCGACCACAACCCGCGCGTTGTCGGGAGGCGGCTCCACCTTGTAGGAGAGCAGGATCGCTGCTGCGGCGATCAGCGCGGCAAGGATGGCGCTGATGACAATCGGCCAGAGCCGGGACCTGACATCGCTCGCGGGAATCGGTTGCGCCATGATGGACAATAACACGCCCGAGGCCGAATGTTCCCGGATGCGGCGCTGATGCCGCACCCGGGCACATTGCTTATTCAGGCTTGATCTTGGCGAATTCGGCGACCTTGCCCCACTTTTCGGTTTCCGCGATCACGAATGCTTGCATGTCCTCCGGCGTGTTGCCGATCGGCTCGCCGCCGAGCTTGCGGATGCGCTCAATCCCGTCCGGCGACTTGATATACTTGATGATGCTGGCATTGAGCTTCATCACGATGTCCTTCGACACCTTGGCCGGCGCCGCGACAGTGAACCACGACGCAGCGTCATAGCCCTTCACGGTTTCGCCGATGGTCGGGATGTTCGGCAGCAGCGGCCACTTTTCCGCGGTGCTCACCGCCAGAGGACGCACGTTATTGTTCTCGGCGAAGGGCAGCACCGCCGGAAGGTTGTCGATCATGACATGGACGCGGCCCGCGACGAGGTCGGTCAGTGCGGGCGCGCTGCCCTTGTAAGGCACGTGCACGATGTCGATGCCGGTCATCGACTTGAACAATTCGGTCGACAGGTGCGCCGTGCTGCCGAGACCCGGCGTGCCGTAGAACAACTGACCAGGCTTCGATTTCGCCAGCGCGATGAACTCGGCGACCGATTTCGCCGGAACCTCGGGATTGACCGACATCAGGTTCGGGACCCGCGCGATGATGGTGACCGGCTGGATGTCCTTGATCGGATCGTAAGGCATGTTCTTCTGAACATACTTGTTGATCGCGTGGGTGCCGGGCGTGCCGACAATGAAGGTGTATCCATCGGGATCGGACTTCGCGACAAAATCGGCGGCGATGTTGCCGCCTGCGCCGGGCTTGTTCTCGACAATGAACTGCTGGCCATACTCTTCCGAAAGCTTCTGCGCCACGAGGCGGCCGAGGATGTCGGTGGTGCCGCCGGCGGCGAAAGGCACGATGAATTTGACGGGACGATCAGGCCATGCCGCGGCCCTCGAGGTCTGGCTCAGGAACGGGGTTGCCGCCAGCGCGGCACCGCCCGCGAGAACGCTGCGGCGGGTGATCAGTGATTTTGTGTGAGGCAATACGGACGTCGGTCGCTTGGTCATATTATCAAAGTCTCCATCCCGCCCGCTGCGCGGGCCTTGTTCGTGGCGCCGTATGGTTCGGCACTCCGAGCGTTCTAGAGCATCCCTTGCAGCTTGGCCATGTGAGCCGGGTGTGCCTGAGACGGATGCGGATTCAGCTTTGCGAGCTGCATGTTGCGGTCTCATGACGGTTCCGCATTGCAGTGCAGCAAAACAATTGCCTCCCTAGACGAATGTCTAGGTCCGGCCGGGCATCTGCCATGAAGTCTTTGGCGCCGCGCGGGTTGACCGCGTGCGCTCATCCGTCCAATTTCCTGCAAAATTTCAAGAAGGATACGCGAATGAAGAAGACCCTGCTTGCTGCTGCCGTCCTGTCCGCCAGTGCACTCGCTGCGCCTGCCGCTCATGCCCAGCAATTCATCAATATCCTGACCGGCGGCACGTCCGGTGTGTATTATCCGCTCGGCGTTGCGATCGGAAAAATCTACGGCGACAAGATTTCCGGCGTGAAGACGCAGGTGCAGGCCACCAAGGCGTCGGTGGAAAATCTCAACCTGATCGAGCAGGGCCGCGGCGAACTCGCGTTCACCCTCGGCGACTCGCTGAAGGCCGCCGTCGATGGCGACGAGGAAGCGGGCTTCAAGAAGAAGCTGACCAAGCTGCGCACCATCGGCGCGATCTATCCGAATTACATTCAGATCGTGGCCACCGCGGACAGCGGCATCAAGACGCTGGCCGATCTCAAGGGCAAGACGCTTTCGGTTGGCGCGCCAAAGTCGGGCACCGAACTCAATGCCCGCGCGATCCTGAAAGCGGCAGGCCTCGAATACAAGGACCTCGGCAAGGTCGAATATCTGCCGTTCGCCGAATCCGTCGATCTGATGAAAAACCGTCAGCTCAACGCCACGCTGCAATCTGCGGGTCTCGGTGTCGCGTCGCTGAAGGATCTGTCGAGCTCGACCGAGATCAACGTCGTCTCGGTGCCGAAGGCCACCGTGGAGAAGATCGGACCTCCGTTCGTGTCGGTGGTGATCCCGGCCAACACCTATACCGGCCAGAAGGAAGACGTGCCGACGGCTGCTGTCGTGAACTATCTCGTCACCAGTTCGGCGGTGTCGGACGATCTTGCCTATCAGATGACCAAGCTGATCTTCGAGTCGCTGCCTGAGCTCGCCAACTCGCATGTGGCCGGCAAGGACATCAAGCTGGAAACGGCTGCGACCGGAAGCCCGGCGCCGCTGCATCCGGGCGCGATCCGCTATTACAAGGAAAAGGGCCTGATCAAGTAAGGCGGTCCGGAAACAGGTCGCCAACCCGAAAAAGACGTCATGCCCGGGCTTGTCCCGGGCATCCACGTCTCTGGTCGGCATCAGGTAAAAGGTGGCCGGGCAGAAGCCCGGCTACGACAATCGGGGAAGTTGTGAGTGCGCAGCTCCGCAGGAGCCGCGTGAAACAGGGCGGCGGGAATTCAGATGATTTACGAACACGGCACCGAGGAAAAGGTCAAAGTCGAACTCGACAATTTCGAGCATGGCTTTCCCGAGGGCTTCGGTCCCGGCATGTGGGGCCATCTCGCCTATGTGATCGGCATCTGCTTTGCAGTGTTCCAGCTCATCGTCGCGGCATGGAATTTTCTCCCGAGCCAGGCGGTGCGCGGCATCCATGTCGGCTTCCTGCTGCTGCTGACCTTCGGCCTGATCGCCAATTTCACCGCGAAGACAAATTTCCAGCGCGCTGCCGGGTGGGTCATCGGCGGCATCGGATTTTTCTGCGGTCTTTATCAATACATTTTCTACGCGGACCTGATTCAGCGCGACGGCGATCCGACGCATCTCGATCTCGTGGTCGGCACGGTGCTCGGCATCCTCATCTTTGAAGGCGTGCGCCGGATGATGGGCCTCGCGCTGCCGCTGATGTGCGGTGCGTGTCTGCTCTACTGGTTTTTCGGTCAGTATCTACCGTCGCCGCTGAATCATCGCGGTTACGATTTCGACCAGATCGTCACGCATCTGTCCTACGGCACCGAAGGATTCTACGGCGTGCCGATCTATGTGTCCGCGACCTACATCTTCCTCTTCATCCTGTTCGGCTCGTTCCTTGAACGCGCGGGCATGATCAAGCTGTTTACCGACGTGTCGCTCGGTCTGTTCGGCGGCACGCGCGGCGGTCCGGCGAAGGTTGCCGTCGTTGCGTCCGGCATGATGGGCACGATTTCCGGCTCCGGGGTTGCCAACGTGGTCACTGTCGGCCAGTTCACCATTCCGCTGATGATCAAGTTCGGCTATCGCCGTGCCTTCGCGGCGGGCGTCGAGGCCACGGCTTCGATGGGCGGACAGATCATGCCGCCGGTGATGGGCGCGGTGGCTTTCATCATGGCCGAAACGCTCGGCGTCGATTACTCGGTGATCGTGAAGGCGGCCGTCATTCCGGCCGCGCTCTACTTCGCCTCGGCCTTCTGGATGGTGCATCTCGAAGCCGGCAAGCATGGCCTCACCGGCATGAAGAGGGACGAGATTCCGAGCGCGCTCAAGGCGCTGACCCAGCGCTGGTATCTTGTGCTGCCGCTCGCGGCGCTGGTGTTTATGCTGTTCGAGGGCTTTACGCCGCTCTATGCGGGCAGCATGGGTCTTGCGCTGACCGTGGCGCTGATCCTCGGCGCCAGCATCGTGCTTGGCTTTTCGAACGTGGCGCTGCGCTATGTGTTCTGGATCGGCCTTGCGCTGGTGGCCGGGTCGCTGTTCCGCAACGGAAGTTCGGTGGACATCCGCTATGTCGCCGCCGTTGTCGGCGTTCTCATTCTCATCGCGGCGCTGACGCAGGGCGGACGCGCCACGCTTGCAGCCTGCCGCGATTCACTGGCCGACAGCGCGAAGTCCGCGCTCACCGTCGGCATGGCCTGCGCCATTGTCGGCACCATCATCGGCATGATGACCCAGACTGGCGTCGGCACCATCTTCGGAAGCTGGGTGATCGGCCTCGGCGAGAAGAGTCTGTTCCTGGCACTCATCATGACCATGCTGCTGTCGATCGTACTCGGCACCGGCATTCCGACCATCCCGACCTACATCATCGTCGCCGCGCTCGCTGCTCCCGCGCTGGCCAAGTTGGGCGTGCCGCTGATCATCAGCCACATGTTCGCGTTCTACTACGGCATCATGGCCGATCTTTCGCCGCCGGTGGCGCTGGCGGCGCTGGCCGCCGCGCCGATCGCCAAGGAAAATCCGGACAAGATCGGCTGGGAAGCGATGCGCATCGCACTCGCCGGCTATGTGATTCCATTCATCGCGGTCTATTCGCCCGCGCTGATGCTGCAGAACGGCGATCCCATGCAGGCCAAGCTCGGCTTCTATGGCGCGGTGATTTACGCAACCGTCAAGGCGCTGGTCGCCATCGGCCTGTTCGGCATGGTGGCCATCGGCTACCTGTTTGCACGGATGACGGTGGCGGAGCGGGTTCTCAGCTTTGTGGGCGCGCTGTTCCTGCTCGGTGAATTCAGTTACAGCGACGAGATCGGCTTTGTGCTCGCGATTGTCGCCGTGATCTGGCAGTGGCGGAAAAAGCCGGTGCAGGTCGCGGCCAGCGCCTGACACTATCTCGTGAGGTGACCGCGTGGGTCTGTGTCTCGCCACGGCAGGCGTCGTCAAGTCGCTGGCGGTGGCGTCGTTCATGCTGACATGGACTCATTCGGTCGAGAAGACCGAGTGGCAGGAAGACTGGCGGGTGACGCCGCAGGGCCTCGAGATCGTCGAGGCGCGGGTGAAAGGTTCGGGCGCGGGGATGGAGCCGCCGCCGGATGCGCGGCTGATGGATGGCTGGTTTCGCTGGGCGCCGAAACTCCCGGTCTTGCCTGAGGTCGCACTCGGACATTCCGGCATGGCGGGCGAATGGCGGCTCTGCAGCGGCGGCAACTGCCAGACATTGTCCGATATTCTCGGTGCGCCCTCTGGCACCGGCGTGACGGTCATGAGCGCCTGCGAAGCGGGCGATTCCGGCCAGAACGATCCGCGTCTGCACAAAGGTGATCGCGCTGTCTCGTCCGCTGCGCCCGGCAAGCGCGTTTCTCCCGATAACGTCCTTGCGCTGCTGATGCGCGCACGAGCCAGCAACGGCAAGGGTGATTTCGAGGCGGCGCGCGGCGATGCCGAGGATGCCGTGCGTCTCGATCCGCAGAATCCCGATACGTTCGCTACGCGAGGCGATGCACTGGTCGGCCTGAAGCGATACGACAAGGCGATTGACGACTATGATGCCGCGATCCGTCTTGATCCGAACAGTCCCCGGCTGCTCTCGCTTCGCGCCGCGGCGTTTGCATTGATGCGGGAGTCGCGCCTTGCGGTGCGCGATTACACCGAAGCCATTCGCCTCAATCCGAAGGATGCGCAGATGTTCGCTGCGCGCGCGGCAGTTTTTAAGAAAGTCCGGCGCTACGATCTGGCGATCGACGACCAGAGCGAAGCCATCCGGCTCGATCCCGCGACAGCCGAATTCTACGATGACCGCGGCGAGACCTATGCGCGCAACAACGCCTACGACAAGGCGATCAACGATTATAACCAGGCCATCCGGCTGAAGCCGTCGGCGAAATTCTATCTCAACCGGGGCACCGCCTGGCAACTCAAGGACAATCTGGATGCGGCACTGGCGGACTACAACAAGGCCATCGAACTGGACGACAAGCTGGCCCTTGCCTACAACAACCGCGGCATGGTGATGCGGGCGAAGGGCAACCGTCCGCGCGCGCTGGCTGACTTCACCACAGCCATCCGCCTCGACCCCGATCTTGAAGTCGCGGTCTCGCACCGCAAGGATCTGGCGCGGGAGATCGAGCGCATCGGTGCGCAGATGCCGCTGAAGGGAAAGGGAAATTGACCCAACTCAAGACGCGGAAAATTCCTGTATGCTCAAGTGAAAGTGCGCACTCAACTCTCCGGTCAATGGAGAGGCCGAATTGCCCACCGGGAGGGAGAGACCATTATGAGTGAGAATTCCAGCCGCTACGCCGAGGTCCATGCGCGTTCGCTGCGTGATCCGGAGGGCTTCTGGGGCGAGGCGGCGCGCGAGATCGACTGGATCGAACCGGCGAAAAAGGTCTTCGATCCGTCCATGGGGCTTTATGGCCGCTGGTTCGCGGGCGGCGTGGTCAACACCTGCTACAACGCGCTGGATCGTCATGTCGCGGGCGGGCGCGCCAATCAACTTGCCCTCATTCACGACTCGCCGCTGACCAACACGGTCACCAAGTTCACTTACGCCGAATTATTGCACGAAGTGCAGACGCTGGCCGCGGTGATGCAGGATTTCGGCGTGGTGAAGGGCGATCGCGTCATTCTTTATATGCCGATGGTGCCGCAGGCGATGGTGGCGATGCTGGCCTGCGCGCGCATCGGCGCGATTCATTCCGTGGTATTCGGCGGCTTCGCGGCCAAGGAGCTTGCGACCCGCATCGAGGATGCCGAGCCGAAACTCATTCTCTCCGCAAGCTGCGGTCTCGAGCCGGGCCGCATCGTGCAATACAAGCCGCTGCTGGACGAGGCGATCAATCTCTCCAGCGTGAAGCCGCAGGCCTGCATCATCCTGCAGCGCCCGCAGCAGACCTGCGATCTGGTCAAAGGCCGCGATCACGACTGGAACGAATTGCGCGACGCCGCGATAAGGGCGAAAAAGCAGGCTCCCTGCGTGCCGGTGCTGGCGACCGATCCGCTCTACATTCTTTACACATCGGGCACGACCGGAAAGCCGAAGGGCGTGGTGCGCGACAACGGCGGGCATCTCGTCGCGCTGAAATGGTCGATGTTCAATCTCTATGGCGTGAAGCCGGGCGAGGTGTGGTGGTGCGGCTCCGACATCGGCTGGGTGGTCGGTCACAGCTACATCATCTACGGCCCGCTGTTTCATGGTGCGACCTCGATCATGTATGAGGGCAAGCCGGTCGGTACGCCGGACGCCGGCGCGTTCTGGCGCGTGATCTCGCAGCATGGCGCGGTGGCGTTCTTTACTGCGCCCACGGCGTTTCGCGCGATCAAGAAGGATGATCCGAACGGAGATTTCATCCGCAAATATGACCTGTCGAAATTCCGCACCCTGTTTCTGGCCGGCGAGCGTGCCGATCCGCCGACGGTGGAGTGGGCCGAGCAGCAGTTGAAGGTGCCGGTGATCGATCACTGGTGGCAGACGGAAACCGGCTGGTGCATCGCGGGCAATCCGGTCGGGCTTGGTACCTTGCCGGTGAAACATGGTTCGCCGACGGTGCCGATGCCTGGCTATCAGGTGGACATCGTTGATGAAGCAGCCAAGCCACTGCCGCCGAACACCATGGGCTCCATCGTCATCAAGCTGCCGCTCCCGCCCGGCAACCTGCCGACGCTGTGGCAGCAGGACGAGCGCTGCAGGGAAGCCTACTTCACGGAATTTCCGGGCTACTACAAAACCTCCGACGCGGGCTACAAGGACGAGGACGGCTATGTCTTTGTCATGGGCCGCACCGACGACATCATCAATGTCGCGGGACACCGACTTTCCACCGGCGGCATGGAAGAGGTGCTGGCCTCGCATCCCGATGTTGCCGAATGCGCCGTGCTCGGCATCAAGGACACGGTGAAAGGCGAGGTGCCGTGCGGCTTCCTTGTGCTGAAGGCGGGCGTGACCCGGCCAGTGGCGGAGATCGAGAAGGAAATCGTGGCGCTGGTGCGCGAGAAGATCGGCCCGGTCGCGGCGTTCAAGCTCGCGATCACCGTGACGCGGCTGCCGAAAACGCGCTCCGGAAAAATCCTGCGCGGCACCATCAAGAAGATCGCCGACGGCGAGCCATGGACCATGCCCGCGACCATCGAGGACCCGATGGTGCTGGACGAGATCAAGACAGCGCTGCAGGGCCGGGCATAACAGGAGACGACAATGAACGAGGACGTCTTCAACACCAGCATACGGAAGTTTCTCAAGCAGGTCGGCGTCACCTCCCAGCGCGAGATCGAGAAGGCCGTGCGCGATGCGGTTGATGCGGGGAGGCTGAAGGGCAACGAGAAACTGCCCGCCCGAATGGTGCTCACGATCGGCGAGGTCGCGCTGTCGTTCACGATCGATGGCCAAATCGAACTCGGATAGGCCCGGAACGGGGTTTCCGCCGCGAGAGCGCCACTGTGGGCTTGTAAATTGCGCATTCTGGACCGATGGTCGCCGCCAAATCCGGCTGCGCCGGCAATCACAGGATCGCAGATGACCGCCACAAGACCAGCATATCTGCTTGCTTTCGCCGCCGCCCTTCTGCTGTCGGCCTGTGCGCAATTCGAACGCAACACGTCGCCACAGGCTAATGTGGATGACGACGCGCTGTGCCGCGCCGAAGGCGAGCCGGGATCGTCGGCCTATGTCGCCTGCCGCAAGAACCGTGACGTCCAGAGCAGCCGGGCGGCGGGCAGCAACTCACGGATCGAGCGCTCTCACCGCAATCTGGCGGAAGACATGCTCAACAATCCGCGCTAAGGCTGGATTCTCGCGGCGAACGCCGCATCTTGTGAAGGACGTGTCATGACGGTCAGGGACAGCAACGGAAATGAATTGAAGGATGGCGATACGGTCGTTGTCATCAAGGACCTGAAGGTCAAGGGCTCGTCCAGCGGACTGAAGCGCGGTACGGTGGTGAAGAATATCCGCCTCACCGACAATGAGGATGAGATCGAGGGCCGCACCGACAAGATCAAGGGCCTCGTGCTGCGCACCGAATTCCTCAAGAAGGCCTAGCAGCCGTCACGCTGCGGATCAGAAAGCTGATGCTCCCATGAAACGCGCTGCACGATACGCTGTCGGCCTTGCCGCCATGGCCCTCGCGGCGATGGTGCTGGTTTTCGAATCGGCGCAGACTGCGCCGGCCCAGCCGCAGAGCGCCGACACCGATGTGCTGAGCAAGGATGCGGTGCTTCGCGATCCGGAGATTCCCGCGCTTGGCAATCCGAACGGCGACATCACCATCGTCGAGTATTTCGATTACCAGTGTCCCTACTGCAAGAAAATCTCGCCGGTGCTCGATCAGGTCATCAGCGAAGACAAGAAGGTGAGGCTGGTGCTGAAGGACTGGCCGATCCTCGGCGATCCGTCAGGCTATGCGGCGCGGCTGGTGCTGGCGACCAAGTATCAGAACAAGTACGAGGCGGCGCACCGTGCGCTGATCGTGAAGGTAGGCCGCCTCACCGAGGCGGTGATCGATGAAACGCTGACGCAGGCCGGTGTCGATGTGACCAAGGCGAATGCCGATCTCGCGGCCAACAAGGCGGCGATCGAAGCGCTGCTCAAGCGCAACAATGAGCAGGCGGAAGCCTTCGGCTTTCGCGGCACGCCTGTCTTCATTGTCGGGACGTTCCGCGTCCCCGGCGGGCTGACAGCGGAGCAATTCAAGCAGGCGATTGCCGATGCGCGCAAGGCGGCGAAGCAGGGCGGCGCCAAGGGGAAGTAGAACGGCGCGAGGGGCGTTAGCGGCGAGCCGCGAAGGCTGCGCTGCTACGGCTTGTCGAAACACTCGGCAACGTATTGCGCCAGATCGCGCCGCGGGATTTTGGCGACCTTCGCCGCGTTGTTGCATTCGATCAGCTTGAGCTGTTCGGCATGGCGCTTTTCGGCGGCTTCGCGGAATTCCGGCGCCACGCTCTTTGGATCGACGATCTTGTCGGCGCGCGCCGGCGTGCCGCTGAAACTGGCAGCTGCAAGAGCGGTCAGGACCGCTGCAACAAAAAGGAGCGTGACGCGATGGCGCATCACACTCCTGTACCACTCTTTGGCCTCTGACGTCATGCCCCGTCTGGGGCATGGTCGCGCAAGCTGACGCCCAAACGGGTGCGGGCGTCCCCCGGGGCGGTTATTCGTCCTCGGCCTTCTTGCCGCCGATGGTCTTCAGCTTGGCGAACACGGCATCCACTTCGAGATCGTCGCGCTGCTTGTCGGTGGTCGGCGAATGCTCGTGCTCGGCATCCTTGCGGGTGGTTTCCGAGGCCGGCAACAGGGTCGCGCCGCCATACTGCTGGGCAGCGGGTTTTTCCTTGGCCGCGCGCTGCACTTCGAAATCGAGCTCGATCTGCGAGCAAAGGCCGAGGGTCACCGGGTCCATCGGCGTCAGGGTCGAGGCGTTCCAATGGGTGCGGTCGCGCACGCTCGCAATGGTCGTCTTGGTGGTGCCGACCAGGCGCATGATCTGGCTGTCCTTCAGCTCCGGATGGCTGCGCACCAGCCAGAGGATCGCACTCGGCCGCTCGTGGCGGCGGGAGACGGGGGTATAGCGCGGACCCTTTTTCTTAGCGGGTGCGGGCAGGACGACCTTGGATTCGCCGAGTTTCAGGCGATAGTCCGGGTCGGCTTCGCCCTTCTCGATTTCCTCGCGGGTGAGCTGGCCGGTGGAGATCGGGTCCATGCCCTTGATGCCCTGCGCCGCATCGCCGTCGGCGATGGCGCGGATCTCAAGGGGGTGCATCTTGGTGAACTCGGCAACCTGATCGAAGGTCAGGGCCGTGTTATCAACCAGCCACACGGCCGTCGCCTTCGGCATCAGCGGTGCATTGCTCATGGCAAATCTCCTTTGCGCTTCGCCCGCCAATTTTTTGAGGGGTAAAGCCGTCTGGTCATCGGTGATGACGGGAATTCGTCCCTATATAGTCTGTGGAGGGTGGACCGTGCAATGGTTTGGATCGGCCTTGACATAATAGGGAAGGCGGCCCCAAGTCCTGTCTCGATGCTTCCCGTCCCGAAGCTCCCAAAACGCTTGATTCCGGCTCAAAAATGACCCCTGACGCTCAAAAACCGCAGCTCTCTGTCGTGCTTTGTTCCCCGCGAGGTTTCTGTGCCGGGGTGGTCCGGGCCATTGATACGGTGGAACGCGCGCTCAAGCTTTACGGGGCGCCGGTCTACGTCCGTCACGAAATCGTGCATAACCGCTATGTAGTGGAAAGCCTGCGCGAAAAAGGGGCGATTTTCGTCTCGGAATTGCACGAAATTCCCGAAACCAACGCTCCGGTGGTCTTTTCCGCCCATGGCGTGCCCAAGGCCATTCCGGCCGAGGCCGACAATCGCAATTTCTTCACCCTGGATGCGACCTGCCCGCTGGTGACCAAGGTTCACCGCGAGGCGGCGATCCATTTCAAGCGCGGCCGGGAAATCATCCTGATCGGCCATGCCGGCCACCCGGAAGTGGTCGGCACCCTCGGCCAGTTGCCAAAGGGCGCGGTGGTCCTGATCGAAACCATGGAAGCGGCGCGGACTTTCCAGCCCAAGGATGCCTCCAAGCTCGCCTTCGTGACCCAGACCACCCTGTCGATCGACGACACCAAGGAAATCGTCGCGGTGCTCAAGGAGCGCTTTCCGGACATCGACGGCCCGCACAAGGAAGACATCTGCTACGCCACCACCAACCGCCAGCTCGCGGTGAAGAAGGTCGCGCCGCAGGTCGAGGCCATGATCGTGGTCGGCTCGCCGAACTCGTCGAACTCGCAGCGACTGCGTGAGGTCGCCGAGCGTGAAGGCTGCAAGGTCTCCGTGCTGGTGCAGCGCGCATCCGAACTCGACTGGTCGAAGTTCGAGGGCATCAAGTCGCTCGGCATCACCGCAGGTGCGTCGGCGCCGGAAGTCATCGTCGAGGAAATCATGGACGCCTTCGCGGCCCACTATCAGTTGAAGGTGGAAACCGTGTCGGCCGCGATGGAAAACGAATTCTTCCCGCTGCCGCGTCCGCTGCGGAACGACGCGGCGGAGTAATCGCCTTGAGCGGCAGGGCGGAAGTCCTGTCGTTTTGTCCCGGATTCGTCTAGAAATCTCAAATACTCACCCTAGAGAAATCGAGACGCCAGATGGCGGTTTACACCGACGTCACCGCCGAAGAGCTTGCGGATTTTCTAACGCCCTACGGAATCGGCGAACTGCTCTCCTACAAGGGCATTGCCGAAGGCGTGGAGAATTCCAACTATCTGGTTCACACCAGCGGCGGCTCTTTCATCCTCACGCTTTACGAGAAGCGGGTCGCGAAAAACGATCTGCCGTTTTTCCTCGGGCTGATGGGCCATCTCGCGTCCCACAACATCACCTGTCCGCAGCCGGTGCTGAACAAGAGCGGCGAGGCGCTGGGCATGCTGGCCGGGCGTCCGGCGGCGATCATTACCTTTCTTGAAGGCATGTGGCCGCGGCGACCGAATGTGGCGCATTGTGCCGGTGTCG
Source organism: Afipia sp. (assembly GCA_024508675.1). Lineage (GTDB taxonomy): Bacteria > Pseudomonadota > Alphaproteobacteria > Rhizobiales > Xanthobacteraceae > Afipia. Next base: position 144,300 of record JANINQ010000008.1, read on the forward strand.
GCGCGGCGCTGGCGAAGATGCATCTGGCCGGCGCGGATTTTTCCATGACGCGCCCCAATGCACTGTCGGTGAAGGGCTGGCGGCCGCTGTTCGATCAGGCCGCGGATCGCGCGAACGATGTGCATCACGGCCTGCGCGCGCTGCTGGGCGCCGAACTCGATTATCTCGAACAGCACTGGCCCGCCGATCTGCCGAAGGGCGTGATCCACGCCGATCTGTTTCCGGACAACGTGTTCTTCCTTGGCGACAAGCTGTCAGGCCTGATCGACTTCTATTTCGCCTGCAACGATATGCTCGCCTATGACATCGCGATCTGTCTCAACGCCTGGTGTTTCGAGATCGATCATTCCTTCAATGTCACCAAGGCGCGTGCCTTCCTCAATGCCTATGCGCGCGAGCGCAAACTGACCGCCGCCGAACAGGACGCGCTGCCGCTGTTGGCGCGGGGAGCCGCGATGCGGTTTCTTCTGACGCGGCTGGTGGACTGGCTCAATGTGCCGCCGGGCGCGCTGGTGAAGCCGAAGGACCCGCTGGAATATGTCCGCAAGCTTCGCTTTCATCAGGGCGTGAAGAACATGAGCGATTACGGCGTCGAACAGTCCGGGCTGGTGGCGTGAGCGATAAGACGATATCCGATAAGAGTTTGCCGCATGTGACCATCTTCACCGACGGCGCGTGCTCCGGAAACCCGGGGCCGGGCGGCTGGGGCGCGATCCTTCGTTTCGGCGATGTCGAGAAAGAGCTGAAGGGCGGCGAGAATCCGTCGACCAACAACCGCATGGAATTGATGGCGGCGATTTCGGCGCTGGAAGCCCTGAAAAAACCGGCCTCGGTCGATCTCACCACCGACAGCCAGTATGTGCGTCAGGGCATCACCGGCTGGATTCACAACTGGAAGCGCAACGGCTGGAAGACCGCCGACAAGAAGCCGGTGAAGAACGCGGATCTGTGGCAGCGGCTCGATGCGGCGCTCAAGCAGCATTATGTGCGCTGGCACTGGATCAAGGGCCACGCGGGTCACGCCGAGAATGAACGCGCCGATCAGCTGGCGCGGGATGGCCTGGCGGAAAACAGGTAGTCCCCCACGGGGGTCGTCCCGGCTTTCGCCGGGATGACATTTGGTATGTTTCAGCTTCCGCGGATAAATGCTCGGCTCAAAGCTGCGACAGCAGCGTGTCTCCGCCGGAGACCTCGACCTTGCTCGGCACGGCTTCGAGATTGAGAATCTTCACCACGCTGTCATCCACCAGCATCGAATAACGCTTGGACCGGATGCCGAGGCCGTTGCCCGAGGCATCGAGTTCAAGACCAATGGCCTTGGCGAAGTCGGCATTGCCGTCAGCAAGGAAGATCGCCTCATCGCGCTGGTCGGTGTCGCGCTTCCAGGCGTTCATCACGAAGGCGTCGTTGACCGAGACCACGGCGATGGTGTCCACGCCCTTGTCCTTGAGCGCATAGGCATTCAGGAAAATGCTCGGCATGTGCATCTTGTGGCAGGTGCCGGTATAGGCGCCGGGCACGGCGAACAGCGCGACTTTCTTGCCCTTGAAAACATCGGTGGTGGTTTTGGTCTGAACGCCATCCGCGGTCATCACGCGGAAGGTGGACTCGGGCAGCTTGTCGCCAACTTTGATGGTCATCGGTACTCTCCGTGGGATCGATGCGGTGTCATAGCGCGCTTTTCGTGCGCGGGGGAGCACGTTTTATAAAGGAAGGCCGGGCGGCATCGCTTGTTGCGGTGCGATCCCGGCTCATCTGTCACGGAAGCTTCGCGTTGACTTCGTAAGCGCCGCCCGGTCCGGCGACCGTCAGTTTCAGCGTTGCGCCGTCGGCGCTTGCGCCCGGAGGCAGACCATCGAGTTCGAATGCAAACCGCTGGACGCCCGGTTCGCGTTTGACGAGTTTCGGCACCGGCAGCGCCCAGTCCGGCGTCGGCCCTTCGGCAAAGAGCTGGACGTCCTTGTCCCTGCCGGATGGAGCCTTGTCATCCTGCACGGCGACATCGACCTGCACCACATTGCCCTCGCGCCGGACGTCGCGGATCGAGAGCGCACCTGCGTCGCCGACTTTGGCGGGTTTCGGCACAGTGTCGAGCGCGCCGGAAATCGCGCCGTCTTCGGTCGAGGCGACGCTGACAAAGGCAAGCTCCGCCTGCGCCTCGACCGGAATGCAGAGCTTTTCGCACACGGCGTAACTGATCGATGCGCGCAGCGTCACCGGCTTGTCAGGACTCTTTGCAATGATGCGTAGCGGCAGCGTCACCTGGTTTTTGTAACCGAACGAGATGCCGCCTGCGCCGTCCGGAAATTTCGTCGGCGCGGGCCAGAGAATTTTGACCGACTCGACATTGTCGGATTTCGAGAAATCGATCCGCGGCGGCACACCGGAATCGCCCGGTGTACGCCAATAGGTTTTCCAGCCCGGCTGCAACTGGAAGCCGATCCCGCCCAGCAGCACGCCGCCGCTACGCGAACCGGCGATCAGCCGCACCGACGAATACGTATCCTTGATCCAGGGCGAGACGTCCTGCGCGCGCGCGCCATCAGGCGCGAGACAGGCCATCGTGGCAAGTGCAAGGGAGGCAGCGCGAGCGGGAACCATCAGTGTCATGAAACGTCCTTACAGGGTGGTATCCCTGTGAACCATTGAATTGCCCGTGATCCAGTCTTTTTCGCGGCCAAACGCCGCTAGTGGAGGCCCCCGGTAGCTTGATTGACAGACGTTGCACCCAATATCAGGATAGTCTGACAGCATGAGAGTCGTTTGCGAATGAGCACCGCGCGCAAGAAGACGGGAAGGCCTGCTGGCGGCCCTATCGTGGCCGAAGGCGAAACGTCTGGCGTTGGTTATCTCGACGGTCAGTTGCTGATTGCCATGCCTGTGATGGACGATGAACGCTTCGCCCGCTCGGTGATCTATATGTGCGCGCATTCATCCGAAGGCGCGATGGGCATCATTGTCAATCGTCCCGCAGGCAGCATTGATTTTCCGCAATTGCTGGTGCAACTCGACATCATCAACAAGGCCGATCAGATCAAGCTGCCCGGCGGCGCGGAGGACATGAAGGTCCTCAAGGGCGGGCCGGTCGATACCGGCCGCGGCTTCGTGCTGCATTCGAGCGATTTCTTCATCAAGGATGCGACATTGCCGATCGATGACGGCATCTGTCTCACCGCGACGCTCGATATTCTGAAAGCAATTGCCGCCGGCTCCGGCCCCAAGCACGCCATTCTGGCGCTGGGCTATGCCGGCTGGGCGCCGGGCCAGCTCGAGAATGAAATCCAGCATAATGGCTGGCTGCACTGTCCCGCCGATCCCGATCTGATTTTCGGAATGGACGCCGAGGACAAATACCAGCGCGCACTGGAAAAGATCGGCATCGATCTGGCGATGCTGTCCAACGAAGCCGGCCACGCGTAGCAGGCGTACTCATCCGTCATTGCGAGCGAAGCGAAGCAATCCATTCTTGGTTATTGGCTCTACGCTCTTGGCGTGCTTTCAAGAATCTGGACTGCTTCGTCGCAAAGTGCTCCTCGCAATGACGGGCGAGAATTCTCTGCGCCTGGCTGTTTTTACGCCGTTTCCGGTCCCGGAACAGCAGCAGGCGCGGGAGTTGCGGCGGGCTTCATGATGTTGCGTACGCTCTGCCGGCGGTTGCGCGGCTGCGGCACTTTCTCGCCGGTCAGAAGGCGGATGGTCGCATCGGCATCGACCGGCTCGCCGAAGGCGAAGCCCTGCGCATATTCACAGCCGAGCTGGAACAGCTCCACTGCGTCCGAATCTGTTTCAGCGCCTTCCGCCACGACTTCCATGTTGAGATCGTGTGCCAGCGCGACAATGGATTTCAGCAGCACCGGCCGCGCGCCGCGGCTGGAGGTACGCACGAAGGACTGGTCGATCTTGATGGTGTCGAACGGGAAGCGCTGCAGGTAGGCGAGCGACGAATGTCCGGTGCCGAAATCGTCGAGTGAGAGGCCGACGCCGAGCTCCTTGATCCGGTGCAGCATCTGCGCGGCATGTTCCGGATTTTCCATCACCAGCGATTCAGTCAGCTCGAGCTTGAGCGAGCCACGCGCCACCGCCGAGCGTGAGAGCACACCGCGCACGTCGTGAATCAGATCGTGCCGCAGCAACTGCCGCGACGAGACGTTGACGCTGGCGAAGATCGGCTCGCGGGCGCGCACCGTGCGCTGCCAGACCGCAAGCTGCTTGGCGGTGGTGTCCATCACGAACAGGCCGAGCTCGACGATCAGGCCGATCTCTTCCGCGATGGAAATGAATTCCGACGGCGACATCCGGCCGAGCTTGGGGTGATCCCAGCGCGCCAGCGCCTCGAAGCCTGCGATGGAGCGATCTTCCAGCCGCACGATGGGCTGATAGAGAATGGTGATTTCCTCGCGCTCGATGGCGCGGCGCAGTTCGGATTCCAGCGCTAGACGGTCGGTCTTGCGGGCGCGCATCGCGGGCTTGTAGACGTCGATGCGGTCGCCGCCGATGCGCTTGGAGTGATACATCGCCAGTTCCGCATCCTTGATGATCTCGTCGGACAGCGGCGTCTGCGGATCGCTTAGCGCAAGGCCGATGGATGCGGTCAGGAAAATCTCGCGGCCATCGAATGCGATCGGTGCGCGGATGGTCTTCCGGATGGTTTCGGCGAAGGCGGTAATGCGCGCCGGTTCGTGTTCCGAGGTGAGGATCAGGCCGAACTGGTCACCGGCGAGACGCGCCAGCGTGTCCTGCGGCTTCAGGATGCGGGCGAGGCGGCGCGCCAGCGTCAGCAGGATCGAGTCGCCCACGGCGATGCCGACGGAATCGTTGACCTGCTTGAAGCGGTCGAGATCGATCACCATCACCGTGGGGCGCAGGTTGGTCGCGGTCTTGGCGAACATCGAGAGCGCGCTGAGGCGGTCGATAAAGAGCTGGCGGTTCGGCAGGCCGGTGAGGTTGTCGTGGACCGAGTCGTGCAGCAGCCGCTCTTCGGCATTCTTGGTTTCGGTGACGTCGGTGAGCGTGCCGACCACGCGGGAGACTTCGCCGTCGGAGCCGACCACCGGACGCGCCTTGAGCGCGAACCACATGAAGTGGCCGTCCGGCGTACGCAGCCGGAAGTCCTGCACCAGGCGGCCGCGGCGCTGATCGAGCACACTGTCGAGAGCGGCGCGGAAGCGATCCTGATCGAGTGGGTGCAAAACCTCGAGCCACTTCGCAGCAGGACCTTCGAGCGTGCCGCGCTTGAGGCCGAGCAAGCCTTCGGTCTCGGGGCTGGTGAACACCTTGTCGGCGGAGACGTCCCAATCCCAGATCAGATCGCCGGAGCCGGTCAGCGCGAGGGCGCGGCGCTCCACGTCGGAGACGACGCCGGTGGTGGCACCGCCGCCTGCGAAGGCATGCTGCATCACCGTGAAGCCGATCAGCATCACAATTAGCACGAGACCGCCGAGCAGCGCCGGTCCCACGATGTCGTTGGTGACGCCGCCCGCGATGGTCATGCCCGCCGCGATCACCCATACGACAAGCAGGAACCATGTCGGGATCAGCAGCACCGCGCGGTCGAAACCATGGGTGGAGAGATAGACGATCAGCGCAAAGCCAAAGACCGCGATCAGCGCCAGCGAGATACGCGCGATGCCCGATGCGACCGCAGGATCGAACAGCGCGAGCGCGACCAGCGCGCCGAGGAACACCAGCCAGCCCATGGTGATGTGCGAATAGCGCACATGCCATCGCGACAGATTGAGATAGGCAAACAGGAACACCAGCAGCGTCGCCGCCAGCATTGCTTCACCCGCGGCGCGCCAGACGCGTTCCGCGCCGGCGGACATGTCGAAGACCTTGCCCCAGAATCCGAAGTCGACGCCGATGTAGACAAGAACCGCCCAGGCCAGCGCCGCAGCGGCGGGGAACATGATCGAGCCCTTCACCACGAACAGGATGGTCAGCACCAGCGCGAGCAGACCCGAGATGCCGATGACGATGCCCTGATAGAGCGTGAAGGAGTTGACCTTGTCCTTGTAGGCTTCCGGTTCCCACAGATAGAGCTGCGGAATCTTGTCGGTGCGCAGTTCGGCGACGAAGGTGATTACCGCGCCGGGATCGAGGGTGATGCGGAACACGTCGGCGGTGGCGTTGTCCTGACGTTCGGGGCGGTCGCCGGTCGATGGCGTGATCGAGGCGATGCGGGAGAGGCCGAGATCCGGCCACAGCAGGCCCGACGAGACGATGCGGTAATGCGGCACGACAATCAGGCGGTCGAGCTGGTCGTCGGTGTTGTTGGTCAGCGCGAACACGATCCAGTTCTGGCCGCCTTCACGCGCGCGTACCTCGATGCGGCGGACGATGCCGTCGGTGCCGGGCGCGGTGGAGACCTGGATGCGATCGGTGTCGCTGCGCTGGAACTCGAGCACGCCGGTGAGATCGATCGCAGGCGCGTCGCTGCGCACGCTGATCGCATCAAGCGCGTGTGCCGGCTGGGCTGCGGCAAAAAGGATCAAGCTCAGCAGACATGAGAGCGCTGCGGCACGAAGCGAACTTCGCATATGGAACACGTGCAGCGCGAAGCCTCTGATCGAGCGCAAAGTCAGCTCTCCGCGTGGAATATGACGGGCCGCGCGCGGCCCGTCGCAGGAACGCGATAAATGCCACGAATATGAAGCAAATCAAAGGGTTTCGATGGGTTCCCCAGCGCTAAACCACGAGCACAATTTTGCCAATATGTTGGCTGGATTCCATCCGGGCATGGGCTTTTGAGGCGTCTTTCAGCGGGAAGCTGCTGTCCATCAAGGGTTTGACGAGTCCATCGTTCAGCCAGGGCATGGCATTGGCCTCGATGGCGGCGACCATGGCGGCCTTGTCGGCGACGGAGCGGGGCCGCAGCGTTGAGCCGGTATGGTGCAGCCGCTTCATCATCAGCTTGGCGAAGTTCGGCGTGGCCTTTGAGCCGCCGAGGAACGCGATCTGCACAATGCGGCCCTCAACGGCAGCAGCTTCGTAGTTGCGGTCGATGTAATCGCCGCCGACCATGTCGAGAATGACATCGACACCCTTGCCGCCGGTGAGGTCCTTGGTCCGGGCTACGAAATCCTCGGTCTTGTAATTGATCGCTGCGTCCGCGCCGAGCTTGAGGCACGCATCGACCTTGTCCTGACCGCCGACGGTGACGAACACCTTCGCACCATGCGCTTTCGCCATCTGGATCGCCATGGTGCCGATGCCGGACGAGCCGCCGTGAATCAGCAGCGTCTCGCCGGGCTTGAGGCCGCCGCGTTCGAACACATTGTGCCAGACCGTCATCAGCGTTTCGGCAATCGCGCCGGCGTCGGTCATCGACAGGCCTTTCGGCACCGACATCGCATGCGTTTCGTGAGTGATGCAGTATTCGGCATAGCCGCCGCCTGCGACCAGCGACATCACCTTGTCGCCGATCTTGCGCTTGGTGACGCCTTCGCCGAGTGCAACGACCTCACCGGAAATTTCGAGGCCGGGAAGATCGCTGGCACCGGGAGGCACGGGATAAAGGCCGAGGCGCTGCAACACGTCCGGACGGTTCACACCGGCGGCTGCGACCTTGATCAGGATTTCGTTCGGTCCGGGCTTGGGCACCGGCCGCTGCTCAGGGACCAGCACCTCGGGGCCGCCGGGTTTGGAAATGGCGATGGCGGTCATTTGTGCGGGCAGCTTGTCCATGATGTGTCCTTGCGGCGGTGGGGCTGACGATAAAAGATGCAGATGGAACCGACCTATAGTCGGGTCGGTGTCGGGAGGAAAGCATGGCGGGCGAAGACGACGACAAGCCGCGGAAGAAAATCACCCACGAACTGGGGCAGGATCTGTCTACGCTTTCGTTCGACGATATCGAGGATCGCATTGCAGCACTGACGGCGGAGATCGAGCGGCTGAAAGCGGATGCCGTAAAGAAGCGCGCTAGCCGCGACGCCGCCAATGCGTTCTTCAAATCGTAAATGCGTCACCGGCGCGGGCATGCCGGTTCCAGCCAAATGCAAAGGAACCGTAAAAGAAATCGTTCATTTACGGCATATTAAGCTTTCGCGTTTATGACTGGAGTTGTCCTTGTTTGGACACCGAGTGGCTCCTGTCCACTCTGTTTGACGCCTCCCTGTTATCAACTTTCAAAAGCCGCCGGTAACGGCGGCTCTTTTTTTGTCCGCATCATACTTTGGCCGGGTCTGTTTCGCCGTGCGCGGCATGCGGCTGGAAACCATATCTTCTCATTGTTCCGTGGTGTGGCTGGACTCCCGGCTTCGGGCGCGCAATGATTTGTTCATCATAAAAAAATCAGCGTAACCGCGTGAGGCGTTAACCATGTCCGACCAGGGCGCAGCCGATCTCGTTCTTCTGAGCGAGAGGATCACCAATTCACCCGCCTTCGGAACCCTGTTCAGGGAAGGCATGGATCTCGTCGAAGAGACCGCAGCCTATCTCGACGGTCCGGGCCGCACCGAAGCCAAGGCGCTCGAGCGTTCGGTCAGCCTCAGCTACGCCACCGAAAGCATGCGGCTGACCACGCGGCTGATGCAGCTTGCCTCTTGGCTGCTGCTGCATCGCGCGGTAAAGGAAGGCGAGATGACGCTGCATCAAGCCAACCGTGAAAAAACCAAGGTCAAGCTGACTGCGGCCGATCCCGGTCCTGAGGATGTGATCTCGAAATTGCCGGAGCACCTGCAGGATCTTGTGGCGCGTTCGATGGCGCTGCAGGCCAAGGTACGCCGCCTCGACGTGACCATCCATGCGCCCGCGCCGGAACACCTGTCGATCGGCAATCCGCTGGTGCCGCAGATGAACATGCTGAAGGCTGCCTTCGAGCGGTGAGGTTTTGTTTCACCTCTCCCCGTTTACGGGGAGAGGTCGCGAGCCGGTAGGCGAGCGGGTGAGGGGCATCTTTCCTCACGCTCGTTAGCCCCTCACCCGAAAACTTCGCTGCGCTCAGTCTTCGACCTCTCCCCGCAAGCGGGGAGAGGTGAAACAAGGTATCTGCGTCGCGCTCATCACCGCCAACAAAAAACGCCCCTGCTTTGCGGGGGCGTTTTTGTATCCAAACCAGACTTACGAGAAGGATCAGTCCTTCTTGAGGAAGCCCGAAAACTTCTTCTGGAAGCGCGAAACGCGGCCGCCGCGATCGAGGATCTGCTGGGTGCCGCCGGTCCATGCCGGGTGCGACTTTGAGTCAATATCGAGGTTCAGCGTGTCGCCTTCCTTGCCGTAGGTCGAGCGGGTCAGGTACTCGGTCCCGTCGGTCATGACGACCTTAATTGTATGATAATCCGGGTGAATTTCGGGTTTCATGGCAAATCCTCTGGCGCCGCGCGCCCACAGATCAATGATGTTCGGGACGAATTTGGCGGCTCTATATCGCAGGAACGGCCCGGAAACAAGCATCGACGTCATTTGCCAGCCCCTGAATGGGGGCCTATTGGAAGGCCGAAAACATGAGGCGACTGGCAGAAAATGAGTGCAGTGGAACGCGTTGAAGACCGGGGGCTGACATCCGCGCCGGCGCGCGAGAGCGATGTCACCAAGGGAGCTTCAGCGCCTGCTGCCGGGCCGTCACCGGATGCGCCCCAGAAAAAATCGCGCGGCGTGAAGCTGCGCCCGCTGCTGGCGCTTGCGCCTTACGTGGCGCGCTATCGTGGGCAGGCCTTTGCCGCGCTGGTGGCACTGATCGTTGCGTCCGGGGCAACGCTGGTTGTCCCGCTCGCCGTGCGCCGCATGATCGATTTCGGCTTCAGCCCCGAAGGCATCGCGCTGATCAACAGCTACTTCGCGGTGATGATCGCGGTGGTTGCTGTGCTCGCCGCGGCAAGCGCGTCGCGCTACTACCTCGTCATTACGCTGGGCGAACGCATCGTCGCCGATCTGCGCCGCGATGTATTCAGGCATCTGACCTCGCTGTCGCCGTCGTTCTTTGACACTGCCCACAGCGGCGAACTGGTATCGCGTCTCACCGCCGACACAACGCAGATCAAGTCCGCGGTCGGCGCGTCGGTTTCGATCGCCCTGCGCAACCTCGTGCTGTTTGTCGGTGCGTCCACCATGATGGTGGTCACGAGTCCGAAGCTGTCGGGCATCGTGCTTGCGGTGATTCCGCTGATCGTGTTGCCGCTGGTGGCGTTCGGCCGCCGGGTGCAGAAACTGTCGCGCGGCGCACAGGACACGCTGGCGGAAGCCTCGTCCTATGCATCGGAACTGATCGGCGCGATCCGCACGCTGCAGGCTTTCACCAACGAACGTCTGGCGGAAACACGTTTCGGCGGTGAAGTCGAACGCGCCTATCTTGCCGCACGCAATTCGACCCGCGCGCGGGCGTACCTCACCGCCACCGTGATCTTCCTGATTTTCGCCAGCGTGGTGGCGATCCTCTGGATCGGCTCGCATGACGTGCTGACCAACCAGATCAGCGCGGGCCGCCTCGGCCAGTTCATTCTCTATGCTGCATTTGCCGCGGGCGCACTCGGTGAACTCAGTCAGGTCTGGGGCGAAATCTCGCAAGCCTCCGGCGCATCCGAGCGGCTGTTCGAGATTCTCCGCATCCAGCCGGACATTGCAGCACCTTCCAATCCGCGCGCGCTTCCGGTGCCACCGCGCGGCGACGTTGCGTTCGACGATGTGCGGTTCGCCTATCCGACGCGGCCGGATCATCTCGCGGTCGATGGTGTGTCGTTTGCGGTGAAGGCCGGTGAAAAGGTCGCGGTGGTCGGCCCCTCCGGCGCTGGCAAGAGCACGCTGTTTCATCTGTTGCTGCGGTTCTATGATCCGGCGTCCGGCACGATCTCGGTCGATGGCGTGCCGATCCGCGAGGCCGATCCGTCCGCCGTGCGTTCGCGCATCGCGCTGGTGCCGCAGGATTCGGCGGTGTTCGCCACCAGCGCCCGCGAGAACATCCGGTTCGGCCGTCCCGATGCCAGCGACGCCGAAGTTGCGCGCGCCGCCGATCTTGCCCATGCCGCCGAGTTCATCACGCGCCTGCCGCTCGGCTTCGACACGCAACTCGGCGAGCGCGGCGTGACGTTGTCCGGCGGCCAGCGCCAGCGCATCGCGATTGCCCGTGCGATCCTGCGCGAGGCGCCGCTGTTGCTGCTGGACGAAGCGACATCCGCCCTCGATGCCGAGAGCGAGACGCTGGTGCAGACCGCGCTGGAAGAACTGATGAAACAGCGCACGACCCTGGTGATCGCGCATCGCCTCGCCACTGTGCTGTCCTGTGACCGCATTCTGGTGATGGAGAACGGCCGCATTGTCGAGCAGGGTACGCATGCCTCGCTCGTCGCTGCGAACGGGCTTTATGCGCGCCTCGCGCGGCTCCAGTTCGAAGGCGTCTAGGTCTTCGCGAACGCCGGTTTGCGTTTCTCGACAAAGGCCTTCACGGCTTCCTTGTGATCCGCTGTGCCTGCGGATTTCACCATGCGTTCGGCTTCGTGATCGAGCGAGGTGAGGAAGTCGTTCATCAGGGCTTCGTCGAGATTGTCCTTGAGGAAGCGCAGCGCCGTGGCCGGTCCTTCGGCCAGCCGCTTTGCCCAGGCAAAAGCATCCTCGCGCAGCTTGTCATCCGGCACCACCCGATTGACGATGCCGAGCGTCTCGCATCGCTTCGCGTCGATCTTCTCGCCGAAGAACATCAGTTCGCGTGCGCGCGATGTGCCGACAAGGCGCGTCAGCAGCCATGCCATGCCGTAATCACCGCTGAGGCCGATCTTCACATAGGCCGTGGTGACGAAGGCCGACTCCGATGCGATGCGCAGGTCGCACGCCAGCGCAAGGGAAAGCCCCGCGCCCGCAGCAGGGCCGGGCAATGCCGCGATGGTCGGTTTGCGGACATTGACCAGCGCGCCGGTCAGCGTGCGCTGACGCTCCTGCAGCCGCGCCACCTTTTCATCGAAGGTCAGTTCAGGCGCGTTGCTGCTGCCGGGCTTGCCGCCCATGCCCTTGACGTCGCCGCCCGCGCAGAATGCGTCGCCGGCGCCGGTGATCAGGAGTGCGCCGACATTCGGGTCTTCACCGCATTGCTTGATCATGCGGCGCAGCGCAGGGGTGAGATGATCCGACAGCGAATTGCGCGCGTGCGGCCGGTTGAGCGTGATGATCGCGACGCGCTCACGCACCACGCAATGCAGTTCTTCGGTGCCGGTGTCGATCACGGTGTCCGGTGTAACGGTCATGGGGCGTATCCCGATAGTTGGTTTCGAAACAGAACTTTGAATGGATCGAGGGAATATGGCCAGCGAAACCTGGTGCAATGCTGTCATGCCGCGTGACGCCGGGATGGATGGATGTTTCCGGCCCTCGGCTGCATTCATCGATTATTCAACAACAAAGTCGCTAAAAAGAGCGTGGTCATAACGATGACCGCGCCGCACCTAGCGTGTATGCTGATCGTCACATCACCGCCTTATGGTCGCGTGCTGGTTCATTTCTGGAGATCATTCATGCGCAAGATTCTGACTGTCCTCGCAGCGCTCGCTTCGCTCAGCCTCACCAATTGCGGCTACAACGCGATCCAGCAGAACGACGAGTCGGTGAAGTCGGCATGGTCCGAGGTGGTCAATCAGTATCAGCGCCGCGCTGACCTCGTTCCCAATCTGGTGAACTCCGTCAAAGGTTTTGCGCAGCAGGAAAAGGACGTGCTGATCGGCGTCACCAACGCCCGCGCCAAGGTCGGCACCATCCAGGTGACGCCTGAAGTGCTGAACGATCCGGCCGCCTTCCAGAAATTCCAGGCGGCGCAGGGCGAACTCAGCGGCGCGCTGTCGCGCCTTCTGGTGACCACGGAGAATTATCCGCAACTCAAGTCGGATCAGTTGTTCCGCGATCTGGTGGCGCAGCTTGAAGGCACTGAGAACCGCATCACCGTGGCCCGCAATCGCTACATCAAGGCGGTGCAGGATTATAACGTCGGCATCCGCACCTTCCCGAACAACCTGACCGCGATGGCGTTCGGCTACAAGGAAAAGGCCAACTTCACCGTGGAGAACGAGAAGTCGATTTCCACCGCGCCGAAGGTCGATTTCAACGCCCCAGCCACACCGGCACCCGCGCCTGCAAAGTAAGGGACTGGCGGGTCACCCGCGATGAAAGCGGTCAGGGCGGTCATTCTGGCGTTCATGCTGTGCTGGGCATTTGCCGGTGCGATGTTTGTCGCGCGGGCGGACGTCGCGGTGCCGCCGCTGACCGGACGCGTGGTCGATCTGACGGGGACGTTGTCGGCCGACCAGGCCGCGGCGCTGGAACAGAAGCTCAAGGCATTCGAGGACAGCAAGGGCAGTCAACTCGCGGTGCTGGTCGTTCCGACCACGCAGCCCGAAACCATCGAGCAGTATTCGCTGCGTGTGGTCGAGCAGTGGAAGCTCGGCCGCAAGAAGGTGGATGACGGTGCGCTGCTGCTGATCGCCAAGAACGACCGCAAGCTGCGCATCGAGGTCGGCTATGGCCTCGAGGGTGCGTTGAATGACGCGACCTCGAAACGCATCATCGACGAGATCATTACGCCGAAGTTCAGGAGCGGCGATTTTGCCGGCGGCATTTCCGATGGTGTGGACCGCATTCTGAAAGTGATCGACGGCGAGCCGCTGCCTGCGCCAAAGCCCGAGGGCGAGGTGCCGGACCTCGGTTTCATCGGGGAGTATTTTCCGTTTCTCCTGATCATCACGCTGGTCGGCGGCGGGATATTCCGGTCGATCTTCGGGCGGCTGCTTGGCTCTATCATCGCGGGTGGCGGTGTCGCTGCCTTCATCTGGTTCTTTCTCGGTGTCTTGCCGATCGCAGCCATGGGTGGACTGATTGCGTTCTTCATCACGCTGATCGGTGACGCGGTCTTGAGTTCCGGCGGTGGTGGACGTGGCGGGTATGGCGGCGGATTCAGTTCGGGCGGCTCGAGCAGTTCGGGTGGCGGATTCAGCGGAGGCGGCGGCAGCTTCGGCGGCGGCGGCGCATCGGGCAGTTGGTAGCCGAGAGTACGCACATGGGCATCAGGCGCATCGGCAAACATCTCCTTCTCAATCGCTGGCGGGTCCGGCGCGCGTTTCCGCGTCAGGCACTCGCCAATATCGAGAAGGCGATCAAGGCGAGCGAGGCTGCGCATGCGGGGCAGGTTCGCTTTGCGGTGGAGGGCGCGCTCGACGGCGCGCCGCTGTTCAGGAACCAGTCCGCGCGGGCCCGCGCCATCGATGTGTTCGCGCAGTTGCGTGTGTGGGATACGCAGCAGAGCAACGGCGTGCTGGTCTACCTGCTGCTCGCCGACCGCGACGTGGAGATTGTCGCCGACCGTGGCTTCAATGACAAAGTCACGCAGGCGGAGTGGGAGAAGATCTGCCGCCTGATGGAGACGGAATTCCGCGCGGGTAATTTCGAGGGCGGCGTGCTCAAGGGCGTGACTGCTGTGACGCAATTGCTGGCGAAGCACTTTCCGCCCGGCGGCGCGCGTCGCAACGAACTGCCGGACAAGCCGGTGGTGTTGTGACTTCTCCCTCTCCCCGCATGCGGGGAGAGGGTTGGGGTGAGGGGCATGTGTTTCTGTTCTCTCACTTCTGCCCCTCACCCGAAGACTTCGCTACGCTCAGTCTTCGACCTCTCCCCGTAAACGGGGAGAGGTAAAGTTCCGCGGTGTCTTCGCGCCTATTCCTCCGTCATCAATCCGACATTGCCACCCGCCGCAGCGGTGTTGATGGTCACCGTCTGCTCGGTGGCAAGGCGCGACAGATAATGCGGGCCGCCGGCCTTGGGTCCGGTGCCCGAGAGGCCATGCCCGCCGAACGGCTGCACGCCGACCACCGCGCCGATCATGTTGCGGTTGACGTAGATGTTGCCGACCGCGAGCCGCTCCACGACCGTTTCAATAGTGTCGTCGATCCGCGAATGCACCCCGAGCGTCAGGCCATAGCCGCTGGCCGCGATGGACTGCAGCACGCGGTCGAGATCGGTGGCCCTGTAGCGCACCACATGCAGGATTGGGCCGAACACCTCTTCGGTGAGTTGATCGGCGCTGGTGAGTTCGAAGATATGCGGCGCGACGAAGTTGCCGGACGCGGGCGTTTCGCCGGCGAAATGGACCCTCGCGGTCGTCTTCATGCGCGCGATATGCGCGTCGAGTCGCGCCTTGGCGTCGGCGTCGATCACCGGGCCAATATGCGTCGCCGGATCACGCGGATTGCCGACTTTCAGTTCGCGCGACGCACCCGCGATCATCTCGATCATGTGGTCTGCGACATCTTCCTGCACGAACAGCAACCGCAGCGCCGAGCAACGCTGTCCGGCGGAGCGGAATGCCGACATCACCACATCGTCGGCGACCTGCTCCGGCAGCGCGGTGGCATCCACGATCATGGCGTTGATGCCGCCGGTCTCCGCAATCAGCGGGACGATCGGTCCGTCCTTTGCTGCGAGCATGCGGTTGATGGACCGTGCAACCTCGGTGGAGCCGGTAAACACCAGGCCCGCAATATCGGCATGCGCGACCAGCGCCGCGCCGATGGCGCCATCACCTTGTGCGAGATGCAGCGCGGAGTCCGGAATCCCCGCTTCATGCAGTAGTGCGACGGCGTCCGCGGCGATACGCGGTGTTTGCTCGGCAGGCTTGGCAACCACGGTGTTGCCCGCCATCAGGCAGGCGGCGACCTGTCCGGTGAAAATCGCCAGCGGAAAATTCCATGGCGAGATCGCGACCATCGCGCCGCGCCCGCGCAGGCGCAGCGTATTGCTCTCGCCGGTGGGGCCGGGCAGCGGCTGGCCCTGCGCGAATAGCCTGCGGCCTTCGCCGGCATAGTAACGGCAGAAGTCCACTGCCTCGCGCACCTCCGACACCGCGTCGTCGATGGTTTTGCCGCCCTCGGTTTGCAGCAGCGCGATGAAACGCGGCATTCTCTGTTCCAAGAGATTAGCGGCGCGCTCCAGTGCCGTCGCGCGTGTATCCGCAGGTGTCTGGCTCCAGAAGGCGAACCCGGTGCGCGCCAGCGCAACGGCCATCGCGGCGTCTTTGGCGGTCGCGTTTTTCACATCCGCCTTTGTCGGAATTCCCCTGTGCGTGGCTGCAAGCAGATCATCAACCGCGGCCCTGTCACCGAATTCGATGCCGCGCGAATTGATGCGCGGAAGGTACATGTCGCGTGGCAGCGGCAGGCGGGCATTGCGCGCCTGATCCGGCGTCCTGATGATCTGCTGCGGCCGTTCCAGCAGCGCCGCGACGGGAATGCTGTCATCAGCAGCTAACGCAACGAAGGACGAGTTCGCACCATTCTCCAGCAAGCGACGCACCAGATAGGCCAGGAGATCACGGTGGCTGCCGACGGGTGCATAGGTGCGGCAGGCCAGCGATGGCTTGTCTTCATGGAGCCGCGTGTAGAGCGCATCGCCCATGCCGTGCAGGCGCTGAAATTCGAAGCCACCGCCGTCGCCCGCGAGTTCGGCAATGGTTGCGACCGACAGCGCATTGTGTGTGGCGAATTGCGGAAAAATGCGCGGGCGCAAGGCGAGCAGCTTGCGCGCGCAGGCGATGTAGTTGAGATCGGTCATCGCCTTGCGGGTGAACACCGGATAGCCGTCCAGCCCGCGCTCCTGAGCGCGCTTGACCTCGGTGTCCCAATACGCACCCTTCACAAGACGCACGGTGATGCGCCGGTCCAGCCGCTCGGCGAGCGCATGGACGTGATCGATCACCGCGTCGGCGCGTTTCTGATAGGCCTGCACGGCGAGGCCGAATCCATTCCAGCCAGCGAGCGATGGATCAGCGAACACGGCGTCGATCACGTCGATCGACAGTTCAAGGCGGTCGGCTTCCTCGGCATCGATGGTGAAGTGCATGTCGTGCGCTTTGGCGCGGCGTGCGAGATCGCACACGCGCGGCACAAGCTCGGTCATCACGCGTGTCCGGCTGAGTGCCTCATAGCGCGGATGCAGCGCCGACAGCTTGATCGAGATGCCCGGCCGGTCCTGCGCGATCCGTTCGCCAGCCGTAGCGCCGATGGCAGCGATGGCCAACGCATAGGACTCGAAGTAGCGCGCAGCATCGTCTGCTGTCCGTGCGCCTTCGCCCAGCATGTCGAACGAATAACGGTGATGATGGTGGGGCTCGTCGTGATCGGCCGCGCGCGCGAGCGCGGACTCGATGGTTTCGCCGAGCACGAAATGATTGCCCATCAGCCGCATCGCCTGCCGGGTCGCGGCGCGGACCGCAGGAAGGCCGAGGCGTTTGGCGATCACGCCGATGGTGCCTTGCGGCGTTTCGCCGGGCTGGATCACGCGCGCGGACAGGCCGAGTGCCCATGTCGAGGCGTTGACCAGCAGTGCGCTGGATTTGGTCCGGTGATGCGCGAAGTCGCCCTGGCCGAGTTTGTCTTCGATGAAGCGGTCCGCCGTGGCAGCGTCCGGTACGCGCAGCAGCGCCTCGGCCATCACCATCAAGGCAAGGCCTTCCTTGGTGGAAAGCGAAAACTCCCGCAACATGTCTTCCACGCCGCCGAAGCCGCCGTTCTCGCTGCGCACCGCCTCGATCAGGCGTGTGGCCGCCTTGTCGATCCGGCCATTCTGTTCGGTGGAGAGCGAGAGCATCGCAAGCAGCCGTGCGGCGATCTCGCTGTCGTCAGGAGCGTAGGGCGCTGAAAAAGGTGAAACGGGGCTGATCGGGTCTGGCATGGCGTCCTCTGAAGACTGCGCCATCCTATCTCCGGATTCCACCGTGGTTCGATAGACAAATTCGCGGTTTTGCCTTACAAGACACGGTATATGGCCTAATAATATGGAAAAATGAGTGATATAGACAAAATAGACCGGAAAATCCTCGATATTCTGCAGGCTGACGGGCGGATCGCCAATGTCGAACTGGCGGAGCGCATCGGCCTGTCGCCGACCTCGATCGGCGAGCGGCTGAAGCGGCTGCAGCGCGACGGTTTCATCGAGGGTTATGGCGCGCGGCTCAATCCGCACCGGCTCGGGCTGGGTCTTCTCGTTTTTGTCGAAGTGCTGCTCGACAAGACCACGCCGGACGTGTTCGAGCGTTTCGCGCAGGCGGTGAAACTCGCGCCCGAGGTGCTGGAGTGTCACATGGTGGCGGGCGGTTTCGATTATCTGGTCAAGGCGCGGCTGCCGGACATGACGGCGTATCGGCGTTTTCTCGGCGAGACGTTGCTGGCACTGCCCGGCGTGCGCGAGACGCGCACCTATGCGGTGATGGAGGAGGTCAAGCGCGATGCGCCGCTGCCAGTTTAGCGGAACCTTCGCCGGCGAATCTTCAACAGTGTTGCAATCGCGCTGTTGATTGGAAATCAAATCCGGCGATAGTTCTGCCGGGCAAGTTTCAGGGTCGCACGTGTTTCAGTTTCTCGTTTCCCGCATTGTTCCAGCGCTCGCGTTTGGGTTCGGCTTTGCTTTTGCGGCACAGCCCGCGTTCGCGATGCAGCTCACGCCCCAGCAGAGCGAGCTCTATACATCCGTCTCGACCAGCCCGCCTACGGCGTCCGGAATGACGGTGTGTTACGGCTTTGTTTGCCGCCGCCGGGTGTCGCTCGATTTCAGTGCCGCGGACCAGAAGGCGCTGACGCAGATCATGGCGTCCGGCAAGGCGAACGCCATCGCCGAGCGGGCCGCAATCCAGAAGGCGGTGCTGTGGTTCGACAGGCGGATGGGGCCGGTGATCGGCACCACGACGCGGGTGGCGCGCGCGGACATTCGCAACCGCGCCGATGCCAACAACTACGATTGCTGGGACTCGACCCGCAATGTGTCCAGCCTGCTGCTTGTGATGCAGGAATGGGGCCTGCTCAAGCATCACACCGTCGGCAATCCACGCTATCGCGGCAACATTCTTGCGATGCAACTGCCTCACAACACGGCCGTGATTGTCGAGAAGCAAAGCCGGATCGAATGGGCCGTCGATATGTGGACGACCAAATATCTTCAGCCGCCGGATGTCATGCTCGTGGAGCAGTGGCTGAAGGAAGAGTGAGCGTCTCTCACCTCTCCCCGTTTACGGGGAGAGGTCGGATCGTGCTAGCGATCCGGGTGAGGGGCTTTGTTTGAATGGCGCATGTTTGCCCCTCACCCCACCCCTCTCCCCGCAAGCGGGGAGAGGGAGCAGAGTTCACGCCTGCGCTGGTGTCTTCTTCACCTTCGCCCAATACTTGTCGCGCAGATGGCGCTTCACCAGCTTGCCGGTGGGCGTGCGCGGCAGTTCGGCCTCGAAATCCACGCTCCTGGGGCATTTGATTGGCGACAGGTGCTTGCGGCAGAACAGGATCAGTTCGGCCTCAAGTTCCTTGCCCGCACGTGACATGTCGTGCGGTTGCACCACGGCCTTGACCTCTTCGCCCATCTCCTCGTTCGGAATGCCGAATACCGCGACATCCGCCACCGCCGGATGCGAGATCAGCACGTCCTCGGTTTCCTGCGGGTAGATGTTCACGCCGCCGGAGATGATCATGTAGGCCTTGCGGTCGGTGAGATAGAGAAAGCCGTCGTTGTCGAGATAGCCGACGTCGCCGAGGGTGGACCAGCCGCGGTCGTTATAGGCGCGCTGGGTCTTGTCCGCGTCGTTGTGGTAGGCGAACTGCGGGCCTCCGGCGAAATACACTGTGCCGGTTTCGCCCACAGGCAGTTCGTTTCCGTCGTCGTCGAGAATCTTGATCTCGCCGACCACGGCGCGGCCGACCGTGCCGCGATGCGCCAGCCACTGTTTCGAATCCGAGACGGTGACGCCGTTGCCTTCGGAGCCTGCATAATACTCGATCAGGATCGGGCCCCACCAGTCGATCATCTTCGCCTTCACGTCGGCGGGGCAGGGCGCGGCGGCATGCACCGCGCCTTTCAGCGTCGATGTGTCGTATTTCGCGCGCACGTCATCCGACAGCTTGAGCATGCGCACGAACATCGTCGGCACGAGCTGCGACTGCGTCACCTTGTGCTTTTCGACCAGCCGCAGAAATTCCTCGGCGTCGAACGATTCCATGATGATCGAGGTGCCGCCGAGGGCGCCGCACATCATGTTGAAGCGCAGCGGAGCTGCGTGATAGAGCGGCGCGGGCGACAGATACACGCTGGTCTCGTTCATGCCGCACATGGTCGAGCACAGGAGCTTGAGCAGCGGATTGGGCACCAGAATGGATGGCTCGGTCAGCGGGCGCTTGATGCCTTTGGGCCGTCCCGTGGTGCCTGACGAATACAGCATGTCGTAACCAGCGGCCTCGTCGGCGATCGGCGTCACCGGCTGCGATGCGAGTGCGTCGTCCCAAGACTTAAATTGCCCAGACTTGAAATCGCCTTGCGCCGCGCCGGTAATGAAGAACTGTGTTGCGCCGGAGGCGGTGCCGAGCAGCGGCTCGATCGAAGGCGTGCATTTCGGCGTGGTGATGACGACCTGCGCGCCGCAATCCTTGACGATGTAGGCGATCTCGTCCGGCGTCAGATAACGGCTGATCGCGGTGTAATAGAGTCCGCTGCGCTGCGCCGCCCAGCAGATCTCCATGAACGCAATGTTGTTTTCCATCAGCAGCGCGATGTGGTCGCCCTTCTTGAGGCCGAGCGAGCGGAACAGATGCGCGCCCTGATTGGAGCGGCGGTCGAGATCGCGATAGGTGATGGCCTCGCCGCTGCCCGCCATCTGATAGGCGATCTTGTCAGGCGTCGACTGGGCGTGAATGGATGGATGAGACATGGTGTTCCCTTGGCGCTCCCTGGGCGTTTCCTCTGGTCACGATGCTCCGGCGGCTTGTGCCGCTCGTATGAGCTTTGAAAATGCAGCGGTAGCCATGCCACCGGCATAAAAAAGGGCGGGTGATGAACCCGCCCTTCGCAACAACTATCTTATTACAGCCGTTCGACGATGGTGACGTTGGCCATGCCGCCGCCTTCGCACATGGTCTGCAGACCGTAGCGCTTGTTGCGCTGCTTCAGTGCATTGACCAGCGTTGTCATCAGCTTGGTGCCGGAGCCGCCGAGCGGATGGCCGAGCGCAATCGCGCCGCCGTTGACGTTGAGCTTTGCCGGGTCGGCGCCGGTATCCTTCAGCCATGCAGTCGGCACCGAAGCGAAGGCTTCGTTGACTTCGAACAGATCGATGTCGTCGATCTTCATGCCGGCCTTCTTCAGCGCGCGATGGGTCGCGGGCAGCGGAGCTTCCAGCATGATCACCGGATCGCCGCCGATCATGGTCATGTGATGAATGCGCGCGATCGGCGCGATGCCGAGCGCC
Organism: Afipia sp.; assembly: GCA_024508675.1. Lineage (GTDB taxonomy): Bacteria > Pseudomonadota > Alphaproteobacteria > Rhizobiales > Xanthobacteraceae > Afipia. The sequence continues at coordinate 165,484 of JANINQ010000008.1, forward strand.
TTCAGGCCGCGCTCGTTGACAACCATGACGCCCGATGCGCCGTCGCAGATCTGACTGGCGCTGGCGGCGGTGAGCTTTCCGCCTTCCGCGATGGTCTTGACGCCGCGGATACCTTCGATGGTGGCATCGAAGCGGATGCCTTCGTCGATGTTGTGGATGTCGCTGGAGCCGTCATCGCGTGTGAACTTCAGCGGAACGATTTCGTCCTTGAAGACGCCGGCCTGGGTCGCGGCAATGGCCTTCTGGTGGCTCTGGTAGGAATACTGGTCGAGTTCTTCCTTCGAGAGACCGTACTTCTCGGCCATCATCTCGGCGCCGGTGAACTGGCTGAACTGGATGTTCGGATACCTGGCCTGAATGCCGGGGCTGTAGTAGTTGCCGAAGCCGTTCTTGGCGGCGAGGGTGGCCGGAAGGCCCATCGGCACGCGGGTCATGCCTTCGACGCCGGCGGCAATCACGATGTCCATCGAGCCTGCCATCACGGCCTGCGCAGCGAAATGCAGCGCCTGCTGCGACGAGCCGCACTGGCGATCGACCGAAGTGGCCGGCACGCTTTCCGGAAGCTTTGAAGCCATCACGGCATTGCGGGCGACGTTGTTCGACTGCTCACCGGCCTGCATGACGCAGCCCATGATGACGTCTTCGATCTGCGCCGGATCGACGCCGGTGCGGTCCACCAGCGAGTTAAGCACCGAGGCTGCGAGATCAACCGGATGCCAGCCGGCGAGGCGGCCTCCCTTGCGTCCGCCCGCGGTGCGGGCTGTGGCGACGATATAGGCTTCGGCCATTTGAACCTCCCTGTTGGATTGTTGCCGGTTGGGCGCGATTAAAGTCGCGGTGCGAGATTTAGTCAATCGCTCAATTAACTCTTGAGCGCGGACCGATCATCAGGTTAGCTGTGGGCTCCCGTGTTCCGAGACCGCGCATGTCAGCCATGACCGCCAAAGCACAGCGCCGCCAGCCATCGAAGCCGGTTCCCGAAAAGGACACCGCTCCGATGAACGCGACCGCAGCCAAGCTGCTGGTCGCCGCAGGCGATCTGATGATCGAGCGTAACACCACGGATGTGTCGCTGAGCGAGATCGCGCAGAAGTCCGGGGTGAATGCCGCGCTGGTGAAATATCATTTCGGCAACAAGGACGGTCTGCTGCTGGCGCTGCTGGCGCGCGATGCCGCTGCCGAGATGACCAATCTCGCCTTCGTGCTCGATCAGCCGATTTCTCCGACGGAAAAAATGCGCCGGCACATCGCCGGCATCATCAACGCCTATTACCGCGTGCCCTATCTGAGCCGGCTGATCCATCTGCTGCTGCATCAGGGCAGCGAGGCGACCTCAAAGGAAGTCCATCGCTTTTTCATTGACCCGTTGTTTGGCTTTGTGAGCGGACTGCTCGAACAGGGTGTCGAGGCGGGTGAATTCAAAAAGGTGGACCCGTCGCTGTTTTACATCAGCCTCAACGGCGCCTGCGACAACCTGTTCTACGGCCGCCAGATGAATGCGCGATTCCTCGGACCCAGCGGCATCACTGACGAGGTGCGGCGGCAGTATATCAGGCACATGACGACGCTGTTCCTTGGCGGACTGCTGACCGACAAGGCTGCCATGCCTGCCGACACGGAGAGATCGTCCGCGACCAGGACATGATAAGAAGTAAGACTGCACGACATCAAAGAACAAGAAATGTGCCCGCTTTCAAAGAACGGGCGCGCCGATAAAACAAGAAGACGTTGAGTTTGGGAGAAGCGTATGACGGAGCGTTCGGCTGCAACGGGACCATTGCGCGGTGTGCGCGTCGTTGAATTTGCCGGTATCGGACCAGGCCCGTTCGCCTCGATGCTGTTGTCCGACATGGGTGCGGATGTGGTGTCGATCGCGCGGCCCAGGCAGGGCCAGCGCGATGTGCGGGACTTCGTCAACCGTGGCCGCCGTGTCATCGAACTCGATCTGAAGAATCCGGCGGACATCGTCAAAGCGCTCGATTTGATCGGCGCGGCGGATGTGCTGATCGAAGGGTTCCGTCCGCAGGTGATGGAACGTCTTGGTCTCGGCCCGGATGTTGTGCTCAAGCGCAATCCGAAGCTGGTGTATGGCCGCATGACCGGCTGGGGCCAGGAAGGCCCGCTGGCGCAGGCGGCGGGTCATGACATCAATTACATCGCCATCACCGGCGCGCTCGATTCATTCCGCGCCGCCAATGGCGAAACGGTTTCACCGCTCAATCTCGTCGGCGATTACGGCGGCGGCGCGCTTTATCTTGTCGTCGGCGTGCTCGCAGCGGTGATCGAGGCGCGCACCTCGGGCAAGGGCCAGGTGGTCGACGCTGCGATGTGTGACGGTGTCTCCAGCATGCTGACCATGTTCCACAGTATGAAGGCGACCGGGCGCTGGACCGATCAGCCGCGCACCAACCTCCTCGACGGCGGCGCGCCGTTCTATCGCACCTATCAGTGCAAGGACGGCGGCTTCATGGCCATCGGCGCGCTTGAGCCGCAGTTCTATGCGGAGTTGCGCAAGCTCGCGGGATTGAGCGAGGATTGCTACGACGCGCAGATGGACCGCAAGGGCTGGCCCAATCTGCATGAGAAGATGACGGCGCTGTTCAAGACCAAAACACGCGACGAATGGTCAGCCATTCTTGAAGGCTCCGATGCCTGCGCCGCCGCTGTGCGCGGACTGTTCGATGCGCCGAGCCATCCGCATCTCGCCGCACGCAAGACCTTCGTCAATGTCGATGGCCATGTGCAGCCGGCGCCGGCGCCGCGCTTCTCGCGCACGCCGTCAAACATTCAGGGATCGCCGGCGGTGTCGCCGGTCGATGCCGCTGACATTCTTTCGCAGTGGTCGAAGCCGGTCGCGGCGAAAGCCTCCTGAAGTCACCACGACTTAACAGCATTTCACTCCAAAGCAGGAAAACGACTAATGCAGCTCAAGGATGTTTCAGTTCTCATCACCGGTGGCGGTTCGGGTCTGGGCGCGGCAACAGCGCGCGCGATGGCCGCGAAGGGCGCCAAGGTTGCCGTCATCGACATGAACAAGGATGGCGCGGAAGCCGTCGCCAAGGAAATCAAGGGCCTCGCCCTTGTCGGCGACGTGTCGGAAGAAGCGCCGGTCAAGGAAGCCATTGCCAAGGCGGAAGCCGCGCACGGCACCATCCGCGTGCTGGTGAACTGCGCCGGCATCGGCGGCGCGGTGAAGACCGTGAGCAAGAACGGCGCCTATCCGCTGGATCATTTCTCGCGCATCATCAAGGTCAACCTGATCGGCTCGTTCAACACCATCCGTCTCGTTGCCGAGCGCATGCAGTCGGCGCCGACCATCGGCGAGGAGCGCGGCGTGTTCATCAACACCGCGAGCGTCGCGGCGTTCGACGGCCAGATCGGCCAGGCGGCATACTCGGCCTCGAAGGGCGGCATTGTCGGCCTTACCCTGCCGGTGGCGCGCGATCTCGCCTCGCTCAACATTCGCGTCATGACGATTGCGCCGGGCCTGTTCCTGACCCCGCTGCTGATGGGGCTGTCCGAAGAAGCCCGCAAGAGCCTCGGCGCGCAGGTTCCGCATCCGGCACGTCTCGGCGATCCGAGCGAATACGCGCAGCTCGCTGTCGCCATCGTCGAGAATCCGATGCTGAACGGTGAAACGATCCGCCTCGACGGCGCGATCCGCATGGCTCCGCGGTAACGCGATGACCGCAACGCCTCTGATTGTCGAGCATGTCGACGGCGTGGACTGGGTGACCCTCAATCGCCCGGACAGCCTGAATGCGCTCGACGATCAGATGATCGATGCTCTCAATCAGTATTTCGGCGATCTGGCGCGCAACACGCGCACCCGGATCGTCGTGCTGAAGGGGGCGGGCCGGGCGTTCTGCGCGGGGCTCGATCTGAAAGAAACGATGAGCCGGCGGCCGCCTAATGCGCCGCCGCCGAGCGTTGCGGACGCACTCGCTCACCAGCGCTCCATTGCCGACATCGTGATGCTGATGCGGCGCTGTCCGCAGCCGATCATCGCGCTGGTGCAGGGCGCGGCCTCCGGCGGCGGTTTCGCGCTGGCGCTCGCCGCGGATATTCGTATCGCTGCAAAGTCAGCGCGGATGAACTGCGCGTTCATTCGTCTTGGCCTTGGCGGTTGTGACATTGGCACCAGTTACTTCCTGCCGCGCCTTGTCGGTGTCTCGGTGGCGTCTGAACTGATCCTGACCGGACGCTTCATTCATGCCGATCGTGCCCATGCCGTCGGCCTTGTCTCGGAAGTCGTGGAGGACGGCGAGCTTGAAGCGGCCGCCGCGCCTTATGTCGAATCCATGCTGGCGGCGTCGCCGCTCGGTCTGCGGCTCTCGAAAGAATGTCTCAACATGAGCGTCGATGCATCGTCCATCGAAGCGGTGATCGCAATGGAGGACCGCAATCAGGTGCTCACCTCGCGGTCGGAAGATTTCAGGGAAGGCGTGCGCGCCTTTCTGGAGAAGAGGAAGCCGGTCTATCGCAACGCCTGAGTTGCGCTCCAACAAACAGAAGGCCCGCAAGAGGTCACACAGGGAGAGAGCGAAGTGAACGTGCATACGGCTGCAGAGCTTGCGAAGCCTCCGTTCCGGAAGATCGAGTGGCTGCCGCGCGATATCGCGGTGGAGCGCCGCGACGATGGCGTGATCGTTATCAAGTCTCGCACGCCGCTCGATGCGTATGGGCCGCATATTCCTGCGTCGCTGGCGAAGTGGGCCCTTGAGCGTTCCGATCACACCTGGCTGGCGCAGCGCCGCGGTCCCGAGCGGCAGTGGCGCAAGGTTTCCTATGGCGAGGCGAAGCGGACCGTCGATGCGCTGACGCAGGCGCTGCTCGATATGAATGTGCCGGAAGGCCGGCCGATTGCGATCCTCAGCGGCAACTCGCTCGAACACGCGCTGATGACACAGGCCGCGATGCAGGCGCGGATTCCGGCGGCTCCCGTCTCTCCCGCCTACTCGCTGATGAGTCAGGATCACGCCAAGCTGAAGTATCTTTTCAATCTGGTGAAGCCTGCCGTGGTGATGGTGCAGGATGGGCCGACCTTCGAGAAGGCGCTCGCCGCGCTCGACCTTGGCGGCATCACGGTCATTCACGTTGACCGCCCGCCCGCGAATATCAAGAGCGTCGCCTATGCCGATCTTGCCGCGACGAAAGTGACATCGGCGGTCGATGCGTCGATTGCGAAGATCACGCCCGACACCGTCGGCAAGCTGCTGTTCACGTCCGGCTCGACCGGAATGCCCAAGGCCGTCATCAACACCCAGAAGATGATGTGCGCCAATGCCAAAATGATGATGCAGGTGCGTCCGCGCCCGCCGGGTCACTCGGAGGCGATCTATCTCGACTGGATGCCGTGGAATCACACCATGGGCGGCAACGCGCTGTTCAATCCGGTGCTGGTCGAAGGCGGCACGCTCTATATCGATGATGGCCGTCCGTTGCCCGGCATGATCGACGAGACGCTGCGCAACCTTCGCGAGATTTCGCCGACCTATTACGCCAACGTCCCCGCCGGTTACGCTGCGCTCGCCGCCGCGATGGAGAAGGACGATGCGCTGTGCCGCAACTTCTTCCGCAATCTCGGCCTGATCGCCTATGGCGGCGCGCGGCTGCCGGACGATCTCTACGACCGGGTGCAGGCGCTGGCGGTGCGCGCCACCGGCGAGCGCATCGTGTTCTATACTGGCTGGGGTTCAACCGAGACCGCGCCGACCTCCACTGGCACCTATTGGGACACCGAGCGCGTCGGTCTGATCGGTCTGCCGTTTCCGGGCGTTGAACTGAAACTGGTCCCTGCGGGCGCGCAATACGAACTGCGCCTGCGCGGCGTTAACGTGACGCCGGGTTATTACGGCCAGCCTGAACTGACGGAGAAAGCCTTCGACCAGGAAGGTTTCTACTGCATCGGTGATGCCGGCGTGTTCGTCGATCCGGAAGATCCGTCGAAGGGGCTGATCTTCTCGGGTCGTGTGGTCGAGGACTTCAAGCTCACCACCGGCACCTTCGTTCTGGTCGGCTCGCTGCGGACCGATGCGATTGCCGCTGCTTCGCCTGTCGTTCAGGACGCATTGGTCGCGGGACAGGATCGTCCGTTCATCGGACTGCTGGCCTGGCCGAATCTCGATGCCTGCCGCCGTCTGATCGGCGACATGGACGCGTCATTGGAAACGGTGGTGAATCATCCGAAGGTCCGCGCGCATTTCCGCGACGGCTTGCTGGCGCACAACAAGGCCGTCAATGGCGTGAGCAGCATGACCATTGCCCGCGCGATGCTGATGGTCGAACCGCCGTCCATCGACGGCAACGAACTCACCGACAAGGGATACATCAACCAGCGCGCGGGTCTGGAGCGCCGCGCCGCGCTGGTCGAACAACTTTATGCAGACCAGCCGGGGCCGAACGTCATCGTCCTCGGATAACCTTCACGTTCACAACACGAGTCAAACCAGATGAACTTTGAATTCTCGGAAGACCAGAAGCAGTTGCGCGATCAGGCGCGGCGTTATCTTGCAGAGCATTCGCCGCCGAAGGCGGTGCGCGCCGTGCTGGAAGGCAAGGCGCCCTATGACAAGGCGCTGTGGAAGGGCCTTGCCGAGATGGGTTTTCTCGGCGTTGCGATCCCGGAAGAATTCGGCGGCGCGGGTGCAGGCCATCTTGAGCTTTGCGTGATTGCCGAGGAAATCGGCCGCTCGCTGGCGCCGGTGCCGTTCTCGTCGACGATCTATCTCGCCGCCGAAGCGCTGATGCTCGCGGGCAGCGATGCACAGAAGGCGAAGTGGCTGCCGAAGATCGCCTCGGGCGAAGCCATCGGCACGCTGGCGCTGTTCGAAGGCGTCGGCAATCCGTCGCACAAGGCAATCAAGGTTTCGGCCTCGCAGGGCGCCGTCTCCGGCACCAAGACGCCGGTAGCGGACGGCGGGATTGCGGATTTCGCCATTGTTGCCGCGCGTACCGGCTCGACCGGGCGTGAAGCTGACATCGGCCTGTTTATCGTCGACCTCAATGGTGCAGGCGTGACGCGCAAGGCGCTCGCCAATCTCGATCAGGCCCATGGCCAGGCCGAGATCACCTTCGACCGCGCCAAGGCCGAACCGCTCGGTGCAACCGGCGAAGGCTGGAGCATTCTCACCCGCGTGCTCGATCGCGCAGCAGTGCTGATGGCATTCGAGCAGGTCGGCGGCGCCGACCGCGCGCTGGAAATGGGCCGCGACTATGCGCTCGACCGCATCGCCTTCGGCCGCCCGATCGGATCGTTCCAGGCGGTGAAGCACATCCTCGCCGACATGTACGTCTCTGCGACGCTGGCGCGTTCCAATTGCTACTACGGTGCATGGGCGCTCTCGACCGATGCGGCGGAACTGCCGGAAGCAGCAGCGACGGCTCGCATCAGCGCGACGCAGGCCTTTCAGCACTGCGCCAAGAACAACATTCAGGTGCACGGCGGCATGGGCTTCACCTGGGAATTCGACTGCCATCTCTATTACCGCCGCGCCAACGTGCTCGCGCTGTCGCTCGGAAGTGCGACCTACTGGGAAAACCAGTTGATCGACCGCCTGCGCTTCAAGAACGCGTCTTAAGAAGGATCATTCAGATGAATTTCGATGACACCCCGCAGGAAGCCGCGTTCCGCGCAGAAGCCCGCGCCTGGATTCAGGCCAACGCCCCGAAGGAACTGGAAGCCGAACTGTCGCAGCCGACCGTCGGCCGCATCAAGCTGAAGAACCATGACATCCTGGAAGAATCCAAGAAGTGGCAGAAGAAGAAGGCTGCGGCCGGCTGGGCCTGCCTGCATTGGCCGAAGGAATTCGGCGGCCGCGGCGCGTCTCCGATCGAGCGCGTGATCTGGCAGCAGGAAGAAGGATTCTACGGCAAGCTCGAAGGCGTGTTCCTGATCGGGCAGGGCATGTGCGGCCCGACGCTGATGGCGTTCGGCAGCGATGCCGACAAGCAGAAGTATCTGCCGCCGCTCGCCTCCGGCGAGCATGTCTGGTGTCAGTTGTTCTCGGAGCCGTCTGCGGGTTCCGACGTCGCCGGCCTGCGCACGCGCGCGGAAAAGAAGGGCGATGACTGGATCATCAACGGCCAGAAGGTCTGGACCACCGGCGCGCATTTCTCCGACTACGGCATCGTGATCACGCGTACCGATCCGACCCAGCCCAAGCACAAGGGCCTGACCATGTTCTGGCTCGACATGAAGTCGCCGGGCGTCACCGTGAAGCCGATCAAGCAGGCCAACGGCCAGTCGGAATTCAACGAGGTCTATTTCGTTGATGTGAAAATTCCGGACTCGCAGCGCCTCGGCAAGGTCGGCGATGGCTGGAACGTCTCGCTCACCACGCTGATGAATGAGCGCATGTCGATCGGCGCGCGCCAGTCCACCGGCTTCCCTGAACTGTTCGCGTTCTGCAACGATCTCATGCTCGAGGATGGCCTCGCCATCGACGACAAGAACGTGCGTTCGAAGCTCGCCAACTGGGCGGTGAAGGCCAGCGGCCTGAAATACACCAGCTACCGTTCGATCTCGGCGCTGTCGCGCGGCGAGCGTCCGGGTCCGGAAAACTCCATCGGCAAGCTTGTGGCCGGCACCATGCTGCAGGACATCGCGACCTTCGCGATGGACCTTCAGGGGGCCTCCGGCGTGCTCACGGATGCGGACAGTCCGTCAGTCGGCGGTCAGTTCCAGTCCATCCTGCTGCGCTCGCCATCGGATCGCATAGCAGGTGGTACGGACGAAATCCTGCGCAACATCATCGCCGAGCGCGTGCTAGGCTTGCCGGGTGATATCCGTGTTGACAAGGACGTTCCTTTCAACGCGATCCCGACAAAAGGACGTTGAGCCCCATGCTGGCACAGCCCGATAGCAGCGACATTGGTGTCGTGGAGAAACTTCTGGCCGCGCGGTATTCCTGCCGCGCGTTCAAGCCCGACCCCGTGCCGCGTGCGACCATCGAGCGTGTGCTGGCAGCGGCGCAGAAAACAGCGTCATGGTGCAATAGCCAGCCATGGCAGGTGACGATCTTCTCCGGCGATGCCGTGAAGGCGTTCGGCGAGGCAATGTACGAGGCGGCGAGCGAACGCGCGCCGCCTGTCACCGACTTCGACTTCCCGCGCGAATACAAGGGCGTGTATATGGACCGCCGACGCGAGAGCGGATACCAGCTCTATAATGCCCTCGGCATTCCGCGCGGCGACAAGGCCGGCTACAACAAGCAGATGCTGGAGAACTTCCGTTTCTTCGGCGCACCGCATGTGGCGATCATCACCAGCGATGAGGCGCTCGGCACTTACGGCGCGATCGATTGCGGCGGTTATGTCAGCAACTTCATGCTGGCGGCGCAGGCGGCTGGCCTTGCGACCATTCCGCAGGCGGCATTGGCGGGCCATGCCGATGTGGTGCGCAAGCATCTTGGGGTCGCCAGCGACCGCCGTGTGGTGTGCGGCATTTCGTTCGGCTATGCCGATACGGCGCATCTCGCCAACAGCTATCGTACCAACCGCGCGAGCATCCGGGAAGCTGTGGCATTTATCGATTAGGATCGACCTACAGAGAGGGATGCAGCCATGACCGAGCAGCCGCTCTCGAAGAAATTCGTCACCGTGCTTGGCCATCGGATGGCCTATCATGAGCGCGGCGAGGGCGCGCCGATCCTGTTCCTGCATGGCAATCCCACGTCATCCTATTTGTGGCGCGATGTGCTTCCGGAGCTTGACGGTCAGGGTCGCCTGATCGCGCCGGATCTGATCGGCATGGGCGATTCCGAGAAGCTGCCCGATGTGAAGCCGGATACCTATCGCTTCACCACCCATCGCGATCATCTCTGGGCTTTCATCAATGCGGCGATCGGACCGGAGGAAAAAGTCCTGCTGGTGATTCACGACTGGGGTTCGGCGCTCGGATTCGACTGGGCCAACCAGCATCGTGATCGGGTGCGCGGCATCGTCTATATGGAAGGCATCGTCCGGCCGGTCGCAGGGTGGGATGAATGGAGCGAGGCGGCGACGCCGGTGTTCCAGGGCTTCCGCTCCGACAAGGGCGAACAGATGATCCTCGAGCGCAATCTGTTCATCGAGCGCGTGTTGCCCGGCTCGGTGCTGCGCAAGCTGACTGACGCGGAAATGACGGTTTATCGTCAGCCGTTTTTGAAATCCGAGGATCGCTGGCCGACACTGACATGGCCGCGCCAGATTCCCATTGCCGGCGAGCCCGCCGATGTTGTCGCCATTGTCGATGCTTATGCAAAATGGATGGCGGACAACGATGTGCCGAAGCTGTTCGTCAATGCCGAGCCCGGTGCGATCCTGATCGGCAGGGTGCGGGAGTTCTGCCGCGGCTGGAAAAATCAGACCGAGGTCACCGTTCCGGGCAGCCACTTCATTCAGGAAGATTCAGGTCCGGCCATCGGCCGCGCCATTACAGGCTGGATCAGGGACAAGCGCGTTTAGGTCTCCGAATCACGACCGATTCGCGTTGCACTCTGCGAGAGTTCCATCTCTCTAACATTAGATGAATGCAAAACCGAAACGGGGCGCGTGGTTAACCCTGCGTTAGGATTTTGCATTGCATCTTCCGCACATGAGTGGCGCATGATTTTTCCGCCAACCTGCCTTTGATGGCGGATCATGTGCTGGGGAGATTTTCAATGTTGTCCAGCCGCGAAGCCTTTGAGAACGATGTCTGCCCCGTGGGCGACGAAATGCTCGGAAGTCTGTACCGTGCGAGCGAACATGGCCTTCCTCAGCTTGTGGAATCCGTCTCTGCCGATGTCAGGGCCATGCTGGCGCTGTTTTGCTACAAGCGGGCGCATCTGCATGGCATGAGCCTCGCGATCGCCGCGACCTGCTCGGAGCGGGATCTGGTGGAGCAGGGCGGGATCGTCGGATCGACGCTGTTTGCAATGTCGCGCGAAGCGCCGTCGCAATCGGGATCGGCAGGCGGCAACCGCCGGAGCATCACGCTCTCGACCAAGCCGCTCAGCACCTTCGCTCCGATTGTCGATGACATTGACGACGAAGACCTGGCCGCAGAAGGCTTCGCCGCGGTTCCTGCCTGAGAAACCCGGTTTCATTCTCACGTGTGGCGAGGATCAAACCCCGCCACCGCCGCTGATCGGTTGTCCTCAGCTTTGATGCGGCCCGCGCATGATCTTCAGCGCGCTTTCCACATGCCGCCATTCCTTCGCCTGTTCGGCCCTGCCGTTCTCTTCGCATTCGACCGCGCGCTGGGCCGCCTTGGCGATGGCCTGAGGGCCGTGCATTTCCAGCATCTGCCTTGCATAGGTGTGAATTTCGGTTTCACGCAGCATGGCGCCTGCTCCTTTGCTCAGGATGATTTGGACAGATGACGCCCGGCAGCGGGATTTCGTTCCGCGCTAATGGTCCTCGATGAAGGAACCCGGCGGAAGTTCCCCAAGGTTGAACCGCCGCCGCGCCATCAGGCATTCCGGATCGCCCGGCATGCAGGTGCGGCAGACTTCGGGACGTACATCGTAAATTCCGCAAGCGGTGAAGGTTCCGATCTTGCCGGTCAGCGCTGTGCAGCGGTCGCCGTCGCAGCGCATGCCGGAAAGGCGGTCATTGACGAATTTTGCCGGAATAAGATCCAGCGCGGCATCGTCTTCCACCGTGAAGCGCGGCCAGTTGCTGGAATAGGAGCAGCAGGCGCCGCAACTCTGGCAGGGACTATCGCTTGCCGTCATGGCACCCGTGCTCCTGCCTGCGTTTCTCCTGCATGTATTTTATCCATTTGACCCGCAGCGCCGCGCGGCGCTCGGGGTATTTCTCCTCAAGGAACGCGGCGAGCACGATCCGGTCGATACGGAAGCTGCGAAAATCCTTGCGCAGTTCGCACCAGCCCGCCAGATGCCGGACCGTTTCAAGATAGCCGACCGCAATCGGCCAGATGGTGCGTTCGGTGTCGCGGCCCTGCTCGTCGCAGTAGTGCAGCCGGATTTTCTTGCTGGCGTGAATCTGCGCCCGCAACTGCGTCATGTCGATGCTGTCCGGCTCGGCGTCCCATTTCGGGGCCGCGCGGCTGGCGGGCTCCAGCGCCAGCGGCTGCAGCCGCTCCGGAACGGTATCGACAATCTTGGCGATCAGATCCTGCGCCGCCTTCGCCAGCACCGGATCGGCCCGCCCGGCCACCCATTGCGCGCCGAGCATTGCCGCCTCGATCTCGTCGGGCGTCAGCATCAGCGGCGGCATGTCGAAACCCTTTTCCAGCACGTATCCGGTGCCGGCCTCGCCACGGATCGGGACGCGCTGGCCGATCAGGGTGGCGATGTCGCGGTAGATGGTGCGTTTGGAGGTTTCCAGTTCAACGGCGATGGCCTCGGCGGTCAGCGGCTTGCGGGTGCGCCGAAGCACCTGGATGATCTGAAACAGCCGGTCGGCGCGCCGCATCTTTCGGTCTCTGGTGGTTTGCTGCTGACAGTATGGTGGCAGCAGGGGGTAGCTAGAAACAGGCATCTTTTCAACGCGCAAGGATGCCCCGATGATTACCCTGTATGGCTTTGGCCCCGGTTTCGGCCTTCCTGAAATCAGCCCCTATGTCACCAAGACCGAGGTTCAGCTCAGGATGGCGGGGCTGGCCTATGTGAAGCAGCAGGCGATGCCGGACGCCTCCCCGAAGGGCCAGCTTCCCTTTATCGACGATGGCGAGGTGGTGGCGGATTCCACCTTCATCCGCCGCCATCTGGAGCGGAAGTACGGCTTCGATCTTGATGCCGGTCTCGACGAGCGCCAGCGTGCGGAAGCCTGGGCGATCGAGCGCATGATCGAAAATCATTTCACCTGGGCGTTCACCTATACGCGCTGGATGATGCCGGAGAATTTCGCCAAGGGGCCTGCGCATTTCTTCGATGGCGCGCCGGAGGCTGTCCGCGATGCATTGCGTGAAGACGTGCTGCGCCGGGTCGGAGAGAGCATGCGGCTTGCGGGCCTTGGCCGTCACACGCCGCAGGAGATCACTGAGCTTGGCACCCGCTCGCTGTCCGCGCTGTCGATGCTGCTCGGCTGGAAGCCTTATCTGATGGGCGAGAAGCCTTGCGGCACCGATGCGATGGCGTTCGCGTCACTCGCGGGCCTGATGACGCCGTTTTTCGATTCGCCGCTGCGCGAGCGGGCGCTCGAATTCGCCAATCTCGTGGCCTATGTCGGCCGCATGATGGCGCAGTATTATCCGGAGCATGACTGGCAGCAGATGCAGGCGGCGGCGTAAAAGCTGAAGTTGTTACCGTCTCGGTCTTCTTAACCTCTCCCCGTTTTTACGGGGAGAGGTCGGATCGCTTTTGCGATCCGGGTGAGGGGCGGATGTTACATGTGTGTTGGGAGCTTTCGCCCCTCACCCCAACCCTCTCCCCGTAAACGGGGAGAGGGAGCGCATCGCGCTCTGTCGCTTGTGCTCGTGATGTTTCTTTTATGAAACGACCAGCCGCGACTTCAACATCGCGACCTCCGCTTCCAGTTCCGCAATGCGTTCGTCACGGCTTGCGATGGCTGCGGCGACGTCAGCGGCATCGAACCTCAACGGAATATGCTGCGGGCAGTTGCTGTCCCATGCCTTGATCTTGAACAGGATCGTCTGTTCGGGCCTTGCCTTGTAATCCTTCGGCATCAGCGCGGAGGTCAGCGCCGGATCGTCCTCGACCACGCGGGCCTCGCCCCAGATCTTGATGCGGCGGCGGTTCACATAGTCGATCAGGAAGATATACGCCTTGGGATTCTCGCTGAGATTGCCTTGGGTGACGTATTGCCGGTTTCCCTTGTAGTCGGCAAAGGCGAGCGTGGTCTTGTCGAGAATCTTGATGAAGCCCGCCGGCCCGCCGCGATGCTGGATATAGGGCTGTCCGTCGGCGGTGGCTGTCGCAAGAAAGAAGCTGGTCTGCTCGCCGATGAAGCCGGCCAGCGCCTGATCGATCTCGGTGCGAAAGCCGCCGCCGTCTTCCATATGGGCATAGCCGCCGCGCGATCCCTTGCGGGTCTGGATCGCCTTGACGGCGGGGGTAAAGGCAACGTCGCTGGAATAGGTCTGGGTGGTTGTCATGGCTGACCTCCGAAGATGGCCGCGAGGATAGCCCCAATCTAGGTGCGGCTATCGTCGAAATAATGATCGGTATTGACAGTGGATCATTGCAGCATATGAAATAATGCCATGGACCGGATCGACGCCATGCGCGCCTTTGTCTCCGTGGCGGACCTTCAGGGCTTCGCCCCCGCCGCGCGCAAGCTCGGCCTGTCTGCCTCGGCCGTGACACGGCTGATTGCCGGTCTGGAAAATCATCTCGGCGCGCGGCTGCTCCAGCGCACCACGCGTTCGGTGACGCTGACCGATGTTGGCGCGCGTTATCTGGAGCGGGCGCGGCGGATTCTCGGCGACCTGGAAGAGGCCGAAGGCTCGGTGCAGGCCGAACGCAGCAGACCGTCAGGCCGGCTGGTGGTGTCCGCGCCGTTGATGTTCGGGCGGCTCTATGTCGGCCCGGTGATGTCGGCTTATCTGAAACAGTATTCCGAGGTGAGCGCCGAACTGCGGCTGTCGGACCGGATGGTCAATCTGGTGGACGAGGGCATCGACCTTGCCGTGCGCATCGGCCATCTGGCGGATTCCAGTGTGGTCGCGCGGGCGGTGGGCGACATGCGGCGGATCGTGGCTGCGTCGCCGCGTTATCTCAAGGCGCACGGCACACCGCAGAAGCCGTCCGATATTGCCCGGCATGAGACCATCCAGTTTGCGGGCAACACATCACTATCCGAATGGCGCTTCACGGAGAACGGCCGCGAGATCCGCGTCGCGGGCAGGCCGCGTTTTTCCACCAACAGCACCGATGCAGCGGTGCTGCATGCCGAGCAGGGCGGCGGCCTGATCAGCGTGCTGGCCTATCAGGTGGCGGAGCAACTCAACACAGGACGGCTCAGGATCGTGTTGGCGAAATATGAACTGCCGCCGATGCCGATCCATCTGGTGTATCCGACCTCGCGGCTGCTGTCCGCGAAGGTCCGCGCCTTCATCGATCTTGTGGTGGCGCAGACCGACTGGCGGTTCGGCACGAAGTAGCCGGACCAGCGCCTGGTGACTGTCAGAACGAAGAAGCCATCACGGCTGCTTTTTCCGCAGCGCCTTGAATGTCGCGTTCGCCCGGGCGCAGGGTTCGCCGTCGGCGGTGACGAAACACTGGGCGAAATAGATAGAGTTGCCCGGCTTCACAAATGTGGTTTCAAACTGAAGCCATTGCCCGAGTGTGGCTGAACTGAGAAAGTCCACCGAGAGGCTCACAGTGATGAGACCCTGCGTGACGCTTCTGTCCACCTTGAGGCCACAGCTCAGCCCCATGGCGTTATCGGACAGCGCCGCGATCAGTCCGCCATGGACCAGTCCTCTCGAGTTGGTATGCGGCGTTGCCAGCCGAATGCCGAGGATGAAAGCGTCCGGCGTGATCCTGGCATAGATCGGCTCCCACGGTTCGGTGAGAGGGCTGCGCCGCGGATGATGCACGAAGCCTTCCGGAATAGCGGTCTCGATTGTTTCAGATACTGTCATCCTGACTCTTTCGAATGATGTGCGATGTAATTGACTTGCGCGCATCATAAGGCGCGCGGCTCGCGCGATCATTCGAAATCAAGTTTGAAACAAGAGAATGCGAGATGTTTGAAACGGCGGTGAAGTGATTTTGTTTCATCTGTTTAAAGCGCAGCGACGAGCGCGATTCGCTGTCAAATTCAGTACGGCAGCCCGACGTAATTTTCTGACAGCGATGTCTTCGCGGCATCGGAGTCGATCAGATAGGCCAGCTCCGCGCGCTGGATGCGTGAGCTGAATTCATCTGTGCCGGGAAACCGATGCATCATCGAGGTCATCCACCACGAGAAGCGTTCGGCTTTCCACACACGTGCGAGCGCGCGGCGCGAATAGTCATCGATGCCCGCTGCCGATTTCTCCGCATAGAACTCGCGCAGCGCCACTGACAGATAGTGCACGTCGCTGGCTGCGAGGTTGAGTCCCTTGGCGCCGGTCGGCGGCACGATATGGGCGGCGTCGCCTGCCAGAAACAGCCGGCCAAATCGCATCGGCTCGGCAACAAAGCTCCGCAGCGGCGCGATGCTTTTCTCGATCGAGGGCCCGGTAATGAGTGTCGCTGCGGCTTGCGGATCGAGACGGCGTTTCAGTTCGTCCCAGAATTTTTCATCGGGCCAGTTGTTGACGTCGTCGTCCAGCGTGCATTGCAGATAGTAACGGCTGCGGTGAAGCGATCGCATCGAACACAGCGCAAAGCCGCGTTCGTGATTGGTGTAGATCAGTTCCGGCGAGACCGGCGGCGTCTCGGACAGCAGCCCCAGCCATCCGAACGGATAGACCCGCTCGAATGTTGTGAGTGCATCGGGTTTCACACTCTGGCGGCTGACGCCATGAAAGCCGTCGCAGCCGGCGATGAAGTCGCAGACGACCTCGTGCGTCGTGCCGTCCTTCTCATAGCGGATGCACGGTTGCTCGCTGTCGAAATCGTGCAGGCTGACATTGTCGGCGTTGTAGACCGTCGTCAGTCCGGCGGCCAGACGGGCGTCCATCAGGTCGCGGGTGACTTCAGTCTGCCCGTAGACAGTTACCGTTTTCCCGGTGGCCCTGGCCATGTCGATGCGGTGGCGCGCTCCGCCGAAGGCGAGTTCGATGCCGTGATGAACGAGGCCGTCATGATGCAGCCGCGCCGAGACGCCGACCTCATCCAGCAGGCCGACAGTGCCCTGCTCGAGCACGCCCGCGCGGATACGCCCGAGGATGTAGTCGCGGTCCTTGCGCTCGAAAATGACGTTGTCGATGCCGTAGCAGTGCAGCAATTGGCCGAGCAGCAAGCCCGCCGGGCCTCCACCGATAATGGCCACCTGTGTCCGCAACCTGTGTCACTCCCTCAGCTTGCGAATAGGGTTTTGCCCGCCGCCGAAATTGATTATACCAGATAACAATACAGAAAACGGCTGTCGACCATTGGCCGAAAGTCGATCGCGATTTGCGTTCGCTGTCCGGCTGAAGCCTACGCCCGCGCGTCTTAACTGTCATACCAATGGCAAAGGCGGCGGGCATTGCAAATGGCCGATAACTTCTATCTGAATGGCGGCCAATCTAGGCGCGATGGTGCACTGCGAAGCTGTGCGCTGCGCCTGCCGCACCGAACGAAACTTGAAAAGAGTATTTGAGGGAGGACTTGATGAAGAAGCTAACCTGGACCGCCGTCATGCTGGCGGCTTCCGTGACGCTGCCGGTGTCCCTGGCTGCTGCGCAGGACATCACCATCGGCGTCAGCATCAGCACCACTGGCCCTGCGGCCGCGCTCGGCATTCCCGAGAAGAACGCGCTCGAATTCGTGTCGACCGACATCGGCGGCGCCAAGATCAAGACGATCGTTCTGGATGACGCCGGAGATCCGACAACGGCAACCACCAACGCGCGCCGTTTCGTGACGGAATCCAATGCCGACCTCATCATCGGCTCGTCCACCACGCCGCCGTCGATCGCGATCTCGACCGTCGCCAATGAAGCCGGTGTGCCGCAGTTCAGCCTCGCGCCGATCCCGGTTACCCCGCCGCGGGCGAAGTGGACCGTGGTGCTGCCGCAGCCTGCGCCGATCATCGGCAAGGTGCTGTTCGATCATATGAAGAAGAGCGGCGTGAAGACCGTCGGCTATATCGGATTCTCCGATTCCTATGGCGACCTGTGGCTGAACGATCTCAACAGCCAGATTGCAGCATCGGGCGGCCTGAAGATCGTTGCCGAGGAACGCTACGCGCGTCCCGATACATCGGTGGCGGGTCAGGTGCTGAAGCTGGTCGCGGCGAATCCCGACGCGGTGCTGATCGGCGCATCGGGCACCGGCGCGGCGCTGCCGCAGTCGGCGCTGCGCGAGCGCGGTTATAAAGGCCTGATCTATCAGACCCACGGCGCGGCGACGATGGACTTCATCCGCATCGCCGGTGCTTCGGCGGAAGGTGTCATCATGGCCGCGGGTCCGGTGATGGCGCCGGAAGGCCAGGCCGACAGCGCTCTCACCAAGAAGCCCGGTCTTGCGCTGAACGAAGCCTACGAGAAGAAGTATGGCGCCAACACCCGCAGCCAGTTCGCGGGTCATATGTATGACGCTTTCGAGATTCTCAAGCGCGTTGTGCCTGTGGCTCTGAAGACTGCGAAGCCCGGCACACCTGAGTTCCGCGAGGCGTTCCGCAAGGCGCTGCTGAGCGAGAAGGACATCGCGGCGAGCCAGGGCGTTTACAACTTCACCGAAACCGATCGTTACGGCACCGACGACCGTTCGCGCATCATCCTGACCGTGAAGAACGGCAAGTATGAAGTCGTGAAGTAAGCGGTTTGCAACATCCATGTCATGGCCGGGCTTGTCCCGGCCATTTCGATCCGTGAACACAGTGCCCGGCCCGCGCCGGGCATTTTGTTTGGGGCTAGGCGAGGCCCATCACGGCGATGCTGCCGGACTTGCCGCGGATTTCGCGCACGCCGAGATCGTGCAGTTCCACCGGCGGCGGAGACTTGAACTGTTCGATCGCCGCGCGGGAGGCGACAAAGCCGCCGTCCACGTTGCGGCTGAGTTCTTCAAGCCGGGCCGCAGTATTCATCACATCGCCATTGAACACGATGGCGCGTTTGATGTCGCCGATTTCTCCGACAATGACGGGGCCGAAATGCAGGCTGCCACGGATGCGCGGCGCAACGCCGAATTCCTTCTCGAACCGGTGCTGAAGTTTCTGCAGCGTCGCGCGCATCGCCAGAAAGCAGCGCAGCGGGCGGCTGTCCACCACGCCGGATGCTTCCGACCATGTGACAATGATCTCGTCGCCGACATAGTTCAGCACTTCGCCCCGGAAATCGATAATCGGCCCGGTCAGGCTGCGGAATGTCTGGTCGAGGAAACGATGAATGCCGAGGCCTCCGAGGCGCTCGGCCAGGGTTGTCGAGCCGGCAATATCGACGAACAGGACAAAGCGGCTTTCCTCGACCGGTTTATGGTAACGCCCGGTGACGAGATGAAGGAGGGCGCGAGGGCCGATGATGTTGGCGATCGCAAACAGCAGGTTGAGCACAATGGCAAATACGCCCGAAAAGATAATCGGCGCCCAGGTATCCTGATTGGGGTCCGGCGTCAGTCCGGCGATCAGGACGCCGAGATCGAAATACTGCACGGGGATGATCACCGCGGCATAAAAGGCGCTGCGGACGGCAAGGCTTGCGGTAAGCGGCAGGCTTCCGAGCCAGTCGCGCAGCGGCCCCGATGACGCGAAAAGCTCAAACGTGCCGATGGCGCCACTGATCAGCACGCTGTAGATGATGCCGATCCCGATCTGCAGCGGCGCAAAGCCGACATGGGCCAGCACAAAGATGATGCCGCCGAGTGCGCCGGTTGAGAGAATTGCCGCCAGAAAACGCAGCTTGCGCTGTGACCGCGCGTCCATGATCGAAGTGCCCCCGCACGAAGATGTTGCCGGGGGGAGTATCGGGCAGAATCGGGAAGATTGTTAGAGGGCGCCTAGACCTTACTCTCGCCGTGCTGGAAGCCGAGATAGCTCGCCACCACGCGCTGATCGCCGCTGATCTCTTTCGCGGAGCCGCTCATGACAAATTCGCCAAGCTCCATCACATACGCGCGGTCCGCAATCTCCAGCGCAGCGCGGGCATTCTGCTCCACCAGCAGCACCGAAACGCCAGCTTGGCGTAATTCGCCGATGGTGCGGAAGATATCCGCCACGATCAGCGGCGCGAGGCCGAGCGACGGCTCGTCCAGCATCAGGAGACGCGGCTGGCTCATCAGCGCGCGCCCCATCGCCAGCATCTGCTGTTCACCGCCGGAGAGCGTTCCGGCCAATTGCGTCCGGCGCTCTTTCAGTCGCGGAAACAGCGCGTAGACGCGCTCCTGCTCGCGCGCGGCCGTTGCGCGCGGCACCCGGAAGCCGCCGAGATGCAGATTTTCCTCGACCGTCATGGTGCCGAACAGTTCGCGATGTTCGGGAACGATGCACAGGCCGGCGGCGACGCGATCCTCGATATCGAAGCGGGACATCTGCTGGTCGTCAAACACCACGCTGCCCTTCAGCGGCAGGATGCCCATGATGGCATTGAGCAACGTGGTCTTGCCCGCTCCATTGGCGCCGACAATGGTGACGATCTCGTTGGCGTTGACGTCAAGCGTCGCGCCGCGCACGGCCTCGACCTTGCCGTAGGAAATGTGTGCGTTTTCGACGGACAGCAGTTTGCTCATGTCGCCGTCCCCAGATAGGCCTTGATCACGTCGGGGTTGGCGCGGATGGCGGCTGGTGTGCCCTCCGCGATCTTGGTGCCGAATTCCAGCACCACGATGCGGTCCGCGATGTCCATCACGAAGCCCATGTCGTGTTCGACCAGAAGGACGGACATGCCCTCGGCGCGCAATTGGCGCAGCAGCGAAGCCAGCTTCTGCTTTTCCATGTGGCGCAGACCTGCGGCGGGCTCGTCGAGCAGCAACAGAGCCGGGTCAACGCAAAGCGCACGGGCGATCTCCACGATGCGCTGCTGGCCGAGCGACAGGCTGCCCGCAAGCTGATGCATCTGATCGGAGAGGCCAACGCGCTCGATGCGCAATGCAGCTTCGGTCAGGAGGGCGGCTTCATCCTTGCGGTCGAGGCGCAGCATGCTGGCAATGGCGCCGGAGTGGCCGCGCAGATGCGCTCCGATGGCGACGTTTTCCAGCACGGTCATGTCAGGCACGAGTTTGACATGCTGGAAGGTGCGGGCAACGCCGAGCTTCGCGATCTCCTGCGGCGGTGCGTTATCGACCTTGCGCCCGAGCACCGAAATCGTACCGCCCGATGCGCGCAGCACGCCGGTGATGAGGTTGAAGGTCGTGCTCTTGCCAGCGCCATTGGGGCCGATCAGTGCGACGATCTCGCCTGCCTTCACATTGAACGATACATCGTTGACGGCGATCACGCCGCCGAACTGTTTGCGGGCGGCTTGAACGTCGAGCAGCGTGTTCGACGTGGCGACAGCCTTCTCGCGCGGCGGCAGCGCGTCCGCGCCCTGCGGCAGCGGAAGCCGCGACGAGAGTCTCAGCAGCGCAGCGAGGCGCGGCCAGATGCCGCCGGGCGCAGCCTGCAGCAGCGCCACCAGCAGGATGCCGAAGATCACCGTCTCAAGCTGCGCCGAGCCGTGAAACACCACCGGCAGATAGCTCTGCAGGATTTCCTTGAGCACCACCACGATGCCGGCGCCCAGCACCGCGCCCCACACATAACCCGCGCCGCCGACCACGGCGATGAAGAGATACTCGATACCCGCATTCAGGCCGAACGGCGTCGGATTCACCGCGCGCTGGAAGTGCGCGTAAAGCCAGCCGGACAAGCCCGCGAGCACCGCTGCGTAGATAAAGACCAGCAGCTTGGCGCGGGCGGTTTCGACGCCGAAGGCTTCGGCGGCGACATGGCCGCGGCGCAGCGCGCGGATGGCGCGGCCGGTGCGGGAATTGAGCAGGTTGAGCGTCAGCAGCGCGCACAGGATCACCGCGATCCAGATCACGAAATAGATCTTGCCTGGATCGGTGAATTGTAGCGTTCCGATGGCGAGCGGGGGAATGCCCGAAATGCCGTCGTTGCGACCGACCAGTTCGAGCTTGCTGAACAGGTAGAACAGGCTGATACCCCAGGCGATGGTGCCGAGCGGCAGGTAATGGCCCGAGAGGCGCACCGTGATCAGGCCGAGGATCACCGCAGCGACGCCGCTGACGATCAGCGACAGCGGCAGCGTGAGCCATGGCGAGAGGCCATACGAGGTGGTGAGGACGGCGGTGGTATAGGCGCCGAAGCCGCAGAACGCCGCCTGTCCGAACGAGGTGAGGCCGCCGACCCCGGTCAGCAGCACAAGCCCCATCGCCACCAGCGCGGCCAGCCCGATATTGTCGAGCAGTACGATCCAGAACGGCGGCATGCCGGGAATGAACGGAATCACCGCCATCACCAGCGCGAAGATGATCATGCCCCAGCGTTGCGCCATGATTAGTCCTCCTCCTCGTCGACCTCTGGCGTAGCCAGCGAGCGCAGGATCAGGACCGGCAGCAGCAGCGTGAAGACGATGACCTCCTTGAAGTTGCTGGCGTAGAACGACGAGAACGCCTCGACGATGCCGACCACCAGTGCGGCGGTGGCGGTGAGAGGGTAGCTGACAAGGCCGCCGATGATCGCGGCGACAAAGCCTTTCAGGCCGATCAGGAAGCCGGTGTCGTAATAGATCGTCGTAATGGGCACGATCAGGATTCCGGAGATCGTGCCGATGACGGCGGCGAGCAGGAACGCCACCTGTCCCGACAGTGTGGTGCGGATGCCGACAATGCGCGCGCCGAGACGGTTGACCGCGGTGGCGCGCAGCGCCTTGCCATAGAGTGTGTAGCCGAACAGCAGCCACAGGCCGACGATCAGCAGGATGGTGATCGCGTAGATCGCGATGCTCTGGCCGGTGAAGCGCAGCGGCCCGACCGTGAAGGCGGCAGTGGCGATAGCTGGTGCGCGAAGGCCTTCCGCGCCGAAGAAGGCGAGGCCCAGTCCCTGCAATGCGAGATGTACGCCGACCGATGCGATCAGCAGCACCAGCACCGAAGCATGGGCGATCGGCTGATAGGCAATGCGATAGAGATAAAGGCCGATCGGCGCGACAATGACGATCGAGAGCAGGAAGTTGACGGCGACACTGTTCTGCCGTCCGGCCAGCATGGTCGCGAGACCCCA
Source organism: Afipia sp. (assembly GCA_024508675.1). GTDB lineage: Bacteria > Pseudomonadota > Alphaproteobacteria > Rhizobiales > Xanthobacteraceae > Afipia. The sequence goes on from JANINQ010000008.1 coordinate 188,227, forward strand.
GATCGCCAGCGGCAGCACGATGTTCAGGGCCAGCGAGCGAATGAACTTGCGGGCGTTCATCGTGTTGCGTCCGGCGATCATGTCGAACGCGAACGCCACGACGCCCATGCCGAGTGCAAGCAGGGTGGTGCCCGGCACCTTGCCGGTGGCGAGTACCGCATAGGTCAGCGCGCCGAAGGTGACGAATTCGCCCTGCGGGATCAGGATGACGCGGGTCACCGCGAACACCAGAACGAGCGCGAGCCCGAGCAGCGCGTAAATCGCGCCGCTGGTTATTCCGTCCTGCAACAGGAACAGAAGGATCGTGCTATCCAAGGCGTCCCCTCAAGCGTCGCGCGCATGCGGATTGAAGGGTCCGCTGCACCGGGCGCGGCGGTTGAATTCCGCCATCGCTATTTGATATTTTTTATAACGATTATCGAGTATAATCACAACCCTTGGCCGCTCATCGGAGAGAGGCGGCCCTTATAGCAAGAGCTGACCGGCGACAGGAAGCGCACGATGGCTGTTTCGAGGACCGCGAGCGCAGGTACGGTAAAGACCGGGAAGCGTCAGGTGCGTCCGGCGCGTGCGCCTTCCCGTCCTGCGCCGCCTGCAGATGCCGTCAGGATCGGCGACCTGTCCGGGTTCCTCGGCTATTCCCTCAAGCGCGCGCAGCTACGGATTTTCGAGGATTTCATCGGCTGCGTGGCGCCGCTGCAGCTCACTCCGGCGCAGTTCTCGGTGCTGATGCTGGTGGAGGCCAATCCCGGCCGCAACCAGACCGAGATTGCCTCGACGCTCGGTATCCTGCGGCCGAACTTCGTCGCCCTGCTGGATGAACTAGAAAGCCGCGATCTTTGCCTTCGCAGCCGCTCCAGCAATGACCGCCGCTCGCATATCCTGCGATTGACCGAGAAAGGCCGCGCGGTTCTGTCGCGGGCGCGCAAGCTGATCGAGACGCGTCACGAGGCGCGGCTTCGGGAACTGCTCGGCAACGAGAACCGCGATCTGCTGCTTTTGATGCTCGGCAAGATCGCGCAGGAGTTTTAGCGGGCATTGCGTCCAGCGCGATCTTTCCCCGCGTCGTCCCCGCGAAAGCGGGGACCCATACTCCCTGTCATCACTATTTTGAAGAAGATGTGTCGGCCGTCGCCGTCCATTGAAGGTCTGGTGGTTATGGGTCCCCGCTTTCGCGGGGACGACATCGGACGTGAAGCGATAGCGTGATGCCGATGCAGGCCTACGGATCGACCAAAATGATACGGATGTCGTTGACATTGGTCAGCGTCGGTCCGGTGTTAAGCAGATCGCCGGTCGCGGTAAAAAAAGCCGTGGCATCGTTGTTGTCGAGATAGGCCTTCGGATCGAGCTTCAGCTCGCGCATCTTGGCAAACGTGCGCTGATCGAGGATCGCGCCGGCCGGATCGGTCGGATGACCCGCGCCGCCGTCTGCCCCGTCGGTGTCGCCCGCCAGCACGGCTATGCCGGGCGTGTCCGCGAACAGGCTGGCGAGTGCGAGCACATATTCCTGATTGGGGCCGCCGCGTCCGTTGCCGCGCACGGTAACGGTGAGTTCGCCGCCGGAGAGAACAGCCAGCTTCCTTCCCTCGGTGCGCGCCTTCAGCGCGATCTGTGCATGAGCGGCGGCAACATCGCGGGCTTCGCCTTCGAGATCGGCACCGAGCGCGATCACTTCGTAGCCGGCGTTGCGTGCGACCGCCACGGCTGCGTCGAGCGATTCCTGCGGCCTTGCGATGATCCTGAATTCGGAGTTCGCAAACGCCGCATCGCCGGGCTTGCAGCTCTCGTTGGCGGGATTGTTCAATGCCGCGATCACCGCATCGTCCGCCTTGATGCCATAGCGCGTGACGATTTCGCGGGCGTCCGCCAGCGTGGTCGTGTCGGGAACGGTCGGTCCGGAGGCGATGGTGGCGGGATCGTCGAACGGGACGTCCGAAATCGCCAGCGTCAGAATCCGCGCGGGCGCGGCGGCGCGGGCGAGCCTGCCGCCCTTGATACGCGACAGATGCTTGCGGACCGTGTTCATCTCGCCGATCGGTGCCCCGGATCGCAAGAGGCTCTTGTTCATCGCCTGCTTTTGCGCGAACGAGACGCCGTCTGCGGGCGCGATCCAGTTCGCCGAGCCGCCGCCGGACAAAAGCACCAGAACCAGATCGTCGTTACCGGCGGTCTTCGCGAGATCGAGGGTGCGGCTTGCGGCTTTCAGGCCTGCTTCGTCGGGCACCGGATGCCCCGCCTCGACAACCTCGATGCGCTTTGTCGGCTTTCCGTAACCGTGTCGCGTGGTGGCGAGGCCCGACAGCTTCGCAGCATCGATGCGGCCTTCATCGAGGTAGTGCCGCTCTGCGGCAAAGGCGAGCGCACCGGCAGCCTTTCCTGCGGCGAGACAGATGATGCGGCCGCGTGGGGCGGGCGGCAGATGTGCGGCGAGGATGCGATCCGGATGGGCTGCGGCAACAGCAGCATCGAAAATGGCACGCAGCAGGGGACGTTTTTCAGTCATCAGGTCATCGCTTGATGCAAGAAGGATTCAAGACATGACATGATCGGCCGGTCGATAAAAGGCCCTCCGCAAGGTTATTGCGGAGGGCGGAAATGTTGTCAGATGTGCCTGTGCGGCGCGGGAAAACCGGATTTTCAATCTGGAAATCCGGCTCCTGCTCCGTGCAGCGCGGCGGTTAGCCGCCGATCTCGCCGCTGATGATCGGGCCGAACAGCTCCCAGCGCTCGCCCTTGAAGCGCATCATCTGCAACTGCTCGATCGGTGCGAAGTCGGTGGCGCTGGTGTTCAGCTTGATGCCGGGCAGCCCCATCTCCTGCTGGAGGTCCTTGATGCTGGCGGCCTGCTTCATCACGTTCTCGCGGGTGAGGTTGTCGCCGCAGGCCTTGAGCACATGCACGAGGGTCTGTGCCGAGCTGTAGCCGTAGGCCACCGACGAGTCAGCGCGGTTGGCTTCGGGGAAATACTTCGCAAGGAAGGCATCGAAGTTCTTCACGCCCGGATCGTCCTTCCACTGCGGATCGGTCGGGTCCTTGCCGTAGGTCGCGGAGATCACGCCCTGCGCGTTTTCAAAGCCGGCAGGCTTGATCACCGATCCGGTGGAGGAGGCGACGTTGTTCAGGATGAACAGCGGCTTCCAGCCGAGTTCAGCGACCTTCTTGACGGACTGCGCGCCGAACTTCGGCGTGGTGATGCTGACGAAGACGTCCGCGCCCTTTGACTTGAGGGCAACCACCTGCGAGTCGATGGTGGGGACCGACGTTTCGTAAGGCTCTTCGGCGATGATCATCGTCGCGGCCTTGGCGCCGAGACCGTCCTTCAGTCCCTTCAGCACGTCTTTGCCGAAGTCGTCGTTCTGATAGAGGATGCCGATCTTGGCGTTCGGCTTTTCCTTCATCAGGAACTTCGCATAGATGATGCCTTCGCTCTGGTAGTTGGGCTGCCAGCCCATGGTCCAGGGGAAGTTCTTCGGATCGTTCCACTTGGTGGCGCCGGTGGCGACAAAGAGTTGCGGCACCTTCTTGGCGTTCATGTATTTCTGAATCGCCGTGTTCGACGGCGTGCCGAGCGGGTTGAAGACCAGCAGGACTTCATCGCTCTCGACCAGCTTACGGGCCTGCTCGACGGCCTTGGGCGGCGAGTAGCCGTCGTCATAGGAAATGTAATTGATCTTGCGGCCGTTGATGCCGCCTTCGGCGTTGATCTTGTTGAAGTAGGCGGCATGGGTCTTGCCGATGATGCCGTAGGCGGAAGCGGGTCCGCTGTAGGGCATGATGCCGCCGATCTTGATCTCGGTGTCGGTGGCGCCGGTATCGTATTTCTTCTGTGCGAGCGCGCTGCCCGTCGACGCGGCGAAGGCCGCGACGGTCGCGAGCAGCAGCATCCGGTTCAGTTTCTTGAAAGCCATTTCTTGTGTTTCCCTAACCTAGTTTTTTGATGTTTGTTTATGCATTTGCATTGGAAGCCTTTTTGGCTTCTCGGGTATTCAATACCGTTTGCCTTTCGGTTTCAACAAAGCGGTATTGAAATCAAAAACCCCTGCGATTGTGTCGCAGGGGTTAACTGTTGTCCGGAGCCGGCTAGCCGCCGACATCGCCGTTCAGGATTTCTCCGAACCGCTCCCAGGTCTCGCCCTTGAAACGCATCAACTGCATCTGGCTGATCGGGGCGAAGTCGGTGGCGCTGGTGTTGATCTTCACGCCCGGCAGCAGGCCGCCGAGTTCAAGATTCTTGATGCTGGCCGCCTGCTTCATCACGTTCTCGCGGGTGAGATTGTCGCCGCAGGCCTTGAGCACATGCACCAGGGTCTGTGCCGAGTTGTAGCCGTAGATCACCGAGCCATCGCTCCGGTTCGCATCCGGATAATACTTCGTAAGGAAGGCATCGAAGTCCTTCATCCCCTTGTCGTCCTTCCACTGCGGATCGGTCGGGTCCTTGGCGTAGGCCGCGGAGATGATGTTCTGCGCATTCGCAAATCCCGCCGGCTTGATGACCGAGCCGACAGACGCCGAGACGTTGTTCAGGATGAACAGCGGTTTCCATTCAAGTTCGGCAACCTTCTTGATCGACTGCGCGGCGAACTTCGGTGTGGTGATGCTGATGAAGACATCGACACCCTTCGACTTGAGAGCGACTACCTGCGAATCGACCGTGGGCACGCTGGTCTCATAGGACTCTTCCGCAACGATCATGGACTCGGCCTTCTTTCCGAGACCGTCCTTGATGCCCTTGAGGTAGTCCTTGCCGTAGTCGTCGTTCTGATAAAGGATTCCGATCTTCGCGTTCGGCTTCTCCTTGATGAGATAGCTGGCGTAGATCCGGCCCTCGCTCTGGTAGTTGGGCTGCCAGCCCATCGTCCACGGAAATTCCTTGGGGTCGTTCCACTTGGTGGCGCCGGTGGCGACGAACAACTGCGGCACCTTCTTGGCGTTCAGATATTTCTGGATCGCCGAGTTCGATGGCGTGCCGAGCGGGCCATAGACGATCAGGACTTCATCGCTTTCCACCAGCTTGCGGGCCTGCTCGACCGCTTTCGGCGGCGAGTAGCCGTCATCGTAGGTGATGAAGTTGATCTTGCGGCCGTTGATGCCGCCTTCCGCGTTGATCTTGTTGAAATAGGCCTGTTCGGATTTTCCGATGACGCCGTAGGCGGAGGCCGGTCCGCTGTAGGGCATGATGTTGCCGATCTTGATTTCGGTATCGGATGCGCCGGTATCGTATTTCTTCTGTGCGAGTGCGTTGCTGCCTGTCGCAGCAAGCATCGCGACTGCTGCTGTAAACGTCGCAAGTCGAGTCATAACAACCATACGTTCCTCCCTGGATCGTGTTTGTGTCCTCGTTCTGCTTTTTTGGATTCGGGCTCTTTGCGGCCGAGAGATATTCAATACCCTTTGCAGGCATGGTTCAACGAAAAGCCCTCCGCGACATGGTCGCGGAGGGCTCGTTTTTGCGGCAGTCAGTTCCGCAGGGCGAAAGATTAACTTCCGCCCATGCCGCCGGTGATGATCGGTCCCTGCAGCTCGTACTTCTCGCCCTTGAACTGCATGATCTGGAGCTGGTCGATCGGATAGAAATCGGTCGGGCTGGTGTTGATCTTCACGCCCGGCAGCAGCGTGTCGGGGGTGAAGTCCTTCAGGTTCGCCGCCTGCTTCATGATGTTCTCGCGGGTGAGGTCGTCGCCCGCCTGCTTGAGCACCTGAACGAGGGTTTGCGCCTGACCGTAGCCATAGACCACCGAACCGTCGGTCTTGTTGGCGTCGGGCGCGTACTTGGCGAGAAAGGCGTAGAACTTCTTCATGCCCTCGTCGTTGTCCCACTGCGCGTCTGCGCCGTCCTTGGCGTAGGCCGCCGACAGGATGCCCTGCGCGTTCTCGAAGCCGGCCGGCTTGAGCACGCTGCCGACCGAAGCGCCGACATTGCTCTGGATGTAGGTCGGCTTCCAGCCGAGTTCCGCGACCTTCTTGATCGCCTGCGCTGCGAACTTCGGCGTGGTGAAGCTGACGAAGACGTCAGCGCCGGAGGCCTTCAGCTTGATGATGTGCGAGTCGATGGTCGGCTCCGACACTTCGTAGCTGTCTTCGGCGACGATCTGCGACGCCTTTGCGCCGAGGCCGTCCTTCAGGCCCTTGAGCATGTCCTTACCGAAGTCGTCGTTCTGGTAGAGGATCGCGATCTTGCCGTCGGGCTTGTTTGCCAGCAGATGCTTGGCATAGACGCGGCTCTCGCTCTGGTAGGCCGGCTGCCAGCCCATGGTCCAGGGGAACTCCTTCGGCTCGCCGAACTTGGTGGCGCCGGTCGCAACGAAAAGCTGCGGTACCTTCTTGGCGTTCAGATATTTCTGGATCGCGGAATTGGACGGCGTGCCGAGAGGTCCGAACACCAGAAGGACCTCGTCGCTCTCGACCAGCTTGCGGGCCTGTTCCACGGCCTTGGGCGGGGAGTAACCGTCGTCATAGGTGATGAAGTTGATCTTGCGGCCGTTGATGCCGCCCTGCTCGTTGATCATCTTGAAGTAGGCTTCTTCCATCTTCCCGATGACGCCATACGCGGAGGCAGGGCCGCTGTAAGGCATGATATTGCCGATCTTGATTTCGGTGTCGCTCGCGCCGGTGTCGTACTTCTTCTGCGCGAACGCGTGGCCGCTCGTCATTGCAAGCGCGGCTACCGCCGTCACTGCAGTTACGTTGAGCCTGAATTTGGATAGCATACTGGTCTCTCCCTAAGATGCGGTATTCCGCTTTTGGTGTGGTGGCTCGCAAGTCCGCATCATGCTTGCAGCGCGCACCTTTGCGGACTTGCGAGCCAAAACCACACCAGGATTTTAGTTTCCAGTGTCCTCTTGAATCCGACGTTCGCTCTCAAGCGCGCTGCAAAGTAAAGCGAACTGCGGATTCAGGACACTGGGAACCGGTTCCCGGAAGAGAAATCATGCCTGAAGGCAAAACCGTGGCAAAAAATGACGGGTCTGATTCAAAGTGAATCAGACCCTGTCACACGCTCCGGAAACCAGCGTTCCGGAAATACCCTTCTCAAACAAACCAGACGGAAACAAGCCTGATTTGTCGTTGGGACGCCCGACTTAGGGCTTACTCTTCTTGAACAGGTGTTCGATCATGAATGCCACCTGCCGGGCGCCGTGAGGCAGCAGGAAGATCACGGCGAACAGGAACACGCCGAACACAGCGCCGGACAATCCCTTCGAAATATGCTCCGCGACGTTCGGCACGAACACGATGAACGCCGAGCCGACGAGGGAACCCGGCAGCCAGCCGACGCCGCCGACCACCATGCCCACGAAGATCGCGATCGCGAGCTGGATGGTGAAGCTGTCGGGGGCCACGAACTGCACCACAATGGCGCCCAGTGCCCCGGCGATGCCGGTGAAAGCGGCAGAGACGCCGAATGCCAGTGTTTTATACAGCGGCAGGTCGACGCCCATGGCGGACGCGGCGATCTGGTTGTCGCGGATCGCCATCATGGCGCGTCCGGAGCGCGAACGCAGCAGGTTGACGGCCAGGATGTAGATCACGGTCGAGATGAACAGCGTGAAGTAATACAGCCACATGTCCTGCGACATCTTCAGGCCGAACGGTGCGTCCGGCTTGGTGATGACGAGGCCCTGCACGCCGCCGGTCCAGTGCTCGAACACGTTCAGCTTCAGGATCTGCGGCATCGCAACCGCAAGCGCGAAGGTCGCGAGCGCGAGATAGACGCCGGAGAGTCGCAGCGCCGGGAACCCGAACAGGAACCCGAAGATGAAGCAGACGATACCCGCGGCCGGGATCGTCAGCGCGTAGTTGACGCCCAGATGCTCCATCAGGATGCCGGCGGTGTAGGCGCCGACGGCATAGAAGGCGCTCTGGCCGAGCGAGAACTGCCCGCTGCCGCCAGTGAGCAGGTTGAGAGCCAGGATGGCGATGGCGTAGATCAGAACCATCGTCATCTGGAAGATGATGAAGTTCTTCACGAACAGCGGCGTGATCAGCAGCAGCGCCAACACGACGAGAGTCGCGGTCGAGCCGACCGTCATCGATTTCTTCGACGGCGCGGTCACGGCTGGAGCTTGCGAAACGGAGTCCTGAACGGTGCTCATGATTAAACTCGCTGCACGATTTTGCGGCCGAACAGACCGGACGGTTTGATGACAAGCACGACGATGATCAGTGCCAGCGCGATGGGCAGTTTCAGTTCGTTGCCGACGCCCGGAATGTAGGTGCCGACGAGGTTTTCGAAGACGCCGACCAGGAAGCCGCCGACCACCGCGCCGAACGGCGAGGTGAGGCCGCCGAGCACTGCTGCGGCGAAGCCGTAGAGCAGGATGCCGCCCATCATGTTGGGTTCGAGGAACACCACCGGCGCGATCAGGAGACCGGCGATGGCGCCGATGGCGGAAGCCATGCCCCAGCCGAGCGCGATCATCCAGCTCGTGTTGATGCCGACAAGGCGTGCCGATTCAGGCAAGGACGCCGCCGCCCGCATTGCCAGACCCACCCGCGTGAAGCGGAAGAAGATGTAGAGCAGGAGAAGCAGAACCAGCGTGACGCCGATCATGCCCGCCTGGTGAGTGGAGATGAGCTGGCTGCCGAGGAAGCCGGACGAGCCGAACGGCGAGGGAAACTGCTTGATGGTGAAGTCCCAGGTCAGGCCCGCGACGCTGTTGAGGATGGCGAACAGCGCGATGAAGCCGGCGACATGCACCAGGACTGGCGCATTGGTCAGCGGCTTGAACAGCGCGCGTTCGAGGATGATGCCGCCCGCGAACGAAATGACCAGCGTCAGCAGGAAGGCGGGCCAGAACGGCAGGCCCCACTGCATGAGCTGCCAGGCGATGAAAGTGGAGAACATCGCCATTTCACCCTGGGCGAAGTTCAGATGGTCGATGGCCTGATAGATCATGACCACGGCCAGCGCCATGCAGGCGTAGATCGCGCCTGTGGCAATGCCAGCCAGGACTTGGTTGGTAAACAGTTCCATGGCTGAGTCCTCAGTATCCGAGATAGGATTTGCGGATGTCTTCGTTGTTCGCGATATCCTTCGCGCTTCCCGACATCACGATGCGTCCGGTTTCGATCACATAGGCCTGCTGCGCGATTTCGAGCGCGAGCTGGGCATTCTGCTCGACCACCAGGATCGTCACCTTCTCTTCACGGTTGATCTTGCCAAGAATGCCGAACAGGTCGCGCACGATCAGCGGCGCGAGACCGAACGACGGCTCGTCCAGCAGCATCAGGCGCGGGCGCAGCATCAGCGCGCGGGCGACCGCAAGCATCTGCTGTTCGCCGCCGGAGAGCGTTCCGGCCTGCTGTGTGTGGCGCTGCTTGAGCACCGGAAAGTGCCCGTACATCCGCTCGATGTCGTCGTTGATGTTCTTGACGTCCCTGCGCGAGATCGCGCCGAGCTGCAGGTTTTCCTCCACCGTCATGTTGGTGAAGGTGCCGCGGCCCTGCGGGACATGCGCGATGCCGAGGCGGACGACGTTTTCGGTGGACACGCCGCTCAGCGACTTTCCCTCGAACTCGATGTTGCCGGTGGAGCGGATCATGTTGCAGATCGCGCGCAGCGTCGTGGTCTTGCCGGCACCGTTGGCGCCGAGCAGCGTGGTGACGCTGCCTTCGTTGAGCGAGAATTCAAGGCCGTGAAGGGCCTGGATCTGGCCGTAATAGGCGCGCAGATCCTTGATCGCCAGCATCGTGCTCATTGGTCCTTGCTCCCCAGATAGGCCTTGATGACGTCCGGGTCGGACTGCACCTGAGATGGCGTGCCTTCGGCGAGCTTCTTGCCGAAATTCAGCGCGACAACGTGATCGGCGATCTTCATCACCAATCCCATGTGATGCTCGACGAGCAGAACCGTGATGTTCCGCTGGTCGCGGATGCGGCAGATCAGGTCGCCGAGAACGTAGACTTCCTCATGGTTGAGGCCGCCTGCGGGCTCGTCGAGCAGCAGAATTTTCGGTTCGGCGGCAAGTGCGCGGCCAAGCTCGACGCGCTTCTGCGTGCCGAAGGGAAGGCCCGCGACTTCGCGGTCCGCAACGTCGTGCAGTTCGAGATAATCGAGGATCTCGTTGACGGTGGCGTTGAGCTTTCGCTCCTGCTCGCGGACCCACGGCAGCTTCAGCGCGTCGCTGACGAAATCGCTTTTGGTGCGGCAGTGTCCGCCGATGCGGATGTTGTCGCGCACCGTAAGGCGAGGGAACAGCGCGACGTTCTGGAACGTGCGGCCGATGCCGACCTCTGCGATCTTCTGCGGCTGATACTGGAGGATGCTGGTGCCCTCCATCAGGATCTCGCCCTGGCTCGGCTGGTAGAGCCGGCTCAGACAGTTGAACAGCGTCGTCTTGCCTGCGCCGTTCGGTCCGATCAGGCCCAGAACCTGGCCCTTCTTCATATCGAACGACACGCCATTCAACGCGACGATGCCCCCGAACACGACAGAGACGTCGCGAACGGTGAGCAAGGGAGCTTGCCCCTGCGCCTGTGCCTGCATCATGCGCCGATGCCCTGGCAAGGCAGGGCTGCGCTCCGGCCGTGCATGACACCGCGGCGAGCGCGGTTATCTGGTCCCCTCAACGATACGTGCAACGTGTCCTCCTGGTGATTGCATTTTTTTCTGCAGTGTCTGTGTATTGTCGTCCGCGCGCAATGGGCCAGCGCGTCCGCAATATCTTGTTAGAATTGTTCCATCGTCGCGATGGCGATCCTATACAGTTCCTTTATAGAACTATGAATGGATTGCGCGCAAGTGCGCCAGCCGCACAAAGAGAATGCCTCTGCATGCAGTTGGATGCCGCTACCTGATCCCCTCCGCGACGCGTGGTGCTTTTCCCCCGTTTGTTTTGACCTTCTTGAGACCCGGTTCCTTGCCCGGCGCGCCGCGCCCGATGGTGCCGGTCATGGCGACCTCGATGTTTCTCACCATCGCCACAAGGCGCGGGCCTATATCGTTCTTTAAAAGAACTTCGCTGAACTTGAACGCCGGTGCGCCGCAGTTGAATGCATAGGGCCCGGTGCCGTCGTTCAGTTTCAATGCAACGCCGACCGCATGAATGTCGTTGTGCCACTCGCCCGCCGACATGGCGAAGCCGTGGTTGGCGACACATTCGCCGGCGCGTTCGATTCCTTCGCGGATTTTCGGCCACTTCTGCGGTCCGACATGTTCCCTGATCTCGCGCAGCAGCTCGGTGCGCTCGTCTTCCGGCAGCGCCCACAGATAGGCGCGCCCCATCGCGGTCGTTGCGATCGGCACCTTGGAGCCGACGTCGAGCAGCACGCCGACAGTGAGTTCGCTGCGGCTCTGTCCGAAATAGATCATGCTGAGACGGTCGCGCGCGCCGATCGCAACCGCGCCGCCGGTTTCGCGCATCAACTGGTCGCGATACGGATCGGACACATGACGAATGCCCATATTGGCAAGCGCTGAATAACCGAGTGCCATCGCAGCGGGTGCAAGCTGATATTTTTCGAAGCGAGGAACGGGCGTGAGATAGCCGAGCTTCGTTAGCGTGTAAGTGAGACGCGAAATTGTCGGCTTCGGCAAATTCGTGCGCGCCGCGATTTCCTGATTGCCGAGCAATCCGTCGCTCGGGCGAAATGCGCGCAAGACATCGAGCCCCCGCGAAAGTGCGATAACAAAACTGCGGTCAGTCGCAGGTTTCTTCGGTGGCCGCTTCATTCGTAAAAAACCGCATATGTGGTCTTCGTTGACAAAGGACGTGCTTCAAAATATCCCTCCGTGTCAAGATGTGGAATATAATTCCGCACTGCGAAATGCTTAAAAAATCAGCGTTACCAAGGAGAGTTGTGTGAGCGAAGTGGTCAAGGTGGAACGTCGTGACGCAGTTGCAATTGTCACAGTCGACAGCCCTCCGGTGAATGCGCTCAGCGCCGCCGTTCGCAAGGGCATCGCCGATGGCGTGAAGAGCGCGCAGGCCGACGACAGTGTGAAAGCCATCGTCATTGCGTGCGCTGGCCGCACCTTCATCGCAGGCGCCGACATCACCGAATTCGGCAAGCCGCCGCAGTCGCCCAGCCTTCATGAAGTGATCGAGGTGATCGAGAACTCCACCAAGCCGGTGGTCGCCGCGATTCACGGCACGGCGCTTGGCGGAGGCCTTGAACTCGCACTCGGCTGTCACTTCCGCGTCGCCACCAAGGACGCGAAGCTCGGTCTTCCCGAAGTGAAGCTCGGCCTGCTGCCGGGCGCTGGCGGCACGCAGCGCCTGCCGCGCGCGGTCGGTCCGGAACTCGCGGTGAAAATGATTGTCGGCGGCGATCCGATCAGCGCGACTGAAGCGCAGAAGAATGGTCTCATCGAGGAAGTGATCGACGGCACGCCTGCGGTGGGCGGTGAAGCGTTCGCGCGCAAGGTGCTCGCCGAGAAGCGTCCGCTGCGCAAGCTGCGCGATGACGATTCCAAGCTCGCTGCCGCGAAAGCAGACAAGTCGATCTTCACCAACGCGGCTGCTGCGGCAAATAAACGCACCCGCGGACTCGAAGCGCCGCTCGCCGCCGCTGAAGCTGTGAGCCACTCGCTCGATCAGCCGTTCGATCAGGCGCTGAAGTCCGAGCGCGAATTGTTCCTCAAGCTGATGAATGGCGATCAGTCGAAGGCGCAGCGTTATGCGTTCTTCTCGGAACGTGAAGCCGCCAAGGTATCTGGCGTGCCAGATGGCACCAAGGGTCGCGACGTCAAGCAGGTGGCCGTGATCGGCGCCGGCACCATGGGCGGCGGCATCGCGATGTCGTTTGCGAACGCCGGCATTCCGGTGACGATCATTGAAATGGCTGACGAGCCGCTGAAGCGCGGCCTCGGCATCATGCAGAAGAACTATGAAGCCACCGCTGCACGCGGCGGCATTCCGGCGGATGCGCCGGCCAAGCGCATGGGCCTGATCAAGGGCGCCGTCGGCCTTGAGAACGTCAAGGATGCTGACCTCATCATCGAGGCGGTGTTCGAGACCATGGACATCAAGAAAGAGGTCTTCACCAAGCTCGACCAGTTCGCCAAGCCTGGTGCGGTGTTGGCGTCGAACACCTCCTATCTCGACATCAACAAGATCGCCGCCGTGACCAAGCGTCCGCAGGACGTGCTCGGCATGCACTTCTTCTCGCCAGCCAACGTCATGAAGCTGTGCGAGATCGTGCGCGGCGAGAAGACCGCGCCGGACGCGCTGGTGACCGCGGTGAACATCGCCAAGCGCATCGCCAAGGTGCCGGTGGTGGTCGGTGTCTGCGACGGTTTCGTCGGTAACCGCATGCTCGCGGCCCGCTCCAAGCAGTCGGAGAAGTTCCTGTTCGAAGGCGCGCTGCCGCAGCAGGTCGATGCCGTCGTCACCAAGTTCGGCATGCCGATGGGCCCGTTCGCCATGGGCGACCTCGCCGGTCTCGACATCGGCTGGCGTTCGCGCAAGGACCGCGGCATCAAGTCGGAAATCGCCGACGCGCTGTGCGAAGCTGGCCGCTTCGGCCAGAAGACCGGCAAGGGCTATTACAAGTACGAAGCCGGTTCGCGCTCGCCGCTGCCTGATCCGGATGTCGAGAAGCTGATCGACGAGACGCTCGCCAAGCTCGGCCTCAAGCGCCGCGAGATTTCCGATGACGAAATCCTCGAGCGCATGGTGTACCCGATGATCAATGAGGGTGCCCGCATCCTCGAAGAGAAGATCGCGGCGCGCCCGAGCGACATCGACGTGGTCTGGCTCTACGGCTACGGCTGGCCGATCTATCGCGGCGGCCCGATGTTCTACGCCGATCAGGTCGGCCTGAAGAAGGTCGCGGACCGTTTGTCGTTCTACGCCAAGCAGACCAACGATCCGTCGCTGGAGCCGGCGCCGCTGCTCAAGCGTCTGGCGGATGAAGGCAAGACATTCGCGTCCCTCGCCAAAGGCTGATTCATGACCCGGCCGGGCGAACAGTATTATCCGCAGGGTGTGCGCTGGGATTCACCGATCCCGCGCGGCACCCTGCCGGATCTGTTGTCAAAGGCGGCCGTGGATTTCGGTTCGCGCACAGCGATTGAATTCCGCGACCGTCCGATCAGTTTCGTCCAGTTGAAGGACATGGCTGATGTCGCCGCGTCGGCGTTTCTCCGCGCCGGTTACGGCAAGGGATCGTCGATTGCACTGTTTCTCGGAAATACGCCGGATCATCCGGTGAATTTCTTCGGCGCGCTGAAGGCCGGCGCGCGTGTCGTGCATCTCTCGCCGCTCGACGGCGAGATTGCGCTGACCCACAAGCTGAAGGATTCCGGCGCGCGCGTTCTGGTCACCAGCAGCCTTGCAACGCTGTTGCCGACCGCGCTGAAATTCCTTGAGAAGGGCCTGCTCGACAAGCTCATCGTCTGCGAAGACCAGACCTGGGGCGATGTCGGCAATCCGCAGGCCGCGATCCCGTCAAATCCGGCGATCGTGACCTTCAAGGACTTCGTCAAGGACGCGCAGCCGCCTGCGGCGTGGCCGCAGATCGACGCAGATGCCATCGCGCTGCTGCAATATACCGGAGGTACCACCGGCCTGCCCAAGGGCGCGATGCTCACCCACGGCAATCTCACCTCCGCCGTCTCCATCTATGATGTATGGGGCGCGAACCAGAAGGCCGCGCGCAACACCATCGAACGCGTCATTCTCGTCCTGCCGCTGTTTCACATCTACGCGCTGACTGTCGTTCTGCTGCGTACGCTGAAGAACGGCGATCTGATCTCGCTGCATCAGCGTTTCGATCTCGATGCGGTGATGCGCGACATCGAAGTGAAACGCGCGACCGCGTTCCCCGGCGTACCGACCATGTGGATCGCCATCGCCAGCCTGCCGGATCTCGACAAGCGCGATCTGTCGTCGCTGGCTTACGCCGGTTCGGGCGGCGCGCCGCTGCCGGTCGAAGTCGCGAAAATCTTCGAACGCAAGACCAAGCTCGCATTGAAGAGCGGCTGGGGCATGACCGAAACCTGTTCGCCCGGCACCGGTCATCCGCCGGAAGGCCCGGAGAAGCCGGGTTCGATCGGCCTGATGCTGCCGGGCATCGAGATGGACGTGGTGTCGCTCGACGATCCGAAGCAGGTGATGCCGGTCGGAGAAACCGGCGAGATCCGCATCCGGGGTCCGAACGTCACCAAAGGTTACTGGAACCGCGAGGCGGAAACCACTGAGGCCTTTGTCGGCGATCGCTTTCTGACCGGCGACATCGGCTACATGGACAGCGACGGCTATTTCTATCTGGTCGACCGCAAGAAAGACATGATCATCTCCGGCGGCTTCAACGTCTACCCGCAGATGATCGAACAGGCGATCTACACCCATCCGTCGGTGCAGGAAGTCATCGTCATCGGTATTCCCGATGACTATCGCGGCGAAGCCTCCAAGGCCTTCATCACGCTGCGCGCCGGCGCCGAGCCTTTTACCATCGAGGATTTGCGCGCTTTCCTCACCGGAAAGCTCGGCAAGCACGAATTGCCAGTGGCGGTTGAGTTCCTTAAAGAGCTGCCACGCACCAGTGTGGGCAAACTCTCGCGCCACGAACTACGCAACCAGCAACGTCAGAATACGCAACAACCCAAACTTGCAACAGGAGGTCGCTCATGACCGAAGCCGTTATCGTCTCCACCGCACGCACGCCGATCGGCAAGGCCTATCGCGGCGCGCTCAACAACACCGAAGGCGCGACGCTCCTCGGCCACGCCATCGAACAGGCGGTCAAGCGCGCCGGTGTCGATCCGGCAGAGATCGAGGACGTGGTGATGGGCGCCGCCATGCAGCAGGGCGCCACCGCTGGCAACATCGCCCGCAAGGCCGCGCTGCGCGCCGGTCTTCCGGTCACGGTCGGCGGCACCACCATCGACCGCCAGTGCGCCTCGGGCCTGCAGGCCATCGCGCTCGCTGCGCGTTCGGTGCTGTTCGACGGCGTTCAGGTCGCGGTCGGCGGCGGCGGCGAGTCCATCAGCCTCGTGCAGAACGAGCACATGAACCTGTTTCATGCGGTCGATCCCGCGCTGAAGGCGATCAAGGGCGACGTCTACATGGCGATGCTGGACACCGCCGAAGTGGTGGCCAAGCGTTACGGCATTTCGCGCGAGAAGCAGGACGAATACTCGCTGGAGAGCCAGCGCCGCACCGCGGCTGCGCAGCAGGGCGGCAAGTTCAAGGATGAAATCGCGCCGATCGCGACCAAGATGGCCGTCGTCGACAAGAACACCAAGGAAGTGTCCTACAAGGACATCACCCTGTCGCAGGATGAAGGTCCGCGTCCGGAAACCACCGCTGAAGGTCTCGCTGGCCTGAAGCCGGTGCGCGAGAACGGCACCGTCACCGCCGGCAACGCCAGCCAGCTCTCGGACGGCGCTGCCGCCACTGTCATCATGAGCGACAAGGAAGCTGCCAAGCGCGGCCTCAAGCCGCTCGGCATTTTCCGCGGCTTCGTCGCCTCCGGCTGCGAACCCGATGAAATGGGCATCGGTCCGGTGTTCGCGATCCCGCGCCTGCTCGAGCGTCACAACCTCAAGATCGACGACATCGACCTGTGGGAGCTCAACGAAGCCTTCGCTGTGCAGGTGCTCTACTGCCGCGACAAGCTCGGCATCGATCCTGCGAAGCTGAACGTCAACGGCGGTTCGGTTGCTGTCGGCCATCCTTACGGCATGACCGGCGCTCGTCTCACCGGCCACATCCTGATCGAAGGCCGTCGCCGCAAGGCCAAGTATGGCGTCGTCACCATGTGCATTGGCGGTGGCCAGGGCGCAGCGGGCCTGTTCGAGTTCGTTCACTAAGAGACCAGAACGCCGTCATTGCGAGCCAACGGGTCGGCCCGAAGGGCCGCCCGATGACAAGCTCCGCGAAGCAATCCATCCCGATCATCCAAGTGGATTGCTTCGCCGCTTCGCTCCTTGCAATGACGGAACGCCGATGGAAACTTGAATTCGTTTTTCAGGAGGACTCCCGTGGATCTCAATTTCACCCAGGAAGAAAATGCTTTCCGCGACGAAGTGAGAAAGTTCTTCCGCGAAAACATTCCGCCCGCCTTGCACAAGAAGTTGATCGATGGCGGTCATCCGAGCAAGGAAGACATCATCACGTGGACGCGCATCCTCAACAAGAAGGGATGGGGCGTTCCGCACTGGCCGAAGGAATATGGCGGCACCGGCTGGTCGCCCGCCAAGCAGCACATCTTCCTTGAAGAATTGCAGGCAACGCCCGCACCGTCGCCGCTCGCGTTCGGCGTTAACATGGTCGGCCCGGTGATCTACACCTTCGGCAACGAAGAGCAGAAGAAGTATTACCTGCCGCGCATCGCCAATCTCGACGACTGGTGGTGCCAGGGCTTCTCCGAGCCCGGCTCCGGCTCCGACCTCGCCTCGCTCAAGACCACCGCGAAGCGCAAGGGCGACGTTTACGTCATCAACGGCCAGAAGACCTGGACCACGCTCGGCCAGCATGCCGACTGGATATTCTGTCTCTGCCGCACCAATCCGGAAGCGAAGAAGCAGGAAGGCATCTCGTTCATCCTGATCGACATGAAGTCGCGCGGCATCACCGTGCGTCCGATCCAGACCATCGACGGTGGCCACGAAGTCAACGAAGTGTTCTTCGACGACGTCGAAGTGCCGGTCACCAATCTGGTCGGTCAGGAAAACAAGGGCTGGGATTACGCAAAATTCCTGCTCGGCAACGAGCGCACCAACATCGCCCGCGTCGGCATGTCCAAGGAGCGCATCCGCCGCGTCCGCGAGCTGGCGCAGACGGTCGAGGCCAATGGCAAGCCGCTGATCCAGGACGATCGTTTCCGCGAGAAGCTCGCCGCCACCGAGATCGAACTGAAGGCGCTCGAACTGTCGGTGATGCGCGTCATCGCCAACGAGACCAAGAACGGCAAGGGCAAGCCGGACCCGGCGTCCTCGATCCTCAAGATCAAGGGCTCGGAAATCCAGCAGACCATTTCCGAACTGCTGGTCGAGGTCGCGGGTCCCTTCGCGGTGCCGTACCTGCCTGAAGAAGGCATCGGCAACGAGGAAGCAGGCTGGGAGTCGCACGCCGCTCCGCACTACTTCAACTACCGCAAGGTTTCGATCTACGGTGGTTCGAACGAGATCCAGCGCGGCATCATCGCAAAGGCGGTGCTGGGACTTTAACGACACCTCCTTCTCCCTGCGCTTGCAGGGAGAAGGCTTGCTGTTCTCACGTTCCGTCATTGCGAGCGGAGCGAAGCAATCCACCTTCAATCATTCGATCTGGATTGCTTCGTCGCTTCGCTCCTCGCAATGACGATGTATCTGGTTTAGCTGAGGAACACATTATGGATTTCGATCTCTCCGAAGAGCAGCGCCTCCTGAAAGACAGCGTCGACGGGCTGCTGGCCGACTCGTATGACTTCGAACAGCGCAAGAAGTACGCCGCGGAAAAGGACGGCTGGAGCCGTCAGGTCTGGGGCAAGCTGGCGGAGCAGGGCCTGCTTGGCCTGCCGTTCTCGGAAAACGACGGCGGCTTCGGCGCGGGTGCGGTGGAAACCGCGATTGTCATGGAATCGCTTGGCCGTTCGCTCGTCCTTGAGCCTTACCTGACCACGGTGGTGATCGGTGGCGGCTTCCTGCGTCACGGCGCATCCGCCGAGCAGAAGGCCGCGCACATTCCGTCCCTCATCGACGGCAGCAAGACGCTGGCCTTCGCGCAGCTCGAGAAGAACTCGCGCTACGATCTTGCGGACGTGTCCACCACCGCCAGGAAAAAGGGTGATGGCTGGGTGATCACCGGCGAAAAGCTTGTCGTCCTGCATGGCGACAGCGCCAACACGCTGATCGTGACGGCTCGCACGGCTGGCGGCCAGCGTGACCGCGACGGCATCGGCGTGTTCCTGGTGCCGGCCAATGCCAAGGGCGTCACTGTCAAGGGTTACGCCACGCAGGACAGCATGCGTGCAGCCGACATCCGGTTTGAAGGCGTGGAAGTGGCTAAGGACGCGTTGCTCGGCGATCCGGCCAAGGGCCTGTCGCTGGTCGAACGCGTGGTGGACGAAGCACGTATCGCGATGTGCTCCGAGGCCATCGGCGCGATGGAAGAGTCGCTCAAGATGACCGTCGAGTATCTCAAGACCCGCAAGCAGTTCGGCGTCGCCATCGGCACGTTCCAGTCGCTGCAGCACCGCGCGTCGGACATGTTCGTGAATCTTGAACAGGCCCGCAGCATGGCGCTGTTCGCGGCGATGGCGACCGATCTGCCGGAAGGCGAGCGCTCTTCGGCGGTGGCGGCCGCCAAGGTGCAGGTCGGCAAGTCGTCGAAGTTCGTCGGCCAGCA
This sequence comes from Afipia sp., assembly GCA_024508675.1. Taxonomy (GTDB): domain Bacteria; phylum Pseudomonadota; class Alphaproteobacteria; order Rhizobiales; family Xanthobacteraceae; genus Afipia. The sequence continues at coordinate 207,504 of JANINQ010000008.1, forward strand.
GTCGATCCAGCTTCACGGCGGCATCGGCATGACCATGGAAGCGGCGATCGGCCACTACTTCAAGCGGCTGTCGGTGATCGAGAACACCTTCGGCGACACCGACTATCACCTGCGCCGCGTCGCGGCGGCTGGTCCGCTGGTGTGATACGTCAGTGCTTCTGTGCGGATGCGATCATGTCCGCACAGACTCTCAACACGTCATGCCCGGGCATAGCCGTTCGAAGAACGGCGTTCTGAAGAACGCCTATGTCCCGGGCATCTACGTCTTGAGGGTGTTTAAGCAAGGAAGGCGTGGATGGCCGGAATAAATCCGGCCATGACGAATGTGAGTTCTGCAAAACTGCCAGAAAAGTAAAAACAAGAGAGGCCCTTAATGCGAAACTCACCTTTTGACCTGTCCGGAAAAGTCGCCGTCGTCACCGGGTCGAGCCGCGGCATCGGCCGCGCCTCTGCCGAAATGCTTGCGCAGATGGGCGCCAAGGTGGTCGTCTCCAGCCGCAAGGCCGATGCCTGCGAGGCTGTTGCGGACGGTATCCGCAAGGCGGGCGGCGATGCCCATGTCATTCCCTGCAACATCTCACGGCGCGAGGAGGTCGACGCGCTGATTGCAGGCACCATCAGGCACTATGGCAAGATCGACGTGCTCGTTTGTAATGCAGCGGTGAATCCCTATTACGGTCCGCTGCTCGACATTAACGACGAAGCCTTTGACAAGATCATGGGCGCGAACATCAAGAGCAACATCTGGCTCTGCAAGCAGGCGATGCCGCACATGGCCGAGCGCGGCGGCGGCTCGGTCGTTATCATCTCAAGCATTGGCGGCCTGCGCGGATCGACCGTGATCGGCGCCTACGGCATTTCCAAAGCAGCGGACTTCTCGCTGGCGCGCAGCCTTGCCGGGGAGTGGGGTCCGAAGAATGTGCGGGTCAACTGCATCGCGCCGGGGCTGGTGAAAACCGATTTCGCCCGCGCGCTGTGGGAGGATCAGGAGAACCTCAAGCGCCGCACCGCAACCACGCCGCTGCGCCGGATCGGCGAGCCGCATGAGATCGCCGGTGCGGTGGTCTATCTTGCCTCCGACGCCTCCACCTTCATGACTGGCCAGACCATCGTGATCGACGGTGGCGTGACGACGGCGGCGGTGTAAGCTCACCCAGATTTCTCGTGTGCACCTCTCCCCGTTTACGGGGAGAGGTCGGATCGCTTTTGCGATCCGGGTGAGGGGCTTCTTGCCCCTGTAGTGCTTCGCCCCTCACCCCAACCCTCTCCCCGCGAGCGGGGAGAGGGAGCGCATCCTGCTCGCATCACGATTGACCGCTCGCCTTGACGCGCGCATCCGTTATCGCTTTGTTGCGTTTCGAAACCGAAAAGAAAACATTCGAGGAAACGGCATGGCGTCCCACATTCTTGCGATCGATCAGGGCACGACCTCATCGCGCGCCATTGTGTTTCGCTCGGATATTTCCATCGCGGCGCAGGCTCAGCAGGAATTTCAGCAGCATTTTCCGGCGTCCGGCTGGGTCGAGCACGAGCCGGAAGACATCTGGACCTCGACGCTGGCGACCTGCCGCGAGGCGATGAGCAAGGCCGGCGTTCAGGCTTCCGACATCGCCGCCATCGGCATCACCAACCAGCGCGAAACCACCGTGGTGTGGGATCGCGCGACAGGCCGCGCGGTGCATCGCGCCATTGTCTGGCAGGATCGGCGCACCGCCGAGATCTGCGCCCGGTTGAAAGCTGACGGCCATGAGCCGCTGGTCACGTCGCGTACCGGGCTCATCATCGATCCGTATTTCTCCGGCACCAAGGTCGCGTGGATTCTGGATCAGGTCCCTGGCGCGCGTGAACGCGCCGAGCGCGGCGAACTGATGTTCGGCACCGTGGATTCGTATCTGCTGTGGCGGCTCACCGGCGGCAAGGTCCACGCCACCGACGCCACCAATGCGTCGCGGACCCTGCTGTTCAACATTCACACCGGCCAGTGGGACGACGATCTTTTGAAGCTGCTGCGCGTGCCGCGCTCGATGCTGCCGGATGTGCGCGACTCCTCCGCGAGCTATGGCACCACGGTGCCCGAATTGCTCGGCGGCTCGATTGCGGTGCGCGGCATCGCGGGCGATCAGCAGGCCGCGACCATCGGCCAGGCCTGCTTTACGCCGGGCATGATGAAGTCCACCTACGGCACCGGTTGCTTCGCGCTGCTCAACACCGGCACCACGGCGGTGACCTCCACCAACAAGCTGCTGACCACGGTCGCCTATCAGCTCAACGGCCAGCGCACCTACGCGCTTGAAGGCTCGATCTTCGTGGCAGGCTCCGCGGTGCAGTGGCTGCGCGACGGGCTCGGCCTGATCAAGCACGCCAGCGAAACGGGATCGCTGGCGGATGCCAACGACACAATGCAGTCGGTCTATCTGGTGCCGGCCTTTGTCGGCCTCGGCGCGCCATACTGGAATCCGCGTGTGCGCGGCGCGCTGTTTGGGCTGACGCGCAACACCGGCCCGGCGGAACTGGCTCATGCGGTGCTGGAGAGCGTGTGCTACCAGACCTATGATCTGTGGGCGGCAATGCGTGCCGACTGGCCGGAGGCGAAGGAAGCCAACACGGTGCTGCGTGTCGACGGCGGCATGACCGCGTCGGACTGGACCATGCAGCGCCTCGCAGACCTGCTCGATGCACCGGTGGATCGGCCGATGATTCAGGAAACCACGGCGCTCGGCGCGGCCTATCTCGCCGGCCTCGGTGCCGGCGTTTATCCGGAGCCCGCGCGGTTTGCGGATTCGTGGCGGCTGGAGCGGCGCTTTCGGCCGAACATGTCGGACGCAACGCGCGCGCGCAAGCTGAAGGGCTGGTCGCAGGCCGTAAAGGGCGTGCTCGCGACTGATGACGGCGAGGAATAGGCGCACATTGAACAACGGCTTGAAGCGATTTATCGCAACTGCAGTTGCCTCTTTTTAACGGTTTTGGCAGCAGACTGGATTCAGCCGCGATTGCGGCGTGGTCTTTTTTATCAGGAAATTCAGTAAGTCATTTTCAGGGATTGTCCTCATGTTGCACCGCCGTGCGTTTTGCGCCTGCGCTTCAGCCGCCCTCGTTTCGTCACTTGCCTCGACCAATGCCCGTGCCGTGGAGGCCGCCTGCGCGGTCATGACCGGCGATCGTCAACGTGCGCTCAACCCGGACGAGGCGCTGGCGCGGCTCAAGGCCGGCAACGAGCGCTTTGTCGCCGGCAAAACCATCAATTGCGACCTGATGCAGCAGGCGCGGGAAACCTCGAAGTCGCAGGCTCCGTTCGCCGCCATCGTCAGCTGCATGGATTCGCGCGTGTCGCCCGAGCTTGTCTTCGATCAGCGGATTGGCGACGTGTTCTGCACCCGTGTTGCAGGCAATTTCATCAACACGGATTTCCTCGGCAGTCTGGAATACGCAACCAAGGTGGTTGGCGCACGGGCGATTGTTGTGCTCGGTCACAGCGACTGCGGCGCCATCAAGGGTGCGATAGATCATGTCAAGCTTGGCAATCTGACGGCGACGCTTGCTCATATCCAGCCGGCTGTGACGGCGAGCAAGACCAGCGGCGAACGCACTTCGAAAAACGCCGCCTTCGTGCAAACGGTGGCCGAAACCAATGTCAGGATGGGCATGGCAACGCTGACGGCGAAAAGTCCGGTTATCAAAGATCTGGTCAAGGCGGGCCAGCTTCGCATTGTCGGCGCGATGCAGGATCTTCCGACCGGCCGCGTCAATTTCCTGGCATAGCCGCGGACAGGCGAAGTCATTGCGCAACTTGAAGTGCTGATCGCGGGCCGTCATTGCAAGCGGCGAGGCGTGCGCTCGCTTTCAATTATATTGAAGGCTGACTGCAGCTTTTTGAAAGTAGGGTTCGGCCTCGGGGCCACCAATCTGCTTGCCAATCGGGCGGGTTGCCGGGTGTAATCGCCGTATTGTTACGGAGAGCACGCGATGAACCTGATCGGCCAGTATGATTCCCCCTTTGTGCGGCGTGTCGCGCTCGCGCTGCGGTTCTACGGTATTCCGTTCGAGCAGACGCCGTGGTCGACCTTCGGTGACGCGGAAAAGATCGCGGTCTACAATCCGCTGATGCGCGTGCCGACGCTGGTGCTGGACGACGGCGAAGCGCTGATCGAAAGCACCGTCATTCTCGATTATCTCGATGAACTCGCCGGGCCGTCGCGCGCGCTGATCCCCGATTGCGGCCATGTGCGGCGTGAGGTGTTGCATGTCTGCGCCCTGGCCACCGGCCTCGCAGACAAGGCGGTGAGCCTGCTTTACGAGCGGGTGCTGCGCGGCGAGGAATCCAAACGCTGGGTCGAGCGGTGCCGGACACAGATCTCGGGCGTGCTCGCTGTTCTGGAAGACGAACGCGCGAAGATCACGACACGTTACTGGTTCGGCGATCAGCTCACTCATGCCGATATTGCGGTGGCCTGCGTCATCCGCTTCACGCGGGAGGCCCATTCCGGACTGTTCGATGCGGCGCGTTATCCGGCGCTGGATCGTCATGCAGAAACGTGCGAGGCGCTGCCGCCCTTTCAGGAGATCGTCCAGCCGCTCGCGCCGCCGAGCTGAGCGCAAGGGCAGGCTGGGCACCGGAACCGGGCACAAGACAAATGGCCGGAGCAAGCTCCGGCCATTTCGCTTCCGCATTCAGCTTTTACTGACAGATCTGCATCTGGCCAGCCTTGTTCTTGAACATCGTACCCGGCTGACACACGAAGCCGTTGCGCGCCGCGTAGTTGGGCGAATAGGCGATCGCTACGCCGTCGTAGTTGTAGCTCGCCGCATATTCCGGCCTGCCGTACGCATATTCCGGTCCGCCAAAGGCGTAGGTGTCGCGATAGGCATAACGGTCGCGATACGGTCCGCCAAACGGTGCGGTCGCGATTGCGCCTGCAGTGTTCACCGCGCCGGCCGCGATGGCGCCAGCCGTGCCCACAGCGCCGCCGACAACGTCGGCTGGCCAGAAGCCGCTGCTGCGATTGTCCCAATTGCGGTCATTCCAGTTGTCGCGCCCGTTCCAGTTGGCGCGGTCGCCCCAATCACCTGCCGCTGTGCGCATAGAGGCGCCGTCACGGTTTTGAATCCGCGCGCTGTGCCTCATGTGCCTTGCGTGCTTGGAGCTGTGCTTCATGTGCTTGATGGACTTGGCGCTCTTGCCTTGCATCTCGGAGCTTGGCTTTGCGGTGTCCTGTGCGAGTGCCGGTGCGCTGACCAGAGCGGTTACAGCCGCAGCCGCGGCGAAAATGCTCACCTTTTTCATGTTGGCTCCTTATGTGAATTGGCGGCGCACCAACGCCTTGCCGGAAGCATGGTTCCGGGTTCCGCATCCATTGACGTCACACATGCGTGAGGAAAGTTCCGTGCCGCCGGATCGATATGAACACAAGGCGTGCAAAACGCGGGATGTCGTCCGCACTTTCGCCGGGACGACATTTCATTGCATCTGATTGCGCGACTTAATTCGCGATCGGCTGCGTCACCGGCTTGCCGTTCATCCGCAGATGCATCGCGCAGGCGCATCCCGGCGGATGCTTTGCCAGCGGCAAGTCAACGACATCGCCGTCATCCGTCTCAGGCCGCGCCTCGCGTGAGGGAATGTAGTTGAGGATCGGCGCCAGCCAGCGTTCGATTTCCTCCGGAGTCATGCCCTTGCGTTCCGCATAGTCCTCGACCTGATCGCGCTCGATCTTGCCGACGCCGAAGTAATAGCTCTCCGGATGGCTGAAATAGAGGCCGGAAACCGAGGAGCCTGGCCACATCGCAAAGCTCTCGGTCAGTGTCACGCCCGCGGTGCGCTCTGCATCGAGCAGCTTGAACAGCGTCGCCTTCTCGGTGTGATCGGGCTGGGCCGGATAGCCCGGCGCGGGGCGGATGCCCTGATACTCTTCGCGGATCATCTCGTCCGAGGACAGGCTCTCGTTCGGCGCATAGCCCCAGAACTCCTTGCGCACGCGCTCATGCATCCGCTCGGCGAAAGCCTCGGCGAGACGATCCGCCAGCGCCTTCACCAGAATGGACGAGTAGTCATCGTTGGAATTCTTGAAACGGTCCGCGATTACATCCTCGCCGATGCCCGCCGTGACCACGAACATGCCGATATAGTCGGGCACGCCTGTCGAGATCGGCGCGATGAAGTCGGACAGCGCAGCATTGAAGCGGCCTTCGCGCTTCTCGAGCTGTTGGCGCAGCGTGTGCAGCGTGGTCATCGGCTTCTTTCGCGCTTCATCGCTGTAGAGAACGATGTCGTCGCCTTCGGCGTTTGCGGGCCAGAAGCCGATGGTGGCATTGGCCTTGAACCAGTTCTCCGAAATGATCCGATCCAGCATCTTGCGCGCATCGTCATAAAGTGCCCGCGCCGCTTCGCCGACCTTCGGGTCGTCGAGAATGGCCGGAAAACGTCCCGCCAGTTCCCATGTCTGGAAGAATGGCGTCCAGTCGATGTAATCGGCCAGTTCTTTCAGCGAATAGTCGCTGAAACTCTTCAGGCCGATGAAGGTTGGCTTCTTCGGCTGCGTCTTGCTCCAGTCGACCTTGTGTGCGTTGGCGCGCGCGGCTTCGAGCGACAGCCGCTTCTTGTTCTGCTGGGCCTTGAAATGTGCATCGGAAATCTTCGCGTAGTCCGCGCGGACTTCGCGGGCATACTCCGCCTTCTTTTCCGGCGAGAGCAGCGAGGACGCGACGCCGACCGCGCGGCTGGCGTCGTTGACATGCACCACGGGGCCGCGCTTGTAGGCGGGATCGATCTTCACGGCGGTGTGCACGCGGCTGGTGGTGGCGCCGCCGATCAGGAGCGGCGTGTCCAGACCCTGACGCTCGAGCTCGGAGGCGAGGAACACCATCTCGTCCAGCGACGGCGTGATCAGGCCGGAGAGGCCGATGATGTCGGCATTCTCCGCCTTCGCCGTTTCGATGATCTTTGAGGCGGGCACCATGACGCCGAGGTCCACCACCTCGAAGTTGTTGCACTGGAGCACAATGCCGACAATGTTCTTGCCGATGTCGTGCACGTCGCCCTTCACTGTGGCGAGCACGATCTTGCCGGCGGAGTTGCGTCCGTCGCCTGCAATGCCCGCGGCCTGATTGCGCGCCTTCTCTTCTTCCATGAAGGGCATCAGATAGGCGACCGCCTGCTTCATCACGCGCGCGGACTTCACCACCTGCGGCAGGAACATTTTGCCCGCGCCGAACAGGTCGCCGACCACGTTCATGCCGTCCATCAGCGGGCCTTCGATCACGTTGAGCGGGCGCTCCACAGTGAGACGCGCGGCCTCGGTGTCGGCGTCGATATATTCGGTGATGCCGTTGACCAGTGCGTGGCTCAGGCGCTTTTCCACCGGCCATTCGCGCCAGGCAAGATCCTGAACCTTCTCCTGCTTTTCCTGGCCGCGGAATTTTTCGGCGAGTTCAAGCAACCGCTCCGAGGCGCCGGGATCGCGGTTCAGAATCGTGTCTTCGCAAACCTGACGCAGTTCGGGGTCGATGTCGTCATAGATCACCATCTGCCCGGCATTGACGATGCCCATGTCCATGCCCGCCTTGATGGCGTGATACAGGAACACCGAATGCATCGCCTCGCGCACCGGCTCGTTGCCGCGGAACGAGAACGACAAGTTGGAGACGCCGCCGGAAATATGCGCATGCGGCAGGTTCTGCCTGATCCAGCGCGTGGCTTCGATGAAATCGACACCGTAATTGTTGTGTTCTTCAAGGCCGGTGGCGATGGCGAAGATGTTCGGGTCGAAGATGATGTCCTGCGGCGGGAAGTCGAGTTTCTCCACCAGCAGCTTGTAGGCGCGCGCGCAGATCTCGGTCTTGCGCTCGAAGGTATCGGCCTGTCCGACCTCGTCAAACGCCATCACCACTACGGCCGCGCCATGACGGCGGGCGATGGCGGCTTCGTGAAGGAATTTCTCCTCGCCTTCCTTCATGGAAATCGAGTTGACGATCGGCTTGCCCTGCACGCATTTCAGACCGGCCTCGATCACGTCGAACTTCGAGGAGTCGATCATCACCGGCACGCGGGCGATGTCCGGTTCGGACGCGACGAGGTTGAGGTAATCGATCATCGCCTGCTTCGAATCGAGCAGGCCTTCGTCCATGTTGATGTCGATGACCTGCGCGCCGTTCTCGACCTGATCGCGGGCCACCTGTAGCGCGGCGGTGTAGTCGCCGTTCTTGATCAGCTTGCGGAAGCGAGCGGAGCCGGTGACGTTGGTCCGCTCGCCAACGTTGACGAACGGAATGTCGGACGTGAGATTGAACGGCTCGAGGCCGGAGAGCCGCAGCAGCGGCGGAATTTCGGGAACGATGCGCGGCTTGTGCGGCGCGCAGGCCTCGGCGATGGCTTTGATGTGCGCGGGTGTGGTGCCGCAGCAGCCGCCGACCACGTTCACAAGGCCGGCCTGTGCGAACTCGCCGACAAGGCGCGCCATGTATTCCGGCGTCTCGTCATACTGGCCGAATTCGTTCGGCAGGCCGGCGTTCGGATAGGCGCACACGAGCGTATCCGCGACGCGGCCAATATCGGCGATATGCGCGCGCAGGTCTTCCGCGCCCAGCGCGCAGTTGAAGCCGATGGTGATCGGGTTGGCGTGCTGGACCGAATACCAGAAGGCTTCCGGCAACTGGCCCGAAAGCAGGCGGCCCGACTTGTCGGTGATGGTGCCCGACACCATGACCGGCACATGGATGCCGCGCGCCTCTGTGATTTCGGCAATGGCGTAGAGCGCAGCCTTGGCGTTCAGCGTATCGAAAATGGTTTCGACCAGCAGCAGATCGGCACCGCCGTCGAGCAATCCGTTGATCTGCTCGGTATAGGCGATGCGCAGATCGTCAAAGGTCACCGCGCGATAGCCGGGATTGGCGACATCCGGCGAAATCGACGCGGTGCGGTTGGTCGGGCCGAGCGCGCCCGCGACAAAGCGCGGCTTGCCGTCGTCGGCTTCGGCGCGTTTCGCGGCATTGCGCGCAAGACGCGCGCCCTCGCGGTTCATCTCATAGGCAAGGTCCGACATGTCGTAGTCGGCCTGCGCGATGGAGGTGGAGGAGAAGGTGTTGGTCGCGACAATATCCGCGCCCGCCTTCAGGTACGCGTAGTGAATGTCCTCGATCGCCTGCGGCTGCGTGATGATCAGAAGGTCGTTGTTGCCTTTGACGTCGCGAGGGAAGTCCTTGAAGCGCTCGCCGCGGAACGCCGCTTCATCGAATTGCAGCCCCTGGATCATGGTGCCCATCGCGCCGTCGAGCACGAGGATTTTCTCGCGGGCAAGCGCGCGGAAGCGTTCGGCGGTCGGCGATGTTTTCAGGGTCATGGGATCAGGCAGCCTTCTGCGCGCCGGCCGGGCGAATGCCGAGCAGGTGGCTGATCGCGAACACGAGATCGGCGCGGTTCATTGTATAGAAGTGAAAATTCTCGACGCCCTGCTTGGCCAGCTTTTGCACCTGCCCTGCGGCGACAGTTGCGGCCACGAGGCGGCGCGTGTCGGCGTCATCGTCGAGGCCCTCGAACTTGGCTTCCAGCCAGTCCGGAATGGTCGCGCCGGCGCGGGTGGCGAAATTCTTTGCCAGCTTGAAGTTCTGTACCGGCAGAATGCCCGGCACGATGGGAATAGTGATGCCTGCCGCGCGCACGCGGTCGAGATAGCGATAGTAGAGATCGTTGTCGAAGAAGAACTGGGTGATTGCGCGGGTCGCGCCGGCATCGACCTTGGCTTTCAGCGCATCTATATCCGCATCAATGCTGGCGCTTTCCGGATGCTTCTCCGGATAGGCCGACACGCTGACTTCCATGTCCGGGTGATTACGCTTGATGCTCGCAACGAGATCGGAGGACTGATGATAGCCATCCGGATGCGCGGTGTATTGCGTGCCGATGCCGCTGGTGGGATCGCCGCGCAGCGCGACGATGTGGCGGACGCCGACATCGTGATAGCGCGCAACCACATCATCGATGTCAGCCTTCGAGGCGGCGACACAGGTGAGATGCGCGGCTGGCGTCAGCTTGGTCTCGCCGAGAATGCGCGCGATGGTGGAGTGCGTGCGCTCGCGGGTCGAGCCGCCTGCGCCGTACGTCACCGACACGAAGTTCGGCGTCAGCGGCGCGAGCCGGTTGATCACCTCCCACAGGCTGCGCTCCATCTCCTCCGTCTTCGGCGGAAAGAACTCGAACGAAATCGCCGGACGCTTTTGTCCGTGCGTTTCGGCAGGGGCGGCTGTGTCGCTCGTCACGCTTCTTGGCTCCAAATTTCCGGGGCGAGGCGGGGCAGATGTCGATCTGCGCGTCCGCGTTCAGGATGCCTTCAATCCGCCCTTTGGGCCGGAGTTCGTCACCATTTCGCCTTTACGGGCAAAATAAGCGACATCCGCCGTTTCGGACAGCCCATCGGAGGCAATCTAGCCATGGGAAATTGCCCACTTTTCGGAATTAGTCGTATCGGAGCGGGCAGAAAACAGGGCGGACACGGCCAGTTTTCTCCGATAAGAGCGGAATTCTCGTGACTTATGACGAATTTAGGAAGGTTTCGGCCTTCTTGTCGTGGGCAGATTTCAATGGATATGTTTAATCTGTCGTCATATTGCCCACAAGAGATTGACGGCCCCGGTTGGGTGACATGCGCGGCGGCGGTTTGACCGCTGCGGGAGAGCCACTAGCTTGGGTTTCATGACCCCGCTTTCCGTTCTCGACCTTTCGGTCGTCACCACCGGCACACCGCCTTCGCAATCGCTGCGCAACAGCATCGACTTGGCGCAGCATGCGGACCGGCTCGGCTATACGCGCTACTGGCTGGCTGAGCATCACAGCCTGGCATCGGTCGCTTCGCCTGCGCCTGAAATCATGATCGGCCAGATCGCGGCGGCGACGCAGCGCATTCGCGTCGGCTCCGGCGGGGTGATGCTGCCGAACCATGCGCCGATTATGGTGGCCGAACGGTTCAAGATGCTGGAAGCGCTGTTTCCTGGTCGTATCGATCTCGGCATCGGCCGCGCGCCCGGCACCGATCAGACCACGATGCATGCGCTCCGCCAGCGTTTCGATCCGCGTGGCGGCGACGACTTCATCGAGCGCCTGATCGAGTTGACGTTGTGGGAGACGCGCAACTTTCCTGAAGGCCATCCCTATAACAACGTCTTTGCGATGCCAGACGACGCGCCGCTGCCGCCGATCTGGCTGCTTGGGTCGAGCGACTACAGCGCGCAGCTTGCCGCGCAGGTCGGCATGGGTTTCGCGTTCGCGCACCACTTCGCCTCGCATGACGCAGCGGATTCGATGATTCACTATCGCGCGCATTTCAAGCCATCGCGCTGGCGAGAGACGCCTTACGCCATTCTCGCGATTGCCGTGATCATGGCCGAGACCGATGAAGAAGCGAACCGCTTGGCCATGTCGGCCGATCTCAATCGCCTGCTGCGCGATCGCGGACAGTATCGGCCGCTGCCGAGCATCGAGGAAGCGCAGACCTATCAGTATTCCGATGCCGACCGCGCCAGCATTGCGCGCAACCGCTCCCGGCTGTTCGTCGGCTCACCTCAGACGGTGATGGAGAAGATCACGCCGCTGATCGAGGTCTGCAAGGCCGATGAAGTGATGGTGATCACGGCGACCTACGATCACGAGGCGCGCAAGCGGTCGTATAGCCTGCTGGCGGATGCGTTCGGGATAGGCAAACAAGCCGCGGCCTGAATGGCCGTTGAACCTGCTGGCTGAAGTTGTCGTTCCAGACTAGGGAGTATCGCGCGGGGGAAGCATGCGTACCAGCGTGCGATCGCGAAATACGAAATGATGGAGAAGTGCCGCGAGCGCATGGAAGCATGCCAGAATGACCAACGCGTTCGCCAACACTTCATGAATCTCTTTCACTGAACGGGCAAATGCGCGGTCCGCAATCCAGGGGGACGCGATCTCGCCGAGGCCGAACAATGGCAGGCTGTTGCCCTTCGCGAACTGCAGTGCGATGCCCGATACTGGAACGGCGATGAGCAACACATACAATGCATAGTGTGCGACCCGCGCTGCCGGATCGGACCATTGTCCCATCCATGCGCTGAACTTCGTTGGCTCAGACGTTGGCGTGTGCGTCATGCGCCACGGCACGCGCACAATCGAAATGCCAAGGATCGCAAGGCCCATCGAAATATGAACGAGCAGTCCGGAGGCCCGCCCAGCGCCCTTCGGCAGGACGTCATCGAATGTACCAAGGGCCCACGCGATTGCGACCAGAACGACTGTGAGCCAGTGCAGCAGCTGTGCAGTCGGGCTGTATCGATAAGACGATCTATCCTGCGACATGAGAAAAATCCTCTGGTGCAACACTATGCTTTTCAAGGAGTTTGATGCTTGATCTGCGTCAAGCACAGCTTGTCTCTCGGAGTTATCTTGCAATTGATACGCAGTCGTAAGGATACAACAATGCGCCCGTTACATCGCGAATCGCATTTCATTGCACGCATCGGCTGGCTCCGCGCGGCAGTGCTGGGCGCGAATGACGGAATCATTTCAACTGCAAGTCTCGTTGTTGGCGTCGCAGCGGCCTCCAAGTCGGCGAGTGACGTGATGATTGCGGGAGCGGCGGCTCTTGTCGCGGGTGCCACGTCGATGGCCGCGGGTGAGTATGTCTCGGTCAGTTCGCAGGCAGACACGGAAGCCGCGGATATGCAGAAGGAACGTCGCGAACTCGCAGAGCAGCCGGAATCGGAGCTGGACGAGTTGACGAATATCTACATCGACAGAGGCCTCACGCCTTCGCTGGCGCGTGAGGTCGCTGTTCAACTCACCGCAAAGGATGCATTCGAAACCCATGCACGTGACGAACTCGGTCTGTCCTCGCACGTGGTCGCCCGCCCTGTGCAGGCCGCGTTCACGTCGGCTGCGACATTCGCCGTCGGTGCCGCCCTGCCGCTGTTGATGGCGGTGTTGTCGCCGCCATCCCTGATTCCGTGGATCGTGTCCGGTGGTTCGCTTGTCGCGCTGGCGCTCCTTGGTGCGATCGGGGCTCGCACGGGCGGCGCTGGAATTATCAAGCCGATGCTGAGAGTCGTGTTTTGGGGTGCGGTCGCTATGGGTGCAACCGCCGCCATTGGCCGTCTTGTCGGCCACGCCGTGTAATGCGTTACGGGACGGCGGAGCCGCTTACTCCGCCGCCTTTTCCGTAAACGCGACGCGGAACGGGTGCGCCGGATAGACGCCGACGATGCGCAGTTCCTTCGAGAAGAAGCGCAGTTCTTCCAGCGCGTAGGCAAGGTTCTTGTCGTCGGGATGGCCGTCGACGTCGGCATAAAACTGCGTGGCGAAGAAGTTGCCTTCCACCATGTAGCTTTCCAGCTTGGTCATGTTGACGCCGTTGGTCGCGAAGCCGCCCATGGCCTTGTAGAGTGCGGCGGGCAGGTTGCGGACACGGAAAACAAACGTCGTCACCAGTGCGCCGGAGCCCTTTTCAGGCCAGACCGGCTCGCGAGCGAGGATCACGAAACGCGTGGTGTTGTGGCTTTCGTCTTCGATGTCCTCGGCAAGGATGTCGAGGCCGTAAATCTCGGCGGCGAGACGCGGTGCGATGGCGGCGCAGCTCTTGTCATTCCGCTCCGACACGATGCGCGCTGCGCCGGCGGTGTCGGTCGCGATGATCGGCTTGATGCCGAGCCTGCGAATGATGTTGCGGCATTGGCCGATGGCGTGGACATGGCTTTCGACAGTCTTGATGTCGCCGAGCCTGGTGCCCCGCGGTGCCATCAGCTGATGACGGATCGGCAGAAACCACTCGCCGACAATGAAAAGCCCCGACTGCGGCAGCAGGTGATGAATGTCGGCGACGCGCCCGGCCAGCGTGTTCTCGATGGGGATCATGCCAAGCGCGGCTTCGCCCGACGAGATTGCCGCCAGCGCGTCCTCGAAGGTGGCGCAGGGCAGCGGCGTGGCCTCCGGAAAAGCTTCCGCAATCGCGATATGCGAGTTCGCTCCGGGCTCGCCCTGGAAGGCGATTTTCATCTGTTTGGTCATGGTGTTTCCAGCATCCGCCGTGCGGTCTCAAGGTCATGAGGCGTATCGACGCCCAGCGGCACCGTGTCAACCACGGTGACGTCAATCCGCATTCCGGCTTCCAGCGCGCGCAACTGTTCGAGTTTCTCCCGCGTTTCGAGCGGAGAGGGCGGCAGGGCGACGAACCGTGCCAGCGCGCTGCGCCGATAGGCATAGAGGCCGATATGGTGATAGCGCGGGCCGTCCCCGTAAGGTGCGGTGGCGCGGGTGAAATACAGCGCCCGCAGCCGGGTGGTGCTGAGCGGCGATCCGACCACCTTCACCACATTCGGATTGGTGTGTTCCTCGTTCTTTGTAATGACCGCGGCGAGGGTGGCGATGTCCACCTGCGGATCGTCGAAGGGGGACAGCACGGCCCGGACGGTCTCGGGCTCGATGGTGGGCAGGTCCCCCTGCACGTTGATAATGGTGTCGATCTCACCGGCACCGTCGAGGGTCTGAAGCGCCTCGAAAATCCGGTCGGAGCCGGATGGATGGTCCGCACGGGTCATGACGGCTTCCCCGCCATGGCCGGTCACGGCACCGGCGATGTCCGCCGAATCTGTTGCCACCACCACCCGTCCGATTCGAGCCGCCTCCGCCCGGCGAACCACCTGGACGATCATCGGCAGGCCGCCGATGTCGAGCAGCGGCTTTCCCGGCAGGCGGGTTGCGGCCATGCGGGCGGGAATCAGCACCAGAGCGCGGGTTTTTGTCATCGGAAGCAGACGGCTCGGAAAGCCAGATTTGTGAGGAAATAACGGGCGTTTTCAAAGGGTCGCGCGTTTATACGGGTTGCCAGAAGGCAGGCAAACCGTTATCTCGATCCCGCTGCCAGTATTGCGCCGCACGACGGCTGCCGGTAGTAAATTTCATGGCCTTTTACGGGCCGCAGACATCGACCCAACGGCCCCGGAGCCTGATCCAAAATGGACTCCTTCGAACTCAACAAGATCATGGGCGCAGTGCTTGGCACCTGCCTCGTTCTGCTTGCGACCAACATGGCCGCCAACGCTATTTTCGCGCCGAAGAAGCTGGAAAAGCCCGGCTTTGAGATCGCGGTGAAGGAAACCGACGGCGCCGCTGGCGCGGGTGCCGCTGCCGCCGCGCCGAGCGAACCGATCGAAAAGCTGCTCCAGACCGCCTCGGTTGAAAAGGGTGCCGCCGCCGCCAAGAAGTGCGCCGCCTGCCACACCTTCGAGAAGAACGGTGCGAACAAGGTCGGCCCGAACCTCTATGGCGTGATCGATGACGAGATCGGCCACGGCCGCAACGGGTTCAACTTCTCCGCCGCCATGAAGGGCAAGGGCGGCAAGTGGACCTATGACAGCATCAACAAGTTCATCGCCAGCCCGAAGGGCTTCGTCCCCGGCACCGCGATGGGCTTCGCCGGCATCAGCAAGGACAGCGAGCGCGCCGACCTGATCGCCTATCTGCGCACCCTGGCCGATACGCCCGTGCCGCTGCCGACCGCGAGCAAGTGAGCTTTCGGCCAGTGATCCGGTTGTGATGACCGAAATTTAATCCGAAAACGGCCAGGCTTGCCTGGCCGTTTTGCGTTGCAATTGCTGTTGTTTTTGCGCCGGACATTTCGCCGCAAAGAAGCCGCGGCAACGGGCTGGCGTCATTTCCAAAAACCGACATAATCCGCCAAGACGTTGCCTCGGCACCCGTTTTTCGACCAGCAACAGGAAGATTCGATTTGAGCATTTCCCGGCGCAGCCTTCTTCAAAGCGGTGCGTTTGTCGCCACGGTTCCCATGCTCAAGGCGGCGGGGTTGGACGTCGTTGCTTCTGCTCAAGCCCAGGCACAGGCATCAGAATGGAAGCATGCTTTGTCGCTGTTCGGCGACATCAAGTATCCCGCCGGTTTCAAGCATTTCGATTACGTCAATCCGGATGCGCCAAAGGGCGGCACCGCGCGGCAAATCTCGATCGGCACGTTCGATAACTTCAATTTCGCCGTCGCAGGCGTGAAGGGCAACATCGCCCCTGCCGTGATGCTGATCTATGAATCGCTGATGGTGCAGTCGCTGGACGAAGCCAGCACCAAATACGGCCTCCTGGCCGAAGCGGCGATGCATCCCGACGATTTCTCCTGGGTCACGTACCGGCTGCGCAAGGAAGCGCGCTGGCATGACGGCAAGCCGGTCACGCCGGAAGATGTGCTGTTCTCGCTCGAGGTGCTGAAGAAATACAGCCCGATGTATTCGTCCTACTACAAGCATGTGACGAAGGCGGAGAAGGTCGGATCGCACGAGATCAAGTTCACCTTCGATGCGCCGGGCAATCGCGAACTGCCGAGCATCGTGGGTGAACTGATCATCCTGCCGAAGCACTGGTGGGAAGGCACCGACAGCGAGGGCCGCAAGCGCGACATCGGCGCGACCACGCTGGAGAAGCCGCTGGGATCTGGTCCTTACGCGATCAAGGATTTTGTCGCGGGGCGTTCCGTTACCGTGGAGCGCGTGAAGAACTACTGGGGCGCGAAGACCCCGGTGCGCATCGGCCAGCAGAATTTCGACGAGATGCGTTTCGAGTTTTTCCGCGATACCACGGTATCGCTGGAGGCGTTCAAGGCCGATCAGGCGGACTGGAATATCGAGTCTTCGGCGAAAAGCTGGGCGACGGCGTATGATTTTCCCGCGGTGAAGGATGGCCGCGTTGTCCTTGAAGAATTTCCGATCAACGACTCGGGGCGGATGCAGGGCTTTGCCTTCAACATCCGCCGCGAACTGTTCGCCGACAAGCGCGTGCGCCGTGCGTTCAACTATGCCTTCGATTTCGAAGAGATGAACAAGCAGCTCTTCTATGGAAAATACAAGCGCATCAACAGCTACTTCGAAGGCACCGAACTCGCCAGCTCCGGCATCCCTCAGGGCCGTGAATTCGAAATTCTCAAGGAAGTCTACGGCGATATTCCGCCGGAGGTGATCGCCAAGCCTTATGAGAATCCAGTCGGCGGCGATCCGGAGAAGGTGCGCGACAATCTTCGTAACGCGACGCGGCTGTTGCGCGAAGCAGGCTATGAGGTGCGCGACGGCAAGCTGGTCAAGAAAGACGGCACGCCGGTCGTGGTTGAATTCCTGCTCGACAATCCGTCGTTTGAGCGCATCGTGCTGTTCTACAAGCCGTCACTGGAGCGGCTCGGCATCACGGTGAATGTGCGCACGGTGGATGACGCGCAGTATCAGAACCGCGTGCGCAATTTCGATTACGACATCATCTCGGACATCTGGGGCCAGTCACTGTCGCCGGGTAACGAGCAGCGCGATTTCTGGGGCACACCGGCGGCAGACATTCCCGGTTCGCGCAACACCATCGGCATCAAGAATCCGGTGATCGACAAGTTGATCGACAAGATCATCTATGCGGGCGACCGCGAGACGCTGGTGGCCGCAACCAAGGCGCTCGATCGCGTTCTGCTCTGGCACTACTACGTCGTGCCGCAGTTCACCTATGGCTTCCTGCGCTACGCGCGCTGGGATCGCTTCAGTCACGCGCCGCTTCCGAAATATGGCCGCTCGGGTCTGCCATCGCTCTGGTGGTACGACAAGGAGAAGGCCGACAAGATCGGCAGGCGTTCTTGAGCAGGCTCTCGCGGCGGCGCGTTCTCGTCCTCGGTGGCAGTGCCATGGCTGCGGCGTGGGTGCCGCTTGGCGCCGCTGCGCAGTCCTCAGTTGAAGGCGCGCCTGAATCTCATGGCATGTCGGCCTTTGGCGATCTGAAGTATCCAGCGGACTTCAGAAACTTCGACTACGTCAATGTCGATGCGCCGAAAGGCGGCGTGTTCTCGACCGTGCCGTCGTCCCGCGCCTACAACCAGTCGTTCCAGACTTTCAATTCGCTCAACAGCTTCATCCTCAAAGGCGACGGCGCTGTCGGCATGGACCAGACCTTCGCCTCGCTGATGGTGCGTGCGGGCGACGAACCGGATGCGATGTATGGTCTTGTTGCGCGGTCGGTGCGGATTTCGCCGGACAAACTGACCTATCGCTTCACGCTGCGGCCGGAAGCGAAATTTCATGATGGCACAAAAATCACGTCCAAAGATGTCGCGTTCTCCCTATCGGTGCTCAAGGAGAAGGGCCACCCGATCATCCAGCAGCAACTGCGCGACATGATCAAGGTGGAAGCCGGCGACGACGCGACGGTGATTGTCACCTTCGCGGCCAAGCGCGGCCGCGATGTGCCGCTTTATGTCGCCGGGCTGCCGATCTTCTCGAAGGCTTATTATGACAAGAAGCCATTCGAGGAATCGACGCTCGATATTCCGCTCGGCTCGGGTCCATACAAGGTCGGTCGTTTCGAGGCCGGGCGCTATATCGAATACGAGCGCGTCAAGGATTGGTGGGCGAAGGATCTGCCGGTGTCGCGCGGCGCGTTCAATTTCGATGCCGTGCGTTACGAATTCTATCGCGACCGTGACGTGGCGTTCGAAGGCTTCACCGGCCGCAACTATCTCTACCGCGAGGAATTCACGGCGCGTATCTGGAACACGCGTTACGATTTTCCGGCGATCAAGGATGGCCGCGTCAGGCAGGAGAAGCTGCCGGATGAGACGCCATCGGGGGCGCAGGGCTGGTTTCTCAACACGCGCCGCGCCCAGTTCAAGGACCCGCGCGTGCGCGAGGCTTTGATCAACGTGTTCGATTTCGAGTGGACCAACAAGACCATCATGTACGGCGCCTATGCGCGCACCGTGTCGCCGTTCCAGAACTCCGACCTGATGGCGGAAGGTGCGCCGCCGCCGGAAGAACTCAAGCTGCTGGAGCCGTTCCGCGGACAGGTGCCGGACGAAGTGTTCGGTGCGCCGTTTGTGCCGCCGGTCACGGACGGATCGGGGCAGGATCGCGCGCTGCTGCGCAAGGCCTCGCAACTGCTGCAGGATGCAGGCTGTCCGATCAAGGACGGCAAGCGACGGCTTCCGAACGGCGACGTGTTCCGTGTTGAGTTCCTGCTCGATGAACCGGCGTTTCAGGCGCATCACGCGCCCTATATCAAGAATCTCGGCGTGCTTGGCATCGAGGCCAGCGTGCGGCTGGTCGATCCGGTGCAGTTCCGCGCCCGTGTCGACGATTTCGATTTCGACACGGCGATCCAGCGCTTCAGCATGTCATCGACTCCCGGGGATGCGATGCGGACGTTCTTCTCGTCGCAGGTCGCCGACGTGAAGGGATCGCAGAATCTTTCGGGCATCAAAAATCCCGCCATCGACGCGCTGATCGAGCGGATCATCGCTGCCGAGAACCGCGACGAACTTCGCATCGCCTGCCGTGCCTTTGATCGCGTGTTCCGCGCTGGGCGCTACTGGGTGCCGCAATGGTATTCGGCCAGCCATCGCATTGCCTATTGGGATGTCTTTGCTCATCCGACCAACATTCCCCGATATGCCAATGGCGTCGGCGCGCCCGAACTGTGGTGGACCGACGAAGCGAAAGCCAGGAAGCCGGAGCAAAGCAAGCCTGAGCCAACAAAGCCGGGACAGGCGAAGTAATTCATGACCGCTTATATTGCCCGCCGCATTCTGCTGATGATTCCCACTTTGCTGGGCATCCTGTTCGTGTCGTTCGTGGTGGTGCAATTCGCGCCGGGCGGGCCGGTAGAGCGCGTGATTGCGCAACTGTCCGGTTCGGACACCGGTGCGAGTTCGCGCATTTCGGGATCATCCGGCGGCGATTTCGCCTCGCGGCCGCAGGCTGGCGCCTCCGCTGATGCGGTATCCTCGAAATATCGCGGCGCGCAGGGGCTCGATCCGGATTTCGTCAAGAGCCTCGAAAAGCAGTTCGGCTTCGACAAGCCCGCGCCGGAACGCTTCGCACTGATGGTCTGGAATTTTGCGCGGTTCGATTTCGGCAAGAGCTATTTTCGCGATGTCAGCGTGATCCAGCTCATCAAGGAAAAGCTGCCGGTCTCGATGTCGCTCGGTATCTGGATGACACTGCTGACCTATCTGATCTCGATTCCCCTCGGCATTCGCAAGGCGGTTCGGGACGGTTCGAAGTTCGATACCTGGACATCGGGCATCATCATCATCGGTTTCGCGATTCCGGGCTTCCTGTTCGCGATCCTGCTGATCATCCTGTTCGCGGGCGGATCGTTCTTCGATATTTTCCCATTGCGCGGCCTGACGTCGGATGGCTGGTCGCAGATGCCGTGGTACCAGAAGATCACCGACTACTTCTGGCACATCACGCTGCCGCTGGTGTCGATGGCGCTCGGCGCGTTCGCCACCATGACGCTGCTGACCAAGAATTCGTTCCTCGATGAAATCCGCAAACAGTATGTCATGACCGCGCGCGCCAAGGGCTGCAGCGAGCCGCAGGTGCTGTATGGACATATTTTCCGCAATGCCATGTTGATCGTGATCGCCGGTTTCCCGAGCGCCTTTATTCACGCCTTCTTCTCCGGCTCGCTCCTGATCGAAACCATCTTCTCTCTCGACGGGCTCGGCCTGCTTGGTTTCGAGAGCGTGCTGAATCGGGATTATCCGGTGGTGTTCGGCACGCTGTTCATCTTCTCGCTGGTCGGTCTCGTGGTGAATCTGATTTCGGATCTCGCCTATATGTGGATCGATCCGCGCATCGATTTCGAGGCGCGCGAGGTATGACCATCGTTCCCGTACCTCCGGTCGAGACCACCACCCAGTCGCCATTGGGTGAAACCGTGCCGCCGTCGCGTCATCCACTTCGTATCTCGCCGCTCAATCAGCGGCGCTGGCGCAACTTCAAGTCCAATCGCCGGGGCTACTGGTCGTTCTGGATTTTCGGTCTGCTGTTTTGCATTTCGCTGTTTGCCGAACTGATCGCCAACGATCGCCCGTTTCTGATCAAGTTCGACGGCAAGCTGTATTTTCCGGCGTTCGTCACCTATCCGGAAACCGCGTTCGGCGGCGATTTTGAGACCGCAGCCGATTATCGCGATCCTTATCTGCAGAAGCTGATCAAGGAAAAGAACGGCACCGTGCTCTGGCCGCTGATCCGCTATTCCTACGGCACGCACAATCTCGATCTGCCGACACCGGCGCCGTCGCCGCCGACATGGATGCTGACGGAGGCACAGTGCAAGGCGGTGGTTGAAAAGAAGGGCCTGCGCGGCTGCCGCGATCTTGAATACAACTGGCTCGGCACTGACGATCAGGGCCGCGATGTGGTGGCGCGCCTGATATACGGTTTCCGTATCTCGGTGTTGTTCGGGCTCGCGCTGACGATTGTTTCGTCGGTGATCGGCATCGCGGCCGGCGGCATCCAGGGCTATTTCGGCGGCTGGGTCGATCTTCTGTTCCAGCGCTTCATCGAAGTGTGGACCGCGATCCCCTCGCTCTATCTGCTGTTGATCCTGTCGTCGGTGCTGGTGCCCGGATTCTTCGTGTTGCTCGGCATTTTGCTGCTGTTCTCCTGGGTGTCGTTGGTCGGTCTGGTGCGCGCGGAATTCCTGCGCGGGCGCAATTTCGAATATATTCAGGCTGCGCGTGCGCTCGGCGTCTCGAACGCCACCATCATGTTCCGCCATCTGCTGCCGAACGCCATGGTCGCGACCATGACCTTCCTGCCGTTTATTGTCTCGTCATCGGTGATGACGCTGACGGCGCTGGATTTCCTCGGCTTCGGTCTGCCGCCCGGGTCGCCGTCGCTCGGTGAATTGCTGTCGCAGGGCAAGGCCAATGTGCAGGCGCCGTGGCTCGGCTTCACCGGCTTCTTCTCGGTGGCGATCATGCTCTCGCTTCTGATTTTCATCGGCGAGGGCGTCCGTGACGCCTTCGATCCGCGCAAGACTTTTAGATAAGGATTTGCAGGTAAGCCTCCATGTTGGACTCGATCAACCAGCCTCTGCTCGATGTGCGCGATCTGTCGGTGGCGTTCCGGCAGAGCGGCGCCGAGAGCGTTGCGGTCGACAAGGTCTCGTTCTCGATCGAGCGCGGGCAATGCGTCGCGCTGGTGGGCGAATCCGGCTCAGGCAAGTCGGTCAGTGCGTTGTCGGTGCTGAAGCTGCTGCCATATCCGACCGCGCATCATCCGACCGGAAGCATCCGCTTCAAGGGGCAGGATCTGCTCGGCATGAGCGAGAACGAAATCCGCGGCATTCGCGGCAACGATATTTCGATCATCTTTCAGGAGCCGATGACCTCGCTCAATCCGCTTCACACCATCGAAGCGCAGATCGGTGAGGTGATTCATCTGCACAGCGGCGTACGGGGCGCGAAGGCGCGCGAGCGGACGCTGGAACTGCTGACGCAGGTTGGCATTCCCGAGCCGGAAACGCGCCTTGCCAGTTATCCGCATCAGTTGTCGGGCGGTCAGCGCCAGCGTGTGATGATCGCCATGGCGCTGGCGAACGAGCCTGATCTTCTGATCGCGGACGAGCCGACCACGGCACTCGACGTGACGGTGCAGGCGCAAATTCTCAAGCTGCTGGCGGAGATTCGCACCCGGCTCGGCATGAGCATGCTGTTCATCACCCACGACCTCGGCATCGTGCGGCGCATTGCCGATACCGTCTGCGTCATGAACAACGGCAAGATCGTCGAGCAGGGGCCGGTGGAGCAGGTGTTCACTGCGGCCCAGCATCCCTATACCAAGGCGCTTCTCGCGGCAGAGCCGAAGCCGGACCCCGCGCCACCGCGGCCGGATGCGCCGGTGGTGATGTCGTCTGACGATCTCAAGGTCTGGTTTCCGATCAAGCGCGGCTTGTTGCGCAAGACCGTGGGACACATCAAGGCCGTCGATGGCGTCAGCATCTCTGTCCGTCAGGGCGAAACGCTGGGTGTGGTCGGGGAGTCCGGTTCCGGCAAGACCACGCTCGGTCTTGCACTGTTGCGCCTGATCTCGTCGAACGGGCCGATTGTATTTCTCGGCAAGGACATTCAGGGCCTGAAGTTCAAGGAGATGCGTCCGGTCCGCCGCGACATGCAGATCGTGTTTCAGGACCCGTTCGGTGCGCTCAGCCCGCGCATGTCGGTAGGCGACATCATCGCTGAAGGCCTTGGCGTGCATCAGCCGTCGTTGAGCGAGGATGAGCGCGAGGCCCGGGTGGTCAAGGCGTTGACCGATGTTGGGCTCAACCCCGCCACGCGCTTCCGCTATCCGCATGAATTTTCCGGCGGCCAGCGCCAGCGCATTTCGATTGCGCGCGCCGTGGTGCTGGAGCCGAGTTTCGTGGTGCTGGACGAGCCGACCAGCGCGCTCGACATGCTGTTCCAGGCCCAGATGGTCGATCTGTTGCGTGATCTGCAGCGCAAGCGCGATCTGACTTACATGTTCATTTCGCACGATCTGCGCGTGGTTGCGTCCCTTGCCAGCAACCTGATCGTGATGCGTCACGGCAAGGTGGTGGAGCAGGGCGCTGCGGCGGATCTGTTCAAGAATCCGAAGACCGATTACACCCGTGCCCTGTTTGCGGCGGCATTCAACATCGAGGCTGCGCCGACCATCGCGCCGGAGATGTGAGGGCATTGCCCTCTCGATTCGTCATTGCGAGCGAAGCGAAGCAATCCACTCTTTTGATTTTTCCAACAAAGACTGGATTCCTTCGTCGCAAGCGCTCCTCGCAATGACGGTGTGCGGAGTCCGCACCTCAGGATGACGAGAACCGCTTGATGCTGGTCACGTCGCTCCCCGCCGCCCTGATGCGTGCAATGGCGGTCTGCGTCGGCTCAATGGCAGTGGCCATGTGATGGGCATTGGCGTGGACGATGGTGTTTGCGTCACGCACGATGGCCACATGTCCCTTCCAGAAAATCAGGTCGCCGCGCTTGAGGTCGTGCCATTGCGCAGGTGGCAGTGCAGTCCCGAGCGCAGCCTCCTGCATGTCGCTGTCGCGGGGAGCCCTGATTCCGGTGGCGGCGAGCGAGGTTTGCACCAGGCCTGAACAATCGATGCCGAGGCTTGTTCTGCCGCCCCACAGATAAGGTGTTCCGGCAAAGCGCTCGGCGACGGCAACAAAATCGGTCTCGGTGGTGCCGAGCGGCGCGACATGCTGCGCGGGCAGGTAATGCCGCTGGCTGGTGATGGCGAAGCCGCCGTCGATTTTCGCGATTTCGACCTGTGCGCCAAGCGGCAGGATTTCAGCCGAGGGCAGTTTGATCGACGGTCCGGGAAACGCGAACGTGCGTAGCGCGGTAACTTTGTGGGTCGGCGTCGTGCGCTGTTGCACCAGCGCGATGTCCGGAAGCCAGCCGACATAGCCATCAGACTTGAGCTGGCCCCAGGCCCACCCTTCCGCATTCCGGTCATAGACAATGACCCGCTCGCCCTTCAGCGCTTCCGTGTCGAGTGCTGCATCGTGCGAGGGCTCGCGCCGGACAGGCACAACGGGATCGAAAATCTCGAACTCGATCCCGTCGACAAACCGCGAGGCTGTCACCTTGCCCTGAAGATGCTTCGCGGCGAGATCAGACCGTGCCGGTGTCAGCCTCGGATCGAAGTCTGGATCAGCCATAACGCTCGCTCAGGAGTTTGTAGATCGCGCGCGCGGCCTGACACTCGCCGCCTTCGGGGCGCGCGGGTTTTGCGCTGGGGGTCCAG
Organism: Afipia sp.; assembly: GCA_024508675.1. Taxonomy (GTDB): domain Bacteria; phylum Pseudomonadota; class Alphaproteobacteria; order Rhizobiales; family Xanthobacteraceae; genus Afipia. The sequence goes on from JANINQ010000008.1 coordinate 232,055, forward strand.
CCGTAAATATCGACATGCAGCCAGCTTTTTGCGCTCTCGACAAAGCGTTTGAGGAACAACGCGCAGGTGATCGAACCTGCGAATGTGCCACCCGGCGCATTGTTGAGATTGGCCATCTTGGAATCCAGCCATGAATCGTAGGGCATCCAGAGCGGCATCCGCCACAGCGGATCGTTCTCGGCGCGGGCATGGCGCGCGACATCCGCCGCCAGCGTTTCGTCGTTGGTGTAATACGGCGGCAGATCGGGTCCCAGTGCCACGCGCGCGGCCCCGGTCAGCGTGCCGAGATCGATCAGAAGGTCCGGCTTTTCCTCGTCGGCCAGCGCCAATGCGTCGGCCAGCACAAGGCGGCCTTCCGCGTCGGTGTTGCCGATCTCGACATTGACGCCCTTGCGCGAAGGAAAAATATCGAGCGGCCGGAAGGCATTTCCTGCGACCGAATTTTCCACGGCGGGAATCAGCACGCGCAGCCGGACCTTGAGCTTCGCATCCATGATCATCTGCGCCAGAGCGAGCACATTGGCCGCGCCGCCCATGTCCTTCTTCATGATCAGCATGCCGCTCGAGGGCTTCAGATCAAGGCCGCCGGTGTCGAAGCAGACGCCCTTGCCGACCAGCGTCACCCTGGGATGCGAGGCATCGCCCCAGGTGATGTCGATCAGGCGCGGCGCGCGGGTCGAGGCCATGCCGACCGCATGGATCAGCGGGAAGTTCTGCTTGAGCAGATCGTCCCCGACGATGGCGCCATATTTCGCGCCAAATTTTTCCGCCAGCGCCTGCGCGGCCTGAGCGAGTTCGTCCGGCCCCATGTCATTGGCAGGCGTGTTGATCAGGTCGCGCGCCAGCGTGGCGGCATCGGCCATGCGGGTGATCTCGGCCATGTCCACATCCGCAGGCGGCACGAGCTTCGCGCCGGGCGCGTCGTTTTTGCGGTAGCGATTGAAGCGATAACTCCCAAGCGCGAAAGCCAAAACCGCCATCCGCGTGTCGTGCGGCGTGTTGGCAAAGCTGTAGGTGCCGGCCGGCAGCAGGCCGGGCAACTGCCCCGGCCGGAACAGGTCGCGCCATTCGCTGGCCTGATCTTCGATGCCGAACAGCACATGGGCGAGCGTGCCGTCTTCCGCAGGCAACGCCAGATACTGGCCGGGCTTCGCTGCATAGGCATTGGCGGCGGCAAATTGCTGGGCCGCCGCGGGAAGCGTGGCCCGGACAGTGTCCCAGGTCGATTTGGCGGCAAAGGTAATCGGAACAGGAGGGGCGTCGGTGGAACTTGTGAAAGCAGGGTGCATGATCGTCCCGGACAGCGGCAAGGTGGGTGGGTGTCACTATAGCAGTGCGGCGATGCCGCGCAGCAGGGCTAAAACGGTGTTTGACGGGCTGTTTTGATCCGTGCAGGCGAGTCGGGTGAGAGCGGGGAGGTTGCGGATTAACCATGCATTAGGGTTAACGGTCTATTGCTGCGATGTCCGGCTTCGCCACCCTCGATAGCGAGTCCATGCGTCATGCGTAATCCGTCTCCGTTTGCCAGGTTTCTCGGTTCAGCTGCCGTCGCGGCGCTTCTTGCCTTGGGGCTGGCGGGGTGCCAGACAGCGCGTTCGCCGGAAGTCACCGGATCGCTCAATGCCCGGGCGGAAGCTGTTCCCGGTCAGGCCTCGCCCGACGCAATGCAGGTTTTGGGTGAGCGTTACCGCGCCAACCCGCGCGACACCGAGGCCGCGCTTCAATACGGACAGGCCCTGCGTCAGAACGGTCAGCGCCAGCAGGCTGTCGCAGTGATGGAACAGGCGACCATCGCCAATCCCGGAAACAAGGCGCTGCTTGCCGCCTATGGCCGCGCGCTGGCGGACAACGGAAATTTCAAGCAGGCCTTCGACATTCTGACCCGCGCGCATTCACCGGCAAATCCGGACTGGCGCATCCTGTCGGTGCAAGGCACCACCCTCGATCAGATGGGCAAGCACGAGGAAGCCCGCCGCTATTACGCCAGCGCGTTGAAGATCGCGCCGGAAGAGCCGTCGGTGCTGTCCAATCTTGGACTGTCCTATGTTTTGTCCAAGGACCTGCCCAAGGCGGAATCGACCCTGCGCCGTGCCTACAATCGCGGAACGACCGACAGCCGTGTCCGCCAGAATCTCGCGCTGGTGGTCGGCCTGCAGGGACGCTTCGCCGAAGCCGAGTCCATCGTGAAGGCGGATCTGCCTGCGGACGAGGCGGAAGCCAATGTCGCCTATCTGCGCCAGATGCTGAGCCGCGACGGACGGCAGCAAAAAACCGCTGCCGTCGACCCAGAGCGCTCATAAAAGCAGAGAATCTCCCGAATCACTGAAGCACGCGCCGGCGGCAATCGCGGCCGCGCGTAGCGTCACTTCATGTATTCGGAGACCTTGATGCCGGTCGGCCCGAGAATGACCACAAACAGCACCGGCAGGAAGAACACGATCATCGGCACCGTCAGCTTCGGCGGCAGCGCGGCGGCCTTCTTCTCCGCCTCGTTCATGCGCATGTCGCGGTTTTCCTGCGCCATCACGCGCAGCGTCTGGCCGAGCGGTGTGCCGTAGCGTTCGGACTGTTGCAGGGCGAGACAGACAGACTTCACGCCTTCGGTGCCGGTGCGCTTGGCAAGGTTCTCATAGGCCATCTTGCGGTCCTGCAGGTAGGACAGTTCCGCAGTCGTCAGCGAGAATTCCTCCGCCAGCGGGATCGACTGCGAGCCGATCTCCTGGCTCACCCGGCGGAAGGCCGCCTCGATCGACATGCCGGACTCGATGCAGATCAGCAAAAGGTCGAGCGCATCGGGAAACGCCCGCTTGATCGACAATTGCCGCTTGGTGATCGCGTTCTTCAGGAAAAGCATCGGGGCCTGCATGCCGAGCCATGTCGCGCCCAGACACATGCCGATCTTCATCGGGGTGGGCTGCTGCATGTTGGAGAGCAGGAACACATAGACGATTGCGCCGATCAGGAACACGATCGGCATGACAAGCCGGAAGAACAGGAACGTGATGTAAGGCGCCTGGCCGCGATACCCGGCCATCACCAGCTTTTCGCGCGCTTCCTCCTGGGCGACCCACTTGCCGAGGTTGAAATCGTCGACGACCTTCTGCACCAGTTGCTTCGGGGCCTGGCGCAGGGCGACCTTCTCATTGCGGTTCAGGCGGTCACGCTCGCGCTGGCGCATCCGCTCGCGCTCGCTGGCCACCGCCTTCATGCGCTTGGAAAGGCCTTCGCCCGCGAACATCGGAGAGACCAGCGCGTAGGCGGTCGCCGCTGCGGCAATAGCCGACAGCAGCATGGTCATGAACCGGATGTCGTGGAATTTTTCGATGAGGAGATCGACCAGCATGGTGCCTCGTCAGAAATCGAAGTTGATCATTTTTTTCATGACGAGAACGCCCATTCCCATCCACATCACGCAGCCGGCCAGCATCAGCCGTCCGGTCGGATGGGTCCACAGCAACGAAATGTAATCGGGCGTCATGATGTAGACCATGATCATCACGATGGGCGGCAGCGCGCCGATGATGCCGGCGGATGCCTTGGCTTCCATCGACATCGCCTGAATCTTGGCCGCCATCTTGCGGCGGTCGCGGAGCACCTTGGAGAGGTTGCCGAGCGCTTCGGAGAGGTTGCCGCCTGACTTGCTCTGGATCGCGATCACGATGCCGAAGAAGTTGGCTTCGGGTAGCGGCATCCGCTCATAAAGGCGCTGGCAGGCCTCGCCCAGCGGCATGCCGATGGTCTGGGTCTCAATGATCGCGTTGAACTCGCTGCGCAGGGGCTCGGGGGAGTCCGCGGCGACGACCTTGATCGATTCGAACAGCGGCAGACCAGCCTTGATGCCGCGAACGATCACATCGACCGCATCCGGCAGGGCATCGAGAAACTTGGCCTCGCGGCGCTTCTTGAGAAAACTCAGCAGCCAGCGGGGCAGTCCGAATCCCGCCGCGAAAGCGAATCCGAACGCTGGCAGCAGTGGAACGCCGCCGAAGAAGGAGACGAACATGACCACGGCGCCGAGAACGCCCGAGCCGATCATGAACTGCTGCTTCGTCCATTCAAGACCGGCCTGGGAGATCCGGGCTTCGATCGTCAGTTTCTGAGATTGAGCGAGCCGCTGCTCCATGTCCTTCATCGATTCCTCGACCTGGACACGGCGCGCACGCACGCGGTCGTCGACACGGAGCGCCGGCTGGGCCTGCGCGAACGCGGCGCGGCGCTTCTCGGCCTGCTTTTCGCCGGACAACAGGGGGTAGATGAAAACCCAGGCGAGCCCGCCCACTGTCACCATCGTGAGGAAAGCCAGTGCCAGCGTCTGCATGTCCATGGCCGCGCCTCTATGCGTTGACTTCGGCGGCGTCGAGCGAGGCAGCCAGCCGCTTCTCCTCGCCATAGTAACGGGCGCGTTCCCAGAAGCGCGGACGGCCGATACCCGTGGAGCGATGACGTCCAAGGATATTGCCGTTCAGGTCTTCGCCCATCAGGTCGTACAGGAAAATGTCCTGAGTGATGATGGTGTCGCCTTCCATTCCCATCACCTCGGTGATGTGGGTGATGCGGCGCGAACCGTCGCGCAGGCGGGCGGCCTGAACGATGACGTCGATCGACGCGCAGATCATCTCGCGAATGGTCCGTGACGGCAGCGAGTAGCCGCCCATCGTGATCATCGATTCCACGCGGGAGAGAGCTTCGCGCGGGTTGTTCGCGTGCAGGGTGCCCATCGAGCCGTCATGGCCAGTATTCATCGCCTGCAGGAGGTCGAATGCCTCGGGTCCGCGGACTTCGCCGACGATGATACGTTCAGGACGCATACGCAGACAGTTCTTGACCAGATCGCGCATGGTGATCTGGCCTTCGCCTTCGATATTGGGCGGACGGGTTTCAAGACGGACCACATGCGGCTGCTGCAGTTGAAGTTCGGCAGCGTCTTCGCAGGTGATGATGCGCTCGTCTTCGTCGATATAGTTGGTCAGACAGTTCAGCAGCGTGGTTTTGCCGGAGCCGGTACCGCCGGAGATCAGCACGTTGCAGCGGACACGGCCGATGATCTGCAGAATCTGCGCGCCTTCGGGCGAAATCGCGCCGAACTTGACCAGCTGATCGAGGGTCAGCTTGTCCTTCTTGAACTTGCGGATGGTGAGCGCAGGCCCGTCGATCGCGAGCGGCGGAACGATGGCGTTGACGCGCGAGCCGTCGGCAAGGCGGGCGTCGCAGATCGGCGAGGATTCGTCGACGCGGCGGCCAACCTGGCTGACAATGCGCTGACAGATGTTGAGCAACTGCTGATTGTCGCGGAAGCGAATGCCGGTTTTCTGGATCTTGCCGCCGACTTCGATAAAGACCGTGCCGGCGCCGTTGACCATGATGTCGGCGATGTCGTCGCGGGCCAGAAGCGGCTCGAGCGGGCCGTAACCGAGGACGTCGTTGCAGATGTCGTCGAGCAGTTCTTCCTGCTCGGCGATGGACATCACGATGTTCTTGATCGCGATGATCTCGTTGACGATATCGCGAATTTCCTCGCGCGCCGATTCGACGTCGAGCTTGGAGAGCTGGGCGAGATCGATAGCTTCGATCAGTGCGCCGAAAATCGTCGCCTTGACCTGATAATAGGAGTCCGAGCGCCTCGCTTCGACCACGGGCGCGGACACCGGAGGCCGCGCAGGCGCGAGCGGAGGCGAGGCGACAGTGGCCGGCGCCGGGCGCGGGGCAGCAGGCGCCGCCTCCTGTACACGATTTGGAATCGGTGCAGTCCGGATATCGGCTTCTGATCCGCTACGCTTACCAAACACGACGACGACTCCACGCGATCAACTATTTGGCCCGGAGTTTTCCGAGCAAGGGCGCCAGGAACGAATTGCGCGGCTTCTTGGCCTCGCCGCGGCCGGTCAGGCGCTGCGCAATCTGCAGGAACATTTCAGTAGTGCGGTGGTTGGCCGCGATTTCAGCGATCATCTGACCGTTGTTCGCCGCCGCTCCAAATATCTGCGGTTCGAATGGAATGGTCACGATCGGCTGGCTTTCGATGGCCTTTGCGAACTCGCCGGTGCTGATCTCGGGGCGCTTTGGAACGCCTGCCTGATTGATGCAGTAGAGCGGCGACCGGTCGTTGGGCCGCGCGGCCTTCAGCGTGTCGAACATGTTCTTGGTGTTGCGCAGGTTGGCGAGATCGGGGTTCGCGACGATCAGGATGTCGTCGGCGCCCACCAGCGCGCGCTTGGTCCAGCCGGACCACTGATGCGGAACGTCGAGGACGATGCAGGGCATCGTCGTGCGCAGCGTGTCGAAGATCGAATCGAAGGCTTCCGCGCCGAAGTCGTACACACGCTCCAGGGTGGCCGGCGCGGCGAGCAGGCTCAGATGGTCGGTGCACTTCGACAGCAGGCGATCCACGAAAGCAGTGTCGATACGGTCCGGAGAAAATACCGCATCCGCGATGCCCTGCGGAGGGTCCTGATTGTAGTCGAGGCCTGCGGTGCCGAATGCGAGGTCGAGGTCGGCAACGACCGAATCCAGTGCGAGGTCGCGTGCGATCGCCCAGGCGACATTATGCGCCACGGTGGAAGCGCCGACGCCGCCCTTGGCGCCGACAACGGCGATGATCCGGCCGACAGCCTTGGCTTCGGGCACCGAGAACAGGCCGCACACCGAGCGGACGATGTCGAGCGGCGCAACCGGCGCGATCAGATAGTCGCTGATGCCGCGCCGGACCAGTTCGCGGTACAGCACGACATCGTTGACGCGCCCGATTACGATCACGCGCGTCCCCGCGTCGCAAACCGTTGCGAGCTGATCGAGGGCGGAGAGAATGTCGTTGCGGCCTTCGGTTTCAAGCAGGATCACGTTCGGCGTAGGCGCGGTCCGATAGGCTTCGATGGCCGCGGTCATGCCGCCCATCTGAATCTTGAGGTGCGCCTTGTCGAGACGGCGGTCTTCGCCGGCAGACTGTACGGCTGCAGCGGTTTCAACGGTTTCGCAAAAAGCCTGAACGGACACGCGCGGCGCGGGAGCGATGTGCTCCTCGGCCGCGGTGGAGGCCGCTCCGTCCTCCTGATCTTGACGCGCGTAACTAATCATTTGCCCACTTCGCTCAGTTTGGCCTTGTCGGCCTCAGGATAGGTCGTGGTTGTGGTGTTGCCCTTGCGATACTTGTCGAATGCGATGTTGCGGCGTGGCGTATAGGCCGGGGTTTCGGCGCGCGGCTGCACGAGGTCTGACGGGTTGTCGACCATCGCGGCAAGATTGCGCTGGGTGGCGCAACCCAGGTTGTAATAAGGCCGGTTCTCCAGATAACCCTTGTTCTTGATGGAAGGGCCGAGGTCTTCCGGCCACACGCCGCAAGGGCCGGCATCGGCTGCAATGCGCGGGTAGTTGACGCGGATCGTGGCGAACTGGCGCGGGTCGGTCGGCCGATAATTCCTGACGGTGACGCCATGCGGCGGAACGCCCGCCGCAGCCAGAATGCCGCGAATCTCGCGCAGCGAATCCGCCGCGACGCGGGCATTCGGCGTATTGATGGGCATGTCGATCACGATACCGCCGGTGCCCTCACGCAGCCATGTGTCCGCAAGGCCCGCGACGTCCGAGCGCTGCGCGCTGGTGAGACCGCCACGGCCGGTGCCGACGAACACTTCGGTGGTGCGGTTCGCTTCCTGAACCACGATCGGATGGCGCAAACGATAGTCGTTCGGAATGCTGCCGGTGACAGTTTCCTGATCGGTGTGCGTGCAGGCTCCTAACGCCGCTGACGCCCCGAGAAGGGCGACTGCGACCCGCAGGCTGCGCTTGAGAGTGGGTACTCGCGTGGTCATTGTTACTGTCCTTGTCCCATCTCAGTCCGTGATGAAGCCATAGGTGCCGCGATACTTGCGGCCCGGCTCGACACGTCCGGGAACGCCGTAAATGCGGTTGATGTTGCCCAGCAGATCCGACTGCGGGTCGGCCGCGTCGGCGAAGCCATCGTCGGGACGCGACAGGTCCTTCTGCGCGACGGCGCGAACGACATATGGCGTCACCAGAACCATGAGTTCGGTGTTGCGGTTGACGTAGTCGCGGCTGCGGAACAGCGTTCCGAGCACCGGCAGTTGCGACAATCCGGGCAGGCCGTTGATCGACTGCTTGGTCTGTTCCTGAATGAGGCCTGCCATCGCCATCGAGCCGCCCGACGGAATTTCCAGGGTGGTCTCGGCGCGGCGGGTCTTGACCGAAGGGATGGTCAGGGTGCTGCCGCTCTGGTCGAGCGTGATGGAGTTATCCGGTGACAGTTCGGAGACTTCGGTCAGCACACGCAGGCTGATGCGGCCTTCGGCGAGCACGACCGGCGTGAAGTTCAGGGTGATGCCGAACTTCTTGAAGTCGATCTGGGTGGTACAGGCGCGCGAGATCGGGTCGCAGGTGTAACCCTTCGGCAGTGGGAATTCGCCGCCAGCGATGAAGGTTGCGGATTCTCCGGAAATCGCAGTCAGATTCGGCTCCGCCAGCGTTCGGACGACTCCGGCGCTTTCCATCGCACGCATGGTTGCCGTCACTGCCGGCACGCCGCCCGTCGAACCGAAGGAGCTGATCAGGTTATTGCCCGCGACCAGCGGACGGCCGTAAGCCGTGAACGGATTGGTGTTGTTGAAGTTCACGACGGCAGTGCCGTAGTTCAGGTTCGCGCTGAGGTCGATGCCGAGCTGCTTGATGATGTCGCGCTGAACTTCGGCGACGGTCACCTTCAGCATCACCTGATCGCGTCCACGCACCGCGATGCTATTCACGACCTTGTCGGCACCGCCGGCAAGACGCGCGGCCATTTCCTGCGCCTGCTGGGCTTCAGCGGGATTCGCCGCCCAGCCCGACAGCATGACGCCGTCACCGACGCCCTCGATCCGGATGTCGGATTGCGGAAATGCCTGCTTGAGCGCGGCACGGACGCCGTTGAGATCGCGTGTCACCGCGATGTCATAGGCGGCGATCTGCTGGCCCGTGGAGTCGAAGAAGATGATGTTGGTCTGGCCGACGGCGGCGCCGATGATGTAGGCGCGCTGGGCCGACCGTACGACCGCGTTGGCGATCTTCGGATCGGCGACGAGGACATCCTTCACGTCGCGCGGCAGGTCGATGACGACCGACTTTCCGATTCCGAGCGGCAGGAAGCGAGCATTCAACTGGCCGCCTCCCGATGCGGCTGCTGCGGATGCGCGGTAGTCGCTTGCGATCACCGGCGACAGGACCGGATTCAGCGCCAGCGCGCAGATCGCTGCATACGACAGGGCACGCACCATGAAGGTCCGTACAGGTGCCTGGTGTCCCTCTCGCCTCATCGTCTCGGTCCTCTCGATCACTTCCGTGTCGTCTGGGTTGTTGGAACGCCGTAGCGGACGACGTTGACACTGTCGCGCTTGCCGCTTTCGTCGACGGCCACGTCATTCTTGTTGGCGTCGACAAGGCTGCGCAGCGCCAGCGACAGCGTTCCGGCTTGCCGCGCACGCGCCAGCGACTCGGCCTGGTCGGGCTTCAACTCGAGCGTCGCGGTCTTGCCGACCACGACCTTCTGTCCGTCCTTCTCGCCGACGGTCTGGTCGATGGCGAGAACACGTATGTTGGTGAGGATGGTTTCGGAATTGATGGCGTCGGCGCTGCCGGGCCGGTCGGCGTTTTTGTCCCGCTTGGTCAGGATCACGTCGACCTTGTCATTCGGCAGGATGAAGCCGCCGGCGCCGGTTTCCGGCGAGATTTCGGTCGAGATCGCGCGCATGCCGGTGGGTAGGATCGCAGCCATGAAGCCGGAGCCGTTACCCTTCACGAGCTTGGTTTCGCGGATCGGTTCGCCGGCCAGGAATGGCGAGCGTGCAATGGAGCCGACAATCTGGCTCATGGCCTCGGCGCGGTCGGTCTTGCGGATGAAGCTCGAGCTTGCTGTGGACGAAGGCCAGGACTGCCACTGGATGTCATCCGGCGTGACTGTCTGACCCAGCGCAATGTCCGAGCGTGCGACCAGAACGTCGGTCGTGTCCATGGTCACGGCGGCTGTTTCGACTGGCTTCGGATTGGAACCGCTTGCAAGATAGGCAGCGGCGCCACCGGCGCAGACAGCAATGGTCAGGACGACAATCCGCGCGGTATTCATACGCTTCACTTTCCACATCACGCTGCGACGGACCCGTCGCTGTGGTGGGATTTGACCAGCTAAACGTCAAAGCATGGTTAATGAGGCGTATCTAAATCGCGTTAATGAGAAGTTGCGATCGTTCAGTGGCCGACGAAGCGTGTGAGGTCGACAGCCTTCATCCATTCGGTTTCGGGATAGATCATCAGCGCACCCAAGGCGAGGGCGATGCCGTAGGGAATTCCGCTGTCCTTGCGGTGAAGCCGCTGCAGCCATTCCTGCGAAATCAGCGAATAGGGCAGGGGCCATTGCCGGAACTGCAGCATCAGCAGGGTCAGTACGCCGCCAAACAGCGACGCGTAGACGAGGTAGCTCGCGAGGGGCGGGAAGCCGAACCAGAGACCGGCTGCGGCTGCGACCTTGGCGTCTCCACCGCCGATCCATCCAAAGGCAAAGCAGGCGAACGCGACGACAAGAACCGTCAGCCCGGCGCCCACATGCATGGCGATGTCGTACAGCGGCATGCCGGTAAGACCTGCCAGCACGAAAAACCCGGCCACCAGCAGCAGTGAGACGCGGTTGGGAATGGTCATTGTGAAGAGATCGCTCGCCGCGGCAAAAGCCATCAGGGCCGGGAACAGGAAGATGCGTGCGAGGTCGAGGATCATGAGCTTGCCAGGATCTTGCCGAGAAAGGGGCTGCAACTCGGTCCGGATTGAGCGAGGCGGCAGGCTAACCGGCAGAAATGAACAATCCTCGAACGGCGGCTACCAGATGCTGGCGATCCGGAACAGGACCGCAAGCAGCGCGAGGACGAGCGCCGCACAAACCAGCCGGATGGGCTCGACGCCCGACAGCGGCGTGAACATGGGCGTGGCCGCAGGCCGGGATTTTGAGCGTTGTTCGGCGGAGAATGGCTTCATTACGCAGTACGCTGACAGGGCAGGACGCAAAAAAGGCTCCGGTTTCCCGAAGCCTCTTTTTTAGCGAGCAGTCGCCTGCTTACTTGATCGACGAACCGATGTTCGTGAACTTGGTGTTCAGGGTCGTGCCGAGGCCGTTCACGGCAGCGATGATCGCCAGCGAAATGCCGGCGGCGATCAGGCCGTACTCGATCGCGGTGGCGCCGGATTCGTCCTTGACGAAGCGAGCAACGAGCTTGGTCATCTGTAACTCCATTTATACACGTGGCTGTAGAACTCTGGCCGTTGCGGGGGCGGAAACCACCGTGACCATGGCGTGAACCTACCCGGGAGGAATTGCAGCGCAGTTAATTCGATTGCTGAAACACCGGGGTATCGCGCTGTTCTTGCGGAGGGTAAATGCGGCTTTAATGCCCGCGCACAAAGGCGCACCCGGGTTCCACAGGCAGCACTGGATATATGGTGTGATGAAGCTTTGAACTCGGTGCTGTCCTGCCAGTTTCGGCAGTGTGCGCAGATGAATGAGTTCAGGAAGTGCAACAACGCCGTTTGAGGCTCCGATTCTTCCGGAGCCTCCGTGTGCGGCCGAATATATTGCTTACTTGATCGACGAACCGATGTCCGTGAACTTGGTATTCAGGGTCGTGCCGAGGCCGTTGACGGCAGCAATGATCGCCAGCGCAACGCCAGCAGCAATCAGGCCGTATTCAATGGCGGTCGCGCCGGACTCATCCTTGAGGAACTTCGCAACAAGCTTGGTCATCTAATTCTCCGTTTGCACACGTGCTGTGGAATCCAGGTCTTCGCAGAGTGGAACTCTGTGACCAGACGGGAACCTAAGAATGAATTGGTCAGGAGAGGTTAATGCGAACGCAGAAACCCGCGGATATCCCCGCCATCACGCGAGCCGGTAAGTTCCATGCTAATGCGACGCTGACAATTTATGGAACTTTCGCGATCATGCTGACACCACAGGATTTTTGCTCGCGGGAGAGGCAGGGGCCTAAGGCTGTTTGCAGTTCATTCATCAATTAACGGCAGATTTGCCATGTCGGGCGCCGGCACCGCTGCGTATCGCTTTTGCCGGCTTGTTCATGCCCCGGAGTAAAGTATGTCGATCCAGGTTTTGCCTCGCCGCGCCAAGGGGTCTGTCGCGCTGCGTTTTCTCGTTGCCGGTTTTCTGATGTTCCCGATGGCGACGTTCGCCGGAACCGACGACATGGTTGCCGTCGTGGTGGATCAGGCCAAGGTGATCAAGCTGCCTGAGAAGGTTTCGACGATCGTGGTCGGGAATCCCCTGATTGCGGATGTCACCCTTCAGCCCGGCGGAATGGTTGTGGTGACCGGCAAGGGCTACGGATCGACCAACATGATCGCCATGGACCGCAGCGGCGCCGTCCTGGCCAACCGCTCCATCCAGGTGGAAGGCCCCATGGACAAGATGGTGACGGTCTATCGCGGGCTGGAACGGGAATCCTACAGTTGCACGCCGGTCTGTGAGCGGCGCGTGACCCTTGGTGACGGCCGCGCCTATTTTGATGCGACCCTTGGCCAGACCAACATCCTGAATGCCCAGGCCAGTGCCGCCGGGGCAAAGCCCTGACCACCGCTCGCGCGGGCCGGATTCGTTAACAACCGGTTAACGTCGCGCAGCACGTTGTCCTTAACCGGCGCAAGCATTCAACAATCTCTGTCGTCTATTCTCGGCGGTAGTTATTTCCGCTGAGGATCATCCGATGCGCCGCCCTGCGACATCACCGAACACGATCATCAAGGTGCTACGCCGCTTTCGCCGCAACCGGCGCGGCTCTGCGGCCATTGAGTTCGCGTTTATCGCTCCGCTTTTCTTTGTCCTGTTGTTCGCAATCATGGAAACGGCGCTGGTGTTTTTCGCCGCGCAGATTCTCGAGACCGGCACCAACGACTCGGCGCGGTTGCTGTATACGAACCAGGCCTTGAACAACAACATGTCGCAGGTTCAGTTCGAGACTGACGTCTGCAACCGGATCAAGGTGCTGTTCTCCTGCGGGACAAACAATACGAACCTGACGGTCGTCGTGAAAACATACGCTCCGGGCGTAACCATTCCCTCGTCCGATCTTGCGTCACCGATCGCCGGCGGAGTCTTCACCGGCAAGTCCGCATACACGCTGCCCAAGGCGGGCGATACGGTTCTGGTCCGCGTGTTTTATCAGTGGCCGCTGGTCGTCACGGGACTCGGCTACAACATCGCGAATCTTCTCGGCTCCAGCGGAACAAGCTCTCAGCGCCTGCTGGCAGCGTCGGCCGCGTTCCGTGTCGAACCTAACGGGTCCTGAACAATGGCGTCTGACATGATCAAGTCATCAAGAATTGCACGCCGCAGCCGGCAGCTCATCGCACGCTTCGCACGGGACAGCCGCGGACTGGCTGCCGTCGAATTCGCATTCATCGTGCCGCTGATGCTGGTGCTGTTGTTTGGAATGATCGACACATCGAGCGGCGTCGCCATCGACCGCAAGGTGACGCTGACCACACGTTCGCTGTCCGATCTGGTGTCGCAGGGCACCAGTGTGTCGCAGACCGATCTGAAGAACTTCTTTGGCTTTGGCGTCGCGATCATGGCGCCTTACGGTGTCAACTCCGGAGAACTGGAGCAGAAGGTCACGCAGCTCGCCGTCGACGGATCGAAGCAGGTCAAGGTGGTCTGGAGTTATTCCGCAACCATCGCCAACAACACAGCCACGGTTACAACGGGCTATGCCAAGGACACCGTCGTCACGACGGTCCCCGCCAACCTTCTTGTCGCGAACACCTATCTGATCTGGAGCGAGGTGAAATACAGCTATACGCCGATCACCGGCTACGTTCTGGGCAAGACGGTCATCCCGCTCTCCGACGAAACCTACACGCGGCCTCGCCAGTCCGACAAGGTCGATTACACAAGCTGATTGCGGGATCGTTCCGCGTCATCTGACGCGTCAAACAGATCAAACAGAAAAGGCCGTGCGATCCGCACGGCCTTTTCCGTATTCATGTCTGGGTCTGAAATATCCCGCAGCGTCAGCCGCGAAAATTTCAGTTAGCCGGCGGCGCGAAGATTGTCCGCCGACGACTTGCCCGAACGGCGATCGGCAACGATCTCGTAGGAGATCTTCTGGCCTTCGCGCAGCGTTCCCAGGCCAGCGCGCTCGACGGCGCTGATGTGAACGAACACGTCGTTTCCGCCGTCATCCGGCTGAATAAAACCGTAGCCCTTAGTCGCGTTGAACCACTTCACAGTTCCCATGCTCACGCAGGTAGTCCTTCTCAAGATAGATATTCCATGGCTCACGAATGAGCCGGTGAGATCGAAATTTGGATGAGGTCCGTCAGCGTCTAAACCGGCTGTACCGGTGGATAGCTAGGTCGTCCGGCCGAAGATCGATCAGCGGATATTAGGTGAAAATGGGCCTTAAAACAATCCTGACGTGCGCGGATTTTGATACCCGCGCGACGTGCTTGGAATATGCCGGATCGCGCATGGCGTGCGCGACCCTGTCTGGTGAGCCGAAAGGGGTTACCTGCGGCGAAACTGTCCGCCGCGCGGCGGCGCGCCGCGGGGAGGACCACCGGCGCCGGCAGGGCGCTCGTCCTTATGCCGGAAAATCAGGCGGCCCTTTTCCAGATCGTAAGGCGACATTTCGATGGTCACCCGGTCGCCAGCCAGGGTCTTGATGCGGTTCTTCTTCATCTTGCCCGCGGTGTAGGCAACGATTTCATGTCCGGCATCGAGCTGAACGCGATAGCGCGCATCGGGAAGGATTTCGGTCACCAGTCCTTCAAACTGGATCAGTTCTTCTTTCGCCATAGGGTCTCCAGGTCTCTCATTCGGTTGTTCGATAAAAGCTACGAGCGTTGCGGGCGCTGATTATGCTTATGGCCTTGCGCCTTCGCAGGCCGGCTTTCCCGGTGAAGAAATGCGACGCCCTGAATACCATCGCCGCCATTGCCGTGAGAAGTCCGTGGCTGCTCATTGCGACTACTCTGGCGGGTATTTTCGTGACGTCCGCTCTCATGGCGGTTGGTCTGGACCATACCGTTACCACCGCCCGGACGCCTGCGGCGGCGTGGACCCTTTGATCCGGGGGCGCCTTCATTTGCGCGGGCGCCATGGTTGTTAGGATTGTGGCCATGACCGTGGGATGACCGGCCCTGCCGCTGCTGGGGAGCCGAAGCCGGGCGCTGCTGTTGCTGTCCGGGGGTGCGGCGGTCTTCCTTCGGCAGGGTGACCTTGATCAGCCGTTCGATGTCGCGCAGGTAGCCAAGCTCCTCGGCCCCTGCCACCAGCGAAATCGCGGTGCCGTCCGCGCCGGCGCGCGCGGTGCGGCCGATGCGGTGAACATAGGTTTCCGGCACGTTGGTCAGGTCGAAGTTGATGACATGGCTGATGCCGTCGACATCGATGCCGCGTGCGGCGATGTCGGTGGCCACCAGCGTGCGGATATCGCCGGTGCGGAAGGCTGCCAGCACGCGCTCGCGGTGGTTCTGCGACTTGTTGCCGTGAATGGCCTCGGCCGGAATCCCCGCTTTTACAAGGCCTTTTACCACCTTGTCGGCGCCGTGCTTGGTGCGGGTGAACACCAGTGCGCGGTTGACCGGCTCGTTCTTGAGGATCTGCGCCAGGATGGCGGGCTTCGCCGAATGATCGACCTGCAGCACCTTCTGTGTGATGCGCTCGACCGTGGAGGACACCGGGGTCACCGCGACGCGGGCCGGATTGTTCAGCATCTGGTCGGCGAGATCAGCGATGTCCTTCGGCATGGTGGCCGAGAAGAACAGGGTCTGACGCTTGATCGGCAGCTTGGCGACGATTTTGCGGATGTCGTTGATGAAGCCCATGTCGAGCATGCGGTCGGCTTCATCGAGGACAAGGAATTCGACCTGGTTGAGCTTGAGCGCATTGCCCTGAACCATGTCGAGCAGGCGGCCCGGTGTCGCCACCATGACTTCCACGCCCTGCATAACGGAGCGGACCTGACGGCCCATCGGCACGCCGCCGATGGCCAGCGCCGAGGTCAGGCGCATATGCCGGCCATAGGCATTGAAGCTGTCGAGGATCTGGCCGGACAGTTCGCGGGTGGGGCTCAGCACCAGCACGCGGCAGGTCTTGGGTTGGGGCTTGATGCGGTTTTCCAGCAGGCGATGGAGGATCGGCAGCGCGAAGGATGCGGTCTTGCCGGTGCCGGTCTGGGCGATGCCGATCACGTCACGGCCGGTGATCGCGATGGGGATGGTCTGGGCCTGAATGGGGGTAGGCGTGACGTAATTTTCTTCTTTAAGCGCACGCGAGATGGGATCGGCCAGGCCGAAATCCTGAAAGGAGGTCAAAAGGGTATCTTTCTATGAGTCGCAACGCACGCCCGGCGGGTTGCCGGGTGCGGGCGGGTGTCGGAGACACCCGCGTGTCTGGGGCGTCGGCTTTGTTAGCTGAATGGGCAAGCCAGAAACCGTTTTACGGGATCCGTACACGCGGCTCGCAAAGACCCGATGATTCTCAAGGTCGTGGCGGTCATATGGAGCAGGAACACGGCGCTTTCAAGGAGAATCCGCCTTTGGCACGCCGTTGCAGTGATTGTGGCCAACAGGAGGGGAGGCCGAGAGGCCGCTGCCTGCTCGAATTTTATACATTTGCAAAATTATGATCGTTTATTGTGCAGATGACGAATGGTGCATCAACGGAATTGCCTGCAAATAAGGCAGCAAAAATACACTTTAGGCGTCGATGTAAATTTCTCTCAATAAATCAAATAATTAGGCGATTTCGCGCCATGGCATAGTTCTTGCGATTCCCTTAACGCCGCCGGCCGTTGAGCCGTCGCACAGCGTTTCACGTCTGCGTCAGGGAGATGACATCGCATGACTAGGCATTTCAACACAGCTGCAGTTGCACCGTTCAGCCGCCGTAAATGGTTGGCCGCAACTGCGGGTCTTTTCTTGGGCCTCGCTACGGTTGGTAGCGCAAAGGCGCAGGACACCATCAAGGTCGGCGTCCTTCATTCATTATCCGGAACGATGGCCATCAGCGAAACCACGCTGAAGGATACGGTGCTGTTCCTCATTGATGAGCAGAACAAGAAGGGCGGCGTTCTCGGCAAGAAGCTCGAAGCCGTCGTGGTCGACCCGGCTTCGAACTGGCCGCTGTTCGCCGAGAAGGCCCGCGAACTGATCACCAAGGACAAGGTGTCGGTGGTGTTCGGCTGCTGGACCTCGGTGTCGCGCAAGTCCGTGCTGCCGGTGTTCAAGGAACTGAACTCGATCCTGTTCTATCCCGTGCAGTACGAAGGCGAGGAGAGCGAGCGTAACGTGTTCTACACGGGTGCGGCTCCGAACCAGCAGGCGATCCCGGCGGTCGATTATCTCGCCAAGGAAGAAAAGGTGCAGCGCTGGGTTCTGGCCGGCACCGACTACGTCTATCCGCGCACCACCAACAAGATCCTTGAAGCCTATCTGAAGTCGAAGGGCGTCAAGGCTGAAGACATCATGATCAACTACACGCCGTTTGGTCACTCCGACTGGCAGACCATCGTTGCCGACATCAAAAAGTTCGGCTCGGCGGGCAAGAAGACGGCAGTGGTTTCGACCATCAACGGCGACGCCAACGTGCCGTTCTACAAGGAGCTCGGCAACCAGGGCATCAAGGCGACCGATATTCCTGTCGTCGCGTTCTCGGTCGGCGAGGAAGAACTCGCCGGCATCGACACCAAGCCGCTGCTCGGCCATCTCGCCGCCTGGAACTACTTCCAGTCGATCAAGACGCCCGAGAACGAGGCCTTCATCAAGGCCTGGCAGACCTACACCAAGAATCCGAAGCGCGTGACCAACGATCCGATGGAAGCGCACGTGATCGGCTTCGACATGTGGGTGAAGGCTGTCGAGAAGGCCGGTTCGGTTGATGCCGACAAGGTGATCGACGCTCTTCCGGGCACCAAGGCAAAGAACCTGACCGGCGGCGTGTCGGAAATGCTTCCGAACCATCACATCACCAAGCCTGTGTTCATCGGCGAAATCAAAGCTGATGGCCAGTTCGACGTGGTGTGGAAGACCCCGGGCCTCGTTGCTGGCGATGCATGGTCGAAGGAGCTTGAAGGCTCCAAGGACCTGATCGGTGACTGGGTCGGCAAGAAGTGCGGCAACTTCAACACCAAGACCAACAAGTGCGGCGGTCAGGGCTCCTGATTCGCTCCGCGTCTTGCACTTGAATAATCGGAAGGCGGCGGTCGTCGCCGCCTTCCTCTCACCTCTGCCGGGGTTGTCACGTGTTTCCTTCATTCTTTCATCGCTGCCGCGCGGCAGTCATTGCGTTAATGCTTGTGGTGGTCTCGGGCGTGCCGGGTCTTGCCGGTCCCTTTGAAGACGCCGTCACGCAGTTCGCCAACGATTCATTTTCCGATACCGAGGCGGCCGTCGGTGTTCTCGCAACCAGCGGCAATCCACTCGCGTTTCCAATTATCGACGCGCTTGCGGATGGCCGCCTGCTGGCCGATCCGCAAAGCAAGAAGGTCTTTGTCAAGGACAAGAGTGGCAAGGTCACCGATGCCGGGACCGGCGAGGCTGCGACTGCGCCGTCAGGCGCGGCGCCTGTGCGCCTCAACAATCGCCTGCGCCGAGGCGTCGAAGCCGCGCTCGGCGGACTGACGCTGCTGTCGCCCGATCCGGCGCGGCGCATTCAGGCCGCTCAGTCCGTTTTCAAGAGTCATGACGCGGCGTTCCTTCCGGTCATCGAGACTGCCTTGCAGAAGGAAACCAATAGCGGCGCACGGCGTGCCTTTGCCGAAGCGAAGGCCGCGATTGTTCTGTTCGATCCGAAAGCGTCCGAGGCCGACAAGCTCGACGCAGTGTCGGTGATCCGCGATCGCGGCGATCAGGAGGCGCTGGCGCTGCTGACTGGCCTGTCCTTCGATCCGTCGTCCGCGCTGGGACGGACCTCCGCCGCCGCCATCAATTCGATCCAGAGCAAACTTGCGATCTGGGCGACGGCGCAGAACGCGTGGTACGGCCTGTCGCTCGGTTCGGTGCTGCTGCTTGCCGCCATCGGCCTTGCCATCACCTTCGGCGTGATGGGCGTCATCAATATGGCCCATGGCGAGATGGTGATGATCGGCGCTTACGTCACCTTCATGGTGCAGGAGGTGATCCGCAGCCGCTATCCGGGCCTGTTCGATTACTCGCTGCTGATCGCGGTGCCTCTGGCATTTCTGGTCGCGGGCCTGATCGGTGTGATCATCGAGCGCAGCATCATCCGCTTTCTTTACGGCCGCCCGCTGGAAACGCTGCTCGCGACATGGGGATTGTCGCTGGTGCTGCAGCAGGCGGTGCGCACCATGTTCGGCCCGACCAATCGAGAGGTCGGCAATCCGTCATGGATGAGTGGCGCGTTCGAGATTGGTCAGATGACCATCACTTACAACCGGCTCTGGATCGTGGTCTTCACTCTGGTGGTGTTCTTCCTGCTGCTCGGCATGCTGCGCTTCACCAGCCTCGGCCTTGAGATGCGCGCGGTCACTCAAAATCGCCGCATGGCGGCGTCGATGGGGATTGCGACCTCCCGTGTCGATGCGCTGACCTTCGGGCTAGGCTCGGGTATCGCGGGCATCGCTGGCGTGGCGCTGTCGCAGATCGACAACGTCAGTCCCAATCTTGGCCAGAGCTATATCATCGACAGTTTCATGGTCGTGGTGTTCGGCGGCGTTGGCAACCTGTGGGGCACGCTGGTGGGCGCGATGACGCTCGGCATCGCCAACAAGTTCCTTGAGCCTGTGGCGGGCGCGGTCCTCGGCAAGATTGCGATCCTCGTGCTGATCATCCTGTTCATCCAGAAGCGGCCGCGTGGACTGTTCGCGCTCAAGGGCCGGTCGGTGGAAGCATGATGCCGTACATCCTCACCCGATCGCTCAACAGAAGCGCCACCTGGTTTCTGCTCATCGTGGCAGCGGTCGGCATTTTCGTGCCGCTGTCGAACCTGCTGCTGCCTGCGTCGTCGCCGTTTCAGGTGCCGACCTATCTGATGGCGCTGTTCGGAAAGTATCTTTGCTATGCCATCCTCGCGCTTTCGATCGATCTGATCTGGGGCTATTGCGGCATTCTCTCGCTCGGCCATGGCGCATTCTTTGCGCTCGGTGGCTATGCGATGGGCATGTACCTGATGCGGCAGATCGGCTCGCGCGGTGTCTATGGCAATCCGGTGTTGCCGGATTTCATGGTGTTCCTGAATTACAAGGCACTGCCATGGTACTGGCATGGCTTCGACATGTTCTGGTTTGCGGCCTTGATGGTGCTGCTGGTGCCGGGTCTGCTCGCCTTCTGCTTCGGGTGGCTGGCGTTCCGCTCGCGTGTCACCGGCGTGTATTTGTCCATTATTACACAGGCGATGACTTACGCGCTGCTGCTCGCCTTCTTCCGCAATGATTTCGGCTTCGGCGGCAACAATGGCCTGACCGATTTCAAGGACATCCTCGGTTTCAACGTGCAGGCGCAGGGCGCGCGCGCGGCTTTGTTCGTGCTGTCATGTCTGGCGCTGGCGCTCGCATTCCTGATCTGCCGCGCCATCGTGACCTCGAAGCTCGGCAAGGTGCTGATCGCGATCCGCGACGCGGAATCCCGCACGCGCTTCCTCGGTTATCGCGTCGAGAATTACAAGCTGTTCGTGTTCACTCTATCGGCGTGCATGGCCGGCGTCGCCGGCGCGCTGTACGTGCCGCAGGTCGGCATCATCAATCCTGGAGAATTTGCGCCGGGCAACTCCATCGAAGCGGTTATCTGGGTGGCAGTCGGCGGACGCGGCACTTTGATCGGCGCGGCGCTCGGGGCGGTCGTGGTCAATTACGCCAAGACCGTGTTCACGTCGGGTTTCCTCGCGCCATACTGGCTGTTCATGCTGGGTGCGATGTTCATTCTGGTGACGCTGCTGCTGCCGAAAGGCATCGTCGGCACCGTCAAGGACTGGTGGGCGGGACGTCGTGAGCAGCTCGCTGCCGACGAAGCCAGCGCAGCGGCGGAAGACGGCGTTACAAAACCCGGTCTCAAGCCGGGTCTCGCGGAGTAAGGCACATGAACGTCATGGATACCCGCGCTACTTCCGCCATGCTCTACCTCGACGGCGTGCATGTGTCGTTCGACGGTTTCCACGCCATCAACAACCTGTCGCTGACCATTGCGCCCGGCGAGATGCGCGCCATCATCGGCCCCAACGGGGCGGGCAAGACCACGATGATGGACATCATCACCGGAAAGACCAAGCCGGATGAGGGTGATGTGCTGTTCGACGGCATTGTCGATCTCACCCGGCTCGACGAAACGCAGATCGCCGAACTTGGAATCGGCCGCAAATTCCAGAAGCCGACGGTGTTCGAGAGTCAGACCATCGAGGATAATCTGCTGCTGGCGCTCAATGTCGATCACAAGGTGCGCGGCACGCTGTTCTGGCGGGAGACGCCGGACGAAAGCGAGCGGATCGAACGGGTGCTGGAGACGATAAGGCTGAAAGACTCGCGCGATCGTCTGGCCGGTGCGTTGTCGCATGGCCAGAAGCAGTGGCTTGAGATCGGGATGCTGCTGGCCCAGGACCCGAAGCTGCTGCTGGTGGATGAGCCTGTTGCAGGCATGACCGATGTGGAAACGCATCAGACCGCCGAGCTTTTGAAAGAGATCAACAAGGAAAAGACGGTGGTGGTTGTCGAGCACGACATGACGTTCGTGCGTGAGCTCGGCGTCCGCGTCACCTGTCTGCATGAAGGCTCGGTTCTCGCGGAAGGCACGCTCGATCAGGTCTCGAACAACGAACGCGTCATCGAAGTGTATCTGGGGCGCTAATCATGCTGAACGTCAACAACATCACCCTCTACTACGGCGCGGCGCAGGCTTTGCGCGGCGTCTCGTTGACCGCCGAGCCCGGCAAGGTGACCTGCGTGCTTGGGCGCAACGGTGTCGGCAAGACTAGTTTGCTTCGCGCGATGGTTGGCCAGTATCCGATCAAGGACGGCTCGATCACCTTCGATGGCGCCGATCTCGGTCCCTTGAAGCCTTATGAGCGGGCACGCAAGGGCATCGGCTTTGTGCCGCAGGGCCGCGAGATTTTCCCGCTGCTAACCGTCGAGGAAAATCTCAAGACCGGCTTCGCGCCGCTCAGGCGCGACGATCGCACCATTCCCGACGACGTGTTCTCGCTGTTTCCCGTGTTGAACACCATGCTGGGCCGGCGCGGCGGCGATCTCTCCGGCGGCCAGCAGCAGCAGCTCGCCATCGGGCGTGCGCTGGTGATGCGGCCAAAACTGCTCCTGCTCGACGAGCCGACCGAAGGCATCCAGCCCTCGATCATCAAGGATATCGGCCGCGCGATTTCCTATCTGCGCAGCCTTGGTACGATGGCCATCGTGCTGGTCGAACAATATCTCGACTTTGCCTGCGAGCTCGGCGACAATTTCGCGGTGATGGATCGCGGCGCGGTGAAATACACCTGCGACCGCAGCAATCTCGATCCCGCCGAGATCAGCCGGCAGATGGCGCTCTGACGGGACAACCATCGGTCAGGACGGATGCAAAGCGAAATCACATCGTCGGCGGAGACCTTTGCGGCCAACCGTGCAGTTGGCGCTGTGATGTTTGACGTGCATCTGAAGGATGGCGCAACTCGACGGCGAGAGCTTCATGAGTCGGGTTCGCTGCGGGTGCGGTTTCCGTCGCCGGAGCAGAAGGGACTCTCGGCAGTGTTTGTGAACACCGCGGGCGGCGTTGCCGGCGGCGATCGCTTCGACATCGACATCGCTGCAGGGACCGGCGCGCATCTCACTGTCACGACGGCGGCGGCCGAGAAGGTCTACCGTTCCCACGGGCCGGAAGCGCAGGTGAACATCACTCTGCGCGCTGGCGATGATGCGCGGTTGGCGTGGTTGCCGCAGGAAACAATTATATTCGATCGGGCCCGCGTCGCGCGCCGGATCGACATCGATCTGTCGCAGAGCGCCTCGCTGCTGCTCTGTGAGATCGTTGTGTTCGGCCGCGCCGCCATGGGCGAGGTCATGGCGCACGGCAGCTTCACCGACCGTTGGCGGATGCGGATCGGCGGCAAGCTGGTCTTCGCGGAGACTGTCCGGCTCGACGGCGATATTTCGGAAAAGCTTGCGCGCCGCGCTGTCGCGAACGGCGGTGTTGCCATCGGCACGGCGCTGATCGTGCCGGGCGATGAAGCCATCGTCGCGCGCGTGCGCGAAGCCTCCGACGCTTTCGGTGCGGAAGTCGGCGTTTCCGCATGGAACGGATTTGCAATGGCGCGCTTCTGCGCACAAGATGCGGCAAAGCTCCGCACCGATATGATGAAAGTGCTGGAATGTGTGAGCCCTTCGGGCTTGCCGCGGCTCTGGCTCAACTAGACTTCAGATAAACCGGATGTTGCCCGCATGAATTTGTCTCCCCGCGAAAAAGACAAGCTTCTCGTTTCCATGGCCGCCATCGTCGCGCGGCGGCGCCTCGAGCGCGGCGTCAAGCTCAATCACCCGGAAGCGATTGCGATCATCTCCGACTTCATTGTTGAAGGCGCGCGCGATGGCCGCACTGTCGCTGATCTGATGAAGGCCGGCGCGGAAGTCATCACGCGCGAACAGTGCATGGATGGTATCGCTGAAATGATTCACGACATTCAGGTCGAAGCGACGTTTCCCGATGGGACGAAGCTCGTGACCGTGCATGAACCAATCAGATGAAGACAATCCCTATAGACGCATCGGAAGCCGGGCACCGATTAGCGGTGCTTCAAGGTGACTATCTATTTGAATCAGGGCTTGAGCCCGATTTGAAAAATGCGGAGCGGATTTATGTAATGCTCTGGCGCTTTCAGGCAGAAATCTACAACGGCGGAATTTGGCAGTTTTTCACGAATTCGACCGGTGCTTATTCTCCCTTTATCTGTGATGCTCTGAAGACAGTGGGAGCGGACGACATGGCTGCGACGATGCGGGAGGCTATTATCAATTCGGGGCCGGGCACGCCGTGGCATATGGCCACCACAAATTCGACCTTGATTCTCGATGCGCCGATCGCCGTTCGCGAGTTCGTTTACAAACTTAATGACCAGCTCTCTCCGCATTTGGACAACCTTTCTCTTCTGCTCTTCAGCTACATGCTGAAACACCGTTACGAATTTCGCGTTTCTGACGATTTTTGGAGTGAGGTGCCGTTGCAATGATCCCCGGTGAATTCTTCATCAAGGACGGCGATATTGAACTCAATGCCGGTCGCAAGACGGTGACGCTGACGGTAGCGAACACCGGTGACCGCCCGATCCAGGTCGGCTCGCACTATCATTTCTTCGAAACCAATCCGGCGCTGAAATTCGACCGCAAGAAGGCGCGCGGCATGCGGCTCGATATTGCGGCGGGCACCGCTGTTCGTTTCGAGCCGGGCCAGACCCGCGAAGTCCATCTCGTCGCGCTCGCCGGCAAGCGCGCGATCTATGGCTTTCGCGGCGACGTGATGGGCAAGCTGTGAGCGGCATCAATTTCAAGGCAGGGGCGTTCTGATGGCCACCAAAATCTCCCGCTCCGTCTATGCGGACATGTTCGGCCCTACCACAGGGGACAGGGTGCGGCTCGCCGATACCGATCTCATCATCGAGGTGGAAAAGGATTTCACCGTCTATGGCGAGGAGGTAAAGTTCGGCGGTGGCAAGGTGATCCGCGACGGCATGGGCCAGAGCCAGATCACCAACAGGCAGGGCGCGGCCGATACCGTCATCACCAATGCGCTGATCGTGGATCACTGGGGCATTGTGAAAGCCGACGTCGCCATCAAGGACGGTCTGATTGCGGCCATCGGCAAGGCAGGAAATCCGGACATTCAGCCCGGCGTCACCATTGTGATCGGACCGGGCACCGACATCATCGCGGGCGAGGGCAAGATTCTCACTGCGGGTGGTTTCGATTCACACATCCATTTCATCTGCCCGCAGCAGATCGAACATGCACTGATGAGCGGCGTCACCTCGATGCTCGGCGGCGGCACCGGTCCGTCGCACGGCACGTTTGCCACCACCTGCACGCCGGGGCCGTGGCACATCGCGCGGATGATTCAGTCGTTCGATGCGTTTCCGGTGAACCTCGGCATTTCCGGCAAGGGCAATGCGTCGCGTCCTGCCGCGCTGATCGAGATGATCAAGGCGGGTGCCTGTGCGCTTAAATTACATGAAGACTGGGGCACCACGCCTGCGGCCATCGACAATTGCCTCTCGGTCGCGGACGATCACGACATTCAGGTGATGCTGCACTCGGACACGCTGAACGAATCCGGCTTTGTCGAAGACACGATCAAGGCGTTCAAGGGCCGCACCATTCATGCCTTCCACACCGAGGGCGCGGGCGGCGGCCATGCGCCGGACATCATCAAGGTCGCAGGCCTGAAGAACGTGCTGCCGTCGTCCACCAATCCGACGCGGCCGTTCACGCGCAATACCATCGACGAGCATCTCGACATGCTGATGGTCTGCCACCATCTCGATCCGTCGATCGCGGAGGACCTTGCCTTTGCCGAAAGCCGCATCCGCAAGGAAACCATCGCGGCGGAGGACATCCTTCACGACCTTGGTGCGCTCTCGATGTTGTCGTCGGATTCGCAGGCGATGGGCCGTCTCGGCGAAGTCATCATCCGCACCTGGCAGACCGCCGACAAGATGAAGAAGCAGCGCGGGGCCTTGCCGGAAGACAAGGGCAAGGACAACGACAATTTCCGGGTGAAGCGCTACATCGCGAAATACACCATTAATCCTGCGATTGCGCATGGCGTGTCGAAGCTGATCGGTTCGGTCGAGAAGGGCAAGATGGCGGACCTCGTGCTGTGGTCGCCCGCGTTCTTTGGCGTCAAGCCGGATTGCATCGTCAAGGGCGGCACCATTGTCGCAGCCCCGATGGGCGATCCGAACGCCTCGATCCCGACGCCGCAGCCGGTGCATTATCAGCCGATGTTCGGCGCCTACGGCAAGGCGCGGACGGCGTCCTCGGTGGTGTTCGCGTCCAAGGCTGCAGTCGCATCGGGACTGGGCAAGAAACTTGGCATCGACAAGAGGCTGTATGCTGTTTCAAACACCCGTAGCCGCATTTCCAAGACAAGCATGATCCACAACGGCGCAACGCCCGATATCGAGGTTGATCCGGAGACCTACGAGGTCCGCGCCGATGGCGAATTGCTGACCTGCGCGCCCGCGGAGGTCCTGCCCATGGCGCAGCGCTATTTCATGTATTAGGGTCCGCCCACGTCAAGAAAACGCCGGGAGGATACCTTGATTTACGTTGTTGCGACCCTGACCATCAAGCCTGAGACGCGTGCGGACATGATCGCCGCCGCGAAAGCCTGCATCGCCGAAACCCGCAAGGAAGTGGGCAACATCGCTTACGATCTGCACGAGAGCGTGACCGATCCCGCCAAGCTTGTCTTTGTCGAGCAGTGGGAAAATGCCGAGGCGCTGGTGCCGCATCGTTCCGCCGAGCACATGAAGACCTTCGGCCGTGTCGTGGTGAAGTGCCTCGCTGCACCCCCGAAGATCGAAGTCATCACTCCAGCCAATGTGGAAGTGCGATGATTTACGTTGTCGCCACCACCAAGGTGAAGCCCGAGCACCGCGCGGCCTATGTCGCCGGTGCGAAGGACTGCATCGCCGAGACGCGCAAGGAGCCAGGCTGTATCGCGTATGATCTGCATGGCAGCGTGTCCGATCCGGATACGTTCGTGTTCGTCGAGCGCTGGGAGAGCCACGATCATCTCGCCGCGCATCGCCTGACGCCGCATCTGAAAGCGTGGCGCGCGCTCTCCGGTCCGTTCAAGGCCTCGCCCACCAATATCGAAGTGATCATTGGCGGCGACGTGCAGAAGCTGACGTCATGATCCGCGCCACGCAGGTCCGCCCGCAAGTTCGCTGGACCGGGGCCGCCGCTGACACGGTGGTGCTCGATTTCGACGACCGGCATCGCCGCCGCATGGCGATGACCGGTACGCGCGGGCTGGAATTCCTGCTGGATCTGGAAGAAGCCGTCGCGCTGCGCGGCGGCGATGCGCTGGTGCTGGAAGACGGGCGGCTGATCGAAGTGGTTGCCGCGCCCGAGCCGCTGGTGGAAATCCGCGGCGCCGATCCGCATCATCTGGTGCGGATCGCCTGGCATCTCGGCAACCGCCATCTGCCGACGCAGATCGTCGGCAAGGGCCTGCGCATCCGGCGCGATCATGTGATCGAGGATATGGTGCGCGGTCTTGGCGCGCGCGTCATTGTCATTGAAGCACCGTTCGATCCTGAAGGCGGCGCTTATGCGGGTGGTGGCCATCACGATCATCACGACCACGGCCATCACAAGCATGGCCACGATCACGCGCATCATGGTCACGATCATGCTCACCATGATCATGACAAGCATGACCACGATCACCATCACGGTCACAGCCATGCTCATGACCACGGGCACTGATCGCGATACGCACGAACCTGTAGCCGATACGGATGAATCAGCCGCGCTGTTCCGGCTGATGACGTGGCTGTCGCCATCGTTTCCGGTTGGCGCCTTTTCCTATTCCAGCGGAATCGAGTGGGCCGTCGAGGCCGGTGACATTACCGACACGGTGACGCTGCAGGACTGGCTGGCCGCGATGCTGCTCGATGGCGCCGGCTTCTGCGATGGCACGTTGCTGTGCCATGCTTATCGCGCTGCTGCTGCAGTGGACGGAAAGGCCCTGAACGATGTTGCTGAACTGGCGGCGGCATTCGTGCCCTCGCGCGAACGGCATCTGGAAACCACGGCGCAGGGGCGGGCCTTTGTCGAGATCGCGCGCTCGGCCTGGCATTGCGACACGCTTGATCTTCTGGCCTCACACGTCACCGGACCTGTGACCTACCCGGTCGCGGTGGGTGTCACGGCAGCAGGGCATCGCCTTCCGCTCGGCCTGACGCTGCACGCGTTTCTGCATGCAGCCACCTCGAACTGGATTTCAGCCGGCGTACGACTCATTCCGCTGGGGCAGACCGACAGCCAGCGCGTGCTGGCCGCGCTGGAGTCCGTGATCGCCGTAACGGCGGAAAAATCGCTCGATTCATCGCTCGAGGATCTTGGCAGTGCCACGTTCCGCGCCGATCTCGCCAGCATGCGCCATGAGACGCAATACACCCGGCTGTTCCGGTCCTGAGAAAGGTTTTGTGATGAGCACCAGCATGAACGGCCCGCTTCGCGTCGGCATTGGCGGCCCGGTCGGATCGGGCAAGACGGCCTTGATGGATTTGCTCTGCAAGTCGATGCGCGAGCGTTACGAGATCGCGGCCATCACCAACGACATCTATACCAAATGGGACGCTGAATTTCTGGTCCGCTCCGGCTCGCTGACGCCTGATCGGATCGCGGGCGTGGAAACCGGCGGCTGTCCGCACACGGCGATCCGCGAGGATGCCTCGATGAATCTCGCCGCGGTCGCCGACATGCGCATGAAGTTCCCCGATCTCGATCTGGTGCTGATCGAATCCGGCGGCGACAATCTGGCAGCGACTTTTTCGCCGGAACTCGCCGATCTGACCATCTACGTTATCGACGTTGCCGCCGGCGACAAGATTCCCTCAAAGGGCGGTCCCGGAATCACGCGATCGGATTTGCTGGTCATCAACAAGATCGATCTTGCGCCGCATGTCGGGGCATCCCTCGAAAAGATGGACACGGACGCCAGGCGCATGCGCGGCGAGCGGCCCTTCGTCATGACCAACCTGAAAAAGAACGAAGGACTGGACCGCATCATCGGCTTCATCGAAGCGAAAGGCGGCCTCCGGTCACTGGCGACCGGAAAGGTTAACTAAGGAACGCTGGCCCGGCGACGGGGTTAGTCCAGCATGAAGCAGTCATACTTTACAGCACCGGGCAGGGATTATAGCGGCGTCTTTCTGGGCGCGATCCTGGTTGGGATCGTCACGGTCGTGATCGGCCTTGTTTTGGCTGGCCTGTAAGCAGGTTCCTGACCGGGCCGGGGCGGCACATTTACCATGACGGCCGAGGGGTATATTTTCCCCTCGCAGGAACCATCTGGCGTTACTTACATTAATCCAATCACGGCGTGTTCGGCGAGGTCGTCGACCCTGATGAATTCGTTTCAGCGAGTGATCATGACGACCGGTTCGGAGTTTGCGTACGATCATTTTATCCACCGGGCCGGATTTACTGGCCCGGGCTCATTTCCATCCCCTGTAGCTTTCGAGTAAGTGCGTGCTCCGTCTTGGTCTTATCATCGGACTGATGGCGATCATCGGAGTCATTGTCTCCGGTCTCGTGGCGATGAAGGTCTACGATCAGGAACTGTCGATCGGCAGGATCGATCTGGCGCGCTCGGTGGATACCCACGCCAGCCTGGTGCAGGAACGGCTCAGCGAGCGTGAGCTTCTGGCCCGGGTCGCGGTGGGGCTGTTCCGTTTTCCATCGGCCAACATGGCCACGGCTCTTCAGCCGCTGCGTTCGTCGATCTACGCCTTCAAGACCGATTTTCTTGTCGCAAGCTGGGTCGCGCGTGTGCCGCGTGGCGACTTCGGACGGGCGCAGAACGATCTGAAGGTGGCCGGATTTCCTAACCCGGTGATCCGGAACGTCGACGATACGCTGCTGAATCCCGGCACGGCGCCCGATCCGGCTACCGTTGTTATGGACGTCGAGCCGCAGAACGATGAAACCAAGGCCTTCGCAGGGCGGATTCTCAATAATCATCCGGTCATCGCGCCGATGTTCAATCGCGCCGTGGAGGAAGGCAGGCCGGTGTCGTCGGACCCGTTCGTGCTGCTGCGTGCTGGGGGGCCGATGGGCATTGTGCTGGCGTCTCCGGTCCGGACTGACACCGGCGCCAGTGTTGCGGGTTTCCTGACCATTTCCTACCGGCTGGCGCCGCTGATGCTCGCCAATGACGATCAATCGCTGTTTTCGGTGGCGCTGCGTGATCCGCGAAACGCTTCGGACAATCTGGTCTCGGATGCGGAAGGCAATGTAACGCCTACGCCGCTGCAGTCGGATGTGGATAATCCGCCGCTGGTGCGTGTGGTGTCGTTCGGCGCGCGCGACTGGACGCTGATCTACTATGCCAAGACCAATGCGGCGACCCGCGCCCAGGAACTTGCCGGCATCGTCACGCTGATCGGCGTGGCGCTGACGCTCATTCTGTGCGGCCTGTTCGGCTATGTGTCTTACAACAACCTGCGGCTCAGCCGGGAAATCCAGACGCGGATCGACTTCGAACGCCGGCTGACGGCGGTGATCGATGAACTCAACCACCGTGTGAAGAACATTCTGGCGGTGATCCAGTCGATCGTCACGCGCACCATGCGTCATGGCGCGGACATCGATATTGCGCGCGATCTCCTGATCGGGCGTATTCACGCCATGTCCCATGTCGTCTCGCTGCTCAGCGAAAGCCAGTGGCAGGGCGTCAAGCTCAAGGGCCTGTTCGAACCGCGTGCCATTCCCCATGCCGACCGCATCGCCTTGAGCGGGCCTGACGTGACTGTGAGCGCGCGCGCCGCGCAGAGCCTATCATTGCTGTTCTTCGAACTGGCGTCTCATGCCGATGAGGGACTGTCGCTGGTCGGCAAGCATCCGCATATCGTTGCGACCTGGAGCGTGAGCGCGCCGCCGGATTCGGTGTTTCATTTCCGCTGGGAGGAATTCAACACCAGCGCAGCGACCCGCAGGGCCGACAGTGAATTTGGAATCGTCCTTCTGGATCGCGTTGCGCCCGAAGCCCTCGGCGGCACCTCGAAGCGCTACTTCACCGATGTCAGCTATGTCTATGAACTGACCGCTCCGATGGAGACTGTGGTGGACGAGACCGAGATGGACCGCACCGAGCGCATCAGCATGCCGGTGAAAAAGCGCTGAAGGCAACCGCGGAACCAACTTTCCGGCCATGCATTGAGCCGCACAGGCTGAGCATGAGGAAAGTCATATGGGACGCTATTTGCTGTTGTGGCTGCTTGGAGTTCCTATTCCCATCCTGATTTTGATTTGGGCTTTTGGCGGCCTGAACTGATCGATCGATGCGAAGAATAAAGGCGGCTACTTCTCAGGTAGCCGCCTTTATCTTTACAAATGAGTGATGGCCTGTGTGGCAGCAGCCTAGCTGCTGCCACCGCCGATCACGGCGCGGATCGTATCATCCGGCCCGAAATCCTCGGCGCCTTCGACATAGAGCAGGGCGCTGAGCTTGGAGCGTGCGCGGTTGACGCGGCTCTTGATGGTGCCGACCGCGCATCCGCAGATGGCGGCGGCATCTTCATAGGAGAAGCCGGAGGCGCCCACGAGGATCAGCGCTTCACGTTGATCCTGCGGCAGCTTGTCGAGCGCGGTCCGGAATTCCTCGAACTCCAGATGCGCGCCCTGCGCAGGCTGCGACTTGAGCGTCTTGGCATAATTGCCTTCGGCATCCTCGACCTCACGCCGGCGCTTACGGTAGTCCGAACGGAAGAGGTTGCGCAGGATTGTGAACAGCCACGCCGGCAGGTTCGATCCCGGCTGGAAGGAATCGATGTGCGCCAGTGCGCGCAGCAGCGTTTCCTGCACGAGATCGTCGGCGCGGTCTGCATTGCCGCTGAGTGAAATGGCGAACGCGCGCAGGCTCGGCACGGTCGCAAGGATGTCGTCGCGAAGCGAGTCCGTGAGAGGCATTAGTCCCTCCCATCTTTTGTCGGGTCTCCAGCGATCTGCGCGGCAGCTTCCTGGGAGTCGAGCTGGCGGATCAGATCAGCAAAACGGTCCGGTACGCCCTGACGCACGACATCGTCGTACATCGCGCGCAATTGGTGCCCGATACGTGATTGGATTTCGGCATTGAGACCACCTTGCTTGCCGGCTCCGGTGGCCTTGCCTTGTGGAGGCTTCAAATCTTTCATTGGCGAGGTCCATTGTCGTCCCCATGCCATAGTTAGGAGCTAACTAACTAGAAACACGGGAGTTTTTGTTCCTTTTGAAGCCTTTCAGCCCCATGATCATGTAGGTCTTCAACGGGGCGGGCGCAGGAAAGTTCCAGACGGAAGGAACTTTTCTCGGACTAAAACGTAGATAGTCGGAAGCGGGGAACCGGTTCGCCTGATCGCGATGCCGGCTCGCAAGACCTCAGAGAAATGATGATGGAGGGGGTATGTCTCGTTCTCAGCTCGTTGCTGAACATCTGCCACTGTTGCGCCGCTATGCCCGTGCGCTGACCGGAAGCCAGGCATCGGGGGACGCCTATGTGGCGGCCATGCTGGAAGCGCTGCTCCAGGACCCCGCGCTGCTTGAGGAGAAACTTGGACCTCGCGTCGGCCTGTTCCGGCTGTTCACGCAAATCTGGAATTCCGTCTCGGTCAATGAAGGTGCCGACAACGGGCCTGCGCCGGCGGTGTCCGAGCAGCGGCTGTCCAGTCTCACCGCCCTGACGCGTCAGGCGTTTCTCCTGCTTTCGCTGGAAGGCTTCTCGGAAGAAGAGGTGGCTCACATCCTCGACACGGACGTCGCCAAGGTTCGCGAACTGGCCGATGCCGCGGGCCGCGAGCTGGCCGCCGAAATCGCGACGGACGTGCTCATTATCGAGGATGAGACCTTCATCGCGATGGACCTTGAAAGTCTTGTGAAGAATCTCGGCCACAACGTCATCGGCGTGGCGCGCACCCACACCGATGCGATTGCGCTGGCCAAGTCCAAACAGCCGGGTCTGATCCTGGCGGACATCCAGCTGGCCGACGGCAGTTCGGGTCTCGATGCGGTGAACGAATTGCTGAAATCGTTCGAGGTGCCGGTGGTCTTCATCACTGCCTATCCGGAGCGCTTCCTGACCGGCGAACGGCCTGAGCCGGCCTTCCTGATCTCGAAGCCTTTCCAGCCGGCGATGGTGTCCGCGGTCGCAAGTCAGGCCTTGTTCTTCCAGCGCAATTCCAGGAGCAGGCCGAAGGCCGCGGCGTCCTGACCGCTCGCGCGGGTCCAAACGACATCAAGCCGGAGCTGAGTGCTCCGGCTTTTTCATGGGCTCGTGAAGGACAAAGAAAAAGGGGTGCGGCCGGCATCACCACGGCCACACCCCCATAGGGCCGGTCGATTAGGGGCAGGGGGATTGACCGGCTTCTTGTAAGACGCAGGCTTCACGAGAATGTTCCTGACTGGAGCAGATTTTTCTTGAGACGAGTGCCGGATGCCGCCGGAACGAAAGCTGCGCGAGTCACGTTGTTCTGCACAGCCGCGATCATGCGGCATGGCAACGTGGTGGGGTGGCAGATGGCTAATCTGGCTTCTGGAACTCTCGGAGTGGTGGCAGGGATGCTGGCACTGGGTGCCGTGCATCTGGAAGTATCGGCTGGCAACGATCTGCTCGGACCGGTGCAGCGCGGTGATGCGTCGGCAACTGTCCCGGCGCAGACCGGGCCGATCGCAATCAATGTCGATCGCTCCGCAAAAGGTGATCGCGAGGCCGTGACGACGTCCGGCGGCGGCGTAACGATCTCGTTCAAGGTGCCGGGATCGGACGATTCATCAGTGATGGTTCGCATGCCGTCCGGCGAGGCCGCTGATGCGCGCAAGGCTCCGGCATCGACGGTTGGCAAGGGATCGTCAGCAGGGAGCCGGCCGATTGCGTGTGAGCCTGTGGTGAGCGTGCTGACCGCCGTTGCCAAGCAGCTTGCGCCCGGACGCTGCATCACCTGACCTTGCTGCCAACCGGACGACCGCAAAACAAAAGAGCGCCCTGCGGCGCTCTTTTGTTTTGAAGGGCGAGGTGCCGCTTCGGAGCTTATTCTTCAGGATCGGGCTTGGCGTCAGCCTGGCGGCGGCCTGCCATCAGGCCGATCGCGATGCCGGCCACCGCGACAATGGGAATGATGCGCTTGACGCCGATGGTCCGCACGATCTGCAAGCCGGCCGCCAGCACCATGGGATCGCTCAGTGCAGCCTGCATGGTGGATTTGGCGGCTTCAACCGGCTTTTTCCTGATCTGCCGCTTGCGCACCATGTAGGCGATGGCCGCCAGCATGGTCGCTACAAAGAAAACACCGGCGCCCGCGAAACAGGCCTGCAGGAGGCCGTACTTCTGCAGCACGAAAACGAAGGCTGCGGCACACAGGAAGCATGTCGTAATGAACAGCAGCACGGCCACGGCAATGGCCAAGGAGGTCAGCCGCAATGCGCTGCCCGTGCTTTCGCGAAAGTCATCCATGAACTTCTGAAACATCGGAAATCCGATCAGTATCCATCAAACAAGGCAGCGCCACCGGCGCAGGCCGGTGGCGTCAGTTAAACACCGCTTTCAGCGCCGCCACGTCACGCCGATCAGGAAGCCCAATCCTATCGCAAGGCCGACCGCGGCGAGCGGGCGCTGGGTGATGGCGTCCTCCAGGGATTCTTCCAGTGTCCCGGCATAGTCCTGCGCCGCCTCCAGCGCTTCGCTGCCGCGCTGGCTGGCGTCTGACATCATCGAGTCTACATTGGCGCGGGCCTGCTTGTAGGTGCGCCGCGCCTGTCTGCTCGCATCGCCCTTGAAGGCTTCGATGACATCGGAAATCTGGTCGGCGAGTGCTGAAATATCGTTTTTCACGGCTTCTACATCCTTCTGAAGGCGTTCATAGGTGGTTTTGTCGGCCATGTGCCTCATTGCGTCTTCACCGTCGGTGCTCGACATCAAAAACTCCTGCAAAATCCTGACAACCGCGCGCTGTTCGGAGCGAAAACGCGCGGTTTCGCTGATGGTTCCACTGCTGCTTAGTCGCCGGGCATTTGGCTGTCCTTGACCGGCATCAAGTGCTCCCTGAGCACAAGGCCCACGATCAGGATCGGTGAGGACAGAAACGCCCCCATCGGCCCCCAGAGCCAGGTCCAGAACGCCAGGGCAACGATGACCGCCAGCGCATTTAGCGCGAGCCGCCGCCCGATGATGGTCGGGGTGATGAAATGGCCTTCGATGAAGGCCACGAGGGCGAAGCCTGCTGCCGCAACCAGTCCTCCGCCCAAGGTGGACGCGGTGATGATCCCGACCGCCGCCAGCACGACGAACGTGACGATAGGCCCGATGATCGGGATGAAATTCAGCGTCGCCGCGAGCGCCCCGAGGCCGGCGGGATTCGGCATGCCGGTCAAGGCGCAGATCAACCCGGTCGCGATGCCAAGTCCCATGTTGATCACGGTGACGGTGAGAAGATAGTTGCCGAGATTGCTTTCGATGGCGTTCAGGATGCGCAGCGTCCGCAGCCGCGAGTCGTGATCCTCGAAAGTCAGGACGAGGGCACGGCGCAGATCCGGCCAGCTCGCAATGAACAGCACCAGAACCGCCAGAAATAAAAGAAGCTCGGTGAATGTCGGGGAGAGGAATTCAAGCGTGGGCTGAACCCATTCGATCTTCGGCAATGGAAAGCCGGTCTCCGAAGGCGTGCCGCCGAACAGGCCTTGCACCTGATGCCAGAGGGCAATCGGCCGGTCGAAGACGTGGAATTTTTCCTTGAGCGATGACTGAAGCTCGGGCAGCCGCGTGGTCCAGTCCATCACCGGCGCCGAAATCAATGCCACCATGAAGGCCAGCCCGGTGCAGGTCGCGGCCACGATCAGCACGGCCGAAACCGAGCGCGGAATTCCATAGCGCTCGAAGAACTTCGCCGCCGGGGACAGCATGGTTCCGACGACCAGCGCTGTTACAGTGGGAAGGAAAAATGCGCGCGCCACATACAGCACCGCGACGATGCTGATGATCAGCAGCGCAACAAGCGAGAAAGATACGATCTCGGTGTGGCCGATGGATGGAGGTTGCCGATCCTCGTCCTCGTCCGGCGGCGAAGCCACCGGACGAACAGTGTCGCGCACCTTACGGCGCAGGCCGGGCATCTCAGATTCGGCCGAGCAGCAGCAGGATCACCACGATCACCAGTATTGTGCCGACAATGCCGGATGGGCCGTAGCCCCAGTTGCCGCTGTAACCCCAGCTTGGAATGACGCCGAGCAGGATAAGGATCAAAAGAATGACGAGGATGGTGCCAAGAGACATGATTGAAGTCCTCAATTTCTGAACCGGCCCCAGCCGGCCTTCGGCACCGGTAACCGGCAGCGGGACCCAATGTTCCCATTCCCGGCGTGAACCGGTGTCCTGCCGGACTGCACAAACATCTGTTGCGAGAGAAGGCGCCGGAACCAAAAGCCGGGACGCCGCGTTCGTTTGTGGTCCGCATCACACGATGCCCTCTTGCAGGAATCGAGGCAGGCCATGACCCGTTCGGTGCAGCACTCCCCCAAAGGAATGACAGTGCTTCGGAATTCGGTGGCCAAGGTTTTCATCGGGATTTCCGGCGCGTGCGTTTCGCGCCGGGGTTTGAGCGCAGCGGCGGTGCTGTTGCCGCTCGGTCTGGCGACGCCCGCCATGTCACAAACCCTGGGCTATGCAGGATACGCCGCCGCTCCTTCGCAGGGGCTGTTCTGGTCGGACCGGCAGTCACTGCCGACGCCCAACGTAACTGAAGATGAAAGCGACAGCTCTGCTGTCCTGCCCGAGCGGCTGCAGCGCAAGATCGTCTCTTATGAAACGCGTGAAGCACCCGGCACGATCGTGATCGATACCGGCAACACCACGCTCTATTACGTGCTTGGTCAGGGCCGCGCGATCCGTTACGGGGTCGGCGTTGGCCGCGAGGGATTTACATGGTCGGGCGTGCAGACCGTGTCGCGCAAGGCCTCATGGCCCGACTGGCATCCGCCCGCAGAGATGATCGCACGTCAGCCCTATCTGCCCCGGTTCGTCGCGGGCGGTCCGGGAAACCCTTTGGGCGCGGCTGCGATGTATCTCGGCTCGAGCGCCTATCGCATCCACGGCACCAACGATCCGTCGACCATCGGAAAGTTTGTGTCCAGCGGCTGCATCCGTCTGACCAATGAAGATGTGCAGGATCTGGCGAGCCGCGTCTCCATCGGCACGAAGGTTGTGGTGCTGCCGAAGAATGGGCGGATCGAGGCCGAAGCGGCGAGAACGCGCGCGCAGCCGCGCACCGGCGCGCTCAAGCCGCTGCGCATCAGCGCGTCACAAAACATCAAATTGTCCGGATTAAATTGAGTCGAAATTTGCACAGGCGATGTACGGGATGAGCAAGGCTGTAGAGGGCGTCATGCGTCAGTTCAAGTTGTATCGAAGATCGGCGAGGATCGCCGCGATCGCGTGCGCCGCGATTGCAGCGGGTACGCCGTCTGCCCATGCCCGCGATTTCTTCTCATCTTTTTTCGGCGGGGTCTTTAACGACAACGCCCACCCGAGTCCGCCGCCCTCGATGCCGTTTGCTTCGCCGGAGTTCGGTGATCCGTCCCAGTCATCGGGCCGCCGGGTGAACATCTATGGCGGCAGCTACGGGGGATCGACCACGTATTGCGTACGGACCTGCGATGGCCGCTACTTCCCGGTGGTTGCGTCTGACGGACAGAGCAAGGCCGAAGCCTGCAAGAACTTCTGTCCGGCCTCCGAGACGAAAATCTTCCACGGCGGCTCAATCGACAATGCGTCGAGCGATACCGGGAAATCGTATGCGGACCTTCCCAACGCTTTCCGCTATCGCAAGGAGCTGGTGACCGGCTGCACCTGCAACGGCAAGGATACCGCAGGTCTTGCTTCGATGAAGATCGAAGACGATCCGACGCTGCGCAAGGGTGATATTGTCGCCGGAGCGAACGGTCTAATGGTCGCGCAAAGCAGCCGTCGCAGCGCGGCCTTGAATTTCACTCCGGCACCGAAATCCGTTCGTGAGAAGTTCGAACGTCTCCCCGTGGTCGCTGCGCAATAAGGAACCGCGCTGCCGCTGTTCCAGGGCTGGAACCAACCTTCGTGTGAATCGTTGATGTATCGGGATACGGGACGAAGGTCTCGCACCTGTTTCGACCGCATGAAGGGGTTGTCATGTCTTTGCTTATCAGCGTCCTGATCACGTTCCTTGTCGTTATTCTTGTTCTTTATCTCGTCAATCTGCTGCCGATCGACGGGCGTGCGAAGCAGATCGTTCGCGCCATTGTCATCATTATCGGCATCATCTCGATCCTGAAATATCTCGCGGTGTTCTAGATGTACGTCATTGCGAGGAGGCGAAGCCGACGAAGCAATCCAGCTGTCTTGAAGAAATGGATTGCTTCGCGGAGCCTGTCATCGGGCTGGCGAAGCCGGACCCGTTGGCTCGCAATGACGCGATAGCCGCGCCGCTCGATGTCTGAAAAGAAAAAAGCCCCGGCGATGCCGGAGCTTTCAGTTTGAATGGGGCTTCGGTTACTTCAGCGTGCCGAACCAGTCATCCACGTCCTTCTTGACCTGATCCTTGGCATAGCCGTAGCGCTGCTGCAGCTTGCCTTCGAGTTGCTCGCGGCGGCCTTCGATGACATTGAGATCGTCATCGGTCAGCTTGCCCCATTTCTCCTTCGCGGCGCCCTTGAACTGTTTCCAGTTGCCTTCAACGCGGTTCCAATCCATCGCATCATCTCCTGTATGGTGATGCCCGATAACGAAGCGCTGGAGCTATCGTTCCGCGGGAAAACTGCGACATCGCGCCATTCAATATCGCCCAATCAAAAACCCCGGCGCGCGGGCCGGGGTTTTCTTTATCGGGATAATGGAAGCTGGATCAGCCTGCCGCCTTCGCTTCCTTGCGGCGGGCGTGCAGGATGAACTCGGTGTAGCCGTTCGGCTGCTCGCGGCCCTTGAACACCAGATCGCACGCGGCCTGGAACGCGATGCCGTCGAACTTCGGCGCCATCGGCTTGTAGAGTGCGTCGCCAGCGTTCTGCTTGTCGACAATCGCCGCCATGCGCTTCAGTGATTCCATCACCTGATCCCTGGTGACGACACCCTGATGCAGCCAGTTGGCAAGGTGCTGCGCGGAGATGCGCAGCGTGGCGCGGTCTTCCATCAGGCCGACATCGTGAATGTCCGGCACCTTGGAGCAGCCGACGCCCTGATCGATCCAGCGCACCACATAACCGAGGATACCCTGACAGTTGTTGTCGATCTCCTGCTTCACATCGTCCGGCGCCCAGTTCGACTGCGACACCGGAATGGTGAGGATGTCCGACAGCTTCGCCTTCGGGCGGCTTTTCAGTTCCTTCTGGCGCGCGCCGACATCGACCTGATGATAGTGCAGGGCATGCAGCGTTGCGGCGGTTGGCGAGGGCACCCATGCAGTGGACGCACCGGCCTGCGGATGCGCGATTTTCTGCACCAGCATGTCGGCCATCTTGTCGGGAGCGGCCCACATGCCCTTGCCGACCTGTGCGTGACCCGGCAGGCCGTTGGCCAGACCCGTATCGACGTTCCAGTCCTCATAGGCCTTGATCCAGGGCTGCGCCTTCATGTCATTCTTGCGGATCATCGGGCCCGCTTCCATCGACGTGTGGATTTCGTCGCCGGTGCGGTCCAGGAATCCCGTGTTGATGAAGCAGATGCGCTGCGCGGCGTTCTGGATACAGGCCTGCAGGTTCACCGTGGTGCGGCGTTCCTCGTCCATGATGCCGACCTTCATGGTGTTGGCGGGGAGGCCGAGCATCTTTTCGACGCGGCCGAACAGTTCGACCGTGAGCGCGACTTCGTCCGGACCGTGCATCTTCGGCTTGACGATGTAGACTGAGCCCTTGCGGCTGTTCTTGAGCTTGCTCTTGCCGTTCAGGTTATGCAGCGCGAGCAGGCCGGTGACGGCGGCATCGAGAATGCCTTCCGGAATCTCCGCACCGGAGCTGTCGAGCACCGCATCGGTGAACATGTGATGGCCGACATTGCGGATCAGCATCATGCTGCGGCCGTGCAGGGTCAGCGTGCCCTTGCCATCCGCGGTGGTGTAGGTGCGGTCTGTATTGAGCGCGCGGGTGAGCGTCTTGCCGCCCTTTTCGAAGTCGGCGGACAGCGTGCCGTCCATGATGCCGAGCACGTTGCGGTAGACCAGAACCTTGTCTTCGGCGTCGACCGCGGCGACCGAGTCTTCCATGTCGAGAATGGTCGAGACAGCAGCTTCGAGGATCATGTCGGCCACACCGGCCGGATCTTCCTTGCCGATGGCGCTGTTGCGGTCGATCTGGATGTCGATGTGCAGGCCGTTGTTGAGCAGCAGGATCGAGGTCGGCGCGGCGGCATCACCCTGATAGCCGACGAGCTGCGCCTTGTTCTTCAGCGCGGTGGCATTGCCGCTCTTGAGCTTGGCGGCGAGCTGGCCGTTCTCGATGTGATAGCCGGTGACGTCGCTGTGGTTGCCGGTGGCGAGCGGCGCGGCCTGATCGAGGAACGCCTTGGCCTTGGCGATCACCTTGTCGCCGCGCGCCTTGTTGTAACCCTTGCCGCCTTCGGACGGGTCGTGCGGGATTGCGTCGGTGCCGTAGAACGCATCATAGAGGCTGCCCCAGCGTGCATTCGCGGCGTTCAGCGAGTAGCGCGCATTGGTTAGCGGCACCACGAGCTGCGGGCCGAACATGGTGGCGAGTTCTTCGTCGACATTCGCGGTCTGCACATCCTTGGCCGCGGGCTCCGGCTGCAGATAACCGATCTCCTTCAGGAAAGCGGTGTAGGCGTTGATGTCGAACGCCTTGCCCTTGTTGGCCTTGTGCCAGTCGTCGATCTTGGCCTGCAGCGTATCGCGGGTCGCAAGCAGTTCGCGGGTTCGGGGCGCCAGATCCTTGACGATTCCCGCAAGGCCCGCCCAGAAGGCATCCGGCGCAATGCCGGTGCCGGCGGTGGCTTCCTTGGCGATGAAGTCGGACAGGACAGGAGCGATCTTCAAACCGCTGGCGTCGATACGTGTCATGATAAATCTCGCGGAAAACGGCGAAAAAGACGCCGTTCTGGGGCTTCAGGATGAGGTGAAGAGATACCGCTTGAGGCGGAAAGACTGGCCACTTTTAACGCCAAAGCCGGGCAAAAGAGAAGTCCCTTCCCCGGTCAGAAAGGCGTAGACAACGGCCGCCTGCCGGGAGCCTCCTGTCGCCGCTTTTACAGGCAATTCAGGCCCGGTCAGTGGCCAGTTCCGCTCTGCGAGACGTTGCTGTAGCGCTCCAGCGCCACCTTGATCAGGATGGTGACCAGCGCCACCGCGGTCAGCACTGTCGCCGCCGCGAAGGCTCCGGCGACATTGTAATCCTGATAGAGCAGTTCGATCTGCAGCGGCAGCGTGGTGGTCTGGCCGCGGATGTTGCCCGAGACGACGGAGACTGCGCCGAACTCGCCCATCACGCGCGCGTTACAGAGGATGGCACCGTAGACCACGGCCCATTTCACGTTCGGCAAGGTCACGCGCCAGAAGGTGGTGAAGCCGCCAGCGCCGAGCGTCACCGCTGCTTCTTCCTCGTCGGTGCCCTGCACCTGCATCAGCGGGATCAGTTCACGCGCGACGAACGGCGCGGTGACGAACAGGCTGGCCAGGAAGATCGCGGGCAGCGCGAACATCACCTTGATGCCGAGATAATCCAGCAGCGGGCCGAACAGGCCCTGCGAGCCGTAGACAAAGAGATAGGCGACACCGGCGACGATTGGGGAGATCGAATAGGGCAGTTCGATCAGCGCGATCAGCAGCGTCTTGCCGCGGAAATCGAACTTGGTCACCGTCCATGCAGCGGCGAGACCAAACAGGATGTTGATGGGCACGACTACCAGCGCTGTCAGCAGCGTCAGCCAGATTGCGTGCAGGGTCGCAGGCTCGGTGAGGTTGCGCAGGAATACGCTGAAACCCAGCGACAGACCCGAGGTGACGATCAGCACCAGTGGCGCGACCAGAAACAGCGCGGTCAGCACCAGCACCGTCCACAACACCACGCGGCGCGTGACCTTGCCGCCGCCGACCGGGTGCTGCATCCATTCGGCCTGCTTGCTGTCGCGCTCCGCTGCAATCGACATCAGACGTCTCCGCGTCCGAGATAACGCAGATGCCATGCCTGCACCGCGTTGGTGACGATCAGCATCACGAATGCCATCAGCAGCATCACGGTCGAGATCGCCGCCGCCGCCTCATAATTATATTCCTCGAGCCGGATATAGGTCAGCAGTGCGACAATCTCGGTCTTCATCGGCTGATTGCCCGCGATGAAGATCACCGCGCCGAATTCGCCGAGGCTGCGCGCGAAAGCCAGCGAGCATCCGGCGAGAAAGGCCGGAAAGATCGCGGGAAAGATGATCTTCCAGAGAATCTGCAGATCGCTGGCGCCGAGCGAGCGCCCGGCTTCTTCCACCTCGGAGCCGAGATCCTCGATCACGGGCTGCACGGTGCGCACCACAAAGGGAATGCTGGTGAAGGCCATGGCGATGGCGATGCCGAGCGGCGTATAGGCGATCTGAATCCCGATCCTGTCGAGCGGCGCGCCGAACCAGCCGTTCTTTGCGAACAACGCGGTGAGGGCCAGACCCGCGACCGCTGTCGGCAATGCGAACGGCACATCGACCAGTGCATCGAGCAGGCGCTTGCCGGGAAAATTGTAGCGCGCCAGCACCCAGGCGAGCAGCAGGCCATAGATAGCGTTGAACAGCGTCGCCGCGAACGCGGTGCTCAGCGTAACACGAATGGCAGACAACGTGCGCGGCGAGGAGAGAATGTCCCAGAATTGCGCAAGGCCGATGCCCGGGGCCTTGAGAAGAAGCGCGCACAGCGGCAGCAGCACGATCGCCCCGAGATAGAGGACGGTCGTTCCCAGTGCCAGTCCGAAACCTGGGATGACCCGGCGTCGCAAATCAAATCATCCACTTCACAAAATGAACGGGGCGGATTGATCGCCCCGTTCCAGTCCAATTCGCAGAAGCGTGATTAGCGGTTCGCGCCGCCG
This sequence comes from Afipia sp., assembly GCA_024508675.1. Taxonomy (GTDB): domain Bacteria; phylum Pseudomonadota; class Alphaproteobacteria; order Rhizobiales; family Xanthobacteraceae; genus Afipia. The sequence continues at coordinate 274,828 of JANINQ010000008.1, forward strand.
AAAAGCTGATCCAGCTTCGCACCGGGATTGAGGTGCTCGGCATTGACCTTGTCCCAGCCGCCGAATTCCTTCTCGATGGTCACGAGCTTCACCGCCGGAAACTTGTCCTTGAACTTCTCGGCCACGGCCTTGTCGTTCACGCGGTTGTATTGCTTGGCCAGAATGGTCTGGCCTTCCGGTGAATAGAGATAGTCGAGATAGGCCTTGGCGAGCGCCTGCGTGCCGTGCTTCTCGGCATACTTGTCGACCACGGCCACCGGAAATTCCGCGAGCAGGCTCTGCGACGGCACGACGACCTGATACTTGTCGGCGCCGGCGATGTCGCGGATGCCGTTGGTTTCGGCTTCGAAGGTAATCAGCACGTCGCCGGTCTGCCGCTCCACGAAGGTCGTGGTCGCCGCGCGGCCGCCGGTGTCGAACACCGGCACGTTGGCGAACAGCTTCTTGATGAACTCGTCAGCCTTCTCGGCGCTGTCATACTTCGTCTTGGCGTAGGCATAGGCCGCCAGATAGGTGTAGCGCGCATTGCCCGACGTCTTCGGGTTCGGGAAGATCACCTTCACGTCGGAACGGACCAGATCGTCCCAGTCCTTGATGTTCTTCGGATTGCCCGCGCGCACGAGGAACGCTGGCAGCGAGTAATACGGCGAGGAATTGTTCGGGAAGCGCTTCTGCCAGTCAGCGGGGATCAGCTTGCCCTTGTCATGCAGCACCTGCACGTCGGTCACCTGATTGAAGGTGACGACGTCGGCTTCAAGGCCTTCAAGGATCGAGCGTGCCTGACGCGACGAGCCGTTATGCGACTGGTTGATGGTGACATCCTGCCCGGTCTTGGCCTTCCACTGCTTGGCGAACTCGACATTGATCGCGGCGTAGAGTTCGCGGGCGATGTCATAGGATACGTTCAGCAGCGTGTTCGGTGTCTGCGCCTGTGCAGAACCGATAAGCGCGGCGCTGGTGGCGAGGGCGATGAGAATCTTGCGCAAGATGGTCTCCTTTGACGTTTGTCGTACGGATCAGATGTTGGCGGCGAGGTCGTCGAGATCTCCGAACAGCACGCCGGTCTCGGCCAGCAGCCGTTCGATGGCTTCGGCACCATCGGCAACCGAACGTGTCGATGTGTCGATGGTCAGTTCGGCATTGGCCGGCGGCTGGTAGTCGTTGGCGATGCCGGTGAAACTCGGCAGGTTGCCTGCGCGCGCCTTGGCGTAGTGGCCTTTCGGATCGCGGCTTTCGCAAACTTCGGCAGGCGTTGCGACATAGACCTCGCGGAACAGATCGTCCGCAATGCGCCGCGCCTGTGCGCGGTCATCGCTGGAGGGCGAGACGGCGGCAACGATGGCGATATGGCCGTTGCGTGCAAGATGTGTCGCCATCTCCGCGAGACGGCGGACATTCTCGGCGCGGTCCTTCGGCGAGAAACCGAGATCACCATTGAGGCCAGCGCGCAGCGTGTCGCCATCGAGCAGCAGCGGCGAGCCTCCGCGGCTGAACAGCTTGCGCTCCAGCGCGCGTGCGAGCGTGGATTTTCCGGAGCCGGGCAGGCCGGTGAGCCAGACCACGGCGCCGCCATGTCCATAGCGCGCCGAGCGTTCGTCCGGGCGCAGCGCGGATTCCACCGGCACAATGTCGACGGGAATCGCGCGCTGGCCTGAATCGACGCTGAGCACCAGGCCGCCGCCGGCGATGCGGCTGTTGACCTCGATGACGAGACGTCCGGTGCGCGGATTTTCGGTGTAGGGATCAGTTGCGACCGGCTTTGCCAGCGCGATGTCGATCTCGCCGACATGGTTGCGGCCGATTTCCGCCCCTGCGACGCTTTCAAGCTCACCGGGATCGACCGCCTTGTCGATGGCAACGATCGAGGCGCGCGTTTCCATGGTGCCGAGCCGCACCAGAACGGAGGCGCCGGCTTTCAGAGGCGCATCGTGCAGCCAGAAGATGCGGGCGCGCAGGCGGCGGGTGTCGCGCGGCGCGGCCTTGGCGTGGGCGATGATGTCGCCGCGCTCCAGAAACAGTTCGCGGTCCAGCGTGATGCCGACCGAGCGGCCTGCGCCCTGCCGCGTCAGCAGCGGTGTCTGCGGCCAGCTTTCCACCGACCTGACCTTGGCGACCTTGCCCGCGGGCATGATCACGATTTCATCGCCGGTGCCGATGTCGCCGGATTCCACGCGGCCCGCGACAATGCGGCGATCGTCGAACTTGTAGATCGCCTGCACCGGAAGGCGCAGCGCGAGTTCATCGAGCGGGCGCGCCGGGGTCAGGTGATCGATGGCCTCGACCACGGTTGGGCCCTTGTACCAGCCGATGTTCGCAGTCAGTTGAGCGACGCCGTCGCCGTCGCGCGCGGAGATCGGAACGATCGCGGTGGGCGTGACGCCGAGGCCGGTGAGATGGGCCGAGATTTCGTCGCTGATTTCCCTGAAGCGTGCCGCGCTGTAGTCGACGCGGTCCATCTTGTTGACCACGACCGCGACCTGTTTGACGCCCAGCAGATGCAGGAGGTATCCGTGACGGCGGGTCTGGTCGCGCACGCCTTCCAGCGCGTCGATGATCAGCACTGCGCCGTCGGCCTGCGAGGCGCCGGTGATCATGTTGCGCAGGAATTCCGCATGGCCCGGCGCGTCGATCAGGACGACGTCGCGCGAAGGCGTGCGGAAGCGGATCTGCGTGGTGTCGATGGTGATGCCCTGGTCGCGCTCGGTCTGCAGCGCGTCGAGCAGGAACGACCACTCGAACGGCATGCCGCGCCGCGCGCTGACGGCCTGGAGCATTTCCAGCTTGCCGTCCGGCAGGCTGCCGGTTTCATGCAGCAGGCGGCCGACCAGCGTTGACTTGCCGTGATCGACATGGCCGACAATGACAATGCGGACCTGCGGGCGGGTCAGTTCGTTCGGCAGGGAAGCGAGCGAGGCTTTGGCGACAGCAATGTTCATGGGCGCGCTCATCAGCGTCAGAGATAGCCGGCGACACGAAGCCGCTCGAAGGCATCTTCGGTTTCGTGGTCAAGCGCGCGTCCGGCGCGCTCCGGAATTTTCGTCGCCTTCAGCTCGGTGAGGATTTCCTCGATGTTGGAGGCGTTCGATACGACAGGATTGGTGATGTCCTGATCGCCGAGCGAGCGATAGCGCTTGCCGTTGTTGGATAGATACAGCGGAATGATCGGGATGTTCTCGCGCTGGGTGTAGGCCCAGATGTCTTCCTCGGTCCAGTGCAGGATCGGATGCACGCGCAGATGCGCGCCCTGCGGCACCGATGCGTTGAAGTGATCCCAGAATTCCGGCGGCTGGTCGCGAACATCCCATCCGCCTTCAAGTCCGCGCGGCGAGAACACGCGCTCCTTGGCGCGGGTCGCCTCTTCGTCGCGGCGGATGCCGGCGATCAGTCCGTCGAAGCCGTACTTTGCAAGGGCGAGTTTGAGGCCTTCGGTCTTGCGCGCGGCGGAGCGTGCGGCAGGCGGCAGGGTCGGATCGATCTCCTCGATGGGCGGGCAGTAATCGACCTTGAGATCGAGACCCCATTCCTTCGCGTACTGATCGCGGAAGGCGTACATCTCCGGGAATTTCTTCTGCGTGTCGACATGAAGCGCGGGGAACGGCACCTTGCCGAAGAATGCCTTGCGCGCCAGCCAAATCATCACATTGGAATCTTTGCCGAGCGACCAGAGCAGCGCCAGCTTCTTCAGCCGCGCGAAGGCCTCGCGGAAAATATAGATGCTCTGCGCTTCAAGCTCGTCGAGATGGTCCATAGACGGGGCAGATGCCCGCGGAAGGGGAACGGATTTCGGCGTGTAGGAAGCTGCCAAGGGGGTCGTCATGGGATCACTCCGTCCCGGGCGGGCCGTGCCCGCAGGTCGTTTTGAGCGCGGGACGCAGCGGCACTCGTGCGGGGCAGATCGCCATCCGGATGTGACACGAGAAGATGCATCTCTTTTGCGCTGGGTTCGTGGTACGAATTTCTAAGTTTGCGGCGCAGCGTAGAAGAAATAATTTTCTCTTTAAGCCGCTTGCAAGATACATAAATAGAAAATAATTTCAGTCAACCCCGTAAATGGGGAAGCGGAGTTTCAAATGCGGTTTCTGCCGGTCTTCCTCGATCTGCAAGCTGGACCAGTCGTTCTGGTCGGGCAGGGCGAGCTTGCGCAGGCCAAATTGCGTCTGCTGCTCGCGGCTGATGCGCGCGTGCGCTGGTTCGCGACGGACGGCCGGCATGATGTGTCGCGGCTTGATGCCGCGGCGGCATCGCGCGTCGCGTTTGCCGATGGCGATCCGCTCACCGCTGATCTTTCCAACGTCATCGCCATTCTCTGCGCGGGTGCGGGCGAAACCGGTCATGCCGTGGCGGCGCGTGCACGTGCGCTCGGCATTCCCGTCAACGTGATGGATGAAGCCGCGCACTCCACTTTCATTTTCCCGGCTATCGTTGATCGTGGCGATGTTGTCGTTGCCGTCGGCACTGGGGGAGCTTCGCCTGTGGTGGCGCGGCGTGTGCGCGAACGCATCGAGGCGATGCTGCCCGCACGGATCGGCGATCTCGCATCGTTCGCCGGGCGCTGGCGCGATGCCATCAAGGCGCGTCTTCCCGACGTGGCGATGCGCCGTCTGTTCTGGGAGCGCGTGATTGACGGTCCGATCGGCGCCGATGTGCTCGCCGGGCGCGCGAGCGATGCCAATCGCAAGCTGACATCGATTCACGATCCCGTTGCGTTTGCCGCCAGTGGTGGCGAGGGCATTGTCACGCTGGTCGGTGCGGGGCCGGGCGATCCGGATCTTCTGACGGTGAAGGCGCTGCGCGCGCTGCAAGACGCGGACGTGGTTTTCTACGACGATCTGGTGTCGCCGGAGATTCTCGACCGCGCCCGCCGCGATGCTGCCCGCGTGCCGGTGGGCCGCCGTGTCGGCAAGCCTGGCATCGGGCAGGACAAAATCCATCGCCTGCTGATCGAGGCCGCGCAGTCCGGCAAGCGCGCCGTGCGGCTCAAGGGCGGCGATCCGTTTATCTTCGGGCGCGGCGGCGAGGAAATCGCGGCGCTGCGCGCGGCCGGTGTGGCGTATGCCGTGATCCCCGGCATCACCGCCGGTCTTGGCGCCGCTTCGCAGTTCGAAGTGCCGCTGACCTATCGCAAGGAAGCGCTACGCATCACCTTCCTCACCGCACACAAGGCGGAGGACGCGGGCAATGTCGACTGGTCCGCGCTGACCGACACCAAGATGACCGTCGTGGTCTACATGGGCATGACGGCGGCGCCGGCGATCCGCGAAGGCCTGTTGGCTGCGGGCCGCTCGCCCGACACGCCGGTTGGCGTGTTTGCGCGTGTGACGCGGACGGACGCGCAGGCCGTTGTCGGCGCGCTGCGCGATCTGCCCTCGCTCGCGGATCAGGTGAAGGCCGGTCCGGCGATCTTGATGATTGGCGACGTTGTTTCCCGCTCCGCTCCCTGGCGGAACGGGCAATTCCAAACCCCCGATGACCTCATCTCTGACCTGTTAATGGCTGCCGAATGACCTCACCTCTGCAACAGAAAATCAAGATCACCGGTCCCTCCATTGTCACGGCCAATCGCACCCGCGATGGCGCAGTGATCTACCGGACCCCGTCCCATGACTGGTCGGACCGGCTGTCCGACGCCGCCGTGGTGCGCACCGCCGACGATGCGCGTGCATTGCTCGCCGAATCCATCGCTGACGACATCGGCTCGGTGGGCGCCTACATCGCGCCGGTTGAAATCGGCGAGGACGGCATCCAGCCCGGAAACCTGCGCGAGAAAATCCGCCAGCAGGGCGTCACGATCGATCTTCTTGTCTCGGCCTGAGCCGCGACAGTTTCAAGGCAAGTGTTATGTACGCTTACGACGAGCTTGACCGGACCATCGTCAACGAACGTGTTTCGGAATTTCGCGATCAGGTCGCGCGCCGGCTCTCCGGTGAACTGACCGAGGATGAGTTCAAGTCCCTGCGGCTGATGAACGGCGTCTATCTTCAACTGCACGCCTACATGCTGCGGATTGCGATCCCCTACGGCACGCTGTCGTCGAAGCAGCTCCGCGCGCTGGCCCATGTCGCGCGCAAGTACGATCGCGGCTATGGCCATTTCACCACGCGGCAGAACATCCAGTATAACTGGATCAAGCTCGCGGAAATTCCCGATGCGCTGGAGCATCTTGCCAAGGTCGGCATTCACGGCATGCAGACCTCGGGTAACTGCATCCGCAATGTGACCTCCGACCAGTGGGCCGGTGTCGTGCCGGACGAGGTCGAGGACCCGCGCATCTGGGCGGAAATCCTGCGCCAGTATTCCACGCTGCATCCGGAATTCTCGTTCCTGCCGCGCAAGTTCAAGTTCGCGATCACGGCGGCGGATCATGACCGCGCCGCCATCAAGGTCCATGACATCGGCCTGCGTATTCACAGGAATGCGGCGGGTGAAGCCGGCTTCGAGGTGCTGGTCGGCGGCGGTCTCGGGCGCACACCGTTCATCGCCAAGACCATCAACGAGTTTGTCAGCCGCCGCGACATCCTGAGCTATGTCGAGGCGATCCTGCGCGTCTACAATCAGTACGGCCGCCGCGACAACATCTACAAGGCGCGCATCAAGATCCTGGTCCATGAGCTTGGCATCGAAAAATTCAAGCAGGAGGTCGAGGAGGAATGGGTGCAGATGCGCGATGGCGCGCTGGCGCTCGATGAGGCCGAAATCGAGGACATCCGTTCGCGCTTTTTCTATCCGACTTACGAGAAGCTCTCCGACACGCCGGGCGAATTGGCGAAAGCGCTGCAGAACCCGAATTTCGAGGCCTGGTACAAGAACTCGGTCGCCGCCCACAAGCAGGCTGGCTACAGCATCGTGACGCTGTCATTGAAGCCGGTGGGCGGCCCTCCGGGCGATGCTACCGCCGAGCAGATGGACGAGATCGCCGATCTCGCGGACAAGTATTCGTTCGGCGAAATCCGTGTCGGCCACGAGCAGAACCTTGCATTGCCGCATGTCGCCAAACGCGATCTGCCGGCGTTGTGGCGCGCGCTGGACAAGATCGGCGTCGCGACGCCGAACGTGAATCTCGTCACCGACATCATTTCCTGCCCGGGACTTGATTACTGCTCGCTCGCCAATGCGCGCTCGATTCCGATTGCGCAGGAGATCACGCGGCGGTTCGCCAATCCGGACACCGCGAACCTGATCGGCCGGCTGCATATCAACATCTCCGGCTGCATCAATGCCTGCGGCCATCATCACGTCGGCCATATCGGCATTCTCGGGGTCGAGAAGAACGGCGAGGAGTTTTATCAGATCACCATCGGCGGCCGCGCCGACGAGAAGGCCGTGCTTGGCCATCTCGTGGGGCCTGCGGTGCCGTTCGATCAGGTGGCCGATGTGATCGAGGACATTGTCGAGGCTTATCTGGCGCTGCGTCAGCGCCCCGATGAACTGTTCGTCGATGCGGTGAAGCGCCTTGGTGTCGAGCCTTTCAAGGAGCGGGTCTATGCCACTCGTTAAGGGCAACACCGTCGTTGCTGATGAATTCATCCATCTTGCTGACGATGCGGAACCTCCTGCCGAAGGCGCGGTGTTGATTCCGGCTGCGCGGTTTCTTGCCGATCCTGAAGCCTTGCTGTCGCGCAAGGACAAGCCGGGCGTGATCTGGCCGAACAATCGCGATGTTGATGAACTGCTGCCGTATCTGGACCGGCTGGCCGCCGTCGCGTTGGTGTTCCCGGTGTTCCGTGACGGCCGGGCCTACACCCAGGCGCGGCTGCTGCGCGAGCGGTTCAAGTTCCAGGGTGAACTGCGTGCCACCGGTCAGGTGCTGCGCGATCAGTTCGTGTTCATGCTGCGCGCCGGGTTCGATGCGTTCGAGGTGAAGAAGCAGAGCGATGCGGAAGCCTTCGCCAATGTGGCGAAGCGCTATTCGGTGTTCTATCAGCCGACGGGCGATGGCCGCATCACGGCGTTTCATCGCCGGCTGATGCGTCTTCCGGAAGGAGTGCGCTCATGACCACGGCTGCACCGTCGTTCCTCTCACAGGCGTCTGCAGGCGCATCGTCGTCGCTCACCGTGGCGGAAGCCTCGGAGCTTGATCAGGCGCTCGCCAAGGCGTCGCCGACCGAGATCATCGCTGCCGCTGTGCGCCATGTCGGCCGCGACCGGCTTGCGGTGGTGTCGTCGTTCGGCACCGAGTCCGCGGCGTTGCTGAAACTTGCCGCCGATGTCGATCCGGCGATTCCGGTGGTGTTCCTCGACACCGGATGGCTGTTCGAGGAAACGCTCGCCTATCGCGATACGTTGACCGGATTGCTTGGCTTGACCGATGTTCGCACCATTCATCCGCTGAGCGACACGCTCGCGCGCGAGGACAAGGACCGCGACCTGTGGTTCTCCGATCCCGATCAGTGCTGCTTCATCCGCAAGGTCGAGCCTTTGGCGCGCGCGCTGTCGTCCTTCGACGGCTGGATCAATGGACGCAAGCGCTTTCAGGGCGGTGACCGCGCATCCATTCCTGTTGTTGAAGCAGACGGCGCGCGATTGAAATTCAATCCGCTCGCCAATGTTTCGCAGGATGAGTTGAAAGTGCTGTACGCTGCGATGAATCTTCCGCCGCATCCTTTGGTCGCATCCGGATTCACCTCCATCGGGTGTATGCCTTGCACGAGCCGCACGCTTCCCGGCGAGGACGCGCGTGCGGGCCGCTGGCGCGACAGGGGCAAGACCGAGTGCGGCATTCACGTCACCAAAACTTCGTAAAATTTAGCCTTCTTGAAAACCGCGATTTGTTGGAACGTTTGTCCAGCAACGGCACAAAGAATGAAATCCGGTTTCGTTGACAGAACCGCGTTAGTTCCAGAGTTTCACGCCTTCCTGATGACGACGATTGCGTCACATCGAATGGAGATTGAAATGATTGGTCGTAGTCTTCTTGTCGCTGGAAGTTTGCTTCTTGCGACCTCTGCCTTCGCCGCGGATGTCTCGTTGCTCAATGTGTCGTATGATCCGACGCGCGAGCTTTATGTGGATTTCAACAAGGCGTTCTCCGCTGCCTATAGCAAGGAGACCGGCAAGAGCATCGAGATCAAGCAGTCGCATGGCGGCTCGGGTTCGCAGGCACGCTCGGTGATCGACGGTCTGCAAGCCGACGTGGTGACGCTGGCGCTGGCCTATGACATCGACGCCATCGCCAACAAGGGCTTGCTGAAGAAGGACTGGCAGAAGAGCCTGCCGCAGAATTCGTCGCCTTACACGTCGACCATCGTGTTCCTGGTGCGCAAGGGCAACCCGAAGGGCATCAAGGACTGGGACGATCTGGTCAAGAGCGGTGTGCAGGTCATCACGCCGAACCCGAAGACCTCGGGCGGCGCGCGCTGGAATTATCTGGCGGCGTGGGGCTACGGCCTCAAGAAGTACGGTTCGGAAGACAAGGCGAAGAAGTTCGTCGGTGACATCTTCAAGAACGTGCCGGTGCTCGATACGGGCGCGCGCGGTTCGACCGTCACCTTCGTCGAGCGCGGCGTCGGTGACGTGCTGCTCGCCTGGGAGAACGAAGCTTTCCTCGCGGTGAAAGAATTCGGCAAGGACAAGTTCGAGATCGTGGCGCCGCCGCTGTCGATCCTCGCCGAGCCGCCGATTGCGGTGGTGGACAGCGTTGCCGACAAGAAGGGCACGCGCGCTGCGGCTGAAGCCTACCTGAAATACTGGTACACCAAGGAAGGCCAGGAAATCGCAGCGCGGAATTTCTATCGTCCGCGCGATGCTGCCGTCGGTGAGAAGTATGCGGACTCCTTTGCAAAGGTTGAGCTTTTCACCATTGACGACGTGTTCGGCGGCTGGACCAAGGCCCAGAAGGAACACTTCGGTGAAGGCGGCGTTTTCGATCAGATCTATAAGAACTGATCCAGAACGCGGATTGATGGGGGCATCGTGAGCGGAGGAGCAGGACGACGAAGGGCATTGCCGGGTTTTGGTCTCACCATGGGACTGACGCTGACATGGCTGTCGATCATCGTCCTGATTCCGCTCGCGGGCCTTTTCGTCAAAACATCCGAACTCAGCCTGTTGCAGTTCTGGGATATTCTCACGGCAAGGCGAACGCTTAACGCGCTGAAGATTTCCTTCGGCCTCGCGTTCTTGGCTGCGCTCGTCAATCTCGTGATGGGCATGATCATCGTCTGGGTGCTGGTGCGTTACAAGTTTCCCGGCCGCCGGATTTTCGATGCCATCGTCGATATTCCCTTCGCGCTGCCAACGGCCGTTGCAGGCGTGGCGCTCACTGCGTTGTTTGCGCAGAAGGGCTGGCTCGGCGCGCCGCTGGCCGAGATGGGCATCAAGGTCGCGTTTACGCCGATCGGCATTTTCGTCGCGATGATCTTCATCGGATTCCCGTTCGTGGTGCGCACAGTTCAGCCGGTGCTGATCGATCTTGAAATCGAGGTGGAGGAAGCGGCGGCCTCGCTTGGCGCGTCGCGCTGGGACATCATCCGCCGCGTCATCCTGCCGAGCCTGACGCCTGCGATTCTCACCGGCTTTGCGCTGGCCTTCGCCCGTGCCGTCGGCGAATACGGCTCGGTGATTTTCATCGCCGGGAACCTGCCGAATGTGTCGGAAATCGCACCGCTGCTGATCGTGATCCGCTTGTCCGAATTCCGGTATGCGGACGCGACGGCGATTGCCGTGATCATGCTGATCGTCGCTTTCCTGATCATTTTCACCATCAACCGCATTCAACGCTGGGCGCAGACGCGCGGCGTTGCGGTTCAGCTTTGAGCGCCGGCCATGGTGATCAACAGGCCAAAGACCGCCTCCGCGCATGAAATCCGCACCGAACCGTTTCTGGTGCGGTGGACCCTGATCACGATTGCCATTCTTTTCCTGACGATCTTCGTCGTGCTGCCGCTGATCGTGGTGTTCACCGAGGCGTTCTCCAAGGGCGTCGGGGCCTATCTGTCGGCGCTGTCCGATCCGGAAGCCCTGTCCGCGATCCGGCTGACCCTGACGGTGGCGGTGATTTCGGTGGGGCAGAATCTCGTGTTCGGTGTCATCGCCGCCTGGGCCATCGCCAAATTCGAATTTCCGGGCAAGGTGTTCCTCATCACGCTGATCGACCTTCCTTTCTCCGTCAGCCCGGTGATTTCCGGCCTTGTTTTCGTGCTGCTGTTCGGCGCGCAGGGCTTTTTCGGAACCTGGCTACAGTCCCACGGCATCCAGATCCTGTTTGCAGTGCCGGGCATCGCGCTGGCGACCACCTTCGTCACGTTCCCGTTCGTGGCGCGCGAATTGATCCCGCTGATGCAGGAGCAGGGCACGCAGGAGGAAGAAGCGGCGATCTCGCTCGGCGCGTCCGGCCTGCGCACCTTCCTGCGCGTGACCATCCCGAACATCAAATGGGGCATTCTTTACGGCGTGCTGCTGTGCAACGCCCGCGCCATGGGCGAGTTCGGCGCGGTGTCTGTGGTGTCCGGCCATATTCGCGGCGAAACCAATACCATGCCGCTGCTCGTCGAAATCCTCTATAATGAGTACCAGTTTGTGGCTTCGTTCGCGATCGCGTCGCTGCTTGCATTTCTGGCACTCGTCACGCTGGTCGTGAAAACAGTTCTCGAAAGCCATCTCGAAGAAGGACAGCCCGCAAGTGACGATTGAAGTCCGTAACATCGTGAAGAAGTACGGCAGCTTCGCCGCGCTCGATCATGTCGATCTCAAGGTGGCGACAGGCGAACTGGTCGCGCTGCTGGGTCCATCGGGATCGGGCAAGACCTCGCTGCTGCGCATTATTGCGGGCCTCGACTGGCCGGATGAAGGTTCGGTGATCTTCGACGGTGAGGATGCGCTGTCGCGCGGCGCCGGAGAGCGCCATGTCGGCTTCGTGTTCCAGCACTATGCGCTGTTCCGCCATATGAGCGTGTTCGAGAACGTCGCTTTCGGTCTGCGTGTGCAGCCGCGCGCGATCCGCAAGGACGAGGCGCATATCAAAAAGCGCGTGAAGGAACTGCTCGATCTCGTGCAGCTCGACTGGCTGGCAGATCGCTATCCGAGCCAGCTCTCCGGCGGCCAGCGTCAGCGTATCGCATTGGCCCGCGCACTCGCGATCGAGCCGCGTATCCTGCTGCTGGACGAGCCGTTCGGCGCGCTGGACGCCAAGGTGCGCAAGGAGCTGCGCCGCTGGCTGCGCCAGTTGCACGACGAGATTCACGTCACCTCGATCTTCGTCACCCATGATCAGGAAGAGGCGCTTGAAGTCGCCAACCGCGTGGTGGTGATGGACAAGGGCAAGATCGAACAGATCGGCACGCCCGGTGACGTTTATGACAATCCGGCCACGGCGTTCGTTCACGGCTTCATCGGCGAGTCCATCGTGCTGCCGGTGCAGGTATCGGACGGCAAGGTGCGGCTCGGCGAGAAGGTGCTGAATCTCGAGCCGCGCGATGCGGCGTCCGGCCCCTCGAATCTCTTTATCCGGCGCCATGATGTGTCGATTGTTCCGGCAGGCAGCGGGCTTCTTGAGGGCGACGTCAAGCATGTGCGGGCCTTCGGTCCGACCCAGCGCGCCGACGTGGTGCTGCATAACGGCGCGACCGAGACCCTGATTGAAATCGACGCCCCGCGCGACCGCGACCTCAAGCCCGGCGATGTGGTCAGCCTGCAGCCGAGGCGGTATCGGCTGTTCCCGGCAGCGTCCTAGACCGGGAAACCCATTCCGCGTTCACCTTTCAGCCACGGTTGGTGTGCAACAAACGCCGACCAACGGTTGGGGGCTTCATATGATACGCGTGGCGGGGGCCATTCTGGCGCTGGCAATTCTGGCGGGGTGCACGTCCGATAACGGACCGTCCACCGAGCAGCCGGCTTTCTATCTCAGCATGGCCAATGCGGGCGCGAAGCTCGATCCCAATGTCGCGGCGTCGATGATCTCCGGCTATCGGCAGAACAACGGTCTGGGCGCGGTGCAGGTCGATCCCCTGCTGATGAAGGCGGCGGAAGCGCAGTCGCAGGCCATGGGGGCCCGCAACAAGCTCGATCACAACGTGGCCGGGACGCTGGACAAGCGGATCAAGGCCTCGGGCTTCGACGCCACCAAGGCCGTCGAAAACGTCTCGGCGGGCTATCACACTCTGGCGGAAGCCTTTTCGGGCTGGCGGGACTCGCCGCCGCATAAGGCCAACATGCTGGCCAGCGGTGTCACAAAAATGGGCATTTCGGCGGTCTATGTCCCGAACACCAAATACAAGGTGTTCTGGACCCTGATTCTCGCCGCGCCGGACGCGCGATAAGCGCCAAGGCCGATCTTCAGATAAACCTTCTGTGACATTCCTTACATTTTCGCCAATTGACGCGGCTGCGAAGTGGGGCCACCGTGCTGCAACATCGGTTCCCCGCCGATGCTGTTCGACGTGTGAATCATGGACCAGCTTTCCCCTCATAGGCAAACCACAGCGTCGATTCCCGCGCAGGCCCAGCGGGTGCTGGTGCTGCAGGGCGGCGGCGCGCTCGGCTCCTATCAGGCGGGCGCCTATCAGGCCCTGTGTCATCACGATTTCGAGCCGCAATGGATCGCCGGGATTTCCATCGGCGCGATCAATGCGGCCATCATCGCCGGCAATCCGCGTGAGAAGCGCGTCGAGAAGCTGAAGGAATTCTGGAACATGGTGTCGTCGGCGTCGCCGATGCCCTGGGCGCCGCTGGTGAGAACCGATCAGGCCCGCTCCGTGTTCAACGAGACCAGCGCCGCGCTGATCGCGACCTTCGGTGTGCCGGGTTTTTTCACGCCGCGCTTTCCGCCCGCGCCGGTGTGGCCGGCGGGCAGCCCGCAATCGCAGAGCTATTACGACACGTCGCCGCTGCGCGCGACGCTGGAGCGGCTGGTGGATTTCGACCGCATCAACAATGATGGCATTCGTCTCAGCGTCGGCGCGGTCAACATCAAGACCGGAAATTTCGAATATTTCGACAATCACAAGTTCAGGAAGCTGGGCAAGAAGATCGGCCCCGAGCACATCATGGCGTCGGGTGCGCTGCCGCCGGGCTTTCCGCCGGTCGAGATTGAAGGCGAGTTCTACTGGGACGGCGGCATCGTCTCCAACACGCCGCTCGATTATGTGCTTGAGCACGACCGGGATAGCGATCTTCTGATCTTTCAGGTCGACCTGTTCAGTGCGCGCGGAGAGGTTCCGGCCACAGTGCTGGAAGCCGCCGAGCGGGAAAAGGACATCCGCTATTCCAGCCGCACGCGCATGAACACCGACATGAACAAGAAGATCCACGACGCCAAGAAGGCGGTGCGCGAACTGATCGCCAAGCTGCCGGAGAGTTTCAAGGATGATCCGCTGGTCGCCACCCTCAACGAGGCGGCGAAGGAAAACACGGTGACGGTGGTTCACCTGATCTACCGCAGCAAGCTGCATGAGAATTCGTCGAAGGACTACGATTTTTCCCGCCTCGGCATGACCGAGCACTGGGCGGCGGGCGAGCGCGATGTCTATGCCTCGATGAGCCATCCGGAGTGGCTGAACCGGCCGCAGTCGGATGAAACCATGGTGACTTACGATCTCTGCGAAGCAGGGTCGGAAAAAATCAAGTGATCGAAAACAGGAGAAGATGATGGGTACTCTTTCCGGCAAGACGGCAGTGGTGACGGGCTCGACCAGCGGCATCGGCCTCGCTTATGCGCGCGCGTTCGCGAGTGCTGGCGCCAATGTCGTGATCAATGGGTTCGGCACCCCGGCCGACATCGAGAAAGAGCGCTCGGCCATCGAGAAGGATTTTGGCGTCAAGGCGGTCTATTCGCCCGCCGACATGAGCAAGCCTGCGGAAATTGCCGGCATGGTCGAACTCGGCGAGAAGACCTTCGGTTCGGTCGATATTCTGGTCAACAACGCGGGCATTCAGTTCGTCTCGCCGGTCGAGGAGTTTCCGCTCGAGAAGTGGGATGCGATCATCGCGATCAACCTGTCGTCGGCGTTTCACAGCATCCGCGCCGCGGTGCCCGGCATGAAAAAGCGCGGCTGGGGCCGCATCATCAACACGGCCTCGGCGCACTCGCTGGTCGCATCGCCCTTCAAGTCGGCCTATGTCGCGGCCAAGCACGGCATTGCCGGCCTGACCAAGACCGTGGCGCTGGAGCTTGCGACCCACAAGATCACTGCCAACTGCATTTCGCCGGGCTATGTCTGGACGCCGCTGGTGGAGAAGCAGATTCCCGACACCATGAAGACGCGCGGGCTGACCAAGGAGCAGGTCATCAACGACGTGATGCTCGATGCGCAGCCCACCAAGGAGTTCGTGACTGTCGAGCAGGTCGCCGCGCTGGCACTGTTCCTGTGCGGCGACGACGCGGCGCAGATCACCGGCGCGAACCTGTCGATCGATGGCGGCTGGACGGCGGCGTAACAGCTGTTGTCATTCCGGGGCGCGAGCGCAGCGAGCGAATCCGGAATCCATCGGTTGTTTCCGATGAACTCTTCGAGATTCCGGGTCCGCGCCAAGAGCGCGTCCCGGAATGACGTGATGTTGGGAAGTGCCTAGCTTTTCTTCCCGAACGCCAGGACGTGGAAGCCAAGGCGGGTGCGGGTGATCCAGAACAGCAGGATCGTCTCGAACACCAGTGCGATTGAGGTCGCAGCGGCTGCGCCGTAACCGCCGAAGCGCGGCACCAGAAGCACGCACAGCACCAGATTGACCACAAATGCCAGCGCATAAGCCAGCGCGCACATGTTCTGATGGCCGAGCATGTTGAGCAGCCGTTCCACCGGACCGATAGCCGAGCGCACGATCAGGCCAATCGCCGCCACGAACATGATGCCGTAACCGGCGGTGAACTGCGGTCCGAACAGCCAGAGCAGCGGCTCGCCCAGCGCCAGCAGCACGGCGGTTGCCGCGACCGACGGCCAGAACGTCCACTTGATGGCGTGGGCGATATAGGCCGACAGCCGCTCCTTGTCGCCTGAGGCGTGGTACTCGCTAAACCGATGTGCCGTCGTGGCGGACATCGCGTAGTGAATGAATGACACCAGCGCCAGCGTCTTCACCACGGCGAAGTAGACGCCGACCTCTTCCGATGAGCGGAACTGCTGCAGCACCAGCACGTCGGTGTAGGACAGCAGCAGGTAAAAGCCTTCGACCATCATGATCGGCAGCGAGATTTTCAGCCAGGCACGGATCTCGTAGGTCTTCGGTCCGGGCGCGACACTGGCATTCAAACGCCGGTTGAGCACAATCAGCTGGCCGATCATCGCGATCCAGACTGCAGCGGCGCTGGCGATCATGGCAGCGGTCGCGCCGAGATTCATGCCGAGCACGACGGCGCCAGCGGTGAAGCCGATGATCAGCGTCTGCCGCACGATGAACTGCGGCATCAGGCCGAGGCGCATCCAGTCATGGGAGCGCGCGAGGCCGTCCTGCGTGTTGGCGACGACGAAAGCGGGCAGGGTGAGACAGCCGATATAAAGCGGCACGATGGTATGCGCGTCGATCCATGGCGACAGAATTTTGACAAGCGCGGCGAGCATCAGCGCCACCGCGGTCGAGGCCGCGAAGGTCATCCAGCGGCTGCCGGAGAGGAAACCCCGCAGCATCGAAAGCTCGCCGCTGGCGCGATACTCCGGAATGATTTTCTGTGCGGAGACTGCGATGCCGAAATCGAGCACGCTGCCGAGCAGCAGCACCCAGGTCCAGACATAGACATAGATGCCGTAGTCCGAGCCGCCCATCCAGCGTGCGAGCAGCACCTGCGAGAAATAAGCGAGGCCCGCGCTCAGCACGCGAATGAGGAAGACGGTGCCGGCAAGGCGCTTGGTCAGCGAGGCTTCGGAGGTGCCGGTGAGTACGCCGCGCAGCCGCGCCATCAGGCCCGCAGGCCTTGCGTCCGACGTGTTTTCAGCTTCCACCACCGCCACGGCATTCACCCATTTCCGCCGCTTGGCGGCAGGATGCGCCTTAGCAAGGATTCGTTAAGATTTGGTTGGATCGGGTAACCAGATCGTCAGCCTGCGAACCCGCCTTCATCGAGAAACGCCGCTTCGTCCGGCGTCGTGGCGCGCCCGAGCACGGTATTGCGATGGGGAAACCGGTCGAACTTGCGGATGATGTCGGCGTGCAGAACCGCCCATTTCAGGCTGTCGGCCCCGAGGGGCTCGAACAGCGCGACGCTGCGCTCCTGATCCGCCATGTCCTCGGAATGTTCGAACGGCAGGTACATGAAAGCGCGCATGCCTTGCTCGATCCGCTGGTCGCGGCCTTCCGCGATGGCGCGGGCGGCAACGTCGCGAGCAAGAGCGTCGGTCGAGAAGGCGCGCGCGTCATTGCGGAACATGTTGCGCGGAAACTGGTCGAGCACGATCAAGAGCGCCAGCGCGCCGTCGTCGCTATTCTGCCACGCGCTCAGCTTGCCGTCGCGCGCCGCTTCCCATGTGCCCATGAAACGGTCGCGCAGTTCCTGATCGAACGCGTCGTCCTTGGCGTACCAGCGCTCGTATCCGGCGTTGCGCCAGAAGGTGATGATGTCGGAGGGGGAGGAAATCATGAAGTATCTTTCGTCATTGCGAGCGAAGCGAAGCAATCCACGCCTTAACAAACATGGATTGCTTCGTCGCTATCGCTCCTCGCAATGACGGCAGCCTGCCTCAACTCGCTGCAGCCGCAGCCTTCGGCTTCTCGTCGCGGAGTTCGCGGCGCAGGATCTTGCCGACATTGGTCTTCGGCAGTTCCGTCCGGAATTCGACGTGCTTGGGCACCTTGTAGCCGGTGAGTTCGGTGGACGCGAACTTGATGACGTCCTGCGCGGTGAGGTTGGGGTCCTTCTTCACCACGAAGGCCTTCACGGCTTCGGTGGACTTCGCATCCGGCACGCCGATCACCGCGCATTCCAGCACGCCCGGATGGCTGGCGATGACTTCCTCGACTTCGTTCGGATAGACGTTGAAGCCCGAGACCAGGATCATGTCCTTCTTGCGGTCGACGATCTTGGTGTAGCCGTCCGGCGACATGATGCCGATGTCGCCGGTGCGGAAGTAGCCGTCGGCGGTCATCACCTTGGCGGTTTCTTCCGGGCGGTTCCAGTAACCGGCCATCACCTGCGGGCCCTTGGCGCAGATTTCGCCGGCTTCGCCCAGCGGCAGTTCGTTGCCGTCGTCGTCGCGGATCGACAGCCAGGTCGAAGGCACCGGAATGCCGATCGAGCCGGAGAACTTGTCGGTGTCCGCCGGGTTGCAGGTCAGGGTCGGCGATGTTTCGGACAGGCCGTAGCCTTCCGACAGCGCCACGCCGGTCACCTGCGTCCACTTGTCGGCCACCGGCTTCTGCACGGCCATGCCACCGCCGAAGCAGCTCTTGAGCTTGGAGAAGTCGAGCTTGTCGAAGCCGGGCGTGTTGAGTAGGCCGTTGTAGAGCGTGTTCACAGCCGGGAAGCTGTTGACCTGATACTTCGACAGTTCCTTGACGAAGCCCGCCATGTCGCGCGGGTTCGGGATCAAAAGGTTCACGCCGCCGGCGCGCACCGCGAGCAGGTAGCACGCGGTCAGTGCGAAGATGTGATAGAGCGGCAGCGCGCAGACGATGAAGAGCTGATCGACAATTGGCGGCTTCTTCAGGGCGGGCTGCAGCCAGGCGTCATTCTGCAGCACGTTGGCGAGAATGTTGCGATGGAGCAGCGTCGCGCCCTTGGACACGCCGGTGGTGCCGCCGGTGTATTGCAGGAACGCAACATCATCGCCGGTCAACGTCGGCTTGTTCAGCTTCAGCTTGCGGCCCTGCGCCAGCGCATCGTTGAACGACACCGCGCTCGGGATCGAGTAGGCCGGAACCATCTTCTTCACGTTGCGCACGACGAAGTTGACGATCACGCCCTTGAAGCCTAGCAGGTCGCCCATCGAGCCGATGATAACGGTTTTGACGCTGGTGTTCGGCAGCACCTTCTCCAGCGTGGTTGCGAAGTTTTCCAGCAGCAGGATGGCTTCGGCGCCAGAGTCCTTGAGCTGGTGCTCAAGTTCGCGCGGCGTGTAGAGCGGGTTGACGTTCACCACGGTGTAGCCGGCGCGCAGGACCGCGGCCGTGCTGACGGGATTCTGCAGCACGTTCGGCATCATGATGGCGACGCGGGCGCCCTTCTTCAGGCCCTTGCTCTGCAGGTAGGCACCGAGCGCCGCCGACATCTCGTCGAGGTCGCGGTAGGTGATCGACTTGTCCATGCAGATGAAGGACTTGCGATCGGCGAATTTCTTGAAGCTTTCCTCGAGCAGTTCCACCAGCGACGGATATTGATTGACGTCGATGTCGGCGGGTACGCCAGCCGGATATTGCTTGAGCCAGATACGTTCCATGATCACTCCCCTCAGATGTTTCCTGACGGCCCCCGTCTTGAGGCGGGGTGCGCGGCTTTACAGGTATTGAAGGAAGTATTGAGCGAAGCGGCGCACCATAGCAAGCCTGTGCGTGCTAACGACGCAGTTTAGAGACTTTGTAGGTTACCGCCGTTGCGCCTGTGCAAGCCGATTTCGCAAAGCACCATCACGGTCAGGTGAGCTAGCCGCGAGGAGACGCGTCGGACTTCTGCTGGGCGGCGGGTTTCGCGCCGGCCTTCGGTCCATTGGCCGGTTTGGCCGCAGGAGCAGCGGCTGCGGGCTTTGCGGCAGGCGGTTTTGCGGCAGCAGGTTTTGCCGCCGGTTTTCCGGCTGCGTCGGGCTTCTTGTCGCTCTTGGGTGCGGCGGGCTTGGCCGCCGGTGTTGCCGCAGCTGTTTTCGGCTTCTGGCCAGCGGCGGCCTTGGCATTCGGCTTTGCCGCGGCGTCTTTCTTCTTGTCGGACTTCTCGGTCTCCGGCTTGGCGGCGAGTTTGGCCGGTTTCGCGCCCTTCTTGCGCTTGGTGACGTTCGCAGCCTGGGCGGCGGATTCCGCGGCATCGGCTTCGAGAACGGCCGTGCCGGTGCGCGCCGGGCCGGTATAGACAATCACTGGCGTGGTCGCGGCTGCAGGCATCGCGAGGAGTTCCGAAACCTTCATGGTCGGAGCCTGCAGCCCGGCGGTGAACATCGACACGCCGGAATCGGCATTGTTGTTGTCGGCAACGATATCGGGATCGTCTTCCTCGTTCTCCGCCGCAGGCCGCTTGCGCTTCGGTCCGCACATCTCGTCGCGCAGGTTCGGCGGCGAGGCATCGATCGGCGCCAGCGCATCGACGGTGCCGAGCGAAGGCTTGAGCCACGACAGCTTGTTGCCATTGAACCCGCGTTCGAGCAGTTGCGCTGCCTTGAGCGCGCGCTGGGCGGACGACTGGGCGCCGAGCACCACGGCGATCAGCCGCTTGTTGTTGCGTGTCGCCGTCGCCACGAGGTTGAAGCCCGATGCGCAGATGAAGCCGGTCTTCATGCCGTCGGCGCCGGGATAGCGGCCGATCAGCTTGTTGAAGTTCGCGGTGATGCGGCGGCCGAACTTGATGGCCGGAACGTGCATGAAATATTCGTATTCGGGCAGGTCGCGGATGATCGCACGCGCCAGAATGCCGAGATCGCGCGCCGAGGTGATCTGTCCTTCGGCAGGCAGGCCGTTCGGATTGACGTAGCTGGTCTGCGTCATGCCGAGGCGTTGCGCGTTCTTGTTCATTTCGGCGGAGAATCCGTCGATCGATCCACCGACACCTTCCGCGATGACAACGGCGATGTCGTTCGCCGACTTCACCATCATCATCTTGAGGGCGTTATCGAGCGTGACCTGCGTGCCGGGCTTGAAGCCCATCTTCGAGGGCGACTGCGCGGCGGCCGCGGGCGACACGGTCAGCAGTGTGTCGAGGGTCATGCGGCCTTCCTTGACCGCTTTCAGTGCGACATAGGCGGTCATGATCTTGGTGACCGAGGCCGGATACCATGGATAGGTCGCGTTCTCCGCCTGCAGCACCTTGCCGGTGTCGGCTTCGATCAGCAGCAGCGCTTCGGCCTGCGCCATGCGCGGCGCGGCCGCGAGCAGCGCCGCTGCCACAAGCATCAGCAGCGAGGTGAGCCGGAATGAAGCAAGGATGGAAGCCACTACCGCGATCCGGAGATTGAGAGCATGCCTGCGGCGAATGAAACCATGGTCTCCTCGGCGTGTTGCATGCGGTTTCAAGTACGATCCGGAGCGGCAAATCAGATGCGCTGTCGGGCTCACTACTTATACCGGACAGCGCCCCTCCGAACAGGGGTTTCGAGGCTCAATCAAGCATGAAATGGGCCAAAATTCGACGATGCCCACATGATGGTGCGGTACAGTCATAACGCCATTGTGAGGCGCATCCGACGAAGGAATACCACCGGATGCGGTATCAGCCCGGCGATGCAGCGGCGCGGGCCTCATCCTGCACCATGAACTGCGCCCGTGCGAGCCTGGCGAAATAGCCGCCGCTTGCCACCAGTTCATCAAAGGTTCCGCTTTCGATCACCTTGCCCTTGTCGAACACCAGAATCCGGGTGGCATTGCGGATCGTGGAGAGACGGTGGGCGATCACGAATGTGGTGCGGCCCTGCATGACGGTATCGAGGGCGGCATTGACCTTGGCCTCGGTGACGGCATCGAGCGCGCTGGTGGCTTCATCGAGGATCAGGATCGGCGGGTTCTTCAGCAGCGCGCGCGCGATCGACAGCCGCTGGCGCTCGCCGCCGGACAGCATGCGGCCGCGCTCGCCGGCATTGGTGTCGAATTTCAGATCGCTGCGCTCGATGAAGTCGAGCGCCTGCGCGCCCGCCGCCGCTGCGCGCAATTCCTCATCGGTGGCGTCGGGTTTGCCGACCCGCAGGTTCTCGGCAATGGAGCGGTTGAACAGCAGCGCTTCCTGAAACACCACGCCGATGTTCCGGCGCAGCGCGGCAAGCGTCATGCCGCGAATGTCCATGCCGTCGATCTTGATGAAGCCGGACTGCGGATCGAATGCGCGGTGAAGCAGGGCAATGGCGGTGGATTTACCCGCGCCTGTTTCACCCACCAGCGCAAATGTCTGTCCCGGCAGCGCGGTGAATGAGACATCTTCCACGGCCGGGCGCTTGCCGTCATAGGAGAACGAGACGTCGTTGAATTCCACGAGGCCGGTAAGGCGGCCGGGATCGATGGCGTCGGGCCGGTCGCGCACCGCAGGCACCGCGTCGAGCACATCGAAGAATTCGCGCAGCCGCGGCGCTTCCATGAAGACGCTGTTGATGAAGCTGACCACCTGTTCGAGCTTCTGGATCAGCATGGTGGCGAAGGAGACGAACATCACGATCTCGCCGACGCTTGCCTGACCCTTGCTGTTGAGAATGATGCCGACCACGAAGATCGCCAGAATGGTGATGGTCGTGGACGCACGGGTCATGACAGCGACCAGCGCCCACCATGACAGCACAGGCAATTGCGCGGACAGCAGCTTGTCAGCGACGCCGCGCAGGCCCTGCACCTCGGCCTCGACCCGCACGAAGCTTTGCACCAGCGCAACATTGCCGAGCGCATCGGAGGCGCGGGCGGCAAGATCGCCGTAATGCTCCTCGACCTCCATCTGCAGGCCGTAGGTCTTGCGCACCACCAGCGTGGTCAGGACGGTGAAAACCACGCACAGGATGAACAGCAGGATCGCAAGCCGCCAGTTGATGTAAAGCGATAGCGGCAGCAGCACGACCAGCGAGACGATCGATGCGAAATGCTCGCGGAAGAAGCTCAGCCACAGCCGCCACAGCGCGTCGGTGCCCTGAAGCATCACCTTCATCAGCCGGCCCGAATGGGTGCCGGTGTGGAAGGTCAGCGGCAGCTGCATGATGTGCTCGAAGTAACTGGTGAGTACGGCCTGGCGCTGGCGATGGGCAAGACGGTCCGCCTGCAGGGCGACAAATGCGCTGCAGATGATGGTGAACAATCCGAACGCGACCCATGCGCCGAGCAGCGGCCATGGCGAGGTGATCGTGCCGAACAGCGTGTCGGTGCTCTGCTTGCCGGACAGCACGTCAATGATCCGCCCGAACAGCACCGGCTCGGCAAATTGCGCCACGGCCAGCGCCAGGTTGGCCACGGCGAGGAACCAGCCGAGGCGGGCTTCCTTGCCGAGCAATTCAAGAACGCGAATGTAAAGACGGATCAATGGAGCGGCCTTGCAAGTCTGACTTAAACACGAAGTGGTATCCTAGCCGGGGTTGGCGGCCGAATACAGCGCCAGAAAACGCGCTGCTGCTGCGTTATTCACTCAATTGATTTCTGTTTTCGAACAATCCAGCCATGGTTCTCCCGAGGAACCATTCCGGCTCAAAGGGCTTGTCGGTTATACCCATAAACCGGAGACCGCCATGAAAAGCGCGAACATGGTTCTGGCTGGTGCTGCGGCGCTCATGCTCATGAGTTCGCCGGCCTTAAGTCAGCAGGATCTGACGGGGATGGTGACCAGGATCGATCGCACGCGAGGCACCATTGCAATTCAGCCGGAACAGAGCGGAACAGTCGGTTCGGGCGGTGGCAGCGTGGCCGAAGAGTTCAAGGCACAGGATCGCTCGGCACTGGATGCTGTCCATGCCGGAGACAAGGTTGGCTATTCCGTCATCGAGACGAACGGGATCAAGACTGTCACGAAGCTGAAGAAGCAATAATCTTCGGATCAGTTGATCCTGCGCGCGGCAAGCGGCGGCAGGAATGTGTCATCGAGAATATCGGCGGGCAGCGGGCGCTTGCGGAATTCGTGATCCTCGGCGATCTGGCTGACGGCGGCGGCAAACCGGTTGTCGTCAACGCCGCCGAGGCCGTTTTTGCGCACCTCGTCGGTGACGATATTGTCCGCGATGCTGGTGCGCAGGCGCTCGAGTTCAATGTCGCGCGCGCCGCCGCTCATCTGCGCCATGACGTCCTCGATTGCGCGCGCCGGGTCCTTGATCACAAGCCGGATGCCCGCGACGGTGGCGCGAACGAAAGCCTTCACGGCGTCCGGATTGGCGGCAGCGAACTTCGGATTGACGATCAGCGCGTGTCCGTAGACCTCGCTGCCGAAATCCGAAAAGCGCAGCACCACGAGATCGTTCGCCGGGACGCCGCGGTCGCGCAGGTTGATCGCCGACAGGAACGAAAAGCCGGTGACGGCATCGACTTGCCCGGCGGAGAGCATCGGTTCGCGCACCGCGGGGCTGATTTTCTCCGTCTTGACCTTGCCGGGTCTGATGTTGTTACGGCGCGCCATCGCAGGCCACAGCCGCGCGGCAGAATCGCCGTCGACAATGCCGAGAGTCTTGCCTTCGATATCCGTCATGGTGGCGATGCCGCGGCTCTTGCGCGCGACGATCGCATAGGGCGCCTTGTTATAGAGCACGAACACCGCCTTCACCGGCGCGGCGCCTTCCTTGTCGCGGTAACGGATCAGCGCGTTGATGTCGGCGAGCGCGATGTCGCTGCTGCCCGAGGCCACGCGCGTGATGGCATCGACCGAGCCGTTCGCCTGTCCGGTGGTCACGTTGAGACCTTCGGCGCGAAACAGGCCATGGGTGGAGGCCACGACGAACGGCGCTGCAGTGCCGTCGATGGCGCGGTCCAACGAGAAGTGCAGGGCGGTCACCGCCATTCCCGGCGTTGCTGTTACGCAGGCCCATGCCAGCAGCGTCAGCGACAGGACGATTCTGCGGAGCATGTGACGGGCGAAGGTCGGCATGGCCTGTTCTTGTTTCTTGGTTCGGCGAACTGCCTGACGCGGCTTTTCGGCGTTTGCTGTGTTGGGATGATGACAAGCACACAATGCCGTATCCGTCACCTTCCGGCCTCTTCCGCGCCAGTTTGCCGCAATTTCGCCGTTTCCCGTTCAGCTTGCATTTGGTTTCGGGAACCTAATGTAATGACTGGGGTTATCCTCCAACTGGCCTGTTCAGGCCAGGGATGACCCATGAGGACGTTGAAATGTTCATTCGTAAGACTTTGCCTTCGCCTTTCAGCCGAGCTGTGGTTCTGGCGACGGCTGCTGCGCTGGTCTTGACCGTGGCAGTCCCGCCGGTCGCGCAGGCGCAGCCTCTGCCTGCCTCTGCGGCGAAAGCCACTTCTGTGACGCCTGTGAGCGCCAGTGAAGCGACCGATTTCAGTTCGCGCGCACGCCGCCGGGCCGTTCGCCGCGGCTATAACAACGCCGCCGGAGCCGCCTTCATGGGCATGGCCCTCGGGACCATGGGCGCGATCATCGCCGAGCAGCGGCGCCGCGATTACTACCGCGACAACTACTATTACGGCGGTGGTCCGTACTACGGTGGCCGCTACTATGGCGGCCCCGCCTACTACGGCGGCGGTCCGCTCTATGCCGTCCCGCACTACTGAGCGTCCGCAAGGTTATTTCAGTCGCCGGGAGCAATCCCGGCGATTTGCTTTTCGGGCGTATTTTCAGCCGGTTGAGGCGGCCGTTAACGCGCTGGCGAGGGATTTGATCTAGGTTCAGGGAATGAGTGATTCGCTAGAACGGCTTTATCACGCAATCAACGCGGCCAAGGATCTCGATCCGGCAACGTCGCGGACGGCACGGCTGTTTCAACGCGGGCCGGCGAAAATGGCCAAGAAACTCGCCGAGGAAGCCATCGAGGTCGTCATCGATGCGGTGGGCGGGGACTCCGAGGCCGTGGTTCGGGAAAGTGCCGACCTGCTCTACAATCTGTCGGTTCTCTGGGTCGCCGCAGGCGTCCGTCCGGAAGATGTCTGGGCGGAAATGGACCGCCGTGAAAAGGCGCAGGGCATTGCCGAGAAACTGCCGAAAGCAATAACGGGCAAGACGCGTTCCAAGATGACGCCTGATGAGCTTCGGGCGATGGTCGTTGCCGACATCACAGCGCCGTCGGCTCCCGAAAACGTCGCGCGGCGACCAATTGTCGCGTTGCAGGGCGGGCGCCTCAAAAAGCGCCGCTGACCAGCGGCCAAATTACACGTTTCCACACATGGACAAATTGCCCGGACGGTGGTTCATCGCGCCATGCTGAGACGAATGTATGACTGGTGCATTGCCGCCGCCGACAAGCCCTATGCCCTCTGGCTGATGGGGGCCGTTTCGTTCGCGGAAAGCTCGTTCTTTCCCATCCCGCCGGATGTGATGCTGATCCCGATGTCGCTGGCGCGTCCGCAGAAGGCGTGGCTTTACGCGCTGGTCTGCACGGTCACCTCGGTCGCGGGCGGTGTGGTCGGCTATGGCATCGGCGCGCTGCTTTATGACTCCGTCGGGCAGTGGCTGATCAATCTCTACGGTTATGGCAACAAGGTTGAGGCGTTCCGCGCGGGCTATGCCGAATACGGCGCATGGATCATCCTTCTGAAAGGTCTCACGCCGATCCCCTACAAACTTGTCACGATCACGTCGGGTTTCGCGAACTACAATCTGCTGCTGTTCGTGGTTTTTTCGATCATCGCGCGCGGCGGCCGGTTTTTCTTCGTCGCGGTCCTGCTTAATCGCTACGGCACCTGGATTCGTGAGGTGATCGAGAAGCGTCTCGGCCTCTGGGTGGCCATTGCTGCGGGCACGCTGGTGATCGGGTTCATCATTGCATTCCGGATGTTCTGAAGGCCATTTGCGGGTCGTGTGGGCTATAAAGCTTTTCCTCGCAGCATTGGCGGGATACGCTGTCGCATGTCCCTTCACGCAGGCGATTTGTTCGTGAACCTACGCGGACGCGCGATCCTGATGGTTGCGGCCATCACGGTCGTGTGGGCGACCGCAGCTCTGCCGCAGCAGGCCCAGCCACAGCTTCAGGTCGCGCCGTCGCAGCAGCCTGCGCCTTCTGCGCAACCGGCGCCGCCACCTGCCGAGCCGGGCAATCCGGGGCTGGTCGAGGAGATCGGCAAGCTGCTGAAGGATTCCGCATCAGGGTTGAAATCGACGCTGTCCGGTTCGGGGCAGGCGCTGGATGGATTGAACTCCACCGCGAAGGATGCCGCCAAGGGCGCGACTGATGGCCTCAGAAGGATCGCACCGCTGTCCGGTCAGACCATGGCCACCGGCCGGACGCTCTGTCCCGCCGCGGCCAATGGCGCGCCTGATTGCAAACTTGCGGCAGAGCAGCTCTGCAAGGAGAAGGGTTACGGCTCGGGCAGCAGCGTCGATATTGAATCCACGCAGAAATGTTCGGCAAAAGCCTATTTTTCCGGACAGGGCGCTTGCCGGACAGAAAATTTCGTCACCCGGGCCATGTGCCAGTAGGCGTGTGCCAGTAAACACAAGCCTCTTTCAAGAAATGCCTGTAGCCCCTAAGACCGTGGCGAGTGCTGCGGCCTTGGTGACCGCGCGTGTTTCATTCTGCGGAAGAGGATTTTTTCGATGTCGATGCCTGCCTTGTTCAAGGGACGCCTTTCGATCCCGGCGATCGGATCGCCGCTGTTTATCGTATCGGGACCGGAACTCGTCATCGCCCAGTGCAAGGCGGGAGTCGTCGGCTCGTTTCCGGCATTGAACGCGCGTCCGGCTGCACTGCTTGACGAATGGCTGCACCGGATCAAGGAAGAACTCGCGGCGCACGACAAGGCGCATCCTGATCGTCTGTCTGCGCCATTCGCAGTCAACCAGATCGTTCACAAGTCGAACAACCGTCTCGATCAGGATCTCGCGGTCTGCGAGAAGCATAAGGTGCCGATGGTCATCACGTCGCTCGGCGCCCGTGAGGAGTTGAACCAGGCCGTGCATGCCTGGGGCGGCATCACCTTCCACGACGTCATCAACCAGAAGTTCGCACACAAGGCAGTCGAGAAGGGCGCCGATGGTCTCGTGCTGGTCGCGGCCGGCGCGGGCGGACATGCCGGTGCTATCTCGCCGTTTGCATTCGTCGCCGAGACGCGGCAGTGGTTCGATGGCCCGATCGCTCTGTCTGGCGCGATGGGCAACGGCCGCGCCATCCGCGCGGCGCGTGTGCTCGGTGCGGACTTCGCCTATATCGGCTCGGCGTTCATCGCCACCAGCGAAGCCAACGCGCCCGACAACTACAAGAACATGATCGCGGCTTCGTCGGCTGACGACATCGTTTACTCGAATCTGTTCACCGGCGTTCACGGCAATTATCTCAAGCCGTCCATCGTTGCCGCCGGCATGGACCCGGACAATCTGCCGGTTTCCGATCCGTCGAAGATGAACTTCGGCACTGATGCCAACGGCGAGCGCAACAAGCCGAAGGCGTGGAAGGAAATCTGGGGCAGCGGACAGGGCATCGGCAGCGTCGACAAGGTCGTGCCGGTCGCCGAACTGGTGGCGCGCTTCAAGAGCGAATACGAGGCGGCCGCCGACGCGCCGCTCCAGTAAGGAGCCGCGCGGCATCATGGAAGCGGTCTTTCGCGTCGAAGGCAATCGTGTGTTCACCAGCGAACATGCTGCGGGTCCATGGGACCCCAGCATGCAACATGGCGGCGCGCCTTCGGCACTGATTGTGTGGGCCGCGGAGCGCATTCCGACGGCGCAGCCGATGCAGATCGCCCGGCTGACGGTCGATCTGATGCGCCCGGTGCCGGTTGCGCCGCTCACCATCGAGACCGAGGTGCTGCGCGAGGGCCGCAAGATCCAGCTCTGCATGGTCCGCCTGCTGGCTGACGGCGTGGAGGTCGCGCGCGCCACCGTCCTCAAGATCAGGACGCAGCCGGTGGTTCTTCCCGGCAACATCGTCGCAGAAGCGCCACTTGATGTTACGCTGCCGGAGGCGGGCACGGTCGATGAGGCGGGGAATTCCAGCAAGTTCATCCAAGGACTGACGCTTCGCGCCGTGCACGGCGGTTTTCTTCAGCCCGGTCCCGGCGCGGTCTGGTTTCGCGCCAACCGCCCCATGGTTGACGGAGCGGTGACCTCGCAGGCGATGCGCGCGGCACTCGCCGCCGATTGCTCCAATGGCGTCTCGTCGGTGCTCGATTTCAAGACGTGGAGTTTCATCAACGCCGATCTCACGGTCACGTTCGCGCGGGAGCCGGTGGGCGACTGGATACTCCTAAATTCCAAGATGACGCTGGGTGCGGACGGTGCCGGTGTGGCCATCTCGCGCCTCGCGGACACCCACGGATACTTCGGCGAGGCGATCCAGTGCCTCGTGGTCGAGCCACGTTAGTATCGCGGATCACCAAGCGGAGCAGGGAATGACATCGCGGATCGTTTCAGGCCTGATGATTGTGCTGTTCGGGCTGTCATTGACCGTGCAAAGCGCATTTGCCACCGGCAATCTCGATTGCGCGATTGATGACAGGCAGGTGAGCTTTGAACTGTTTGCTCTGACCGGCGGCGCTGGTGGGATCGTTCAGGTCAATCAGGGATCGATCGAGATCAAGATAGGCGACGACAAGTCGTTGCGCTCAAAACGAACGATCGAACTCAAGCACATCGAACAGCAGTGGATCTATGGCAAGGAACTGCGCATCCGGTTCGGCATCGCGAACGACAAGGATGAGCCGATTGCCAGCCTGATCCTGATCGGCGCGTACAATGCCGACAAGGACAGCTATGCCGGGCAATATGTTCTGTCGGTGCCGCAGGCCGGTGAAGAAAAGCAGTTCAAGGGCAGGATGAAGTGCGGCTGAGCCGCAGGTTCAGCTGCGGCGCCTAGTCGGCCACCCGGGTGAGAACGGCCTTGAACGCAAGGCTTGGAAATTCCGCCGCGGTGCCCTCGCAGATCGCAAACCCGCCTTTGACGGTCCCGTTGAAATTGATCCGGACCTCATCGTGCCCGAACACGGAGGGATGATCCGAATCCCGTGTGTGCCGGAGGCTGGATACGGACCCGGTAAACGACTGACCGTTCTGGGTGTAGGACCCGACATAGGCAAACGCCGAACTCCCGCCCCGGAGTTTTCCATTCTCCGCATGGATCACGCCCTGCGCCTTGCCGCGCGGCGTTTCGAACTCAACTTTGTATAAACCTTGAAGCAACGGGGTATTCCCGCCGGCGGCATTTGAGCCACTTGCGGTCTGTGCGTGAGCCTGATGGGGCATTGGCTGTCATTCCAGAATTTTGAGACTTGAGAAGCTGTCTCGGGCGTACGTCGATGAGCGCGTGTTCGAAATGGAAGCAGGCGATGGTGACGTCATCGGAGATGTCTCGCCGATGGCTCGGTCTTGTAATGCGGTCGTCATAGACGAAGCTTGGTGCCCCTGGCCGGAATCGAACCAGCACTCCTTGCGGAACTCGATTTTGAGTCGAGCGCGTCTACCAATT
>JANINQ010000009.1 GCA_024508675.1 Afipia sp.
CCGCGGCGCGGCGCGGCGACGCCGATGCGCCGGCGCTCGCGCGCATCGCGCTGCAACGCGCACCGCGCAACCGCGACCTGCGCGCCACCGAAGCCGCGGCGCTGCTCAAGGCCGGCGACCTCGACGGCGCGCTGGCGCAGATCGACGCGCTGTTGCGGCTCACGCCGACGCGCGGCAAGACGCTGTATCCGGCGCTCGCGCAGCAGGCGCAGGACAAGCGCTTCGCCGAAGCACTGGCCGCGACGCTCGCGAAGGATCCGCCGTGGCGCCGCGCGTTCCTGGGCGTGCTCAACAAGGAAGGCACGCCCGCCGCGCTCGACCAGGTGTACGCGTGGCTGCAGCAGCACGGCGAATTGACGAAGGACGAAACCGGCCGCTGGCTCGACCGGATGATCGCCGACGGGCGATGGGGCGAGGCCTATGCACACTGGGTCGGCACGCTCGGGCCGGATGCCGCGCGGCTGACGCCCGTCTACAACGGCGACTTCGAGCGCGATCCGAGCCGCCAGGGGTTCGGCTGGCGCAACGACGCATCTCCCGGCGCCTTCGCCGAGATCGAAGCCGGTGCGGGACCGAAGGGCAACCGCGCGGCGCATGTGCATTTCATCGGGCGCCCCGCTGCGCGCGGCAACCTGCGCCAGGCGCTGCTGCTCGCACCGGGGCGCTTCGAGCTCTCGATGCAGGTGCGCACCGACTTCCTCCGCAGCGACCAGGGTCTGCAATGGGTCGTGCGGTGCGACAAGGGCAGGACCATCGCCGTGCTGCCGATCGAGGATGGCAGCGATGGCTGGCGCCCCATGGCGGCGCAATTCGAAGTGCCCGCGGAAAAGTGTGCCGGGCAGTGGCTGGAGTTGCGCAATCCGGCCGTCAGCGGCAGCGCGCAGCAAGTCAGCGGCGACCTGTGGATCGATGACGTTGCCATCACGCCGCATGGCGCATGATCGGGCGTGATGATTGGCTGAATGCCAATCGCGACAAGCGGTTACAGCGTGTTTTCGCCTTGAATTTCACGCGCCTGCTGTCGTATTTTTCGCCATCTGCCCCCACAGAAACAGGACGGACCCGATGAAGACGCTCACCAAGCTCGCACTCGCCACTGCTGTTGCAGCGCTGTCGCTGCCGGCCTTCGCCCAGCAGACGATCGGCACGCTGACCGTCAATTCCGGCACCGTGATGACCAGCAATGGCGGCGAGTTCGCCTCCGCCAGCACCGGCTCCTCGATCGAGTCCGGCGAGCGCCTGATGGTCTCCGAGAACAGCAGCGCCAGCGTCACCTTCACCAACGGTACCGTCGTGAACTACACCGCGCCGGGCGTGTACACGATCACCATGCCGGTGGCCGGCGCGCCGGTCGCCAGCGCGGGCGGGGCCAGCACGGCCGCCACCGTCGGCATCGTCCTGGGGGCCGCGGTCCTCGGCGCTGCGGCCGTGGAAGCCAACGGCGACGACGTCCCGCCGGACCATCCAGTCAGCCGCTGACCCCGGCGGGGGCGCACCCGCCACTCCGAAAATCCATGCATTCCGGAAATGGCCGCCTCGAGCGGCCATTTTCGTGTCCGGTCGCCGCCCCATTCAGCGTATGCTATGTGATGACGGTCACAGGGGACCCGTCGCTCCAAAGCCCACAGAAGGATCCTGAACCATGAAGTCGCCTTTCCGTTACGCCCTCGCGCTGCTCGCCCTGGCCGCGTTCGCGCCCGCCCAAGCCCAGGACACCATCGGCACGCTGACCGTGAACCAGGGCACCGTGATGACCAGCTCCGGCGGCGAGTTCGCCTCCGCGGCCACCGGCGAAGGCATCCAGGCCGGCGAGCGGATCATGGTCTCCGAGGGCGGGAGCGCCACCGTGACCTACAGCAACGGCGTGGTCGTCAACTACACGACGCCCGGCGTCTACACCGCGCAGATGCCGGCCGCGGCCGGTGCCGGCGGGTCAAGCCTGGCGAGCGCCGGCGGCGCGAGCACCGCGGCGACCGTCGGCATCATCGCCGGCGCGGCCGCGCTGGGTGCCGCCGCCACCGAGAGCAACGGCGACAACGTCCCGCCGGAGTCGCCGGTCAGCCGCTGACCGGTCAACCGTTCCGGGGGTCGACCATGGAACGACGCATCCAATGGCTGGTGCCGGGCCTCGTGGCGATCGTCGCGTTCCCGGCGCTGTCCCAGGACATCACCGGCACCCTGCGCACGCAGGGCACCGTCATGGTCAGCACGGGCGGCGAGTTCGTCCGCGCCGTCGACGGCCAACCCGTCGCGGCGGGCATGCGGCTGATGGTCGGGGAGGACGGCAGCGCGACCGTGGAATACGGCCCCGACTGCAAGCGCAGCTACGGGGAGGCCGGCACGTACACCGTCGCCCCGGCCCGCTGCGACGAGAAGGACAGGAAGCAGGATGACCAGTCCCGGCAAGAGGACGCAGGGCAGCAGGGGACGCAGGGGCAGGGCGCTGCCGGCCCCGGCACCGGTGGTTCGCTCTGGACGCAACTGGCGATCATCGCCGGCACGGCCGTCGCCGGCGCGGCGGCCATCGAGCAGGCCGGGGACAAGGTCGAACCGGATCGCCCGGTCAGTCGCTGAACCGGGCCATCACCACGGCGCAACGCCGATCCCGCACAATCGCTGCGGGTTCCGGGGAGTCGCGCGGTGATCTACGCCTATTTCATCCTGGTGTTCGTGACCGGCGGCAGCTCGCAGGCGCACGGCTGGACCGACGTGGTCGCGCAGTTGCTCGCGCTGCCCGTGCTCGCCGTCGGGCTGTGGCGCCTCGCCGAGCAGCCCGCGTCGCGCGTTCGCACGCTCGGGCTCGTCGCGATGGCGGCCGTCGCGTTGCTGCCCTGGCTGCAACTGCTGCCGCTGCCGCAGTCGTGGTGGCTGTGGGCGCCCGCAAGGCAATCGCTTTCGCACGACCTCGCGACCGCCGGCGTGCAGGGCGTCGCCACGACCTGGTCGCTGACCCCGGCCGCGACGCTGCGTAGTGCCTTGTCGCTGCTGCCGGCCCTCGCAATGTTCGCGTGGGTGCTCGGCAGCGATTCGACCACGCAGCGGCGGTTGCTCGTCCTCTGCGTCGCGCTGCCGGTGGCAAGCCTGGTGCTGGGGTTCCTGCAGCTGGGGGCGCCGCAGGACAGCCTGCTGAATCCTTATCCGCAGTGGGCGCCGGCCATGAATGGCACCTTCGCGAACCCGAACCACCAGGGCACGGCGATGCTGGTCGGGCTGGGCGTATGCCTGGCGTTCGCGGTCGGTGCCATCGGGGCCCGCAATCCCGAGACGGGCAAGGCGCGGAATCCATGGCCGGCGATCATCGCGGGAGCCACCCTGCTGCTCGGGCTTCCGTTGACCAATTCGCGCGCGGCGGTGGTGATCGGCGTGCTGATGCTGGTGGCGGCGCCGCTGGGGATGGCGGCGTCCGCGTTGCGTCGTTCGGGAAGGGGGCGGATCGGTGCGATGGCGCTTGTCGCTTCGGCAGCCCTTGCCGCGCTTGGGCTTTCGGCAGCCATGGGGTGGATGAAGGTCGACGAGGTCGAGGAAATCCGCTGGATCATGCGGCATGCGACATTCGCCCTGGCCGGGCTGCATCTACCTTGGGGGAGCGGCACCGGGAGCTTCGTGCCCGTGTTCCAGCAAGCGCTCCCCGATTCCCTGCTGCTGCCGAACTACGTCAACGCGGCGCATAACGACTATGCGCAGACGTGGCTCGAAGGCGGGCTCGCTGGGATCATCGTTGCCGCCGTCTGCGCCTCGGCGCTTGCCGCGGCCATCGTCAGATACCTTCGAAGCCACAGCGGCGACAGGCGGCTGGTCTGGGCAGGCCTCCTCGGGATCTTCGCACTGCTGGCGCATGCAGGCGCCGACTACGCGCTGCGCACTCCGGCGCTGATGACTGCCGCGGCCTTGCTGGCGGCGCTCGTGATCGCGCAGGGCGCACACGGGGTGGCCGAAGACCGACGCCACCTCGTACCATCGACTATTTGACCCGACACCGGACCGCTATGATCCCTGCCGCACTTCCAGATCCTGCCGACGTTTGCGTGGCACTCATCGGCTTGGGCTACGTCGGCTTGCCGCTGGCGGTTGAGTTCGGTAAGCGTTACGACACCATCGGCTTCGACATCAACACGGCCCGGGTCGAGGAACTGCAGGCCGGGCGCGACAGCACCCTGGAGGTCGAGCGCGAGGAACTGGCGGCGGCGAAACGCCTGCGATTTAGCTCCAGCCTCGATGACATCAGGCGTTGCCATGTCTACATCGTAACCGTGCCGACACCGATCGACAGTGCGCGCCGGCCTGACCTGACGCCGCTCGTGAAGGCCAGCGAATCGCTTGGCAAGGTCCTCAAGCGGGGCGACGTCGTCGTCTACGAGTCGACGGTGTATCCCGGATGCACCGAGGAAGTCTGCATTCCGATCCTCGAGCGTGTTTCTGGTCTGAAGTTCAATGAGGACTTCTTCGCGGGCTACAGTCCGGAGCGCATCAATCCCGGCGACAAACAGCACCGGGTGACGAGCATCAAGAAAGTGACTTCGGGATCGACCCCTGGAGTGGCCGACTTCGTCGACGGGCTTTACGGCGGCATCATCACCGCGGGGACGCACAAGGCCAGCAGCATCAAGGTCGCGGAAGCGGCCAAGGTCATCGAGAACACGCAGCGCGATCTCAATATCGCATTGGTCAATGACCTCGCGATGCTGTTCAACAAGCTGGACATCGATACGCTCGAGGTGCTCGAAGCGGCCGGTACGAAATGGAATTTCCTCCCGTTCCGCCCCGGCCTTGTCGGCGGTCACTGCATCAGCGTCGATCCGTACTATCTGACCCACAAGGCGCAGGAAGTCGGCCATCATCCCGACGTCATCCTCGCTGGCCGCCGTACGAACGACGGCATGGGCGCGTACGTCGCAAACGAAGTCATTCGCTTGATGGTTCGAAAGGGAATCAACCCCGTGCAGGCACGGATACTCGTGCTTGGGCTCGCGTTCAAGGAAAACTGCCCGGACCTGCGCAATACCCGCGTCGTCGACATCGTCCACGCCCTGCGCGGCTATAGTGCCATGGTCGATGTGCACGATCCTTGGGTCGCCGCTTCGGAAGCCTTGCACGAATACGGCATCGCGCCCGTCGCCGAAGCCGAGCCCGGCGTGTACGACGCCATCATCGTCGCCGTGGGGCATCGCCAGTTCGCGGATCT
This sequence comes from Afipia sp., assembly GCA_024508675.1. Taxonomy (GTDB): domain Bacteria; phylum Pseudomonadota; class Alphaproteobacteria; order Rhizobiales; family Xanthobacteraceae; genus Afipia. The sequence goes on from JANINQ010000009.1 coordinate 5,183, forward strand.
CGGTGCCGCGGGCATCCGCGCATTGGGCAAGCCGGAGTCGGTCGTGTATGACGTCAAATACGTGCTTCCGCGGGAAGCCGTGGACGGGCGCCTGTGAAGATCCTCGTCACGGGCACGGCCGGCTTCATCGGTTCCCACGTCGCCATCAGGCTGCTGGAGCGCGGCGACGAGGTCGTTGGCGTCGACAATCTTTCGGACTACTACGACGTCGAGCTTAAGAAGGCACGGCTCTCCCGATTCGCCAATCATCCGGCGTACTCCCATGTCCATGCCGACCTGGCGGACAGGGCGGCGATCGAAGGCGTGTTCGCCACCCACAAGCCGCAACGCGTGATCAATCTGGCGGCCCAGGCAGGCGTTCGCTATGCGGCCCAGAATCCGCACGTGTACGTGGCCAGCAACGTCACAGGCTTCCTGCACGTACTCGAGGGCTGCCGGCACCACGGGGTCGAGCACCTCGTGTTCGCGTCGACCAGTTCCGTATATGGCGCCAATACCCGGATGCCGTTCTCGGAGCACGACCATACCGAGCATCCGCTGACGCTGTACGCCGCGACGAAGAAGGCCAACGAGATGATGGCGCACAGCTACGCGCATCTCTACGGCATCCCGAGCACTGGCTTGCGCTTCTTCACGGTCTACGGGCCTTGGGGCAGGCCGGACATGGCGCTCTTCCTGTTCACCCGGGCAATCCTGGCCGGAGAGCCGATCAGGGTGTTCAACCATGGGCACCACAAGCGCAGCTTCACCTACATCGACGACATCGTCGAGGGCGTGATTCGCACTTTGGACCGTGCTCCGGGCGTCGATCCATCCTGGAGCGGGGACGATCCGGACCCGATGAGCAGCGGCGTGGCGCCCTACAAGATCTACAACATCGGGAACGAGGCTTCCGTCGAGCTCCTCCGCTACATCGAGGTCCTCGAGGATTGCCTCGGCCGGAAGGCAAGGATGGAAATGCTCCCCTTGCAGGCGGGGGACGTACCGGACACGGAGGCGGACATGTCGGCGCTGCACGCTGCCGTCGGATATCGGCCCGTGGTCGGCGTGGAGGAAGGCGTGTCGAGATTCGTGGCCTGGTACAGGGAGTTCCACTCGTGAGCGGCAATCCTCGGAACTTCGCGCTAATCGGCGCTGCAGGCTACATCGCGCCCCGGCACATGCAGGCCATCCGCGATACCGGGCATCGCCTCGTTGCCGCCTACGACCCCAACGATTCGGTGGGGGTGATCGACAGTTATTTTCCCGAGGCGGATTTCTTCACGGAGTTCGAGCGCTTCGATCGCCACGTCGACAAGCGGCGGCGCGCCAACCACGAGAAGCGGGTCGACTTCGTTTCGATCTGCTCGCCGAACTACCTGCATGACTCGCACATGCGTTTCGCCCTGCGATCCGATGCGGACGCAATCTGCGAAAAGCCGTTGGTGCTCAATCCGTGGAACATCGACGGCCTGCTCGAGATCGAGCGTGACACCGGGCGGAAAGTCAACACGATCCTGCAGCTGCGCGTGCACCCGGCGATCATCGCCCTGCGCGACAAGGTGCGGGCGGGCCGGCCTGGCCGCAAGCACGAAGTCGACCTGGCCTATATCACTTCGCGTGGAAGCTGGTACCTGCAGAGCTGGAAGGGCGACGAACGCAAGTCGGGCGGGATCGCCACGAACATCGGCGTGCATTTCTTCGACATGCTGCATTTCATCTTCGGGCGGCTGCAGGAAAACGTGGTCCATCTCTACGAGCCAACGAAAGCCGCCGGGTATCTCGAATACGAGCATGCGCGCGTTCGGTGGTTCCTTTCGGTTGACGTGGGGGACGTCCCGGAGCCTGCACGCGCGTCGGGACAGCGCACCTACCGCTCGATCACCGTCGACGGCGACGAGATCGAATTTTCCGGCGGATTCACCGACCTCCACACCCGGAGCTACGCGGAGATCCTCGCAGGCCGCGGTTTCGGCCTCGAGGAAAATCGCGTCGCGATCGAGACCGTCGCGAGCATTCGTGGCGCGCGGCCGTCGCCGGGCGGCGATCGCCACCCGTTCCTTGGGGATTGATGTGGGCTATTTCAAGCACGATACCGCGATAGTCGACGACGGGGCGCGCATCGGCGACGGTTCCCGCGTCTGGCATTTCGTGCACGTCTGCGCGGGGGCCACGATCGGTGCGGGCGTTTCGCTCGGGCAGAACGTGTTCGTGGGCGACAAGGTCGTGATCGGCGATCGCTGCAAGATCCAGAACAATGTGTCCGTCTACGACAACGTGACCCTGGAAGAGGGGGTGTTCTGCGGCCCCAGCATGGTGTTCACTAACGTCTACAACCCGCGCTCGCTGATCGAACGAAAGGCCGAATACCGCAACACGCTGGTGAAGCGCGGCGCGACCCTGGGGGCAAACTGCACCGTGGTCTGCGGTGTCACCATCGGCGAATTTGCGTTCGTCGGGGCCGGGGCGGTCGTCAACAAGGATGTTCCCGGCTATGCGCTGGTCGTCGGGGTGCCCGCGCGCCAGATCGGCTGGATGAGCGAGTTCGGCGAACAACTCGACTTGCCCGTTCGCGGCAAAGGGCAGGCGACCTGCTCGCATTCCGGCAAGCGATACGTGCTCCAGGACGGTCGTGTCGAGGCGTTCGATGCCTGACCGCAAGGAGACTTACATGGAATTCATCGACCTCGCCGCGCAACAGGCGCGGATCAAACCGCAACTCGATGCCGCGATCGCCCGGGTGCTGGCCCACGGCCAGTACATCCTGGGACCGGAGGTAGCCGAGCTGGAGGAGCGGCTGCGGGCCTACACGGGTGCCAGATACTGCATCGCCGTCGCCAACGGCACCGACGCCATCCAGATTGCGCTGATGGCCTTGGGAGTCGGCCCAGGGGACGAGGTCATCACCCCTGGCTTCACCTACATCGCCACCGCAGAGGCTGCCGCGGTACTTGGTGCCAAGCCCGTCTACGTGGACATCGACCCGCGGACGTTCAACCTGGAACCGGCACTGCTTGAAGCCGCGATCACGCCGCGGACCAAGGCGATCATCCCGGTGTCGTTGTACGGCCAGTGCGCCGACTACGACGCAATCAACGCCATCGCGGAGCGTCATGGCGTGACGGTGATCGAGGACGCCGCCCAGAGCTTCGGCGCGACCTACAAGGGACGCAAGAGCTGCAGTCTGACGCGGATCGCGACGACCAGTTTCTTCCCCAGCAAGCCCTTGGGCTGCTACGGCGACGGCGGCGCGATCTTCACCAGCGACGAAGGACTGGAGAAGGTGATGCGGCAGATTGCCCGTCACGGGCAGAATCGTCGATACCATCATGTCCGCGTCGGCGTTAACAGCCGCCTCGACACGCTGCAGGCGGCGATCCTGCTCTGCAAGATGGACGTGCTTGACGATGAGCTGGAAGCCAGGCGCCGCATCGCAGCGCTCTATGCAGCCTGTCTCGTGCCGCTACGGATCGAGCCGCCTTGCGTCGAGGCGCATAACGAGAGTGCATGGGCGCAGTACACCGTGCGCTTGGTGGCGCGTGACGATGTCGCCTCGGCGCTTCGATTGGCGGGAGTTCCGACGACCGTGCATTACCCGCTTCCGATCAACCGGCAACCCGCGGTTGCCGACCAGGATTGCCATGTCCCGTTGGGAGAAGCCGCGGCCAGGGAGGTCTTGAGCTTGCCGATGCATCCCTACATGACGGAGACGGACGTGAACCGCGTCTGTGAAGCCATTGAACGAGTGGCGTCACGGTAGATGATCGCGAGCCTGGTCCAAAAGGCTTTGTCCAACACGTTCCTGCGGGGCGTGTCCGTCTTGATGGGTGGGACTGCGGCTTCCCAGGCGATCCTGCTGCTTGCATTGCCGCTGCTCACCCGGCTCTATTCCCCGCATGATTTCAGCGTCCTGGCCGTGTATGTCTCGGCCGTATCGATCCTTTCCGTTTCAGCCTGTCTGCGCCTCGAAATTGCGCTTCCTCTTCCGGCGGACGACAATGAGGCAGCATCGCTCCTCGCTGCGGCGCTCGCCTCCTCGGCCGCCGTCGGCATCGTGATAGCAGGGGCGGTGTTCATGGCGCCCGCCAACCTGGACGACCTCGTCGCGAACGGGAAGTTGGGGCGATATCTCTGGCTGGTTCCCGCGGGGGCGTGGCTTGCGAGCACGTATTCGGCGCTTCAATACTGGAGCACGAGGAAGCGCCGATTCGCCGATATCGCCAAGACGAGGCTGACGCAATCGATTGGCGGGACCAGCGTTCAAGCCGGCATGGGCTGGATGGGCTTTGCGCCCCTCGGCTTGCTGCTGGGCCATGCAGTCATCGGCGGGGCGGGCGTCCTGGGCTTGGCCATGCGCGCCTTGCGGCAGGAAGGCGCCATCATCCGCTCAGTGCGAATCTCCAGCATCGCGAGTGCAGTCGGGCGCTACAGGAGATTTCCGCTCTACTCCACATGGGATGCCCTGGCGAACACCTCCGGCCTGCAACTCCCGGTAATCATGATCGCCTCGATTGCCGCAGGGCCGGAGGCAGGATTGCTGATGCTGGCCATGCGCACGATGCAGGCGCCGATGGGCGTCCTCGGAACTTCCGTGGGCCAAGTGTTCCTCTCCGAAGCTCCCGAAAAATCGAGGCAGGGGGAACTTGCGGCCTACACGTCGAAGATCATTGCGTCGATGGCCAGAATCGGAGTGGCGCCGCTCGTCTTCATGGGATTCGCCGCTCCAGTCCTCTTCAGGTACGTGTTCGGCGAAGAGTGGGCGGCAGCCGGAAGCATGGTTTCGTGGATGGTCCCTTGGTTCATCCTGCAATTCGTCTCCTCTCCGGTTTCGATGGTGATGCACGTCCTCCAGCTTCAGGGCGAGATGCTGGCATTGACTATATTCGGTCTCGCTTGCCGAGTTGGGGGGGTCGCGCTTGCCGCGCTGTACATGCCCGGGCACCTCATCCAGGCGTTCGCGATGGGTTCGGCCCTGTTCTATCTAGTGCTTCTGGTCGTCATCGTCCGCCGCGCCGGATGCAGCGGTGGACAGATCATGCAAATCTTGCGGGACGGGGTCCTGTCCGCCGCTTGCGGCGCCTTGGGCGGAGGCTTGTTCCTGACCGCGTACATCTTATGGAGCTGACGATGAAAGAGGTCATCGGGCGAGTTCGGCTTGATGCCACCAACGCCCTGATCGCGCAGTACATCCGAGCTGACTCGGTTGTCGTCGAGATCGGCGCGAGTGACGCGAGCTTCGCCCAGTTCCACCGGTCCGGCGAATGGCTGACTGTGGACAAGTACGGTTCTCCGGATGTGCAGGCCGACCTTGACGGCGAAAATGCAAAGCTGCCGCTCCCCGATGCGAGCGTCGACATGGTGCTTTGCACGGAGGTCCTGGAGCACCTTGTGATGGGTACGCCACTCGTGAAGGAAATCGGGCGGGTGTTGAAGGCGGATGGGATTGCCATCGTTAGCGTTCCGAACGTCTGTTCGCTCAAGTCGCGAATCAAGGTGGCCGTGGGCCGGTTGCCGAACCTGGCCGCGTCGGGGGACTGCGGTCACCCGTTGGGAGGCACCGGTATTCCATCGAACGGAAATTGGGTCGCGGCGCACGTCGTGGACTTCAACTTGGCCCGGCTGAACGGCTACTTGAAAAGAGGGGGACTTCAGATAAAACAGGCGAAGTCGCTGCCCCTCAGCGTGAAGGTCGCAGGGCGTTCGTTCACCGTGTTGCCCGCCGCGCTAGTCGCGACGACGTTGTCTGATTTTCTGCTCGTTGCCGCCGGGAGGCGAGCGACGTGAAGATCGTGACCGTCATCGGTGCGCGGCCACAATTCATCAAGGCCGCGGCTGTTTCGAGGGCCATGGCGCGCCAGGGCCTGGAAGAAGTACTCGTCCATACGGGCCAGCACTACGACGCCGACATGTCCGACGTCTTCTTCGAACAGATGGGCATCCCGAGGCCGCAATACGAGCTCGGAGTCGGAGGCGGGCGCCACGGTGCCATGACCGGACGACAACTGGAGAGGATCGAGGACGTCCTGTTGACCGAGAAGCCCGGCATGGTGCTGGTCTACGGCGATACGAATTCAACGCTCGCCGGCGCCTTGGCTGCCGCGAAACTCCATATCGGATTGGCCCACGTCGAAGCCGGGCTGCGCTCGTTCAACAGGAGGATGCCGGAAGAGATCAATCGTGTCGTCACCGATCACGTTTCGAACATCCTGTTCGCCCCTACGCGGACCGCACGTGACAATCTCTCGAGGGAAGGGATTGCCGAAGAGATGATCCACGTCGTCGGTGACGTCATGCTGGATGCCGCCCTGTTCTATGCGGAGCGCGCGCGCATGCCCGGATGGTTTGCGGGCGACAGCCGCCTGTCGGGCGGGTTCGTGCTGTGCACGATCCACCGCGCGGAGAATACGGACGACCCGAAACGTCTTCGTTCGATCTTTGCCGGACTCTCGGCATCTCCGCTGCCTGTGATCCTTCCGATGCATCCCCGTACGAAGGTCAAGGTGGCCGAGCTCGAGCTGGTCCCCCCTCCCAATGTGCGCGTGGTCGACCCCGTCGGGTACCTTGAAATGGCCTGGCTTGAGAAAAACTGCCAAATCATCGCGACGGATTCGGGCGGCGTGCAGAAGGAGGCCTACTTTCATCGCAAGCCATGCGTCGTGCTTCGGGAGGAAACGGAGTGGACGGAGCTGGTCGAAGCCGGCTGCAATGTCCTCGCCGGCGTCGAAGAAGGAGCAATTGCGGCGGCACTGACGCGGTCCACCCAGGGTCTGGAATTTGCACAGGGGTTCTATGGCGGCGGTGACGCTGCTGAGCGGGTTGTCGAGATTCTGGCCGCTGCCGGGACGCGTCCGGAGCCAAGTCCTTCGCGGGGTGCTTCGTGAAAATCGCGTTGCTTGGCGACATCGCATTCTTCGGAAAATATTCGGTCGAGGGCAATCCGTCCGTTAGAGACTACTTTCGCGGCGTAGCCGCGTACCTCCGCGGCTTCGACCATGTCGTTGGCAACCTGGAAACGCCGTTCGGGGATGCCATTACCCCGCGTGGACCGAAATCTGCTTACATCAAGGCGAGCTCGAGAAACGTCGAGCTGTTGACGTACCTCAACATCGATGCGGTCAACCTCGCCAATAACCACATCTTTGACTATGGATTGCCGGGGTATGCCAACACTCTGGATGCCTTGGGGGCGGCTGGAATCGACTGGTTCGGCGTGGATGGCCGGCAATTGAGGCTCGATGACGGCGTGGGCCGGGTCGCGCTGCACGGCTATTGCAGCTTCAACACAAATCCGCTGGGAATATCGCACGGCGGCAAGCCAGGGGTGAACGCCCTGAACGTCGCCACCGTCGAGGCGATGCTCAGGAAGAATCACGAGGACGGATTCCTCAACGTGGTGAGCGTGCATTCCGGCCAGGAGCACGTAAATTTCCCGAGTCCGGACGATATCCGGATGGCTCGCCGCTTCGCCGGTGTTTGCCCCTACGTCTACTACGGCCATCATCCCCATGTCCTCCAGGGGATCGAAGCGGTGGACGGCTCGGTAATCGCCTACAGTCTCGGGAATTTTTGCTTCGATGACGTCTACACAGACAAGTCGCCGGAGCCCCTCATCCGCCAGTCGTTAAACAACCGCCAGGGCGCGATCCTCGAATTGGACGTCCAAGGGGGTCGCCTGGTTTCGCACCACGTCACTCCCCTGTTCGCCGCCGCCGAACGACTGGAGATCGGGTCGGATGAGGTTTCCTCGCTCATCGACGAATACTCTGCGGCACTCGTGAACGTCGATGCGGACTATGCGGCACGCCGCGAGGCGATCCTGAGTGCCTACGTCGCAGGCAGGAAACGCAGCCGCGACCTTGATTGGTACCTGAAACGCCTGAACCTGAATTCGGCGGGGATTCTGTGGCGTGCGCGCTATAACCAAAGGCAATACCGCAAGAACGTCCTGAATTATCTTGACTGACCCCCGTCCGTCTCCACCCCTCGCGAGTGCCAGCGCTTGAAGGTATCGAAGGAAAAACTGCTCGTAGCGGCAATGGTGATCGCACCATTTACCCTGTTGCGATTCGGGTTCATGGGCGTTGCTGAAGTGCTCGTCCTGATCATCTTCCTCGGCCAGGCGCTGCGCGGGTTGAAGCGGTCCCAGTTCCGGCAATTCCTGCTGACCAAGTTTTGGCTCCTGTATTTGGCGCTGAGCATGATCGGTCTCGCGGCAAATCAGTTCGTTTACTCCAACCAAACCGGTACTTCGCGACAGATCAGCTTCGATACGGCAGCTTATTTGTTCATACTTTTTGCGTGCTATTCGTTCGAACGCCTCGCAACGCACTCAGCCTTCGATGTGAAGCGCTTCGCGAGGGATGTCTTTGTCTGGTCGACCTCGGCGTTCCTGATTCTTTTCGTCGCCAGCTTCTTCACCCCTTCGCTGTTCGGGTTGCCGCTTAAGTATTACGACTATTTCGTGCCTTGGGCGGAGAACCTGCACCAGATTTCCATGACGCTGGTGCCGCTTCCGTTCCTGGGGATCGCGGTGATGGCGGGTGCGAAGGGAGTAGTGAAGAAGTCAGTCCTCCTGGCCATGTCCGTCATGGCCGGGGTCATGGCAGTGCGCACCGGATCCTCGAAGGCGTTGCTTGCCATGTACATCGGTGTTTTCGTCATGGCGTATTCCTACGCCCTCGTGAGGTTGGGCAAGTCAAGGTTGGTGCAGGTCAATCTGGCTTTCGGGGCGTTGGCCTTGTTGATAGTCGCCAGCGCAGACTGGGTCCGCATCAGCGAGAGGCTATTCGAGGAGAACGATGTCGGAGGCGTGCGGAACTACCTGTACGGCCACGCCCTCGATCTCGGGCTGGAATCGCTTATGGTCGGGCGAGGTCCCGGCGCGCACATCCTCTTCCAGGGCGCGTACATGGACGCCCATCAATCGTTCTTAACCGCGTTGCTCCAAGCAGGTTTATTCGGAGTAATCGCATTCGTCGTCCTGCTCATCCGGATAGGACGTCGCGTCCTCTACAACCCGCCCTTGTTGGCGGCGCTTTCAGGACTCGTGATTTATGCTGCTGGCGGTGACATCCTTCGCCGCCTGCCGGCGTGGATCATGCTCTTCATCATCTTGCACTACCCACGTTCGGCGTCCCCGGCAGCAATTCGCCCCGGCAAAGTGACAGGTTCCGTCTTCCCGGGCCATGGATCTCCAAGCAGATGAGCTCTGTCCTGGTCATCACCACCAGCTTTGCCCCGGAGAACGCCATCGGCTCCGTTCGCATGGCGAAGCTCGTCAAGTATCTGGTCAGGCTTGGAGTCGACATCACGGTCATTTCGCCGCAGCTGGACGAAGACACGCCCCGGGACGACACGCTGGAGTCGCGCGAACTCGCCCTGATCCGTCGCCACACGGTGGCGCAGGGGCGACTGTTTCGGGCCACGATCGGGCGACGAAGGAAGAAGCTGCTTGCCTCGAACCAAGCAGCCTCTCTCATTTCGCGTGGGCATGGCGGCGTGCGGTCGTCGTTGCGCGCCGCCTTTTACAGATATGTCCGCTTCGGATACACCCTCCTGCGCAACTGGGACTGGCAGCGCCAGGTCGCCCGGTTCTGCCGTGACAGCGGTCTTTCCGATCAGCGGTTTGACGCGATCCTGTCCAGCTACCCAAGTCTCGGCGCGATGTGGGCGGCGGCACGGCTGCGCCAGCGGGGATTGTCCTCGCGCTGGGTTGCCGATTTCCGCGACCCTGTCAATTACAGGACGAACTCCGATTCGTTGATCTACCGGCTTAACGGATTGATCCAGGCGCGGATCCTATCCCGCGCCGACGTCGCGGTGGCGGTCTCCGCCGGGGTGGCAAAAAAGGTGGGGAAGGGCAATCCACTCCAGCCGATCGTGTTGTCGAACGGCTACGATCCCGAGGATGTCGCGTCCGCAGACAATCCGCGGTCCGACCGTGCGCCCGGCGCAGCCTTTCGCCTCGCATACGCCGGCAGCCTGTACGGCGGGACCCGGGATATCTCGGTGGTGTTTCGGGCGCTCAAGGAAATCGTCGCCCGAGGGGTCGTCTCCCTCCCCGATCTCCAGTTCCACTACGCCGGGGAGGACTTCGCCGCCTTGCGTCGCCTCGCCGCTGCGTGGGGCATGGAGGACGTGTTGGTCGACCACGGAAGGGTGTCGCGGAGTAAGGCGATGGCCCTGCAGGCAGATGCCGACCTCGTGGTCGTGGCGACTTGGAATACCGAGAACGATCAGGGCATCATGACCGGCAAGCTATTCGAATGCTTCATGATGCGCCGACCCGTCCTTGGGGTCGTCAACGGCGACAAGCCCGAAAGCGAGTTCAAGCACGTGGTGGAGCGCGTTGGTGGCGGATGGGTGTGGGAGGCGGCGGCCGAGGATCCCAAGCGAGAGTACCAGCGCTTCGTGGAGCAGCTTGGACGCGCCATCGGGCACCGGAGTCAATCGACGGCGCACTACAACGCTGCCGTCCGTGATTACGCATATCCGGCGTTGGCCGCAGCGCTGGCCAGAATATTGCTGTCCGAGGAAGCTGTGTCGTGAATCGATTGGCCGAACTCGTCTATTACTGGTCGCCTATTTGGCTCCAGAACCGGATCATTTCCGCCTATGGGCGCAGATTGGTTGCCCAACGCTATGGTGAGCCATATTGGTCGGAGAGGACCAGGCTGTTGCGGAAGGATTATGGCGACCGTGCCGGGGAAGACGCGGCGCAGCTCGATGGCGTCAGGGACATCATTGCGCACGCCATCGCTGCCAGCGCCTTCTATCGAGACCTGTATGCCGGCATGGATGTCTCGGTGGACACCGTTTCCGACCTCGCCAAGTTTCCGGTAGTTGACAAGGAGCAGCTTCGCGCCGACATCGAGCGCGTCTATACGATCCCGGTCGAGCAGGGTATCCATCTGTTCACCGGCGGTACGACGGGCAAGTCTCTCGAGGTCGTCTATACGCCGGAGGACTTCCAGAAGCGCATGGCATACCTCGATGCGTTCAAAATTCGTTGCGGCATAGATCCATTCAAGTCGCGCAAGGCCACCTTCAGTGGTCGATCCTTCGCGAAGGGTGTGTTCCAGGGGAAGCGCCGGATATTCTGGCGCGACAACACGGCGTACAACCAGCGCCTCTATTCCACATTCGACCTGACGGAGCGCAACATTCCCGCCTACCTCGCGGACCTGGATCGCTACCAGCCGGATGTGTTGAACGGATTCGTGTCGGCGCTGCATCAGCTGGCGAGCCACGTCCTCCGCGAAGGTATCCGGCCGGGGTTCCGACCGAAGGCCATTTTCACCACGTCCGAAACGCTTCTTCCGCATCATCGAGAGGCGATCCAGGCCGCGTTCGGCGCACATATCTATGACCAGTATGGCTCCGCGGAGGGGGCGACCTTTGTGACCGAATGCCTCGAGGGCAACCTGCACTACAACATCGACACGGGCGTCATCGAGTCAGCCGATTTCGGGCAGGGTCCGGAGATGCTCATCACATCCTTCACTACCCACGGCACGCCATTGATCCGCTACAGGATCGGCGACCGGATCGTCTTTCGCGACGGCACGTGCAGCTGCGGGTCCGCGCATCCACTGGTCGAGCGCATCGAGGGGCGTGCAGTCGATTACCTGTATTCCGCCGATCGGGGGCGGGTGAGCCTCAGCCACCTCGCCGACGTCATCAAGGGGCTTCCGAATTGCGTCAAGGAGATGCAGTTCCAACAGGACGGCCTCGACGAGATTCGTATCTTGCTTGTCGTTGACGAGGAGTTGTACGCGGCGTCCGCCGAAGAGACGATCAAGTCGGCGATGCGCTATCGTTTCGGGGATGGCATGCGTTTTTCGATCGAAAAGGTTCCGGCGATTCCGCGCGAGGCGAGCGGCAAGTTCGCGTTGATCAAGAACCGGATCCCGGCCGACCAGTTGGCGGGCATGGGGCTGAATTGATCGCATGGCCCGCGTCCTAGTCCTGGATGCCTATGCCAAGGCATTCCTCAATTTTCGCGGTCCCTTCTTGGCCGAGCTCGTGGCGCGGGGTCACGAGGTCGTTGCTGCCGCGCCCGACGTGGACGCGGAAATTCAGGCGCGCCTAAGGCGCATCGGGGTCCGCTCGCTTCGGATCCCCCTCCAGAGGACCGGCCTCAATCCCGCGCGGGATTTCGTAGCATTTCTCGCGTTGGTACGCACGATGCGTTCGCTCCGCCCGGATGCGACGATTTCCTATACCGCGAAAGCCGTCATATATGGCTCGCTGGCCGCGTGGGCGACGGGAGTTCGCCAGCGCAATGCCATGATCACTGGTCTCGGTTATGGCTTCCTGGCTCGCACCTTCAAGGGGCGGCTGATCGCCCGGATCCAGCGCCTCCTGTACCGCTTGGCCCTCCCTCGATGTCAGGTGGTCTTGTTCCAGAATCCTGACGACGAAGCGCTGTTCCGCGCTTTGCGCCTCACCGGTCGGGCTAGGACCGGGATCGTGAACGGTTCCGGGGTCGACATGGTGCACTTCGCCGAGAGAGCGGTCCCGGAGCAAGCCGAATTTCTCATGATCGGGCGCCTGCTATTGAGCAAAGGGGTTCGCGAGTATCTCGAAGCGGCTTCAATCGTGCATTGCGAGTTCCCGCTTGCGCGCTTTCGTCTCGTGGGCTGGCTGGATGCGGACAACCCTGACTCCATAGACCCGATCGAACTTGAGCGTCTCCTGCGAGAAGGATGCGTGGAGTACGTCGGCAGGCTTTCGGATGTGCGGCCGGCGCTGGCGGAGTGCTCGGTCTTCGTGTTGCCGTCCTACCGCGAGGGAACGCCACGGTCCGTCCTCGAAGCGATGGCGACGGGCCGCGCCGTCATCACCACGGACGCTCCCGGTTGCCGTGAAACAGTTGAGGATGGTGAAACCGGCTACCTGGTCCCAGTGGCGGATACCCTGGCGTTGGCTGGGGCGATGCGCCGCTACGCAGCGGATTCGGCGTTGTCCCGGGCACACGGCGCGGCAGGGCGCCGGCTCGCCGAAACGAAGTATGACGTCACGAAGGTAAACCGTTCGATTCGCGAATTTCTTTCGCTCTGACGGGGACTTTCATGGCACGCATCGTCGTCATCACCAACGGCAACTATCAGGCGCGGCTCATTCTCGAAGACCTGTTCAAGCAACGCCATGCCGATATCGCGGGTGTCGCGGTCATCACCGGTGATTACTTCGGGCGCTCAGGAATGACGGCATTGCGTGCCATCGCGCGCGTCACTGCATTCCCCTACGTGCTGGCCAAGGTCACGCAGATGGTCGCCATCAAGATTGCAGCAATCATCGCTCCCGGCGCGCTTCTGTCCGTCCGCCGAATGGCGGAGCAGTTTTCCGTGCCGTGCCTGGAAGCGGTGAGCGTCGACGACCCGGAGGTTGCGGCCGGCATCGGGCGATGGAATGCCGATCTGCTCGTTTCGGTCAGCTGCCCGCAAAAGATCCCGAAGGTATTGGTGGACCGGTTTGCCCTGGGGGGGATCAACATCCATTCCTCGTTGCTTCCGCGCTATGCAGGCTTGGCGCCTTACTACTGGGTGCTGGCGGAAGGGGAACGGACGACCGGAACCAGTGTCCATTACCTCACCCCGAAGTTCGACGACGGCCACATCCTCGCGGCCAGGGAAGTGCCGATAGCGCCCGGGGAAAGCGCCTTCGGGCTGTTCCAGAAGCTATGCGTGGAGGGACGTGACGCCCTTTGCGAAGCAGTGGCGAAGGCCGAAGCGGGCATGCCGGGTACGCCGCAGCCGAGGCGGGGGAGGAGCTATCGGTCAAATCCCGACTTGGCTTCATATCGGCGCTTGCGCCGCAATGGTCACGCTATCATCCGCATCGGCGGGCTGGTTTCGATGATCGCCAGAGAGATGCGATACCCCCGATCGACGCTTGTGTCGACCGACACCCAATAGTTCGGAGTGGACCAGATCATGTGGAAGGTTCAGCTGTTCAAGCTAAACTTCGACCATCGGGAAGCCGAGGCGGTCGCGGCGGTCATCGAGAGCGGTTGGTTGACGATGGGCGAGCGCACGACTTCCTTCGAATCGGCGTTCGCCTCGTTCCTGGGCGAAGATGCCAAAGCCGCGGCGGTCTCGAACGGCACCGCCGCGCTCCATCTTGCACTGCTCGCCCTGGGTGTCGGGCCGGGCGACGAAGTCATCGTTCCGGCACAGACATTCGTCGCCGACGTGAACGCCGTAATGCTCACCGGGGCGCGGCCGGTGATGGCCGATTGCACCTCCTTTGACGACTGGAACATGTCGGTCGAGGACATCGAGCGTAAGGTCACGCCGCGGACGAAGTGCGTGATGATCGTGCACTACGCCGGCGTGCCCTGCGACATGGACGCCATCGTCGCTTTGTGCCGCGGACGCGGCCTGAGCCTCGTGGAGGACTGCGCGCACGCTCCGGGAGCGACCTACAAGGGGAGAAGCGTCGGTACATTCGGGGACGTGGGTTGCTGGAGTTTTTTCACCAACAAGAACCTGTCGGTGGGCGAGGGCGGGATGGTCACGACCTTGTCGCCGGAACTGGACAGGCAGATGCGTTATCTGCGTTCGCACGGCATGACGACTTTGACGCTCGACCGGCACAAGGGGCGGGCGATCACGTATGACGTCGTTCGTCCGGGGCTCAACTACCGTATCGACGAGATGCGCGCTGCACTCGGCTTGGTGCAGCTTGCCAAGCTCCGCGAAGCGAACATTGCGCGACGACGCGTCGTGCAGCGTTACCGGGACGCGTTTTCCGCGCTGGAAGGACTCGTCATTCCGTTTGGGTCCACCCCGGACCGGGAGCCTTCGTACCACATCTTCCCGGTGCTCCTGCCCGCAGAAGTGGATCGAACGCAGGTCATCGAGAACCTCAAGGCCCAAGGCGTGCAGTCGAGCATCCACTACCCGGCGATCCACGAGTTTTCCGCGTATGCAGGCATGGATTTGGGGGCCACGCCCATCGCCGACGAGGTCTCGAGGCGGGAGTTGACCTTGCCCTTGTACCCGGGAATGACCGACGAAGACATCGAAACCGTGATTGCCGCCTTCCGCGCCGCCTACATGGCCGCGCGCGAGCGACTCGCGGTCGGTATCGCCGGTTGAGGCCGTGGAAATGAGCATGTTGAGCTTGATCGGCCGGCGCGAGCCGTTGTTCGACGTCGACCTTCAGGCGCACGGAGCTGAGCTCACTGGCGCTGTGGCGTCTGGGAGGTTCCTGGTCATCGGTGGCGCTGGCTCGATCGGCCAGGCCGTGACGCGGGAAATCTTCAAGCGGCGCCCGCGTGCCCTGCATGTTGTCGACATCAGCGAGAACAACATGGTCGAACTCGTGCGGGACATTCGCAGCACGCTGGGTTATATAGAGGGAGATTTCCGCACGTTCGCGGTGGACTGCGGCGGGCGGGAGTTCGATGCATTGATGTCGGCCGGGCAAGGCTACGACTACGTCCTCAACCTGTCGGCGCTGAAGCACGTACGCAGCGAAAAGGACCCGTTCACCCTGATGCGGATGGTGCAGGTGAACGTCATGAACACCGTTTCGACGATGGGCCAGGCCCGCTCCGCTGGTGCCCGCAAGTACTTCTGCGTCTCGACCGACAAGGCCGCCAATCCGGTCAACATGATGGGCGCGAGCAAGCGCATCATGGAAATGTTCCTCATGCGGGCGAGCCTCGACTTGCCAATTTCGACCGCGAGGTTCGCCAACGTGGCGTTTTCCGACGGGTCGCTGCTCCACGGGTTCAACCAGCGCTTCGCGAAGCGCCAACCGATTTCCGCGCCCAATGATGTGCGCCGCTACTTCGTGACGCCGCAGGAGTCGGGGGAGCTCTGCCTCTCTTCATGCATTCTTGGCGATAACCGAGACATCTTCTTCCCGAAACTGAGCGAGGCGCTGCACCTGACCCGTTTTTCTGACATCGCCGTCCGCTTCCTGGAGTCGATGGGCTTCACGCCGCGGGAGTGCGAAACGGAAGACGAAGCCCGAGAACGCGCGGCCGAACTGATTCCGAGAGGGGAGTGGCCGGTGTATTTTTTCGCCAGCGACACGACGGGCGAAAAGGACTTCGAGGAATTCTATACCGGCGACGAAGACCTGGATCTCGACCGCTTCGCGTCGATCGGCGTCATCCGCAATCCCGCCGATTTCGATGGCGCGAAGCTCGATGCGTTCGTTGAGGAAATCCGGCGTATCCGACGCCAGAGAAGTTGGAGCAAGCAGGAGATCGTTGATTCCTTCAACGCGGTCCTCCCTGGGTTCCAGCACAAGGAAACGGGCAGGTATCTGGACGGACGGATGTGATGCAGCGGATCCTCGACATCTTGTTTTCCGCAGTCGCCTTGCTGGCGCTATCGCCCTTGCTATTGCCGGTGGCGATCGCGCTGCGCCTGACGGGGGAGGGGGAGGTGTTCTTCCTGCAGGAACGGGTTGGTGCGGGGGGAAGGCCGTTCTTCCTTTACAAGTTTGCCACGATGCTCAAGGACAGCCCGAATATCGGTACGGGCACGGTCACAGTGAAGGACGACCCGCGCGTGCTGCCCTTCGGGCGCCTCCTCCGCAAGACCAAGATCAACGAGCTGCCGCAGTTGTTCAATATCCTGAAGGGGGATATGAGCGTGGTGGGTCCGCGTCCGCAAACAAGGCGATGCTTCGACGCGTTTCCTGCGTCCACGAGACGGGCGATCGTTGAAGTGCGTCCCGGCTTGTCCGGGATCGGCTCGGTCCTGTTCCGGGACGAGGAAGAGATGCTGCACGCCTCCTCCGATCCGATGCGCTTCTACGATGACGTGATCGCGCCCTACAAGGGCCGGCTTGAAGAGTGGTACGTATTGAACCAGGGCGTGCGCACCTACCTCGCCTTGATCCTGTTGACCGCTTGGGTCGTGGCGTTCCCGCGGTCCAAGCTCGTTTGGCGGATCTTTCCATCGCTCCCGCGTCCGCCGGCGCAGCTTTCGATACTGGCATGATCAGGGGCTTGCCCGAAGCGTTCCTGCGCGGGTTGGAGGATTTCCCCGAGGACGCGCTGTTCGAAGGCAATGCCGACGAGGTCGCGGCATTGGGCCGCGACGCGTCCGGCCGCCGCGGGGAGGCGTTTGTAGGGCCCGTGGTCGCGCCACGTGATGCGGAGGGCGTGGCGGCCCTATTGTCGCTTGCGACACGCACGGGAACCAGGATCGTCCCTGTGGGCGGGCGCACCGGGCTGTCCGGGGGCGCGGCGGCCGAGCCGGGAGAAGTGGTTCTTTCGTTGCACCGGATGAACCGCATCCTTTCCTTCGACGAGGTGGGGCGTCTCTTGACGGTCCAGCCGGCCGTCACCACCCAGGCGATCCAGGAGGCAGCGAAAGAGCACGGGTACTTCTATCCCGTAGACTTCGCCAGCCGCGGCTCAAGCCAGATCGGCGGCAACATCGCCACGAATGCCGGTGGCATCAAGGTCCTACGGTATGGCCTGACTCGCAATTGGGTAGCCGGTCTCAAGGTAGTGACGGCTACCGGGCAATTGCTCGATCTCAATCGCGGGTTGGTGAAAAACGCCACCGGGTACGACCTGCGCCACCTGTTCATCGGGTCCGAAGGCACCTTAGGCGTCATCGTCGAAGCCACGTTGCAACTTACGGATCCACCACGCCAGCAACAAGTGATGGTGCTGGGGCTCGAGTCCCTGGATGCAATCGTCGAGGTGTTTTCAAGTCTTCGCCGCGGACTGATGCTCAGTGCGTTCGAATTCTTCTCCTCGATCGCGTTGCGACATGTCCTGGCAGCGGGCGCCCGCAAGCCTTTCGATTCCGATCCTCCCTACTACGTCCTCGCCGAATTCGACGAGGACGAGGCGAAAGCGGAATCGTTGTTTGAAGCGTGCGTTTCCCAAGGGCTCGTGTGCGACGGCGTGCTGAGCCAGAGCGGCGGGCAGGCGGCCGCGCTTTGGCGGTTGCGGGAGGGGATTACGGAAAGCCTGGCGCAGTACCGCCCCTACAAGAACGACATCGCAGTCCGCGTCGGCGACGTTCCTGCTTTCCTCGAACGCATCAACATTCTCTTCGAGCGGGAGTACCCACGGTTCGAGGTGGTCTGGTTCGGCCATATCGGCGACGGCAACCTGCATGTGAGCGTGCTTCCCCCGCCCGGCTGGTCGCGCGAGGCATTCGAGGAGGAGTGCGAACGGGTGACCCACAAGCTCGGAGAATTGCTGGCCGAGTTCGGCGGGAGCATTTCCGCCGAACACGGCATCGGCCTGCTCAAGCGCCCATACCTGCATTACACCCGGTCGTCCGCGGAAGTCGAGCTCATGCGGCAGATGAAGCGCGTTTTCGACCCCGCCGGGATCCTGAATCCGGGAAAGCTGTTCGCGTCCTGAACGCGCGACGTGTGGCCGGATTCATTTCTGACTTCCGTCACATTTGAGGACTTAACATCGAGCGGTTGTCGTGCGCCCGGCCTTGGCCGGTGCCGATGGCCTGAGCCAGGACAAAGGCAAAGCGTTCAGGATGATCGAAGAAGCCGCAATCCAAGGCGCCCTGCTGGCCGCAGCCGCCACCTGGCTCCTCATCTGGCTACTGAAGCCGGCCGCCCTGCGCCTGAACCTCCTCGACCACCCCCGGGGCCGAAAGGCCCACGAGGCCCCGACCCCCGTCACCGGCGGCCTGGCCATGACCCTCGGCGTGGCCCTGGGCGGCCTGGCGGCCTGGTCCAGCCTGTCCCCGGCCCGCCAGTCCCTATACCTCGGCATGACCCTACTGCTGGCGGTGGGCGTGCTGGACGACCTCCACGACATCCGCTGGTGGTGGCGCATCCTGGCCCAGGTCGCGGCGGCCATGATCCTGTACTACGTCGGCGGGGTCCGGGTGGAGCAGATCGGCGATGCGCTGGGGTTCCCGCACCGGACCCTGGGGCCGCTGTCCCTGCCGCTGACGATCTTCGCGACCGTCGGCCTGATCAACGCGATCAACCTGATCGACGGCGTCGACGGGCTGGCCGGCACGCTGGTGCTGTGCGCGCTGGCGATGTTCTGCTGCGCCGCGCTGTACGCGGGCAACGCGCAGCTCGCCGGCCGCGTGCTGGTGCTGGGCGGCGCGGTGGCCGGTTTCCTGGCCTGGAACTTCCGCATCCCCGGCCGGGCGCGCGCCCTGGTGTTCATGGGCAACTCCGGCAGCGCGCTGCTGGGGCTGGCCATCGCCTGGGTGTGCTTCCGCCTCACCCAGAATCCCGGGCACCCGGTGAGCCCGGTGCTCGCGCTGTGGCTGCTGCCGGTGCCGGTGATGGACTGCCTGGTGCTGATCGTGCGCCGCCTGCGCGAGGGTCGCTCGCCGTTCTCGGCGGGCCGCGACCACATCCACCATTACCTGAGCGAGGCCGGCTTCGGGCCGATGGGCATCTGCGCTGTGCTGGGCGGCTTCAGCCTCGCCGTCGGGCTCGCGGCGGGGCAGGCGATGCGGCTCGACGTACCGAACGTGCTGATCCTGGCCGCCTTCCTGGCGATGTGCGTTGGCTGGTACGCGCTGTCGGTTCGGCGCGCGCGGGCGGTTCGGCTGTTCGCGCGGCTGCGGGCGATGCTGCTCGGCGACCTGCGCGGGTCGCGCGTGCTGCTCGTGCCGGACGCGAGCAACGACGACGTGGTTCCGGCGGCCGCGTCGCCGCGTGCGCGGACCGGCGCCGACTAGCCGCGCGCACCCCCCCGTCAGGCCGCGCCCGCGTCCTGCCGCTCGAGTACCGCAAGCGCCTGTTCCAGCGCCATCGGCCGCCCCAGCCAGAAGCCCTGCGCCTGGTCGCAGCCGTGGCGCTGCAGCCACTCGTGCTGCGCGGCGGTCTCCACGCCCTCGGCCACCACCCGCAGGCCGAGCCCGTGCCCGAGCGCGATCAGCGCGCGGCAGATCGCGGCGTTGCGCTCGCTGGCCACGACGTCGTCCACGAAGGAGCGGTCGATCTTCAACGCATCGATCGGCAGCTGCTGCAGGTACGACATGTTCGAGAAGCCCGTGCCGAAGTCGTCGAGCGCGATGCAGATGCCATGGCCGTGCAGGCGGTGCAGCACGTCGAGCGTCCGCTCGGCGCCGCTCATCAGCACCGACTCGGTCAGCTCGACGTGCAGCGCGCCGCGCCCGAGGTCGAACTCCGCGAACAGCCGCGCGACGTCCGCCGCGAAGTCGCCGCTGGCCAGTTGCGCGTGGGAGACGTTCACCGCGACGTAGGTGGACGGGAAACCGGCATCCGCGAGCCGTCGGCTCGCGATCGCTGCCTGCCGCAGCACCCAGCGCCCGAGCGGCACGATCAGGCCGGTGTCCTCGGCGAGCGGGATGAACTCCAGCGGCGGCACCGCGCCGCCCTCCTCCTGCGGCCAGCGCAGCAGCGCCTCGAGGCCGAGGATGGCGCCATCGGACATCCGCTGGATCGGCTGGAAGGCGAGGGCGAAGCGGTCGTGCGCGATGGCGTGGCGGATCCGCGCGACCATCGCCAGGCGGCGGCCGGCGTCCTGCGTCATCGCAGGCTGGTAGGCCAGCAGCGGCACGCCCTCGGCGCGCGCGACGTGGGCGGCGATGCGCGCCAGCGGCAGCACGTCGGCGGGGTCCGCGGCATCGCCGGGCAGGTCGGCGGTGCCGATCCAGGCGTCGAACTGGTGCATGCCGTCGTCGGTCTCGACCGGCTGCAGCAGCGCCTCGCGCAGGCCGGCCAGCGCCTGCGGCCAGCGTTCGGGCTGGGAGACGGCGAGCGCGAATTCGGTGTCGCGCTGGTGCGCGACCGCGCCGTACTGCCGCCCGAGCTCGGCGAGCCGCGCGGCGATGGCCGCAAGCGCGCTGGCCCGCGCGGCGGGGCCGAGGCTGTCCTCGACCAGTTCGAAGCCCTGGACCGCCGCGCACGCGATGCGGCACGGTCCCGGCCAGGCGCGCACCGCCGCGGTGAGGGCGCCGGCGTTCCACAGGCCCGTGCTCATGCGATGGGTGGCGTGGTACTCGAGCTCGCGCTGTGCGGCGCGCGTCGCGGTCACGTTCTCGGCGACGATCAGGCGTGCGGCGCGGCCCTGGAACTCGATACTTGCCGCGTGGATGCGCACCTCGAGGCGGCTGCCGTCCTTGCGCTGGTGCAGCCAGACCTTCGCGTCGCCGTAGTCGGGGCGCGGCGCGTGCGAAAGGTCTTCGACGAGCGCCTCGCGCTCCCCGGGAGGGCGGATGTCGAGCACCGTCATCGCCAGGAATTCCCCGCGCGTGTAGCCGTATTCGCGCATCGCGGCCTGGTTCACCGCGAGGAAGCGCAGGCTGGACCCGTCGAACACCCAGGCGGGCAGGGGATTCCGTTCGAAGACCGTCTCGAACTGGTTTTCCGCGGCCCCGGCGCGACGGAGGCGGTGCAGAAGGAACGCCAGCCCGGCCCAGTAGCACGCCAGCACCAGCAAGCCCGCACCCACGCTCACCAGCCAGGGGCCGAGGCCTTCCCGCCCCGCCGAAGCGACGTGCACCGAGCGATCGACCGCGAGGACCAGGGCGAGCGCAGCCGCGAGGGCCACGCCCAGGCCGATGCCGTACCGCCTCACGATCGGCAGGGAGCGGGACATGCCGTCCGGTGTGCCCGACGCAGGGTGATGCATTCGTGAACCCCCGGACACGAAAAAGGCCACTGCGGGGTGGCCTTTGCCGTGTGCTGGTGGGCGGTGCAGGGTTCGAACCTGCGACCCTTGCCGTGTGAAGGCAATGCTCTACCGCTGAGCTAACCGCCCGGAACCGCTGGGCCGCACAGTTTACGGGCTGGCCGGTCCGCCATCAATACGGGCGGCACTGCAGGAAGCGCACGGGGCGATGTTCGTTGGCCGGATACTGGACCTGGAGGCGCGAGGCGCCCAGGTCGGGATCGGGCTCGAGGATCGGGCACAGGCGCGCGCGCGGGTCGAACAGCTCGCTGTCGACGAGCACCTGGAGGGTCGAGTCCGCGGGCCAGGCGGCGCTGCGGACGTGCGGGAGCTTCTGGATGGCTTCGGCGATCGCGCGGCGACGTTGCTCGACCGTCGCGCCGGGCGCGATGGCCGGGGAGGTGCGCGTCGCCGTCGGCTTGGGCGAGGCCGGAACGGCGCCGGCCCCCGGTTGCGACGACGCGGGCACCGCGCCGGCCGGAATGGTCGCCGGCGTCGCGATCGAGTCGCCTGTCGCCGCCGCGTCCTTCGCGGCCGGTTTGTGAAGCGCCAGGAACACCGCAACGCCGA
This sequence comes from Afipia sp., assembly GCA_024508675.1. GTDB lineage: Bacteria > Pseudomonadota > Alphaproteobacteria > Rhizobiales > Xanthobacteraceae > Afipia. Next base: position 27,348 of record JANINQ010000009.1, read on the forward strand.
TCGCCACCGCCGCGAGCCAGGCGAGCAGGAACTGCCACTTCAGCCGGGCCCGGGCCGGACCCTCGATCGCTGCCTGCTGCCGCTCGTCGAGCAGCGGCTGCAACTCGTCCCACATGTTGCTGCTGTCCAGCAGTTCGACGCGGTGCGCGCGCGCCACGCCGAAGGCCGCGCGCGGGAAGCGGCCGGTGATGGCGAGCACGCCGCCGGGCACGCCGCGGTGCCGCAGGTAGTTCGAGAACTCGGCGATCGCAGTCGAGTCGGGCGTGTACGCATGGCTGTACTTGCTCGAAAGCAGCCAGCCGCGCCCGTGGCGCTCGACGAGGTATTCGCCTTCGGTGCCGCCGCCGCCGAAGGTGCGCTCGTAGCCGCGGCCGTTGAGCACCGCGAGGACCAGCTGCATGAAGTCGGCATGGTCGAGCGACGCGAGCAGCGCGCGCCCGGCGATGCGGCGTTCGCGCGGCAGGCGCTTGGCCTGCAGGAACCAGGTCGCGGCCAGCCCCGACAGGAGGCAGGCGCCCGCGGCCAGCACCCAGGCGATCAAGGCAGGCGCTCCCGCAGCACGCGCAGCAGTTCGGATTCGACGGTGCCCTTCAGCGCCGAGAACAGCAGGCCGAGCTTCGCGGCGACGTGGACCTGCCCGGGCGCGAGCGCGATGCGGCCGTCGACGCCTGGTCGCTGGAAGTGCAGCGTGTCGCCTTCCCAGCGGTAGTCGACGCCGAGCTTCTGCCCGAGCTTGACCACGGCCTCCTCGACGGCGCGGCGCGCCGCATCGGGCGCAAGGGAGTGGCGATGGGTGATGTCGATGTCGGCCATCCGGGCATTGTACGGAAGGCGCCGCGGGACGAGCGGTCCCGCGTGCTAGATTTCCGCACGATGGAAATCACCCTGCGTGCCCCCGGCACTCCGATCGACGCATTGACGCTGGACGCCGGACTGCACGCCATCGGGCGTGCGCCCGAGGGCGGGCTGCGGCGCGTCGACGGGTCGGGCGGCGATGCGCGCGTGTGGATCCGCGTCGACCGCTGCGGCACCTGGCTGGCCGTGGTGGACGGGGTGCGCGGCGTGCACGTCAACGGGCGTCCGGTCCGGCGCTGCGCGCTGCTGCGCGCGGGCGACAGCGTGCACGTGGACGGCAGCGAACTCGTGCTGACGGCGCCGGTGGTGCCG
>JANINQ010000010.1 GCA_024508675.1 Afipia sp.
CTGGGCCGCCCGGGTTCACCCCGGCCGGATCATGTTCGAAATCGACGGCGTGCCGGACGATGTGGCCCGTGAAGCCCTGCGCCTCGGCGCGGCGAAGCTTCCGGTGAAGACCCGTATCGTCACCCGCATCGACGCGCCCGTGGAGCACGCCTGATGAAGATCGACGAAATCCGGGGCCTCACCCCCGACCAACTGGCCGACCAGCTCGTCTCCCTGAAGAAGGAGCAGTTCAACCTGCGCTTCCAGAAGGCGACCGGCCAGATCGAGAAGACCCACCGCGTGAACGAGGTGCGCAAGGATATCGCGCGCATCAAGACCGTCCTGCGCGGCAAGCAGGCTCAGGCCTGAGGAGAACCGACAGATGCCGAAACGAATTCTCGAGGGCGTGGTCGTCTCCGACAAGGGCGACAAGACGGTCGTGGTGAAGGTCGAACGGACCTTCCTGCACCCGGTGCTGAAGAAGACCGTCCGTCGGTCCAAGAAGTACCACGCCCATGACGAGGCCAATGCCTACAAGTCCGGCGAAGGCGTCCGCATCATCGAATGCGCGCCCAAGTCGAAGACCAAAACCTGGGAAGTGCTGCCTAAGGGCGGCGCGGCCCAAGAAGCCTAAGGATCTGAACCCATGATCCAGATGCAAACTAACCTGGACGTCGCCGACAATTCCGGCGCCCGCCGGGTCATGTGCATCAAGGTGCTGGGCGGCGCGAAGCGCCGTTACGCCAGCGTCGGCGACAAGATCGTCGTCTCCGTGAAGGAGGCGATCCCGCGCGGCCGCGTGAAGAAGGGCGATGTGCTGCAGGCCATCGTCGTTCGCACCAGCCAGGCCATCAAGCGCAAGGACGGCTCGGTGATCCGCTTCGACAAGAACGCGGCCGTGATCGTCAACAAGAGCTCCGAGCCGATCGGCACGCGGATCTTTGGCCCGGTTCCCCGCGAACTGCGCGCCAAGAACCACATGAAGATTATCTCGCTCGCCCCCGAGGTGCTGTGATGGCTGCGAAGATCAAGAAGGGGGACCAGGTCATGGTCCTCACCGGCAAGGACAAGGGCCGCCAAGGCGCCGTCCTGAAGGTGCTCCCGCAAGAGCAACGCGTCGTGGTCCAGGGCCTGAACATGGTCCAGCGCCACACTCGTCCGACCCAGTTCGATCCCCAAGGCGGGATCAAGCACAAGGAAGCGTCGATCCACCTGTCGAACGTGGCCGTGGTCGATTCCAAGGGCAAGCCGACCCGCGTCGGCTTCCGCGTGGAAGGCGACAAGAAGGTCCGTATCGCCAAGACGACCGGCGAGGTGATCAATGGCTGATCAGGCTTACGAACCGCGGCTCAAGAGCGAGTACCGCAACCGCATCCGTGCGCAGCTGAAGGAAAAGTTCGGCTACACGAATGAGATGCAGATCCCGAAGCTCGAGAAGATCGTGATCAACATGGGCGTGGGCGAAGCTGTCGCCGACTCCAAGAAGATCAACTCGGCGATGGCTGACCTGGCGAAGATCGCCGGCCAGAAGCCGGTGGCCACCAAGGCCCGCACCTCGATCGCCGGCTTCAAGCTGCGCGAAGGGATGACGGTCGGCTGCAAGGTCACGCTGCGCAAGGATCAGATGTACGAGTTCCTCGACCGTCTGATCACCATCGCCCTGCCGCGCGTGAAGGACTTCCGGGGCCTGAAGCCCACGTCCTTCGACGGCCGCGGCAACTACGCCATGGGTCTGAAGGAGCACATCGTGTTCCCGGAGATCAACTACGACCAGATCGACCAGGTCTGGGGCATGGACATCATCGTCACCACCACTGCGAAGACCGACGACGAAGCCCGCGAGCTTCTTCGGGAATTCCAGTTCCCGTTCGTTCAAGCGTAACGGCGGGAAGGGAACAGACACATGGCCAAGAAAAGCGCTGTCAACCGCAACGAACGGGTCAAGAAGCTCGTCAAGCAGCACGCCGCCAAGCGCGACGCGCTGAAGGCGGTCGCCAATGACGAGAGCCTGCCGCTGGAGGAGCGTTTCGACGCCCGCCTGAAGCTCGCCGAACTGCCCCGCAATTCGTCCAAGACCCGGATTCGCAACCGCTGCGAAGTCACGGGCCGCCCGCGCGCCTACTATCGCAAGCTGAAGATGAGCCGGATTTCCCTGCGCGAACTGGGTTCGCAAGGGCTGATCCCTGGCCTCGTCAAGTCGAGCTGGTAAGGGGGATCAAATGGTCAACGACCCCATCGGCGATCTGATCGCCCGTATCAAGAACGCCGCCCTGCGCGGCCGGAACAAGCTGTCGACCCCGGCGTCGAAGATGCGCGCGCGCGTCCTCGACGTGCTGCTCGATGAAGGCTACATCCGCGGCTACCACCTGGTGGAAAAGCCCGGCGCCTTCCCCGAGTTCGAGATCGAGCTGAAGTACTTCGACGGCGCTCCGGTGATCGTCGAGATCAGCCGCGTCTCGAAGCCCGGCCGTCGCGTCTATTCGTCGATCAAGGACCTGAAGCCCGTGAAGAACGGCCTCGGGATCTCGATCCTGTCGACGCCGAAGGGCGTCATGTCGGACACCGCGGCCCGCGAGGCCAACGTGGGCGGCGAAGTGCTCTGCCGGGTCTACTAAGATGTCTCGTATCGGAAAGAAGGCAGTCGCCGTCCCGAGCGGCGTCACGGTCACCATCGACGGCCAGACGGTCACGGTGAAGGGGCCGAAGGGCCAGCTCGCCTGGACGGTCGCCGAAGAGATCGAGGTCAAGCAGGAAGGCTCCGAGCTGACCCTGGCCAAGCGTCAGGACACCACCCGCGCGCAAGCGATGTGGGGCCTGTCCCGTACGCTGGTGAACAACATGGTCGTGGGCGTCACCCAAGGCTACGAGGAAACCCTCGAGCTGGTGGGCGTCGGCTACCGCGCCGCGATGAAGGGCCAGGCGCTCTCCATGCAGCTCGGCTTCAGCCACGACGTCGACATCCCGCCTCCGGCGGGCATCGCGTTCGCCACGCCGAAGCAGACCGAGATCAAGATCTCGGGCATCGACAAGCAGCTCGTCGGCGAAGTCGCCGCCCGCATCCGCCGCATCCGTCCGCCGGAGCCCTACAAGGGCAAGGGCGTGCGCTACCAAGGCGAGACGGTGCGGCGCAAGGAAGGCAAGAAGAAGTAAGCCATGGCCCTTTCTACCCGCGAAACCACGAAGCGTCGCGCTCAACGCGTCCGCACTCGCCTCCGCTCGGTGGCGAATGGCCGTCCGCGCCTGTCGATCTTCCGCTCGTCCAAGAACATCTACGCCCAGGTCATCGATGATGAAAACGGCGTGACCCTCGCGGCCGCCTCCTCGCTGGAAGGCGAGAAGGGCGCGAAGTCGAAGGGTTCGGACAAGGACGCCGCCGCCCGCGTCGGCGCCCTGGTCGCCCAGCGCGCCATCGAGAAGGGCGTGAAGGATGTCGTCTTCGACCGTGGCGGCTACATCTACCACGGCCGGGTCAAGGCCCTGGCGGACGCCGCGCGCGAAGCCGGCCTGAATTTCTAAGGAACGATCATGGCTCGCAGAGACGAACAGCGCGGCGATCGTCGCAACCGTAGCGCCGAAGAAGAGCGCGACAGCGAAATCGTCGAAAAGCTGGTGCACATCAACCGCGTCGCCGCCACCGTGAAGGGTGGCCGCCGCTTCTCGTTCGCCGCCCTGATGGTGGTCGGCGATCAGAAGGGCCGCGTGGGCTTCGGTCACGGCAAGGCGCGCGAAGTGCCGGAAGCCATCCGCAAGGCGACCGAAGAAGCCAAGAAGTCGATGATCCGCGTTCCGCTGCGCGAGAGCCGGACCCTGCACCACGACGGCAACGGCCGCTGGGGCGCGGGCAAGGTGATGGTGCGTGCGGCGCCTCCCGGCACCGGCGTCATCGCCGGCGGTCCGATGCGCGCGGTGCTCGAAACCCTGGGCGTCCAGGACGTCGTCGGCAAGTCCGTCGGCTCGTCCAACCCCTACAACATGGTGCGCGCGACGTTCGAAGCGCTGAAGG
>JANINQ010000011.1 GCA_024508675.1 Afipia sp.
ACATGGGTGCTGAGGGCGTGCCGTGGGTCGGCATCGCGCCGTTCACCAACGAGAAGCACATCTTCGCCAATCTCGGTGACGGCACATACTTCCATTCCGGCAGCCTGGCGATCCGGCAGTCAGTCGCCTCCAAGGCCAATATCACCTACAAAATTCTCTACAACGACGCGGTCGCGATGACCGGCGGGCAGAGGCATGACGGCGATCTCTCGCCGCAGCAGATCACGTTCCAGCTTCACAGCGAGGGTATTCGCGAAATCTGGCTGGTGTCGGAAAATCCGGATGCCTATCCGGCAAGCACCATCGCGCCGGGCACCAAGCTCGCGCATCGCGACGAACTCGACAAGGTGATGAGGACGGTCCGCGAAGTGCCGGGTTGCTCCGCCATTGTGTTTGTGCAGACCTGCGCCGCCGAAAAGCGCCGCCGCCGCAAGCGCGGCCTGATGGAAGATCCCAACAAGCGCCTATTCATCAATTCCGCTGTCTGCGAAGGCTGCGGTGACTGCTCGGTTCAGTCGAACTGCATTTCGGTGGAGCCGCTGGAAACCGAACTGGGACGCAAGCGCGCCATCAACCAGTCGAGCTGCAACAAGGATTATTCCTGCGTGAAGGGCTTCTGTCCGTCCTTCGTCACGGTGGAGGGCGGAACGCTGCGCAAGCGCGTGCCCGTCGCACTCGACGATCTCGGCGAACTGCCCGAACCGGGAACCACGCCTTCACTGGAGAAGCCGTACAACATCGCCGTCGGCGGCGTGGGCGGCACAGGCGTGCTGACTATCGGCGCGCTGCTCGGCATGGCCGCGCATATCGAAGGCAAGGCGAGCATGATCCTTGACATGTCGGGGCTTGCGCAGAAGGGCGGCGCGGTGCTCAGCCATGTGCGGCTGTCGCAGAACACGGCGGATGTGACCTGTTCGCGCATCGTGACAGGCACTGCCGATCTGCTGATCGCGGCGGATGAGGTGGTCGCGGTCGCCAAGGAGACGATCACGCTCGCGGAATCGTCACGCACCTATGGCGTGATCAACACGCATTTGATCCCGATCGCGGATTTCATCATGAACCGCGATTTCGATTTCAAGCGCGGCAAGGTCAACCTCGTGCTCGAAAATGCATTGAGGAAAGACTCCGCATTCCTCGATTTCACCAAGCCGGCGGAAACGCTGCTCGGCGATTCCATCGCGACCAACATGATGATGATGGGCTACGCCTATCAGAAGGGGCTGCTGCCGGTCGGCGCGAAGGCGATCGAGCAGGCCATCGAACTCAACGCCGTCTCGATCAAGATGAACACGCAGGCATTCCGGCTGGGCCGTCTTGCTGCTCACAATCCGGCGAAGCTGGCGTCGATGATGAAGGGCGATGAGCCAGAGGCGCCGAAGACCCTTGACGAAATGTCGCTGGACGAGGTCATCGCGCATCGCACCAGGCTGCTGACCGACTACCAGAACGCGGCTTATGCCGCACGCTATCGCGATCTGGTCGATCAGGTGCGCAAGGTTGCCTTCGACGGCGGATATGGCGAGGCATTGCCGCGCGCAGTCGCGATCAACTACGCCAAGCTTCTTGCCTACAAGGACGAGTACGAAGTCGCGCGGCTTTACTCCGGCGAAGCCTTTGCGGAGAGCCTCGGCAAGCAGTTCGAGGGCGATTACAAGATCAGCTTCAATCTTGCGCCGCCGATCCTGCAAAGCGGCGTCGATGCCCTTGGCCGCCCGAAGAAGCGGGTATTCGGCGCGTGGATGATGCCGGTGTTCCGCACGATGGCGAAATTCCGCTCCTTGCGCGGCACCATGTTTGATCCGTTCGGCTACAGCGAAGATCGCAAGCTCGAGCGCAACCTGATCAAGGGTTACGAGCAGGATGCGGTGACGGCGGTGAAGCTGCTTTCGCCGAAGACCCACGACATTGCGGTGGAGTTGCTGTCGCTGCCGGATCAGATCCGTGGCTACGGGCCTGTGAAGGAGGCGTCGGTCGCAAAAGCGAAGGCGCGATACGAACAGCTTGCCAAGGACCTTGTCAATCCGCCGCCGTTGGTCGCGCCCCGGATCGCGGCGGAATAGAACGCTCGTTCGCACGGCGAAACTCAAGATGCTTGCCAAGCGGCGCTTGGCGGGTCAGAAAATCCGCTGAGATAAAGCAGCGGAGATGACTTTGAGCATCAAGGGAAAAGCCTACATCGCCGGGATCTATGAGCATCCCACCCGGCATGCGCCGGACAAGTCGACGGCGCAGTTGCACGCGGAATGCGCCAAAGGCGCGCTGGAAGACGCGGGCCTGACCAAGGCCGATGTCGACGGCTATTTTTGTGCCGGTGACGCGCCGGGTGGTGTGATGCCGATGGCCGACTATCTCGGTCTCAAGCTGCGCCATCTGGATTCCACCGAGACCGGCGGGTGCTCGTACATCATCGCACTCGGACACGCCGCGGAGGCGATTGCCGCCGGCAAATGTTCCGTGGCGCTGATCACGCTGGCGGGCAAGCCGCGCACCGGGCCGATGCCGCCGCGTGCGTTCGGCGCGGAAGTCGATTTCGAAATGGCTTACGGGGCGACAACCCACAACGCTTATGGCATGTGCGCCATGCGCCATATGCATGAGTTCGGGACCACCAGTGAACAACTCGCCTGGGTGAAGGTCGCGGCCTCGCATCATGCGCAATACAATCCGCATGCGATGCTGCGCGATGTGGTCACGGTCGAGGATGTCATCAATTCGCCGATGATTTCGGACCCGCTGCACCGGCTGGATTGCTGCGTCGTGTCCGATGGCGGCGGCGCGCTGGTCGTCACCACGCCGGAGATCGCGAAATCGCTCAAGCGTCCGCTGGTGCGGCTGACCGGCCATGGCGAATCCCTCAAGGGACCGAACGGCGGCCGCAAGCTCGACCTGACCTATTCGGCAGGTGTGTGGAGCGGACCACCGGCATTTGCTGAAGCAGGCGTGACGCCGAAGGACATCAAGTACGCATCGATCTATGACAGCTTCACTATCACTGTGGTGATCCAGCTCGAAGACCTCGGCTTCTGCGCCAAGGGGCAGGGCGGCAAGTTCGTCGCTGACGGCAACCTGATTTCGGGCGTCGGCAAACTGCCGTGGAACACCGACGGCGGCGGGCTTTGCAACAACCATCCGATCAACCGCGGCGGCATCACCAAGATCATCGAGGCGGTGCGGCAGTTGCGAGGTGAGGCGCATCCGAAGGTTCAGGTTCCGAATTGCGATCTCGCGCTGGTGCACGGCACTGGCGGATTGCTCGGTGTGCGGCATGCGGCATCGACCGCGATTCTGGAGCGCGTGTGATGACCGACAAGCCAAAGTATCCCGCACCGACGGGCAATCCCGAGACTGCGCACTTCTGGGACGCGGCCAAGGAAGGCAAATTCCTGATCAAACGTTGCACCGCCTGCGGCGAGCCGCATTATTTTCCGCGCTCGATCTGCCCGGTGTGTTTCTCGGATCAGACCGTATGGGAAGAGAGCAAGGGCGAGGGCGTGATCTACAGCTATAGCCTGATGCGGAAGTCGCCGACCGGGCCTTACGCCATCGGTTATGTCACCCTCGATGAAGGCCCGTCGCTGCTGACAAATTTTGTGGACTGCGATCTCACGGCGCTGAAAATCGGTCAGCGCGTCAAGGTCGTATTCAAGCCGACGGACGGCGCGCCGCTGCCGTTCTTCACGCCGGTGGCCTGACGTAGAGTTCCTCATGGTGGGGAGACGGTTTTGCGTCGTCTCGAACCAAGAGGACAGGGATAACAACCTCATCCTTTGAGACGCGCACAAGAGTGTGCTCCTCGGGATGAGGACAACAGGGAATGAGGAAACATGCCGATCAAGTACGATGAGGTGATGGCGCTCAGGAATGTCGGCCAGAAGTATTCATGGACCGACCGCGAGGTCATGCTCTACGCCTATGGCATCGGCATGGGCGCCGATCCGATGGACGAGAAGGAACTGTCCTTCGTCAACGAAGGCTATTACACGCCGCGCGAACTCAAGGTGGTGCCGACCTATGCATCGGTTGCCGCCTGGGGCGCGAGCGCCGGGGAAACCGGCGTCAACCGCGTGTTGGTGGTCGATGGCGAGCGCGACATCACCTTTCACAAGCCGCTGCCGGTGAAAGCGGACATCACCGCAGATTCCAGCATTCTCGGCGTATTCGACAAGGGCAAGGAAAAAGGCGCGGTGATCCTGCGCAAGACCGTGCTGAAGAACGAGAAGGGCGAGGACCTCGCCACGCTGATCGCTTCGCAGTTCGCGCGTGGCGATGGCGGTTTCGGCGGCCCATCGGAAGGCCAGCCCGAGCCGCACGTGATCCCGAAGCGCGCGCCGGATCTGACGGTCGATATTTCGACCCGCCCGGATCAGGCACTGATCTACCGGCTCTGCGGGGATCGCAATCCGCTGCACAGCGATCCGGAGTTTGCGAAGAAGGCCGGCTTCGATCGTCCGATCCTGCACGGCATGTGCACCTATGGCCTGAGCTGCCGTGCGGTGTTGCAGACTTACGCGGATTACGATCCCGCCGCTTTCCGCCAGCACGTGACGCGCTTCTCGTCGCCGGTCTTCCCGGGTGAGACCGTGTCGTTCGATCTGTGGAAGGACGGCAACGTGATCTCGCTCGAAGGCCGCGTGAAGAGCCGCAACGTCACCGTCATCAAGAACGGAAAAACCGTACTCGCCTGAAGAACAAGAAACGGAGGAAGCGATGGGTCTGCTCGACGGCAAGGTTGCGATCATTACCGGCGCGGGCGGCGGGCTTGGCGAAGCCTATGCCAGGCTGTTTGCGCGCGAGGGCGCCGCGGTCATCGTCAACGACCTCGGCGGGCCTCGCGACGGCAGCGGCGCCGACACGTCGATGGCGCAGAAGGTTGTCGATGCGATCAAGGCCGAAGGCGGCCGCGCCCATGCCAACGGCTCCGACATCTCGACCATGGAAGGTGGGCAGTCGGTATTCGACGATGCCATCAGGCAGTTCCGGCGCGCGGACATTCTGATCAACAATGCCGGTATCCTGCTCGACGGCACCTTCGCCAAGATGACAGAGGCGAACTGGGATAAGGTGATGAAGGTGCATCTGAAAGGCACCTTCTGCGTCACGCTGCCGGTCTTCAAATGGATGAAGGACAATGGCGGCGGCGTTATCGTCAACACGTCTTCGACCTCGGGCTTGCTCGGCAATTTCGGCCAGAGCAATTATGGCGCGGCTAAAGGTGGTATCTGGGGGCTCAGTAATGTGCTCACCATCGAGGGCCGCAAGCACGGTATTCGCGTCTGGACGCTGTCGCCGGGGGCGCTCACCCGCATGACCGCGGACCTCCCGCGCTACATCGAGAACCCCAAGGCGGCGATGGGACCCGACGAGATTGCGCCGGCCGTGCTTTACATGGTCAGTTCGCTGTCCGGCGAGCAGACCGGCAAGGTGCTTGGCGTCTCGGGGCCGCGCGGCGTCCGCGAGATGAAAATGATGGAAATGGAGGGCTGGAAGCCCGGCGGGCCTTGGAAGGCGCAGGATATTCTCAGCCATGCCAGCGAGATTTTCTTCGACGAACACGATAAGATGGCCGCCCGCAAAGTCTAATTCCGGAAACCATGATGAAGCTGACCTCTGAGGCGAGCGGAACGTTCGCCATTGCGCCGACCCCCTTTTTCGATGACGGCCGTATCGATTACGATTCCATCGACCGGCTCACCGATTTTTATGCCGAGGTGGGCTGCAACGGCGTGACCGTGCTCGGCATTCTCGGCGAGGCGCCGAAGATGGAAGCGGATGAATCGCTTCAGGTTGCGACCCGGTTCATCAAGCGCGCGAAGAACAAGCAGATCATCGTCGGCGTGTCCGCGCCGGGCTTTGCCCAGATGCGCACGCTGGCGCGTGCCTCGATGGATGCGGGCGCAGCCGCTGTGATGATTGCGCCGCCGCCGCATCTGCGCACTGACGAGCAGATCACAGGTTATTTCCGGCAGGCGAGCGAAGCCATCGGCAGCGATATTCCATGGGTGCTGCAGGATTATCCGCTCACGCTAACGGTGGTGATGACGCCGTCGGTGATCCGCAAGATCGTGATGGACAGCCCGTCCTGCGTGATGCTCAAGCACGAGGACTGGCCGGGGCTGGAGAAGATTTCGACGCTGCGCGGTTTTCAGAAAGACGGTTCGCTGCGGCCGCTGTCCATTCTGGTTGGCAATGGCGGCCTGTTCCTCGATTTCGAGATGGAGCGCGGCGTCGACGGCGCCATGACCGGATACGCGTTCCCCGACATGCTGGTGGATGTGGTCAATCTGTCGAAGGCAGACAAGCGCGACGCGGCGCACGATCTGTTCGACGCGCATCTGCCGCTGATCCGTTACGAGCAGCAGCCGGGCGTCGGCCTTGCGGTTCGCAAATACGTTCTGAAGAAGCGCGGCAAGATCGCCTCGGACGCTCAGCGCAAGCCGGGATCGAGCATGAGCGCGCTGGCGCGGAGCGAAGTGGATTATCTTCTATCGCGCGTCGCGCGCTTCGACAAACGGGCGAATATCTGATGAGCGGCGAGACCAAGAGCATTCCGGACCCGTCAAAGGCCCTGCGCACCGCATCCACGGTGCTGCTGTTGCGGGAAGCCGCCGGCAGCATGGAAATCTTCATGGTGCAGCGGAATCGTCAGATCGAGTTCAGTTCCGGCGCGCTGGTGTTTCCCGGCGGCAGCATGGACCCGAACGACCGGGAAATCGCCGCCGATTCCGCACTCGTTGTGGATCGTGGCGGTCTTGATCTCGATACGGTTGCCATTCGTATCGGCGGTATCCGCGAGACGTTTGAGGAAAGCGGAATCCTCCTTGCGCGTCCGCGCGGATCGTCAGCGTTGGTGTCTGCGGACAAGGCCATGGCGCTGGATTCACAGCGCGAGCCTCTTGATGAAGGCAAAATCAGCTTTGCGGATATTCTGCGTGAACATGATCTGGTCCCGGCCATCGATTTGCTGGCGCTCTTTGCCCACTGGATCACGCCGGTGAAACTGCCGAAGCGTTTCGACACGCACTTCCTGTTGGCGCTCGCGCCGCCGGACCAGATCGGCAAGCATGACGGCAAGGAGTCGGTGGATTCCGTCTGGCTGACGCCCAAGGCTGCGCTCGAAGCCGCGGAATCCGGGCGTTACAATCTTCCGTTCCCGACCATCCGCAACCTGATCAAGCTGGACAAGCTCGGCACCGCACAGGCGGCAATGGATCACGCGCGTGCTATGTCCGTGGTGACGGTGGTGCCGGAGATGAGCAGGAATGCCGATGGCACGACGCGTCTGCGCATTCCGCTTGAGGCGGGATATGACGGCGACGTTTTCGACGTCGCGCGGCCCTGAGGCGCGATCCGGGTTCGTTGCCGCTGCCATGGATCTCCTGGCATGAGCGTATTTCCGCCCCGACGCATCGTCTGCCTGACCGAAGAAACGGTCGAGACGCTGTACCTGCTCGGTGAGGACGACCGCATCGTCGGTGTGTCGGGTTATGCGGTGCGCCCACCGCAGGTCCGGCGGGAGAAGCCGCGCGTCTCGGCGTTCATCTCGGCGGACGTTCCCAGGATACTGGCGCTTGAGCCCGATCTTGTTCTGGCGTTCTCCGATCTGCAGGCGGACATCGTGGCTGATCTGGTGCGCATGGGTGTCGCAGTCCATGTCTTCAACCAGCGCGACATCGCCGGAATTCTGGCGATGATCCGAACGCTCGGCGGATTGATCGGTGAATTCGCAAAAGCGGATGCGCTGGCATCGCAGTTTGAGCGGCGTCTTGCGGAGATTGCAGCGATCGGGCGCCTCAGCCGTCCGCGTGTTTATTTCGAAGAGTGGGATGATCCGCTGATCAGCGGCATCGGCTGGGTTTCCGAATTGATTGCCATCGCGGGCGGTGAGGATGTCTTTCCACAGCTTGCGAAGGCGAAGGCTGCGAAGGACCGTATTGTTATGCCCGAGGCCGTGATCGCAGCCAGTCCGGATGTGATCCTTGCGTCCTGGTGCGGGAAGAAGGTAGTTCCGGATAAAATCCGCCAGCGGCCCGGATGGGATTCCATCGCGGCTGTTCGCGACAACCGGATTGTCGAGATCAAATCGCCGCTGATCCTGCAGCCGGGACCCGCCGCCCTGTCAGATGGGCTGGATGCGATCATTGCGGCATTGTGGGGCCGAGGCGATCGCGCGGTTTAGAAGAGCGATATTCAAACGCGGCTTTTCAATTAGTCAAAGTCGGATTATTGACATAGTTGGATAAGAAAAATTGATCCAACATGGTCTCGCTGAAGCAGCTCAAATACTTCGATGCCGTCGCCCGGTCGCGCCATTTCGGCAAGGCTGCGGAGCATTGCGCCGTGACCCAGCCGGCGCTGTCGATGCAGATCCAGGAACTTGAGAAATCCCTCGGCGTCCAGCTTCTCGAGCGCGGCCGCAGCGGCGTGATGCTGACGGAGAGCGGCAAGGAAATCGCCCAGCGCGCGGCGCGGGTGCTCGCGGACGTGCGCGATATTGTCGACGTCGCGCGCCAGCAGGACAAAATCCTCGCCGGTCCACTCGGCCTTGGGGTCATTCCGTCCGTTGCGCCGTATATCCTGCCGCAACTGTTGCCGATGGTCCGCGATGCGTTTCCGGACCTTGATCTGCATATCCGCGAGAGTCAGACCCAGTCGCTTGTGGGCGAACTTCTCGATGGTCAGCTCGATGTGCTGTTGCTCGCGTTGCCGGTCGAGCATCCCGACATCGAAACGGTCCGGCTGTTCGACGACCGTTTTCTGCTCGCCATGGCGGCCTCGCATCGAATGTCGAACCGTGTAAAGGCGACGCCGGACTTGCTCGAAACCGAAAAGCTGTTGCTGCTGGAAGAGGGGCACTGCATACGGGAGCAGGCGCTGGCGTTCTGCAGCCTGCGGCGGATCGAGAACATCAACACGTTCGGCGCGTCCAGCCTGTCGACGCTGGTGCAGATGGTGGCGAACGGTCTCGGCATGACGCTGCTGCCCGAACTGGCTGTGCCGCTTGAAAGTCGCCGAGGCGATATCCGTCTGATGAGGTTCGCCGATCCGGAACCGCAGCGCGTGATCGGACTGGCGTGGCGCAGAAGCTCACCGCGCAAGCGCCATTTCGAAGAACTTGGGCAGATGATTGCTGCGACAACAGCGCCGCGTCCGCTGTAATTTAGCCGTACGCTTTGTCGCCAGAGCGCTGCGTCCAGTCGATCAGCGGCGCACCGAAGGCTCTGCTCCATACGCTCAGGAAGCGGGGAAACCAGGAATGCGCAATCGCGCCCCGGTAAGCCCATGTGCGATACTGAAGCCCGTTTTCGGACAGCAGTTCCTGATACCCGCCGTGCGTTTCCGTGGCGTGATGGATATGACGCAGGATTTCGCGGGCGTAAGGCCGGTATCGCTCCACGCCCGATATTTCATCATGTTCGATCATGCGGTCGGCGAACTCGACATTGAATGTCGGCCACGCGGACCGGCCCTGATACGACGGCGTTGCGATCCGGTGGATCAGTTTCTTGCGCGGATTATCCGCCGACACAAAAAAGTGGAACGTGTCTGGAATCCGGAACCGCGGTTCGGCAAGAATGAGATCGGCGGTCGCGCCGAACAGCGCGCGCTCGGCCTCATTTCTGAAATCCCAGAATCCGTGCTGCACGTTGACGAAGTCGAGCGCGATGGAAAGGGCAGGCGCTTCCGCTGCGCAATCCAGGCTATGCGTGATGTAACCGTCGCGGCCGAACATCTGCAGCAGTTCCGCCTTGTATTGCGAAAGGCCACGGCCGAGAATCGGCTTCAGTTCGCTCTCATCGATGATCCCAAGACGGATGCTCTGCTGGAACGTGGCATAAACGCTGGCATTGGTGACGAAGCGCAGCCGTTCCGCGCGGGTATCCGTTGCTGCCGAGCGGGGACCGTGGACGTCGCATAGCAGAGTCTGGATATTGTTGCTTTCGTAAGGCTCAAGACTTTTTGCGAGATCGAGCACCGATCTCTTCAAGTCGGCGCGATAGTCGGCCAGCAGCGCGTGACCGATATCGGCGGCTTTCGCGAGATCCGCATAGGGTGAGGCCCGCAGGTCGGCGCGGACGATTTGTTCGAGACCGCTCTGCACGCCGAGAAGCGTATCCGACGGCAGCGCGAAATAGTTGGCGCCGATATAGCGGTTGCGCTTCACGGGAATGAGCGTCGTTGTGATGATGCCGGAGCGCACCGCGCCCAGCATCAGGCGCACGCTTTTCTCCAGCAGACGAATCCGGCGTGTGGCGTCCTCGGAATCGATGATGGTCTGTGGATCGAGAACGTCGGGATAGAACCAGGCGAAGTCGCGCGGATAATAGGCCGAAGCATGCGGCGCGCCTGTGACGAGAAATGCTTCCTGCGCGGAAAAGGCGCTATTCATCGAGTTGCGGTAAAGCTCATCAATCTTGGCCGGCGCGTAATAGGCGCGCCGCAGGAAACGGTCGGAGAGAAAGTTGGTGGCCTGAAGACAGTTGGCGATGCAGGTTGCGGCAAGGCCCTGATAAAACCTGTGTTCGGAGTGTGAAGGCAGAAGCCCTTCGTTGCCGCTCACTATGTCCTCCATCGCAATTGGTTGTGAGTTCTGAATAGCCCGGCGGCGCGAGTCGACTGAAGCGCCATATGGGTGCAGGCACCGCGACCGAGCAAAGTTCGGCAAGCCATGCCCAAAGATCAACTTGTTGGCAATTCAAAATACTGCGTTCTGGCTGTCATAATTGGCGTCTGGTTAGCGCCAGGGTGATTCCGGGACGGACGGCCCAAACCCATCAAGTCGGCGTCGACAGGCAGGGATGCGAAGGGCCTGAGAGGAAGATGTAAAGGCCCGGGTCAGACAATGCCATCATGACCGGGGGAATGGCGCGCTCCGAGAGATTCGAACTCCCGACCCTCGGAATCGAAATCCGATGCTCTATCCAGCTGAGCTAGGAGCGCTGAGGGGCGCACCATAGCCAATGGCAGCCTGAAATCCACCCTGAAATGGTCTTCAGGGCCATCTTTTGCCAGCGTGGTTTGTCACCCGCGCGGCCCTCAATCGCTTGTTTGAAAACGGTTCCTCCGGTTTCGGATGGCTGTTTCCAGTTTGCGTGCGTGTGCGCTGCTGCAATGCGCAACATGGTTTCGTTGACGCGCTTTAGATTGAGTCTAACATTCACGCAGGCCCTTGAGAGGCCATCGGGAGGAATGCATGAATTCTTTCTTCAACACGGCTGTCCGCCGCGTTCGCTCCAGCACTGCCGCAACCCAGCGTTCACCGCTGGGTTTTTTGATTCTTGCGTCGGCAGTTGCTGCGTTTACCGGCTTTTCCAGTGCTTCAGCGCAATCGCCTGCGAAGGGATCGCCTGAACATATCAAGGCGGTGACCTCTGCCGTCGATCAGAATTCGATCAAGGCGAATGCGGCCACATCGAACGACTGGCCCGCCATTGGCCTCGATCATGGCGAAACCCGTTTCAGCAACCTCAATCAGATCAACACAGACAATGTGAAGAACCTGGGTCTGGTCTGGTCATACAATCTGGAGTCCTCGCGGGGCGTCGAAGCGACGCCGATTGTCGTTGATGGCATTATGTATGTCACCGCGTCGTGGAGCGTGGTGCATGCGATCGACGTTCGCACCGGCAAGAAGATCTGGACTTTCGATCCCGAAGTGCCGCGCAACATTGGCTACAAAGGCTGTTGCGACGTCGTGAATCGCGGTGTCGCGCTTCACAAGGGGAAGATTTATGTCGGCGCCTATGACGGGCGGCTGATCGCGCTCGATGCGGTCACAGGCAAGAAGGTCTGGGAAAAGGATACGCTCATCGACAAGGAGCATTCCTATACGATCACCGGCGCCCCGCGTGTCGTGAACGGAAAGGTCGTGATCGGCAACGGTGGCGCGGAGTACGGCGCGCGTGGTTACGTGACTGCCTACGATGCGGAGACCGGCAATCAGGCCTGGCGCTGGTTCGTCGTGCCCGGCGATCCGTCGAAGCCTTACGAAGATGAGTCGATGGAAGCGGCCGCAAAGACATGGGACCCGGCAGGCAAGTATTGGGTCAATGGTGGCGGTGGCACCGCATGGGACACCATCACCTTCGATCCCGAACTGAACCTTGTCTATATCGGGACCGGCAATGGCTCGCCATGGAACCGTCATCTGCGCAGCCCCGCCGGCGGCGATAACCTCTATCTCGCATCGATTGTCGCGCTGAATGCCGACACCGGAAAGTATGTCTGGCATTATCAGGAGACGCCGGGCGATCACTGGGACTACACATCGACCCAGCCGATGATCCTGGCGGACATCAATATCGATGGTGCGCCGAGGAAGGTCATTCTTCATGCACCGAAGAACGGCTTCTTCTTTGTGATCGATCGCACCAACGGCAAGTTCATTTCGGCGAAGAACTTCGTCGATGTGAACTGGGCGACGGGGTACGACGCCAACGGGCGGCCCATCGAGGTTGCCGCGGCGCGCGATCCTGAAAAGGGCATGGATAGCATTCCCGGTCCATACGGCGCCCACAACTGGCATCCGATGTCGTTCAATCCGATGACAGGTCTTGTCTATCTTCCGGCGCAGGGCGTGCCGCTGAACCTCACACCGCAGAAGGGCTGGAAGCACAATGCCAACCAGCCCGGCGAATTCGGCGGCAACACAGGCTGGAACACCGGTTTCGTGTTGAACGCAACGCCGCCGAAGAACCTGCCGTTCGGCAGGCTGATCGCGTGGGACCCGGTGAAGCAGAAGGAGGCATGGAAGCAGGAGTATGTCGCACCATGGAACGGCGGAACGCTGACCACGGCCGGAAATCTCGTATTCCAGGGGACGGCTGATGGCCGCTTCATCGCCTACAACGCAACCTCGGGTGAGAAGCTCTGGGAGTCGCCGACCGGTACCGGCGTTGTGGCTGCGGCTTCGACCTACATGCTGGATGGCAAGCAGTATGTCTCCATCGCAGTCGGCTGGGGCGGGGTGTTCGGCATTGCGGCCCGCGCGACCGAGGCCGACAATCCGGGCACGGTCTATACCTTCGCTATCGACGGAAAGGCTCCGCTGCCGGCGATCACGAAGTACCAGATGGAGAACCTTGTCGAGGGCGTGAAATACAATCCGGCGGATGTCGGGCCGGGGACGCTGCTCTATGTCAGCAGCTGCGTCACCTGTCATGGCGTGCCGGGCGTCGACAAGGGCGGCAACGTCAGAAATCTTGGCTATGTCGGCGCAGAGACCATCGCGAACCTGAAGAATTTTGTCTTCAAAGGTCCGCATATGGATAAGGGCATGCCCGACTTCACAGGAAAGCTGAGTGACGATGATGTGGTCAAGATCATCGCCTTCATACAGGGAACGGCAGACGCGGTTCGTCCTCCGAAGAAGTAGGCACGTGGCCTGATTCAGCGCGCAGCGCAGACCGTTTTGGCCTTTGCTGCGCGCTGACTGACCTGACTTATCTCACCGTCATTCCGGGGCTGCGCAGAGCGCAGCCTTGGCATGAGCGGACAGCGGAAAATCGTCATTAAATCCAAAAGCTTGGAGAGCCGACGGTCCTGTCGCATGCAGTGCGGGCGGGTTGCACGGCAACGCCGTCTAACCTATTGAAGCTGTTATGCGCGCTTGGCCCGGCGGGATAGAGCATCGGATTTCGATGCCGAGGGTCGGGGCGAGCGCGCCAGCGATCGTTATGAGACCGATGTCAAAGAACTCTTCTCCGGAACGAAACAGGCCGCCGTCGCCTGCGCTCGCAAAGGCGGCGCTGGCGTTGCAGATGCAACAAGTTGAGGACGCGGAGCAGCTCGCATCGCAGGTCCTGAAATCCGACCGCCGCAACGCGTTTGCCGCGGAGATCCTTGGCCGAGCTCTTCTTGCGCAAAACCGCCTCGACGAGGCCATCGTTCATTTGGAGAAGTTCACGCGCAGGACCGACGAGCCCTCGATCGAAACTTTGCTTGCGGGAATGCTTGCTGCTGTCGACCGCCGGGACGAAGCGCTGGATCACTTGCGGCGCATTGTTGCGCGTCGGCCAGCCTTCATTCCGGCGTTTGCCGAACTTGCACTTCAGTTGCGCAAGAGCGGGCTGTTCGATGAAGCGATGATAGTCACCGAGAGCGGGCTGGGTTTCGCGCCAAATTCGGCCGATCTGCAACTTGCCTTGGGGTATGCTCTGGCGGATCGCAACGAGCGTGCCCGGGCGCAGGCAGTGTTTGCCAAGGTCCACGCCGCTGAGCCGATGCATCACGATGCCTTGCTGGCGCTTGCGGCGGCGATGATCTGGGATGGCGATTACGCACGCGCTGCTGATCTCTACCGCCGCGCGCTGACTATCAAGTCTCTGGATGATACGCGCATCCGTCTCGCGAAATGCCTTCTTGAACTGCGGCAGCGGGAGGAGGCGGAATCACTCTTTCGCTCGGTCACGCACGGGGTGAGCAAACTGGCTGCTCCCGCAGTCATTGGGATGGTGTCCTCATCGCACGGGCGAATCTTCCTAAAGCCAAGTGCGGCGCTGGATTTTCTGGGTGCCCGAAGCGATTGACCGTTATCAGACCCGGAACTGACGCCGATAGACGCCAGTCTCGCGGGACATCAGGCCGACGAGATCGTGCGTTCGCTGCGTCTCCTCTTCGGTAAAGGCCGCAGTCCGCAAATTCCATTTTTCCCGTTTTATCGGGAAGCACTGGGCAATAGGCGTTCCTTTCGGCAGTACGCCGCTGAAATTCATGTCACGCCAGCGCGTCGGAAAGTGAATCCAGCCATCGCGGTAATTGTCGCAATCAACCCATCCCGTCAGAGTCGTGAACGGCAGATCGAACCTGTTGACGGGATGCGTAAACAGCAGGGAATAACCTTCCGGCGCTTCGATGGTCCAGAGGTTGTGAAACTTGATCACGAACCGGTCGGCTTCGAAAAGCGGCGTACCCGTCAGTTGAGTGCTGTCGTGCAGTCCGATCGGGGAGCGCGGGAAGTTCACCGTGCTGCACGGCGGCAGATCGTTGTCCCACGAGAACTCACCGTTCTCGAACTTCACGTCGCAGATCAGTGGGATCAGAAACCCGGACGTCATCGCATCCACGAACGGCGGACAACGCTTCACGGTGTCGTTCTGGCCTCCCATGATCTCGCTGGATACTTCTTGCGGCATGGTTTTCAACCAGTCCGGCAAGCCATGTGCGGCGGGAATCGGCAGCGGCAACAGACCTTCGAGTTCTTTGGGGCAGCGAAACGTCAGCGATTGCGAAGTATCAGAGGGGGGCATACCAAATCCGGAAAACGGTGATCGGAATATATTCCAAATGGATAACTGACTTTATCATGTATGGTACTTGCTGCACGTCGGTGGCGGCGCAATGCTGATCAGCAATGGCGCATTGCTTGAGCTTTACCGCGTGTCGATGCCGCCGGATACGCGGGCTTATCGTCGCATCCGGCTCGTCATCCCTTAACGAAATGCCAACACAACAAAGCCAAAGTTGCGTTTCATCTGTTTTGGCTGGTTCGACGTCAGGCTATATTTTTGGCATGCGATTTTGGGTTCCAGTCACGATTTTGATCGCGTTGAGCGGTCCTGCGCATGCGGACCTGCGCATTACCCGTGACCATGGCGGCTATGTCGAAGAATACAAGGCGAAGTATTCGCGCATTCGTGCGCGGGGCGAGCGCGTCATCATCGACGGCATTTGCAACTCGGCCTGCACGATGGTGTTCGGCATTGTGCCGATGAACAAGATTTGCGTCACGCCGCGCGCCAGCATCGGCTTTCATCTGGCCTATTACGACAAGTCGTGGACGTTCGGCATCAAGGTCAACAGCAGCGAGGGGACATCGGAATTGATGTCGTACTACCCGCCGAGTGTGAAATCGTGGATTAGCCGCAATGGCGGCCTGACCAACGAGATGAAGAAGATCAGGAACGGCGCTGACCTCTGGCAGATCGTCGATCCGTGTCCGGAAGAGTTTTTCTGAGCTTTGTTAAATCTCTCCGATCGTCCCCGCGACAGCGGGGACGACATCGAGTAGTGGAATAGATTCGGCCACTTCTAGAACGTCACGACGCCCCGGATCGATTCACCGCGCTTCATCAGATCGAATGCCTTGTTGATGTCGTTCAGAGGCATCACATGGGTGATCATCGGATCGATCTGGATCTTGCCCTGCATGTACCAGTCGACGATCTTGGGCACGTCGGTGCGGCCGCGCGCGCCGCCAAAGGCGGTGCCTTTCCAGACGCGCCCGGTGACAAGCTGGAACGGCCGCGTCGCGATCTCTGCGCCCGACGGCGCAACGCCGATCACGATCGACTGGCCCCAGCCGCGATGGCACGCTTCCAGCGCCTGCCGCATCACGGTGACATTGCCGGTGCAGTCGAAGGTGTAGTCCGCGCCGCCAATCTGGTCTTCCTTGGTCTTTGTCATGTTGACGAGGTGAGCGACGAGATCCTTGCCGACTTCGGTCGGATTGACGAAGTGCGTCATGCCGAAGCGTTCGCCCCAGGCCTTGCGGTCGTTGTTGATGTCAACGCCGATGATCATGTCCGCACCGGCAAGCCGCAGGCCCTGCAACACGTTGAGGCCGATGCCGCCGAGACCGAACACGATGGCCTTCGCGCCTTGCTCGACCTTCGCGGTGTTGATGACTGCGCCGATGCCGGTGGTGACGCCGCAGCCGATGTAGCAAACCTTGTCGAACGGCGCGTCCTCGCGGATTTTCGCCACCGCGATCTCCGGCAGCACGGTGTAGTTCGCGAAGGTCGACGTGCCCATGTAATGGTGGATCGGCTTGCCGCCGAGGGAGAAGCGCGAGGTGCCGTCCGGCATCAGGCCTTGACCCTGCGTGGCCCTGATCGCGGTGCAGAGATTGGTCTTGCGCGACAGACATGAGGGGCACTGGCGGCATTCCGGCGTGTAGAGCGGAATGACATGATCGCCTTTCTTGACGCTGGTCACGCCCTTGCCGATGTCGACAACAACGCCTGCACCTTCGTGGCCAAGAATGGCAGGGAAAAGACCTTCCGGATCGGCGCCCGACAGCGTGAATTCATCGGTGTGACACACGCCGGTCGCCTTGATCTCGACCAGCACTTCGCCCTCGCGCGGTCCTTCGAGTTGGACAGTGGTTATCTCCAGCGGTTTTCCGGCGGCGATAGCGACAGCGGCGCGAACATCCATGACGAATCCTTATGTAGCTTGAGGCAAGGCCGGTCTGCGTTTCCGGGCAGGGCGTCCGGCGCAATTGATGATTGCCCGACACCATAGGATCGGGCAAGCAGATGCGCAAATGACTCATTCATCGCCTGAGACGACATTCGAGTCGGTTGCCGCACGCGCCGCCCCGGCGGTATTTGTCGTGCTGTGGAGCACCGGCTTTGTCGGCACCAAGTATGTGCTGGCCGGAGCCGAACCGCTGACATACCTCGCGGTGCGCATGGTCCTTGCAGCATTGCTGATGGGTTTGATCGCGGTCATCTTCCATGCGAAGTGGCCGAAAGGCGCGGATATTTTTCACAGCGCGGTTTCGGGTCTGCTGGTCCATGGTTTTTACCTGGGCGGAACGGCGGTCGCGATCTTTCATTCCGTCCCGGCGGGACTGTCGGCGCTGATCCCCGGACTGCAGCCGATCCTCACATCGACACTGGCGAACCGTTGGCTTGGCGAGCGTGTCACGCCGCTGCAATGGACGGGCCTGCTGATGGGGCTTGCCGGCACGCTGACCGTTCTGCACGGCAGGTCGATGGAAGGCGGCGCAGGCTGGGGCTGGCTCGCTACCGGCGTTGCGCTGGTCAGCATCACGCTCGGCACCCTCTATCAGAAGCGCTATTGCAGCCAGCTCGACTGGCGTTCGGGAAACGCCATTCAGTTCCTCTCGGCGGCGGTGCTGTTCGCGATTGGTGCGTGGCTGTTCGAGACGCGCGTAATCGTCTGGAATCACGAGTTTGTTTTCGGACTCACGTGGCTTGTGCTCGTGCTCTCGTTCGGATCGATTGGCCTGCTGTATTGGCTGATCCGTCATTCTGCGGCGACGCGTGTCGCCAGTTTCTTCTATCTTGTTCCCGGCGTGACCGCGCTGATGGCCTATGTGCTATTCGACGAGCGGCTTGATTGGCTCTCCATCGCCGGCATGGTGATCTGTGCGGCGGCGGTGCTGCTGGTGAATAAGAGCACGGCAACGCGAAGTTAGGACCCGCGTGTTTTGGCATAAGCCGCCAGCGCGCGTGCGCGTGCGGCTTTGTGATCGACGATGGGTTCGGGATAGGTTTTGCCGAGCGCCACACCTGCGGCGGCAAGCTCCATCGGCGTTGCTTCCCACGGCTGATGGATCAGCCCGGGCGGGAGCTTTGCAAGTTCCGGCACCCACTTCGCGACATAGGCACCATCCGGGTCGAACTTTTCGCCCTGCAGGACCGGATTGAACACGCGGAAGTAGGGTGCCGCATCCGCGCCCGATCCCGCGACCCATTGCCAGCTTGCCGGATTGCTGCCGGGATCGGCATCCACAAGCGTATCCCAGAACCACTTCTCGCCGTGCCGCCAGTCGAGCAGCAGATGTTTCACGAGGAAGGATGCGACCACCATGCGCACGCGGTTGTGCATGACGCCGGTGTGCCAGAGTTCGCGCATTCCTGCATCGACGATGGGATAGCCGGTCTGGCCGCGCTGCCATGCGCGAAGAGCTTTGGCATCGCGCCGCCACGGAAAGGCATCGAACGATGGCTGAAGGTTGTCTTCGGCGAGATCGGGCAGGTCGAACAGCAGGTGGCGCGAGAATTCGCGCCATCCGAGTTCGCTCAGGAATTTTCCGACATCGCTGGCGATGGCGGGTTTCCGTGCAGCCGCGAAGTTCGCTGCGTACCAGACCTGACGCGGGCTGATTTCGCCGAACCGCAGATGTGGAGAGAGACGTGACGTGCCGTCGCGATCCGGCCGGTCGCGCAATGATGCGTAGCCCTTGATGCCGTTCTCGAGAAAATCATGCAGCCGTTTCTGCGCTGCGCTTTCGCCGGGTGTCCATGTCTCGCGCAGGCCAATGGCCCAGTCGGGACGGGTCGGCTCGAGATTCCATGAGGCCAGATCGTCGCTCGCGACAACAGGACCTGACTTTAGCTTTTTCGGCGCGGGCAGGGGCTGCGGCGGATCGCCGAGACTGAGTACCCGTTTCCAGAACGGGGTGAATACGCGCAGGCCCCGGCCTTCCTTGTTGCGAAGGCTTGCGGGCTTCACCAGCAGGTCGCCCGGAAAGCTCCGCGCCGAAATGCCGACCCGGTCGAGCGCTCTGCGGACATCGTGTTCGACCGCCGATTGAGTCGGGACCTCGCTCTCGATCCAGTGCACGGCGGAGGCCTGAATTTCCACCGCCACGTCTGCGATGACTTTGGCGGCCGCGCCTTTGCGCAGCACCAGCGTTTGTCCATGTTTGGAGAGACTTGCCTGCAGGCTTTTCAGAGATTGCACGAGCCACCACCGGGTCGCGCCACCAAGAGGGCGGCCGCGCGGCGGGCGGAGCGAGGGACTCTCTTCGTCCAGAATATAGAGGCACAACAGCGGTGCTCCGCTTTCTGCCGCTGCGTGCAACGCAGGGTGGTCGGACAACCTGAGGTCGTCACGGAACCAGACGACCATGGAGGAAGCCGAAGAAGCTGTCATTGTGCTGGCAATCCCTGGTTGGGCGGCTGAGCGTGGTCGCCTAGCGAACTGTTAATGGGGCGGTAAACATACACTGTCAAAGTGTATCGATTTTGATCGGAATGCCTTTTCGGGGACAGCACCATGGCCTTTGGCACGGGGAATAAATCCTTCGGCTTTCTGAAGTTCAAACTCGGCGCAAAAGCCACGATCTGCGCCGCGCTGCTGATTGCGATGACCACCTCGATGGTGGTGGGCGCGGCCTACTGGTCGCTGAGCCGGGAGTTCGATGCGCGCGGCAAGGCCGACATCGAAACCAGCCTTCGCACCCTGGCGCTGGCCTTTGCTGAAACCAATGCCGACGCGAAAGTCGCCATCAAGGACGGCAGCGTGAGCCGCGCCGAGATTGCGGCGATGCCGGCGTTCAAGGATCACGGGACGGTGGATCGCGCCGTGTCCTATGTCGGTGGAAATGCGACGATCTTCGTCTACGACGATGCGAGCAAGCAATTCATCCGGCGCACCACCAACGTCAAGAAAGAGAATGGTGACCGCGCCGTCGGAACCCAGCTCGCGGCGGATCATCCCGGACAGCAGATCATCCGGAACGGGCAGGCCTACAAGGGGCCGGCAGTGCTGTTCGGCAAGAGCTTCATGACTGCGTATCAGCCGGTGTTCGATGCCGCAGGGAAGGTCATCGGCATTCTCTATGTCGGAATCCCGACCGAACCGCTCGATGCCATGTTGCAGCACGCCATGATGATGATGACGATTGCCGCCGTGGCCGGGGCGCTGCTGGTTCTTGGTTTGACCATGCTGCTTGTCCGCAGCGTGACGCGCCCGCTGAGGTCCGTCACCGATACGCTGACGGCGCTCGCGGAAGGCAATTCCAACGTCGCGATCGAGCATGTCGATCGGCACGACGAGATCGGCGCCATTGCCCGCACCATCGGCGTGTTCAAGAACAATTCGCTCGAACGCCGCCGGCTCGAGGCCGAGCGGAAAACCGCTGAGGCGGAATCCACCGAGAAGCGAAAGGCCGAACTGCAGAATTTCGTGAGTGAATTCCAGTCTAATGTCGGCGGAATCATCGACAAGGTTCTGCATTCGTCCGGGCAGTTCGAGAGCGCCGCGCGAAATCTCACCGAAACCGCGCGCAGCACAGCGCATCTGTCCCAGGCATCGGCCGATGCATCGACACAGGCGTCGGAACATGTGCGCAACGCCGCCACTGCGTCGGAGGAACTCACCAGCTCGATTGCGGAAATCAACCGCAGGGTTCAGGAGTCGAACGGGATCGCTTCCAGCGCGGTGAAGCAGGCCGCCGCCACCGACGAGCGGATGGCGGAACTGTCGCGCGCTGGCGATCGCATCGGCGATGTCGTCAAACTCATCACTTCGATTGCCGAACAAACCAATCTGCTGGCGCTCAACGCGACCATCGAGGCAGCGCGGGCGGGCGATGCGGGGCGAGGTTTCGCGGTGGTTGCGCAGGAGGTCAAGAATCTTGCCGGACAGACCGCAAAGGCCACCGACGAGATCAGCAGCCATATCGTCAACATGCAGTCGGCGACACAGGAGTCGGTGTCTGCGATCAAGGCGATCGGGCATACCATCGAACGGATCAACGATATTGCCACCTCGATCGCGGCTGCGGTGGAGCAGCAGGGTGCCGCAACGCAGGAAATCGCCAGAAGCGTTCAGGCGGCTGCAAGCGTGACAACCGAGGTCGCGGCCAATGTCGGACAGGTGGCCGACGGCGCCAAGCAGACCGGCGAGACGTCGGATGATATTCTGGCTTCCGCGCAGGCTCTGAGCGGTGAGAGCCTGCATCTGCAGGCAGAGGTCGGGCGCTTTCTCGATGGCGTCAGGGCCGCCTGAGGGCCAACAATCCGGACATAAAAAAGGGACGCAGCGCGTCCCTTTTTCTTTTCCGTGACGCAGCGCTTACTTCGGCTGCGGAACGATCCGGATGTACGGCTTCGGCGACTTCCAGCCGCCCGGATAGATCGTCTTGGCTTCGTCATCCGAGACGGAACCGGCGATGATGACATCCTCGCCCTGTTTCCAGTCGGCAGGCGTGGCGACGCGATGCTTGGCGGTGAGCTGCAGCGAGTCGATCACGCGCAGGATCTCGTCGAAGTTGCGGCCGGTGGTCATTGGGTAAACCAGAACCAGCTTCACCTTCTTGTCCGGCCCGATGACGAACACGGTACGCACCGTGGCATTGTCGGCCGCGGTGCGGCCGTCGGCGCCGCCGGCGGTTTCAGCGGGGAGCATGTTGTAGAGCTTCGCCACCTTGAGATCGGTGTCGCCGATCATCGGATAGTTCGGCGCGTAGCCCTGCGTCTCCTTGATGTCCTCGCTCCACTTCTCGTGCCGGTCGACTGGATCGACACTGATGCCGATCAGCTTGACGCCGCGCTTGTCGAATTCCGGCTTCAGGCGCGCCAGCGTTCCGAGTTCGGTGGTACAGACCGGGGTGAAGTCCTTCGGGTGGGAGAACAGCAGGGCCCAGCTATTGCCAATCCAGTCGTGAAAACGGATGCGTCCTTCGGTGGTGTCAGCCTCGAAATCGGGGGCCACCGCGCCAATCTGGATCGTCATAAATCTGCCTCATGTCCTTAGAGTTACAGTGAAATTTGCTTCTTGAACCTATATCCGTCCGCGGCTTTGCGCGAGTGGGATGGCAAAAACGACAAGTTCTTTCTCAGGGTGTGCAGCTTACAGGACATTTGTGCTGTCTTGGGGCGCATGACTGAAAATTCATCCTCGCAGCATCGCATACTCACTTTTTCGCAATGCCTCGAATTTGTCTTTGATGCGCCGCAACGCCGCCGGTTCCCGTTGCGATGGATGAACCTCGCGGGGCGGTCAAAGCGACCAATCCGCAACCATAAGGGAAAGAAGCGTCCCCCGAATCGGTTCCTTAACGCTTCGTTTACGTCCGCGTGAAAATGCTGCAGGACACAACAAGAGAATAGTAACATGACGTCCGCCCAGATCATCTCCAATGCACCGCTTTCCGACCTGATCCGGAAAATCGAAACCGGCCTTACCGCAGACCGCGATGTGTCCGCCCATGCGCTCGCTTTCGTGCGCGATGGCGTGATCACCGGCGAGGGGCCGACCACCGTCGGACGGATTCATTTTTCCCGCGCGCTCGATGCGGCTGACGCAGACTGGTGTGTCCGCATTCTCAACGCCGCCGCAAATACCAACGAGCCTGTCAGCCGCGCCGAAGCCGAGACGCTCTTCGAGATCAATCGCGCCGCGAGCGAACGCAGCGACGAAGGCCGCTTCGACGATCTGTTTGCCAAGGCCATCGTGCATCACGCCGCTGCTGCGTCGGGCCTGCCAGTGCCGCCGCGCTCGGTTGCACTGTCGCCCGAAACCTCGATCGAAAGCTGGGCGCCTACCACGGCTGTGGGCGTCAACATCGAAGTGCTGGAGTGGATCGCCAGCCAGATGCGCGGCACCCGCCGCAACAACCGCACGCTGATGCGGCTGGTTGCGACCCTGATCGGCGCCGCGACGCTTCCGCTCGCGCACACGCTGCCGAACGTCCTCGACTTCGGAATGTAAGTTTCGGCTTTTATTCAACGCGTTTTCTTCACGCGAACCGGTATCCACTTCGCTCGAAAACGCTATAGGGGCAGCAGGCGCTATTTTGCGCCTGCCGTTTTTGCCGTTTCGGGAAGACCGACGGTCCGGCCCGGAAAACCCGCCACATCGAAATAACGCTGCTGCTGCACGCGCTGGAATTTCAGCACGGTCTGCAGGCCGTTGGCCGCAGGCTTGCCTGCGATGGTCCCGGCAAACGATTTTGGCACCTGACCGTTCGGCATTGCTTCCGTCATCACCCGGCCGAGCAGGATGCCCTTGGACTTGCGCTTGAGGCCGAGAAGGTGTGCGGCGGTGATGCCGACGTCCGCATTGCTCACCGGAAGTTCATTGGCGAAACCGGCCTTGAAGTCGGGACCGATGGCCGCCATGAAATTCATGGTGTCGCCGCGGCTGAAACTGCCGTGCATGCCCTGGCCTTGCCGCAGCACCGTGTCCGCAATCGAAATCGAACACAGCGTCGGCTCGTCGCATCCCTTCGCGTAGGAGCGGAAGTTGACCACCATGGCCGGGTGCGGCGTCACCGCCTTGCCCTTGAGGCTGAGCGTTGACAGCGGCAGCGTGCCGGGGATGCGTCCCAGCCGCTGATCGACAAAAATGCCGCTGACATAGTCCTGCTCCAGCAGCGCGTTCACAGCACGCCGTGCCAGCTTGCGGTCTTTCTTGGGCAGGTAGATCAGGTCAGAGCCGCCATTGGTGGCCACGACGAGGTCCGGGCTCACCGCATGCTTGCCGAGCAGGCCGTTGCCCGCTTTCGGATAGGTGTTGGGCCCGACCGGTGCGTTCTTGTTGTTCGGATCGAACAGCGGCAGGTCGAGCGCCTTCGCCAGATCGAGCGCGAGGAAGCCGAGGGGAAGGAAGCCTTCCGGTGTGTCGGGATAGGTGTTCTTCACCGTCGAGCTGGTCTTGCTCTCCTTGGAGATGGTCGAGAAGCCGTGGTCGGCGGACACGATGATGTTGGTCGTGGCGGCGAGGCCGAGATCGTCCAGTGCCTTGCGAAGCTGCGCGAGATTGTTGTCGGCGTTTTTGATCGCCGCGAGCGAGGACGGGCCGTTGATGCCGGGGGTGACGCTGTTGAGGCTGTCGCCCTGATTGTGCTGCGTGCCGTCGGGATCGCGCGACCAGAACACCAGCACGAAAGGCTTGTTGCGGGCCTTGAACATCGGCAGCACGACCTTGCTGGCGACGTCTGCGAAATATTCCTGCTGCTTGGCGTTGGCGGTGGTCGTGCCCGGAGTTTTTGAATCGCCCGCCTTGCCGTTGTCGCCGCGTCCCGGCGCCACCGCCGGAAGATTGGCGGCGGCCAGCGCGGCCTTCATGTCGTCGGAGAGGGGAATGCCGATCAGCTTGCCGTCCTTCTCGGTAGCGCCGGTCTGGTCGTCGATGGTGATGGTCTTGGTGCCGGTGCGTTCAGTGTGATCGAACAGGAAGGTCGGGCCGACCTTGCCGATCGCTGCCGTGCTGAAGCCGGCGTCGCGTGCGGCCTTCAGGAGCGTTTCCTCATTGAGATAGTCGCCGTTGAAGTGCTCATCGACCTCGCCGAGGATCTGATTGTGCTCGATGAAGGGCACCACCGTTCCGGCCTGGCTCGCAACCGATGTCACCGGCCGGCCCGTATAGATCGAGTTGCTGAAGGTGCCGGTGTCGCCGAGATAGTGCCCCGTGGACATGCCTGAGGCATTGGCCATGGTGAAGGTCGGGAACAGGGAATGGGGGTTTTTGAAGTTCACACCCTTGTCGCGCAGGGCTGCCATCGCCGGGGCCGTATCCGGGGTCACCTTGAGTGCCCGGAGGCCATCGGGAACGAACAGAATCAGGTTGCGGGGCTGATTGTTTTGGGCGAAAGCCGGGGCGGGAAGGCTGGCCGACGACAAGGCCAGAAAACCGAAGCAAAAGAATGGAATGGGGCGGAGCATGGGACACTCGCTGGTGGGCGGATATGCAGCTATACCGGGCGGTAACTTGGTGTAGTTTCTGTCCGCGACAGAATTGTTACAACCGGTCATGCGTGCCAAATTGCGGCTCAGGGCTGCCCAGCCCGAACCCGCCTTTCCTTTAAGGTCCAGATCACTCCATGTTCAAAAAGATACTGATCGCCAATCG
The DNA here is from genome assembly GCA_024508675.1 of Afipia sp. Classification (GTDB taxonomy): domain Bacteria; phylum Pseudomonadota; class Alphaproteobacteria; order Rhizobiales; family Xanthobacteraceae; genus Afipia. The sequence goes on from JANINQ010000011.1 coordinate 25,336, forward strand.
CGGCGAAATCGCCTGCCGGGTTATCAAGACCGCGCGCCGGATGGGCATCAAGACCATTGCCGTCTATTCGGAAGCCGACCGCGATGCGCTTCATGTCGAGATGGCGGACGAAGCGGTCTTCATCGGGCCGCCGCAAGCCGCCGAGAGCTATCTCGTGATGGACAAGATCGTGGAGGCCTGCCGCAAGACCGGGGCCGAGGCGGTGCATCCGGGTTACGGCTTCCTGTCCGAGCGCGAGGCGTTTCCGCGCGCGCTTGCCGCGGCTGGTGTCGTCTTCATCGGACCGAACCCGGACGCAATCGCCGCGATGGGCGACAAGATCGAATCCAAGAAGGCCGCGGCCAAGGCCAAGGTCTCCACCGTGCCCGGCTACCTCGGCGTGATCGAGGACGACAAGCACGCCGTGAAGATCGCCGACGAAATCGGCTATCCGGTGATGATCAAGGCCTCCGCCGGCGGCGGCGGCAAGGGCATGCGTATCGCCCATTCCAAGGGAGAAGTGGCGGAGGGCTTCAACCTCGCCAAGGCCGAGGCGAAGGCCTCGTTTGGTGATGACCGCGTCTTCATCGAGAAGTTCATCGTCAATCCGCGCCACATCGAAATTCAGGTGCTGGGCGACAAGCACGGCAACGTCATCTATCTCGGCGAGCGCGAATGCTCGATCCAGCGCCGCAACCAGAAGGTCATCGAGGAAGCGCCGTCGCCGCTCCTCGATGAAGCCACCCGCCGCAAGATGGGTGAGCAGGCCGTCGCGCTGGCCAAGGCCGTGAATTACGATTCCGCCGGTACGGTGGAGTTCGTCGCGGGACAGGACAAGAGCTTCTACTTCCTCGAAATGAACACGCGTCTTCAGGTCGAGCATCCGGTGACGGAACTCATCACCGGCATCGATCTTGTTGAACAGATGATCCGCGTTGCCGCAGGCGAGAAGCTCGCCCTGGCGCAGAAGGACGTGACGCTGACCGGCTGGGCCGTCGAGTCCCGCGTCTATGCAGAAGATCCGTTCCGCAACTTCCTGCCGTCCATCGGGCGGCTGGTGAAGTATCGTCCGCCTGCGGAGAGCAAGGTGGATGACATCACTGTGCGCAATGATACCGGCGTGCAGGAAGGCGGCGAGATTTCCATCTACTACGATCCGATGATCGCCAAGCTGGTGACCCATGCCTCGTCGCGCGCCGCCGCCATCGAGGCGCAGTCGCAGGCGCTCGATGCGTTCTATGTCGACGGCATCCGGCACAACATTCCGTTCCTGTCAGCGCTGATGAATCATCCGCGCTGGCGCGAGGGCAATCTTTCGACCGGCTTCATCGCCGAGGAATTTCCGGGCGGCTTTACGGCGCGCACGCCGGAGGGCGATATCGCCAACAGCATCGCGGCCATTGCCGCGGCGGTGGATCATGTCGTCGGCGCACGCAAGCGCCAGATTTCCGGCCAGATGCAGGGCCGGGCGGTGTCGCGCGAACGCCGCCGCGCGGTCTGGCTCGATCGCAACGAAGTGCTGCTTGAGGTTGGACGCGAGGGCGAGGACATCGCGGTTCGCCTTGTTGGCGCGGACGGCAATGCCGGTCAGCCGGTGCTGCTGCGCTCTCAGTGGAAGCCCGGCGAGCCGGTCTGGTTCGGCACTATCGGCGGTCGGCCCGCGGTGGCGCAGATTCGCCCGATGCCGAACGGCTTCCGCATCGCCCATCAGGGTTTTGAGGTGCCGGTGCAGGTCTATACGGAGACCGAAGCGGCAGCCGCGCGTCTGATGCCGGTGATTTCGACTGCCGATACCGGCAAGAAGGTGCTGTGCCCGATGCCGGGTCTGGTGATCTCCATCGCTGTGACCGAAGGGCAGGAGGTCAAGGCCGGCGAAACGCTGGCTGTGATCGAGGCGATGAAGATGCAGAACGTGCTGCGCGCCGAGCGCGATGGCGTGGTGAAAAAGGTCGCCGCGACGCCGGGTGCGACACTGGCTGTCGATGCGCTGATCCTCGAATTCGCCTGAGGCGTCCATGGTCCCGCAGGAAAAGCGCGAAGCATTCCGTGCCATCCTGTCGGGCAGAGACGTCATCAAGCCGGGATCGGTTTACGATCCGATCTCGGCACGCATTGCTGAGGACGTCGGTTTCGAACTCGGACTGTTCGGCGGGTCTGCGGCCTCGCTGACGATTCTCGGCGATCCGGACCTGTTGCTGATCACGCTCTCCGAGCTTGCCGAACAGGTTCGCCGCATCTGCCGCGCCGGCAACATTCCGGTGCTGGTCGATGCCGATCACGGCTATGGCAATGCGCTCAATGTCCGCCGCACGGTGCAGGAGCTGGAAGCCGCCGGTGCGGCGGGCCTCACGATCGAGGACACGTTGTTGCCGCAGGCCTACGGACAGGCGAAGCCGCAGGTGATCTCCATCGATGAGGGCGTCGGCAAGATGAAGGCCGCGCTGAGTGGCCGCTCCGATCTGTCGCTGGTCATCGTTGGACGCACGGGTGCGGCGTCGATCACCAATATCGAGGATACGGTAGCGCGTGCGAAGGCTTACGAGGCAACCGGCGTCGATGCGCTGTTCTTCACCGGCCTGAAAACCCGCGCCGAACTGCAGGCCATCGCCGCCGCGACCAAGCTGCCGATCATCATGGGTAGTGCCGACGGCGAACTGGCCGATACGGCATTTCTCGCCAGCCAGCGCGTGCGCGTCGCCAATCAGGGGCATCAGCCCATCGCGGCGGCGACGCAGGCGGTCTATGAGACCTTGAAGGCGCTGCGCGAGGGGACTTCGCCGAAAGAGCTGAAAGGTCTGCCGCCGGGCGAACTCACCAATCGCGTGATGCGCGATGCCGATGTGAAGGCGCGCATTGCGGACTTTTTAGGTCTGAAGAAGTAGCGCCACACAGGTGGTTCGATGGTCGATGTCATCCGCCACATCATCGTCAGAGGCAAGGTGCAGGGTGTCGGCTACCGCGCCTGGATCGCGGGCGAAGCCGAAGCGCGCGGACTAGGCGGATGGGCGCGCAACCGCAGGGACGGCACGGTGGAAGCGGTCCTGTCGGGACCTGATGACGCCGTCGCCGCGCTGATCGCGAAATGCCAGCACGGCCCCGGCATGGCGCGTGTGTCCGGTGTCGACAACGAGGCTGCGACCGACGACATGCTGAAACTCCGCATGGCGGATGAGAGGTTTTCCGTGCTGCCGACGATATGAATCGGCTGAATTACTTCGCGCCGGCTTCCTTGCGGAATGTCGCCGCGAGAATACGAAGCGCCGCGCGCTTCGAAGCATCGCTGACGCGCGAATAGAGCATCACTTTCGACACGGGGAAGCGTGGCAATCCGAGTGCCGGTCCGGCATCGATCATGCCCGCAGGTGCGATCCGGTTTGCAAGGGGCGCGACCGCGAGTCCTGCGGCCGCTGCGGCCACAACCGCGCTGACGCCGCCGCCGATGAAAGCCTCGGTCCATTTGACGCGTGCCTTGTCGAGCGCGCGGACCGCGGTGGCGCGAACGCCGCACGGCGCGGCGAGGGTGGCGACACGCAGTGTCTCGCCCTTGCTCCAGCGGAATGCGGGCGACGCGAACCAGCCGAAATCATCGGTGCAGAGGACTTCTCCGCCGCGGCGGCTGCCTTCCTGACGCACCACGACGGCATCTAAATCGCCGCCATCGAAGGCGTCGAGCAGGGTGCGTGAAAAATCGATGGTCACCGCAAGCGTCAGCGATGCCGATATGCCGTTCAGTTTTTCCAGAATGGGCACCAGTTCGGGACCGGCGGCGTGATCACTGATGCCGAGTGTCAACTGCTGGCGCACCGGAGCCGATCCCGACAGTGCGCGGTCATGTGCGGTCATCAAGGCGCGGGCGTGATCCTGAAATGTCGCGCCGTCTGCGGTGAGACGGACTGCGCGGGGCGAGCGCTCGACCAATCGTTTTCCGAGCGTCGCTTCGAGCCGCTGGAGTTTCATGCTGACGCCAGCCTGCGTCGTGCCAAGCACTTCGGCGGCACGGGTGAAGCTCTGCAGCTCGGCCACCAGCAGGAAGGCCTGAACGGTCGGAATATCCAGCGTGTTCATCTTTACATCATGAATCGTTATGATTGAAATATACAATCATAAGGTACCAATATGATTGGTGCGGGTCTAGCTTGTTGTCACGCGCTGATTGCGCAAGACCAAGGAAACACGACCATGCCACTCATCACAGTCCAATATACCTCCCACCGGAACGCTCCCTCGCTGAAGGCCGATATTGCCGCTGCCGTTACAAAACTTTCGGCCGACATCCTGCACAAGGACCCCAATGTCACGGCGGTGATCGTGCAGTCCGTTGATGCGGCGGACTGGTTCGCGGGCGGCCGCTCCCTGGCCGAGCAGAAGCTGGCCAGCATATGGGTCGACATTCACATTTCGGATGGCACCAACGGCAAGGACGAGAAGGCCGATTTCATTGCCGCGACCTTCCAGCGGATGGATGACCTGCTCGGGCCGCTTCACAATGAGAGCTACATTCATGTCCACGATGTACGTGCCGATGCCTACGGGTTCGGCGGGCTGACGCAGGAGCGCCGCTATATTTCTGGCAAACTTGCAGTCGCGCCTCGCAGCGCTGCGGCGTGAATGACGTGCTCGGCACCTTCGAGGATGGCGACATTCTCGAAGGCTGCCTCGCGAAGGATGTTAAAGATTCAGATCGAGATTGATGTGAGGCGTGGATTTCAGGATGCTGTTGCGCTGGGCCAGCGCCAGATCGTAGTCCGGCTTGAGCGCGATGGCTGAATTGAAACTGGCAAGGGCGTCTTTCGCCCGCCCGAGATGCTGGAGCGCGACGCCCCTGTTGTAGTGAAGCATGGGGGCCGCAGGTTGCAGGTCGATCGCCCGCGCGATCTGGCGCTCTGCTGCTTCGAACCTGTGCTGCTGAAGAAGAAGCACGCCAAGGAGATAAGCCGCCTCGGCGTGTTTCGGCTCGGACTCCAGAATGGCCCGATACGCCTTTTCAGCTTCCGCGATCCGTCCGCGCTGATGCAGGATCTTCGCGGTAGTCAGATCAATCGGTGTTTTGTGGTTCGGGCTGCCTTTGAGTCTTTTAAGGAGCCGGGATGCATCGGCGTGCCGCTGATCGGCCTCCAGAATCTGACGGCACGCAATTGCTGCGCCGGCGAGATTTCCGTCCTTCTCCATGCGCAGGGCGCGATCGAGAACCACGGGCAGGCTGAGCGGTTCAAGCTTGCCTTGAGGATTTCGCGCATCCGGCGTGTTGATGCGGAGGCATTCGACCCGCCGTTCGATGCCGCCGAAATCGTACTTGTAGGGGAAGTCCCCGGTTTGCAGATCGTAGACCTTGAAGCCGTTCTCGATGCCCCAGCGCACGCACTGTAGATGGAGTACGAAGCCGGGAGGCGGGCGCCTGACGTTGAGGTCGCGTCCGTTGAGCAGGCTGATCAGCGATTTGCTCTTCCAGTCGATCAGGCTGGCCTGAATGCCGATCCGCTTGTCGCCCTGCCAGAGGATCGGCAGATACAGCGCATTGTCCGCAAAGCAGCAGCGCAGCATGTTGCGGAAGTTCGCCATCATGCCATGGGGCAGGCGCGGATTATAACGCGCGGCGAGTTTCGCGGCCCATTGCAATTCCCAGAACTTCAGCAGCGCCTCGATGTCCTCGTCGATGGTCTCTGGTTTGGGCGTGGTGATTCTGTAGTCGTCGTCTTCTGCCTGCCGCAGCGCGGCGCGTGCATTTCTCCGCGCCTTTGCATCGAGCCGCTCATAGAGGAAGGCATCCCAGCTTCCGGGCAGGTTCACATAGACGTAAATGTCGTGGTCGATGCCATCGCCGTCGTCGGGACGCTGGATTTTCTCGGTGATGAAACCGGGCTGCGGAAATTCATTCAGGAAAAGGGTGAGCCGCTCCGGGGATGCGAAGATGTTTTCCAGATGCAGCCGCGACCAGTTCAGCCGTTTGGTGTGGTCCGCAAAGGCCCGGATGACATCTTGCTCAAAGCGCGGATCACAGATGAAGCCGGTGTAGCCGGCGAAATAGCCACCGCCGGTGCGCAGCTCGTTTCGGAAAGTGCTGTCGCGATTCGGTTCGGTCCGCAGTTGCAGCGGGAAGAATCCGGTATAGTCGGAAGAAGGGGTGGTCTTCGCTGCAAGCACGATCCATTGACAGCCGAGCTTTTCGAACCATCCCGCGATCCATGTCCACGACATGTAAAGCTGTGCTTCGGGGTCGGCCTGGTACACAGCTTCCCAACTGCTCCGAACGCGGAGCAATCCGTCACGGCTCCTGATAACATCCACATGCATGGCGGTGACCTTTGCTCCTGAGAGCGTCGGTGCGCGAATGAGCGGTGTTGGCGGACGAAGGCTGTTCTGACTGCAATTTCCTGCGTGAGTTCAAGGCCGGCTCCGATTACGCCACGGACGGCCAGTGCTAGCAAGGCAATAGCGGGCCGGTCAGGCGCCGAAGACCTCTTCGAAGGCCTGCTTCAGGGCCACGTCCACATCGTGCATGGTGACCGGCAGGCCGAGATCGACAAGGCTGGTCACCCCATGGCGCGGGTCCTGCACGCCGCAAGGGATGATCCCCGAGAAGTGCGACAGGTCCGGCTCGACGTTGATCGAGATGCCGTGCAGGCTGACCCAGCGCTTCAGGCGGACGCCGATGGCGGCGATCTTGTCTTCGTGGGCAGGGCCCTTCTCAGGCCGCGCGACCCATACGCCGACACGATCCTCACGCCGCTCGCCCCGGACATTGAAGGCGGCGAGGGCGCGAATCGTGAATTGTTCAAGGCTGGCGACATAAGCGCGGACGTCGGGACGCCGGCGCTTGAGATCGAGCATCAGATAGACCACCCGCTGGCCCGGACCGTGATAGGTGAACTGCCCGCCGCGGCCGGTGGCGAACACCGGGAAACGGGCGTCGATCAGGTCTTCCGGCCTCGCGCTGGTGCCGGACGTATAGAGCGGGGGGTGTTCCAGCAGCCAGACCAGTTCCGGGGCATGACCGGCGGCAATGTCCGCGGCCCGCTTTTCCATGACCTCCAGGGCGTCCTGATAGGGCACCGGCGAATCGGCCACCCGCCATTCGGCCGGAGGGCCGGATTGGGCGAAAAACGACGTCAAAGCAGGGTCTTCGCGCCGTGTCTGGAGGGCATTAACCATTGGGTAACCATAACCATGGTGATCTGGCGTTATCGTTCATTTGTGGATGCGGAAGTCAAAGTGCCAACCCTCGATAACGTCTCCGTCGATCTGATGGTGGTCCTCGGCACCACCTCGATGCCGATCCATCAGGTGATGCGGCTCAGCCGCGGCGCGATCATCGAACTGGACGCGTCGGAACAGGACGAGGTCAAGGTGCTTGCGAACAACCTGCCGGTCGCCAGCGGCGTGGTGGTCGTGAACCGCAACCGGATTGCGGTCGAAGTCAAGCAAATGCTGCCCCGGTCGCCTGACCGCAGATAGTCCGCAAACCATTGGATAAAGCCCCGTTCTGGGCCTTGTCCCCCCGACTCCGATTTGTTACATGGGCGCCGTCGATCCGCGCCGGGTGCAAATCCGGGCCGATCTTCTAGCGCTCGTGGCGGAATTGGTAGACGCGCTGCCTTGAGGTGGCAGTCCGTAACAGGGTGGGGGTTCGAGTCCCTCCGAGCGCACCACCTCACAAAACATCATTGAAATCATTGAGCTTTCAACTCGAGCGGAGTTGAAAGCAGAAGTTTCTATTCGACAGACTTCTTCAGGTCGTCTGGGTCGGGATTCCTGTCAGGATCCTGATCAGGATGATCCCAAGGTTCGTCCAGAATTTCTTCCGGCTCATCGCCTTCTTCGCCTTTTACCGGTTTCTTCGGATCGGCCATCTGACGCCCCTGTGTTCGTTGCGGTTAGACCAGCACAAGCCCCGAAACCTTTCGCAAATCATCCTTCGCCTTGTGCGCGGCTCGATAATCTTCAAGAAATTCGATGTTCGTGCATGCACCCTGCTTCGCGAGCAGATGGTAGACACCACCGATATGGCGCAGCCGGAATTTCGCAGGTCCGGGTGGCAATTGCCGAGCCTCCAAAATCGTGCATCTCGCATGGGCCATGAGATAATCGGTTGCGTTTGACATGCAGGACAACGGTGTTGGAACGCCGGCGTTCCATTCGGCGGTCTGCAGATTCATCTATCTCTCGCGCACATGCTTTTCTCAGGCACATGGCGCTGTGGTGAATGTCTGATTTTCAGGAACTACGCGAATTCTCGCGCAGGAAATGCGGTGCGTCACAACGATTCAAACGCGACCGGCATGTCGCAACAGGATCGCGCGACTGTGCCCGGCCCCCTGAACGTGGGCGGCACGTCGCAGTCCTCGCCGAACACGGCGCAGCCGGGTGCTCGCAAGGAAGGCAAGTAACGTCTGATGATACTTCGCCGGGCGGTTTTCGTTCAGCGGATATTAGGACCCGGCGCGACATCCGTGCGGCTGCCGGTCTTGATCGGCTTGGCGATGGCGACAGGTGCCTGATCGCTTTTGCGAACTGCGTGACCGGAGGGAAGCCGCGCGACACTTTGGATCTTGCCCGTGGTGATCACGTTCGCTCGCAGCTTCTTGCCGTGGAGGGCGAGAGCTGGCGGTGTATGCAGTATGGCCGCGGAGGTACGCATGGCCGGCTTTTGCTGCATCAGCCACACCGAGCGGATTGATCTTGATGCACGATGCAACGGAATCTCCGGTGCATCGAACGTGAAGCCTGTCGGTGCCTTGGCAACGGCGCCCGGAGCATTGAGCCAATGCGGGACCCACTGCGCAGGCTCGGTCGGTGTCTTCGGTTGATCCGGCGTTGCGGGGACGACGTGGACGATCTTGTAGCCGCGCGCTTTCAACTGCTGAAGGATCACGGGCAGGGCCGCCTGGGTGCGGGCCTGAATGTCGTGCAGGAGCAGAACGCCTTTGCCTTTGGCCTCAAGCCGCGACAGCGCGTAGTTGACCACCTGTGTCGAGGAAATGTGCCGCCAGTCATCGGCGGGGAAGTCCGCGCTCCAGGTCATCAGGCCACGCTTGCTCAGTTCGGCCTCAAGCAGGTCGCCGCGGCGCAAGCCGGGAATCCGGAAGAACGGCGCAAGCTGCGATGGATCGGCAAGAGCGGCGGTGACGTGCGTGATGCCGTCGTCGATTTCGGCGGTCATGCGCTCCGGCGGAAGTTTGCCGAAGAAGGTCGGATGATTTTCGCTATGCGTGCCGATGGTGTGCCCGGCATCATGGATGCGGCGCACGTCCTGCGGGAATTCCTTCGCCATGCGCCCGACCAGAAAGAACGTTGCCTTCACGCATTGCGCGGCAAGCGTCTGAAGGACCGCATTGGTGTGTGCGGGAAGCGGACCGTCATCGAATGTCAGGACAACTTCGTGATCTTCAAGCGGCAGCGTTTCGCCGTACTGCATCGTGCCGATGCGCGGATGCTCCTTCGGGTCCACCACGATGGTGCGTGAGGTGCCGAGCGCATCCGGATTTCCGGGGCAGGCTGCCGCGGCGTGGGCCACCGGGGGTGTCAGGCCCGCAGCGGCCACGAGCAGGCTCAGCGCCAGAAGAGTCGTTCGGTTGCAAGTGATGGTTCGGCGCATGGAAAACCTGTGAGCAGCACACCACTGACGGGCTTACCGCCAGGGCCGTGAACGTCGGATTAATTCAGGGAAGCGTTACCGCTCATTCAATTCCTGGCTGGCCGGGGCGCGACCAGATGAACGACCTTGTAGCCGTTGCGCCGGAGGTACTGCAGAAACGCGGGCAACATTTTGGCGGTCTGTGCCTTGGTGTCGTGGAAAAGGATGATTCCCTTTTCCTCATAGTCGAGCCGTTCGATGATGAGGTTCAACTGTTGCTCCGGCGTCATGGGATTCCAGTCGCTGGCCCACAGGTCAGCGCCGAGAACCGCAATCCCGCGCGATTGAAGGCTGCTCAGCAGGGCAGGCGTCGATGCGAAGCCCGGAAAGCGGAAAAAGGGTGTCGAGGGGACGGACGTTGCCGTGCCATTCAATGCCTTCTCATCGGCGGCGATCCCGCGATCGATTTCCTCGATGGCCTGCGCCTGGCCGATCTTGTCGAGCGGGCGGTGCGACCACGTATGATGGCCGATGCTGTGGCCTCCGGCTGCGATGGCCTTGACGATGCCCGGATTGGCCTCCGCATTCCTGCCGATCAGAAAGAATGTCGCCCGAACGCATTCAGCGGCCAGTGCAGCGAGGACTTTCGTCGTGGTCGCAGGAAAGGGGCCGTCATCGAAGGTGAGTACGACTTCCTTCTCCGCCAGCGGCAGGGATTGCGGAAAGCTCTTGAGGCCGACGCGGGGAAACGCCTGCGGATCGAGCGTCATGACGCGCGAGGTACCGAGCGCATCCTTGCGCGGACAATCCGCGGCGCGGGCCGCCGATATCGATGCCGATGCGATCAGAACAAGGATCGCGGCTTTCCGTAAGGTCATGACAAATCCTGAAAGCGCAGTTCGCGCGCCGCACATTTAGCACCGCGTTTGGCTGTGTCGACGGCAGAACCGGCGTTCGCCCAAAAGTTAACGCATCCCGTTTCGGCATGGGTTCGATGCGTCAGCGCGGGAGCTTGTCATACAGGTGCCACATTATCGCCATTCGCGCCGATAAAAACCGGCGATCTCGCTTGCCGTGAAACACAGAAGTTCGTCGCGGCTGAATGCATCTGAGCGATCCGGACCTTGCCCCATGTGGCCGTCCGTGACGCAAATTTCCGGAGCCTAAAATTTTGATACGAGCAGTAACCGCCGTGGCGGCGCTTTGTGCGTTGTCATCGCTGGCCAAAGCACGCGTTCGCACACCGGCCGTGTCGTCCGAATGCAATGTCACGATGCCTTGCATCGGAGTCGACAATCCCGTCCATGCGCGCCAGCGCGCCCAGCGCCGCATGGAGCCTGCGTTCTCCATGACGGAGACATCGCCCCGCCTGAGCCGGCGGCAGCAGCGCGCGCTGGAACGTGCGCAGCGCAATGCCGTTGAACCTGCTGCGCCGCGCGCAGCCGCGTCGCGTGCCGCCGTGGCGTCTGAAGGGTATTCCGCGGGTCTCGTCGGGCCGCTTGCCGCCAAGCTCGCGTCGATCCAGTCGGCATGCCCGGGCACCCACGCGATCTCGGGTGTCCGTCACACGCGGATCGCCGGAACGCGGCGCATGTCGCTTCATGCGCAGGGCAAGGCGGTGGACGTTCGCGGGCCTTACGGGTGCATCTACGGCCAACTCAAGGGCTGGAGCGGCGGCTATTCGACCGATGCCGGGCGCGTCCAGCACATCCACATTTCCTATGACGACGCGGGCGGCCGTGAAATGGGGCTGCGCTTCGCGCACGGCGGGCATCGCCGCCATTCGTGGCGCACCGCTTACGCCCGTATGCGATAGCCTGAAGAGCCTGCGTCGCCCGGCAATTTCCGGACGGCGCAGGCATTTCGTTAACCCGCGATTAACCACGCGGGCCGACCCTCCAGTGTGACGGAGGGTGCACATGCAGCGGCTACGACTGAAGGCGGACGGGCGGATTGTCGAACTGCTGGACGGCAGGGAAGCCCCATTGGTCCCCGACATGCCGAATCCTGCACCGCCAGTTAGTGCGGCGACCGTGCCCGTGGTGCGCGATCTGCGCCTTCGCGCCAAACTGACCCAGGCCGAATTCGCTGCTCGTCTTGGCGTTCCCCTTGAGACCATTCGCAACTGGGAGCAGGGTAAGCGCTCGCCGCGCGGAGCGGCTCGCGCGCTGCTGACCGTGATCGCGCGCGAACCCGATATGGTTTTTGCAGCGCTCGCGCAGAGAGACACGCCGCGCTGAGGCATGACATGCAGACCGTCGAGGCACATGGCGCCAGCATTCCGGTCATCGGTCTCGGGACATGGGAATTGCGCGGGCGAGCCTGCGCGCGTCTCGTCGAGCAGGCGCTGCGTCTCGGCTATCGCCACGTCGACACCGCGCAGATGTACGAGAACGAGCGTGAAGTCGGTGAGGGCGTGCGCGCCTCCGGCGTGAAGCGCTCGGACGTGTTCGTGACCACCAAGGTCTGGACAACGCATTTCGCGCCGAACGATCTCCTGCGCTCCACCAAGGAAAGCCTTGTGCACCTGCGGATGAGCGAGGTCGATCTGCTTCTCCTGCACTGGCCAAACCCGCAGGTGCCACTGGAAGAAACGCTGGGCGGGCTCGCCGAAGCGCAACGGCTCGGGCTGACGCGGCATGTCGGCGTCTCGAACTTCACGGTGGCGCTGATCGAGGAGGCTGTCGCGAAGAGCACGGCGCCGTTGGTTTGCAATCAGGTCGAGTACCATCCGTATCTGGAACAGAACAAGGTGCTGGCGGCCTGCCGTGCGCACGACATGGCGCTGGTGGCTTACAGCCCCGTGGCGAAGGGCCGCGTCAAGAACGCGGAGGTGCTGATGCGGATCGGCGCGCGGTATGGAAAGACCGCGGCGCAGATTTGCCTGCGCTGGCTGGTCCAGCAGGATGTGGTCGCCATTCCGCGCACCTCCAAGGTCGAACGTCTTTCGGAAAATCTCGAAATTTTCGATTTCAACCTCACGGACGATGAGATAGCCGAGATCTTTGCGATGGGGACGCGCGAAGGCCGCATCGTCGATTTTGGTTTCGCGCCGAAATGGGATTGAGGGTGGCTTGATCTTGCGGCGGCGATCGCCCATTCAGAGCCGGTGTCCTGAATCCGAAGCTGGCCGCCCGCATGTTCTTCAGTCTTTCCAAGATAGTCGGCTTCTTCGTCGTGCCGTCGAACGCGGTGGCGATGCTGTGCGTCCTCGGCGCGGCGCTGCTGCTGACACGTTTTCGTAAATCCGGATCGCGCGTCCTCACAGTCGGCATCATCCTGCTGCTGGTGTGCGGATATTCGCCGCTCGGCAACCTGCTGCTGTTGCCTCTGACCGAGCGATTCCCGGCATGGAGTGCGGCGGGCCGTACGCCGGACGGGATCATCGTGCTCGGCGGTTCGATCGATCCCGAGCGCAGTCAGGCGCGCGGCTCGCTGGAGATGGATGCTTCTGCCGAGCGCATCATCACGATGCTGCAATTGGCGCGGCGTTATCCGCAGGCGCGCATCGTGTTCAGCGGTGGCAGCGCGAACCTGATTCAGGAGCCGGTGCCGGAAGCGCCGATCGCGGGCGATCTGTTGCAGGACTTCGGGACGGAGGCTTCACGCATTGTGCTCGAGGGGGACTCTCGCACCACCGCCGAGAATGCCGAATTCACCCGCCGGCTGGTGTCGCCGAAGCCGGGCGAACGATGGCTGCTTGTGACCTCGGCATTCCACATGCCGCGCTCCATCGGGGCTTTCAGGAAAGCGGGTTTCGATGTCGAAGCCTATCCGGTGGACTGGCGCACACGGGGCTGGAGCGATGCCACAATGCCGTTCACGACTTTAAGCGCGGGCCTCGCCCGCACTGACGTCGCGGTCCATGAGTGGATCGGGCTGATCGCCTATTGGGCGGCAGGGCGCAGCAGCGAATTGTTTCCGGAGCCGCGAAAGCTCAACTGAAATAAATTCAACTAATCATGCCGCGGCAGGCCGAGGCGATAGACCCCGCGGAAATCGTTCGGGTCGGCAGGCTTGCCCTTGCGGTAGATCACGAGACGGCCGGCCTGCGCGAGAGCGATGGCGGACCTGCGGATCGGGATCAGTAGATCGTGCCAGTCGCCATCGCCGGCGATGGCGTGGGCGATCTCCGGCGGGCTCAGCGTCTTTGCGCCGGTATCGGCCAGGACGGCGAGGATGGCATCGCCGAGCGATGCTTGATCGGCGATCTGCGAATCGGGTGTGTTCATGACAATGCCATGACCCATCGGCGCTCGCGCGGCAAGCGCGCTGGTTCCCGAGACCGCATCAACTTCTCGCTGAGGTTATCTCGACATCGCGCGGTAGGCGTCGGAATCGAACTGCCGCCGCCACATTACCACAACGATGGCGAGTGTTGTCGCGATTAACACCCATGGGCTGATGAACCAGCCGAGATAACCGAGCGCGAACAGGAATGCGCGCTGGCCGCGGTTGAAGTGGCGTCCCGCCGACTGAAACAGCCTCGTGGTGCGCATCACATGCGACTGCGCCTCGGGCGTGTCGTGCTTTTCAGCGAACGGCATCGCGCCGAGCAAAATCGCGACATAGTTGAACAGGCGATAGGCCCACGAGAACTTGAAGAACGCATAGACGAAGATCACGACCAGCCCGACGCATTTGATCTCCCACAGCGCGGGCGAACTGCGGATGCCGAAAGGCAGGGTGGCGAGCACCGACATCGCTTCCTCGGTCGAGCGCAACAGCGTCAGCCCGCCGCCGATTGCGAGCAATGTCGTGGAAGCGAAGAAGGCCGTGCCGTTTTGCAGCGACGCCATGATCTGCATGTCGACCATGCGCGCCTCCCGATCCAGAATGCGGCGCACCCAGACCTCCCGGTAGATGCTCATGCGCGCATTCAGGCTGTTGGCGCCATGCGACGTCCGCTCCAGCGTGACCGCGTAGACCATCCACGCTAGGACGAAGAATGCGATTGCGATGAGATCGGCGGTTGCGAACAGATGCACGACTCGATGCCTTCCGAATGATGACCGTCACGATAGACAGGAAGCCGATGGCTGCGAAGTGGTTTTGGTGGCGCTCCCGACTGGTTGCCTGCTGCGCGGCCGGCATGGCAGGTTGTCCGGCAAAGGTTATTCCGAACGGAGAGTTCAATCGATGGCTTTGACGCTCGTTATCGGCAACAAGAACTATTCCTCATGGTCGATGCGGCCGTGGATGGCGCTGAAAGGCACTGGAATTGCCTTCGATGAAGTCGTTATTCCGCTCTACACCGGCGAGGCCGACAAGCAGCGCATTCTCGATGTGACCCGTTCCGGCAAGGTGCCCGCGCTGATCGACGGCGGCATCACTGTCTGGGATTCGCTGGCGATCATCGAATATGCCGCCGAACGCTTTCCGGATGCGAAACTGTGGCCGCAGGACGTTGCGATGCGCGCGCATGCCCGCGCGATCTCCGCGGAAATGCATTCAAGCTTCATGCCGCTGCGCAACGAATGCGGCATGAACATCCATCGGCCGATCCGAGGAAAGCCGTTGTCCGATGACGCGCAGGCGAACATCGCGCGCATCCAGCAGATATGGAGCGAATGCCGGGCGCTGTATGGCAGGCAAGGTCCGTATCTGTTCGGTGCCTTCAGCGGTGCGGACGCGATGTATGCCCCGGTTATCCATCGCTTCCGCACCTATGCCATCGATGTCACGCCGCCGGCGCGCGCCTACATGGATACGATGCTGGCCAATCCGGCCTTCCAGGAATGGACCAGCGGCGCACTGGCCGAAACATGGGTCATCGAGAGATTCGAAACGGACTAGGATTTGACGATGGGAATTCTGGATATGCTCACCAGTGTGATGGCGGCGCGGGCGGCGAAGGAACTCGACCCCGCCGTCATTCCGGTCATCCTGAGCGAAGTTCTGGGCAGCGGCGGGGAGGGCGGTCTGTCGGCCATCGTGGCCCGACTGGAGCAGGCAGGACTTGGCGATCAGGTCAGATCTTGGATCGGCACAGGTGCGAACCTGCCGGTCAGCGCGCTTCAGCTTCAGGAGATGCTGGGAAGCGATGTGGTGAGGCAGCTTGCCACACGCTTCGGCATTCCGGTGGATCAGCTTTCGACCGTTCTGTCCCAGGTTTTGCCCAATGCGATCGATCAGGCGAGCCCGAACGGTACATTGCCGCGCTCGGCGTGAACTTGCCGCGCTAACGCACTGAACTTGCCTGCAAATCGTTTCGGGAAGCCGACAAGGCGAAATTGCGGCATTGCACAGGGATGAACCCTGCCTTGAGGCTCCCGCAGGGTGCTCAAAACCCTCGTAAATATCTGTAATATAATGGATATTTTGCTTCACTCTATATGCCGGTTTATCTGGCAAATGAGGCTCCGGCATGCTATACCTCTGCCGGGCGTCAAACAGGCTTTTGCCGGGACAACGGCAAGCCGCCAAATGCGCGTATCGCGTGATGGAGCAGGGTGTTGAAGCACAAGTTCATCGTTGGAGAGACTGTCTATTTCACGGCAAGCAACGTGGCGCGGCCCGCCGCGAGCGGAACTTACGAAGTGATCCGCCTGCTGCCGACGGATGGTGACGATTGCCAGTATCGCATCAAGAGTTCGACCGAAGCCTTCGAGCGCGTGGCGAAAGAAAGCCAGCTCGCCGTCGCCTGACAATTTTGGTCTGACGGAATTTCGCCGCGGTTGCGGCGCTTGGTCCGGTTCGTTGTGAAGGGATTCTCGCATGAACCGGGCCTGGGCATCATCGATTGAAAATCTGTGGCATTCGCAGAGCCTGCCGATGTGGCTGACCATCGCCGCGGCAGGCTTTTTCGCGGTTGTTCTGCTGGTGACGCTGTTTCGTGCCGAGCGTTCTGTCGCAAACGGTGCGCTCACTGTCATCACGCTCTTGGCCATCGGTATTGCAGTCACCACGATGCTGCGCGGATCAGGCGGTGGTGCATCTGTCGATCTGAAATCCGCCGCTGTTTCCGCGCCATCGCTTCCGGCTCTGGCTTGCCTCGACGGTCTCGCCGGTGAGAGCGTCGAAGCGGCCTGCGAGAAGGCGTTGTTCGCCTCCGCCGATTCCGCCGCCGCCGGCGTCTCCTATACCGCCGCGCAGATTTCCCGGCTGGCCGCCTTCGGCAGCGCGGTGAACGCCAACAAGGCGATGACCCCGGAACTCAATGCGCTACGCAGGACCATCGAGCGCGACCGCTATGGTCTGGTCGCTCAGGTGCTGAAGTCGCGGGAAGGGTGCACGCTCTCGGCTGCATGTCCGTTTTTTCAATCGCTGACCAATTCGGCGCAGATTTCGTCGAACATGAGCGAGAACCTCTACGACAGCCTGATCGAGCGGTACGCCGCGTCATGGAGCATGCCGCCGGCGGTGGCCGCTGCGGCTTCTGCAACGGCTCCGACCGCCGCGGCACTGGGCACGGTGCCACCGCCCGGACGTCCAGTGTCGGGTGATTTTCCAAGCTCGGCGTCGATTCCGCCCATCAACATCATGACGCCGGAACCGGCGGCTCAGGGCTCTCAGGCAGGACACCGCCCGGCGGAACCCGGAGCCTCACCGCCGCCGCGCAGCGCGCCCCCAGCTGTGATCAATCCGCAGCCCGCGCCCACGGCCGCGAAGAAGGTGGCGCCTGCGCCGCAGAAATCGCGTGCACAAGCTCCGGTGCAGCTTGCACCGCCCAAAGAGAGCGATGATAACTGACCGCTCTTCCTCCAGTTGAAGCGTGGTGCCCCGGTATCGCGCTGGCGATACCAATATGCCGCTTCATCTCGTCAAGCTCAGCGTCGGCGCCACCTCGGTCAAGGACCTGAGGGACTGGATTGCCGAGCGCGTGAAGCAGGCCAAGGCGAAAGGGCAGCCCGCGCGCCACATCCATGTGACGCGGATGTCGCCGAAGCGCGTTGACGAAATTCTTGACGGTGGGTCGATCTACTGGGTCATCAAGGGCGAGATCGCGGCCCGCGAGAAGATTGTCGGCATTGAGCCCTTTCGCGACAAGGATGGCATCGGGCGTTGCCGCCTTGTGATGGAGCCGAAGCTGATCTCGGTCTCACCACGGCCGATGCGACCGTTCCAGGGCTGGCGCTATCTCGATCCGAAAAGCGCGCCGCCCGACCTCGGCAAGGCCGCCGACAGCGTTGCGGCGATGCCCGAACCGATGCGGCGCGAGCTGCGTGAGCTGGGGCTACTTTAGGCGGGCATCATCCCGAAACGTGGACGCTGGACTTTAAGCCTTGATGTTGTCGATCAGGCGGGTGGTGCCGATTTTCGCGGCCACCAGCAATCGGACCGGGCCTTCGTTGAACGATGAGATCGGCGCAAGGGTTTCGGCGTGACGGGCCTCGAGATAATCGAGCGCAAAGCCTGCTTTGCTGATGAGAGCGGCACCGTCCGTTAGCACAGTCCTGAAATCGTCGCCCGCGCGCATGCGCTTCGATGCTTCCTTGAGCGTACGGAACAGCACCGGCGCGGTGCGGCGTTCATCGGGCGAGAGATAGACGTTGCGTGACGACATCGCGAGACCGTCGCGCTCGCGGATGATCGCGCCGCCGATGATCTTCACGCCGAGATCGAGATCGCGCGCCATGCGCGTGACCACCTTGAGTTGCTGAAAGTCCTTCTCGCCGAAGAAGGCCATGTCCGGCCGTACCTGCGTAAACAGCTTGGCGACCACGGTTGCGACGCCGCCGAAGAAGTGCGGACGGAATTTGTCTTCGAGGCCTGCAAGGGCAGGCCCCTCCGGTGCGATGCGCGTGGCGAATCCGTCCGGGTACATGGTCTTTGCATCGGGATGCCAGACGAGATCCACGCCCTCTGCGGAGAGGCGTGCGATGTCCTCCTTCCAGGTGCGCGGATACGAGCCGAGGTCCTCATGCGCCGCGAACTGAGTCGGGTTCACGAAGATCGAGACGGCGACCCGTTTTGCCCGCTTTTTCGCGAGCCGGACCAGCGACACATGGCCGTCATGGAGCGCACCCATGGTCGGCACAAGCGCAAGCGTGGCATTGCGCTTGCACAGTTCGGCGCGAGCGCGGTGAAGGGACGAAAGCGTGCGGGCGACGATGGGGGAGCGGGTCATTCGTACCGATGTCTGCAGCAGATGATGATCAGGTGGGCCGCAGTCTTAACAAAGGCGCTCAGGTCCGCCAACGACCCGTGCCGCATGGCAGGTTTGGATCGGGGATTCATCATGAAGACAGGTCAAAATTGAATTTCACTTGATTCTTTCTAGGCTTGGCAGAAGATATCCACAGGGGTTCACGATGCTTTTGCAGACGAGTCAGGGACAGTCCGGGTCGGCGCATGTCGTCGTGCTGGGCAACGAGAAGGGCGGGTCTGGCAAGTCCACGACCGCGCTTCATGTCGCTGTCGCCCTGCTGAAGGCCGGGCAGCGCGTCGCCACCATCGATCTCGACTCCCGCCAGAAAAGCTTCACCCGCTATATCGAGAATCGCCGGGCCTGGGCCCAGCGCAACAACCTCTCGCTCGAACTGCCCCATCACTGCTGCGTGGCTCTCGGCTCCAGCATGCAGATCGACGACAACGAGATGTCGGAGTTCGAGCAGTTCTCCGCCGCCATCAGCGCGGTCGAGCGGACCTACGATTTCATCGTGATCGATACGCCGGGTACGGACAGCTATTTGATGCGCCTGGCGCATTCAATGGCCGACACGCTGGTAACCCCGATCAACGACAGCTTTCTTGATTTCGATGTTCTGGGCTCGGTTGATCCGGCGACCTATTCGGTGATCGGCGAAAGCCACTACGCCACCATGGTGAAGGTGGCACGCAAGCAGCGGCGCGATCTCGACGGCGCCACGACGGACTGGATCATCGTGCGAAACCGGCTGTCGATGCTGGGATCGCGCAACAAGCAACTGATTGCCGAGGGTCTGGACCAGCTTTCGTTCCGGCTCGGCTTTCGTCCCATCGATGGGTTTGCCGAGCGGGTGGTGTACCGCGAGTTCTTCCCGCGTGGCCTGACCGCCCTCGACGATCTCGACGAAGCCACGCTGGGCACCCGGCCGAACATGGCCCATGTGACCGCCCGCGAGGAGGTGACCAACCTGCTGCGCCACCTGAAGCTCCCGATCGATGAGCGGGGCCGCCGCAGGGCCGCAACCCGGGCCGAATGGTTCGCCCAGGTTGACCGGCCGCTGGAAACCCACGGCCTTACAGCCTAAATTCAGGGCGTTCCAAGCCCGGTTCCCGGGCTAAATTGGGCGCGTTTTCCGGCCTGAGGCAAAATTTTGATGAAAAACGAGAACTTATTGGCCAATTACTACTTGGTTATTCACGAGCCGTAGACCAAATAATGTGTTGGAGGTGCGGTCGCACGTTTGATGCATCGCACAATTGCATGATCTATGTCAGACACATGACGGGAATTTAAGCTGGTTTTGTCGCGTTCCTGTCATCATCTAACTAGACAAGGACGAAGGATTCTAAACACTATTGTGATCAGGCCGTACGGCAGAAGCCGGATCGGGTGATTTCGAGGACGTCATGAAGCGCGGAATTTTTACCCTGCTTGGACTGTTTGCGATTTTGGTTGTCGCATACTTCACTGCGAGCAAATGGGCCATCCGTCACGAGACCCTCACGTTCTATGACGCCGCGCGCAACCGCGTGATCGACGTTGCGATTGCCGTGCGCCGCGACAAGGAAATGCAGGCCAATGCTGGCTTGCTGACCCTGCCGGTCGCCGTGGTCAATCACGGCAACACCGTGAAGTTCACTGAATATTCCTTCCTCGCCAACGTGCTCGCTGCGCGCGGTTATCTCGTGACCAGCATTCAGCACGATCTCGCCAGCGATGCGCCTCTGGTGACCAAGGTGGGCGAACTGTATGTCGGGCGTCTGCCGGTCTATCAGCGCGGCGTTGCGAACATCGAGTTCGTCATCGACCAGATGGAGAAGATCCAGCCCAACGCGGACTATGACCGCCTGACGCTGGTTGGCCATTCCAACGGCGGCGACATCTCGATGTATTTCGCCAAGATGCACCCGGACAACGTGAAGAAGGTTGTCACGCTCGACAATCTGCGCGTGCCGTTCCTGACCGAAGGCAAGTTCAAGATTCTGTCCTTCCGCTCGAAGGACCCTGTGTTCAAGGCCGACCCGGGCGTCGTGCCGGATGACGACACCTGCGAGCAGTCCGGCATCACCGTAGTCAACACGGGCTTCCAGCACACCGACATGAGCGATCGCGGCCCCGACAATGTGAAGACCTCGATTCAGGGCGTGCTCGACAAATTCCTGGAGGGCGAGAGCAAGCTCGCGCCGGTCGAGACCAAGAAGATCGCGGTGCCGAAGCCGGACTCCGTCGCGCAGGTCGCTCCGCCGATCAACTAAGCAACTTGATCCTGTTGGAAGTCAAAGCGCCGGATGACCTCCGGCGCTTTGCACATTCGCGTGAGAACAATCTCATGACACTTGGCTGACCTTGGACTGCCGCATTACGCTAGTGTCCCGTCTCCGACGTTCGCTTCGCTTTGCTGCGTGTTCCGAGCGAACGTCGGAGACGACAGGACACTAGCAGGCCATAATTCTAGTGATCCTACGGCACTGACATTCGTAAATGCGCGGGCGAGGGATGTCATACGAATGTCAGAACTGGATCACTAGTGGCATGAGTTCTGCTTGGTTGTACGCACCATTACCAACGAGGTGGCAGTCATGGGCATCAGCAGTTTCTTCCGCTCTTCCCACGTTGAGGTTGCAGGCAGGACGCCGCCGCCACCGGTTGTCAGCGACGACGAGTGCCTGTCGCGTCTGGCCAGCGCGGTTGCCGAACACGACGACCGGCGATTGAACGAGGTGGCGCAGCTCATCGGCCGGCTCGCGGTGCCGATCGAATAGGCGACATCACAGATTTTCCGGCGGCTGGCGAATTGACCGGCTGCCGTTCGCGCTCCACATAAGACTCGCATCAACCGCGAGATTCCATGACGCGCGATCCCACCATTCCCGAAACCGGCCAGCGTCCCGTGTCGGATCGTGCACGCGGGACGCCAGAGGCGCAGGCTTCGGCGTCCGCGGATATTGCAGCCTTTGTCGCCAAGGCGCGGGCCATGACACCCGGCAAGACAGGCACGGGCCGTCTGATCTTCGCGCTCGATGCCACCATGAGCCGCCAGCCGACATGGGACATGGCCTGCCAGCTTCAGGCGGACATGTTTCGCGAAGCGGGAAGCATCGGCGGCCTGTCCGTGCGGTTGGTCTATTATCGCGGCCTGAATGAGTGCCGCGCCACGTCATGGATCACCGATACAGCGCATCTCGCCAGACTGATGGGCAAGATCGATTGCCGTGGCGGCCAGACCCAGCTTGGCCGGGTGCTGTCGGATGCGCGGCGCGAAGCCGTTGCGTCGGGCGTGCGCGCCATCGTGTTTGTCGGCGACGCGATGGAGGAAAATGTCGATGCGCTCTGCGTGACGGCGGGCGAACTCGGCTTGCTCAAGGTGCCCTGTTTCATGTTTCAGGAAGGCAACGACCCGGCGGCGGAAGCGGCCTTCCGCGAGATCGCGCGGTTGACCGGCGGAGCGTGGTGCCGGTTCGACATGGGGTCGGCTGCGCAGTTGCGCGAGCTTCTTCGTGCGGCAGCGGCCTACGCGGCAGGCGGGCGGGATGCCCTGATGCGTCTGGCGAAGAGCGCATCTGGCGCTGCGGCTCTGCTCGGCCAGATGAAGTAGCGGCAAAAATTCGCAGATGTCCGCGTTCCTCAAAGCGCGCTAGATAACCACATAAAGCCATGACCGGTTTCGCCTGGTGTGAAGCCGGATTTGAACGCGAAGAATGAACTGATCCATGCCCACCCTGATCGCAGGCATCGTCGCCGTCGCATTGCTCTACGTCGCCCTCAACATCATCAAGGGCGCGGACCCGAAGTGGCTTGCGAAAATCGTCCGCACTGGCGGCGGTATTGTCACGCTTGCTGCGGCGTTGTTCGTCGGCGCGAGAGGGGAGATTGCGGTGGCGATTCCGCTCGGAATTTTCGGCGCCGGTCTTCTCGGCTGGTCGCCGTTCGGCGCCCAGCTCGGTTCAGCCTGGGGCAACTATGGCCCCGGCGCGTGGAAATCACACGGGCAGAAGTCCAAGGTACGATCCCAGTTTATAGAGATGACGCTCGACCACGACACCGGGGCGCTTGAGGGCGTGCTGACCGCCGGCCCCGAAGCGGGGCGCGTACTGGACGACTTCACGCTCGATGAGCTCATTGTTCTCGCGCGGGGGTTCGACGCGGAGAGCTGGGCTCTTCTGGAAAGTTATCTGGACCGCCGGTTTCCCGCCTGGCGTGAGGACGCGCATGGAGAGCGGGCAGGCGGGGGTGGAGGCGAGGATCGCCGAGCGGCGGCGGGTAGCAAAATGACGGCGGAGGAGGCTTATCAGATCCTTGGCCTGAAGCCGGGCGCGGGGCGAGATGAGATCAGCCGTGCGCACCGTGGGCTCATGAAGAAACTCCATCCCGACCAGGGGGGCTCGACGTACCTCGCCGCCCGTGTGAACGAGGCCAAGGACACTCTTCTTCGCAACCATCGCTGACTCCAGCACGCAACAACACGCCACAAGCCGAGAGCTGCCTTCGTCCTTCCATTTGATGCCCCTGCGGACGCCCGCCGTTGTCCGGCGTGTTCGATCCCGCAATTAATGTTTTAGAGACCAAGTCTTGAAAAATGGTTGCGGGTGCGCAGCCGCGCGCAAAAACTTCCATCTGCAGCGCATACGCCGATCGGTGCGGCGAAAGACCGGACAGCAAAAAGCCCGCGGGTTGAACCGCGGGCTTTGCTGTTGGTGCCGACCGAACTTGCGATCAGTTTCTGATAGCGATGCACGAAATCTCGGAACGCTTCAGCGTGCGGCACGCCGCTTCGGCGGAGTCCTGATTGAGACCGGCGAAGCGGGCGCGATAGAGCGTCTTGTTGCCCTTCGAGACGGTCTCGGTGAACTGCTCCGCGTCGCTCAGCAGCTTGCTTGCGCTGCCGCGTGCGGCGTTGAGGCGCTGGCGGGCTTCGCTTTCGGTTTCGAGCGCGCCGACCTGAATGATCCAGCCGGAGCGGGCGGTGGCCTTGATGGCGCCGTTGTGCTGGACGGTCTGTGCAGGCTGGGGAGCGGGCGCCGTGAGTGCGGCCTGCTGAACGGGCTGCGGAGCAGGCTGCTGTTGCGGGATCGCTGATGTCTGAAGGGCCGCTGCCTGTGCGCCGAGGGTGGTGGGCGGTGCGCCGCGTGCCGGATCGGTATAGGCCGCGGTCTGCGCTGTTGGGGGTGATGAGGCGGGGACCGAACCGATGATACCCTGACCAATGCCGTTGCTGGTGTTGGGCTGGGCGGGGAGCGGGGCTGGAAAATCACCGGCGGGCTGGGCGCTGGCGACGGGCCAAGGTTCGGCGCGGCGATCGGTGGCCTTGATCTCGGGTTTGATGTCAGCCTTGGCCACAACCGCCTTCGAAGTCTCCGCGACCTCGGCTGAGCGCGGTGCCGGAATGGCGTGGGTCGTGACGGGAGCGGCTGCAGGCGCGGCCGATGCAACCTTGGTCTGGCCCATGCGCACCTGAACCGTGCGGACTCGCACCGGGGTCATCGGCTCGGACGAGCCGGGAATTGCGGCTAGGGTCTGCGATGCAATCACGCCGCTGGTCAGCGGGGCGGGAGCCGGCTTGTCCTGCTTGTCGGGAGCCGTAGCCGCGGCTTTGACCGGTGCGGCAGGCGCGCGCGGAGCCGGAAGCGGAACGGGCTCCGGAGCGGTGGATGCGACCTTGATCGCGCCCTGCACCTGAACAACAGGGGCGGTGGCGCGGGTCTTCGCGTCAGCCTTGGTCTCGGCTTCATCGCTGTCGTCCGCCGCGCTGGCGACCTGGCTGTTGCCGCCGCGTTCAGTGATCGCGGCAACCGTGCGCCGCGTTGCTGCCTCATCCAGATGTTCGGCGAGAAGATTGCGCATGATGGCGTCACGGGAGCCGCCGCTGCGGCCGCCCATCACCACGCCAACCACATAGCGATTGCCGCGCTTCATCGAGGTCACGAGATTGAAACCGGAGGCGCGGGTGTAACCAGTCTTGATGCCGTCCACGCCCTCGACGCGGCCGAGCAGCTTGTTGTGGTTGCGGATCGAGCGGCCTTTATAGTTGAAGGCCTCGGTGGCGAAGTAGCGATAGTATCTCGGGAAGCGATCCTGAATCGCGCGGCCGAGCGTAGCTTGATCGCGCGCGGTGGTGACCTGGGAATCGTCCGGCAGGCCCGACGCGTTCTTGTAGACCGTCTTGCTCATGCCGAGGGCGCGCGCCTTGCGCGTCATGGCCTTGGCGAAATCGTCCTCGTCACCGGCGATTGCTTCGGAGATCACGACTGCGGCGTCGTTCGCCGAGCGGGTTACGAGGCCCTTGATCGCGTCTTCGACACGGATGGTTTGGCCGGGCCGCAGGCCGAGTTTGGTTGGCGCCTGCTGGGATGCGTGGGCCGAGACTTCCATCTGTGAATCAAGCTTGAGTTTGCCGCTCTCGAGCTGCTCGAACAGCATGTAGAGCGTCATGATCTTGGTGAGCGAAGCGGGATGGCGCAGGCTGTCGGCGCTGGTCGCCTGAAGCGTGCTGCCGGAATTGGCATCGACGATGATGGAGGAGAATGCGGGGCTGTAGCTTGAGACGGCGGCGTGGCTGCGGTGCCTGTGACGCCGGCGGGCATCCGCGGTGTCGATCGTGAACGTGACGGCCACCGAGACAGTGGCGACGCCGAGAAGGCAAAGACCAAGCGCGCGGAGCGACGCTGACGATTTGACCCCAAGCATGAATTTCCCCGTCCGATTCCCAGTCTATTCGCCTCGTTCTGAGGCCAAATTTGGTCCGGCCGCGGCCAATCTTCGGGCCGCGTCGTCCATGCGAAGCTGCGAATTCCAGGGGCCTGAGCCCGAGACGAGGTCGTCCGGATAAGTCACTGGAACCGCATTGCTTTTTTCGTTTCGGCCGAAACGCAAAAAGCCACAGAGAATCAAATTAGGTTGGGACGGTTTCGAAAGGGTTAAGCAAATGTTGCCGGCGTTTGCGGGTTTTGTCTCGAATTTAAGAAGATTGTGCGACGCACAAGATTCTTGACTTATTTGTGCGCTGCGGTACTACTAAGGTCGTGGTTAGGGAGCCGGGACCTCCTGGCGCGCGCAGGTCAACAGTCTGGGAAAAGGACACTTTGTAATGGTCAAGGTTGAAGAGTTTCAGCAGTTCGGCAAAGAGCAGTTCGACGCCGCCGTGGCATCCGCCAACAGCTTCTCGAGCGGTGTTCAGTCGATCGCCACCGCCTACGGCGAGTACGCCAAGAAGTCGTTCGAAGACGCCAAGAGCTTCGTGGAGAAGCTGTCGGGCGTGAAGTCGCTCGAAAAGGCCATCGAACTGCAGACCGAATACGCGAAGTCGTCGTACGAAACCTTCGTCGCCGAGTCGCAGAAGATCGGCGAGCTTTACACCGATCTCGCCAAGCAGGCTTTCAAGCCTTACGAAGGCCTGATCTCCAAGGTCTCGCCGACCGCTCACTAAGTTTTTGGCTTTCGGCCAAAAGAAAAGCCCGGCTTACCGCCGGGCTTTTTTATTGTGCGGGCAATCCCGCAGTTCGTTGTCTGACTTCGTTACTTGGCTTCGTTACTTGGCGATGCGCAGCTTCGACAGCGCCGTGCCGATCGAGCTGAATGCGCCGTTGATGCCGCTGGCGCTGGTCGTTGCGAAGTAGTTGCTGCTGCTGCTTGCGCAGTACGACATCACGCTCGAGGTGTTGTCGTTGTTGGTATTCACCTGGATCGTGTAGATCGTGATGCCGGCCGCCTTGGCATTGTCGCAGAGCAGGCGCTGGCGGGCGTCGATTGCCGTCACGCTTGAGCTGTTGCGATTCTGGGTGTTGTCACCGTCCGACAGCAGGATGATTGCCTTCGTATATTTGAAGTTCGAATCCTCCGCAGGTGCGTTGAACGGATTCTGCTGCAGCAGAGACAGCCAGGCCCACGCCATGCCGATGGCCTGGTTGGTATTGCCCTGCGGCTGCATCGCGTCGACCTTGTTCTTCAGCGCGGTCCAGTCATAGGTCAGCGGCAGGATCGAGGTCGGGCAGTCGGAATAGTTTTCCGCCGGGAACTGCGTGTTGCGGTCGCTGGTGTTGGTCGCCGTCTGCGTCGTGCTGTATGGCGCCGTGCTCAGCGTGTCATAGGCTGTCGGTGTGTCGTAGCGATCCGACACGCAACCGGTCCAGCCGCTTTTGCTCACCTTCGTCCAGTTGTCGCCGCCGGCATTGGTGCAGTCGGTCTGGGTCAGGAAGCCCAGCGTTGTTGAACCGTACCAGCCGCTGGACTTGGTGCACTGGCCGAGATCCCAGCGCAGCCACTTGGTGTTGGTGTCGGCGATGCTGCTGACATTGACGTCCTTGGCGAAAGGCACGATCGAAATGTAGACGTCGCCGTCGGTCTTCGCGGCGGTCTGCATTGTGTCGATCAGGTTCTTCGCCGCCGTTTTCAGCGCGGTCATCTTGCCTGAACTGGACATCGAGCCGGTGTTGTCGAGAGCCATCGCGACGCGCAGCTTGGTCGTGCCCCAGACGGTCGTTGAACTGGTGCCGAAATCGAGATTCGGATAGCCGACAACCTTCATGAAGTCGGTCTTCATGGTGGCCGATCCGGAGAGAACGATCTTGGACCCCGCGGACGAGCTGTTTGTATATGTCGCCGTGATGGCGACATTCAGCGCTTCCGGGTGCTTGTAGAGCGCGTTGAAATAATCGGTCGCCTTCTGTGTGATCTGTGCAGCCGTGAGGCCAGCCGCGTCCCTGGAGATCATCAGGGCGGCGGTATCGAGGGCCGCCTGCATCGCGGTGCGCGCGTTGTTGACGCGGGTGTAGTCGACCGCAGCACCGACAAAGCCCAGGATCGGCACGATCGCGATCCCGAACAGCACCGCGACGTTGCCGCCCTGTGCATGGCGGAAGCGCGCGATCGATCCGCGGATACGGTTGAAAATCGATGCATCGGTCATGGCGTCACCAGACAATTGAGGTTCTGGAACGCGGGATAGGCTGCAGGCGTGAAGAGGTAGTAAAGTGCTGCGATGAATAACGGGTACACCTGACGAGAGCGCGGCCGGAAAGGGCGGCGGAGCCGTTTCATGGTGAAAGGCTGGTTTCCCGCTTCGTTTGAATTTTAGCGATTCTTCCACCGCAAAAGCGGGGCGCAAGGAGCGGGGACGCTTGAAAATGGCTGCAATGTTCATGGCGGTCACCGAAAAATGGGGCCTGCCATGTCGTAGAAGGCGGCAATGAAGGGGCGGTAAAAGCCGGCGCTGACTTACGTAAAAAGCCCCATAAATTGGCCGTTTCGGCCCTCCAATCGGTGCCTATTGTCAATATCGTCTCAACGGCCGGCATCGAATTCGGCGTGAATTTTGGTCATTTGCGTTAACCAAAGGCCGCCGACGCAATGACGGCGCATAGTTTTCCCCGCCCCATTTCAGCCGGTAACAGCGTGCTTGCGGGCAAGCGAACGGGGACCCATATTGTTAATGTAAATCCATGCGATCCGGCTGCGGCGTTTCGTTGCCGGCAAGTCACCTTTGCGGAAATTTCGAACCTTCAAGCCATGCTGCACGCGTTTTCACATCCGGAACCAGCTACCGAGCCCCAGCCATTCGGCGCGTATGCCACCAACGTCCGTCCGCGGATGAGCAAGGATGACAACGGCGGCAATGAGGGACGCGGCGGTCCGGGTACGTCGGTCATCACCAAGGTCAAGCCGAAGACCAAGAAGCCAAACCTGTATCGCGTCCTGATCCTGAACGACGACTACACGCCGATGGAGTTCGTGGTTCATGTTCTAGAGAAGTTCTTCAACAAGGATGTTGAAGCCGCCACCACGATCATGTTGCATGTTCACCATCACGGGATCGGGGAGTGTGGCGTTTTTACGTACGAGATCGCGGAAACCAAGGTCACGCAGGTGATGGACTTCGCGCGAAAACACCAGCATCCTTTGCAATGCGTGATGGAAAAGAAGTAGCATTTGAGTCTCGTCCGGCGGGGAACCGGAGGAGACCTGGAGAGTACGAAGCAGGTTGCAGGAACTGATCAAGCCGGACCGGACGACGAACGATCAAGTGAAGTGGCGGGGGCCATAAGGGACGCGAATGCCGACTTTCTCTCAGAGCCTTGAACAATCCCTGCACCGTGCGCTGGCGATCGCCAACGAGCGGCACCATCAGTACGCGACGCTCGAACATCTCCTGCTTTCGCTGATCGACGACTCCGACGCCGCCGCGGTGATGCGTGCCTGCAGCGTCGATCTCGACAAGCTGCGCGGTAGCCTGGTGAACTATCTCGAAACCGAATTTGAAAATCTGGTGGCGGAAGGCTCCGACGACGCCAAGCCGACCGCCGGATTCCAGCGCGTCGTGCAGCGCGCGGTAATCCATGTGCAGTCGTCCGGCCGCGAGGAAGTCACCGGCGCCAACGTGCTGATCGCGATCTTCGCGGAGCGCGAGAGCCATGCGGCGTATTTCCTGCAGGAGCAGGACATGACCCGCTACGACGCGGTGAACTACATCAGCCATGGCATTGCCAAGCGTCCCGGCGTCTCCGAGGCGCGGCCGGTGCGCGGCGTTGATGAGGAAGCCGACACCAAGGGCAATGACGACTCCAAGAAGAAGGGGGAGGCGCTCGAGACCTATTGCGTCAACCTCAACAAGAAGGCGCGCGATGGCAAGATCGATCCCGTGATCGGCCGCAACGCCGAGATCAATCGCGCCATCCAGGTGCTGTGTCGCCGCCAGAAGAACAATCCGCTGTTCGTCGGTGAGGCCGGCGTCGGCAAGACTGCGATTGCCGAAGGCCTCGCCAAGCGCATCGTCGATAGCGAAGTCCCGGAAGTGCTGTCCGCGGCCACCGTGTTCTCGCTGGACATGGGCACGCTGCTGGCCGGCACGCGCTATCGCGGCGATTTCGAGGAGCGCCTCAAGCAGGTCATCAAGGAACTGGAAGCGCATCCCAATGCGATCCTGTTCATCGACGAAATCCATACCGTGATCGGCGCGGGGGCGACCTCCGGCGGCGCGATGGATGCGTCCAACCTGCTCAAGCCCGCGCTGGCCTCCGGCACGATCCGCTGCATGGGTTCGACCACCTACAAGGAATACCGGCAGCACTTCGAGAAGGATCGCGCGCTGGTGCGCCGGTTCCAGAAGATTGATGTCAACGAGCCGACCGTCGAGGACGCTATCGGTATCCTCAAGGGCCTCAAGCCGTATTTCGAGGACTATCACAAGCTGAAATACACCAACGACGCCATCGAGGCGGCGGTGAACCTTTCGGCGCGTTACATCCACGACCGCAAGCTGCCGGACAAGGCGATCGACGTGATCGACGAGTCGGGCGCGGCGCAGATGCTGGTGCCGGAGAACAAGCGCAAGAAGACCATCGGCATCAAGGAAATCGAGACCACCATCGCGACGATGGCTCGCATTCCGCCGAAGTCGGTATCGAAGGACGACGCCGAGGTGCTCAAGCATCTTGAGACGACGCTCAAGCGCACGGTGTTCGGACAGGACAAGGCCATCGAGGCCCTAGCCGCGTCGATCAAGCTCGCGCGCGCCGGTTTGCGCGAACCGGAGAAGCCGATCGGCTCCTATCTGTTCTCGGGACCAACCGGCGTCGGCAAGACCGAAGTGGCCAAGCAGCTTGCCGCGTCGCTTGGCGTGGAACTGCTGCGCTTCGACATGTCGGAATACATGGAGCGGCATACGGTGTCGCGCCTGATCGGCGCGCCTCCGGGTTATGTCGGCTTCGATCAGGGTGGCCTCTTGACCGATGGTGTGGACCAGCATCCGCATTGCGTGGTGCTGCTCGACGAAATCGAGAAGGCGCATCCGGATCTCTACAACGTGCTGTTGCAGATCATGGATCACGGCAAGCTGACCGACCACAACGGCAAGCAGGTCAACTTCCGCAATGTCATTCTTATCATGACGACCAACGCGGGCGCGGCCGACCTTGCACGGCAGGCCTTCGGCTTCACGCGGAGCAAGCGGGAAGGCGACGACCAGGAAGCGATCAACCGGCAGTTCGCGCCGGAATTCCGCAACCGTCTCGACGCGATCGTGTCGTTCGGTCATCTGCAGACCGATGTGATCGGCATGGTGGTCGAGAAGTTCGTGCTTCAGCTTGAGGCTCAGCTTGCGGATCGCGACGTCACCATCGAACTGTCCGATCCCGCGAAGGGCTGGCTGATCGAGCACGGCTATGACGAGCAGATGGGCGCGCGGCCGATGGCGCGCATCATTCAGGAGCACGTCAAGAAGCCGCTGGCGGACGAAGTGCTGTTCGGCAAGCTCAAGGGTGGCGGCCATGTGCGCGTCATCCTCGTGA
Organism: Afipia sp.; assembly: GCA_024508675.1. Taxonomy (GTDB): domain Bacteria; phylum Pseudomonadota; class Alphaproteobacteria; order Rhizobiales; family Xanthobacteraceae; genus Afipia. The sequence continues at coordinate 56,255 of JANINQ010000011.1, forward strand.
AGGACGAGCAGGGTGCCGATAAGATCGGCTTCGAGTTCGTCGAAGGTCCGGTGACGCCGAAGCCCGAGAAGCTGCCGGGTGCGCGCAAGCGCAGCGCGCCGCGCAAGCCGAAAGGCGGCGAGGGTCCGAAAGGTCCGACGAAGCCTCTCATGAAGGTCTGAGCGAGGCTGTTCGCACTACGAAACAACCCGGCAATCGCGAGATTGCCGGGTTTTCGTTTGCCGGTGCGGCAGTGATCCGATCAGAGCCGTTTGAGGGCAACGATGATGGATTCGAAGGTTGTGTTGATAAGTTTTGACGCGTTGGAAGCAACTGCATAGGCAGTCAGCCCGGCAAGAGCCGCGACAAGGACATACTGAGATGTCGCTGCGGCGAGCAACGGTCTCAGTACCCGGCGGGCCGCTTGTCTGATCTTGTTCCTGCGCCGCGACGCAGGAAACTGCAGATCGAAGTTCTGGTCCGCATCGGCGACATCTGCATTCTGGCCGTTATCGCTAACCGCGACTGTAATCTCTTCGCTGGTTGCGAGGCCGAGGTGAGCCGCGTCTACCGGAATTTCGCCGCGCGCCGCTTCCTCAGGAGAGGTATCCAGTTCATTGAGCGTGGCCACGTTTCAATCCCGGTATTTCAATCGCGATCAATTTACGGGACCGAGGTGACAGAGGCGATGGCGCAAGATCAAAAGGCTCTGTTAACGTAAATGTTCGCGGCTTTCGTGACTGGAACCTCATGTTCTGTTCGCGCGATGGATCATCTCCATCTTGCAACCACAGGCCAGCGTACAGGTTTCCAGAACGGTTGTGTGCGGTTCATGTGATCCGCTTTTCAACATCCCTGGATGAAATGGATCTGCGATGAAGCGGCTCGCATGTCTGATGACCGGTCTGATGCTGTCTGCGGTTCCGGCACTCGTGCGCGCTGACGAGACTGCTGTGCCGGCCGTGGAACAGGGCGGATCACCCGCGGCGACGGCGCAATTCGGACCAGAAAATCCTTTGTCATCACCCACGCCGCAAGCGAGCCCGCCGGAATCAAAGCCGCGCGATCCGGAAAACAACGAGACGTCCACTCCGCCGGAACAGGCAAAGCCCGCTACGGCGGATATTCCAGCCGGCAACAAGGACGCCAATGCGCGCGAGGCGATGTGCCTGATGATCGAGTCTGCGGCCTCGGCACACAGTCTACCGCTGGAATTCTTCGCACGCGTGATCTGGCAGGAAAGCCGTTTCCAGCCCGATGCGGTGGGGCCGGTGACGCGCAGCGGCCAGCGCGCGCAGGGCGTCGCGCAGTTCATGCCTAGCACTGCGAGCGAACGCCGTCTGCTCGATCCCTTCGATCCTGTGCAGGCGCTGCCGAAGTCCGCCGAGTTCCTGCAGGAACTGCGCGAACAGTTCGGCAATCTCGGGCTGGCGGCGGCGGCTTACAACGCGGGGCCTCGGCGGATTCAGGAATGGCTCGCCGGTACGGGCTATATGCCGTCCGAGACCCGTAACTATGTCTATGCCATTACCGGCACGTCGGTCGACGAATGGGCGACCGCGGGCAAGAGCGGCACGATCAAGGATCGTACGCCGCCTGCCGGATGTCGCGAACTGATGGCGCTGCTGCAGCGGGCGCCGAACCCGTTCGTCACGGGCCTTGAACAGCGCGTGAAGCTCGGTGCGTCGATGCCATGGGGTGTGCAGCTTGCGGCGGGATTTTCACGCGACAAGGCGCTTGCCATGTATGCGCGCGCGATCTCGCGTCTCAATGCCATTATAGGCGATCGCGATCCAAGCCTGCTGAGTTCGGTTTTCCGCAGCCGCGGCACACGGCCATTCTATCAGGTACGCGTCGGTGCAGACACGCGGGCATCCGCGAATGAACTGTGTGACCGCATCCGGCGTGCAGGGCAGGCGTGCATCGTGTTGAAGAACGCGGAACGGCATGGTTAATCGGCGCATGTTCGGAGCGTGCAGTGAACAGGATCGAGATTGCGGAAATCTCTCATAACGGTTAACGCCGCGGCACGATCGTTTGCAGAAAGAAACCCAATAATTGCAGGCATTATTTGAATCGGCGTGAAAATCGCTATGCTCAATGAAATGCTAACGCGATGTCTGCAATTTTGCTTTAAGTTTTGCGAAACTGTTTTCCAATCACCTGATGGCGTGCAGCGGAAAGTCATCCGCCGCATTGGAGGGGAAGCCATCATGTTGACGTTTGGAATTATCGGGATCGCATTCGCGACCTTGTGCGTTCTCGGCTCGCTGTCGTCGTCCGTGCGCGAACCATCGATCTGATTTCAGTGTTGCTTTCACGCGAGGCCATCGTCTTTGCGGTGACGCCCTCGGTGTGATGGAAACGAACCTGCGTTATCCGAAGGCGCGAGCCGTATCGCGCAGGCCTCGATGACGCAAATGACGGACTGATATTCTGGAATGGCGGTCCGGTGCCCTTGACGGGAAGGGCATTTCACACGCGAGATGAATCAAACGATTCATCCGGTATTTGCACCCCTTGGCGCTTCCCGCCCTCGATTCCCCGAAATGGCAAAGCTCAGTCGCGGCCTTCGCGTTGGGAGCGAAGTCCGCGCTGTCGTCCATTCTGGCGCTGGTGCTGTTCGGCACCTTCATCGGCGTGGGCGCTTTCGCGCATGACACCGGCTTTACGCTGGGCTGGGCGCTGACCAGCACGGTTCTGATATGGGCCGGTCCCGCGCAGATCATCCTCATCTCGACCTCCCATGCGGGGGCCACGCTGCTGGAATCGGCTCTGGCCGTCACGATCAGCGCGATCCGGCTGTTGCCGATGGTGGTTTCCGTGCTGCCGATGCTGCGGACGCCCAAGACCAAAATACGCCAGCTCATTCTGCCGTCGCATTTCGTGGCGGTCACGGTCTGGGTCGAGAGTTTCCGTCTGCTGCCGCATGTGCCGCGCGAGCGGCGGATCGCGTTTGTGAATGGCCTCGGCACGGGGCTTGCGTCCCTGAGCTGCGTGGCGACCATTCTCGGCTACGGACTGGCGGCAAATCTTCCGCCGCTACTGGCTGCGGCAATTCTGGCGCTGACGCCGCTGACCTTCCTGCTGTCGACGGCCCGCAACGCCCACAAGCTGGTGGACAAGCTGGCGCTGGCCCTTGGGCTGGCGCTGTATCCGCTGGTGCAACTGATGCACACCGGCGTCGACATCATGATCAGCGGCGTGACCGCGGGGACGATCGCTTACGGCGTCAATCGCCTGTGGAGGCGCGTATGAGCGGGATTCTCGGTGACGGACATGCCATCGCGCTGCTGCTGTTCGCGGGCTTCCTGTCGAACGAAGTTTGGCGCGTGCTCGGCCTCGCCATCGGCGGCGGCGTCGATGAGAGTTCCGAATTCCTGATCTGGGTGAGGGCAGTCGCCGCGGCGATCCTCGCCGGTGTCATCGCCCAGATCCTGATTTCGCCGCCCGGCGCGCTGGCGACCGTTCCGGACGTGGTTCGGTATGGTGCTGTCGTGGTGGGCGTCGCCGTGTTTTTGGCGACGCGCAAATCGGTTTTCGCCGGCGTCGTCGCCGGAGAGATTGTCGTGCTCGCGGGCAAATGGTGGATGGGCTGAGTCCGAACGCCCACAAGCCGCGAACCTCATCCTGAGGAGTGGCCGACTGGCCGCGTCTTGAAGGATGAGATGTCATGCTCATGGTTCGAGACGGCGCGGAAGCGCCTCCTCACCATGGGGACGATGCAGTCAATCTTTCAGCGCCGCGATCAGCCGTGTTGCGTGATCTTCCAGCACCTTGACGTCTTCCTTGCGGGTCGCTGGCGGCAGCAGCGCCACGCCTTCGACGCGCGGCATCACATGCATATGCAGGTGATAGACGACCTGACCGGCGGCCGGTTCGCTGAACTGTTGCAGCGTGATGCCGTCGGCATTGAAGGCCTTCAGCGCCGCCACGGCGATCTTCTTCGCCGTTCGCGCCACATGGGCGAAGCTGTCAGGCGAGATGTCCAGAATGTTGCGGGCGGGCTGCTTCGGGATCACCAGCGTATGCCCGGGACAGCGGGGCATGATGTCCATGAAGGCGAAGGTGTGTTCGTCCTCATAAACCTTGTGACAGGGGATTTCCCCCCGCAGGATTTTCGCGAAAATGTTGTTGGTGTCGTAAGTGCTCATGATGCGTCCCGGACGTTTTGATGGCGCACCATCGCCGCCCGTCGCGGGCCGGTCAAGCACGCGCGTGTAACTGATGCGTATATCACGCCTCTGTCGTGCGTTCGGGAATACCGGTCGCGATCTCGTCTATCCGGTCCGCAAGATCGGTCAGATCGCGGTGTAGCCCGTTCAGTGTAAATGCCAGGCCGAAAACCCGGCCCACGGCATTGAAATCCATGGTGCGCATAACTCCGGATTGCCGCAGGCCGGTGAATGTTTCCGTGAACGCAAGGTGCGCGGCGGGAACGTCGTTGCGTGACACCACGGTGACCGCATCGAGTGCGGTCGCGCAGCGCCCGGTCAGTTCAGCCTGGGCGCGAAGCAGCGCGGCGGCTGCGGGCGCGAGGCTTGGGGCGACCGGAGGCGGGAGCGGCTCCCGAAGCACGGTGCCGATACCCACGAGATCGTTCCGCACGCGCCAGAGCGTGCGCGGGATGGCTGCGGGAATGCGGTGATCGGCAAGTTTTGACGCGCGCTCCCTGTCGGCATCCTTCAGGGCCTGTTCAACGGCGGCGAGCGCCTGGCGCAGGGCGGGGTGTTCGGTGGAGGGGACGAGCGCCTCGCCGCGTTCCAGTGCATCGGCTTCCGACAGCAGCAGCCGCTGGATGCGATTGAGCACCGCAACGGAGCGCGAGACGACAAGGGTGTGGGATCGTGCCGGGAAGATCAGCACCATCGCCAGCACGCCGATCAGGCCGCCCAGGCCGATTTCGATGATGCGGTCGAGCACGAACTGCTCCACCGGCGCGCCCGCCGGATCGGTCAGCAGCATGATCGCCGCCGTGACCGGCGCGACGCGCAGTTGCGGGCGGATCGCCGCGCCCCATACGGTAGCGCAGGTGACCAGCACAAGAGCAATGCCGATGCCGAGCGTGGTATTTGAATGAAATGCTGCCGCAAGCCCTCCGACGAGTGCGCCCGCGAGCGTGCCCATCATCCGCTCGGTTGCGGCGCCAAGTGTGCCACCGATCGAGCCCTGCATCACGATCATCACTGTGAAGACCGCCCAGTATCCCTGCGGCAGCCCGAGCGCTTTGTACGCGGCATAGGCCGCGCCGGTGGCAATGGCGACGCGGAAGGTCTGGCGCAACTCCGGTGTGCGCCGAACGAGAAATTCGCGGATGCTCGCGGAGATTGAACTCAAGGCGCGTCCTGTGGCGGCATCATGGTGCCGGTCAGGTTAGGCTTCCCGCGAGGCAATCACAACATTCCGGCCTGTCAGCCTTCAACATCGGTTTTGCGGAAAGGACCGGCTTCGGTCAGTTCGCGAACGGCTTCCTGCACATAGCTGCGTTCACGTGCGAGATAGTCGCGGATTGCGCGGCGCAGGCCGGGATCAGCGATGTAATGCGCCGAGTAAGTGGTTTGCGGCAGGTAGCCGCGCGCGATCTTGTGCTCGCCCTGAGCGCCGGCTTCAACGTGTTTGAGGCCGCGCTGGATCGCGAAGTCGATGGCCTGATAGTAGCAGACCTCGAAATGCAGGAAGGGGTGATGCTCGATCGCGCCCCAGTGGCGGCCGAACAGCGTATCAGAGCCAATGAAGTTGATTGCGCCTGCGATCCATCGCCCGTCGCGTTTCGCCATCACGAGAAGAACATCCTTCGCCATGGTGGCGCCGATCTCGTCGTAGAAGGAGCGGGTGAGATAGGGGCGGCCCCACTTGCGCGAGCCGGTCTCCATGTAGAATTCGAAGAATGCATCCCAGACGTCTGGCGTGATGTCGTCACCGGTCAGAGGATGGATGGTGATGCCATTGGCGAGGGCATCGCGCCGTTCGCGGCGGATCGCCTTGCGGTGGCGTGAGGCCAGCGTGGCGAGGAAATCCTCGAATGTGCCATAGCCTTCATTGTGCCAGTGGAATTGCTGGTCGGTGCGCTGTAGGAATCCCTGTTTCGCAAGGAACGTCCACTCATCCTTGCGGGCGAACGTGACATGGACGGACGATGCCTGCGTCGCGTCGCAGAGTGCGATCAATCCGCCCGCGAGGGTTTCGCGCACACGTTCTGAATTATCGCCCGGGCGAACCAGCAGGCGAGGTCCGGTGGCAGGGGTGAAGGGCACGCTCGCCTGCAGCTTGGGATAGTAACTGCCGCCTGCACGCGCATAGGCGTCGGCCCAGCCGTGATCGAAGACGTATTCGCCTTGCGAATGGTTTTTCAGATAGCAGGGCACTACGCCGACGACCTGGCCTGCGATGCGCGCGATCAGGTGGCGGGCGGCCCAGCCGGTGCGTCCGACCGCGGAGCCTGACGTTTCCAGCGCTGCGAAGAAGGCATGCGTCACAAACGGGTTGTACGCGCCATCCGGGTTGGCACAGGCGTTCCAGTCGCCGGCCGCGATCTGGCCGATCGATGACACCGCTTCAAGGGTGATCTCGCAGGAATCCGTCAAAGGGGAGGCGCACCGTGGCCGTGAGAAATCGAGAGTGTTCAGGAGTATAGATCGGTTCTTGCGCGGATGACTTCAAGTCTCCGGGAGCGCGTCCCTGGACCTATTCCGGGATGAAGCCTTCGAACGTCATCTGGTCGGCATAGCGGAAGGTTCGGGCCTGCTGTTCCGGTGTCCGCACCGTCCATGTGATCAGCGCGCAGCCGAAGATGTTGCGCGCGATCCATGGCGCAGGGGCGGGCAGGTCGTTGACGCTGTAGCTGACGAAATGAGGCTGCGTGCGGAAGGCGTGGCGGAGCGATGTCATCTCGTGAATCTTCTGTGGCGGCAACTGCCTCCATTCCCCGTCGGTGTAGTGCCGCTCAGCGACAATGCCGCGGGTCAGGTCCGGCATCCGCTCACGAACCGCGATCACCTGATCGGGGTCGAACGACATTGCCGCTACCGGTCCGTTGTAGGACGCGAGCACGTCGGCCATTCGGCTCACCAGCCGCCGATCGCCGTTGAAACGGCTTTTGATTTCCAGCACCAGCGGCACCCGTCCTGCGACACGCGCGCAGAGATCACCGAGCGTCATCATGCGATCGGATGTGTTCTTGAAGACGACCTGCTTTAGCTGCTCGGATGTCAGCGACAGCAACTCGCCGGAGCCTTCGGTGAGACGGCCCAGCACGTAATCATGATGCACCATCGCCTCGCCATCGGCGCTGAGCTGCAGATCGACTTCGATGGCGAAGTTTCCGGCGACCGCAGCATCGATTGCCGATGGCATGTTTTCGATGATGCCGCGTGCGCGATCATGAAGGCCGCGATGTGCGATCGGCCGTGCCGTCAGCCATGCAGGTGCGCGCGACATGTCTAGCTTCTATCAATGAGCATGATCTTATCGGAAAACCGGTGACGACTTTTCGGGATCATCCTCAAGCGACTTCGAAGATGCCTTCGACTTCGACGGCGGCATCGGAGGGGAGAGCAGCCACGCCAACGGTGGTGCGGGCATGGCGGCCCTTGTCACCGAACGCAGCGACCATCAGGTCCGACGCGCCATTGAGAACCTTCGGCCCGTCGAGAAAGTCCGGCGTCGCATTGACGAAGCCGCCAAGGCGCACCACGCGCGCGACCTTGTCGAGATCGCCAAGCGCCATCTTCACCTGCGCCAGCAGATTGACCGCGCAGCCGCGCGCCGCGGCCGCGCCTTGCTCGACAGTGACGCCGGCGCCGAGCTTGCCCTTGGCGATCAGCTTGCCTTCCGGCGTGTTGCAGACCTGGCCGGAGACGAACAGCAGGTTTCCGGTCCGCACGAATCCGACGTAATTCGCGACCGGCGGGTTGGGCGCATGCAGCGTGATGCCCAACTCGTTCAATTTCTGCTCGACCGTTCCCGCCATGTTGTTTCCCCAGAATGCCTTTGATGTTTGCCCGCAGACGATGTCCGGCCATGTGCGCCGATCAAGCGAGCGGGCCATATTTCGCCCATCGAGCGGTCACATGCAAGCACACCGGATGCATGATTTAGCCCCGATTTTTTAGGCTATTCCGCGACTTTGCCCCGGTTGCGGCGCAATGTTGCGGCTATTATCCTTCGATTCTCACATCTCCAAGGAGACGCCATGCGGCGCCGGATTTCAGGTTGTCGATCGCTTGCCCTGCCGCTGCTGCTGTCAGCCGCATTTCTTGTGCCGTCCGCGAATGCTGCGCCAAGCGTCGCCTTTCTCGCGCATCAGGCCGTCTACGATCTCAGCCTGAAGAACTCGCGCGGCAACGCCGGTGTCAACAATGCGACTGGCCGCATCCTTTACAACTTCACCGGCAGCGCTTGCGAAGGCTACACCACCGAATTCCGCCAAGTGTCGCAGCTTGATGCGGGCGAGAATAAAGTCACGGTGAGCGACCTGCGCTCGACCAGCTGGGAAGACGGCGACGGCAAGACCTATCGTTTCAAGATCGATACCCGCATGAATGACGCGGATACAACGTCGGTCGATGGGATCGCGGAGCGCGAGGGCACGACTGTCAAGGTGAAGCTGAAAAAGCCCAAGGCCAAGACCTTCACCATTGAAGGGGCGGTGTTTCCGACAGAGCAGGTCAGGCTCATCATCGAGGCGGCGCGTGCGGGCAAGTCGTTGCTTGAACTTGTTGTCTATGATGGCTCGGACGACGGCGAGAAGGTCTACAATACGCTTACGGTGATCGGTCAGCCGATCCCGGGCACCAGGGCGCCCGTGAAGCCTGATCCGACGACGAACAATGAGAAGTTCAAGTCCCAGACCCGGTGGCCTGTCACGGTCAGCTATTATGACCGTGCGACGAAATCCAATGCGGGCGAGCAAACGCCGGTTTATGCGATGTCGTTCGAATTGTACGAGGACGGCGTGTCCCGCGCGCTGTCGCTGGACTACAACGACTTCGTCATCGCCGGCGCAATGGGCAAAATCGACATCAAGGAAACCAAGCCCTGTAAATAGGCGAGGCGTCACTCCGCCTTCGCGGGGCCATCATAGGCGATGCCGCGCATGACGGCGGCATTGCCGAATTTTTTGCGCACATCATCCATTGCGCGCTCGGCATGAGCGGATCGGCGGTCGAGCAAATCCTGATCGTCGGCTTCCGCGCCGGGCTTCAGTGCGCTAACACCCGCGCCGATCAGGCGAAACGCGGTGCCGTCGATCTCGCGGCTGAGCATTTCGCGCACGGTTGAGAAAATGCGCGTCGCCAGTTGAGTGGGGACCTGAAGCGACTGCGAGCGTGTGCGCTGGCGGAAGTCGGCGGTTTTCAGTTTCAGGGTGATGGTCGTGCCGGAGAGATTACCGCTCTTGAGGCGTGCCGAGACGCGTTCACACAGCCGCCACAGGATCTTCTCCAGCGTCGGAAAATCCCGGATGTCGGATTCCAGCGTGGTTTCGTTTGAAATCGTCTTCGCGCCGCGATCGGCAACGACCTTGCGATCGTCCACACCGCGCGCCAGCCGCCAAAGCCTGCGTCCTTCCGGACCGAACTGCTTCATCAGGTCGGTCTCGTCGGCGTGCTGCAAATCCTTGATCAGGCGAAAGCCGCGCTGTGCGAGCTTTTCCTGCGAGGCAGGGCCGACACCGTAGATGAAGCCGACCGGCCGCTCGGCCAGCATTTCGCGGGCCTCGTCCTGATCCAGCGCGGCAAAGCCGCGCGGCTTGTCCAGATCCGATGCGATCTTGGCGAGAAACTTGTTCACCGACAGACCGACCGACACGGTGATGCCGAACTCGCGCTCGACCATTGAGGCGAATCGCGCCAGCACCTTGGCCGGGATCATGCCATGGACGAGTTCGGTGCCGCGCAGATCGAGAAACGCTTCGTCGATGGAGAGCGGCTCCACGAGCGGAGTCAGAGCCAGCATCGCCTGACGGACCTCCCGTCCGACCCGGATATACTTCGCCATATCGGGACGCACCACGACGGCCGAGGGGCAGAGGTCCAGCGCTTTGAACATCGGCATGGCAGAGCGCACGCCATAGGTGCGGGCGATGTAGCAGGCTGCCGACACCACGCCGCGCTTGCCGCCGCCGACGATGACCGGTTTGTCCGCAATATCGGGGTTGTCGCGCTTCTCGACGGTTGCATAGAACGCGTCACAATCGATATGCGCGAGTGCCAGCGCGCCGAGGGTGCGGTGGCGGAGGAGACGGGGCGATCCGCATTCCGCGCAGCGCATGGCCTTGGCTGCCGCGTCCGACAGGCAGTCGCGGCAGAAGGCAGGCGAAACGGCGGGCGGATGGTCGTTCATGTCACTCCCAGCGCGGGTCCAGCACCTCGCGCGCATTGGCGACGGCTTCCGGCGTCAGTTGCGAGGCGTCCGCGAAAGCCTTCACGGTTGCATCGTCGCGCACGATGAAATCGAGCACGCCGGCGAGGAATTTCGGGTCGGTGGCCGCCGTCCGCAGGGTCTGCGGCCCGATACCGCTCTCGGTCAGGAACAACCCCAGGCGTTCAGGGTCGGAAGCCAGGAAGGAAAGCGCCTGAATGGCAACAAATTCAGCAACTTCCTGAGGGTTTTTGGGGCCCTTTGTCATTGATCGTGTTTGCCTTTCCGTAACCTATCGTCTCTATTTTGCGCGATATTGCCCGAGTCACGACGGCGTGGCGAATTCAATGGTTTCAGCACGTACGGGCACTTTGCCGGAATTGGAGGGCCAGGATGGCCAAAACCGTCCTGATCGTGGAAGACAACGAGCTCAACATGAAGCTCTTCCGCGATTTACTGGAGGCTCATGGGTATCAGACGGTCGGCACGCGCAATGGGGTTGAAGCACTCGATCTCGCCCGCACGCACCGGCCCGATCTCATTCTCATGGACATTCAGCTGCCTGAGGTTTCTGGTCTCGACGTGACACGCTGGATCAAGGCGGATGTCGAACTACGTGCGATCCCGGTGGTCGCGGTCACGGCGTTTGCAATGAAAGGCGATGAAGAGCGTATCCGCGAAGGCGGATGCGAAGCGTATTTGTCCAAGCCGATTTCGGTTGGAAAGTTTATTGAGACGGTTCGACGATTTGTCGGCTAGGAAAGTTTGGAGAATTCGATGTCCGCGCGCGTTCTGGTCGTTGACGATGTTCTCGCCAACGTAAAGCTGCTCGAAGCGCGGCTCTCCGCGGAATACTTCGACGTGGTGACGGCGAATTGCGGGACGCAGGCGCTGGAGATTTGCGAGCGCGCGGAATGCGACATCGTGCTTCTCGATGTGATGATGCCTGACATCGACGGCTTCGAGGTTTGCCGCCGTCTGAAGTCGAATCCGAAAACCCACTTCATCCCGGTCATCATGGTGACGGCACTCGACAGCCCCGCCGACCGCGTGCGCGGCCTTGATGCCGGCGCCGATGACTTCCTCACCAAGCCGGTGTCCGACGTTGTCATGATCGCGCGTGTGCGCTCATTGACCCGGCTGAAGATGATGACCGACGAACTGCGCATGCGCGCGATCACATCGCTTGAGATCGGTGTCAATGCGCCAGAGCGCGAAGCGGTTGCCGACACGGGAAGGGGAGGCCGCGTTCTGCTGGTGGACGACCGGCCGTCTTCCTACGAGCGTCTGGCTCCGGTGCTGGCCACTGAACATCATGTCGATGTCGAACCCAATCCTGCCGAGGCGCTGTTTCATGCCGCCGATGGAAACTACGACCTGCTGATCGTTTCGCTGGGCCTTGAGAATTTTGACGGCCTGCGGCTGTGCAGCCAGGCGCGCTCGCTGGAGCGGACACGCAGCCTGCCGATCCTCGCGATTGCCGATGCCGACAACAATGCGCGGCTGCTGCGCGGGCTGGAGATCGGCGTCAACGATTACCTGCTGCGGCCGGTGGACAAAAACGAACTGCTGGCGCGCGCGCGCACCCAGATCCGCAAGCGCCGCTACACCGATCATCTGCGCGACAATGTGCAGAACTCGATTGAAATGGCGATCACCGATCCGCTGACCGGCCTGCACAATCGCCGCTACATGGAAAGCCATCTCGCCACGCTGGCGGAGCAGGCGGCGATGCGCGCCAAGCCGCTGGCGCTGATGATGCTCGACATCGACTATTTCAAATCGATCAACGACAATTACGGTCACGACGCCGGCGACGACGTGCTGCGCGAGTTCGCGGTGCGCATCCGCAAGTCGATCCGCGGGATCGATCTCGCCTGCCGTTTCGGCGGCGAGGAATTCGTGATCGTGATGCCGGAGACCGACCTGCACGTGGCAGGCATGGTGGCCGAGCGCCTGCGCCGCTCCATCGCCGGAGAGTCGTTCTCGATCGAGAAGGGCGCGAAGCGCATCGAAGTGACGATTTCGATAGGCATCGCAACGCTGGAAACCAAGGGCGAGCCGGTCAGCGCCGTCCTCAAGCGTGCCGATCAGGCGCTGTATCGCGCCAAGCACGATGGCCGCAATCGCGTGGTCGCCGCGGCAGCCTAGCTCGCCTTCGTTCGGTCTTCTTCCGACTCGAAATACGTGCCTGACATGGGGTCGACCCAGCACAGGTGATCGTGCACCTGTTTGACCCCGGTGACATTCTCGGCCGCGACGACAATGGCCCGCCGCGTTCGTTCGTCGGTGATCACGCCGCAGATATCGACCACACCGTTGCGGACAAAGACCTCCAGCCCGCTCGGGCCCCATCCATGGCGGGCGATCTCGGCGAGAATGCGCGCCTGGATATGTGTGTCGTCCGCGGTGGGATCGGGGACCTCGCGCGCCAGACCTGCGACAGCCCGGACGAAATTCTGACGGCTGATGATTCCGGCCAGCTTGTTGCCAGCCATGACAGGGACACGCTTGACGCGATATTTTTCCATGAGGGCGACGACATCGGAGAGCGGGGTATCCTCGCTCACGGTCTGCACGTCGCGCGTCATGATCTCGTCAACGCGGCGTCCGGCGGTCTGAACATACTCCTCGGCCTGACGCCCCGGACCGAGAATGAAATCGAGCCAGCGCGGCCGTTTGCGCTGTGTGCCGATTTCCCGCCGGCGCAGCAGGTCACGCTCGGTTACGATACCGACGAGGTCACCTTTCAAATCGACAACCGGAAGGCCGCTGACATGATTGTCGAGCATGAGCCGTGCGGCGTCGGTGATGGAGTCATCGGGCGCCACCTTGATGACTTTGCGGGTCATGATGTGATGCGCTTTCATGGGGTGCCTATGCGTTCGAATGAATCTGACACGCGCCGAACGGGCGCTCGCAAGGTCACTCTGATCGCTTCCCGTTCGAACACCTTGATTCACGTCAAATAGTGCAAGTTTTCGCGTGACTTTGAGCCATATCAAGCCAGCATGTCCCGGCGCCGGTTAGGTTCTGCGAGAAGGAGATCATCATGGCCATCAGGGATTTCTTGCTTCCGCTTGTCAGCTATCCGAAGCCGACGACAAAGGCTGCGATCGAACAGGTGTTTCGCCTGAGTGAGAGTTTGCAATCCGGAAACCGGGATGGAAATCATGCGGCGGTCACGCAACGCGTTTCTGCTGTGGTGTATGAGATCGAAATCGAGACCGGCCTTTATTTCGAAGGCGCGCATATGGGTGAATTTCTCGAACGGGAGGCGAGAAAGAGCGCGGCCAATGCGCAGCAGCTTGTTCAAAGCTTCGAGGACATTGCCGCCCGCCACACCGTGATGCATCGCTGCCGCCTTGAGCGCAGGACGCCCTTCGATATGACCCGGAATCTGGTGGAGGCGGCGCGGCTCCACCACGTCACCGTCCAGCCCCTCAGGAAGGATACCGAAGACCAGTTCGATCTCGCGGAGAAGCTGATCTTCGAATCAGGCCGTCCCGTTCTGATCTTTCCGGAGGCGCCGCTGCGGCCATTGGCGACGACTATCCAGACCGTTGCGGTTGCGTGGGATGGCAGCCGGCAGGCCACTCGCGCTGTCGCCGATGCGCTGCCGTTCCTCCGGCGGGCAAAGACGGTGAGAGCGTTCACGGCGACCGACGACAAGCCGTTGTCGCCAGCTCAGGCGGAGCAGTTCGTGGAGTATCTGGCGGGCTTTGGGATCGAGGCGATCCACGAGGACGTCAAGAAAACCGATCAGAACTCGATTGGCAGCTTCATGGAATCCTATGTGGCATCCCGGAACGTGGATCTTCTGGTGATGGGCGCCTATGGCCATTCCCGGCTGCGCGAATTCATCCTGGGCGGAGCCACGCGGTCGATTTTGGCGAACCCGCCGTGCTGGGTCCTGCTATCTCACTGACCGGACAGGGCAGGGACGGAGAGAGTCTTCGAGGGGCAAATAAGGCTTTTCGCATAATCAGTTTCTGATTATGCTTTGATGTTATGAATATTTCTGACATTGAAGCCTTTGTCGCCCTTGCGGAAACCGGCTCCGTCAATCGCGCGGCCATCCGCCTCCATATCACCCAGCCCGCAGCCACCCGGCGCATCCAGAATTTCGAGGATGCGATGGGGGCGGGTTCGCTATTGAACAGGTCGGTGAAACCGCCCGTTCTCACATCGCTCGGCCAGCATGTGCTGGAAAAGTCGCGCAAGGTTCTGGCGGCGGTCGCGGAACTGGAAGCCTGTGCACAGAAGGTGACCGATCCGTCGGGCGATCTGAAACTCGGGGTGGCTCACGGTCTTGGCGAAATGGTGCTGACGACGCCGCTGGATTCGGTGCGGCGTACGTTTCCGCGGGTCAAATTGCAGGTCAGTTCCAACTGGAGCAAGAACCTCATCGAAGAGGTGCGCAGCGGTCAGGTGGATTGCGCCGTTGGTTTGCTCACCGAAGAACACACTATTCCTGCCGGTCTTGTTCGTATTTCTCTCGGAGCGGAAGATGTCGTTGTCGTCGGGCCTGCGAAAATGGCGGCAGGGCATGGTAAAAAGCCCTGGCGTCTTCGCGAACTTGCGGACAAGGGCTGGTTTTTGAATCCGCGTGGATGTGGATGCAGGGCGGCGCTTGTCCGGAATCTCGAGCAGATGCAGCTTCCGGTAAACATTGCGGCCGAGGTTTTTGGTGAAGACCTTCAGCTCTCACTTTTGTCGCACAGCGGCGGACTGAGTCTCGTCCCGCGCCGTCAGTTCGAGCAGAGCCAGCACCGCTCCGATCTTGCGATCCTTGATGTGTCGGACTTCGTCATGCCGGCGACGGTTGCGCTGGTGCGGAGCGCGTTGCCGGGACGCTTCGATGTTGCGATGGATCTGCTGGCGGATGAGCTGAAATCGAAGCTGAAGGCCCATCTATAGTATGCATAAATAAGATAAGAATCATGCATTTGATCTATCTTATTGCATCCTGCAATGTTGGCCATTGTCGCGGCGCGCGGATCGTCGGCACCCCAGGTGCCGTGAACGCAGGGCCAGACTTCATGCCAGCTACAAGGTGATCTGCGATGATAGTT
The DNA here is from genome assembly GCA_024508675.1 of Afipia sp. Taxonomy (GTDB): domain Bacteria; phylum Pseudomonadota; class Alphaproteobacteria; order Rhizobiales; family Xanthobacteraceae; genus Afipia. The sequence goes on from JANINQ010000011.1 coordinate 71,668, forward strand.
ACGGTTTTCCGCACCCGGCTTAATCCCGGCGTTCAGGACGAATACGGCCCGGTTGCCACTCATATGAGTGAACTCGCGCAAAAGATGCCCGGTTACATTTCGCACAAGGGATTCGTGGCCGAGGACGGCGAGCGGGTGACGGTGGTGGAGTTCGAGTCGGAAGAGGCGCTCGAAGGGTGGCGCTTCCATCCGGAGCACGTGAAGGCAAAGCGCGCCGGCATTCAGAGCTTTTACAGCGAATACAAGTTTCAGATCTGCAGCGTCCTTCGCGGACGCTCCTGGTCGGCCAAGGCCTGATCTTGTCTGACGGGACGGGGGCTCAGCCTGCGATCCCGAAACGTCTTTCCATAACAGAAACGCAAAACGGGGCCGAAAGGCCCCGTTTTCGTTCAATCGGCGATTGAAGGAATTACTTGATCTTGGCTTCGCGGAACTCGACGTGCTTCTTCGCGACCGGATCGTACTTCTTCTTCACGAGCTTGTCGGTCATCGTGCGCGAGTTCTTCTTGGCGACGTAATAGAAGCCGGTGTCCGCGCTGGAAACGAGCTTGACCTTGATGGTGACCGCTTTGGCCATGTTCAGAACCTCGGATGTCAGGAATCGGTAGCAGTCCCGACAGGCCGGGCCGCGTTTGGGCCGCAACCTAGCTTCGAACGCCCCAAAGTCAAGGTTTCAGGGCGCATTATTCCAAAAACCGGCAGGACAGGTGCCCTGTGCTGGAAAGCTCCCATCCGCCGGAGCTGAAAGGGCTATTCGGCGGCGTCTGCGGCCCCTGCAGGCTCGAAAAACCGGTTTTTGGGCCGGGGCAGGCCCAGATTTTCCCGTAGCGTGCGGCCTTCGTAATCCTTTCGGAAGATACCCCGGCGCTGGAGTTCCGGCACCACTTCATCCACGAAATCGTCCAGCCCCTGGGGCAAGAACGGGAACATGATGTTGAAGCCGTCCGAGGCCTCGGTCACCAGCCATTCCTCCATCTGATCGGCGATGGTGGCGGGCGTTCCGACGAAGGAGAGGCCGCCATACCCGCCGACCCGCTGGGCAAGCTGCCGGACGGTAACCTTGCTCTTTGCCGCATATTCGACCAGCCGGTCGCGCCCGCTCTTGCTGGCATTGGTTTCCGGGATTGGCGGCAAAGGCCCGTCGGGATCGAACTTCGATGCGTCGGTGCCGAGGATCACGGAGAGACCGGCAATGGCGCTGTCATAGTGAACAAGGCTGTCGAGCAGGTCGCGCTTCTTCTGCGCTTCCTCGGTTGTGTCACCGACCACCACAAATGCACCCGGCAGGATTTTGAGGTGATCGCGGTCGCGCCCCAGCTTGTCCATCCGGCCCTTGATGTCCGCGTACAGCGCCTGCGCCTGCGTGAGGGTGCCGCCGCCCGTGAACACCGCCTCGGCTGTTTCGGCCGCGAGCTGTTTCCCGGGCTCGGAGGCGCCGGCCTGAACGATCACTGGCCAGCCCTGCACAGGACGCGCGATGTTGAGCGGGCCCTTCACGGAAAGAAATTCGCCCTTGTGATTGAGCGTGTGCATCTTGTTGGGGTCGAAATAGAGTCCGCTGTCCACATCGCGCACAAAGGCATCGTCTGCGAACGAATCCCACAGGCCGGTGACGACATCGAAGAATTCACGCGCGCGCCGGTAGCGTTCGCCGTGCTCCATATGATCGTCCTTGCCGAAATTCAGCGCGGTTTCCGGATTGCCGGTGGTGACGACGTTCCAGCCGGCACGGCCGCCGCTGATGTGATCGAGCGAGGCGAAGCGCCGCGCGACATGATAGGGCTCGTCATAAGTCGTCGAGCTTGTCGCGATCAGGCCGATGCGTTCGGTCGCGCCCGCCAGCGCTGCAAGCAGCGTAAACGGCTCGAATGATGTGACGGTGTGGCTGCGCTTGAGCGCATTGATCGGCATGTTCATCACCGCGAGGTGATCCGCCATGAAGAAGGCGTCGAACTTGCCGTGCTCCAGTTTCTGGATGAGGCGCTTGAGGTGGGACAGATTGAAATTGGCGTCGGGGAAACTGTCGGGATAGCGCCATGCGGCGGTGTGGATGCTGACGGGACGCATGAAAGCGCCAAGGCGCAACTGGCGTGAGCTCATCGGACATTTCCCCTGACGGCTTATGATGATGCAAAAGGACCAAGGATTGTATGGGGTGGCGCAATGGATCGCGCCACGGAAGATTATTGTCTTTTGCGCGGCGCGCGGGGGCGTTTCTTCTCGCCGGGACTATCCGCCTTTGAAATCCTTCGGCGCGAAGCTCAGGTCGAGCATGCGCCACTGGTCATAGCGATCCGCTGGCAGCATCGCATAAGGCTGGCATTTCTGCAGCGCGTCCATCGCGCCCTTCATCAAGGCCGGACCTTTTTCGGATGCGCTGGCCTCGATCAAGATCGGCTCTGCTGCGAGCGTACCGTCCCTGCGGAATGCGACGCGCAGCACAACGGAGACGTTGTCGTTAGGCGAGACTGAGCGTGGCAGGATCGAGCATGTTTTGAGGTGCGCGCGCAGGGCTGCGGCATCTTCGCGCGAGATGTTGGCTTTCGCGGTCGCCTTGGCATCGAAGTCGCCTGCTGCGCCGGCGTCGGGCAGGGTGAACATCATGCCGAACTTGCTGGTGATGTCGGGCGCCGCCGTTGGCACGTCCTGTTGCTGCGGCGGAGGCGGCGTTTGAGGCTGTGCCTGCGGCTGTTGCGGCGAAGCAGGCTTGGGTTGTTCAGGCTGTTGCTGAAGCGCGGCCTGTTTTGTCTCTTGTTTCGGTTTTGATGCGGCGTTCGGGGCGGGAGCCGGAGGCTCCGGCTGCTGCTGCGCGGATTCCTGCTGCTTTTGAGCCGCCTGTTCCTGAGATTTATCTTGAGACTTGTCTTGGGATTTTTCCTGAGATTTTTCGTCGAGGGTCGGGAAGTCGTAATCAGGTTCCTTGGGAAGCGGAGGCGCTTCTTCCGGCGTGACAATGTCGATGGTGATGGCTTCCGCCGTGGTCGGCTCGAACGGACGCACGCCCGCGAGCAAAAGCCAGGCTGTCAGAACCGCGACATGCACGGTGACCGATATGGCGGCGCCGGTACGCATACAACTGTAATTCGCTCACCCCCGGCGGTCGTTTTGCCGCCTTAGATGGTCAGCATACCAGTCCGCGCGGGCGCAAGAAACCACAACCCTGTGGATCACGTCTCGCCGAGAACTGCGGCGATCATCGCGCCGACGGCCATATCGTCCTGCTGCCCGAAACCGTGATGGTACACGGTGCCGTTGCGGCGGATCACGATCAGGGTCGGCGTCCCGCGCATGCCGTAACTGGCCATGGTGGCAGGGATCGGACTGTCCACGCCTGCGGTGTCCACGCCAATCGGGAAGGTGAGGCGGTTTTCGTGCACGAACGCCTTCAACGAAACCGGTGTCATGGCGGCATGATGTTCAAAAACGGTGTGCAGGCCGATCACCTGCAGGTCCGTATTCCTGAACATGTCGTGCGCGCGCTGGGTTTGCGGTGTGCCGTGCGAGACGCAGCCGGGGCAGAGCATCTGGAAGGCATGGAGCAGGACCGGACGTCCGCGAAGATCCGCGAGCGTCAGAGGTTTTTCAGTGTTGAGCCACTCCGAGACCGACAGTTCCGGTGCAATGTCGGTCGTCATGGTGCCTCCGTCGCCGGGCTCAGATCACGTCCCGCTGCATCTTGCCGCTGTAGAAGTGGAAGAACGGCACCTCGGCCGCGTGCGAGAGCGGTCCCTGCGCCAGCCGCTGGTCCAGCTCGCGCAGCACCATCTTGGTCATCTGATGCGCGTCGGCGAGCGGCTGCGAGCCGATCTCGACCCAGACGAGCTCGACCAGCTCCGCATCGGCATGGACCACGCCTTCGACACGGTGGGCGATCGCGGAAGCGTCGGCCGTGAAGAAACGGGTATCGAAGCGTCGGACGCGGCCGGGCGGTGTGATGGCGCGGGCGATCAGGAACAGGCCGGACGGATCGGGCAGCAGGCCTGCATCAGCGAACGGTTTCCACTCGCCGATCAATTTGCCCGCAGTTCCATTCATGCGTGGAACCTTGCGGCCGAGGCAAAGCCCGGTTTCCTCGCAGGCTTCGCGAATGGCCGCGATGGCGAGCGCGCGGGCGCGGGCAGGGGCAATCTTCGGGCTGCCGCTGGTCAGCTTTTTCTCGAGGGCTTTGGGGATTTCCGCCGCAACGGGAATGCGGTTGTCGGTGGCATCGACACGCCCGCCGGGAAACACGAATTTTCCCGGCATGAAAATCACGTTGTCATGCCGTTTTCCGACCAGAACCCGGGGCACGCTTGCGCTTCGATCCACAAGGATCAGCGTCGCGGCATCTTTCGGGCGGCGGTAAGGATGACTGTCGTCTTCCTTTTCTTCTTTTTCGGGAGCGTTCATTTCACCACGTTGAGCTTCGCAATCGTGCCTTCCTCTACGCCCTCGGGCCGGCTTTCGTCAAAGCCGTGCATGCGGAATGCCCACTGCAATCCGACTACGGCGCCCTTGACCGGCTGCAACAGCAGCAGCGAGGCGATCAGCGTGAAAGGCAGATAGAACGCCAGCTGCACCAGCATCGACGGCGCGTAATTGGTTTCGATCCAGAGTGCGATCGGCACAATGATGTGGCCGACGACGACGATCACCAGATAGGCGGGCAAGTCGTCCGCACGATGGTGGCTCAAATTCTCGCCGCATACCGAGCATTTGTCGGTGACTTTCAGGAAAGCGCGGAAGATCTTGCCTTCGCCGCAGTTCGGACAGCGGCAACGCAGCCCGCGCGCCATCGCCTGCCAGACGTCGCGCTTCGGCAGGGCCTGCGTCGCCGGGGTCCATGTTGCTGCGGGCATCGTGCGGCTATCCATGATCTCTCCTTCGAAGGGACTTCAGCCCTTCTTTTTCGATTTTCGCGCCTTGCTGCCGGAAGGCTTGCGCTGCTTCTTCCTGTCCTTCTTGTCGCGGCCTGGCCGGGTCTTGCCGCCTGCAAACGGCTTTCCGGCGCGGTTGTCGCGAATGCGGCCACCGCGCGGCGCGGCCCGTCCTTCGGACAGCAATTCGAACCGCAGCGCCCCGGCCACGGGAGCAGCTTCTACCAGACGAACCTGTACCTCGTCACCCAATCGATGCATGGCACCGCTGCGCGACCCGATCAGGGCATGGCGATTTTCATCGTAGTTATAATACTCGCTGCCCAGCGTACGCACCGGGATCAGGCCGTCCGCACCCGTCTCGGTCAATTTCACGAACAATCCGGCGCGGGTTACGCCCGAGATCCGCCCTTCGAACGTCGCGCCGACGCGGTCCGCAAGGAAATGAGCGATCAGCCGGTCGGCGGTTTCGCGTTCAGCCTTCATCGCGCGGCGTTCGGTGAGCGAAATTGCCGCAGCGACCTCGTTGAGCGTTTCGAACGTCTCGTTCTCGGGAAGGGCGCCTTCACCAAGCCCGAGTCCGCGGATCAGCGCGCGATGCACGATAAGATCCGCGTATCGGCGGATAGGCGACGTGAAATGCGCGTAGCGCCGCAGGTTAAGCCCGAAGTGGCCATAGTTCTCGGCGGCGTACTCCGCCTGCGCCTGTGAACGGAGCACAACTTCGTTGACCAGCGGCTCCGCGTCCCGGCCTTTCACCTGAGCCAGGATGCGGTTGAACACGGCGGGGCGCAGCGCGCCTGTCGCCGAGAATGGCATCTCCAGGGTCTTGAGAAATTCGCGCAGGTTATGAACCTTCTCCACGGTCGGCTCGTCATGCACGCGATAGATCAGCGGCAGGGCCTTCTTCTCAAGCGTTTCGGCGGCGGCGACATTGGCGAGGATCATGAATTCCTCGATCAGCCGGTGTGCATCGAGACGCTCCGGCGTGGTCACGCGGTCGACCGTGCCGTCGGCTTTCAGCAAAATCTTGCGCTCGGGCAGATCGAGATCGAGCGGGTCGCGTTCATCGCGCGCGCGCTTCACCAGCGCATAGGCCGTCCAGAGCGGCTTGAGGATCGGATCGAGCAGGGGACCGGTCGTGTCATCAGGCCGTCCGTCGATGGCGGCCTGCGCCTGCGCATAGCTCAGCTTTGCAGCCGAGCGCATCAGCACGCGATGGAATGTGTGCGACCGCTTGTGCCCGGTTTTGTCGATCACCATGCGCACGGCGAGCGCGCTGCGCGGCTCGCCCGGTTTCAGGGAACACAGGTCGTTCGAGATGCGCTCGGGCAGCATGGGCACGACGCGGTCGGGGAAATAGACCGAATTACCGCGCCGGAGTGCCTCACGGTCGAGCGGCGACTGAGGCCGAACGTAGAATGCGACATCGGCGATGGCGACATTGACGATGTAGCCGCCCTTGTTGTTCGGATCATCATCGGGTTCGGCATGAACCGCGTCGTCGTGATCTTTTGCGTCCGGCGGATCGATGGTCACGAGCGGTACGGAGCGCCAGTCCTCCCGCCCAGCAAGCGTTGCCGGCTTGGCGGCTTCCGATTCAGTGATCGCATCGGCAGGGAATTCCTGCGGAATCTCGTGCGCGTGAATCGCAATCAGGCTGATGGCTTTCTCGGTCTTGAGCGAGCCGAGACGTTCCTTCACCTTGCCCGACGGCAGCCCGTAGCCGCGCGAGCGGATCAGTTCGACACTGATGAGGTCGCCGTCCTGCGCGCCGCCGGCATGGGCGGACGCAATGTTCAGTTCACGGCCCGCCTGTTTCTTGTCGACCGGAATCATGCGGCCTTCGCCATTCGGCATCAGGCGAAAGATTCCAAGGACGCGATGGGCAGTCTTGTCCAGCAGTTTGATGACGCGGCCGCGATAGGCCTTGTCATGTTTGCTCTCCGGCTTCTCGACGCGGAGCAACGCGCGGTCGCCGACGCCCGGGATGGTGCCGGGCGCGGCACGTCGCGGAATGTGGATTCTGATGATGGGAGCGGGGCCGTCGACTTCCTCGAGCCATTCGGCGGGGGCGGCAAGGAGTTCACCGTCGTCGTCACGGCCCGTGACGTCCGCGACAAGGGTTGGCGGGAGGGATTTGACCTCACGCACCTTCCGGCCTTGCTTGGCGATGGCGCCTTCGTCGGCAAGTTCGCGGAGAATCCGTCGCAGTACCGCACGGGATTCGTTCTTCAATCCGAAATGCCGCGCGATCTCGCGTGTGCCGGCTTCACCGGGGTAGGTTCTGACGAACGCGACAATGCTGTCCCGGTCGGGAAAGGCATTTGGCGCGTCGCTTTTCTTTTTCATTATCCGCGTGCTTTACCGGCGCTCTTCTTTTCCGCGACCTTGGTGACCTTGGCTGCGGCGACCTTCGATGCCTTGGCCTTCTTGGCGGCCGCCTCCTTCAGGGAGACGGGTGCAGCCGCCTCCTTTTTGGGAGCGGCTTTCTTCGCCACGGCTTTCTTTTTCGCAGCGGGCTTCTTTGGTGCTGCTGCATCATCGGAGGCAGCCGCCGGTTTGGCTGCCTTCTTCGCGGCCTTTTTCGGCGCGGCGCGTTTTGCCTTGCCGCCGGTCTTGGCCGCGCGCTCCTCGATCAGCGCGATGGCTTCCTCGATGGTCAGCTTCTCCGGCTCGATGCTGTCGGGAATGGTCGCATTGATGCCGTCGATGGTGACGTAGGCGCCGTAGCGGCCCTTCTTGAGCATGATCTTGCCGCCGCGCGCCGGATAGTCGCCGACCTCCTTGCCGGGGTCTGCGCCGAACCGTCGGCTCGGGCCTTTGGCAACCTTTTCAGCGATCAGCGTGATCGCGCGGTTGAGGCCGACATGGTAGACATCGTCACCGGCTTCGAGGCTCGCGTAAGTCTTGCCGTGACGCACGAACGGACCAAAGCGTCCGATGCCAGCGGTGATGACCTCGCCATCTTCCGGATGCGGGCCGATGTCGCGCGGGAGCGACAGCAGCTTCAGCGCGAGTTCGAGTTCAACGTCCGCGGGCGACATGTTCTTCGGAATGCCCGCGCGCTTCGGCTTCTCGTCCTCGCCGTAATCCTTCGGCTCGCCGAGCTGGATATAAGGACCGAAGCGTCCGGCCTTCACTGCGACTTCAAGACCCGAGACGGGGTCCTTGCCGAGCGGGCGGTCGCTCGCGCCGCTGGAAGCGGCGAGGGGGCGTGTGTAACGGCATTCGGGATAGTTCGAGCAGCCGACGAACGCGCCGAACTTGCCTGCCTTGAGATTGAGCTTGCCGGTGCCGCAGCTCGGGCACTGGCGCGGGTCGCCGCCGTCAGCACGCGGCTCGTAGATATGCTCGCCGAGCATCGCATCGAGCACATCGAGCACTTCGGTAACGCGAACGTCCTTGATGTCGTCGACAGCGCCGATGAAGTCTCGCCAGAAATCTGCGAGCACCTGCTTCCAGGCGATCTCGTTGTTGGAAATCCGGTCGAGCTTTTCCTCAAGGTCGGCGGTGAAGTCGAACTCGACATAGCGCGCGAAGTAATTCTCGAGGAAGGCAACGACCACGCGGCCCTTGTCTTCGCCGTGCAGGCGCTTCTTTTCGAGCTTCACATAGCCGCGATCCTTCAGCACCTGAATGATCGATGCGTAGGTGGAAGGCCGGCCGATGCCGAGTTCTTCCATGCGCTTGACCAGCGAGGCTTCCGAGAAACGCGGCGGAGGCTCGGTGAAGTGTTGGGCGACGTCGAGCTTCTCGCGCTTGACCGTTTCGCCCTGGTTGATCACCGGCAGCCGCTTGCTGTCTTCATCCTCGGGATCATCGTCGCGGCCTTCCTGATAGACCGCGAGGAAACCGTCGAATTTCACCACCTGACCGGTTGCGCGCAATTCGAGCACGCGAGCGCCAGCCTTGGCGGAGATGTCGACAGTGGTGCGTTCGAGTTCAGCCGATTCCATCTGGCTGGCGACGGTGCGCATCCAGATCAGTTCATAAAGACGGAACTGGTCGTTATCGAGCCGGGCCTTCAGCGACGCGGGGCGGCGCGACAGGTCGGTCGGGCGGATGGCTTCGTGCGCTTCCTGCGCGTTCTTGGCCTTGGAGGTATAATGTCGCGGAGAATCCGGAACGTAGTTCTTGCCGTAGTCCTCGCCGATCACCTTTCGGACCTGCGTGACCGCTTCGGGCGCGATGGAGACGCCGTCGGTACGCATATAAGTAATGAGACCGGTGGTTTCGCCGCCGATATCGATACCTTCATAAAGACGCTGTGCGATGCGCATGGTGTGCGCCGGCGCGAATCCGAGCTTGCGGCTGGCTTCCTGCTGCAGGGTCGAGGTGGTGAACGGCGACTGCGGATTGCGCCGAGCCGGTTTGGCTTCGACCCCGGTGACGGTGAAGGTTGCGGCTTCCAGCGCCTTCCTGAAATCCTCGGCTTCCGCGCCGGTGCCGATATCGAGGCGCTGCAGCTTGCGGCCATCGGCGCCGACAAGGCGAGCCTCGAAGCTGTCGCCGCGCGGTGTGATGAGCGTCGCCAGCAGCGACCAGTATTCCTTCGCGACGAATTTTTCGATTTCCAGTTCGCGGTCGCAGACTAGCCGCAGGGCAACGGACTGCACGCGGCCGGCGGAGCGGGCGCCGGGCAGCTTGCGCCAGAGAACAGGAGAGAGGGTGAAACCGACGAGATAGTCCAGCGCGCGGCGCGCCATATAGGCGTCGACCAGCGCACCATCGATCTGGCGGGGGTGCTGCATCGCTTCGGTGACGGACTGTTTGGTAATCGCGTTGAAGACAACGCGCTCAACCTTCTGGTCTTTCAGCGCGCGCTTCTGCTTCATGATCTCCAGAACGTGCCAGGAAATCGCCTCGCCCTCGCGATCAGGGTCGGTTGCGAGGATCAGCTTGTCCGCGCCCTTGAGCGCCTTGGCGATATCGTTGAGACGGCCGGCCGCCTTGGGGTCGGTTTCCCATATCATCTGGAAATCGGCGTCCGGATCGACCGATCCATTCTTGGCCGGGAGGTCGCGGACATGGCCATACGAGGCCAAAACCTCGTAGGAGGAGCCCAAATACTTGTTGATCGTCTTGGCCTTGGCAGGCGACTCGACAATGACGAGATTCATTTGATTCCAATAACTTAACGGGGATACGCGGGCCGGAATCGCAAGATTCCATGAGGCTGGCTTGGCCGATACATGGGTAAAAGGGGGTCCGCTGTCAAATCGGGATCTGGTGAAGAGGCCGGTTTGGCGTCCTGATTTCCCGTAAAAATAGCAATAAATGTAACTTGTGGTTGTGCACGTTATACGTGTATTATCTAAAAAAGCTCTTCAGTTGATGTGGTTTGCCGACTCTCAGGGGTGTGCGGATGGTCGTTCGCGACAGTCGCAGCGATATGTTGCCGTCTGATTCAATCGCGGGAGACGGGGGACCGGCCGAAGCCGCCAGTTTGATCTCAGCCGCCGTCGCCGAACTGACCCAGTTGGCGCACCGGCATCGTCTCGACATGCTCGCACACCTGCTCGATATGGCTAAGCTCGAAGCTGACGAGTTCAGCCGGCGGCAGGCGGCTTCCGCACGATTTTGACCGGATTCCCTAGGCGGAAGCGGGGATCAGGACTTTCGTGTCCGTTTGTTCCAGCACGCGGCCATCGTGGGCGCGGATCTGTAACTTGCCGAGCGGTTGCCCGTCCTTGCGATCGACCAGTGCGCTGAACTTCTCGTTCGGCGCGAACGCATACTCCTCGCCCCACTGTCGCAGCGCGACCAGCACCGGAAACAGTGCGCGGGCCTTATCCGTCGGCACATAGTCCTGATAGGCACTCCCGTCCGAAGCCGGCTTCACCTCAAGAATGCCCTGGGCCACGAGTGTCCGCAGGCGGGTGGTTAGGATGTTTTTAGCCACGCCGAGGTTTTTCTGAAATTGGCTGAAGCGCCGCGCACCCATGAGCGCATCCCGAATGATCAGCAGCGACCACCAGTCACCGATGACGTCCAGCGTCCGGGCGATGGGGCAGAGATCGCCTTGAAGACTCTTGCGTTTCACGGCCTGTCCTCCAAATCCAAAAGTCTGGTTGCATAATAAAACCAAGAACGCTATCTAGCAAGTCAGTTTCATTATGAAACCGATTGTGAATAACCCAGCAGGAGCGTTCCATGAGACTTAAGGGCAAGACGGCATTCATCACCGGGGGCAACAGCGGCATCGGTCTGGCGACCGCAAAGCTGTTCGTGGCCGAGGGCGCGCGGGTCGCGATCACCGGGCGGGATCAAGCCCGGCTGGACGCGGCGGTGAAGGAACTCGGGCCGAACGGTTTTGGCATCAAGGCAGACGCGACCGATGTGGCGCAGCTTGAAGGCGCCGTTGAGCAGGCGGTGAAGAAATTCGGCAAACTCGACATCGTGTTTGCCAATGCGGGTATCGCGGGCAATACGCCGGTCGGTGGAACGACGCTCGCGGCGTTCGAGAATGTCATCAAGACGAATCTCACGGCTGTGTTCTTCACCGTGCAGGCGGCGGTTGCGCACCTCAACGACAACGGCTCGATCATTCTCAACGGCTCGGTCATCTCGGTGCTCGGCAATCCGGGATACTCGGCTTACGCCGCGACGAAAGCTGGCGTGCGCGCCATGGCGCGGGTGATGGCGTCCGAACTCTCACCGCGCGGCATCCGCGTCAACGTCGTTGCTCCCGGCGGCACGCGCACGCCGATCTGGGGACCGGGTATTGCGACGCCGCAGGCGGAGCAGGTGCTTGAAGGGCGGATTTCGCGGTCCACGCCGCTCGGCCGGATGGGCGAGGCCGATCACATTGCCAAGACGGTGCTGTTCCTTGCATCCGACGATGCAGCCCACGTGCAGGGACAGGAAATTTTCGTCGACGGCGGCGCAACGGCGTCTCCGGCCGGCGCACCGATCTATCGCGGGTAGTTATAAAAGACAGACCATCCCGCCGCCGTGGCGTTCAAGCCGTCCTGCGAGTTCGAGTTCGAGCAGGACGGTGCGGACCACGGCGGGAGAAACATCGGTCATGCGGATGAGGTCATCGATGCCGATGGGTGAGGGGCCGAGCAGGCCAATGACGCGTTCGCGTTCACCGGCGTGCGGTTCGTCATCCAATGGCTGATCGTCGGACTCCGCGATCGGCAGTTCGACCGGACGGCCCATGATCGGCTGAACCGCGTTGAGGACGTCGGCAGCTTCCGTCACCAGCGTCGCGCCTTGCTTGATAAGATCGTTGGTGCCTGCGGCCCGTGGATCGAGCGGTGAGCCCGGCACGGCGAAGACTTCGCGGCCTTGCTCATTTGCGAAGCGCGCAGTGATCAGTGACCCGGAACGGTGGGCCGCCTCGACAATCACCACGCCAAGCGCGACGCCGGAAATCAGACGATTGCGCCGCGGAAAGTCACGCGCGCGGGGGCCATGGCCGAGCGGCATTTCGGAAATCGCGCCGCTGCCCCTTTCGATGATGTCGAGCAGCAGGTCTTCGTGTTCGGGCGGATAAATCTTGTCGTGACCGCCTGCGAGCACGGCGACGGTGCCGGTATCGAGCGTGATGCGGTGGGCGGCCTGATCGATTCCGCGCGCGAGGCCCGATGCGATGGCAAATCCGGCATTGCCGAGATCGCGCGCGATGGTCTGTGCGAATTTCAATCCTGCGCCGGATGCGTTGCGTGAGCCGACGATGCCGATCATTGGTTGGGTCTGGACATTGAGGACACCGCGCACGCCGAGCAGCGGCGGCGCGTCGTCGATCAGGGCAAGACGCGGCGGATAGCCGTACTCACCCGGTGCGAGCAGTGCCACGCCCATGCGGCGGCTGTTCTCAATCTCGCGCTCTGCTTCCGCCTGCGTGCAGATGCGGCCAACCCTGGATGCGCCGCCGCGCTGCGCCAGATTTGGCAGGCGGTCGAGCGCGGCGCGTGCACTGCCGAAATGATTGATGAGAGAGCGGAAGGTGCGCGGTCCGACATTGTCGGAACGGATCAGCCGCAGCCAGTCGATACGCTGTGCGTCTGTCAGTCTGGCGGTGGCTGAAGTTCTGATGTCCACACGGCCCCCATAACAGGAGTGTTGCGCAAGACCGGGCGGAGGACAATGGCATTGCAGGTGCGCGCCTCTCAGTGGGCGGTGCCTCTGGGCGTGATGAACAGCAGCTTGCGCGCTGCATGCTTCTGATAGAGCGCAAGCCAGCGGAGTTCGTCCGGCGTTTTCCACTCTTTCGACGATACGGGCGCGAGCCAGCCCTGGATGGCTTCTTCCAGCGTCAGAAATTCGCCGGTTTCAGCGGCCGAGAGACCGATCAGAACGCGGTTGCCGTCGCTGTCGATTTCGTAATCGTCGCTCATTCCGCTTCATTGAACGGACGCGTGCAAGAGATCAACGCTTTCCCGGCTTTAACCTAACCGCTCAACCTTACTTCGCCGGTCAGATGATCGCAGCGGGAAGTAGTTACCCCTTTTTACCGATCTTGCCTTCGGTTCCGTTCATCAATCGCTGGATGTTGGCGCGGTGCATGATCCAGAGCGCGACGGTCATGAGTGCGAACACGGCGGCGAGGGCGGTGTGCTGCGACCAGAACAGCATCACCGGCACGAGAACGCTTGCGACAAGCGCTGCCAGCGACGAGTAGCGGAAGATGACCGCGACCGCGATCCAGATGGCACAGAAAGCGAGCGCCGCGGGCCAGAACAGGCCGAGCAGCACGCCGATATAGGTGGCGACGCCTTTGCCGCCCTTGAACTTCAGCCACACCGGGAAAAGGTGGCCGATGAAAGCGCCGACACCCGCTGCGATCGCGGCATTCGGACCGCCGAAATATCCGGCGACGATCACAGCAATCGTTCCCTTGAGCATGTCACCGAGCAGGGTCGCCGCAGCGAGCCCCTTGTTGCCGGTGCGCAGGACATTGGTTGCGCCGATGTTGCCGGAGCCGATCGAGCGCAGGTCCTGCGTGCCTGCCAGTTTGGTCAGGATCAGTCCGAACGGAATCGAGCCGCACAGATAGCCGAACAGGAAGGCCAGCACGAAGCTGAGGGCAAAGGCCGTCAGGAAACCGCTCATGATCTCTCACATGTCAAAGTTGAGTGCGGCGAGGCGCACTTAAACATGTTCATAGACGGTGCGTCCGTCAACGATGGTCCGCGCGACGCGGCCCGAGAACCGCGCTTCGTCGAACGGCGTATTCTTGCACTGCGATTTCAGGTCGGCGGGGTCGAGCACCCATGGCGTATCGAGATCGATCACGATCACATCGGCGGGCGAGCCCGGGCGCAGCGAGCCGCCGGGTAAACCGAGCAGTTCAGCCGGGCGGGTCGACATGGCGCGGATCAGGGTCTTGAGATCGACTTCGCCGGAATGAACGAGGCGCAGGCCTGCCGACAGCATGGTCTCGAGGCCGATGGCGCCTGCGGCGGCTTCCGCGAACGGCAGGCGCTTCACCTCGACGTCCTGCGGATTGTGATCCGACATGATGACATCGATCAGGCCGGAAGCGAGGCCGGCGACCAGTGCGGCACGATCGCGCTCGGTGCGCAGCGGCGGCGACACCTTAAGGAAGGTACGATAGGGGCCGATGTCGTTTTCGTTCAGCGTGAGATGATTGATCGAAGCCGATGCGCTGACCCTCAGGCCCGCATCCTTGGCTTGCTTGAGAATATCCAGCGAGTCGGTGCAGGTGAGGGAGCCTGCATGATAGCGGCCACCGGTCAGCGCCACGAGGCGCATGTCGCGCTCCAGCACCACCGCTTCCGACGCATTGGGAATTCCCATCAGGCCGATGCGCGAGGCAAATTCCCCTTCGTTCATCACGCCTTCGCCCACCAGATTCGGATCTTCGGTGTGGTGGACGATCAGCGCATCGAAATCGCGGGCGTAGGTGAGCGCCCGGCGCATCACCAGCGCGTTCATCACGCTCTTGTCGCCGTCGGTGAATGCGACCGCGCCTGCTGCCTTGAGCAGGCCGATCTCGGTCATCTCATCGCCATTCATGCCCTTGGTCAGGGCGGCCATGGGATGAATGTTGACGATCGCGGTATCGCGGGCGCGGCGCAGGACGAAGTCCACGGTCGCGGAATTGTCGATGACAGGCTTGGTGTCGGGCTGGCAGACGATGGTGGTGATCCCGCCCGCCGCTGCGGCCAGGCTGGCCGAGGCAAAGGTCTCGCGGTGGCCCGCGCCCGGCTCGCCGACAAAGGCGCGCATGTCCACAAGGCCGGGGGCCACGACCTTACCGGCGCAATTAATAATGTCTGTGCCTTCGGGCACGCCGGCGGCTCCGATACCGCGGCGGGCATCGCGGATCATGCCGTCGGCAATGAGCACATCGCCGGGTCCGTCGAGATCCCGCGCGGGATCGATCAGCCGCGCGTTGGCGAGCAGGATGGGGCGTCGATCTGTGCGCATGTGCTTCACGCGTTAGGCAGGTTGCGGGCGAGTGCTTCGAGCACCGCCATGCGAACCGCCACCCCCATTTCGACCTGTTCGCGGATCAGCGACTGCGCGCCGTCCGCCACGATGGAGTCGATCTCGACGCCTCTGTTCATCGGGCCGGGATGCATCACCAGCGCGTCCGGTTTGGCGTAACCGAGTTTCTTCTGGTCGAGACCATAATAGTGGAAATATTCCGAACTGGACGGCACGAACGATCCGTTCATACGTTCGCGCTGCAGGCGCAGCATCATCACGATGTCCGCTCCCTCAAGGCCTTCGCGCATGTCACGGGCGACTTCGACGCCCATGCGCTCGATGCCGGGAGGCAGCAGCGTGGAAGGGGCAACCACGCGGACGCGCGCACCCATGGCATTGAGGAGGATGATGTTGGAGCGGGCGACACGCGAATGCAGCACGTCGCCGCAGATCGCCACCAGAAGGCCTTCGATATGGCCCTTGTTGCGGCGGATGGTCAGCGCGTCGAGCAGCGCCTGCGTCGGATGTTCGTGCGCGCCGTCCCCGGCATTGATGACGGAGCCATCGACTTTCTGGGCGAGCAGTTCCACCGCGCCGGAGGCATGATGGCGCACCACCAGAATATCCGGATGCATGGCGTTGAGGGTCACCGCCGTGTCCATCAGCGTTTCGCCCTTGCGGATCGAGGACGATGCCACCGACATGTTCATCACGTCCGCGCCGAGCCGTTTTCCGGCGATCTCGAACGAGGATTGGGTGCGGGTGGAGGCCTCGAAGAACAGGTTGACCTGGGTGCGGCCGCGCAGGTTGCTGCGCTTCTTGTCCACCTGCCGGTTCAGTTCAACGAACTCTTCGGAAAGGTCCAGAAGGCCGTTGATATCGGCCACGGAAAGGCCCTCGATACCCAGCAGATGCCGGTGTCCAAGGACGAAACTCGATTTCGATGCAGTTGTCATTAAAGCAAGAGCTATAGGCAGACTTGCCCGGCGGAGCAAGGCGGATTCGGCCCCTGCGGAGTTTTCCCCCGCTGATGTCCGGGCAGGGTAAACGGGCGGGAAGCAGGACGGGGAATGTTGCATCTATCGCATTTTGGCGGCGATAACAGGATCGTTCCCATCGGGATGAAACGGACGGAATCATGAAGTTTGCCATCGCATTTCTGACCGGATTTCTGAGTGCGTCGGCGGCTTGGGCCCAGCCTTTGCCCGCTGATTTCGTCTATCTGCGCGACATCGACCCGACCATCATTCAAGACATGCGTTATGCCACGGCGAACAATTTCGTCGGCCGGGTGCTGAAGGGATATGAAGCCGGAGAGTGCATCGTCACACGCAGCGTCGGCGCGGCGCTCAGGCGCGTGCAGCAAGATCTGAAACCGCGCGGTCTGTCGCTGAAAATGTACGATTGCTATCGCCCGCAGCGCGCGGTGGATGACATGTATGCGTGGGCACAGGACGGCAAGGAGACCCCGGCGCAGAAGCTCTACAATCCGAAGATGCGTAAGGAGGACCTGTTCCGCCTCGGCTATATCGCAAGGCATTCCGGCCATTCCACCGGCAAGGCGGTGGATCTGACACTGGTTCGGTTGCCTGTCGCGAAGGCCGCGCCGTTCGATTCCAATGCCGGCTACGCCGATTGTACCGGGCCGCAACATCTTCGCGTGCCGGACAACAGCGTCGATATGGGTACGGGTTATGACTGCTCGGACGAGAAGGCGAATACAGACTCGAAGGCGATCACGCCGCAGCAGCGCAAGTGGCGTGAGACACTCGTGAACGCGATGGCACGGCAGGGTTTCGCAAACCTGCAGCTGGAATGGTGGCACTTTTCGCTGCCGTCACCCCGAGATACCGCTTTCGATTTTCCGGTGACGAAGCGATAGCGAGGGCTGCGCAGGCTTGAATTCCGACTGCGTGAGCATAGCTTCACAGCGTGGGCGCACCCGTTGCGTGCGCAATGCAGAAAGGCCTCATCATGAGCAGAGGCGGCATAGCAATAACAGCGATTCTTCTGGCGATCCTCGCCGCGACAGTCTGGTGGGCATGGCAGGGCTGGGTTGCCCACGCCGATGTGCAGATGTCGATCCACGGCTACATTGCCATGGGGCTCGGAATTTTCTTCTCGCTTATCATTGGCTTCGGACTGATGGCGTTGACGTTCTACTCCAGCCGCCGTGGCTATGATGACCTGCCGCAGGCGAAGGAGCCTGGCGGCAAGGAGCCGGTTTCGCACAACATTCCGTGACGAAAGGTGCGTGAAACACCTCAAGTTCCGGTGTAGCCTGTCGTCCTCATCTGCAGGAACGACGCATGGCACAATCATCCCTGTCTCCGACGACCGATGTCTTCAATCAGTCACCTCCGTTTGAGGACGTCGATCTGTTTTCCACGGATCGGCCGCTTGTCGACGCTGTTACGGTCAATGGCGGTGAAGCTGCCGGCGTGGAACTTGCCGATTTCGGCAAGCATTGGGGCTCGGCGGCGATGGCGCAGCGCGGCCGCGTTGCGAACGAGAATACTCCGAAACTGAAAACATACGATTCGCGTGGCTTCCGCCGCGACGAGGTGGAGTTTCATCCGGCTTATCATGAGCTGATGGCGCACAGCGCCCGTGCCGGCATTCACAACTCAACATGGAACGAGAAGGGCGAGGCGGCGGGCGGCGCATCCGAAGTGGTGCGTGGCGCGAAGTTCTTCATCGCCTCGCAGGTCGAGACTGGACATCTGTGCCCGATCACGATGACCCGCGCCGCCGTCGGTGCGCTGTCGGTCGATCCGGCCCTGCGCGCGAAGGTGATGCCGGTTCTCGGCAGCCGCAGCTACGATCCAGCCTTTGCGCCATGGTGGACCAAGCGCGGCATGACCATGGGCATGGGCATGACCGAGAAGCAGGGCGGCACCGATGTGCGCGCCAACATCACGCGCGCAGTGCGCGATGGCGACGCCTACCGGATCACCGGGCACAAATGGTTCATGTCCGCGCCGATGTGCGACGCATTCCTCGTGCTGGCGCAGGCCGAGGGCGGGTTGACGTGTTTCTTCATGCCGCGTTTTGCGCCGGACGGCTCGGTGAACGGAATTCACTTCCAGCGCCTGAAGGACAAGCTCGGCAACCGCTCCAACGCGTCGTCCGAAGTGGTTTTCGACAACGCCTATGCACTGCGTCTCGGCGAGGAGGGGCGCGGCGTGCCGACGATCATTCAAATGGTCTCGCTGACGCGGCAGGATTGTTCGCTGGCTTCGGCGGGCCTGATGCGGTCAGGGCTTGCGCATGCGCTTTATCATGCGCGCCATCGCAGCGTGTTCCAGAAACATCTCGCGGATCAGCCCCTGATGAAAAGTGTGCTGGCCGACATGGCGCTGCATGTGGAAGCCTCGACCGCACTGGTGATGCGGCTGTGTCGTTCGTTCGACCGTGCGCCGCATGACAA
This sequence comes from Afipia sp., assembly GCA_024508675.1. GTDB lineage: Bacteria > Pseudomonadota > Alphaproteobacteria > Rhizobiales > Xanthobacteraceae > Afipia. The sequence goes on from JANINQ010000011.1 coordinate 90,361, forward strand.
GGCAGAAGCAGCTTACATGCGGCTGCTCACGCCGGTGGTGAAATACTGGACCTGCAAGAGCGCGCCCGGATTTCTTTATGAGGCGATGGAGTGCCTCGGCGGCAACGGTTATGTCGAGGAGGGCATTCTGGCGCGGCACTACCGGGAGTCGCCGGTCAACGCGATCTGGGAAGGCTCCGGCAACGTGATGTGCCTCGACGTATTGCGCGCCCTGTCACGCGAGGCGGATGCAGCGGCGGACGTACTGCACGGTCTTGTGGAAGAGACCAAAGGCTTGCCGGGTGTCGTCGAAGCTGTCGGTTTCATCGCAAAGTCGTTCCGCCAGCCTGATGCTGAGCGTGTCGCGCGACTGGCTGTGGAGAAACTGGCGCTGGTCGCAGCCGCCGCCGCGCTCAACGAGGTGTCGCCCAGACACGCCGAGTTGTTCGCCGCGACGCGGCTTGGCGCGGATCATGGCAATCTCTACGGCGCAGTCGATCTCTCGGATCAGGACATCCGTGGTCTGCTCGACCGCGCTTTACCGGCCTAGTCTTTCCCGAATCCTGCGCCGTTTCGAGCACAAAGCCGGAATGGATCATTAAGGACTGATCGTCAAAATCCGCTCCAGACGATCAACCGGAGATGACACGATGACCGCTGCCGAAAGCTCCGCTGACGCCGGGCCTGTGTCACCGTCTGGCAAGAGCCGCGAGCCGCGGGCCTGGAAATTCATCGGTACCAGCCTTTGGGGACTCCTGCTGTTCGGCGCAATGTTCGTTGGCCAGCTCACAGTGGTGGCGTGGTTTCTGATCGTCAGCGGAGAACCGATCAATACCAGCACGCTGACGACGCTGTTGTCCAACGGGCGCATTATCTCGCTGTCGGTCATCATGGGATTGCCGGCGATTCTGATCGTGCTTTGGATCGCCACGCGGCTCTCGCGGATTTCCTTCGCCGATTATCTGGCCCTGCGCTGGCCGTCGTGGAGAATGCTTGCAACCGGGCTTGCTGCTCTGGTTGCGCTGATGATGGTGTGGGAGGCCGTCAGCCATGTGGCGGGGCGGGAGTCGTCGCCGGGCTTCATGATGGATGTGCTCAAGACCGCGCGGGCCGATGGCGCGCTGTGGCTGCTGGTGATCGCCTTCTGCGTGGTCGCGCCGATCACGGAAGAATTCTTCGCCCGCGGGTTTCTTTATCGCGGCTGGTCGGAATCTTTCTTGCGTCCCGCCGGAGCGATCCTTTTGTCATCGGCCGTGTGGACGATGATGCACATGCAATACAACTGGTTCTTCCTCACGCAGGTGTTCTCCATTGGATTGCTGTTCGGCTATCTGCGCTATCGCAGCGGCTCGACCTGGCTGACCGTCGTTCTCCACGGCTTCAACAATCTGGCGGCAACGATCCAGACCATCTGGCTCGCGAACAATTCGTAAGGGTCACGTCACCAGCGCAATCGCAATCGGCATCGTGAGGATGGCGAGTGCGGTTTGCAGTGTCAGGATTTCCGCCACCAGCGGCGCGTCGCCGCCCATCTGCCGTGCGAGGACATAAGCGCTCGATGCTGTCGGCACCGAGGAGCAACAGGCCACAATTGCGAGGTTCGCGCCCGAGAGGCCGAATGCAAGGCCGAGTGAAATTGCCATCGCCGGCATGACCACCAGCTTGAGGAAGCAGGAGAGGATTGCAGGCGGAGCCGGACGCAGGACGCCCCTGAGCTGAAGTCCGGCGCCGACGACGAGCAGCCCAAGCGCGAGCGAGGAACGGCCGAGCGCATCGATGAAGTCATCGATCCATGTCGGCAGCTTCAAACCGATCAGGTTGGCGGCCAGCCCCAGCGCGCAGGCCCAGATGAACGGATTTTGCGCGATGGTGAGAAGGATGCGTCCCCATGACAGGCGTGTGGGAGCGGCGTAGTGCGCCAGCACCCAGACGGCCATGATGTTCAGAATGGGAATCATCGCCACCATCGCCACGGAGGCGAGGGTGAGGCCGATGTCGCCATACAGGTTTCCGGCGACCGCGAGCGCCACATAAGTCTGCCACCGGCAGGAGCACTGGAAGATCGAGGTGAACGACGGGCCGCTCACGTTGAGCCGGCGCATCAGGAGCGGCCGTAGCAAGAGACACAGTGTTGCCATCAGCAGGACGGCGATCAGCAACGCGCCTCCAACTCCGAACAGCGGAACGTCCGACAGTTTCGCGCGGGCGAGTGTCCGGAACAGGAGGGCTGGGAACAGCACGTAATAGACGAGCTGTTCGGTGCCGACCCAATGCGACTCTTCCTTCAGGAGAAGCCGGCGCAGGACGAAGCCCATCACGATCAGCAGAAAGATCGGCACAATGGCCGCAACGATCGTCAGCATCGGTCAGAGATCTCCGGACGTCTTGCGCAATGTCGCGAGCCGGTCCAGCGCGCCTTGCAGGATGAAGATCGCCGCGTGTTCGTCGATCACCTTGGCGCGCCTGGCGCGGCTCATGTCCATCCCAATCAGTTCCCGCTCGACCGCCGCGGTGGACAGCCGCTCGTCCCACAGGCCGATGGCAAGCTCGGTCTGCCGGGCGAAATTTCGCGCGAAGGCCCGGGTCGATTGCGCACGGGGACCTTCGCTGCCGTCCATGTTGATCGGGAGCCCGAGAATGAAGCCAACCACCTGCCGCTCACTGCACAGGGCGAGAAGCCGTGCAGCGTCGGCGGTGAATGTCTTGCGCTGGATCGTTTCGATTCCCGTCGCGAGCTTGCGGTCGGGGTCGGACACGGCGACGCCGATGGTCTTGGTGCCGAGGTCGAGCCCGATCAGGGCGCCTCGGGCAGGCCAGAGTGCGGCAGCTTCGATCAGCGGTAAAATGGCAGCAGGCATGGCTTCGCTTATCACGCGGGATGCAAAGGTTGCAAAGCGGGAACGCCGGCCTAAGAGCTTTGCTTTGCCCGCCGTTTGCTGCCGGGGCCAATCGAGGCGACGAGCGTGCGCAGGGCCAGCACCGGCGGCGAGAGTTCACCCTTTCGCCAGATCAGCGGTGTGACGATGTCGCTTTGCGAGCGGGGAATGCGATTCCGGCGCACATGGGCTTGCGGCATGGTGTCGAGGACGGCTTCAGGCATCAACGCAATGCCGGCACCGGCGGCGACGCAGGCAACAATCGCGTGATAGGAGCTTAGCTCCAGCACCCGCGACGTGGTCAGGCTGTCGCGCCTCAGCCAGCGTTGCAGGGAACGGCGATAGGCACAGCCGTCGGGAAAAGCGATCAGGCTCTGTCCATCGGCGTCGCGTGAATGCCGGATCGGGGCGTGGTCGAGACTGGAGATCACCATCAGCCGCTCGCGAAACACCGGCATATGCGCAAGCGAGCGTGATGAGGGCCGCTCCGCGATAAAGGCGGCATCGAGCCGCCGCTCGGTCACGGCATTGACCAGCGTATCGTTGGTGCCGGTGGTGAGTTCGAGGCGTACATCGGGATATTTCCGGTGGAATTCGGCGAGCAGGACGGGCAGACGGCTCGCTGTGGTGCTTTCCAGCGCACCGAGCTTGAGCACACCTTGCGGCGCGGAGCCGGACACGACATGGCGCGCTTCCTCTGAAAGGTCGATCAGCCGCGCGGCATAACCCAGCAATAACTCGCCGCTGGGCGACAGGTGCAGGCGCTGCCGGTCGCGGTGAAACAGGGGAGTGCCGATGGCGGTCTCGAGTTGCTTGATCCGTGTGGTGATGTTGGACGGCACACGATGCAGCTTCTGCGCGGCCTTGACGATGCCGCCTTCTTCCACAACTGTCTTGAAGATTTGCAGATCGGCGAAGTTCATCAGGGTCTTCCGGAAGGGATACGGGATATTCCTGAATAGAGAATAACATGTTCTCGATTATTCATTATTCAGGAATTTGAAAACAGCGTACTGTTTTTCGTAATCGATTCAAGATGAGGCGTGCAGGGCACAGGCTCTTCCACCCGCCTGAATGTCTTTCCCGTCAGGTCCGTCATGTCGTCCACGACCGTCCCCGCCGCTTTTTCCACGCCACGCGCGGCGGTTATCGCCGTCTGGGCAGGGCTGGCCGGCCTTGCGGTCGCAATGGGGATCGGCCGCTTCGCATTCACGCCGTTGCTGCCGCTGATGCAACAGGATGCCGGCCTGACCCTTGTTCAAGGCGGCTGGCTCGCGACGGCGAATTACGTCGGCTATCTCGCCGGAGCGGTCATCTGCATCTCGGCGCCGCCGCGCCCGGTGCGAGCGATTCAATGGGGGCTGCTGTCGATTGCAGCGTCGACGCTCGGCATGGCTCTCACGCATGATTTTTGGCTGTGGGTGACGTTGCGTTTTGTTGCGGGAGCAGCGAGCGCTTTCGTTCTTGTCGGAGTTTCGGCCTGGGCCATGCCCATTTTGGCGCATGTGGAACGGACGGCATGGTCGGGACGCGTGTTTTCCGGCGTGGGTGTCGGCATCTGCTTTGCAGGCTTGATAAGTCTCATCGCGGGTGTGGCGGCGTGGGGATCGCAGGCGACTTGGGTTGTTCTTGGCGGTGTGGCCGCCGTCGTCACGTTCGCGCTGTGGCAGAGGTTGGCAGCGACTTCGGCTCACGCTCCTGCCGCAGCGACGGCGCGGCACACGCCGTTGTCGCGTCATGCGTGGATCGCCGCGCTTTGTTATGGCGCTTTCGGCTATGGCTACATCATCCCTGCGACCTTTCTGCCGGCGCTGGCGCGAGAGGTGATCGCCAGCCCTGCGGTGTTCGGCTGGATCTGGCCGGTGTTCGGTGCGGCCGCCGCCATATCGACAGCGCTCGCGGTGCGATTTTTCCCGTCTCATTCGCCGCGGCAGCTTTGGGCGCATGGGCAGTGGGTGCTTGCGGTCGGCGTGATCGCGCCGGTGCTCGTGGTGAATGTCTATGTTCTGATGTTTTCCGCGCTGTGTGTCGGCGGAACATTCATGGTCATCACCATGGCGGGCATTCAGGAGGCGCGGCTGCTGGGCGGAGCGCAGGGACCGCGGCTGATCGCAGCCTTCACTGCGGCCTTTGCGTTGGGGCAGATCATCGGGCCTCTCGTCGTAAATCTGTTCCATGGCGGTTTGACATGGCCCAGCCTGCTCGCAGCATGTGTCCTGGCGGCGAGCAGCGCCATGCTTCGGCTGAGCGCCGACGACACCGGTTGATGCTGCCGTCTTACGATGAGATAGAACCATGAACAAAGAAATGTCCGCCACTCCAGCATGAATGAGAAATCCCATGTGGCCTGATCGCCGTCTCCTCGATCTTTTCAAAATCGACGTTCCGATTGTTCAGGCGCCGATGGCTGGTGTGCAGGACGTCGACATCATGATCGGCGCCGCGGAGGGCGGGGCGCTGGGATCGCTGCCCTGCGCGATGATTTCGGCAGAGAAGGCGCGCGAACAGGTCCAGATTTTCCGCCAGCGGATCAGTGCGCCGCTCAACATGAACTTCTTCTGTCATACGGCGGTCGAGGCGGATGCCGGGCGTGAAGCCGGATGGCGTAAGCGGCTCACGTCCTATTTTCAGGAACTTGGACTCGATCCCGGCATGAGCGTGAATGCGGCCAATCGTGCTCCGTTTGACGCGCAGATGTGCGAACTGGTGGAGGAACTGAAGCCGGAGGTTGTGAGCTTCCATTTCGGTCTGCCGGACAAGGCGCTCCTGACGCGTGTGAAGGCTGCCGGCGCCATTGTCATCGGCGCGGCGACGATCGTCAGGGAAGCGGTGTGGCTCGAACAGAACGGCGTTGACGCCATTATCGCGCAGGGCGCGGAAGCCGGTGGTCATCGCGGCATGTTCCTGACGGAGAACATCGCGTCGCAGCCGGGGACGATGTCGCTGGTGCCGCAGGTGGTGGATGCGGTGCGTGTGCCGGTGATTGCTGCGGGCGGAATCGCTGATGGACGAGGCATCGCCGCTGCATTCGCGCTCGGTGCGGCTGGCGTACAGATCGGGACGGCCTACTTGCGGACACCCGAATCCAAGGCCAGCGCTTTGGGAAAGGCCGCGCTTGCAGCCGCGTCGGATGATGCGACGGTCATTACCAATGTCATGACCGGACGTCCTGCGCGCGGCGTCGCCAATCGCGTGATGCGGGAGGTTGGGCCGGTATCATCCGATGCGCCCGCGTTTCCGCATGCGGCGACAGCATTCGCGCCATTGAAGGCGGCCGCGGAAAAACTGGGGCGCGTCGATTTTACCAATCTCTGGGCCGGTCAGTCGGTGGCCCTTGGCCGCGAGTTGGGAGCGGCGGAACTCACGCGCACACTGGCAGCCGAAGCACGTGAACGGCTGAAGAAACTTTCGGAATAAAACGAAAGGCGGGCTGTTAATAACGGCGCGGCGTTTGCTAGTTACCCACGCCGCTGTCGTGCCAATCGCTCCGCCCGGACGTCCCGTGAATCATCAAAGCTCTTTGAATTTTGAAGGCCGCGGCCTTATCCGCTGCGTCCAGCAAATTGGAATGCTGAAGTCGTGGGAGCGCTGGAAGGGGGCTTCCGCACTTCCCCACATCGAAACAGTGCAGGGCAGGGAACTTGAACGCGTCCGTGACAAGCTGATGTTGCTTGATGTGGTCTGGCGTGAAGAAAATCCGTCCTACCTGATCCGGTTTCAGGGGGAGGATTTTACCCGGATGCACAACCGCGACTGCACCGGGCTGTTTCTGGATGACGTCATGGCGCCAGCCGTGCGCGCGCGAGGGTTGCAGGTCTACCGGACGGTGGTGGATCAGCGCATGCCGGCATTTACATCGACGCCGGTGCAGAATGCCGATGGTGTGACAGTGCACTATGAGCGCCTGCTCTTGCCCTTCACCACGACGGGTGAAGGTGTCGAGCATATCCAGTGCGTCATCACGTTGTTCGCGGAGGACAATCATTCCCCGTTCGATGTGATGCGGGAGGCGCGCTCCCGAACGACCTGACGTTTCGGTATCCGGTTGGTGGATTTCAGTAGATAATTGATATTATTCAATTAATTTATTTTAGTTGCCGCTGCGGCGACTTATTTGACGTTGGCGATTCTTGCCGAATGTTCTATGAGGGCGGCTGAATACAGCCGTCCGGAGTTTCCACTAGATGTCAGTCGATGCCGCCACCGTCCGCCGGATCGCACACCTTGCGCGCATTGCCGTGAAGGATGAGGAAGTGTCCCATCTTCAGGGCGAACTGAATTCCATGCTGGCGTTTGTGGAGCAACTGGCCGAGGTGAATGTCGAGGGCGTCGAGCCGATGACATCCGTGATGCCGATGGACATGAAGAAGCGCGTCGACGTCGTGACCGATGGCGAGATTCCGGACAAGGTTCTCGCCAATGCGCCGGCCACCGAAGATCACTTCTTCCTGGTGCCGAAAGTGGTCGAATAACCCGCGAGGCAAAAGCCATGTGCCTGTTGTGCAGCGACGAGAAGGCCTATGCGGCCTACATGACCTATCTCGATGAGATGGAGCGGCAGGGAAAGAATGTCGATCCGGACAAGGCGATCGATGCGGTGATCGACATGCTCGAAGCCGAAGCGGCCCAGGCCAAGAAGAACAAGTCTCCTTTTATCTGCGACCCGATTGAAGAATAAATGACCGATCTGACTTCACTGACGCTCGCCGATGCCCGCGAGGGCCTCGCGCAGAAATCCTTCACGGCGCTGGAACTGACCGACGCGCATCTGGCCGCGATGGAAAAGGCGCGCGTGCTCAATGCCTATGTGCTTGAGACACCGGAGCAGGCGCGCGCGCAGGCGAAAGCCGCGGATGCGACCATTGCCAGAGGTGAGGCAGGGCTGCTAGCCGGAATCCCGCTCGGTGTGAAGGACCTGTTCGCGACCACGGGCGTCCGGACCACGGCATGCTCGAAAATCCTCGGCAACTTCATTCCGCAATACGAATCCACCGTCACCTCGCAGCTCTGGCGTGATGGTGCGGTGATGCTCGGCAAGCTCAACTGCGACGAATTCGCCATGGGCTCGTCCAACGAGACATCGGCATTCGGGCCGGTGCTCAATCCATGGCGCCGGGAAGGCTCGGATCTTGATCTCGTGCCCGGCGGTTCGTCGGGCGGTTCAGCATCGGCGGTCGCAGCCAATCTCTGTCTCGGGGCAACCGGCACGGACACCGGTGGTTCGATCCGCCAGCCTGCGGCATTCACCGGCATTGTCGGCATCAAGCCGACCTATGGCCGCTGCTCCCGCTGGGGCACCGTGGCGTTTGCCTCATCGCTCGATCAGGCGGGACCGTTTGCGCGCACGGTGCGCGACACCGCGATCCTGATGCGCTCGATGGCGGGACACGATCCGAAGGACACGACCTCGGTGGATCGTCCGGTGCCTGACTACGAGGCCGCGATCGGCAAATCCGTAAAGGGCATGAAGATCGGTATTCCGAAGGAGTATCGCCTCGATGGCATGTCGGGGGAGATCGACAAGCTGTGGGCGCAGGGCGCAGACTGGCTGAAGGCCGCGGGCGCGGAACTGGTCGAGGTCTCGCTGCCGCACACCAAATACGCGCTGCCGGCTTACTATGTCGTCGCTCCTGCGGAAGCCTCATCCAATCTCGCGCGCTATGACGGCGTCCGCTACGGCGCGCGCGTCAACGGCAGGAACATCGCCGAGATGTACGAAAACACCCGTGCTGCGGGTTTCGGACCGGAAGTCCGCCGCCGCATCATGATCGGGACTTACGTGCTCTCCGCCGGCTACTACGACGCCTATTACCTGCGCGCGCAAAAGGTCCGCACGCTGATCAAGAAGGATTTCGAAGACGTCTTCGCCAAGGGCGTGCATGCGATCCTGACGCCTGCCACTCCGTCCGCCGCCTTCGGTGTCGGCGAGAAGGGCAAGGCCGATCCGATCGAGATGTATCTCAACGACATTTTCACGGTGACGGTGAACATGGCGGGATTGCCCGGTATCGCGGTGCCTGCAGGCAAGGACAAACAGGGCCTGCCGCTCGGCCTTCAATTGATTGGCCGTCCATTTGACGAAGACACACTGTTTTCGCTCGGCGAGGTGATCGAGCAGGCGACCGGGCACTTCACTGCCAGGAAGTGGTGGGCGTAAGGTATTGGCGGCGCGGGCGGATACCTCCGGCCGCCTTGAATTCACCACCTCCGTCGCCGAAGCCTGATCGCAAAAGTATGTTTTCGTTAACCGCCGGGGGCGATAACGCCCGGTGGGATCGGTGATCGATGCGTTGGGTGCGGCCTCTTGTGGGTGTTGCGTTTGTGTCGGGCGTCTTGCTCGGCTGCGCGTCGATTCAAAATGCGCCGGTCAATCTGCCGGGCTCCGACAGTCTCGCCGACAAGGGCAATATCGGCTTCGGCGAGACCGGCAGTTACGACGACACCATCATCGGATTGTCCTTTTCAGGCGGCGGGACCCGCGCCGCGGCATTCTCCTATGGCGTGCTGAAGGAGATGGAGCGCATTCCGATCCGCGGTGCGCAGTCAGCAATGATCGATCGGGTCGAGTTTGTTTCCGGTGTTTCCGGTGGCTCGGTCACGGCGGCCTATTACGGACTGCGGAAACGCGCGGCACTTGCCGATTTCCGCGAGCGGTTCCTGCTCCGCAATGCGGAGGAGGGGCTGCAGACGGACCTCACCCTTGCAACCCTCTCTCGCGCGGTTGCCGGAGGTATCAACGACTCCACCGGATTTCCGCGCTGGCTCGATGCAAATCTGTTTCAGGGAGCGACCTTCCGTGATTTAGGCGCCACCAGCCGTCCGCAAGTCTGGATCAATGCCTCCGACATCTACAATCGGACGCCGTTCGTGTTCGGTGCGGTGGCATTCGGCGCCATGTGCTCCAATCTGTCCGAATATCCGCTGGCAAACGCCGTTGCGGCGTCGGCGGCGGTCCCGGTGGCGTTTGCGCCGGTCGTGATTCAGACGTTTCCCGGAAAATGCAATGACCGGCTTCCCTCGTGGATCACGCGGGCGCGCGACAATGCCAACGCGCCGCCGATGCTGAATGCGTTCGCCAAGGCGATCAGCCGCTATCACGACGGCTCGATCCCTTACATCAAGCTGCTCGATGGCGGACTGGTCGACAACTACGGGCTGGCAGGTTTCACCATCGCGCGGCTGTCGTCGGATACGCCGTATGGACCGCTCAGCCCCCGGCAGGCGGTCAAACTGCGGCGGGCGTTGATCCTGGTGGTGGACGCGAAGACGGGCTTGTCCGGAAACTGGATCAATACCATCGAAGGCCCAAGCGGCGCGGATCTGGTCAAGGCCGCGGCCGATACCGCCATCGACTCCAGCGTGGCGGGCAGCTTCACCGCATTCAGCGCCACCATGACCGATTGGCAGGGGGCCCTGGTGCGCTGGCGCTGCGGGTTGTCGGCGGCCGATCGTGCCAGATACGGCGCTCCTGCCAACTGGAATTGCCGCGACGTCAAATTCCATGTCGGCCGGATCGGTTTCGATCAGCTCGAACAAAGCCGCGCCGCCGAACTTGAACGCGTCCCCACGCGTTTCCAGTTGCCGCCCGAACAGGTCGATAGTGTCATTGCCGCAGGCGGCGATGCGCTGCGAGCAAGCCCGACCTTCCGCAGCTTTGCGGCAGGGCTTTAGGTCCAGATCTACCCAGCCGAGGGGTTTTCTCGTCGGTCCCATCAAGGTAAAAGCCGCCCATGAACGCGAACGTCAAACCTTCCAAACTCATCAAGGGTGCGACCGGTGACTGGGAAATGGTCATCGGTCTGGAAATCCATGCCCAGGTGACTTCGAACTCCAAGCTGTTCTCGGGCGCCTCGATCGAATTCGGCGGTGCGCCGAACGATCATGTCTCGCTGGTGGATGCGGCGATGCCCGGCATGCTGCCTGTCATCAACGAGGAATGCGTCGCGCAGGCGGTGCGCAGCGGCCTCGGCCTGAATGCGAAGATCAACCTGAAGTCGACCTTCGACCGGAAGAATTACTTCTATCCGGATCTGCCGCAGGGCTATCAGATCAGCCAATACAAGTCGCCGATCGTTGGTGAGGGGCAGGTGACGATCGAATTGCGCGACGGCCAGAGCGTGCCTGTCGGCATCGAGCGCCTGCATCTGGAGCAGGACGCCGGCAAGTTGCTGCACGATCAGCACCCGACCATGTCGTTTGTGGACCTGAACCGTTCCGGCGTGGCGCTGATGGAGATCGTTTCCAAGCCTGACATGCGCTCGGCCGAGGAGGCGCAGGCCTATGTCGCCAAGGTCCGGACCATCCTTCGTTATCTCGGCACCTGCGATGGCGATATGGAGAAAGGCAACCTGCGCGCCGACCTCAACGTCTCGGTGCGTCGGCCCGGCGAACTGTTCGGTACCCGCTGCGAGATCAAGAACGTCAACTCGATCCGGTTCATGGGGCAGGCGATCGACTACGAAGCTCGCCGCCAGATCGGAATTCTGGAAGACGGCGGGGCCATTGAGCAGGAAACCCGGCTTTACGACCCGAACAAGGGCGAGACCCGCTCGATGCGTTCCAAGGAAGAAGCGCACGACTATCGCTACTTCCCGGACCCGGACCTCCTGCCGCTGGAATTCACGGCTGCCTATGTCGAAGAGCTGAAAGCCAAACTGCCCGAACTGCCGGACGCCAAGCGTGAGCGCTTTATCGCCGACTTCGGCCTGACGCCCTACGATGCCAGCGTACTGGTGGCCGAACGGGAAAGCGCCGACTTTTTCGAGGCGGTGCTTGGCAAGCTGACGGACAAGGCGCGCGACGGCAAGCTCGCCGCCAACTGGGTCATCAATGAACTGTTCGGCCGCCTCAACAAGGAAGGGCAGGACATTTCCTCTTCGCCGGTGTCGGCAGAGCAGATGGCCGCGATTATCAGCCTGATCGGAGAAGGAACGATCTCCGGAAAGATCGCCAAGGACCTGTTCGAGATCGTCTGGACCAAGGGCGGCGATCCGCGCGCGCTGGTCGACAGCCTCGGTATGAAGCAGGTGACCGATCTCGGTGCGATCGAGAAGGTGGTCGATGACATCATCGCCGCCAATCCGGACAAGGCGGAGCAGGCGCGCGCCAAGCCGCAGCTCATGGGCTGGTTCGTCGGTCAGGTGATGAAGTCGACCGGTGGCAAGGTGAATCCGCAGGCGGTGAACGACCTGCTGAAGGCCAAGCTGGGTATCTGAACATCCTGAATGCGGGTGACGCCATGTGTGTGGCTTCACCTTTGCGGTCCGTTTGGTCGCTTCGTTTGCTCTTCCGATGTCGCGACGAAGGTGCGCAGCGCCGCCTAAAACATCTCGCGATGTGGAATCAGTTTGCGAATCAGGTTTCGCAAAAAGTCGGGAAAAGTTCTCCGGCGCGAGCGCTGATCGCTCCAAAACCAAATTTTCCAGAAAATATTTTTGTTGCCAAAAAAAGCGACTCAGAGTCCGCGAAACGCATTTTCGATCCACATTGAAGATATGCGCGGTTTTAAAGGGCTTGTGATGCGTGCTCCATCTCAACGAAAGAAATGCCTGCGGCACAAGCGTTTCTTGAATTGTTGAAGTCGCGCGTTTCAATTGTTTGATGAGCGTGCAGTTGTGCCGCGCAGATGCTTAGCGATGCTTTCGTTTCGTGTTTGCAGCGTGTGCCGCGCCTTGGGCGTAAACACTTCCTTAAGTGGGACGCTGTTTTTTTGAATGCGTTGGTGTAATCCAGTTGAAGTGCATTTCGATTCCCGAGTGCACACAGCGATTAAGCCATCTCACTAACTTAGGAGGGCAACATGGCCAAGAAAGCGAAGAAGGCGAAGAAGGCGAAGTCGGCAGTGAAGAAGACTGTCAAGAAGACGAAGAAGGTCGCCAAGAAGAAGAAGTAAGGCTACGCCTTACGGAATTGTCGGCACTTGATGCCGGCATCGTCACAAGGGCCGCCAGACTGATCAGTTCGCAAGAACGATTTGAACCGGCGGCTCCGGTCGACGAACAGAGGGTGTCGGCGAGACATCAGGCGAGACGGTCCGGCCAGCCGGTCGGGCAGAAGAGTTCAAGAACTCTTCGTTCGTTGCAGGGGATGACCCTGCAGTTTCACGATCCCTGCTTCGGCGGGTGGCTCGGTGGAATCTCTGTCCTGGCGTGTTCACCGACGCCCTCGTTTCTTTAGAGCCGCCCGCGCCGCCCTTAGAGTGCGCATCGCGGTGGCTCCGTTTCATGTCACAATTCAGATGTTGAAGAACGGATGCGCCGGCTGCTGCCCGGATGTCCGCGGCTCGTCTTTCGCTCATACCGCGTATCGACTGGAGCGGGCTTCGCGCTGGCTCGCGTACCGATGCCGTCCGGCGTCTTCTGATCTTCTCCACGAACAATGGTTATCGCTTCGCCAAATGCGAAGGTGAATCGTTTGTCACGAGTGTCGAGAAATGCCTGAAAATTGCGGGTTTCTGTGATTCTGCCCGGCGAGCAGGACAGGCGACGTTCATTTTCGATTCATCGCGATGCTTAAACAGCGATTCAAATTTTACGGGTCATATGATCGCAACAAGCCGGCAAACGGCGAACGCGTATTCCGCAGGGGCAGAAACCGCATCTGCGGAATACGCGGTACTCAAAACAACGGCCGCAAACAGGATTTGGACAGGAGCCGCGTTCGCCGCGGCGAAAATCAAGAGCCGCGTACAGCGGCGGGGACTCGGGAGAACAAAGATGTTTCAGGGAATGATCGATACGAGCGCCGCAATGGCGATCGAGGCGACAGCGAACGGCGATGCGTTGTTCGATCTTGGCGTGCTTTATTCAAGCGGGCGTAGCGGCCTCATTGATCTGGTCGCCGCCCACAAGTGGTTCAATCTGGCCGCGCTGAAGGGCAGGGTGGATGCCATCTCGCTGCGCCAGGAAATTGCCGGGCAAATGTCCGGCACCGAGATCGCAATCGCACAGCGCGAAGCGCGGGCATGGATGGCAATGCATTAAGAGCACGCGCGATTGCAGGATCAATCGCGCAGTCTTTACATCCTGACGGCTGTCAAACAGTGGCTAAACCCACTCTTGGGGCGTGCAACAAGCTGCCTGGCACTAAATGATGCCTTGGCGAAACGTGTGTTTGGGCGCTTAAGATTGCAGGGGTGGCGGAGACGGAGGGATTCGAACCCTCGATACCCTTTTCAAGGTATGCTCATTTAGCAAACGAGTGCCTTCAGCCGCTCGGCCACGTCTCCACAGGCTCGATATGCCTTACGTGATGACGCGCCGCAAGTCGTTGATGACTTTTATAGTATGGCGGATGGCCTGGTTTTTCGTCCGAGTCCGCTCCGTCTTTATAATATGGAGCGTTTGGCGCGAGTGATGCTGCGATAAATGACTGTGAACAAGAGTTCCCTCCGTCTGAACCAACCCAAAATGCTTAGTTGGTCATCTGGATTCGCACCCCGGGAGGGCGCGGCGGACCGCATTCTGGAAGCCGTTTGATTCGCGTAATTCACACCCCACAGGGCCACGAGGGTCGGTTGCGACGCCACATTCGGCCTTTTCGGGAACTTCTGATGGCGATCAGATAATTCCAATCAGATCAATTAGTTGCGCGGATTTTGCGGGGCGCATTGCGTGCTATTTGTGCAACACCTTCGTGAAAACGGCCGGAACCGCCCCATTTCAAGGCGGTCCTTTGTTGCGTGTTCACGGCTGTTGAGCAATGGTCGTTGAAGCGACGGAGGGGGGCATCCCGAGGTCGTCCCGTTTGGGAGTTTCGCTTAAGTCGCTCGCGTTCAGCGGGAGTGTCCGAAAGCGCGAGGCGACCGGCGGTTAGCGGGGATTAAGGGAACCAACTCGTGGTGTGACTTACACCACCGGCCAGGAACCTTCCCTAGAGAGCAAAACTTGGAGGTTTTATGAGCAAGATTAAGAGCCTTATCCTCGGATCGGCTGCGGTTATCGCAGCATCCGCTGGAGCACAGGCAGCCGATCTTCCGGTGAAGGCGAAAGCCGTTCAGTACGTGAAGATCTGCTCCCTTTACGGCGCTGGTTTCTACTACATCCCCGGCACCGACACCTGCATCAAGCTGGGCGGCTACGTCCAGGCTGACTGGAACATCAACGCCGGCAACTACGGCAAGCCAGGCTGGGATGAAGGCGGGTTCCGCGCTAACGGTACCGGCAGCCGCGACAGCGACTACTTCACCACCCGCGCTCGCGTTCAGCTGAACATCGACACCCGTACCGCCACCGAATACGGCGTTGTTCGCACCTACTGGTCGAGCAACTTCGAACATTCGA
Organism: Afipia sp.; assembly: GCA_024508675.1. GTDB lineage: Bacteria > Pseudomonadota > Alphaproteobacteria > Rhizobiales > Xanthobacteraceae > Afipia. Next base: position 105,497 of record JANINQ010000011.1, read on the forward strand.
CCGGCTTCGGCCCGTCGTCGGGCAACCTGACGATGGACTACGGCTTCGTTCAGTTCGCAGGCTTCACCCTCGGTAAGGCCGTTTCGGGCTTCCAGACCCCATGGGGTGCTTACGGCGCGAACAACAACACCTCGTTCCTGCTCGGCGGCTACGACAACGCGACTGGCATCAACCAGATCGCCTATACGTGGCAGTTCGGCAACGGCGTGTCGGCTCAGATCGGTATCGAAGACAACCGCCTGATCAACCGCGCTCAGCTGTTGAACGCTTCTGCAACTCTCGCTGCAGCTGCAATCCCGACTGCTCTGGGCCAGGGCGCTTACCCGAACGCTTACGGCGGAAACGTGTCGCCTGACTTCGTCGGTAACATCAAGATCGACCAGGCTGCGTTCACTGCTCAGCTGTCGGGCGCCTTGCACAATGTCCACGCCAACTACTACGCTGGTGCTGGCGGTGCTGCTGGTGTTGAAACCGATGGTCACCCCAACGACGTCTGGGGCTTCGCGATTTCGGGCGGCATCCAGATCAAGAACCTGCCAACCGGCCCCGGCGACAAGCTGTCGTTGGACGCGACCTATGCTGACGGTGCGACCAAGTACCTCATCAGCGGCGTGACCGGCAACAACTTCGATCACTTCAGCGGTGGTTCGAACGGCAACTACAACAGCTTCGCTGTTCTGTCGCTGTTTGACGGCATCTACGGCACCGGTGGCAAGATCGAAAAGACCACCGGTTGGGGCTTCCGCGGTGCTTACGTCCACAACTGGACCCCGAACTGGGAATCCAGCGTGTTCGGCAGCTACACCCGGATCGACTACAACAACAACGCGTCTGACCTCTACTGCGCACGCTACGCTGCACAGGTTGTCGTCGGAACGCCGCGTGCAAGCTGCAACCCTGACTTCGCGATCTGGCAGGTCGGTACCCGTACCGCCTGGACCCCGGTCCAGAACCTGACCTTCTCGGGTGAAGTCATGTACACCAACCTCGATCAGTCGATGTCCGGTGTTGTTGCTGCTGCTGCAGGCGCCATGGGCACCTTCAAGCCTGCTGGCAACTACAACTACGCAGATCAGGGCATCTGGTCGGGCAACCTCCGCGTTCGCCGCACCTGGTAATAACAACCGCCTAACGGCGATTGTTACCTGAACTAAAAGACCCCCCGGCAGGAAACTGCCGGGGGTTTTTCTTTGTAGATTCGTCGCTTGAGGCGTCGAGGTAGCGCGGAGATTTTTACCCACATCCTGTCGTCCCGGCTTTTGCCGGGACGACGACGAGCTGCGTGTCGCTTCTGTGGTTCGCGCGCGGGCCGTTATGCTTCGTCACACCGCCTGCAGAACGCAACGATGCGGTCCATCGTCGGCTTGTCTGCCAGCAGCGGCGCGTGGCCCTGATCGGGGACAGTGACGAGATCGATGTCCGGTCGCCGCGCCATCATGTCCTTTACACCCTGAGCCGACAGCAGATCGGACAGTGCGCCGTGAATCAGCATCAGCGGAACGCCTGCCATGGCGTCGAACAGTTCCCAGACCTGCGGCAGCGGGCTGGAGGCATCAATCCCGTCCAGCGTGTGCTTGATTTTCAGGTCGTAGGTCCGCTCCAGGCCGCCGCCTGCCTTTTCCCTGAATGCCCGGCGGGCCCAGACCATCCATTCATCGTCCGTCAGGGACGGAAACACTGTGCCGAATAGTTCCTTCAAGCCTCGGGCAGCCTCATCCCATGTGCTTCGCGGCGGCGGGTCGGCGATATAGCCCTTGATCTTTATCAGGCCGCCAAGCTCCAGCGATGGTCCGATGTCGTTCAGGATGACGCCTGCCAGCAGCTTCGGCTGTGCTGCCGCCATTGCCATCGAGATCAGGCCGCCACGCGAAGTGCCGAGCAGGATCGCGCGGGAAATCCCCAGCGACGCCACGATCGCCAGCACGTCCCCAAGCTCGACCGGCACGGCGTACTTCGCCGGGTCCGGATCATAGTCCGACAGGCCGCGCCCGCGATAATCCACGGCCACGACTTTGCGCGGCCTGGCGGGATCGCTGGCAATAGCGCGCGCGATGTCGTCGAAATCGTCCGCAGTCCGCGTCAGGCCGGGCAGGCAGAGCACGGGCAGCGCCGTGCTGTTGTCGGGACCGGTCACCTTGGCATGGAGTTTCAGCCCGTCGGCCGATCGGCAGAAAATATCGCGGAACTGTGCGGACATGGATTTTCCTTGAGAGCAAGGCGTGAGAATGCCGGAACGTCCCTGCGGCACGATCTGGCAATGCGGGGAGGAAAGTTTTCTTGAGATGGATCACCGGGTCAAGCCCGGTGATGACGGCAGGGAAAATGTGGACAGTGCCCCTGAATCATTCCACGCCGGCACCGCGGCGCAGGTCTGCCTCGATCAGCAGCTTGCTGCCGCCGCCGAAGCGCGAGCGATAGACCTGCAGGTTCTCCATGATGCGCTGAACGTAATTGCGTGTCTCGGAGAAGGGGATCTGCTCGACCCAGTCGACTGCGTCCACCTTCGGATCGCGCGGATCGCCGTAGCGCTCGATCCATTTGCGGACGCTGCCGCGCCCGGCATTGTAGCCGGCGAAGGTCATGATGTAGGAGCCGCGATAGTCCTCGATCAGCCCGCCAAGTTCGGCCGCGCCGAATGCGGCGTTGTAGGCCGGATCGGATTTCAGCCGGGCGAGGTCAAAGGTCGCGCCGTGGCGCTTGGCGACGTATTTGCCGGCAGCAGGTGTTACCTGCATCAGGCCGTACGCCTGCGCCGGCGAGACAACGGACGGGTTAAACGCGCTTTCCTGCCGGGCAATGGCAAAAACGATGGCCTTTTCGACTTCGGGGCCGAAGTCCTTGTAAGGCGGAATGCCGATCACCGGATAAGCATAATAATCGAACGGCATGCCCCGATTTAGCCCGGCCTTGCCGACGATCAGCATGCCGCGCGCATCGTTGTGGCGCAGGGTCAGCTCGCAAAGCGCAAGCAGGCCGTCCATATCGGCGCGCTCGCCCATATCGGCGAGGATCGGGATCGCGATCTCCCGCTCGTCGAGCGCGTAAAGCAGATCAACGGCGCGCACGACTTCCAGCCGGTCGCCGCCACGGGAGCGGCCGGGGACGCCATTCAGGGCGATTTGCGGCAGGCCGAGTTTCGCACGGGCGAGTTGACCGTAGTAGCTGGTCGATTGCGCGGCGGCTGATTCATAGGCCGCACGGGCTTCATGCGAGCGCCCGGCAGCCTCGGCTGCGCGGCCCTGCCAATAACCCGCGCGGGCGAGTGCAGTGGGATTGACGCTGCCGACGCCGATCCGGGCGAAGTGCTGGGCCGCGAGGTTTGGATCATTGAGAAAACGCAGCGCGATCCAGCCCGCCGTGAATTCCTGCTCGGTTTTGTAGATGTCGCGTGCGGGCAGGGAGGCGTCGCGTGCGACCGCATAGGCGAGGCGAGGTTCATTGGTGTCGAGCAGCTTGCGGGCCAGCAGCCTGCGTTCGATCCACCACTCGTCCGCATTGACCAGCCGCGCCGGATCGCGCGGAGCGGCCTGCATGGCGCGTGCGGCCTCAACGAACTTGTCCTCGCGTCGCAGCCATTGCGCCTTGCTGAACAGATAGAGCGGATCGTTGTGCAGATCATGGGGGACTGCGTCGAGCAGGGCCTTCGCGTTCGACGCTTTCCTGTTCAGCGCCGTGCGTGCCTTGGCCAGCGCGACATGACCGCTGCCGAGCCGCTTGGCCGAGCGCAGGCCCGCTTCCGCGTTGTCGCCGCTATACAGCAGCATGTCCATGCGGACCTTGATGTCCCCCGGCGTCAGCAACGTACCGAACCGTTCGAACGCCGTGTCCTCTGTGTCGGAGGAAAACGGATCGCCACGCCATGCTTCGCGCACCAGCCGTTCGGCAGTTGCCCTTTCGCCGCGCGAGAGGAGAACGCGAGCCAGCATGAAGCGGCCCTTGGCGGAGATCGGCTGTTCGCCATTGAAGAACGCGAGGACCGCGGAATCGTCGCGCTTGTCGTCCCACAACGCAGCTTCGCCGCGTCGCCGGAGGAATGTCACGCTGGGCCAGGCCGGATTCTCGGAGATGAAGGCCTTGTAGCGGTCGGAAGTTGCGCCGTTGTCGTCGCTGCGCAGGATCATCCATTCGGTCAGCTTGCGCGCGACCGGATCGGAGAGCGAGGCCTGAAGCTGGGTAGCGTCCGCCGATTTCCTTTTGCGCACGAACTCGATGATCTGCTCGAGCGTCTCCATGTCGGCCTTCGACGTGGATGATGTGCTGGACAGTGCCAGTGCCACCGAGGGCTTTCGGGGCGCGGCGGTGCGTGCGGCAGGAGCCGGTGTCGCCGGACTTGTCTTGGCTGACGCGCGTGGCTGCTGATCCGGCTTTGTTGGCGCGGTCTGCGGCGTCACGGCCCGGGGCACCGGCCGCGGCTTCGGCATGGGAACTGCGGACGCCGTATAAGAGACCAGCGCAAGAATGCCAGCACCGAGGACAATGGCTGTCGTGCGCGCCCAGCGGGTTCGTCCCGAACATGAAGGAGCAAATCGCATCACGGGCGGCCTCTGCGGCGAATCATCCAAGACCTTCGCCTGATGGTCCGATTTTAACATTCGCATCCCGTTGCGGCAGCCGATATTGCGAATGTTAGAATCAAAGGACCATCAGCAATTTTAGGCTGCGAGTGGAGCTTTGGATTTGACATTCGCGATTGGGTCCTTGGCGGGCAGTCCGCGAATGTCAAATCCGCTCCACTCGGTTTAGTGCATTGAATATGTGGACAAAACATCAAATGTGTTAGAACCGGCACAATGCCGCAACACCACGGCAAAATCGCGGCTGGCTCGGGGTCGTTTCGGCCCGGGGAACGGTATGCACGTGCCCCGGGACTTTCATCGCGCTTCGGGACCCGGTATCAATCAATCATAAATCGCAGTGTTTGCGACGCGTTCGGAGAATGACAATGGCAGCCAAGACGAAGTTCAGGGGGTCTCTTACCGCCTTGGTGACGCCATTCAAAAACGGTGCGCTCGATGAGGGCGGCCTGCGTGAGCTCGTGAACTGGCAGATCGAGCAGGGATCGCATGGGCTGGTTCCCGTCGGAACCACCGGTGAAAGCCCGACACTCAGCCATGACGAGCACAACAAGGTCACCGAATGGTGCGTGGCCGAGGCGAAGGGCCGCGTTCCTGTGATCGCGGGGGCGGGCTCGAACTCGACGCGCGAAGCGGTTGCCCTGGCGCAGCATGCCGAAAAGGCCGGTGCCGACGCCGTGCTTGTGGTGACGCCGTACTACAACAAGCCGACGCAGGAAGGGATGTATCATCACTTCAAGGCGGTGAACGATGCGATCGGCATTCCGATCATCATCTACAACATTCCGCCGCGCTCGGTCGTCGATCTGTCGGTCGAAACCATGACCCGGCTGTTCGAACTGAAGAATATCGCCGGCGTGAAGGATGCGACCGCCAACCTCGCGCGCGTGTCGCAGCAGCGTCACGCCATGGGGCCGGATTTCATCCAGCTCTCGGGCGAGGACATGACCGCGCTTGCCTACATGGCGGCAGGCGGACACGGCTGCATTTCGGTGGTCGCGAACGTCGCGCCGAAGCACTGCGCGAATCTGATGTCCGCTGTGTTCAAGGGCGACTATGCCGGTGCGCTGAAAATCCAGGACCGTCTCGTGCCGTTGCATGACGCCGTCTTCAAGGAGCCGGGCGTCGCAGGAGCCAAGCACGGTCTCAAGTTGCTCGGCCGCGTGCAGGAGGAAGTGCGCTTGCCGCTGGTGCCGGTAACGCCGCCGACCGGCAAGGTCATCCATGATGCGATGGTGTTTGCCGGGTTGCTTAACTGATCACACTGCAGGAAAGGGAATTGCCGATGCTTGAGGAGTTCAAGAAATTTGCCCTGAAAGGCAACGTCGTCGATCTGGCGGTCGGTGTCATCATCGGCGCGGCGTTTGGGGCCATCGTCAATTCCATGGTTGCCGATATCATCATGCCGATCATCGGTGCGATCACCGGCGGCCTTGATTTTTCGAACTACTTCACCGGTCTGTCCAAGTCGGTGACTGCGACCAATCTGGCTGACGCGAAGAAGCAGGGCGCGGTGTTGGCATGGGGCAGTTTCCTCACACTGACGCTAAACTTCATTATCATCGCGTTTGTGCTGTTCCTGGTGATCCGTCTCATGAATCGCCTGAAAGCCAAGGAGGAGGCCGCGCCTGCGGCACCGGAAAAGCCCACCAAGGATCAGGAATTGCTGACCGAAATCCGCGATCTTCTGAAGGCGAAATAAATCACTATCTGACAACGGAAGACGTTCTGACGGCGCTTGAAATTTGCCGCCGTCAGGACCGCATGGACGGATTGCGTCTTCACGCCAGCAGGGCGTGTATGCGCATCGGGATATCTGATGGCCGAAAAGAAAGAACCCACGATCAAGGTCATCGCCGAGAACCGCAAGGCGCGGTTCAACTATGCCATCGAGGATACTGTCGAGGCGGGCATCGTGCTGACCGGCACCGAGGTCAAATCCACCCGCAACGGCAAGACCACGATTGCCGAGTCCTATGCTGACTCCAGAGGCGGCGAGATATGGCTGGTGAACGCCAATATCCCCGAATATCTGCAGGCCAATCGCTTCAACCATGAGCCGAAGCGCGATCGCAAGCTGTTGCTGCACAAGAAGCAGATCAACAGGCTGATCGGTGCGATCGAGCGCGAGGGCATGACGTTGATCCCGCTCAAGATGTATTTCAACGAGCATGGCAAGGTGAAGCTTCAATTGGCTCTGGCCAAGGGCAAGAAGCTGCACGACAAGCGTGACACCGAGAAGAAGCGGGATTGGGCCCGAGAGAAGGGACGCCTCCTGAGAGCGAGGGGATAGCGATGAACCAGCCGAACCTGATGGATGTGGACTGGAGCAAGATCCCGGCGCCGGTCGATGACGGCGCAACGAAACATCTTGTCGGCACGAAACTTCCGCCGGTCGCGCTGCCGGCGACCGACGGGTCATCCGTGACTCTGGCGTCCTTGCCGGGCCGGGTGGTGCTGTTCGCCTATCCGCGCACCGGAGAACCGGGGAAGATCGGCCTGGTTGACGACTGGGACATGATCCCCGGCGCACGCGGATGCACGCCGCAGACCTGTGCGTTCCGTGATCTGTTCAAGGATCTGAAGGACGCCGGCGCACAGCACGTATTTGGACTGTCCACACAGGATACGGCCTATCAGCGCGCGATGGTGGAGCGGTTGCATGTACCGTTTCAGGTTCTGTCCGACAGCGATCTTGCTTTGACGCGAGCCCTGAAACTGCCGTCAATGGATGTCGCTGGATTGACGCTGATCAAGCGTCTCGCGCTGATTATCGACGACGGGATCGTCACCCATGTGTTCTATCCGGTGTTTCCGCCGGACCGGAATGCAGGCGATGTGCTGGCCTGGCTGCAGGCAAATCCGCGCTAACCGAGATAACTCCGCACGCTGGCGAATACCGCACGAAACATCTGCGGCGTCAGAACGCCGGTGTTCGTGTTGTAGCGGGAGCAATGGTAGCTATCGAACAGCCGGACCGATCCGGCTTGGTGCTGTGCGCCATGCTTGAAGGGCGCATCTGCCGCACGCAGGCGGAGCATTTTCAGCGTTGTGTCGTGCGACACGCGGCCGAGCATGACGATGGCGCGCAGGCGCGGCATTTCCTCAACCGTCGTCTTCATGAAAGTGCGGCAAGTGTTGATCTCCGCGGGCAGCGGCTTGTTCTGCGGAGGGACACAGCGCACCGCATTGCTGATCCGGCAATCGACCAGCGTCAGCCCGTCATCCGGGCGGGCTTCGAACACGCCTTTGGCGAAACCGAGTTCGATCAGCGTGCCGTACAGAAGATCTCCGGCGAAGTCGCCGGTGAAGGGCCGCCCGGTGCGATTGGCGCCCTGAAGCCCCGGCGCGAGGCCGATGATCAGAAGCTGCGCGTCGACAGGTCCGAAGGAGGGAACAGGCGCGTTGAACCAATGCGGATGCTGCGCACGATTGGTGTCGCGAAAGTCTTTCAGGCGGGGACAGAGCGGGCAATCCCGGCCGGGTTCGTTCGATTGCGTTGAAACAGAAAAGGAAGGGCCGGCGCTGTTGCGCCGGCTCTCTTTGGTTTTATCAATCGTCGAATTCGTCATCGCCCCTTGGCGCCATTGAGCTGGTCGTCGCCCGCTGCAGGAACTGCGGCGTGTGCTGACGAGGTTCGCGCGGTTCGCGAGGAGCAGGGCGCTCGCTCGGATCGCGGCCAAGCTTGGATTGTAGCTGGATCAGATCCGTAAAGACATCCGCCTGGCGGCGCAATTCGTCGGCGATCATCGGGGGCTGGCTCGCGATGGTGGAAATCACCGTCACGCGGACGCCGCGTCGCTGGACGGCTTCGACCAGCGAACGGAAATCGCCGTCGCCGGAGAACAGGACCATCTGGTCGATATGTTCGGCCAGTTCCATGGCATCGACGGCAAGCTCGATGTCCATGTTGCCCTTCACCTTGCGGCGGCCGGATGCATCGATGAATTCCTTCGTCGCTTTGGTCACGACGGTATAGCCGTTGTAGTCGAGCCAATCGATCAGCGGCCGAATCGAGGAATATTCCTGATCCTCGATGATGGCGGTGTAGTAGAAGGCGCGAACCAGAGTGCCACGGCTCTGAAATTCAAGAAGCAGTCTTTTGTAGTCGATATCAAAGCCAAGCGTCTTCGCTGTTGCGTAGAGGTTCGCCCCGTCAATAAACAGCGCGATCTTGTTCGTGGCAGAAGGCATCAGTTTTTTCTCGCATCGTTGTTATCAATATATTCTTGGCGCGTATCCATCACCGCGCATTCCCAGTCAGTTCAGTTGTTATTCATCAGAAGGTTTAGAGAAGATAAAGGATCGGAAATATCGGCTGCGGCGCTGGCGCCTGCGCAGCGGAACATTTCTGATGATGCAATGAAGCGATTTCTTGTCCATGGAGCCGTTTCGCACTGTGCCGGGGCCCCGAAGGCGATCGCCTGAAACAGGCCTTTTACCCGGCTTTTCGAAATTGGCGCTTGCGGAATGTCCCGGGTCGCTATACCTACCGCGCATAGCGACATTTTCCAGACCCAGACCCGGAGCGACAGCCGATGGCGCGCGTCACTGTTGAAGATTGTATCGATAAGGTCGACAACCGGTTCGACCTTGTGCTGCTGGCCGCGCACCGTGCGCGGATGATTTCTTCGGGGTCGCCGCTGACCGTTGACCGCGATAATGACAAGAATCCGGTCGTTTCGCTACGCGAAATTGCCGATACCACGATTTCTCCGGAAGATTTGCGCGAGGAACTCGTTCATTCGCTGCAGAAATTCGTCGAAGTTGACGAGCCGGAACCCGATACGGTGCCGCTGATCGGCTCTGCGGGCGCGTCTGTGGACGCAGACGACACCGAAGTGGCCGTCGAGCGCATGACCGAGGAAGAGCTTTTGAAGGGCTTGGAAGGCCTCGCTCCGCCCGAGGAGCAGCCCGAGGAAGACGAGTAAGTCCGTTTCGGACCGATTTTCCGGCCTCCTGCGCCGGTTTTTGCCAAAGGCCCGGGCGGATCGTCCGGGCCTTTGCATTTATTGACATTTTTAGTGTCTTCCTTGCGATAATCGGGCAACGGACGATACTGTGAATGACGGTTCCTTTTCGGGGACCGAAGCAAGGCGAGCAGGCGGAAATGGCGATCGGGCGGAGAAACCAGCCCCAAATGCAGGCGGCGACCGAGGCAGTCGCGGCGGTTCCATCTGCGCCCCCGGCGGCGGCCAAGAAGCCGGTCCGGACCAAGATGATGCGCCAGTATGACCTGGTTGACCGGGTCCGCGCCTACAATCCGAACACTGACGAAGATCTGCTCAACCGGGCCTACGTCTACGCCATGATGGCTCATGGCGAGCAGAAGCGCGCCTCGGGCGACCCCTATTTTTCCCATCCGCTCGAAGTGGCGGCGATCCTGACGAATCTGAAGCTCGACGACGCGACCATTGTTGCGGCGCTGCTTCACGACACCATCGAAGACACCGAGTCCACCCGCGCCGAAATCGATCAGATGTTCGGCTCTGAAATCGGTGCGCTGGTGGAGGGACTGACCAAGCTCAAGCGGCTTGAACTGGTGTCGCGTGAGGCCAAGCAGGCGGAGAATCTGCGCAAGCTGTTGCTTGCGATTTCCGATGACGTGCGTGTGCTGCTCGTCAAGCTGGCCGACCGCCTGCACAACATGCGGACGATGGAATTCATGCCGCCGGCATCCCGCCGCCGCATCGCAGAGGAAACCCTCGACATCTACGCGCCGCTTGCGGGCCGCATGGGCATGCAGGAAATGCGCGAGGAACTTGAGGATCTGTCCTTCAGGATTATCGATCCCGATGCGCATGCCGTGGTCGTTCAGCGGCTCGATGCGCTCGAGGCCCGCGACAAGAACCTCATCGGCGAGATCGAGGCGCAACTGTCGGCCAAGCTCGCCAAGAACGGCGTGAATGCGCATGTAAAAGGCCGCCGCAAGCAGCCGTTCTCGATCTGGATGAAGATGGAGCGCAAGTCGGTCGGCTTCGAGCAGTTGTCCGACATCTTCGGCTTTCGCATCATCGTCAACAGCATCGCCGAGGTCTATCGCACCGTCGGCATCGTGCACACCACATGGCCGGTGGTGCCCGGACGCTTCAAGGACTACATCTCGACGCCGAAACAAAACGACTATCGCTCGATCCACACCACGGTGATCGGTCCGGGCAAGCAGCGCGTCGAGCTGCAAATCCGCACCGAGGAGATGGACCGCGTCAACGAGTACGGTATCGCCGCGCATGCCTTCTACAAGGACGGCGTCGGCTCGCCCACCGAGCGGCTGGAAAAGGAATCCAACGCGTTCGCATGGCTGCGGCATACGGTGGAGGTGCTTTCCGAGAGCGCCAATCCGGAAGAATTCCTCGAACACACCAAGATGGAGTTGTTCCACGATCAGGTCTTCTGCTTCACGCCGAAGGGCAAGCTGATCGCGTTGCCGCGTCATGCCAATGTGATCGACTTTGCCTATGCTGTGCATACGGACGTCGGCAACAGCGCGGTGGGCTGCAAGATCAACGGCAAGTTCGCGCCGCTGTCGTCGGAGCTGCAGAACGGTGACGAAGTCGAGGTGCTGACATCGCAGGCGCAGTCTGCGCCGCCGTCGGCATGGGAATCCCTTGCGGTGACCGGCAAGGCGCGCGCCGCGATCCGCCGCGCCACACGCACCGCGGTTCGCGATCAGTATGCGGGCCTCGGCCGGCGTATTGTCGAGCGCCTGTTCATGCGCGCAAAGATTGCCTACGCAGACGACAAGCTGAAAGGCGCGCTGCCGCGCCTGGCGCGCGTATCCATCGATGATGTCATGGCGGCTGTGGGCCGCGGTGAGATGAAGGCGTCGGATGTCGCGCGCGCGATGTATCCCGATTACAAGGAAGAGGCGCGGCTCAGCAGCAAGAAGAGCGGCGCAGCGGCCAATCCGAAATCCGCTGCCGATACCAAGACTTCGGGCGCAATTCCGATCCGCGGCATCAACAGCGATTTGCCGGTGAAGTTTGCGCCGAATGGCGGCGCGGTGCCGGGCGACCGCATTGTCGGCATTGTCACGCCGGGCGAGGGCATCACGATCTATCCGATCCAGTCACCGGCGCTGAAGGACTTCGAGGAAGAGCCCGAGCGCTGGCTGGACGTTCGCTGGGACACCGATGAAGCCACACCAAGGCGCTTTCCGGCGCGGCTGCATGTGCAGAATGTCAACGAGCCGGGCAGTCTGGCGCAGGTTGCTTCGGTCATCGCCGAGCATGATGGCAACATCGACAACATCAACATGAGCCGCCGCTCACCGGATTTCACGGACCTGATCATCGATCTTGAGGTCTATGACCTGAAGCATTTGAACGGTATTATCGCTCAGCTTCGCGCCAAGGCGGTCGTCGCCAGCGTCGATCGCATCAACGGCTAATCATCGTTCTTTTGGATCACTCATGTCCGCCATTCCGCCGCTGCGTCTCGGGGTCAATGTCGATCACGTTGCAACCCTGCGCAACGCGCGCGGTGGCCGTGTGCCTGACCCGGTACGTGCCGCGCTGCTCGCGATCGAATCCGGTGCGGACGGCATCACCGCGCATCTGCGTGAGGACCGCCGCCATATCCGCGATGAGGACATGAAGCGGCTGAAGACGGAAATCTCCAAGCCGTTGAATTTCGAAATGGCGGCCACCGCCGAAATGCTGCAGATCGCGCTGGCGACGAAGCCGCATGCGACGTGCCTTGTGCCGGAGCGGCGCACCGAAGTGACGACCGAAGGCGGGCTCGATGTGGTCGGACAGCGCGATGCGCTGGGGCCTTTCATTGCGCGGCTCAACGATGCCGGAATCCGGGTGTCGCTGTTCATTGCAGCCGATCCGGCTCAGATCGAAATGGCCGCGACACTGAAGTCGCCGGTGATCGAAATTCACACCGGCGCCTGGTGCGACGCTGTCACCGAGAAGCGTGCCTCGCAGATCGAGACTGAATGGCAGAAGATTGTCGCCGGTGCGAAACTGGCGAAATCGGCAGGACTTGAGGTCCATGCCGGACATGGCCTCGATTACGTGACAGCCGAGACGATCTCGGCGGTGCCGGAGATCGTTGAACTCAATATCGGGCATTTCATGATGGGAGAGGCGATATTCGTCGGCTTGTCCCAGACTGTTCGCGATATGCGTGCCGCGATGGATCGCGGCCGCAAGACACTGCGGACCTATCTATGATCATAGGCATCGGCTCGGACATCATCGACATCACCCGGATCGAGAAGGTGATCGGCCGTCACGGCGACCGGTTCATCGATCGCATCTTCACCGAAACGGAGCGGACCAAGGCTGAACGGCGCTCGACCATGACGAAGATGGTCTGGGCGACCTATGCCAAGCGATTCGCGGCCAAGGAGGCCTGCTCGAAGGCGCTCGGCACCGGCATCCGGCGCGGGGTGTGGTGGCGGGATATGGGCGTGGTCAATCTGCCGGGTGGCCGTCCGACCATGAAACTGACCGGCGGGGCGCTGGCGCGGCTGGAATCCCTGCTTCCCCCGGACCATGAGGCGCGGATTGACCTCACCATTACCGATGATTGGCCTCTGGCCCAGGCTTTCGTCATCATTTCAGCGGTCCCGGTCCTGAAAGTCTGAACCTTCCTCCGGGATCGGTTCCGAATCGCCTGAAAATCTAAAATTCACTGGACTGTCAGACCATTAGCAAGTTTTCATGAGGACGTTGATTGCACCCCCTGCGGCAACGGTCTAAAACCCGCGCGGGTGATTTGGGCGGCGTCTTCGCCTCCGCCGGGGCATAGTCAGCCGGGTGCGGGGGCATGAAAACCAGGATTCGAAAGAACAGATGAGCGTGACAACCCCGGCCAAATCCGAAGGCGGCGTCGGCGAGACCGTCCGCGTCGTCATTCATGCGCTCATTATCGCGCTGGTGATCCGTACCTTCCTGTTTCAGCCCTTCAACATTCCGTCCGGATCGATGAAGGCGACGCTGCTGGTCGGCGATTACCTGTTCGTCTCGAAATACTCCTACGGCTACAGCCACTATTCGATCCCGCTGTCGCCCCGGCTGTTTACCGGCCGCATCTTCGGCTCCGATCCGGAGCGTGGCGACATCGTCGTGTTCCGCCTGCCGAAGGACGACACCACCGATTACATCAAGCGCGTGATCGGACTGCCGGGTGACCGCATCCAGATGAAAGAGGGACTTCTCTACATCAACGACAAGCCGGTGCAGCGCGAGCGCTTGCAGGATTTCGTTGGCGAAGATCCTTGCGGCTCCGACGCTACGGCGCGGGTGAAGCAGTGGAAGGAAACGCTGCCGAACGGCGTTGTCTACAAGACCCTCGATTGCGTCGATAACGGCTTCTACGACAACACCAACGTCTACACGGTGCCTCCTGGTCATTTCTTCATGATGGGTGACAACCGCGATAATTCCACTGACAGCCGTGTGTTGTCTGCGGTGGGCTATGTGCCGTCCGAAAACCTGATCGGCCGCGCGCAGATGATCTTCTTCTCCATTGCCGAAGGCGAACAAGCCTGGCAGTTCTGGCGCTGGCCGGTTTCGGTGCGCTGGAATCGCATTTTCTCCATTGTGCGATGAGCGGCGAACCCGCAATCGTCAAAACTCCTCCGATCACGGACGACGCTGCGGATACCGGCGCCGTAGAGGCCAAGCCTGCGAAGAAGCCGCGCCGCCCCAGTGCAAAGGCGGCGGCCAAGGTCATCGAGCAGCGCATCGGTCACACCTTCGCCGATCCTTCGTTGCTCGCGACCGCCTTCACCCATGTCTCGGCGCTGAAGTCCGCGCGGAGCCGGGCCGACAGCTATCAGCGCCTCGAGTTTCTCGGCGATCACGTTCTTGGGCTGATCGTGTCGGACATGCTCTACCGCGCGTTTCCGAAGGCGGACGAGGGCGAGTTATCGAAGCGTCTTGCCGATCTGGTGCGGCGTGAGGCCTGCGCGGATGTGGCGAAGTCGCTTGGATTGGATGAAGCCATCAAACTTGGATCGGTCGGCGCGGGCGCAGGTGCGCGGCTGCGCAATTCCGTGCTGGGTGACATCTGCGAGGCAGTGATCGGCGCGGTGTTTCTCGATGGCGGTTATGCGGCTGCGGCCGAGTTCGTCGAGCGCAACTGGACCGAACGGATGCGCAAGCCGGTGCGTCCGCTGCGCGATCCGAAAACGATTTTGCAGGAATGGGCGCAGGGCAAGGGATTGCCGACGCCGGTTTACCGCGAGGTTGAGCGCACGGGGCCGCATCACGATCCGCAGTTCAGGGTCGCGGTCGAACTGCCGGGATTAACTCCGGCGGAAGGTGTCGGCGGCAGCAAGCGTGCCGCTGAAAAACTGGCAGCGACGGCGCTGCTGAAGCAGGAAGGCGTGACGGGCGGCAACGATGCCTGACGAGCAACAAGACAATTCAAATCGCGAGACGCGCTGCGGATTCGTCGCGCTGATCGGCGCGCCGAACGTGGGAAAGTCCACGCTGGTGAATGCGCTGGTCGGCTCGAAGGTCACTATCGTCTCAAAGAAGGTGCAGACCACCCGCGCGCTGATCCGCGGCATCGTGATCGAAGACAATGCGCAGATCATTCTTGTCGATACGCCCGGCATCTTCGCGCCGAAGCGGCGCCTCGACCGCGCCATGGTCTCGACCGCGTGGAGCGGTGCGCACGATGCCGATCTTGTTTGCGTGCTGATCGATGCACGCGCCGGAATCGACGACGAGGCCGACGCGATCCTGAGCAAGCTCGAAGCCGTCAACCATCCGAAAATTCTGGTGCTGAACAAGATCGATCTGGTTCCGCGCGAGAAGCTGCTGGCGCTGGCGCAGAAGGCCAACGAGCGATTGACGTTCACGCAAACTTTCATGGTGTCTGCGCTCTCGGGCGATGGCGTCGATGATTTGCGCCGTACTCTGGCGAAAGACGTTCCTGAAGGTCCGTTCCATTACCCCGAAGACCAGATGTCGGACGCGCCGATGCGGCAACTGGCGGCGGAAATCACCCGCGAGAAAATCTATCGCCATCTGCATCAGGAATTGCCGTATCAATCCACGGTCGAGACGGATTCCTGGCAGGACCGCAAGGACGGCTCGGTGCGGATCGAGCAGACAATCTTTGTGGAGCGCGATAGCCAGCGCAAGATCGTCCTCGGCAAGGGTGGTGCGACCATCAAGTCGATCGGCGCGGACTCGCGCAAGGAGCTTGCGGAGATCGTCGGCCAGCCGGTTCATCTATTCCTGTTCGTGAAAGTACGCGACGGCTGGGGCGACGATCCGGAGCGTTATCGCGAGATGGGGCTGGAGTTTCCCAAAGAGTGATCAGGACATGATCGAGAAATGACCGGGCCCGACGTCAAGGTGCCGTCAAACATCTTCTATTTTGAAGTGCTGCTGTATGTGTCGCTGCTGATCGATGTGCTGTCGGCGGCGTTTCTGGACCGCATTTCCGACGACACCAGCGAGTCGACCCGGCTCGCGGTCAATTTCATCGCGGTCATGATGACGCTCGGCTTCATGCAATTGATCTGGCTCGCCGCGCACCGGCGCAAGAACTGGGCGCGGATGGTCCTTTTGGTTGCGATGATGCTGTCGGTCGCCTCCATCGCCACAGGTATCAGCGAAACCGGCCTGCAGTTCAGCACCTTCGTGGACATCGTCTCGACCGCACTGACGGCCCTCGGCCTGTCGTATTCCTTCACCGGCGATGCACAGGGCTGGTTCCACCAGCCTGAATGACATCACACCGGCTGCGGCGACGCGCAGAATCCTGTAAGCTGAAGCTATGGAATGGACCGACGAGGGCATTGTGCTGGGCGTGCGGCGGCATGGCGAATCCAGTGCCATCGTCGAACTGCTGACGCGCAGCCATGGTCGCCATCTCGGGCTGGTGCGTGGCGGCGCGGGCTCGCGAATGCGTCCGCTGCTGCAGCCGGGCAACACGGTCAGCGCGGTATGGCGCGCGCGCCTCGACGAACATCTCGGATATTACGCCATCGAAGGCACCCGGCTGCGGGCGGCGACAATGTTCGGCACGCCTCATGCGGTCTATGGCGTGACGCATCTGGCCTCGCTGGTGCGGCTGTTGCCGGAGCGTGATCCGCACGAAGACATCTACGAGATGCTGGAAGCCATCCTTGAGGATTTCGACGATGCGTCCCTGGCCGGCATTCAACTTGTGAAATTCGAGCTTGCGATGCTGACCGAGCTTGGCTTCGGCCTCGATCTGTCATCCTGCGCGGCAAGCGGGACGGTTCACGATTTGATTTACGTCTCGCCGAAGTCGGGTGGCGCGGTGTCGCGTCAGGCCGGTGAGCCATGGCGCGACCGGCTGCTGAGGTTGCCGCCGTTCCTGCGTGAGAATGACGACGGCAGCAATGGCTGGTCCGGACAGGATATTGAGGATGGCTTCCGTCTGACCGGGATATTCCTGCTGCGCAATGTGCTTGAACCGCGCGGGCAGGGCCATTCGGACGCGCGCGAGGGATTCATCGCGGCGGTGATCCGGCCACGGACGAGAGCCGCTGCCGCCGAATAAAAAGGGCCGGATTGCTCCGGCCCGTTTCGTTTATCGGCTAACGATCAATAATAGTAGCGCGGGCGATAATAGCGCCGGTAGTAGGGGCGCGGTGCGTAGTAGCGCGGCGCATAATAGGCCGGACCGGTGCGATAGCAGGTGCGCACCCACGCGTAGCCATTCCAGACCGGGTTGCAGACCACGGCCACGTTTTCCGCCTGACCGGTGACCGCGCCAGCGAGACCGCCAGCCAGTGGCATGGCTTCCGCCCGGCTGTGGGCCAGCAGACTCGCGCCGGCCAACACAAGCGCGGCTACCGCCGCCAAAATATAACGACGCATTCCGTTTCCTCCGGGGTCAGTGAACGGCGCGCCAATGGCCAGCCGTTTTGATCGAGGCAGACCCGAGCCCCGATCTATCCGTATGATCTAACGGCATAAAATATGGCGGAACAATTACGAACGGGTGATTCCGGAGCAATTCATAGGTTGTTCAATCCTTCCGGGGGCGTTAACCCCGTGCCATGGGAAAAAGACTGATTCCGCCTGAGCCAATGGACATTCAGGAGGTCGCACTCCGTGAAGCGCTCGAGGAGCGCTATCTGGCCTATGCGCTCTCGACCATCATGCACCGCGCGCTGCCGGATGCGCGCGACGGCCTGAAGCCGGTTCACCGCCGCATCCTCTATGGTATGCGCCTGCTGCGGCTCGACCCCGGCACGCCTTTCAAGAAATCCGCCAAGATCGTCGGCGACGTGATGGGTTCGTTCCATCCGCACGGAGATCAGTCGATTTACGACGCCTTGGTGCGCCTCGCACAGGATTTCGCCTCGCGCTATCCACTTGTGGACGGGCAGGGCAACTTCGGCAACATCGACGGCGATAATCCTGCGGCCTACCGCTACACCGAAGCGCGCATGACGGAAGTCGCGCGGCTGCTGCTGGAAGGCATCGACGAGGACGCGGTTGAGTTTCGCCCGAACTACGATGGCCAGTCGAAAGAACCGTTCGTTCTGCCGGGCGCATTCCCGAACCTGCTCGCCAACGGCGCGCAGGGCATCGCGGTCGGCATGGCCACCTCGATCCCGCCGCACAATGCCGCCGAGCTGTGCGACGCGGCGCTGCATCTGATCGACAAGCCGAACACGAAATCGAATGGCCTGCTGCGTTACGTCAAGGGGCCTGATTTTCCGACCGGCGGCATTGTCGTCGACTCGAAGGAAAGCATCGCGGAAGCCTATACGACGGGACGGGGCTCGTTTCGCGTGCGCGCGAAGTGGCATCAGGAAGATGGTGCGCGCGGCACCTGGAATATCGTTGTCACCGAAATTCCGTGGCTGGTGCAGAAATCGCGCCTGATCGAGCGCATCGCCGAACTGCTCAATGAGAAGAAGCTGCTGCTGGTCGGCGACATCCGCGACGAGTCGGCGGAAGACGTGCGCATCGTCATCGAGCCGAAGTCGAAGAATGTCGATCCCGAAGTTCTGATGGAAACGCTGTTCAAGCAGACCGAGCTTGAAAGCAAGATTCCGCTGAATCTTAACGTGCTGGTGAAGGGTCGCATCCCGAAGGTGCTTGGCCTCGCGGAATGCCTGCGCGAATGGCTCGATCATCTGCGCGACGTGCTGATCCGGCGCGCCAACTTCCGCAAGAGCCAGATCGAGCATCGCCTCGAAGTTCTCGGTGGTTACCTGATCGCCTATCTGAACCTCGACAAGGTGATCAAGATCATTCGCACCGAGGACGAGCCGAAGCCGGTCCTGATCAAGACGTTCAAGCTCACCGACCTTCAGGCGGACTCCATCCTCAACATGCGCCTGCGCAACTTGCGCAAGCTCGAGGAAATGGAAATCCGCGGCGAGGACAAGGATCTTCGCAACGAACTGAAAGGCATCAAGGCCGTTCTCGCCTCCGAAGAAGAGCAGTGGAAGAAGGTCGGCGAGCAGGTTCGCAAGGTTCGCGACATCTTCGGACCCAAGACGCCACTCGGCAAGCGCCGCACGCAATTCGCCGATGCCCCCGAGCACGATCTCGCGGCCATCGAGGAGGCGCTGATCGAGCGCGAGCCGATCACGGTGGTGGTTTCCGACAAGGGCTGGGTCCGCGCGCTGAAAGGCCATGTCGAGGATCTGTCGAATCTCGCCTTCAAGACCGACGACAAGCTCAAGTTCGCCTTCTTCGCCGAAAGCACTTCGAAGCTGACTCTGTTTGGCACCAACGGGCGCTTCTATACGCTCGACGCGCAGAAGCTGCCGGGTGGCCGCGGTCATGGCGATCCGATCCGCATGACCATCGATCTCGAAGGCGATGCCGATATTGTCGCGATGTTCGTGCAGAAAAGCGACCGCAAATTCCTGGTCGCCAGCAGCGACGGGCAGGGCTTCGTCGTCAACGAAAACGATTGCGTGGCCAACACCCGCAAGGGCAAGCAGGTGCTCAATGTCACCATGCCGAATGAAGCCGCGGCGATCACGACCGTCACGGGCGATACCGTCGCGGTCATGGGGCAGAACCACAAGATGGTGATCTTCCCGCTGGAGCAGGTGCCGGAAATGGCGCGGGGCCGTGGCGTGCGTCTGCAGCGCTACAAGGAGAAGGGCCTGTCCGACATCATGACCTTCACCGCGAAGGACGGCATGACGTGGAAGGACGGCGCGGGCCGCGAGCAGAGTATGACGTTGAAGGAGCTTGCCGACTGGCGCGGTAATCGCGCCGATGCGGGCCGCCTCGCCAACGGCTTCCCGAAGTCGAACAAGTTCGGCAAGGTGATCGAATAAGGTTGTCTTCGATGCAGATCATCGATGTTCAATTGGAGACATGGGACGGAACGCCGGTTATTGGCGTTAAAACGACGGAGCGCCGGTCCGCGAAGGACTTCAAGGACAAGCCTGCGATCATGCATCCGAGGCAGGCCGTATTTTATCGCAACCTGATCAAGATTGCCGAGGTCCTGGGAAGCCGCGAGATTCCGGTCGAGTTTGCTTTAGGCAATGGTGAGCGTGCCCGAATGGATCATGGCTGCGTGAAGATGGCAGAACTTGCCGGCTTTATTGAGCCACTTCAGGATGGGGCCAGCGGATATGTCGAGACGATCCGTCTGGCGTGGAGAGTTCGTCCGGATGAATAGGTCGGGGTATGGTCCGCTATAACGAAATCCGTGAAGGTGAAGTCGCGGTCGAACCTCCGTCACCAACCGACGCAGGACTTGTCTTCATCGGTCGCATCCATACGCCTTGGACCGACAGGCTGAAGACTCCGCGGCAGGGCCGTCATGACGGGCCAGTGTGCCGGATCGAGATTTTTGAACCGTGGGTGCCCGCGCTCAAGGGACTCGACAAGTTTACGCAGGTCGAAGTGATCTACTGGCTGCATCAGTCGCGCCGCGATCTGATCCTGCAGAGTCCCGCCAGCGACACCAACACGCACGGCACGTTCGCGCTGCGCTCACCCGTGCGTCCCAACCCGCTCGGCACGTCTGTCGCAAAACTCGTCGGCATCGAAGGCAACATCGTTCTGGTGCGCGGTCTTGATTGTCTGGACGGAACGCCGCTGGTCGATCTCAAGCCGGACCGCTGCCAGTTCACGCCGATCGCGCCGCCGCAGCCGGGCGATTTCGAGACAAGCTGAACCGGCTGTTCAATTTAAAGCCGTTTGCGATCTCATCCAGTGACGGCGATAGCCTCGATCTCGATTAGCCATTCAGGCGCGGCGAGAGCGGACACGCCGACAAGCGTGCTGGCAGGCGGCGGCATGTTCTTGAAAAACGGCGAGCGCGCCTGTCCAATGATGGCCCGATGTTCGGGCCGATAGCCGACCACATAAGTCGTGATTTTCACCACGTCCGAGAAAGCCGCATTGGCCGCGGCGAGGGCCAGGCCGATGTTTTTCATCACCTGCGTGGTCTGTACGGAAAGATCGCCAGCGCCGACAATCGCGCCGCGTTCATCCAGCGCGACCTGACCAGCGATGTAGACCGTGCGCGTTCCCGACGCGACGACAACGTGGGAGTAGGCCGGGTTCTGCATAAGCCCCGTTGGGTGCGGGTGTTCGAGTTTTCCCATGGGTCGTTTCCTCCATTTTCTTGGACACCTTTTTACAGGAGGAGGTTGCTCTTCGGATGTCTTTTGCTGTTGAGCTTGTCGCTGTCTAATTTGCTGTTGCAAGTCACTTGCAACTAGATGGTTGTAAGTGCATATTGACGGTATGGATGCACGATCTCCGCCAATGCCGCCTGACCAGGCTGCCACCCCGCCTGAGCCGGGGGGATGGCGTGCGGCCCGTGGCGAGCCATCGCTGGCGGATATGTTCGGGTCGGTCCGGGTCGCGAAAGGGGGCTCCTTCTGGCGCAAGCTCGCCGCCTTTCTGGGGCCGGGCTATCTCGTCGCCGTCGGCTATATGGACCCCGGGAACTGGGCGACCTCGCTCGCGGGCGGCTCCAAATTCGGCTATGCGCTACTCGCTGTCGCGCTGATTTCCAACATCATGGCCATTGTGCTGCAGGCGCTGTGCGCGCGGCTGGGCGTCGGTTCGGGGCGCGACCTCGCGCAGGCCTGCCGCGATGCCTATCCGAAGTGGGTGTCGTGGCCGCTCTGGCTGTTTGCGGAAATCGCGATCAGCGCGACTGATCTCGCCGAGATCATCGGCACCGCCATCGGACTCAACCTGCTGTTCGGAATCCCGCTCGAGATCGGCGTGCTGATTACCGCCGCCGATGTGTTTCTCATTCTGGCGCTGCAGGCGATCGGTTTCCGCTGGATCGAAGCCTTCGTGGTCGCTCTGCTCGGTGTGATCGCGGCGTGCTTTGCGATTCAGATCGCGATGGCCGATCCTGACTGGGGGCAGGTGATCCGCGGCTTCGCGCCGACGGTCGATATCGTCGCCAACCGCGACATGCTCTATCTCGCGCTTGGTATCCTCGGGGCGACGGTGATGCCGCATAATCTCTATCTGCATTCCGGTCTGGTGCAGACGCGCGGCTATGGCGACAGCGTTCCGGAGAAGAAGGAGGCGATCACACTCGCCACCATCGATTCCACGATTGCGCTTTGCCTTGCGCTGCTGATCAACGCATCCATCCTGATCCTCGCGGCATCCACCTTCCACAAGGCGGGCAAGACCGATGTTGCAGAACTCGATCAGGCGCATGCGTTTCTCTCGCCGCTGCTCGGCTCGACGCTGGCACCGACTCTGTTTGGAATCGCGCTGCTCTGCTGCGGACTGAATTCCACCGTTACGGCGACGCTGTCCGGCCAGATCGTGATGGAAGGCTTCATCAACATCAAGATCGCGCCGTGGCTGCGCCGCCTCGTGACGCGCATGATCGCCATCGTGCCGGCAGCGGTGGTGACAATCTGGTACGGCGAGAAGGGCACCGCGCAACTGCTCATTCTCAGTCAGGTGGTGCTGAGCCTGCAGTTGCCGTTCGCCATCATTCCGCTGGTGATGTTCACGGCGAGCAAGGCCAAGATGGGGACGTTCGTCGCGCCGCGCTGGCTCTCGTTTATCGCTGCAATTATCGCGGCAGTCGTTGTCGCGCTCAACGTGAAGCTGTTGATCGACTTTGTGACCGGCTGATAGCGGTTATTTCTGCGCTGAATTCCTGTCGAAGCGCTCGCGCGCGGTCTGGATCTCCGGCAGATGTTCGAACGCCCATGAGCCGAGATGCTGAACAGGTTTCTTCAGCGAGTGGCCAAGCTCGGTCAGTTCGTAGTCCACCCGCGGCGGGATGGTCGGATAGATCGTTCGCGTAACCAGACCGTCGCGCTCCAGCCCCCTGAGCGTCAGCGTCAGCATCCGTTGTGAGATGCCGCCAACCATCCGTTTGATCTCGTTGAAGCGGCGCGGGCCATCGCCGAGCAACATGATGATCAGCACGCTCCACTTGTCGCCAATCCGCGACAGAATAGACCCCACCGCCAGGCAGTTCCCCGGCAAATGCTGGTCAGGTGGCGCAGTTACATCGATGTGCTCGGGTGTCACGGCTGTGCTCGGGTTCAGAAAATGTGCCTTCTTGTGCCGTTTATCAAAGGTCACCATTAGTGTCCAGGTATCAATCTGATACTAGAGCTAAAGGTGAACCCATGAAACTCCTCCATATCGATGCCAGCATCCTCGGCGGTAATTCCGTTTCCCGGCAACTTTCGGCTGCGGCCGTTGAGCGCCTGCGCAAGACCATCCCGGATCTCGACGTCACCTATCGCGACATCAGCGCGACGCCGCTTTCACACCTGACCGGCGAGCATCTTGCCGCTGCCCACGGCGCGACGCCGGAAACGCCGGCTGTCAGGGACGACCTTGCCGCCAGCGCCGCGGCGCTGGAAGACTTCCTTGCGGCCGATGTCATTGTCATTGGAGCGCCGATGTACAACTTCACCATTCCGAGCCAGCTCAAGGCGTGGATCGACCGCATTCTTGTTGCCGGAAAGACCTTCAAATACTCTGAGAAGGGCGTGGAGGGGCTCGCCGGCAACAAGCGCGTCATTGTTGCCGTGTCGCGCGGCGGCTTCTACGGGGCAGACACGCCGGCTGCGGCGGGTGAGCATCTGGAAACCTATCTGCGCTGGGTGTTCGGTTTCATTGGCATCACCAATGTTGAAATTATCGCAGCCGATGGCGTTCAGGTCGGTCCGGAACAGCGCGAGAAGGCGCTCGCCGGTGCGCTGGCGGCCGCTGGTGCATTACAGACGGCGCAGAAAGCAGCGTGAAGCCAACGATCGAATGAGGAGGTTGCCGTCATCCTTCGAGGCTCGCAAAAGCCCGCACCTCGGGATGACGGTTGCGCCTTTGACGGTTGCGCCTTTACAGTTCGGAAAAATCTAGTCCTGTGGCTCAGGCGCCACCGAGCCGGTCGCGTCGATGCGAAGCCAGCCGCTGGGCGCAAGGCGCTGCTGCGGCAGGAAGCGCGCCTTGTAGTCCATCTTCCGCGAGCCCTCGATCCAGTAGCCGAGATAGACATAGGGCAGGCCGAGCCTGCGCGCTCGGGCGATATGATCAAGGATCATGAATGTGCCCATCGAGCGGCTTTCCTCGCCGGGCTCGAAGAACGAATAGACCATCGACAAGCCATCGACGAGAATATCGGTGAGCGCCACCGCGATCAGGTCGCCGCCCTTGCCGGTGATGCAGCTGTCGGCGGTGCGCCGGCGATATTCGATAATGCGTGTTTCAACGTGGCTATCCTCGACCATCATCGCGTAGTCGAGCACGGTCATGTCGGCCATGCCGCCGTCCCGGTGGCGGGCATCGAGATAGGCGCGGAACACCGAATACTGTTCCGAGGTCGGTACTGCTGTACGCAGTTCGCTGACGATGTCGCTATTGTGTGCCTGCACTTTGCGAAAGTTTCGCGACGGGCGAAATTCATTGGCGATCACGCGCACCGACACGCAAGCGCGGCATTGGTCGCAGGCGGGCCGGTAGGCGATAGACTGGCTGCGGCGGAAACCGCCATGGGTGAGAAGATCGTTCAGCTCGCCGGCCTTGTCGCCGACGAGATGCGTGAACACCTTGCGCTCCTGCTTGCCCTCCAGATAGGGGCAGGGTGAGGGAGCCGTCAGGTAAAACTGCGGCGTATTGCGCGAGTGTTGTGTCACGTGTGGCCGTTCGTCTCCGGTCAGCGCGATTCTCCCCACAGCATCGCGCCGCGGAGGGCCGGGGGTCAACAGATTTGAGCCCGGCAATGACGGAATGGCACGGCTTTCGGGCCTAATTTGCAGAGCGGACAGACCACACGGATGTGATCTGCCCGACTTGGAAATCATCTAGACCCGCGTGGTCTGGACCATCGAAGGCTGGACGTTGCTGTTGATGAAGACCGTGCCGAGCACGACGTCATGCAACAGCCGGCGGCGGCCGTTGAACAGGCCGACCAGCAGAACCAGCGGGCTCAGGAACGAGACCGACACCCAGTAAAGAACGGCGTGAACCGCACCGAGCACGAAGTAGGGCTTCTCGCCGGTCCAGGTTCGCATCTCGATGTCCATCATCCGCATGCCCACGGTCGCGCCGTTCGGTCCGCCGAGCGACATGCCGTAGTAGAGCAGTGCCCAGATCACCGACAGCGGGGAGATCAGCCAGAACAGGAACCAGCCAAGCCCCAGCGTCACAATGCCGAACAGCGTGATGAAGAGGATCGCAAGAACGATCGGAATCGACAGGATCACGAGATCGATCAGGAAAGCGAACACGCGCTTGGTCAGCACGCCGCGAAACAGTTCGGGTTGCAGCCACGGATCGTAAGCCTGCTGCGCGCTGGCGCTGGCGGATGGATTGTTGCGCCAGGTCGTACCGCCGGTGTTTCTCGTGTCGGACATGGAAACCCTCCTCAGCGGCCATTGCCGAGCCGCCAGTGCGCACATGGCCTCGCGGGGTTCCTTGCGCAAGATGGCTTAGGCTCACATGGAGAAAAAGTTATCCAGCGCAGGATAGCGAATTGTTATGCCCGGTGTTGTTCCGGGCATCCACGACTTGAGGTGCGACAACAAGACGTGGATGGCCGGGACGAAGCCCGGCCATGACGAAGCGGGGATTGCATTTCGTTCAGGCGCTCAAGATGACGAAGCTAGCCCGCCACCTATCGCCCGGCCTTGAGTTTCTCTGCCGCCGCCGGTGCGAAATAGGTCAGCACGCCATCGGCGCCCGCGCGCTT
Source organism: Afipia sp. (assembly GCA_024508675.1). Classification (GTDB taxonomy): domain Bacteria; phylum Pseudomonadota; class Alphaproteobacteria; order Rhizobiales; family Xanthobacteraceae; genus Afipia. The sequence continues at coordinate 131,197 of JANINQ010000011.1, forward strand.
GAACGCAACAAGGCTTTCCATCATCGCACGCTCGCCATCGATCCAGCCGTTGTTGGCGGCGCCTGCGATCATCGCGTATTCGCCGGAAACCTGATAGGCGAAGGTCGGCATCGCGAAGGTGTCCTTCACGCGCCGAACGATGTCGAGATAGGGCAGGCCCGGTTTCACCATCACCATGTCTGCGCCCTCGGCAATGTCGAGTTCGACCTCGCGCAACGCTTCATCGGAATTCGCTGAATCCATCTGATAGGTGCGCTTGTCGCCGGTGAGTGTTTTTGCCGAGCCGATAGCGTCGCGGAACGGACCATAGAAGGCCGACGCGTATTTTGCCGCATAGGCCATGATCTGCACATCGCCGAACCCGGCGCTGTCGAGGCCATCGCGGATCGCGGCAACACGGCCATCCATCATGTCGGACGGCGCGATGATGTCGCAGCCGGCTTCTGCCTGCACCAGCGCCTGCCGCACCAGAAGGGCGACGGTTTCGTCGTTCAGGATTCTGCCGTCGGAATGCAGCAGTCCGTCATGGCCGTGGCTGGTGAATGGATCGAGTGCCACGTCGCAGAGAACGCCGAGGTCAGGAAATTCCTTCTTGATCGCGCGCACCGACTGACAGACCAGATTGTTGGCGTTCAGCGCCTCGGACCCCGACTCGTCGCGCAGCGACGGTTCGGTGTAGGGGAACAGCGCAATGCAGGGGATGTCGAGTTTCACGGCGCGTTCGGCATCGCGCACGCATTGATCGACGCTGAGGCGATCCACGCCCGGCATCGAGGCAACCGGCGCGCGCAGATTGTTGCCGTCAACGACGAACAGCGGCCAGATCAGGTCGTCGGTGGTCAGCACGTTTTCACGGACCAGCCGGCGCGCCCATTCTGACTTGCGGTTGCGACGCATACGCACGGTCAGGCCGAGGGAAGGGGCGGCGGTGTCCCGGACTGGAGTGTCCCGTACTTCGATCGGACGTCCGAACTTGATCGCCATCTTGAAACCGCTCCCGTGCAATAAAGATGCTTTGATATGTAGCATCTGCGGACCCTCTCGTCACCGCATCGAGATGATTGATTTTACATCAGTAAGGCGTCACACAGGCGGGATGAGCAAGGATATCCGGCAATTGATGCCCGCGCGCATGCCGAAAGGCGCGAACGACGACGCACCGCGTGAGCAGGTCAACCTGGTCACGGCGATGACGACGCCGGACGCGGAGACGGGCGAGACGACATGGACCACGCGCCTCGTGCTGTTCCTGCGCGTGATGGCCGTGCTGTCGATGATCAAGGGGCTTTATCACTGGGCGCAGATCACCGGCTTCATCGGCGGTGAGGAGGGCGCGTTCGAAGCGCAGACGACGCAATGGCAAACCGCCACCGTCTATTTCGCGGTGATCGAACTGGTCGCTGCGGTGGGACTGTGGCTCGCAACGCCATGGGGCGCGGTGGTGTGGCTCACCACCATCGTTTCAACCGCGGTGATCGAGCTGATGTTTCCTGCGATCTACGGTGGCAATCTGTTCGCCGTGCTGGTGTCGCTGATCCTGCTCGCGGCCTATCTCATTCTGGCCTGGTTCTCGGCACGCGAACGGCCGCCGTAGGATCCTTGCTGCGGTGCGCCGCCTTGATGTTTTACGAAGTCTTTCAAATTTGAGCGACCGGTGTTCCGGAACGTGACAGGGGTTGCTACGAAGCGTGAACATCGCCCGTTTTGGGTGAATCAAAACTAACAAAAAGCCCTTGTTTTATCGATGTAACTTACGATTCACCGTTTTAAATAAACCATCTCTTTATGCTGTTATTTAAGCTGATCTTCAAACGCCTCCCTTAGTTTGCACCTATCAGGCGAGACAAAAGTTTCGTCGAATAAGTCGTAAAAACGACAACAGGGGAAGTGTCATGATCAAGTCAGCCGCTACGGCTATTGAGCCCGCACGCGACAACGCCGGCGCACCGGTGCAGCCGCTTTATCTCGAAGCTCTCACGCTTGTTGAGCGCCTTCATCGCCGTCTGCTCGACGTCATCAAGGACGAGTTCGATCGCCGCGGTCGAGCCGACATCAATTCGGTGCAGGCTCTGCTGCTCTATAACATCGGCGACAAGGAACTGACCGCCGGCGAACTGCGCACGCGCGGCTACTATCTCGGCTCGAACGTCTCCTACAATCTGAAGAAGCTTGTCGAGATGGGCTTCCTCGATCATCAGCGCTCGCGCGTCGATCGCCGCTCGGTTCGCATCCGTCTGACCGCGCAGGGACAGGAAATCCGCCACATCGTCGACGCGCTGTATCAGAAGCACGTCAAGACGGTGGAGCAGGTGGGTGGCATCTCGAACGCCGAGTTCGCGACGCTGAACAAGTCGCTGCATCGCCTCGAGCGCTTCTGGACCGACCAGATCCTCTATCGCCTCTGAGCATCGGAACAAGCAGGCCCAAGCCGGCACATCAAAAAGACCGGCGGCCTGTCCCGATCCTCCCGCAGTTTACGCCAGTGCCCTCTGGCTCCTGCCGAAGTGCGCGCAAGACGCACGCGGAAGAATTCCGCACGAGCTTCCCCTGGTGTGGGATATGCGACTTAAGAGCGTGATCGAAAGATCGCGCTCTTAGCTATTTTAAATGGCGCGTGATCGTTGCGCCGAACCGCTCAGACGTTGGCGGATGATGCGCCTCGTCTTCTGGCGCCTTTTCGCGCTCAGGTTTTCCCGAGAATCGACTCGTAAACGAGTCCTGAATCCTTCCCCGCCAAAGCCAAAAATATGATTCGAGACTCTTGCGCGGAGTCTTTCCATCATCCTCACATTATGAGGCCGATTCTCAAATTCGCCGGCGACCGGCTGCAGGTCGCGTTGATGCTCGTTCTGCTGGCTGCGTGCTCGCTGAACCTGATGTTCCTTTGCGCGCGGCTCTAGCCTCGGCAGCAGCATTTCCCTGATTCTCCCACGATGTCCGGCCGAATCCCTCGGGAACCTGCACCCGTATGGGTCAATTCACGTATTCCCCGGGCAGGCCGAACTGGTTCATCGGTGGGCCGTGCCGCCACAATGAATCGAAGAGTCGCAGGATGATCCACTCAAGGCTCTCAATAACGGACACGAGGAAGCCCATGGACGCGCAGACCATCGCGATCGACGCGGTGGTCACCCTGACCGGTGGTAACCGGGAGGCGGTGACCGCCCTGATCCAGAAGCTCTACATGACCGGGGTCAAGGACCCGAAGCGCCTGACCTTCAAGGGCCTGCAAGCCGCGGCGCGGGTCTGACCTGACGCCGGTTGGTTGGGGGAGGCGGGCCGGCCCTCCAGCGGGCTGCCGGTCGCAGTTTGCGGCTTTTCGGCCCGGAAACCTGCCCAACCGTGCGAACCAGCGGTGTCGTGGGCGGAATCGCCTAAATCTGGCCCACCTGCTTGCGGAACTTGGCCGCCCCCGCCAGATATGGTATCTCGCGCCTGCCGCCCTTGAGACCCTCAATAGCCGCCCGGAGCCGCTTGCAGGCTGCGGCGGTGGAGACATTCCGCAATGAGCTCATCTGCCAAAGCCGCTTCCGCTCCCGACTCGTTTTTCACGGCCTCCCTTGCGCAGGCCGATCCGGAGATCGCCGCCGCGATCAAGGGTGAGCTCGGTCGCCAGCAGCATGAGATCGAGCTGATCGCCTCGGAAAACATCGTCAGCCGCGCCGTGCTTGAGGCGCAGGGTTCGGTGATGACCAACAAATACGCGGAAGGTTATCCGGGCGCGCGCTACTATGGCGGCTGCGAGTTCGTCGACGTTGCCGAAAACCTTGCCATCGACCGCGCCAAGAAGCTGTTCGGCGCGAACTTCGCCAACGTGCAGCCGAACTCCGGCAGCCAGATGAACCAGGCCGTGTTCCTGGCGCTGCTGCAGCCGGGCGACACGTTCATGGGCCTCGATCTTGCCGCGGGTGGCCATCTCACCCATGGCGCGCCGGTCAACATGTCGGGCAAGTGGTTCAAGCCGGCGCACTACACCGTGCGCCGCGAGGACCAGATCATCGATATGGATGCGGTGGCGAAGCAGGCCGAAGAGATCAAGCCAAAGCTGATCATCGCGGGCGGATCGGCCTATTCGCGCGCGTGGGATTTCAAGCGCTTCCGCGAGATCGCTGACAGCGTCGGCGCATATCTGCTGGTCGACATGGCGCACTTCGCCGGTCTGGTCGCGGGCGGCGTTCATGCCTCGCCGGTGCCGTATGCACACGTCACGACGACGACGACGCACAAGTCGCTGCGCGGTCCGCGCGGCGGCCTGATCCTCAGCAACGATGAAGCCATTGCGAAGAAGCTGAACTCGGCGATCTTCCCCGGTCTGCAGGGTGGTCCGCTGATGCATGTCATCGCGGCCAAGGCCGTCGCGTTCAAGGAAGCGTTGCAGCCGGATTTCAAGATTTACGCGAAGAACGTGGTCGAGAATGCCAAGGCGCTGGCGGAAACGCTGCGCTCGAACGGCTTCGAAATCGTCTCGGGCGGCACCGACAACCACCTGATGCTGGTGGACCTGCGGCCGAAAGGTCTCAAGGGCAACGTCTCCGAGAAGGCGCTGGTCCGCGCCGGCCTCACTTGCAACAAGAACGGCATTCCGTTCGACCCCGAAAAGCCGTTCGTCACGTCGGGCCTGCGTCTCGGCACCCCGGCGACCACCACGCGTGGCTTCGGCGTTGCCGAATTCAAGCAGGTCGGTGCGCTGATTTCGGAAGTGCTCAATGCTGTCGCACAGTCCGGCGACGGCGCCGCGCCTCTGGTCGAAGCGTCGGTGAAGGAGAAGGTGAAGGAACTCACCAGCCGCTTCCCGATTTATCAGTAAGGGACACGCGGAATGCGCTGCCCAAGCTGCAACAGTCTCGATACGCAGGTGAAGGATTCACGGCCGACGGAAGATTCGTCCGTAATCCGTCGCCGCCGCGTATGCATGTCGTGCAACTTCCGTTTCACGACATTCGAGCGCGTGCAGCTTCGTGAACTCACCGTGATCAAGCGTAACGGTCGGCGCGTGCCGTTCGACCGTGACAAGCTGGTGCGGTCGCTCCAGATCAGCCTGCGCAAGCGCCCGGTCGATCCCGAGCGCGTCGAGAAGATGGTGTCTGCCATCGTGCGTGAGCTTGAGAGCGGCGGCGAGTCGGAGATTTCCTCCGAGGTGATCGGCGAGACTGTGATGGAGCATCTGCGCCAGCTCGATGACGTGGCCTATGTGCGCTTCGCCTCGGTCTATCGCAACTTCCGCGAGGCCAAGGACTTCGAGGCCGTGCTGGGCGAACTGACGGGCGAGGACGAGCCGCCGCGTCCAGTGATCCTGCGGAAGTGATTGCGGCAGTCAAAGACTGCTCAGCATTTTCTTTCTTTCGTCATGCCCGGCTTTATGCCGGGCATCCACGTCTTTAGGATGCCTCTATCGGGAAAGACGTGGATGGCCGGGACGATGCCCGGCCATGACGAGTGACTTCATAAGAAGCAGTTGAAAATCGTGCCCTCTCTTCAATCGAGCCCTGACGATCTCCGCTACATGCAGCTTGCGCTGACGCTTGGCCGGCGCGGGCAGGGCCGTACATGGCCCAATCCCGCCGTCGGCGCGGTCATCGTCAAGGATAACGTCATTGTCGGGCGCGGCTGGACACAGCCCGGCGGGCGGCCTCATGCGGAGCCGGAGGCGCTGCGGCGCGCAGGCGAAGCCGCGAAGGGAGCGACGCTCTACGTGACGCTGGAGCCATGCTCGCATTTCGGCAAGTCGCCGCCCTGCGCGGACGCGATCATCGCCGCGGGTGTCGCGCGGGTGGTTTCCGCCATCGAAGATCCAAATCCCGAGGTCGGCGGGCAGGGCCATGCGCGGCTGCGCGCTGCCGGAATCGAAGTAAGTGTCGGTCTCTGCAAGGATGAAGCGGCACGCGATCACGCCGGGCATTTCCTGCGCGTTGGCGCGAGGCGTCCATTCGTCATTCTGAAACTTGCCGTATCCGCGGATGACAAGATCGCGGCCGCAGGACACCGGCCTGTCGCCATCACAGGAGAGGCTGCGAAGGCGCGGGTGCATCTCCTGCGCGCGCAGAGCGATGCCATTCTTGTCGGCATCGGAACGGTCCTCGCCGACGACCCGCTGCTCACCGTGCGTCTGCCGGGACTGGAATCGCAGTCCCCGGTGCGGGTGGTGCTCGATCGGGCCTTGCGCCTGCCGGGCGACAGCAAGCTTGTGCATTCGGCGCGGCAGACGCCGCTCTGGGTCATGACATCCGATCTGTCGGAAGCGCCTGCCGCCATGAAACTCGGCGCTGCGGGCGCCCAGGTGATCCGTGTGCCGGTGAGTAATGGATCGCCGCCCGGTCTGGATCTGACATCGGTTTTGCACACGCTGGCCGAGCGCGGCATCACCCGGCTGGTGGTGGAGGGCGGTGCGCGGGTGGCGTCGTCGTTCTTGAATGCGGGTTTCGTTGATGAGGTCTGGCTGCTGCGCGGACCCGATGCCATCGGCATGGATGGTATTCCTGCGCTCGATACGCAGCCGCTATCGGCCATCACCCAGTCGCCTCGCTGGCGCGTGCATGCTACCGAGACGTTAGAGCAGGATAGTTTGACGATCTACGAGCGCAGCTAAAGTTCGTTATGTCAGAGTTCGTCATGCCCGGATTTATTCCGGGCATCCACGTCTTTGACGATATTGCAGGAAGACGTAGATGGCCGGGACAAGCCCGGCCATGACGGAATGTAAAACTTCAGGAACCGCATGTTCACCGGCATCATCACCGACCTTGGCGAAATCACCAGCATCCAGCCGACCGCGCAGGGACAACTGCACCGGCTGCGGATCGCGTGCCGCTACGACCAGAAGACCATCGCTGACGGCGCGTCGATCGCCTGCAACGGCGTCTGCCTGACGGTGGTTCAGTCCGGCGTCGATGGCGACCGGACATGGTTTGATGTCGATGCTGCCGCCGAGACTCTGCGCCTGACGACGGCGAAGGGCTGGGGCAAGGGCGGGCGCCTTAATCTCGAGCGCGCGCTCAAGATCGGCGATGAACTCGGTGGCCACATCGTCGCGGGGCATGTCGACGGCATCGCCACCATTGTTTCGCGTGAAGACCTGCCGGGCATGGCGAAGTTCGAACTCCGCGCGCCGCGCGATCTGGCGAAATTCATCGCGGCGAAGGGATCGGTGGTGCTCGATGGCGCGTCGCTGACGGTTAATACTGCCGTCGATGACATCTTCTCTGTGCTGATCATTCCGCATACGCTGCAAGTGACGACGCTGAGCGACTGGCGCGTCGGCTCCGAGGTCAACATCGAGGTGGATCTGATGGCGCGTTACGCTGCGCGTCTGGTCGAGATGAAATAGAACGCGCGCTCAAGCCGCAGGACGGACATGCGCAAGCAACTCACCGATCAGCAGGTTGAGGTTTTCCGGGAGCGGCTGCTGCGCGCCGCCGAAAAGCTCTTTGCGAAGCATGGCGTGGCGGGCGTTTCGATGCGCCAGATCGCGCAGGCGCTGGGCTACAGCCAGACGGCCGCCTATCGCTACTTCGCCAACAAGGATGAAATCCTGCTGGCGATGCGAGCCGCGGCGCTCGACCGCTTCTGCGGGCACCTCGAATCCGCGTTCGATCCTGCGCGGGACGCGCGCAAGAATGCCCGCGCGGTGGGACAGGCTTTTCTCGATTTCGCGCTGAAACATCCTGACACCTACCGGCTGATTTTCTTCACCGAGAATCTCGAGCAGGCGATCGCTCCGCAATATGCCGCGACCATGACGCGTTTCCGCGCCACCATGACGACCTATGTGCAGGCGCTCATTGATGCCGGATATATCGAGGGCGATGTTGAGACACTGGCCGAGACGTTCTTCTCCGCGGCGCACGGCATCGTCATGATGCACATGAGCGGTCTGTTGAAGACCGTCCGGGCGCGGGACGAACTCCATCGCGCATCGATGCGGCTGATCGCGCAGGGGGCGGGGATGCGCACCGGCGCGGAAGGTGCTGCGAAGCCCGCGCGAATTGCCGCAAGCGGGCGGCCTCGCAAAACTTGACGGTGTTAAATTAATTAAATAGCGTGCCGCCAAAATCGGGAAACGCGGCTGCGCCTGGCGCAGCATTTGGGTGGGGACTGACATGCCGTTGTTCAGCGATTATCCGGTTGCGACCCTCAAGGACGTCATCAGGTTCGAAACCGAAAAGACGCTGGAGCAGCGCTACGACGCGCGCAGCGTCTACGACATCTTTGCCAAAAGCGCCGCCCGTCATCCGGACCGCACCGCGCTGACCATGCTGATGACCGGCGCGGACGACGAGACGCCGCGCATTGTCACCTACAAGCAGATGCTTGAAGGCATCACCCGCGCCGCGAATTTCTTTGCAAGTCTCGGCGGAGCTGGAGCAGGCGTCGCATACATCCTGCCGAGCCTTGTTGAAACCCATTTCACGCTCTGGGGCGCGGAAGCGCAGGGCTATGCCGTGCCGATCAACTTCCTGCTGCAGGCACAGAACATCGCCGATCTCGTCCGCGCGGCAGATGCGAAGATTCTTGTCGCGCTCGGGCCGCATCCGCAGCTCGACATCTGGCAGAAGGCCGTCGAGGTCAAGAAGCTGCTTCCGGACATCAAGCTGGTGCAGGTCTCGCTTTCCGACGCGCCGCTGCCCGAAGGTGTGGTCGGCTTCGCGCCCGGCCTCAAGGCGCAGGACGGTGGCGCGCTGACCTTCGGCAAGGCGCGTAGTGGTGATGACGTCGCAGCTTATTTCCACACCGGCGGGACCACAGGTTCGCCGAAGCTCGTCACCCATACCCATCGCATGCAGATCGCGGCGGGGTTCGGCGGAACGGTGCTGCAGGATCTGAGCGAGACCGATGCGATCACCAACGGCCTGCCGCTGTTTCATGTCGCTGCGACCATCTCCTGCGGATTGTCCATGTTCATCGCGGGCGCGAATGTGATCGTCCTGTCGCCGGGCGGCATGCGCAATCCGGTTGTGATCAAGAACTTCTGGAAGATTGTCGAACGCTATCGCGCCACCGTGATCGGCGGTGTGCCGACGGCGCTGGCCGCGCTGCTCAATGTGCCGGTGGATGCGGACATCTCTTCAGCGCGGTTCAGCATTTCCGGCGCGTCGCTGCTGCCGCGTGCCGTCGCGGTGCAATTTCAGAAGATGACCGGCACGAAGATCCACGAAATTCTCGGCATGACCGAGACTGGCGGCCTTGTCTCCATCGATCCTGCGGCGGCGGAGCCGGTGCTTGGGTCTGTCGGCGTCCGGTTGCCGTATACGCAGGTCGTCGTGCGCAAACTCGCGGCTGACGGTTCGCTGGGCGAGGCCTGCGCGCCGCACGAGGTCGGCGTGATGACGGTGTCCGGTCCGAATGTCACGCCGGGTTACAAGGACAAGAGCCAGAACGGCGAAGCGCTGCGCGGCGGTTATCTCGACAGCGGTGATCTTGCCTACACCGACGAAGAGGGGCGGCTCTACATCGCGGGCCGCTCGAAGGATTTGATTATCCGCAGCGGCCACAATATCGATCCGGTTCTGATCGAGGATGCGCTGCAGTCGCATCCCGCCGTGGCATTGGCTGCCGCCGTTGGTCAGCCGGACAAGTACGCCGGCGAACTCCCGGTGTGTTATGTCGCGCTGAAGCCCGGCGCACAGGCAACCGCTGACGAACTGAAAGCGTTTGCCGAGCCCCTGATCGCGGAACGTCCGGCATGGCCGAAGCAGGTGATCGTGATCGATGCCATTCCGGTCACCAGCGTCGGCAAGATCTTCAAGCCGCAACTGCGGACGGATGCCGTGCAGCGGCTGGTCGCGCAGGTGGTGGCGGAAGCGGCCGGGTCGGAGGGCGCGCAAATCGACGTCGCAGCAGGCGGCAAGCGCGGCATCGATGTGACTGTGACGCTGCCAGCGGCACAGACCGGTCAGCGGGGCGCGGTCGAAAAGGCGCTGGAAGGCTACCTGTTCGATTACAGGGTCGCCTGAGGCGTTTGAAACGATCTTCAGAGCTGCATCCCTGCCTTGAAAGGGGTCCGTTTTGCTTGGCTTTGTCGCGCCCAGCGACTACAAACGCGCCAACACGGAACCCTTTGACTGGATGGAATGATGGCTGAACCGCGGCGCGCAGAACTCAAGGACCAGACCGATATCAGCGGGTCGCATGTCGTCATCATCGAAGCGCGCTTCTACGACGATATCCAGGAGGCGCTGCTTCAGGGGGCGATCAAGGAACTGGAAGCCGCTGGCGTTGGCTACGACGTGATCAGTGTTCCCGGCGCGCTGGAAATTCCGGCGGCGATCGCGATTGCCATGGATGCCTCCAAGAAGATCGGCAAGCCGTACGATGGCGCCATTGCGCTCGGTTGCGTGGTGCGCGGCGACACGATCCATTTCGAGATCGTCTCGATGGAATCCTCGCGTGCATTGATGGATCTGTCGGTGGCGCGCAGCCTGCCGCTCGGCAACGGCATCATCACGGTGAACACCACGGAGCAGGCGTGGGAACGCGCGCGTGCCGACAAGCTCAACAAGGGCGGCGACGCAGCCCGCGCGGCGCTCACCATGATGCGGATCAAGAAGCGTCTGGCGAAACCGTTATGAGCGATCCGAAGAAGGGCAGCGACAAGGGACCGGGCGAGCGCAAGGCCAACCGGCGTGGCGCGGCGCGACTCGCTGCCGTGCAGGCGCTGTATCAGATGGACATCGCGGGCGCGGGCATCGGCGACATCTTCGCCGAGTTCGAAAGCCACTGGCTCGGAAGCGAAGTCGAAGGCGACACCTATCTTCCGGCTGAAGCCGCTTTCTTCAAGGACGTCGTGTCCGGCGTGGTACGCGACCAGACCAAAATCGATCCGCTGATCGACAAGGCGCTGGAAAGCGGCTGGCCGCTCAAGCGTATCGATGCGATCCTGCGTGCGACCTTGCGGGCGGGGGCGTATGAGCTTGAACACCGCAAGGACATTCCGGCGCGTGTTGTTGTTTCGGAATATGTCGATGTCGCCCATGCTTTCGTGGATAAGGACGAAACCGGCATGGTCAATGCCGTGCTCGACCAGATCGCGCGGCAGTTTCGCGCGGCTGAGTTTGCGCGCTAGGCAGCTTCTCCCGTCATTGCGAGGAGCGTTAGCGACGAAGCAATCCAGTCTTGCTTTGCCGCCGATGGATTGCTTCGTGGAGTTTATCATCGGGCGGCGCTCCGCGCCGATCCGTTGGCTCGCAATGACGAGGATCGAACGGCATGGCTTCCGGTGAAGACGATCTGATCGCGCGTTACTTCCGGCCGCTCGCCACCGATCCCGGCGCGCTCGGGCTGGTCGATGATGCTGCGGTCCTGAGATCATCGGGCGACGATCTTGTCGTGACCACGGACGCCGTTATTGAAGGCGTTCACTTCCTCCCAGGCGATCCTCCTGACACCATCGCGCGCAAGGCGTTGCGGGTGAACCTCTCGGACCTCGCCGCCAAGGGCGCGGTGCCCGCGGGTTTTGTCCTGACGCTGGTCCTGCGCGAGGCGAAGGAGGAATGGCTGGCGCCATTCGCACGCGCGCTCGGCGAGGATGCGGCGGCGTTCGGCTGCTCGGTGCTGGGCGGAGATACGGTCTCAACGCCGGGACCGCTGATGATTTCGATCACCGCATTCGGCCACGTGCCACCGGGCAGGATGGTTCGCCGGACCGATGCCAAGCCGGGCGACCGGATCGCGGTCACCGGCACCATCGGCGATGCCGCATTGGGTTTGCGGATGCTCAAAGGGGAAGGCGAGGGCTTCGACACATTATCGCGCGAGTTCCTGATCCAGCGTTACCGCGTGCCGCAGCCGCGTAATGCCCTCGCGCTCGCCATTCGTGACCATGCGAGCGCGTCCATGGATGTATCCGATGGCCTGGCCGGCGATCTTACCAAGCTCTGTGCAGCGTCAGGCGTTTCCGCAACGGTCAGTCTTGCGGACGTTCCGCTTTCGGCACCGGTGCGCGCGTTTATTGCGAAGGGCCGTTCGGACATTGAAGCAGCCATATCCGGCGGCGACGATTACGAGGTTCTCTGCACCGTTCCGGAGAATCGGTGGGATTCGTTCGCGGCCGCTGCGCGTCAGGCCGGCATACAGGTGTCAGCCATCGGCAGGATCGAGGCGGGCACGGCAGTGCCCAGGTTCCTTGATGCATCGGGTCAGCCGATCCAGCTCAAGCGCCTGTCCTACAGTCACTTCTGAGGCTTTTCGCGCTGCACCAAAATGACCTGTGCGGCATTCCTTGAATCGCCCAAAAAGCGGCGTGCAAAACGCGGGTGGCGTTGCGTCAAGGGTATGATTTTGGCATTGTCCGCGCCGAATTGAGGCAGCTTTTCGCCTTTGAAGATGCATGCCTTCTTTTTTGCGCGCCCGGCCACCCTGTACGGCCTGTGGTGCGTTTCTGGGGAAACAGCAGGGGATCTGAGGCAACATCAATGACAGCACTATGGTTGATTGTGCTCGCGGGCGTGCTTTCTATCGTCTACGCCGCGTGGGCTACATCGTCGGTACTTGGGGCAGATGCGGGTAACGCCCGCATGCAGGAAATCGCAGCAGCGGTGCGTGAAGGTGCGCAGGCGTACCTGAAGCGCCAGTACATGACGATCGGACTCGTCGGCATCGTGATCTTCGCGCTGCTCGCTTACTTCCTCGGCATTCTCGTCGCAGTCGGCTTCCTGATCGGCGCGGTGCTGTCGGGCGCTGCGGGCTTCATCGGCATGAACGTCTCGGTTCGCGCCAACGTGCGCACCGCGCAGGCCGCGACCAAGTCGCTGGCTGGCGGCCTCGAACTCGCCTTCAAGGCAGGCGCGATCACGGGCCTGCTGGTTGCCGGCCTCGCGCTGCTCGGCGTCACCCTGTATTTCATCTACCTCACCAAGGGCGCTGGCCTTCCGGCCAACAGCCGCACCGTGGTTGACGCCCTCGTGGCTCTCGGCTTCGGCGCATCGCTGATCTCGATCTTCGCCCGTCTCGGCGGCGGCATCTTCACCAAGGGTGCGGACGTCGGCGGCGATCTCGTCGGCAAGGTTGAAGCCGGCATTCCGGAAGATGATCCGCGCAACCCGGCCACCATCGCCGACAACGTCGGTGACAACGTCGGCGACTGCGCCGGCATGGCTGCTGACCTGTTCGAGACCTATGCCGTGACCGCGGTCGCGACCATGGTTCTCGCGGCGATCTTCTTCGCCACGTCGCCACTGCTGGTGAACATGATGACGCTGCCGCTCGCCATTGGCGGCATCTGCATCGTGACCTCGATCATCGGCACCTTCTTCGTGAAGCTCGGCGCCAGCCAGTCGATCATGGGCGCGCTCTACAAGGGCCTGATCGCCACCGGCGTCCTGTCGCTGTTCGGCGTGGCTCTGGCGATCCACTATCTGGTCGGCTTCGGTCCGCTCGCGGGCGTGAAGTATACCGGCCTCGCACTGTTCGAGTGCGGCGTGGTCGGCCTCGCCGTTACCGGCCTGATCATCTGGATCACCGAATACTACACCGGCACCGATTTCCGCCCGGTGAAGTCTATCGCGCAGTCGTCGGTGACTGGTCACGGCACCAACGTGATCCAGGGCCTCGCCATCTCGATGGAATCGACGGCGCTTCCCGCCATCGTGATCATCGCGGGCATCCTGATCACCTACAGCCTCGCGGGCTTGTTCGGAATCGCGATCGCGACCACCACCATGCTCGCTCTCGCCGGCATGATCGTCGCGCTCGACGCCTTCGGTCCGGTGACGGACAACGCGGGCGGCATCGCGGAAATGGCAGGCCTTCCGAAGGAAGTGCGCAAGTCCACCGACGCGCTCGACGCCGTCGGCAACACCACCAAGGCGGTGACCAAGGGCTACGCCATCGGCTCCGCCGGTCTCGGCGCGCTGGTGCTGTTCGCGGCTTACAATGAAGACCTCAAGTTCTTCATTGCCTCCAAGAGCCCGTACTTCGTTGGCGTCGCGCCTGACTTCTCGCTGAACAATCCATACGTCGTGGTCGGCCTGCTGTTCGGCGGCCTGCTGCCGTATCTGTTTGGCGCGATGGGCATGACCGCTGTGGGCCGTGCTGCCGGTGCAATCGTTGAGGAAGTGCGTCGTCAGTTCCGCGAAAAGCCGGGCATCATGAAGGGCACCGACAAGCCGGACTACGGCAAGGCCGTTGACCTTCTGACCCGTGCGGCGATCAAGGAAATGATCATCCCGTCACTGTTGCCGGTGCTGTCGCCGATTTTCGTCTACTTCGTGATCTACGCGATCGCGGGTGGCGGAGCCGCCGGCAAGTCGGCTGCATTCTCGGCAGTCGGTGCAATGCTGCTCGGCGTGATCGTGACCGGTCTGTTCGTCGCGATCTCGATGACCTCGGGCGGCGGCGCATGGGACAACGCCAAGAAGTATATCGAGGACGGTCATCACGGTGGCAAGGGTTCGGATGCACACAAGGCAGCCGTGACCGGCGACACCGTTGGCGATCCCTACAAGGATACGGCAGGCCCTGCCGTGAACCCGATGATCAAGATCACCAACATCGTGGCGCTGCTGCTGCTTGCGATCCTGGCGCACTGATCTTTCGAAGTTCCCAAACACAAACCCCGCGACGCGAGTCGCGGGGTTTCTCTTTGCGCGGATGCCACACGTGATTGTTGCGATTTGATGACAGATTGAAGTGTTGTCCACGCAGAAATTTATGGTCGTGGCGGAAACCCGATCAAGTTCGTGTGCGTTAATCCGCGTTGAACAGAGGGAGGCACCACATGGCAGCAGACGACGGCGATCCGTTCGAGCAGGGGAAACTCGCGCGGTTCAATAATGAGCCACACGACAATCCCTATCCTGAGAACACCGAGCAGCATCAGCGCTGGGAAGCAGGCTACAGATTCGTCGAGCAAGGGCTGATGTCGGTGTGACCGCCTGTATTCAAGGAAAAACGGCCGCCTTAACGGCGGCCGTTTTATTTGTGCCGTGGATGTCCGCCTCAGTTGACGTCCATCTTCAGGCCTTCCTTGTTGATGATGCCTGCGAACTTCTTGATCTCGGCATCGATGAAGGCCGCGTACTGTTCCGGTGTTCCATAGTCAGGCACGGCGCCCATCGCGGCGATGTTCTTCTTGATGTCGTCGCGCTCCAGCATTTTTTTGATCTCTGCGTTGTACGCATCCATGATCGGGCGCGGTGTGCCGGCCTGCATGAACATGCCGAACCATGAAGAGACATCGAAGTTGGCAAGCTCCGGCGCGCTCTCGCGCATGGTCGGAATGTTGGGCGCCTTGAAGCTGCGTTCGGGCGTCGTCACAGCCAGTGCGATGAGTTTTCCATCCTCCGTTTGCGGCAAGGATGGGTACAGGTTGTCGAACAGGATCGCGACGTCGCCGCCGAGCGCGCCGGTGAGCGCAGGACCCGCGCCGCGGAACGGGATGTGAGTCATCTTCACGCCGGTCAATTGCAGGAACCAGACGGCGGTGAGATGTGGGCTTTGTCCGACACCTGATGAGCCGTAATTCAGCTTGTCCGGATTGGCCTTGAGGAAGGCGATCAGTTCCTTGATCGACTTGATGCCGCTCGACGGATGCGCGGAGACGATATTAGGAATGCGGATCGCATTGCTGAGCGGCTGAAGCTGCTCCGGCTTGTAGGGCAGGGAACGGAAGATGCTGTAGGCGACTGCGTTCGGTCCCGGATTGCCGACGAGGATCGTATTGCCGTCCGGCTTCTGCTGCACGTAGTAGGCGGTGCCGATGGTACCGCCGCCGCCGGATTTATTTTCCACGACAGCGGAGATGCCCCATGCCTGCTGCAGATGCTGCGCGAGATAGCGGCCGATCACGTCGGTGCTGCCGCCGGGGGCTGCCGGCACGATGATCCGGACCGTGTCGGTCGGACGCCACTCGGCTGATTTTGCCGGTCGTGGCCAGAGCGGGCTTGTTGAAAGAGCTGCAGCGCCTGACAGCACGGCGCGGCGAGACAGTGAACGCGTCATCGGTAACCTCCCAGCTACATCTCGTTATCGAGATCTTGTTGGAAGGAACCGTAGCGGGCGCGTTCTGCTGCGGCAAGCGTAGCTGTTACGCCTTGATGCGCCGGTGTTTCGCTGAGCAAAATACCGGCGATCGGGCGGCCGGCAGATGTGGAATCAGCGCGGGCTGAGCAGCTTGAAGATCGGCGTCAGGTAGCTCATTTCCTGACCGCTGGTCGGCGTGGTGCGGCTGATGAAGTCGAAGATCTTGCCGTCCTGCAGTCCGTAATTGGCGACGCGCTGGACCGTGCGGTTCTTGTCGAAATAGATCGCGATCACCCGTTGGTCGATCACCTGCTGCTGCATGAACGCGACTTTCCGCTCCGAGCGCTGCGAGATGTAATAGAACACCTCACCGCTGAGGGTGGCGACAGTGGAGGGCGTCCCCATCACGATCAGAACCTGATCCTGGCTGGCGCCAATCGGAATTTGCTCGAGAGCGCCGGGGGGCAGAATGTAGCCCTTCTGGAACTGCTCGCCGGTGCAGGCCGCCAGAAGGCCGCACGTCAGGGCGACGGCTGCGGCTCCTCGCAGGCGCGTGACGAACCGCGGCGTACCGGCGATCTGAAGACCGGGCTGTCTGGAAACAGTCATGTCTGACCTGGCCTTCCTCTTGCGTCTTGCCTATTGCATCGGTTTGAGCGTTGACGTACCGGGCAGGGCTTCCGATTTCAATATATCGACGCCTCCGAAACGATCAGGTATCGCTTCCGGCCTCGACGTGGAACCCAAAAATGCTTTGGCCATTCAATCGCTTCAGGAACCCCACCGTCCCGCGCGGCACCATTGAAGCCATCTATGGCATGATCGTGGCGCAAGCGCGAGAACCGGCGTTTTACGCGGAGCTTGGGGTGCGGGACACGGTTAATGGCCGATTCGACATGCTGATCCTGCATCTGTGGCTGGTGCTGCGCCGATTGCAGCCAGTGGATGGCGGCAATGGCCTGTCGCAGGCGCTTTTCGATCATTTCTGCGCCGATATGGACGACAATCTCCGCGAGATGGGGGTTGGCGACCTGACCGTGCCGAAGCGCATGCAGGCCTTTGGCGAAGCATTTTACGGGCGTTCCGCCGCCTATGACCTGGCTTTCGCCGCTGGCGACGAAGACCTCGCTCAAGCCCTCTCCAAGAATGTCTTCAACGGCGAGGCAATGGCGAATGCCCGAATTCTTGCGGCCTATGTTCGCGAAGCCAGCGACCGCCTCGCTGCGGTTGACGACGGGGCCATCCGCAAGGGAGCATGGACCTTTCCCAAGCCTGCAGCAGCTCTCCCGGGTGGTGTGTCATGAGCAGGTCTGGTCCAATGCCCGATAGCAGTCGCCCGTGGAGCTTCCCCGTTCTGGTGAGTCAGTTGCCGGAGGCGGGACTGCATCAGGTGCTGGAAACCACCCCGACACAGCGCAGCCTGCTGGCCACCGCGGCAGGCGTGAATACGGTGCTGAAGGCCGAGGCGAGCCTCGATGTCGTTCCCGAGGCCGGGGGCCGCGTGCATGTATCGGGCACCGTGCGGGCGAGGGTGGAGCAGACCTGCGTTGTATCGCTCGAACCCGTCGAAAACGACGTGGAAGAGCCCATCGAGGTCACGTTCGCGCCGCCCGAGCAGATCGCGGCCACACCAAAGTCCGTTCAGAAAGAGCAGGGTGACGAGGCGGAGATTCCCGATCCACCCGAGGCCATCGTCAATGGCGCCATCGATCTGGGGAAGCTCGCGACGGAGTTTCTGGTTCTGGGAATAGATCCCTACCCGCGGAAGCCGGGGGCCGCCTTTGTATCCCCCGAAACCCCTGCGGACCCGGACGAGCATCCGTTCGCGGCCCTGAGAGCCCTCAAGGATGCTCCAGGCGGCCCGAAGGGCAAAAAACCCAAGGGGAAGTGACTCCCTCGCGGCGCGCGCTTGACCGAAGCCGTGGTCTGGGTCAAGCCGTTGTATCGCACTACAAAAACGCTATTGTCGCTGCCCGGCTGGGGTTGTGCTCACATAGCTAGACTTCCGCCCACCGCCATCGGCAACGATGGTTTCCAGCTCGCGGCCAGTCATCTCAAAGCCGCAACGATCAGGTTTCCGGAACGCTTATGCCGCAAAAGGTTCGAATCGCGCTTGACGCCATGGGCGGCGATTTCGGTGCATCGGTCGTTGTCCCCGGCGCGGCGCTCGCATTGATGCGGCATACCGACGTCGAATTCCTGATGGTCGGCGACAGCGCACTGATCAACAGCCAGCTCGATGCCCATCCGGCACTCAAGGCCGTCTCAAAGGTGATCCACGCGGATATCGCCATCAGCATGGATGAGAAGCCGAGCCAGGCTCTGCGCCGCGGCCGCAAGTCGTCGTCGATGTGGCTGGCCATCGATGCTGTGAAGCATGGTCAGGCCGATGTGGCTGTGTCCGCCGGCAACACCGGCGCGCTCATGGCCATGTCGCGGCTGAACCTGCGGATGATGCCCGGCATCGACCGTCCCGCCATCGCTGCGGTCTGGCCGACGGTGCGCGGGGAATCCGTGGTGCTCGACGTCGGCGCATCCATTGGTGGCGATGCCCGGCACCTTGCCTCGCTGGCGATCATGGGCAGCGCGATGGCGCGGGTCCTGTTCGATCTCGAACGGCCGACGGTCGGCCTGCTCAATATCGGCGTCGAGGAAGTCAAGGGCGTCGAGGAAGTGCGCGGAGCCGCCGAACTGCTGCGGGCCATGAACCCGCCCCAGCTAGAATTCATCGGCTTTGTCGAAGGCGACGGCATCGGCAAGGGCGCCGCGGATGTCATCGTCACGGAAGGGTTCAGCGGCAACATCGCGTTGAAGACCGCCGAAGGCACGGCCCGGCAGATCGCGGAATATCTGCGCAGCGCCATGGGCCGGACCTGGCGCTCCAAGCTCGGCTACATCTTCGCGCGCGGCGCCTTCAATGCCCTGCGGGACAAGATGGACCCCCGCAAGGTCAATGGTGGCGTCTTCCTCGGGTTGAACGGCGTCGTCATCAAGAGCCATGGCGGCACCGATGCCGAAGGTTTTGCCTCGGCCGTTGAGGTTGGCTATGACATGGTCCGCTACGATCTCCTGCCCAAGATCAATCAAACACTCAACCGCGACGGCCACGCTCTTTCGATCGTGCCGAATGCGCAGGAGGCTGTCTCGTGACTTTGATGCGTTCGGTTGTGCTCGGCCATGGTGCTTACTTGCCGGAGCGCGTTCTGACCAATGCCGAACTGGCGAAGATGGTCGATACCTCGGATGAGTGGATCGTCCAGCGCACCGGCATCAAGGAGCGCCACATCGCTGCGGATGGCGAGTTCACCTCCCATCTCGGCCTGAAAGCGGCGCAGGCGGCGATCGCCAACGCCGGGATCGACGCGCAATCGATTGATCTGATCGTGCTGGCGACCTCGACGCCGGACAATACGTTTCCCGCGACCGCGGTGGCGATCCAGAACGGGCTCGGCATCAATCACGGCGCGGCGTTCGATCTGCAGGCTGTGTGCACCGGCTTCATCTTCGCGCTGGCAACGGCCGACAACTTCCTCAAAAGCGGCGCATTCAAGCGCGCGCTGGTGATCGGTGCTGAAACATTTTCACGTATCCTCGACTGGAATGACCGAGGAACCTGCGTGCTGTTCGGTGACGGTGCGGGCGCGCTGATCCTGGAGGCGCAGCCGCAGGCGGGGACCACAGCCGATCGCGGCATCCTGACCACGCATCTGCGTTCGGACGGCCGGCACAAGGACAAGTTGTTCGTGGACGGCGGTCCGTCCAGCACCCAGACGGTCGGACATCTTCGGATGGAAGGCCGCGAAGTGTTCAAGCATGCGGTCGGCATGATCACGGATGTCATCGTGGATGCCTTCAATGCGACCGGTACGACGGCTGACGATGTAGACTGGCTGGTTCCCCACCAGGCCAACAAGCGCATCATCGATGCGTCTGCGAAGAAGCTGCATATTGCGCCGCAGAAAGTCGTTCTGACGGTCGATCGCCATGGCAACACGTCGGCGGCATCCATTCCGCTGGCTCTTGCTGCAGCCGTCGATGACGGGCGCATCAAGAAGAACGACCTTTTGATGCTTGAGGCGATGGGCGGTGGCTTCACCTGGGGATCGGCACTCTTGCGCTGGTGAGGTTTTTGCTAAAGTCTGGCGCAAATTGAAAACGAATTCATGCTGTTGCATCGATGAGTAAGGTTGACCCTCGGTCGCTAAGCTCATAATTTCAGAACACAATATTTTTTCGCCGTGAGCGGGGCAGGCGATGACCGGAACCGGGAAGACAGTCACACGCGTTGATCTGTGCGAAGCCGTCTACCAAAAGGTAGGGCTGTCGCGTACGGAGTCGTCCGCGTTCGTGGAACTTGTATTGAAGGAAATCACCGACTGCCTTGAGAAGGGCGAGACGGTGAAGCTCTCGTCTTTCGGCTCGTTCATGGTGCGAAAGAAGGGCCAGCGTATCGGCCGCAATCCAAAGACCGGAACGGAAGTGCCTATCTCGCCGCGCCGGGTTATGGTGTTCAAGCCATCTGCGATTCTTAAGCAGCGTATCAACGGGAATGGCAGCGAAGGCGCCAACGGCGCTGGTGACTGACTTTTAGAACGGTGGCTTTCAACGGGGAGCCCTGCATTTGGACAAGGCGCCGGACGCGTTTCGGACAATCAGCGAGGTTGCCGACGACCTCGATGTGCCACAGCACGTCCTGAGGTTCTGGGAGACGCGTTTCACCCAGATCAAACCGATGAAGCGGAGCGGCGGCCGTCGCTATTATCGCCCCGACGACGTCAATCTGTTACGCGGCATCCGCCGGCTGCTTTACGGCGAGGGCTATACCATTCGCGGTGTGCAGCGCATTTTGCGCGAGCACGGGATCAAGTCCGTCCAGAGCCTGACAGACGGTTCCGCCGATCATGCCAAGGCCCTGTTTGACGGCCCGTCGTTCGATGCCGAGAAGGACGATCACGCTCCGGACGTGGCTGAGTTCGAAGACGAGGCTGACGAAGAGGTTGAGGCTGACGAAGCCGCCGATGAGCAGGAGGACAGCCATTCATCGCCGTTGTCGCTACGCGATCTGGGACCTCCTCTGTCCGACCTGACGCCCCCGAAAGCTGTGGTGGCCAAGCCGGTTCAGCCCGGCCCTGCCAATGGCTCGTCCGGTGCAGAGGCCTATGCGCCGCCGAACATCCGGAAGAATGCGCGACCGATGGATCGTGGCAAGCTCCAGACGGCCCTTGATGACCTGATCGGAGCGAGAGCCCTGATCGATCAGGTGCTGAAGGATAGCTAACGGTCACACGACGCCAGACAGTCGGGCGGCAGCGCAGCCGGGTCGCTGTGCCTTGTTGGCGTCACCGCGCTGTGCGCTCAGGCTTCCTCGAAAGAATAAATCTTGATGCCGATTTCCGGGCTGCAGACCGCGAGTGTGCGCCCATGCACCGCGAGGCCCTTGGGGCCGCCTTCCATGCTGTTGTCCTGATTGGTCGCCTCAAAGACCTTCTCGTCGGCAACGATCGTTTGCCCGGACGGGATCTTGTTCCACTGAAGGCCAAAATGACTTCGTCGCGGCGCGTAGGCGCTGAAGTAGTTGCCGCCGGCATTGGTCACGATCAGGTGGTTGGTGCGCGGTGTGAAGGCCACCGAGTGAGGGTAACGCAGGCGCTTGTCATCGATGACTGCGACAGGCTCTGGTCCGTACATCAGCTTGCCTGATGCGAAAAGCCTGCTGCGCCGCTGGAAGATACTGACAGACCCATTGCCATGATTGGCGACGGCCAGCCATCGTCCGCATTCCGAGAAGGCAAGGCCATCGGGATGAAAGATGCTGGAATGGGTCAGCTCGAAATCGGGGCTCAATGCAAAGCGAAGCGGGGATAACGACGTTCTGCGATAAAACGAGATGCTGCTGGTGCCGAGATTGCACGCTGCCAGATAATCGTTGTACGGCGGGACAAACGAAACACCATCCGAGTGAGTGAGCTTCGTTTCCGCGCCGCTGATTTCAAAAGCGGGTTCTGAATTGTATCCGCCGTTTCCATCCGCGCGGAACAGTGCGAGGGCGCCGGTTCGTTGCGCCACGGCCAGCAACTCTTCTGAACCGCACATGGAAAAAGACAGGTCGTGCGGATAGTCGAGGCCGCCAAGCCGGAAGTACGGCCGGGTTTCAAATGTGTCATCGCTCGCCCGTCGATACAGCAACACCGCGTTGGTATCGGCCGTGGCGACACCGAGGACGTTGCCGGATGTCGAGAACGCCAGCCCTTCGAAGCGTTCAAGCTTCCCTTCGGGGCGCAGATTCTGGACTGACGCCGGCCTGTCGTCGATCTTGAGTTGGAAGCCGGGCGGCGATGACGCTATTCCGCTGAGATCGTCGATCTTCTCCCGGACGCGTTTTGCGATGGCTCCGGGCAACGCGCGCAGCATCTGGCGCGGAGCCTGAAGACGTTCAATATGTTGCTTCAGCTTTTCAAGCTCGATGGCCTGTCCCTCATGAGCCGGGGCAGCATGGTCGCTCAGGCTCCGCTTGAGGGTCTGGGTTTCATGTTCTGCCGCGGCCCAGCGGCTGATCTGATGCGACAGCGCCGACCTGATCGCTGGTGAGGCCGTCTCATAGACCGGCAGAGTCTCGACATTGGCCTTGATCAGATCCATGCGATTTTCGCCCTTCAGACCGGCGAAGTGATGGATGACCGGATCGGTTGCCATCGCAACGCCGGGGATCGAATTCCACACCGGATCGAGACGCGCAACATGGGCACGATCACGTTCATTGGTGATGTCCGGTCCAATGCCGAGCGCCGCGTTGTAACCGAGCAGCTTGTGCAGAACGGCCTGTTCCTGCCAGGGGTGATCGTTGATGGCGTGCATCGCCAGGATACGGGTGAAGAATTCATCAGACCATTCCGAGGTCCGGATCAGATAGACGCCCGCATTGAAGTGCGGCGGGAATTGAGGGCCATCGAGACGCACGGTGTCAGGCCCATGCCAGCACGCCATGAGATCGGCGCCCGGCTTTGCGTCGTCAAGAATGTCGCGATCGGTCCGCAGGATCAGCGCATCGATATCGAGCCAGAAGACAAAATCGAAACCGCCGCGCAAGGCGGAGATGATCGCCGGGATTTTCATCCACGAATTGGAGAATCCCGAACTGTCCGGCTTGTGGACAATCAACTCGTATCCGTAGCGTGCAGCGTAAGCCTCCATCCGGGGAAGCGTCAGCGCCGCGATCCTTGCGAAGCGCTCGCCTTGATATGCAGTGACAATGCAGCAGCGGGACATCGTGTCGATGGTCCTGTGATATGCGGGCCGGAGCGGCTATTCGCTCGGTGGTACGATGGCCCAGGCGAAGTAGAATTTGAAGCGGCCATTCGCGACCGGAATCACAATGGGAGGCTGCTGCGGTGCCCCGTTGGCGATCTGCGCCAGATGAGCCGGCATCTTGCCTTCGTCGTTTGGATTCCAGATCAGGATTGTGCCCTTTGCCTTCAGGTCGGCCCGGTCGATCCACGGGGCGCTACGGAAATCAGCATCAATCACGACGCGGGGGCGGCTCGGCGTATAGCGGGAAATGTTGCCGGCCTCGATCTGAGGGCCGATCACATAGGCAGGCTCGCGCCCTGTCACGGCCCGGTATTGCCGGTTGATTTCAGCCGCCAGCGCAGGGCCCGGAAATTCATGGCTCCGTCTGACATAGCTCAGGCCGAGTACGCCGCTTTTGAAAACAAGGATGAGGAGAGCCGAGCCAATTAACACGGCGGCCCAGAAGCGGGTCATCCAGGCGAGGCTGATCGGAGAGAGGCCATCCCGGTAGAGCATGACCAGCCACAGGCCCAGATAGAGCCACAGGGGGTAGCCCCAAAGAGCGATCGTCCCGCGGCCCGTCACAGCGGTGAGCGCCACCATGGTCAGGGCCGGGCCGAAGGCCAGCAGCGTCACGATACGACGGTCGAAGGAGTCAATCTTGCCGGAGTTTCCGGTTTCGCTGGATGCCGCTGGAGGTTGCCGCCGTGAAAAATAAACAAGCGGAGCGGCGATCAGAACCGGCAGTATCAGATAGCCAAGCTGTCCAACCAGAAATTGGGCCGGGCGAACGATGTGATCGAAAAAGCCGCGCGATGGTGCGGCTCGTCTGTCGACGTAATCAAACGGCGCGAAATTGTGCTGAATCAGCCAGATAAGATGCGGAAGGACCACGATGAGCCCGGCGGCCAGCGCGATCCATGGGCCTGGCTTCTTCACGTTTTGCCGGGCATCCCGATCCAGAAGGAGAAACAGGACAATCGGTACGGCAAGGACGATGACGAAATATTTGGCCCAGACCGCACCGCCGAGCGCGGCGCCGAGGAGAGCCCAGTCGCGATGGCGCCCGCCGCGCAGCGCCGCATGCAGCGCATAACCTGCGAGTGCCCAGAACGGGAGCTGCGCTACATCGTGATTGAAGGACGTCGATGCGGAATGGAAATAGTCAAACCCGCAGATGATCAGGATCGAGGCCAATGCGCCGAGCGGACCTACGATGCGCTGTGATGTCCACCACACGATGGCGAGAGTAATCGCGATAAAGGTCTGGGAGAGGGCGTAGTAGGCGGCATCGTAAGGCAGAATGCGATACACAGCCTCGGCCGCCCACCATGGCAATGGCGGCAGCTTCACATAGCCCAGTTGCCACTCGCGGCCATAGATCAGCGCTTCGACGCCATCGAGCGGCAGTGCCCGGTAGAACAGTGACGGCAGCGCAGTCCACACAACGAATTGAGAGACCACGACCAGCAGGAACACCGCAGCCGGATGCCGCGCAATGAAAACCGGCAGGGAGGTTCGCGATTGATGGGTGGAAAGGACCGTCATCGTTTCGTTGGGCTAAAATGGCGTGGTGGGATAGGGCCTCAGGTAATTTTTCCCGTAATACAGGTGTAGCCTGACAACGAGGGAGGCGCCACGGCGAACCTCGACTGTCTGGACAGGCTCGATCGCCTCGAAGAACGGCCCGAGCCGAGCGGTGAGCTGATGGTGTTGATCGTCAGCGATGACAATCACAGCGTCCCATCCGACCACGGCCTTCGAGTCCTGACTGAAGGCGTAATTGCGCGCGTCGCCGCACAGGCACAGCACCGGCAGTTTGTCGCCGACTTCAAGATCCACCTTGCCGTCGACGCCACGGGCGGTGGTGGCGACGAACAGGCGCTGTTGTCCGGTGAAGCCTCTTGCGTCGAAGACCGGGCGCAATGCGTCCCAGCGCAGACCTTTCAGCGCGGGATTCGCGCGGCTCTCAACGCGGGATTGCGGAAACAGATTCCGGAATGTTCCGGTTTTGACTTCCGCTGCGAGAAGAGCGATGACAGCGACGGTGGTGACGGTTGACGCCAGCAGCCAGTTTCGCGTCAGCGCGTTCGCGCGTTCGAGTTTCCGGACGACGAAATGTCCGGCGAGTGGAAACAGCAGCAGATAGCCCGGTGCTTGCCAGTGATGATGTCCACCGGATGAGGACCACAGCGCGATGACGGTAAACAGCGCAATCGGCGTAGCGCCGAGGACCGATGGCAGCCATACGCGCCAGTCTGAGCGGCCGCGGGCAAGGCCCCAGACAACGGCCTGAAGACACGGCACCCATATCCACGGGCCGATCAGAGCGGCTTGCCCGACGATCGTTTCAAGCAGGCTCAATGGATCAATGCCAGTATATTCAAAGGGCCGCTGGCCCTGAAACTCAAACGAGACCCAGCCGTGCCGCCAATTCCAGATCAGCACGGGGCTGAAGATCAGGAACGCCAGTGCCGCGCCAAGATAGGGGCCGGGTTCGGAAAACCAGCGGCGATGGCTTCGGCTCGTGATTGCGAACAGCAGCAGGCCGATCGCGGTCACGGCGGCGGAATATTTCGATAACAGCGCGAGGCCAAAGCACGCGCCGACACCGAGCCAGCCCTTCAGGCGTTGGTCTGGAGCGGCAATGTCCTCGAGCCGCACGATGAGCAGGATCGCGGCAAGCACAAAGAATGTGGCGGGGCCATCCGGCTGCACCCAGGCTGCGAAGCTGATGGTGAACACCGGAGAGAGGTTGAGAAGAAGCACGGCCGCTGCGCCTGCGCGCTGATCGAAGAGGCGCGTACCGAGCCGGTACGTCATCCACGTCGTGCCGATGAACATCGCGATGAACGGCGCGCGCAGGATCGGCAGCGCGTCGGCGCCGGTCAGGGCGCGGGTCGCCCAGGCGATCCAGAACGTGAGGGGAGGATGATCGAAGTAGCTGAGTGCGAGATGGCGCGCGTTCGCGAGGTAGTAGGCTTCGGTGTGATCGAAGTCGATGCCGGCAAAAGCCATCGCGATGCGGAACGCGGTACCGAGCGCGATGGTCCACACGACGACCGCCGTAGGGCGTTTCAACACCAGTGTACTGAATGCCTCAGACATGGCACGCCAGCCGGGGCGGCGGTGGTCCGTCGAGGATTGCTGTGCGCCGTGATCAGTTAGCATCGGTGCTGAACGAGACGGGCGGCGCAGGGAGGTGGACGCTTGCCGGAAGTTGCCACCGGTCCGGGACCCTTCGACGGGATAAGGATTTGGGGAGAAATTTGGTCGGAGCGAGAGGATTCGAACCTCCGACCCCTAGTCCCCCAGATGAAGGAACATCATTGATCTAATTAGCTGAACGCTGCAAACCGCGCATCGAACCGCTATTGATTTTACTGCGAAATTTATTCGGATTGCAAACCGTCAGGCCCGTTTTGAACGGGCTTTTTTGCGCCTGTGTTTCTCGAGCAGAGTGATGCCGGCGGACGCTAGATTTGACGTCCGGGCCACGTAGGTATCGATGATTTTCTGTGCCGTTGCCTGAGACCAGCCCATGAGCGAGGCGATCATCGGGACGGTCGCGCCGGCTTCCGCGAGGGCGGTGGCCGCGGTGCCACGGACATCGTGGAAGTTCAACTCCTCGATTCCGGCAGCGTCGCAGTCTTCTCGCCAGCAATCGTTGAAGTATCGTTTTTTGAATGAACGGCCTGTCTTGGTGATCAGGATCAGCGGTCCGGACCGCGTCAGGCTGTCGAGATGGTCTCGCAATTCCTTCGGGCAGGGCGTCTTGATCGGTGCGCCGGTCTTGCTGGTCCGCAGAGTGATGTTCTTGCCGTCGTAGGCCGACCACGGCAGCTCGCGTATATCCTTCTGACGAAGCCCGGTGTTCTTGGCGATATACATGGCCGTCACCATGGCGGGGCGGGCCACAGAGAGGAATTTCGTAACGTCGGCGTCCGACCACACCATTTCGGACCGGTCGCTCTTGTAGAGCCGCTGGAACGTGCCCAGCACATTGATGCGGATGGTGCCCATTTCCTTGCTAAATGACAGGACACGAGCCAGTCCAGCCAGCAGGTTATCCGCCGAGCGCCGCGAGGTCTTCCCAAGCTCTTGATGCCAGGCGAGGGCGTCTGCCCTGAATTCGTCTTCCTGCAGGCCTTCGATCGGACAGCTTCCCCACTTCGCCTTAATCTTCTTCAGCCGCCACACGTAGGAATCCCGCGTGTCAGAACTCAGGCCGTCGAAATAGGTTGATGTTTCAAAAGCGGTGACGAGTTCGTTGAGATCCCGCTGGCCGCGTTCCCGCATGGCCTTTTCGGCCGCGGCAAAGCTGGAGATGAACTCTGGAGTATCTGGTCGGCCTTCGAGCTTCTTTCCGGTCGCACGATGATAGAAATAGACCGCCACCCCGCCAGTTGCGAGTTTCTTCCTGACGGTATTAACGCCCTTGAGCTTGACCTTCACGCTCCGCCTTCCAGCGCTTGTACGGGGAAATCTGGTCCGACGTTGCATTAAGGCCAGATGCACGGTCAAGAGCGGCGTCGATGGCTTTTCGATCCCATCGGGTGGTTCCGGGGATTGGGCCGGGGAGAATTCCGCGCCGGACCCAGTCATTGAACGCGGACATCGTCTCGCAGCCAGCGTAAGTCGCGGCGGCGTTCTTCGAAAGGACCCTAGGTTCGATCCCGGCGGACATCAGTCTCCCATCCTCGTGCTGAGTAGGGTAGGGGCGGGAGGCTCGATCTCATTGATTTCTGCCCATGCGACTATTTCATCGGTGTGATCGAATGAGAACGCATGGCCGATGACAAGCGACTTCTTCTCGGCGCCGATGTATTTTGCGACATGGTAGTGGATGGCCTCGCGGAGTTCCTTCGGGTCACGCATGGCAACCAGGAACTGCCGATCTCGTGGAGCAGTCTTTAGGCTCGGCTGCCACATCGCTGCGAGCGCGGCAGAGAGGGCGGCTTCAGCGGCGATAACGGATTGAGCGCTGCTAGACGAGGGATGCGCTAGCTCGGCTAAATCAAACGGCCCGAACAAGGCTTCGCAGATCGCCTCCGCCGCCACTCTCACCATCTCCTCGGTGGGGGTCATGGGGTGGCTCCGTCGCCAATGTGCCTCATCCCGCGATCAGTGATCTTGAACCGATGCAGAGTAGCATTCACCCTCTCGATAGACGCCATACCCCGCGCGCAAAGATTTCTAAGTACAAGATCGGCAATGCGGCTTTCGCGACCCTCGGTCCATATCTCCCACGGGCCATTTACAAGCTCTAGAAGCGCTTCGGTTTCAGCGCCTAGGAGCCTCTCACTCACTTGCATTGTCTGTTCTCCGGGGTGGTTGGGTGGCAGCAAAGCGGGACGTCAGTCCGGTATCTTCCTGCAATTTAGTTCCTGCCACGCGCGCATTGTGTGCGCCAAAGCTCTCGCCCGCTTTACCTTTTCTTTCGCGCGGTCAGATTTCTCGCTGATCGAATTGAAGTGAGCGGCCTCGACTTTTTCAGCCCATTTTTCGATCAGCTCGGGCGCGAACTTGTCCTGAGCGCGCAAGATAAAAAGCGGTTCGTCGCTCCTCGCCTTGCCAAGGCAGCCCTGTCCATCATTCGCGAGCTTGATGACATCTGACTTTATCATCTCTATCTCCGTCATTGGTTGCAGTCCGTGAACTAAATGCTCTGTCGGGTTGTGGGAGGCTGGCTTGAACGCCCTTCGGCGCGATCTGTCGCGTACTCGCCGTAGAACTCACGCGCGGCCTTCATATAGGCCTCGTGCGCTAGTTGTGGCGATTTGAAGATCCCGAGATAGTGGGGAACGCCATTCAATCGGATCGACGAGGCCCATCGATTGGGAGATTGCTTAATAACGCTGACACCCTTGAACCCAGTCCGATTGGTACGCAGCCGCGCTCTGTTTGCGATATTTTGCGCTGGCGTAGCTGGGCGAAGATTGGACCAGCGGTTATCGCTACGAATGCCATTGATATGATCAATGTCATTCTCCGGATCGTCACCGGTCACGATTTTCCACGCAAGGCGATGTGCAGTGTATCCCTTGTCGTTGATCCGAATGATCCGATATCCATTACTGTTGATGGTTCCGGCAGCGTGTCCGGCTGGGACCCGGCGAGAAAAAGCTGAACGCCAAACTATCGTGCCGGATTCCTGGTTGTATTCCAGAATTTCACGGAGGAATTCTGCCGAAGGCAGCGGATTTCGGGCGCTCATTTTTCACCCCCGACCGCTGCTCTAGAGCGAATGGCGGAGAGGGCTTTCATTGCTTTTCGGAAGTCTCCGACTGAAGGCACGGCCCAATGCATTGTGTTCGTGTGGTCATCTGAGAGGCTCGGAGAAAGCTCTTTGGCTATCTCGGCAAACGGCTCCAACGCCTTCACCGCTTCTGAGAGCGAGGATTCGGCGGCAAGGGCGCGGGCTTTCATTTCTTCGTAGGCGTCGTGCGTTTCCAGCAAGCGACGATTCGTCGTTTCGGCTTGTCGTCGCCATTCTAACCGCGAGGTGACAGCCAGGTTGTAGCTCTTGTTCGCTTGAGCAAGCTCCCGCGTCAGGCGCTCGATCTCTGCGGCGTAATGAGCGTGGATCGCGTCCAAAACCTGCGTGCATCCAGCTTCGGCATCTGGCGTCCAGCCCGTTTCATCGCTCGTCTCTTGTTCGTAGTTCTCGAACGACGTGCACAGCGTAACGGCCAGATTGTCGCCGTTCATGCACTCTGTCTGGATAGAGCCAAGCCGTTCCCGCAGCCTCCCCACAAGCGTATCGGTCATGGGCGGGGCTTCCTGCGCAGCTTGACGTTACCTGCGCGGTCAATGTGCAGGGTATAACCATTCGACTTCAACCATGCGCAGATTTCCGCAAGCTGTTCGTCCAGGTGCTGAAAGTGACGAGATTGCTTCACATCTCTCCTCCCTCAGCAGGTGATTTGGAAAGCAGCAAAGCACTTTCCTTTGTGGAGTCGCTGGGCTCACGAACCGAGTGTGCTTTCAGGGCGGCGATGCAGATGGCGATAGCGGGAGTGGATGATTTTCCAATCATTGAACCGTACTTATGGTGAGCCGTCCGATGATCTAGGCCAGCAAACCAATTACCGCGCGGGACAATGTATTCCTCTTGAATCGCGTATATCCGCCAATCATGCGGCACCAGCGTCATCGCCGCCTCGATGGAGGCCGTGTAGCGAGGCAACTCTGTGCGCCAGATGTTCTGATAGCTTTCAGCCATCCGAAGCATCATTTCCATTCCGCAGGTATCGAACGAAGTTCGGAACGAAAGATGCTTGTCGTCACCCATTAAATCGATGGCATAACCTATCAACACGTCCAGCTCGCGATCCGGCCCCGTCGCCTTCTCCAATCGCTCAATAAGCGATGCGAGACTTAGTGCCGGCGCTGACTGTCCTGGTTTATGTCCGCCATCTGCGGTCCTTGCCTGATTCATTTCCCGCCACCCTGTCCGGAGAGAAGGGAGAGGACTGCATCTGCGAGCGAAGTCAGATCAACGTGACCGCGAATGATGAAGCTATCGAGTTGCGCGCTGTTCGGAATCAAGCACCCGTGGTTGCCGTCCTTCTTCAGAAGATCGGCAGCCAATGCCCGCGCCACGTCATCAGCGCCGACCGCAGGTGCTGGCGGGTGGGTGCCTGATGGCTTAGGAGGCATAACGCCATTCATGGCCGCCTGCATGGCGTGCCAGCATTCCTTCGCGCGCTGAACGTGATTGTCGGTGTGAGCAGATGCGCCGATGGAACGCGCACCAGCTAGGAGCATGTCAGTCGTCGGCGCTCCGACCGGAGCGGCGCGGACTTCGGTGAACTCGCTATAATCAGAGTTATCCCAAACCGCTCCGATGCCGCCGCATTCGCTGCAACCCAAACCTAGGTGGCACCGGAACGTATCGCTGTAAGGTCCCGTAGGTGCGCCGTCGCTTAGCTCGTGACAACCAGAACAGCCCCGCCAATGACCATCACCTTCATCCAAGACGTGATGGATGTCCTTTGCTACCGAAACCCAGACCGGGTCAGCCAGGGCGTCGCGGCCAAATTTAAGCGCTTTCTTATAATCGGCGACCATCTGATCGAACATTTTGTCCGACGCGGCGGCTTTCTTGGATCTCGGCGTCCGCTCTAG
Organism: Afipia sp.; assembly: GCA_024508675.1. Classification (GTDB taxonomy): domain Bacteria; phylum Pseudomonadota; class Alphaproteobacteria; order Rhizobiales; family Xanthobacteraceae; genus Afipia. The sequence continues at coordinate 162,568 of JANINQ010000011.1, forward strand.
CAGCGAAATAGCTGCAGCGAGGCTCGCCAGAACCCCGACATAAGCGTCTCTTCCCGTCCCAGCTTCCGAACTATCGGACAGGCAGTAATTGGTATCAGCCCCGTCGAAACCCAACATCACTGAGGGGTCACTCTCTCCCGAGGGTAGAGAGCCTATCGAAGACGGGGCTGATTTCTGTGCCGAACTATCGGCTATAGGGGTGGGGGTGGAAACGAGTCCATTCAAGAACTCGCAAACCTGCTCTGTGCTATCCTCGAACGGAGGCTTGCCATCGGTCACGACGTGCTTGCCAGTAACGCGATCATGTATCACGCCATGATCCATATAGAAGCGCGGCTGAACCTCATCCTTCATCGGAGTGCTCCGGTGAGGTCTGTTCAGAAGAAGCTCCACTCAGATTGCTGGCATTGTCCGGTGCAGATGGCGTCTTGCTGAGTTCCGCTGCGGCGATAAGATCAGTGTTTCGCCTTACCCTCCGCTCATTAGACTTTTTGCATTCCTCATCGCAGAGCGCATCGGATGATTTAAGGCGCTCATGCAATAAGCGGACGGCAGCCTCCGATCCAAAGAACGAACAATCCTCCATTCGAACGGTTCGCGTGTACCGCGAGTATCCGATTTTGTTTCCCTTAAATTGCCGCGCTGTTGTTGAAATAACCTCGATCAATTCCCAGCCGAATTGACCAGGGACGATTGCAAAATCTCCGGGCTGCATCATGCTCATGCCGCACCTCCAGCAGTCTCAGTACGGGAGCCGCCTTCTGGGTCCGTGGATTGCTTTGTAGCGATACTTCTCTGCTCCCCCTCAGTCAGTGTCTTGCTGAGGAGGGAGTCTGACGGGCCGGGCTTGATACCGGCTGCGGGGGCCTCAATCCCGCCCATCCCACTCGCGGCCAGCCGAGGCGCTGTTGCCGCACTTGTGGCGCGCTGTGCGTGTCCTTCCACGCCGCCGTCAGATTTCGTGCTCGCTTCTGCCGCGCTTTTCTGAACTCCATGATCGGAGAGGGCGGCGCGAACAACCCGGCTGTGATGCCGCTCAATGCAAGCTGGACAGCCAATTTCGTCCCGACCATCAAAGCGAGACTCGTTGCTTGTCCGATCAGTATAGGCGTCTAGAGTGCCGCGGCCGCCGCAAAGTTCGCATTCCTCGTCGTCATCTTCGCTATCGCGCTCGACCAGAAGGTTGGCCAACGCCTCCCTCACTCCCGCTGAGGATGGGCGGGTGTTCCATTGCTTGATGCTTTCAGCCTTGAAGAGTGCGGTTGTCTTTGGACCGAAGCAGTCATCGTTGCTGCAATAGACTTGACCGATAATGCCGGTTGGGGAGCCGCCAAGCGTTGCTGGTCCCCCACAGAAGGGGCAGTTCTTCAACTCGCTCTGCTTCGTTAGGTCGGACATGGGGTTCATGCGGCCACCTCAAGCCGCTTGCCGCGGCAATCCCACTTTTCAGATTCAATAGGAGCTTTGAGGTTTGGCGCAGCTACAAGAGCTTTTCGATTAGCTTGATAATTATGCTCGCGACGGCCGAGATAACGGCTGCCCAGATCACCGCTCGGCTGTTTTCGTCCTTCTTCGACATGACCAGATCGCTCCTCTGCGGGGGCGAACTGGTTGATTTTCGCCCCTACAATCTCGGAGCGAGGTTTTAGCTGGCAAACGGAGGTGGTCATGATGTGACCTCCGCAATCCCGAGGTTGGAACCTGCGACCAGACCGTTCTGAGCGGTCGGCTCAGACGGGTCGACATCGGGAGCGACGCGGGGGCGCAACGGGCGAGTTGCTGAACGTTGTGGTCGAGACTTTCGGAAGCCGGCCGAGCGCAGCTTCTGGCGTGGCGCAGGATCGAGTCCGTAGTTGGCGCGAAGTACGGCATCGGCCTTCGCCATGCGTGCGTTGTCGTCCTTGGTCTTCGGAGTGGCGCAGCACCTGAGGCCGAACACCTTGCAGTTGTCGGCAGTAGGCGCGCCGCCAAGCCCGTCGGGCTGGACGTGCTCGTAGATGATCTCGCCCGATCGAAGTTCTTTGCCGCAGCCCTCGCAATGAGGATGACCCTTGTCACCGCAGCAGCGGCGGAAGGCGGCGCGTTTCACCGTCGCGGGAAACTCCTGGCGCTCGTGTCCTCGGAGGCTGGTCATATCGGCCACCCCATGAAACGTCCGAACGCACAGCAAGCGAGCCCGAGGGCAAGCACGCCGGGATAAAACTGAAACACCAAAATGTGGAACAGGCGCGTTGGGCTGAAAAGGCAGGCGATTGCTACAAAGTGGATCGCCGCAGCGGCCATGAGATAGGTCTGCGTCATCAGATCAACTCCCGCAAGGCGGCTTCAATCGCTTCCTTGTTGCCGAAGTTGTCTGCGAACGCCTTGTAGATCGCGGCGGCGGTCAGGCCGTCCGGTCCATCTTTGTGAGCGTTCCAGCCGCCGTACTGCGCCCAGAACTGCGTGGCGTACTTGCTGAGGCTTTCCTTCTTCTGAGCGCGGCGAAGTGCGCCGGCATATTCGATGCCCCAGCCTTCAGGCAGCGAGGGCGAACCGGCGGATGTTTCACCGGTTCGCTCCTCGCTCTCGACGTTCGCGCCGTCACCGCTCTCCGTCGATTCAGTTTGGTTGCCCGCGTCCGCAGGGGATACAGACGCGGGCGTATCCGTCTCAGAGAGGGCGCTGTCGGGTGCAGCCTGAGACGAATTGGAATCTGTGTTGGGCGCTTCTGCAGGGGCGGGAGCTTCGTCAATCACGCCGCCGCGCGTTTCGCGCTCGACATGTTGAGCGGAGAAGCCACGACCGGTCTTACCCCGGAGACGAGACGCAACGTCGGGCTTGCTCACGTCCTTGGCGTTGTCGGGGCCGACGTGCTCGCGGAGTTCGTCCTGGGCATAGACGCCTAGCAAGACGTCCGGAAAGTAAGCGCGGCAGAAGTCGCGGCTCGTGTTGTAGTAGAGCTGCAGGTCTGGCTTGGTCTTCCAGAGCGGCGAATTCTTCGGCGTGATCTTCGAAATCGCTGGCGACGTGTATTCCATCGCCTCGCCGGTTTCGCGCAGGATCGCGGTGACGATGCACTTGCGGTCCTCGCCTTCGCCTTCAAAGCGATGCTGGAGGCGTCCACGGATGGGAGCGCGCTGTTCGATGAGTGCATGGACGAGCTGACTCTCGAAGCACAAGCGCCCTTGGACTTCGTAGGACTTGTTCGCGACGGCAAACGGCGAGAACCGCCATTCAAGCGCCTGTACGCACACGGCGAGGCACATACCCGGGTTGCCCTGCATGTGCTTTGGCACCGCGTTGCCGGAAAGGGACATGAGCTTGGCGAACTCCATGACCTCGGTCATGTTCTGGAAGACGATCCCACCAAGCTGGTCGGATACGGCCGTGTTGCCAGCCGCGACGCGATCCAGGCGTTCTTCAATGCGTGCGATATCCGCCATGGTCAGGCCGCCTCAGCTTGTTCAAGTTGATTGTCGATGCGCTTCTGTGCCCATTCAGGAAGACTCAGGTATTCCGCGTCCGCGTTGCCCGGGCCCCGCCAGTCACCCGTCGCCATGCAGTCCTCGAAGGTTCTGGTGGCGATGAAGTTTTGGCGTTCACCGCGAGCCAAATCCTCGTCGCGCAACGAGACGACGCGGACGCAGTAGGGCGGTTCTTTCTCAACGAAGACGAACGAAAAGCTCTCGATGTCCCGCCCGGTCAGCGCATGCCATCCAGAGGCGATTAAAGCGGCCTGCTGGTGGTATCCGTGCTCAGCAATGGTTCGGGCGAGGTCCGCGCTTTGAACGCTTGTAGTGGTCTTTAAATCCGCGAAATCGCCTGCATCGTTGGGGATCGCGTCGGGACGGGCTTTCAGCCAGACGCCGGTATCCTTGCAGCGCCAGACGATGGTCTGCTCGATAGCACCATTGAGAATCCCGGCATCGATCAGTGGGTGGGCGGCGAGGGACCGCGCTATACCGCGGATCGTCTCAAGTTGCGTCGGCAGCAGAACCGTGCGGCCTGCTTTGGCCTGATCCGCGAGCCACGCCTTGCATGACAGGTTGTTTCCGTTCCAATCCCTACCATCGGGGGACTTGGTCGGCCGAACGATGTAGAGCGTGTTAAAGTCGTCTTCGCCTAAAAGCAGATGATGGGCCGCACGACCGAATACCAACGCCTCAGTTTCTTTCTGCTCGGCGCGGTCAGGGTTGTACGGAGACTCGCAAAAATAATGCGCTGGGCTCTCGTTGCTGATCTTGCGGAGACCGGACGACGACACCGAGGGGCCGTCGCACAGGTTGGCGCCGTGATACACGTCCATCGGCACGCCGCTGTAGATGCCGGGTTTGTTGATTGGTTGACCATCCCAAGGAATGATTTTCACGGGCGCGACCTCCGGTTGATATGGACAAGCGAAGCCCGCACCACGCTGTTTGCGACGGCCTGCATACCTCCGAGAAACTTGGCGAGGTCTTCGCCGGCCAACTTCATGGAAGGCGCGTCCTTGGCTTCAAAGGCCGTGGTGAAGGCGCGCATCTTCTGAGGAAGGTCGGTCGCGTAATCGTGGCGCATTTGTTCGACCACGACGGAGATGCCCGTGAAAAAATCCGGTCCGATGTTCAGCGGGGCGTCTGGCTTATGGTCATGGCTCTCGCTCACAAACTGGCGGGCAGGGGCGCGGCTTGAGCGAGCTTCAACGTGGTTACGATGGGGGCCGCTCATATCTCGACTCCCAGCACTTCGAGATAAGCCCGCGTCAGGCTGTCATAGGAGGCCGCGCGACCGCGCATCTTCACGCCGCCGTCGTTGTCCTTGGCAAGCATGCGGGCGGAGTTGCCCTTGCATTCCTGATCGAGACGCTTGGTGTAGACGGCCACACTGATGTCGCGGACGCGGCTGGCGCGCTCGGCTGCGGCGGACTTATGTACAAGGGTGGGTTCCGTGGCAGAGATCATGACCGTACCTCCGGGTCATGATCTCCGACTTGGACAACATGGCGTTCCGCCACGGTGAGCATGTCGAATGCGGTGCAAGTGCAGACGGTCAGTTCGCGAAGGCGAAGTTCTTCGGCTTCCGGCAACAAGCCCGTGCTGGTGATCTGCTCGCAGAAGGTCACCAGATTGGCGACCGAGCCGCGCTGCTGAGATTCCTGATAGGAGAATGCTTGGCTCATCTCACGCGCTCCCGGTCTTTGCGGCGGCGAGGGCGGCGCTGACGGCTTGAATGAGATTGTATTCGATCTGCTCCGGATGCAGGTCGCAGATCGTTTCAAAGCTCTCATGCTCAGTTGGTTTCGACCGACATACTTCGCGGATTGCTGCGAGAACGCGCCGCTTTGCCAGCGATACCGAGATTGTTTTTGCTGCTGCCTTGCTCATGCGGCACCTGTGGGCTTGGTGGCGGCGAGCGCGGCGAAATAGTCATCTGCGGCATTAATCGCTCGGTTCATCGCTCCGAATGCTTCGCGACACCGTTCCGACTCGCTTGAATGCTCCGACACAGATGCCATGTCGCCACGCGCGGCGAATTCCTCTGCCAAATCGGATGACCTATTCATTCGCATCCGAAATTCGGATCGAATTGAATTGAGCGATCGATAGAGATCATCGGGCATTGTGCCCGACGTCCGCCCTGCTGCTGTGCCGGTCATGCTGCGGCTCCGTGCTTACGGAGGTCGCGGGCATGGTCCCAAGCGGCGGCCTGACGATCCACGGCTGTGACCGGCTCGTCGTCGTTGTATCCAGCCGCTTCCAAGATTTCGGCGGTCACGTCGTTGCAGATGCGCTCAACCGGATTGATCTCGATGACCTGCAGGACGTCACCGGAGAACTGGCCCGATGCGATGTCCTTGATCGTGGCGGCGCGGCCCATGTCGCTCAGGTAGCGCTCGGGCGAGTAGGAGCCTTCCTTGGCTGCGCAGATGACCAGATAGGTCATCCGGTCTCCAACTGCGTTCTCGCTGATAGCTGGCATCTCTGGCTTCCCCTGTCTGATCGGTGAAACGATCCGATGGGGAGACACTGTCACCGAAATGGTGACGCGTCAAGCGTCGCGTCACCAAAAAGGTGACAAATCTTTTTGGGTCGGCTATCTGGGATTTGTCGCCCACGAGCGGCTATGCCTCCCGGTTTCGGAATCAGAAACGTGCGCCGGGGCAGGCGAGACCAGTGCAGGGAGCCGCACATACGCTGGAAGGGCAGGAATAGTTCTGGAAGCCCAAGGTGCGGCGGTCGCGGGTAGGCGGCCGAAAAGTAGCCAGATACATGCCGGGGGACACCCTCAACCCGGCCCCGTGCGACGCCCGGCTCCGTAGGGTCAAGGTCGCTACGTGGTTCGATCAAGCCTTGGCTATATGCCGGGGATTGGTCGGATCATGCCCGTACTCAGCCCTCACCATAGGGTCAAATTGAAGGATATCGGGACTCCAACAGTTAGAAATACCTATTATTTATAGGCATATCGCATGTGGAGTACCGCGATGTCCTACCGTCACCCGAGAGACTTGGCCGATGCCATGGCCCGCCGCCGCAAAACTGCTGCGGCCGACGACGGCTACGTTCGGGAATCCTTCACCCAGAACCGGGAAGAGGCGAGGCGGACGGCGAGGGCGTTCCTCGATCGGTGGCCGACTGCCGCCTACATGTCCGCCGTGGATACCTGGCGGGAGCTCCCCGGCGACCAGATCGAGTTCACGATGAGGTGGTTGAGGAGTGCGGATTGACGTGCAGAAGTCCAAGATAGGACCGAAGCGGACATATTTTAGCGGTGCCCATTAACCTTTAGCCATGAACCTTGTGGCATTTTGGTGTCACTCATATGTGAAGCGTTCTGGAACGTCTTGTCACCTTTGACGTTTTATGACCCTAATTCCTCGATACTAATCGAGATATGCCCATGGATATTGCAATTAAGTGCATCGCTCACGGTGCTGGAAATCAATGGGAAGCGGTTTGTCTCGACTTCGATTTGGCCGTTCAGGGCCGATCGCTCCAAGAGGTAACGCGCCTCCTGCAAGATGTTATCGGTTCATATATTGAGGACGCTCTAGCTCAACCAGAGCCCGCGCGTTCGCAATTGCTTTCGCGCAGCGCCCCATTTTGGGTCCGCCTGCATTGGGCGTTCCGCCTTTTTATGGCAACGCTCACGAATCGGCGGTTGGACCGGGGACAACAGGAAGCCACTGTTGGGTTTCCTGTTGAGTGCCGCGCCTAAAGTGCACATTTCGCGAGTTCATTGAAATCATCTTGGCCCACGGCTTCGTGCTGGTGCGCCAAGAGGCAAGTCATCGTCGTTATTCAAAACAGGGTAATCCGGTGCAGAATGTCACCGTCGCGTACCACAACATCAACGATGAGATTAGGCCGGATACGCTCGCATCTATGATCCGCCAGTCTGAACTCTCAAAGAGCTTCTTCCGCAAATAACCCCGCTCCGGCGGGGTTTTCTTTGCGATTGGGGCAACCTCTCGGACGGACGAGCGTTGTCCGTGAATGTCAGACAGAAGAAAGAAGACGGAACCGGATTCCCCAACCCCAGATAAGGGGCAGGGAATCGTCCGCGACGACAAAGGTCAGGATCAGCCGGCCGACAAGGAACGCGCTCAAGAGGCGACCACCACGAACAAGCGGGCTCATCAGCGACCTAAATAACTGTGCTCGGGCGGGTTTTCTTTTTGAGCCGGAAAGATTCCTTGCGGAACAATCTTGCGAGAGCGTTGTTGAAGCGCCACAACTTTATGGAGCTTCATCATGCGCAAACTTTTTCCTGCAGTTCTCATCGCTTGTTCGCTTGCATCGCCGCTCGCCTATGCTCAGGCCCCGAAGAATACACCAGCCAATGAGGCCGCACCGGTCGCCGCGGCTGGTAAGTGGCGAGCGTCGAAGGTTATCGGCGTCAATGTTTACAACAACGCAAACGAGAAGGTGGGCGAGATCAGCGAGATCATCATCGACTCGGCCGGCAAGGTTGAAAGTGCTGTGCTCAGCGTCGGCGGCTTCCTCGGAATGGGTGAGCATTTGGTCGCGGTGCCCATGAACGAACTGAAGTTCGCCAACGAAGCCGGAAAGACAACGACGGGCTCAACCTCTTCGACTACCAAGGAATGGTATCCCGACCGCGCCGTCCTGAACGTGACGAAGGACCAGCTCAAGTCGATGCCGCAGTTCAAATACTGACCCCTACAACAAAAGCCCCGCTACGGCGGGGCTATTTGTTTCAAGATGGCTTCCGCGCATGGTTCGAATTACGTCTAGAAGTTGGACGGCAGATGATATTGCCAAGCTTCAACGGCTGGTGAGTGACGGCGCTTCGCCGGTAAGGGCATCGGCGGCGCTGAAGAGATCACAGATAGCCGTTCGGGGGAAGGCCCGAGAGATCGGCTGTCCGTTTCCTCGTCGGAAGCGTCGCGCTACGGGAAAACAACTTATCGACGGTTGGTACTTTCGCCCGACGAGTCTCGATCCGTAAGGCGCGTGCGTCAGTTTAACATCCAAATCCGCGTGTTAAGCGCTGTCGCGAAGATGATCCACGCAATGTAGGGCGTTAACAGCACGGCTGACACCACGTCGACATACGAGCTGACAATGATGGTCGCGGCGAGAGCACCTGCCAGCGCTACGATGATCGCCAGCCCCCCGACAATATTATGCGCTCCAAAGAACACATATGACCAACTCGCATTCAAGGCGAGTTGAATAGCGAACAGCACTAAAGCAGCCGTCCGCAACGAGGAGGGCGGAGCTTCCCATAATCGCCACGCAGCAATCGCCATGAGAAAATATAGGATAGGCCAGACGATGGGAAATGCGACTCGAGGCGGGGTCCATGACGGCTTAGCGAGAGATGCATACCATGTCGGAATCTCGGGAGTCGTCACCCTCGCGCCTAAAACAGCCACGCTGAAGCAAACCGCGAGAATGACGGCAAGCGGAAGTAGAGATTTAAGGGTTAAACCGAACATAGATCCCGATCCGTTAGTGCGCTTCGCCACTTCCTCACTTCTGGCATGATCTTACGAGCTCCTAATCGATATCAGCCAACCAATCGACTTGCCAAATAATGAGTAATGAGCAGGCTTCACGCTGACAATCTGATGGAGGAAGCATAGCAACCTCATTACTGGAAAGACCAGTTCCATCCAGGCGGTCACATCCTGCGCAATCTTGATGGAGGCGGGATATTTTAAACCAACCCGGTAATCCGCTGGCCACTGATTTCTGACCTTGCGCGACGTGACGATCGCGAAAATAGGAAAACATTGCCCGGAGAATCGTCGTGGCGAGCCCGTCGACAGGTTGGCCTAAGCCTTTTGCAGTTAAACAATCATAAGCTTCTTGTGAGAAGAACGTGTTCGCTCTCAGGCCAAGACTTCGCTTACTGTCAGTCGACAACTGCGGGTCAATTTTTCGATAGGCAAGCGCGACGTCGCGGGGATGGTATCCTTCTTTCGCCTCCATGATGATAGCGATAGCCGTATCATATTCAGGCCTCACGTATCCGAGAGATGAAATGGCCTCCTGCACATACGGAAGAAATTTCATCGGCAAGGGTACGCAGCCGTAAAGGCGCGAATAGCAATTCTATTGAATCTTTCGTGAGCGCTTTCCGGATGATCGTCGACATACTTCTGGAATATCTTCACAAGCTGTAAGCGGGTCGATTTCGCAGGAGGGCAAAACCCGAGAAGAGGGGGGCTACCAGCATCCGCTGAAATAGTTGCAAATTCTTGAGTTGCGGCAAACATCCCCCAGCATTGACCCGACTCGGGGTCGTTCGAAAACGCGATCGCCCCAGTGGAATCGATTTTTGCCTTAACTACATTCCTGCAAAGCGAGTGCACCTCCAAAGCTGTTTCAGCCCGAGCGGATGATATCCACGCGACGATGGCAAGATGCGCGATAGCGAGTTTCAGAAAGCAAGCCACCTTATAAGTCCAGCACCGACCGCTTTACGCGGCCCACAACCATTCGCTCAGCATCGCGTTTCGACTTAACAAATTTCGCTTCGTGCGATGGATTTGTGGATGCCGGCGCCCACCTAGGCGGGTCCGCTCGCCATAATTTGAAGCCGACCTCACCCCTATCGGAAAAAACATATGGCTTCCCAGAGACTAACGTCCGATCATCGCGGTTGAGGACGATCCGCGCGCCATTCGGCGCGACCCGGTCCATGGAATCACCTTCCACCGTAAGAGCTATCCAATCTCCGCGTCCTAGATCGGAAAAGACAAGAAGAGGAATGTCCTCTAACTCCAATTGAGAAGTCGGCTGCTTAAGCTTTCCGGCGGGCACGCTATCGAAAACATAGACTTCTTGGGTTGTCGGACCGCTTTTCTTTTGAACAGGGCGGCGCTTTGCCGCCTTTTGAAAGATCAACGCTTCGGGCGTCGAATCTACGTGTTCAGCGAGTTTTTCAGCCCAGTCGATTGGAAGCTTGCGAGATTGGTCTGCCCAACGCTGGACGTTTTGCTTCGACGTCCCGGCAAGCCGCGCCAACTCGGTCACGCCGATCTCCTTTTTGGACATCGCCGCGCCAAGCCCGTTCGGAAATTTTCCTTTGATATCAGCCATAAAGACAATGTCACCGGATTGGCGACAAACGGGAAGGCTCCAATCTGGTGACAGCGCGGGTGCGCGCGCTTGACCAGTCACCAAAATGGTGACAGATTGTCGAGATGCATTTGGCAACGTTCCTTGACCTTCACGGATTGTCTGACGGCGATTTTGCCGAACAGATCGGTACGTCTCGGCAAGTAGTTCATCGATATCGGACCGGGAGGCGTATCCCAGATCGTTCAGCGATGGAAAAGATCGGCGTCGCCACGAAGGGTGCGGTCACGCCGAACGATTTCTTCAATGTAGCTGATCCGTCCCCCTCCCAGCCCGAGGAGGCGGCATGAACCGTCGATCCTTCCTCGTGATGTTTGGACTCGCGCCTGCGGTTGTTGCTGGTGTTGCTAGTGCCGCCGATATCCCATCGGCGCTTGAATGCTCGCTGGATACCCGCGAGCGCGAGCTAATCCGAGCGGGAGTCCGGTATCTTCGCTGGACGCTGGATGACGAGATTGGCCCCGAGCTTATCGTTGGCGAAGAACTTTGCGACTTGGCCGAGCGCGGGAAGCGTCTCATTCGCGGTCCTGATGGCGCGCTCTATACGCCTTCGCAAGCGAAGCAACGCGGGTGGATTCCATCTCAATCGTCTCAGGGTCTAACAGGTACTCGCCGTTGGATTGATCCCACAGCTTCGCTTGGAGGGTCTCCAACATGACGACGGCTCGCTCGGCGGTCACGACGCCGGTATCGACCAGCAAATCGATAATCGCATCGGTCCAGCACTCTACGGCCATCTGCCGCGTCGCCATGATCGCGACTTGTCGTTTGTCGTACTGCCCATCGCTACTCATTCCGTCCTCCATCGGTTGCGTCACGGCTCCGATGATGGACGAACGCGCCCGGCCTCTCAACGGGGCCGGGCCGGTCAATTCCGTACGCAGCGCAGCATCGCTCATGGCCGGGACTAAACCAGGCATTTCGTACCGCGTCATTCCAAATCGAATTCAGAAAATTGCAGGAACGGGGACGGGAAGTGCGCGAGCTTTCGCCATTTGACATCAAGCTTAAAGCAGCGTTCCGACGCGCCGTCGAGCAGGCTGGCGGCGGTGTAGCAGTTGCGAGCGCAACGCGCGTGGATGCTGGCCGTATCTCCCGATACGGCAACCCGAACGATCCCATGATGCCTCCGGGCGACATCATCAATTCCGTGGACAAGCTGGCCGCCGATCCTATCTGCCTGCGAGTCATGGCGGAGGATGTGGGATGCGAGCTTACGCCCTTCGATGATCCGGCCCGTTCCGATGCAGATGTAATCCAGACCGTTGGCGAGTTCGCGAAATCGGCCGGCGAACTTTCCCACTTTGCTCTTCGCGCCGCGTCCGACGGGCATCTCTCCAACAATGACAAGGCTGGAATCCGCGAACGGGTCGAGCAGGCCAAGGATGCGATTCGCGATCTCGAGGACTTCACAGGGCCCAAGGCCACTATCCGGGCGGTGTCGTGATGAACGACAAACGTCTCACTAATTGGACTGATAAGCGGGTAGATCGCCTCAAGGAGCTTTGGGGCAACGGCTGGACAGCCAGTCAGATCGCAGCCGAGTTGGGCGGCGTCACCCGCAACGCGGTGTGCGGAAAGATCGATCGTCTCGGGCTTTCAGGAAAGACCCGCTCGGAGAAGCTGCGATTGGCGCGGAACTTCAAGGTCTCACAGCCAAAGGCTCCCGCAGTCAAATCGAATGATCGCCTCAAGGCTGGAATAGGGGCGCAGGTCGTCGCAATCCGTCGCCGCAAAATGGCGGATGGTCCTGTCGTTACAAAGGAAGATTTCAAGGCCCGCGTTGCGGATGTGGTTTCCCGGCGCGTGACGATCCTTGAAGTCCTCGCCATGGAGTGCCGCTGGGCTGATGAGGATCGCAACGAGAACGGTTTACACACCTTCTGCGGCAACCCAACCGAAGACGGTTCGAGCTATTGCCCGGCACATGCCGCAATCGCTGTTGGCCCCGGTACGGCCTCCGAGCGGGCCGCTGCCAGCGTTCTCAAGCGGGAGGCGGCATGAGAAACGTCAAAATCATCAATTCCGTCTTGCTCGATCACGGAATATGCCGAGAGGATTTGCTGGGCCGCAGTCGCCTTACGCAACTGGTCGAAGCAAGGAAGGACGCGGCGTGTCGCCTTTCAGATGCGGGCTACTCGCGCGGGATGATCGCACGCTTTCTGAAGCGGGATCATCACACCATCGTCTATTATCTCGACGGTCGCGTTCAGCAGATGAAGAACGAGAAAGACAGGAATCGTTCCCCGCTTTATTGGCTTGAACCCCACGTCCGGCAAGCCGTTCAAGAAGCAGCAGCATGTGAAGGCGTTCCCGTGCGGGACATTATCGCGCGCTGGGTCGCTGATAGGGCCGGATGGGAATCCGCCCAGAAGGTGAGGGCGGCATGATGGGCCTCACGCAAAGGCAGACTGATTGTCTGAATTTCATTCGAAACACGGTCGCGGCTGGCGGCAAGGCTCCGTCCTTCAATGACATCAAGACGGCCATGGGCTTGGCGAACAAGTCCTCGGTCCATCGGTTGATCTCTGGACTTGAAGATCGCGGTTACATCCGCCGTCTGCCGGGCCGATCGCGTGCCATAGCCGTTGTTGATCCGACCGAGCGCACGACGTTCTTTTCAATGCTGGCGCCTGACATTCGCCAGATCATTTCCAGCATCGCAAGTGCAGAGAACACCACGCCGGAAGTCGTGATGCGGGAGTGGGTGCGTGAGAGGGCGGAAGCCCTTCGCTATGTCGAGCAGAGGTTGTCATGACGTGGCCCTTCGGCTCATTGCAGATGTTTGGCTACGACGTGATCGTCTGCGATCCGCCGACAAGGTTCGAACTGTATTCGGAGCGAGGCAACAAGAAGTCCGCCGGCGCTCAGTACGATCTGATGACGTGGCGAGACATTGCGGCGCTGCCCGTCGGGCATCTGGCGCGGGCTAACGCGATCCTTCTGCTCTGGGCTTGTCCGCCGACTCTCGACAAATCGTTCGATCTACTTCGCGCATGGGGCGCGCTCTACAAGACGGAACTCATCTGGGACAAGCGCACCGTCAACGGCAAGCGCCGGATCGGAACTGGCTACCGCTCACGCGGGATGCATGAGTCCGTTCTGCTCGCCGTGTTCGGTAATGAGTATCAGATTCACGATGCCTTCCACGGAGTAGTGGAGGGCGTGGCGCGCGAACATAGCCGTAAACCCGACGCCTTCTATGACGCCGTGATCGCACGCACCGCGGGTTTGTCCCGCTGCGATCTGTTCGCCCGACAATCCCGCGAAGGATTCGATACCTGGGGCAACGAGGTCAATAAATTCGACCAGGAGGCTGCATGATCCTCTCAGCGATTTATCAACGGGGTCGGTGCGAGGTCCATCCGGTCGCGCATGATCCGCGCGAGACCTTCGACGCGGAACTTCAGTTGTTCATCGCGCTCGGGATCGATGGTGACGAATGTCACCTTCCAAGACTTGCCGTCCGGCCAGATCATGACGTCGGCGCCGGGTGGCCATCCAAGTATTCCGCCAGCCTCAGTTTTGATGGCGTCTCTGATCTCAGCGGCGGTCTTAACAGGCTTCATCGTCTCACTCACGCAACGGGGCGGGTTGGATACGCGATTCCAGTCCTCTCTCAATGCGTTTCATCCGCATGGCTCCATTGAAAACAGGAGGTTTGGAATGGGAAGACCCAAGGGAAGCACTAACAAGCCGAAGGACGGTGAAGTTCCAAAGTCAGGCCACAACAGCAGTCTGACGGACGAACAGCGTCAGGCCCTGCATCTGAACCAGCACGTACCGGCCTACGCCAAGGCGCTGGAAAAGAAGAAAACGGCAGATGCCGAATTCAAGAACGCCTGCAGGCTGATCAAGTCGGAGGGCGGCTCTGTCAAGGCGGTGAAGCTCACGCTCGAACTGCGCACGCCGGAAGGCGAGGCGGCATTCCGCGCCCGGATCGCGGAAGAAACCGAAGTCGCGGCATGGAACGGCGTCGGCGTTCAGGTCGATATGTTCGCGGATCAGATGCAGCCCTCCGAAGACAAGGCTTATGACGCGGGCAAGCGCGCCGGCATGGCCGGCGAAACAGCGAAGCCTCCGCATGATCCGTCCACCTCGCAATTTCGGAAGTGGATGGACGGTCACGCCGCAGGTCAAGCCGTCGTGTCCAAGGGCTTCAAGACGCTCGAACCCGAGAAGGAAGCGGCCTGATGCGCTTCTGCGGCCTCGACCAAGCTCTGAGACATTCCGGTGCCGCCATTCTTGACGGCGACCGGTTTGTGCTGGCCGAGGCCTTCCATGCGAAGTCTCCGGGGCAAGGAGGCGCTTTCCACGAGTTCAGGAACTGGTGGGAAGGCTTTCTAGAGCGGCACAAGCCAGATCATGTCGCGATCGAAGAACCGCTGCGCTCCGACATGATGCGGACGAAGGTGTCGTACCGGCCTAACGACGCCTTCGGCCAATCCGCGATCAAGACCAAAGAGCCACTAACCAACATGCAGACCTTGCTTGGTCTGTACGGCGTCCGCGCTCACGCCATCGAAGTCTGCGAAATGCTCGGCATCGAATACGTCGAGGTCAACAACACAACGTGGAGGGGCGTTATCCATGGCACGAGGCCGCCGAAGGGAACGGCCAATACCAGCGAGTGGTGGAAGGCGCAGGCGATGAATCGCTGCCATCAGCTTGGCTGGAACGTCCCGAGCAAGGACGCGGCGGAATCCGCCCTGATCGCAGATTGGCTCCGCATCTCAATGACGCCTGCGGGACGGCAGCGGAATCCTGATCTGTTTGGGAGCGCGGCATAATGCGCCACATCGGGTCAACGCAACCCCGCCTCGATGATTTGGCGGAAGCGCGGGAGACGCGCTTCTATCTCCGCGATTCTGCGGTCGAGCCCAGTTACGATCTCGTTGAGCGATTGGATGCATACCCCAGCCCGATCCAGTGTTTCGAGCAAGAGCTGAGAAATCATCTCGAGTTCAACCGGGGGCTTGTTGCTTCCTGCCGTCCGTTCGGCGTCGGGCGCGTTCTTCCATGCTGCTTCTGCTTTCTGGAACTGCGCATGAAAAACCGCAAGCGAGCCTGCGATCCCATAAGCCTTGAGAAGTTCTTGAAAGATTACATTGCGGAGATGAAGGCTTGCGTTGGGGAATGCCTTGTCAACCTCCTCGAATGTCATCCTATCGTTGTTAAAGCTGTCCTTCGCGACGCCGATCCCGTCTTCCTTGAGCAATGCGATAAACACGTCGGGAACGTTGCCCTTGACCGCCGTCTCAAAATTGGCCGCCCAGCGGGCGAAACGCAGGCGAGTGTCTTTGAGGCTGGGGAGCTCTCTTTCCAAGCGATCTTCTTCACGGCTGACAAGCGCCATGGCGGTTGCTTCCTGCAGGGCCGATATCTGCACCTGGACGCCACGCCAAGCGTAAGCCGCGGCGATAAGAGCGACCATCGCGCCGAGAAAGGCACCCGCAAAGCCCAGCCAATCCGAACTCTTGATCGGGTCTTTGTCGAGAATGTAGGGGATTCCTACGGTCAGCAGCGTGCCGAGCGCAGCCGCAAGCGTCAGAAGAGCGACCGGCGTCAGACCGCCCGGAACCTGCTTATTCATGGTGGCAAGAAATCCCCAAAATATCTGGGTATTTCAGCATGATCGCTCGCGCTGAACAACGGGCACGTTCTGATGCTTGGGTAGGGCGGGCCCGGGAAGCTGATTTGCTTGAACAGGCGGCCCGGTGCGGTGCCGTTCTCAAGCGTGCCGGACGCGAGCATACCGGGCCTTGCCCATTCTGCGGCGGGACGGATCGCTTCTCCGTCAATCCCGTCAAAGCCAAGTGGCATTGTCGTGGTCACGGCGGAGGCGGGGACGCAATTGGAATGGTCATGCATATCGCGGGGCTTTCGTTCCTCGAGGCCGTGCAGAACATAACCGGCGAGCCGCCGCCGTCACGGAATTTAAAGCCGCTCACGGAAGCCGAGAGGGCCGAGCGGAATAGACGGCGCCAAGAGTCAGAAGCCCGCCAGCGGGCCCGTAAAGCGCAGGAGATTTCCTATCAGGAAGACACGCGCGAGGCCGCGCAGGCGATCTGGGATAACTCGTCCGAGCTACCGGGGACGTTAGCCGAACAATATCTAAGATTGCGCGGAATGGATGATCTGCATCCGTGCTTTCACTCTGTGCTGCGGTTCAATCCATCGCTACCATATCCGGGCAAGGCGAAACCTTATCCTGCTCTCGTCTGCCGCGTCGATGATGTGATGGGGCAACTGTCATCTGTCTGGCGCATATTCCTTCGAGGGGATGGAAGGAAAGCCGATGTCGACAACGCTAAACTCGGTCTTGGTCCCGCTGGTGGCGGCGCTGTTCGTCTTGGTGGCGTGGCTTCTCATATCGGGATCGCGGAAGGCGTTGAAACTGCGCTTGCAGCATCGCTCCTCACAGTTGGAAAGATTCCGGTCTGGGCCGCGCTCTCCACGGCGGGAATGATCGGACTCGAAGTCCCGCTCGGCGTTTCCAGAATTACGGTGTTCCCAGACGGTGACAGGCCGCTTCGAAAGAAGGGCCATGAATACGAGGCCGCGATTCCTGCGGGACGGAAAGCCGCTCAAGCACTTTTTGCCCGCTTAACCGAAGAAGGCATCCGCGCGTCTATCGCCGCGGAGCCGCCGCCGGGCAAAGACTACAACGACCTTTGGATCGAACAGATGAGGGACGTGGCGTGAAGTCAGGGCTCGATAGGATCGCCGTGGGTATAGGCTCGAAGAAATTTTCGATGGTTTATCGTCGAAATAGATTCCAGCGATTTAACCGTTGTGCCGGAGGAAAGCATTTTCTGGCGCTCGGTTATGCCGTTCGTGAGCGCCATGTAGAGAGGCCATACCAGATTGGCAGGTCGTCCAACAATGTCGCCCGCACGCGGATATTCGGCGGCTCCGACTGTGGCGCTTATGAAAAGAGAGAGCATATTCACGTCTGGTCCCAATTTAGGGTCCGTCAGGGCTTCGAGGACGGTAGGGTTCTCTGTGGCTTCACGCAACGCGCGTACGAGTTGGTCTCGCGCTGGATCAGCCGGACCGGCGGCCTCGCGAAGCGGCACCGCCGTGAATTTCCCCATGACCTTGAAGATGGCCGCAGAATATTCGGACAACCTTCTGCTTGCGGCGTCTCGACGTGTTGTTTCGGTCTGTCGGTTCATCGCAGCGACGGTCATCCAAGCACCGCCGATCGCCGTCAGCCCCGCCAAGAGTGTTTGGTATCGATTAAGCCAGTACTCAGAGCAGGAGTAGCTATTGGACGCCTTAATTGCTTGAATGATCGTCGCGTCATCACAGGATGCCAATGCGATCGGAAGAGCATTGATCGCCAAGATGGCAATAAGGACGAAAATCCAGAATGTTCTCATTTGTGCGGTCATACAGTTAGCCTGCCAAGCGTCGCTCCTTTTGTCGAGGGGCCGATATGATTTCCGACATCCTCGCCAACGAGAAAGCCTTTATCGGTGCACTGCTTCGGTCTCCCGAGATCTACTGGGAGGCAAAGACCTTTGTGCGCGGCGAGATGCTAGTCGCGCCCGAGCACCGGACAATCTTCACTGCTGTTGAGGAATTGCTGGAATCGGGGCGGCGGGTCACGCGTTCGACGCTGGAAGCCCGATTGCCAGCCGAATACGGCGACGGCCAGCCGTTCGTCCCGCTGGTCGCGGTCCTAAAGGAAAACGCCAGCGATGCCGGGTCCGCGCTCGATTACGCCGAGCCAATCCGGGAGAACTTCGCACGGCAGAAGATCAGGGCGGCTGCAGAAGCCGCGATCAAAGCCTGCAAGGATATGGGTAAGCCGACGGACGATATTCTGGCGGGGCTCGAAGCGTCCTTGATGGACGCGACGATGGATCAGGCAACGTCCACCATCAAATCCCTGAGCGAGGCCGCGAAGGCCTCTCTGGATAGGACGGCTGAGAACTACCGGGTCAAGGATAGCATCCAGATCGGACTGCGAACTGGAATCCGCGAACTGGACAAGCTGATGGGTCCGGTCATGGGCGGCGATCTGGTGACAATTGCCGCGCCATCAGGCCATGGCAAGACCACCTTGGCACTGCAGATCATGCGTCACGCGGCGCGGGGAGAGCAAGGCAAGCGAGGCTTGCTTATCAGTCAGGAGATGACCTCTACGCAGATCGCAACGCGCACGCTGGCGGCATGGACTCAGGTCTCGGTCCGCGCGCAACGGTCCGGCGACATCGACGTCTTCCAGTATCAGAACCTCAAGGAGGCGGCGCAGGAAGCCGAACAGGTCAAGCTCTTCATCGACGACTGCGGCCAGCAGCGCACCTCCGCGATCTGCTCCAAGATCCGGTCATTCCATCGCCAGCACGGGCTTGGGTGCGCCGCGATCGATCACATCCTGCTCGTGAAGCCTGAGAATCCGCGCTGGACCAAGGTGGAAACGGTCGAATACGCAGCCATGGCGTTCAAGGAGTTGGCGAAGGAATTGGACATTCCCATCTTCCTTCTGGCGCAGCTCACTCGCGGATCGCAAGACAAGGCCAATAGCTGGAAGTTCACCGACCAAGCCCTGTATGGCGGCGATGCGATCAAGCAGGCCAGCGACGTGATGCTTGGCGTCACGCTCCCCCGCAAATGGCTCAAGCAGCGGGAGCCCGACGAAGGCAGCCGAGACCATGCCGAATGGGTAGGCCGCATGGAGCGCTGGCGCGACAAAGCCGAGATCGGCGCCCTCAAGATGCGCGATGACGACGACGGCAACTGGCTCACCATGCCGTTCGATGGTTCGACCTATACGTTCGGGAGTGTGGCCTAATGATCGATATGCGGAACAAGAAGCGGGGGCGTAACAAAACGCCAACGGCCAGACCGGATACCGAGTTGGTAGGTGTGCCAAGTCCGTACGCCCACGGCATCGATTACGTTCGCCGCGTCGTGGACACGCTGAACGCGATGCATCGGCGCAAGCAGATCACGAAGCGAGAGCACGATGCGGGCTCCCGCATTCAAGATGCCTTCGGCGCGCTTTATGGCGTCATGGGTGGCGCAATGGACTTCGACCGGGTGCGGGGAGGTTCGCAGCCGGGATCGCCACCGGGCCCGCCACAACTCGCGGCAAGCCAGCTTCTCGCGTCTGTCCGTGACCGCCTCTATCCCGATGACTGGAAGGTGGTCGCTCTGGTTTGCGGAGAGGGCCGGTCTATCGAAGAAGCGGCAAATGCTCTTTACGGCGCGCCGGCATCTCGTGGCCAGATGGAAGACTGCGGCCGCCGGCTTCGAGAAGGCCTGCGCCAGATGGCCGACCGCTGGTTTCCGCTTGAGCGAGCGCAGGGCGGCGGGCTGCGTTCGATGCGGGCAGAGAAGCCGACCCAGATTAATCCGGGGCAATTGACCCCGGGCAACGTCGCCCATGCCACCAAGGATAATGTCTATCGGAGCGGGAAGTCATGAGCGGGCTATCGCGCTTCCTGCCCAACACTCGAGAGACCGCAGAAGAGACTAAGCGCCGCGTCTGGCAGCAGTATGGGATGCTGGTGGTTGATCCCGAAAAAGACCAACTGACTTGGGATGCCCGAGAGTTCTTGAAATCTATCGGCGCCAAGCTGTACGGTCCGAGGATAACATAGGAGCCTATATGGCGCTACAAGACCAGAGCTCGTATTTGCGGAAGATGTTGGGCGACACCCTTGGGTTCATTGTGTTCGCCGTCCTGGTGGCCGCTTACTTCCCCGTTTTCATCGTGTATTTCATCACCAGCGCAATTTGCATGGGGCTTGCCACGATGATTTGGGGAGAAAATCTATCAGAAAGCACGAACAGCCTACGCTGGATTTTCCCGGCTATACCGACGGCAGTTCTTGTTTTAGGTGGCATTGGTTGGACGGCATTTTTGCTTTCAGCTCTAGCAAACGGAATTTCGAAGTAGCAGTGGCTGATGGCCTTTGATTCTGAGTGCCGCTAATCCACGGTGGGTATCCCATCAACATCTAGTCTCATGCTTGATAAGCAATTTCCAATTGCGATAGCCACTAACCCATTGATGTGAGAATCAATTCCATCAAGAAGCGATTTGAGCGGCGTTCGGTGGCGTGCGGTCAGTAATCCCACAGTTTGACAACCACCGGGATTACTGACTCATTCAGCGCAGGCTCATGAAGTGTCGGCAGAGATCGCGGCTTTAGCTCAATGGTAGAGCCACTGCCTTCCAAGCAGTTGATGCGGGTTCGATTCCCCCAAGCCGCTCCATCAGTCGCATATCTTCATGTTTCGGCACCCGGCGCCGCCCTTCACTAATCGCTCAATGTTGAGGTCGATGTTTTTCAGGTAGCTCTCCGTATCTCCTCTGTACTGAGCTTCTGCCGGACGCAACCACTGGCCAGCAGCGTTCGCCCATAAGCCCGCAGCAATGGCAGCCAACAGAAACTTGTTCATCAGACGCTCCTTTGAAAACAATCAATCAAAATCAATCCCGACTGAAATAAAATCAAATGGCCAGAGGCGGAGCAAGGTCAGGGGCGGGGCGCAAGCCCAATAGCCCCAACAAGGCTACGAAAGAGCGTGAGGAGCGGGTCCGGGCGACCGGGATCACCCCCTTGGACTACATGCTCCAAGTTATGCGGGACACCAAGGCCGACAAGGTCCGTCGGGATGACATGGCCAAAGCCGCTGCTCCCTATGTGCACCCCAAGTTCTCGGCTATCACGCCGTCGGTCCCGCCCGGCCAAAACGGCTATGCCGATCTGAGCAAACTGACAGATGCAGAGCTTGAACAGGTCGAACGCATTAGCCGCAAGCTTTCCGCCTCTTTCGGCGGTGCTGGCGGAGAAGAGACGGCGGGAGATTGAACGGGAGAGGGAGCGCGTAGCGCGGGATGCTGACGCGATCCGGGAGCGTTGCAAGACGCTCGCAGGCTTCATCAAGGAAGCGTGGCACGTCGTAGAGCCCGCGACGCCTCTGGTCTGGAATTGGCATCTAGATGCGCAGTGCGCGCATTTCGAGGCCATAACCGATGGCCGGATCAACCGGCTGCTCGATAACGTCCCGCCTGGTTCGTCCAAGTCGCTGATCGCCAGCGTCATGTGGCAGGCTTGGGAGTGGGGCCCGAAAGGACTGTTGGCCAACAGGTTTCTTGCCACCTCGTTCAACGAAGGGCCGGTGAAGCGCGACACCCGCAAGTGCCGCGACCTGATGCTGTCGGAGTGGTATCGATCGCTCTGGCCGGAGGTGCGGCTGGTCAGGACGGGAGAGCTTTCGTTCGCCAACGACAGGACGGGAACGAGGGAAGGCGTTGCGTTCGGCTCGCTGACCTCGCAACGCGGTGACAGGCTCATCCTGGACGATCCACATTCGGTGGATACGGCGGAATCGGATGCGGAGCGGGCCGCGACTACCCGGCGGTTTCGGGAAGGCGCGTTGAACCGTCTGAACGATCAGGAGCGATCCGCAATCGTCGTGATCATGCAGAGATTGCATGAGGATGACGTGGCCGGGACCATCCTGAAGCTTGGCATGGGTTACGCGCATCTCTGTCTACCCATGGAATTTGAGGGTGATCGCCGTTGCTCAACGTCAATTGGGTTCACCGATCCTCGCCAGAACGACGGCGACTTGCTTGATCCGGTTCGCTTTCCCCGCGATACCGTTGATGCACTCAAGCGCGATATGGGCACTTATGCTTTTGCTGGTCAGTATCAGCAGCGTCCCACACCGCGCGAAGGTGGCATGTTCAAGCGGTCATGGTTTGAAGGCAAATTCATCGGTGCTGCACCGGAAGGTACGCGATGGGTTCGCCACTGGGACTTGGCGGCCACGGCAAGAAAGACGGCGGCGCGCACCGCGGGCGTAAAGCTCGGCCGGACGCCTGATGGCAAGTTCATCGTCGGGCATGTCGTCACGACGCAGGCGGAAGGGCCAGACGTTCGCAGATTGATCAAGGCCACTGCGGAATCCGATGGTCGGGCCGTGGAGGTCAGCCTGCCGCAAGATCCCGGACAGGCCGGCAAGGTTCAAGCCGCCGACATGGTGGCGATGCTGGCGGGCTTCGTAGCTCGAGCAGAGCCCGAGACCGGCGACAAGGTTACGCGCGCCGAGCCGTTCTCGGTGCAATGCGAGGGAGGGAACGTGCTGATCGTTAAAGGCGAGTGGAACGACGCCTATCTCGATGAGCTGTGCCTGTTCCCGGGCGGATCATTCAAAGATCAGGTTGACGCAACAAGTGGAGCGTTTGGGCGGTTGGCGAAGCCGCAGCCTCCCACGGCCATCGTCGGCACGTTTCGCACCGCAAGGTAAGTCATGGCTCTTGAGAAACGGGATGATCCGTCAAATCCATCGGCGGATTATCTGGCGATGCAGCCGGACTGGGAGTTGATCTCGGACATCCGGGCGGGTGTGCGCGCTATCAAGGCGAAGGGCGAGAAGTATCTCCCTAAGTACGAACGGGAGTCGCAGAGCGAATACAAGCGCCGGCTGGCATGTACGCCGTGGCGTCCAGAGTTCGTGGATGCGCTGCGTAATCTGTGCAGTAAGCCGTTCACCAAGGAGGTTACACTTCAGGGGGCGCCCAGCCAGCGCATCAAGGACATTGCCGAGGACGTGGACGGCAAGGGCAATTCCCTCAACAGGTTCTCCAGCGGCGTATTCACCGACGGCGTAGCGGACGGCCTGACCGCTATCTACGTCACATATCCGGACGCCGAACCTGCGGCTACCCAAGCGGAGGAGAAAGCCTCGGGCGTCCGCCCGTACTGGGTTACGATCAAGGCGGATGACATTCTGGCGCTCTATACCAAGAAGGTCGGAGAGCGCGATGTCGTCACCGAAGCCCGTTTCAAGGAATGCGAGGTAAAGGCGGAAGGTTTTGCTGAAACAGCGTCAGAACGGGTGCGCTGGATCAGGATGGACGAGGGTGGCAAGCCGATCTGGACCCTGTTCGAAAAGAAGGTCGATACGTCTGGAAACGTGACTTGGCCGCCGGTCGGCAATGGCGCTCTGACCATCAGCGAAATACCCATCTCTCTTTTTTTCACAGGCGAACGATCAGGCAACTATCGCGTCAAGCCGCCGCTATCCGATCTGGCGAACATGCAGATCGAGATTTACTGGGCGCTTAGCAGAGAGGACGAGATTCTCACCTATGCCGGCAGCCCAATGCTCAAGGCTGTGGGCATGTCACCGCCGCAGCCGACGCAAGCCCCGGTTACGGTCGACGGCCGCCAGCATCTGGTCGAGCAGCCCGCAAGCGAGATCACGGTAGGACCAAGAACGATCCTGTTTGCGCCACCGGCGGGTGATGGCGTTCAGCCAGACTGGGATTTCATCCAGCCCGACGCTGCAAACATCGAAGCAGTTTCTAAGAGCGTTCAGGGCAAGATCGAGCACTTCCGCCGTTTGGCGTTGCAACCACAGACGCCAAGTTCTGGCACTGTCACCGCAACGTCGGCCGCGATCGATGCGGCCAAGGCTCACTCTGCTGTTGAGGCATGGGCTGGCGGCCTTAAGGACGCGCTGGAGCAGGCTTTCGTCTACACGGCGATGTGGCTCAAGGAAGATGCCAAGACCGAGGTATCAGTCCATACGGACTTTGGCGTCGATCTCGAGAGCGCGGATGAGTTCTCCAACCTGATCTCGATGAAGAAGAACGGCGACCTTTCGCAACGTACGCTCTGGCAGGAAGGCCAGCGGCGCGGAATCCTCGGACCCCAGTTCGACATCGACAAGGAGCCAGAGGAAATCGCAAAAGATCAGGAAGGGTTGGAACCGGAGGATCATCCGGAGTAACTGACCGACGCTGATCCCGCGTCAATTGCCACCGTTATATCTTGGCAATACGTGAAACACATGAGTAATGGTTTCACCCTTCTGCTCAGGCCGATATTCGTATGCGAAGGTGGTTGAGTGCGTGGCGCCAAATGTATCTTCGTATTTTACCCAGCCATAGAGGAAGACCGACGTTTCTTTCTTCTGGGCGCGTTCCAGTTGCTTGAGGTCCATGGGCATCGTGATTGGAAACGTGCCCTTAGACTGAAGCATAGTCGAACTAGCGTTCTGGTCCGTTTCTGTCCCATAGTCAGGAAAGTTGAAGTTGAGCGGGAGCGGCGAGCCAAAAGGCATATATTGCCAGTTTAAGTGGGCACGGACGTTGTAGGCAGGAGTCTGGCCCTGATTGTCAGCAATTACCAGCACCGCGACCGGATCGGTCTTCATCGCGAGGCTCGCACCAACATAAGCGCGCAATTGTCGGTTCATCGATTCCCGAGAGAGGGCGAACTGCGCAATGGCTACAATTAAAGCGCATGCGGCAAAGAATGGTCCGAATGCTGCGACCCAGTTTCGCGCGCAAACGATATGGGATTCATTAGGCGCACAGAGCCCTCCGGGTGCTCGAATAAAATAGACGCCCAGAATGATAAGTAGCGCGCCTAGAATAGCGACAAATATACCAACGTAGTTTGACATAGGCTCTCCCGCCCCTAGACTACTTAGGCCTCAATTCGAGCATTGCCTGCGAGCTGATGCAAGCAGGCTCGTTGCGGCGGATGCCGCGCTAACCGGGCGGATGCCCAGAGGACCACCATGAAACTGAAACTTGATGACGCGGGCCACGTTGTGGTCAGCGATGGCAAGCCTGTGTACGTGCACGATGATGGCAAGGAAGCGCCATTCGATGCGGCGCATACACTCTCAACGATTGCCCGGATCAATGGAGAGGCCAAGAGCCATCGGGAGCGGGCCGAGGCGGCGGAAGGCAAGCTGAAGGGATTCGATGGCATCGACGATCCTGCAGCCGCGCGGAAGGCCATCGAAACCGTCGCCAATCTCGATGCAGGTCAGTTGGTCACGGCCGGCAAGGTCGAGGAGATCAAGACGGCGGCCAAAAAGGCGGCGGAAGAGCAAGTCGCAGCCGCAGCAAAGGCCAGCAACGAGAAGATTGCAGAGCTTGAGGGCAAAAATACAAAGCTGACCGACGATCTCTACTCCGAAAAGGTCGGCGGTGCGTTCAGCCGGTCCAAATACGTGGCCGAGAAGATCGCCGTTCCGGGCGACATGCTGCAGGCCATGTTCGGCAATCGCTTCAAGGTCGAGGACGGCAAGATCGTCGGCTACGATCCGGCGGGCAACAAGATTTACTCGCGCTCCAAGCCGGGTGAGGTCGCGGACTTTGAAGAAGCTCTCGAAATGACCGTCGATGCCTACGCCTACCGGGATTCGATCCTGAAGGGCTCTGGAAACAAGGGCGACGGAGCCCTCGGTTCGAACCGCAACAATAATTCCGGCGCCAAGACCATCTCGCGCGCCGCCTTCGACGGCCTCGATCCCGCCGCTCGCGGCGCGAAGATGAAAGAAGGCTACACCGTCACGGACTAACTCCGTCGTTTTACGGCGGGACGAGATACGGCCTCCACGCGGATGCGGGACGGGGGCGCTCGGGTCGGATGATCCAACACCCCAGACACAATCACCCACATCAAGGAGCCAGATATGAGCAACACGCTCACGAACCTGATTCCGACCATTTACAACGCGCTGGACGTGGTGTCCCGCGAGCTGGTCGGCTACATCCCCGCCGTGTCTTCGGACATGACCTACGAACGCGCCGCGGTCGGCCAGACCGTGCGTTCCCCCGTCGCCCCGCCGGCAACTGCGAGCGACATCACTCCGGCCGTTACGCCGCCGAACGATGGTGATCAGACCATCGGGTCGGTCAGCATGACGATCTCCAAGGCCCGCCGCGCGCCGATCCGCTGGAACGGCGAGGAAAAGCTCGGTCTCGATAACAACGGCGCTAGCTTCAATATCATCTTCCGGGATCAGGTCGCGCAGGCCATGCGCACCCTGGTCAACGAGGTCGAAGCTGATCTGGCTGGCCTGCATATCTATGCGTCGCGCGCCTACGGCACCGCCGGTACCACGCCGTTCGCTTCCGATCTCAGCGCGACCGCACAGATGCGCAAGGTCCTTGCCGACAATGGTGCCCCCATGGGCGATCTGCAGATGGTGATCGATACCTCTGCGGGCGCCAAGATGCGCACCTTGACGCAGCTCAGTAAGGCGAATGAGGCGGCGGATACCACCTTGCTTCGTCGTGGCGTGTTGCTGGATGTGCACGGTTTCGCGATCCGCGAATCCGCGCAGGTCAAGACGTTCACTCCGGGCACGGGCGCGTCGGCCACGACCAGCACGGCAGGTGCCGCGTTGGGCGCGACGACCGTTCCGCTCGCGTCGGCCGGCACTGGCACCATCATCCAGGGTGATGTGGTCAGCATCGCGGGCGACGGTAACGCGTACGTGGTCGCGACCGGGGATACCGACGTGTCCAACGGTGGATCGTTCACGATCAACGCTCCGGGCCTGCGACAGGTTCTGCCGGCCTCGGCCAAGAACCTCACGCTTGCCGCGGCATCGGTCCGGAACATGGCGTTCGCTCGTTCGGCAATCGCTTTGGCGACCCGCGCTCCGGCGCTGCCGCCGCAGGGTGACTCCGCGATCGACCGCACCATCGTGACCGATCCGGTGTCCGGTCTGTCGTTCGAAATCGCGGTTTATCCGCAGTACCGGCAGATCCAGTACGAGGTCTCGCTGGCTTGGGGCGTCGCCGCCGTCAAGTCCGAGCACATCGCCCTGCTGCTGGGCTGAGGCTCATTCGGACAACGCCACGGGACTACGGCCCCGTGGCTTCCCTCTAGCTGGAGAAACCCATGTCCAATCCCAAGACGATCAAGATCAAGTCCACGCATCCCGAAAGCCAGGGCGATTTCGTCGAGATCAACGAAACTGATTTCGATCCGGCGGTTCACGAGAAATTCGATGCCAGCGGCGGCCCCGTCGATATTCCGGAAGGCTGGGCGGACCTTCACTGGAAGACCCGCGTCGGCATTGCTCGCAAGATCGTCGGTGGTGACGAGGAAATCACCTCGGACAAGGCTACCGAGATCATCGCGGCTGAAGTCGAGCGGCGCGCGGCAGAGAAGCCGCAGGTCTGATCGCCATGACCGTTGTCGTCGAGGACGGCTCGTGCATTGAGGGAGCGAATAGCTACCTCAGCGCAGTCGATTTCAAAGCCTACGCGGATGCACGGGGCCTTTCCTACGACGGCAAATCGGACGACGAAATCGGAGAGGCACTGATCCGGGCAACGTCGTGGATTGATGCGACGTACCGAACACGCTTTCCCGGCGTGCGGACCTACGGGGCGTTGCAATCACTTCAATGGCCTCGCAAGGCGGGGTGCATCATCAACGGCCAGTATGTGCCAGATGCCTATCTGACGACGGTTACGGACGCAGAGGGCATTCCGATTGCGACGACTGAAATTCCATCCGCGCTGGAGAGTGGGACGGCCGAGGCAGCGTATAGGGAGTTGGTATCGCCGGGGACGCTGGCGCCCGACCTTGAGCGAGGCGGGGACATTCGCCGGTTGAAGGCCGGAAGCGTGGAGGTTGAGTACGCGACTACAGCGCCAGCAGGTACGATATTCACCACGATTGACGGTGTGCTGGCTCTGATCCTCATTTCGTCACAGGCCAGCCCATACACGGCGCGGGCTGTTCGTGCATAGGGCATCAAGCGGCCAGCCCATGGATTTCATCCATCCGCTGAGGTAAAGCGTGTGCTGCACTGAGTGATGCGTGGCGGTGGCGGTGGAGCGGTTGCAACAATTCGAACAGGCTGTTCTGCAGGGTTCTGACGACGACCCCAGCATCGGGTACGGACTGTCCATTTCTGGTCATAGCGTCATTGTATTGCTTCTTCTGATAGGGATCTTCGAGCGGGTTGGGCCGGTCGAGGTTCCCGCCGTTCCAATTGAAATTGTGTTGGTCGTGGCACCTGCGGCTCCATCTGCCTCTTTTGCAGTGGCCGATGTCGAAAAGCAGGCTAATGCGCCGCTTGGGACGATCAGCATGAATGGCATCGATCAGCCATTGCTACCGGGGATCGATGGGGCGGACCGTCGCGGCACTTCGGCAGAGATTCCTGTGCAAGACGAGGGCGAGCTAGCGCGGGGCGACCCGTCGGCCACCTCCGAGAAGATAGTCAACGGCCCACTTGGTCCTGCGCCACTGCCGGCCTTTGCCCGAGTGCCGGGCGTCGATGCGTTGACTGCTATCCCCGAGCCGAAGGTTCACTGCGGCGCTATGGCCCAGAGACAGATACGGCCTGCGCCGGTCAAGGCTCGAGGAAAGGTGCTTGGTATTTTGAACGAGACCAGCGCGATGACTTCGCGTCGGTTGACGCAGGTCGTAGGTGACAGACGAGAGAACCCGAGTTACCGCTACGATCGGATGGTTCTCATAGAGCTCGAGAATGAGCCGGAGGGTAGTCCGAAGCGCGCCGCCGTGAATCTCCCGCCGGGATTCGTGGTCAACGTTGGAGATGAGATCGAGCTTAATAGGGCTTACGTCGATCCATCCGACCCTTGCCAGTTCATTCCGTCCCTTGCCATCAGAAGGCTGTAGGCTGTTGCTCTGCGCATCTTCTAAGGCCGCGGAAGAGTGCGGCAGGTGAGAGTGTAGAGAAAACGCAAACGGACACAGCATGACTTCACCACTGGCAGGGGTTCTTGCCGCCACAGTTGGCGCTGCGTTCAAGACGCTGTTTCTCGATGCGATGCTTGCGCGCGACGTGCCGGTTATCTCGCCGGACCCGGCGGACCCGCTCCCGCCGCAGACCGCCACATACGCCTGCAAAGCCATCGTTGAAGGCTATAGCGACTACTACAAAACGAATGGGCTGGTGGACGCGAAGGACCGCAAGGTGCTGATCCTTGCAACATCGCTCGGTGTGCGTCCGGAGCCGGGAGATCGCATCACCATTCGTGGCATCACGTTCTCGTTGCAGGACGTGTCCACAGACCCGGCAGAGGCGGTTTGGACGTGCAGAGGGCGGATGTAATGGCCGATGTCTTGCCGTTTAAGCCCGTCGAGGTCGGAGAGGGATATCGCTTTGATCCGAATGAATTGCTTGAAGCCGCCAAAGATCGCGGTTTCACGACATTAGCGATCCTCGGGCAGCTTGAAGATGGATCGATCTGGATTAGCGGCAGCGCGAATGCTGGCGAGACGCTGATCTTGATGGAAAAGGCGAAGCGCCGAGTCATCGGTGAATGATGCAGATCACGGCGATCAACCGCTCCGAGGCTTGCGCGATCCTCGATACTGGCCAGATCATTCACTTCGCCACGATGCTGGATATCGAAGGCAACGAGACCGACGATGTTTCAGAGTGCGTCGTCGCCGTCGCGCCGTTGCCTTGCGGCAGATGGGTGGTTATCGATTTCTCTGAGTTTGAGCGCGGGGCGGTGCATTAATCAGGAAGCGGGCGGGTCTCATCCCAAGCTAAGGTCGTGATTGCTACAGCGGGGTTCTCTTGGTCTTTCCGTCGGTAGGCGCGAACGGCATCTTCCCACGTTTCATGAACATGTGCGCTAGGATACCGAACTCCGTCCTTCCCGATGAAAATAATGACGTAGCCACAACCCATGCGAACCTCCGATGGCGAACCGCTTCGACCAGCTAATTGACCACTGGGAGCCGATCCTCCGCAAGGCGTTCTTGGACGCTGTCCAGAACATCCGTGATACGGCCCGGCTCGGCCAGATCGAGCGGATGATTGCAAACGGAGACATTGAGGGCGCGGTCAAGGCCGTGGGTCTTAACCCGGCATCGTTCCGAGCCTTTGACCGGGCAATCGGCGCAGCGTTCGAAGCCGGAGGTGTCGCAACAGCCCAACTCGCACCGGCTCGACTACAGTTTCAGTTCAACATTCGCAATCTGCGCGCCGAGGAGTGGCTGCGTCGATACTCCGGCAACCTCATTCAGGAGATTTACGACGACCAGCGGCAGATGATCCGCGACACGATTCAGGCGGGCCTATCGCGCGGCGCCAACCCTCGGGAGACCGCGCTTGATCTTGTCGGTCGCATCGGCGCCAACGGAAGGCGACAGGGCGGGCTTATAGGCCTCACCACTTCTCAATCGCAGTGGGTGGTCGGATATGCCCACGAACTGATTGACGATCCCAAGGCCACTCTTAAGCGAGCTCTGAGGGATAAGCGGTTCGACCGGACCATCCTCGCTCACGATAAGCGCGGAGAACCGTTACCAAGCGACCTGATTCATAAGATGCTCGTCGCTTATCGCAATCGCGCATTGCGTTATCGGGCCGAAACTATTGCTCGCAAGGAAACCATCACCGCCCTCCACGCGGCTCAGGAAGAGGCGATTGATCAGATGGTCGGGTCGGGAAATGTGGCACGCCAGAATATCCGGTTCATCTGGCACACCGCTCACGACAAACGGGTCCGGCACACCCATAAGCCGATGGACGGGCAGGTCCAGCCTTATGGCAAACCATTCGAGACGGGAGCGGGGGTGTATCTGGACTACCCAGGCGATCCGAACGGCCCAGCCGCTGAGGTCATCAACTGCCGTTGCTGGCGCGAGCCTTGGATTGATCACTTGGCGGGGATCAGGTGAGTGTTGTTGAAAATCGCAACTTCGCCTCATCGGTCGATGACTGGGTAAAAGAGACCGAACAGCGGATGCTCGCGGTGTTTCGCGAGAGCACGCAGCGGGTTACTTCGACTGCGGCGAATGGCGTCCCGGTTGATACAGGGTTTGCTCGAGCAAGCGTTCAGGCGTCAACCGAGGCCATGCCGCCAATAGTCGATGGCAAAAAGGGCGAAGAGGGCAAGGTCTATCCGGCCAGCTTCGGGCAGGTCAGCGCGGTCATAGCTAACGCCCAACTCGGTCAGACGATCTATGTGGGCTGGACGGCGAGTTACGTGTTGCCGCTCGAGCATGGTCACTCAAAGCAAGCGCCCGCAGGCTTTGTCAGGTTGGCCGCGGCGCAGTGGCCCCGCATCGTTGCAGAAGTAACTGTTGAGGCTAAGGCTCGAGCGGCGGGTCGCTGATGGCTTCGTTCTTGTCCGAGTTCTTATAGGCAGCGTAGAGCAGGCCGAACTTCAACAATGAGAGGGCTTGACGGGCGGCTTCGAGAGTCGTGTTGCCGCGAACCGTTTGCCCTCCGGCATCGCCAATAGCCTGAAGCGCGGCGTGGAGCCGGTCATCTATCTCGTTATCTGAAAGCTTGTCTGGCAATGGCTGAACCGGTCGAAGTCGCGATTGAAAGCGCGCTGCTGACTAAAGCACAAGCGTTCGCCGCGGCGCAATCGCCCGCCATTGCAATTTCGCTCCCGAACATTGCGTTCACGGCACCGGAATCGAAGGTGACGGTTGGCGGGGCCGTCACCTACGGGAAATATCTTCGGGCTTCATTCCTTCCGGCTCCGTCGTTCGAGACCGGTATCGCTTGGAACGCTCATAACCAGCACTACGGCATCTTCCAGCTTGACGTGTTCTATGGGCAGGGAGCCGGGGAGTACGCGCCGGGACGCGTCGTAAGCGCGGCAATCGCCTACTTCGCGAGAGGCACCAAGCTCACCAAGGACGGTTTCACCGTTCTCATTAACAAAGTCCCGTATCGCGGCCCAATGATCAAGGACGATCCGTGGATGATGATCCCGGTGTCGGTTCCCTATCTGTGCTTCGCACGGTCCTAACGACGTTTCTCTTGGTGAGCGTTACCCATCAGGCTCTGGATGGCGGCGCCCTTGTTAGCTGCGTCCTTGGCATCTCGGTGGGCCATCTCGGCGCGGCAACGTGTTTCGGGTGGGTTTCCACACACTCGACCGATCTGCTGCCAGCCGACGCATTTCCCGTTTGGGCCGCGGTAGCCCGGGCCGCCGTTCTCTCCGCAAGCCGGTAGGGCTTCGCTAGAGCAGGCAAGCATCAACGTCAGATAGATCAACTTTCTCATGATACCCCCGCTGCGATCCTGCAGCAGGGCAGCCAACCACGCAAGGAGACCAAGATGGCTGGCACGGACCTCTACCCCGTAGCAGGGGCGAAAATCTATATCGGCGGCGCACTTGCCACCAAGGCGAACGACTTCGCCGCTGCGGACTTCGCGTCCCAAAGCTGGGTGGAAATCGACGGATGGGAAACCATGGGTGCCATCGGTGATGCCGCCCAGATCATCACCACTTCGCTCATCAATCGCGGCCGTGACGTCAAACAGAAGGGCACGCGCAATGCTGGCTCGATGCAGAACGTGTTCGGCATTCTGGCGGCCGATCCCGGCCAGATCGCCCTGATCGCGGCGGAAAAGACCTCGAGTAACTATGCTTTCAAGATCGAGTTCGACGACGCTCCCGTTGCGCGCTCGTTCACCGCCACCATCTCGAATGCCTCGCCCGGCGTCGTCACCAAGGTCGCGCACGGCCTCGTGGCCAATACACCTGTCATTCTCTCGACCACTGGGACGCTGCCGACCGGTCTCTCTCCCGCTACAACGTACTACGTGAAAACGGTTCTGGATGCCGACACCTTCACGTTGTCTGCTACGCCGGGCGGGACTGTCATCAATACCAGCGGCGCAGGGTCTGGCACGCACACCGTTACGACGGCTCCTGTCGGTTCGCAGCGCATGTTCGTCGGCCTCGTCACTTCCGCTCAGGAGGCGGGTGGCGGCGCCAACACCGTGCAGAAGCTGAACGGCACAATCGAGATCAACTCGAATATCGTGCCTGTCGTGGCGCTGGGCTGAGGTGGCTGATGTCGGAAGTGGAAGTCACGATCAAGGGCCGTCCCGAAACGCTCAAGTGTTCTCTGAAGGCTGCAAAGACCGTGAACGCGGTCGCGGGTGGCTTTCAAGGCGCATTGGCACGACTGGCCGCGATGGATCAGGAAGCCTACTTCCTCATCGTCGCGGCGGGTCTCGGCAAGAAGCCGATCGATGTCGAGCAGGCCGTCTATGAAACGGGTCTGCCCAGCCTGACCGAGAAACTGTCAGAGTTCGTCCTACTGCTGGCGAACGGCGGTAAGCCTTTGTCGGCGGAGCCAGCAGGCGAGGGGGAAGCCTGAGCCACGAGGAGTATTTCTCGTGGCTGTTTGAGATAGGTACGGGCTGGATGGGCTGGACTGAGGATCAAACCCTCAACTCCACCATGCCCGGCATTGAGGCGGCCTATCGCGGCCGGATGAAGATGCTGAAAGCGATCTTCGGATCGTCCGAAGAGGTTCCGGCCGAGAAAAAACCGTCTCCTCGTCCGATCACCACCAAACTCTTCGACGCGCTGTTCTCGAGAAAGCGATAGTCCATGACGATTGCTGAACTAGGCATTGCCGTACAATCTGGCGATGCTAAGGCGGCGACAGGTGACTTGCGCGGCTTGGCTGCGGCAGCGAAGGAGGCCGAGCAGGCGGCCAACAAGCTCACGCAAGCCACGCAAAAGAGCGGCCCCGCGCTTAGCACCGTGGAATCCATGGCGCGCCGTGCTGGCGTCTCTGTTGAGGAGATGCAGCGTCGCGTCGATGCGGCATCAGCAGGGCAGCAGAAGCTCGCCGCGGCATCTGCTACAGCCGTGAAGGGCATTCAGCAGCTTTCCCAGCAGGCGACCAAAGCATCGAACGACAACAAGGCGCTTGCCGACCAGACAGACAAGACGACTGGTTCGCTTGAGAAATTTGCGCTCAGGTTCACGCGCGGGCTGATTGCAGGCGCAGCGATTGCGACCGTTCAGCAATTAACCCGATACCTATTCGATCTGAACTCTCAGATTGCTGCGACCGGAGACACCGCGCGCCGAGTCGGTATCGGCGGCCAGCAGTTTCAAGGGTTGCAGACCACAGCGGCCTATAAGGGTATTGGGAATAGCGACTTCAACGCCGCGATGATTGCCTTCAACCAGCAAGTTGATCTCGCCAAGAATGGACTTGGCGACCTACAGGCGCTGCTGCGCCTCAATGGCAAGACCGTTTCGGATACCGTTACCACGTTCGGTATAGTAGCCGACCTGGTCAAGAACGCTGGTTCCGAGGCTCAGAAGTTCTCCATTCTTCAATCGGCTGGCCTCCCTGCAAACCGTGAGTTCGTAAAGCTGATGGAACAGGGCGCGGACAAAATCCGTATCCAGTCACAATTCTCCAAAGGTCTGACCGACCAGCAACTGTCCGACGCTCAGAAGGTCAATGACCAGTGGCAGAAGGCATGGACCGACTTCGAAAACTGGGGCAAGCGATCCGTGGTCAATGTCGCGACGGCAATCACGCGTGCCGCGCCGGGGTTCGTCTCTGGTCTGACGGGTGTATCGCTCGATACGATAAATCGCGGCAAGGGTATTGGTCTCCTCAAGGAAGGACAGGGAACCCCGCTTTCGGGCCAGCGCGATGATCTTCTCAAGAACATCTACAACGCGACCGGCGCATTTGGGACTGAGCAAACTGCAGAGAGCGCCGCGAAGTCGCTTGAACTTGAGCGCCAGAAAACCGCTCAGGCTCAGCAACGGCTCGGGCTTTTAGGCCCGCTGTTGAATGCGGAGGAGGCGCGCAAGCAGGTTGAATTGCAAATTGCTGCGGCAGGTCAGAATCTGATTTTTATTGATGACACTCGCGCTAAGAAGCTTGCGCAGATTGCCTATGAAACAAACCTTGGGATCACAGCGATCAAGGCCAATACCGATGCGCTGAATGTCGAGGCGCAGACCATCGGCATGTCCACTGGGCAGGCGGCGGCATACAGCGCTGCCCAGTCAATCCTCAATGAGAAGAAGCGCCTCGGTATTTCCGTTTCGGACGAACAACGCGCCGCTATTATCCGCGAAGCGGAGGCGATGGGCAGAGCTAAGGACAGTGTTGAACAACTGCGCTTCGCGCACGATACGTTCGTGTCCGGCTTCGTCGACTTCGGTCAGCAGATCAGAAACGGTGCCAGTGCTTGGGACGCATTCCGATCAGCCGGTACCAATGCTCTGGGCAAGATTGCCGACAAGCTCATGTCGATGGCTGCGGATCAATTGTGGACCTCAGCGTTCGGCGGGGCTGGCTCTGGATCAACCGGGTTGCTAGGCGGTCTGTTCAGCGGGATCGGCAAGCTCTTTGCGGCGGCGGATGGCGGCACATTTGGCCCTGGTTGGGGCGTAGTAGGTGAACGCGGGCCAGAACTGATCCGCGTCAACCAGGGCTCGGTCACAGTCGTGCCGAACCACGTCTCGAAACCCTATTTGCCGGGCTTTGCGGAGGGCGGGATGCTCTCCGCGTCCGGCAACGTCACGAGGCTGCCCTTCGGCCAGAACAACGAGCCACAGACGGTTATAAACTACGCGCCGCAAATTGACGCGCGGGGAGCGGATGCGGCGGCCGTCGCTCGGCTTGAAATCGCCATGGCGCGCCAGCAACGCGACTTCGAGAAGAACGTGCTCGGTGTTCAGGCCAAGCATCGCGCCAACACGCCGGGAAGCAACCGGTGACGGATCGCCCAATCCTGACTTATCGGCGGGAGTGGTATCGCTTCGCCAGCCTGACGTTCCCGCTGCGGTCGTTCTCGCAGGTATCGTCACGCCCGTGGGCTGGAGGGAACAACGTATACGGTCCTCATGCTCAGGCATGGATGCCGAAGTTTATCGCTTCAATTACGGAAGAATCCGTTTGGCCGGACATAGCGGCGTTCTTCGCTGAACTTGGTGGCCAGTCGGGCCTGATGAGGATTGGCGACCCTGCGCGCGTCCAGTGTCGTTACAATCGAGATCGCATTGCAGCGCAGGAGATGTTCTCTGATGGGACCGGCTTCACTGATGGGACCGGCTTCATTGACGGGTTCATGCCACCAGCCGTGCATCTGGTGGAAGCCGCGGAGCGCGGATCGAACTTTCTCAAGCTGGGCGGGCTCCTGCCGGATACGGTTGGAGCACTCAATCCGAACGATCTGATCGAGATCAGGCCCAACGGGATCGCGGACCGCGTTCCACGCCTTCACGCCATCGTCCGCCGGGGTAACACAAATGCCGACGGGGAGGCTGGTGTTCAGATCACACCGCCGCTGAGGGCTGGCGTGGCGGCCGGCGACATGGTGGTTCTCGAAGACGCCCGCTCTATCTTCCATGTCATCGACGATACGCAGGGCGACATGGAAATCACGCCGCCACTGTTTGCCAGCTTCGGCTTCTCTTTGATTGAAGCGATCGAGAACGTCTGATGGCCCCCATGATGACTTACCGCATGGCGCAACACCTGCGCCAGCGGAAGCCTATCGCCTTGTTGGCCTTCATTGAACACCCGAGCGGGGATGCGAAATTCTGGACCGGCGTCGGCAAGCTGCGCTGGGATGGGCAGGAGTGGATTGGCTCGGGTGCCCTCGGGACCGTAACTCCGATCAAGCAAACCTCGGACCTGATTATTCAGGAAATCCAGTTCCGCATGTCGGGCCTTGGCAGCGCGACCGTTGCGAAGCTGAGCGATGACGTTCGAAACCTGAGCGGCAAGGTCTGGTTGGCCGGCATTGAGAAGGGCAACACGGTCACGCGCGACCCGTTCCTGATAGTGGACTCTGAACTCGATTACCAAACTTTCGAGGCCGATGAAGACGGCACAGTCAGCATCATCATCACGGCGCGAACCGGATTCTATACGCTCGAACGAGCGATTGATGACGTGTGGTCTACGGAAGAACAGAAGCTGAGATTCCCGAACGACTCTGGCTTCGACCTCATCTCCGGTCTTCAAAATCAGGACATTCAATGGACGCCAAGCTGAGGAAGCGGCTTGAGCAGGCCGTTCTCGACGGTATGGCGAGCGCGGGCCCGACGATCACATGGGGCAAGGATGAATGTGGGTTATGGGCTGTGGAGCCGATCCGCATTGTCCTTGGTTATGACCCCGCCGAGAAGTTTAGGGACCGATATAGGACGCGGCGAGGAGCGATGCGTGTTCTTGGCAAGGGCGGGATTGCGGCGGCTCTGCGTAGTGCGGCGCGGCGCTATGGCTGGCGGAAGATTGATCCTGCCAAAGCCCAACCCGGCGACATCGGCCTTGTTCAGATCGGCCCAACCTATGGGCTGACTGTCTGCCGCGCCCGCGGCTGGTTTGTCGGACGCTCCGAGCAAGGTTTTGTTGCGCTCCCGGCAGAGGCGCAGCGGATGGCGTGGAGCGTCGGCTAATGTACCTTCCTCCCCATGTATCTGCTTGGGCGCTCGAAAGGGCTGCAAAAGAAAAGCCGCGCGAAGCTGCACGTCTTGCCGATCTGGGCGCCAAGTTACGCGGGGCCCGCAGCAGCGATGAGGAACGCGTCCTCAGGGCAGAGATTATATCGACCGCCATTGCGCTGATCGCATGGGCCGCGCCGGGCTCGGTAACAATCGCCGGTATAGGTGCATCGACCTTCTTGGCCGTCGGGTTGTCCATTGGACTGTCCTACGCCGCGCAGGCATTGCAAAGCCGGGGCAGTAGCCCGCTCTCGAACTTCGCTCAGAGCGAGCAGGGCAGCAAATATAACGAACGGCAGGCTATTCCTTCCAAGCGCATCCTTTATGGCGAGTCACAGGTCGGCGGCGCGCTGTTCATCGAAGTGGTCAAGCCGCCATATCTCTACATGGGCTTCTTGATCTGCGACGAGCAGGTCACCTCGTTCCAGAAGATGTGGATCGCAACAAATGAGGTCGCGTTCTCGGGCCTCGCGCCGAACTCGGTTCTCACGCCTATCGCGGTAGATGGTGCGCCCAACTACCCTGGACGACTGCAAGCGTCATTCCGTGTGGGCCTTCCGTCGCAGACCCTGGATGGTCTGCTCGCAACCGACCTGACGCATCTTGACGCTTCTTTCCGGCAGCAGGGCGTTGCTACGGTGGTGGCACGCTTCCACTACGGCGCGGACTACAACGAGTTCACCCGCCTTTGGGGGCAGGTGCAGCGGCCAAATCCCCTGTTTCTCGTGCGCGGCGTTGCCGTTCCTGACCCGCGTGTCCACGGGACTGTCCTGAACTGGGACCCTGACGATCCCGCTTCTGTCGAGGCCGCGCGAGCCACATGGGGTTATAGCAACAACGCTTCGCTGGTGACTGCCCATTACCTGACCCAGCGATACGGCGGCCGTATTAAGCCGAGCCGCATGGACTGGGACAAAGTTGTCGAAGCGGCGGACTTCGACGACGACATGATCGCCTGCAACGATGGCACAAGCCAGCGGCGCTATACGATCGATGGCGCGGTGACGCTGAACCAGTCTCCGTCAACCGTTGTGGCTGGCATGATTGCGGCCAATCGCGGCTATGTGCTGCAAAGCGCCGGCCGCGTGTGGCCGTCTTCGTCGAAGCCCCGGAAAACAATTGCGACGATTCATGACGGTTTGCTTGCTGGTCCGGTCAGCATCCGCATGGCCAAACCAAAGCGGGATCTGATCAATCGGGTAAAGACCCGGTTCATCGCTCCGGATCGTGAGTATCAGACGGCAGATGGTCCCGTATTGACCCGTACCGACCTTCAGGAAGCCGACGGAGAAGTTCTCGACGCGACTCTGACTCTCCCATTCACGAGCGACAACCGGCGCGCCCAGCGCCTCGCCAAGGCTTATTTGTCGAATGCTCGCCTCGGCAAGCAGATCAGTTGTCGTGTCGACGTGCTGCTCCTTGCGGAATGCGATGATGACCTGATCGGAGGCGCGGTCAACTTCGACAGCGCATTGTTCCCTGCGGGCAATGGTCTCTATCTCGTCGCGGACTGGGGCTTCGCGGATAGCTTCTCGAAAATCGACCTCTCGCTCGTTGCCTATGATCCATCGGTTGAAACTGACTGGGTTGCTGCGAATGACGAGAAGCCTTTCACCATTGCAGACCTGAACGCGGCCTGACATGCCATCATTACACGATATTCAGGCCGCCGTTCCCCCGAACGGGGGAGGAGCCGTCGACAAGACGCTCCTCCGCAACGCGGTTCAGGTGCGGACCGCCTATGTGCTGGGGCGCGCCGAAGACCCGGGAGATTTGGTTGGGGTCGACCCCGTCACCGGTGCCGCCATCATCTGTATCGTCTTCAAGGGTCGCTTGTTCGACTACGATCCAGATGACGGCTCTACGCCTCCTGACGGGATCACTTGCCTCGTTACGAACGACGGCAGACGCTACAAGCTCTCGGATGGCGCGGACGTATTTGTCTATTCCGTTCTCAGCAAAGCGCTCACGACGCCGCCTGTTTCACCTTCGCCAACTGTAGGCGATGCCTATCTGGTTGCCGCTGCGGCGACCGGTGCTTGGGCCGGGAAAAGCAACTTCGTCGCCGTCCTGACTGAGCGGGGCCCGGACTGGGAGTTCATCGACTTCGGCATCGGGCGCCTGATCTATGTCGAGGATGAGGATGCCTACTATCATCGCAACTCGGGTGGGGCATGGGTTGCGGGGTTCGGCAATCTCATCATCGGCGCCAACACGGTAAGGCTCTCCGCGGCTATCAACTTCGGCAAACGTGTGATTGTCGAGGATATGACAACGACCGCGCCTCCCGGAACGGCATCGGTCGGGACGGCATTCGTTGTCGGCTCCAGTGCCACTGGGGCGTGGTCGGGCCAAGATGGCAAGATCGCGATCTGCGAGGTCGCCAATCAGTTCACGATCTACAATCCCGGAAATGGTTGGCTGGCTTTCAACAAGGCCGACGGCACCGAGTATCGTCACAACGGCACTGGCTGGATTGCTGCCGCCGGATCGTGGGTGGATCGCAAGTCGGTCTCGACCGCTTCTGGGTCGACCACGGCGGCCTCTGGAACCGCGAGCTATTCCTATTCGACCACTACTGCGCCCACGACGTCTCAGCGGCGGACGATAGACACCGCGACCATTTCTTTCACGGCAAAGAAGTCGGGAGCGGTCCTCAGGTTTGACTACACGGCCGACGTGCTCTTCACCTTTATATCTGTGACGTTCACCGCGACAACTGGGCCGCTGGTTCTAGCCCTCTTCCGCGATTCCGAGGCAGATGCCATTGCGTGGAAATTCGTTGGCGGATTGCGAGAATTGCGGGCTGTTGTCGACGCGTCGGCAGCCACCGTCACGACTGTGAACGCCGCAGTGCGTGATTTCTTCGAGATTCCGGCATCAAATACTTCATCGCATACCTATCGCATCGCGATCATGTCGGCCGGCTTGTCCAACGCTCCGATTGACGCGACTACGCTCACCCGCCGCCTGTTCACCGTCCAAGAGGCGGCATAGTGGCCGACCGTCAAACACTCCTGACGTGGGCGGCAGCGGCTCGGCAGGCGAAGCAGGTCTCGGGCTTCACGTTTAACGGCATGCGGATCGAGACTGATCCGGAATCTCGCGGCGTCCTGACCGGAGCCTATGTGCTGGCAAAGGACAACTCGGACTTCTCAATTCCAAACTGGAAGGTCGATGACGGCCATTACGTGACGCTGGATCGCGAAACGATTCTTGCGGTTGGCGATGCGGTCACGGCGTTCGTCCAAGCGTGCTTCGACAAGAACAAAGAAGTCGATGACCGGGTTGCATCCGGCGAGATCACCACGCGCGAGCAGATCATCGCGGCGTTTAAGGAAATTTGATGGGCATCATTGATAACGTCTATCCGACAGGCGTACCGGTTCAGAAATCAAACGTCATTGCTGACGACAAGACGGGCAAGCGTCGCAATATGGCCGCGGTCGACGATGTGCGGAACTCCGACCTGTCCGGGCAGACGGCCGGAATCTATGTCCGCGCGGTTCAGCAATTTTACGACATGGATACTACTGACACGACCACCCCGGACGATGGCGACAGTTGCATCATCGACTATGCAGGCAATCGCTTCAAGAAGATCGATTTGGGCGGCGGGAGCATTGACAGGGCGGCGAATTACGATTGGACCGGACAGCACACCTTCACGAAAGCGCTTGAGGTCAATCCTGCGATCGGGACGACAGATCAGGGATTCGCTATCGTTCAGGAGCCGAGCGGAACGTCCGCATCGAGCGCGTATCATGCCTATAACTCCATCGCGATCGATAACGACGATGCCGATACGGACGGCCTGACCGGCGCGAACATCGCCTTCAGCGTGACGCACAATTTCGGCGGCTCGAATGCCAAGGGCGCGCGCATTGGCAATTACACGCGCGTGAACCTGACCGCGCCAACAAATTCCAGCAACCTCGCCAAGGAATACGTCGGGGTCTCGGGCTATTGCGTGGCCTTGTCGGACGACGGAGGCACGGACCTGACGACGGGCGCGCGCGGCTCGATTTTCGGTGCGAACTTCGTCGCATCCGTCGCACCAAGCATTCCAAACCTGTTCGGGGTCATCGGTGGCGAGGTGAACATCCTCTTGCGTGCCGGTTCGTCGTCGCAGCGCAAGATCGGCTGGCAGATTGTCGCTGGCGCAGATGATGCTGTTCAAGGCGCGACATGGGACGCGGCCTTGAGCATTTCCAGCCAGACGGGCGCTGTCGGCTGGAAGGACGGAATCGTTTTCGGGAACGCCAATGGGCAATTCCCGATGAACTCGAACGGCACCATTCTGCGTGCGACCAGCGGTAATGCCACGCGGGGCATCGACTTCAACTCTGTTACGTTCTCGGGGACGGCTTTCCGAAGTCCAGGATTCAACGTCGGGCCGACCGGAAACGTAAACCTCGGGAATTCCGGGTCTGCTGTCGGTGCAGCATCATTTGCGAATGCGACATCTGGCGCGGTTACTTTGCAGCCTGTGACTGGCGCGCTTGGGTCGTCCATACTTTCGCTTCCAGCAAAAACGGGCGTTGTTTCGGTTCGGCAGGACGCGCACAAGAATCTTGGGTCGGCTGCAACAACTGCAGTCACCACTCTCGAAGATCTGATGACCTATACGATCCCGGCGAATACCCTGCGAACAAATCAGCGGGTTCGTATCATCGCTTGGGGGACCACCGCAGCGAACGCAAACGCCAAAACGGTTCGTCTACATTTCGGCGGAACAAGCATCGGCGGCACTCTCCCGACCAATGCAACGCCTTGGCGCCTTGAAGGCAATGTGTATATCACGGGATCGAATACTCAAAAATACGAGCGAACGGGAGCGGCGCAGGGTATCGCAATGTCGGTCGCGAACGGATCGCTAACCGAGACTGACACATCCAACATTGTTGTGAAGGTTTCAGGGCAGAACGGAACGGCCAGTGCTGGAGACATTACCTGCCTCGGCTTCACCGTCGAGATTTTGGACTAGTCCATCAATGGAAGATCGAGCCGCGCGGTAGAAGCGAAACTCGAAATATCCGAACAGCAAGCCAACTACTCCGCCGCCTGCGAGACAGGCGACGACTGCCCAAGGGTAGCTTACGATCTTTGGCAGCCCGGCGAGTAACAGGGCCGCGATGATTGGGGCGTGCAGCAAATAGAGCCCGTAAGAAAAATCACCGCCCTTGACGAGCGGAGAGAGCCATCTCGCACGGCGGATCACTGGAGAAACGACAACCGCCAGATGGACTGCGGCTACCGTACCGACGGCAAACACTGTCAGATTCTGGAATGGAGTAGCTTGTCGCCAGAAAGCCGAGAGAGCGATCAGGGCGACCAAGGCGGCGGGCCATGTTGACCCGGAATGAAGCCGATTGAGGGCCGCTCCCGCTATGAAAAGCAGGCTTAACGGATTGATCAAA
Source organism: Afipia sp. (assembly GCA_024508675.1). Classification (GTDB taxonomy): domain Bacteria; phylum Pseudomonadota; class Alphaproteobacteria; order Rhizobiales; family Xanthobacteraceae; genus Afipia. Next base: position 205,581 of record JANINQ010000011.1, read on the forward strand.
ATCGCGAGGTAACTGGCAGTGAGAGACGGCTGCGGCGGCAAGAGGAATGCCGCTATCGCTATTGCAGCACTCCAGACAACAAGCCCGATGTCAAAAGACCGACTTCCGCCGATCATCAGAGCGGCCGTGGTTATGTAAAATGTCATCTCGTAAATGAGCGTCCAAAACGGAACATTCGCCCAAGAATCGATGGCGCCGCCAACCGGGAACAGGGTGAAGGACCAAAGCCATCGCACCTTCGATGCGTCGATACCGCCGAGCGATGTCAGCAGAATGCCAGCGATCAGCATGGATGCGAGATACGGCGGATAGATTCTAGCCGCGCGATGCAGCGCGAACTTCACAGGGTGTTGGTGCACAAGGCCTGCGATCACGTATCCGGAAATCACGAAAAAGACGTAGACGCCAGCGCTTCCAATGCTGAGGCGTCTGAACGCCATGACGTCAATGCCGTAGTTCAGCGAAGGTAGAAACACCGCGTGCTGGATCAGCACCATGGCTGCAGCAACGAACCGTAAAATTTGAATCCCGTCTAACCGGCCCGACATTTCACTCCCCAGCGCGGGGAAACATACCCCACCAGTTCCAGCACATCCAGCCCGCCTTCGCGGGCTGCTTTCCTATGGAGAATCCGACAATGCGCCTGATCGATGATTGGCGGACGGCGGTTGGTCGTCTTTGGAGCATGCGCCTCGCCATCGGGTCTGCGGTTCTTTGGTCGGCTGTCGGCGGTCTGCTGCTGATCTGGCCGGCACTCGCGGACAAGGTGCCGCTGTGGGTCTACGTGTTGGGCGGACTGGTGCTGTCCGTGCTGTTCGGCGTTGCGCGCCTCCTGAAGCAACC
>JANINQ010000012.1 GCA_024508675.1 Afipia sp.
TGTGCGGCAAGTACAAGCGCATGAAGTACAAGGGCATCATCTGCGAGAAGTGCGGCGTTGAGGTCACCCTCGCGCGCGTCCGCCGCGAGCGGATGGGCCACATCGAACTGGCGAGCCCGGTCGCCCACATCTGGTTCCTGAAGTCCCTGCCCAGCCGCATCTCGATGATGCTGGACATGGCGCTGAAGGACATCGAGCGCGTGCTCTATTTCGAGCACTACATCGTCACCGAGCCGGGCCTGACCCCGCTGAAGCAGCACCAGCTGCTCTCGGAAGACGAATACATGCGCTACCAGGAGGAGTTCGGCGACGACAGCTTCACCGCCGAAATCGGCGCCGAGGCGGTCCAGGGCCTGCTGAAGGCCATCGACCTGCCGAAGGAAGCCGAGAAGCTGCGTGAGGAGCTGCTCACCACCACCTCGGAAATGAAGCTCAAGAAGACGTCCAAGCGTCTGAAGCTGATCGAGAGCTTCATCGAGAGCGGCAACAAGGCCGAGTGGATGATCCTGTCGGTCGTGCCGGTGATCCCGCCGGAACTGCGTCCGCTGGTGCCGCTGGACGGCGGCCGCTTCGCGACCTCCGACCTGAACGACCTGTATCGCCGGGTGATCAACCGGAACAACCGCCTGAAGCGCCTGATCGAGCTGCGCGCGCCGGACATCATCATCCGCAACGAAAAGCGGATGCTGCAGGAAGCCGTCGACGCCCTGTTCGACAACGGCCGCCGCGGCCGCGTGATCACGGGCGCCAACAAGCGTCCGCTGAAGTCGCTGGCCGACATGCTGAAGGGCAAGCAGGGCCGCTTCCGCCAGAACCTGCTCGGCAAGCGCGTCGACTATTCGGGCCGCTCGGTCATCGTGGTGGGTCCCGAGCTGAAGCTGCACGAGTGCGGCCTGCCGAAGAAGATGGCGCTCGAGCTGTTCAAGCCGTTCATCTACGCCCGCCTGGACGCCAAGGGCCTTTCCGGCACCGTGAAGCAGTCCAAGCGGATGGTGGAGCGCGAGCAGCCGGCCGTCTGGGACATCCTGGACGAGGTGATCCGCGAGCACCCGGTGCTGCTGAACCGCGCGCCGACGCTTCACCGCCTGGGCATCCAGGCGTTCGAGCCCAAGCTGATCGAGGGCAAGGCCATCCAGCTTCACCCGCTGGTCTGCGCCGCCTTCAACGCCGACTTCGACGGCGACCAGATGGCCGTGCACGTGCCGCTCTCGCTGGAAGCCCAGCTTGAAGCGCGCGTGCTGATGATGAGCACGAACAACATCCTGTCGCCGGCCAACGGCCGTCCGATCATCGTGCCGTCGCAGGACATCGTCCTGGGCCTCTACTACCTGTCGCTGGCGAAGGATAACGAGCCGGGCGAAGGCAAGGTCTTCACCGACCTGGCCGAGATCGACCAGGCGCTCGACGCCAAGGTCGTGACCCTGCACAGCAAGATCAAGGCGCGTCACACCGAGATGGACCAGGACGGCAACGTCGTCCGGAAGATCATCGACACGACGCCCGGCCGGATGAAGATCGCGGCCTTGCTGCCGCACAACCCGGCGATCGGCCACCGCCTTCTGGAGAAGAACCTCACCAAGAAGGAAATCGGCAACCTGATCGACGCCGTCTACCGGCACTGCGGCCAGAAGGCGACGGTCATCTTCGCCGACCAGATCATGGGCCTGGGCTTCCGCGAGGCGGCCAAGGCGGGCATCTCGTTCGGCAAGGACGACATCGTGATCCCGGCCCGCAAGGCCCCGATCGTCGAGGAGACCCGCAAGCTCGTGGAAGAGTACGAGCAGCAGTACGCGGACGGCCTGATCACCAAGGGCGAGAAGTACAACAAGGTCGTCGACGCCTGGGCCAAGGCCACGGACCGGGTCGCCGACGAGATGATGGCGGAAGTGAGCTCGGCTCCGATCGGCCCTGACGGCCGTCAGAACGAGATCAATTCGATCTTCATGATGAGCAACTCTGGCGCCCGCGGTTCGCAGGCCCAGATGAAGCAGCTCGGCGGGATGCGCGGCCTGATGGCCAAGCCGTCCGGCGAGATCATCGAGACGCCGATCATCTCGAACTTCAAGGAAGGCCTGACCGTCCAGGAGTACTTCAACTCCACCCACGGCGCCCGTAAGGGCCTGGCCGACACCGCCCTGAAGACGGCGAACTCGGGCTACCTGACCCGTCGTCTCGTCGACGTGGCGCAGGACTGCATCATCACCGAGGAAGACTGCGGCACCACGCGCGGCATCACGCTGCGCGCCGTCGTCGAAGGCGGTGACGTGCTGGTCTCGCTGGGCCAACGCATCCTGGGCCGTTTCGCGGCCGAGGACGTGAAGGACCCGGGCACCAACGACGTGATCGTCCCGGCCGACACCTACCTCGACGAGAACATGATCGAGCTGGTGGAAAGCGCCGGCGTCCAGTCGGTGAAGATCCGCTCGGTCCTGACCTGCGAGACCAAGGTCGGCGTCTGCGGCGCTTGCTATGGCCGCGACCTCGCGCGCGGCACGCCGGTGAACATCGGCGAAGCCGTCGGCGTCATCGCCGCGCAGTCGATCGGTGAACCGGGCACGCAGCTCACCATGCGGACCTTCCACATCGGCGGCACCGCGCAGGTGGCCGAGCAGTCGTTCTTCGAGAGCGCCAACGAGGGCGTCGCCCGGATCTCCGGCGGCAACACCGTCGTCGCCTCCGACGGCGTGCTGATCTCGATGAGCCGCAACCTGACCCTGACCATCCAGGTCGATGGCAAGGACCGCGAATCCTACAAGGTGCCGTACGGCGCCCGCTTCCAGATCAAGGACGGCGACAAGGTCAAGCGCGGCCAACGCCTTGCCACCTGGGACCCCTACACCACGCCGATCATCACGGAAGTGGGGGGCAAGGTTCGGTTCGAGGACCTGGTGGAGAACTTCTCGTTCCGCGAGGAAGCCGACGAAGCCACCGGCATCTCCAACCGCGTGGTCATCGACTGGCGCGCCAGCTCGAAGGGTTCGGACCTGCGTCCGGCCATGTCGGTGCTGGGCGAGGACGGCTCGTACAAGCGCCTGTCGAACGGCGGCGAGGCCCGCTACCTGCTCCCGGTGGGCGCCATTCTCTCCATCGGCGACGGTGACGAGGTGAAGCCCGGCGAGATCCTGGCGCGTATCCCCACGGAGAGCGCCAAGACCCGCGACATCACCGGCGGTCTGCCGCGCGTGGCCGAGCTCTTCGAAGCCCGCCGTCCGAAGGACTGCGCGGTCATCGCCGAGATGGACGGCCGCGTCGAATTCGGCCGCGACTACAAGAACAAGCGCCGCATCAAGATCACCCCCGAGGATGGTGGCGATCCGGTCGAGTTCCTGATCCCGAAGGGCAAGCAC
>JANINQ010000013.1 GCA_024508675.1 Afipia sp.
GCACGCCGATATTGCCGGAGCGCTGCGCCTGAAAATGGCAATCGGTGGCGAGCGGTGCGGTTTCGGTCGCGCCCCAGGCCGACACCATCGGCACCGCATGGCCGACGGTGGCGATCGACAGGGCTTCCAGCGCATCCCACAGATTCTGCGGCAACGCCGCAGCCGCATAGAACAGCAGTTTCACGTCCGAGAAGAAACGCCGGCGCAGCTCGTCGTCTTCGCGCAGCGCCGCGATCAGCATGTCGTAGCCGCGCGGCACATTGAAATACACCGTTGGAATCACATCGCGCAGATTGGCGAGCGACAATGCGAACAGGCCGGGCGCTGGCTTGCCGCCATCGATATAAAGCGTGCCGCCGTTGCGCAGCACGCAGTTGAAATTGTGGTTGGCGCCAAAGGTGTGGCTCCACGGCAGCCAGTCGAGCGTGGTGATGCCGGACTCGCCGAGAAACGGCCAGGTCTGCCCTTTCGCAGCCTGATTGGAGGTCAGCATGCGCTGGGTGTTGATCACGGCTTTCGGCGTCCCTGTCGAGCCCGACGTGAACAGGAACTTTGCAATGGTGTCGTGATCGATGGCCGCGAAAGCGCGGGCCACATCAGCCGTTTCCACCGCGGCGGTCAGCGACGAGAACGCAATCGCACCGTCGACACCATCCGGATCGCCTGCGACGACAACAGCCGAGTGCATGGACGCGATCGCATTCAGTGCCGGAGCGAACATTGTCGCGCTGGAGACATAGATCGCGCCGGGATCGAGCAACGCGATCATGCTTTTCAGTTTGTCGAAATCCTTCGAGACCAGCGAATAGGCCGGAGAGACCGGCGCGGCCGGCACGCCGACATGCATCGCCGCCAGCATGAAGATCGCGTGGTCGATGGAATTGTCCGAGAGGATGACAAGCGGCCGCTCGGCGCTCATGCCCTGCGCGAGAATCCATGCGCCTGCGGCGCGCACCCGCCGCAGCGCCTCGCGATAGGTCAGCCTGGTCCATGGCAGATCGGCGCTGCCGCGCTCGGCAAGGAAAACTGTGTCCGGCGTTTCGCGCGCCCATTGCTCCAGCCAGTCGCCGACACAGCGCGCGAACGGCTGCAGCGGCGTCGCCGACTTCAGCCAGATGCTGCCGTCGGGTTTGCGATCGGCAATAATATCGGGACTGGCGAACAGCGCCTGCGCGCTCGCCTGACGATGGACAGCCGTTGCCGTCATGGCTGCGCGACCGCCAAAGCGATCAGCCGATGACTCGCCGCAGCTCCTGCGCTCGCAGGCATTGGCTTCCCTCCCCTTGGCGGCTACATCTTTAGAATAATAATGCAGCTATCCCTGTCGCTCTCCGGCGACTAATGCAATATAATGCAGATAGATTAGAACGTGTCAATCTTCCCGACCGTCACTTGCCTGCGACAGCACACCGCCTAAAATTTAATCTCAGGATTGAGCCAGCGTGCGGTTTTGACGGAGCAGCCACGCCTGCCCCTTAACGCCAAGCTACTGTTTTACATCGGAAATTCTCCCCTCTTGGGGCACTGCTCGGACTTGTGCACAATGGCACACCGCTTGCTTCGTTAATGCCGATTAACGAAGGCGATGCGGATGTCTCCGATCAAAAATTTGCTCGCGGCCGAACCGGCGCCCATCGAACTGGCGTGGCCAAAGACTGCGCTTGTGATCATCGATATGCAGCGCGATTTCCTCGAGCCCGGCGGCTTCGGCGAAACGCTTGGCAACGACGTCTCGCAACTGACCCGCGCCGTGAAGCCATGCGGCGACGTGCTGAAAGCATTTCGCGCCGCCGGCCTTCTGGTGGTTCACACGCGCGAAGGACATCTGCCCGATCTGTCCGATGCGCCGCCCGCCAAGATCGAACGCGGCGCGCCGTCACTGCGGATCGGCGATCCCGGCCCGATGGGCCGCATTCTCATCCGCGGCGAAGCAGGCCACGACATCGTCCCGCCGCTCTATCCGGTCAAGGGCGAGATCGTGATCGACAAGCCGGGCAAAGGCGCGTTCTACGCCACCGAGCTTGGCGATGTGCTGAAAACGCACGGCATCGAGAATCTTCTGGTCTGCGGCGTCACCACCGAGGTCTGCGTCAACACCACCGTGCGCGAAGCCAACGACCGCGGCTACCGCTGCGTGGTGCTGGCGGATTGCTGCGCCTCCTACTTCCCGGAGTTTCACGAGATGGGCCTTCGCATGATCAAGGCGCAGGGCGGCATCTTCGGCTGGGTCAGTTCATCATCAGAGGTTTTGGCGGCACTGAATTCCGAACCATCGAAAATGATTGCATAGGGGCACGCGATGAGCACATCAGACACGGCTGCGACGTCAAGCAAACCGATCCTGTGGGCGCCCGGAGACTGGAACGCCTTTTTCGGCTTCGGCACCAACATCCTTGTCAACATGCTGACGTTGACGGCGCTGCTGCGTTTCGTGCTCAAGATGCCGGACTCGCTGGTGTTCGGCCGCATCCTGCCTGCGCTCGGGCTGATGATGTTCCTCTCGACCATGTATTACGCCTGGCTGGCGTATCGCCTCGCGCAAAGAACCGGACGCAATGATGTCTGCGCGCTGCCTTCCGGCGTCAGCGTGCCGCATATGTTCATCGTCACCTTCGTGATCATGCTGCCGATCCTGCTCAAGACCGGTGATCCCATCAAGGCATGGGAAGCGGGCCTCACCTGGGTGTTTATCCAGAGCTTCATCCTGATGCTCGGCGGCTTCATCGCGCCATGGATCCAGCGCATCACGCCGCGCGCGGCGCTGCTCGGCACGCTGGCCGGCGTTTCGGTGGCCTTCATCTCGATGCGTCCGGCGTTCGAGATGTTCATGACCCCGGTGATCGGCCTCACATGTTTCGCCGTGATCCTCGCAAGCTGGTTCGGCGGCGTGAAATATCCCAGGAACATTCCGGCGGGCCTCATCGCCATCTTTGTCGGCACCGTGATCGCATGGGGCTCGAATCTGTTCGGCTTCAACATCGGCGGCATGAGCCTGGCAAAACTCGGCGCAGCATTCAGCAATATCGGCTTCTCGCTGCCAGTCCCAGCCATCGGCCATGTGTTCTCCGGCTTCGAGTTTATCGGCATCATTCTGGTCACCGCGATCCCATTCGGCGTCTACGATCTTGTGGAAGCGATGGACAATGTGGAAAGCGCAGAAGCCGCAGGCGATCATTATCCCACAACGCGCGTGCTGACTGCGGACGGCGTCGTCAGCCTGATCGGCGCTCTGATGGGCAACCCCTTCATCAACGCGGTCTATATCGGTCATCCCGGCTGGAAAGCGATGGGCGGTCGCATCGGCTATTCCGCCGCGACTGGCCTGATGGTGATCGTGCTGGCGTGGTTAGGTGTGATCTCGCTGCTGCTCAATCTCGTGCCTGTGGTCGCGATCCTGCCGATCCTGCTCTACATCGGCATGCTGGTCGGCGCGCAGGCATTTCAGGCAACACCGGCATCTCACGCCCCGGCCATTGTGCTGGCGCTGACGCCGCATCTCGCCGCCTGGGGCAAGACGCTGGTAGACGGCGCGCTCACCGCCGCGGGCACCAGCGCCGCCGCTGTCGGCATGGACAAGTTAGGGGCCACCGGCGTGCTTTACCATGGCCTCGAGATTCTTGGCGAAGGCTCGATCCTCTCGGGGCTCGTGCTGGCGGCAATGGCCGTGTTCGTGATCGAACGCGATTTCATCAAAGCCTCCGCCTTCGCTGCCGCAGGTGCCGTGCTGACCTTCTTCGGCTTCATGCATGGTCCCGCGGTCGGCATCGCCGTGACGCCCGGCGTCGCACTGGCCTATGCGCTGGTGGCGGCAGGCTTCTTTGCTTACGCCCGATCGGGCGCGGCGATGACGGCAATGCCCAAACCCGTCGCCGTGCCCGCCGAATAAGATTTCCCAAGCTAAAGACAGGAAGCGATTAGTGACCGAGACTGTTGCCGACATCGTTGCCGCGCACCGCGCGAGAACGACATCACCTGCCAAGACCGTTGCGCGCAGCTTCCAGCGTATCCGCGACCACGGCGATCCCGCGATCTTCATCAGCCTGCGCGATGAGGCCGAGGCGATTGCCGAAACCGAAGCGCTTGCGGCGAAAGGCGACGCGTCGCTGCCGCTCTACGGCGTTCCTGTTGCCGTGAAAGACAATATTGATGTCGCGGGTCTTCCGACCACTGCGGCCTGCCCTGCTTTTTCGTACAACCCAACGCAGGACGCCAACACCGTTGCGCGGTTGCGCGCCGCGGGCGCCATCGTGATCGGCAAGACCAATCTCGATCAGTTCGCGACCGGCCTTGTCGGCGTGCGTTCGCCTTACGGCATTCCAAAGAATGCCGTTCGCAGCGATCTCGTCCCCGGCGGATCGAGCTCGGGTTCGGCGGTTGCGGTGGCGGCGGGCCTCGTGCCGCTGTCGCTCGGCACAGATACCGCTGGCTCCGGCCGCGTCCCCGCCATGCTCAACAACATTGTCGGACTCAAACCCTCTTTGGGATTGATGTCGACATCGGGCGTGCTGCCGGCCTGCCGCACGCTGGATTGCGTTTCGATCTTCTCGCTCAACGTCGACGACGCCATGATCGCGCTTAATGTCATGGCCGGATACGACGCTACCGACCCCTATTCACGCGACCGCTTCGTCGGCCCGGTGACCGGTTTTCCGCCCGGCATCCGGATCGGCATTCCGCGCAAGGGACAGTTGAAGTTCTTTGGCGATAATATCTCGGAGCAATCCTACGACGCCGCTGTCGCGCGGCTGATCGCGCTCGGCGCAGTGCCTGTCGAGTTCGACCTCGCGCCGTTCTACGAGACCGCGCAACTGCTCTATGACGGACCGTGGGTGGCGGAGCGTTATCTCGTGATCCGTGATCTGCTCGCGAAAGATCCCGACGCCGTACATCCGGTCACGCGCGAGATCACCCTGAAGGGCGCGAACATCTCCTCCGCCGACACCTTCGCAGCGCTCTACAAGCTGGAAGCGATGCGTCAGATCAGCCGCAAGACCTTCGAGAGCATCGATACGATGGTGCTGCCGACCGCGCCGACCGCTTATACAGTTAAGGACGTGCTGGCCAACCCCATCGAACTCAACAGCCGCAACGGCACCTACACCAACTTCGTCAACCTGCTCGATATGTGCGGACTTGCGATTCCCGCCGCGATGCGCGCGGACGGAATTCCGTTCGGCATCACCCTGCTTGCGCCCGCAGGACAGGACGCGAAACTCGCCAGCATCGGCCGTGTATTCCATGCCGACACCAAACTGCGCACAGGCGCGAAGGGTGCTCCACAACCGCCACTCACACCAGCCTCGAAGCAGCCGGGCAAGGATGAGGTCGCTATCGTCGCAGTCGGCGCGCATCTCTCCGGCATGGCGCTGAATCACGAACTGCTGTCCCTCGGCGGACGGCTGATCGAAGCGACATCGACCGCGCCGGATTACAAACTCTATGCGCTCAAGGGCACGGTGCCGCCCAAACCGGGCATGCTGCGCGTCGCGCCCGGCACAGGCTCCGCTATCGCCGTCGAAGTGTGGGCACTGCCGACAAAGGCGTTCGGTGCATTCGTCGCGGCAATCCCCTCGCCGCTCTCGATCGGCACCGTGACACTCTCCGACGGCTCGGGCGTGAAAGGCTTTCTGGTCGAAGCGGGCGCGGTCGAAGGCGCACGTGACATCACGTCCTTCGGCGGCTGGCGCGCCTTCATCGCCGCTCAGGTTAAGTCGGCTTAAGCGCCTACATCTCGGCCCACTGGCGCAGCATGTTGTGATAGAAGCCCGTCAGCGAAACCAGCGACGGATGATCCGGCACATCCTGATTGAGGCGGATGATCGCCATGTCGAGATCGAACAGCATCGCGCGATGGGTGACATCGCGGATCATGCTCTGGGTCCAGAAGAACGAGGCGATGCGCGAGCCGCGCGTGATCGGCGTCACGTGATGAACGCTGGTCGCGGGATAGATGATCGCGTCGCCAGCGGGCAGCTTGACGCTGTGGCTGCCGTAGGTGTCCTCCACCACGAGTTCGCCGCCATCGTAATCCTCAGGCGATGAGATGAACAGCGTGGTCGAGACGTCGGTGCGGATTCGCACCGGCTGCTGCGAGTGAGTACGGATCGCATTATCGATATGCGAGCCGAAGGTCATGCCCGCGTCGTAGCGATTGAACAGCGGCGGGAAAACCTGCAGCGGCAGCACCGCCGACATGAACAGCGGATTGCGCAGCAGCGCTGTGCGCACCATGTCACCGAGATCGCGCGCCTCGGCGGACTGTTCAGGCAACTGGAGATTGAATTTGACCTTGCCGGACTGATGGCCGGCGGTGACGTTGCCATCGACCCAGGCGGCCTTCGTCATGACCTCCTTGCAGCGCGCGACCTGTTCGGGCGTCAGGACATTCGGAATATGCAGCATCATGGCTTCGGCTCCATCGTTGCTTCAGCGTTAGCGCCGAAACGCCGCCGCTCCAAGCCCCATCGCAGGGACCTGCCGTTCAAGACAAACGGCCGCCCGTCGGGGCGGCCGCTTTGTTTAATACTCTGACATTGCCGTCAGAACGACGCGCGGCCGGTCAGCGCCACGTAGCGCCCCTGTCCAGGCACCGCATAGCCTGCACCAGCCAGGGTGTCGTAGTAATATTCATTCGCGATATTGTAGATGTTGAGCTGCATGGTGAAATTCTTTGTCACCTTGTAGGAAGCCATCGCATCAAATCGCCAGTATCCCGGAACGCGGCCATCATTCGTGACGCTGGTCCAGCGCGAGTCGAGGAAGACCGCGCCGCCGCCAACCGTCAGGAGCGGAGTGATGTCATAAGTCGACCAGATCGAGAATGAATTCTGAGGCGTGTTCGCCAGTTCATGGCCTATGTTGGTTACGGTCAGTGAGTTTGTCAGCTTCGATTTCAAATAGGTGTAGCCACCGTAGATGGCCCACTGATCGGTCAGCCTGCCCTGTGCGCCAATCTCAAAGCCCTCGACCTGCGAATCGCCGATCGCGACATAATTAGGCGCGGTCGTCGTCCCCTGGTTTTCATAGTCGTTTTTCTTCTTGGTGCGGAAGATGGCTCCATTCACATCAAGACGATTGTTCAAAAGGCCAATCTTTACGCCGACTTCGTCAGTCTCGGACAGAACCGGAGCGAGCGACTGCTGACCGTTGGTAATGGTCGTGAACTCCGCCGGCGGGTTTGCCGACGTTCCATGCATGTAATACACGCTCGAATTTTCAGTCGGATGAACCACGACACCCGCACGATAGGTCGTGAAGTTGTTGTTTGCATTTAGGTCGGTCGGCGCAACCGGCGGCGTGGCTGGCCCGCCAGTAAAGCGGTTGAAGCTGTAGGTCTGGGCATTCGCCGTGTAGTTATCGAAGCGAACACCGCCAAGAACTTCAAGCCATTTGGTGATCTTGATCTGGTCCTGGGCGTAAACGCCAATTGTCTTCGCCGAAGAAATCGTCGCCGCCGTGGTTGGAGACAACGTGCCCGAGACGTAAGGGTCCGGATTCGCAACATTGATACGATATGTATCGGTGAAGTTCGTCCGGAACTGCTCGCGATCCTCACGGCTGATTTCCGCGCCGACCAGCACGTTGTGCTCCAGGAAGCCCGTGTTGAACTTCGCGTTCAGGTCGCTGACGTTGCTGATGAGCCGGTTGTTGGTCTGGTTCTGGAAGTGGTTGGTGTTCGCGATCCAGATATTGCTCAAGGGCGTGCCAGGCGGAAGATTGGTGCCATAAGCAACACCGCCAGATGGTGTCGGGAAAAGATTCGATCCATTGGCAGCAATCTGCACCGGTCGTGTCCGGTTGAATCGCTCGACATAAGCAAAACCGGTCGTATTCGTGAACTTAAGTCCCGGAGCAAATTCATGCTCGAACTTGTTCATGAGGTTGTGAGCCTGGGTCTGCTCGATGTCATTCTGGCCCGGTGTCAGCACACCGAAATAGGTGTTGCGCGGCACAGGCGCGGGCTGCCTGTATGACGTCCCGAAATACGAACCAGGCAGCATGGGAATGCCGCGATCCGCGATATTGTCGTCGTTCTGATAGATATAGCTGAAGGTGTTCTTTGTCTGATTGTTGATCTGATAGGAGATCGACGGTGCGAAGCCATAGCGCCGGATATGCGCGGCATCGCGGCCCGCGATGTCGGTATCGTAGCCAAGCGCGGCCAGACGCACCGCAATGTCGCCGAACGTCTTGTTGACGTCGACAGTGGCGCGACCACCTGCCGCCGACGAGCCCGTTCCCTCAATAACCGCGAAATCACGCGCCTGCGGCAGCTTGGATACGATGTTGATAGCGCCGCCCGTCGAGCCACGGCCGAACACAAACGATGAAGGTCCCTTATAGACCTCGACGCGATCGAAGCTGAATGCGTCGCGTGCGTACCAGCCTGGATCGCGAATGCCGTCACGATAGATATCGTTGCGCGCGGTGTAACCACGGATGTTGATCTGGTCGCCCTGAACACCACCTTCACCTGCTGTGAAGGTGATGCCCGGCACGTTGCGCAACGCATCCTGCACCGAAGTCGAAGCCTGATCCTGCATGACCTGCTGGGTCACGACATTGACCGTCTGCGGCGTGTCACGCAGCGGAGCCGTCATGCGCGAGAGCTGGGATGTCACGGGAGCCTGATATCCGCCTGCACCGTTGCCGGCGCTTTCCTGCACGTCGATGGTCGGGAGAGCTTCCTGCGCCATCGCGTTGGTCGCCAGCATCACCGAGGCGAGACCAAGCATCGCGGGGCCAGGCTTGCGCACCGATGAGCGGATGAACGGAGAGGAGGAAAGCGCCGTTTCGTTCTGCATCACGGGGGCAACGCAGGCATCCTGCTTTTGGGCCTTCTTCGGCTTGATGACCCTGTTGAACCTGTTCCGCATCGGTTGCCCCCGCAATCTATCTGCCGCGCGTTCATGAGAACGGCGATTTCAGGGCAGCTTTTGAAAAATGCAGACGCGCAGGGCAACCCTTTGAATTTAGAACTTCTGCAAACTGCGCCAACAGACGCGTTCCGCAATTGCGGCGATATGCGCTGTGTGACTAGAAGAAGTGGATCGCTCGCGCTGCCGATACCGGTCTTTAGAATCTCTCCAGTCAACGCTTTAGAACGAATCTAAATGTCCCAATCAAATTCATCGCATCGACGCGGCGCACTGAAGCGGCTCTGGCGCAATATCCATCTGTGGCTCGGTATCGGTCTCTTCATTCTGCTTGTGCCCGTTGCGCTCTCCGGTGCGATCCTCGTCTATCACGACGACATCGGCGAATATCTGAGCACGCCGAGCGGCGCGGTCGCGCCATCGAAGCCAACCGACCTGACACTCGCCATTGCCAATGCACGCAAGGCGGCGGGCGACGGCTTCACGCCGATGTTCATCGGTTTTCCGGAAGACGATCGTGTGCCGCTGACCGTTGCGCTGCGCGGACCCGCCGTGAAGGGCGAGCGCCCGGTGCGCCTCACCGCGACCATCGATCGTCATGATGCGCGCGTTCTCAACGTCGTCGATTTCCGCCGGACGTTCTTCGGCTTCATGCATGTGTTCCATGAGAACCTGACCATCCCCGATTACGGACGCAGCATTGTCGGATGGACCGGCGTCGCGATGCTGACACTGTCGCTCACCGGCCTCTATCTCTGGTGGCCGCGGCGTGGCCAGTGGTCGCGTGCTTTCGCCTGGCGGCGCAGCCCAGCGACCTCGTCCAACCTGCATTACATGACAGGTTTCTGGATCTGCTTTCCACTGACGCTGATTTCGCTGACCGGCATTTACCTCGCATGGCCGCAGCAAGGCCGCGAACTGCTGTCGTCCGTCGCACCGATGACCGAGCAGCAGCGCGGCGGCCCGCGCGCACCGATCATGGCCAACACGACGCGTTCGCCAGCCGAGATTTTCGCGGTGGCATCCGCACGGCCGAATTCGGCGGTAGACTCGATCGCCTATCCGAACCCGCAAACCGGCGCGTGGCGCGTCAGATTGCGCGAAGCCGGCAAGGCCGAGCCGGTGACGATCCTAATCAACGATCGCAGCGGCGATGTGAGCGTGGTGCAGCCGCTGTCCGGCGACCGGACCGCATCCTGGATTCGCTGGCTGCATGAAGGCAGTCATTCCGGCGAAATCTGGCGCTTCGTTGTGTTCCTGAGCGGCATCATGCCGGCAGTGCTCGGCGTCACCGGCATTCTGATCTGGCTGCGCCAGCGCCGTCAGTGCGCACTCGTGAAAAACGGGACGTCATCCGTGCCGGCCAAGAAGTCGCCTGCACCAGTCAGCGGCGCTGCTCCCGCGGAATAGCCGCATCCATCCGATCTCATTGCTGATCGTCAGCACCGGAGCGCATCTGACGCTCCGGTGTTGACGACTGTTCATCGTCTCACCCGCGCGCCGCGGACACTTGCCGGCAGCCAAAACCGCTTATTGAGAACCACTCGCAAATATTTGTTGCGAGTAATTCGCACTTGCATTATCAATCTGCGCTGGAGTTGTCCGCGTTCGGGGGGAAAATGCGCGTAAAATCACTGGCTTCTGTGGTTGGTCTGGCCTGCCTATCGGCAACCGCAGGAAGCGCCCAGGAGGTCCTGCCCGAAATCTCCGTCTCCGCCCCTGCCCCCACAACCGGCACCTCCGGCGATGGCCTGCAACGCGGTCCGGTCAGCGTCATCGACGACACATATCAATCGTCCAGTGCGATCACCGGCCGCGAGATTCAGCGCAGCAATGCAGCCTCGCTTGCGGATCTGCTGTCGGGACTGCCCGGCGTTTCCGCATCGACCTTCGCACCCGGCGCAAGCCGTCCCAACATCCGCGGCCTCGATGACTATCGCGTGCGCGTGCAGGAAAACGGCATCGGCACGCAGGACGCATCGGACTTCAGTCAGGACCATGTGGTGCCGGTCGATCCGCTCGCCGCCGACAAGGTCGAGGTGATCCGCGGGCCGGCAACGCTGCGCTATGGATCGCAAGCGATCGGCGGCGTGGTCAGCGCCACCAACAACCGCATTCCGGAAAAGCTGGTCGAAAACGGCTTCAGTGCCCGTTTCAAGGGCGGTGCATCATCCGTCGATAACGGATTAGATGGCGCAGTTAGTCTCGATGCCAGCGGCGGCAATGTCGCGATCCATGCCGATGCTTACGGACGGCGCGCAGGCGATTACCGGATTCCTGGCGGCGTACAGGCCAACACCCGGCTCAATACCGAAGGACAGTCCGTCGGCGGCTCGTATATTTTCGATGGCGGCTTCATCGGCACTGCGATCCAGCACATCACCAGCCTCTATCACATTCCCGGCGTCGTCGATGCGCAGCAGAATTCGCGCATCGACATGGAGCAGACCAAGTGGACCACCAAGGGCGAGTGGCGCGCACCCACCGACGGCATCGACGCCGTGCGTTTCACGTTCGGCGCCAGCAACTACAAGCATAACGAACTCGGTCTCGATGCCAACGGTGTCGACGCCCTGAAGAATGTGATCAAGAACCGCGAGCTGGAAGGGCGTTTCGAACTGGATCATGCCGCCGTTGCCACCGGCTTCGGCGCACTGACCGGCACGTGGGGCGCGCAGTTCGGCCACCGCGAACTCGGCACCGATGGCAGCCTCGGCGGCCTTCTGGCGCAAACCAACACCAATACCGCGGCGATTTTCGCATTCGAGCAGATTCAATTCACCGATACGCTGCGCATGCAGGCCGCAGGCCGCATCGAGAACCACATTGTCAAGGGTCTCGCGCCGACGTTCCCTGCGGATTTCCTGCCGCCACCCAACACATTTTCCGAAGAACCCGCGCGGCGCACCTTTGCGCCGAAAAGCGCGAGCCTTGGCCTGCTCAAGAACCTGCCGTGGGACATGGTCGCGACGCTCAACGCGCAATATGTGCAGCGCGCGCCGGCGGCACCCGAGCTGTTTTCGCGCGGCTCCGACGGCGCCTCAGGCACCTTCGTGATCGGGAATCCGAATTTGAAGATCGAAACCGCGCAGACGGCGGAAGTCGGCCTCAAGCGCGCCAAGGGGCAATTGCGCTTCGAGACCAGCCTTTACTACACGCGCTATCAGGATTTCATCTTCAAGCAGGTTACCGGAAATTTCTGCACCGATACGTTCGCAAGCTGCGGCGCGACAGGCCCGCTGACGCAGGTCGCCTACGGCCAGCGCGATGCGATTTTCCGGGGCGCGGAAGTCATCGCCCAGCTTGACGTCACACCGCTCGGCAACGGCATGTTCGGTGTCGATGGGCAATATGACATCGTGCGTGCGACCTTCACCGATGGAACCAATGTGCCGCGCATTGCGCCGATGCGCGCGGGCGGCGGCGTGTGGTGGCGCAGCGCCGAATGGTATGCGCGCCTCGGCCTGCTCCATGCCTTCACCCAGAACGACGTCGGCCTCAACGAGACGCCGACCGACGGATACAATCTGCTCAAGGCAGAAGTGAGCTATACGCATACGTTCAGCCGGACCGATTTCGGGCCGCGCGAAATGACCATCGGTCTCGCGGGCGACAACCTGCTCAACGAGCAGATCCGCAATCATATTTCGTTCAAAAAAGCCGAGGTTCTTCAGCCGGGTCTTGGCGTGCGTCTGTTCACGAACGTGAGGTTCTAGTGCGATTTCAACCGGAAGCCGCATGGGAACACGATCCGGCATCCGGTGATTTTCGGTGGTTTCAGCAAGGCCGATCAATCTGGAATCGTTCCAGTTTTGGCCAAATCTAGGCTACCGGTGGCGACAAGGACATCGCAGTGCATTATTCTGAAAATGAAACATGCCTCCCGGTAATGGCTATGGCCGCGGTGCCTCGCCGCGGATTTGCCGGCGAGGGCCTTAGGACAACTCTCGGGTCGAACCTCGGACCAACCCTCGGGCGAAAACTGCAAGACGGCGAAACTGCGAAAACAACAAGCCATCCGACGTTGATCCAATGTCGGCTGCAAATGTGATTTGAAGAAGCGGAGAGCACATGACCCATTCCAAGAAGGCTGCCGGATCACTGGTCTTGCTTGCCGCTGCATCCATGATGGTCGCACAGGCGTTCGCGCAAACTCCTGCGCCAACGTCTCCCGCTGCACCGGCGCCCGCGGTTACTGCGCCCGCTTCGCCAGCACCGGCTGCCGCTGCTCCGGCGCCGACTGTCGCAGCACCGGCAACGCCTGCACCTGTTGCACCGGAAGCCACTGCTCAGACACCCGCTGCACAGCCTTCTGCATCGCAGCCTTCCGTGATCGGACAGACCGCAAAGAATCCCGCGCTCCCGCACAACCTGTCCCCGTGGGGCATGTTCATGGGCGCGGACATCGTCGTCAAACTCGTTATGATCGGTCTCGCCTTCGCCTCGCTGATTACCTGGACCATCTGCGTCGCCAAGTTGCTCGAGCTGCGCCACGAAACCAGGCGCGCGAAAAAGCGCATCAAGGTTCTCGGCAATGACATCTCACTGGCGGAAGCCGAGCGTGACGCACGCAGCGGCAAGGACGCGGTGTCAAAGCTGGTGCAGTCGGCCGCCGCCGAAGCTGCGCTGTCCGACACCATGAACGACGAGGGCTTCAAGGAGCGCGTCGAGTTGCGCCTCAGCCGCGTCGAGGCGGCGATGTCGCGCCGTATTTCGCGCGGCACCGGCATGCTGGCCACCATCGGCGCGACCGCGCCGTTCGTCGGCCTGTTCGGCACGGTGTGGGGCATCATGAACTCCTTCATCGGTATTTCCGAAGCCCACACCACCAACCTCGCCGTGGTTGCCCCCGGTATCGCCGAAGCGCTGCTCGCCACCGCGATGGGTCTGATTGCCGCTATTCCCGCGGTCGTGATCTACAACCACCTCGTCCGCATGATCACCGCCTATCGCGCGCTGCTTGGCGACGCCACCGCGCAGGTGATGCTGCTGATCAGCCGCGATCAGGGCCGCCGTTCACTGCGCATCGCGCGCGCCGCGGAGTAAGTCATGGGCGCACGTCTGGGTGGAAATATCGGCGCAGGTGACGATCTGGCCGAAACACACGAGATCAATGTCACGCCGTTCATCGACGTGATGCTGGTTCTTCTCATCATCTTCATGGTCGCAGCGCCACTCGCCACCGTCGATATCGGCGTCGAGCTTCCGGCATCGACCGCGACGCCGCCGCCGCGTCCTGACAAACCGGTGTTCATCACCGTGAAGCCGGATCTATCGGTCGCTGTCGGCGAGAACATCGTTCCGCGCACCGGCCTCACCGGCGCGCTCGATGTCGCCACCAGCGGCAAGAAATCCGATCCGGTTTTCCTGCGCGCCGACAAGACCGTGCCTTACGGCGAACTGATGGATGTCATGAACCTGCTGCGCAACGCGGGCTATCTCAAGGTCGCGCTCGTCGGGCTCGACGCAAGAAACTGACGCAGAGAATTTCGCGGCAATGAATACCCTCGTCCTGCACGGACCGCCTGACAAAGCCGACATCCGCCGCTGGGGCCTCGCCGCGGCGATCGTCGTCGCGACTCACGTGGCGCTGGTCGCAGGCTTCGTGCTGTATACGCCGGCCCCGCCGGACGCGATCGGCACCGCATCCGAGCCGATCATGCTCGATCTCGAATCCTCACCGGAAACACCGGAGCCGGTGCAGCAGGACATTGCTCCCGGCCCGACCATGCAGGAGGCGGAGCCGCCTGCACCCGAGCCTGAGAAGCAGCCGGAGGTGGTCGAGGAGCAGATTGCCCCGACACCGCCGCAGGAAAAGGCGGAAGTCGTCGCGCCTCCGGAGAAGCCGAAGCCCAAGCCGGAGCCGATCAAGAAAAAGCCGAAGCCTGTCGTCGAGAAGCCGAAGAAGCCGACCGAAAATCCAGCGCCGCAGACCACGGCGACACCGCGCGCCGCGCAGGCTGCTCGTGCAAGCTATAGCGGCATCCTCTCGGCACATCTGCAACGCTTCAAGCAGTATCCGTCCGGCGCGAAGGCCGCCGGCGAACAGGGCGTCGCGATGCTGAGCTTCACCGTTAGCCGGACCGGCGGCGTGCTGAGTGCACGGCTTTCCAAATCGTCAGGCTCGGCGGCGCTGGACGGCGAGACCATGGCGATGATCCGCCGTGCGCAGCCGCTGCCGTCGTTCCCGCCCGAAATGACGCAAAGTTCGGCCAGCTTCACCGTGCCGGTGCGCTTCTTCATGCGCTGATCATTGACCGTCACGGCCGCGTCACGAACACGTGACGCCGCCGCCCGGTAACATCCCGGCACGTCAGTCCGAACCATTCTCCGAACCCATTAGCGGCGGCCGCGCTTCGGCGCGCCGCCTTCAGGACTTCGGCGGACGAATATCGTGTTCAATCTTGTTCTCGCGGCGCTGGCCGGCGTCGTCACCATTGCAGCGCCCTGCACATTGCCGGTGTTGCCAATCCTGCTCGGCGCATCGATCGGGCAAACCAGCCGGCTTCGTCCGGCCTTCATCGCTGCTGGCTTCGTGATTGCATTTTCGGCCGTCGCGCTGGCGCTCAGCGCGCTGACCCGCATCTTCGATTTCGATCCAAACGTGCTGCGCGATACCGCCGCCATTCTGCTCGCGGTCTTCGGCCTCCTGATGATCTGGCCCGCGCCGTTCGAGTGGCTGTCGATCCAGCTCTCGAGCGTAACGCAGCAGAGTACGACTCCGCGCGACCGTCAGGGCCTGCTCGGCGGATTCATTCTCGGCACCACGCTGGGCCTCGTGTGGACGCCATGTGCGGGACCGGTGCTGGGCTCGATCCTCACCGTGATTGCAACGTCGAAGGACACCGCGTGGGCCTCGCTGCTGCTGGTGACCTATGCCGTCGGCGCCGCAATTCCGATGCTGATCATCGCCTACGGCGGACAGGCCGTCACCGCACGCGTGCGCAGCTTCGCGCGGATCGCGCCACGCCTGCAGCAGGCGTTCGGCGTGATCGTGATCGCCTTCGCCGCCGCGACCTACTTCCAGTACGACACCCTCGCCGTGGCGTGGCTGACCCAGTTCTATCCCAATGGCCAGACCGGCCTGTAACGCACAAGGAGATTTCCATGCGACGGTTTATCGCCACGCTTCCGGTTGTCGCGCTCGCGCTGGCTGCCTCGACCCTGCCCGGACGAACCGATGACGCAACCGCGACTCGACCGATGCAGGTTGCGGATGCGCGGCCTGCTGCGCCGGAATTCTCCGGTCTCACCAACTGGCAAAATTCCGCGCCGCTGACCATCGCGGGCTTGCGCGGCAAGGTCGTGCTGGTGAATTTCTGGACCTATGGCTGCGTCAACTGCGTCAACACGCTGCCGCATGTCACGCAGCTCTATTCAAAATACAGGGACAAGGGATTTGTTGTGGTCGGCGTCCACACACCGGAATTTCCGTTTGAGCGCTCAACCGGCAATGTGCAGGCTGCCCTGAAACGCCACGGCATCACCTATCCGGTGGCGCAGGACAACAATTCGGCGACATGGAATGCCTGGCGCAACCAATACTGGCCGGCGCAATATATCGTCGATCAGACGGGGCGCGTGGTCTACAGCCATGCCGGCGAAGGCGCGTATGACGAGATCGACCGCACCGTCGCCAAACTGTTGAACGTACAGAGCTAGGAGATACTGGCACAATCCTCGATGTGCGGGATCGTGCCGCGCTCACTCCGCCAGACGTTTGAATGCAGCGCCTTCATGCGCGAGCAACCACTGCTTGCGCGGGAGGCCACCGCCATAGCCGGTCAGCGATCCGTCTGCGCCGATCAACCGATGACACGGCACGACAACGCTGACCGGATTGGCGCCATTGGCGAGGCCGACCGCGCGTGCCGCCTTCGGAACATTCAGCCGCCGCGCAAATGCGCCATAGCTCGACGTCTTGCCCGCGCGAATCTTCTGCAATCCGCTCCACACCTTGCGCTGGAACACCGAGCCGTTGGTTCGCCATTTAATCTTCTTCAACTGATCAAGATCGCCCGCGAAATAGCCTGACAGCGCGGACGTGATCGCCTTCGGCGCAGCGGCCTTGTCCAGCGCATAGTCGCCATAATGCCGCCGCAGCAGATGGTGCAGCCGCTCCTCGTAATCGCTCCAGTCGAGCGCGCGCAGAAAGCCTTCATCGTCCGACACCAGCAAAGCCGTGCCGATCGGCGTTTCCAGCCGGTCGAATTGAAATCGCTGGGATTGTTTCGCAGCCATGCCGCACTCCATGATTCTCGTTCTGTCCATGATGGCTGTGCCGCAGCCGGAAGTCTTTCCGTTTTCCGACAACATCAAGCCTCGGCAATCGCCCCGCTTGCTGCTAGGTTCCCTCCGTTCAATGGGGGATTGCGATGAGCCTGATTGCCAATGGTCTGGTCGCGCTGGTGGCGGCGCTGCATATCTATTTTCTGGTGCTGGAGATGTTTCTCTGGACCAAGCCAAAGGGCCTTGCGACCTTCGGCAACACCATCGAGAAGGCGCAAGCCTCTGCGGTCCTCGCCGCCAATCAGGGCCTTTATAATGGCTTCCTTGCCGCCGGGCTGATCTGGGGCCTGCTTCATCCCAACCCGACCTTCGGCTTCCAGATCAAGGTATTCTTCCTGCTCTGCGTGATCGTGGCCGGGCTCTATGGCGGCTATTCGGTCAGCAAGAAGATCATCTTCGTGCAGGCCCTTCCCGCCGCCGTGGCGCTGATCCTGCTCTGTCTGGCGCGCTAGTCCGGAATCTCGCCAAACGTCGTGCCGACCTGCATCGGCGCGGTGCGGATCAGCCGCGAGTCCTCGACCGCAGCCTGACGATGCTTGACCGCTTCCCGGTAAGCCGGGTCGCGGATCATCTCGACGAATGCCGCGACGCTCGGATACTCGGCGATGAAGCAATGATCCCAGCGCTCGGATGACGGGCCGATCAGCATCAGTTCGAACTTGCCCTGCCAGACGATGCGCCCGCCGAGCCGTGTAAACACCGGCCCGCTCTCGCGGCCATAGGAGGCGTAGGCTTCCGCACCTGTCGCCTTGCGGCCGTCCGGATAACGCGCCTGCGCGTGCAGCCGCACCAGGTTGAGCATGTGGATCGGTCCCGGCCGATTGTTCTCGCGGAACGCCGCGAAGATGTCCTTGGTCGGATCGATATGGCCGGTCATTTGCTTCTCCCTGCACGATACAACGGAACGCTAGGTGATCCTTGACACTTATGTCAAGAATGACCTAGCGTCCTCGCATGGTCGGAGCAAGGCAGTTCGATGAAGACGAGATGCTGGCCGATGCGCTGGACGTGTTCTGGCGCAAGGGATTTACCGGCACGTCGATGATCGATCTTGCGCAGGCGACCGGCATCCAGCGCGGCAGTCTCTACAACGCCTATGGCGACAAGGAGCAGTTATTCCTGCTGGCCTTCGATCGATACGCAGAGCGCTTCCTCGATTCCGCGCGGCACTCGCTCACTGCGCCCGATGCACAGTCGGCCCTGAATGCGTTCTTCGAAATAGCCATCGCCAACATGACCAGCGGGTCTCCCTCGCGGGGATGCCTCACCACCAAAACAGCACTCGACCTCGATCAGGCCGGCCCGGCCATCAAGGCGCGGGTCAAACGGCTGATCGGCGACCTGACAGCGCTGCTCACGGCGGCCCTTTCGCAGCCCGGACCGAGAACAACAGCCCTTTCCCCCGAAGCCGCGGCGGACCTGATTGTCACGTTCACGCGCGGCCTTGCGGTCATGGAACGGGTCCATCACAACAAGAAATACCTGAAGCAGACCGCCGCGCATTTTGTTCAGGCTCTGTTTCAGTCAAAGCGGCAGAACTGGCGCGCCAAGGCAGAACATCTAAACACGCATTAACCTTTGCGTAACGCGCCTTTAAACCGCCATCGCTAGCCTGCACGCCTTATATAACCGGCACAGGTCTGAATGGCGTTGGGACGTAAAAAGCAGGGCGGTCGCAGGGAGCCGAAGTTCGACGGCGCCGCATCGCTCGATAGCGTCCGCCTCAACCCGCGCGACCGCATCGGCGGACGCGATGACGACGCGTCACCGAAACGCCGTGCCGCCAAAAGCCGCCCCGTCGAGGACGACGAGGAGGATGAGATGCCGCGCGAGCGCCCGCGCAAAACCCGCGCCGCCGAGCGCAAGGACAGCAAGTCAAAGGCGCGAGGCCGTTCGCGATCCGGCCTTGGCCGCGTCATTTATTGGGGCGCAGTGCTTGGCCTGTGGGCAGTCATCGCCGCTGCCGGTGTCATTGTCTGGGTGGGCGCGCATCTGCCCGCAATCCAGTCGCTGGAAATTCCCAAGCGTCCGCCCACCATCCAGATCACCGGCATGGACGGCAGCGTGATCGCCACGCGCGGCGAAATGCCCGGCGCCAATGTATCGTTGAAGGATTTGCCGCCCTATCTGCCGAAGGCGTTCATCGCCATCGAAGACCGCCGCTTCTATTCGCACTTTGGCATCGACCCCACCGGTATCCTGCGCGCCGCCGTCACCAACCTGATGCATCGCGGCGTCTCGCAGGGCGGCTCCACGCTGAGCCAGCAGCTCGCCAAGAACCTGTTCCTGACGCAAGAGCGAACCATGCAGCGCAAGCTGCAGGAGGTCGAACTCGCGCTCTGGCTGGAGCGCAAGTATTCGAAGAACGAGATTCTCGAGCTGTATCTCAACCGCGTCTACTTCGGCTCCGGCGCATACGGCGTCGAAGCAGCCGCGCAGAAATACTTCGGCAAGTCCGCAAAGAACGTCTCGCTTTCGGAAGCGGCGATGCTGGCGGGCCTCGTCAAATCGCCGTCACGCCTTGCGCCGAACCGCAATCCGGAAGGTGCGGAGAAGCGCGCGCAGGTCGTGCTCAACGCCATGGCCGACACGAACTTCATCACCGAGGCGCAAGCAAAGGCTGCAATCGATAAGCCGTCCTACGCCGTCAGGCCGGTCGGCGCAGGCACCATCAACTATGTGGCCGACTGGATCGGCGAAGTGCTGGACGATCTGGTCGGGCAGATCGACCAGAACATCGTGGTGGAAACCTCGATCGATCCGAAGCTGCAGAATGTCGCGGAAGCCGCGATCATCGACGAACTCGCCACCAAGAGCGTCAAGTTCAACGTCACGCAGGGCGCGCTGGTGGCGATGACGCCAGACGGCGCGGTGCGCGCCATGGTCGGCGGCCGCAACTATGCGGAAAGCCAGTTCAACCGCGCGGTGACCGCGAAGCGTCAGCCCGGCTCGGCTTTCAAGCCATTTGTGTATCTCACCGCCATTGAAGCGGGCCTGACGCCGGATACCGTGCGGCAGGATGCGCCGCTCGACGTCAAGGGCTGGCGTCCGGAGAACTACAGCCGCGAGTATTTCGGGGCGGTGACGCTGACGCAGGCGCTCTCGATGTCGCTGAACACCGTTGCCGTGCGGCTCGGCCTCGAGGTCGGTCCGGCCAACGTGGTGCGCACCGCGCACCGGCTTGGCATCGCCTCGAAACTCGAGCCGAATGCGACGATTTCGCTCGGCACGTCTGAAGTCTCTCTCAACGAACTGGTGGGGGCCTACGCGCCGTTCGCCAATGGCGGCCTTGCCGCTTCACCCCATGTCGTGAACCGCATCCGCACGCCTGAGGGCAAGGTGCTGTATGCGCGGCGGAACGAACCGCCCGCACGTGTCATCGCTGCAAACACAGTCGGCATGATGAATGTGATGATGCGCGAGACGCTGGTCAGCGGCACCGCGCGCAAGGCCGACATTCCCGGCTGGCAGGCCGCCGGCAAGACCGGCACCAGCCAGGATTTCCGTGATGCCTGGTTCATCGGCTACACATCAAACCTCGTCACCGGCGTCTGGCTCGGCAACGACGACAACTCGCCGACCAAGAAGGCGACCGGCGGCGGGCTGCCGGTCGAAGTCTGGACCCGCTTCATGAAGGCGGCCCATCAGAACGTCGCGCCGTCACCGTTGCCAGGCACGATGCAATCGCCGGGCGGCTTCCTGTCGAATCTATTCCCCGGCAATCCGCGCGCGCCGGCGCAGCAGCCGACCTATCAACAGCCTTATCCACAGGCATCTAACACGCAGGAATATCCAAATTCACCTGCGCCCTACCCTCAACAACAGCAAACACGTCCGCCCATCACGCAAACATCGACGCGGCCTGAGGCAGCGGCGGGTCTCGACGGCTGGCTGATCGATCGGGTGTTCGGCGGACGGCGCTGAATTTTGCGCGAATGAAGTCTGATTCAGCTTTACTGAATCAGACTTGCGGCTCTCTTCCGGAAAATATGGCTACTCGTCGATGCCGTAACGATGCAGATCGTTACCATGGGTGTCGAGCCAGCGCTTTGCGCGTTCGGTCGCGGGACAAATCCGGGCAACGACCCTCCAGAACCGCGGCGAGTGGTTCATCTCCACAAGATGCGCAACCTCATGTGCAGCCAGATAATCAAGCACATAGGGTGGCGCGAGAATGAGCCGCCACGAGAACGACAACGCACCAGCCGATGTGCACGATCCCCACCGGCTCGACTGA
The DNA here is from genome assembly GCA_024508675.1 of Afipia sp. Classification (GTDB taxonomy): domain Bacteria; phylum Pseudomonadota; class Alphaproteobacteria; order Rhizobiales; family Xanthobacteraceae; genus Afipia. The sequence continues at coordinate 21,403 of JANINQ010000013.1, forward strand.
TCGCGGATGGTGATCCGCTTCACCTTGACGCCAAGCACCTCGGCATAGCGATGCGATGCATCGGTCAATGCACGGCGCGCTTCCCGCTTGAGAAAGTCATGGATGCGGCGATCGATGAATTCGGAATCACCTGCGACACAGAGAATCTTGTCGCCGCTGTCGCGCATTTCCGTCCACACGGTTCCGCGCTCACCATTACGATGCACGATCTTGTGCGGAACACCGCGCAAGGGCACCGACGTACCATGCGAAAACGGTGCAGCCTTCGGCAAACCACCGAGGCGCGCGGCGATCCAGGCGCCGTGACGCTGCGCGAAGTCCTTGGCTTCATACAGATTTCCGCGCGGAGGCATGGTGAGGATGGCTTCACGCCTGCTCGGATGAATGCGCAGCGTGTATCGGCGCGCACGGCGATGGCGCCTGAGCTGAATCGTGTAACTTGATGAGCCAATTTTCACCGCGAGCGTGCGCGGCTCGGTCGGGCGGCGATAAAGAAGTGCGCGAAAAGCCATTTCAGCAGGTCCGGACAGCAGGAATTCGCCGGGATTCTGCCATATCCGCCGCCAGTGAAATTCATCGGCGCAAAAACAAATCATTTGCCCAATATATCGTAGTTTTAAGGGCTTAGCCTCCTACATCCGGGGGTAGGAAACATGAAATATGGATTCACTTCTAAGGCGGAACCGGCCGGAGAAAGTGATCCTCAAATTCACTCCGCCGCCGCAATTCCTAAGGGCTAAATCTCTTTTTATTTCATGGACTTAAAGCAGGCTCAGGCGGACTCGGGCTGTCAGGCCCGAAATCCCCGTAAAACCGGGCTTTTCCGCCTCAAAGGCCCCAAAAAGCCTATTCGGCGGCTGCCAGGGCCAGCTTGCTGTGGGCTGCCGAGTGCATGAAATCGGAAATGCGCGGCACGATCTCCGACTTGAAGCGGGAGCCGTTGAACACACCATAATGGCCGACGCCCTTCTGCACATAATGCACACGGCGCGAGTCCGGGATCGAACTGCACAGGCCGTGCGTCGCTTCGGTCTGACCGAGGCCCGAAATATCGTCGTTCTCGCCCTCCACCGTCATCAGCGCGACGCGCTTGATCTTGGACGGATCGACCAGCTTGCCGCGATGCTTCATCTCGCCCTTCGGCAAAGCGTGCTTCACGAACACCAGATCGACGGTCTGCAGGTAGAACTCGGCGGTCAGATCCATCACGGCGAGATATTCGTCGTAGAACTCGACATGCTTGTCGACCAGATCGCCATCGCCCTTCACGAGATTGCTGAACAGGTTCTTGTGCGCATCGACATGGCGATCGAGGTTCATGCTGACGAAGCCGGTGAGCTGAAGGAAGCCCGGATAGACGTCGCGCATGAATCCCGGATGCGGGAACGGCACCTTGGTGATGACGTTGTTGCGGAACCAGTCGATGCCCTTCTGCTCGGCGAGATCGTTCACCGCAGTCGGATTGCGGCGGGTATCGATCGGTCCGCCCATCAGGGTCATGGAGGTCGGGAAGTACGGATCGTTCTCGGCTTCCATAACGGAAACCGCGGCCAGAACAGGCACGGAGGGCTGGCAAACGGCCACAACATGCACATTGCCGCCGAGCGCGTGCATCATCTCGATCACATAATCCACGTAGTCATCGAGATCGAAACGGCCCTGCGCCACCGGCACCATGCGGGCATCGGCCCAGTCGGTGATGTAGACTTCGTGGCCCGGCAGGAAGGCTTCGACGGTGCCACGCAGCAGCGTCGCATAGTGCCCGGACATCGGCGCGACGATCAGCACGCGCGGCTGCGGCGCGCGCAGCGGCTGGGTGAGCTTGCGTTCGAAGTAAAGCAGCCGGCAAAACGGCTTTTCCCAGACGGTCTTGATTTCGACGGGAACGCGCACGCCGTTGACTTCGGTATCGTGCAGGCCCCACTCGGGCTTGCCGTAGCGGCGCGTCATGCGCTCAAACAATTCGCAGCCAGCCGCGACCGTCTTGCCAAACTGGGTGGTGGACCATGGATTGAAGGGGTTCTCGAACCACAGCTTCGTCATGTCGGTCATCGCCCGCGCCGGATTGAGCGAGGCCTGGCCCATTTCGTACATCCAGTACATGGGGGTGGTCAGCGCTGGGCTAACCTCTGACGGCAGCTCTGGCGGCCTGCCAAATTCACCAATCGGCATTATCTCTCGCTCCCGGTTTGCGGCGCAGCATACTGTCGGGACTGCGACAAAGCGTCAATCCGCCCATTTTACGGGCCAGCCGGTTAATTAAGGAGCATTTCCGCTTTTCGGGGCTATTCGCCGCTCTGGACCAGCGATCCGTGCTTCCGGGCGCTTTTCAACAGCAGCAAAAATGCAACAGTCGCTGCGATAAACAAGAGCACATTGATGGCGAGCGCCTCGATCATCAGATCCGCCCGGAACACCCCGTCAATCAGGAGAGCCCGCATCCCTTCAAAGACATAGGTCGGCGGCAGCATCCACGCGACGATCTGGAGCCATTCCGGCAGCACCGAAACCGGATAGTAGACACAGGTGAGCGGCAGCAGCGCGAACATCAGCGTCCATGCCAATCCTTCCGCGCCCATGCCATTGCGCAGCACCAGTCCCGACGAGATCAGCCCGAACGACCAGCTTGTGAAGATCAGGTTGCAGAAGAACGCCACCAGCGCGAAGCCGAACCCGAACAGGTTGAAGCCGAAGAAGGCGATAGCGAGCACCGTCATCGGAATGACGCCCACAGCCAGCCGGACCACGCTCATCACCATCAGCGAAATCAGATACTCGCTGACCTTGAGCGGACTCATCAGCAGGTTGCCGAGATTCTTCGACCACATCTCTTCGAGGAAGGACATCGAGAAGCCGAGCTGGCCGCGGAACAGGATGTCCCAGAGGATCACCGCGCCGATGAAGGTGCCGCCGGCCTTGGCGAAGAAGCCAGCATTCTGCGAGATATAGGCCTGCGAGAAGCCCCATGTGATCAGCTGCAGCACCGGCCAGTAGATCAGCTCAAGCAGCCGCGGCCACGATGACGTGAGCAGATACCAGTGACGCAGGATCATCGCGCCGATGCGATATGGCGCAATACCCTGCGCGCTGCCGCGGTGAAGCTGGATTTCGCTCATGACGCCACCTGCTGCACGCGGCCGCGCGCGACGTCCAGAAACACGTCTTCCAGCGTGGTGCGGTTGTAGCGCGCGAGAATACCGGCGGGGCTGTCGTCGTCCTCGATGCGCCCGCGCTTCATGATGATGACGCGGTCGCACAGCCGCTCGACCTCCAGCATGTTGTGCGAAGCGAGCAGGATCGTCGCGCCGCGCTCCTTGCGGTAGGTTTCGAGATGGCTGCGAATCCAGTCGGCGGTGTCCGGATCGAGCGAAGCGGTCGGCTCGTCCAGCAGCAGCAGTTCCGGCTCGTTGATAAGCGCTTTCGCCAGGGCCACCCGCGTCTTCTGCCCTGCCGACAGCTTGCCGCTGGGCCGATCAAGGAATTCCACCAGGTCGAGATCGGCAGCAAGCGAAACGATCCGGTCCTTCAGGTTCGTCACACCGTAAAGGCGGCCGAATACATTGAGATTTTGCCGCACGGTGAGCCGACCCGGCATGTCCACATAGGGGCTTTCGAAATTCATCCGCCCGAGGACTTCGTCGCTCTGCTCCGGCATGGCATAGCCAAGAACGCTGACGCGGCCCGAAGTCGGCAGGACCAAACCCATGATCATGGAAATGGTGGTGGTCTTGCCTGCGCCATTGCCGCCGAGCAGCCCGGTGACCGAGCCGCGCGCAATGGCGAACGAGATGTCGTCCACGGCGCGCGTGGTCTTGTAGACCTTCACCAGATGGTCGAGTTCGATCGCGGCATTGGAGCCGGGAGAAGGCGCGCCATGGATGTGAAGCGGAGCGGTCATGACCGGTTCATTGAGCCAACCGCGCCGGCTTCGCAAGGGCCGGATCTGCAAAGCTCGAATGTGGACGCCGTTTGTGATCAGAGCGGGCGGACGTTAAGAAGAGCACATGACCGATCTCGCGCCCGATTTCCGCCTTCCGCGCCGCTATGTGCGGCTCGATACCATCCTGCGGCTGCGCTGGCTGGCGGTGCTCGGGCAACTCGCAACTATATTCATCGTCTCCGAGGGGCTCGATTTCGAAGTCCCGGTGATCCCCTGCGTCGTCATCATCGGCCTGTCGTCGCTGCTCAATCTGGTGCTGCAGATCAGATTCAATCCGGTGCACCGCCTCGCGCCGCGATACGCCGCAGCGCTTCTTGCCCTGAACATCGCGGAACTCGCCGCCCTGCTGTTTCTGACCGGCGGTCTGCAGAACCCGTTTTCATTTCTTTTCCTGGCGCCGGTGCTGATCTCGGCGACGGCCTTGCCGACACGGATTACGCTGGCGCTCGGCCTTTTCGCGGCGGCCTGCGCCTCGCTTCTCGGCTTCTATCATCTGCCTCTGCCATGGAATGGCGACGAGCCGCTGGTTCTGCCGGCAACCTACATGATCGCAGTCTGGCTCTCGATCGTGCTCGCGATCGGTGTCACCAGCCTTTACGCATTTCAGGTCACCGAGGAAGCCCGCAAGCTCTCCGATGCTCTGGCGGCGACGGAGCTTGTGCTGACGCGCGAACAGCACCTGACAGCCATCGACGGCCTCGCGGCCGCGGCCGCGCATGAACTCGGAACGCCGCTCGCCACCATCTTCCTGATTTCACGGGAACTGGAGCAGGCCATTGAAGCAAAGGGCCTCGATGAGCATGCGCGCGGCGACCTGCGCACGTTGCGCGAGCAGGCGCAGCGCTGCCGCGAGATTCTCGCCAAGATCACACAGCTCTCGTCGCAGGGCGCGCCGTTCGACCGGATGCCGCTCTCGACACTGATCGAGGAAACAGTCGCACCGCATCGCGACTTCGGCATCGCCATCAAGGTGCGCATTGCGCTGTCTCAGGAAGCCGAACCTGTCGGCATGCGCAATCCCGCGATCCTCTATGGCGTCGGCAACATCCTCGAGAATGCCGTCGACTTCGCGCGAGAGCGCGTCGAGGTCAATGCGTGGTGGAATGCGAGCACGGTCGAGATCGTCATCTCTGATGACGGACCGGGTATCGCGCCGGACATTCTCAAGCGGATCGGCGAGCCCTATCTGACGCGGCGGCGCTCGGGCGAGACAGGCGGCGGCCTCGGCCTCGGCGTTTTCATTGCCCGCACCTTGCTGGAGCGGACCGGCGCGAAGGTGTCTTTCAACAACCGCACCTTCCCCGATCACGGAGCCATCGTGACGATCGTCTGGCCACGCAGCAGTTTTGAAAGCTCCGAAGTTCCGTCAGCGGTGCTGCCCTAAATCGCGGCAGTGCGGGTGCGGCGGAAAGTCCTTTTCAACCCGACCACGAACCCCGGCCTTGGCATCGCCCAAATGACGCGCCATATCTATGGCAGCACATCAGGAGGTGAAAAACCGTGACCGCAACTGCCGATTTGACCGAGATTGCCGACCGTTCTCTGCTGATCGTTGAGGATGACAAGGCTTTTCTCGACCGTCTGGCGCGCGCCATGGAAACCCGCGGCTTTGCCGTGAGCACCTGCGACAATGTGTCCGACGGACTCCAGCATATCGGCCAGACACCGCCCGCGTTCGCAGTGGTCGATCTGCGGCTCGGTGACGGCAATGGCCTCGATGTCGTCTCCGCGCTCAAGCGCCAACGGCCGGATGCCCGCGCCATCGTGCTCACCGGTTATGGCAACATCGCCACCGCCGTAACTGCGGTGAAGATGGGCGCGGTGGATTATCTCTCAAAGCCCGCGGACGCGGATGACGTGGTCGCCGCGCTGCTCGCCAGCGGCAACGACAAGTCGCAGCTTCCGCAGAATCCGATGTCGGCGGACCGTGTGCGCTGGGAGCACATCCAGCGCATCTATGAAATGTGCAATCGCAATGTGTCGGAAACGGCGCGTCGGCTGAATATGCATCGCCGGACCCTGCAGCGTATTCTGGCCAAGCGCGCCCCGCGCTAAGCAGCGGGCTGCCTCGGCGGAACTTTTTCGAGCGGGCCTGCGTTAACTGCGCAGGACCGTCAGAAAGGGAGCGGCGTCAGCCGCGAACAGCCGATGCGAAAAGCGCGACATATCGAAATCTCGTCTCGTCTCGAAGTCACCAAGCAGTTCGGCCTGGTTGAGGACTATCGCATCGACTGGCCGCACGGCACGAGTCTCCGCGCACCTCGCGTTACGGTCCGCAGGCACGAAGCCTATCCCGTTCAGGTCACCCGCAACTACGTCACAACCCTGCTTGAACCGCTCGTTCCGTCGCGCGAGATTGTGGTGACGTAAGACCGCGCAGTATTGAAGGCGAAACTGTCATGGCCGCCGCAATCTGGGACATCATCCGCGAAGCGACATGCAGTTCGCATAGCCGTCTCGATACCGCGCTGGCGAAGCTCGATCTCTCATTTCCCGTTTATTACGAAGGCTTCCTGCGCAGTCAGGCGGAGGCGCTGTTTCCCCTTGAAGCCGCGCTGGAAGCCGGCGGCATCGAAAGCATCCTGTCGGACTGGAGTCTGCGGCTTCGCACGCCTGCACTCCAGCACGATCTCGCGGCATTGAACATCACATGTCATCCGCAGCCCGCACCCGGCTTCACGTCAGAGGCACAGATGCTCGGCGCGGTGTATGTGCTTGAAGCCTCGCGGATGAGCGCGCGCGTGATGCTCGCGCGCCTTGCGGAGAACCCCGATTCAGAAGCGATGAACGCCACCGCCTATCTCCGCCACGGCTTCGGCAAACGATTCTGGCCAAGCTTCCTGAGCGTGCTGGAAAATCATCCCGCCGCACAAAACGACCCGGCAGGCGTGGTGCAAGGCGCAAGGATTGCGTTTGCGATGTTCGAGAGCGCCCTGATTCCACTCGGCAACATCGTCGTGGATTTCCCACATGCCAGCGAGCGGAGCGGCTACTCGCCGACGCCCGGATAGCCCTGCGGGTCGGCAAGACGGCCGATGCGTTGTGCCGCCAGCAATCCGAAACTGATCATCATCGACTTGCGTGTCGCCGCCGGCAGACGATGCTCCGGCGCATCGCAGTGCAGGTGTGCGCCGTAGGCGTCGGCCACGATCAGGCCGGTGTCAGGCGGAAACAGGTCGCACGGCAGATCCTGCGTGAACGCGAAGAACAGCCGGTCGCAATGCATCCGGTAGTCCTGCCATTTTTGATCGGTGCGCAAATCCTCCACCGAGGATTTGATCTCGACAATCCAGATATCGCCGCGCGCATTCATCGCCACAAGATCGGCGCGCCGACCGGACGGCAGCGTCAATTCGCTGACACAGGAAAAACCCAACGATCTCATGAACCTGGAAGTGCCGCGCGCAATCGCGAGCGCTGTGTCGGACTGGCGGCGATCCGGCGGCAAACCCGGCTCGATATGGCGAAATGGTGAATGCATGATTCCGGTGAGGGTAGCAGAAAAGCAAAAGCACCTCAGCCCCAAAAGCGTCCGCGCCGCGTCACAATTCGGACCCCGAGACGTCGCGAAGCAAGGGAACCATTGGTTCCGCTGGGAGCAGCAACGCTTGTTCGTAAAGATTGCCCTTGGAGGGGAAAATGACATCACGCATCACCGATCGCTTCAGGTTCGGCAGCCGCGCTTTCGCGCTCGCCCTTCTCGCATTGCCCGCGACGTCGCTGCTGTCGCAAGCCATCGCAAAGCCGACTGTTGAAGTCGCCTTCGTACTCGACACCACCGGCTCGATGGGCGGCCTGCTGGAAGGGGCCAAGCGAAAGATCTGGTCGATCGCAACAAGCGTGGTCGACACCAATCCCGATGCCGACATCAGGATCGGCCTCGTGGCCTATCGCGACATCGGCGACGAATATGTCACCAGGACCTTTGATCTCACCACCGACATCCAGGACATCTACGCCAACCTGCTCGAACTGAAAGCGCGCGGCGGCGGCGACTGGCCGGAGAGCGTCAACGAAGCGCTCGATGTCGCCGTCAACAAGCTGCAGTGGACCAAGGGCAGCGATGCACGGCGCATCGTGTTTCTGGTCGGCGACGCGCCACCGCACATGGATTATGCGCAGGACACCAAATATCCGAAAACGCTGGCGGTCGCGAAGCAGCGCGACATCGTGGTGAATGCCGTGCTCGCGGGCAATGCGCGCGACACCGAGCGGGTCTGGCAGGATATCGCGCAACTCGGCGACGGGCGCTTCATTCCGATCCCGCAGGACGGCGGCGAGCTGGTGGTGATCGAAACGCCTTACGATGATGAGATCATCATCCTGCAGAAGGAGATCAACGGCACCGTCATTCCCTACGGACCGCAGAAACAGCAGAAGCGCGTCGAGGAAAAGACCCGGCAACTGTCGCAGGTGGCGGCAGCCGCGCCGGCATCGGCATCCGACATGGCGAGCTATCTCAACAAGCGTGCGAAAGTGTCATCGGAGGCGGTGACCGGCGATGGCGATCTGGTCAGCGCGGTCGCTTCGGGCCGCGCGACGCTCGGCAGCGTCAAGGACGAGGAGCTTCCGGATGAGTTGCGCAAGCTCTCACCCGAACAGCGCAAGGCCGAACTCGACCGGCAGACGCAAACACGCAAGACGCTGAATGAGAAGCTTGCAGCTCTCGTGCAAAAGCGCGACGCCTTTGTCGCGGACAAGCGGCGGGCCACCGCTCCGGCCAAGACGTCATCGTTCGACCGCGCCGTCGAGGACACGCTGAAGGCCCAGACCAGGCGATAAAGTTGCAGCCGCTCCCGGAAACGGGAGCGGCCCTCACCCGGCCAGAACGACCATCGCAGAATTAGATTAACTCATTGAATTAACTAATAAATATCTCGCTCTCACGCCATCCAGGGCACCCTCCTCTTCTTTATAAAATGCTGGGAAATCTTTACGCGTGATTCACGCAAGCTTTCGGTTGTGCAACCGGAAGGCGCGTCATTCGCAGCTCCTTAATCAGATGCCGACAGTGTGGAACCGCGCATCACGGTGGCCCAGAACCGCCGGCTGCGACTGGTACTGGAAACGCAACAGGGAATTCACGTCGAGCAGGCAAGGGGCGTATTGCGTCCGATGAAGATCAATTTCTTATCCGCTAGAATGCGCCTGTTGCGGCTGGTCTCGCCCTTCATTGCCATTGTCCTGCTGCAAGCCTTTCTCGCCGGCATGAGCCTCAGCATCCTGTCGTCGGTTCGCGCCTATGTCGGTGGCGAGAGCCTGTGGTCGAAGGCACAGAAGGATGCCATCCACTATCTTTCGCTTTACGGCGAAACCGGCGACGACCACTATTTCGAACAATACGAGAAATCCATCGCAGGTCCGCTGGGCGACCGCTCGGCACGAATCGCGCTTGAGAAGAAAAAGCCGGATCTGGAAGCTGCGCGCGCCGGTTTTCTGCGGGGCGGCAACCACCCCGATGACGTCGACGGCCTGATCTGGCTCTACCGCTATTTCCGCGGGCTCCCGCCTTTCAAGAAGGCGATCACGCACTGGATCAACACCGATCCGATGCTCGATGATCTCATGGAGCTGGCGAAGCAAATCCAGAACGAACAGAACGGCACGGTGGTTTCGCCGCAGCAGCTCAGCTCGCTGCGCGAGCGCATCGATCACTTCAACGCCCGTTTCGCGCCCGAGGCCATGAGCTTCGCCAAAAGTCTCGGCAACGGTTCGCGTCAGGTCAAACTTGTTCTGACCATCGCCAACCTGTTCACGGCCGGCCTGCTCGTCAGCCTGCTGCTGGTAATGACCCGCCGTTTTGTGGCACAGCGCCGCCGGTTCGTGCATGCGCTGCGCAACGAAAAGGAACGCGCCCAGATCACCCTCGCTGCCATCGGCGACGGAGTCATCAGCACCGACGCGCACGGCAACGTGGACTACATGAACCCGGCAGCCGAACGGCTGGTCGCATCCCGCGCCCTCGCAGCCAAGGGCCTGCCGATCGACTCGCTGTTTCGCATTCTTGACGAAGAGACCGGCCAGCATCGCGAGCATCAATTCAACCGGATTCTGGAAGGCCACAATCTTCCGGCGAATACACGTCCGCAGCTCTTGCAGCGGCCCGACTCCACATCCGTTGCGATCTCCATGACCGGCACCCCGCTCTACAAGGACGGCGCGGTGGCCGGCGCCGTGCTGGTGCTGCACGACATGACCAGCGAGAAGAAATTCATCGCACGGCTGTCATGGCAGGCATCGCACGACAGCCTGACCAAACTGGCCAATCGCCGCGAATTCGAACATCGTCTCGAAAAAGCGCTGCAGCCCCAGGACCTCAGCCAGAGCAGCCAGCATGCGCTGATGTTCCTCGACCTCGACCAGTTCAAGATCATCAACGACACCTGCGGCCATGCCGCAGGGGACAAGCTGCTTTGCGAGGTGGCGGATGCCCTGCAACTGCACCTGCGGGTCGATGATCTGCTGGCGCGGCTGGGCGGCGATGAATTCGCGGTCCTGCTTGAAAACGGCGACCTCGAGCGGGCGGCAATCATTGCGGAACGGCTGCGGCAGGCTGTGCAGGATCTCAACTTCGTCTGGAACGGGCGTTCATTCATGGTTACCGCCAGCATCGGCCTTGTCCAGATTCACGGCCGCGCAACCAAGGATGAAACCCTGCGCACGGCCGACCTCGCCTGCTATCTCGCGAAGGAAAAAGGCCGCAACAGGATTCAGATTCACAACCCGAGCGACACCGAACTGCTGCATCGTTTCGGCGAAATGGCGTGGGTCCAGCGCATTCACGACGCCCTGGAAGAAGAAAGGTTCTGTCTGTTTGCGCAGAACATCGCCGCCCTGCACGACGGCGGCGACGGCGCGCATATCGAATTGCTGCTTCGCCTGCGCGACAGGGACGGAAATCTGGTGCCTCCGGGCGACTTCATCCCCGCCGCGGAGCGCTATGGCCTGATGCCGCTGATCGACCGCTGGGTCGTGCATCACGCTTTCGAAACCATCGCAAACCGGATCGAACGCGGCGTATCGTCCGGCATCGCCACCTGCGCCATCAATCTTTCAGGTGCGACCTTCAGCGACGAAGGATTCGTGGATTATGTCCGCGAGCAACTGACGCTGTTCAGCATTCCGCCATCCATGATCTGCTTCGAGATTACCGAAACCAGCGCCATCGCCAATCTCGACAACGCCAACCGTTTCATCGGCGTCCTGCAGCAACTGGGATGCCGCTTCTCACTGGATGATTTCGGCAGCGGCATGTCGTCCTTCGGTTATCTGAAACACCTGCCAGTGAACTACCTCAAGATCGACGGCAGCTTCGTCAAGGACATGCTCGACGATCCGATCGACCGCGCCATGGTCGAAATGATCTGCCGGATCGGCAAGGTGATGGGCAAGCAGACCATTGCCGAATTCGTGGAGAACGACGCGACCATCGCCGCGCTGCGCGAGATCGGCGTGGACTATGCGCAGGGTTATGGCGTCGGGCGGCCGGAACCGTTCGAGAAGCTTGGCGCGCCCACGACGCTGCGCAGCCTGCGCGTGGCCTGATCCGGACAGAACCCGGCTGCCGGGCGCGGACCTGCTGCCCGGTGATTGCGTCGGAATCCACTTGGCGCGGCGCAAAAAATCAGCATTGTGGCCGCATGACAGATGAATCAAAGCAAGTGCCGAAGGCTGGCGCACTGATCGTGCCGGTATCCCCGTTCCAGCAGAACTGCACCCTGCTGTGGAATGCCGCGACCATGCATGGCGTCGTGATCGATCCGGGCGGAGACGTCCCGCATATCCTTGCCGGGATCAAACAGGCCGGCATCACGGTCGACGAAATCTGGATCACCCATGGTCATATCGATCACGTCGGCGGCGCGGCGGAATTGCGCGACGAACTGAAGGTGCCGATCATCGGCCCCCATGTTGCGGACAAATATCTGCTCGATAACGTGGTGACGAGCGGCGCTAATTTCGGCATGACCGGCGTGCGCAACTTCGCGCCGGACCGCTGGCTGAATGAAGGCGATCAGCTCCAGATCGGCGATCTCGTGTTCGATGTTTATCATACGCCCGGGCATTCGCCGGGCAGCGTGGCGTTCTTCAACAAGGACATGCGCTTCGCCATTGTCGGCGATGTGCTGTTCAACGGCTCGGTGGGCCGCACCGACCTGCCCGGCGGCGATCACGCGACACTACTTCGCTCGATCAACGACAAGCTGCTACCGCTCGGCGACGATGTCGGATTCATCTGCGGTCACGGCCCGGGATCGAACTTCGGACACGAACGCGCCACCAACCCGTTCCTCAACGGCGGGCTGGGCTAACGGCTCAGTTCCGCACCGCATAAAGCGGGGTCCGCAGCGTGAACTGTACGAGCGGAGCGGGTGTCCACGCCACCTCGACCGACGCGCCGAACAGACGGTTGTCATTGTCGTCCATCCGCTCGAGATCGAGCCGGACGGTCGGCTGGGTGAAGGCCTTCGCCCTGATGAGGCCGCCGGCAATCTCGGCACCGCCGAAATTCTGGATGCCGAAGCGGCCCGACAGCTTCCAGTTATTGGACCATTGATAATAGCCGCCAAGATACGCGACGAAGGCGGGCTCGACTTTCGCGAGCGGCGAATCCACCCACACCGCAGTCAACCGCGTGCCCGCGAGCAGGCCCCGGGTCTGATCCTCGTCCAGTCCGTAATCGAGTTCGACAACCGTCTGGTTCGATGTCGAACCGAGGCCGGGCGCACTGTTGATCGAACGTGTCAGGGTCGAGATCACCGTGACCGTCTTGTTATCCTGCTGAATAACATCGGCGTTGAACCCGACATTCCAGCTATCAAGTGTCATTGAGGACCACGGCGAGAAATCGCTGCGCGCCGTGCTGGCGCTGACGCCACCATAGACCGAGAACCGTTCCGTCAGATCGATGGTGAGCGGTGCGTTCAGCGTCACGACCTGCGCCGCCGCAGGAATCGGCGAAACGAATGTCCGGAATCCAACGGCGAGCGTGTTCGGCGGCACACTCGTGTATTGCGTATTATAATCCAGATAAATGTTCGGCTGTCGCGGACCTGTTTTCGGAGCCTCCTCGTCTTCGTCATCGCTGGCACGCGCGGGGTCAAGGCACATCAGCGCGGCCAGAAAGCCAAGCGCGACCGGCATCACCCGCCACACCCGCCCACTGCTGACACTGATCCGCACCATGATCGCCTGCTCAGTTCAACGTGGCTTTAAGCGCGGTGGCTGCGGAGGCGTAGCCACCCCGCGCACCATCGACGAAATGAAAGTGATCCGGCCGCGAGGCGGATAGCGTGAAGCATGTCATCATGGCTGCATCCTGCCGGTGCAGGCCGTAACGCGCGGTGCCTGCCGCGGCTGCGGCTGCAAGACGTCCTTCCAGCGCGTCGGCAAGCTCCGGCCTGCAGTCGAGCACCATGCGCAGGCCATCGTCGTACTTCCGGAAATCCGAATTCTCGACCACCTGCTGCATGTAGACTTTCGGGACAAAGCCTCCCGCCGGGATGTTGAGACGAAACAGGATGTAGGCGAACAGCGTGAAGGCATGCACGCCAAGACGGCGGACAAATAGCGGACCGCCGCGCTGGGCCAGCGCCTCGAAGTTCGCGCCCGGCGTCGGCCAGCGCATGTGCGGCCCGGACGACGGCACCGGCCGCCCTGCACCGGGACTTCGCTCGACCAGCGTAACCACCTCCTCGATCAGGCGGCGGAAGCCGGCACTATCCGACGCAGCACCCGGCACGATCAGCATCGACAGGATCAGTCCGCGCTCCGCCGGCATTTCGGAGAAACGGCATGACAGGCCGGTGAGATCGGGATGCGCGCCCGGCGCAGCCATCGGCACGGTGAATTCGCCGCGCTTCATCGCGGCTTCCGCCCAAGCCAGACCGCCGCCGGAAAACATCGCGTAGGACACATGCGGCGAGGCTGCGTAACGCGCCACCCGCACATCGAGGCCCTGTGCACGGATCGCTTCGATCGGCACCAGCGCGACACGCAGCGACAGGTTGAGGTCTTCCTTCACCCATGTCGCGGTCGCGGCCAGCGCTTCGCGCGCGCGTTCTGCATCCTGTGGCGAGACTGCAAAACTTGCACCGTCGCCACCGAACGCAAACGGGAAATCGCGGCTCTCCAGCGCATTGGTAACCGACGCGATCACTGCCGCGCCCGCCATGTTCACCGCCTTGTAACGATTGTCGGCGATCGCCCGGGTGGACTGAACGATGTCGGCGACACCGATCAGCCAGCCATCGGGCACGGGCCGGTACAGCGACGGGTCCATCAGATTGGCGAATCCGCGAAACACGGGCATGGCGCTGTAGAACGCGCCATCCGCACGATCGCCTGTCACCTGATTGTCCGATGTATCCATGAGCAGTTTCCTCGCGCCGGAGGCAGCGCGCGCAACTGGCCCAGCGTTCCAAAAATACGCTCCATCAGCAAGACGGGTTCGGCTCCGCCACAAACAAAATCGGCGCGGACATGCCGCGCCGATCTGACTGATTGTGAAGCGGCCTCAGTGCCGATGCTTGTGCCGGCGATAGCGGCGCGGCGCGGGCTCGTAATACCCGCGAGGCTGATACCAGGCATTCGCACTGCATGAGCCACCGACGCCGCTGGTCGCCTGGCGGCACTGTTCATAGGTGTAATAGGCGCATACCCGGCCAAGGCCCGCGCGGCTGTAATTCTCCGAGCAGAACGGCGCGTCCGCCCGGGCGGGCGCCGCGGAGCCGAGCGTGATCGCCAGCGCCGCAACGGCGGCCGTGGCAAGGCCGCCCATAAAATCAAGTTTCAGCATTACGAATCTCCCTGATGCCCACTCTATATGGGCATCCCCCACCGGTTGGCTATCTCAAACATGCCCGCGCTGTTTTCACCGCCATGTCGCCTCAAAGGTGATAGAATGGATAAAGCTGGCTTTCGCGCAGGGGTTCCGATGTCTCCCGTCTCCTTCATGCTCAATGTTCTGTGGGTGGTCCTCGGCGGTTTCTGGATGGCGCTCGGCTGGGCCGTTGCCGCCGTCATCATGGCCATCACCATCATCGGCCTCCCATGGGCGCGCGGTGCATGGAATATCGCAATCTACACGCTGTTTCCATTCGGCCAGAAGGCGGTGTCTCGCGAGATCTACATCGGAGAGCGCGACTTCGGCACCGGCATCTTCGGATTCATCGGCAACCTGATCTGGCTGGTCCTCGCCGGATGGTGGCTGGCGCTCGGTCACCTGTTCACCGCCTTGCTGCTTGCAATCACGATCATCGGCATTCCCTTTGCCTGGGCGCATCTGAAGCTCGGCGCCATCGCGCTGTGGCCGATCGGCAAGACCATCGTTCCGGCATGATGTCGCAGGCGGCCTCGATGACGGTCCGCCCGCAAGCCCCTCCTCCGGCGCATTCGCTGCGCGCGATCGCCGACGACATTTTGACCGCAGGACAAGCTGCGCAGAAGCGGCTCGGCAGCGACGAACGCCGCATTGCCATTCATGAACTCCGCGTCGCGCTCAAGCGCTGGCGGGCCATGCTGCGGCTGCTGGAAGAACCGATCGGCGACGAAACCGTGGTCATGCGCCACGTGGCGCGGCTGCTCGCCCGCGAGCTTGGCCGCAGCCGCGACGCGCAGACCGTTCTCGATGCGATGACCGACCTCGCAAAACAGAAGAGTGGCAGCCCGCAGCCGCTACCGGTTCGCACCGAAGCCGCCATCACCCGGCGGCTGCAAGCCATGCGCGACACGTCGGAAGCCGAACAGCTTCCTGACGAACTTATTCAGAGCCTGCACGACAGCCTGACCCGGATGTCGACCCGTCTCGCAAGCTGGCCGCTCGAACAAATTTCCCTTGAAGACATCGCAGCCGCGGTCGCGCGATCCTATCGCCGTGCCCGCCGCCGTCTTCCGCGCGAATGGGACGGCACGGACCCTGAGGAGATTCATGACTTCCGCAAAGCGGTCGTGACGCTGCGCTACCAGCTCTACCTCGTTGCACCCGTGTGGCCGAAGATGTTCCACACCTTCATCGGCGAGACGCAAAAACTGCGCATGCAGCTCGGCAAGAGCAACGATCTTGTTGTTCTTGGCGCGCTGACCGCGCCAAAACAACCGCTGGCCCGCTGGCGTTCGCATCTGATGCCGCAGATCGAACGCCGCCAGCGATTTCACCTCCACCGCGCACGATCGCTGGCCGACCGGGTGTTCGCGGAATCGCCGCGATCGTTCCACAAGCACCTTGCGGCTCTGGCGAAGGCTGCCACGAATTCAACCTGACACGTCTGCTTCTAGCTCGCGCGATCAACCGCAGCGCACCATCACAAATGACCTACTGCCCGCAATCGCGGTTGTCGGCATCAGCCAACTCGGCAATAATTCCGGAAAATAATGCAGGGAAACGCCATGTCGACGCAAAGCCTGACATCTTCGGCTGCGATCAAGACACCGTTCATGGTGGACCGCACTAAGCTCGCGCATATTCCCGGCGACGAAGGCTGGCCGCTGATCGGGCGTACGCTCAGCGTCCTCGCCGATCCGAAGGGCGAAGTGAATGCGATGGCCCGCAGATTTGGACTGATCTATCGCTCGCGGGTGCTCGGCGAAACCAGCATCTCGCTGCTCGGCCCGGAAGCCAACGAATTCATGCTGCTCGACCAGACCAAGCTGTTCTCGTCCACCAATGGATGGGAGACAATTCTTGGGCGCCTGTTTCCGCGCGGACTGATGCTGCTCGACTTTGAAGAACATCGCCTGCATCGCCGCGCCATGTCGGTGGCGTTCAAGGCCGGGCCGATGAAGAACTATCTCGCGCAGCTCGATGCCGGCATAGCCGCGCGCGTCGATCAATGGCGCGAAGCCCCCGGCCCGATGCTGTTCTACCCGGCGATGAAACAACTGACTCTCGACCTCGCCGCCACGTCGTTCCTCGGCACCGGAATCGGCCCAGAGGTCGATGAGGTCACCCGCGCCTTCGTTGACATGATCGCGGCCTCCGTCGCGGTGATCCGCCAGCCATGGCCCGGCACGCAGATGGCGCGCGGCGTGAAGGGACGCCAGCGTATCGTCGCCTATTTCTCGCAGCAGATTCCGCTTCGCCGCGAAAACGGCGGCGACGACCTGTTCTCGCAACTGTGCCACGCCACCCATGAGGACGGCGCGCTGCTCTCGACGCAGGACATTGTCGACCACATGAGCTTCCTGATCATGGCTGCGCACGACACACTGACGTCATCGCTGACGTCGTTCGTGTCGATGCTCGCGGCGCATCCTGAATGGCAGGCACGGCTGCGCGATGAGGTCGCGTCGCTCGGGATCGCCCCCGGCGCACCGCTGCCGTTCGAAACGCTCGACGCCATGCCGCTCACCGAAATGGCTTTCAAGGAAACGATGCGGATGAAACCGCCGGTGCCGTCGATCCCACGCCGGGCAACGCGCGATTTCACCTTCAAGAACTACGACATTCCCGCCGGAACGCTGGTCAGCATGAACCCGCTGTTCACGCATCATATGAGCGAACACTGGCCCGATCCGGACAGGTTCGATCCGCTGCGCTTCACCGATGAAGCCCAGCGCGCGCGGCATCGCTTCGCGTTCATTCCGTTCAGCGGCGGCGCGCATATGTGCATCGGGCTGCACTTCGCCTATATGCAGGCCAAGTGCTTCACCTTCCACTTCCTGCAGAATCTCAAGGTCAGCCTCGAACCGGGCTATGTGCCCGCATGGCAGATGTGGCCGATCCCCAAGCCGAAGGATGGCCTGCGCGTGACACTCTCACCTGCATAAGGCCATGAACGGGTTGCCCCGTTGACTCTGCGCCTCCCGTCAGACAAGCAATTGGCAACCCGCAGCGGACAAGCGGGACGGGAGACAACATGCTCAAGACCGATTTCGCGCCTGGCCACATCTTGAAAGATCATGTCGGCCCCTTCGCCGGCCTCGACGTGCCGTGGCTGCTGCGGCTGCGCGCCGAAACGCGGCGCAACCATCCCTTCCTGATCTGGGCGCCGTTCGACGCACCGGCGCGGCCATGGACCTATGGCGAATTTCATGAGCGCGTCGGCGCGCTGGCGGCGGGACTTCAGGCGCGCGGGATCAAGCGCGGCGAATGCGTGCTGCTGCATCTCGACAACTGCATCGAGATGCTGCTGGCGTGGTTCGCCTGCGTTGAACTCGGCGCCATTGCCGTCACCACCAACACACGTTCCGCGCCTGCGGAGATGGAATACTTCGCCGGTCATTGCGGCGCTGTCGCCGCCATCACGCAGCCCGCCTATGCCGAGCTGGTCGCCAGCAACTGCCGCAGCCTGCGCTGGCTCGCCGTGACATCGCATGATGCAGGCGCCGCGCCCGCGCAGGGATACAAGCCGCCGAAATCGGAATCCTTCGAGGCGCTGTTCGGCAGCAGCGCCGACCGGCCGCGCCGCGCCGCCGATCCTTACGCATCGTGCAGCGTGCAATACACTTCCGGCACCACGTCGCGGCCAAAGGCGGTGCTCTGGACCCACGCCAATGCGCTGTGGGGCGCGAAGGTCAACGCGGTGCATCAGGACCTGCGCCCGGACGACGTTCATCAAATTTATCTGCCGCTGTTCCACACCAATGCGCTGGCCTATTCCATGCTGGCTTCGCTCTGGGTCGGCTGCACCGCCGTGATCCAGCCGCGCTTTTCCGCAAGCCGGTTCTGGAGCACCGCGCTGGAGCATCGCAGCACCTGGACATCGCTGGTGCCGTTCTGCGTCAAGGCGCTGATGGAACGCGAGGCGCCGAAACAGCATCACTTCCGCCTATGGGGCAGCGCGATCTGCGAGCCACCGACCGACAAAATTTTCGGCGTGAAGACCATCGGCTGGTGGGGCATGACCGAAACCATCACCCATGGCATCGTCGGAGAACCCAACCAGCCGAACATTCCGCTCGCCATCGGCCGCCCCGCGCCGGAATACGATATCCGCGTGGTGAATGAGGACGGCGGACCGGTGGACGTCGGCGGCACCGGCGATCTTCTGATCCGTGGCACGCCCGGTCTCTCGCTGTTCAAGGAATATCTGCACAACGAGCAGGCGACGCGCGACAGCTTCGACGAGCACGGCTATTTCATCACCGGCGACCGGGTGAAGATTCTGGAGAATGGATTTATCCGGTTCGGCGATCGCGCCAAGGATATGCTGAAAGTCGGCGGCGAAAACGTCGCGGCCTCCGAGATCGAGCAGGTTGTCGTAACAGTCGCAGGCGTGCGCGAAGCCGCCGTGGTCGCCAAGAAACATCCGATGCTGGACGAAGTGCCGGTGGTGTTCGTCATTCCGGCGGCCGGCCTCGCCGGCGCGCCGCCGACATTGCACGATGACATCATGCGTGCCTGCAAGAGCGCGCTGGCCGACTTCAAGGTGCCGCGCGAAGTGCGGCTGGTGGATGACATGCCGCGTTCGACACTTGAAAAGGTGGCGAAGGCGGAATTGCGGAAATTGCTGGCGTGAGCCGGCAGCGAGAGAGGACGTCGCGATGACCCAACCGAAATTCGATGTCGTTGTTTACGGCGCAAGCGGCTTCACCGGCAAACTCGTCGCCGAATATCTCGCCGCGCAGTACGGACCGGGGAGCGGCCTGACATGGGCCATGGCGGGCCGCAGCCGCGACAAGCTCGCCACTGTGCGCGACGAGATCGGCGCGCCCAAGGACACGCCGCTGATCGAGGCCGATGCCAGTGATCCTGCATCGCTCAAGGCGATGGTCGATCAAGCCAGGGCAATTCTCACCACCGTCGGCCCCTATCAGCTTTACGGATCAGAACTGGTCGCGGCCTGCGCCGCCTCCGGCACCGACTATCTCGACCTCTGCGGCGAGCCTGCCTGGATGCGGCAGATGATCGACGCGCATCACGCCACTGCGCAAGCAAGCGGCGCGCGCATCCTGTTTTCCTGCGGTTTCGACTCGATCCCGTTCGAACTCGGCGTGTTCTTCCTGCAGAACGCGGCGAAGAAGCAATTCGGCGCGGCGTGTCCGCTGGTGAAGGGCCGCGTCCGCAAGATGAAGGGTACATTCTCCGGCGGCACCGCCGCGAGCCTGAAAGCAACCTATGCAGCAGCAGCGAAGGATCTCAGCATCGTGCCGCTCCTGAAAAATCCGTTTGCGTTGACGCCGGGATTCGAAGGCCCCAAGCAGCCGCCGGGCAACAAGCCGCTCCACGACGACGATCTCGGCATGTGGGTCGCGCCCTTCGTGATGGCGACCATCAACACCCGTAATGTCCACCGCTCGAATCTCCTGATGGGATTCCCTTATGGCAAGGACTTCGTCTACGACGAGATGATGCTGGCCGGCCCCGGCGAGAAAGGCGAAGCCATGGCCAAGGCCATTGTCGGCGCCAATTCCGCGATGGGCGGGCCGGGTGGACCCAAGCCCGGCGAAGGTCCGTCAAAGGAAGAGCGCGAGACCGGAATGTACGACATCCTGTTCGTCGGCATCACACCTGACGGCAAACAGATTCGCGCTTCGGTCAAGGGCGACCGCGATCCCGGCTACGGCTCGACCTCCAAGATGATCGGGGAGAGCGCGGTGTGTCTGGTACGCGAAGCCAGGGATGTCGCCGGCGGCATCTGGACGCCGGGCGCGGCGTTGGGCGATCGCCTGATCAAGCGGCTGACCGATCACGCCGGGCTGCAGTTCACGGTCGAGAGCTGAGGAATACGCCCCAGCTCCGGATTCGACTACTCCGCGTTACGCGCCATGAAGGTCGCGGGCGAGCCGTCGTTCGGGTCCACGAAGATGATGTCGGTCGGATTGCGCCTCGGCGTATCGATCGACAGAAACACCACCGGCTCTTCATAGAGTTCCGGCATCGCATGAACGGTGTTGCGCTCGAAGAACAGCAACTGACCGGGGCCGAACTCGGCCTTTGTCGCCGCATCCTTCATCCAGAAAGTGCCCCGGCCCGACACGACATACAGGTATTCATCGCAGGTCGCGTGATAATGCGGCGGCGTCGGGCGGTAAACGCGGAACACCCGCGCGCTCGCCTGCTCGCGGTCGGTCAGATATTTGTCGACCAGCAGGGTCTTTGCCGTATCCGGCAGCGATTTCGCGATGGCGGGAATGTCGAAGATGCCGGTCGAGGCGTGACGATCATCGGGCATGGTTGTTCTTGTTCTCCTGTTCTTCCGCGCGGTGAGAGGCCATCGTTTTCACGACAATCCGCCGGTTGGCCGACGGTTGCCGCCTGTTTGGCATCAGGCTCCGGACATGCAATTGGCTTATATCAAAAATCCGGACCGGATCGATCTTTCGCCGGCCAGCAGGAGACAGACGCGCCGCGGCTGAAACCCAGAAATCCCCCGCCAGCCGTTGCCCGCATCGGGCCAATCGGCTAAACGGACTACGCTGCACCCGTAGCTCAGCTGGATAGAGCGTTGCCCTCCGAAGGCAAAGGTCACACGTTCGAATCGTGTCGGGTGCGCCAGCTTTTCGGATCGCCCGTCAGTGCATCCCGGTGAGCGGCGATCTTCCGCCGATCAGTAATTTTGCGGGAAGCGCGCGGCACCTGCCACTGGCACCAGCCATTGCGCGGCGTGATCGGTGTAGATTTCGGAATTCGGCTGCAATCCGTCCAGATTGTCCAGCGTGCCGCCCTTCACCACGACCTTGCCCGGTGCCAGTGCGGTTTTGGCAAGAATGCCGGACCCGCACTTCTCGCAAAAGTGGCGATAGACCGGCCGCCCGCTGTCACCCTTGTCGACGTAAACCTTTGTCTCGCCTGACTGCTCGTAGTCGGCTTCCCTGACAACGAGATTGAACGAGAACAGGCTGCCGCTCTGTTTCTGGCAATGTGTGCAATGACAGATCGCCACCGCGCGCGGCTCGCTCTTCAGCACGTAGCTCACATGTCCGCACAAACAGCGGCCTGTCCGAGTCTGCATGATGTTCCTCTCCAGAGAGACCGTGGTTCAATCCATCCCGATCGGTCAGAACGCGCCCTTCGGCAAGGTGCCGAGCAGCGGGCTCGACAGATGGGCCACCTGATAGGCGACGCCGCGCGCTTTTGCGCCAGGCTCCGCCTCCGACAGCAGAATGCGCACAAACTTCCAGTTGCGTGGGTCAAGGCCGACGATCGCAGACACAACATCCGGCTGCGCGGTGGATTCCCGCGCCAGCGCAATCTCGTCTGCGAAGGCTTTGGTCAGGTCCGCATCGAGCGGGATGGCGATGTCGTCCCTGTAGAGAAAGCGCGCCTGGCCTGCCGCGCCACGAAAGGCGTCGAGCGCAAGGAATGTCTCCATCTGCGCGCGGCCATAGATGTCCGTGACGATCTTGTAACCTCCGCGCACCAGCCAGTCGCGAAACGCCTTGTCGTGCTGCCAGAAATACAGCGAGGAAAAATTATTCGCCAATGCGCCGAAGCGCCCCGCTTCCCGCAGCAGGAAGGCCTTGAAGTAAAGCTCCGGAGCCTTGTCCCAGATGGTTCCGCGCTCCTTCAGCCATTTCCGGAGAGGCCCGAAATCAAAGTCGGCAGGCAGACGGTGGGCATAGTGAACGATGCTCATGAACGGCACGTCCTTGTTTCAAGACAAAGCAAGCTCACGTCGCAGGCGGCGATAAGAAGCCCGCGCTTGTGCAGACGGAAAAATCAAGTCGAGAACCGCATCGGAGCGCGCAGTCCCTCATTGACGAAATGAGCAGCCAGCCCCAGTTTGGTTTTTAACACGATGTCGAAAATCATATTCTTGACACTGTGTCAAATACTTTCATCCGCACGGCATGCCGCATCCGGCTGCCGCATTTTGAGGAGAACAACGTGAGGCCGCGCGAATTCGACCACGACACCGTCCTGCGCATCGCGTTCGATCAGTTCTGGCGCAAGGGCGTGCGCGGCACCTCGCTGTCCGACATCGCGCGCGATGCAGGCGTTCAGCGCGGCAGCCTCTACAACGCATTTGGAAGCAAGGAGGCGCTGTTTCTCAGCGCCTATGAGCGATATTCCGAAGACTATCTGAAGTCGCTGCAGGCGACGCTGGGCACCGGAACGCTGCGCAAGCGCCTCGCCGCGTTCTTCGATGTCACGATCAGGAATTTCAGTTCCGGCTCGCCTCCACGCGGGTGCCCGACTACGCGCGGGCTGATGGAGCTTGGATCGGACGAAGGCGAAGGGCTGGATGAGAACGCGCGGCAGGCTTTCGCGGATTTGATCAAACGCATTACCGCCCTGCTTCAGGACATGTTCTCAGCGGCCAGGAAGCAGGGAGAATTCAAGGGAGAACCGGAAGCCGCGGCTCTTCACATCGTCACGGTGACCCGCGGTCTGGCCGTGCTCGAACGCGCCTTCGGCGATCAAACCGAACTCCGAAAGATCGCCGCCCACACGATTGATCTCGTCATCGGCAAGGAGCGCCGCTAGGCAGACAGTGCACTCAGCGCCGGTCGTTCAGGATGGACGTCTTCTGCACCGGCATCTCCATGTCGAGATCGCCGAGATCAGGCACCAGCGGCGCATACAGAGGGGCCGAATGGCGCACGCAGTTGCGGCCGTCGGATTTGGCACGATAGAGCGCTGCGTCGGCCGCCTTGACCAGCCGCCGCCATGCCAGTTGCCCGAGGTCGCCCTTGGCGACACCGAAGCTCGCGGTCACAGTGAGCGCCGTACCGTCCGACAGGAGGAACTCATTCGCTTCCAGCGCGCTGCGCAGCCGCGCCGCCAGCGCATTGGCTTCGTCGAGATGACAACCCGGCATCAGGATGACGAACTCCTCGCCGCCGAAGCGAGCAAAAATATCGTTCGAGCCCAGCATCGGACTGATCAGGCGCACGCTCTCCTGCAGCACAAGATCGCCTTCCAGATGACCGAAGCGATCGTTGACCGACTTGAAATGATCGAGATCCATCAGGATCAGGCAGACACCCTCGGCCATGACCTGGCTGCTGGTGTGACTCTCGCCGATCATATCGAGCGCCCGGCGGTTCATCAGTCCGGTCAGACCATCGGTCTCGGCCTGATGCTTGAGCTTCTTGGTCAGCGACGCGCGCTCGGCGAGGCTGCGGCGGAGAACTGCGATTGCATCGAACAGGCGGCGCATCTCAGTGGCATGGCGAGGCTCCGGATACGACGGCTGCGGGCGGTCTTCCGCGAGCCCGATCACGGCATCACGCGCCCGCATCAAGGGGCTGAACACAAACCGCTGGGCCGCAATCAGCAGGCCAGCCAGAATTCCGAGAATCACCGCGGTGATGGCAATCGTGACGGTAAGCGTCACCAGCGCGCCGTTGCGGCGCTCGGTTAGCTGCTCAATGGTGAGATCGATAAAGTCGCCGCGCAGCCGTTCGAGCGGCTTCAGGGTTTTGACGAACCGCACGGTAAATTCGTCGGCGGTCATGGAATAGTTGCCTGACTGGCGGCCTTGCACGGTCAACTCATCGAGCAGGCCGAGGCCCTCGCCAAAGAACAGTTCCTCCACATCGCGCAAATCGGTCAGAAGCCGCACATCGTTATGGCTGACGATCTGCCGCTCGCCGGTCAAATTCCAGAGCTGGTTGATCCGCCCGCGGGTGCGGTTGCTGTCGACGAGATTCTTGAGCGGCAACGGCTGGCCGACCGCGATCGGCGCCATGATCTGCGACGCGATCCTGCCGCCGTATTCACGCAGTTGCCCGAACATCCGCCCTGTCATCACCGGCGCGGCAAGTTCAGGATTTTGCATGGTCAGGACGCCGGCCTTCCAGGCGATCACCGAGTCGAAAATATCGACCACCGCGAACATGCTCTCGATCACGGACTGGACATCGGCGAGGCCGCGCATGGAGCGGGGAATGGCCGCGACACGATCAACCTCCCGCCGCCCCTTGCGAAGCTGCGCCTTGGTCGGCGCCAGCATGTCGGCAGGGACGCCGGCGGTGGAAAGCTGGTCGAGAATTGCATCGGAGCGCGCACGGAAAGCCGTGAGCCGGTCGCGCAGTTCAGGCGTCGCGCCGGTGTCGCCCAGCATGCTGTTGGACGGCCCCCGCTCGGCGGAGAGCAGGTTGGCGGTATCCAGGATCAGCCGGTAGTTTTCCAGTTCACGGAGATTCTGCCGCGCGCGGCGATAATCATCGAACGAACGGCTGATCACGCTGGTGGCGAGGATCGCGGTGCAGACAAGCGCAATGCCGGTCCCGATCAGAAGCTTGCGGCGCAGGCTGTGATCGGCGCCGCCCGGCATGCTGCGCCGGAGCCCGGATCTCATTCGCTGCAGGAAGCCCCCGGTATGGCTGGTGGACCTTGAAGTCATTGTTCTTTCTGGTTCCTGCAATGAAGCCTCTGCTCAGCCATAGGCGCATGCGGGACTTTCATTTGAGTAAAATGACACAGTTAAAATCCTTCACCAAAACGGACACCGAGAGGACTGCGATCCGGTGCGCCGGAAACTGCCGCTATGTGCGGGTTTTTCCGGGACATCCGGATTTCCGTGCAGAATGCGTTAAGCAAAAATTCAGCCTGATCGCGGCCGTCATGTATGACGCGGAAAGTTTTGGACGGGATCGGTCCTGCCGAACACGCGCGGCGGTATCGATCTGCCCCGTCACCAAGATCGCATCGGTCCGGTCAGCGCGCTCGCCGCGGCGGCATTTCCCGACTGGCGGGCGGCAACCAGTAATTCGGCTGACAATAGGCAGCAGTACCGGACACCGCGGCCTGGCACTGTTCAAGTGTCTCGTATCTGCAATCTCCCGGCCCGGCCTCGCCTTTCCTGCAGAACGGATAGTCGCGCGCGAGCGAGGGCGCGGCGAGCAAAACCGGAATGACTGGAGTGGCCGCGATGCAGATTGCGGCCAGCAGCATTTTCTTCGTGTCCATGGCGGCCTCTCCGATTCAGCAACAGCCCTTTGCAACGGTTTCCGTGCTCCGCCACCACCGTCAACCAACGAATCTGTGAGCGGAGCGCAGCGCCACATGCCTCTCGTGCCGCAAGTGAAGGCGTTGACCCGAAGCAGCGGAGCCACTTGTATGGAGCGGGCTTGAATCCGGCGCCGTACAAGGAACAGGCAATGCGCAAGGTTATCGCATTCGATGAAGACACCTATCAGGCCCTGGTGCAGCTCGGCCGCGACCGGATGGCGACGCTTCAGGAGCTTGCGAATGAGGCTTTCGCGGACCTCCTGAAAAAACACGGCGTACCGAAGGATCTCCGGGACGCGCTGCACAGAAGCGTCAAGGCGTCCGCGCCGGCCAAACGCAAGACAAAAACCGCACGCCGAAAATGACACAGACCGCCGAGAGACTTGCCGGCCCTGTCCTGATCACAGGATGCTCAAGCGGCATCGGCCACGCCGCGGCAAAAATCTTCCGCGCTGCCGGGCATGAAACATTCGCCACGGCACGCGACATATCGACGCTGAACGATCTGCGCGCCATCGGCTGCCATACGCTGATGCTCGATGTGACAGATGAAGCCGCGCGGCGTTCGGTCGTTGAAACCATCGAGCGCGAATTCGGCGCGATCGGCGTTCTGATCAACAATGCAGGTTATGGCCAGTACGGCCCGCTGGAAGAAATTTCGCTCGATGCGCTCCGCCTGCAATTCGAGACTAATGTGTTCGGCGGCTTGCGGCTGTCGCAGCTTGTCCTGCCTGCGATGCGCCGCGCCGGACATGGCCGCATCGTCAATGTCAGTTCGGTGGCAGGCCGCGTCTCTTCCATCGGCGGCGGCGCGTATCACGCCACAAAATTTGCCATCGAGGCGCTGACCGACGCATTGCGTCCGGAGGTCGAGCCGTTCGGCATCGATGTCGTAAGTGTTCTGCCGGGTCCCATCGCTACCCGTTTCGAGGCCACACTGCTGAAATCTCTTCCGGACACCGGCGCGGACAGTCCCTATGCCTATTTCAAGCAACGGCTCGCGGCCTACATGCACGATTTTCTCGACCCAAACGGCTTCGGCGTCATGAGCGCCGAAACGGTGGCGCGTGCGGTGTTCAAGGCTGCGACGGCGAAGCGGCCGCGGACACGTTACAGTGTCGGCGTCATCGCCCATCTCGGCCCGATTGGCCGCGCGCTGACGCCCGATCGCGTAGTGGACTTCATGACACGGCGGCGCATCCCGGTGAAACGGCCCTAGCAGCCATTATTCGCGATCGATCCGCTTCAACAATACCAGCAGGCAGGCCACCGCGCCGACCACGATGGTGAAGCAGCCGAGGCCGATCAGTGTCGCCTTGAAAATGAACTCGTCGCGAAAGATCCAGGCCGCCACCCAGCACAGCACCGTGACCGACGGCGCAAAAATCAAGATCGGCAGCAGCGCTTTTTCAAGGTTCTGCCGTACACGCGCACGTTTATCGCTCGGAAGATTTCCGGTCATTACGCCAGATTGCGGGAGCGTCCCCGGCTGGTCAATGATCTGAGGCAAAGTGAACGCGACAAACAAATCCGGAGGCACCCCTAAAGATGCCTCCGGATTTCCGTGATTCAGGTGGATGCGCAGGTCACGCCCGCACATGGCATCTTGCCGTCGAGCCGCTTACGCCTTCTTCATGCCGGCCTTCACCGCTTCCGCCGTAATGGGGAGCGAGCGCACGCGCGCGCCGACCGCATTGTAGATCGCGTTGGCAAGCGCAGGCGCGACCACGGTGACCGCAGGTTCGCCGACGCCGGTAGCAGGTTCGCCGTTGGCGATGACCGCCAGCGCCACCTCCGGTATCTGGTTCATCCGCATCGGCGTATAGCTGTCGAAGTTGCTCTGCTCGATCGCGCCATCCTTCATGGTGGCCTTTTCAAACAGCGCCAGCGACATGCCCCACAGCGCCGCGCCTTCGACCTGAGCGCGGATGCCGTCAGGATTGACCTGCGTACCGACATCGGTGGCTACGGTGAGCTTTTTCACCTTGACCTCGCCGCTGTCGTCCACCGCAACATGGGCGACGCACGCCGTCCAGCTTGCAGTGGCGCGTTCCTGCGACGACACGCAAGCGACGCCCATGCCTTCACCCTTCGGCAGCTTCTTGGTGCCGTAACCGGCAAGACCCATCGCCGCGAGCAGCGTGTTGCGAAGCCGCTGCGCGCCGCCGGCATTGGCGCCTGCGCCATCGAGCATGTCGATGCGGAATTGCGCCGGGTCTTTCCCCGCCGCGACCGCAAGCTCATCGAGCATGCTTTCCACCGCCCAGAAGGTCCAGCCCGGAGCCACCGAGCGCAACTGGCCCGATGGCGTCGCCGACTGCGCCATCTCGTTGATGATGGCGCGGACATTATGGTTGGGCACCGTGTAGAAGAAGTCCGCGCCGTTCACCGTGAAGGCATCGAGCGCGCCCTTCTTCTCCACATCCGGCGACAGGAATGCCGGGATGCCCCAGCGCTTGGTCGGCCATGCGCTGACGACGTCATGATTGAACGCCACCAGCTTGCCGCTGTCGTCGAGACCGGCCTTGATCTTCTGGAAGGTCAGCGGACGCGAGAAGTCCATGGTCATGTCGTCTTCGCGCGAGTAGATGACCTTCACCGGCTTGCCGACGGCCTTGGCGGCAAGCACCGCCGGAATCAGCATGTCGCCGTCGAGACGCCGGCCGAAGCCGCCGCCGAGCCATGCCTGATGCATGACAAGGAACTTCGGATCGACACCGAGCGCACCGGCGGCAATCGCACCCGAGCGGGTGGCGAACTGGTTGCCGGTGTAGACATGCCAGATGTCGCCCTTCAGCTCGGCCGTGGCGTTCATCGGCTCCATCGGCGCATGAATGTTGATGTTGGTGGTGTATTCCGCCTCCATCACCTTCGACGCCTTGCCGAGCGCTTCCGCCGTATCGCCGTTCTTGACGAAGAACAACCCCGACGCGTTGTCGGCCTGCAGCCGCTTGGCTTCCGCAAGCAGGGTTTCGCTCGAGACCTTGGCGTTCGGCCCGTTGTCGTAGGTGACCTTGAGCGCGTCCGCCGCCTTCTTGGCGTTGGCGTAGTTATTCGCCACCGCGACAACCCAGCCCGTGGTGGTGCCGGTCTTGTCTTCGAGCGTCACCGCCTTGATGAAGCCCGGCACTTTCTTTGCGGCCGAGTCATCCACCGACTTCACCGTCGCGCCATAACGCACCGGCGGCATCACGATCTTGCCGTAGACCATCCCCGGCAGGAACGTATCAATGCCGTACTTCGCCGTGCCGTTGGTCTTTGAGGGAATATCGATCTGCGGGATCGACTGCCCGACCAGCGTATACTGATCCGGCGTCTTCAGCTTGAGCGCCTTCAGCTCGTCAGCTGAAAACTTCTTGGTTGCCTTGCCGCCCTTGACGATCTCCGCGAACGACAGCGACTTCTTCGACTTCGCATGCGAGATGCGGGACTCGCGCACCACGAGTTCATTCGCAGGCACGCCCATCATGGCGGCGGCGGCTTCGGTCAACGCGATGCGGCCGGCGGCGCCCGCGCGGCTCATGGCGTCGAAGTTCATCATGGTGCTCCACGAGCCGCCGGTGATCTGCGCGCCGAGCACCGGATCGTTGTATTTCGGATCGTTGGAGGCGAGCTGAACCCGCATGTCCTTCCAGCTTGCGCCGAGTTCTTCGGCCACAAGCTGCGCCATGGTGGACGCGATGTGCTGGCCCATGTCGGCCTTGCCGCAGGTCACGGTGACAAGCCCGTCCGGCGCGATCGAGTACCAGACGCTTGGATCGAAGGTTGCGGGCGCGGCAGGCGCTGCGAGCGCTGACGATCCCGGAACGGAGGCGAAGCCGAGCGCGAGGCCCGCGGCGGACGTGCCGACGATGAACGAACGGCGGCTGAGATCTGTCGATGGTTCGACCCTGATGTGCTTGTTCATGTGGCGCTCCGATTGGCCGGTGCGTTCGAGGCGGTGCGCATGTCGGTGGCGGCGCGCATGATTGCCTTTTGAATGCGCGAATAGGTCATGCAGCGGCAGAGATTGCCGTCCATATGCGCGACGACTTCTTCCTTCGTCGGATTGGTGTTCCTGGCGAGCAGCGAAGCCGCCTGCATGATCTGACCGGACTGGCAGTAGCCGCATTGCGGTACCTGCTCGAGAATCCACGCCTTCTGCAACGGATGATCGCCCTTGGCGCTGAGGCCCTCGATGGTGGTGATCTTCTTGCCGGCGACATCGCTGAGCGCGGTCTGACACGAGCGCACCGCTTCGCCGTTGACGTGCACGGTACATGCGCCGCACAGACCTGCGCCGCAGCCGAACTTCGTCCCTGTCATTTGAAGCTGTTCGCGAATAACCCAGAGCAGCGGCGTATCGTTGGCCGCGTCGACGGACACATTCCGCCCGTTAATGCTTATCGTCGGCATTTTTTGCGTTTCCCCTCCGGTGCACGACATCGCTTACGGCGATGACTACATCGAGGTCGTCCGCTCGCCACGCACCGGTCGGTAACGAGCCACCGGAGCATGGTCGCGTTTGCAACGGCTGGCAACCGAATTAGAATCGATCAAAACAAAATGATGCGCGCGCCTAAAGGTGTTGTGCAACGCGGCAAGCAGATCGGACGCTATTGGATCGGCGCCGCCGTGCGCTTGGGAATTGTCATCGCGGCAATCCCGGCGACCACGCAAACAAGACCGATCCAGACTGTCGGTGATAGCGTTTCGCCCAGAAACACCACGCTGAGGCCGACACCGAGCGGCACACGCAGATACGCCTGCGCGGTAGTGCCGACCGATCCCAGGGTCTGGATCAGACGGAAATAGATCACGAAGGCGAGCGCGGTGGAGAACACCGCCAGCGCGATCAACGCTGCCACGGAGGCCGCCGACGGCGTCAGCGTCCATGGATGATCGACCACAAGGGCGAGCGGCGTCAGCACAACCGCGCCGCAGATCATCGATCCGGCAGCGGGCACCATCGGATCGAGCCCGTTGAAGTTGCGCCCGAACAGCGCTGCCGCACCGAACAGGACCGCGGACAGCACCAGCGCAAGCTGCGCGAGGACATCCTGCCCCAATCCGTTCAGGGCATCGACACCGACAACGAGGCAAATGCCGGTGAGACCGGCCACGACACCGAACGACTGGCGCACCGTCGGCCGCTCATGGCGCACGAACAGCAGCGCCAGCAGGAAAGCGAAGATCGGCGCGTTCGATCCCAGAATGGTGGCGAGACCCGCACCGACATGCCGCTCGGCCCAGGCGATCAGGGTGAAAGGGAACACGCTGTTGAGACAGGCCTGAATCATGAAGCGCTTCCACACCGCCGGATCGCGCGGCATGGCGATGCCGCGCAGGCGCATAATCGCCAGCAGGATGGCACCTGCGATCAGCGTCCGTCCGGAGATAAAGGTCAGCGGCGGAATGGTCTCGACGCCGATCTTGACCAGCGTATAGGCCGCGCCCCACAGCGTCGCCAGCAGCACCAGCAATGCAAGATTGATCGCGGTGCGCGCGGGGGGCGTCTCGATTGCAAGAGTCATGTGCCGCAGTCAACTTTCTGTTCACGGCGACGTTGCCACGCCGGCGCTGTTTGTTGTTTCGATGCGGATCGAAGTTTACCCGCCGCGCAGCAGATTCGCATATTGCTCCGGCACCTCGATCTCAAAACCGAGGATCGCCGCCGAGAGCGCCTTGCCGTAATTGTCGAGACTGAGGCTGCGCGAAACGCCACCGCCGAGCGCCCCTTCCGCCACGAAATTGAGGGCCGCCAGATTGTCGGCTTCATAGCGCGTGACCTCGCCCTTGATCGCGCCGCGATAGAACGCCTTGAACCTCGCTGCGGTCAGTTGTGCCTTCAGCAGCGGATAAAATTCGTCGGAATAGGCGATGACCGCGATGTTCGAGGTATTGCCCTTGTCACCGGAGCGCACATGCGCGACCCGTTCCAGCTTCACTTGCAAAAGACCTTGCATGGCGTCAGCTCTCGTACCAGGTGATGACAGATGGCACCTCTTCGCGCGGCACCAGCGTAGACCACACCCCGATGATTTCGCGGGCACGATCCTGATGCGGCACCCGCTTGCCGGTCATGCCGACACCGGACACCGCCATGCCGTCGATCTCGCGGCCGACCTTCAGGGCTTCCTCGCGCGTCCTGCAGCGCGCGGCAACCCGCACCGCCACTTCATAAGGCTCCGGCGCATCCGCCGGCGTCGCTTCGCCGTGAATCGCGTTGAGGCCGAGGAAATCGATCCGCAGATCGTCGGCCTTCAGGTTCACGATGCGGAACCGCTCTTCCAGAATCCTTTTTGCAAGCTGCGCGCGGCGCAGCGCGCCCGGCCCCGCGTAGAAGAACATGTCCTCGCCGATGAAACCTTCCATGCAGCCCATGGACACTTTCAGTGTCGGCGTGCGCGGCTTGCCACCGATGGTGCTGACGCGCATGCGATCCGGCCCCACCTGCTCAAGCGCAGCCGTGGTGAAATCCACCACCACATCCGGCGTTATGTAGTTGGCCGGATCGTGCACCTCGTAGAGCATCTGCTCCTTCACCGTCATGGCGTTGATCGCGCCGCCCGTGCCGGCGACCTTTGCGATCACGGCCGAGCCATCGCTTTCGACCTCGGCAATCGGAAAAGCCAGATCCCACGGATTCGGCACATCCTTGAAGCCCGGATCGGTAAAATAGCCTCCGGTGACCTGCGCGCCGCATTCGAGCAGATGGCCGAGGCCGCTGCCTGCACCAAGCCTTGCATAGTCATCCGCGCGCCAGCCAAATTCATGCATCATCGGCGCGAGAAACAATGAGGGGTCAGCGACGCGTCCGGTGATCACAATATCCGCGCCCTGACGCAGCGCGTCGACAATCGGCTCTGCGCCCAGATACGCCTCCGCCGAAATGATTTCCGGCGCGATGGAACTCACCGGCGCGCCGTTTTCCAGAATGGTACCGCCGAGTTTCGCGATCTTGTCCGTGATGAGGCTGCCGGACACCGCCGCCACCTTCTTTCCGCGTGCGCCATGCTCGCGCAGCAGTTCGACAATGCGCTGCGCCGCGCCGTCCGGATTGATCCAGCCCTGATTGCTGATGATTTTGGTGCCACGTTTCAAACAGCCCGGCAGCACCGCCTTCATGCGATCGTCGAGATAGGTGTCATACCCGGGAAATGACGGATCGCGCCGCTTGCGCACCTGCGCGGCGGAGACGGTCGCCTCCGCCATGGTCTCGAAACAGAGATAATCGAGATCGCCTCGCTCGGCATTGAGTTTTGCCGGCTCTATGCGGTCGCCCCACCACGCCGATCCCGCACCTATCCGCAAAGTCGTCAAAAGTTGATCCTTCCCCGGAATTTTCTTGAGCCTTCCGGCTTGCCTTGGACTTGCTTTGGACGGCAAACCGAAGAACACTTTGGCCATGAAAGTAGTTGTCTTCGCTTCGCTTGTCGCCCTCGCTGTTGCGCATACGCCTGTGCGCGCAGGGCAGTTGCCGCCCTCTCCGTTCACCACGACGCTGTCCAACCACACGCCGCTGGTGTTCGGCATGAGCGCGGACGATGCCGCCGAGGCGCTCGGGCAGCCTCTGAGCTATGTCAGCGGGCAACCCGGCAATGAAATCTTTGTTGTGATCCGCAATGTAGGTGCGCGATGGTCGTTCCGCGACGATCCGCTCTACCTGCAGTTCCGCGGCGGGCGCCTCACCGGCTGGAAGGCCGACTGGAGCCGCAACTGGATGTGGCGATAGCCTGCCAGTCATATTCCCCTGATTTCAGATCGCACGGAAGGACGTCCGCATGGGACAGACTGTGACCCTGACCGCTTCCGACGGCTTCAGACTCGGCGGCTATCGCGCCGGCCTGGATTCAAGGTCGAAGGGCGCGATTGTGGTGATCCAGGAAATTTTCGGGGTCAATTCGCACATCCGCAACATTTGCGACCGGCTGGCGAACGAAGGCTATGTCGCGCTGGCGCCCGCGATCTTCGATCGCATCGAACCGGACTTTCAGTCCGGCTATTCGCCGGATGAAGTTGCCGTGGCGCGCAAGTTCGTCGCCGCTCCGGACTGGCCGGCGATGCTGCGCGACACGCAAGCCGCCATCGATGCCGTGAAGAATGCCGGCCCGGTCGGCATCATCGGCTTTTGTCTCGGCGGCAGCATCGCCTATGCCGCCGCGACCAAGCTTACAGGCCTCCGCGCAGCGGTCGGTTATTACGGCGGCGCCATCGTGCGGTTTGCCGACGACAGGCCCGCCGTGCCAACACAGCTTCATTTCGGCGAGAAGGACACCGGGATTCCGCTCACCGATGTCGAGACCATCAAGGCGAAACGGCCGGAGGTCGAGGTGTTCGTCTATCCCGGCGCGCAGCATGGTTTCGGCTGCGACGAGCGCGCAAGTTACGACAAGGCGAGTTCCGATCTGGCGTGGCAGCGCAGCCTCGCGTTTTTCGGAAAGAATTTGAAGTAAGCCATTTGCCGATGGTCGTCCCAGCAAAGGCCGGGACCCATAACCACCGCAAGATCTGTTCAACCACGATCCCGCATGAACTCTATGGACAGGGAGTATGGGTCCCGGCCTTTGCCGGGACGACGCGCGGAGAAATCGTGCGTTAAAACCATCGCTCGGCAACAACCACCGTATCGCCGGGCTTGAGGAACGTGCCGGGCGGCACCACTGCCTGCGCGGCTCCTTCTTCGCCGACGCGCGTCAGCTTGATGGCGTTGCGTT
Organism: Afipia sp.; assembly: GCA_024508675.1. GTDB lineage: Bacteria > Pseudomonadota > Alphaproteobacteria > Rhizobiales > Xanthobacteraceae > Afipia. Next base: position 55,880 of record JANINQ010000013.1, read on the forward strand.
GCGCGCGCGGTGTGAAGCCGCCGGCAATCGCCACCGCGCTCTCCGCCGTCATGTTTGGCACATACGGATACTGTCCGGGGGCCGCGACTTCACCGAGGATAAAGAACGGCCGGTAGCTCTCGACTTCCGCCGCGACATAAGGCTCGCGCAGATAGCCCTTCTTCAGGCGCGCCGTGACGGATGCGGCCAGTTGAGCGGGCGTGAGCCCACGCGCCGGAACCGAGCCGATCAGTGGCATGGTGATCGCGCCGCTCGCGCCGACGGCATAGGTGTTGGTGAGACCTTCCTGGCCGTAGACCACGATGCGCAGCTTGTCGCCGGCATCGAGCCGGTACGGCTCATCGACCGGAGCATATCCCGTGGTCACGGACGCAGATGTCTGCATGCAGCCCGTGAGCGCGAGCGCAGTGAAAACGACAGCGATCAGCGACCAGCGCGACGCACGCATAAAACGCTCCGGGCCTGTCCTCGACATGAGAGACAGGCCCGGTTTGCGGCACTTATGGTTAACGAAGGGTTAGCGGAGCACGATCACGCACGCACACCGACGCCAATCGGGCACGACACGCCGGTTCCACCAAGGCCGCAATAGCCGGCGGGATTCTTCGCCAGATATTGCTGATGGTAATCCTCGGCGAAATAGAACTCGCCGGCCGGCTTGATCTCGGTGGTGATCGAACCGTAGCGGCTGGCGTTGAGCGCCTTGTTGTAGGCCTCCTTCGAGGCCAGCGCCGCCTTCATCTGCGCATCGCTGGTGGTGTAGATCGCCGAGCGGTACTGCGTACCGATGTCGTTGCCCTGACGCATGCCCTGAGTCGGGTCGTGGCTTTCCCAGAACGTCTTGAGCAGCGCCTCGTAAGACACCTTCTTCGGATCGAACACCACCAGCACCGCTTCGGTGTGGCCGGTGCGGCCCGAGCAGGTCTCTTCATAGGTCGGGTTCGGGGTCACGCCGCCGGCATAGCCGACCGCGGTGACGTACACGCCGTCCATTTCCCAGAACTTGCGCTCGGCGCCCCAGAAACAGCCGAGGCCGAAGATCGCAGTCTCAAGGCCGTCCGGATAAGGTCCCTTGAGCGCATGGCCGTTGACGAAATGGGTTCTGGCCGTCGGCAGCGCCGTGGCGCGGCCCGGCAGGGCGTCGGCAGCGGTCGGCAGATCGAGGGGCTTGCGGGAGAAGAACATGACTTGCTCCTTCAGGTTCGCGTCACTCTATATAACTGTCTGTACGCCACGGATGTCAGGACGTTACGTGCCTTCGGCTCATCAAGTGTCCGGCATCGCTTCTTGAAATCCGCCCGCTTCCGTTCACGGCTTCCATTCGCTGCGCGGACGTCCTGCCGGTTAATTCCGCGAATAGCCGATCAGCGGCTTGCTCGGCCGGAACAGCAGCATCAGCACAATGCCGAGAATTCCCAGCACCGCCCAAGCGGGCTGGTTGAGCAGGAGCTTCATCACGCTGTTCCAGAGCAGCGGGGAAACGTCCTCCACCACGGCCTGAAAGGACTGCTGGCTGGCCTGGTTGATGTCGTTCCAGAGCTCCCCCAGCCGGGTAATCCGCAGGGTCTGGTCGGCAATGGTCCGGGCCCCGTCGTAAACCAGCGACAGGAAGCCGATCACCAGCAGAAACAGCCCGATCAGACGAAAAAACCCGCGGATCATCCTTCAACCCCTATATTTCAATCACTTCGCCGGTCCCGGCGGCCCCCGAACCAGCCCCCTCCCGGCCCCAAAACAGGCCCGGAAAACGTTGACGGTGCAAGCCAGTATCCCTATAAGAACCCGCAACTGGCGGCGGGCGCAATCCTGCCGCCGATGTTCTTTGAGAGCGTGTCGTTTTAGACAAGGTCTCGGACAAGAACATTTTCAGGAACACCCGATTTTCACCAGCATCGGCCGAACGGTCGATATCGATCGCTCTGATGGCTGAATGTCCAGCCGCAGACTGACCGACCGAGAGAAACCGAGAGACCATGGCCAATACCACTTCTGCCAAGAAAGCGACGCGCAAGATTGCCCGCCGCACCGAGATCAACAAGTCGCGCCGCACCCAGATGCGCGGTTCGGTTCGCCGCGTCGAGGAAGCCATCAAGAATGGTGACCGCAACGCCGCACTCGAAGCGATGAAGCTGGCCGAGCCGGATCTGATGCAGGCCGCTCAGCGCAACATCATTCACAAGAACAACGCGAGCCGGAAGGTGTCGCGCCTGACCCATCAGATCGCCAAGCTCGCGAAGTAAGTTCCGCAAGCATACGGTCTGATAAAGACTGACTGACAAAAGCCCGGCCCGCGCCGGGCTTTTTCTTTTCTGCCGCGCTTTCCTTCGCTGTCATTCTTCAAGCTGCATCGATCCTGCGGCGCGCGACGACGCCATCGACAGTGCAAGTGCGAACGGCATGCGCTGCCATTGCGATGTTTTAAAAAAGCAAGTGCCCTTGCACGTCGGCGCGCGAGTCGAAGCGAGGGTTACCCTGTTCTGCCGATCAAAAAAATACACGCATGACGAAGGCCTTATCGGCATAGCGAATGACAGCACTTGAAAAACGCAGTCCGCGCCTGACGAATCTTAAATTATTTATGAAGGAAGTTTCGGTGATCGTCCGATTTGTGACAGTTGTCCGACTTTTCGAATCTTCGCACAGATTCAAAACCTTGCCGTTTCGTCATGAAGCCGCGCGCGTTTCGCTTCGCTTTCGAGCCGCGCCTTGAGCGCGCAAAGCGAAATCAATTTCGTTGCGAGCGCCGACGCCTCGTGTATTTCTTATTCCGTCACGTCGCCCACGGCTCTTCTGATCAGCGCGGTTTGAGAACCTTGGGCGGGCCTGCAAGTAGATTACAATCAGCAAGCTAGTGACGCTTTCCAAGCGATGGTCGGATGCGAACTCACATCATTCGTGAGGCCGGTCCCTTGCGCGAAAATTTCTCCGCCGTGCTCGGCTCGTTCCGGACCCGGGTAACAAGCGAGAAGCCGTGCAGAGGAAAACATCCGCCAGTCTTTGAAAGCCAGGGGACAGGGTTGGACGGGCAAACGAAGCGACGGGTTACAGGTCCGGTCAATCAGCGGATCGGACGGCACCAAGACTAGAACAGATCAAGACGACAACAACTTGCCGCGAAATGACTCGCGGCAGGAGGGGGAATTTCTATGTCCAGCAGCCAGAGCCGGCAGAGCAACTTTGCAACGATGACGTTCCGCGATGTTGTTTCAGTGAATGCGGCGGCTGTCCCCTGTAGTCCACCACTCCATCACAGTACGCGCTAGCGCGACGCGCGCTTCCCCGAACCGGCTGTCCATCCCCACGGCGATCAATCGCCGAACGGCGGAGCGTCTGACAACGGCGGGTCGAGCGCATGTACGCGGGCAGCCTCATCCATTTTCACGGCGACCATGGCGCCGGTCACTCGTAACCAGAAGATCAGAATTCAAATGACAATCTCGGCAGAAACAAATTCGGCAAACCTCGAACTGGCAGACGTCGAACGCGATCAGTGGGCGCGCTTCAAGGGGCGACTGCGGACCAATGTCGGCGAGGACTTCTACACCAGCTGGTTTGCGCGCATGGACCTCGAGCGCATCCACGACGATTGCGTCCACATGACCGTGCCGACCAAGTTCCTGAAGAGCTGGATTCAGGCGCACTATGCCGACCGGGTGCTGGCCTGCTGGCAATCGGAAGATCCCGGCATCAAGCGCATCGACATCTCGGTGCGGACCGCGCTGCGCACGGCTGCTCCGGTCAAGGACGTGAAGGCACCGCAGGACGAACGCCGCACCGACGGCGGCGCGACCCGTCCCGCGCCCGAGTTGCGCAACACCGCCACCGCGCCGGTTTCCGCCAGCCACGATGCGCTCGGTGGCTCGCCGCTCGATCCCCGTCTGACGTTTGCGACCTTCGTGATGGGCCGCTCGAACACCCTTGCGCATGCGGCAGCCCGTCAGGTCGCCGAAGGCCGCCGCGGCGACAGCGTGATGTTCAACCCGCTCTACATCCATGCCGGTGTGGGCCTCGGCAAAACCCATCTGCTGCAGGCGGTGACCTGGGCCGGGAATTCGAATCCCGAGCGCAAGGTGCTGTATCTGACCGCCGAGAAGTTCATGTACGGCTTCGTCGCGGCGCTGAAATCGCAGACCGCGCTGGCGTTCAAGGAAGCCCTGCGCGGCATCGACGTGCTGGTGATCGACGACCTTCAGTTCCTGCAGGGCAAGTCGACCCAGTCCGAGTTCTGCCACACCCTGAACGCGCTGATCGATGCCGGCCGTCAGGTCGTGATCGCTGCCGACCGGCCACCGTCCGATCTCGAAAGCCTCGACGATCGCGTGCGCTCGCGCCTCGCCGGCGGCCTTGTGGTCGAAATGGGTTCGCTCGGCGAAGAGCTGCGCCTCGAAATCCTCAAGTCGCGCGTCTCCGCTGCGAAGACACATCATGCCACCTTCGACGTGCCGATGCCGGTCCTCGAATATCTGGCCAAGACCATCACCCATAACGGCCGCGACCTTGAAGGCGCGATCAACCGCCTGCTCGCCCACTCCAAGCTCAACGCCACCGCGGTGACGCTGGAAATGGCGGAGCGCGAAGTGCGCGATCTGGTCCGCCCCATGGAGCCGAAACGGGTCAAGATCGAGGACATCCAGCGCGTGGTTGCGCGGCAATACAATGTTAGCCGGTCCGATCTGTTGTCCTCGCGCCGCACGGCCAACGTGGTCCGCCCGCGTCAGGTCGCGATGTATCTCGCCAAGACGCTGACCCTGCGCTCACTGCCGGAAATCGGACGCCGGTTCGGCGGCCGCGACCACACCACGGTCCTGCATGCCGTCCGCAAGATCGAGTCCCTGGTTTCCAAGGACATCACGCTGTCCGACGAGGTCGAACTCCTGAAGCGCCAGCTTCAGGAGTGAGATTAGGGGCCATTTTTCCCCGGAATCGCCGGAGATAGCGAGGGACAAGGCCGCCGGATCGCGGCCTTGGCCTTGAATTTCCAGCGCATTCGCGTCACCTTACCGACCCCGTGGGGTACGGCGAAATCCTCGTTTGTCCGGTCCGCGGGTCCAATCGCCGCGGTGCGCTGTCCGGCCGCCCGGCATCTCCAATCAAGTTATGGACTTGGGATCGGGCGGAAGTGTCATGAAGGTTACCGTCGAGCGCGCGCAACTCCTGAAATCGCTGAGCCACGTTCACCGCGTGGTCGAACGACGGAATACGATTCCGATCCTCGGCAACGTGCTGATCCGCGCCGACAAATCGCGCCTCAGCCTCAAGGCCACCGACCTTGATCTCGAAGTCACCGAAACGCTTGCGGCGGAAACCGCCACCGGCGGCTCGACCACGGTTCCCGCGCACATGTTCTATGACATCGTGCGCAAGCTGCCCGATGGCTCGCAGATCGTGCTGGAAGGCGACGGCGACCGCTCGGTGCTGGCCATTCGCGCGGGCCGCTCGCGCTTCACGCTGCAGACCCTGCCGGAAAGCGATTTCCCCGATCTCGCCGCCGGCGACATGACCCATTCGTTCACGCTCACCGCAGCGGACATGAAGAGGCTGATCGACCGCACGCAATTCGCGATCTCGACCGAAGAAACGCGCTATTACCTCAACGGCATTTACCTTCATGCCGCAGGCACCGCCAAGACGGCAACGCTGCGCGCGGTGGCGACCGACGGTCACCGGCTGGCGCAGGTCGACCTGCCGCTGCCGAAGAGCGCCGAGGGCATGCCGGGCGTCATCGTGCCGCGCAAGACCGTGGGCGAAGTGCAGCGCCTGATCGAGGATGCTGAAGCCGAACTGAAGATCGAACTGTCGCAGGGCAAGATCCGCTTCACCCTCGGCGACGTGGTGCTGACTTCAAAGCTGATCGACGGCACCTTCCCCGATTACGGCCGCGTCATTCCGCAGAACAACGACAAGGAACTGACCGTCGACAAGAAGGACTTCGAGGCCGCGGTGGATCGCGTCTCGACCATTTCGTCGGAACGCGGCCGCGCAGTGAAACTCGCGCTGTCCGCAGGCAAACTTGTTCTGTCCGTAACCAATCCGGATTCCGGCAGCGCGACGGAAGAACTCGAAGTCGACTATGCCGCCGATCCGCTCGATATCGGTTTCAACTCGCGCTACCTGCTCGACATCGCCGCGCAGATCGAAGGCGAAGTCGCGGTGCTGCGTCTCGCCGATCCCGGCTCGCCGACCCTGGTGCAGGACAAGGACAACAAGGGCGCGCTCTACGTCCTGATGCCGATGCGGGTGTGAGGCTCTTTCGAAGCACCTATATGCTCACTGGATTGCGTCGTGGCCGGGCATAGCCCGTCGAAGACGGGCGTGAACGCCCTTTCGTCCCGGCCATCCACGTCTTTGCGGATGGCTTCGAAAGACGTGGATGCCCGGCATAAAAGCCGGGCATGACGACAGAGTAGCACCTCATGACCGTCTCCCGCATTCTCCGGCTCAGCCTGACGCATTTCCGCAGCTACCGCGCGGCAAGCGTGGAGACGCGCGGCGATAGTGTGGTGCTGGTCGGCCCCAATGGCGCGGGCAAAACAAACTGCCTCGAGGCCATTTCATTGCTCTCGCCCGGACGTGGCCTGCGCCGCGCCACGCTGGACGATGTGGCAGACATTCAGGGTGACGGCTCGTGGGCTGTTTCCGCCGAGGTCGAAGGCGCGTACGGCCTTGCCACGCTCGGCACCGGCATCGACGCGCCGCGCGCCGACGGCACGACGTCCTCCCGACGTGTACGCATCGACCGCGAGCCGGTGACATCCGCAAGCGCCTTCGGCGATCATCTGCGCATGGTGTGGTTGACCCCTGCGATGGACAGCCTGTTCATGGGCGCAGCCTCCGAGCGGCGGCGCTTCTTCGACCGCCTCGTGCTGGCCATCGACTCTGAGCATTCCAGCCGCGTTTCGGCGCTCGATCGCTCGCTGCGCTCAAGAAACCGCCTGCTGGAAGATCGCAACTTCGATGCCCACTGGTGCGACGCCATCGAACGCGAGACAGCGGAACTGGCTGTGGCTGTGGCCGCACAGCGCGGCCAGACCTTGCAACGTCTCTCGGCGATGCTGGCGGCACGCGGCAGCGTCTCGGCGTTTCCCTCGGCGCTGATCGCCCTCGACGGCTGGATGGAAAACGCGCTGCTGAGCGAAACCGCAACCGCGGTCGAGGATCGCTATCGCGAGATGCTGCGCGAAAGCCGCTTCAAGGACGCCGCCGCAGGGCGCACGCTCAACGGCCCGCACCTGACGGACCTGCAGGTGGTGTACGCGCCGAAGAATATGCCCGCGCGCGATGCCTCCACCGGCGAGCAGAAGGCGCTGCTGATCGGCCTCGTGCTCGCGCACGCCAGTCTGGTGGCGGAGATGACCGGCATCACGCCGCTGCTGCTGCTCGATGAGGTCGTCGCGCATCTCGATCCCGGACGCCGCGCCGCGCTGTTCGACGAACTCGCAAAACTCGGCGCGCAGGTCTGGATGACCGGTGCCGACCCTGCGGCGTTTACCGGCATCGGCCCTCAGGTCGACGTTTTCAACGTCGAGTCCGGCCAGATTTCCCGGCGCGCATAGCCGAAAACGAGACACAGAATCGGCCACGAAACAGGGCGGCGAACAGACCGCGAATCAGGCTTTTCAACAGCCCTGAAAACGCCGTCTCGGGGGCTTGAAAAACAGCCGAATAACACCATCTAATCAATGGCTTGCAGGGCGCTACTTTGCCCTATGCGCCTAACCGTTTTCATGGCACAAATTGATCATCGGAGGCGCATTTTTCGCAGCCCCGTCTGATCATTCTGCCGATACATCTCTGAAGGCTTCTCATGACCGAACCAGCCCGGCAAACCAGCGCCGAACCTGTCTCCAATCCGGGTGCGGAATACGGCGCTGAATCGATCCGCGTGCTGAAAGGTCTCGACGCCGTTCGCAAGCGTCCGGGCATGTATATCGGCGACACCGATGACGGCTCGGGCCTGCATCACATGGTGTACGAAGTCGTCGACAACGCCATCGACGAAGCGCTCGCCGGTCACGCCACGCGTGTTGAGGTCATCCTCAATCCCGACAACTCGGTGACCGTGCGCGACGACGGCCGCGGCATTCCGACCGACATTCACAAGGGCGAAGGCATTTCGGCGGCTGAAGTCATCATGACCCAGCTCCATGCCGGCGGAAAGTTCGACCAGAATTCCTACAAGGTCTCCGGCGGTCTGCACGGCGTCGGCGTCTCCGTGGTCAACGCGCTCTCCAGCAAGCTCGAGCTACGCATCTGGCGCGGCGGCAAGGAGCACTACATCGCCTTTGCGCACGGCGATTCCGTTGCGCCGCTGAAAGTCGTCGGCGACGCCCCTGAGGGCAAGCGCGGCACGGAAGTCACCTTCCTCGCCTCCTCCGATACGTTCAAGAACATCGAATACGATTTTGCGACGCTGGAGCATCGCCTGCGCGAGCTCGCGTTCCTGAACTCGGGCGTCAACATCACGCTGTCCGACATGCGCCATGCAGTCGAGAAGCGCGAGGAACTGTTCTACGAGGGCGGCGTCGAGGAATTCGTCAAGTATCTCGACCGCAACAAGAAGCCGGTGGTGCCAACCCCGATCGTGATGCGCGCGGAGCAGAACGGCATCAGCGTCGAGGTCGCGATGTGGTGGAACGACAGCTACCACGAGAACGTGCTCTGCTTCACCAACAACATTCCCCAGCGCGACGGCGGCACCCATCTGGCAGGCTTCCGCGGCGCGCTGACGCGTCAGGTCACCGGCTATGCCGATGCAATGGCGAAGAAGGAAAAGATCGCGCTGACCGGCGACGACTGCCGCGAAGGCCTGACTGCTGTTCTTTCCGTCAAGGTGCCCGACCCAAAGTTCTCGTCGCAAACCAAGGACAAGCTGGTGTCCTCGGAAGTGCGTCCCGTGGTCGAGAACGTGCTGAACGAAGCGCTCGCTGCGTGGTTCGAGGAACATCCCGCTGAAGCCAAAACCATTGTCGGCAAGGTGGTGGAAGCCGCTGCCGCACGCGAAGCCGCGCGCAAGGCGCGTGAACTGACCCGCCGCAAGGGCGCGCTGGACATCGCCTCCCTCCCCGGCAAGCTCGCCGACTGTCAGGAGCGCGATCCGGCGAAGTCCGAACTGTTCATCGTCGAGGGCGATTCCGCAGGCGGCTCCGCCAAGCAGGGCCGCAACCGCGAATTTCAGGCTGTCCTTCCGTTGCGCGGAAAAATCCTGAACGTCGAGCGCGCGCGCTTCGACAAGATGCTGTCTTCGGAACAGGTCGGCACCCTGATCACCGCCCTCGGCACCGGCATCGGCCGCGACGATTTCGACATCTCGAAGCTGCGCTATCACAAGATCATCATCATGACGGACGCCGACGTCGACGGCGCGCATATCCGTACGCTGCTGCTGACGTTCTTCTTCCGGCAAATGCCGTCGCTGATCGAAGGCGGCTACCTCTATATCGCCCAGCCGCCGCTCTTCAAGGTGACGCGCGGCAAGTCCGAGCAGTACCTTAAGGACGAGCGGGCGATGGAGGATTACCTGATCGAGACCGGCCTCGACGATTGCGTTCTGAAACTCGCGTCGGGCGAGGACCGCAGCGGCCGCGACCTGCAGGCGCTGGTGGAAGATGCGCGCGTCATCCGCAGCATGCTCCATAACCTGCACAGCCGCTATAACCGCTCAGTGGTCGAGCAGGCCGCGATTGCCGGCGTGCTCAATTCGAGGGTCACCGGCAATCCAGAGACGGCCAACGCCGCAGCGGATTACATCGCCAAGCGCCTCGACGCGCTGGCCGACGAGGTCGAGCGCGGCTGGACCGGACGCTTCACCGAAGGAGAAGGCTTTGTCTTCGAGCGTACCGTGCGCGGCGTGAAAGATGTCGCCATCATCGACGATGCGCTGCTCGGCTCCGCCGAGGCGCGCAAGCTCGACGAATATGCCTCCTCGCTGCAGGACGCCTATCCGCGCAGCGCCATGCTCCGGCGCAAGGACACTGAAACGCCGATCCACGGGCCGATCAACCTGTTCGAGGCGATCACCGAAGCCGGCCGCAAGGGTGTTACCTATCAGCGTTACAAAGGTCTCGGCGAAATGAACCCCGAGCAGCTCTGGGAAACGACGCTGGACACCAATGTCCGCTCACTGCTGCAGGTAAAGATCAAGGAAGTCGACGCCGCCGACGACATCTTCACCAAGCTGATGGGCGACGTGGTCGAACCGCGCCGCGAATTCATCCAGGACAACTCGCTCGACGCCAACGTGGACGTGTAGGGCTTTCCATACCGGTTTCGTCATTGCGAGGAGCGTAGCGACGAAGCAATCCAGCTTCTGTTCTGGATTGCTTCGCTTTGCTCGCAATGACAGGGGGAAACCGGTCATCATTTGGCCGGGCGCTCTGTGCTAGAACCGTGTCATGACATCCTTCGACAAGGCTGAAGACGGTGACGCAACCAGCCTGAGCAGAGCCGCGCGCGGCGCGGTCGCGACTGAATTCATCGAAACGATCACCCTCGCCTTGCCCATTGCGCTGACGCAACTGGGACAGATCGCCATGATGACCACCGATCTTGCGCTGATCGGGCGGCTCGGCGATCAGGCCGTCGCCGCGGCGTCATTGGCGCATACCGTATTCTTCGTCGCCTTCGTGATCGGGATGGGGCTGGTGTCCGCGGTGGCCCCGCTCGCCGCGCAGGCGCTGGGCGCGCGCAAGCCACGCATCGTCCGCCGCGCGCTACGCGTTGGTTTGTGGGCCGCGCTGCTGCTGTGCATTCCGATGATGCTGCTGCCGCTATTCGGCGAACAGATTTTGCTGATGCTCGGCCAGTCGCCGGAGAACGCGCGCCTCGCCCAGCGCTATCTGCTCGGCCTCGCGCCCGGCATGGCGCCGGCACTGTGCTTCATGGCGGTCCGCAATTTCATGGGCGCGGTCAACCGTCCCGAACCCGGCCTCTGGATCACGCTGGCCGCGATCCCCGCCAATGGCCTGCTCGGTTACGCGCTGATCCACGGCCACTGGGGCATGCCCAGGCTCGAACTGCTCGGCGCGGGCGTTGCCACCACCACAGTCAACTTCGGCATGTGCGCGGCGGCGCTATGGGTGACATACAGCCAGCGGCCATTCCGGAAATTTCATGTGCTCGGCCATTTCTGGCGACCCGACTGGCCGCTGATGAAAGAGCTCGTGGTAATCGGCGCGCCGATCGCGGTGTCGTTCCTGCTGGAATACGGACTGTTCTCCGCCGCGGGCCTTCTGATGGGCCTGATCAGCACCAGCGCTTTGGCGGCGCATCAGATCGCGCTGCAGATCGCGGCGATCCTGTTCATGGTGCCGTTCGGCATCGGCATGGCCGCCACCGTGCGTGTGGGGCAGGCATTCGGGCGCGGCGAGTTGCCCGCGATCCGCCGCGCAGGCATCGTCGCCATCGTGCTCGGCATCGTGTTCATGAGCGTGATGACGCTTGCCGTCATCGTCGCGCGGTTCGATCTGGCGCGGTTCTTTTTCGGAGACAGCCCGCAGGGCATGGCCGCGGTCGATCTCGCCGCGACGCTGATGCTGGTCGGTGCGACGTTCTTCATCGCCGACGGCATCCAGACCGTGGCAGCGGGCGCGCTGCGTGGTCTGAGTGATACACGCATCCCGCTGCTGCTCGCCGCTCTCAGCTATTGGGCCATCGGCTTTACTTCCGCCTGCGCTCTCGCATTCTGGATCGGTCTTGGCGCGGTCGGGGTCTGGATCGGCCTGTCGATCGGCACCGGCCTTTATGCCATTCTGCTGGTGCTGCGTTTCCGCAAACTGACCCACCGGCTGAAGATCGTCACATGACCCCGCACGCGATCAGCGTTCCGGACTTCGAACCCGACAGCGGCATGAAGGCCCTGCTGCCGGGAGCGCAGTTCGGCGATTGCTTCCGTGTCACGATCGATGACGGTGCGCTTGATGCGCGGCAGGCGGCGGAGCACATGTTCCAGCACCAGCCCGGCTGGATCAGCACCCTGATGAAATTGCGCAACATCATGGTCGCGCCGTTCGGCCTCAAGCGGCCCACACACCGCAAGGCGCTCACGGCGGATTCGATCGGACCGTTTCCCGTGATCAGCGAAACGCCGCAGCGGCTTGTCGCGGGATTTGATGACAAGCACCTCGATTTCCGCATCGTGATCGATGTCGCCGGAAACGCTCCCGGCCGGCAGGTCCTGGCCACCACTCTGGTGAGGACCAACAACCTGCTGGGCCGGGTCTACCTGACGATCATCATGCCGTTTCACCGGATCATCGTCCCGGCCATGCTGCGGCGGATCTGACGGCATCGAACCCGGTTGCGCTCACCCGCGACAAAGACTTGAGGCCGGGAACCGGAAAGGGCATCGTCCTTTCCGATTCATCTCGCCTGTCTTTTCCAGCGCACCGCATTTCGAAGGACCATCCCATGATGTCTCGCCGCTCGTTCGCGACCCTGATCGCCATGACAACCCTTGCCTCGGCAACTGCTCCCGCCGCGTGGGCGCAAGCAGCCAAAACCACCCTGTTCAAGGTGGTGACGGCCAAGGACGACATTGTCATCGGGCTTTCGGATACTGAACTGCAGGCGCTCGGCGGTAACGACGCGGGCGCCGTGGCGAAGGCCCTCGCACAGAAGGGATCGCTCACCGTCTGGCAATATGGCGTCAAGCGCGGCCCGAACAACGAGCCTCAGCAGGCGCCAACCGCGAAGATCGGCCTGCTGGCGAACACCTCGCTGCGTGTCGAGCCATACACCACGCCTTATGCTATCCTCCCGCACGAGTGACCGGGACCATACGCCGCATGCCGGCTTGACCAGGATCAAAGTCCGGTGGCTTCGGGCGGGGTATCGGAATTCCGATATCCGCCGTTGCGGGTGCATAAGGGGGTTAAATCATGTCCTTGTTCGTCCGTATTCTGCTCGCGCTGGCCGCCCCCATCACAACGCTGTTCGTCGCCCGCGACAGCCTGCATTTCGACATCATCCAGACTCTGGTCGCCACGGTGATCGCAGCCGTCATCGTGATCGTCTTCGCGTTCTGGCCCTATATCCGCAAACCCAAAGCCTGATTCCAGCCCGGCTGACGGCCCGACCCGGCATTTGCGAATGGCTGCCTGCGCCGATCCATCTGGCGCTTTGTTGCCCCGCCCCATAAGCTGCGTGCGCAAAGCAACAAGACGATCCGGGACGGACGAATGATCCATGGCGAATGAAACCGCGACGCTGGCCGCTTATGTGGCGAATCTCAAATACGAGGACATTCCCGAGGACGTGCTGGAGCGCGCCAAGGCGCTGACCCTCGATTTTCTCGGCAGCGCGGTGCGGGCGCGCAGCGAAGCGGAATCGACGCCCTCCCTGCTCGGAATGCTGGCCACCCTCGGCCTCGACGGCAAGGGCGAGGCGACCGTTTGCGGCGATGCCAAGACCTACACACCCGCGATCGCCGCGCTGCTCAATGGTGCGCTCGGTCACTCGCTCGACTTCGACGACACCCATGCGGATTCCTCGCTGCATCCCAGCGCCCCCGTTGTCCCCGCCGCCTTCGCGGTCGGCGAGATCATGGGCTCGAGCGGCCGCGATGTGTTGACCGCCATCGTCGCCGGTTATGAAGTGTGCTGCCGGCTCGGCAACGCGCTCGACCCGACATCGCATTACGCCAAGGGCTTTCACCCCACCGCCACCGCCGGTACCTATGGCGCGGCAGCGGCATCGGCAAAGCTCTACAAGCTCAGTGCCGAGCAGATCGTGTCCGCGTTCGGCGTATCGGGTAGTCAGGCCGCAGGCTCGCTGCAGTTTCTGGTCAACGGCGCCTGGAACAAACGCTATCAGGTCGGCGCTGCTGCGATGAACGGTGTCGTCGCCGCCTCGCTGGCGCGTGAAGGATTCATCGGCTCGACCGAATCCGTCGAAGGCAAGCACGGTCTTCTTGTCGGCTACAGCGACAACGCCCATCCGGACAAGGCTGTCGCGGATCTCGGCAGCGTTTATGAGACCATGAAGATCGGCGTGAAGCCGTATCCGAGTTGCCGTTATACCCACGCCGCCATCGACGCGCTGATCGCCATGCGCCGCGAGCACAATCTCACGCCGGAAAACATCAAGAGCGTCGAGATCGGCCTGCATCGCAACGGCATCACCCTGACCGGCGATGCCGCGACCAAGCGCCATGCGCGCAGCATTGTCGGCGGACAGTTCTCGATGTTCTTCACCGGCGCTCTGGCGCTGGATCAGGGATCGTTCGGCTGGGACGATTACAAGCGGCTCGGCGACCCCGCCATCGAGGCGCTCGCAGACAGGATCGAGGTGGTGCAGGACGCACGCCTCGAGGGCAAGAGCCATCCCTTCGGTGCGCGCGTCTCCATCGTCAGCGGCGAAGGCACGCTAGAGCGCCTGATCCCCGATCCGTCGGGTGAGCCCTCATCGTTCCCGGACACGGTCGCGATGCAGCAGAAATTCCTGCAACTCGCCCGTCCGGTGCTCAAGGATCGCGCCGACCGTTTCGCTGACGCCATCCTGTCGCTGGACAAGTTCGATCGTATCGACGGGGTGACGTCCCTCGCGCGACTCTGAGTCGCATCACGGCAAGACTGCACGCGGATCAGGCATTTCTGAACGAAAGTCGGGAGCAGACCGTCTGGAATCGGTCGCATTCGCTGTCTATCATCAGCGAAGTGAATGACTGTGCAGGAGCAAGCTGACGTGATGGCGACACTCGGACTGGACCGCGCCTCTCTGAGCAACCTTCTTACCACCCTGACCGAGCGGGGACGCAGTCTGCTTGGCCTGTCCAACGGCGCGCGTGCGATGTCGCAGGCCGAACTGATCGGACTTGGCGAAACGCTGTTGTCGCGGCGTGGTGAGGCCACCGGTGTCGCGCTCGCCAATACGCTGCTCGCAGGCTACTCCGCCGCCGCAGAAGCCGATCAGCTTGCTTTTCTCAATGCGCTTGCCGACCTGTTCGGTCCCGACATGGACGAGCTGAACGCGGCGCTGGCCGTGGTGCGCGACAAGGGCACCTCACCCGATACCGTCGCCAAACTTTTGAAGGCCGCCGAGCCACGCCGACAGGAACTGATCCGCCGCCTCAATCTTGCGCCGGGCGGCACCGCCGCGCTGGTGCGGATGCGCGAGGCGCTGCTTGCGCACATCAAGGATCATCCGCCGCTCAAGCATGTCGACAACGATTTCGTGCATCTGTTCGCGTCATGGTTCAACAGAGGATTTCTCGTGCTGCAACGGATCGACTGGACCACGCCTGCCAACATCCTGGAAAAGATCATCCGCTACGAGCAGGTCCATGCCATCACCAACTGGGATGACCTGCGCAGCCGTCTCGCCCCAAGCGACCGGCGTTGCTACGGCTTCTTCCATCCGCAACTGGTCGACGAACCGCTGATCTTCGTTGAGGTTGCGCTGACCCGCGACAGTCCCGCGGCAATCGCGCCGCTGCTCGACCTCACCCGTGCGCCGATCCCGGCAACAGAAGCAACCACGGCGGTGTTCTATTCGATTTCGAACACGCAGAAGGGCCTCGGCGGCATTTCCTTCGGTAATTTCCTGATCAAGCAGGTGGTCGAGGAGATCAAACGCGAATTGCCCAATGTGCAGACCTTCGTCACGCTGTCGCCCGTGCCTGGTTTCGCCGCATGGCTTGCGCGCGAACGCGCGTCGGAAACGTCGGCGCTGATCGACGCATCCACGCGTGCGACACTCAAGGCGCTCGACACGCCGGACTGGGCTGATGATCCTGAGACGGCCGAGCGCGTCAAGGGCGTGCTGCTGCCGCTTGCGGCTTATTATTTCATCGAGGCCAAGGGCTCGCGCGGGAATCCGCTCGATCCCGTCGCGCGTTTCCATCTCGGTAACGGCGCGCAGCTGGAACGGTTGAATTTCCTCGGCGACCGCTCCGAGAAGGGGATGCAGCAGTCCTACGGACTGATGGTCAATTATCTGTACGCGCTGGACAAGATCGAAGCGAACCACGAGGCCTTTGCCGAGAAGGGCCAGGTTGCAACCTCCTCCGCGGTTCGTAAGATGCTGCCCATCCGCGCGCTCGCGGAGACCGCGGCGAGCGCGTAACACTTCCCCACCAACGAAGGGAGATGCGCCATGAGCTGGATGCCCTCAAACGATCCTATTCTCGGCGACCCGCAAACCTGCGACGCGCTCGACCTTGTTATCGTGCCACGCACCCGCGATCTCGGCGACGGTTTCGCCGTGCGCCGCGCGCTACCGCACGGCAAGCGGCAGATGGTCGGCCCCTTCATTTTCTTCGATCACTTCGGCCCGGTGCAGTTCGTCGCCGGCAAGGGCATGGACGTGCGCCCGCATCCGCATATCGGGCTCGCCACCGTGACCTATCTGTTCGATGGCAGCATCATGCATCGCGACAGCGAGGGCAACATTCAGGAGATTCAGCCCGGCGCGATGAATCTGATGACCGCCGGACGCGGTATCGCCCATTCCGAGCGCACGCCGGACGTACAGCGCGCCAATGGCCAGAAAATGCTCGGCCTGCAAAGCTGGATCGCATTGCCAGCCGGCAAGGAAGAAATCGCGCCGTCGTTCCAGCATTTCGGCGCCGAAGTCCTGCCGACGGTTGAGGACACCGGATTCAAGGCGCGCATCATCGCGGGATCGTCGTTCGGCGTGAAGTCGCCGGTCGATATGGTCTCGGAATGGTTCTACACCGAGGTGGCGCTGGATGAGGGCATGCGCGTGCCGCTCGATGCCGACCATGAAGAGCGCGCGATCTATATCGTCGATGGCGAGATCGAGATCGCGAACGAAAAGTACGAAGGCCCGAAGCTGCTGATCTTCCGCCCCGGCGACCGCATCACGGTGAAGGCCACGCGTCCCACGCGGATGATGTTCCTCGGCGGTACGGCGCTGGAAGGCCCGCGCCATGTCTGGTGGAATTTCGTCTCCTCCAGCAAGGAGCGCATCGAGGAAGCCAAGGCCGACTGGAAGGCCGGCCGCTTCGCCCATGTGCCGAACGAACACGAGTTCATTCCGCTGCCGGAGTGACGGCGCGGCCCGACGCCTCTTATCTTATGGATAGTTTATGAGCGAGAACATCGACCGGCTGATCGCACAGATCAGGCTGCTCAACGGCGAGCTTGAGGCCGAATTCGCGATCCGCCGGGCGAAGCTGCGCTACACGCTGCAAGGCACCCGCGCCGTCTTCGAAGAGGAAATCCTGCGCGCTCATCGCGAGCTGCGCGTCGGCCTCTTCAAGTATGTTTTCAACGCCCGGCTGCTGACGATCCTCACCGCGCCGGTGATCTACGCGATGATCGTTCCGTTCGTGATCCTCGACATCACCATCACGATCTATCAGTGGATCTGCTTTCCGGTTTACGGAATCGAGAAGGTGAAGCGCCGCGACTACTTCATCTTCGACCGCTATCACCTCGCCTACCTGAACATTCTGGAAGCGATCAACTGCGCCTATTGCTCATATGGCAACGGGCTGATGGCCTATGCCGGCGAAATTGCGGGCCGTACCGAGCAATACTGGTGTCCGATCAAGCACGCCCGCAAGGCGATCTCGGCACACCAGCACTATATCGGCTTCGCCGACTTCGGCGATGCGGAAACCTTCCGCAAGAAGTACGGCCATCCCGATCCTGCGATCAGGGATCAGAACACGGTATAGCCGCCGTCGATCACGATCATATCCGCGGTGTGATACGCCGACGCCTTGCTCATCAGATAGACCGCAATCCCGCCGAAGTCCGACGGCTCACCGAAACGGCGCATCGGAATGCGCGGCATCACGTTGTCGACGAACTTATCGTTCGCCATCAAACCCTGCGTCATGTCGCTCTTGATCCAGCCCGGCAGGATCGCATTCGCAGTCACGCCATAACGCGCCAGTTCGACCGCAAGCGCGCGCACCAATGCATTGATCGACGCCTTTGTCGCCGCATAGTGCTCGTTACGCGCTGTGCCGAACAATGACGCCATGCTGGATGTCGCCACCAGCCGTCCGAATCCATCACCAGCGGCCGCGCGTTCGGTCATGTGCCGCGCAGCCACCTGGAAGACATGGAAAACGCCGTCGAGATTGGTCGCAAACATCTTGCGCCAGTCTTCCTCCGAGCGATCGATGAAGGACTGGCGGCCACCGCCGCCGATGCCCGCATTGGCAAAACAGCCATCGACGCGGCCGAACGCATCGAGCGTGGCTTTCATCGCGGCCTTGACCGAAGCAGCATCGGTGACGTCACACACGCGCGCTTCGGCCTTGCCGCCTTTGGCGGTGATCGATGCGAGCGCTTTCGCATTCTTCTCGGCGTTGCGGCCCCAGATCGAAACCGTTGCGCCCGCATCCGCCAGCGCCTGCGCAATGCCAAGGCCGATACCGCCGTTGCCGCCGGTCACCACCACCACGCGGCCGCTCAGATCGAAAATGCTCATGCTGTTTCAACTCCCGTTATGTCTGTCTGGGATTCACATTGGCCAATTGGATGCGCGAAATCAAACCTCACGCGTTCGCGTTTCGGCTCTTCCGCCATGCGAAATAAATGTTCGCAATGCATGGCTGATGAGACATCGCGGCTGCGCCAAGGCGCGCCGTTTACAGTCCAGCCGGTTTCCGGAATAGTTCGCCGCGAAACGCGCACGGCAGCCTGCCCGACGCGCGATCAATCAATGTCATCAAGCGAGGAACGCATGCAGTTCAATCATTGCCGGCTGGAATTCGACGGACCGGTCGCCACCCTTGTGCTCGATCATCAGGAGGTCATGAACGCGGTCTCCGTCGACATGCTCGCCGGCCTGTCGGAAGCGATGGAGACTCTCGAGGAAAAGCGCGCTGAGGTTCGCTGCCTCGTCATCACCGGCGCAGGCAAGGCGTTCTGCACCGGCGCTAATCTTCAGGGCCGCAACAACCAGAGCGGCAAACGCCCGAACGCCGGCACCACGCTGGAAACCGCTTTTCATCCCTTCCTGCGCCGCCTGCGCGATCTGCATTGTCCGATCGTCACGTCGGTGAACGGACCGGCGGCGGGCGCGGGCATGAGCTTCGCGCTGATGGGCGACATCATTGTGTGCGCACGCTCGTCCTACTTCCTGCAGGCGTTCCGGCGCATCGGCCTTGTGCCGGACTGCGGATCGACCTGGATTCTGCCGCGCCTGATCGGCAAGGCCCGCGCCGTCGAGCTGTCGCTGCTGGGCGAACGGCTGCCCGCGGAGAAGGCCCTCGAATGGGGACTGGTCAACCGTGTGGTTGACGATGCAGCCCTCGCCGAGGAAACCAAAAAGCTCGCGCACGATCTCGCCAACGGCCCGACTGTCGCGCTGTCGCTGATCCGCCAGCTTTACTGGGAGAGCGAGAACAACTCGTTCGAAGAACAGCTCGATCTGGAGCAGCGGTCCCAGCGTGTCGCGGGGCGCAGCGAAGACTTCAAGGAAGGCGTCGGCGCATTTCTCGAAAAGCGCCCGGCGAAGTTCAAGGGCCGCTGATCCTGGCGCCTTTCAAGTTGCATCAAGCTGTCAGGCCGCGCCGGGAAACCGCGCGGCCTGTTCCTTGAGCAATTGTCTGCTGCAGATCGTCCTAAACCGGCACAAGCCTTCTCATTCCGCGCAGAAAACGGCCCTGACGGTGATTGTCATAAAAATCTCTTTTACCTTCGCATGACCGTCGTTTAGGAGGGACGGGCCTCCATGATGGAACGTCCCGCGTGGCCTTCTCTCCCGCCAATCTCGCCTCGAATCCCAGCATCAGACTGCGAAAATCGCTGCGAGACATTCTGTCTGCCGGCGCGCCGAGTGTCCTGACCATTTCCTTCGGCCTGTCCTATGCGGTTCTGATCTTCTCCGGGCCACTGACGCCGTATCTCCCATACGGCATTGCAGCGACTTTCACCGCCACAGCGGTGATCGCCGCGGTGATCGCGCTCGGCAGTTCGTTCCGCTTCGCGATCGGCGCCCCTGAGACCTCCACGGCGGCTGTGACGGGAATCCTGTCCGCGTCGCTGGTGGAGCACATCACCGCGGTCAATCCTTCCGCACCCCTGCTCGCGCCGGTGCTGATGACACTGGCCGGCGCCACCATCATCACGGGTCTTGTCCTGTGCGGCATCGGGTTGACGCGGGTCGGGCGTGCAATTCGTTACGTTCCTTATCCCGTCATCGGCGGCTTCCTGGGCGCAACGGCCTGCCTGATCGTGCTGGGCGGCATTCGCGTCATTACGGATCGTCATGTCCATTTTGACAATCTCGACCAGTTTGCGAACGCGACAACCATCCAGCAACTGTTCGCAGGCTGCGCGCTGGCGTTCGCCATCTATCTGACGTGGCATCGCTCTCGCAATCCGCTCGCTCTGCCAGCGATCCTGGTTGGTGGCGTGCTTGCCGCACATGTCGCATTCAATGTCCTTGGCCTGTCGCCCGAGGAAGCGCGAACTCTGGGATGGACATTCCAGTCGCCGCCGCGCGCCAGTCTGATTCAGCCGTGGCACCTCGCCGACATTCAGCAGTTTCCCTGGCAGGCGCTGCCCGGACTGCTGGGCAATCTCGTCGCCGTGATTTTCGTCACCGCCATCAGCACGCTGTTCAATACAACGGGCATCGAAGTCGCGACCCATCGCGAAGCAAATCTTGAGCGCGAACTCAGCGTCACGGGTTTTGCGAATATCCTGTCGGGGCTTCTCGGCGGCTATTCCGGCTGCATTTCTCTCAGCCGCTCGGTGCTGAGCTTCAACACCGGCGCCCGCGGCCGCCTTCCGGGACTGACGGTTGCGACAATTGCGGCCCTCATGCTGGTGGCCGATCCCGCGCTGCTCAGCCATATGCCGAAGTTCGTGCTCGGCGGCCTGCTCATTTATCTGGGCGTCGATCAGCTCAATCGCTGGATCGTCGTATCCCGGCAACGTCTGAGCGTGGTCGAATACCTGTCCCTGCTCGCCATCATCATTATCATCGTGCAATGGGGATTCGTCGCCGGCGTCCTGATCGGAACGGTGATCGGCTGCGCCGCCTTCGCGCTGAGCGCCTCTCGCATCAACTCGATCAAGTTTGCCTTCAACGGCCGCGAATATCGCAGCTCACTGGATCGATCGCGCGACGAACTCGCACTGCTGGATGTTCACGGCCGCTCGCTTCATGGCCTTGGCCTGCAGAGCTATCTTTTCTTCGGCTCCGCCAACCGCCTTTATCAGCACGTCAAGCTGCTGCTGGAACGCCATCCGGACTGCCGTTACCTCGTGTTCGATTTTCGTCTCGTGACCGGTATCGATTCATCGGCCGCCTACAGTTTCGCCCAGATCAAGCGCAGCGCTGCGGAAAGGGGCGTGAGGCTCCTGCTCGTCAACCTGACCCGCTCGGCGGAAAAGATCCTGAGGTCGAGCGATTTTTTATCTTACGAAGTCAAGGTCATGCCTGAACTCGATCACGCACTGGAATGGTGCGAGAACGAGATCATCTCCCAGCACCGCGGACCGGATCAGGACGAAGGCGATCTCCAGAACTGGTTCACCAACATTCTCGGCAACGAGCAGGATGCACAGGATCTGGCGCATCGTTGCGAGCGCATGGACGTCCTCGGGTCCGACATCATCGTTCGCGCGGGCGATCCCGCCGACTCGATGCTCTTCATTCTGAACGGCCGCGTCGGAATCATGATCGATACCGGCGATGGCCGCATGACCCGTGTCCGGAGCCTTGGCCGCTATACCACCGTCGGGGAAATGGGACTTGTGGCGCGACAGCCGCGCAGCGCGACGATCAAGGCGGAAACCCGCAGCACGCTCTATGTCCTTCACGCCAGTGCGCTGGATGACATCATGGCCACCAACCCGGCCCTCGGGCAGAAGCTGCTGACCTATTTCATGCAGGTGATGGCGGAACGGCTCGCCTTCGCCAGCCGCACCATTGGCGTGTTACGCCGCTAGGCGAATATCAGAAAACAAAATGCCGGGCGTCAGGCCACGTGGCTCATGAACGCTTCGCGGCGCCCAAGCATCCGTTCCGCGGCGACCTTGGCATCTTCACGGGTGGACGTTGCGAACGTGCGGTATTCGAGATCGGGTGTCGTCACCGAATCGCGCTTGCCGAACCATGACGCAAAGGATTTCGGCCCCGCGGTGATCGACGACAGCGCATGGGCGATGTTGTCCGTCGCTTCAAAAGCAAACAGCGCGCCGGACGATGCGTGCCGAACCTCGAAGATACCCGGGCTGATCGGCGCTTCCAGTATCTCCCCCCGGGCGGCCTTCGGATAACGCTTCCACTCGCTCCAGGTCGAAATCATGACACCCTTCCACCGCACCTTGCGCGTTTACTCATACACATCTTTAGAAATTGCCCGATCGGAGCAGCTTCAACAGTCACAGCCGGCAAATGGTTCCAGCCCGATCCACATTTTCGCATATGGATGCGGCCAACGGACCGTTCAAGAACGATCGCGGTTAACGCCCGATCACCCGATCGTGAACGGTTTGGTTTCAGGCCGGCAATCCGGCCTCCTGCGCCAGCGCCTTGAGCGAGGTCTGCGGCCGCGCGCCGATATGCTGGATCACTTCAGCCGCCGCGAGCGCGCCAAGCCGCCCGCACTGCTCATGACTGAGGCCGCGGACAGTGCCGAACAGAAAGCCCGCTGCGAACAGATCACCCGCGCCGGTGGTGTCCACCACCTGCTTCACAGGAGAAGCCGGCACCGGCGTCACCTTGTCCTTCGCCACCACGACGCAGCCCTTTTCGCTACGGGTCACAACCGCGAGCGTCGCATCGCCACGCAACTGGACAAGCGCCTTGTCGAAATCTTCGGTCTGATAGAGTGAGGCCAGTTCAGCCTCATTGGCGAAGACCAGGTCGACGGTCTTGCTGCGAATGAGATCGAGAAACTCGTCGCGATAGCGGCCGACACAGAATGCATCCGACAGGGTCAGCGCTACGCTGCGCTTGTTCTCGTGTGCGATCTTCGAGGCCTTGAGAAACGCCTCTTTCGCGTTGGCCGGGTCCCACAGATAGCCTTCAAGGTAAACGATCGACGAGGCCGCGATGTGCACCGGGTCGATGTCTGCGGGCGACAGGTCCTGCGCCGCGCCGAGATAAGTGTTCATGGTGCGCTCGCCATCCGGCGACACCAGCACGTAGCACCGCGCCGTGGCCGGACCGTGGGAGGCGGCCTGCGTGGCAAACGCCACACCGGCGGCACGGATGTCATGACTGAACACATTGCCAAGCTGATCGTTGCGCACCTTGCCGACAAAGGCCGCACGCGCGCCGAGGTTGGCAACGCCTGCAATGGTGTTTGCCGCCGAGCCGCCCGAAATTTCCGTCGCCGGTCCCATGGCGTCATAGATCGCAGCCGCCCGCGCCTCGTCGATCAGCGCCATAGATCCCTTGGCCATGCCCTGCTCGGTCAGGAACTTGTCCTCGGTCTTCGCCAGAATATCGACGATGGCATTGCCGATCCCGAGAACGTCGTATGTCGCTGCGGTCATTAATGATATTCCTGCTGGGAGGGAGCCAAACCGGCAAAAGCTGGTATTTCAGGGGAGTGAAAAGGGCCTTGAACAGGCCCCTGAATGACCCGGCGACCTATCACGACAATGCGGCCGCCAGCAAGCATGTGATCTGCAGAATAGTTCGATGATCCGTCACATCCTGACCGTTTCGACCGGAACGCTGGCCTCGCGCACACTGGGATTCACGCGCGACGCCCTGATCGCGGCACTGCTCGGCGCAGGCCCGATCGCGGACGCGTTTCTGGTGGCGTTCCAGTTCATCAATGTGACGCGCCGCTCCTTCACCGAAGGCGCGCTGAACGCTGCGCTGGTGCCGCACTATCTGCGCGTGCGCGAAACCGAAGGCGCTGTCGCCGCCGCCGCTTTCGCCGGGCGCGCACTCGGCGCGGTCAGCCTCATCCTGATCGTCATCGCGCTGTTTCTGACCGCGCTGATGCCGCTCGTCATTTCATTGCTGGCGCCGGGCTTCGTCGGGCACGAAACATTGCAGTTCGCCATCAACGATGCGCGGCTGATGATGCCCTACTTCGCGTTCGTCGGTCCCTCCATTGTGATGATGGGCGTGCTCAATGCCGAACATCGCTTCATGCTCACCGCGTTCTCGCCGGTGCTGTTCAACCTCACCATGATTGTCGTGCTGGTCGTGCTGCTGATCTGGCGGCACGATCCGCTGTTCTCGGCCACCGTCATTGCCGGAGCCGTCGGCGTCGCGGGATGCCTGCAGATGCTGATCCTTGTGCAGCGGCGGCCATGGCGCGACGGCATCGCGACGCCGGTGCGGATTTCATTCGATCCGCAAATTCGCGGCTTCCTGCGCAAGGGCATTCCCGGCATGGTCGCCAATGCCGGTCCGCAATTCCTGATCGTCGGCGGGGCCATCATTGCTTCGAGTTCGCCAGCCGCCGTCTCGTGGCTGTATTTCGCCAACCGCCTGATCGAACTGCCGCTCGGCATGGTCGGTGTGGCGATGGGCACGGTGCTGGTCCCCGAAATGACGCGGGCCATCCGCGGCAACGACCGCGAAGCCCTGATGCAGGCGGAGTCACGCGGCGCCGAGCTTGCCACCGCTCTCGTGCTACCGGCGGCGCTTGGCCTGATCCTGCTCAGCGAGCCGATCATCCGTGTGCTGTTCGAGCGCGGCGCATTTTCACCGGCGGACACCGTCGCCACGGCGCGCGCGCTGTCGATTCTCGCGCTCGGCCTGCCCGCGCACGTTCTGGTCAAGGCGCTGGCGCCCGCCTTCTTCGCCCGCGAAGACACCAGGACGCCGCTGGTGGCAACCATCTCCGGCGTCGTGGTGGCGGTAATCTGTGGCCTGCTGATCGGCCGCCCCTATGGCGCGAGCGGCGTCGCCGCCAGCATCTCGCTCGGCGCATGGTTCTGCGCCGCCATCCTGGCATGGCGCGGCAGCACCACTTTCGGCTTCGCCATTGATGCGACCGCACGGCGGCGGCTGCCTCGGATCGCGCTCTGCGCGGCTGTCATGGGCGCGATGCTTTTCCTCGCCGAATCTTTCGTCTCTGCCGTGGCTGCAACGGCCGGTTTTGCGGCCCAGATCACCATTCTCGGCGGACTGGTCGCGGCCGGCGTGTCGTTCTACGGCCTGCTGCTGGACCTCTCCGGCGTGCTGAACTGGGGCGAAGCGATCAGCAATCTGCGCGATGGACGCTTGCGCGACTAGCGCATGCGCAGGTAAAGACGCCCATCAAAACACGGTCGCTGGATGGCGGCGCGGGAACGATCAAAATGGCTGCAAAAGAACTGGTTTTTTCGGGCGTCCAGCCGACGGGCAATCTGCACCTCGGCAACTATCTCGGCGCCATCGTCAACTTCGTGAAACTCCAGAACACCCACAACTGCATTTACTGCGTGGTGGACCTGCACGCCATCACCGTCTGGCAGGACCCGGCTGAACTGACCCGCACCATTCGCGAAGTCACCGCCGCGTTCATCGCTGCCGGTATCGACCCGAAGAAGCATATCGTGTTCAACCAGAGCCAGGTGTCCGAACACGCCGAACTCGCCTGGGTGTTCAACTGTGTCGCGCGTCTCGGCTGGCTGAACCGCATGACCCAGTTCAAGGAGAAGGCCGGCAAGGACCGCGAGAACGCGTCTGTCGGCCTTTACGCCTATCCGAACCTGATGGCGGCGGACATTCTGGTCTATCGCGCGACCCATGTGCCGGTCGGCGAGGACCAGAAGCAGCATCTCGAACTGGCGCGTGACATCGCGCAGAAGTTCAACAACGACTTCTCGGACTCCATTCGCACCCATGGCTTCAATGAGAAGTTTTTCCCGCAGCCGGAGCCGCTGATCACCGGCGCCGCGACGCGGGTGATGTCGCTGCGCGACGGTTCCAAGAAAATGTCGAAGTCGGACCCATCCGATTATTCGCGCATCAACCTCACCGACGATGCCGACGCCATCGCGCAGAAAATTCGCAAGGCGAAGACCGACCCTGAGCCGCTGCCGAGCGAGGAAGAAGGCCTGAAGAGCCGTCCCGAGGCCGATAACCTTGTCGGCATCTACGCAGCACTGGCCGGACAGACACGCGCCGACGTGCTGCGCGAATTCGGCGGCGGACAGTTCTCGGGCTTCAAGAGCACGCTGGTCGATCTGGCGGTGACCAAGCTCGGTCCGATCGGCGCCGAAATGAAGAAGCTGACGCAGGATACGGCTTACGTGGATGCGGTGCTGGCCGATGGCGCGGATCGTGCCCGTGTCATCGCCGCCGAGACCATGAATGCGGTGAAGGACATCGTCGGCTTCATCCGGAAGAAATAACGCGCAGCGATTGAGTTCCAGCTCCCACGTCCGTCATTGCGAGCGAAGCAACTCGTCATTCCGGACAACGCGCTCGCGCGTTGGTCCGGAATCTCGAACAGTTCTGCGAGATTTCAGGGGCGCGCTTCGCGCGCCCCTGAATGACTGAATATCTGGATTGCTTCGTCGCAAATGCTCCTCGCAATCACGATCCCAATATTCCTGCTTTCTCACCTTGTCGGGGCGCCCTCGCGCGTGGCAGCATGATGCCGGTTATGAGGCTGCGCGTATGCTGATCGCAAAACCGGTGCCCACTTTTGCGGAATACGCGTGAGGGACATGCATGAGCACTCAGCGGCGAAGTTACGAACAGGGCCATAAGCCCAAGTGTCTGGTCGTCGTTGACGACAGCGCCGAAGGCGATCGCGCGGTTTATTACGCAAGCCGCTGGGCGATGCGTGTCGGCGGCGGTGTCGTGATGCTGCGCGTCATCGAGACGGAAGACCGCAACCAGCAATGGCTCGGCGTCGCCGACATCATGCGGGCGGAAGCCGAGGAGATCGCCAATGCGGCGCTCGACCGCGCTTCGGGCCGCGCCAACGGCATCGCGGCGATTACACCGGAGCGCGTGATCCGCGAAGGCAATCCGGGCGAGCAGATTCTCGATGTCATCGACAAGGATGTTGATATTGCGATGCTCGTTCTGGCCGCCAGCGCCGGCGCCGAGGGGCCGGGTCCGATCATCACCATGCTGGCGAAGAACGCCGGGACATTTCCCATCCCGATTACCGTCGTGCCGGGGAATCTCACCGACGTCGATCTGGACGCGCTGTCATAGGCGCCGTTTTTAGGCCAGCGCCCACCTCCGGAACACCCGCCATGCACCCTTGATCGGGCTATATCAGCCGCCATCTGTGCTATAGAACACCTTCACCCAACCCCGATCGCGCCGGCCTTGAACCGGCGATGCGCCGGAGATTCCGATGTTTATCCAGACCGAAGCCACCCCCAATCCCGCCACCTTGAAGTTCATCCCGGGCCGCACCGTCCTCGACAGCGGCACCATGGAATTCACCGACCGCGACAGCGCCGCGCGCTCGCCGCTGGCCGAGCGGCTGTTCGCCGTGCCGGGCGTCACCGGCGTGTTTTACGGCTCCGATTTCGTCACCGTCACCAAGGACGACAGCGACTGGCAGCATCTCAAGCCGGCGATCCTTGGCGTCATCATGGAACACTACATGTCCGGCGCGCCGCTACTCGCCGACGGGCAGGTGGCCGATGGCGACGCGCCCCATGCCGACGAGTTCTTCGATGAGGCTGACACCGAAACGGTCGCAGTGATCAAGGATCTGCTGGAAACCCGGATTCGCCCTGCTGTGGCCGGCGACGGCGGCGACATCACCTTCCGCGGCTTCAAGGAAGGCATTGTCTATCTCGACATGAAGGGCTCCTGCGCTGGCTGCCCGTCGTCCACCGCAACGCTCAAGCACGGCATCCAGAACCTGCTGAAGCACTTCATCCCGGACGTGGTCGAAGTCCGGCCGATGTAAGTGGCCTGCTGAGGTTAGTCTACGTGATGGCCGGGCTCGTCCCGGCCATTTCATTTTGAACACCGAATGCCAATGAATCTAGGACATTGGGCATTCCGCCAGCGCCGCCATCGGTGCTAGATCACATCCATGATCATTCTCGCCATCGATACCGCGCTGGATTACTGCGCCGCCGCCGTGCTCGACGCCGGTGCACAGGCCATGATCGCGCAGGAAACGCTGGAGATGAAGCGCGGCCACGCCGAAGCGCTGATGCCGCTGATTGCGCGCGTCATGAAAGCCTCCGGCCGAAGCTATCTCGACCTCGACCGCATCGCCGTCACCACCGGGCCGGGCAGCTTTACGGGTTTGCGCGTCGGCATCTCAGCCGCGCGCGGCATCGGCCTCGCCGCGAACAAGCCCGTGGTCGGCCTCACCACATTGTCGGCCTACGTCGCGCCGCTGGTCGCGGAGCAGCAGGAGCAGCCGATCGTGGCCGCAATCGATGCGCGTCATGACCATGTTTATTTTCAGGCTGTCGCGGGCAATGGCGCGGTGCTGATGCGGCCCGCGATTATTCCCATCGAGGATACATTCGCCGCCGCGCGCTTCGGCGCGCTGCGCATGGTCGGCAATGCCGCGCGCATCCTCGCGGATCGCTGGCCGTCCAACGTCTCCGCGCCCGCGCTGGTCGACCCGAAACCCGGTCCCGACATTGCGTGGGTGGCGTGGCTCGGTGCCGCGACCGCACCGGATGTCGCGCCCGCCAAGCCTTTCTATCTGCGCCCGCCCGATGCCAAGCCGAAGCCCGGCTTCGTCGTGCCGGACATGCGTTGATCGTCATGGCGCGCCTCTCCTCATTTCTCGGCAAGCTCCTTCCGCAACTGTTCAGACGGCCTGACACGACAGTCGAGCCTGCGAACCTGCGCGACGCACCACGGCTGTCGCAATTGCATCGCGCGGCGTTTCATCGCGGCTGGAGCACCGAGGAATTCGAGCAGATCCTGATCGAGCGCAATGCGTTCGCACACCGGCTGCGCCTTGGCGGATCGACCATCGGCTTCATCATTTCGCGCACAGCGGCCGATGAGGCGGAAATCCTGTCCGTCGCGGTCGCCCAGAAACACCGCGGCCATGGCCTCTCGCGCGACCTGCTGCGCACCCATCTCGGTCATCTCGCCGGGCATGGCCTGAAAACCGTGTTCCTCGAGGTCGAGGAAAACAACCGCCCTGCCCGTGCGCTGTATGAACGCGCCGGCTTTCGCGTGGTCGGCCGCCGCGACCGGTATTACAAGGACGCCGGCGGCGAACAATTGAACGCCGTCGTGATGCGACGAGACTTGTCGTAAGCCTCCTGCGGTGGCAAAACACGCCTACATCTACCGGGAATAATCATGACCGCCCTCAAATCCATGCCTCCAGGCAAGCATACGGATATCGAGAAGCGCTGCGCCGCAGCCGGCATGCGCATGACCGAACAGCGCCGCGTCATTGCGCGCGTGCTGGCCGAAGCCATGGACCATCCCGACGTCGAGGAGCTTTACCGGCGCTGCATCGCGGTCGACGACAAGATCTCGATCTCGACGGTCTATCGCACAGTGAAACTGTTCGAGGATGCCGGCATCATCGAGCGCCACGATTTCCGCGAAGGCCGTGCGCGCTACGAGCAGGTGCCCGAGAGCCATCACGACCATCTCATCAATCTGCGCGACGGCAAGGTGATCGAGTTCACCTCCGAGGAAATCGAAAAGCTGCAGACCGAGATCGCACGCAAGCTCGGCTACAAACTGGTCGATCACCGGCTTGAGCTTTATTGCGTCCCTCTGGACGAAAAGACCCGGGACGACGACAAGACTTGAGCACGTCCTCCCCTTACGACCTCATCATCTTCGATTGCGATGGCGTGCTCGTCGACAGCGAGGCGCTGGCCTGCGTCGTTCATGCAGAGGTGCTGACGGAATACGGCTACACGATCACCGCCGCGCAGGTGCATGAGCGTTTCCTCGGGCGCTCGGCACGCGAGGCACGGCTTGAAGTCGAAGGCGAACTCGGACGGGTTCTGCCCGACACCTACACCGCACATCTGCGTGCGACCATCGACCGGGTGTTCGGCGAAAAACTCACGCCCGTTCCGCATATCGCCGAAACCCTCGGCCAACTGTCCCAGCGCATCTGTGTGGCATCGTCCGGCACACCGACCCGCATTCGCTCGAGCCTCGGCACCACCGGCCTGATCGACTTCTTCGCACCGAACCTGTTTTCCGCAATGCAGGTCGAGCGCGGCAAACCCGCGCCGGATCTGTTTCTGTTCGCCGCCGCGCAAATGAACACGCCACCGGCGCGATGCCTCGTGATCGAGGACTCTGTACCCGGCGTCACCGGCGCCGCCGCCGCCGGAATGAACGTGGTCGGATTTACCGGCGGCAGTCACTGCCGCCCCGGCGACGGGAACCTGCTTCGCGCGGCCGGCGCCACAATCGTCATCGACGATATGCGCAAACTGCCGTCCCTCGCCGGGCAAACCCTCAATCGCGATGAAATAACAGCCATTTAGCCGGCTTTTCAGCAAACCGGACCCGGCGCAGTCGCTGGATTTCGCAAGCCTTTATCTATATTTGATCCCCGAACGCGGCCCAGGAGCGCCGCCCGTCAGGATTTTAATGACCACGCCGCGCAAGCTGCACATCAAGTCATACGGCTGTCAGATGAATGTCTACGATGCACAGCGCATGGTGGACACGCTGGCGCCTGAAGGATTCGTCGAGACGGCCAACGCCGAGGAGGCCGATCTCGTCATCCTGAACACCTGTCACATCCGCGAGAAGGCATCCGAAAAGGTCTATTCGGAACTCGGGCGCTTGCGCGTCGCCAAGGACGACGCCGCGCGCAATGGCCGCGAGATGCGGATCGCAGTGGCAGGCTGCGTCGCGCAGGCCGAAGGCAGCGAGATCATCCAGCGCGCGCCCGTTGTCGATATCGTGGTCGGCCCGCAGAGTTATCACCATCTGCCGCAACTACTGGCGAAGGCGAAGACCGATGGCCGCGCCATCGAGACCGAATTTCCCGTCGAGGATAAATTCGCGGCATTGCCCGATCCGAAGCCTGCGATGATCCGCGCACGCGGCATCTCGTCGTTCGTCACCGTGCAGGAAGGATGCGACAAGTTCTGCACCTTCTGCGTTGTCCCCTACACGCGCGGCATGGAAGTCTCGCGTCCGGTCGCGCGCATCATCGATGACGTGAAGCGCCTCGCCGACAACGGCGTGCGCGAGATCACGCTGATCGGGCAGAACGTCAACGCGTTTCATGGCGAGGGCGAGAACGGCAAGCCGTGGTCGCTTGGCCAGTTGCTTCATCGCCTCGCCGATATTCCCGGCATTCTCCGCCTGCGTTACTCGACCAGCCACCCGCGCGATGTCGATGATGCGCTGATCGAAGCCCATCGTGACGTTCCCGCTGTGATGCCGTTCGTTCATCTGCCGGTGCAGTCGGGCTCAGACCGCATTCTCGAGGCGATGAACCGCAAACATACCGCCGCCGATTACGCCCGCACCATCGAGCGGTTCCGCAAGGTGCGCGAAGACATTGCATTTTCATCGGATTTTATCGTTGGTTTTCCGGGTGAAACTGAGGAAGATTTTTCAGCAACACTCGCGTTGGTCAGCCAAATCAGCTACGCTGGCGCCTATTCGTTCAAGTATTCGCCGCGGCCCGGCACACCGGCTGCGGACATGCAGGAGACGGTGACGACCACCCTAATGGATGAGCGATTGGCCCGGCTTCAGGAGTTGATCGACAGCCAGCAGGCGGCCTTCAACAAGGCAGCCATCGGCAAGACGGTCGATGTGCTGTTCGAACGTGCCGCGCGCAATCCGGGTCAGATCGTCGGCCGCACCGCTTATCTCCAGCCAGCCCACGTCATGGCGTCGCCCGACATCATCGGGCAGGTGCTGCCTGTCGCCATCGACTGCCTCGAACGCTACAGCCTGATCGGCAAACTGGCCGCTGCTGTGCCGACGCATTCTCAGTCTGCCAAAACTTTCCCATCCACCACCATGGCCACCGGAGCCTGAAACCCTTGCCAAAAAGCGCATCGGATTCGCCAACACTCGCACCCAGCCGCAAGCACGACGTTCAGACCCCGCACGAAGCCCAGATCGTCGTCGCCTTCGATGACAATGGCGCAGCCTCCGCACTGGTCGGTCCCTACGGACAAAATCTCGCATTGATCGAGCGGCGCCTCGGCGTGGTCGCCGACTCGCGCGGCAATCACATCACCGTCGCCGGATCGCGCGACGGCTGCGACGCCGCGCGGCGCGTGCTCGAAATGCTCTACGAACAGGCGGTCCGCAGCCAGGACATCGCGCAGGGCGATGTGGAGGGCGCGATCCGCGCCGTCATCGCGCAAGGCTCGCTGTTTGAATTTGATCCGAAGGCCGCGAAATCGCAGTTCGAGGAGATCAACCTGCGCAAGCGCCCGGTGCGCGCGCGCACCGCCGCGCAGGATTCCTACATCCGCGCCTTGAAGCGCCACGAACTGGTGTTCGGCATCGGCCCCGCCGGCACCGGCAAGACATGGCTTGCGGTGGCGCAGGCGTGTCAGCTGTTCGAACGCAAGGAAGTCGATCGCATCATCCTGTCGCGTCCCGCCGTTGAAGCGGGTGAACGTCTCGGCTTCCTGCCGGGCGATATGCGCGAGAAGGTCGATCCTTATCTGCGCCCGATCTACGACGCGCTGTATGATCTGATGGACTCGCGCATTGTCGAGCGCGGCCTGCAGAGCGGCGAAATCGAAATCGCACCGCTCGCCTTTATGCGCGGCCGCACCCTGACCAATGCCGCGATCATTCTGGATGAGGCGCAGAACACCACATCGATGCAGATGAAGATGTTTCTGACCCGTCTCGGCGAAAACAGCCGCATGATCATCACCGGCGATCCGAGTCAGGTCGACCTGCCCAACGGCCAGCCGTCGGGTCTGGCTGAAGCCGCGAAGCTGCTCGATGGCGTCGAAGGCATCGCGCAGGTGCGCTTCACGGGACAGGACGTGATCCGCCATGAGCTGGTGGCGCGCATCGTCAACGCCTATGAAAGCGCACCGAAAACATCCGGTACGGGTAAATCCTGAACTCACGATTGCCGATATGACACCCGCCAACATTCCCGCGACCGAAGTGCTTGTCACGGCCGACTGCTGGGACAGCGAGAGCAGCGCGGAGACGATCATCCACCGCGCTATCGAGATCGCGGCCTCCATGGTCGACGCCAACACGGCGGACGCCGAGGTCGCCGTCATGCTGACCGACGATGCGGGTATCCGCACCTTGAACAAGAACTGGCGCGGCATCGACAAGCCGACCAACGTGCTGTCGTTCCCTGCATTGCAGCCCGAACGCGCGCCCGCCGATGACGACGCGCCGCGCATGCTGGGCGACATCGCGATCGCCTACGAGACCACGCGCCATGAGGCCGACACCGAGCACAAGCCGTTCGAGCATCATCTCAGCCATCTGGCCGTACACGGCTTCCTGCATCTGTTAGGCTACGATCACGAGAACGATGACGACGCAGAGATCATGGAAGGTCTCGAACGCGATATTCTGGCGCAGCTCGGAATTCCCGATCCTTACGCGCACGACGATCAGGTGAACTAAGTGTCCGCGACCCCCGCCACCAAACCCGATACGGAACGCGCCGCCCAGCAGCGGCCCGGCAGCCTGCCGGTGCCTGTCCAGCATGGCGAAGTGCTGCGGCCCTCCTCGGAGCTGTGGCTGATGCGCGCGCTCCGCGCGCTGTTCGGATGGAAAGCCGGGTCCGCACGCGCCGACCTTCAGGTGGTGCTCGACGCGACTGCACCGGACGAAACCAGCTTCACCACGGTCGAGCGCACCATGCTGCGCAACATCCTCGACCTGCATGAGCGGCGCATCGCCGACGTCATGGTGCCGCGCGGCGACATCGTCGCCGTGAAACGCGACATTTCCCTCGGCGAACTGATGAGCCTGTTCGAAAGCGCGGCCCATTCGCGCCTCGTGGTCTATAACGACACGCTCGATGATCCTGAAGGCTTCGTACACATCCGCGACCTGCTCGCCTTCATGACCTCGAAAGCCAAGGTCGACGACGAGGTCAACGCCAAGCGCAAGAAGCCCTTCCCCGCTGGCCTCGATCTGCGCTCGGTCGATCTGCGCATGAAGCTGTCCGACGCCAACATCATGCGCAAGCTGATCTACGTTCCGCCATCGATGCCCGCCATCGATCTGCTCGCGCAGATGCAGGCAACACGCATCCATCTGGCGCTGGTGGTCGACGAATACGGCGGCACCGACGGGCTGGTCTCGATCGAGGACATTGTCGAACAGGTGGTCGGCGAGATCGACGACGAACATGACGGCGACGAAGCGCCATCCGTGGTCAAGCAGGCCGACGGATCGTTCATCGCCGATGCGCGCGCCAGCCTTGAAGACGTCCAGTCCGTGGTGGGCGAAGACTTCGACACCGGCGAAGCAGGTGAAGAGGTCGATACGCTCGGCGGATATCTGGTGACGCAGGTCGGCCGCCTGCCGGTCCGCGGCGAAATCATATCCGGCCCCGGCGATTTCGAGATCGAAGTGCTCGACGCAGATCCGCGCCGCGTCAAGCGCGTGCGCATCGGCACACACAAGGACCGCTCCAACCTGCGTCATCGCGAATTGCGCCGCCGAGAGGCGGCGGCGGATGCAGCCCAAGCCCAGGCCAGCGATCCGGCCAACCCAGCATCATCCAACGACAGCACCGGCAGCCGATGACATCCTTCCGTGCGCTTATCGCCTCAATCATTCTCTCATGGGGCTGGAAGCGCGCGGCCATCGCATGGATCGCGGGCGCACTCTCGGCGCTTGCCATGGCGCCGTTCAACGCGTGGCCGATACTCTTTCTGACCATTCCTGTCACGGTCTGGCTGATCGACGGTGCGGGCGCGGGACGCCTCGGCGGCATCCCGGCTGCGGCACTCAGCGGCTGGTGGTTCGGCTTCGGCTATTTCACCGCGGGACTTTACTGGATCGGCTACGCCTTCCTTGTCGATGCCGAGACGTTCGCGTGGCTGCTCCCCATTGCCGTGATGGGGCTGCCCGCAGGTCTCGCGCTGTTCATGGCATTCGGCTTTGCGCTGGCGCGGCTGATCTGGACGCCCGGTGCCTTCCGCATTCTCAGCCTCGCGAGCGCGCTCACCTTCAGCGAATGGCTGCGCGGGCATATCCTTACGGGCTTTCCATGGAATGCCTTCGGCTATGCGCTCACCGAACCTCTTGCGCTGGCACAGAGCGCCTCGCTGATCGGACTCTGGGGTCTGACATTCATTGCGATCGTTGTGTTCGCGAGTCCTGCGGTGCTTGGCGATGATC
Organism: Afipia sp.; assembly: GCA_024508675.1. GTDB lineage: Bacteria > Pseudomonadota > Alphaproteobacteria > Rhizobiales > Xanthobacteraceae > Afipia. The sequence continues at coordinate 91,013 of JANINQ010000013.1, forward strand.
GCGCCGTCACACACCGTCCATGGATCGCGCTCGCAGCTTCGCTTCTCGTTCTCGCCGCGATGGGCATTTACGGCATGCTTCGGCTGAACAGCCATCCCACCCAGTTTGTGGATGGTGTGAAGCTGCGCCTGATGCAGCCGAACCTGCAGCAGGATGTGAAGTTCAACTATTCCGCCAAGCAGATGGTGATGGAGAAGTATCTGTCGCTGTCGGATCGCTCGACCGGGCCGCAGTCGAACGGCGTCCGCGACGCCACGATTCTAATCTGGCCCGAATCTGCCTTTCCGTTTTTTCTTTCGCGCGAAGCCGATGCGATGGCGCAGATCGCCAGTCTGCTGCCGCAAGGCACCGTTCTGGTCACGGGCGCGATCCGCCCGCCCGATCAGCCCGCAGGTACGCAGATCACCCGCGCCTACAACTCGATCTACGTGATCGATCACGATGGAACGATCCTGTCAGTCTACGACAAGCTGCATCTCGTGCCGTTCGGCGAATACCTTCCGTTTCAATCGGCGATGGAAAAGCTGGGCTTCGTGCAGATCACCAAGGTGCGCGGCGGATTCATTCCCGGCGACCGGCGACGCACGATGAGCGTACCGAACGCGCCGCGCATGCTGCCGCTGATCTGCTACGAGGCCATCTTTCCGGGCGACATCGTGCCCGGCGACGATCGCCCCGGCTGGATCGTTAACCTGACCAACGATGGCTGGTTCGGCATTTCCACCGGCCCCTATCAGCACCTGCAGCAGGCGCGGCTGCGCGCCGTCGAAGAAGGCCTGCCCGTGGTTCGCTCTGCAAACACAGGCATTTCCGCGGTGATCGATCCCCTCGGCCGCATCGTCGCACACATGGAACTCGGCAGGGAAGGCGTGCTTGATTCTGCATTGCCCAAGCCAACTGCGCCAACGATTGTCTCTCGAATTCGGGATATTCCTGCGGCGCTGGCTATCGCCTTGTCGATGGTTATCGTTATTCGCCGCCGCGTGAAACCAAAGGTCTGAAACCGCCGTATCATCATCGACGCGCTATGCGTTTACGGCAGGGAACCCGGGGCGGCACGATGTCGCCTTAAGCTAAATTCTTCAGCACGTGTATGACTAATATTTGACGATCCATCGTTTGGCAGCGTATGCCGATGAGAACGCCGTCTCGTCCCGGGTGGTTGTGCTCGGTGACCGGGGCGGCGTGGAGTTTGAAATGACACCAAAGGCCCCCAATCCAATCGACAAGTACGTCGGCAGCCGCGTTCGCATGCGCCGTATCATGCTTGGAATGAGTCAGGAAAAGCTCGGTGAGGCGCTTGGCCTGACATTCCAGCAGGTCCAGAAATACGAGAAGGGCACCAACCGCATCGGTGCAAGCCGCCTGCAGCAGATTTCCGATATTCTTCAGGTGCCGGTCTCGTTTCTGTTCGAAGGTGGACCGGCAGGCCCTAACGCTCTGGCAGGATTGAGCGAAGCGCAATCGCCTGCGTATGTTTCGGACTTTCTCGCTACGTCCGAAGGACTTGCGTTGACCCGGGCCTTCACGCGGATCACCGATGCAAGACTTCGCCGCAGCATCGTTGAGCTTGTCGAACAAATGGCAGCGCGCGAGCAACCCGATCCAACTTGAACTGCGTGCGTTGAACGAACGTCGTCTGCGCGCTGTTTGGATCAATTCTATTTTTTAAAAACGATACACCGACAAACCGCCAGGGCCGTGAGATGAACAAGTCAGCGGGCGACACCGCTTCATCACACCCGCAGGATGCCAGCCACGGTTCGTTCTTCGGACGGCGCAAGGGGCACAAGCTCCGCAATCATCAGACCGACCTGATCGAGCATTTGCTGCCGCGGCTCGCACTCGATCCTGGCATTGCAGATGCCACAAACCCAGCCGCACTGTTCGATGCACCCGTCAGCGAGATGCGGATGGAAATCGGATTCGGCGGCGGTGAGCATCTTGCCGCTGAAGCACTCGCCTCTCCGCAGACCGGCTTCATCGGCTGCGAGCCATACGTCAATGGCATGGCGAAGATCCTGTCGCTGATCGAAGCGCACAACATCACCAACATCCGACTGTTCGCGGGCGATGCGGCCGAACTTCTTAATTGGGCGCAGGCATCAAGCTTCAAACGCATCGACCTCATTCATCCCGATCCATGGCCCAAGCGCCGCCACTGGAAGCGCCGCTTCGTGCAGGACGCGACGATCAGGCAGATGTCGCGCGTTCTCGATCCCGCCGGTGAATTCCGCTTTGTCAGCGATATCGACGATTACTGTTCATGGACGCTGATGCACATGCAAAAGTCGAAGGACTTCGCATGGACGGCGGAGCGCGCCGATGACTGGCGCAAGCCGTGGCCGCACTACACCATGACGCGTTATGGCCGGAAGGCGGAGCGCGAAGGCCGCAAGGCCACCTATCTGATCTTCAGGCGAACGGGCGCCTAAGCGGATTTGCCGTTATCGCGCAGGCGCCAGAATGTCAGCACACGCTGCGCCGTCGCCGGCGACAGCCGCTCGTAGTTGATGCGCGCCTCTTCGATGTCGGGACTCGATGCCACCCGGCCCGGACCGAGACGCAGAACCAGCACCGCGCGCACCGTGGCCCATTCCAGCCCGATGGATTTTCCAAGAAGCAGGACGGGATCGTAACGGTCGCCCAGCATGAGCTGGTTGACGACGTTGAGCCGCATGCCGGTCAGCGCCGCGAGCGCGGCCACGGACTCCTCGTATTTATGCTGCCGCGAGAAATCGAGCAGCGCCGCTTCATCGAGATTACCCGCCTGATGCAACGCGAGGACGGCGCGCTGGGCCGGTTCGAAATCGCGCACCTGCGGCTGCGATTTCGGCGCGCCCGACAATTCGATCATCGCCTGATTGATCGCCGCCTTCTGCTTGGGTTTGGCCGTATCGAACAGGCGGCGGCGAACCACCTCGACCGATTTCGCCAGCAACTGCTTCAGCGATGCGGCCGGCAGATCCTCACGCTGTCCCACGGTCAGCGCCAGCATACCGTCGTCGGTCGCGCGCTTGACCAGTCCCGAATAGCCGGATTCGGAAAACTGTGCGCCGGCATTGGCCGCAACGCTGCGCACGACATCCCTGTCGCCACGACGAACAATCACATCGGTCACCGATGGTGACAGCGCCTGGCGCCCGGAAATTGCAGCGAGATGTTCCTGGCCTCTTTCCCGCGCAATATCGACAAGGGTCGGGTCATCGAGCAGCGGCGAGCGGCTCAGGATCGGACCGGCGATCCTGATCTCGCTTTCGCGCGCGAGCTGCTTCACCAGCGTGGGCGGGGCATTGTCGAGTTTCGACAGGCGCTCGGCGAGTTCCGCGCGAGTCGCGATGCCGGTGGCCGGGACCAGCCCGACCAGGATGTCGTCGAACAGCGCGACATGTCTGGTTTCGAACCGCGCGGCGCCCTGCAAAAAGAGGCCGGATATCCGCTCGATCGCCTCTGCCCGCTTCTCCGCGGAGCCATTCTTGACGATGTCATCGAGTTCCGGAATTAGCGAAAGCGCAGCAGCCATAGATATCTCTTCGCACCGGAACGGCGGTTCCACCCTCGCTGTGGCCGCTCCGCCCGGACGCGGCGGGACTGTACCCGCCGCCGGGTGAATTAACGGTTAGCCGCAAAGCTCATGTTGGCGCTAAGCCGCCAGCCACGGGGAAAGGGTTACGCGAAGGTATCCAGAATGGCGCGACTTGGCGGAAAAAGCCGGGTTCCATCCTCCGCCGCGCCGGCGGGATGCCCTTGCCGCACCGGCCGAAAACGTCTATATCCGCCGCAACTGATAAAATTCTCATACGCGCACGTAGGAGAGTGGGACCCCCGGGACCCGCTCTTTTTTATTACCTGAAGGCCAGCCGCATGCCGCGGCGGGCCGGCCACGACAAAGAGCATACTTGATCCTCGATATGACGGAACCGACCCACGTCACCGTTGATGCCGACCTGCTTGACGAACCACGCCTCGTGGTCGAGCCGGGCGCGGCTGCGCGTGTTGCGACGGTGGCGGCGCCGGTGCTGCAGGGCATGGGCTACCGGCTGGTCCGGATCAAGGTGTCGGGCGAAGCCGGCTGCACCGTGCAGATCATGGCGGAACGGCCCGACGGCACCATGCAGATCGAGGATTGCGAGGCGATCTCGAAGGCGCTGTCGCCGGTGATGGACATTGCCGATCCGATCCAACGCGCCTACCGGCTGGAAATTTCATCCCCGGGCATCGACCGGCCGCTGGTCCGGCGCACGGATTTCGAACGCTATGCCGGTCACCTCGTGAAAATCGAGATGGCTGTCCCGCATGAGGGCCGCAAGCGCTTCCGCGGAACCATCCAGGCAGTCGAAGGCGATAGTGTTCGTATCGTGCGCGACGACGCCAAGGATCACAAAGGCGCGCAGGAAGCTGACGTCCTGCTTCCCATCGAAGACATCGCCAGCGCCAATCTGGTTCTGACCAACGCACTGATTGCCGAGTCCATGCGCCGCGGCCGTGACGCCGAGCGCGAGCAGCTCGAACAATCGGGCGCGATTCCAGAGCCTCCGGCCCATGCTCGCCGCGCACGGGAAAAGCGCGATCTCAAGAAAAGCTTCCAGCCGAAGCCGAAAAACAAGACGAAGAAGCCCGTACCGCAGAACACCAAGGAACATCGCCTCGCCGCTGAAAAGAAAAAGCGAGCAGGCCTCACGGACCACCACGAAGGAGACTGAGCCATGGCCGCTGTCAGCGCCAACAAACTCGAACTGCTGCAGATCGCCGATGCCGTCGCGCGCGAAAAGTCGATCGACCGCGGAATCGTGATCGCTGCGATGGAAGATGCCATCGCAAAAGCAGCCCGCGCCCGTTACGGCTCCGAGACCGATGTGCACGCCCAGATTCATCCCAAGACCGGACAGCTGCAGCTTGCGCGCCACATGCTCGTTGTCGAGCAGGTCGAGAATTCGTCCAACCAGATTTCGCTGAAAGATGCGCAGAAGGCCAACCCCGGCGCGCAGATCGGCGACACCATCGCCGACACGCTGCCGCCGTTGGAATACGGCCGCATCGCCGCGCAGAGCGCCAAGCAGGTGATCGTGCAGAAAGTGCGCGAGGCCGAGCGCGACCGGCAATATCAGGAATTCAAGGATCGCATCGGCGAAATCGTCAATGGCGTGGTCAAGCGCGTCGAATACGGCAGCGTAATCGTCGACCTCGGACGCGGCGAAGCCATCGTGCGCCGTGACGAAATGCTGCCGCGCGAAGTGTTCCGCAACGGCGACCGCGTGCGCTCGTACATCTTCGACGTTCGCCGCGAAACCCGCGGCCCGCAGATTTTCCTTTCGCGCACCCATCCGCAGTTCATGGCGAAGCTGTTCGCGCAGGAAGTGCCGGAAATCTACGACGGCATCGTCGAGATCAAGGCGGTGGCCCGCGATCCCGGTTCGCGCGCGAAAATCGGCGTGATCTCGCGCGATTCCTCGGTCGATCCGGTCGGCGCCTGCGTCGGTATGCGCGGTTCGCGCGTGCAGGCCGTGGTGAACGAACTGCAGGGCGAGAAGATCGACATCATTCCGTGGTCGCCGGACATCGCGACCTTCGTGGTCAACGCGCTGGCACCGGCGGAAGTCGCCAAGGTCGTGATCGACGAAGACCGCGAGCGCATTGAAGTTGTCGTTCCGGATACCCAACTGTCTCTTGCGATCGGACGCCGCGGCCAGAACGTGCGCCTCGCCTCGCAGCTCACCGGCTGGGACATCGACATCCTCACCGAGCAGGAAGAATCGGAGCGCCGCCAGGCAGACTTCGAAAATTCCACCCGCGTGTTCATGGAAGCCCTCAACGTCGACGAAGTGGTTGGCCAGTTGCTGGCATCGGAAGGTTTCGGTTCGGTGGAAGACCTCGCTCTGGTCGATCCGCGCGAACTGACCAGCATCGAGGGCTTCGATGAAGAAACCGCCGCCGAGCTGCAAAGCCGTGCGCGTGAATATCTGGAACAGCTCGAGGCAGAACTCGAAGCCAAGCGTAAGGAACTGGGCGTGGAAGATGCGTTGAAGACTGTGCCCGGCGTGACCGCGAAGATGCTGGTGAAGTTCGGCGAGAACAATGTCAAAACGGTCGAGGATCTTGCGGATCTTGCCACCGATGATCTCGTCGGCTGGACCGAGCGCAAGGACGGCGAAACCATCAAGCACGCCGGCATTCTCGATGCGAACGAGATTTCGCGCGAGGACGCCGAGGCTCTGGTGATGCAGGCGCGCGTCGTCGCGGGCTGGATCACCGAAGCCGATCTCGCCAAGCCGTCGGAAGAGGCTGCGGCCTCCGAAGAGAACCCGGCGTAACCAGGCCGAAACTCATGAAGCGACTTTCGGACAACGCCATGTTCCGCAAGAGTTGAAGGAAATGACCCGCGCATGCTCGCCATCGCTGATCACGCCGATCTCGATCACGGTCCCCGGACAAAATCCGGGACCGAGCGGATGTGCGCGGTCACGCGGCAGGTCGCGGGCGTCGATGACCTGATCCGCTTCGTTCTGTCTCCGGCGGGGACCATCGTTCCGGACCTGAAGCGAAAACTTCCGGGGCGTGGCCTGTGGGTGTCGCTGTCGCGCGAGAAGGTGGCGGAAGCGACCCGGCGCAATGTTTTCGCGCGCAGTTTCAAGCGCGAGGTTCAGGTGCCGAAAACCCTGGCCGACGACGTTGAGCGTCTGATGGTCCGGGGCATTTCCGAAGCCCTCGCCATGGCGGCGAAAGCCGGTCAGGTGGTATCGGGATTTTCCAAGGTCGAGGACTCTATCGAAGGCCGGCAGGCGGTGGCCCTGATCCACGCCACGGATGGCGCGTCCGACGGAATCCGCAAGCTGAACGCCAGACTGGCCGCCGTGAGGCGGGAAAACAGCCCGGAATCGGGCGATTTCCCGGTGATCAGCGTCCTGACCACCGATGAATTGGATTTGGCACTTGGGCGGGCAAATGTGGTACATGCTGCCCTGCTCGCGGGCCCGGCCAGCAAGACCTTCCTCGCACGTTGCCAGACACTCACCCGGTTTCGGGGGGCGGATGGCGGCCATGGTGGCGGAAGCGATCAGAATAACCAGGGCACGGCCGTCTGATACGGCGTGCGAGCAACGAACGAGATTGGGACTGTTGAATGGCTGATACGAAAAATCCTGGCGACAAGCCGCTGAGCGTCGGTACGAAAACTCTGTCGCTGAAACCGCGCACAGAGACCGGCGTGGTGCGCCAGAGTTTCAGTCACGGCCGCACCAAGCAGGTGGTGGTCGAGAAGAAAACCAAGCGGCGCCTTGCCGGCGACCCAGCACCTGAGGCCGCGCCGGCCCCGGTTGCCGCGCCGAAGCCCGCGCCGCGTCCGGCCGAGCCGCCGCGCCCTGTCGCGCGCAAGTCCGGCGTTGTGCTGCAGACCCTGACCGAAGACGAACAGAGTGCCCGCGCCAGCGCGCTTGCCGATGCGCGGGTTCGCGAAGAGGAAGAACGCCGTGCGGCGGAAGCCGAGGCTGCGCGCCGCAACACCAAGGAATTCAAGGAACAGCAGGAGCGCGAAGCCGCCGAAGCCCGCAAGAAGGCCGAGGAAGAGCGCCATCGCGCTGAAGAAGAAGCCAAGGCCCGCGCCGAACGCGAAGCCAACAAGCGCACCGAACTCGCTGCGAAGGCTGCTGCGGCCGCCGCGAAAGCGCCGATTACACCGGCACGTCCGGCGGCGGTTGCCGCCGACGGCTCCGACGACGATGAAGCGCCGCGCATGGTGCGCCGTCCCGGCGGCGGTCCGGCGCGCCCCGTCGTTGCGCCGAAGCCGGCTGCGAAACCCGGCCCAGCGAAGCAGCGCGGCCGCCTCACCATTGCCACCGCGCTCAATGCCGACGATGTGCGCGAGCGTTCGATCGCTTCGTTCCGCCGCCGCACCCAGCGCCTCAAGGGTCATGCTTCCAATGAGCCGAAGGAAAAGCTCATCCGCGAAGTGACGATTCCGGAAGCGATCACGATTCAGGAACTCGCCAACCGCATGGCGGAGCGCGCCGTCGACATCATCCGCCTGCTCATGAAGCAGGGCGCGATGCACAAGATCACCGATGTGATCGATGCCGACACCGCGCAGCTGATCGCCGAAGAACTCGGGCACACCGTCAAGCGCGTTGCCGCAAGCGACGTGGAAGAAGGCCTGTTCGACGTCGCCGAGGATCACGCGTCCGATACGACGCCGCGTCCTCCGGTCGTCACCGTCATGGGCCACGTCGACCACGGCAAGACCTCGCTGCTCGATGCGCTGCGCCAGGCCAATGTCGTCTCGGGCGAAGCCGGCGGTATCACCCAGCATATCGGCGCCTATCAGGTCACCTCGCCGGACAGCGGCAAGAAGATCACCTTCATCGACACGCCGGGCCACGCTGCGTTCACCGCGATGCGCGCCCGCGGCGCCAAGGTCACCGACATCGTCATTCTCGTCGTTGCGGCGGATGACGGCGTCATGCCGCAGACCATCGAAGCCATCAATCACGCCAAGGCGGCGAAGGTTCCGATGATTGTCGCGATCAACAAGATCGACAAGCCGGATGCGAAGCCCGAGCGCGTGCGCACCGAACTGCTGCAGCACGAGGTTCAGGTCGAATCCTTCGGCGGCGATGTCGTCGATGTCGAGGTGTCCGCGAAGAACAAGACCAATCTCGACAAGCTGCTCGAAATGATCGCGCTGCAGGCCGATCTGCTTGAACTGAAGACCAACCCGGACCGTCCGGCCGAAGGCACCGTGATCGAAGCCAAGCTCGATCGCGGACGTGGTCCGGTTGCGACCGTCCTCGTCCAGCGCGGCACGCTGCGGGTCGGCGACATCATCGTCGCCGGCGCGGAAATGGGCCGTGTCCGCGCGCTGATCAACGATCAGGGCCAGACCATCCAGGAAGCCGGTCCTTCGGTTCCGGTCGAGGTGCTCGGCTTCAACGGCCCGCCGGAAGCCGGCGACCGTCTCGCCGTGGTCGAAAGCGAAGCCCGTGCCCGTCAGGTCACCGACTATCGTGCACACCAGAAGCGCGAGAAATCCGCAGCCAGCAATGCCGGCATGCGCGGCTCGCTCGAGCAGATGATGTCGCAGCTCAAGACCACCGGCCGCAAGGACTTCCCGCTGATCGTGAAGGCCGACGTGCAGGGCTCGCTGGAAGCGATCCTCGGCTCGCTCGAAAAACTCGGCACCGACGAAGTCGCCGCCCGCATCCTGCATGCTGGCGTCGGCGGCATTTCGGAATCCGACGTGACGCTGGCGGAAGGTTTTGGCGCCGCCATCATCGGCTTCAGCGTCCGCGCCAACAAGGAAGCGGCCGCCGCGGCCAAGCGCAACGGCATCGAAATCCGCTACTACAACATCATCTACGATCTCGTGGATGACGTGAAAAAGGCGATGTCCGGCCTGCTCGCGCCGACGCTGCGCGAATCCATGCTGGGCAATGCGCAGATCCTCGAAGTGTTCAACATTTCGAAGGTCGGCAAGATCGCCGGCTGCCGCGTCACCGACGGCACCGTGGAGCGCGGCGCGAATGTGCGCCTGATCCGCGACAACGTCGTTGTGCACGAAGGCAAGCTGTCGACCCTGAAGCGTTTCAAGGACGAAGTGAAGGAAGTCCAGTCCGGTCAGGAATGCGGCATGGCCTTCGAGAACTACCAGGATATGCGCGTTGGCGACGTTATCGAATGCTATCGCGTGGAGACCATTCAGCGCTCCCTGTAAGTCCAAGTCTTCAGGGCGCGTTGAAGGAATACGGGACGTCATGACCGCGTGAACCGCGGCTATCCACGTCTTCATTCGTTTCACATCAAGGATGCACATGGCGGGGAGAATCCCCGCCATGCCATCCGATTTTTCAGGACTGTTTCATGCCTCGCCAACAACGCGGCAAATCACAAGGCTCGGCTTCCGGCGCATCGCAGCGGCAGTTGCGCGTCGGCGAGCTTGTGCGCCACGCCGTCTCCGATCTGCTGTCACAGGGTCACGTGCACGATCCCGCACTCGAAGGTCACATCATCACCGTGCCCGAAGTGCGGATGTCACCCGATCTCAAGCTTGCGACCATCTATGTGATGCCGCTTGGCGGACGCGGCATCGACGAGGTGGTCGCTGCGCTCGATCGCAACAAGAAGTTTCTTCGCGGCGAAGTCGCGCATCGCGTTAACTTAAAATTTGCGCCTGATCTTCGCTTCCGCGTTGACGAACGATTCGACGAAGCGGAACGGATCGAGAAATTACTGAGAACACCCGCGGTTCAAAAAGACCTCAAGACAGATTCGGACCAAGACTGATGAATGTGACCACTCCAGACCGCGTGATCGCGCCGCAAACCGCCGATGCGAACACGCCTGCCGAAAATAATTTTCCGGGCGCGACGCGCCATAACGATCCGCGCCAGCAGCAGGGCGGCAAGCAGCGCCAGCAGGGCAACCAGCAGAAGCGCGACCGCCGCGACGTTCATGGCTGGGTGATTCTCGACAAGCCCATCGGCATGACCTCGACTCACGCCGTTGCGGTGTTGAAGCGGCTGTTCAATGCCAAGCGCGCCGGCCATGCCGGCACCCTCGATCCGCTTGCCTCCGGCGGGCTGCCGATTGCGCTCGGCGAAGCCACCAAGACCGTTCCGTTCGTGATGGACGGCCGCAAGCGCTACCGCTTCACCGTGTGCTGGGGCGAGGAGCGCGACACTGACGATACCGAGGGCCAGGTCACCCAGACCAACCCGAACCGCCCCACCGAGGAGGCGATCCGGGCGCTGTTGCCGCAGTTCACCGGAACCATCGAGCAAGTCCCGCCGCAGTATTCGGCCATCAAGATCCAGGGCGAGCGGGCCTACGACATGGCCCGCGACGGCGAGGTGGTCCCTTTGCAGCCCCGACCGGTCGAAATTCACGAATTAACCCTTGTAGAACAACAGGGTAACGAACGGTCAGTGTTCGAGGCCGAATGTGGCAAGGGCACCTATGTCCGGGCGCTGGCCCGCGATATGGGCCGGCTTTTGGGGTGTTACGGCCATATTTGCGCCCTCCGGCGCACGATTTGCGGCCCTTTCACCGAAGACGACATGATTCCGCTGGCAGATTTGGAGGCTTTGTGCGATAGAGCCGCGTCTGGCGAGGGCAGCCTCGCCGATGCACTTTTGCCCGTTGAGACCGCGCTGGACGACATCCCGGCACTGGCCGTCACACGGGCAGACGCCGCAAGGCTCCACAGGGGTCAGGCGGTTTTGTTGCGCGGACGGGATGCGCCAATTTCAAACGGCACAGTCTATGTCACCGTCGGAGGAAGGCTTCTGGCCCTCGCCGAGATTGGCAATGGCGAACTCATCCCCAAGCGCGTGTTCAACCTGACCGGACTGATTGCCAGTCCCATTCGCAAAGAAGGTGTTTGACGATGTCGATTGCCGCAGAACGCAAAGCGGAAGTCATCAAGAAGAATGCAACCAAGGCCGGTGATACCGGTTCGCCTGAGGTTCAGGTCGCGATCCTGTCGGAACGCATCACCAACCTCACCGAGCACTTCAAGACCCACAGCAAGGACAACCATTCCCGCCGCGGTCTTCTGAAGCTGGTGTCCACGCGCCGTTCGCTTCTCGACTACGTGAAGAAGAAGGACGAGGCGCGCTACAAGGCGCTTCTCGAAAAGCACAACATCCGTCGCTGACGGAACGGCGCGCGCATCCATGCGCGCGTTTTTGCATGATCAGGTCGATCATGCTTCGACCAACGCGCGGACCCTCCGAATGTCCGCGCGGCGTGTCCAGCAGCAATCCGGCGGCTGGGCGTAAACGGGTAAGAGGCCCGTACCATCGGAAGGATGGACGCCATTCGAAATTCAGAAACCATGGCAGGATCGCAGGACTCTGATGCGCTTGCGCGCGCAGTGTCCCGCAATCTTGCGCATGGTTTTTGTGTTTCAGGCGTCCGTTCTTTCGTGAACCCATGAAAGACGAAGACAATGTTTACTACTCATTCGGTTGAGATCGACTGGGGTGGACGTCCACTCAAACTCGAAACCGGCAAGATCGCGCGTCAGGCCGACGGCGCGGTGATGGCCACCTACGGCGAAACCATCGTGCTCGCCACGGTCGTCGCCGCCAAGGCGCCGCGTGACGGCGTCGACTTCCTGCCGCTCACCGTCGACTATCAGGAAAAGACCTACGCTGCGGGCCGCATTCCCGGCGGCTACTTCAAGCGCGAAGGCCGTCCCACCGAAAAGGAAACGCTGGTTTCCCGCCTGATCGATCGCCCGATCCGTCCGCTGTTCGCCGACGGCTGGCGCAACGAAACCCAGGTCATCGTGACGGTGCTGTCGCATGACATGGAAAACGATCCGGACATTCTGGCGCTGGTCGCATCATCCGCTGCGCTGACCATCTCCGGCGTGCCGTTCATGGGCCCGATCGGCGCTGCGCGCGTCGGCTTCGTCAATGACGAGTTCGTTCTCAACCCGACGCTCGACGAGATGGCCGACACCAATCTCGATCTCGTCGTGGCAGGCACCGCCACCGCCGTGCTGATGGTGGAATCGGAAGCCAAGGAACTGCCGGAAGACGTGATGCTCGGCGCCGTGATGTTCGGCCACAAGCATTTCCAGCCGGTCATCAAGGCGATCATCGAACTCGCCGAGAAGGCCGCCAAGGAGCCGCGCGAGCTGGTCGCAACCGTCAACGAGGCGCTGGAAAAGGAAATCCTCGGCGTCGTCGAGCAGGACCTGCGCAAGGCCTACAGCATCGCGATCAAGCAGGATCGCTATGCCGCGGTCGCAGCGGTCAAGGAAAAGCTGCTTGAGCACTTCTTCAAGGACGGCGTCGAGCAGCGCTATGAGAAGCTGCGCGTCCTCGACGTGTTCAAGGAAGTCGAAGCCAAGATCGTGCGCTGGAACATTCTGGACACCGGCCGCCGCATCGACGGCCGCGACCTGAAGACGGTCCGCCCGATCATTGCGCAGGTCGGCGTGCTGCCCCGCGCTCACGGCTCGGCGCTGTTCACCCGCGGTGAAACCCAGGCGCTGGTGGTCACCACGCTCGGCACCGGCGAAGACGAACAGTATATCGACTCGCTGTCGGGAACGTACAAAGAGCGCTTCCTGCTGCACTACAACTTCCCTCCCTACTCGGTTGGCGAAACCGGCCGTCTCGGCGGCACCAAGCGCCGCGAGATCGGTCACGGCAAGCTCGCCTGGCGCGCGATCCATCCGGTCCTGCCGGCGCATCACGAATTCCCGTACACCCTGCGCGTCGTCTCGGAGATCACCGAGTCGAACGGCTCGTCCTCGATGGCGTCGGTCTGCGGCGCGTCGCTGGCGCTGATGGATGCGGGCGTTCCCCTGAAGCGTCCGACCGCGGGCATCGCGATGGGCCTCATTCTCGAGGGCGATCGTTTCGCCGTGCTGTCCGACATTCTCGGTGACGAGGATCATCTCGGCGACATGGACTTCAAGGTGGCTGGTACCGAAACCGGCATTACCTCGCTGCAGATGGACATCAAGATCGCCGGCATCACCGAGGCGATCATGAAGCAGGCCCTCGCGCAGGCGAAGGACGGCCGCATTCACATCCTCGGCGAAATGGCGAAGGCCCTGACCAACGCCCGCGCCGAGCTTGGCGAACATGCGCCGCGCATCGAAGTGCTGCAGATCCCGACCGACAAGATTCGCGAAGTGATCGGCACCGGCGGCAAGGTGATCCGCGAGATCGTCGAAAAGACCGGCGCCAAGGTCAACATCGAAGACGACGGCACCGTGAAGGTCGCATCCGCCAACGGCGAATCGATCCGCGCGGCGATCAAGTGGATCAAGTCGATCGCTTCCGATCCGGAAGTCGGCCAGATTTACGACGGCACCGTGGTCAAGGTGATGGAGTTCGGCGCGTTCGTGAACTTCTTCGGCCCGAAGGACGGCCTTGTTCACATCAGCCAGCTCGCCGCCAGCCGTGTGCAGAAGACCTCCGACGTCGTCAAGGAAGGCGACAAGGTCAAGGTCAAGCTGCTCGGCCTCGACGATCGCGGCAAGGTTCGCCTGTCGATGAAGGCTGTCGATCAGGCCACCGGCGAAGACCTCGAGGCCAAGCAGAAGGCCGAGAACACCGCGCCCGCAGCCGAGTAAGTTCTCACAATCGCGTGTGACGATCCCGAAGGGGCGGCATTTTGCCGCCCCTTTTCGTTGACGGCCTGCAAAACTCGATCAATGTCCGCTGCGTAACTCTGCGCGGGCTTGCGCGTCCGGAGCGGATTCGCAGCCTGCCGCCACACCAGGGAGATTTTCATGTCATCCATATCCCGACGCCGACTCATGACCGCCATTGCCGGTGTCGCAGCATCCGCTGCCGCGCCGCGTTTCGTGTTTGCTCAGGCTGCCCCGGCTCCAGCCGCTGCACCCGCAGCCACCGGCCCCTTCACTCTGCCGCCCCTCACCTACGCGGCCAATGCGCTCGAGCCGCACATCGACGCGAAGACCATGGAAATTCACCACGATCGGCACCATCAGGCCTTCATCACGAACCTGAATAATCTCGCGAAAAGCAATCCACAGCTCGGCTCCATGCCGGTCGAGAATATCCTCGGCAACCTCAACGCGCTGGATGACAGCATCAAATTTGCCGTGCGCAACAATCTCGGCGGCCACGCCAACCACACCATGTTCTGGGAGATCATGGGGCCTGATGGCGGCAAGCCGGAGGGCGAGGTACTCGCAGCGATCGACAAGGATCTCGGCGGCCTCGAAAAATTCCAGACCGACTTCAATGCTGCGGGCGGACGCCAGTTCGGCTCGGGCTGGGTATTTGTCACCGTCACCAAGGATGGCAAGCTCGCTATCGAGACACGCCCCAATCAGGACAACCCGATCATGGACGGCAAGCGCGTCCTGATGGGTAACGATGTCTGGGAGCACGCCTACTATCTGAACTACCAGAACCGCCGCGCTGATTATCTCAAGGCGTGGTGGAATACGGTGAACTGGAAAAAGATTTCGGAGCGTTACGCGGCGGCGAAAGCGGGAACGCTGACGATCTGACGGTTTGCGAAACACGAAAAAGGGCGGCTCCCGGGCCGCCCTTTTTATTTGGTTATTTGGCTGTCAGATTCATCTGCGATGTGATGAGCAGCTCGCCCTCTCCATCAGAATAATTGATCGCAATGCAAAGAAAAACCGACTGGACCTGATGTTGGAATTCTTCCAATGTTGGCCTGCGGCTTTCTACCCTCCCGCCTGCCAGGACGAGGCGCGCCGGCAACCGGAGCGCGTTCAACTTTCAAAACAGCGAACGTGCAAAGCGCGACGGGACCCGCAGCATCGGGACGGAAGAGAGGGCCAAAGCATCACAAGGAATCGGAGACGATCATGAACGCGAAGACCGACGACAAGACCACCGGCAAATGCCCGGTCAACCACGGAGCCGGTGGTGGCACACAGAGCAGCGCCTGGTGGCCCAACCAGTTGCGCGTCGATTTGCTGAACCAGCACTCGTCCAAGTCCGATCCGCTCGAACCGACTTTCAACTACCGCGAAGAATTCGGGAAGCTCGACTACGAAGCGCTGAAGAACGATCTGCGCAAGCTGATGACAGACTCGCAGAGCTGGTGGCCGGCTGACTTCGGACATTACGGGCCGCAGTTCGTCCGCATGTCATGGCACGCGGCCGGCACCTATCGCCTGTCGGACGGCCGTGGCGGCGGCGGACGCGGCCAGCAGCGCTTCGCTCCGCTCAACTCGTGGCCCGATAACGTCAACATCGACAAGTCGCGCCGCCTGCTCTGGCCGATCAAGCAGAAATACGGCCAGAAGATTTCCTGGGCAGACCTCCTGATCCTTACCGGCAACGTCGCGCTGGAAACCATGGGCTTCCGCACCTTCGGCTTTGCTGCGGGCCGTGAGGACGTCTGGGAGCCCGATCTCGATGTGAACTGGGGCGCGGAGACCGAGTGGCTGAAGCACCGGACGCTCGACAAATTCCCCGCACCGCTCGGCGCCACCGAAATGGGCCTGATCTACGTCAATCCGGAAGGCCCCGGCGCCAACGGCGATCCGCTGTCCGCCGCAGCGTTCATCCGTGAAACCTTTGCGCGCATGGCGATGAACGACGAGGAAACCGTTGCGCTGATCGCCGGCGGCCACACCTTCGGCAAAACTCACGGCGCGGCACCCGAATCCCACAAGGGACCGAATCCGGAAGCCGCGGGCCTCGAAGAGCAGGGCCTCGGCTGGACCAGCAACTTCGGCACCGGCTTCGGCGCGGACGCTGTCGGCAGCGGTATCGAAGTCACCTGGACCCAGACACCGGCCCAGTGGAGCAACTTCTTCTTCGAGAACCTGTTCAAGTACGAATGGGTACAGACGCGCAGCCCCGGCGGCGCGATCCAGTGGGAAGCCAAGGACGCCGAAGCGGTCATCCCCGATGCGCACGATCCGTCGAAGAAGCGCAAGCCGACCATGCTGACCACCGACCTGTCGCTGCGCGTCGATCCGATCTACGAAAAGATCTCGCGCCGCTTCCTCGAAAACCCGCAGGCCTTCGCGGAAGCTTTCGCACGCGCATGGTTCAAGCTGACCCATCGGGACCTTGGCCCGCGCTCGCGCTATCTCGGCCCCGAAGTGCCGAAGGAAGTGCTGGTCTGGCAGGACCCGGTGCCGGCAGCAAATCATCCGCAGATCAACGGCGCCGATGTCGTGGCGCTGAAGAGCAAGATCGCAGCTTCCGGTCTCTCGGTGTCCGAACTGGTCGGCACGGCGTGGGCTTCGGCCTCGACCTTCCGCGGCGGTGACAAGCGCGGCGGCGCAAACGGCGCGCGCGTTCGCCTCAGCCCGCAGAAGGACTGGGAGGTCAATGACCCGGTGCAGCTTGCCAAGACCATCGCTGCTCTCGAAGCGGTCCAGAAGGAGTTCAACGTCGCGAACTACGGCGGCAAGCAGGTCTCTCTTGCGGATCTGATCGTCCTCGCCGGCAATGTCG
This sequence comes from Afipia sp., assembly GCA_024508675.1. Classification (GTDB taxonomy): domain Bacteria; phylum Pseudomonadota; class Alphaproteobacteria; order Rhizobiales; family Xanthobacteraceae; genus Afipia. The sequence goes on from JANINQ010000013.1 coordinate 107,944, forward strand.
GTGTCGAACAGGCAGCGAAGGCCGCTGGTCACAACGTGACGGTGCCGTTCACGCCCGGCCGCACTGACGCCACGCAGGACCAGACGGATGCTCATGCATTCTCCGTCATGGAGCCTCTTGCGGACGGTTTCCGCAACTATCAGAAGGCCGGACCTGCGGCGCTCGCCGAAGTCGCGCTGATCGACAAGGCGCAGTTGCTGACACTCACCGCGCCGGAGATGACCGTGCTGATCGGCGGCCTGCGCGCCATCAACATCAACACGGGCGGAGCGAAACACGGCATCCTCACCGACAAGCCGGGTGCGCTGACCAATGACTTCTTCGTCAACCTGCTCGACATGAGCACGCAGTGGAAGTCGATCTCCGACGACCAGACCCTGTTCGAAGGCCGCGACCGCAAGACCGGTGAGGCCAGGTGGACCGGCACACGCGTCGATCTCGTGTTCGGCTCGAACTCGGTCCTGCGTGCGCTGGCCGAGGTTTATGCCAGCTCGGACGCGAAGGAGAAGTTCGTGAAGGACTTCGTCGCCGCATGGACCAAGGTCATGGATGCCGACCGCTTCGACCTCGCGTCGCAACCGGCTCTGCAGGCCGCGGAATAAACGGACCGCACATTGCTGAACCAGCAAGCCCCGCGACCATGTCGCGGGGCTTTGTTTTGGAGCTGATGCGCTTGCGCCATGCCACGAATCCCCGCACAAAGGGAAAAATCTTCCCCGGAGGCACGGCCCATGATGAAGCTCTACTGGTCACCGCGCACGCGGTCGTTCACCACGCTGTGGCTGATGGAAGAAACCGGCGTTCCGTATGAACGCGTGTTGATCGACATTCACAAGGGCTCGCAGCGCACGCTCGAATTTCTTGCGGTCAATCCGATGGGTAAAGTTCCGGCGCTTGCGGACGGCGATGCTACGCTGGCGGAAGCCGCCGCGATCTGCGCCTATGTTGCCGAGCGCTATCCGCAGGCCAGGCTCGCGCCGGAGCTCGGCGACGAGCATCGTGCGAAATATCTCTACTGGCTGTTCTTCGCGCCGAGTTGCATCGAGCCTGCGATCGCCCAGATCGCCACCAAGATGGAATTGAGCACGGTCGCCGCCGGCTGGGGCGATGCGCAACGTGTGTTCGATGTGCTCGAGTCCGCACTTGAGGAAGGTCCGTGGATTCTCGGCGAGAAGTTTTCCGCAGCCGACATCGCCATCGGCTCCGGACTGAATTTTGCCGTCCGCTCATTCAAGATGGTGCCGACGCGCCCTGCGTTCGACCGCTATCTTGATCGCTGCGCCGCGCGCCCGGCCTTCCAGCGCGCACAGGAAATTGCAGCGGGATAGGGCTCAGAGAACCTTCCGATCGCCCTAGCCCGGCACGACGCGCGGATCGACGTCCTTTGCATAGTCGACGCCATCAAGGCCGAATCCGAACAGGCGCAGGAACTGGCTCTTGTATTCCGGCAAGTCGGCCAGCTCGCCGAGCGTTTCGGTGGACAGCAGCGGCCAGCGCCGCAGCACTTCCTTCTGCACGTCGGACGAAAGCTCCCAGTCGTCGAGACGCAGACGCAGCGCATCATCCACTTCGGCGTCGGGGCCGAGGCGGGTGCGGAACAGACGATCGATCTGCTCGATGCATCCCTCATGAAGCCCGAGTTTCTTCATGACCTTGAACAGAACCGTCCCATAAAGCGGGACCACCGGAATGGCCGAACTCGCCTGTGTGACCACGGCCTTCAACGCCACCACGCGCGCCGCGTCCCGGCCAAGCCGGCCACGGATGCCGTCCGCCTTGCGGTCGAGATCAACCTTGGCGCGGCCCAGCGTGCCCTTCCAGTAGATCGGCCAGGTCAGTTCGCTGCCGATGTAGGTGTAATTGAGCGTACGGAAACCCGGCGCCAGAACACCCGCATCCGCGAGCCGGTCGATCCAGCGCTTCCAGTCATCGCCGCCCATCACCGCGACTGTCGCCGTCGCTTCATCCTCAGTCGCGGGTGCAATAACCGTCTCATAGACCTCGCCGGTTTCCGTATTGAGGGTCTTGATCTCGACAGGTGCACCGAGCGGCTTGATCGCCGAGCGATAGGTGACGCCCGTGTCCGGATCGGTCCGCACCGGCGCGGCCATGCTGTAGACCAGCAGATCCAGCTGTCCGAATTTTTCACGCACATGCTTGATGAAGTTGTCCTTCATCTCGTCGGAGAAGGCATCGCCTTCCAGTGTGAGCGGACTCCGTCCGATTTTCTTTGCTTCGATTTCGAATGCGCGATTGTTGTACCAGCCGGCGCTGCCGGTTCTGGTCGCCGTAGGCTCACGTTCCAGCGACACGCCGATGGTGTCCGCGCCACCGGCGAAGGTTGCGACGATGCGGCTCGCAAGTCCATAACCCGTCGAGCAGCCCAGCACGGCGACGCGCTTGGGGCTCTGGGGAAGTGCGCCCTGCTTGAGCACGTAGTCGATCTGCTCACGGACGTTTCTGGCGCAACCTTCGGGATGTGCCGTCGTGCAGATGAAGCCTCGCACGCGCGGTTCGATAATCATGCCCACCCCATTCCAAATCTTTGCGATTGTTTTGACAGTCTCTCCGCGGGGCGCGGAAAGACAGAAACTAAATTATGCATCCAGACGCTTGAACACCAGTGTCGCGTTGGTGCCACCGAAGCCGAAGGAATTCGAGAGCACCGCGCCGATCCTGGCGCCGTCGATGCGCTTGCGCACGATCGGCATGTCGGCGAAGGCCGGGTCGAGTTCCTGAATGTTCGCGCTTTCGCAGATGAAGCCGTTGTTCATCATCAGCAGCGAATAAATCGCTTCCTGCACGCCGGTTGCACCCAGGGAGTGCCCGGTCAGCGACTTGGTCGCAGCGATCGGCGGGCACTTGTCGCCCGCGCCGAACACCGCGCGGATCGCGCCGATTTCCGGCGGATCGCCCGCCGGCGTCGATGTCGCATGCGGGTTGATGTAGTCGATCTTGGTGTTGACGGTGGACATGGCCATGCGCATGCAGCGCTCGGCGCCCTCACCCGACGGCGCCACCATGTCGTAACCGTCCGACGTCGCACCGTAACCGGCGATCTCGCCGTAAATCCGCGCGCCGCGCGCCTTGGCATGTTCCAGTTCTTCAAGCACCAGAACGCCCGCACCGCCTGCGATCACAAAGCCGTCACGGTTCACGTCATAAGCGCGCGATGCGGTGGCCGGTGTATCGTTGTATTTCGACGACATCGCACCCATCGCATCGAACAGCACCGACATGGTCCAGTCGAGGTCCTCGCAGCCGCCTGCGAAGATGATGTCCTGCTTGCCGACCTGGATCGTCTCATAGGCATTGCCGATGCAATGGTTGGACGTGGCGCAGGCCGACGAGATCGAATAGTTCACGCCCTTGATCTTGAACCAGGTGGCGAGCGTCGCGGACGCCGTGGACGACATGGCTTTGGGAACTGCGAACGGTCCGACGCGCTTCGGTCCCTTGGTGCGGGTAATGTCGGCGGCATCGACGATGGCGCGCGCGGACGGTCCGCCCGAACCCATGATGATGCCGGTGCGCGGATTGATGATGTCCGACTCTTCCAGTCCTGAGTCGCGAATCGCCTGCTCCATCGCGACATGATTCCACGCCGCGCCCTCGCCAAGAAAACGCATGGCACGGCGGTCGACCACATCGGCAGGATTGAGTGTCGGCCTGCCGAATACCTGCGACCGGAAACCGAGCCTGGCATAGTCTTCCGAATGGGTGATGCCCGGCTTGGCGTCGTGGAGGCTCGCAAGCACTTCCTGAGTGTTGTTTCCGATCGAAGAGACGATGCCCATCCCCGTGACCACAACCCGCCTCATGATTCCTCGCCTTTAGTTGCTGCGCTTTTAGACCAGCGCCTTCGTCTGCCCGCGCCGGTTCTGATCCGGCGAATTGAAAAGCCCTGTTCTTGAGCTTACCGACCCTGCATCACGTTCCCGGCTGCAATGGGGCGTCCTGCTGGAATAAGCCGACCTTCAGGTCCTTGGCGCGATAGATGATCTCGCCATCGGCCGCCAGTGTTCCGTCCGCGATGCCCAGCCAGAGCTTGGAGCGCATCACGCGCTTCACGTCGATAGTGTATACGACCTTGGTGACGTTCGGCAGAACCTGGCCGGTGAACTTGAGTTCGCTCAGTCCCAGCGCGCGGCCGCGTCCCGGCCCGCCGGACCAGCCGAGAAAAAAGCCGACCATCTGCCACAGCGCATCAAGGCCCAGACATCCCGGCATCACCGGGTCGCCCTTGAAATGGCATCCGAAAAACCACAGGTCGGACTTCACATCCAGTTCGGCCCGGACAACGCCCTTGCCGTACTCGCCCCCGGTCTCGCTGATTTCCGTGATCCGGTCGAACATCAACATGGGCGGGAGAGGTAACTGGGCATTGCCCGCTCCGAATAGCTCGCCTCGGCCACAGGCCAGGAGCTCTTCATAGGCGTAGCTGTTCCGGCGGTCTTTCATCTGGGTCCCTTGTTTTGGCATGCCGGTCCTGCGGCAGCGTTGCCGGACCTCTAACATAGGCTTCCGTGGGGTCAAAGTGGCCCTAACCGCCCGATTCGAGGCCATTTTTACCCCGATTCAAGGCCTTCCAGTTGCGAAAAACTTGCATGTAACTGCATCCTTTCCTATAGTCTGGGGTAACAGACCCTTTCAGCGGGCGGATGCTGGCCGTCCCCGACGCGTATGAGTGACCTGATGGATGACGTTGTGCTCACCGAGAACAAGCACGAGGAGCTGCATGCCCACCATGGCCATGCGCCCGCGTTGACCGGATGTCCGTGGCATGACGTCAACGAAATGTTGCAATCGGTCGGCCTGCGCCCAACCCGTCAGCGCATGGCGCTTGGCTGGCTCCTGTTCGGCAAGGGCGGACGCCATCTCACGGCTGAAATGCTCTACGAGGAAGCCACCCACGCCAAGGTGCCGGTTTCGCTCGCCACCGTTTACAACACGCTGAACCAGCTCACCGAAGCCGGCCTGCTGCGTCAGGTCAGCGTCGACGGCACCAAGACCTATTTCGACACCAACACCAGCGCGCACCATCACTTCTATATGGAAGGCAGTCACGAGCTGGTCGACATCCCCGATCAGCACCTGATGCTGCAGACGATGCCGCAGGTGCCGGAAGGCTACGAGATCGCCCGCGTCGATATGGTCGTACGTCTGCGCAAGAAGCGTTGAGCGGCTTTCCGCGACATCAGAATTTCAAATGAAAATGGCCGGGTCATCCCGGCCATTTTCATTTGTGTCTGTGAATCTCGTAGTGAAGGTGGCGGACCGTCAGTTCACCTTCTCATCGGCATAGACGCCCCACAACCGCTGCTGTTCGATCCAGCCGTCAAAACCGTTTCCGGCGATGCGGCACCAGCCGTCATTACAGCGTTTCACGGTGGCGACCACGCCGGCCTGAAGTTTCGCCGCAACACCACTGGCCGCATCGGCGCGGTCATAGATCGGCGCCAGATCGTCCTTCTTCTTCATGGTGACAACAGCGGTGCGCCGGCCCGACAGCAGGGAGTGATAGACCCATCCCTCCGCGCCCTCCGAATCCCGGACGCGCCGCCAGTTCTCGAACTCCGCGGTGATTTCCACCGGTAATCCGGACCGCGTGTAGATCCAAGTCACGTCCTGATCCTTGGTTGGACCGGCGCGGACATTGACGTGATCGGACTTCAGGCTGACATACCGCGGCACCGGCAGGCCGCTGGTGGTGGCTGGCGCATCCTTGTCCTTCGCGGCAAGGCCGCTCGCACACGACACCAGCCAGATTGCCCACCCCACGGCGAGATTCCGAACAAAACTCATCACAAATTCCCTTACGCGGTCCCCCAACCGCTTCCCCTGCCGCCCAGGATGCCAAGGGCATCTCGATCCCGCCTGACAACCCTTCAGGAACCTCCATGGGCAAAAGCCCTGGGTTCTTGTCTTGGCGCGGCCTTCTGCTAGAGAGGGACCGCGGGCCAAGCACCTGAAAAGCTGCGAAAAGCTCACCGGACCGGCAACGAATGCCTACCTTCGAACAGGCCGGTTAATGTCGACTGAACGGCCGGGCCGAACGGTCCGGAAACGCGTACGATCGAGGGCCTCTGGAGAATGGTTTCGGTAAAGAAAAAGCCTCTGGTGGTGGTCACGCGCAAGCTGCCTGACAGCACCGAAACGCGCATGCGCGAGCTTTTCGATACCCGGCTCAATCTCGACGACACCCCCATGACCCCGGCGCAGCTCGCCGAGGCCGTGCGCAGCGCAGACATTCTGGTCCCGACCGTCTCCGACGAGATCACCGCCGAAATTCTGGGTCAGCCCGATGTCCGCCTCAAGCTGATCGCCAATTTCGGCAACGGTGTCGACAACATCGACGTGGCCGCTGCGCTGGCGCGCGGCATCATGGTCACCAACACGCCGAAGGTCCTGACCGAAGACACTGCCGACATGACCATGGCGCTGCTGCTTGCGGTGCCGCGCCGCCTGATCGAGGGCGCATCGATCCTCACTGAGGGCAAGGACTGGCCGGGCTGGTCGCCAACCTGGATGCTGGGTCATCGCCTCGGTGGCAAGCGCCTCGGCATCATCGGCATGGGCCGTATCGGGCAAGCGTTGGCGCGCCGTGCCCATGCCTTCGGGCTGCAAATCCACTATCACAACCGCCGCCCGGTCGCGCCGCAGATCGAGGAAGAGTTGGGCGCAACCTATTGGGACAGCCTCGACCAGATGCTGGCGCGGATGGACTTCATCTCGGTGAACTGCCCGCATACGCCGGCGACCTTCCACCTGCTTTCGGCGCGGCGGCTCAAGCTGATCCGCAAGGACGCCTACATCATCAACACCGCGCGCGGCGAGATCATCGACGAAGCGACGCTGACCAAGCTGATCGAGGATGGCGAGATCGCGGGCGCAGCGCTGGACGTTTACGAGAACGAGCCTGCGGTGAATCCGAAGCTGGTGCGTCTCGCCAAGGCCGGCAAGGTCGTGCTGCTGCCGCATATGGGCTCGGCCACCATCGAGGGCCGCGTCGAGATGGGCGAGAAGGTGATGATCAACATCCGCACCTTCCTCGACGGCCACAAGCCGCCGGATCGTGTGCTGCCGGGCGTATCCTGATCCTTATTTATGCGCCGACAGGTCCCTGATCACCGGCGCATCGCCATTCAGCGGATTTGACGGATCGCGCGCGTAGCGCAGCGTTTCGAACCGCATCGCGCGCGCGTCAATCATCACCAGACGCCCGACAAGGCTCTCGCCGAAGCCGACGATTTCGCGAATGGCTTCCAGCGCCATCATCGAGCCGAGCACACCGGCCAGCGCCCCGAGCACGCCGGCCTCCTCGCAGGTCGGCGTGGTGCCCGGCGGCGGCGCTTCCGGGAACAGGCAGCGATAGGTCGGGTTGAGATTGCCGTTCGCATCCTTGCCGTGTGCGCGGATGGTCGTCAGCGACGCATCGAACACACCAAGTGCGCCAGCAACGAGCGTCTTCTTCGCGAGATAGCAGGCATCCGACACCAGATAGCGTGTGGTGAAATTGTCCGAGCCGTCGAGGATGACGTCATAGTCGCCCAGAATATCCAGCGCATTAGCCGCGTTCAGCCGCACAGCGTGGGTGCGCAGCGCAACGTGCGGATTGAGTGCGCGAATCCTGTCCGCCACGCTGTCCACCTTTGGTCGTCCGACATCCGGCGTTCCGTGAATGATCTGGCGCTGCAGGTTGGAGAGCGACACGGTGTCATCATCGACCACACCGAGCGTGCCGATGCCGGCGGCTGCAAGATACATCAGCACCGGCGCGCCAAGGCCGCCCGCGCCGATCACCAGCACGCGCGACGCTTTCAGCGCGGCCTGACCGGGGCCGCCAACCTCGCGCAAGACGATATGACGTGCGTAGCGCTCCAGTTCTTCAGACGTCAGCATGCTTGTTGTCGTTCCGTCTTGATGCCGGTTTAGTGCCGCCATCTTGCTTTTCTCTCAGCCCAGATTGAACCGCCGCTCCGCTGTCGCAGACAAATCATCTATGCTTAAGTGTGCCTATTACCAGCTACGAGACCAATCATGAAGTTGCCGCTCGTCGTGATCGCCACAGCCCTGACCGCCCTGCCCGGCACCGCCTTCGCACAGGCCCCTGCCGCCAAGCAGCCGGCGCCGCCGAAACAGGCCCCGGCGCACACCAGTCCCAAACCCGTTGCGACGGTGCCGATCCGTCCGGGCGTGCAGGCTCCGGTGGACACCGCCAAGGCGATGGAGCAGGCCGAGCGGCTTGCGATCCAGTCCGATCTCGCCTGGATCAGCCTCTATAACGGCGCAATCAACGGCGAGGCCAGCGACCGCATGGTGGCGGCCATCAAGGCTTTTCAGAAAGATCACGGTGCCAAGGAAACCGGCGTCCTGAACGCGCAGGAACGCAGCACGCTGAATGCGGCGGCCCGGAAGCTGCAGGACAATGTCGGCTGGAAGATCATGACCGACGCCACCAGCGGGGCGCGCATTGGCCTGCCGTCAAAGCTGGTGCCGCTGATTGTCAGCGATGTGAACGGTACAAAATGGTCCTCCGCCACCGGCACGATCCAGATCGAATATGCGCGGCGCAAGGAAGCCAATGCCACAACGGCAACAGTCGCCGCGAATGAAAAGAAACTGAACGCACGCAAGACCGACTACAGCGTGGTGAAGCCGGATTTCTTCGTGCTCTCGGGCATGCAGGGCCTGAAGAAATTCTATATCCGCGGCCAGACACGCAACGATGAAGTCCGTGTTCTCACCATCCTGTACGATCAGGCCACCGAAGGCACCATGACCCCGGTCACGGTGGCGATGTCCAGCGCCTACAATCCGTTCCCCGGTGGAGCCGTGGCGCAGGCCGGTCCTCCGCCGCGCAAGAAGGTCGAGTATTCCACCGGCATCGTCGTCAGCGCCGATGGTGCTATCGTCGCGGATCGGCAGACGACCGAAGGCTGCATGACCATCGCCGTGCCGGGCTACGGCAACGCCACACGCATTGCCGATGACGAGACGCGCGAACTGGCGCTACTGCGCATTTATGGCGCAAGCGGACTGAAGCCGCTGGCGATGGCCGGCAACGGCGCAACAAAGCCGAGCGTCACTCTTACCGGCATCGCCGATCCGCAGAACCAGGGCGGCCGCAATGCCGTGACTGCTGTTGCGACGACAGCAACTGCATCAGGCGCAGAGACATCATTGTCGCCTGAACCCGCACTCGGCTTCTCCGGCGCGGCGGCAATCGACAGCGACGGCAAATTCGCAGGCATTGCTCGCCTCAAGCCCGCTGTGGTCGCTGGACCGCCCGGCACACCATTGCCGTTGCAGGCCTTGCTCGTTCCCGCAGATGCCGTGCGCGATTTTCTCAAAGCGAAGGGCGTGACGGCCGTGTCGGGTACATCCGATGCCAAGGCGTCGGTGCTGCGGCTGGTGTGCGTGCGGAAGTGATTTCTTCTTCACCTCTCCCCGTTTATGGAGAGAGGTGAAAGCTCACTTCTGACAAACCGGGCACCAGAACGTGGATCGTCCGTTCTGCGTGAACCGTTTCACCGTGCCTTTGCACTTCGGCGTCTTGCAGGGCTCGCCTTCGCGGTCATAGACCAGAAATGAATGCTGGAAATATCCAAGCTCGCCATCGGTCTGCCGATGATCGCGCAGCGATGAGCCCCCTGCCTTGATCGCCGCGTTCAGCACCGTATGGATCGAACTGACCAGCCGCCTGGCGTGGTCGGTCGGCGCATCCTTGCGATCGGCGAGTGTCGATGCCTGCCGCTTCGGCGACAGATGCGAGCGAAACAGCGCTTCGCAGACATAGATATTTCCGAGCCCTGCCACCACGCGCTGATCGAGCAGCGCGGCCTTCAGCGACGTTTTCTTTCCCGCGCAGGCATGCGCCAGCATTGCCGCATCGAATGCGTTGCCCAGCGGTTCGGGACCGAGGCCACGCAGTAAGGTTTCGGCCTCGATCTCCGCACGCGGAATAATCTTCATGTAACCGAAGCGGCGCGGATCGTTGAACGAGATTACAGCGCCGGACGCCATGTAAAACACCACATGATCGTGGGTGCGGTTCTCGCTGCGCGGATAGTGAAAATCTCCCGGCGTGTTTTCGCCCTCCGGAAGCATCACACGGAATGAACCAGACATGCCCAGATGCATCAGCAGCACATCGCCGCTGTCCATGTCGGCCATCAGGTATTTGGCACGGCGGCCCAGGCCAGCCACGACGCGCCCCTCAAGCCGGGATACAAAATCCTTCTGGAATGGAAATCGCAGACCGTCGCGGCGCGTCTCGACGCGCGCGATCCGCTGCCCTTCCATCACCAGCTGCAGGCCGCGGCGGACGGTTTCAACCTCGGGTAATTCAGGCATCAGATACCCATTATCAAATAGCAGGACCCGGCATATTAACCTTGCGGTCAAGCCTCGCATGGCTTGATCCGGCAAGGTATGTAGCGCGCTGCAGCGCGACAGGCTATGGTCCCGCCGCAACAAGCCGCCTGGATTGGATACGAATGGAACGGCCTGACGGAACGACGCATTTCGGCTTCCGCGATGTGGAGCTTGGCGAGAAGCAGACGCTGGTGAACGAGGTGTTTCACAGCGTCGCGAAGCGCTACGACCTAATGAACGACCTCATGTCCGGCGGCATGCACCGGCTCTGGAAAGAGGCAATGATCACCGCGCTCGATCCGCCGCGTTCTGACGCGCCTTTCGCGCTGCTCGATGTCGCCGGCGGCACCGGCGATATTTCCTTCCGCGCCGCCAAGGCGGCGGGCCACGGCTTCCACGCCACCGTCTGCGACATCAACACCGAGATGCTTGCTGTCGGCCGCGAGCGCGCCGAGGCACGGCATCTCGATCATCAGGTGTCGTTCGTCGAAGGCAACGCCGAAGCCCTCGCCTTTCCCGACAAGAGCTTCGACGCCTATACCATCGCGTTCGGCATCCGGAACGTGCCGCGCATCCCGCTCGCCTTGAGCGAAGCATATCGTGTGCTCAAGCCCGGCTCGCGGTTTCTCTGTCTGGAATTTTCCTCGGTCGATGTGCCCGGCCTCGACAAAATCTACGACCTGTTTTCGTTCAACGTGATTCCGCAGCTCGGGCGCGCGGTCACCGGCGACGCCGAGTCCTATCGCTATCTGGTCGAATCGATCCGACAGTTTCCAAAACCCAACGCTTTCGCGGACATGATCCGCGCTGCAGGTTTCTCCCGCGTCAAGTACGACATCATGTCCGGCGGCATTGTCGCGCTTCATTCAGGCTGGCGTTTGTGATTTCTGCGCTCACTCATATCCTGAGACTGGCGCGCGCCGGCTATGTGTTCGCGCGCGAAGGCGTGTTCGGATTTGCCGATCCGTCAGCCATGCCGCCGCAGGCACAGTTCGCTGTTCGCATGGCGCGGCTGATCGAGCGGCGCGGCGCGGCCTCGAGCGGAAAGCTGTCGCGCGCGCTGACGCGGCTCGGTCCCACTTACGTCAAACTCGGACAGTTTCTCGCCACGCGGCCCGACGTGGTCGGCGTCGCCATGGCGCGCGATCTCGAAAATCTGCAGGATCGTTTGCCGCCGTTTCCGCAGACACAGGCGGAAGCCGTGCTCGCAGATGCTTTCGGAAAGCCTGTAACACAGGTATTTGCGAGCTTCGGCGAGCCGGTCGCAGCCGCGTCCATCGCGCAGGTGCATCGCGCCGATATCGAGAAAGACGGCATCCGCAAAACTGTTGCGGTCAAGGTGCTGCGGCCCGGTGTCGGCGGACGATTCCGCCGCGATCTCGGCGACTTCATGTTCGCCGCGCGACAGATGGAAGCCGTCTCGGCAGAAGCACGGCGGCTGCGTCCCATCGAGATCGTCGATACGCTGGCGCGCTCGGTGGCGATGGAAATGGATCTGCGGCTTGAAGCCGCCGCGCTGTCCGAGATGGCGGAGAATACCCGCGACGATGCGGACTTCCGGGTGCCGACCGTGGACTGGGATCGCACCAGCCATCATGTCCTCACCATGGAATGGATCGACGGCATCGCGCTGAACGATCGCGTCAAACTTGAAGCCGCACAGATCGACCTGCCCGATCTCGGGCGCAAGGTGATCCAGAATTTCCTGCGTCATGCGCTGCGTGATGGCTTCTTCCACGCCGACATGCATCCGGGCAACCTGTTCGTCGATGATAGCGGACGCCTTGTTGCGGTTGACTTCGGCATCATGGGACGGCTCGGTCCGAAGGAGCGCCGCTTCCTCGCCGAGATTCTTCTCGGCTTCATCACCCGCGACTATCGCCGCGTCGCCGAGGTGCATTTCGAGGCGGGCTATGTGCCCGCGCATCATTCGGTCGAGAATTTCGCGCAGGCCATCCGCGCCATCGGCGAACCGATCCACAACCGCGCCGCCGATGAAATCTCGATGGCAAAACTGCTGTCGCTACTGCTGGAAGTCACCGGCCTGTTCGACATGCGCACGCGCCCCGAACTGATCATGCTGCAGAAAACCATGGTGGTGGTCGAAGGCGTGGCGCGCGGCTTCGATCCCAAGCTCGACATCTGGACCACCGCCGATCCGGTGGTGCGCGAATGGATAGCGCGCAATCTCGGGCCGATTGGCCAGATCGAAGGCGTGGTCCATGGCGCAGGCGATCTCGGAAAGGTGCTGGCTGGACTGCCGACGATTGCGGCCCGCTCGGTCGCGGTGCTCAACCAGTTCGATGCCATGACCCGCGATGGGCTGGTGCTGTCGCCCGAAACGGTCGAAGCTATCGGCAAGGCCGAGGCCAGACGCAACCGCTGGCAGACCCTTGCCCTGTGGGTCATCGCCCTGACTTTCCTGGGGATTCTCTGGAGCATTCGCCAGTGATGGCATTGCTGTCATGCAATTGATTGCAATGCAATCAATTGCTAAGGTCCCTTAACAGCTCCGGGGACCCGCAATGGCCAGTCTGACCGTCCGCAAGCTCGATGAAGACCTCAAGGCAAGCCTCCGGCTACGCGCCGCCCGGGCCGGACGCTCGGTCGAGGACGAGGTGCGGATGATCCTGCGCGAGGCGACGGAAGGGCCCTCCGCAGCCCCGGCAAGTCCTGCGCGCAGCGTCCCACAGCCTCATCGCAGCCGGACATCGGCAGCCACAACCCTTCCCCGCGTCACCCTGATCATCGGCGGCGGCATCGCGGCATACAAGGCACTCGACCTGATCCGGCGGCTGAAAGATCGCGGCATACATGTCCGCTGCGTCATGACCCGCGCCGCGCAGCAGTTCGTCACGCCGTTGACCGCCAGCGCTCTCGCAGACGAGCGCTGCTACACCGACCTGTTCGATGCCCAGAGCGAGTTCGATGCCGGGCATATCCGCCTCGCCCGCGACACCGATCTGATCGTCGTCGCGCCCGCCACCGCCGACCTCATGGCGAAGATGGCACAGGGCCACGCCGATGATCTTGCCACCGCGATCCTGCTTGCCACCAACCGTCCGGTGTTGATCGCGCCCGCGATGAATCCGCTGATGTGGGCCAACGCCGCGACCAAACGCAACGTCGCGCAGCTCGCGCGCGACGGCATCGCCTTCATCGGCCCGAATTCCGGCGAGATGGCCGAAGCCAATGAAGCCGGCGTAGGCCGGATGTCGGAGCCTTTGGAGATCGCCGCCGCGGCGGAAGCGATCCTGCGCCCGCGCGCTACCGGGCCGCTCGCGGGAAAGACAATTCTGATCACTGCAGGCCCGACTCACGAACCGATCGATCCGGTGCGCTACATCGCCAACCGCTCGTCGGGCAAGCAGGGCTTCGCCATCGCAGCGTCTGCCGCAGAAGCCGGTGCGGATGTGACGCTGGTATCCGGCCCGGTGGATCTCGACGATCCCGCAGGCGTGAGGGTCATTCGCGTGGAGTCGGCGCGCGATATGCTGGCGCAGGTGGAGACGCTGCTTCCGGTGGACATCGCGATCTTCGCCGCGGCCGTTGCGGACTGGCGCGTGGCCAATGCCGGCGATCAGAAGATCAAGAAAACATCGTCAGGCATGCCGCCGCTTGAACTGGTGGAAAATCCCGACATTCTCGCCACCGTCTCAAAGCTCAAGCAGAACCGGCCCCCTCTCGTGATCGGCTTCGCTGCCGAAACACAGAACCTGATCGAGAACGCGACCTCAAAGTTGAAGCGCAAGGGCTGCGACTGGATCGTCGCCAACGATGTCTCGCCCGCATCCGGCGTGATGGGCGGCGACCGCAACACCGTGCACGTCCTGACACTGGATAAAAGCAATGTTGCCATTGATTCCTGGCCGGTGATGACCAAAGAGGAGGTTGCCGACGCACTTGTCGCGAAGATCGCTGCAACCATAGCCTGACCTGCAATGACCCAACATCTGACCGTCGAAATCCAGCGCCTGCCCCATGCCGAAGGTCTTGCCCTTCCGGCCTATCAGACCGCGCATGCTGCAGGCCTCGACCTTCTGGCTGCGGTTCCCGGAGACAAGCCGCTTGTCATGCAGCCGGGCCAGCGCGCGCTGATCCCGACGGGGCTGATGATCGCAGTACCTCCGGGCTTCGAGGCGCAGGTGCGGCCACGCTCCGGACTGGCGCTGAAGCACGGGGTCACCGTGCTCAATTCGCCCGGCACCGTGGATGCTGATTATCGCGGCGAAGTTTCGGTGCTTTTGATCAATCATGGCGACGCCCCGTTCACGATCCAGCGCGGCGAACGCATCGCCCAGCTTGTCATCGCTGCGGTCGCGCAGGCTAATCTCGTGGCGGTTACATCGCTGTCGTCCACCGATCGCGGCAGCGGCGGGTTTGGTTCCACCGGACGCTGAAATCGCCTTCACAACGATTCGAATCGCACTGCACAATCGCTCGCGCAGTCATTATTTCGCAGCACGATTCACGTTCACGGTCTGGACTCTTACCCGGCGAGTCCTGTTGAGGATATTGTCGTTCGATTCGTGTGCGGCGGTTGGGATAGATCATGTCAGGCGTGATCGAGGGGATGCGGCGGACCTTGCTGTCGTGCACTTCGATTGTGCGCGCAGGCGCGGTTGGCCTTGGTGCGGCGGCTTTGGCCGGTATCGCGCCCGCTTTCGCGCGCGACGACCTTGTCGGCAACGCACTCACCATTCTGTCCCATATCGACCGGCAGGAAGTCGCAGCGCTGAGCGTGGCGGCGGCGGTACTCGGCTTTTCCGTGGTCTCCGCCATCCTCCTGATGCGGACGCGGCTACGCGCCGCGCGCACCGAAGCGCACCTGCTGGCGGACAATCAGGCCCTGCAACTGGAGGCGGATCGGTTCCGCGCGCTGCTGTTCGCCGAGCCGCAGGTGCTGATTTCATGGGCCGCGGGCGACGACCGGCCGGATGTCAGCGGCGATGTAGCCATGCTGATGCCGCAGGGCGCAGACCAGTTCAATCCGCAGCGAATTCTCGCCTTCGGAAGCTGGCTGCTGCCGGAACAGGCGCTGGCCATGGACCACGCCATTGACAACCTGCGCGAGGGCGGCGAAGGCTTTCAGCTCAATCTGTCCACCGCCGCCGGACGCACCATCGAGGCGATGGGACGCGCCATCGGCGGACAAGCCATTGTCCGGATTCGCGAACTCTCCGGCGTACGGATGGAGCTCGCAGCGCTGAACATCCGGCATAGTCAGCTAATGGAAGAAACCGGCGCGCTGCGCGCCTTTGCCGAAGCCGTGCCATTGCCGGTCTGGGCCCGCAGCAATAACGGCGTTCTCAGCTTTGCCAACGCCGCCTATGCGCAGGCGACCGACGCACGCTCGATCGCCGATGCCATCGAACGCAATCTCGAACTGCTGGACCATGACGATCGCGCCAGCATGGCGAAGGCGCTTGCAGACACCAACGCCTTTCAGGCGCGTGTGCCGGTCGTCACCGGGGGCCAGCGCCGCATCCTCGACATTTGCGCACTGAATGTCGCGGGCGGCAGCGCGGGAATCGCCGTCGATGCCACGGAGTCCGCCAACCTGCGTGCTGCCCTGGATCGCATGGCGGAAGCTCATCGCCGCATGCTGGACCAGTTGTCGTCCGGTGTCGCGGTGTTCGATGCCTCGCGCCGCCTGACCTTCTACAACGATTCCTACCGCCGGCTCTGGGATCTCGATCGCGCCTTCCTCGACGACAGTCCGGACGATTCGAGCGTGCTCGACCGGCTGCGCGTCGCCCGCAAGATTCCCGAACAGGCTGATTTCCGCGCGTGGAAGAACAAGCTGTTCGAGGCTTATCGCGCCATCGAGCCTGCGAAAGACACCTGGTATCTGCCGGATGGACGCGCGCTCAGCGTCGTCACCACACCCAATCCGGAAGGCGGCGTCACCTATCTGTTCGACGATGTGACCGAAAGCCTGAAGCTGGCGCGACAGAATGACGGCCTGATCCGCGTCCAGCGCGAAACGCTGGATAATCTCGCCGAAGCCGTCGCCGTGTTCGGCAGCAACGGCCGAGCACAACTTTTCAATCCGCCCTTCGCGCGGATGTGGAAGCTGTCGCCCGAGCAACTGGCGCAGCAGCCGCATATCGAGGCCATCGAACAGTGGTGCCGTCCGCTGTTCGACGACGAACCCACGTGGCAGGCCCTGCGCGGCGCGATCACCGGCATCGACAATCGTTCCTCGGTTCCGCTGCGGCTTGAGCGCAAGGACGGCAGCGTGCTGGATTGCACCACCATGCCGCTGCCCGACGGCGCGACCATGCTGACCTTCCAGGACGTGACCGACACCGTGAATGTCGAACGCGCGCTGCGCGAGCGCAACGAGGCGCTCGAAGCTGCCGATCAGATGAAGATCGACTTCGTGCACCACATGTCCTACGAGCTGCGCGCGCCGCTGACATCGATCATCGGCTTCGCGCATTTCCTCGGCGATCCGTCCACCGGACCGATGACGCCGAAGCAGAGCGAATATCTCAGCTACATCACCACATCGACCGACGCGCTGCTCGCCATCAGCAACAACATCCTCGATCTCGCCACCATCGATGCCGGGGCGATGAAGCTCAATCTCGGCCCTGTCGATTTGCGCAAGACCGTCGAGGAAGCGACCGCCGGCATTCAGGATCGTCTTGCCCGCGAGAACATCCGGCTCGATGTCCAGATCGATTCCGCCATCGGCGATTTCGTTGCCGACGAACGGCGCATCGTGCAGGTGCTCTACAATCTCCTGGCCAATGCCGTCGGCTTCTCGCCGCCCAACAGCGCTGTTGTGCTCCGCGCCCGCCGCAGCAATTCGAGTGTGATGTTTTCCGTATCCGATTCCGGCCCCGGCATCCCGGAAGAGGTCAAGGACAAGGTGTTCGACTGGTTCGAAAGCCATGCCAACGGATCGCGCCATCGCGGCGCGGGGCTCGGCCTGTCGCTGGTTCGCTCCTTCGTCGAGTTGCATGGCGGCAAGGTCTATGTCGACTCCATCGTCGGCAAGGGCACGACGGTGACCTGCGAATTCCCCGCCGATCAGACCTTCCGCAACGCCGCTGAATGAGCGACCTCGCGACATTCCACACGGCGCTGGCCAACGAGACCGCCACGGGTCATCTCATGGCCGATCTCGCGCTGCTGCTCGGCGCAGGCGATGTCATCACCCTGTCCGGCGATCTCGGCGCGGGCAAGACCGCCGCTGCGCGCGCACTGATCCGCTATCTCGCGCAGGATGCCGAACTGGAAGTGCCAAGCCCCACTTTCACGCTGGCGCAGACCTACGATCTTCCGTCGTTCCCGCTGCTGCATGCGGATCTCTATCGCATCGCCGATCCGGATGAACTGGAAGAAATCGGACTGTCGCCACTGCCGGAAGGCACGGTCACGCTGATCGAGTGGCCGGAACGCGCGCCGCAGATGCTGCCGGCGGACCGGATCGACATCGCACTCAGTCATCGGCCATCGCTCGGCACCGGCGCGCGCGCGGCCGAGATCACCGGCTACGGCAAGCTTGCCGCCAAGATCGAGCGGTTGTCCGCCTTGCGCCACTTTCTCGAACTCTCGGGCAGCCTCGATGCGAAGCGCCAGCGCATGCCCGGCGATGCCTCGACGCGCTCCTATGCACGGCTGACGAAGAACGATCAGACCGCCATCCTGATGAATTCACCGCGGCGTCCGGACGGACCGGCGCTGTATGACGGAAAATCCTACAGTGAAGCTGTTCATCTGGCCGAAGACGTCAGGCCATTCGTCGCCATCGCCAACGGACTGCGCGAGCGCGGCTATTCCGCGCCCGTCATTCACCACGCCGACCTCGATGAAGGTTTTCTCATCACCGAGGACTTTGGCCGCGAAACTTTCATCACCGGCGATCCGCCGAAGCCGATCGCGGCGCGCTATCAGGCCGCCGTGGACATGCTGGCGGCATTCCATCAGGAGCCGTTGCCGGATGTGCTGCCGCTCGTGCCGCATCTCGACTACACTGTTCCGCCGTTCGACAACGAAGCAATGATGATCGAGGTCGGGCTGATGCCGGAATGGTATCTGCCCGACAAGAGCGTGACACTGACGAGCAACATGCAGGCAGACTTCCTGCTGATCTGGGGCGATCTGCTTTCCAGGCTCGCAGACGCGCCGAAGACCTGGATGTTGCGAGACTTCCACTCACCGAACCTGATCTGGCTTGAGCAGCGCGATGACATCAAGCGCGTCGGCCTGCTGGACTTTCAGGACGCGGTGATGGGGCCGCCCGCCTACGATCTCGTCTCGCTGCTGCAGGACGCCCGGATCGACGTGCCCGAAAGCATCGAGCTCGCGATGCTGACACGGTATGTGAAGACGCGGCGGACGGCGGACCCCACCTTCGATCCCGCTGCCTTCGCCCAGCAATATGCGATCATGTCGGCGCAACGGAACACGCGCCTGCTCGGCACCTTTGCCCGCCTCAACCGCCGCGACGGCAAGCCACAATATCTGCGGCATCAGCCGCGAATCTGGACGTATCTCAACCGGGCCCTGGCTCATCCAGCCCTCGATATATACCGGGAATGGTGCATAGCCCACGTCCCTGCGCCCGGGGCTTGAGCAAAGCCGCCATTTGACCGCGTTGCTTTTACCGGTTGTTAGCCAGCAAGCCCGTATTTTGGGTTCCGACGACCGTGCAGCGCAGCCTTGCGCCTTGCCCAGGCTTTGCAGCTCACGGACCAGCGAGCGGAGTACGATTTCATGGCGGAACGGCGTGCGGGCGACCGTGTGGTTTTCGAGCGTGGCTTTGCAGCTCATCTGATGGGTATTGACGGAACCTGGCGGCGCAATTGCCTGGTCGAGGATATTTCCGAGACCGGCGCGAAGCTGACTGTCGAAGGTTCGGTCGAAGGCCTCAACCTCAAGGAATTCTTCCTGCTGCTGTCGTCGACCGGACTTGCCTATCGCCGCTGTGAGTTGTCCTGGGTCAATGGCGAACAGATCGGCGCCGGCTTTCTCAAGCCCGAGAACAAGAAGAAACCCGCTCGCCGGTCCAACGGCTCGCAGGTGGTCGAGGTCTGACGGCGCGCCATCGGGTCACACCCTGCCCCCGGTCGCATCGCTGTCACAAAGTGTAATTACAGCCTGAGCCGTACGGCGCGCCGCGCCGATTCGAGTGCTATAATCGGCATTCGTCCGTTGTCGCGCACATGCCCGAGGGCGATGCCGCCCGCCGTTGAGATAGAACCCGCGATGCCCACCACACCCGTTTCAGCCATGGTCCTCGCCGCCGGCCTCGGCACGCGCATGCGCCCGCTGACGGACAAGATGCCGAAACCGATGGTCCCGGTCGCAGGCAAGCCGCTGCTCGATCATGTTCTGGACCGGCTCGCCGAAGCCGGCGTGGCCACGGCCGTGGTGAATGTGCATTATCTTCCCGATCAGATCGTGGAGCACGTCAAGGATCGCACTTCCCCGCGCGTCATCATCTCCGACGAACGCGACATGGTGCTCGGCACCGGCGGCGGTGTGGTGAAGGCGCTGCCGCTGCTCGGCGATGCGCCGTTCTATCATCTGAACGCAGATACGATGTGGATCGACGGCGTGCATCCCAATCTGCTTCGTCTTGCCGAAGCCTTCGATCCGGCGCGGATGGACATCCTGCTGCTGATGGCGCCGACGGCAAACAGCATCGGCTATGCAGGCTCCGGCGACTACGCCATGCTCACCGACGGCGCTCTGCGCAAGCGCAAGGAACATCAGGTGGTGCCGTTCGTCTATGCCGGCGCCGCCATCATCTCGCCCAGTGTTTTCAGGAACCCGCCGGCGGGCGAATTTTCCCTGACAAAAATGTTCGACGCCGCCAACGAACAGGAGCGGCTGTTCGGATTGCGGCTTGACGGCACATGGATGCATGTCGGCACCCCGGACGCCGTCGAGGCCGCCGAAGAGGCCCTGCTCGCGAGCGTCGCGTAAAGCGTCTTGCGCCGGCCGGACTCCCCTCGCCTATCCCCACATGTCATGATGCCGGTCCCGAATCGGATTTTTCATGCGCGTTTTCAACGTCCCTCCTTCTGCGCCGTTTCTTCACACGGTGATTTCGGCGCTTGTCGACGGCAGGCTGGTCGCGGGATTTGATGCGCGCGCCAATCCCGAACGGTTGGCCGACGCCACCCTCTACCTTCCGACGCGGCGTGCGGGCCGGATGGCACGCGAGGTATTTCTTGACGTGCTGCAAACCGATGCCGTGGTCTTGCCGCGCATTGTCGCGCTCGGCAGCGTCGATGAAGATGAACTGGAATTTTCCGACGACGGACAGCTCGGCGGTTCCGAAGCATCCTTGCTGCCGCCGAAGCTGGACGACCTCACGCGGCGACTGACACTCGCGCGGCTTGTGGCTGCCTGGGCCAGGCGGCAGCCGGCATCCCTCGTGGTCGGCAGTCCGGCATCGACACTGGCGCTCGCAGGCGATCTCGCGCGGCTGATGGACGACATGGTGACGCGCGGCGTCGGCTGGGACGCGCTGGACGGCATCGTGCCTGATGAGCTCGATGTTTACTGGCAGCACACGCTGGCTTTCCTGAAGATCGCGAAGGAAAACTGGCCTGCGCATCTTGCGCAGATCAATCGCATCGAGCCCGCAGCGCGGCGCGACCTTCTGATCGCGATGGAAGCAAACCGCCTCAAGGCCAGCCAGAAAGGCCCGGTCATAGCGGCAGGCTCGACCGGATCGATGCCCGCCACCGCGATATTCCTGCATGCGATTGCACAGCTTCCGCAGGGCGCCGTCGTTTTGCCGGGACTCGACACCGATCTCGACAATGCCGCATGGGATTCGATCGGCGGCACGGTCGCTGCCGGAGATCTTGTCGCAACGCCTGCGGCCTGGAGCCATCCGCAGTTCGCGCTTCATGGGCTGCTCGCGCGCTTTGGCATCAAGCGCAGCGACGTCGAACAGCTCACAGCCCCCGCGCCTCATGGCCGCGAAGTGCTGATGTCCGAGGCGATGCGTCCCGCGACATCGAGCGAGAAGTGGTACACGCAACTCTCCGACAAGACGATCACGCAGCGCATCGTTTCCGCCGCCGGAAACCTCACCCTGATCGAAGCGCCCAATCCCGAGATGGAAGCGCTGACCATCGCCACGGCGATGCGCGAGGCGCGCGAACGGAATCTCACCGCCGCGCTTGTGACTCCGGATCGCGCACTGGCGCGCCGCGTGATGGCCTCGCTCGGCCGGTGGAATCTCGCCTTTGACGATTCCGGCGGCGATTCCCTGATGGACACGCCTGCGGGGATCTTTGCGCGGCTTGCCGCGCAAACCGTTGCGGACGAACTGGCTCCGCCCACATTGCTGGCGCTGCTGAAGCATCCGCTGTTCCGGCTAGGCCGTGCGCAAGGCGCGTTCACCAAAATTATCGGCGATCTTGAACTGGCCCTGATGCGCGGACCGCGCCCGGCGGCGGGCAGCGAAGGACTGAAGCACGACTTCGCGCGCTTTCGCGAAGAACTTGCAAAACTCAATCGCAAGGAGCTTTCGGCGATTCATCGCTCGGAGCCGCGCGCGCAACTCGATGACGCAGCGCTCGACGGCGTGCAGACCCTGATCGCCGGTCTCGAGGCCGCCTTCAAGCCGCTGGAAGACTCGCGGCCCGGCAAACCGCACGACCTGACGGATTTTGCGGCACGCCACTACGAGATCCTCAAGGTCCTGACCACCGACGACAGGGGTGTTTGTCTCGCATTTGAAGGCCCCGATGGCTGCGCATTGTCAAAGGCGTTCGACGACCTGTTCCAGGCCGTCGCCATGTCGGACGATAACGGCGAACCATCATCGAGCGGCCTGATCCTCACGCTTGGCGATTATCCCGAAGTCTTCCAGACCACGTTCAGCGACCGCATCGTGCGCCGACCACAATCGGTGGCGTCACTTCGCATTTACGGTCCGCTCGAAGCGCGTTTGACGGAATGTGACCGCGTGATCCTCGGCGGGCTTGTGGAAGGCGTATGGCCACCAGCGCCGCGCGTCGACCCGTGGCTCAGCCGCCCGATGCGGCATCAGCTCGGCCTCGATCTGCCCGAGCGACGCATCGGCCTCTCCGCGCATGACTTCGCGCAACTGCTCGGCACAAAAGAAGTGATCCTGTCGCGCGCCGCGAAAGTCGGCGGAGCCCCTGCAGTTGCGTCGCGCTTCCTGCACCGAATGGAAGCGGTCGCCGGGAAGGACCTCTGGCCGCGCATCAGGGAGCGCGGCGACGTCTATGTCCGCTATGCCAGCGAACTCGACCGGCCGGATCGCGTGACGCCTATGGCGCGGCCAGAACCGAAACCCGAAGTCGCGCTTCGTCCGCTCAGCATGTCCGTTACTGAAATCGAGCACTGGCTACGCGATCCCTACACCATCTATGCAAAACGCATCCTGAAGCTGATTCCGCTCGATCCGGTGGACATGCCGCTCACCGCGGCGGATCGCGGTTCGGCGATTCATGAAACGCTCGGCGAATTCACCGCCCGTTTCCCATCCGGATTGCCGGATAATGTCGCGCATATCTTGCGCGACATCGGCAAAATCCATTTTGCGCCGCTAATGGACCGGCCCGAAGCACGCGCCCTGTGGTGGCCGCGCTTCCTGCGCATCGCCGACTGGTTTGCGGGATGGGAGCAGGACCGCCGCCATGCCATTACGCGTGTCGATGCAGAAACCGGCGGCAGGCTCACGATTCCCGTGGAGGACGGCCGCGTCTTCACCCTCTCGGCACGCGCCGACCGCATCGAACACCGCAACGACCGCACATATGCCCTGCTCGACTACAAGACCGGCAATCCGCCGAGCGGCAAGCAGGTCTATCTCGGCCTGTCGCCGCAGCTCACGCTGGAAGCAGCGATCCTCCGCAGTGGCGGCTTCCGGGATATTCCAGCGGGAGAATCGGTAAGCGAACTGGTCTACGTCAAGCTTAGCGGCAACAACCCCGCCGGCGACGAGCGCGTGCTGGACCTGCGGGTCAATCGCAGCGACCCCGTTCAGCTTCCGGACGATGCCGCGGACGACGCGCTGCGTGAACTGACCGCCCTCGTGCAACGCTACAGGACCAAGAGCCAGCCTTATGGCTCGGTCGTGCTGACCATGTGGACCAATCGCTACGGCACTTACGACGATCTTGCACGGATCAAGGAATGGTCCGCATCCGGAACAGGCGGAGGCGACGAATGAGCGCGACGCGCCAGAACATCCCGGACACAGTCACCGCGCTGCAGGCGCGCGCCTCGGACCCCAATGTGTCCGCCTTCGTCGCGGCCAATGCCGGTTCAGGCAAGACCCATGTGCTGGTCAGCCGCGTGATCCGGCTGCTGCTGAACGGCGTGCCGCCGGAAAAGATTCTCTGCATCACCTTCACCAAGGCCGCCGCCGCAAACATGTCGCAGCGTGTCTTCGCCACCCTCGGCCGCTGGGTGCGGATGCCCGACGAGGAGCTCGATGCCGCGATCCGCAACATCGGCGCATCGGCACCGAATGCCGCCACACGCATGCGCGCGCGCAAACTTTTCGCGAGCGCACTTGAAACGCCGGGCGGCCTGAAGGTCCAGACCGTCCACGCGCTCTGCACCCGGCTGCTGCAACAGTTCCCGTTCGAGGCCAATGTCCCGGCGCATTTCTCGGTGCTGGATGACCGCGACCAGAACGACATGATGGAGCGGGCCAATCTGGCCGTGCTGCTGGATGCTTCAGCAAATCCCGCAAGTCCGGCCGGACGCGCGCTCGACGTTGCAATGGCGAACGCCGCGGACGCGACATTCAAGGACGTGGTGCGCGAGGCGTGCCTCAGCCGCGATCATTTCATCAGATGGTCTGATGGCGCAGGCAGCATCGACGCCGCGATGGCGCAGGTGGCGGCCACTCTTGGCATCGGTCTCGACGACCGCATCGAGGATATCGAACACGAGATGGTCGATGGGCCGAACCTGCCGCGCAGCGAATGGCCATCCGTTGCCGCGATATTCGCGACGGGAAGCAAGACCGACGCCGAACAGGCCACCCGTCTGCGCGATGCATTGACGCTCACCGGAGCCGGGCAGGCCAGTAAATATCTCTCCGTTTTTCTGACCGATAAACTTGATCCGCGAAAATCGCTGGCGACCAAGGCGATCCGCGATGCCCATCCCGGCCTCGTTCAGGCCCTTGAGCGGGAGAAGGATCGCGTCGCCGTGCTTTTGACGAAGCACCGCGCGATCATCCAACGCGACCGCACACAGGCATTGCTGGTGATCGCGAGCGCCGTCGCGGCACATTACCGGCGCGAAAAGCTGGAACGCGGCCTGCTCGATTACGACGACCTGATCGACAAGACCCACCACATGCTGACGCATATGTCGCCGGGCTGGGTGCACTTCAAGCTCGATCGCGGCATCGATCACGTCCTGATCGACGAGGCGCAGGACACCAGCCCGCGGCAGTGGGACATCATCGATCGCCTGACTTCCGAATTCACCTCCGGCGCAGGCGCGCGTGACGGCATCAGGCGCACGATCTTCGCGGTCGGGGACGAGAAGCAGTCGATCTTTTCATTCCAGGGCGCCGCGCCGCGCGAGTTCGACAGCCGCCGCCGCGACATCAAGACCCGCTTCGAGGACGCGCAGCTCAAATTCGAATCGGTCGAGTTCAAGCATTCGTTCCGGTCCGGCTGGGCCATTCTTCAGTCGGTGGACCACGTGTTCCGCGAGGCATCGATCTTCAAGAGCATCCATGCGATCTCGAACGGCTATCCCGTTCACGACGCGCTCGGCGACGCCGCGCCCGCGCTGGTCGATCTCTGGGAGCTTGAAAAACCCAATGAACGACAGACCGGCAAGGGATGGACCGCCGCGCTCGATGCCGTCTCCGAAACCGATCCCGAAGTGCGGCTGGCGCAGCGTGTGCGCGGCGAAATCGCCGCGCTGATCGAGGCGCAGACGATGACCGGCCCGGCTGGCAACCGGCGGCCTGTCAGCTACGGCGACGTTCTCATTCTGGTGCGGCGGCGCGGAAAGGCGTTCGACGCCATCATCCAGGCGCTGAAACATGCCAACATCCCGGTGGCAGGTGCGGACCGGCTGAAGCTGACCGAGCACATCGCGGTGATCGACCTGATGAACATTGCCGACGCGCTGCTACTGCCGCGCGACGATCTCGCGCTTGCTGTGGCGCTGAAAAGCCCGCTGTTCGGCCTCGACGACGACGACCTGCTGTTGCTTGCACCGGAACGCACGGGCACGCTGCGCGGCGCGCTCGCCGAACATGCACGAGACAACAGCAGGCTCACCGCGGCGCTCGACCGGCTGGAGCGATATGAACGGCGGTTTGCGCAGGACACGCCGTTCTCGTTCTACGCCTGGCTGCTCGGCGGCGATGGCGGGCGGGCGCGTATTCTTGCGCGGCTGGGCCTCGAGGCCAACGATGCGCTCGACGAGTTCCTTGAACTTGCATTGAACTATGAGCAAAAGGCGCCCGCTTCGCTGCAGGGCCTCATGGCGTGGCTGCGCGCCGCCGACACCGAAGTGAAGCGCGACATGGAAATCGCGCGCGATGAGGTTCGCGTCATGACCGTGCATGGCGCCAAGGGGCTCGAGGCATCGGTGGTCTTTCTGATCGACACCACGACCTCGCCGGTGGATTCGCACCGCGTCAACCTGATCCGCATGCCGCAGGGCAATGCCGCGCCGGATGCGCCGGGCGTGGTGCTGTGGGCCGGCAGGAAGGACGACGATCCCAAGCCGGTCGCCGCGGCGCGCAGCGCAATGAAGGACGATACCGAAGACGAATACCGTCGGCTGCTCTATGTCGCGATGACCCGCGCGGCCGACCGGCTGATCGTTGGCGGCGTCCAGCCGCGCAAGGCGAGCGCGGCGATCTCGTGGTACGATCTGATCGCGAAGGGACTCGCCGCCTCTGGCCTTCAGCGCGGTACGATCGAGACACCGTCCGGTCCGGTCAACCGCTTTACGCGCAGCGGCGATGTCGAGCCGCCGACACCCGCCACTGCTGAGCAGCCCGCGTCGGCCGCAACGGAATTGCCCGTCTGGCTGAAGACGCCCGCACCGAGGGAAGAACCCGCCGACGTGCTGCTGCGTCCGTCGGACTCGGCACAAGGCGACGGTGAGAGCCACGCCGTCGTCACCGACGAGACGCGCGCGGCCCGCGAGCGCGCGCTCAGGCGCGGCACGCTGATCCACCGGCTGCTGCAATCGCTCCCCGATGTCGCAAGCGAGCGGCGCGAGAAGGCGGCGCACGATTTCCTGCAGCGCAATGCGCAGCCGCTATTTTCAAAGGAAGAATGTGCCGCGCTGGCGAGGCAGGTGATCGCGCTGATCACCACGCCATCCTTCGCGCCGCTGTTCGCCGAAGGCAGCCGCGCCGAAGTGTCCATCGCAGGACGCGTGGCGCGGCCTGGACGCCCGCCCGCGCTGGTCTCGGGCCAGATCGACCGGCTGGTGGTGACGCCTGATGAAGTGCTGATCGTCGACTACAAGACCAATCACGCCCCGCCACAGGCGGCGGACGACGCCCCGCCACCGTATGTGCGTCAGCTCGCGCTTTACCGCGATGTGCTGCAGCGGCTTTATCCCGACCGCAGGGTGCGCTGTGCACTTCTGTGGACAGAGACAACGATTATGATGGAAATTCCCGCCTCCGCGCTGGACGCAGAGCTGAAATCGGCACTCTCCTGAGGCCCGATCCGGTATTTGCCCTTCATCCAAGAACACTTAAGCCATTGAATTGACGCATATTCTTGCCGCGGCCCTGCACACAGGAATGGGAACACGTCCCGGTGACCGGCCTTGACCCCACAAGGGTGCATTCATAGGTTCATCCTACGTTTCCGGCGCGCGATTCTCTCAAAAGCCCCGCGCCTTTCATCCAACGAGGCAAAACAACATGAGTGTGGGTAAGGTTTCTGACGCCGATTTCGACAAGGAAGTGCTGAACGCAAACGGCCCGGTCGTGGTCGATTTCTGGGCGGAATGGTGCGGCCCGTGCCGCATGATCGCTCCCGCTCTCGATGAAATCGCCGGCGCCATGGGCGACAAGGTCAAGATCGTGAAGCTCAATGTCGACGAGAGCCCGAAGACGGCCTCGAAGTATGGCGTCATGTCGATCCCCACCCTGATGATCTTCAAGGGCGGCGAAATGGCATCGCGTCAGGTCGGCGCAGCGCCGAAGGCCAAGCTGCAGCAGTGGATCACTGCAGCTGTTTGATCGTGCAGTCTGATCGTTTTCTTTTGAGTTTTGACAAACGGCCTGCGCAAGCGGGCCGTTTTTCTTTGCGCAGCAGCTACCTGATCCATCCAGTTGCGAGCGCGTTCGCCAGATCGGGATGCCCGTTCTGCCGCGCCAGCGAAGCCATAGCATCGTGGTCATAAGACACATGGCGGAAGGTCACATGCCACTGCCCGCTTTTAAGCTCGAGAATAGCGTAGCGGGCATCGGGTGATCCCGCCTCCATGGCATGGCGGAACGGGACAATATCGCGGTAGCCGGGGCAACCCACACTGCCCGGATTGACGATCATGCGCCCGTCGCGAAGCCGGACCGCCCGCGCAATGTGCGTGTGCCCGCACAGGATGAGCGATTGGGAAATGCCCTCTGCGGCCTGTTCGATGTCGGCGATTGAGGACATGCAGACCGTGCCATCGGGCCGGACGGTTTCGAGCCAGTAGGTTTCGTCATCCAATGGCGTCGCGTGACAGAGATACACCGCGTTCTCGAACACCCGCGTGGATGAAATGCCCTTCAGCCAGGCAAGATGGCTCGTGTCGAGTTGCGCATGCGCGGGCCGGTCCCACGATCCCATCTCTTCGGGCGTTCTGTCGATCAGATAGCGATCATGATTGCCGAGAACATGCACAGCCTCAATCGCCATCAGCATGTCCATGGCCCGCCGCGCATCGAGCGGTCCGCTCGCCATGTCACCGAGATTGAGGATCGCATCGATCCGCTGCGCCCGGATGTCCGCGAGCACCGCCTCCAGCGCGAGAAAATTGCCGTGGACATCCGCGATTGCAGCGAGACGCATGTGGTGTTCCGGTTACTGCGGCGGCGTGCCGTTTTCGGCCAGCACATGCCCGGCCAGATATAGCGAGCCGGTGATCAGAATGCGCGGCGGCACTTCATAAGCGAGCTTCGCCACCGACTTCAACGCTGCATCGACGCTTGCCGCGATCTCGACCCGCATGCCGAGCTGGCGCGCCGCATCCGCCAGCACATTCGGCTCCATGGCATTGTCCTGATCGGGAATCTTCACCGCGATGATGTGGCGGGTCTGTCCGGCGAAGTTGGCAAGAAAGCCGGCCGCGTCCTTGTTGCCCATCATGCCTGCGACCACCACCAGCGGGCGCGACACCCGCTCTTCGAGATCGCCAAGCGCGGCGGCGATCACGCGCCCGCCATCCGGATTATGCCCGCCATCGAGCCAGATTTCCGCATCGCGCGGCGCCGACGCAACCAGCGCACCTGATGTCAGCCGCTGCATCCGCGCCGGCCATTCGGCGCGCGCAATGCCCTGCTCGAACGCGGATGGTTCGAGCTTCGGGGAGTCGATGGCGCGCAGGGTGGCGATCGCGAGTCCGGCATTGTCGAATTGGTGCCGCCCGAACAGACGCGGCGCGGATAAATCAAGCAATCCGCGCTCATCCGAATAGACCAGCCGTCCGCGCTCGACATTGACATGCCAGTCCTGCGTCGCAGCGTGCAGCGGTGCACGAAGGCGCTTCGCCGCCTGCTCGATCGCAGCTTCGGCATCTGGCGGAAGCTCCGCGCAGATCACCGGCACGCCTTTCTTGATAATGCCCGCCTTTTCCGTGGCGATCTTCGCAAGCGTGTCACCAAGGAATTCGATGTGATCCATCCCGATGGAAGTGATGACGCTGGCCAGCGGCTGCTCGATCACATTGGTCGCATCCAGCCGTCCGCCGAGCCCGACTTCCAGCAACACGACATCCGCCGGATGCCTGGCGAACAGATAAAACGCCGCAGCCGTCTCGATTTCGAAGATCGTGATGGGTTCGCCTGCATTGACGCGTTCGCAATGATCGAGCGCATCGCGCAACTGGTCATCGGTCACAAGAACGCCGCAGCCGACCTTGCCGAGACGAAAACGCTCGTTAAAGCGCACCAGATGCGGCGACGTATAGGTGTGAACGCGCAGGCCCGCCGCCTCTAGAATGGCGCGGAGAAACGCCACGGTCGATCCCTTGCCGTTGGTCCCGGCAACATGAATGACGGGCGGGATACGGCGTTCGGGATGATCGAGGCGCTCAAGGATGCGCCACATCCGGTCGAGCGTGAGATCAATCCGCTTGGGATGCAGCGAAGCAAGACGCGCCAGAATGTCGTCGTAGGACGGCGACGGTTCCTTGGCCGCAGGAGACGTCACGCGGGCGACGCTGTCGCGGGCAGATCGACAGGCAACGATGCGCTGCGCGATTCGAAACCTTCCGCAGGCGGCGCCTTGGTGAGCAAGCGGCAGATCCGCGCCAATGTCGCGCGTAGATCATGGCGATGCACCACCATATCCACCATGCCATGCTCTTTCAGGTACTCGGCCCGCTGAAAACCTTCCGGAAGTTTTTCGCGAATGGTCTGCTCGATCACGCGCGCACCGGCAAAGCCGATCAGCGCGCCCGGCTCGGCGATCTGCACATCGCCAAGCATCGCGTAGGATGCCGTGACGCCGCCGGTGGTCGGATTGGTCAGCACCACGATGTAAGGCTGCTGCACTTCGCGCAGCATCTGGATCGCCACGGTGGTGCGCGGCATCTGCATCAGCGAAAGAATGCCTTCCTGCATCCGCGCGCCGCCGGATGCAGCAAAGATGATGAAGGGCGATTTCTTTTCGACCGCGAGTTCAAGACCCTTCACGACCGCTTCGCCGGCGGCCATGCCGAGCGAACCACCCATGAAATCGAAATCCTGCACCGCGACCACGACGGCGTTGCCTTCCAGCTTGCCGTAGCCGACCTTCACGGCATCGTTCATGCCGGTCTTGGTGCGCGCATCCTTGATGCGGTCCACATACTTGCGCTCGTCGCGAAACTTCAGCGGGTCCGGCGTCACGTCAGGCAGCGCGACATCGTACCAGGTCTCGTTGTCGAAGATCGACTTCAGCCGCGCGGTGGCGCCCATGCGCATGTGATAGTTCGAGCCCGGAATGACGAACTGGTTCTGCTCGACATCCTTGTAGAACACGAGCTGCCCGGAATCCGGACACTTGATCCAGAGATTCTCCGGCGTCTCGCGCTTGAGAATGCTGCGAATCTTCGGCCGGACAACATTGGTCAACCAGTTCATGACGGGCTCCGCCTCGGTGAAATGGATATATGGACGTCTGGGCAAAGCCCGGCAACCCGGCCTCGCCCAAATATCACGGTTGACGGCGCGCTATTCCGCCGCCTGTTTCGCGCCGCGAACGCCCTGCGCCAGCGCCGCCGCAAGATCGGCCACCGCAGGGACCGTTTTCGCCGTGGCGCGCCCTTCCGAATCGAGCGTGGCGCGCAGCGCATCGATCAGCGCCGAGCCGACAACCGCACCGTTCGCCGCCTGTGCGATCCCACGCGCGGCGTCCGGTGTCCGGATGCCGAAGCCGACGCACACCGGCAACTGGGTATGGCGCTTGATCCGCGCCACCGCCGACGATACCTGCGCGGTATCGGCACTGGCCGAGCCGGTGATACCAGTGATCGAAACGTAATAGACAAAGCCCGACGTGTTCGCGAGCACGGCAGGCAACCGTTTGTCGTCGGTGGTCGGTGTCGCGAGACGAATGAAATTCAATCCGGCCTGCATCGCCGGAATGCAAAGCTCGGTGTCTTCCTCCGGCGGCAGATCGACGATGATCAGGCCGTCAACGCCGGCGGACTTTGCATCGGCGAGAAACTTGTCGACGCCGTAGATGTAGATCGGATTGTAATAGCCCATCAGCACGATCGGCGTGGCGTTGTCGCCGGCGCGGAAGTCACGCACCACCTGCAGCGTCTTCTTCAGCGTGGTGCCGGCTTTCAGCGCGCGCAGGCCGGCGGCCTGAATCGCGGGGCCGTCCGCCATCGGATCGGTGAAGGGCATTCCGATTTCGATGATGTCCGCACCCGCCTTCGGTAGCGCCTTGATAATCTCGAGCGAGGTGGCAAGGTCGGGGTCACCGCACATCACGAAGGTGACGAAGGCCGCACGGCCTTCCTGCTTGAGTTCAGCGAAGCGTGTGTCGATGCGCGTGGTCACTTCTTCTTGCCCTTCAGAATATCGCCGACCTGCGGCACGTCCTTGTCGCCGCGGCCCGAGAGATTGACCACCATCAGATGATCCTTCGGCCGCTTCGGCGCGAGCTCCATCACCTTGGCGATGGCATGCGCCGGCTCAAGCGCGGGAATGATCCCTTCGAGCCGAGACAGCAATTGGAATGCCGCCAGCGCCTCGTCGTCGGTCGCGGAGAGATAAGTCACGCGGCCAGTTTCATGCAACCATGAGTGCTCCGGCCCGATGCCGGGATAATCGAGACCCGCTGAAATGGAGTGCGCATCCTGGATCTGGCCGTCGTCGTCCATCAAGAGATACGTGCGATTGCCATGCAGCACGCCGGGCCGTCCGCCTGCGATCGATGCCGCATGCAGATTGGTAAGGCCGTGGCCTGCGGCTTCGACGCCGAAAATCTCGACACTCGGATCATCGAGGAACGGATGAAACAGTCCCATCGCGTTGGAGCCACCGCCGATGCAGGCGACCAGCGAATCCGGCAGGCGCCCTTCAGCCTCCTGCATCTGCGCGCGCGTCTCGGTGCCGATAATCGACTGGAAGTCACGCACCATCATCGGATAGGGATGCGGCCCTGCCACGGTGCCGATGCAATAGAACGTGTCGGCAACATTGGTGACCCAGTCGCGTAGCGCATCGTTCATCGCATCCTTCAGCGTGCGCGAGCCGGACTGCACAGGAACGACCTTCGCGCCCAACATTTCCATGCGGATCACGTTCGGCTGCTGCCGCTCGACGTCGACCGCTCCCATATAGACGATGCATTCAAGCCCGAAGCGCGCGCAAAGCGTCGCGGTCGCAACGCCATGCTGGCCCGCGCCGGTCTCCGCGATGATGCGCTTCTTGCCCATGCGCCGCGCGACCATGATCTGGCCGAGCACGTTGTTCACCTTGTGCGAACCGGTGTGGTTCAGTTCTTCGCGCTTGAAGTAGATCTTCGCGCCGCCAAGATGCTCGGTGAGACGTTCGGCGAAATAGAGCGGCGACGGACGGCCAACATAGTCCTTGAGGTATCCGTTCATTTCCTTCTGAAACGACGGATCGGCCTTGGCGTCGGCATAGGCCTTTTCAAGATCGAGGATCAGCGGCATCAGCGTCTCAGCGACATAGCGTCCGCCGAAAATACCGAAGTGCCCGCGCTCGTCGGGTCCCGACCGGAAGGAATTGGGGAGAGGCAAGTTCATACGCTGCTCGCAATCTTCGAAGGGGCTGTTGCATGGTCCGCCTCGCGCGCGGCGCGAATGAAGGCGCGGATCATGTCAGGATCTTTCACACCCGGCGCGCTTTCGACACCGGACGAGACATCGACCCCGCCAGCATGGGTGACGCGGATCGCCTCGGCAA
This sequence comes from Afipia sp., assembly GCA_024508675.1. Classification (GTDB taxonomy): domain Bacteria; phylum Pseudomonadota; class Alphaproteobacteria; order Rhizobiales; family Xanthobacteraceae; genus Afipia. The sequence continues at coordinate 140,912 of JANINQ010000013.1, forward strand.
CATTGCCGGGATTCAGTCCGCCACCCACCATGAACGGGATCGTGAGTTTGATATTCTCAAGCAGATGCCAGTCGAACGGCACGCCGAGACCGCCGGGGCGCGTGGCGTCCTTGGGCGCACGCGCGTCGAACAGGATCCGGTCAGCAACGGCTGCATGGCCGGGCAGGCCCGCAAGATCGGCAGCAGTCGCGACCGGCAGCACCTTCATCACCGGCAAACCGAATTTCTGCTTGATGTCGCGCACCCGCGCCACGCTTTCGTCGCCATGGAGCTGCAGCAGGCCCGGCTGCAGCGCCTCGATGCAGTTCTCCAGCGTGGCATCGTCGGCGTTCACTGTCAGCGCCACCTTGAGCGCGCGGCCCTTGACCTGTCGCCCCAGCTCTCGCGCGGTACCCAGCGTGACGTGACGGGGCGAGGCCTCGAAGAACACGAAGCCCACCATGTCGGCGCCAGCATCCAGCGCGACCTCAAGGGTCTCGCGCGTGGACAGGCCGCAAATTTTAACCGCAAGAGACATGGTTTCCGGGGCACGTTCCGCCATGGGCCGACGCTCGAAGGGCAGGCCGCAGGCTTTGGGGTGATCGGCGGGTTCTACAACGCCGCGCCCTGCTTGTCTCGCCCAATGGCCGGATATTGCGGGGCCAGACCGGGCGTCAGGGCCGGAACCTGCCCCTCGGTCCGCACCGCGGCCAGCCGGGTCTGTTCGCGCAAATCCGCCAGTTCGGCACGGGCATGGCGCGCATCTGCCTCCTGCTGCCGGGCGGCACGGCGCCAGTGGCGCTGGCCGAACCAGGTCGCGATGCCTCCGGCGACAACCCCGAACATGGCGACCGCAATGATGACCACGAACAGCGGCAGCGACACGCCCAGCGCTGGATCGCTGGAATTGAACGGATCGAACGACAGCGTGACGATGTGACGGTTCGCGACCGCGAACACCACGAACAGAATCGCGAGCGGCAGGATCACCAGAGCATTGAAAATCTTGCGGAGCATGGTGTGTCCTCGCGGCACGTTTCCATTTCGAAGGCAGCCGCCTTGGACGCAGCGCGCTTCCTGAAGCCAGCCCGCCAACGCGGGCCGCCATTCCCCGGATGATTACAGCCGCCGGATCAGGTCGCGGCTACCGTATCTGCTGCAGCGCCTTCGCGGTTCAGCCGCTCGCGCATTTCCTTGCCGGTCTTGAAGAACGGCACGCTCTTCTGTTCGACAGGAACATGCTCGCCGGTGCGCGGATTACGTCCCGCGCGCGCCGGCCGGTGCTTCACTGAAAAAGCGCCAAAACCGCGGAGTTCCACGCGATCTCCGCGTGCGAGCGCTGCAACGATTTCGTCGAGAATGGCGTTCACGATGTTCTCGACATCCCGCTGATACAGGTGCGGGTTATGCTCGGCGATGCGCTGAACGAGTTCGGATTTGATCATTGAATGATTGGCCCGTGACGTGCGGTTAGCATTTCCTTGAAAAAGCCTTGAACTGTCAAGTCGCTAATTCCTCGTAGGACAAGGCTAAATCGCGTGACAAACGCTGGAATCCGTTGTTGGTCCCGTCACCGCAATGCGGTGAAGACCGGCTGAAACCGGATTCACTGTGCTCAATTCGCAGGCGACGGATGCCAGAGCGCAAGCATGCCATCCAGTCCCAGGCGATCGACCGCCTGAGCAACGCCCGACTGTTCAACCTGCCGCGCAAGCCCCCGCAGACCGATTGCATCGAGCGCGACAGATGCCGTTGCCCGCAGGAAAGTCATGTCTCCGAAGCGGGGAGTGAGTTTGAAATCCCGCACCGGCGTGTCCGCGCCAACCTTCTTTTGCGCCACCAGCCACGCCACAGCGGTTTTCTCGTCACCAAGCTGGTCGATCAGCTTCAAACCCACCGCCTGACGTCCGGTAAACACACGGCCATCCGCCACCGTCTGCAATGTCGCGTCATCCATGCCGCGGCGATCCTTCACCAGACCGCGAAACCACGCGTAGGAATCCTTCACCAGCGAGTCGAGCGCCGCACGCGCCTCCGGACTGGTGGGCTCATAGCCGTTTGGCGCCGCCTTCAGCGGCGATGACTTCACTTCCTCGACCTTGACGCCGACGGTCTTCAAAAGATCCGACACGTTTGGAATCTGGAACAACACGCCGATCGAACCCACCAGCGAGGTCTGCTGCGCAATGATCTGGTCCGACGCCAGCGCCGCGATGTATCCGCCCGATGCAGCGAGGCCCTCGACAACAACCACCATCGGCTTCTTCGCCTTGAGACGCGTCAGCGCATCGAAAAGCTGCTCGGAACCCGCAGTGGTACCGCCCGGCGAATTGATGTGCACGATGACGGCGGCGGCGGATGACTTCTCGAGCCGCTCCAGCGCCTCGACGCGCGCCTGATCGCTGCGGATCAGACCGTCGATCTTCACCCGCGCGATCGCGTTCGATCCCGAGATCGCCGTGCGTGCCGAAGGCGACGCAAGCACACCAACCGCAACCGCTGCTGCGATCACGCCGAGCGCAGCGATCACGCGCCAGAAGGTCAGCTTGCGGCGAATGCGGCGGCGATCAACGATCACATCGGAATCGAGCGACATGAATTTTCTCCTCGGGCGAAATCTGCTTTTGCAAAGACCACGAAGGTGACAAGCGGGAAAGTTATCCCGCGCTTTTGCGATTGCAGCCTTGAGACATGGTTACTTCATTACATCAATTGCGATGCAATTTGAAGGCAACAGAGGCGAGTCAATTTTACGCGCATTCTACGTGAGCAACCGCTCACCATCATGGCCGGTCATTTTCAATGTATGCACGGCGCCAGGAATGCCGCCTGCGACAGCAACCGGGACAAAATGTTCCGTGCGTCCCTGCGTCGCGCTTTCGATCAGCACACTGCGCATCGTCCCCACATCCGACGCAAGCCGCCTTTGCAGCGCGGCCTCGCCGTTTGCACGCAGCCGCCGCGCGCGATCCTTGATCGTGCGGCCATCGACCTGCGGCATCCGCGCCGCCGGCGTACCGGGCCGCTTTGAGTATGGAAACACATGAAGGAATGTCAGGTCACATTCATCAACCAGATCCTGCGAGCGCGCGAACATCTCTTCGGTCTCGGTGGGGAAGCCCGCAATAATGTCCGCCCCGAATGCGATGTCCGGCCGCAGCCGCCGCACCTGCCGACAGAAAGCAATGGCATCGGCGCGTGAATGCCGCCGCTTCATCCGCTTGAGGATGAGATCGTCGCCGGCCTGCAGCGACAAATGCAGATGCGGCATCAGCCGCTCCTCGGTGGCAATGACATCGAGCAGATCGTGATCCGCCTCGATGGAATCGATTGACGAGATGCGGAGCCGCTTGAGTTCGGGAACATGCTTGAGGATCTGCCTTGTCAGCGTCCCCAACCTCGGAGCACCCGGCAGATCGCCGCCGTAGCTTGTCAGATCAACACCAGTCAGCACGATCTCGGCATGCCCTGCTTCGGTCAGCGCACGCACCTGATCGACCACCGCCCCCATCGCGACGGAGCGCGAATTGCCACGGCCATAAGGGATAATGCAGAACGTGCAGCGATGATCGCAGCCGTTCTGCACCTGCACGAAGACACGCGGCAGCCCGCTCTGGAATCCGGCGGCGAGATGCGGCGCCATCTCGGTGACAGCCATGATGTCCGAGACGGAAATTTTTTCACCGCCACCATCGAAAGCAAGGCGGGTGCTGCGCCATGCGTCGCTGCGCATCTTGTCATCGTTGCCCAGCACACGATCGACTTCGCTCATCTGCGCAAACATTTGCGTCTGGGTCTGGGCGGCACAGCCGGTGACGACAATGCGGGCGTCGGGGCGCTCGCGGCGCAGCTTGCGGATGGTCTGACGCGCCTGCGCCACGGCCTCGTTTGTCACGGCGCAGGTATTGACGACGATGGTGTTGTTCAGGCCTGCGCCTTCCGCCTCGCGCCGGATCACGTCCGACTCGAAGCTGTTCAGCCGGCAACCGAAGGTGACGACCTCGACGGTCATGTCAGGCGACGTTACTGAACAGCGCCGGATCGAAATGGCCTTCGAACTCGAACGCAGCAGGCCCGGTCATCAGAACATGATCGTCTTCCGCGCGCCATTCGATGGTGAGTTCGCCGCCGGGCAGCGTCATGTGAACCGTGCGCCCGGTGCGCTTCAGCCGCGCCGCCGCCACAGCGGTGGCGCAGGCCGCCGAACCGCAAGCCTTGGTCAAGCCCGCACCGCGCTCCCATGTGCGCATGACGATGTGCTCACGATCGACCACGTGGGCGAGCGTGATGTTGGCGCGCTCCGGGAAGATCGGGTGATTTTCCAAAAGCGGTCCGAACTTTTCGAGATCATAGGCATGAATATCATCCACCCAGAAGATCGCGTGCGGATTGCCCATGCTGACGACAGACGGCGAATGCAGAATCGGCGCATCGATCGGCCCGATCTGCAATTCGATGTAGCGGGTGTCGCGGAATTCTTCCGCCAGCGGAATGTCCTTCCAGCCGAACTTCGGCGGGCCCATGTCGACGGTATAAAAACCTGGCGCCGGCCCCTGCCAGCAATTCAAAAGGCCCGCGCGCGTCTCGAAGGTCAGTGCGCTCTTGCCGGTTTCCTCGAACACCTGCCGCGCCACGCAGCGCATGCCATTGCCGCAGGCCGCGGCCTCGGAGCCGTCGTTGTTGTAAATCTGGATGAAGGCGCTGGTGCCTTGCACGCGCGGCGGATGCAGCACCATCAACTGGTCGTAGGGCACGCCCGCGGGGGCGGCAATCGCGCGCGCCTCGCCCGGGGAGACGGTTGCGGCCGAATCGCGCAGGTCCAGAACGACGATCTCGTTTCCGATCCCGTTCATCTTGGCGAAGCTATGGTTGGCGAGCGTGCTCATGATCCCCGTTATATGGCGAATGCAAAGCCACTTGACCAGAGACGACTTGACCAGAGCATCGGCATCGCCTCGCGATTGCCGCGTTTGGAACGCATGCCAGTTCGCGGCGGTTCGTGGTAACCTCTATCCGCTTCACGACATCCCCGCGCCCGCCTCCGGAGACCCATCGAATGAGTAATAGCCGCGTTGCCGTCCTTGTCGCCATGGCGCTGGTCATCGCGGCCGCGGTCTGGTTCAAGTTGCCCATCGGATCAAATTCGGGAACAGGCACGACGCCGGTTCAAACGCCGCCGTCCAGTCCGGTTCCGGCGGCTCCATCCGCCGCCCCTGCGGCCCCCGTCACCCCGGTAACCCCTGCGCCATCGGCCTCGACCGCCACCCCGGCCGCGCCTGATACTCCGGCAACGCCACCAGCGGCACAGGCCCCTGCAGCTCCGCCCGCTCCCGCCGCCGAAACCCCGGCCGCGCCTGCCAAACCGAAGGTGCAAACCGCCGACCCGTTTGGCGAGGAACAGGCCCTGACCGCGAAGAAGGTCGTCATCCTCAAGGGCAGCGCGACCTGGGACAACGCCTTCGAGACGCTGGTGGGATCGCTGAAAACGCTGTCGGGCTTCCTCGAGAAGCAGGGCATCAAGCCCGCAGGATCATCGCTGATCGTCTACACCTCGACCGACGATGCCGGCTTCACCTATCAGGCGGAGATTCCGGTCGATCAGGACCCGAAAAATCTCGCACGTGGAATCACCGTCGGCACCTCGCCGGAAGGCCCGACCCTGAAGTTCGTCCATCGCGGCTCCTACGACAACATGGACAACACCTATGAGGCGATCACCAACCATCTCGATGAGAAGAAGCAGGAAGCCAAGGACACATTCATCGAGGAATACGTCACCGATCCGCTGACCACGACGGAAGACAAGCTCGTCATCAATGTGTTCGTACCGCTCAAGTAGAACAGCCGCTCAATTGTACCCGACAGAATTTGGAGTTTGACCAATGCGCGTCCGCACCGCTCTTGCAGCGACCCTTATCGCCGCCATGGCTTCAACCGCGTCCGCACAAACATTGCAGCCGACAGTGTCCGTGACCGGCGAAGCCTCGATCTCCGTTCCGCCCGATCTGGCGCAGATCGACAGCGGCGTGACCACCGAGGCCAAGACCGCGCGCGAAGCCTCCGAAGCCAACAACAAGGCGATGGCGGGCGTGCTGCAGGCTCTGAAGAATTCCGGCCTCGCCGAGAAGGACATCCAGACCTCGCGTCTGTCGCTGTCACCGCAGAGCGTGCCGGGACGCAATCCCAACGCACCGTTCCAAATCACGGGTTATCGCGCCAGCAACCGCGTCACCGTTACTATTCGCGACATCGCAAAGGTCGCGGACACCATCGACGTGCTGGTCGGCGCGGGGGCTAACGAGATCAGCGGCATCAGCTTCGCCGTGTCGAAGGCATCAAAACTGCTCGATGACGCGCGCTCAGAAGCTATCGCCGATGCGCGGCGCAAGGCGGAAATCTACGCCAAGGCCGCCAACATTTCGCTCGGCGCGCCAGTCAGCATTTCGGAAGAAACAACCCCCGGCCCGGTGCCGTACCGCAAGATGGCCGCGGGTATGGCGGCCTCCGCGCCAGTCGCTCAGGGCGAGGAGACGCTGCGCGTGTCTGTCAGCGTGTCCTATGAGCTGAAGCAGAAGGCGCAATAAAACAGGTCAACAAGGGCTCTGGCCTCATCCTGAGGAGCAGCCGCTTGGCTGCGTCTCGAAGGATGAGGTTTTGCCGCTCATGGTTCGAGACGCACGAAGGCGCGCTCCTCACCATGAGGACCCCATTCAAATCTCAAACACCTGACCGGGCTTGAGCGCGACAAACTTTTCTCGCGCAATGCCTGCCGCGTCGAGCGCGGCTGCGAGATCGTTGATGGGCGCGTCGATCGCCTCGTCGGTCAGTTGAAACGTGCCGTGATGATGCGCCAGCGCCATCTCTGCTCCGCAATCCGCCAGCGCCTTCACCGCGTCTTCGGGATTCATGTGCATCTCGCGCATGAACCAACGCGGCTCATAGGCGCCAATGGGCAGGATCGCCGCGCGAATTGGCCCATGTGCTTCACGAACGCGGCGGAAGTGGGTGCCGGTGCCGTAACCGGAATCGGCGACGAGGTAGAGCTTCCCGGCCGGCGTCTCCAGGACAAAGCTGGCCCACAGCGCCTTGTTGCGATCGAACAGGCCGCGCGCGGTCCAGTGACGCGTCGGCACCAGCGTCACCGCGACGCCATTGCCGATCTCGACACGGTGATGCCAGTCAAATCCTTCGGCACGGATCGCAGCATCGTTCGACATCATCGTCACGTCGTTGCCGAGCGGCGTGATGACACGCGGCGAGAATTTTGCGGCGAGCTTCGACAGCGTTCGCGCGTCGAGATGGTCGTAGTGGCCATGCGACACCAGCACCACGTCGATCGTCGGCAACGTGTCGAAGGCAATGCCGGGATCGTTGACGCGCTTCGGCCCCGCGAAGGTCACCGGCGACACGCGATCCGACCACACCGGATCGACCAGAATGTTCAGGCCCGCCGTCTGGATCAGCCAGCTCGCGTGGCCGACATAGGAAAACCGGACCTTGCTCCCGGTGACCTGCGGCGGCGGCGTATCGGTATAAGGCGATGGCGCCCATTCCGGCCATTTGGCGGCCTGCTTGGTGATCTGCCAGCGCAGCACCTCCCAGAGCTTCTTGGGCGGAGAACCGTCGGGGTCAAAGAACGTGGTTCCGTCGAAATGATCGGACGGCGGGCCGGCATAGGTTTTCATGCGGGAAATCCAGACGTATGGCAGGCCTACGGTGGCCGCTGCACCGGCAAGCAGACCAAAAAGGCGGCGGCGGGTGACTTTCATGGGCCCCATAAGGCCAAAACGGCCTGTTCGGTATCAGTTAGGTCCCCTTGGGCCTCCGTGCAACCCGCCCTGAAATCAGCGTTTTTCGGTCCTTTCTTGACTTTCCGGGCGTTCGGGGGTTTAACCGCGCCACTTCTCGGAAAGAGTTTCTTTTCGACCCGCCGCCCGGCACCGGATGCCGGAGGTCAACGCCCGACAGCGCTGTGCGCCCTCGGGCGCTGTCGTGTTTGGAATTTCATCTCCTTCGGGAGCAACAGGTAAGGCCGCGATGTTCGACAATCTGTCGGAACGACTTGGAGGCATACTCGACCGTCTGACGGGGCGCGGTGCGCTCTCGGAGGCCGACGTCGATGCCGCCATGCGCGAAATCCGCCGCGCCCTGCTTGAGGCCGACGTCGCGCTCGAAGTGGTTCGCACTTTCACTGAGAAAGTGCGCGAGCAGGCGATCGGCGCCACTGTCGTCAAATCGGTGACGCCGGGCCAGATGGTCGTGAAGATCGTTCACGACGAATTGGTCGCCACGCTCGGCTCCGACGATCAGCTCATCGACCTCAATGCGCCCGCGCCCGTCGCCATCATGATGGTCGGTCTGCAGGGCTCCGGCAAAACCACCACCACCGCGAAGCTCGCGCGCCGCTTCACCCAGCGCGACAAGAAAAAAGTTCTGATGGCGTCGCTCGACGTCTATCGCCCGGCCGCGCAGGAACAGCTTGCCGTGCTCGGCCGCGATCTCTCCATCGAGACACTGCCCATCGTCGCGGGCCAGCAGCCGGTGCAGATCGCGCAGCGCGCGCTGCAGGCCGGCAAGCTCGGCGGCTATGACATCGTGCTGCTCGACACCGCGGGCCGCACCACCCTCGACGAGGAGATGATGACGGAAGCCGCGGAGGTGAAAGCCGCCGCGAAACCGCATGAAATCCTGCTCGTCGCCGACTCGCTGACCGGTCAGGACGCCGTCAATCTCGCGCGCGCCTTCGATCAGCGCGTCGGCCTTACCGGCATCGCACTAACCCGCGTCGACGGTGACGGCCGCGGCGGCGCTGCGCTCTCGATGCGCGCCGTCACCGGCAAACCGATCAAGCTGATCGGCACCGGCGAAAAGACCGATGCGCTGGAAGACTTCTATCCCGCACGTATCGCGGGCCGCATTCTCGGCATGGGCGACGTCGTCTCCCTCGTTGAAAAGGCTGCCGCGCATATTGACGCGGAAAAGGCCGCGCGCGTCGCGGAGAAGATGCGCAAGGGCAAGTTCGATCTTGTCGACCTGCGCGATCAGCTCCAGCAGATGCAGAACATGGGCGGCCTTGGCGGCCTGCTCGGCATGATGCCCGGCATCGCCAAGATGAAGAACCAGATTGCCGCCGCCAATCTCGACGACAAGGTGGTCAAGCGTCAGGTCGCGCTGATCGATTCCATGACGCGCGATGAGCGCAAGAATCCGGACATCCTCAAGGCCAGCCGCAAGAAGCGCATTGCCGCCGGCGCGGGCCTCAAGGTCGAGGAACTCAACAAGCTGCTGAAGATGCACCGGAACATGGCCGACATGATGAAGGCCATGGGTCAGGGCAAGCAGCGCGGCCCGCTTGCGGGCATGGCGCAGGCAATGGGCTTTGGCGGAGGCGGCATGCCATCGGCCGAAGCCATGAAAGAACTCGCGGCGAAGATGCCCGGCGGAATCCCGCAGGGTGCGCCTTCGCTGCCGAAAGATTTTCCAAATCTTCCAGGGACCGGCCTGCCGGGCCTTGGGAAACCAACCCTGCCGGGCCTCGGAGGCTTTCCGGGAATCGGCAAGAAGAAATAGCCGAAACAGTTTTCACGAAATTCAAACACACCAACGGAGAAGAGAATGTCAGTCGTTATCCGCCTCGCGCGCGCAGGCACCAAGAAGCGTCCGGTCTATCATGTCGTCGTCGCCGACTCGCGCTTCCCGCGCGATGGCCGCTTCATCGAGCGCCTCGGCCACTTTAACCCGCTGCTGCCGAAGGACAGCGACCTTCGCCTCAAGCTCGACATGGAGAAGGTGAAGTCCTGGCTCGCCAAGGGCGCGCAGCCGTCCGACCGCGTGATGCGTTTCCTCGATGCCGCCGGCGTCAAGAAGCGCGAAGCTCGCAACAACCCGGAGAAGGCCGTGCCGCGCAAGGAGCGCAAGGCCGCCGCCGCCGAGGCAGCGAAGACCTAAGCGCCTAAATGACCAAAGCGGCGCGCATCTGCGTTGCGAAAGTCGGCGCCGCGCACGGTGTGCGCGGCGAAGTGAGATTGTGGCCATTCACCGAAGACCCGATGTCGGTCATCGACTATGGCCCGCTCTCGACCAAAGATGGCGCGCGCCAGTTTGAGGTGGTGCGCGCCCGGATCGCCAAGGATCATCTGGTCGCGGTCATCAAGGGCATCGCGACCCGCGAAGATGCCGCGCGCATCAATGGCCTTGAACTTTACATCGATCGCGACAAGTTGCCGGAAACGGACGAAGGCGAATACTACCACGCCGACCTGATCGGGCTGCGCGCGCTCGATCCCGCGGGCGCCGAGATCGGCAAGGTGCTTGCGATCCATAATTTCGGCGCGGGCGACATTATCGAAATCGCGCCATCGCAGGGCACGACGTGGCTGCTGCCGTTCAGCAACGAAGTGGTGCCGACGGTCGATCTCGCCAGCGGCCATGTGGTGATCGTGAAGCCGCAGGAAATCGATGGCGATTCTCCGCAGGACGCGGATAGCTGAACCGGGATACCCGACCCATGTGGCGCGCCACCGTGCTCACCCTGTTTCCGGAGATGTTTCCCGGCCCGCTCGGCATCAGCCTCGCGGGCAAGGCGCTGTCGTCCGGCCTCTGGGCGCTGGAGGCCCGCGACATTCGCGACGCCGCCACTGACAAACACCGAAGCGTTGACGACACCCCCGCTGGCGGCGGCCCCGGCATGGTGCTGCGCGCCGATGTGCTGGCAGCCGCCATCGATGCCGCTCAGATTGCCCGCGGGCGCCCTCGCCTGCTGATGAGCCCGCGCGGTCGGCCATTGACCCAGAAGAGGGTCATGGAACTCGCCGCCGGTCCCGGTCCCCTGATCGTCTGCGGACGGTTTGAGGGCATCGATCAGCGGGTTATCGAGGCCCGTGAGCTCGAGGAAATCTCCATGGGGGACTATATCCTCTCGGGCGGGGAAATCGCCGCCCTGGCTCTCATAGACGCCTGCGTACGCCTTCTGCCGGGGGTGATGGGAAAGCTAAGCTCCGGAGCCGACGAGAGTTTCTCGGACGGACTACTGGAATACCCCCAATATACCCGCCCGCAGGACTTCGAGGGCCGGACCATCCCGGACGTGCTGGTTTCAGGCGACCACGCCAAAGTCGAGGCCTGGCGGCGAGCGGAGGCCGAGGCCCTGACCCGGGCACGGCGGCCGGACCTCTGGGCCGCCAAGACCGCTCAAATGGCCGTCCAAAACATCGCGCCGAAGCCGCGAAAAGACACGACAACAGGGTGACAACCGGACCGCTTTGGCGTATACGACCCGCCAATCCGTGCAGATGCTGGATACGAATTTTCCGCGCAGCCCCTTCCGGGCGCGCCGCCGATGGAGTTTTGCGATGAACATCATTCAGGAGCTCGACAAGGAGCAGCTGGAAAAGCTTTCCGCCGGAAAGACCATTCCGGATTTCGGACCGGGCGACACCGTGATCGTCAACGTGAAGGTTGTCGAAGGTGAGCGTTCGCGCGTGCAGGCCTATGAAGGTGTTTGCATCGGCCGCAACGGCGGCGGCATCCACGAGAGCTTCACTGTCCGCAAGATTTCCTACGGCGAAGGCGTGGAGCGCGTGTTCCCGATCTACTCGCCGATGATCGACTCGATCAAGCTCGTGCGCCGCGGCAAGGTGCGTCGCGCCAAGCTGTATTATCTGCGCGGCCTGCGCGGCAAGTCGGCCCGCATCGTCGAGAAGCAGGACAACCGCGAGAAAGAGCTGAAGGCTGCATCGGGCGAGTAATCGCTCCGCACCTGCTGGAATTGAAAAAGCGCGGTTCTCCCGCGCTTTTTTCTTTGCAAATGTCCTTGCAGGGCGTTTTCAAACGAGCCGGGACCGGCTCGCGTCAAGAAAACGCGTAAATACAGTCCAGCCTACTTCGGCTGCGTCACCGGCCCGTTCATGATCCAGCGGTGGCCGAACGGATCGCGCAGGATCGCGGTCCGCGTGCCCCAGAACGAATAGGTCGGCGCGACCTCACCCTTCGCACCGAGTTTCGTCGCACGCGAGAATACGTCATCAACCTCGTCGCCGGTTGCAAATTCGAGGCTCACCGACATGGTGACCATCTCCCCCGGCAACGGCGAGCGCGCGGTGCCGAATTCGGGAAACGCATCGGACAGAAACAGCGCGCCGCCATTGATCTCGAGTTCGCAGTGCAGGATGCGCAGGCCGTCGAGGGCGGGCATTAGCGCCTTCTGCTTGGCGTCGAAGGCGGCGGTATAGAAGGCAATCGCGCCGGCGGCAGGCGAAACGGTCAGATACGGAGCAACCGGCGGGCGTGAAGACATTGTGCCATCCTGCGTAAGCTATTATGTCCTCAGGATACTTTCCCCCCGGAAGTTAAGCGAGTAAAAAGCCCAACTGATTACAGATAGCCCATAGGGCTCCAAAACACCGATCCGGACGACAAAAATGGCCAAAGCGACGACCCTGTACGACAAGATCTGGAACGATCATCTGGTGGATGAGCAGCCCGACGGCACCTGCCTGCTCTACATTGATCGCCATCTTGTCCACGAGGTGACCTCGCCGCAGGCGTTCGAAGGACTGCGCACCTCGGGCCGCAAGGTTCGCGCGCCGCAGAAGACCCTCGCCGTTGTCGATCACAACGTGCCGACCACCGACCGCTCCAAGCCCAACCCTGATCCGGAAAGCGCCGAGCAGATCGCGACGCTCGCCGAGAACGCGCGCGAATTCGGCGTCGAGTATTTCAACGAGTACGACAAGCGTCAGGGCATCGTGCATGTGATCGGCCCCGAGCAGGGCTTTACGCTGCCGGGCACCACCATCGTCTGCGGTGACAGCCACACCTCGACGCACGGCGCATTCGGCGCACTGGCGCATGGCATCGGCACCTCCGAGGTCGAGCATGTGCTCGCCACGCAGACACTGATCCAGAAGAAGGCCAAGAACATGCGCGCCACCGTCGACGGCAAATTGCCGGACGGCGTGACCGCGAAGGACATCATTCTCGCGATCATCGGCGAGATCGGCACTGCAGGCGGCACGGGCTACGTGCTCGAATACGCCGGCGACGCGATCCGCTCGCTGTCGATGGAAGGCCGCATGACCGTCTGCAACATGTCGATCGAAGGCGGCGCGCGCGCCGGCCTGATCGCGCCGGACGAGAAGGCTTATGAGTTCCTCAAGGGCCGCCCGATGTCGCCGACCGGCGCTGCATGGGATGCCGGCATCCGCTACTGGGACACGCTGCGCACCGATGAAGGCGCGCACTTCGACCACGAGATTCGTCTCGATGCCGCGAAACTGCCGCCGATCGTCACCTGGGGCACTTCGCCCGAGGACGTGATCTCCATCACCGGTTTCGTACCCGATCCTGCGAAGATCGAAGACGAAGCCAAGCGCCTGTCGAAGGAGCGCGCGCTAGCCTACATGGGCCTCAAGGCCGGCACCAGGATCACCGACATCAAGCTCGACCGTATCTTCATCGGCTCCTGCACCAATGGCCGCATCGAAGACCTGCGCGCCGCGGCAAAGGTCGTGGAAGGCCATCACGTCAACGGCAACGTCAACGCGATGATCGTGCCGGGCTCCGGTCTTGTGAAGGAGCAGGCGGAAGCCGAAGGCCTCGACAAGATCTTCATCAAGGCCGGGTTCGAATGGCGCGAACCGGGCTGCTCGATGTGCCTTGCGATGAACCCCGACAAGCTCGCGCCGGAAGAGCGTTGCGCCTCGACCTCGAATCGCAACTTCGAAGGCCGACAGGGCTTCAAGGGCCGCACGCATCTTGTGTCGCCTGCGATGGCCGCAGCGGCAGCGATCGCGGGACATTTCGTCGACGTTCGCGACTGGCGTTCGAACTAAGCCGTCATTGATCGCAGCCGATCAAATAAAAACAGGCGCTCTTTCGAGCGCCTGTTTTGTTTTTGCAATCGCGTGACTGTTACCAGCCGAAACCGAAGCTGAAGCCCGGCCCGTAGAAGCGCGGACCGCCATAGCCGTATCCATAATACGGATAGGGCCGATAATAGGCAGGCCGATAGTACGAGCGATAATAAGGATACCCTCCGTAGCCATAATACGGACGATAGTAGGGGCGGTAATACGGACGATAGTACGGCCGGTAGTAACGCGGGCCGTAGTAACCGTAGCGCCGGTAATAACGGCGTCGTGCGCTGACATCGGTCGGCTGGGCTTCTGCCGGACGCGCATCGCGCGATACGGTCGTGGCGGGCGACGCGGCGCTTGCGGGCGCGAGCGATATCCAGCCAGCCACGGAAAGAGCGGCAGCGACCGCCGCGGCTCCCACAAACTTTCTCATTGCAATTCTCCTCCGATCGTTGCTCGACACGTTGAAGATAACGCGCATCACGAATTTCCGTTCGCCCCATCCGTCATTAGTCTTAATGAAGGCGATACAGGCAGGGCTTTGCAGCCCCGCCCAGCATAAGGATGACTGAGGATTTGCAGCAAGATCATGGCGCGCGGATTTAACCAATTCCGGTCAAATCCGCGGCATCAAAGCTGCGGCAATCAATACCAGTGACGGCGATGCCAATGGCGATGACGGTGCCAGCCATGATGGCGATGCCACCCGTGATGCCGGCGCCAGTGCACGTCCGTTGTCAGCGCACCGGACGCGTGCTTCGCCGCTGAGCTTGCGGCGGGATTGCTCAGTGACATCGCCTGCGCGCCGCTAGTCGGCGCAACAACCGCAAGCAGGCCGGCAACAGCGGCCATTCCAAAAATCGTTCTGACATTCATCTTCATGAACAGTCTCCTTGTGACAGCCTGACAATCGCGTGCATCGCGTCCCCGCGTATGCGCGAACCAGGTTGCAACAAGGATGAGAGGAACGGCCTGAATGCGTTCTGAATGTCCGCGCCGCAATGATGAACGCATCATGGCGCGGGAGCGAAACAAATCGCAGAGCGTCGGTGCGCTAGCCGCTCCAGTAGCAGTTCATGCGCGGCACGATCACCGTTCCGCTCGGGCGGTATTCCTGTTCGTAATGCGCGTTGCAGACGCGCTTGGAATTCGGGCCGGGATAGGTCGAGCCGCGATAGATGCGGATACGGCGTGGGGAGCGGCGAAGGACCTCGCGGCTCTGGGCGGAAAATTCTTCCGCGGTCAGACCGTGACGCGCGGCCTGATGACTTGCTGTCTCGGCCTGCGCGGCATGCGGCGCAGCCAGAACGATCAGGCCCGCAACAAGACCCGTGAGAATGGCAAAAGTCCCTGCCCGCATCATGCGCTGTCCGTTCGTCGTATTCGTCAATGGGCGGCAACGTCTCCGATTGAGGCGCGCGCGTCAACCGCCTCGACGGGGGCGATCCGGCCATCTAAACAGGCCGGATGTGGCCCACCGCGAAATCCCCCACCCTCGCCGAAATTGAAGTCATCGCGCATGACGCCTTCGCGCGGCTGCCGAAGCATTTCCGCGACCTGTGCGAGGGTGTCATCATCCAGATCGACGATTTCCCCACCGAAGAGGTGCTCGAGGAGTTGAAGGCACAGAGCGAGTTCGATCTGCTCGGGCTGTTCCAGGGCGTCGGCCTGCCGTTCCAGTCGAGCGGCGACATCGCGCCGATGCCGAACATGGTCTGGCTCTATCGCCGCCCGATCCTCGACTACTGGGCCGAGCACGACGAGACACTGGGCCACATCATCACTCATGTTCTGGTGCACGAGATCGGGCATCATTTCGGCCTGTCCGACGACGACATGGAAACAATCGAGGCCAGCGTTACCTGAGGCGGGATGCGGGCTTGCGGGGCGTAAGCTGTTCGCGTTCGCAGATGCCGCCCCGGATCACAGCAGCCGACGTGCAGTCCCGCGCGCTGGGAAACACGCAGACCGGCCTGTCGCTGCCAAAATCGCGGATGCACCACATTTCGGCACAGGCGCTCGTCGGGATCGCCAGGGCGACCACGCTGGCGGCCAGAACCAGCCCTGCGGACAGCACACGGCGCATGGCGTTCATGATGTGTCCTCCCTCAGCGCATGGCCTTGACGGCACTGATGATATATTTAGAACACCTCAAACTGTAGCCGGTTCACGGGAACATCATGGACAAGTTTACGACCCTCGAAGGCGTCGCCGCGCCGCTGAAGATCATCAATGTCGATACCGACATGATCATTCCGAAGCAGTACCTCAAGACCATCAAGCGCACCGGCCTCGGCAAGGGACTGTTCTCCGAGCAGCGCTACAAGGACGACGGTAGCGAGAACCCGGATTTCGTCCTCAACAAGCCGTCCTATCGCAAGGCCAAAATTCTTGTCGCCGGCGACAACTTCGGCTGCGGTTCGAGCCGCGAGCATGCCCCATGGGCGCTCGGCGACTTCGGCATCCGCTGCATCATCTCGACCTCGTTCGGCGACATTTTCTACAACAACTGTTTCAAGAACGGCATTTTGCCGATCCGCGTCAGCCACGAAGAACTCGACAAGCTGTTCGACGACGCCGACCGCGGCTCCAACGCCACGCTGACCATCGATCTGGAGAATCAGGAAATCCGCGGCCCCGACGGCGGCGCGATCAAGTTCGAGATCGACCCGTTCCGCAAGCACTGCATGCTGAACGGCCTCGACGACATCGGCCTCACCATGCAGAAGGGCAAGTCGATCGACGTGTTCGAGGCGAAGGAAAAAGCCGAGCGTCCGTGGCTGTAAGACGGCCGGAACGATTTCAGATTTGAATGATGGCCGGGCTTCGTCCCGGCCATTGTCTTTCAGCGCAGCTTACGATGCTTTCAGCGCGGCGATCGCGTCTGCAATCGCAATCGTGCGCTTGGCCATTTCGACGTGCAACCGCTCGACCATCTGACCGTCGAGCTGCACCACACCCTTGTTAGCGTTCTCCGGCAGATCAAACACACCCATGATCTTGCGCGCGCGGGTGATCTCGTCCGCCGGTGGCGTATAGGCCGCATTGGCGGCGTCGATCTGCCCCGGATGGATCAGCGTCTTGCCGTCGAAGCCCATGTCGCGGCCCTGCGCGCATTCCTTCGCAAAGCCGGCAACATCGTTGATGTCGTTATAGGGACCATCGAGGATCTCGATCCCTGCCGCGCGTGCTGCGAGAATGCAATGCGTGAACAGCGGCAGCATCGCCGCGCGACCCGGCAGCATGCGCATTCGCGTTTCGCGCGCGATGTCGTTGGGGCCCATCACAAAACCCGCCAGCCGCTTGTCGCCTTCGCGCGCGGTGGCGGCGATCTCCTGCGCCGAAAGCACGCCGAGCGGGGACTCGATCATCGCCCAGAGCACGATGCCGGGATCGGCCTTGAGCGTGCGAAGCCGCTCCTCCAGCGTCTTGATGTCGGCGGGGCGCGAAATCTTCGGCACCAGAATGCCGCCCGGCCGCGCCGCTGCGGCCATGGCCAGATCGTCCTGCCACCACGGCGATTCCAGATTGTTGATGCGGATGATGATCTCCCGCTTGCCAAAGCCGCCTGCGGCGACGGCCTGCGCGATCTGGTCGCGCGCCATCGGCTTGGCATCGGGCGCAACCGAATCCTCAAGATCGAGGATCACGCCATCGCAAGGCAGGTTCCGCGCCTTGTCGAGCGCCCGTGCATTCGAACCCGGCATGAACAGGACACTGCGGCGCGGACGGATCATGGCTGGGCTTTCCATTGGGGGAAAGCAGACTGAGTAGCATTTTGCCCCTGTGCCCGAAAGGCTTGTTCCGGGCTCTCTCCTAGGCTAGCCAACCGGTATCCTGAACCGAAGCTTGCCCGATCTTCCGGCACGGTCCGTCGCGCATCTTTGGACACACATTTGCGAGGTTCTCCATGCCAGCTTTTCCGGAACACCTGCTCACCGGCTATCAAACCTTCGTCAGCCATCGCCTGCCGACCGAACAGTCACGCTACCGGGAACTCTCGCAGAAGGGTCAGTCACCCGAGGTCATGGTGATCGGGTGCTGCGATTCCCGTGTGTCGCCGGAAGTGATTTTCGATGCCGGACCGGGTGAACTGTTCGTGGTCCGCAACGTCGCCAATCTGGTGCCGGTGTTCCAGCCGGACGGCAATGCGCATGGCGTCTCCGCGGCGCTGGAATATGCCATTCAGGTCCTGAAGATAAAGCACATCGTCGTGCTGGGGCATGCGCAGTGCGGCGGCATCCGCGCCTTCGTCGACGATTCCGCGCCGCTGTCCCCCGGCGACTTCATCGGCAAATGGATGTCGATGTTCGTCAAGCCGGGCGAGACGGTTTCGCAGCGCAATCACGAAACCATGCAGCAATTCGTGACACGGATCGAAAAGGCCGCGATCCTCCGCAGCCTCGAGAACCTGATGACATTTCCGTTCGTGAAGAGCCGCGTCGAAAGTGGTGAATTGAATCTGCACGGCGCCTATTTCGGCGTGGCCGAAGGCTCGCTCTCCATCGTCGATCAAGGCACGAATGAATTCAGCCGCGTCTATCAGAGCTCGCTGGCATCGTAATCTCCGGGACACCCGTCTGCCCGAAGCCGACAAAAAAATGCCCGCGACACGCGCGGGCATTTTTTATTGATTGCGCATAAAGCCTCAGGCGGCCTTCTGCTTCGGCTGAAGCAGCTTGCGGTTGACCAGGCATTCGGCGATCTGCACCGCGTTGAGCGCGGCGCCCTTGCGCAGGTTATCCGACACGCACCACAGCACGAGACCGTTCTCCACTGTCGCGTCCTCGCGGATGCGGCTGATGTAGGTGGCGTCCTCGCCGGCGGATTCATACGGCGTGACGTAGCCGCCCGGCTCGCGCTTGTCGATCACGAGACAGCCCGGCGCGGTGCGCAGGATGTTGCGTGCTTCATCCGCCGAGATCGGATTCTCGAACTCGATGTTCACCGCTTCCGAGTGGCCGACGAACACCGGCACGCGCACGCAGGTCGCGGTCAGCTTGATTTTGGGATCAAGAATCTTCTTGGTCTCCGCCATCATCTTCCACTCTTCCTTGGTGAACCCGTCCTCCATGAACACGTCGATCTGCGGGATGACGTTGAAGGCGATCCGCTTCGGGAATTTGTTATTGACGAGTTCGTCGTTGGTGTAGACGGCCTTGGTCTGCGAGAACAGTTCGTCCATCGCATCCTTGCCTGCGCCCGACACCGACTGATAGGTCGAGACCACGACGCGCTTGATCTTCGCCGCATCATGCAGCGGCTTCAGCGCGACCACGAGCTGCGCAGTCGAGCAGTTCGGGTTGGCGATGATGCCCTTCTTGCGGAAGTCGTTGACCGCGTCCGCGTTCACTTCCGGCACGATCAGCGGCACGTCGGGGTCCATGCGCCAGGTCGACGAGTTGTCGATGACGACAGCGCCGGCGGCCGCGATCTTCGGCGACCATTCCTTCGACACGGCTCCGCCCGCCGACATCAGGCAGATGTCGATGTCGCTGAAATCGTAATGCTCGAGCGCTTTGCATTTGAGGGTGCGGTCGCCATAGGACACTTCGACGCCGATGCTGCGGCGGGAGGCCAATGCGACCACCTCGTCAGCCGGAAAACTGCGTTCGTCCAGGATGTTGAGCATTTCCCGGCCCACATTGCCGGTCGCTCCAACTAGCGCAACCTTGTAACCCATCGTTGACTCTCCGAAGAAAAATGCTTCGCCGCCGCAGCCTGCGGAAAGGGAAGCGGGAGCGCTTCTATGCGAAAAACGGCCCAAATACAACGCAGAAGCAACTGCGGGGGCAGGTGACGTCAAATGGTGGCAGGCCGGTCTTGCGGCCATGACCACGGCGGAAGCTCGTTCCCGTTTCGAAAGCGGAACAGAACGTCCGACGAGTCAGATATGAACCCGATCCTGCTCGACCAGCCTCTTCCGAATACCTCCGGGATTCATCCGGCACTGCGCAGCTTCGCCGACGAATGCAGCGCCGTGGCGGTGCGCATTCTGGCCTATCTGTGCGGCCTCGCCGTGCTAGCCGTGATCGCGGTCGATCTGGTCTCGGCGGTGCCGGTCGCCGCCAACCCCGGCCTTTCTGCCCTTCCTGCCCAGCCGGGCTGGGTTCCAGCCAGCCGTCCGCATCCGGCTTTTGCCATCAGCAAGCTGGATTTAACAGACAGAACAGATGCTTACGAAATTCTCCGGCATCCGGAAGGCGGCCGCAAGGACATCCTGCGCTGGGCCGCAACAGCGGGCGACGCACCGACCGCCGAAATCGAGATCTATCGGCCCGGCGGCGAACTGGACGCCTTTGCTGCTCCCGGCGCGGACATGGCCGCCCGGATGGGGCAGCCCGCCCGCGACACCGAACCCGCCGGTTTCATCGACACCAAGTTCGGACGGGTCGGCCTGATCCGTCTGAGCGGGGCTGCCCTGCCCGGCAAGCAGGCCTGTCTGGGGTTCACAAAAACATACACGTCGCCCAGCGTCAGGATCAGCGGATGGGCCTGCCAGGCCGATACGCTGGCCGCCCAGCGCAGCTTCATCGGCTGCACGCTGAACCGGCTGATCCTGCTGTCCGCAGGCAACGATCCGAAAATGGCCGAGCTGTTCGCGCGCGCCGAACTGAAACGCGACACCTGCAACGCGCCGATCTCATCAAACAACTGGATCGCATCCAGCGATAACTCGTTGCTGCGCGGAGCTCTCGTCGCCGATTGAGGCGATTACAGTCAGGACCACTGCAATGTCGTTCGAGCAAAACCATCTCTCGATTGTCGGCAACTATGCCGGGAAGACGGTACGTTATTCCTTCTACCTTGTGGGAACGATCGTGCTCGCACTGATCGGCATCGTGGTGATGCGCGTCACGAGCTTCTTCGATCAGCCTTCCAGCGTCAGCGCCAAGGCCTCGTTCCAGGTCAATGCGCCTGAACTGACACGGCTGACGCCGCGCGCCAATTCCGCGCGATTCAACGCAGGCTGGCAGGAAATCCTGCAATACGGCCAGGTTTACGACCGCAACACCGACTTCACACTTGTGATCAACATGCCGTCCAATCCGGATACGCCGGTGGTGCGCGACTATTCCTCGGAGATGTCGAGCCTGCGGCCGCTGCTGCGCACGTCGTATATCGGCTCGACCACCTACTATGACCTGCAGACCCGCTTTGGGCCGGTCCGTGCCGCGAACTTCCAGGTCAATTCCGACGGCCAGATCAAGCTCTGCGTATCCTATCTCAGTCGCTTCGAGACCACCGCCGTTTATCTGAAAGGCTGGTACTGCGAATCCAGCGGCGCGCGGCCGAACTTCCATACGCTGGCCTGTATGCTCGACAAGATCACCCTGAAGGGCGTACTCCCCACCGCGTCCGCGCAGAGCTTCTTCGAGGAACGGATGAAGCGGTCGGCGCGTTGCAGTGCCGAGCCGGTGTCACAAACCACCGATACAAGGCCGGCACGCCCGCCCCGCCGGCTCTGACCGCTGGAATTGCGTCCTTCGCGCCCTATCTTGAGAGGCGAAAACAGCGATCCCCTGGCGATCCCTTCGCGATCCCTTGGCGAGTGTGGCCCATTCGTCCTTGTGGGAGACTGCCAGAAGCGGGTATGGTGCGGCGCAATTGGGAATGTGACGAGGATTCAATGGCTTTGAAGTATCCGGGCGCAAAGACACTGGCGATTTTGCTGGCCACGGCCGCGATTGTGACCGCCGGATTTGGCGTGACCGCCGCCGATGCCCAGACCCGGAAGCGTGTGGTGGTGAACGACCCGACCTATGATGGCGCCCCGCGCAAGCCGGAAAACCGCGTCTACCAGCGCGGCCGCACCCGCGTTTACGTGACCCGTCGTTCCTGGCTCGATGCCGGCACCGAAGTGCGCCCGGGCGAACGCAAGTTCACCGACTACGCCTTCCCGCCGGGATACTCCTACGGTCAGCAGATCGATCGGCTCTACACCAGCCGCCGCCCGCTCGGCGACCAGTGGGATACCGGCACGCCGTTCCCGTTCCCGCTCTACTGATTTTCAGCGTTTTGTTGAGACGAAAATGCCCGGCACAGACCGGGCATTTTTATGCCGATTTGCATAAGGCAAGACGGTGGCGAACCTCAGCGCATAAGGCGTAACAGCGGCAGGCCCGGCGGGCTCGGAAAAAGCCGCACTTTTCCGGCCCTGACGAGTTTTCAGCTTTTCGGCACTTTGCACCCGCCGACGGACGGTCTAGATTTTCGGCATATTTTACCGTTTGCCAGATTTGATTTGAGGCCAACCTTGCGCCTGCGGCTTTCGATTTTTGTATGGACGATCCTGATCGCTGCGCTGACACCGGCGCTTGCCGAAAAGCGCGTCGCGCTGGTGATCGGCAATTCCGACTATCAGAACGTCTCGCCGCTCACGAATCCATCCAACGATGCCGCCGCGATCGCAGCCATCCTGACCAAGGCCAACTTCGACGTCGTCGATGCCAAATCGAATCTGACCGGCATCGAAATGAAGCGGACGCTGCGCGATTTCGGCAACAAGGTCCGCGATGCGGACGTGGCCGTGATCTACTATGCGGGTCATGGCATCGAGCTTGAGGGCACAAATTATCTGATCCCGGTCGATGCCAAACTCGAGATCGACACCGACGTGCTCGATGAAGCATTTCCGCTGGACCGTTTCGTCGTCGCGGCCGATCCGGCCAAGCAACTGCGACTCATCATTCTCGATGCCTGCCGCGACAATCCGTTCAACAAGACGATGAAGCGCACCATAGGCTCGCGCGCAGTTGGGCGCGGACTTGCGAAAGTCGAGCCAACCAATCCGAACACGCTGATTGCGTTCGCCGCGAAGGCAGGCTCGACCGCGTCTGATGGCGAAGGCAAGAACAGCCCGTTCGCCGCGGCGCTGGTCAATCACATGACCAGGCCCGGCCTCGATCTGCGCAAGGCCTTCGGCTATGTGCGCGACGATGTGCTGAAAGCAACAAGCAACAAGCAGGAGCCATTCGTCTACGGCTCGCTCGGCGGCAATGATGTGTCGCTTGTGCCTCCCGCTGCTCCAGCGCCCGCTGTTTCGGCGCAACAGACCGATCCTAATTCGGCGCTGCGCCGCGACTATGAACTTGCGGAACGAGTCGGCACCCGCGAGGCGTGGGATTATTTCATCGCCACCTATCCCGACAGCTTTTACGCCAAGCTGGCACACGCTCAGCGCAACAAGCTCGCGGCCGAGGAAGCGCGCAAGGCCGCTACCGAAAAGGCGAAAGCCGCGCAGGAAGAACAGACACGACTCGCCATCGAGGGCGCGAAGAAAGCCGAACAGGAAAAGGCTGCCGCCGAGGCGCGCAAGGCCGAACAGCAGCGCGTTGCCGCCGAACTCGCAAAGAAAGCGGAAGACGCCAGGCTGGCCGAGGCCGAAAAGGCCAAGGCTGCAGCTCTCGCAAAGGCCGAGGAGCAAGCGCGGATCGCTGCCGAGAAAAAAGCAGCAGCAGACGCGAAGGCCGCTGAAGCGGCTCGCATTGCTGCGGAGAAGAAAGCCGCGGACGAAGCCAGGGCTGCCGATGCCGCGCGGCTTGCCGCTGAGAAGAAACCCGCAGACCAAAAATCTGCGGAGCAGACAGCCAGCGACGATAAGCCAATCGGACCCGTGGCTGCGCTGACGCCGGATCAGTCCGGGCCGAAGTCCGATGCGCCGGTTGTGGTCGCGGATATTCCAAAGCAGTTGCAAATCGAACTGAAACGCGCCGGTTGCTACCTTGGCGCGACCGACGGCAACTGGAGCGCAGCCGCGCAAAAATCACTCGATCTGTTCAACAAGAACGCCAAGACGACATTCGACATCAAGCTTGCCAGCGCCGATGCGCTCGATGCGGTGAAAGCCAAGCCGGGCCGCGTGTGCCCGCTCGTCTGCGAATGGGGTTACAAGGCCGACGGCGACAAGTGCAGCAAGATCACCTGCCGCGCAGGCTATGAGGTCGGCGACGACAACACCTGCGAAAAGATCGAGGTGAAGAAGAAGCCGGAGCCGGTGGCGAAGCGCGATGAAGCCGCGCCCGACAAAAAGCCCGCCCAGAAGCCATCGACACAACCTTGCAGCATGGCTGCTGCTGGCGCCATGGGCTTGGCGACGCAAAATCCCTATTCATGCCAGCAATCGCAAGGCGCGAAGCCGACCACCGGCGCTGGCAATAAAGAGGCCCTTTACGCACGCTGCCGCTCGAAATACGGCACGGCGCATGCCACCTCAAGTAATCCCCTGCAAAATGGCGCGTCTGGCGGCAATTTTGCCGCGATCGAAGCGTGCGTCGCGCGAGGTGGAAGCTGACCTTATTTACGTCGTCAGCGCATCCAGTTCCTTCACAATCGCCTCGCCCATCTGCGACGTGCTGACGACGGTTGAACCTTCCGACTTGATGTCGCCGGTGCGCAGACCCTTCGCCAGGGTCGCCGCGATGGCCTGATCGATCAGGTCGGCTTCCTTCGGCATGTCGAAGGAATAACGCAGCGCCATGCCGAACGAGGTCAGCATTGCAACCGGATTGGCCAGGCCCTTGCCTGCGATGTCCGGCGCCGAACCATGGACCGGCTCGTACAGCGCCTTGCGCTTTTGGGTTTTGGGATCGACTTCACCCAGCGATGCCGACGGCAGCATGCCGAGCGAGCCGGTGAGCATCGCCGCGATGTCGGAGAGAATGTCGCCGAACAGATTGTCGGTGACGATCACGTCGAACTGCTTGGGCCAGCGCACGAGCTGCATTGCGCCGGAATCCGCGAGCTGATGCTCAAGCTCTACATCCTTGTATTCGCGCGCGTGAACCTGCGTCACGACTTCCTTCCAGAGCACACCGCTCTTCATGACGTTGTGCTTTTCCATCGACGTCATCTTGTTGCGGCGCTTGCGGGCCAGCTCGAAGGCGACGCGCGTGATGCGCTCGATCTCGTAGGTGTCGTAAACCTGCGTATCGACCGCGCGCTTCTGACCGTTGCCGAGATCGGTGATGGTCTTCGGTTCGCCGAAATACACGCCGCCGGTCAGTTCGCGCACGATCATGATGTCGAGGCCTTCGACGACATCCTTCTTGAGGCTCGATGAATCCGCCAGCGCCGGATAGCAGATCGCCGGACGCAGGTTGGCGAACAGCGCCATGTCCTTGCGCAGGCGCAGCAGGCCCGCTTCCGGGCGCGCTTCATACGGAACGTCCGCCCACTTCGGGCCGCCGACCGCGCCGAAGATCACCGCGTCCGCCGCCTGCGCGCGCGCCATGGTGGCATCGGTGATCGCGACCTTGTCCGCGTCATAGCTCGATCCGCCGACCAGCCCGGTCTCGGTTTCGAACCTTGCGATGCCGCGCTTGCCGAGCCAGTCGATGACGCGCTTCACCTCCGCCATCACTTCGGTGCCGATGCCGTCGCCGGGAAGAAGGAGGAGTTTGTGCGATGCCATGAGTTACGATCCTGAGAGTATGTCGTCACCGGGCATAGCAGTCGCAGACTGTGTAAACTTGTCTGCGGTCCCGGTGATCTCGATGCACGGTGCCCCGTGATCGGGATGGCCGGGACAGGCCCGGCCATGACGAAGGGGAGGGAATTTGCGCGGACTTGCTAAAACGCCGTTGCAGAATTGGCAAGACACCATTGCCTGCGTCCGATTGGTCAAATGCAGCGGAAACTGCCATGGTCACGGCTGCTCCGGAGCCCTTCGTGACCCCCACCCAGCCCTCGCATGACACGCATCCCGTCTGGTCCGTGCTGACGCTCTCGCTCGCGCCGGCCATCGGGCTGGGAATGGCCCGGTTCGCCTATGCGCTGGTGCTGCCGGACATGCGCGAATCCCTCGGCTGGTCCTATTCGGCCGCCGGCTTCCTGAACACGGTCAACGCCATCGGCTATCTTGTCGGCGCACTGGTGACCGCCGACGTCGTCCGCCGCATCGGCCTGTTCCGCGCAACATGGATCGGCGCACTGGTCTGCACGCTCTCGCTGGGCGTCTGCGCACTGTCCGGAAATTTCATCGTGCTCAGCCTTGCGCGCCTGGTGTCGGGCTTTGCGGCGGCGGCAACCTTCGTCGGCGGCGGCGCACTGGCCGCGCTTGTGGCCCAGACGCGGCCCGCACAATCCGCGCTGCTGCTCGGCCTGTTCTATACAGGCCCCGGCACCGGACTGATCCTTTCGGGCATCACGGCGCCGTTCCTGCTGCAACACTTCGGACCGGGCTCGTGGTGGATCGTCTGGGGCGCGCTGGCGGTTCTCTCCGCCGTCATGACGGCGCTGCTCATGTCCAATCGTGTGGAGGTCAAGGCAGGCGGCGCGGCGAATACCGCGATCAGCGTTCCGCTGCGGCCAATCGCGCTCTATCTCATCGGCTACTTCATGTTCGGCGCGGGCTACATCGCTTACATGACCTTCATGATCGCCTATGTCCGCGACGGCGGCGGCAGCGCGATCGCGCAAAGCCTCTTCTGGTGCCTGCTCGGCGTAGCGTCGCTCGCAGCACCATGGCTCTGGCGCGGACTTATGGCGCGCGGCGCAAGCGGCATCGCAACCGCGACACTGCTCGGCATGACCATGCTCGGCACGCTGGTTACGCTGCTCGGAACGTCGCCGCTGATCCTCGGCATATCCGCCGTGATTTTCGGCGTCTCGTTCCTCTCTGTGGTCACCTCGACCACAACCTTCGCGCGGCTGAACTATCCGCCCGAAGCCTGGCCCAAGGCCCTTGGTATCATGGCAGTCATCTTCGGCCTCGGGCAAACCCTCGGCCCGTTCGCCACCGGCGCTGTCACCGACCTGTTCGGCCTGTCCTACGGACTTGTGCTCTCCGCCGCGACCCTCGGCCTCGGCATGGTGCTGTGCGCATGTCAGAGGACGGTGAAGGCAATAGCATAAGTTTTCCCGGCGCAACCTATTGCCGTTCAACACGTTTGATTCGCCAACTACTGCACCGTTGGGAAAATTTGCGGAAATCGCGAAAGCGAGTGTAGGATTGATTCGTTCTTATACTTTGTGTGCGAACCGTTCCGTTACCGTACGGCACGACGCGCAAATCAGGATACCGATATGCCCGAACGGGCTTTCATCGAGTCCACCGAATTCCCAAATGCCGGGAGGGTGGCGATGTGGCCGCGGGCGATAAGTTCTCTGTTAGCAATGACAGAGAGGGGTGAGGCCCCG
Source organism: Afipia sp. (assembly GCA_024508675.1). Lineage (GTDB taxonomy): Bacteria > Pseudomonadota > Alphaproteobacteria > Rhizobiales > Xanthobacteraceae > Afipia. Next base: position 167,888 of record JANINQ010000013.1, read on the forward strand.
CGGAGTGCCATTCCGCGAGGCCTCGATTATGTCACTTCACTGCGAATAGGTCTCTGTTAAGCCGCCTAGCGGTTTGGCAGAGACCGGCAGTGGGCACGTACATGCTCCCACCGACCGAGCCGAAACCGACGATAGTCGGTAACTGCAACCGGCTGGTGCAGAGGACAGCTGACATACGCCATCTGATCTACTCCCGCGGAGCTGGGTCCGCATGCCCAGAGCGCAACTGCGCGCCCTTCCCATTAGCGAGCAGGGCTTGGTGGAGTGTCTTCTGGCGATTCTCAGACTGCCGGTATCGTAAATAGCACGACCCCCGGTATTTTTGGACTCTGAGCAAGCCCCTTTTCCCGGTTATCCCTCCGAATCTGCAGTTTGCAGTTTAGTGCTTGAATCTAGCTCGTCGGCGTTTGCACCGAACGCTCGCGGCGGAGCAGGTTCATCACCCGCTCCAGCTTCGAACCTTTTGCAGGTGAAGCCTCGCCATCGCGATCGGTATTCGAGAAGAATCTTGTGACCGCGACGAAGAACACCGGCACCATCAACAGCGCCAGCACCACCACCGCGATCATGCCGCCCATCACCGTGGTGCCGAGCGCCTGCTGGCTCTTGGCGCCGGCGCCCGATGCGATCACCATCGGCAGCACACCGCAGACGAAGGCGAGACCCGTCATCAGGATCGGGCGGAAGCGCAGGTGGCACGCCTCCATCGTCGCCTGCAGCAGCGGCGTGCCTTTTGCGCGCAGATCCTTGGCGAACTCGATGATGAGAATCGCGTCCTTCGCCGCAAGGCCGATAATCGTGATCAGCGCCACGGTGAAGTAGACGTCGTTCGACAGGCTGCGCGACATCGCCGCCACCACCGCGCCGAGAATGCCGAGCGGCACCGTCATCAGCACCGCGAGCGGAATGGTCCAGCTTTCATAGAGCGCGGCCAGACACAGGAACACGATGAGCGCCGAAAGTGCGAGCAGGAACGGCGCCTGCGAGCCGGAAAGCTTTTCCTGCAGCGACTGTCCGGTCCATTCATAGCCGAAGCCGCGCGGCAGCTGCGCGGTCAACCGCTCCATCTCCGCGATCGCATCGCCCGAGGTGTAGCCGGGTTTGGCTTCGCCGGAGATGCGCACCGACGGATAGTAGTTGAAGCCGACGATCTGCGTCGGGCCGACCATCCACTTGATCGTTGCGAACGAGGACAGCGGCACCAGGCGGCCCTGACTGTTCTTGACGTTGTAGGAGAGAATGTCCTGCGCATTCATGCGGCCAACGCTGTCCGACTGCACGATCACGCGCTGCATGCGGCCGCGATTGGGGAAATCGTTGACATAGGCCGAGCCGAGATTGGTCGAGATCGTGCTGTTGATGTCGGCGAAGGTGACGCCCTGCGCCGCCGCCTGTTCGCGGTCGATCACAAGCTGCACCTGCGGCGCTTCGGGCAAGCCTTCGGCATAGACATTCTGCAGCACCGGGCTTTGCTTCGCGGCGGCCAGCAGTTGCTCCTTCGCCTGCATCAAGGCGGTATAGCCCTTCTGGCCGCGATCCTGCAGACGGAATGAGAAGCCGGACGAATTGCCGAGGTTGTCGATCGGCGGCGGCTGCAGCGCGGAGACCTTGGCGTCCTTGATCGACTTCAGCGAATTGTTGATGTCCGCGACGATGGCGGCGGCGGAATCATTCGGTCCGCGCTCGGACCAGTCCTTCAACGTGACGAAGGCCTGCGCCGTGTTCTGGCCCTGCCCCAAGAAGCTGAAGCCGGTGAGGAAGGTCACGTCCTCGATGCCGGATCGCTTCGCCAGATACTGTTCGACCTTCTCCACCGCCGCCTGCGTGCGGTTGAACGACGAATCCGACGGCGTCTGCACGTCCACGGTGATGAAGCCCTGATCGTCCACCGGCAGGAAGCCGCCGGGCAGACGCGAGAACCCGAACACAAGAGCGCCGAGCAGCACCGCATAGAGAATCAGCAGGCGGCCGGTGCGCTGGATCGACCAGCCGACCACGCGGCCATAACTGTCGCGCGCGCCATCAAGACGCTTGTTGAACCAGCCGAACACGCCGGTTTTCGCGTGACCATGCCCCGCCTTCACGGGCTTGAGCAGCGTCGCGCACAAAGCAGGCGTGAGCGACAGCGCCATCAGCGCGGAGAACGAGATCGCGGCCACGATGGTCACCGAGAACTGGCGATAGATGATGCCGACCGAGCCGGGGAAGAACGCCATCGGAACGAACACCGCAATCAGCACCAGCGTGATGCCGATGATGGCGCTGGTGATCTGGGACATCGCCTTGCGCGTCGCCTCCTTCGGCGACAGCCCTTCCTCGGACATGATGCGCTCGACGTTTTCGACCACGACAATGGCGTCGTCCACCAGAATGCCAATCGCCAGCACCATGCCGAACATGGTCAGCATGTTGATGGAATAGCCGAACATGTAGAGCGCCACACAGGTGCCGAGCAGCGCGATCGGCACCACGATGGTCGGGATCAGGGTGTAGCGGAAGTTCTGCAGAAACAGGAACATCACGATGAAGACGAGAACCACCGCCTCGATCAGCGTCTGCACCACCTTGGAGATCGACGCCTTCACCACCGGCGTGATGTTGTAGGGAATGTCGTAGGTGATGTTGGACGGGAAGAATTTTGACAGTTCATCCATCTTCGCCTGCACCGCGCTGGCCGTTGCCAGCGCGTTGCCGGTCGGGGACATCAACACCGACAAACCCGCAATCGCCTTGCCGTCCTGACGCGTGGTGAACTGATAGCCCATGCCGCCGATCTCGATCCGCGCAACATCGCGCAGGCGCACCGTCGAGCCGTCCGGATTGGCGCGCAGCACGATGGCGCCGAATTCGTCGGCGGAAGTGAGCTGGCCCTTCACCAGAATGAGGGCCGAGATGGTCTGGTCCTTGCGGCTCGGCTCCGCGCCGACGCTGCCGGATGCGACCTGCGCGTTCTGCGCGGTGATCGCCTTGGTCACATCGTCGGCGGTGAGGTTGTAGCCGACGAGCTTGACCGGATCGATCCAGATGCGCAGCGAACGCTCGGTCGAATACAGCGTGGCGCGGCCAACGCCGGGAATGCGGCGGATTTCGCCGAGCACGTTGCGGATCATGAAATCGCCGAGGCCGACTTCGTCGAGGCTACCGTCGGTGGATTTCAGCGTGATGATCTGCAGCACCGCGCTGGAGGCTTCCTCAACCAGAATGCCCTGCTGGATCACGGGCCGCGGCAGGCGCGCCTCGACGCGCTTGATGCGGTTCTGCACTTCCACCGAGGCGAGATTGGAATCCGTGCCCGGCACGAAGTTCGCGATGATTTCCACCTGGCCCAGCGAGTCGGAGGTGGATTCGAAATTGAGAATGCCGGACGCGCCGTTCAGCTCCTCCTCGATCAGGCGTGTGGTCGAGTTGTAGAGTTCCTCCGGCGAGGAGCCGGGATAGCTGGTCGAAATCGAGATCGAGGGCGGCGCGATGATCGGATATTGCGCAATCGCCAGAAACGGAATCGAGATCAGGCCGATCAGACAAATGAACAGCGCCACCACCCACGCGAAGATCGGGCGGTCGATAAAAAAGGCGGGCATGGATCGGTTCTCTCGGTCTGTTTTCAGGCGCGGCGTCGAAGCCGCCGCAAATGTTCAACTTGAATTGACGTCACCTCGTCCAACCGGGGAGAGGGAGAAGATTCGTCATCGCGAGGAGCCATAAGCGCGTTTACGCGTGTCTTCGACACGCTATGGCAACGAAGCAATCCAACCTGTGTTTGCAGTCTGTCTGGATTGCTTCGCGGAGTTTATCATCGGGCCGGCGAAGCCGGACCCGTTGGCTCGCAATGACGCGCGGTGAAATCTCACCGCGCCTGCGACGAGTCGGAAACACTTGCCGACTTGTCGAGAGGATGCCCCGTCTCGCCGGACACACGCCAGTCGCTGGCCTTCACGGCATCGCCGACGGCGAACTTCTGGAAGCCTTCGACCACCACGCGCTGGCCGGGCTTGAGGCCATCGGTGATCAGCCACTGGCCATCGACAAGGCCGCCGGTGCGGACCGGCTGCGAGACAATGCGATTATCATCCTTGACCAGAAACACTTCGCTGGCGCCGGATGAATTGCGCTGGATCGCCTGCGGCGGAACGACAATCGCATCCGGATCGCGGCCCTGCTCGATCTGAACACGGACGAACATGCCCGGAAGCAATTCACGCTTCGGATTCTTGAACTCGCCGCGCAGCGTCACCTGTCCGGTGCCGGCATCGACCTTGGCATCGGAGAACAGCAACTTGCCGTCGAGCGGATAGATCGAACCGTCGTCGAGCACGAGACGCACCTTGGCGGCATCGGGCGAGACGGCGTCGAGATCGCCGCGGTCGAAATCGCGGCGCAGCTTGTTGAGTTCGTTCACCGACTGGGTGAAGTCGGCATAGACGGAATCGATCTGCTGGATCGTCGCCAGTGCATGGGTTTCGTTCTGCACGACGAGCACGCCTTCGCTCATCAGCGCCGCGCCGATGATGCCGTTGATCGGCGCCTTGATGGTGGCGTAGTCGAGGTTGAGGCGCGCGCGCGACAGGTCGGCGTTGCGCGCGGCGAGATCCGCCTTGGCCTGCGCGAGACTGCCGATCGCCGCTTCGTTGGCGGCCTGCGAGGCCGCGTTGCTCCTGGTCAGGGTTTCGATGCGGATGGCATGTTGGCTGGCCTGCAGCAACGCGGCTTCCGCCTTGGCAAGCGCCGCTTCCGCCGCCTGCAGTTCGACTTCAAACGGCTTGGGATCGATCTGGTACAGCGGCTCGCCGCTCTTGACCTCGCGGCCCTGCTCGAAGGTGCGCGACAGGATGATGCCGGACACGCGCGGGCGGACGTCCGCCATCCGCAGCGGCGCAATGCGGCCGGGCAATTCACGGACGATGGCCTGCGGCGCCGCCTTGATGGTGACAGTGCTGACCTCGGGGGGCTCCGGCGGCTGGGCCGACGCCACGCTTTGCTCGTTACATCCGGACAGGAGGACCGCCGCCCCGAAAGCAAGGGCGATTGGAGCTATCCTGGTCGTGATCGCGTGCAGACGCGCTGGCATCTCTCATCCTCTCATTTTCGCATGACCGAAAACGAGAACGAGCGGGATTGCCCCCTGCACGCGGCCCGATTCACGATCCTTGCTTGATGAACACAGCATGAATCGTGCCGGTGTGCATTGCAACAACGTCACAGGGCGACCCGATGTCGCGCCACACATAAGTATCTGTTTTTAAATGAGTTAATGCGCATTAAGATTGCTCACGATTGCGTCAGCACGTTGTGAGGCCCCGACTGCTTTTGAGGCAAAAGTATGCAGGTACGGCAAATGCCTACTTTTGGAGCAAGCGCGATTCAGGGATGCGTATGGCGCATGGGTCGGGAACCGTAACGTCAATGCGTGGTCGTCCCGGCGAAAGCCGGGACCCATAACCACCGCACTCACGGCTCAAGGCAAGCGGCTGCGCTGCTCGGCCATACTCAACTGCAAAGTTTAGGGGTGATGGGTCCCGGCTTGCGCTTCGCTTGCCGGGACGACGCGAGAACAGACGCACACCTCTCCCCGTAAGAACGGGGAGAGGTGAAAAAGCTAGCTGCCGCTGAAGGAATTGTAGCCCATGTCTTCCCAATAGCCGCCCTTGTAGTCGTTGGTGACTTCCAGCGAGACCACATATTTCGGATTCTTGAAGCCGAGCTTGGTCGGCACCCGGATCTTCATCGGATAGCCGTAGGCGCGCGGCAGAATCTCGTTGTCGAACTTGAATGTCATCTGGGTCTGCGGATGCAGCGCGCTCGCCATGTCCAGCGGCGAATTGTAGCCGTCATAGTCGGCGCAATTGAACCAGACATATTTCGCGCGCATGTCCGCGCCGACCAGTTGCAGGAAGTGCCGCAGCGGCGTGCCGGTCCAGCTTCCGATCGCGCTCCAGCCCTCGACACAGATGTGGCGCGTGATCTGCTTCTCCTGCGGCAGTCGATAAAGCTCATCGAGCGTCCACGACTTCCTGTTCTCGACAAGACCGCGCACCTCAAGCTTCCAGTCCTTGCCGTCGATGGTCGGCGCATCGTCGAGCGCATAATAGGCGTTGAACGGAAACGGCCGTGTGATCGCACTTTCCGGAAACGTCGGCGCCAGCGCGTTCGGATCGAACAGTCTGGCCTGCACGGCGTCGTTGAATTTCGAAATCTGCGTCAGCATCGATTCCGCGGAAAAACTGTCGGTGACATCGCAACCCGTCAGCAGCGTCAGCGCACCAAGGCTGGCGCCGCCCGCGATGAAGCGGCGGCGCGAGAAATCCGGCATCACCTTCAGCGCGTCCTTGACCAGAAGCTTCTTGTCGACGCCGGGGATCAAAAGTTTGCGCATGCGGCCCATTTGTTATCTCCCGATAATCATCGCGCGCAGGCTTTTCGGCACCAGCAGCGCCAGCGCGACATGGATCACCAGAAATCCGACAATCGCCGCCATGCAGAAGAAATGGACATAGCGCGCCACATCATAACCACCGAACAGCGCGGTGAGCGATTGCAGTTGCACCGGCTTCCAGATCGCGAGGCCCGACAGCACGATCAGGATGCCGACAACGATGATGCCCGCGTACAGCAGCTTCTGCACCTGATTGTAGACGGTGAGATCAGCGTGAGAGAGCTTTCCGGTCAGCGCCGCTTTCGCGTCGCCCACGATGCCGCTTGCGGAGATCGGCAACAGCTTCCTGCGGAAGCGCCCGGTGACGAGGCCAAGGGTGAGATAGACCAGGCCGTTGACCATCAGCAGCCACATCGCCGCGAAATGCCATTGCAGCGCGCCGCCGAGCCAGCCGCCCAGCGTCACCGAATGCGAGAATGTCAGGAAGCTGAACAGCGGCGAGGCGTTGTAGATCTGCCAGCCGGACATAATCATCAGGACCATGGCCACGGCATTGATCCAGTGCACGATGCGCACCCATGCGGGCTGAATGACGGCCTTGCCGGATGTGGCGGGCGCAGCGGACTGCGACTGATCGGCGGCGATGCTGGACATGAGCGTTTCCGGTTTCACGATGTCACCAACACCTTACGGATGCAGTTTAGTCCTTGTTACGGCGCTTCGCCGGAAAATTCGCAATCAGATACCGGCGATGAAACGACGCGGAAGATTATCACGGAAACGGGAGCAGCCTTTCCGTCGTCCCGGCGAAGGCCGGGACCCATAACCCCTGAATCGATTTACTCAGCAATCAGATCGCTCAAATCTGCCCATTCAGGATTATCGGTTTCGATTAACGATATTTTCCAGTCACGCTTCCAGTTCTTGAGCTGCTTTTCCCGCCGGATCGCGTCTTCAGCGCTGTCATAGCCTTCAAGATAAACCAGCCGATGCACCTTGTACTTGGCAACGAACTCCGATCCATGGCCGGCGCGATGTTGCTCGAGCCGGCCACGAATTGAATTGGTCATGCCGATATACAGCGTCCCATGGCGACCACTGGCGAGCATGTATACGTGGTACATGTTGCCAGATTAGGCCGGCGACCATTTCGCATTCAATTGTGAATACGGTGGTTATGGGTCCCGGCTTGCGCTTCGCTTGCCGGGACGACAACCGCCTTTACGTCGCCGGCATCAGCACCGTATCGACCACGTGAATCACACCGTTCGACTGGTTGACGTCGGCAATGGTGACCGCCGAGGTGCCGCCCTTGGCATCCACGATCCAGACCTTCTTGCCGTCGAGCTTCACGGTGAGCGTTTCGCCCTCAACCGTCTTGAGCTTCTTGCCGTCGGTGAGATCGGCGGCATTCAGCTTGCCCGGCACCACATGGTAGGTGAGGATTTTGGTCAGCGCCGCCTTGTTCTCCGGCTTCACCAGTGAATCGACGGTGCCGGCAGGCAGCTTGCCGAACGCGGCGTTGGTCGGCGCGAACACCGTAAACGGTCCCTTGCTGGCGAGGGTATCGACCAGACCCGCCGCCTTCACCGCGGCAACGAGCGTGGTGTGGTCCTTCGAGTTCACCGCGTTCTCGACAATGTTCTTGGTGCGATACATCGGCGCGCCGCCGACCATCACGGTCTTCTCGCCGGACATTTCGCTTTTCATCATCTTGTCCTGTGCCTGCACGGGCGCGGTCAGCGCCAGCACACAGAGCGCGGCGGCGGACAACAGGGCGATACGGGTTGAGGTAAGCTTGAGCATGTGTCGTCTCCCGAAATTTGAAAGTTCCATCGGCCATCCGGTGGAACGAACGGCGGCGCTGAATGGATGCATCGCGCCGTCGATGGCCGAGCTACGGCGGCTTTCGCCGTGCGTTTCAGGAAATAAATTTTCGGGAGTTTGAAACTTTTGCGCAGGGAGAACGTGAGGCGGCACCGCAAATGCGATGCGCGCAATACATCCTCCGTCGTCCCGGCCAACGGATCGGCGCAAAGCGCCGTCCGATGACAGGCTCCGGTCGGGACCCATCACCCCTGTCAGACGCATTGAAGCAGGGCGCCTGCCATTTGGCTTTATCGGAGAGTTTGGTGGTTATGGGTCCCGGCTTGCGCTTCGCTTGCCGGGACGACCATTCTTTCAAATGCTTCCGCTCGCAATGACGAATTAAAGCAACGTCGGATGCACGAAGCTGCGGTTATGCGTCGGCGAGATCAGGATTTCGTTGATGCACGCATGCGGCGGCATGCTGGCAATGAATGCGATGGTACGACCGAGGTCTTCCGGCTGCAGCATCTTCGCCATGTCTTCCGCCGAGGGCGGCACCGGACGCAGCTTGAGAATCGGCGTTGCCACTTCGCCGGGCGAGAGACATGTGGCGCGCAAGCCGTTCTTGAACTCATCCATGTTGAACGAATGCGTCAGCGCCAGCACCGCATGCTTGGTGGTGGTGTAGGCAGGCCCCGTCATCTTCGAGACATGGCGCCCTGCCCATGACGCGACATTGATGATGACGCCGTCCTTCTGCGCGCGCATCGTCGGCAGCACCGCGCGCATGCAATACATCACCCCGCTGAGATTGATGTCGACCAGCTTGTCCCAGCCTTCGGTCGTAATGTCGTCCCAGCTTCGCTTCGGCACGTTGATGCCGGCGCTGTTGACCAGACAATCGATGCGGCCATGCTTGGCGACGATCTCCTTGGCGACCTTCTCGGCATCGGCCGCGCTCGATACATCCAGCACCATGGCCTCGGCCTTGCCGCCCGCCTTCGTGATGCCTGCGACGGCCTCGTCGAGCACATCCTTGCGGCGGCCCGAGATCACCACAATCCATCCCTCTTTGGCCAGTTCCTGCGCGCCTGCGAGGCCGATGCCGCTTCCCCCGCCTGTGATCCAAGCCACGCGTTTCTTGTTATTGCTCATGCCGGTTGTCTCCGTTGCTGCGAGTGTTGGTTTTGGTGTAGTCAAAACTGGAAAAATTCGATTTCTCCCGCTGGAATTTTGCATGAACACGAGTGCGAACGCCAACCTGTTTTCTCGCCTGTTCGATGGACTTGACGACACAAGCCGCCTCGCCATCGAAAAAGCCGACGGCACGCGGATCAGCTATGGCGACCTGATCGCGCAATCCGGGCGGATGGCGAACGTGTTGGTGGCGCGCGGGGTGAAGCCCGGCGACCGTGTTGCAGCGCAAACCGAAAAATCTGTCGAGGCGCTGGTGCTGTATCTGGCGACCGTGCGCGCGGGCGCGGTCTACCTGCCGCTGAACACCGCCTACACGCTGAACGAACTCGACTACTTCATCGGCGATGCCGAACCGGCGCTCGTGGTCTGCGATCCGTCAAAGGCGGACGGCATCAGGGCGCTCGCGGCCAAGATCAATGCCAAGGTCGAGACACTGGATGCCGACGGCAAGGGATCGCTGACCGATGCGGCCGCGAAGGCCAGCGCAGAGTTCACGACCGTGCCGCGCGCAAGCGACGATCTCGCCGCCATTCTCTACACGTCCGGCACCACCGGCCGTTCCAAGGGCGCGATGCTGACCCACGACAATCTCGCGTCGAACTCGCTGAGCCTTGTCGAATACTGGCGCTTCACCAAAGACGATGTGCTGATCCATGCGCTGCCGATCTATCACACCCACGGCCTGTTCGTGGCCAGCAACGTCACGCTGTTCTCGCGTGCGGCGATGATCTTTTTGCCGAAGCTCGATCCTGAACTGATGATCAAGCTGATGAGCCGCGCTACAGTGATGATGGGCGTGCCGACTTTCTACACGCGCCTCCTGCAGTCGCCCAACCTTTCGAAGGACTCAACGAAGCACATGCGGCTGTTCGTGTCGGGCTCCGCGCCGCTGCTCGCCGAAACGCACCGCGAATGGAGCGCGCGCACCGGACATGCGGTGCTCGAGCGCTACGGCATGACCGAAACCAACATGAACACCTCCAACCCCTACGACGGGGACCGTGTGCCGGGCGCGGTTGGCTTTCCTTTGCCGGGTGTATCGGTGCGCGTGACCAATCCCGAAACGGGCGAGGAACTGGCGCGCGACGAGATTGGCATGATCGAGGTGAAAGGCCCGAATGTGTTCAAGGGCTACTGGCGGATGCCGGAGAAGACCAAGGAAGAGTTGCGCGCCGATGGCTTCTTCATCACCGGCGACCTCGGCAAGATCGATCCGCGCGGCTATGTCCACATTCTCGGACGCGGCAAGGATCTGGTGATCTCCGGCGGCTTCAACGTCTATCCGAAGGAAGTCGAAAGCGAGATCGATGCGATCCCGGGCGTGATCGAAAGCGCAGTGATCGGCGTACCGCATGCAGATTTCGGCGAAGGCGTCACCGCCGTCGTCGTCGGCGACAAGAAGACGCCGCTCGATGAAGCGCAGGTGCTGCATGCCCTCGACGGACGGCTGGCGAAGTTCAAGATGCCCAAGCGCGTGCTGTTCGTGGACGACCTTCCGCGCAACACCATGGGCAAGGTGCAGAAGAACGTGCTGCGGGACACGTTCGCGAAGCTGTACGCGAAGTAAGTGCAACAACCAAAATTGTCGTCGCCGGGCTTGTTCCGGCGACCTCGATCAACTGAGCACAATGCCTTGATCATCGGGATGCCCGGAACAAGTCCGGGCATGACAAAGTGAGAGAATCCTGCGCCGGGACGACCCGTTGAGAAGACCCCTCAATACCCCGTCACCAGACTGACGACGAAACGCGAACTCACGATCAGCAGGTAACATCCGAACGCGACTTCAAGCTTCCGCTTGGTGAGGAAGTGCGCGACCTTCACACCGAGCGGCGCGATCAATAGACTCGTCGGCATCACCAGAAGCGCGCCGATGATCGAGATGAATCCAATCGCGAACGGCAATTGCAGCGCAGCCACCTCCGGAAAGCGCGACGCTGCCGGCCAGCCTGCATAAATGTAGCCCAGCGCACCGGGGATCGAGATCAAGACCGCAAGACCCGCCGAGGTGCCGATCGCCTGATGGATCGGGCGGCCGTAGAACGTCATCAGCAGATTCGAGAACAGCCCGCCGCCGATGCCCATCAGGGTCGAGAGCAGGCCGATGAAGAACCCGTAGGCCTTCATGAAAAAGCCTTTCGGCATCTCGTCGCCGAGCCGCCAGTGTTCCTTGCCGAGCAGGAGCCGCGCCGCCGCCGACCACGCCACGCCGACGAACACATACTTGAACAGTTTTTCCGGTGCGTAGCGCGCGATCACGCTGCCGGCAATCACGCCGATCAGCACCGGGAGCGCCCACTTTTTCAGGATCTCCATGTCGACACTGCCGCGCTTGCGGTGGGCCTGCCATGAGCGGATCGAGGTCGGGATGATGATCGCCAGCGATGTGCCGATGCAGAGCGGCATCCGCACCTCCAGCGGCACACCGGCCACGCGGAAACATTCGTACAGCACCGGTACCAGCACGGCGCCGCCGCCGATGCCGAAAATGCCGGCCAGAAACCCGGCCAGAGCGCCGGTGGCGACCAGCAGCAGAACAAGTTCAAGCAGTTGCGGGACGGTGAGACCGGCGATCATGGGCGGGCCTCGCAGGTGGTGTGCTGGGTCATTCCGATGGATTTCCGAATCGAGCGGTGAATCCCGCCTCAGATATAGAGTTGCGGCGTTTGTGGTATACGAAAAACATGTATGCCAGAAGGGCCTAAGCGGCGGACAAAGAATTGGTTTTTGATTCAGTGTTTAGTGAATTCTGCGTTGCGCTCGTTCCACCTTCTCCGTAAATAGAAGCACTCTAATAAACCCGATCCCGCATAAAAAGTCGGCACGTTCTTCTGCCGCAAACCATTAAAGTCGCGCATGGCACCCAGGATCGACCGTCCGCTTTCACCCTTTATGACCTACCGCTGGACGCTGACGATGGCGATGTCCATCGTCCACCGCATCACCGGCATTGCCCTTTATGTCGGCACGCTGCTGATGGCGTGGTGGCTGATTGCCACGGCTTCCGGCCCCGGCGCTTACGCCACCCTTCAGGCCTTCACCTCGAGCTGGATCGGACGCGTCGTCGTCTTCGGTTACACATGGGCGCTGCTGCACCACATGCTCGGCGGCATCCGCCATCTGATCTGGGATCTCGGCTACGGCTTCGGCCCGTCCGAGCGCGAATGGCTGACCCGCGCGGCGCTGTTCGGTTCCATCACCCTGACGATCGTGGTCTGGATCATTGCCTATCTTGCCGGAGGCGGACGATGAGCGTGGATACGTCAAAAACCACCATCCGCACCTCGCTCAAGCGCGTGCGCGGTCTCGGCTCCGCCCATCACGGCACCTCGGATTTCTTCCGCCAGCGGCTCACCGCGATTGCGATGATCCTGCTGTTCATCCCGGTCATTGCCGTGATCCTGTCGCTGCTCAGCAGCAACCAGGCCGGCGCGGCCGCCACCCTCGGCTCGCCGCTGGTGGCCGTGGTCATGATCCTCTTCATCATCGCCAGCGTCTGGCACATGAAGATCGGCATGCAGGTGGTGCTGGAAGACTACGTCACCGACGAGAAAACCAAGCTCGCCGCGATCATCGCCAACAATTTCTTCTCGGCCGCCGTCGGTCTCGCATCGATCTACGCCATCATCAAACTGTCGTCGGGAGTCTAAACGATGGCATCTAACGGCCAGAGCGCGCCCGCAACCAACGGCGCCGCCTATCCAATTGAAGACCATACCTTCGACGTGATCGTGGTCGGCGCCGGCGGCGCCGGTCTGCGCGCTGTCGTCGGTTGCTCGGAAGCGGGCCTGCGCACCGCCTGCATCACCAAGGTTTTCCCGACCCGTTCGCATACGGTCGCGGCGCAGGGCGGCATCTCCGCCTCGCTCGGCAACATGCACAAGGACGACTGGCGCTGGCACATGTACGATACCGTGAAGGGATCGGACTGGCTGGGCGATCAGGACTCTATCGAATACATGGTGCGCCACGCACCGGAAGCCGTCTACGAACTCGAACACTGGGGCGTGCCGTTCTCGCGCACCGAAGACGGCAAGATCTATCAGCGCCCGTTCGGCGGCATGACCCTGGACTACGGCAAGGGCCAGGCCCAGCGCACCTGCGCCGCCGCCGACCGCACCGGCCACGCCATGCTGCACACGATGTACGGCCAGGCGCTGCGCCACTCGGCTGAATTCTTCATCGAATACTTCGCCATCGACCTGATCATGGACGATCAGGGCGTCTGCCGCGGCGTGATCGCGCTCAAGCTCGACGACGGCACCATCCATCGTTTCCGTGGCCAGACCACGATCCTCGCCACCGGCGGCTATGGCCGTGCCTACGCATCGTGCACCTCGGCGCACACCTGCACCGGCGACGGCGGCGGCATGGTGCTGCGCGCGGGCCTGCCATTGCAGGACATGGAGTTCGTCCAGTTCCACCCGACCGGCATCTATGGCTCGGGTTGCCTCGTCACCGAAGGCGCGCGCGGCGAAGGCGGCTATCTCGTCAACTCCGAAGGCGAACG
>JANINQ010000014.1 GCA_024508675.1 Afipia sp.
TGCGCCTGCTGCGCTGGCGCGACGCGCACGCGCGGCGCGCCGACCGGCCGCGCAGCTGGATCCTCGACAACGAGCTGGCCACCGCGCTCGCGCGCAAGCCGCCCGCCGACCGCGCCGCGCTGCAGCGCCAGCTCGAAGCGACGCCCAAGTCGCCGCGCGCGCTCGGCGACGCGATCTGGTCCGCGCTGGAGACGCCGCTGCCCGACGAAGCGGCCGCCCCCCTGGCGCGCGCCGACGACCGCGACAAGGCGCGCATGCGCGCGCTGCAGGACGCCGTGTCCGCGCTCAGCGCCGAGCTCGGCCTGCCCGACGGCGTGCTCGCCTCGCGGCGCTGGCTGCAGGCGCTGCTGGACGCGCAGGCCGAAGGCACCGGGGACTGGCCCGGCCCGCTGTCGGGCTGGCGCCGCACGCTGCTGGAACCGCGCCTCGCGCCGCTGCTGGCCTCGCCTCCCCAGGCCTGAACATCCTCGTGCCCCGACCCGCTGGCGACGCCGCGCCCGCATCCGTATAATGCGCGGCTCCCGGTCCCAGGCCGGGGACGTCCTGCACCTGGTGCAGGCACACGTGGGGCGGTAGCTCAGCTGGGAGAGCGTCGCGTTCGCATCGCGAAGGTCAGGGGTTCGATCCCCCTCCGCTCCACCACCATCGCAAAGGAAAGGGCCGCAATCGCTTGCGGCCCTTTCTTTTTTCAGCGATCGAATTCCCGGTCCCCGGTGGACTCCAGGTAAGCCCACCTCTGATACGGAAGGCGAAGCAATATGCGGTCCTTGGGCGCCCGCGCCATGGCAGCGCCCCGGCAGAGGAGCGATACCCCGCCCATGACTTCGATGCACAGTGCGTCAGGGGAGTTGAAGAACGGCTCTGCGTCCCTGCGCCATACGATCACAGTCGCCCCTTCCGGCAGCGCTCCTATGGGTTGGATCGAGTAGAAGCCGCATTTCAGGAAGAACGTTCCGGCGATCGCCGCCACCAGGACGCCGAGCCCGAAAACTATCTTCTTTGTCTTCCTGGGTGTCCCGTCCACGAGCCGTTCCGCTATCGGAACTTCTCGGGCTTGAACCCGGAAACGTCGAATTCGAACACTTGATTTCCCGCCTGATAGATCTCGATTTCGATCTTCACTTTTTCGGCATTCGAAAGCTTCTTCATGAACGTTCCGAAGGCAGGGATAAAGAGATATTCACTACTGTTGTCCGAAGGGGGGGCTGCCTTCGTATCGCTGCATCTTTTCGTTGTCGAAGCGCACCCCGACATAACAATCACCGTAGCTGTGGCACAGGATTTGCCCCTGCTCGATCGCGAGGATCACATCGTTTCCCCAGCGAGGGTGCCGCCTCAACGTCAATCTGCCTTTTTGCTCACCCTGGTACGGAAACCCCAGCTTGATCGTGTTCGAGCTGTAGACTGACGCGGTGGCCACCGATTTCCCGCTCATGCCTTCAGCGGACGAGTCGTAAATCCACTGCGAGCCCATACGCTCGTACGCAATAGCCTTGCGCAAAGGCTCAAGCATGGAAACGGCTTGCCTTCCCGCCTCCGAATCCGGGAAATTCTTGATCAGATTGGTTGCGGCCGCCTCCCGCGCGATCGCCGAGTTGCTTTCGTCGGCGAGAATCGAACTCCAATTCGCCTTTTCGGTTTCGCCGGGACCTGCTTCAGCCGGTATCGGCGCCGGTATCGGCGCCGGGCTCGCCAAAGCCTCGGAACCGCTTGACCACGATTCTGGGCCGCTGGAACAAGAGCGTACGGCAAGCCAGAAAAGGACGATTGCGGCAACCCAGAGCACAACCTTCATGGTTGAGGAACTGCTCGGGGGGCTTTGAATTTCCGCCACCGGCTTCTCGACCCACGCTGCAGGGATATCGGGGCCCGATGATGGTTCGACCGGTTCCGTTGTCCGGTCGGGCGGTTGCGGTATGGGGCAGCCGCAGTTGGGGCAGCAAGCGGCCTTGCTGCTGACATCACGCCCGCAATCCTCGCATTTCAACAGAGCCATGCCCCCTCCGTTGTTATCGGGCTCCCCAGCCCGCTGCCATCTCGCGGCTACATCGTCTGCGTCGGCTTGTCGACGTTCATGCCGGCGAGGAGCGCGTCGATCTTGCCGCGCAGCGCTTCGCCGTCGCCGCCCTCGGCGAACTGCACGCCGACGCCCGCGGCGCGGTTGCCCTGCGCGCCGAGGGGCGTGATCCACACCACCTTGCCGGGCACCGGCAGGCGCTCGCTGGATTCGGGCAGGGTGAGCATCACGAACACTTCGTCGCCGAGCGAAAAGCGCTTGTTGGTCGGCACGAAGATGCCGCCCGACTTGAGGTAGGGCATATAGGCGGCGTACAGGTGCGCCTTGTCCTTGAGCTGGAGCGACAGGAAACCCTGGCGCGCCCCACCGCCTGCGTTGGCGTTCATCTCGCTCCCCTGGCCTGCGGCGGCCAAGCCAATAGCAGTTCCGCCACCGCGAGGTCCGCGCGCACCTGCGTGCGCAGCAGCGCGGCGGTGCGGTTCGCGGCATCGAACCACGCCGCCAGACTGCGGGTTCGGGCGAGCAGGGTCAAGTCGGCGGGCTGCCGTTGCGCGGCCACCTGCTCGAGCGCGAGGTCGGCGGCGAAACGCAGGCGCAGCGCCGCCTGGCCGTCGCCGGTCCAGCGTTGCGCGGTGGCGGCCGCGGAGGCGTCGCCGCGCGCGAGCGCGTCGAGGTCCTTCGCGACTTCG
>JANINQ010000015.1 GCA_024508675.1 Afipia sp.
CGAGGCGCGCCTTCTCGGCGCCGAACTCCATCGCCTTGCGCGGAATCTCGTCGTAATCGGCTTCGTCCGGCTGGCCCAGATTGGCGGTGTAGGCGAAGACGCGCGCGCCCTTCTGCTTCATCCAGAGCAGCGCCGCGCTGGTGTCGAGCCCGCCCGAGAACGCGATGCCGACATTCTCTCCCTTGGGAAGGTTTTTCAGAATCGTACTCATGGGACTTCCCTTCGGGCAGTTTCGTTATGCGGTCTGGATGCGCGACAAACGGACCTCGCGCAGGCGGACATGCGTTTTGCTGGCATTCGCCGGGGCCGGATCGGCTTTCTATAGAAAGATTGGCGGGCCATGGGAAGCCCGCCGCCGCCTGCTAGGGCCGCAGAACGGGAGCCCCGCCATTCGCTGGCGCATCGGCTCCCGGCCTGATGCGCGGCGTGTCCCCGACATCGCGGCCGAGCAGTTTCTGCCGCCAGCGATAGCCCGGCCACGCAATCCGCGTCAGCCACGCATCCACCCCGTCATCGGTCAGCCGTGTCGAACGCCAGCGGTAGATGATCGCATAGGCCAGCCAGATCACGAGAAACGAGATCGTGCCGGAGAACAGCACGTCGGTGAAGAAATGGCCGCCGAAGGAAATCCGCAGACCGCCGGTGGCGATGCCGAAGGCGGTGGCCGCGACATAGGCCAGCGGCCGCCATGCGGGCGGCGCCAGTGCCGCAGGCGCATAGGTCCAGAACGCAGTCGCCCCCTCGCCGGAGAAGAACGAGCAGTTCTTCGGACATTCGCCGCGCGGGTCCCACCACGGCTTGAAGTCCAGCTTGCCGTTGAACTCCGTCACCAGCACGGGACGCGGACGCCCCCAATAGCCCTTGAACACCACGTTCGAGATCACGATGGCCGACAGCAGCATGGTCACCAGCAGGAACACCATGGCGCGGCCGGACATCATCAGCGGCTTCACCGGACGGATCATCTTGACGATGAACGCGATGATCGCCGGCATCACCATCGCCCATGCGAGCCACATCGCGCCGTCGCGCGCGATAGCTGCCCACACCCGCTCCTTCAGCGGAAATGTCCTGGTCGCCGCGTCATAGAAATAGGACGACAGTTTCAGATCCAGTTCGGGGAAAAATCCGAACAGCAGTCCGATCACCACCGACAGCGCAAGCGCAATGTAAAGTCCGGTCCGGTTCATGGCGGGGGTTTAGCCGAGCCTGCAAGAGATGAAAAGTCTTCACAGGCCGCGGCCTATTGGCAGGCGCGATCCATGATAGGATTCGCAGGATACCTGAACAGTTGGGAGCTTCGCAGGTTACATGCCCAAGCCCGTCATGGACTTCTGGTTCGATTTCGCTTCGGTCTATTCGTTTCTAGCGTCCATGCGGATCGCCCCGCTGGCGGAGGCAGCCGGTGTTTCGGTGCGGTGGCGGCCGTTCCTGCTCGGACCCATTTTCGCGGCACAGGGCATGCAGGACTCGCCGTTCAACCTGTTCCCCACAAAGGGCAAGCACATGATCCGCGACGTCCAGCGCAATGCAGACGAAATCGGCGTCGGTTTCCAGTGGCCGAGTGTGTTTCCGCAGTCGGCGGTGCTGGCGAGCCGCGTCGCGCTCGTCGGATTGAAGGAGGGTTGGGGCGAGGACTTCTGCCGCGCCGTGTTCCATGCCGAATATGCCGAGAACCGCATCATCTCCGAACAGGCGGTGATCGGGGACATCCTGACAAAATTGAAAGTGCCAGTGGACGCGGCATTCGCCAGCGCGCAGGCCGACGAGATCAAGGCGGTGCTGCGCGAGAATACAGCGGAAGCGCAGAAACTCGGATTCTTCGGCGCGCCGACATTCACCACCGCGGACGGCGAACTGTTCTGGGGCAATGACCGCCTGGAGCAGGCGCTGCGCTGGGCGAAGAAATAATCTTCAACGCGGCAGTGGCGGCATCGGCGGCGGTGCAGGCGGCAGCGTGCGCCACGCACCGGCATTGCGGCCTGCAATCATCCAGTAGACCACGCCGCCGAGAATGCCCGCGCCGACCATGACTTCCAGATGCCGGCGCACGATGCCGTTGAACGTCATGTTCACGGTGTCGAATGGAATGAAGCCGAGATAGCAGAACAGGCCCGCGAGGCCGCCGGCAACGGCATAGGCAAGGATATGGCGGATGGAGAACGCCTCGGTGATCAGCGCCACGATCAGCGCCGGCAGCAGCGCGAAACCGCTGACCAGCACAAAGCCGAAGCCGAGCACCATGTTGATGGCGCCCTGATCGACGTCGAGCGAGACCTCGCTCATTTCCGGAAAGAAGATCGCCCACAACACCACGATGCTGGCGATCAGGCATGCAGCGATAAATCCGAAGAAGACTGCGAAGAGGCGTCCGATCAGGGCCATGAATTGTGTTCCGCCTGTCTGTCATCCTTCGAGGCTCGCCAAGATGGCGCGCACCTCAAGATGACGCTACTTGCTTTTACCTCATCCTGAGGAGCGGCGTTTTCGCCGCGTCTCGAAGGATGAGGCTTGTTGCCCTCATGGTTCGAGACGGCGCAAGAGCGCCTCCTCACCATGAGGCACCACACTAATCCGTCATCGCCATGGCGCGCAGCGCCTGACGCTCGCGTGCGGAGAGCTTTTCGGTTTCCGATTTCAACTGCCCGCAGGCGGCGAGAATGTCGCGGCCGCGCGGCGTGCGCACCGGCGACGAATAGCCAGCGTTGAAGACGTATTCGGAAAACTTCTCGATCTGCTCCCAGTCCGAGCACTCATACTTGCTGCCCGGCCACGGATTAAACGGAATGAGATTGATCTTGGCGGGAATACCCTTGAGCAGCTTCACCAAGAGCCTCGCATCATCAAGCGAGTCATTGACGCCCTTGAGCATCACATATTCGAAGGTGATGCGGCGCGAATTGGACGAGCCGGGATAGGCGCGGCAGGCGTCCAGCAATTCCTTGATCGGATATTTCCGGTTCAGCGGCACCAGTTCGTTGCGCAGTTCATCGCGGACCGCGTGCAGCGAGATCGCCAGCATGACGCCGATCTCGTCGCCGGTGCGCGCGATGTTCGGCACCACGCCAGAGGTTGAGAGCGTGATGCGGCGGCGGGAAATGCCGATGCCTTCATTATCCGACACGATCAGCAGCGCATCGCGCACCGCGTCGAAATTGTAGAGCGGCTCACCCATGCCCATCATCACGATATTGGTGACGAGACGGTTGCCGTTCGGCGTCTCGCGGTCGATCCAATCATTGAGGCGGTCACGCGCCACCATGATCTGCCCGACGATCTCGCCCGCGGTGAGATTGCGCACCAGACGCTGCGTGCCGGTGTGGCAGAACGAGCAGTTGAGCGTGCAGCCGACCTGCGACGACACGCACAGCGTGCCGCGATCGGTCTCGGGAATGTAGACGCACTCGACTTCATGGGCGCGGCCGACGCCATCGCCCGGCAGACGCAGCAGCCACTTGCGGGTGCCGTCGTTGGAAATCTGTTCGGTCACGACTTCCGGCCGGTCAACGGTGAAATGCTTTTCAAGCTCGGCGCGCATGTCCTTCGACACGTTGGTCATGTCGGCAAAGGTCTGCGCGCCGCGCACATACATCCAGTGCCAGAGCTGCTGCGCGCGCATCTTGCGCTGCTTTTCCGGAACACCAATCCCGCCGAGCCGGTCCGACAATTCCGCGCGCGACAATCCGACCAGCGAGGGCTTCGCCGGCGGCACGTAGGTTTCAAGCGCGGTTTTTTCGAGGACGCCTGAGTCCAGAATGCTTGGCGCTTCGGTCATGGTCATATCGGTACGTGTCTCGGGGAAATGGCAGCGGCCCAAGCCGCTCACGCCGGAACCCTCAAGGTCCCGTGACCCGCTATATAGAGGCAATATCCGCCAAATGCGACCGTCTTTGCGGCAGAACGGGGCCTACCGGCGGCACTCCTGCGCCAGCTTGTCCAGCGCCTGCGCCAGCCCCTTGAGCGGGAACGTGTCGGTGGTTTCGGTGCCCTTGGCGGACGTGCCCTTGACCACGGCATCCGCGCCCTTGCGGAGCGCATCCACCAGCCGGTCTTCCTCGGCGGCATTCTTGATCCAGAGCCCGTCGCCCTGGGAATACATCGCAAAGCGCGACCCGCCGACCTCGACAGACCCCTCGGAGCCGGGCTTCACCGCATAGCCGATCATGATCGAGACTTCGTTACTCACCTTCTCGCCGGGCCGGGTCGAGATGAAGGCATAGGACGGATCGCGCGGACGGTTCGGCGGATTGGTCTTCGAGGACGACGGCTTGGCCAGCGCGAAGCAAACCTTCTTGCCATTCGGTGTCGCGGTGTAGGCGCCCCAGGTGCCGAACTGGCCGATTAGCGACGGCTCGGCATTTCCGGCAACAGCAGGCGCGGCCGGTTTCGCGGGCGCTGCGCCCTTCGCGGATTTGGCAGGAGCAGGCGCGGCCTTCGGCGCAGGCTTTGCCGACTTGGCGGGCTGAGATTTGGACTGCGCCGTCTGCGCGAGAGCGGTATCGGCGAAGCCGCCGGTACCCAGCGCCGCCACAAGAACAACCATCGCTCGTTGAAAGGACATCACCAAAACCGGTTCCTTCAATATTGTGACTGGAAGATGGCTCTCGCAGCGACGAGAGGTGCAATAGACCTCAAACCGCTTGTTGGAAAGTTAACTCACCCTGCCTGCACAGCCGCTGCGCATTGCCGCATCCATCCGTGGCGGCACGCTGTGCCAGCGCCAAGGCGACTCACCGCGCAAGCCGTCGTTGCCTGCGCCAGTGTTTCAAACATAGTTACATGCCGCAAGCAGCATTGCCATTGCGCAATTGCGATTGTCGGGCCGCATCAAATCCGGCAAGAAGTCCGCCAGTCCTCTGTCTTACGAACTCAAGGTGTCCCGATGAAAGCCATTCTCTGCTCGCAGTATTGCGGCCCCGACGATCTCGTCCTCAGCGATATTCCCGATCCGGTCGCAGGTCCCGGCGAAGCGGTGATTGCGATCAAGGCGGCGGCGCTGAATTTCTTCGACTTGCTGATGATTCAGGGCAAGTACCAGATCAAGCCGGCGTTTCCGTTTTCGCCCGCCGCTGAAATCGCGGGCGTGGTGGAGAGCGTCGGTGCGGGCGTCACCGACGTCAAAGTTGGCGATCGCGTCGCGGCGTCCATCGGTCACAACGGCGCGCGCGAGAAAGTCGCGGTGCCTGCATCGTCGATCGTGAAGATTCCAGACAATCTCGATTTCGACCGCGCCGCAGGTGTCATCGTGATCTACGGCACCGCGCTGCATGCGCTGGAAGATCGCGCCGACCCGAAGCCCGGCGAAACGCTGGCGGTGTTCGGCGCGGCGGGCGGCGTCGGCCTGGCTGCCTGCGAACTCGGCAAGGTGCTTGGCCTCAAGGTGATCGCCTGCGCATCGAGTGACGAGAAGCTTGAATTCGCGAAGAAGCACGGCGCGGAGCTGACCATCAACTACGCCAAGGAAGACCTGAAGGAAGCGCTCAAGAAGGTCGGCGGCGAAAAGGGCATCGACATCGTGTTCGATCCGGTCGGCGGCAACTATGCCGAAATCGGCGTGCGCTCGCTCGGATGGAAGGGCCGCTTCCTGGTGATCGGTTTCGCCGCCGGCGATATTCCGAAGATCCCGCTCAATCTCGCGCTGCTCAAGGGCTGCGACATCCGCGGCGTGTTCTGGGGCGCGCATATGCGCCGCGAACCGGCGGCCGGCAAGGCTGCGCTGGAGAAGCTGATGAGGTGGGCGGCGGAAGGAAAAATCTCGTCGCATGTCGACAGTACCTTCCCGCTGGAAAAGACCGCCGATGCGCTCAAGGTCCTCGCCGCGCGCAAGGCCATGGGCAAGGTGATCTTGCATCCGTAACCTGACGCGGAATTTCATTCACGACATCATGTCCGCACCTGTCGCGGGCATGATGCGTTTCGGGCTCTAAATTTTTGTCAGGTGCTTTCGTTGTCCAGCCCGCGCGTCAGGGCGGCATGCGCAGCTTCGCGATGCTCCGGCGTGATGTGGCTCGACACCATGCGGATCGCGGTCGCCAGCACCGCCGCGTCGTCGGTAAAGCCGAGCACCGGCAGCATGTCGGGCAGAAAATCGAACGGCAGCACAAAGTAGGCGATGGCGCCGAGCAGCGCGGCCTGCACATGGCGCGGCGTCTCGCGGTCGAACGCGCAGTAGTAAGCCGCCAGCAGATCCTCGGTGAACGGCAGGCTGCCGGCGAAGCGCTTCAGCTTGGCCCAGAAATTCCGGCGCACCCGCTCGGGGTCCTTCGCGAGCTTTTCCGCGCGCTCGAAATGCAGGGTGTCGTCGGAGGTCATGGTCGATCCTTCAGGGATTGCACATGCAATCCGCCCCCATCACATAGGGACCCCGCGTCCCGCCACAAGACGCGACAGAGGGCCGACGGCCGCACCTCAGGAGACGGCGAGCTATCCCGCGATCCGGTCCATGGCTTCCGCCAGCGCGACGTCGCGCGCGGTGACCCCGCCCGCGTCATGGGTGGAGAGCACCACCTCGACGGTCCTGTAGACATTGCGCCATTCCGGATGGTGGTCGCTCTTTTCGGCGACCAGCGCCACGCGGGTCATGAACCCGAACGCCTCGTTGAAATCCTGGAATGTGAACGTCTTCGCGATGGCGTCGCGGCCCGGCACGTCCGCCCAGCCCTTGAGCTTTGCCAGCGCCGCGCGCCGTTCATCTGCCGATAGCCGTTCCACCATGATTTTCTCCTCGGTTGCGGAGCTTAACCCCGCCGGGGCCGCCTTCGGAAACCAATATCGGGCGTGATGGCTCCCTCGGCCACGGAAAAGCCGCGCTCGGCCCGCTAACCATTGCTCAACATGAAACCTGCGGACGGGCCTATGTTCTGGTATGATAGGAAGGAACGCCGGGAGGCGCGGTAACCCATGGGCATTGGCGACATGTTTACCAGATCGATGGCTTCGGACGCGTCGCGGCCGCCGGGTGCGCCGCGTCCGCACAAGATGAAGGCCATCCTTGTGGTGCTGGCCGCCGTGCTGGCCACCGTCGCAGCCGTGGTCGGCACCACCTACTGGCTCAACCGTCCTGTTCACCTGCGTATCGCGGTCGGCCCGCCCTACAGCGATGACGTGAAGGTCATTCAGTCGATCGCGCAGATTTTCTCGCGTGACCGGCGATATATCCGCCTGCGCCCGATCATCACCGACGGCACGTCGTCGAGTGCCGCGAGCCTCAATGCCGGCACCACCGATCTCGCCGTCGTCCGCGGCGACATCCCTCTGCCGAAGGACGCGCAGGCGATTGCCAGCATCCGCAAGAATTTCGCCGTGCTGTGGGCGCTGAACGGCAGCAGCAAGAAGGGCACGATCAAGAAGATCGAGCAGCTTGCCGGCAAGCGCATCGGCGTGATCGGCCGCACCCAGGCCAACGTCAATCTGCTGAAGGTGATCCTCACGCAGTCCGGCGTCGATGCGGACAAGGTGCAGGTCGTTCAGTTCACCACCACCGGCTTTGCCGACGCGATCAAGAACGAGAAGCTCGACGCGTTTCTCGCGGTCGGCCCGCTGAACAGCAAGATCACCGCGGACGCCATCGCGGCCACAACGAAGGGCGGCAAGGAAGCCACCTTCCTGTCGGTGGAGACGGCGGACGCCATCGCGCAAAAATATCCGGTCTATGAATCCGGCGAAATTCCCGCCGGCGCGTTCGGCGCAAAGCCGGCGCGGCCTGACGACAAGATCGACACCATCACCTTTGCGCATCACATCGTGGCGCGGAAATCCCTGTCGGAAGTGACGGCTGGCGCGCTGACGCGGCAACTGTTCTCGGTTCGCCAGACCATCCAGAGCGAATTCCCGCAGACGGCAAAGCTGGAAACGCCGGATACCGACAAGGACGCCGCGATCCCCGCACATCCCGGCGCGGCCGCCTATGTTGATGGCGAGGAAAAAACCTTCCTCGACAGGTACAGCGACTACATCTGGGGCAGCCTGATGGTGCTGTCCGCGCTCGGCTCGGCCGGTGCATGGTTCGCAAGCTACTGGCGCAAGGACGAGCGCGTCACCAACTCGAACCTGCGCGAGCGGCTTCTGGAGATGCTGACCGCCTCGCGCAAGTCGGACTCCATCGACGAACTCGACGCCATGCAGGCGGAAGCCGACGTGATCATGCGCGACACGCTGCACTGTTTCGAGGATGGCGCGATCGAGGAAGGCTCGCTCACCGCCTTCAGCATTGCGCTCGAGCAGTTCCACAACGCTGTTGCAGACCGCAAGGCGTTCCTGCTTGAAATGACGTCGAACCACGCACGGCCGCCGCGCAGCCACGTCGCCTGATCGCACTCAGGCGTGATCGCGCCACCTGCGCAGCGTCTCCAGCAACTCGTCACGCAGATACGGTTTGCGCAGCACCGGATAGTGCGCATACGCCGCCGGGACAGCGGCAGGCCCTGAATATCCCGTGACGAACACGAACGGGATTTTCTGCAGGACCAGCTGCTCGGCGACAGCAAAACTCTTTTCCTTGATCAGTCCCACATCGAGCAGCACGAAATCCGGCGCACGCGCAGCGATCGCCTGCAGCGCATCCGCGACGCCGCGCGCGGTACGCACCGACGCCACGCCGAAACTGGAAATGGTCTCGCTGGCATCGAGCGCGATCAGCGTGTCGTCCTCGACGATCAGGACATCCTTGGGAAGATCGGCAGGGTTATGGGCCGCCGGCTCGCCGGCGTCGATGGTTGTCATTTGGGTTGTCCCAGGAATGGTTGGAGCGAACGCCCGCCGAGACACCGGATGTTGCGCTGAAAGCCGCAACGCCGGTTCCCACGTGGAACCCATCATAGAAATGCCTTCTGCGTCTGTGCACTTTTGAACACAGGAACAGAGGAACCTGCGGTACGTTGTCTCCGGCCATTGGGGGATTTATGACGCGACAACCTGTGAAGACCGCCGGTGATGGCCGCCCCTTCAACAATCTGCTGCGACGCCTGAACGAGTCCGACTATGCGCTGATCGAGCCGTTTCTGGAATCGTCGGCAGCAAAGGCGGACGACCTGCTCTACAATCCCGGCGACGATGTCGAGACCGTGCATTTTCCATGCGGGCCAAGCCTCGTGTCGTTTCTCGTGGCGAACGAAGACGGCCGCGATGTCGAAACCATTCTGGTCGGCCGCGAAGGTGCTGTCGGCGGCATTGTCAGCCAGGGATTTTTGCCGGCCTACACGCGCATCACGGTGAAGGTCGGCGGACCGTTCGTGCGGCTGCGTGTCAGCAAGCTCGATGCGGCCAAGGCACAGTCATCGACGCTGCGCTATCTGTTCGCCCGCTATGCCGACTGCATGCTGGCGCAGGTGTTTCAGTCCACTGCCTGCAACGCGATCCATTCCATCGAGCAACGCACGGCGAAATGGATTCTCTCGGCGCGGGAGCGGACCGGCGACGATCTCGTCCCCCTCACCCATGAGCAGCTCTCCACCATGCTCGGAGTCGGCCGCAGCTATGCCAGCCGCGTCATCCAGACCTTCAAGGCCGAAGGCATTCTGGAAACCCGGCGCGGAGCGATCCTGATCCGGAACGAGGCCGCGTTGGCCACCCGGTCCTGCCTCTGCAACGAGGCGGTAAAAGCCCATTTCGAGGAGGTATTGCGCGGGGTCTATCCAAGCGAAGAGGCCGCGAACTGACCGATCCTCTCATCTGGCTGTGATCTGGCCAAATAGGGCCGATATGGCCCCTTGGGCCGTTATCCTTGCTCCCAAAATGAGCGGATAAAATACCGTTCTGGCCGTTGTTTTTCGGCCCATTCTGACTATATTGCGCCGCAATGAGTGCCCCCGCGTGCCCGGTTCTGATGGACCGGGCACCGCGTTTTTTGGGCCTAGCGCGCACGACAACATCGGACCTGCACTCAGCCGCCGTCGCGGTACCGCGCCCATAGCTGGAAGACCTGAGACACATGAATTTGCGAAACATCGCCATCATCGCCCACGTCGACCATGGCAAGACCACGCTCGTCGACAAGCTGTTGCAGCAATCGGGCACCTACCGCGAGAACCAGCGCGTCGCCGAGCGTGCGATGGATAGCAACGATCTCGAAAAAGAGCGCGGCATCACCATTCTCGCCAAGTGCACCTCGGTGCAGTGGGGCGAAACCCAGATCAACATCGTCGACACCCCCGGCCACGCCGACTTCGGCGGCGAGGTGGAGCGCATCCTGTCGATGGTGGACGGCGTGATCGTGCTGGTCGACGCCGCCGAAGGCCCGATGCCGCAGACCAAGTTCGTCGTCGGCAAGGCGCTGAAGCTCGGCCTCAAGCCGATCGTCGCCATCAACAAGGTGGATCGTCCCGACGGGCGCGCCACCGAAGTGCTCAACGAAGTGTTCGATCTGTTCGCGGCGCTCGACGCCACCGACGAGCAACTCGATTTCCCGATCCTCTACGGCTCGGGCAAGAACGGCTGGATGGGCGTGTCGCCGGACGACAACGGCAACGGCATGAAGCCGCTGTTCGAACTCGTGCTCAAGCACGTCGCGCCGCCGGTGGTCGAGGAAGGTCCGTTCCGCCTGCTCGGCACCATCCTCGAAGCCAATCCCTATCTCGGCCGCATCATCACCGGCCGCATCGCGTCGGGCACCGTGAAGCCGAACCAGTCGGTGAAGGTGCTGTCGCGCGACGGCAAGACCGTGGAAACCGGGCGTATCTCGAAGATCCTCGCGTTCCGTGGTCTCGAGCGCGTGCCGCTCGATATCGCCGAAGCGGGCGACATCGTCGCCATTGCCGGCCTGACCAAGGGCACCGTGGCCGACACCTTCTGCGATCCGGCCGTCGAGGCGCCGATCCAGGCACAGGCGATCGATCCGCCGACCGTTTCGATGTCGTTCATCGTCAACAACTCGCCGCTCGCCGGCACCGAAGGCGACAAGGTGACGAGCCGCATGATCCGTGATCGTCTGTTGCGCGAGGCTGAAGGCAACGTCGCGCTGCGCGTGGTGGAAGCCGCCGACAAGGATTCGATGGAAGTCTCGGGGCGCGGCGAATTGCAGCTCGCGATTCTGATCGAGACGATGCGCCGCGAAGGTTTCGAACTGTCGGTGTCGCGTCCGCGCGTGGTGCTGACCAAGGACGACAACGGCCAGTTGCTGGAGCCGGTCGAGGAAGTCGTCATCGACGTCGACGAGGAATTCTCCGGCGTCGTCGTGCAGAAGATGAGCGAGCGCAAGGCCGAGATGATCGAGATGCGCCCCTCCGGCGGCAACCGCCTGCGTCTCGTGTTCTACGCGCCGACCCGCGGCCTGATCGGCTACCAGAGCGAACTACTCACCGACACCCGCGGCACCGCGATCATGAACCGTCTGTTCCACGGCTATGCCGCGTACAAGGGCGAAATCCAGGGCCGCCGCAACGGTGTGCTGATTTCCAACGAACAGGGCGAAGCCGTTGCCTATGCAATGTGGAAGCTGGAAGACCGCGGCCCGATGATGATCGAGCCGGGCTGGCGCGTGTATCGCGGCATGATCGTCGGCGAACACACCCGCGAGAACGATCTCGAGATCAACGTCCTCAAGGGCAAGCAGCTCACCAACATCCGCACCACCTCGAAGGACGAAGCGGTGCGCCTCACCCCGCCGATCAAGATGACGCTGGAAAAGGCGCTGTCCTACATCGAGGACGACGAACTGGTGGAAATCACGCCGAAGTCGATCCGCCTGCGCAAGCGCCATCTCGATCCGAACGACCGCAAGCGCGCGGAAAAGACCAAGGAAGCACTGGCGAGCTGAGCTGCGCCGATCCTTTCCGTTATTGCATCATGGCCGGGCTTGTCCCGGCCATTTTCGTTTCCGCGCCTCAATGACGCAAAATCGAATGCCCGGCCTTGTGCCGGGCATTGTCGTCTTATAGGTCGGATAGACTGAAGCCGTACAGGCACCGGATTTGAGTCTCTCCATGACCCTTCCCTCCGACATCGATGTGGCCATCATCGGCGCAGGCGCAGCCGGCCTTGCCGCGGCACGCACGCTGGAGAGTTCAGGCCTGTCGGTTCTTATCCTTGAAGCCCGCGACCGGATCGGTGGACGCAGCCAGACCCTGATCCTGCCGGGCGATGTGGTGTTCGATGTCGGCTGCGAATGGCTGCACTCCGCCGACAGAAACGCGTTCGTGCAAATCGCACACGACCTCGGCTTCGAGATCAACCAGACGCGCCCGCGCTGGCGCGAGCAAAGCCTCAACATCGGTTTTCCGCCGGAGCAGCGCGAGGCGTTTCTCGCCGCGATGGATGCGTTCGATACCCGCGTGGCGGATGCCGCCGAACTGCCGGAGGACACGCCGGCGCGGCAATGGCTGGAGCCCGGCAACCGCTGGAACGCCGCGATCGAAACCATCAGCACCTACATCAATGGTGTCGAGCTCGACCGCGTCTCGACCTACGACATGGATGCCTATGAGGACACCGGCGTGAACTGGCGTGTGCGCCGCGGTTACGGCGCGCTGATCGCCGCCTATGGCGCGCCATGTCCCGTCGCGTTGAGCACCAGAGTGACGCTGATCGATCATTCCGGCGCACGCATCCGCATCGAGACTTCGCGCGGCACGCTGAGCGCCAGCAAGGTGATCGTCACCGCACCGACACCTCTCCTGGCGAACGAGTCGATCCGGTTTCATCCGGCGCTGCCGGAGAAAGTTGCCGCAGCAAACGGCCTGCCGCTTGGCCTTGCCGACAAGGTGATGCTGGCGCTGGACGAGCCGGACTCATTGCCGAGCGACGGCCACTTCTACGGCACGACCGACCGGATCGGCACCGGCAGCTATCATCTGCGCCCGATGGGCCAACCCTGTATCGCAGGTTTTTTCGGCGGCACCTTTGCACGCCAACTGGAAGATGCGGGCGAAGGCGCGCTGGCGGCGCAGGCCATTGACGAACTGGTGGCGCTGCTCGGCTCGAATTATCGCAACAGACTGCATCCCATCGGCGAGTCGCGCTGGGCGCACGATCCGTTCGCACTTGGATCGTATTCGCATGCGATGCCCGGTCATGCCGATGACCGGGCTATCCTCGCCGCGCCGGTGAATGATCGCCTGTTCTTCGCCGGCGAAGCGACGTCACCCGATTTCTTCACCACCGCTCACGGCGCGCAGGAAAGCGGCGTGCGCGCGGCGCGAGAGGTGATGGGCAAGATTCAATCGACGTGAAATGCTTCTTTCAAGATTTTGATAAGCTGCAGTCCGGAATCTCGATCAAGTTGGATCGTCTGACTCTTCTTTCCCGGGATATCTCGTGTATCCCGGCCGAAGCTATCAATCTGAACAAAGCTTCGGCCATCTCGTTCAAAGACTGCATACTTTGCGTCAATTTCGTCATGAACCGAGTTACGCTCCATCTGGCTTCGCTCAAATCTTCGAATTAACGCCATTATGTCCTCCACGACCTCGTCAATTACTTCTTCTTCGCACCTGCGCCCTGCACCGGGGGTGCTTGCACATTCAACCCCATCGCATTCGCGATCAGCGGTGCGAGCATCGCCTCGTCTCCCGCTTCCGCGAGCCAGTGGCCTTCCTTGCCGGACGGCGGCAGTACCTGAAAATTCACCTTGTCATCGCCGGCCTCGGTGAATGCGTCGGCCAGTTGCTTTGAAAACTCCGGCGGGAAGAACGAGTCGTTCTCCGCCACCAGCCATGTCAGCGGCACGCGCGCATCCTCGCCGAATTCCTTCACAGCAGCGATGAGCCTGTCCGGCGCGCAGATGTTGTTAGCGCGGTCATCCTTGCGGCCGCCGCGTCCCGGCGCGAAAGCAATGATGGCGGAAATATCTTTCGGGCTGCGATCGGTCAGCGCCAGCGCGCCCCATCCGCCCGCCGAATGACCGACAATGACGGACGCATCCTTGCGCGCGAACGATTGTGTGCGGATGAACGTTAGCGCCGTCATGATCGATTCCGCTGTCGTGCGCGCCGACATCGCATATTCGGCATTGTCGCAGCCTTCCTGATCTTCAAGATAAGGCCCGCCGGTCTTGCCATGGCCGAGCCGCTGGGGAATGAGGACGGCAAAGCCTTTCGCCACCAATGCCGCCGCCAGCGCCGGATAATCCGGCTGCGGCATCTGCGCGCGCGCCAGCCGGTTCTGGGTCGAGGCGTGGGCGATCAGGGCAATCCGGAACGGACCTTTGCCCGGCGGGCGAAACAGGATGGCTCGCGAAGGTGTGATCTGGTCCTGCGTCGGCACCAGCCAGTCCTGCCGGCGGTTTGGTCCCGACTCACCGCCCTGCGGGCCGAGCCTCGGCTCAGCCCCGGCGGGCGTATGTGACAGAAGACCGCCCGCGAGAAGCAGAACAGCCGCCGTGAACAATGCGTTTTTTGTCATCTGCGGCGATCATTGCCTGCGTCGCGGCGCCAAGCCAAGCGGCATGCAGCGCACAACTGTCCTCTTTCGGCACAGGTCACTCCTCACCTGATGCAAAAACCGCACATATTAACCGATAATTAACGATGGACCTTGAAGGCGGGCCTCTGAGTTGCTTTGATTGCCTCATGAGCACAACCCTTATCGAAGTTCGCCCCGCCAAGGCTTCCGATGCGTCAGCAGTTGCTACGACGCATGACGAAGCATGGCGCGCGGCCTATCAGGGAATCATCCCGGGCGCCGAACTCGAAAAGCTGATCAACCGCCGCGGCCCTCAGTGGTGGGACTCGGCGATCCGAAAAGGCAGCCGCGTCAGCGTCTTGTGCTTCGGTGACAAGATCGCGGGCTATGCCAATTATGGCCGCAACCGCGCCCGCAGCCTGCATTTCGAAGGCGAGATCTACGAGCTCTACCTGCGTCCGGAATTTCAGGGTCTCGGCTTTGGCCGCCGCCTGTTTGGCGCCGCCAAGCGCGACCTCGGCCAGAGCGGACTCAAGAGCATGGTGATCTGGGCGCTTTCGGACAACGAGCCGGCGGTCGAATTCTACCGCACCCTCGGCGGCCGGATGGTCGCGCGCTCCTCGGAGCGGTTCGGCGGCAAGTCGCTCGACAAGGTCGCGTTCGCCTGGACGGCCTGAGGCCTAAGGGCTGCCTTTCTTTCCCGACTTGATACTTTTGGACCGTTTTTTTCGGCTTCCGGCATCTGTCCGGATTCGCTAACCAGCGCATAACATCGAACAACCACAAGGCCTGTCATGCGCATCGACGCGATTTCCATCGGCAAGACTCCTCCCGACGAGGTGAATGTCATCATCGAGGTTCCGGTCGGCGGCGAGCCGATCAAGTATGAACTCGACAAGGAGGCCGGCACGCTGGTGGTGGACCGTTTCCTCTACACGGCGATGCGCTATCCCGGGAACTACGGTTTCATTCCGCACACCCTCTCCGACGACGGCGATCCCTGCGACGTGCTGGTGGCCAACACCCGCGCCATCGTGCCGGGAGCGGTGATCGCGGTGCGTCCGGTCGGCGTGCTGTTCATGGAAGACGAAGCGGGCGGCGACGAGAAGATCATCGCGGTGCCGACGTCGAAGCTGACGCAGCGCTATGACAAGGTGAAGAACTACAGCGATCTTCCGGAGATCACGCTGCAGCAGATCCAGCACTTCTTCGAGCATTACAAGGATCTCGAACCCAACAAGTGGGTGAAGGTGCTGCGCTGGGGCAATGCCGAGGAAGCGCGCAAGCTGATCCTCGAAGGCATCGAGCGCGCGAAGAAGAAATAGCGGCGCGAACAGCGGGGGATTCAGACCATGCGCATCATCCGAATCCTCCGCAACGTCGTCCTGCTGCTGATTGCGGCGGCGATTGTGCTCGCCGCTGTATTGGTGGCGAACACCTGGCGCAAGCCTTCACGGCAGATCGCAGTCGCGCCGGTTGCGCCCGCCGCGGTCGATGAGAATGCCGCCGCGCGGCGGCTCGGCGCCGCGGTCAAATTGCAGACCATCGCCAGCGCCGACGCCGATCAGAGCGCGGATGCCTTCCGCGCGCTCCACGATCTGATCGCGCAAAGCTTTCCGGCCTTCCACGCCGCCGCCAGGCGCGAGATCGTCGCCAACTACAGCCTGCTCTACACCTGGGAAGGCAGCGATCCGAAGGCGCCGCCGATTGCGCTGCTGGCGCATCAGGACGTGGTGCCGATTGCGCCGGGCACCGAAGGCGACTGGCAGGTGCCGCCGTTCAGCGGCGAGGTGAAAGACGGCTTTATCTGGGGCCGCGGTTCGTGGGACGACAAAGGCAACCTGTTCTCGATGCTAGAGGCTGCCGAGCAGCTCGCGAAGGACGGCTTTCGTCCGAAACGCACGATCTATTTCGCCTTCGGACATGACGAGGAAGTCTCGGGCAAGCGCGGCGCGGCCGCGATCTCGAAGCTGCTGCAATCGCGCGGCGTGCGGCTCGACTTCATTTTCGATGAAGGCCTGCTGATCACCGACGGAATCCTCAAGGGTGTCGACAAGCCGGTGGCGCTGATCGGCATCGCCGAGAAGGGCTATGTCACGCTCAATCTGTCAACCACCGCAACACCCGGCCATTCGTCGCTGCCGCCGCCCGACACCGCCATCGGAAAATTGAGCGCCGCGCTGGCGCGGCTGGAGAGCAAGCCGTTCCCCGCCTCCGTCAGCGGTGTGATGCGCGAGACATTGCAAACCGCCGCGCCGGAAATGAATTTCAGCAGCCGCCTTGCACTGTCCAACCTGTGGCTGCTCGAACCGCTGGTGCGCGCGCAACTCGAGAAGACGGCGCAGACCGCCGCCACCATCCGTACCACGACGGCGCTGACCATCTTCAATGCGGGCAACAAGGAAAACGTATTGCCGGGCCGCGCGGAAGCCATCGTGAATTTCCGCCTGCTGCCGGGCGAAACCGAGGATAGCGTCGTTGCGCGCGTGAAGTCGGTTATCGCGGATGACCGCATCAAGGTGACGCCGCTTCCCGGCAACACCAATCCGCCGCCGATGACGTCCACCTCCACGCCGAGCTATCAGGCGGTGAACCGCACCATCCGCGAAATCTTTCCTGATGTTCTGGTGGTGCCCGGCCTGATGGTGGCCGCGACCGACTCGCGCAACTATCTCGATGTCACCGACAACATCTTTCGCTTCTCGCCGGTGCGCGCGACGGCGGAAGACCTCAAGCGTTTTCACGGCACCAACGAACGGCTCAGCGTCGCCAACTATGCCGACATGATCCGGTTCTACAGGCGGCTGGTGCAGAACGTAGCGCAGTAAGTTTTGTGTCGTCCCCGCTTTCGCGGGGACGACGTCGCAAATGTAGCGAAGCTCATACCGCCGGAGCAGGCAATCCCCTGATCGCGCAGGCCGCGCGCATGGTATTGACCAGCAGGCACGCAATCGTCATCGGCCCGACACCGCCCGGCACCGGCGTGATCGCGCCCGCAACCTGCGAGGCTTCCTGATAGGCAACATCGCCAATCAGCCTGCTCTTGCCATCCGCGCTGGACACACGATTGATGCCGACATCGATCACGGTTGCGCCGGGCTTGATCCAATTGGCCTTGACCATTTCTGGCTTGCCGACCGCGGCAAGCACAAGATCGGCCTGTTTGCAGATATTGGCGAGATCGCGCGTGCGCGAATGCGCAATCGTGACCGTGGCGTTCTCGTTGAGCAGCAATTGAACCAGTGGACGGCCGACCAGATTCGAACGGCCGATGATCACGGCGTTGAGACCTTCCAGTGAAGCGTGAACAGTTTTAGCGAGGATGATGCAGCCGAGCGGCGTGCATGGCGTCAGCGCGGTGAGGCCCGTCGCGAGCCGCCCCGCATTGATCGGATGCAGCCCGTCGACATCCTTCGCCGGATCGATGGCGTTGATGACGGCTTGTGTATCCAGCCCCTTCGGCAGCGGAAGCTGCACCAGAATGCCGTGCACATTCGGATCTGCGTTGAGCTTTGCAATCAGCGCGAGCAAATCCTTCTGCGGCGTATCCGCCGCAAGCTTGTGCTCGAACGAGGCCATGCCCGCGGCTTCGGTCTGCCTGGCCTTGTTGCGGACATAGACTTCGGACGCGGGATCGTTGCCCACCAGAACCACCGCAAGACCCGGTGTCAGTCCATGATCGCGCTTCACGCGCGCCACTTCATCGGCGACGCGCGCGCGCAGATCGGCGGCAATGATTTTTCCATCGATGATTTTGGCCGTCATCAGAAGTCTTTCGTCAGGACTTGTTGGTCAGAACCTGCAGGGCATCGCCCAGCTTTTTCGGATCGCCATCCACCGCCACCTGCTTGAGCCGAGATGTCGCGCCGGACAGCACCCGCACATGGCTTTTCGGCACATGCAGCGCCTTGGCGAGCAATTCGGTCACCGCGCGATTGGCTGCGCCGCCATCGGCAATCGCGCGGACGCGGACCTTCACGACACTGCGGCCGTCGGCCAGCGTTTCAATCCCGTCAATGGCGTCCATTCCACCGCGCGGCGTGACGCGCAACGCGACGCTGATACCCTGAACGGAAAAGCGCCACGGAAGAGTCGTCAAGGAACCGGCCGGCCTCGTCAGATGACGTTCGGATAGATGTAATAAGTGATCACCCGCTGGATGAACATGATGACCAGGATGACGATGATCGGCGAAATATCGAGTCCGCCGAGATTGGGCATCACATTGCGGATCGGCCGCAGCACCGGCTCGGTGATCTTGTAGAGGAACTCGGCCACCGAGGCGACGAACTGGTTGCGGGTGTTCACGACATTGAATGCGATCAGCCAGGACAGGATCGCCGAGGCGATCAGCAGCCAGACATACAGGTCCAGGACGATCAGGATGATATCGAGAATGGCGCGCATGGGGCTGTTCGCTCGCTTCCGTGGATATGCGCCTCCATACCGTTTCGCGGCGGCGCAAACAAGGGAGGTTTCCGGGCGGACCGGCCCTGAACCGGCCAGCGCCAGTGCCGCAGCCGCTCATGTTCTGCACAGAATCCGGCCATGAACCGGGTGCCGGTCCGGGGCCAAACCAGCGCCGGAAACATTGATTTGGGCGTTCTTGACTTGGCCATGATCGGGATTGTAAATGGCCCCCACTTCGTCCGCCGCGCCATCTGGCCGGCCGATCAAGGGGCCATAGCTCAGCTGGGAGAGCGCGTCGTTCGCAATGACGAGGTCGGCGGTTCGATCCCGCCTGGCTCCACCAACTTCCCCCGCTGTGCGATCCCGAAGCCTTTATCCAAAGCCGCGATCCAATGCGCTAGACTGCGCCGAAGGATGCGCGCGCAGCGAAGGGGCTCACCATGACCACCGAAAAATTCCAGTTTCCGGGTTCGGACGGGCAATTGCTGGCCGCCTCGCTGGACCTGCCGGACGGCGCGCCTGTCGCCTATGCGCTGTTCGCGCATTGCTTTACCTGCGGCCAGAATGTGCTGGCGACCAAGCGGATCGCGGAAGGCCTGGCGAAGCACGGCATCGCCACATTGCGGTTCGACTTTACCGGAATCGGCGCCAGCGAAGGCGAATTCGCCAACACGACCTTCTCGTCGAACATCACCGACCTCGTGCTGGCGGCGGATCATCTGCGCAAGACACGCCGCGCGCCGTCGATCCTGATCGGGCACAGCCTTGGCGGCGCGGCGATCCTGGCCGCAACGTCGCTGATCCCCGAAGCAAAGTGCGTCGCCACGGTT
The DNA here is from genome assembly GCA_024508675.1 of Afipia sp. Classification (GTDB taxonomy): domain Bacteria; phylum Pseudomonadota; class Alphaproteobacteria; order Rhizobiales; family Xanthobacteraceae; genus Afipia. Next base: position 19,575 of record JANINQ010000015.1, read on the forward strand.
GGCGCGCCTTCGGACCCTTCGCATGTGACGCACTGGTTCAAGGAGCAGATTCCGGAAATCCGAGAGAAAGGCGAAATCGAAGTCTCGCTGGCGGGGCGGCCGTTCCGCATCAAGCGCGAATTTCTCGACGACATCGCCGAACACAGGCTGACGGAAACCGTTTCAAAACTTCACAAGCCGCTGCTGATCTTTCACTCGCCCACCGACAACACCGTCGGCATCAACAACGCGACGCATCTGTTTGTCGCGGCAAAGCATCCCAAGAGCTTCATCTCGCTCACTGGCGCGGATCATCTCCTGTCGCAGAAGCGCGATGCGATCTATGTCGCCGACATGATCGCAGCCTGGGCGATACGTTATCTCGATGCGCCGGAATCCGTCTCAGACACCGTTCCTGAAATGCCCGATGGCGTTGTCGTGCAGGAAAGCCGGGCCACTCGTCTGCAGCAGACCATTTCGGCAGGCAAGCACCGCATGATCGCCGATGAGCCGGAGTCCGTCGGCGGCCACGATACGGGGCCTGCTCCCTATGACTTCCTGCTTGCCGCGCTTGGCGCCTGTACCTCCATGACCATGCGGCTCTATGCTGAGCGCAAATCGATCCCGCTGGACCGCATCACCGTGGCGCTGAAACACGGGCGTATCTACGCCAAGGATTGCGAGGACTGCGAAACCAAAGAAGGCATGATCAGCAAGATCGACCGCGTCATCACCATGGACGGCAATCTCGATACGGAGCAACGCAAAAAGCTGATGGAGATCGCGGACAAGTGCCCGGTCCATCGCACGCTGACATCTGAAATCAAGATCGTGACGACGGCGAAGGACTAACGCCGTCATTGCGAGCGCAAGCGAAGCAATCCATTCTTATTAAAAATGACGAAGCAGTCTACTCCGCCGCGAGCGATACGATTGGATTGCTCGCCGGCGGCCGATGCAGCCATCCGTCAAGAAATGCAGTCAGCCAAGCGCGCTCCGCAAGATCATGCACCATGCGGCCGGTGAAATGTTCAGCGCGGTTGCGTGCGCCCGGAAGCGACATGCGTTCATGCCCGCGCGTGGTCCAGCGATGCAGCATCGCGTGAGTCACATCGGGATGAAACTGGATGCCGAAAGAGCGGCCGGTGCGAAACGCCTGCACCGGGAAGTCATCGCCCTCGGCCAGTTGCTCGGTCCCGGCGGGCAATTCGAACCCCTCGCGATGCCACTGATAGACATGATCGGGCCAGTGCGTGCAAACCTTGCGGCCCGCAAGCGTGGGACGGATCGGATAATAGCCGACTTCGGCGCGGCCTTCGGGATGCGGCGCGACCTTCGCGCCGAGGTGTTTGGCGAGCATTTGCGCGCCGAGGCAAATCCCGAGGAAAGGCCGCTGCTCTTTCAGCGGCACCGCGAGCCAGTCGATTTCGCGGCGGATGAAATCCTCGTTGTCGTTGGCGCTCATCGGACCACCGAAGATGATCGCGCCGGCATAGTGATCGAGCGTCTCGGGCAGCGGATCGCCGAACACCGGGCGGCGGACATCGAGCGGATGACCCATGGCGCGCAGCGCATTGCCGACCCGGCCGGGGGTCGACATCGGCCCATGGAGCACGATCAGGACAGGAAGCGCGGTAAACCGGCCACAGGCCGTCAGGCCAACCGTTGTCGGACCAAGGGTCTCAAGACCGTCATCGACAGGTCGATTTCCGTCAGGCCGCAGCATTGAATCGTCTTCTTCCATCCCCGGCGGAGGATAAGCGTCTCCATTGAACGCCGAATTTGAAAATATTGTGTTGCGAACGCGCCGTCGAGCCGGGATTACGCGGAGGTGATCTGCGCCGAGGATTTGATTTGAGGGCATGGCCCGGCCGAAAGCCGGCGCCCGCTTCTTGGGACGATGCTCTAGCGCTTCTGCTGCACCCGGGCGACCGAGGCCAGCACCAGACTGCGCGGCGCGAACCGCAGCAGAAACGGGATCATCCGCACGCCGACGCCCGGCAGCACCAGCCGCTTGTTGGACATCAGGCCGCGATAACCGGCCCGCGCCACGGCTGCCGCCGACAGGTTGAGAACCGCCGAATCCAGCCCTGGCTTGAACCCGGCCACGCCCTGAAATTCGGTCGGCACGGTGCCGGGGCACAGGGCGGTCACCCGTACCCCCTTCGGCCCAAGCTCGCCCCGCATCGCTTCGGTGAAGGACAGAACGTAGGCCTTGGTAGCGTAATAGACCGCCATTCGCGGCCCCGGCAGGAACGAGGCGATCGAAGCGACGTTGAGGATACCGCCGCGGTTGCGGACGATGCTGTCGGCGAAGCGCAGCGTCAGGTCGGTGAGCACGCGCACGTTCAGATCGACCATGGCGAGCTGCTGCGCCCGGTCGAGTTCGATGGCCTCGCCGAACAGGCCGTAGCCGGCATTGTTGACCACCGTCTCCACCTCGGAATCCATCGCCTTCAGCGACGCCGCGATCTTTTCGCAGACATCCGGCGCGCAAAGGTCGCAGGAGAGAATTTCGGGGCGCGGATGTCCCGCGGCGGCAATCTCGTCGGCGAGCTGCTGGAGACGATCCTCACGGCGCGCAACCAGCACGGTGTTCGCACCGTTCAACGCGAAGATTCGCGCCAGCTCGGCGCCGATGCCTGAAGAGGCGCCCGTGATCAGCGTGACACGTTTGGTCATGGAGTCATGTCGTCGTTTCAGGTTTTGGCGGGAAAAAGGAGAGAACGGAAAAATTCACAAAAAATAACAGGCTAATTCGTTGTATCGGACGCAAGCCGGCCGTCGGCAACACGATGCTTGAGATTGAGCCGGTCCCGCGACGAAATGCCGAGCAGGTCCGCGGCGCGCCAGACCACATTGTCCTCGAACTCGGTGACATGACCGTCGGCGAATACCAGTTCCCACATCATTTCAATGATGCGCAGCCGCCCCTCTTCATTGACCGAGCGCATGATCACGCTGGTGAAATGATAGAGATCGACGGCCTCGCCCTCGACCAGCGTGGCATCGGCAATCAGCTTCGCCGCCATGCCCGCATCGAGATCAAACCGGTATTCAAGCAGCGCATGCAGCTTGCGCTTCTCCGTCTCCGACGGCTCGCCATCCAGCGAGATCACATGGATCAGAAGTGCGGCGGCAGCCAGCCGGTAGTCACCCTCGGCAAAGGTACGCGTCTCGGTTCCGGAAGGGGAAACAACGTCGGCGATGAAGTGGCGCAATCTGTCGAGCATCAATCTCTGCAATCGAAAACGGACCGTGAGGCAGGCACAGCTCCCGAAAAAGCGAATGCGCTTTCCTCGGGGCCATACCCTGACCAAAGTCTAGGGCACAAGATCGTCTGGTTCTATGGCCTGAAAATGAAACTCTGGCAATCTCGGCCGGGTTCCGCAGGCCTCGGCGCGTCCGCCTGTCCGGCGTGACAACACAATCCCGTCATGGAATTTCATAGATCACCACGCTGTCGGAGATCCCCCGCAATTCCACGGTTTTCTCGGCCGGTGTCAGCCCGGCCTTGTCCAGCAGATCCATCACCGCAGGAGACCGGACCACCGGTTCGGTGGCATTGATTGCCCGCTCGGTCGCCTGACCCTGCACCCGCGCCGCGATGTTGACCGTCTGGCCGAAATAATCCTGCCGCTCGTTCAGCATCACCGCGAGGCACGCGCCTTCGTGAATCCCGATCTTGACCAGCAGGTCCTGGGTGCCGCGCTGTGCATTCAGTTCGTCCATCGCCTTGCGCATCCGCAGGCCCGCAGCCACCGCCTGCTCCGGCCGTACGAATGTCGCCATCACAGCATCGCCGATGGTCTTGACCACCGCGCCGGCTTCCGACGCAATGATCTCCAGCAGCGCCCGGAAGTGCGCCCGCACCAGATCGAACGCCGCGAGATCTCCGACCCGCTCATAGAGCGCCGTCGATCCCTTGAGATCGGTAAACAGAAACGTCAGCGATGTGATCTTGAGGCGCTGGTCGATGCTGAGATTGTCGGCCTTGTAGAGATCGCGGAATGTCTGGTTCGCCAGAATGCGTTTCGCGGTGACGATCGGCTTGCGCTTGCCGAGCAGATCGTGAAGCGCATCGCCTGCAATCCACACCGAAGGCAGCACGCGATGCCTCGACTGGTTCTCCAGCGTCAGCCGCAACGGACCGGGGCGCATCTCGACGGTGCCGGTCGGCGCATGCACGCCATCGAAGGTCAGCGACGCATTCTGCTTTTCTTTGGTGGGTTCGCCCTTCACATCGAGGAACAGCGCCGAATGGGTCACCGGCTCGAACACGATCACGAACTCGGCGGGCAGTTGCAGCGACAGCACGGCCTTTTCGGCGGGTGCAAGCTCCACCGCTTCAAGCGTCGCTTCGTTCACCAGACGAGAGAACGAGTCTTCGTTGAAGTCGATCCCCGAACTCCAGAAAATCTGGCGCCAGTAGTCCCAGCTCGGAAGCGTGTGAGGATCGTGCGCCGCGATCCGGCGCACCCGCGGGCTGACGGTGAACGCGACTTCCACCTGATCGTCGATGGACGCCTGATAGCCCGCGGCACACAGGCCGCAGTGATAGTCCTCGGGTTGAAGCTGCTTGAGCGTATCGTGCGCGCCCAGCACGCCGCTGCAGCCGGGGCACAGCACGTTCCAAGTCAGATCGAAAATGCCGATCTGCGAGGCGTGAAGAAAACCTGAGATGACTTTCTCTTCGCCAAGACCCGTTCTGGCCGCGAACTCGATCAGGTTGATCCGGTTCAACTCATGATCGGCGCCGGTTTCGACCAGATGCTGGATCGCAGCGGCCACCTGCGGATCGGCCGTCTGCTTCAGGGTCGCGTAGAGGGAGTTGAAGTCGCTCATGGCCGCAGTCTACGGCAGAGCGGCCGGGTATCCAAGTAATGCCTTTAACGGATCGGCCGGAGCAAGGCTCCGGCCGGTCACGTTTTCGCGTCAGTTCCCGTACAGGTAGTTCGGCAGCCACAGCGTCATGCCCGGCCATACATACATCAGGACCATGCAGACGATCACGATCAGCATGTAGGGCATCATGCCAGCGAAGATCTGATTGAGCGTGACGTGCTTTGGCGCAACGCCCTTCAGATAGAATGCCGACATCGCCACCGGCGGCGACAGGAACGCCGCCTGCAGGTTCACGAACACCAGCACGCCCCACAGGATCGGATCGATGCCGAAATGTTTCAGCATCGGCAGGAAGATCGGCACGAAGATCACGATGATCTCGGTCCATTCCAGCGGCCAGCCCAGGATGAAGATAATCACCTGTGACAGGATCATGAACTGAACCGGCGTCAGGTTGAGCGACAGCACCCAGCTTTCCAGCAGCGCCTGCCCGCCGAGAATTGCGAACACCGCCGAGAACAGCGCCGATCCGACGAACAGCCAGCACACCATCGATGTGGTTTTCGCCGTGAGGAACACCGCTTCCTTGGTCTTCTTCCAGTCGAGCGTGCGCGCCTGGAACGCCAGCAGGAACGCGCCTGCCGCACCGACCGCGGCAGACTCCGTCGCGGTCGTGATGCCGAGCAGGATCACCGCCAGCACCACCACCGTCAGGATGCCGAGCGGCATAACCGAGGACACCAGCAGCCGAAGAACCTCGAACTGCTCCGCCCCCATGGTCCAGTAGTAGTAGAGCAGCAGCAGGCCGAAGATCGCGCAGGTGAACGCGAAATATGTGTAGAAATGCGGCGGCGGCCCCAGTTCTGCGGGCGCCGTTGTGTGCTGGCCGCGCAGCTCGGCATTGCCCATTTCCTGCAGGGTTTCCGGCTCGCTCTTCTGCTCGTCGGAACTTGCGCTTCCGAGCTCCTGCAGCTTTTCTTCCGCCGGCTCGGATGTGGACGCTCCCGCACCGAGTTGCTGCGTAACTGCGGCGGCGGGTGGCGGCGGCGCGTCGGGCTGCTGATGAATCACGACATACCACCAGACGCCCCATAGCGTGCCCAACGTGAGCACCAGCGGCACCAGCGCATAGCTCAGGTTCCTGAGCACCATGCCATAACCGACACGTACGCCATCGGCGGTGATCGCCATCGCCCGCGACGGCAACACGGCGGCACTCAGCAGCGCCGGAAGCATCTTGTCGGAATACGACTTCTGCAACTCGCGAATCCATGGCCGCACCGGCACCCGCGTCTCGCTCTCGGCCAGCTTCGGCGCGATCTTCGGATTCAGGATCGCCCAGCCGATGATGTAGATCAGATAGAGCAGCGAGAGGAAGAAGCCCGGGAACATGGTCGCGGCATAGAGCTTGACGACCGACTGACCGGCCACCGCGGCATAGACGATGATCATGACCGAGGGCGGGATCAGGATGCCGAGCGTGCCGCCCGCCGTGATGACGCCGGAAGCGAGCTTCACGTCATAACCCGCCTTCAGCATCGGGTTGAAGGCGATAACGCCCATCAGCACCACGACGGCGCCGACCAGACCCGAAGCGATGCCCCAGAAGGTGCAGACGATCAGCGTCGCGACTGCGAGCGAGGCCGGCACGCGGCGGAACGCGAGCTGGATGGAGTAGAACATCTTGTCCACCAGCGCGCCGCGCTCCATCACGTAACCCATCAGCACGAACAGCGGGATGGAAATCAGGACGTCGTTGGTCATCGCACCATAGGTGCGCTGGACCATCAGGTCGAAGATGTGGTTGTCGGCCCAGGATTCGCCGGTGCGGTGATAGGCGAACAGGCCGAAGAACATGCCGAGCCCCATCAGCGTGAACGCCGTGGGGAAGCCCATGATGATGACGACCACGATCAGGCCGAGCATCAACAGTCCGAGTGCGGGATCGCTCATTTCAACAGATCTCCGCCCATGCCGCGCTGACGCGCGCTTTCCTCGATGTTCGCCGCCTTCTCGATGGCGATCTTGCGCGACTCCTCGTCGACATACTCACTGTTGGCGAGCTGCTCGCCGACGACGTCGATTTCGGACACGTCCTTGAGACGCTCCGGCCACTCGCCGGTCTTGAGGCACATGATACAGCGCACGATTTCCGCCGCGCCCTGCATCAGCACCAGCGCGCCGGCGAGCGGGATCATGAACTTGAACTGCCAGACCGGAGGGCCGTCGGCGGTGACGTTGGAATGCTCGTTGATACGCCATGAGGCGACGGCGTAGTCCCAGCCTGCATAAACCAGCGCGGCGATGCCGGGCAGGAAGAAGACGATGTAGAGAACGAGATCGAGCGTCGCCTGACGGCGCGGCTTCATCGAACTGTAGAGAAAGTCGCCGCGTACATGGCCGTTCTGCGCCAGCGTGTAGGCGCCGGCGATCATGAACAGCGTACCGTACATCATGTTCGAGGCATCGAAGATCCATGCCGTCGGCATGTTCAGCATATACCGCTTGAAGACCTCGGCGCAGACCAGAAGCATCAGGCCGACGATCAGCCATGCTGCAGCCTTGCCGGTCCACGTACTAATTTCATCGATTGTGTGCAGCACACGTTGCGCGCTCATGGGAAACCGTCACCCGTCAGGAAGAGATCGTAGCAATGGTGAAAACGATACAAAGCACCACCCGGGATTGTCATCCCGGATGATGCCGTGTCCGTGCTGATTATTGCGTCAGGTCTTCTTCTTGGCGTTTGGCCCGAAGTAGTGGTTATAGGCCATGCGGCGGTTGGTGATCGTATCCTGCTCCCACTGCGTCGCACGCTTGGCGAAGGCAAGCTGGGATTCGACGATCTCCTTGAACAGCGGATCGGTCGCCGACTTCTTGGTGACCACTTCGTCGTAGATATCGAGCTGCTTCTGCAGCACCGAATCCGGTGTCTTGTAGAACTTCACCTTGTCCTTGGACTGCATCTCTTCGTAGTCCTTGGAATAGCGATCGATCGCCTTCCAGGCCATGTCCTGACCAGCCGCTTCCGCCGCATTGTCGAGGATCGCGCGGATCTTCGCCGGCAGTGCGTTATACTTGTCCTTGTTGAACATGATCTCGAACTGCTCGGCGTTCTGATGATAGCTCTGCAGCATGCAGACCTTCGACACGTCCGGGAAACCGAGCACGCGGTCGGACGACGCGTTGTTGAACTCGGCTGCATCGAGCAGGCCGCGGTCCATCGCCGCGACGATTTCGCCGCCGGGCAGCGCGTTGACCGCGGCGCCCATGCCGGTGAACACGTCAATGGAAATGCCGACGGTACGGAACTTGACGCCCTTCAGGTCATCCGCCTTCTGCACCGGCTTCTTGAACCAGCCGAGCGGCTGCGACGGCATCGGTCCATACGGGAACGAGACGACGTTGGCGCCGATCGAGTTGTAGAGCTTTTCGAGAAGCTGCTTGCCGCCGCCGTACTTGTGCCAGGCGAGCAGCATGTTGGCGTCCATCGCATAGGCCGGACCCGAACCCCACAGCGCCAGCGCATTGCTCTTGCCGTAGTGATAGGCCAGCACGCCATGGCCGCCATCAAGCGTGCCCTTCGACACCGCTTCAAGCAACTGGAAAGCAGGAACGACCGCGCCTGCCGGCAGCACTTCGATCTTGAGATCGCCGCCGGTCATGTCGTTGACCTTCTTGGCGTAGTCGAGCGCGTATTCGTGGAAGATGTCCTTGGCCGGCCATGTGCTCTGGAAGCGCATGTTCACCGGGCCACTCTGTGCCAGTGCCGGGGTCGCGACGGTGGCGGCGGCGCCGGCTGCAGCAACCTTCAGGAAGTTGCGGCGGCTGGAGGTCTTTTCAGCGGACATCTTGTCCACGGAGGACTTGTCTTTGTGTCGTTTGGTCATGGCGTTCTCCCCTGCTGAGCCGGCCATTTTCGAACCGGCCTTTTTTGATTGATGGCAAGACAAAGGCTTGCGGGGAGATTTGGCAAGAATGATCGGATGAATGCGACTCTTCGACGCGGCTTGTGCGCATCGCACCTAAGACTTTGGAATAAGAGTGCCGCCTTGCGTGTTAACAGACCGGCGGCCTTGCCGCGCCGCAATACGCAGCATGTGATGTCCAAGACATCACGCCTCGCGCCGCGTGATCTGAAACATCGGAGAGCGATCCGGCTGCGTGGTGACCACACCCACCGGCGTCACCGGCGCGCGATCGAGCAATTCCACCTTGAACGTGCCGATCAGCTTGGCCAGCGCCAGTGTTGCTTCGGTCAATGCGAACTGCGCCCCGATGCAGACGCGAGGTCCGACGCCGAACGGCAGATAGGCGAAACGATCCGGCGGCGGATTGCCTGGCAGGAAACGCGACGGCCGGAAGGCATTGGGCTGGTCCCACAGCTTTTCATGGCGATGCAGCAGCCACGGCGAGATCAGCACCACGTCTTTTTTCGCGATGTCCGCCCCCGGCACCGAGTCAGGCCCCGCCGCAGCGCGCACGATCAGGAATGCCGGCGGATAAAGCCTCATGGTCTCGTCGAGAACGGCGCGGGTGAACGTCAGACGCGCCGCATCAAGCGTTCCGCCCGCCATCGCGATTTTCGCTTCTGCCGCCAGCTCTTCCTGCGTCGCGGGATCGAGCGACAGCAAGTAGAGCGACCAGAACAGCGCCGTCGCCGTGGTCTCATGGCCTGCGAGGATCATGGTCGAGACCTGATCGCCAAGCTGCTCGTCGGTGAAGGCTTCACCGGTTTCCGGATCGCGCGCCGCCACCATCAGGTCGAACAGATCGCGCGGCGCGGCCTCGCCCGCGTCCGCCGTGTTTGCCATTTTGCTTGCCATGGCGCGGCGTTCGGCAATCAGGGTCTGCATGAAGCGGGTCCAGCGCCGCCGGAACAGGGCGCGGGAAATGTCCTGCGGGCTCGGCCAGCCCGGCGGCAACAAAAGATCAAAGAAGCGCGGCTGCGCAAGGCGATCGCCATATTCATTGACGAAGCCGCGCAGCGCCGCACCGTGCTTTTCGATCTCGAACGAAAACATCGTGCGCCCGGCAATATCGAGCGCGAGGCGCTGCATGGCTTCGCGCAGATCGACCGGCACGCCGGTCTGTGCGCGCAAGGCATCGATCGCGTCGTCCGTTGCCGCCAGCATGTGCGGGACAAGCAGCGGGATCGCACGCGGCGCGAAAGCAGGCGCCAGCGTGCGGCGCTGGTTTTTCCAGGCCTTGCCCTCGGCCAGCAACAGTCCTTCGCCCAGGATCGGCCGCAGCACCCGGAAGGCGGCAGGCGTGCGGGTATAGTTCTCGTAATTCTCGACAAGGATATGCCGGATCGCATCCGGCGTATTGAGAATGAAACTGCTGCGGCCGAAAAAGCGGCCCTTGACGATGTCTTCCTCGTAAGCGCGCGGACCCCAGCTTGCGATGGCATTGCTGCGGATCAGGGCCAGCCGCCCGAGCGCCGTCAGATCGTCCGGCGCCAGCGGCGGGCGCGGCGGAACGAGCGGCGCACGCCCGGCAGGCATGTCCATGATTTCAGCAATGCTCATGCGTCATCCTGTGCTCGGCAGATCATCGACTGTAACTGTGGCGCGGTCCAGGCGCACAATTCCGTTGCCGAAATTCCTGTCGTCCCGGCTTTCGCCGGAACGACCACTTTTTTGAGTTGCTCAATTCGCCGTCGCGCCGGACGCCTTGACCACTTCGGCCCATTTGGCGCGCTCCGCAGCGATGAAGGCGGTGAACTGATCCGGCGTCATCGGGGACGGCACCGCGCCGATGTCCGTGAGTTTGGTCACGTTCTCCGGCATCTGCAGGATGCGCTTCACCTCGGCCGCCATCTTCTCGACGATCGGCCGCGGCGTGCCGGCCGGGGCGAACAGCCCGTGCCATGACGTGGCGTCAAATCCCTTGATCGTATCGGCAATCGGCGGGACATCCGGCGCGGTCGGAGACCGTTCGGGGCTGGTAACGCCAAGCGCGCGCACCGTCCCCGCTCTCGCCTGCGGCCACGCCAGCGTAATGTTGTCGAAGGCGAGATCGATATGGCCGCCGGTGAGATTCTGCATGATCTCGTTGGAGGACCGATAGGGCACGTGGGTCATCCGGGTGCCGGTCGCGATCTTGAACAACTCTGCCGCCAGATGAATCGAGGTGCCGACACCGGACGAGCCGTAGTTCAGCTTGTCGGGATTGGCTTTCACATAAGCGACAAACTCCGCGACGTTCTTCGCCGGCAGCGAATTCTTCACCACCAGCATGTTCGGCAGCCGTGCAATCAGCGACACCGGCTGAAAATCCTTCGCCGCATCGAAGGTCAGATTGGAATAGAGCGTCGGGTTGATGGCGTGGGTGCTAACGGTGCCGAGCAGCAAGGTGTAACCGTCGCTGGGCGCTTTCGCGACCGCAGCCGCACCGATATTGCCACCCGCACCGCCGCGATTTTCGACCACGAAGGTCTGGCCGAATGTTGTTTGCATGTGGCTGGCGAGCAGGCGCGCGAACAGATCGGCGGTACCGCCAGCGGTGAACGGCACGATGATCGTGACATTCCGCGATGGCCAGGCATCCTGCGCAACGCTGTGTGACGACGTCTGAAAAACAAGGCAAAGCGCCGCGAGTGCGGCGGCAACAAAACGCATGGTCATTCTCCCTGATGCGCGCTCATGACGCCGGGTGAAGACGGCTGCCTGACCGCGCTTGTTTTTAGTCCGGCCATTTCGGCACAGGCCGAGGGAGAGCGCAATGGTGCGCGGTCAGCGGGCGCGGATCAGCATCCGCGGCAGATGCTTCTGATCTGGCGCGACAGCGCCGCATCTTCCGCCTTCACGCGCTCCGGCGGGATGTTGGTCTTCTGCTTTGCGTCGGCTTCGGCTTTTTTCGCCTCAAGCGCCTTGGCCTGACGATCGTAGCAGGCCTCGCGCTCCGGCTTTGCATTGATGAAGCGGCACTGTTCGACCTTCGCAAACGCCGGTCCAATTCCCGCAAGCGCGGCCAGCAACAATGCAATCGGCAGACGTTTCATCGGACTGATGCCTTCGATATGCGAGGCCACTTGGGGGAGTGCTGTGCCGGTCCCTAGGATCGGAAAAAAGTGGTGCCGCCTATAGGATTCGAACCTACGACCCCATCATTACGAATGATGTGCTCTACCAGCTGAGCTAAGGCGGCGAAACGCGAAATCGGTATCCGCACCTGATACTTGCCAGCGCCCCGCTTTGCAACATCGCAGGGCGTTTTTGTCAGGCTCGGTCAGGTCCGTGATGAAAATGCCATCGATGTCCTAATCAACTGACAAGACGGGATAAAAATCCCTTCCAGCCGCCCGGCTGTGTCTGTTCCGGGCGCTCCGGATCGTCATATTCGTCATGGATCACCTCATCGGCGACGCCCGGATCGTCGGGCGCGCGGATAATGGGGATCACAGCCGGGATTCGCGGCGCATCCGGCTTTTCAATGTCGCGGCGCGGACGGAACACCGGCGGCGGAACGTCGGCAGCTACTGGCGCCGCAGAAGACGGCTGGGTAGCGGGCGTCTCTGCGGCCGGCGGAGGTTCGTTGTCCTGCGATGCCGCAGGCGGCGGCAGCGGCGCGGCGGGCGTCACATCCAGCGGAGCGGGCAAGGCAGGCTCTTCCGCGATTTCGGCCTCCAGCACCGGAGGCTTCTCGGAAGGAAGCGCGGCCACCGGCGTCAGCCACTGAAATGCATCGAGGCGTCCGGTCACCGGCGATACCGGCCGCCAGCGTTCGGACACGTATCCATCCGCCGTCCAGGCCGGATCGAGCGCTGCGCGCACCGCCCGCTGCATCCAGATCCGCGCATTTCCGCTCTCGCCGTGCTCGGCGCGTTCAAGCTCCGCCATCAGTATGGCAACGCGCTGTGTCGGCGCTTCGATAAATGGCGCAAGCGCCTCGCGGGCGCGGGCGAATTCTCCGGCATCGATGGCGGCGCGCGCCACGGCCAGCGCACCCTCGATATGTCCCGGTACTTTTGCTGCGAGCTTCTCGACACGGCTCAACCGATTGAGCGCGGAGTCCCCGAGACGCACATGCGCATAGGCATCGGCGAGATCAGGATGCGGCTGCGCGACCCATGCGGCTTCGATCACCTGCATGGCGCGACGGGTCTGGTTGTTCTCGCTGAGAAACTTCGCCGCCAGCGTCGCGGCAGGCACCAGTGTCGGCGCGAGTTTCACCGCCTCCATCGCGCTGGCGCGCGACCTGTCGCGGTCGGACGTTTCCAGATCGAGCGCACGCGCCGTCAGAAGAACGCCGCGCTGGCGCTTGTACGGCGCGGGATCGATCAGCCCCGCCGCCAGATTATTTTCAAGAATGTTCAGCGCGCCGTCCCAGTCGCCCTTGCTGCAGCGGAAACCAAGAACCGCATGCGACGCCCAGGCGGAGGCCGGTGCTGTCTTCAAGGCCTCCTCCGCGAGCGCAACTGCCGAATAGGCATCGTCACGGCGCTGCGCCTCGACAAACAAACCGCGCAAGCCGAGCAGCCGCGTGTCCTTGCGCTCCGCCATGGCATGGAATGCGCGCTGCGCGCCTTCGCTATCGCCGTGAAGCTGAGCCGTTTGCGCCTGCAGCAGCATTGCCAGCGGGTCCTGATGTGCGAGACGCTTTGCCACATCGGCATGGCGCCGCGCGGCGAAATAATCGCCGGTGCCGATGGCGATCAGGCCCTGCGTAACGGCGTTGCGTCCTTTCGCCTGACGGCGCTCACGGCGAAGTTTTCGCAAGCGCTCTGGCGCGCGCAGAAAACTGCGGATGATGGCCCAGGCCAGCATCGCCGCGCAGACAGCCAGCAGCAGCGCCAGCGCCAGCACCGGCAAGGACGTGTCGATGCGCCAGTGGCTCCACGACAGCGTGACATCGCCGGTCTGATCGGCAATCACGGCGGCGCCGAGCGCGACAACACCGACCATAAACAGGAACAGGATAATCCGGATCATGCCATGTCCTATCGCGCCGGTTTAGAAAGCGCGGCTATCGTTTCCGACGTGAACTGCCGCGACGCGGCCAGCGCGGCTTCGCGGGCATCAACCTTTGCAAGCCAGGCCTGAACCGGTGCACGGTCGGATGCGGACAGTTGCAGCAGTTCGCGCTTCGCCTCGGCTACATCGTCACGCTGCGCGGCAGATGTTGCGCGTGCCAGAATGCCGGCATTGCCGCTGGCAGCAGCATCGGTGCGCTGAATGCGCACCAGCTTCGCGGCACTTTGCTGCAGGCGCTCCACCATGCCGGATGGCGCAGGCTGCGGCTCCGGCTTCGGCGCAAGCTTCGGCAACAGCGGAAGAAGTTCACGGCTCAGTGCACGCGCGGTCGGAACACCGGATGCGGCGAACGCATCAAGCGGCTTCAGCAGATCGCTGTCGCCGCCCGCGGAACGCACCGCCGCGAGCGCCGCTGCATATGGTTCGCCCTGACGCACGGCTGCATCGAGTGCGGTCGCCGCCGCCATGCGGCGCACAGCCGGATCTTCTGCGGGCTGCGGCGGCGGAGATGGCGCGGCGGCTGCCGCAGTGAGCGCTGCAGCGGCACGTTCAATCTTGCCGATACGTTCCTCGAGCGCCGACGTATCGACCGACACCGACGGCTGCGTCATCACGCCTTGCGGCGATGCCGACTTGATCTCGCTGAGCGCGGCGGCGACCTTCTCGCTTTGCCCGCGCGCGGCAGCAACGTCGCCGCGCAGCGACGCCAGCGATTTCTCCACCGCATCGAGACGTGTCACGAGCGCGGGATCGGTGGCTGGCCTCGGTGCAGGAACAGGCTTCGCTGCATCGGATTCCACTTTCGCCAGACGTGCACCGAACGCATCGACATCGCTCTTGCTGACAAGATCGGCCGGCAGCTTCGGCGGCGGCACATCAAGCCAGCCGGTTGACTTTGCCACGCCGAGCACCAGTGCTGCGGCCGCAGCACTGGTTAGTGCTGACAGCAGAATCGATGGGGCACGCGAAGGAGCCTTCGGCGCGGAGGACGGCCCGGGACTCTCGGAAGCGGGCTTGTCCGTCTCATTCGGCTCGGCAGATGCATCGGACGCAGGCGTGCTTTCGGACACATCGGATGCGGTCAGTTCGATGGTCGGCGGCGGCCGTTTTGCGGCATCGCTGCTCCCGGCCTTGTCTTGCTTGTCATCGTCCATCGCGCACTCCCTGCGTACCGGCGCGCACACTAGCAGATTCTGTCGGCTCCGCCCGCTCCAATTAAGCGGACGATGCCTTAACCATTCTGTCCACCACAGCGAGCAGGGCTTTTTCGTCCGGCGCGCGCGCCGCAGTCACCTGCGTCGCGCCCGCCTCCCGCAAAACCCCGGCAACAGCCTCGGAGATGCAACATTGCGGCAAAGCCAAGGCGGAAATCTCGACGCCATCGGTCCGCGCCGCTTCAACATAAGCGCGCGCGCTGCGGCGGGAATAATGCATCACGGCGTCGATCTTGCCTGCACGAAATGCATCGCTGACGGCATCGGAAAAACCCGCCACCGGTATCATGCGATAGGCCGTGTGCGTCACCACCGTGAAACCGCGCGTACCAAGCTCACCACCAAGATCGCGCGTCAGATCGGCGCCCGCGAGATAACATAGCGCAGCTTTCTTTTTCAGTTTGCCTGCTGCCGCGCTCTCTAAAATGCGCTCGCGCAGCGATATAGCATCGCCATCCGCGATCGTGATGTTGGTGAAGCCCGCATCTCGCGCGACCTGCGCGGTATGACCGCCCACCGCAAAGACCGGGAGCAGCATCAGCCGCGGACGCGCCGCGTGATTTTCAATGGCGCGGACGGCATTGGCGCTGCTCAGGATCACCGCATCGAAGGCAGTCCCACCGTCATCATCGAATGCGACAGGTTCAAACCGCAGCATCGGCGACAGCAGCACGTCATGGCCCCGCGCCTTGAGGGCCGCGGCGGTTTTCGCGTTATCCGGCGCCGGACGTGTGACAAGAATGGCCATTTATGAAGCTCTGCCTGCCTCAAGCAAGGATAGCCCGCCTGACGATTTCACGTTATGAACCCCTTCAATGACGGCCAGTTGGCAAATGAGATCCCTCGCCTGCACCGGGCTCAAGGGAAACGCCGGATCGGCCGCAAACGCAAGGACTGAAATTGGCAAGCAAGCGCACATTGGTGCTGGGAATCGAGACCACCTGCGACGAAACCGCCGCCGCCGTGATCGAGCGGCAGCGTGACGGCTCGGGCAAGATTCTCTCCAACATCGTGCGCTCGCAGATCGACGAGCACGCGCCGTTCGGCGGCGTGGTCCCCGAAATCGCTGCGCGCGCCCATGTCGACATGCTCGACGGCATTGTCAGCGCGGCCATGAAGGAGGCCGACGTCGGCTTCGGCGACCTCAGCGGTGTGGCGGCTGCGGCCGGCCCCGGACTGATCGGCGGCGTCATTGTGGGCCTCACCACCGCAAAGGCCATCGCGCTGGTGCACGACACGCCGCTGATCGCGGTCAATCATCTCGAAGCCCATGCGCTGACGCCGCGCCTGACGGTGCCGCTGTCATTTCCCTACTGCCTGTTCCTCGCCTCCGGCGGACACACCCAGATCGTCGCGGTGCTCGGCGTCGGAAAATATGTCCGGCTCGGCACCACGCTTGACGACGCCATGGGCGAGGCCTTCGACAAGGTCGCCAAGATGCTGGACCTGCCCTATCCCGGCGGGCCGCAGGTGGAACGCGCGGCGGCGAACGGCGATCCCACGCGCTTCGCATTCCCGCGCCCGATGGTGGGACGCTCCGATGCGAATTTCTCGCTGTCCGGACTGAAGACAGCAGTGCGCAATGAAGCGACGCGCCTGATGCCGTTCGAGCCGCGAGACATCGCCGACCTCTGCGCGGGATTTCAGGCCGCCGTGCTCGAAGTCACTGCGGACCGGATCAGCGTCGGGCTAAGATTATTCCAGGAAAAATTTGGCGCGCCGCGCGCGCTGGTCGCCGCCGGTGGCGTCGCTTCGAATCTCGCAATCCGCAATGCGCTGCATGAAATCGCGGGACGCGCACAGACCACGCTGATCGTTCCGCCACCCGCGCTCTGCACCGACAATGGCGCGATGATCGCATGGGCGGGCGCGGAGCGGCTGGCGCTGAAGATGATCGACGACATGGACAGCGCGCCCCGCGCGCGCTGGAAGCTCGATGAAACCACATCAACCCCGCTGAAATTCGCCAACACGCGGGCGCGACATTAAGATGATCGCGCATCAGACCATCTCCATCGTCGGTGCGGGCGCGTGGGGCACGGCGCTCGCCAACGCGGCAGCGCGGGCGGGACGCGATGTCACGCTTTATGCGCGCGATCATGCCGCCGCGGACAGGATCGCGCAGACGCGCGAGAATCCGAAACTGCCCGGCATCCAGCTTGAAAAAGCCATCACTGTCACCAGCGATCTTGCACAGGCGAGCCGTGCAAGCGCCATCCTGCTGGTGACGCCCGCGCAAAGCCTGCGCGAGGCGGCGCTCGCACTTGCGCCGCATCTGCCAAAGGGCACGCCGGTCATCGTCTGCGCCAAGGGCATCGAGCGCGGCACCCACAGATTCATGACCGAAATCGTCGCGGAAGTTGCACCGAATGCCGTGCCCGCGATTCTGTCAGGTCCCAGTTTCGATATTGACGTCGCGCGCGGACTGCCGACCGCTGTCACACTCGCGACGGCCGATGAAGCGCTGGCGAAAGCATTGGTGCAGGCACTCGGCTCTGCCACTTTCCGCCCGTATCACTCGACCGACGTGCGTGGTGTCGAGATCGGCGGCGCGGCAAAAAATGTGCTGGCGATTGCGGCAGGCATCGTCGCGGGCCGGAAGCTCGGCGCATCGGCGCTGGCGGCGCTGACTACGCGCGGGTTTGCCGAGCTGATGCGGCTCGGCCTTGCCTGCGGCGCGAAGTCCGAAACTATCGCGGGCCTGTCAGGCCTCGGCGATCTGCTGCTGTCGTGCTCGACGCCGCAGTCGCGCAACTTCTCGCTCGGGCTTGCGCTCGGGCGTGGCGAGACGCCGGACCGCAGCAAGCTGGTCGAAGGCGAATTCACCGCTCCGGTGCTGATCGAGCTTGCCGCCGAGAAGAAAGTCGAAATGCCGGTCGCCTCTGCAGTCGCCGCCATTCTCGGCGGCGCGATGACTGTCGATGCCGCCATCGAGGCGCTGCTGACACGGCCGTTCCGTAGCGAAGGATAAAAGTTTTTCCGTCATGCCCGCGCTTGTCGCGGGCATCCACGTCTTGGTAAGAGCGCCATAAAGACGTGGATGGCCGGAACAAGTCCGGCCATGACAAGCAAATGGAATCCAGCATGAATTACTGGCTCGTGAAATCGGAACCTTCGGTCTGGTCGTGGGATCAGCAGGTGGCGAAAGGCGCGAAGGGCGAGGCCTGGACCGGCGTGCGCAATCACACCGCCAAGCTCAACATGATGAAGATGAAAAAAGGCGACCGCGCCTTCTTCTATCATTCCAATGAAGGCAAGGAGATTGTCGGCATCGTCGAGATCGTGAAGGAGCATTATCCCGATCCCACCGACAAAACGGCCAAGTTCGTCTGTGTCGATATCGCGGCTGACAAGCCCCTCAAGAAGCCCGTGCCCCTTGAGGCGATCAAAACGAACGAGAAGCTCACGGAGATGGATCTCGTGAAGTATTCCCGGCTCTCGGTGCAGAGCGTCACGCCAGAGCAGTGGAAGCTCGTCTGCAAGATGGGCGGGATATAGCTGGGTCGTCCCGGCGCAGGCCGGGACCCATAACCACCACGCTCGCTTTGAGTTACGATATTCGACGATCAGGACTTATCGACGATCCAGGGAGTATGGGTCCCGGCCTGCGCCGGGACGACATTGAAAATCGGCGACGCATGACCCCTGACCACCCGCCCATCACCGACAAGACCGCCTTCATCCGCGCCAACACGCGGCTGCGGCCGGTGCCACTGGCGCCGGAAATCGTGCTGCATGTTGCCGACGAAGCCGTGCCGCTCTGGCACAAGACCGAGGAAGAACTCGGCGAGGCCGGATTGCCGCCGCCGTTCTGGGCCTTTGCCTGGGCGGGCGGACAGGCCTTGGGGCGCCATATCCTCGACAACGCTGATCTGGTGCGCGGGAAGATCGTGCTCGATCTCGCCAGCGGATCGGGACTTGTCGGAATCGCGGCCATGAAGGCCGGCGCAACCGCGGTGACCGTCGCGGATATTGATTCCTTTGCATGCGCCGCCGCCGCACTGAATGCGACGGAGAATGGCGTGACACTCGCCACCTGCGAGCGCGATCTGCTCGGCGCAGACGAGCCCGGCGCATGGGATGTCATTCTGGCCGGTGATATTTTCTACGAACGCGACACCGCGCAGCGGGCATTCGATTTTCTGTCCGGCAACGCGGCGCGTGGGGCAACCGTCCTGATCGGCGACCCCGGACGCAGCTACCTGCCCCGCGACAAGCTGCGCCGGATCGCCGATTACAGCGTCCCGGTCACCCGCGACCTGGAAGACACCGAAATCAAGCAAACCGCGGTCTGGAGCCTGCTGCAACCGGCCTGAGATCCGGCGGCATCCCCTTCATATACCAAGGAAATCCGAGGTCCGCCAAAAGTCCTAGTTGCCGCAGCTTGTCGCTGATGTATGCACAGGCGCATAATCAAACCAAGAAGAAGCCGCGCGCATGTTGCGCAGTGGACGGCCTGCGTGGAGGAAACGAGGAAGTCATGTCCGATAAAATCTACGACGTATCCGCGGAATGGGCGAAGCGCGCCTTTATCGACGATGCCAAGTACCGCGAGATGTATGCGCGTTCGGTCAAGGACCC
The DNA here is from genome assembly GCA_024508675.1 of Afipia sp. Taxonomy (GTDB): domain Bacteria; phylum Pseudomonadota; class Alphaproteobacteria; order Rhizobiales; family Xanthobacteraceae; genus Afipia. The sequence continues at coordinate 39,172 of JANINQ010000015.1, forward strand.
CAACGGATTCTGGGCCGAGGAAGCCTCCCGCCGCCTCGACTGGATCAAGCCTTTCACCAAGGTCGAGAACGTCTCGTTCGCACCGGGCAACATCTCGATCAAGTGGTTCGAGGATGGCGTCCTGAACGCGGCCTATAACTGTATCGACCGTCATCTCGACAAGCGCGGCGATCAGGTCGCGATCATCTGGGAAGGCGACGATCCGTCCGACTCCAAAAAGATCACCTATCGCGAGCTGCATGACGAAGTCTGTAAGATGGCGAACATCCTGCGGCTGCGGAACGTCCAGAAGGGTGACCGCGTCACCATTTATCTGCCGATGATTCCCGAAGCGGCCTACGCGATGCTTGCCTGCGCGCGGATCGGCGCAATCCATTCCGTGGTGTTCGGCGGTTTCTCGCCGGATTCGCTGGCGCAGCGCATCACCGACTGCAAATCCAAGGTCATCATTACTGCGGACGAAGGCCTGCGCGGCGGCAAGAAGGTGCCGCTGAAGGCCAACGTCGATGCGGCCATTGCCAAGTCCGGCGGCGTCGACTGGGTCGTCGTGGTCAAGCGCACCGGCGGCAAGATCGACATGGACCCGGTGCGTGACGTCTGGCATCACGAAGCCGCGGCGATGGTCGATACCGACTGCCCGGCGGAGCCGATGAACGCGGAAGATCCACTGTTCATTCTCTACACGTCGGGTTCGACCGGCACGCCGAAGGGTGTGCTGCACACCACCGGCGGCTATCTCACCTTCGCGTCGATGACACATCAGTATGTGTTCGATTATCACGAAGGCGACATCTACTGGTGCACCGCCGACGTGGGCTGGGTCACCGGACACAGCTACATTCTCTACGGACCGCTCGCCAACGGCGCGACCACGCTGATGTTCGAAGGCGTGCCGAACTATCCGGACAACTCGCGGTTCTGGAACGTCATCGACAAGCACAAGGTCAATATCTTCTACACCGCGCCAACCGCGATCCGCGCGCTGATGCAGAGCGGCGACGAGCCGGTGAAGAGGACATCGCGTGCTTCGCTGCGCCTGCTCGGCTCGGTGGGCGAGCCGATCAATCCTGAAGCATGGGAATGGTACTATCGCGTGGTCGGCGATTCGCGCTGCCCCATCGTCGATACTTGGTGGCAGACGGAAACCGGCGGCATTCTGATTACGCCGCTGCCCGGCGCCATCGCGCAGAAGCCGGGCTCGGCGACCAAGCCGTTCTTCGGCGTGGTGCCTGAAATCGTCGATGCCGACGGCAAGGTCCTCGAGGGCGAGGCGCAGGGCAATCTCTGCATCGCCAAGTCATGGCCGGGCCAGATGCGCACGGTCTACGGCGATCACGCCCGCTTCGAGCAGACCTACTTCTCGACCTACAAGAACAAGTATTTCACCGGCGATGGCTGCCGCCGCGATGCCGACGGCTATTACTGGATCACCGGCCGCGTCGACGACGTGATCAACGTCTCCGGTCACCGCATGGGCACGGCGGAAGTCGAAAGCTCTCTGGTGGCCCATGACGCGGTGTCGGAAGCCGCCGTGGTCGGATATCCGCACGACATCAAGGGTCAGGGCATCTATGCTTATGTGACCCTGATGAAGGGCATCGAGCCGACCGAAGCGCTGCGCAAGGAACTTGTGGCGTGGGTGCGCAAGGACATCGGCCCGATTGCGTCTCCCGACCTGATCCAGTTCGCGCCCGGCCTACCGAAAACACGCTCGGGCAAGATCATGCGCCGCATCCTGCGCAAGATCGCGGAAGACGAATACGGAAGCCTGGGCGACACCTCGACGCTGGCCGATCCGATGGTCGTCAACGATCTGGTGGACAACCGCCAGAACAAGAAGGCCAACGCCTGAGGCGGCGATCTCTTCGACCGGACAATGGGTCCGGTGAAGCGCGACAGCATAAGGGCTCGTATCGATGATACGAGCCCTTATCGTTTGAGTTGCATCGCGCTTACTTGCTTTGAAGAAAAGGCACGATCACTGCGATTGCCTGCTCGGGCTGTTCTTCCATGATCCAGTGGCCGGAATTGACGATCACGGCGCCGCGAACATTGCTGGCGGCAAAACCGATTTCGCCGGGAAAAGCGTCACCAAAAGAATGATCGCCGCCGATAGCGAGCACAGGGATCGCAAGCTTGCCCTTTTCCGCAAGCAGCTTCTGGTTATCGACGGCATCCTGCGCAAAGGCCGCGAACTGTCCGCCAAGTGCGTTATGAATCGCGCCGGGCCGGGCATAGAGCGCCGCATAATGATCGCGGGTCTGCTCGTCGATCCTGGCGGGGACGGCTGACAGGTCGTTGTAGAAGCGATCGAGCAGAATGCGCTCACGCCCGGCGACCAGCCGTTCAACATCGGGGCCGCGGAAGTTGAAGTGCCAGACCTTCGGATTCTTGAACAGCTCGTCCCAGTGGCCGAGGCCTGGCAGCGGCGCGTCCATGGCCACCCACTTCGTCGTACGTGACGGATATTGCACGGCGAAGGCATAGCCGACCATGTTGCCGATGTCGTGGGTCACAAGCGCGGCATCCTTGATCCCGAGCCGGTCGAGGATCGCGGCCAGATCACGCGCCTGCGCCACCTTCTCGTAGCCGCCTTCCGGGTGCGATGAGAGACCCATACCGCGCAGATCGGGAATGATGACCGTATGGTCTTTCTTCAGCACATCGGCGAGCGGCGGCCACATGTCGCCGGTATCGCCAAAGCCGTGCAGCAGCACGATGGCAGGGCCCTTACCGCCGATACGAACATATTGCGTGCCGTCGCTGACGGGCATCTGCTCACTGCGAAAATCCGCGGGCCATGGTTTTACCTCGGCATGCGCCGAAAGCATGGCGAGAAATGTCGCGGCTGTGACACCCGCAGCAAAGGCGCGCGGCAGGCGGCGTGTCCAGGCCGCAATGACAGAATGCGAGAACATGCCGATCTCCTGTCCGTATCATCAAGTCACTGTAGGCCTAGCCACCGTTTAGCCTCGGCTGTCGCAGCGGCGATTATAGCTTGGCCCGCATCTGGTGCCGGCGCAACGCTGGCGTCGCCCATGAATGTAACATTCTTGACAGGGGAGCAGATCAGGCGTTCTTGCGAAGACCTCACTCGACGCGACCTGCCTTCGGTCACGCCGTAATATCGACGCCGGTCACCTGGCCCTGATAGCGCTGCATTGTGTCCAGCGCAGCCTGCAGGCGCGCCGCGCTGTCCTGATCGCCACGCCACAGCGCGCCCGCGATGCCCTGCCGCGCGTTGTCCATGAAGTTGACCAGTGTCGTATCGCTCGCCATGTCCACCGGCTGCATGGTCTGTGCATCGATCTTCAGCGTCATGCCAAGAAACGGCGTGCTCTCATCGAGTGACATCGCGCCGCTGCGGATCTGACTGTTCATCCAGTCGAACAACTGCTGTCGCGTCATTGCGGTAAAATCGGTCTTGCTGATGCCGGACGACGAACCGCTCGCAACGGGCTGGACATCCTGCGCCGCGGCAAACAAAGCCGACGACGCGGTTGCCGCAGAAGCCGCCTGACCGCTCTGATAAAGATAAGATCCGGCTTCGATACGCATGCAGTCCCTTCCGCCTGATACGATGCGAACCACGCAAGGTACATGCCAACCGCAGCAAACGCTGCCAGCCATGAGATCAAACAATTTTTTGCCGCGTCTGATCGCGCGCGCGGCTTCGTGACTGGTGCAACCTTGCCGGATACGGCATTTTTTGCCGCGCTGGCGTCACGCCCATGGCACGGAAGCCGTGGTCATCCTTGAACGTCATCGCAACGGAGAATCCGCAAATGGACCGGAGACAGTTTCTCGCAGGCACCACATCGCTCGTGCTCGGCGCCACCGCGGCCCGCGCGCAGCATGCACAGCATCAACATGCGCCGCTGCCACAGGCCGCTCCTTCCTCCGAACCGTTCACCGGCCTGCGCACCAATGCGCCGCATCACATCACGCCAGATGAGCAGGCGCAGCGCGTAACCGACAGCCCTGCCCCGAAAGGCGCAGCAGGACGTTGGGTGACGCGCGCAGCATTGCCGCTGCCGCGCAGCGAAATGGCGTGGGCCACCGGATGGGCGGGCCGCGCGCACATTGTCGGCGGCTATGGCGAAGGCCGGGTCGATCGCACCTACCATCACATCTATGATCCGGAGAAAGACGTCTGGTTCGATGGCGCGCCATTGCCGCGCGGCGCCAATCACGTCGCCGTCGCAGCGGACGCGGGACGGGTTTACGCGCTCGGCGGCTTCATCGAGCAGAACCGCAATCCTGATCACAACGCCTATGCCTATGACGTCGCATCCAATCGCTGGGACAAGATTGCGCCGCTGCCGCGCCCGCGCGGCGCAGGCGCAGCGGTGGTGCTGAATGGACGCATCCATCTGATCGGCGGCGCGTCGGAACCGACCATGGAACGCGCGAGTGTCGGATGGCATGAGGTCTACGATCCGAAGGCCGACAAGTGGACCACGCTGAAGGCGCTGCCGGGTGCGCGCGATCATGTCGGCTGCGTCGCCTATAACGGAATCATCCACATTATCGGCGGGCGCTTCAACACCTTCGAATACAACACCGAACTCCATCACGTTTATCTGCCCGAGCGCGACACATGGGAACTGCGCGCGCCGCTTCCTACAACGCGATCGGGACACGGCCTCGTCGTGTATCGCGACCGCCTGTTCGCAATGGGCGGCGAAGCCGGTCTGGTCCGCGACGGCAAGATCACGCAGGGCAAGGTGTTCGGCCAGATGGAAAGCTACGATCCGAAGACCGACACATGGCAAAGCCATGCAGCGATGCCGACGCCGCGCCATGCCGTCGGCGCCGTGACCATTGGCGACTGGATTTATGTCGCGGGCGGCGGCGCTGTGACCGGCGGCGCGGTCCAGTCGGCGGTGCATGAAGCATTCACGCTCGGCTGATGCTCACAAAAATGTCAGCCGTACGAGGGCTTTTAGGTCCGGGTGTTGTTTTCCGGACATTTACTTTGCGGCCGGAATTTTCTTTTTTGCAGCGCGCGGTCTGCCTTTTCGCCCCTGGCGATAAGGAGCTGTTGAAGCCCCTTGGGCAAGATGGTGCGCGGGTTCCGCAGACAATGCCTGAATTTGCAATCCTGGAGTCGATGATGCTGCGTAAACTGACGATGACATTGGCGGCCACCGTTGCATTTGCTGCAGCAGGATTATCCGGCACCGCAGCGCAGGCTGCGCCGTCGGTGGTGGCCTCTCCGGCCGGCTATGCGCCCGGTACCATCGTGGTGAAGACCAACGAGCGCAAACTGTATCTCATTCTTGGCGAAGGCCAGGCGCTGCGCTATCCGGTCGGCGTCGGCAAGGCCGGCAAGCAGTGGGCCGGCAGCACCCGCATCGATGGCAAGTATCGCCAGCCTGCATGGTCGCCGCCTGCGGATGTGAAGCGCGACAATCCGAGCATTCCCGATGTGATCCCCGGCGGCTCGCCGTCCAATCCGATGGGTGTCGCTGCGATGACGCTCGCCGGCGGCGAATACGCCATTCACGGTACCAACCGGCCGAACTCTGTCGGCGGCTATGTCTCGTATGGCTGTGTGCGGATGTATAATCAGGACATCAGCGATCTGTTCAACCGCGTCGAGGTCGGCACACCGGTGATCGTCACCTCGCGCTGACAATCAAAATACTCCAGTATGAGAAAGCCGCGTCGTTACGCGGCTTTCTTGCTGATGCGGTCTATCGCACCGAGGCCATGCACCAGCCGCCACGTCTTCCGCCCTGATAGGCTCGTGCATGGCCCGCCGCCAGCAATGCCGACGAGACATTCGGCGTATGACGTGTCGCGGCGTCGGCAACCACACGGCCGTTGTATTTGTCAAGACCGATATTGAAGATCGTCACATCGCCGCCGGCGAGTTGCGTGCGCAACGCCTCGCTTGCAGTTTCCGCCATGCGCGTTTCCTCCGCGCAAGCGCCCTTCATTTCCGGCGCATCGATGCCGCGCAACCGAACCCGCGTGATCATTTCCAGCCCGGGCCACAGGTGCACCCGCGCTTCAAAAGTGTCGCCATCTATGACGCGCACCACTTCAACAGAGTGCCGCACAGTTGTATTGCCGTCCCGGCTCCATGCCGGCGGCGGCGGACGCGATGACGGCGAAGCACTTGGCGCGGCTGAACGCTCGGGCACACCTCCCCATGGCAGCCGATCCCGGCCCGGAATAACGGTTCCAATCGCAATTCCGGCAACGAAAATCAGGCCGAACAGCCAGACCGGCGCCCCGAGAGCCGGTCTTCGGCCCGGAAATGACGATCTGGCCCCTGGAAAAGATCGATCTAGGATCATATACCTAGAATAGGACCAAAACAATCCGGTGCGCAAGCGTCATCCGGATCATCCGTAGTCGTACCTAGGATCAGAAATCCGAGGCGATGCCCTTCACTTCCCAGTCGCCATAGCGCGTGGGCTCAGGCCCTTTCGGACCCTGAACTTCCTTCGCCCGCGGGTCCGCGTGCGCGGCCTTGCGCCGCTCTTCGGCCTCGGCGAGCGCGCGCTGCGCCGCCGGCGACAGTGGCTTTCGCTCCTGGGCAGGATCGGCATCGACAGGATTTAAACGAGACGGGTCATCATTCATGGCTGACACTCCCGGATGGTCAGAGCCGAAATTCGAATCTAGAGAGGCGGGACACCGGATCAAGACCCGCAAAGAGAGGCGTTGTCACGAAGACAACAACCCGTCTGTGAACAGGTTTGCATGTCGAAGACAAGATAATTCGAACACGGCACAATTCTTACATTTGGCATATTCCCGTGCCACGACATCGTTTCCGGTGCGACGTCCGTCGCATGTGTCCCGCCAGCGAAGTTTTTTGCATGCCTTCAACGAGATTTGCCCCGCCCACCGAGGTACCCGGCCTCGCAGCGCGCAGGATCGCGGCCGACATCCTTGATGGCGTGCTGCACAAGCATCGTATGCTCGACGATCAGCTCGACGGACCCGGCGCGCATCCCGGACTGAAAACGCTTGCGGACCGCGACCGCGCACTGATGCGCCGGCTGGTTGCAACCATCCTGCGGCGGCTCGGCACGCTCGGCCATGTGCTGTCGCGTCTGCTCGATCGCGGCATTCCCAGCGACGCGCCGCGCGCGCAAAGCGCCCTGCTGATCGGCGCGGCACAGATCCTGTGGATGGATGTTCCCGATCATGCCGCGGTCGATCTGTCGGTGCGGCTGGTGCAGGCCGACCGCCGCGCGGCCAAGTATGCCGGGCTTGTCAACGCCGTGCTGCGACGCTGCGCGCGCGAGGGCCAACCGCTGATCGAGGAAGTAAAATCGGAAATGCTCGATCTGCCGCCATGGCTTGTGGCGCGCTGGATCGCAGCTTACGGTGAAGACACCACGCGGGCGATGGCCGCCGCCATCGGCGTCGAGCCTGCGCTGGACCTCACTGTCAAATCCGATCCCGACAGTTGGGCGACGCGTCTGCATGGCGAAGCACTCGCAACCGGCACGGTGCGAACGCTGCTGCATGGCTCGGTCACCACACTTCCCGGATTCAACGAAGGTGCTTGGTGGGTGCAGGATGCCGCCGCCGCATTACCCGCTCGCCTGTTCGGCGACATCAAGGGCAAACGCGTTGTCGATCTGTGCGCTGCGCCCGGCGGCAAGACCGCGCAACTCGTTCATGCCGGTGCGCAGGTCACCGCCGTTGACCGTTCGCCGAATCGCGTCGCGCGCCTGCGCGAAAATCTGGCGCGCCTCTCACTCACCGCCGATACCGCGGTGGCAGACGCCACCGAATGGCCGCCGGACGGAGACCTGTTCGACGGCGTGCTGATCGATGCGCCGTGTGCTGCCACCGGAACGATCCGGCGGCATCCGGACGTGGCCTGGCTGAAACAGGAATCCGACATCGGCGCCCTCGCCGCCGTGCAGAAACGCATGCTGCAGAAAGCCGTCACGCTGCTGAGGCCCGGCGGAACCCTGGTCTATTGCACCTGCTCGCTGGAACCGGAGGAAGGTGAGCAGGCTATCGCCAGCATTCTTGCCAGCGAACCGGGCCTGCGCCGCGCTCCGGTCAGCCGCGACGAGGTCGCGGGGCTGGACGAGATCATCACCCTCGATGGCGATGTCCGCACGCTGCCCTCCCACCTTGCCCACAGCGATTCGCGTCTCGGCGGACTCGACGGCTTCTTCGCGTCCCGTCTTATCAAGAGCTGATTCGACCTCCGGGTGATTCGCGGCAAGGCCAGGTTTTTCCGGGCTTTCGCGGCACAGATCGGCGAACTTCCCCAAAATTCCGCAGGTATTTGCCGGGGGTGCCTTGCGGGCATTTCCGGATTACAACGGTGCGCGAAGATTCTCGCGGCGGGGTGCGGCATCCCGAGCGGGTTTCTCCGGTTCATGGGGAACGGTCACGGCCGGCGGCAAGGAACTCCGCCAGCGTGATCAGGGACAGGGCGCACGTGGCGGTCGCTTACCGACGACGCATCTCATCTCTTTTGCTTGGCCGCGCCGCGCGGTCCGTGCTCGCGCGCGCCAGTGGGCAGTCGGTTGCGCTGTCGCGATTCTGGCCCGGCCGCACCGACCGGCTGCTGATCGCGCCGAATGACCTTCGCACGGTGGACGCGACCCGCGCCTCGGAAATCTATGCTGGACGTTTTGTGTTCGCGGGCAAGATCGTCACCTCCCATGGACGCTCGATTTTCGAACTCGATCCGCCGTCGGATGACTGGGAAGCCAACCTGCTCGGCTTTGGCTGGCTGCGCCATCTGCGCGCCGCGGACTCGGCGATCACCCGCGCCAATGCCCGCTCGCTGATCGACGACTGGATTTCAAAACCGATTCGCAAGCGCGGTATCGGCTGGCGCGCAGACGTGCTGGCGCGGCGGGTGATCTCGTTGCTGTCGCAGGCGCCGCTGGTGCTGAACGATGCCGACGGAAAGTTCTATCGCCGCTTCCTGCGCAGCCTGACCCGCGAAATCCGTTATCTGCGCTACACTATGGTCGACATTCCCGATGGTGTACCGCGCCTGCAGGTTCTGATCGCGCTGTGCTATGCGTCGCTATGCCTCGCCAATCAGGCCAAGCACATCCGCGCCTCATCGCGCAAACTGTCCGACGAGCTGACGCGGCAACTGCTTCCGGACGGCGGGCACATTTCACGCAATCCCGGCGCGCTGATCGAGCTGCTGCCGGATTTGTTGCCGCTGCGTCAGACCTACACCGCGCGCAACATCGCGCCGCCGCCGGCGCTATTGAACGCCATCGACCGCATGATGCCGATGCTGCGTTTCTTCCGTCATGGCGACGGCAGCTTCGCGCTGTTCAACGGCATGAGCAGCGCACCGTCGGGTCTGCTTGCCACATTGCTGGCCTATGACGACACCCACGGCATTCCGATGTCGAACATGCCGCATTCAGGCTTCCAGCGGCTCGACGCGGGCGCGACCGCCATTATCATGGACACCGGCACGCCGCCGCCGCCTGCGGTGAGCCGCGACGCCCATGCCGGATGCCTGTCGTTCGAACTCTCGTCAGCTACTGCGCGCATTGTGGTCAATTGCGGCATTCCCTCCACCGGCCGCGACAACTGGCGCGCCTTCGCGCGCTCGACGGCGGCGCATTCGACCCTGATCTGTCACGAGACGTCGTCATGCCAGTTCATCGAACTGCCTGCGATGAAGCGGATGCTGCAGGGCGCGCCAATTGTCTCCGGTCCGTCCAATGTCGGCGTGTTCCGTGAAGCTGCCGACGACAGCATTCAGCTCACAGCAACCCATGACGCCTATGCGCGGCAGTTCGGTGTGGTCCATCAGCGCAGCCTGACGCTTTCCGCTGACGGCACGCGGCTCGACGGCGAGGATACGCTGCTCAACGCATCGGGCTCATCAACACGCAACAAGCCCGACGATTACGTGCTGCGGTTTCATCTGCATCCGTCGGTGAAGGCAAACCGCCTGACCGATGCCCATGGCGTGATGCTCGTGCTGCCCAACCGCGATGTCTGGACCTTCGAGGCGCCCAACGACAAGGTCGATCTGGAAGACAGCGTGTTTCTGGCCGGGTCCGACGGTCCGCGCCGCACCTCCCAGATCGTGATTCGGCAGCACCGGGCGGATTCCCCGAGCGTGCGCTGGAGCTTCACCCGCTCCTCAGCCTCGCCGTCCGTCACCAGCGCCCGCCGCGACGCCCGCCGCGAGCCGGAATTGCCGCTTTAAAGCGCAGGCCTTCCCGTCGTTCCGGCCTGCGCCGGGACGACACCGTCGATGATGCCAAATTCCCTGCAAAAAGAGCGTGGATTGGAGGTTTTGCCAAAGAGAAAACCATGCTACCGGGCGACAGCATTGGTATCCATCCGTACAGGAAAATTCTCTTATGGCTGACCACCCGCGCCGCGTCACGCGCGCACTTCTTTCCGTTTCCGACAAGTCCGGCCTGATCGAGTTTGCCCGCGCACTGACGGGCAGCGGCATCGAACTGGTCTCGACCGGCGGCACCGCCAAGGCCATCGCCGATGCCGGACTTAAAGTCCGCGACGTCTCCGATCTCACCGGTTTCCCTGAGATGATGGACGGCCGGGTCAAGACGCTGCATCCGAACGTGCATGGCGGCCTTCTGGCGATTCGTGACAATGCCGACCACACCCGCAGCATGAAGGATCATGGCATCGCGCCGATCGATCTTCTGGTGGTCAACCTCTATCCGTTCGAGGCAACCGTCGACAAAGGCGCGTCCGAGGACGACTGCATCGAGAACATCGACATCGGCGGTCCGGCGATGATCCGCGCCGCGGCGAAAAATCATCACGATGTCGCCGTGGTGGTGGAACCATCCGATTATCAGGCCGTGCTCGATGAACTCGCCGCCAACAACGGCGCGACTACGCTCTCGCTGCGCAGGAAGCTTGCACAGAAAGCCTATGCGCGCACTGCGGCTTACGATGCCGCGATCTCCAACTGGTTTGCCGGCCAGTTGAAAATCGAGGCGCCGGATTTCCGCGCCTTCGGCGGCAAGCTGATCCAGGCGCTGCGCTATGGCGAGAACCCGCACCAGCAGGCATCGTTCTACAAGTCGCCCGAGCGCCGTCCGGGCGTCGCCACCGCGCGGCAGTTGCAGGGCAAAGAACTGTCCTACAACAACATCAACGACACCGACGCGGCCTATGAAGCCGTCGCGGAGTTCGACGCCAGGCGCACCGCGGCCTGCGTCATCGTCAAGCATGCGAACCCCTGCGGCGTCGCCGAAGGCACCGATCTCGCCAACGCCTATCGCAAGGCGCTCGCCTGCGACTCGACCTCGGCTTACGGCGGCATCATTGCCTTCAACCGCACGCTGGATGCGGACGCGGCAAATGCGGTTGCAGGAATCTTCACCGAAGTCATCATCGCGCCGGACGCAACCGAGGAAGCCATTGCCATCATCGGCAAGCGCAAGAATCTTCGTCTGCTGCTGGCAGGCGGCCTGCCCGATCCGCGCGCGCCCGGCCTGATGACCAAGACCGTCGCAGGTGGCTTGCTGGTACAGAGCCGCGACAATGCCGTGGTCGACGACATGACCTTCAAGACGGTGACGAAGCGCGCGCCAAGCGATGCTGAGTTGAACGATCTTCGTTTCGCGTTCCGCGTTGCCAAGCACGTGAAGTCCAACACCATCATCTATGCAAAGGATCTCGCCACCGTCGGCATCGGAGCGGGCCAGATGAGCCGCGTCGATTCGGCGCGCATCGCCGCGCGCAAGGCGGAAGATGCCGCGAAGGAGCTGGGCCTCGCTGCGCCAATGACCAAGGGATCTGTGGTCGCATCGGACGCGTTCTTCCCCTTTGCCGATGGACTCCTGGTGGCGATCGAAGCCGGCGCAACGGCCGTGGTCCAACCCGGCGGATCAATGCGCGACAGCGAAGTGATTGGAGCTGCCGATGCCCATGGCATCGCCATGGTGTTCACCGGGACGCGGCACTTCAAACACTGAACTTCGTTATTGCGAACGAAGCGAGGCAATCCACCTTTCAAAGGAATAGATTGCTTCGTCGCTAACGCTCCTCGCAATGACGAGTGCTGATTTTACGCTTGGCCCTACGTCCGCACGCGCCTCAACAACAGCAATCCAGCCGTGAAGAAGACAACCAGAACGGCCATTCCGGCCTTCTGGCTGTTGGCCGCGTCTGTGACCAGCCCGATCAGCAGCGGTCCAAAGAACGCCGTGACCTTGCCGGTGAGAGCGAACAGTCCAAAGCATTGGGTAATGCGCTCTTTCGGCGCAAGGCGGATCAGCATGGTGCGCGAGGCCGCCTGCATCGGCCCTGCGGCAAGGCCAATCAGGAAGCCGAGCGCGAGATAGGCCTTTTCCGCCGGCGCGGCGAACAGCGGCCCGTTCGGGACCGGCGGCGTCACCGGAATGAAGAAGATCGCATCGCGATTGATCAGAAGAATCGCGGCAACTGCGCTGAGGAGAATGACGAGACTTCCGGCAACCACCGTTTTCGGCCCAAGCCTGTCATCGAGCCGCCCGCCAAGCCACGCGCCGAATGTGCCGGAGATAGCCAGCAGAATGCCGAACGTACCGATCTGGATCGTATTCCAGCCGAACGTACCTGCGGCATAGATGCCGCCGAATGCGAACAGCGAGACAAGGCCATCCATGTAAATCATGTTGGCGATCAAAAATGCCAGCAGCGACGGTGTCTTCGGCAGACGCGCCAGCGTTTCGCGCAATTCCTGCAGGCCCTGGCGCACCGCGCCGGCCGCGGGCTTCTTGGCGGCATGATCGGGCGTCAGCAGGAACATCGGCAACACGAAGATGATGAACCAGATGGCCGTGAGCGGGCCGGTGAGCCGGTCGCCTTCGAATTCCGCAGGATTTAAACCGAGAATCGGTATGAGCCCGAACAGGGTTTTGCCTGTCGAAGGATTCGCCGCCATGAAACCGAGCACGAGAACAAGGCTCAGGATTCCGCCGACATAGCCTGTCGCCCATCCGGTGCCGGAGAGCCGTCCGATGCGCTCCGGCGGCACCAGCGTCGGCATCATCGCATTGTTAAAGACGGTTGCGAACTCGACACCAATGGTCGCGATGGCATAGGCGATCAGCAGCGGCACGATGATCGACGGATCGCCGGGCTTACCGATCCACATCAGCGACGAGCCTATCACCAGAAGCGCACCGAACACCGCGATCCACGGCTTGCGGCGGCCGCCCGCATCGGCGATCGCACCGAGCACCGGCGAGAGGACAGCAATGACAAGGCCCGCCGCTGCGGTGGCGTATCCCCAGCTTGCCTGTCCGGTTACCGGATCGGAGGCCACGCGCGACGCGAAATACGGCGCAAAGACAAATGTCGTGATCAGGGTGAAGTAAGGCTGGGCCGCCCAGTCGAACAGCACCCAGCCGAAAACCGCCGAGCGGGGCGGATAGGTCTGCGGCGGCGCGGATGCGCGACTGTCATGCACTGGCACCGCTTGAGTCATGATTGAATTTCCTGCCGAATCAAGCCGGGGATTGTCCGTTGTGGCCGCGGAACCATATCGTGCGGCGGATCAATTGCTATCGCGTTTTTACGAGTGTCCTGAAGCCAGGGTTTGCCTCAAGGTCAGCGTTTTGCCGGAGAAGCTTATGGGTCTGTTTACCAAGCGCAGCGCGCTTGCTTTAGCCTTCTGCGCCCTCGGCCTGTCAGTCACGCCATTGTTCGCGCAGGACTCGCGGCATGGCTACTATGCGCCGCCAGCGATCGAGACCGTTCGCCCTGTTGTCGCGAAGAACGGCATGGTCGTCGCGCAGGAGAAGATCGCGGCGCAAATCGGCCGCGACATTCTGGCGCGCGGCGGTAACGCGATCGACGCCGCAGTCGCCACCGGTTTCGCCATGGCCGTCACCTATCCGCGCGCCGGCAATATCGGCGGCGGCGGCTTCATGATGATTCATCTGGCAAGCGGCGAGGACGTCGCGATCGACTACCGCGAGAGCGCACCGGCCGCCGCCACGCGCGACATGTTTCTCGGCGAAGACGGCAAGCCAGATACCAGGAAATCACGCGATCAGGCGCTCGGCATCGGCGTGCCCGGCACAGTCGCAGGACTGGCACTGGCGCTGGAAAAATATGGTTCGGGCAAATTCAACCTAGCTGACTTGATCGCACCGGCCATCCCGCTGGCGCGTGACGGCTTTGTGATTGCGGACGACACCGCAGACACCTTGCCCGACTGGCACTGGCGGCTGGCGAAATGGTCCTCGAGCCAGAAGATTTTCTCGCGCACTGACGGCACCTCTCTGCAGCCCGGCGATCGGCTGATCCAGAGCGATCTCGCGACGACGCTGGAAGCAATCGCAGCGCGTGGCGTCAGCGGATTCTACGAAGGCCCGGTCGCTGAAAAACTCGCTGCCGGTATCCAGAGCGCGGGCGGCATCATCACCCGTGACGATCTGAAGGCCTATCAGCCCATCGTGCGTACGCCGGTGCGCGGGACATATCGCGGCTTCGACATCGTCTCAATGCCGCTGCCGTCGTCGGGTGGCACGGTGCTGATCGAGACGCTCAACATCCTCGAAGGCTACAAGCTGCGCGAGATGGGCGCGAACTCGGTGGATGCGCTTCACGTTTCCATCGAAGCGATGAAACGCGCCTATGCCGACCGCGCGCGTTATCTCGGCGATCCCGCTTTCGTCAATGCACCGACCTTTCAACTGATCGGGAAGGACTACGCCGCCAGGCAGCGCGCCACCATCGATCCTGCAAAAGCAACGCCCTGGAGCGAAGCCACGGCAACCGCGCCGCGCGAAGGCAGCAACACCACGCACTATTCCGTGGTGGATTCCGCAGGCAACGCGGCGAGCAATACTTACACCCTCAATTTCAGCTATGGCGTCGGCCTGGTGGCGGACGGCACCGGTGTGCTGCTCAACAACGAACTCGACGACTTCACCGCTGCGCCCGGCGCATCAAATGCCTACGGCCTGGTCGGCTTCGAGGCCAACCTGCCGGGGCCCGGCAAGCGGCCGCTGTCCTCGATGTCGCCGACCATCGTGCTGAAAGACGGCAAACCCGTTCTCGTGACAGGTTCGCCTGGCGGCAGCCGCATCATTTCGGCGGTGCTTCAGGTTCTTCTCAACACCATCGATTTCGAGATGAACATCGCGGCAGCGGTGTCCGCGCCGCGGCTGCATCATCAGTGGCTGCCGGATGAGGTTCGCGTCGAACACGGCTTTTCCGAAACAACTCTTGCTGCGCTGCGTGAACGCGGACACCGCATTGTCGCGCCGCTCGGCCAGACGTCGGCCAATTCGATTGCCGTGACGCCTGACGGCCTGCTGGGCGCACCCGATCCCCGCACGCGCGGGGCGGAAGCTGCCGGTTATTAGAGTCATTCAGAGGTGCGTTCCTGTATTTGCCTGATGACAGGTAAGATGATCCGCGTCAAATTTGACGAACGGGCAGCAATGCATTGCAAAGCCTAAACCCTCGCGGCGTGCGGCTAACGCAGGGTCACAACAACGCCGCGACGACGGGGAGCATCCATCATGAGCACGGCTCAGCAGCCCGGCGCGATTGAAGTCGCGCCGATCGAAGACAGCAGCCTTCTTGCCTTCTATCGCGACATGAACAAACCGGAGCGGCGCACGTTCTGGGCCTGCTTCGCGGGCTGGTCGCTCGACGGCATGGACTTCATGATCTATCCGCTGGTGATCGGCACCATCATCACGATGTGGAAGGTCGATCCCGGCACGGCTGGCCTTGCAGGCACCGTGACGCTGCTGGCCTCGGCCATCGGCGGCTGGCTCGCAGGCTATCTCTGCGACCGCATCGGCCGGGTGAAGACGCTCCAGATCACCATCATCTGGTTCTCGTTCTTCTCGCTGGTCTGCGCTTTCGTGCAGAACTTCGATCAGCTTCTGGTCGCGCGCGCACTGCTCGGCCTCGGCTTCGGCGGCGAATGGGCCGCGGGCGCCGTGCTGATGGGCGAAGTCATCCGCCCGCAATATCGCGGACGCGCCGTCGGCTCGGTGCAATCCGGCTGGGCGGTCGGCTGGGGCCTCGCCGTACTCTCGCAGGCGCTGCTGTTCTCCTATCTGCCGGCGGATGTTGCATGGCGCTGGATGTTCGCCATCGGCGCGCTGCCGGCAATTCTGGTGTTCTTCCTGCGCCGCTATGTAGAAGAGCCGAAGGTCGCCGCCGAAACACTGGCGAAGCAGAAGACCTCCGGCGACAGCCCGGCGCTCTGGGAAATTTTCTCCGGCCCGATTGCCAAGACCACTATCCTTGCCTCGCTCGCGGCAACGGGCTGCCAGGGCGGCTACTACGCCATCACCTTCTGGGTGCCGCGTTTCCTCACCACCGAACGCAAGCTCTCGATCGTCGGTTCGACCGGCTATCTCGCGGCTCTGATTATCGGATCGTTCATCGGGTATCTCGTCGGCGCGTGGCTTGCGGACAAGATCGGACGGCGGAACCTGTTCCTGACCTTTTCGCTCGGCGCGATGGTCGTCGTCCTCGCCTACACGCAGTTGCCGCTGACCAATGAAGTGCTGTGGCTGCTGGGCTTCCCGCTCGGCTTCTTCGCCTCGGGCTACTTCTCCGGCATGGGAGCATTCCTGACCGAACTGTTCCCGACACGGCTGCGCGGCTCGGGACAGGGCTTCTGCTATAATTTCGGACGCGGCATCGGCGCACTGTTTCCGTTCCTCGTGGGCTGGCTGTCGACATCCACGACGCTCGGCAACGCCATCTGCATTTTCGCGGTGGCGGCCTACGGCCTGTTCTTCCTCGCAGCCTTCGCGCTGCCGGAAACGCGCGGCAGGGTGCTGCACGCCGATGCCTGATCCAATGAACCCATCAGTAAAAGAGGCCCCGGCATGTCCGGGGCCTCAGCCCCATCAAAGCGGCCCGACGCTCTTCAAGGTCCCGCCCGGCGCGGTCGATACCCATGCCCATGTGATCGGCCTGCCGCCGGATTACCCCTTCATGCCGGAGCGCAGCTACACGCCGCCGGAAGCCACCGCGCAAAGCTACATCGCGATGCTGGACGCCACCGGCATGACCTATGGCGTGCTGACCCAGGTCAGTGTGCATGGCACCGACAATCGCCTGATGGTGGATGCGCTGCGCGCCCATCGCCAGCGGCTGCGCGGCATTGCGGTGATTCCGCTCGACTGCCCCGATGTTGAGAAGCATGCGCTCAAGGAAGCCGGTGTCGTCGGCCTGCGCATCAATGTGCTCTATGGCGGCGGCATCGGCTTCGATCAGGTCGAAAGCTACGCCTCGCTTTGCAGGGAAATGGGCTGGCATCTGCAGTTCCTTGTCGATGCACGGCAACTCCCGGAGCTTGCGCCGCGCCTGTCCAAACTGCCGGTGCCATTCCTGATCGATCACATGGGTCATTTTCCGACCACCGCTGGGATCGGAAACGAAGGGTTCAAAACACTGCTGGCTCTGGTGCGCGACGGCGCATGGGTGCGCTTGTCCGGCGCCTATCGCAACACCGTCGAAGGCCCGCCCTATCGCGACACGATTCCGTTCGCCCACAACCTTGTCGCCGCCGCGCCGGATCGTTGCGTGTGGGGATCGGACTGGCCGCACGTCGCCAACTGGGGCGTGATGATGGGCGTGTGCGACCTGCTCGATCTTCTGGCCGACTGGGTGCCGGACAGCACATTGCGCAACCGCATTCTCACCGACAACCCGCAGCGCCTGTTCGGATTTCCTGCAGTGACGTAACCCCGCGAGCACGATCCGTCATTGTGAGCCAACGGGTCCGCGCAATGCGCGGCCCGATGATAAACTCAGCGAAGCAATCCATCTTTACGTCGCTAAACTGGATTGTTTCGTCGCAAACGCTCCTCGCAATGACGGAAGAATACCACCGTCTTACCGCCCGACCTGATATGGTCCGCCCTTCTCCAGCGCGCGGTTGTAGGCCGGGCGGGCATGGATGCGCTCAAGCCAAGCCCATGCTTTCGGAAAACCTTGATCGAGACCCGCGCGCGCGGATGCCGCTTCCAGCGGGAAACTCATCTGGATATCGGCAGCGGTGAACGCATTGCCCGCGAACCACTCACTCTTCGACAGTTCGCCTTCCCAGAAGCCGATATGCTGCTTGAGCTGCGGATCGACCAGCGTGGCCAGCATCCTGTCGAACACCGGCTTTACGACGGGGCGCAGCAGTCCCGGCACACGCTTCGGCGCCAGCGTGAACAGCAGCTTCTGCAGCAAGAGCGGCATGGCCGAGCCTTCCGCATAATGCAGCCAGTAAGTGTAGCGCAGCCGCTCCGATGTCTTTGGCGGCGGGATCAACCGGCCGTTGCCATAAGTATCGACGATATATTCGACGATGGCGCCTGACTCCGCGATGGTGTTGCCGTTGTCGGTGATGACCGGCGACTTGCCCAGCGGATGAATGGCGCGCAATTCCTTCGGCGCCAGCATCGACGGCAGACGCTGATAGCGCACGATCTCGTACGGCACGTCCAGCTCTTCCAGCAGCCAAAGCACCCGCTGCGAACGGGAGTTGTTGAGGTGATGAACCGTGAGCATGCGAGCCGCTCCTGTACGTCGCCAAGGGACATTCCAGTCGTGACAGCCATGTAGTCAAAAGTCGAGGGATAACGCACCCTGAGCGGGCGCGGCCTGTAAGCGGTCCGCGATCAGTCCATCGCCTGCTGCTCGAGCGACGGCAGCAGGGTTTTCGATTTGTCAGCGCCCGGCCCCGGATGCACATGGACCTCTTTCGCTGTCAGCGGTTCGTGACACACCGAGCAGGTCATCACCGGATCGAAATTGTGACCGCAATTCTTGTGCTGATGCAACACGGGGCGTCCACGCTCATCCATCATATGCACATCGCCCCAATGCACGATCGCCATCATGATCGGATGCAGTTCGAGGCCTTTCTGGGTCAGGATGTATTCGTAACGCTTCGGCCGCTCCTGATAGACGACCTTCCGCAACACACCCTGCCGCACGAGCTTGCGAAGGCGCTCGGCCAGAAGATGCCTTGTGATGCCGAGGCGCGACTGAAATTCATCGAAACGCCGAATCCGCCGGAAGCAGTCGCGCAGGATCAGAAGCGTCCAGCGGTCTCCGATCACTGAGACCGTGCGCGACATCGAACAGGCTTCCTCGTCGAGACGGTCCCACTTCATATCGCATCTCCACACCGTCAGGTCCGGTGTCAGGGCACCGGACGACGATAAATTCCGATTTGATATGCACTATAACGCCAACTTCGACGTGCGCGAAGCATTTGTTTTGTGCGACGCGATAAGCCGCCCCATAAAGTCCTGTGCATTGACAGTTCTATATTAGAACCTTATTGGTCGAGCACAAGGCCGAGGACGCTTTGCGGTCCGGCGACCCAAAAACAACCAATCTGTGGAGACGACCAATGCTGAGGAGAACAGCACTCAAGGCCACCGCGGCCGCCCTGTTGCTTGCCGGACTGCCGCTGTCCACAATGGCGGCCGATGCGCCGGGTGTAACTGCGACCGAGATCAAGGTCGGCGCGGTGTTTCCGTTCAGTGGACCGGCTTCGGCGCTCGGCGCGGTCGGAAAGTCGCTGATCGCCTATGTCAACGTCATCAACGAGCAGGGCGGCATCAACGGCCGCAAGATCAACCTGATCGCGATGGACGACGGATACAGCCCACCCAAGGCTGTCGAGCACACCCGCAAGCTGGTGGAATCCGACGAGGTCGCCTTCATGTTCTCGACCCTCGGCACACCGAGCAACCTTGCCATCGCAAAATATCTCGCGGCGAAGAAAATCCCGCAGGCGTTCATCGTGACCGGAGCCACGCGCTTCACGGACTATAAAGAATACCCGATGATCACCACCGGGCTGCCGAGCTACGACACCGAGTCCCGCGCCTATGCCCGCTATCTCGCCAGGGAAATGCCGAACGCCAAGATCGCGATTCTTTATCAGAACGATGATCTGGGTAAGGATTTCATCAACGGCTTCAAGGCCGAATTGAAAGAAGCTTTCGACAGCAAGGTCGTGGCCTCAAGCTACGAGGTCAGCCAGCCCACCATCGATTCGCAGATCGTCTCGCTGAAGAGCAGTGGCGCGACGGTGATGCTGTTCGCTGGCACGCCGAAGTTCGCCGCGCAGGCGATCCGCAAGACTCATGAGTCCGGCTGGAAGCCGCTGTTCATCACCAACCTGATTTCGAGTTCGATCGCGGCGGTGCTGGCGCCGGCGGGTCTCGACATTTCAACCGGGGTGATGACCGCGACTTACCGCAAGGACCCGGACGATCCGAAATGGGCGAACGATGCAGGCGTAAAACTGTATCGCTCGTTTATGGAAAAGCACATGCCCGGCGCCGACCTCGCCGACAGCAACTATTTCACCGGACTGCACCAAGGCGTGATTCTGGAAACGATATTGAAGCAGTGCGGCAACGATCTGTCCCGCGAGAACATTCTCAAGCAGACCCGCAACATCAAGGGTCTGGCGCTGCCGATGTCGCTGCCGGGAATCGTCGTGAACACCAGCGCCACCAACAACAAGATGTATACCCAGCTCAACCTTCAGCGCTGGAACGGCAAGGCATGGGATCTTGTCGGCGGGCTGATCAACGACGACGCGAAGTAACGGAATTGACTTGAACCCCGCGCGGCGGAAACATCTCCGCCGCGCCCAACCGCCCGTACAGGAGGCAATCTTGGCCAAACGAAACGCGACCGTGGCTGTTATCGGCGCCGGCGATTATATCGGCGGCGAAATCGCCAAGAAATTTGCTTCCGAGGGCTTCACCGTATTCGCCGGACGCCGCAATGGCGAGAAACTCGCGCCGCTGGTGAAGGAAATCGAGGCGGCTGGCGGCGAGATCCATGCCCGCTCGCTCGATGCGCGCAAGGAAGACGAAATCGTCTCCTTCATCACCGATGCCGACAAGCATGCGCCGCTGGAAGTCTGCATCTTCAACATCGGCGCCAACGTCAACTTCCCGATCCTCGACACCACCGAGCGCGTCTTCCGCAAGGTCTGGGAGATGGCGTGTTACTCCGGCTTCCTGGCGGGACGCGAAGCGGCACGGGTGATGCTGCCGCGCGGCAAGGGCAACATCTTCTTCACCGGCGCCACTGCCAGCCTCCGCGGCGGCCCGGGCTACGCGGCCTTCGCCAGCGCCAAGTTCGGCCTGCGCGCCGTGGCGCAGGCCACCGCCCGCGAGCTCGGACCGAAGAACATCCATGTCGCCCATCTGATCATCGACTCCGGCGTCGATACCGAATGGGTGCGTCAGCGCCGCATTGAAGCCAATGGCCCGGGTGCGCTGGACAATCCCCATCTCCTGATGCCGCCATCGTCGGTCGCAGAATCCTACTGGCTGCTCTATCAGCAGCCGCGCAGCGCCTGGACGTTCGAGATGGAAATCCGGCCCTTCGGCGAAAAGTGGTAAGCGCATAGCTGCCGAGCATCACGCCTGCGCAAGCCCTGCTTGCGCAGGCGTTGCTATTTGAGCAAGGTTCGCGCGCTCATCAATCAGGCTGGCCCCGTCCTGACACGCAGTTCTTCGGGTCACGCCTAACACTCAGCAAGAAGTGGAATTTTGCATGCGGGTTCTCGTGATTGGCGCTGGCGCAACCGGCGGATATTTCGGCGGCAGGCTGCTGCAGGCGGGCCGCGACGTGACGTTTCTGGTTCGCCCGAAGCGCGCGGAGCTGATGGCCAAGAACGGCCTTGTCATCAAAAGCCCGGCCGGCGATGCGACGCTCAAGAACCCGCCGACCATCGTAGCGGACAAGATCACGAACCCGTTCGATGTCATCATCCTGAGCTGCAAGGCCTATGATCTCGACGACGCGATCGCGTCGTTTGCCGCGGCTGTCGGTCCGGACACGGCGATCATTCCCTTCCTCAACGGCATAAAACATCTCGATGTGCTGGATGCGAAATTCGGCATCGACCGCGTCATGGGCGGCCAATGCCAGATCGCCTCGATGCTGGATGCAGAAGGCGTAATCCATCATCTTGCGCCGATGCACTCGATGTCGTTCGGCGAGCGCGGCACACCGAAGGGTGATCGTGCGAAGCGGATCGAGGCCACCTTGCAGGGCGCGATGTTCGAAGCGCGGGCCAGCGACGTGATCATGCAGGAAATGTATGAGAAGTGGGTGTTCCTCGCCACGCTGGCGGGCGCCACCTCGCTGATGCGTGCGCCGGCCGGTCACATCACCGGCGCGCCGGGCGGCGAGCAATTTATCCGTGCACTCCGTGCCGAGATTGCGTCCGTTGCCGAGGCCGCTGGTCATGCGCCGCGGGCGGAATTTCTCGCCGGCAGGGCGGACCTGCTGTTTTCTCCCGGTTCGCCGCTCACCGCATCAATGCTGCGCGACATCCGCAGCAGCGCGCGGATCGAGGCGGACCAGATCATCGGCGACCTGATCCATCGCGCGGAAACCAACAAGAAGGGCGCGCTGAACGTGCCGCTGCTGCGGATCGTCTACACGCATCTCAAGGCCTACGAATCACAGCGGGGCTGATCGCCGGCAGAGCAAAACAAAAAGGCCGGGTTCGACCCGGCCTTTTCATTTTCCAGTGCGATCAGTTCAGCGCGAGCGGCTTTTCCTCATCGAGAAAGTTCATCAGCTCGCGGAAGAACTGCATACGGTTCTTTTCCATCATCACCGTGTGAGTCCCTTCGCTGATCTCGATGAGCCGCCAATACGGCGCATTCTTTAACTGCTTGACGTAGTTCTGCGCGAGATAACTGGGCAGGTCGGCGTCCCATTCGGCATGCAGCACAACCACCGGCACCGTGATCTTGCCGGGATCGAACAGTGCCTTGCCCGCGCCCCAGTAAAGCTGCGTGTCCTCGACCACGCCGTTCGGCGCGCGCAGCATGCCTGGATTCCTGGTCACCGAATCCGGATCTGTCTCCCATGTCGCCTTGGCCCATGCCTCAAACACGCCGGGCGGAATGAGATCAGCCTTCTTGTTTTCCGGCACGTCCTTCAACCAGCGGTCCCTGGCGGAATCCTTGGAGACGAGGCGATAGGCGCCGAGCTTCGGCCACTGCGCCGGAGGCGGTTCGGTACGAATCCACTGCGGCGCGTAGAGCACAAGGCGATTCACCTTGGCGTTGTTCTCGCTGGTGTAGAGGCCGACGGTCGAGGTGCCCCATGACCAGCCCATCACGTTGATCTTCGAGACGCCGCGCTTCTTGAGAATGTAGTCGACGGCGGTGCCGAAATCCTTCGCGGCCACGCGAGTCTGCACGATCGGCTTGTTGTCGCCGGGCGGCTGGCTCATTTCCGGCGGACGCGATGAGCGGCCATAGCCGCGCACGTCCACGAGATAAACGTCGTAACCGCGCGCCGCGATCAGATCCATCATCGACTTGCCCGCGATCGGCAGATCGAACGCGGTCTCCGACGGATAGGTCGCACCGTGGACGTAGAGCAAAATCTTTTCCGGCGCGAACTTGGTCTGTCCGGCGGGATGCTTGTTGCGCACGAAAAGCTGGATGCCGGCGTCGCCGGTCGGAATCATCGTATCCGTTGTGGTCAGCTTGACGTCTTTTGCCTGTGCGCTCATGCCGGTAAACATCGCGCCGGCGGCGAGGCACGCCAACGCCATTCGGGAAAACCTGCCGATCATCGAATCCTCCTGCGAACGTTATGTTTGAGCTTGTCGCTCCGGGCGATGTCCGCTCCGCCTGAGCAAGGCGATGCTAGGCAGATTCGATTTTGATGAGTAGCTGCAGGTTTGGCTGGGCTGGTCCCTGGCAACCGATGGCGACCAGAAACGACAAAGCCGCCTTGCGGCGGCTTGTCATTCGACGGCAACGTACCTGTCGGCCAAGATTCTTAATCGAGTTTCTCGATCGAGAATTTCTGGAGCGGGCGAAGGGATTCGAACCCTCGACCCCGACCTTGGCAAGGTCGTGCTCTACCCCTGAGCTACACCCGCATCACAGAGAATGGGCGGGCGCGAAGCGCGCCGCCGGGCAATCCTATGCCAAATGCCGCCATGCAATGCAACAGGGCTAGCCCTATTAATTCTGCCCCTCGGTTCCGATGATTTTTCGGCCAAACCGATGTTTTCTCGATGTTTTCGTATGACTTCACGTCCGCGGCCAGCTGCCGGACCGATTGAAAACGGGCCAAATGACCTCCATCTGTGGCTTTGCGCCGTTTCCGGCCCCGGCCATTGCCAAGGGCGAACGAAAATTGCGCCTTCTTGCATATCGGCCATTTGCCGTGCGGCGGATCGAAGCTGCCGGAAATCGCCGGAGGCATGCTAGAAGCAGCTCAACTTTATTCAGAACATGCGGCAGGCGAGGATCACGTGACGATAGTCGACCAAGGAACTGGACCCGCGGCGGGAGCGCCAGCGGACCTGATCAAGGACACCACGACCCAGACCTTTGTGAAGGACGTCATCGAGGAATCGAAGCGACAGCCGGTTCTGATCGACTTCTGGGCGCCCTGGTGCGGACCATGCAAGCAGCTGACTCCGGTGCTGGAAAAGGCCGTTCGTGCCGCGAAGGGCAAGGTCAAGCTGGTCAAGATGAACATCGACGAGCATCCGGCGATCCCGGGCCAGATGGGCATCCAGTCGATTCCAGCGGTCATCGCCTTCGTCAACGGCCAGCCGGCCGACGGCTTCATGGGCGCAGTCCCCGAAAGCCAGGTGACCGGCTTCATCGATAAGCTGACCAAGGGCATGCCTTCGCCGGAAGGCGACATCACCGAAATTCTGCAAGAAGCCGAAGCCGCCATGGCGGCGGGCGACCCGGCCACCGCCGCCTCGATCTATGCCGAGGTGTTGTCGGTCGATGCCACCAATCTCACCGCGCTGGCCGGCCTGGCCCGTTGCTATGTCACGGCGGGCGCGCTGGAGCAGGCCAAGCAAACGCTGGCCATGGTGCCGGAGTCCAAGCGCAACGATGCGGCGATTTCCGCCGTGCAAACCATGATCGACCTTGCCGAGCAGGCCAAGGATGTCGGCCCGGTGGCCGAGCTCGAGCAGAAAGTCGCCGCAAACCCGCTGGATCATCAGGCCCGCTTCGATCTCGCCGTCGCACTCAATGCCGCCGGCAAGCGCGCGGACGCCGCCGGTCACCTGCTGGAGATCGTCAAGCGCGACCGCAAATGGGACGATGACGGCGCACGCAGGAAACTGGTGCAGTTCTTCGAGGCGTGGGGCCCGGAGGACGACGCGACCGTTGACAGTCGCAAGCGCCTGTCGACGATCCTTTTCTCGTGACGGAGCATTTTGCACCTGAGCTGAGGGACGCGGATGCCGATCAACGCTGAATATCGTGGGCCCGCCGATCTGCCGAAGGTCATCCCGGTGTTCCCGCTGCCCGGCGCATTGCTGTTGCCGCGCGGACAGATGCCCCTCAATATCTTCGAGCCGCGCTACCTGCAGATGGTGGACGACGCCTTTCGCGACGGCCACCGCCTGATCGGAATGATCCAGCCCGATGTCACCCATTCCCAGAGCAGCGAGCGGCCGATCCTGTTCAAGGTCGGCTGTGTCGGGCGGATCACCCAGCTCGCCGAATCCGGCGACGGCCGCTATATCCTCGAACTCACCGGTGTCGCGCGCTTCAAGGTGCTGGAAGAAAAGACCGTGCTGACGCCCTACCGTCAGTGCAGCGTGGACTTCAGCGCCTTCATCGATGATTTCGTCGCGCGCAAAGGCGAGGACGAGGTGAACCGCAAGGCCTTGCTGGAGGCGCTGACGCAGTTTCTCAAGGCCAACCAGCTCAAGGTGGACTGGGACGGCATCGAGAGCGCACCGAATGAAGCACTCGTCAATGCGCTGGCGATGATGTCGCCTTACGGGCCTGCGGAAAAACAGGCCCTGCTCGAAGCGCCGGACCTCAAGACCCGCGCCGAAATCCTGATCGCGGTCACCGAGATGGATCTCGCCAAAAAGCAGACCTCCGGCGATCCCCCGCTGCAGTAGCAATCACGGTCAATATCCCGCGATCGCCATCACCACCACGGCGCTCAGCAATATCCAGCCGAAGTGCCGGCCGCGCTTGGCCCAGGCATTGGCCGCGGCTGCAAAGGCAAACACCGCCGCCATTGTGACAATGATCCAGTGACGCGCGGCGTCCGATGCCATCAGCGGCGCCGCGAACAACAGAACGCCTCCGCCGATCCACGCGACCGTTCCAGTCTGCCAGACAAGGCGCAGCAATATTCGAAGCTGCGGAGGCTCGATGGTGATCCTGCCGTTGCCCGAAGCGAATATTCTCTTTTCGCCGAGTGCGCCGTGAATCAGCGCAACGATAATCGCGAGAGCTCCCGAAAACTGCAGCAACACATCACGCATCGCGCTCTCCCTTAGCCATACATAACTGTATGGTGAGATTATCCTGGCGCTGGCGCTTGTCAATACAGTTATGTATGGTGAAAACGATGAGAACGCCGCCTGCAAAGCGCCGCCCCAGAGCCGACCAGCTCTCCGCGATCGACTGGCTCGATCAGGGCTTGAAAACCCTGACCAAAAGCGGTTTCACGGCGCTGAAAGCGGAACCGATGGCCAAGGCCATGGGCGTTTCGCGAGGCAGCTTCTACTGGCATTTCGAGGATGTCGCTGCGTTTCACACCGCTTTGCTCAGGCGCTGGCGCGAGACCATGACCGAGCAGATCATCTCCAGTCTCGAACGATTGCCGGGAAACGAAAGTCCCATCAACGAACTGCTGCGCCGTGCATTCGGTGGCAACAGACTGCCGCTGGAAATTGCGGTTCGCAGCTGGGCCACGGTCGATCCGGTGGCGCGCGCAGCGGTTCATGCCATCGACAGGCGGCGGCTGTCCTATATGGAAGCCCAGTTTGCAGCAAAGGGACTTTCGCCGGGCACCGCACAGGCGCGCTCGCAGATTCTCTACTGGGCGTTTCTCGGCTTCACGCTGTCGGACAAGCCCCTGTCGAAGGCACGGCAGGACGAGATTCTCGATGAGCTGATCAAAATCGCCAATGCACCGGGGTGACTGCTGCGACAACAGACCCTCCGGCCGGTTGCTTCGGACTGCTCCGAATGTGATACAATCGGCCAAGATTGATGTGGAGTTGACTCATGACCTCGCCGTCAGAACGGCCCGAAAGCGGTGTCGATCCGAAGCTGTTGGAAATCCTGGTGTGCCCGCAGACCAAAGGTCCGCTGGAATTTGACAGCGCGCATCAGGAACTGATCTCGCGGTCCGCCAAGCTCGCATACCCGATCCGCGACGGCATTCCGATCATGCTGCCGGAAGAAGCGCGCCGGATCGACTGAGCAACGGATATTCGCCGGCCAAGCCGCGCCGGAAGCTGCACAACGGAGATGCCCGATGCGACCCCACGCTCTCGAACGCTGGCATGAGTTCATCAAGTCGCCTGACGAGAAGGTCCTGTGGGACCTGCTGCATCCCGACGCCGTGTTTGAAAGTCCCGTCGTTCATACGCCGCAGCGTGGGCGCGACATCACGTTCAAGTATCTGGCCAGCGCGGGAACGGTCCTCGGCGGACCGGGCTTCAAGTATCTCGGCGAATGGCGCAACGAAAATGGCGCTGTGCTGGAATTCGAGAACGAGGTCGAAGGCATCAAGATCAACGGTGTCGACATCATCACGTTCAGCGATGATGGACGCCAGATCACGCATTTCAAGGTGATGGTCCGCCCGCTGAAAGCGATCAACCTGCTGCACCGCCTGATGGGCGAGCAGCTGGCGAAACTTTCTGCTTAGTCTGAAGGGCTACAGCGCCTCGCCGCGCAAGAGCCGCGGCACTTCGCCGGACAACCCCGCCGCCTGACGGATAAATGCACTTTTCAGCGGGGGCACGCGATCGACAAGGCCGAGCCCGATGTCGCGCACCGTGCGCAACAATGTCGACTTGTTCGAGAACAGCATGTTCAGCGAATTGGTCGCAACGCCCATCGCCACGGTATCGAACCGCCGCCAGCGCTGATAACGCTCCAGCACGTCGGCCTGTCCCGGATCGATGCCAAGCCGCGCGGCATCGACAATCACTTCCGCGAGCGCTGCAGCATCCTTCAGCCCCATGTTGAGGCCCTGCCCTGCGATGGGATGAATGACATGCGCAGCATCGCCGACCAGTGCGAGACGATCTGCGATAAACGAGCGCGCCACGAAATAGCCGAGCGGAAACGCGCGCGGCTTGTCGAGCGCCTTCACGTCGCCAAGATGAAGACCGAACCGCGTTTCCAGTTCGCTCTGGAATTCAGTCTCAGGCAAATCAACGATCCGCGCGGCCTCGCGGCGGCTCTCGGTCCAGACCAGCGACGAACGGTTGCCCCTCAGGGGCAGGATCGCGAACGGACCTGCGGGAAGAAAATGTTCTTCGGCGCGGCCATGATGATCCCGCTCGTGTCCCACCGTCACGACAATGCCGGACTGATCGTAATCCCATCCATGGGTCGCGATGCCTGCGCGCTCGCGCAGCCTGGATTTCGCGCCATCTGCAGCAATCAGAAGACTTGCATCGATGACGCGGCCATCGCTCAGCGTCACACGGGTGCCTTCGCCATGCACGTCGTAACCGGAGACGGCGACGGCGTTGAGCTCGATGCCTTCGGCAGCGGCGCGCGCCACCAGCGCATCGATCAGAAGACGGTTCTCGACCATGTGCGCGAAGGGTTCGCCGGGCTCGACCTCGCCGGCAAAGGTCAGGAACACCGGCCTTGTCGCATCCTCAAGACGGGAGTCGGTCACCATCATGTCGAGGATCGGCTGCGCTGTCGCAGCCACCTGATCCCAGACGCCAACCACCTCGAACAGGCGGCGGCAGGCCGCGACAATCGCGGACGCGCGCGGATCGCGGCTCGGTCTCATCGCAAAAGCCGGATCGGCCACGACGACCGGAATGTCGGGGCCAAGCCCCTGCCGCAGCGCCAGCGCCAGTCCAAGACCGGCAAAAGCGCCGCCTCCGATCACGATGCTGCGTTGTGACGACATGACACCCGGACTTTCCTATGTGCAATTCACTTGACCGCTGCCCTTGCTTCAAGCCCGGCCATGGGGGAAATATGCCCCGAGAATAGGCCCGAAGAGAGGCCTGCGCTGTTTATCAGGGTTTGCGGGCAAGCGGAAACCGCTCCGCAGCCCGAAATGCCGAAGATCGGAACATCGTGAATGTCGAAAAGCCTGATTGATCTGTTGTCGATCCTCGATATCGAGCAGCTCGAAGTGAACATGTTTCGCGGCACCAGCCCCAAGACACGCTGGCAGCGGGTGTTCGGCGGGCAGGTGATCGGTCAGGCTATGGTTGCGGCCTGCCGCACCGTCGAGAATGTCGAGAAGCGATTACCGCACTCACTCCACTGCTACTTCATCCTGCCGGGCGATCCGCAGATTCCGATCATTTATGAAGTCGAACGGCTGCGCGACGGCAAGAGCTATTCGACGCGGCGCGTGACCGCGATCCAGCACGGCCACGCGATCTTCTCGATCATGGTGTCGTTCCATGCATTGGAGGAAGAAGCGTTCAATCATCAGGACAGAATGCCGGATGTCCCGCCGCCGGAAAAGCTGACCGCGGAAGAAGTCTCCAAGCAGCCGATGTTCAAGGACATGCCGGACTTCATCCGGCGCTACTACGAATCCGATCGGCCGATCGAGTTGCGTCCGGTAGAGCTTGGCCGCTATTTCGGACAGAAGATCGAGGATGGCCGTATCAATATCTGGATTCGCACGGTCGCAAAGCTGCCGGATGATCCGGCGTTGCATATGTGTGCGCTGGCCTACGCCTCCGACTTCTCGCTGCTCGATGCCGCAATGGCGCGCTACGGCCGCACCCTGTTCGACCAGCGCATGATGCCTGCAAGCCTCGATCACGCGATGTGGTTTCACCGGCCGTTCCGCGCCGACGAATGGCTGCTCTATAGTCAGGACTCGCCAAGCGCGCAGGGCGGACGCGGCCTCACGCGCGGCATGATCTTCAAGCAGGATGGTACACTCGTGGCCTCCGTCGCACAGGAAGGCTCATTGCGCGAGCGCAAGGAAAAGCCGCCGGCATAACCGGCGGCTTCTGCCGATCAGTGCACGCGCAGTCGCTGGTTACGCCAGCCGGTCCGATGCTGCGAACTGCGACACGTACCAGCGGGAATACCAGCCCAGCACCCACGGAATCGGGATGATGAATGCCATGCCGATGGCAAACACCAGCGTGCGCCACAGGACTTCAAGCCCGGTCGCGTTGAACGTGATCGCCCGGCGAGTGCCGGCGATGTTGGCGCAATTCCACCGCATCCAGTAGACGATGACCCACGCCCAACCGATGATGGTGATGAACGACAGCGCCATCAGGACGTGCCAGCCGATATAGGTCCACGGGCTGCCCACGAATGAAAGTTGCAGCGGCTGTCCGTCTGAGGTGATGTTGGATGTGACCCAGCGCACCAGAAGCCACGACAGAAATCCCTGAAGCAGAATGGCGACGAGATCGCTGAGATAAGGCACGCCGGTGATCCGGCCGAGATAGCCTGTCAGCGCGAGCCCGATGAACACGTACCAGATATCCAGCGCCTTGCCGGTGAAGCCGAGCTGGCCGCGGCCTGGCACATGGATGCGCGAGATCAGCCAGCCATAGAAGCTCGCCGCCACCCAGGGCGCCGGAATGATCAGCAGGACGCCAATCACGAACACCAGTGCGCGTCCCAGCATTTCCCAGATGCTGAAGTCTGCCGAAAACGATCCGCCACCATGATCGGCATAGGCGGATGACATCGAAGCGCCCGGCCGGGGAACGGCGGGCGGCGCACGGCCCGGAGACAGAAGACCCGGGATGTCACCGGCATATTTCCAGTCCTGCATGCCGTCGGCCCAGACATAGGTGTCGGGCCGGATGTGCCCGCGCGCGATCAGGTCGCGGAATTCCTCTTCGGAATAAGGACCTTCCTGCTTATCTCCGGCAGCAACAAACCAAGATCGGCCCGGCATTGGTGTTTCCTTTGTCTTTTGGGAATTGAAGCGCCGGACCGGTCACAGGACGCGCGTCCTGCAGCGCTGAAAGAAATTGTCGTCGGTCCCAGCCCCTGAAATGCCGATGCTACAAACGGACCGCGCGCTGCCGCAATGGTTTTCGGCTGCGGCTGCTTATTTTTCTCCCGCCTTGCCCAAAAAGGGTGCGAAGCGTAAAGACGCATGACGCCGCCGCACTGTTTTTCAGGGACCAAGAGCGACCATGAAGCTGATCACCGCCATCATCAAACCCTTCAAGCTTGAAGAGGTCCGTTTGGCCCTCACCGCGATCGGCGTTCATGGCATGACCGTCACCGAGGTGAAGGGCTTCGGCCGCCAGAAGGGTCACACCGAGATCTATCGGGGTGCGGAATACATCGTGAACTTCCTGCCCAAGCTGCGGATCGAGATCGCGGTCGGAAGCGATCTTGCCGATCAGGCGGTTCAGGTCATCACCGCCGGTGCACGCACCGGCCAGATCGGCGACGGCAAGGTTTTTGTTACGCCGATCGAGAATGCCGTGCGCATCCGCACCGGCGAAACCGATAACGACGCACTTTGATTTTTAAGGATGATCCAGAGCGGTGAAAGCCGTTCTGGCGGGTCATGCTCAAACTGAAATAAGCATCACGACTGCAGCGGTGCATACAAGATGCCGCACGGTCTTCCTTCCTAGCCGGGGAGATACTCATGTTGAGATTGCCGCGTGCGGTCGCACAGTTTGCGACAGCGATTTCTGCTGCGAGCTTTGCTTTTATGTCGGCGACGCCGGCTCTTGCGCAGGACACGAAGATCGACGCGGCAGACACCGCATGGATGATCACGTCAACCGCGCTGGTGCTGATGATGACCATTCCAGGCCTCGCGCTGTTCTATGCCGGCATGGTGCGCAAGAAGAACGTGCTCGCAACAATGGCGCAGAGCCTCATCGCGGTGGCGCTGATCTCCATTCTCTGGGCGGTCTACGGTTACAGCCTTGTCTTTGTCGGCGACGGCGCCTGGCTCGGTTCGCTTGATCGTATCCTGCTGTCCGGCATGACGATGGACGGCGTCAACAGTGCCGCAAAGACCATTCCCGAAGCCCTGTTCACGCTTTACCAGATGACATTCGCGGTGATCACGGTGGCGCTGGTGGCGGGTTCGGTTGCGGACCGCATGCGGTTTTCGTCGTACGTGTTGTTTTCAATCGGCTGGTTCACGCTCGTCTATATTCCCCTCGCGCATTGGGTGTGGGGCGGCGGCTTCCTCGCCCAGGCGGGCGTGCTTGATTTTGCCGGCGGCCTTGTCGTGCATCTCAGCGCAGGCACCGCAGGACTCGTCGCTGCCGTTGTGATGGGCCGCCGCCGCGGCTACGGCAGCGAAAACCTGTCGCCCTACGACCTGTCACTCGCGGTGATCGGCACGGGCCTGTTGTGGGTCGGCTGGTTCGGCTTCAACGGCGGTTCGGCCCTGCAGGCCAATTCGCGCGCGGTGATGGCGATCTTCTCGACGCATCTCGCCGCCTGCGCCGGCGCGCTGACATGGACCGCGATCGAATGGATCACGCGCCGCAAGCCATCGGTACTCGGCATGATCTCCGGTGCGGTGGCCGGCCTCGGCACGATCACGCCCGCCTCCGGCTTCGTCGAACCGTGGCACGGCATCGTGATCGGCGTCATCGCCGGAGCGGTCTGCTACTGGGCGTGCACCAGCCTCAAGCACCGTTTCAATTATGACGACACGCTCGACGTGTTCGGCATTCACGGCATCGGCGGACTGCTCGGCACCCTGATGACCGGAATCTTCGCCACCGCCGCTATCGGCGGAACCGCCGGCCTGATCGAGGGCAATCCGAAACTGCTGCTCACCCAGGTCTACGGGGTTGCGGTCGTGTTCGTCTGGACCGGCGGGATGACCTTCGTGCTGCTCAAGGTCGTCGACATGCTGGCCGGCCTGCGGGTCCCGCACGAGCATGAGGTCGAGGGGCTGGACATTACCCAGCACGGCGAAGCCCTTCAGTAAAACGCCGCAATCCGGACTTCGGACTGCGCCCGGCACCGGGCGCAGATACCTTTTGCCGCTCTGCTGGGCATGAATGTGTCCGCAGTCTGTCGTGCCTATGTTTTTGGCATTTCTGTCGCTGTTTTAGGCGGCACCTGATCGCCTCTTTCCTGCGCAGTCCCCTCCGGGCGGAAAACCTCCGGATTCATAAACCGTTAGCGATTTTGGCGCGGTTGGCACGGCATTTGATTCTAAGGGACCCGGCTGTGCCCGTGGAGTGATCTGTCTTCGCGTGGTGACCCTCAGTCGAGATCGCCCGGTCAGTACGGCCGGGCCCAAGCGGGGAAGAACCCATGAAAATTGTTATGGCCATCATCAAGCCATTCAAGCTGGAAGAAGTCCGCGATGCCCTGACCGCCATTGGCGTTCACGGCCTCACGGTGACGGAAGTCAAGGGATATGGCCGCCAGAAAGGCCACACGGAAATCTATCGCGGCGCTGAATACGCGGTGAGCTTCCTTCCCAAGATCAAGATCGAGGTAGCTGTCGCCTCGGCTCAAGTCGACAAGACCATCGAAGCGATCACCGGCGCTGCAAAGACCGGCCAGATCGGCGACGGCAAGATCTTCGTCATCAACCTCGACCATGCGGTGCGCATCCGCACGGGCGAAGCCGATGACGCGGCGCTCTGATTTCGCGCAAACCTCATCTTATCAGGAGTACAAACAAATGACGTTCAAGCGTCCCACCAGCGCGGGATTGGCAGCTCTCGCAGTCGGCCTCTTCGCGACGACCGCCGCCTATGCAGCGCCGACCATCAACAAGGGCGACAATGCCTGGGTCATGACCTCGGCAATCCTCGTGTTGCTGATGACCATCCCCGGCCTCGCCCTGTTCTACGGCGGTCTCGTCCGCTCCAAGAACATGCTCTCGGTGCTGGCTCAGGTGTTCTACACCGTCTGCATCGTGACCGTGATCTGGGCAGTCTACGGCTACAGCCTCGCTTTCACCGGCGGCTCCGATTTCATCGGCGGCTTCTCGAAAGCGTTCATGGCGGGCATCACCACCGACTCGGCGGCAGCGACCTTCAGCGTCGACGCCAACATCTCGGAGCTGGTGTACTTCTGCTTCCAGCTGACCTTCGCTGCGATCACGCCGGCGCTGATTATCGGCGCTTTCGCGGAACGCACGAAGTTTGCAGCCCTCGCGCTGTTCGTTCCGCTCTGGGTGACGCTCATCTACTTCCCGATGGCGCACATGGTCTGGTACTGGGCTGGTCCGGACGCGATCACCGATGCAGCGAAGGCTCTTGCTGCTGCGGCTGATGGCGCAGCAAAGACCGCGGCACAAGCCAAACTTGACGAAATCAACGCGGACGCCGGCTTCATCTTCAAGAAGGGCGCCCTCGACTTCGCAGGCGGCACGGTGGTCCACATCAACGCCGGTATCGCAGGTCTCGTCGGCGCTCTGCTGATCGGCAAGCGCGTCGGTTACGGCAAGGAGCTGATGGCTCCGCACTCGCTGACCATGACCATGATCGGCGCTGCGCTCCTGTGGGTGGGCTGGTTCGGCTTCAACGCAGGCTCGAACCTCGAAGCCAACGGCGGCGCTGCGCTCGCCATGACCAACACCTTCGTTGCAACCGCAGCGGCGGCTCTGTCGTGGATGTTCGCGGAATGGATGATTAAGGGTCATCCCTCGCTGCTCGGTGCGCTCTCGGGCGCAGTCGCAGGTCTCGTCGCGGTGACCCCGGCGGCCGGTTTCTCCGGTCCGATGGGTGCCATCGTCCTCGGCCTCGTTGTCGGCATCGTCTGCCTGTTCTTCTGCACCGTCGTGAAGAACGCTCTCGGCTATGACGACTCCCTCGACGTGTTCGGCATCCACTGCGTCGGCGGCATCGTCGGCGCTCTGGGCACCGGCATTCTGGTCAACCCCGCTCTCGGCGGCACCGGCGTCATGGACTACGTCGCAGGCAAGGTCGGCGAGTACGACATGGTTGCGCAGATGACGTCGCAGGCCTGGGGCGTCGGCACCACGCTGCTGTTCTCCGGCATCGGTTCGGCAATCCTGTTCAAGGTCGTTGACGTGATCGTCGGCCTGCGGGTTCCGGTCGATGCCGAGCGTGAAGGTCTCGACATCACCGATCACACCGAGCGCGCCTACAACATGTAAGCCGCACACCAACAACGGTTGGGGCACAAACCCGGCAATGCCCCGTCCGTCGGAGGGCTCCAGCGCAAGCTGGAGCCCTTTTCTTTGCCGCGAGACATAGCGTTCCCTCCCCGGCGAAAGTTCGCCCGAAGGGCGATGGTTAATCGCGTCTTAACCTCGCCCCACCTATGGTGATGTGATGAAATCCGCGCGCTCCCGGGACGCTCCCGAGGGGATCAACGGACCGAAAGTGCTGGCGTTTTTCGAATGGCCATAACCGCTTCTTCCCGCCCGGCAACCGCTGCCGGCGCCCAAGGTGGCGCCCCGGCCAGCGAACGCTCGCCGTTTGCCCGGCTGGCCGACCTCCTCAGCCCTTATAAGCCCGGTAAGCCATTGATAAATATGTCACTTGGCGAGCCGCAGCATCCCGTCCCCGGCTTTGTCGGACCGGTGCTGGCCAAGCATGTCAACGACTTCGGCCGTTACCCCATCGCCAAGGGGATCGAGCCGTTCCGCCAGGCCGCGGCAAGCTGGACGACAAAACGATTTAATCTTGCGCGGGCGGTCGATCCCGAAACCGAAGTTCTGGTGCTGAACGGAAGCCGCGAGGGTCTGTTTTTCGCAGCCATCGCGGCCGCCCGTTATGTCGAGCCGCGCAAGGGCACACCTGCGATCCTGATGCCCAATCCGTTCTATCCGGCCTATGCGGCTGGCGCGCGCGCCGCCGGATGCGAAGCGGTGTTTCTGCCGACTGTTCGCGACAACGGATTCCTGCCCAACCTCGACGCGCTCAGCACCGAAACACTTGAGCGTACAGTTGCGTTCTATCTCGCGTCGCCCGCCAACCCGCAGGGCGCTGTGGCCTCGCGCACCTACTTCGATCGCGTGAAGCAGCTCGCCGACCGCTACGGCTTCATCGTGCTCAGCGACGAATGCTATTCGGAAATCTACACACAGGATGCGCCGGGCAGCATGCTCGCATCCGCTGGCAACGACTTCGCCAACGTGGTCGCCTTCCAGTCGCTGTCGAAGCGTTCGAACCTGCCTGGCATGCGCGTCGGCTTCGTCGCAGGTGACGCAAAATTTCTCGCGCGATTTCATGAACTGCGGAACGTCGCTGCGCCTCAGGTGCCGGTGCCGCTGCAGCATGTCGCCGTCGCCGCCTACAGCGACGAAGCGCATGTCGAGGAAAACCGCAGGCTCTACCGGATCAAGTTCGATCTCGCCGACCAGATCCTCGGCAACCGCTTTGGCTACAAGCGCCCCGCTGGCGGATTCTGCATCTGGCTCGATGTCTCCGCCTATGGCGGCGACGAAGCCGCCACCGTGAAGCTTTTCAGGGACGGCGGTGTGCGCGTCATTCCCGGAAGCTATCTGGCCCGTCCGCAATCCGACAACACCAACCCCGGCGCCGGCTATATCCGCGTCGCCATGGTGCAAGACAGTGAAACCACCGCCGAGGCCCTGCATCGCATGGTCGAGGTTTTGAGCGAGCCGCAAGGTTAGTCCATCATGCCAGCGATCGAACGCGTCATTCCCATCGTCGGCCAGATCTCCGATCCGATCCGCGAGATGCTGGCACGCCGCCTGCGCGAATTGACCGGCCTCGGCGTCATCGCGCTCTCCTGCGTAGTGGCCGCCGCACTGATGACCTGGTCGGTGCAGGACCCGAGCCTGAGCCACGCAACCTCCGGCACCATCCGCAACCTGATGGGACGGCCCGGCGCGATCGGTGCCGATCTCTTGATGCAGATTCTCGGCCTCGGTTCGATCATGCTGATCCTGCCGGTCGCCGTGTGGGGCTGGCGGCTGGTGACCCATCGCCTGTTCGACCGCGAAGCGCTGCGGGTCGCCTGCTGGATCTTGTGTGCAGTGATCGCAGCCGGATTCGCAAGCTGCCTGCCGCGCAGCGGCGCATGGCCGCTGCCGACCGGGCTCGGCGGCGTTGTCGGCGATGCGCTGGTACGCTTCCCTGCTGTCGTGTTCGGTCCCGGCACCATCTATCGCATCGTGCTCGGCACAATCCTGTTCGCTGCCATGATCGGGAGCTTCGCTTTCGCCTGCGGTGCGGGCGCCAGGGAAAAGATCGTCGAACGCACGCGGCCGCCGATGATCGACGACGAAGAGGACGAAGACGACAACGATCGCGGCTCCATCTCGCTTGGATGGCTGGTCCACGCCGTCATGAGCACGAAGGCGCGCATCGGGCGTATGGCATCCGCGCTCTTCGCCATGGCCGTGGGACGCACGGAATCATCCTCCGCCCGCTCGTTCGAGCGCATGGAGCCCAATCTCGGCAATGGGCGGCGCGCACCGACGCTGGTGCCGCAGGAAGAAGACGAATACGAAGAGGAAGAGGCCGAAGAGGAAGACGAAGAAGAGGAGGAGGAGCCCGCTCCGCGCGCCCGCAAGCGCGCCGAGCCGAAGCCGTCCGGCCGCAAGGGCGTCTTCGTTCTACCGCCGATCTCCGTTCTCGCCGCTCCGAAAGCATCCGACCGCCAGACCCTGAGCAAGGACGAACTGGAAGAAAACTCACGCTCGCTCGAAGGCGTGTTGCAAGACTTCGGCGTGCGCGGCGAAATCGTGAAAGCCAGTCCCGGCCCGGTCGTGACGCTTTACGAACTTGAACCCGCCCCCGGCATCAAGTCCTCGCGCGTAATCGGTCTTGCCGACGATATTGCACGCTCCATGAGCGCGGTCTCGGCGCGTGTTGCGGTCGTCTCCGGGCGCAACGCCATCGGCATCGAACTGCCGAACGTGAAGCGCGAGACGGTTTATCTGCGTGAGCTGCTCAACGCGAAGGAAGCAACCGGGAGCACCGCGAAACTGCCGCTGTGCCTCGGCAAGACCATCGGCGGCGAGCCCGTGATTGTCGATCTGGCGCGCATGCCGCATCTTCTGATCGCCGGCACCACCGGCTCGGGCAAGTCGGTCGGCATCAACACCATGATCCTGTCGCTGCTCTATCGCCTGCGCCCGGACCAGTGCCGCCTGATCATGGTCGATCCGAAGATGCTCGAACTCTCCGTCTATGACGGCATTCCGCATCTTTTAACGCCGGTCGTGACCGATCCGAAAAAGGCAGTCGTCGCGCTGAAATGGGCGGTGCGCGAAATGGAGCAGCGCTACAAGAACATGGCGAAGCTCGGCGTGCGCAACATCGACGGCTACAACACGCGCGTCGCCGAGGCGAAGGCCAAGGGCGAGGAACTGACCCGCACCGTTCAGACCGGCTTCGACAAGGAAACCGGCAAGGCGATCTACGAGGAAGAAAAGCTTGAGCTCGAACCGCTGCCCTATATCGTCATTATCGTGGACGAAATGGCCGACCTGATGATGGTCGCCGGCAAGGACATTGAAGGCGCGGTGCAACGCCTCGCGCAGATGGCGCGCGCCGCGGGCCTCCATGTGATCCTCGCGACGCAACGCCCGTCGGTAGACGTCATCACCGGCACCATCAAGGCGAACTTCCCGACCCGTATCTCTTTCCAGGTTACTTCGAAGATCGATAGCCGCGTGCTGCTCGGCGAGATGGGCGCAGAACAACTGCTCGGTCAGGGCGACATGCTTTATATGGCCGGTGGCGGCCGCATCAGCCGCGTCCACGGTCCATTCGTGTCGGATGAAGAAGTCGAAAAGATCGTCCGCCACCTCAAGGCACAGGGCCAGCCGGAATATCTCGAGGCAGTCACCGCGGAAGATGAGGTCGACGAGGACGGCAACGCAGTATTCGACGGCACCAGCATGGGTGCCAATGGCGGCGAAGGCGACCTGTTCCAGCAGGCTGTGGCTATCGTAAAGCGCGACCGCAAGGCCTCGACCAGCTACATTCAGCGCCGGCTGCAGATCGGTTACAATCGCGCCGCCACGCTGATGGAGCGGATGGAGCTGGAAGGCATCGTCGGTCAGGCTAACCATGCCGGAAAACGCGAAATTCTGGTGGGTGAGGAAGAAGAGCGCTTCGGCTAAATCCACGCTATTCGCAGCCGCGAAATCGCCATAGCTTGGGGTTAGCCCCGGGCAGATCACAAGGCATCCACAGGACGGACCGTTGAGAAAACTCCATCGCCATCAGCCGTTCTGCCGCAACCCGCTCTTTGTGCATCGTTTTCTGGATGTGAAATGGCCCGCGGCGGCGCTGGCCGCCTTGATGGCCGCTGCGCTCATGATCCCGGCCGCCTCGGCTCAGGCTGTCCCGGTCCCCAAGCCCGCGCCGAAACGCGCTGACACGCCGACGCCAAAACAGGCGCTGCCGACACCGGCGACACCCGCTCCTTCCGCCTCCGCACCACCGACGCCGATCATTCCGGATTTGCGCAACCTGTTCGGCGGCAACACACCGAACTTCGACGCCAACCAGAAGGCGCTCGCCGCCAAGGTCAGCAGCTATCTCTCGTCGCTTGTGAATGTCTCCGGCAACTTCGTGCAGGTCGGCCCTGACGGCAAGCGTTCCACCGGCGACTTCTATATCCAGAAACCCGGCAAGATCCGTTTCGAGTATGACGATCCATCGCCGATCGCGCTTGTCGCCGACGGATCGTCAGTGATCGTCCGCGACCGCAGGCTCGCGACCCAGGATGTCTATCCGCTGTCGCAGACCCCGCTGCGCTTCCTGCTGTCCGACCGCATCGATCTGATGCGCGATACCACTGTCGTCGGGGTCGGGTCCGACGACATGTTCATCAGCGTGACCATCGAGGAAAAACAGCCGCTGGTCGGCACCAGCCGCCTGATGCTGATGATCGGCGCGAAGGATAGCCAGCTCAAGCAGTGGACCGTGACCGATCCGCAGGGCTACGACACCACGGTTGCGGTCTACAATCTCGACACCACCAAGAAGCTCGATCCTGGCATGTTCAAGATCGACTACACCAACTATCAGACCAACCAGAACTAGTGCAGATTTGCACCGGTGGACTGGAGCAGGCGGGCAAAACCGGCTAACGGTTTGTCTGTCTTTCCTCTCCGCCTGCGATCATGCGCCTCACCCTCACCACCTGGAATATCAATTCGGTGCGCCTGCGCATCGATCTGGTTGCGAAGTTCATCAAGTCCGTGCGCCCGGATGTGCTGTGCCTTCAGGAGACGAAATGCGTCGATGATGCATTTCCGCTGAAGCGCTTCAAACGGCTCGGCTATGAGCACATCGCGCTCAACGGCCAGAAAGGCTATCACGGCGTCGCCATCGTCTCGAAGATTCCCTTTGAATCGCGCGACGTGCGCACGTTCTGCGGCAAGGTCGATTCACGGCATATCTCGGTGTCATTCGGCGAGCAGGCGCAGATCGCAAAGCCGCTCACCCTGCATAATTTTTACGTGCCCGCCGGCGGCGATATTCCGGACCCCGTGCTCAATCCGAAGTTCGAGCACAAGCTGTCCTTCCTCGACGAGATGCGCGACTGCGAACCGCTGCATCCGAAGGCCAATGACCGGCATATTCTTGTGGGCGACCTCAACGTCGCCCCGCATGAGCATGACGTATGGTCGCACAAGCAGCTCCTGAAAATCGTGTCGCACACGCCGATCGAATGCGAAAAGCTGCTTGCGGTGCAATCCCAGGGCGACTGGATCGACATCGCCCGTCAGCGCGTTCCACTCTCGGAGAAAGTTTATACGTGGTGGAGCTATCGCTCCGCCGACTGGACTGCCGCCAACAAGGGCCGCCGCCTCGACCACATCTGGGTCTCGAAGGCACTCGGTGACAGCGTTCGTGATTTCAAGATCACCCGCGACGCCCGCGGTTGGGAACGGCCGTCGGACCATGTTCCGGTCACGGCGGTGCTCGACGTTTGAGAAAAATCCGTACCCTCATCCTGAGGAGCGCGCTCTTGCGCGCGTCTCGAACGATGAACCCGCATGGTTCGAGACGCGCTTCGCGCTCCTCACCATGAGGACTTTGCCGGTTGAAACTAGCGCAGCGTTACGCCCACACGCGCCATCGCGCCGAGCGCTGCATTGGAGCGCGCCGCGAAATCGTCGCGCAGACGACGCGCGGCTTCCGGATGACTTTCAAGCACACGCTGAAACAGGCTGCGCGAGATGCGCAGAACAGATGACGGTTCGAGCGCAACAGCCGTCGCGGGCCGT
This sequence comes from Afipia sp., assembly GCA_024508675.1. Lineage (GTDB taxonomy): Bacteria > Pseudomonadota > Alphaproteobacteria > Rhizobiales > Xanthobacteraceae > Afipia. The sequence continues at coordinate 80,269 of JANINQ010000015.1, forward strand.
GGCATCGCGACAACAAGTGCAAGCTCGCCGATCAGCACATTCTCGCCGGCGACCGCTTCCTGCCCGTCATCGGACGCGACACGGAACGCGCCGCGCCGGACGATGAAACCGGAATCCGCCGGATCGCCCTGCTCGAACAGTTTTTCGCCGAATCCGTAATCGCGCTGCTCGGCGCCGATCGCGAGCACCTGCAAAGCCGCGCTGCCCAACAAGCTCAGTGTCGGGACGCGCGCGAACAGGGCGATGTCGTCTTCAATGGCCATGGAGCGCTTCGTTCAAGCGCCGGGTGATTCGGCTCATGGCACCAGCTTATAGCCCCCGGACTCAGTCACAAGAATTTCGGGGTTTGCCGCGTCCTTCTCCACCTTCTGGCGAAGGCGATAGATGTGCGTTTCCAGGGTATGGGTGGTGACGCCCGAGTTATAGCCCCAGACTTCCTGCAGCAGGGTCTCGCGCGACACCGGCATCTGGCCGGCGCGATAGAGGAACCGCAGGATCGCAGTCTCCTTCTCGGTCAATCGGACCTTCTTGGCATTGGCGCCGGTCAACATCTTGGAGCCCGGGCGGAAGCTGTAGGGGCCGACTGTAAACACGGCGTCCTCGCTGGCTTCATGCTGGCGAAGCTGCGCGCGGATGCGCGCCAGCAGCACGGCAAAGCGGAATGGCTTTGCGACATAGTCGTTCGCACCAGACTCCAGGCCGAGGATCGTGTCCGAATCGGTGTCGTGTCCGGTCAGCATGATGATCGGTGACTTGAAGCCGCCCTTGCGCAGACTGCGCACCACTTCGCGGCCATCGGTATCCGGCAGGCCGACATCCATCAACACCAGATCGGGAGAATTGCTTTTGGCGGCCAGCGCACCCTTGGCGCCGGTATCGACTGCGGAAGCCTCGAATTCCTCGTGCAGCGACAACTGCTCCACAAGGGCATCGCGCAGATCGGTGTCGTCATCCACGATCAGGATCTTGCGGGCGTTGGCCATTGCATCCGGTCCTTTAAAAATTTGGCTTGTAAAAGAGGACTTTGAGAGCGATCCCGAACGGGCATATCTCAAAGAGCCTCGGCGAAATAGAGCATTTGCGGGCGAAAGCGCAAGCCGGGTTTGTGCGCAATCGGTGACACCAGTTATGGGAAATCTAGGCTTTCCAATGGCTTATCGAACACCGTTCCGTGATCGGCCGTTATCGATGATTGCGGTTCATGCCGCCGCTGGCCGTCCGACTCAGGGCTGGCTGGTCGCCGGAGCACAGATCCTGCCGGTGGCGCTGGGGCGGGGCGGAATCAGGGCCAACAAATTCGAGGGCGACGGCGGCACCCCGCGCGGCACATTTCATCCAGTCCGGCTGTGGTGGCGAGCCGACCGGCACCCCAGACCACGAACGCATCTGCCGCTTCGCGCAATCACCCCTGCCGATGCATGGTCCGAAGATCCTACCGACCGGCATTACAATCGCGCCGTCACACGCGCCCCCGGTGAAGCCGGTGATCGCCTCATGCGCGAGGACCATCTTTACGACTACATCGTCGAAATCGACCACAACACCCGTCCGCGCATTCCTGGACGCGGCAGCGCCGTGTTCATTCATCTCGCCCGCGAGAAATTTGGACCGACCGCAGGCTGCGTGGGGCTGACGCGCAACGCAATGCTGCGCCTCCTGGAGCGACTCGGGCCGCAGACAAAAATCGTGATCGGGTGAGATCACTCGTCATTGCGAGCGAAGCGAAACAATCCACCATTTCGACTCAACGATATGGATTGCTTCGTCGCCATAGCGCGTCGAAGACGCGCGTAAACGCGCTAATGCCTCCTCGCAATGACGACAGCTCTCCTCGTTCGAAGTTAGTTAGCGATGACCGAAAATCGCGGAGCCGACACGAACGTGGGTCGCGCCGAGCTGGATCGCGGTCTCGAAATCCGCGCTCATGCCCATCGACAGCAGTGAAAGGCCATTGCGTGCAGCGATCTTCGCGGTGAGCGCAAAGTGCGGCGCGGGCGGCTCGTCCACCGGCGGAATGCACATCAGGCCTGAAATCCGCAGACCGTACACATCGCGGCAGCTTGCAATGAACGCATCGGCATCGGCCGGCGCGACGCCAGCCTTCTGCGGCTCTTCACCGGTGTTCAGCTGAACGAATAACTCAGGATGGCGGTCTTGCTTAACGATCTCTTTCGCCAGCGCTTCACAGAGGCTGGCGCGGTCCACTGAATGAATGGCATCGAACAGTGCCACGGCTTCCTTCGCCTTGTTCGACTGCAATGGTCCGATCAGATGGAGAGCGAGACCCGGATATTTCGCCATCAATTCAGGCCACTTGGACTTGGCTTCCTGCACACGGTTTTCACCGAACACTTTCTGGCCCGCCTGGATCACCGGTTCGATGGCGTCACCATCAAAAGTTTTCGAAACAGCAACCAGCGTCACCGACGAACGCTCGCGTCGCGCGTCGCGGCAGGCGCGCGCAACCTCGCGCTCAACTTCAGCAAGGCCGCGTGGTGAATCGGATGTTACCGCCGGCATGTGATCCACACCCATCAAGATAAACCTGCGTCAAATATGGAGATCATTCGATTTTTAACGAAATCAAAAAAGGGTCCTTGAACCCTTTTTTTGTAGGATTGGCGTGGGGCAAGGGAATACCAATGTCAATCGCCAGCTTCGGCCGCAACACGTCAAAACTCAAGGCGCTGCTCGGGATTCGCGCGCGCCTCGGGATTCTGGCGCTGATTCTCGTCGTCCCGCTGATGCTTGACCGGGTGCGCATTCTGGAAGTGACGCGCTCCAAGCAGATCACACAAGCCGCCAACGAGCTATCCGAGCTTGCCAAGCATACCGCCGACGCCCAGCGCGAAATCATCTCGACCGTGCAGGCCGTTCTCAAATCTTCTGCCTACATCTATTCGACAGCGGCGCAGCAGGGCCGGGGCTGCGCCATCATGCGCGCCAGCCTGCGGGTCGATCTCCCCTGGATACGTTCGCTGAACCTTGTGGATGCAGACGGTGTCATCCAGTGCTCGACGCAGTCTGCTTTCGTCGGCGCAAATGTCCGCGACCGGGATTATTTTCAGCGCGCGATGGAAACCCATGAATTCGTCGTCAGCGACTATGTCGTGGCGCGCCCCTCCGGTGCGCCGACAATCGTTGCGGCTTATCCGGTGTCGGCCATCGAGGGCAACAGCGAGGCCCTCATCATCGCCGCTGTCGACCTGAAATGGATGTCGCAGCTCATCAACAATCGCGGCCTGCGCGCCGGCATGTCGGTGCTGCTGGTGGACGGCAACGGAATTATCCTTGCCGCGCCGGAAGACAGCGCCAATCTGATCGGACGCCCTCTGAAAGATGCTTCGCTGCTCGAAGCCGTCACCCTTCGCGAGATCAATCTCGATCGCGAATACGGCTCGATTTCCTTTGAATCCGCGGACGGCGAAAAGAAAGCCGTCTCGTTCGCCCGCGTCGCGGGCACCCGCGCGCGGATGATCGTGAGCATCAATCAGTCCGCGATGCTTAGCGACATCAACGGCGAAATCAGAACCGCCTATATCCAGCTCGCGCTTGTCGGCCTCTTCACCCTGCTGGGCGCATGGTTTGCGGGCGAGCGCCTGATCATGCGGCCGGTGCGTATGATGACCGACATGACCAACAGATTCGGACGCGGCGAGCTATCGGCAAGAGTTTCGACGGCTGCGCTGCCGGCGGAATTCGTTCCGCTCGCCAAAGCCTTCGATTCCATGGCGTCGCAGCTCTCCGAACGGGAACGCGAGATGGCCGCGGCCAATGACCGGCTGACGGTTATCGCGACGCTTGATCTTGTCTCGGGCCTTGCCAACCGCCGCGGCTTCCAGAGCCGTCTTGAATTCGAATGGATGAAGGCGCTGCAATCCGGCAGTCAGCTCTCGGTGCTGATGATCGATGTCGATCACTTCAAGCTGTTCAACGATACCTACGGCCATCCGGAAGGCGACGCTTGCCTCAAGCGTATCGGAGGGGTGCTCGCGGCTACCGCCAACTCGTATAGCGGCTTCGCGGCCCGGTACGGCGGCGAGGAATTCTGTCTGCTTCTGCCCAGCAGCATGTCCGCCCATGCCATGCAGGTGGGCGAAGAGGTCCGTGCAGCGGTGGAAGGCCTGTCCATTCCGCACCGGACCAGTCCCGGCAAGGCGGTCACGGTCAGTGTTGGCGTTGCAACGGTAACTCCGGGCGATGCCCAGCCGGAGGACGACCTGATCGAGGCCGCCGACGCGGCACTTTACGCAGCCAAACGGCAGGGCCGGAACGCAGTGGTCGCACACGGTCTGATCCAGCCCGCCCCGTCCGCCATTTCACTCGCCGGCTAAGCCCCCCAAAACCTCATATCCGCGCCTAAAGCGTTGACCCCTCGCGGTCTTTTGTGGCTAGTCTGCGGCCCTCAATTCCCCTATGGCAGACGACCTATCTGATGAGCACCGAACGCTACAACGCCCGCGAATCCGAACCGCGCTGGCAGAAAATCTGGGATGAGCGGGCGATTTTCGCCACGCGCAACGACGACCCCCGGCCGAAATACTACGTGCTCGAAATGTTCCCCTATCCGTCGGGGCGCATCCATATGGGCCACGTCCGCAACTACACCATGGGTGACGTGGTCGCGCGTTACATGCGCGCCAAGGGCTACAACGTGCTGCATCCGATGGGCTGGGACGCTTTCGGTCTCCCCGCCGAGAATGCCGCGATCGAACGCAAGGTCGCGCCGAAGGCGTGGACCTACGAAAACATCGCCACAATGAAGAAGCAGCTCCAGACCATGGGGCTGTCGCTCGACTGGTCGCGCGAATTCGCGACCTGCGACCCGACCTACTACAAGCATCAGCAGAAGATGTTTCTCGACTTCCTGAAAGCCGGGCTGGCCGAACGCGAGAAGCGCAAGATCAACTGGGACCCGGTCGACATGACCGTGCTCGCCAACGAGCAGGTGATCGACGGCAAGGGCTGGCGCTCCGGCGCGGTCGTCGAGCAGCGCGAGATGAACCAGTGGGTCTTCAAGATCACGAAGTATTCGCAGGAACTGCTCGACGCGCTGGATACGCTGGACCGCTGGCCCGACAAGGTGCGCCTCATGCAGCGCAACTGGATCGGCCGCTCCGAAGGCCTCCTGATCCGTTTTGCGCTCGATCCTGCGACAGCACCGAAAAACTCTGAAGGTCGCGGCGAAAGCGAACTGAAGATCTTCACCACGCGTCCCGACACGTTGTTCGGCGCGAAGTTCATGGCGATCGCGGCGGATCATCCGCTGGCGCAGGCGGCTGCGCTGAAGAATCCGAAGCTCGCGGAATTCATCGCGGAGACAAAGAAGCAAGGCACCGCGCAGGAAATCATCGATACGGCGGAGAAGCAGGGCTTCGACACCGGCATCAAGGCTGTGCATCCGTTCGATCCGGACTGGAAGCTGCCGGTCTATGTCGCGAACTTCGTTCTGATGGAATACGGCACCGGCGCCATCTTCGGCTGTCCCGCGCACGATCAGCGCGACCTCGACTTCGTCAACAAATACAATCTCGGCAACACGCCGGTGGTGTGTCCGCCGGATGTCGATCCGAAATCGTTTGTCATCACGGATACCGCCTATGACGGCGAGGGCCGGATGATCAATTCCCGTTTCCTCGACGGCATGACCATCGAAGCCGCGAAGGAAGAGATCGCCAAGCGGCTTGAAACCGCAGCGCGCGGCAACGCGCCTGTGGCCGAGCGGCAGGTGAATTTCCGCCTGCGCGACTGGGGCATTTCGCGCCAGCGCTACTGGGGCTGCCCAATTCCGGTCATTCACTGCCCGAAGTGCGATGTGGTGCCGGTCCCGGCAAAAGACTTGCCCGTTGTGTTGCCGGAGGATGTGAGCTTCGACAAGCCGGGCAACGCGCTCGACCATCATCCGACCTGGAAGCACGTCACCTGTCCGCAATGCGGCGGCAAGGCTACGCGCGAAACCGACACGATGGACACGTTCGTCGATTCGTCCTGGTATTTCGCGCGCTTCACCGATCCGTGGAACGAGAGCGCGCCGACCACGCCTGCGGTCGCCAACCGCATGATGCCGGTCGATCAGTATATCGGCGGCGTCGAGCACGCGATTCTGCATCTGCTTTATTCGCGCTTCTTCACCCGCGCGATGAAGGCGACCGGACATGTCGCGATGGACGAGCCGTTCGCCGGCATGTTCACGCAAGGCATGGTGGTGCATGAAACCTATAAGAAGCAGGACGGCACCTTTGCTTCCCCGGCCGAGATCAATATCGAGACCGTCGGCGACAAGCGCAGCGCAACGTTGCTGACGACAAAGGAATTCGTCGAGATCGGCCCGATCGAGAAGATGTCGAAGTCGAAGCGCAACACGGTCGACCCCGACGACATCATCGGCACCTACGGCGCCGACACCGCGCGCTGGTTCATGCTGTCCGACTCGCCGCCTGACCGCGACGTGATCTGGAGCGAGGAAGGCGTGCAGGGCGCAAGCCGTTTCGTGCAGCGCGTCTGGCGGCTGGTGAATGCCGCTGCTCAGCATCTGCCGAAGCCGGGCACGCCCATCGACGACAGCAACGAGGCGGCGCTGACGCTGCGCCGCGTCTCTCACCGCACCCTTGCGGAAATCTCGACCTCGATCGAGCGGCTGCGCTTCAACACCGCCATCGCCAAGCTCTACACCTTCGTCGGCACGCTGGCGGATGTGGTCGATGGCCCGGCAAAATTGCTGGAAACCAATCCGGCGGTTGCTGCGGCAGCCCGGGAAGCTTTCGATGTTCTGGCCCGGCTGATTTCGCCCATGATGCCGCACCTGGCCGAGCAATGCTGGCAGGTTCTGGGCCATCAAGGTCTGGTTTCGGAAGCCAATTGGCCCGAAACCGAAGCCAAATTGCTGGTCGATGACACAATTACGCTCCCCGTGCAGGTTAATGGCAAGAAGCGCGCGGATGTCACGGTGGGCCGAAATGCTTCAAACGGGGAAATTGAGGCTGCCGTTTTGGCACTCGATGCAGTAAAATCAGCCTTGGACGGGAAGTCTCCCCGAAAAGTCATCATCGTTCCGCAGAGGATCGTGAATGTCGTGGTTTAGTACGCGCAATGCAGCCCGGTTTGTTGCCGTGGCCGCTCTTGCAGCCCTGACGGCCGGGTGCTTCCAGCCGATGTATGGCGAGCGCAGCGCCACCGGCGGATCGGCGCTCCGGGAGAAGTTGCAGGGCGTCGAGGTTCCGCCGCTGAACCTACCGAACGGCTCGCGCGAGGCCCGGCTGGGCGTCGAGATTCGCAACAACCTGATGTTCAGCATGTACGGCAGCGCCACCGGCGGGCCGCCGACCCATCGGCTCCTGATGCGCATCAGCACCTCGCGTCTGTCGATCATTGTCGACCCGACCACCGCTCGTCCCGACATCGAGAACTACGGCATCGATGCGACCTATGAGCTGAAGGACAATGCCACCGACAAGACGGTGCTGACCGGCACCACCTTCTCCCGCGTGTCCTATGACATTCCGGGACAGGCGCAGCGGTTCGCCCGTTCGCGCGGATTGCGCGATGCGGAAGACCGCGCGGCCAAGGTCATCGCTGACAACATCAATCAGCGCCTCGCATCGTTCTTCATCGCCGGCACCTGATCGGCCCATAGCGTCTTGAGATAAGTGTGGTCGCGCTTCGCGGGAAAGAAATCGACACGTTTCTGGCCCGGCCCGATCCGTCGCGGCCGATCATCCTGCTCTATGGACCCGACACCGGCCTTGTGCGCGAACGCGCCGACGCCTTGATGGCCTCTGCCGTCGACGATCCGAATGATCCCTTCTCGCTGGTGCGCATGGACGGCGACGAGCTTGCCGCCGAACCATCGCGCCTCGTCGATGAAGCCATGACGGTGCCGCTGTTTGGCGGCCGCCGCGCCATCCGCATTCGTGCAGGTTCGCGCAGTTTCGCCAGCGGCATCGACACACTGGCGGAGATGCAGCCGAAGGACTGCCGCATTGTGATCGAGGCTGGCGAACTGCGCCCGGACGCGCCGCTGCGCAAGGCCTGCGAGAAAGCAAAGACCGCCGTTGCCATTGCCTGCTATGCCGACACCGAGCGCGACCTCGCAAAACTGATCGACGACGAACTGCGCGCCTCCGGTCTGAAGATCGCGCCCGACGCACGCGTGGCGCTGACATCATTGCTCGGCGGCGATCGTCAGGCATCGCGCAACGAAATCCGCAAGGTCGCGCTCTACGCCCATGGCAAGGGTGAGGTGACGATTGACGATGTGGTCGCGATTGTCACCGACGCGTCAGGGTTGGCGCTCGATCCCATCGTGGACAACGCCTTCGCCGGACGCGCTGCCGATGTCGAAATCCTGTTCGCGAAAGCGATGGCGGCGGGCACTTATCCTGGTCTGATCATCATGTCGGCGCAGCGACACGCTGCGCTGCTGCACAAGGCGCGCCTGTCGGTTGACGAAGGCCGCAGCGAATACGAAGCCCTTGAGAGCGGATTTCCCCGGTTACATTTTTCGCGCAAGACGCTGGTCGAAACGGCATTGCGCAACGCAAGTACCGAGCGCATGGCGCGGGCGATGGCGCAACTCGCCGATGCGGCGTTCGACATGCGCAAGCAGTCGTCGCTGGCCGAAGTCATCGCGCAGCGCGCGCTGCTGGCGATAGCCGTGAATGCACGGCGGCGGGGATAGACGATTGACACAGTCCTCATGGTGAGGAGGCGCTCTTGCGCCGTCTCGAACCATGAGGGTGTTCGCTCATCCTTCGAGACGCACGCAAGAGCGTGATCTTCAGGATGAGGTCAGCGTCAGGGCAAAGTTATTACTTGCCCGCTTCCAGCCGGCGCAGAATCTCGTCGAGCTGATCCAGATCCTTGTATCTGATCTGCACCGTGCCGCCGGGATTGCGGTGATCGACACTCACCTTCAGCCCGAGCACATCGCTGACGCGCTTTTCCAGCGCGATGGTGTCGGAGTCTTTCGCCGGTGCAGCACTGCGTGCTTTCTGCGGCCGGCGCTCCGGAACGCCTTCTTCATGCGCCAGCGCTTCGGTCTGGCGCACGTTCAAACCTTCCTCGACAATGCGCTTCGCCGCGGCCGCCGGGTCCGGCAGATTGATCAGCGCGCGCGCGTGACCGGCCGAGAGCTTGCCTTCGGCGATGTAAGCCTGCACCTGATCAGGCAGTCTGGTCAGGCGCATCATGTTGGCAACATGACTGCGGCTCTTGCCGACCAGCTTCGCGATATCGTCGGCGCTGTGTTTATATTCGGTGGCGAGCGCGTGATAGCCCTGCGCTTCTTCCATCGCGTTCAGATCCGAACGCTGCACGTTCTCGATGATCGCGATTTCAAGCGCGGCGCTGTCGGTCACTTCGACCGTGACGATCGGCACATCGTGCAGACCTGCGCGCTGCGATGCGCGCCACCGGCGTTCACCCGCGATGATCTCGAAGCGATCCGTTGCGCCCTTCACCGGGCGCACAACAATCGGCTGGATCACGCCATGCTGCTTGATCGAGGATGACAGTTCGTCCAGCTCCGCATCGGAAAACGTGCGGCGCGGATTGCGCGGATTGGCTTTGAGAAATTCGATCGGAACGCGGCGCGGCGTGCGCGACGGACGCTCGACATGCGCGGCCTCGCCACCAACATCGCCAATCAGACTTGCAAGACCGCGACCCAGTCGCGAACGCTCCTCGGCCATTGCCTCTTCCCTCGCACCCAACCCACGCACTCCTTAGATCGTCATTCCGGACGATCCGCTCTTCGCGGATCGATCCGGAACCTCGCGGTGATACTCAACGCGCTTCCGGAATTTACATTCGAGATTCCGGGTTCGCTTGCTCTGCTCGCGCCCCGGAATGACATCTTCGTTTCAATGCGAGCGCAACTCACGCTCGCGCTGAATCACTTCGGTCGCGAGTTTCAGATACGCATCGCTGCCGACGCATTTGAGATCGTAAACCAGCACCGGCTTGCCATACGACGGCGCTTCGGAGATGCGCACATTACGCGGGATCATGGTGTTGTAGACCTTGCTGCCCATGAACTGGCGCACATCGGCGACAACTTGATTCGAAAGGTTGTTGCGCGAGTCGAACATGGTCAGCACGATGCCGTGAATCGACAGCGTCGGATTGAGCGTCGAGCGCACCTGTTCCACCGTCTGCAGCAACTGCGACAGACCTTCGAGCGCAAAGAACTCACACTGCAGCGGCACCAGAATCGCATGCGACGCCGCCATCGCATTCACTGTGATCAGATTCAGCGACGGCGGACAGTCGACCAGCACGTAGGTGTAGTCGGTGTCCGGCGCGACGTTGACGTTGAGATCGGCGATCGCATCGCGCAGGCGGAAGGCGCGGTCACGCGTGGTGCCGAGTTCAAGCTCGAGGCCCGACAGGTCCATGGTCGACGGCGCGATGTGCAGACGCGGCACCGCAGTCGGAATGATCGCTTCGCGCAGCTTGGCCTCGCCAACCAGCACGTCATAGGTCGAGCAGTTGCGGTTTCGCCGGTCGATGCCGAGGCCGGTCGAGGCGTTGCCCTGGGGGTCTAGATCGACAATCAGCACCCGCTCGCCGATCGCGGCGAGAGCCGTCCCGAGGTTGATGGCGGTCGTGGTCTTGCCCACGCCGCCCTTCTGATTTGCCAGCGCCAGAATCCGGGGATGCCCCGGTTTGGCTGCCGAAGCGTTGTCGCCGTCCTGAAAAATGCCGTCGATGCCAACCATGTGCCTGGCCATGCCTTGTTGCTGCGGACGTTATCGCCGCTCAATTTTATTGAGTTCGACGATCCAGCCGTGTCCGCCGGTGCGACTGGGATGGAGAAGAGGCTCTATATTCCAGTATTTAGTAGCTTCCGTCAATTCAGCCTCTACATCTTGTCCCTTCAGGAACAAGGCTTTGGCGCCTTGCTGCACCAGAGGCGCAGCAAAACCCAGCAACATATGTAGAGGAGCGACCGCACGGGCTGTGACGCAATCGACCGGCTCCGACCGGCTATCCACATAATCCCCGATGTCAGCGAGGACAACGGAGCCGGGTGCGCCAGTCACGCGCAAGGCCTCGCGCAGGAACGCGGCCTTCTTGGCAATACGTTCCACAAGCCGGACATTTGCGCCGGGATGCTCTGCCATGGCGCAGGCCAGCACCACACCCGGAAATCCGCCTCCGCTGCCGAAGTCGAGCCACTGCCGGGCCTTCGGCGCCAGATCCAGAAGTTGCAGCGAATCGGAGATGTGCCGGGTCCAGAGCTGCGGCAGGGTTGAGGGCGCGATCAGGTTGGTCTTGGCCTGCCACGCCACCAGAAGATCGACGTAGCGATCCAGCCGCGCTTCTGTTTCACGTGAAACAGGGGTCAGCCTGAGAGCCGCTTCCTTATCGGAAGCAGAGATGGAAACCGGGGCCGGCTTGGCCATGGTCAGGCCGACACAGAAGAGCGGCGCGCTTCGCGGCGCAGATAGGCCGCAAGGATTGCGAGCGCCGCCGGTGTCATCGCCTCGATCCGGCCTGCCTGGCCAATGGTTCGGGGCCGGACCTTCTCAAGCTTCTGCCGGGCTTCATTGGAGAGACCGGGCACCGCCTGATAGTCCACATCGGTGAGGACAAGATTCTCGTCGCGGCGAAAGGCCTGCACATCGGCGGCCTGCCGCTCCAGATACACATCGTATTTGGCGTCGATTTCCAGATGGACCGCGATCTTCGGATCGATCTCGCCGAGCTGCGGCCAGATCGAGATGATGTTGGCCCATTCGATCTCGGGATAGGCCAGCATCTCGAACGCCGAACGGCGCTGGCCGTCCCGGTTGAGAGAAATACCGTGCTTGGCGGCTTCGTTAGGGGTCACGGACAGTGATTTTGCCAGTGACTTGGCGGCATTGAGCGCAGTCATCTTGGCGGCGTGCCGCCCTGCCCGCTCCGTTCCGACACATCCCAGTTCAATGCCGCGGTTGGTCAGGCGCTGATCGGCGTTGTCCGCCCGAAGGGTCAGGCGGTACTCCGCCCGCGAGGTGAACATCCGATAGGGTTCGGTGATCCCGCGCGAGGTCAGATCGTCGATCATCACCCCGAGATAGCCGTCGGCCCGGTCGAACACCGCAGGCTCTCCGCCTCCGGCCAGGATCGCGGCATTCAATCCGGCAACCAGCCCCTGAGCACCGGCTTCTTCATAACCAGTGGTGCCGTTGATCTGCCCGGCCAGGAAAAGCCCAGGCACCCGGCGGGTCTGCAGGGTCGGCTCCAGTTCACGTGGATCAACATGGTCGTATTCGATGGCATAGCCCGGCCGGACCATCTTCGCCCGTTCGAGGCCAGGAATGGTCTCAAGAATGGCCTGCTGAACCTCCTCCGGCAGCGATGTGGAGATGCCGTTGGGATAAACCGTGGTGTCGTCGAGCCCTTCCGGCTCCAGGAAGATCTGGTGGCCGTCGCGATCACCGAAGCGGACGATCTTGTCCTCGATAGACGGGCAGTAGCGCGGCCCAGTGCTCTTGATCTGGCCGGAATACATCGGCGAGCGATGCACATTGGCCCGGATGATCTCATGGGTGGCGTTGGTGGTCCGGGTGATCCCGCATTCGATCTGCGGGGTCGTAATCCGGTCCGTCAGCACCGAAAACGGCTCAATCGGGTCGTCTCCGGGCTGCATTTCAACCGCTGACCAGTCGATGGTCGAGCCATCGAGGCGCGGCGGCGTCCCGGTCTTGAGACGGCCCAGCACAAAGCCGGCGCGTTCGAAAGATGTCGAGAGGCCCATCGCGGGTGCCTCCCCGACCCGGCCCGCCGGCCAGTTCTTCTCCCCGAGATGGATCAGGCCGCGCAGAAAGGTCCCCGTGGTCACCACCACCGCCCCGACTGCGAATTTCCGGCCGTCAGCCAGACGAATCCCACTGATCCGGCCTTCGGAGAGCAAAAGCTCGTCCGCCTCGCCTTCGATCACGAGCAGATTGGGCGTATCCCGGATTTCGGCCTGCATCGCAGCCGCATAGAGCTTTCGGTCGATCTGGGCGCGGGGACCCCGCACCGCCGGACCTTTACGGCGGTTCAGAACCCGGAACTGGATGCCACCGCGATCCGCCATCCGGCCCATCAGACCGTCCAGGGCGTCAATCTCCCGGACCAGATGACCCTTTCCAAGGCCACCGATAGCCGGGTTGCAGGACATGGCACCGACGGTCGCGAACTGATGGGTCACCAGCCCGGTTTTCGCACCCGTGCGTGCGGACGCCGCCGCGGCCTCACAGCCGGCGTGGCCTCCCCCGATCACAATGACGTCGAATGTCTGCATGGGCGCACTTCTATCGCTTTGGTGCGAAAGCTGAAAGACGGAAATCGCTCAGATCTGTTTCACGTGAAACAAAGGAGTTGAACCTGTTTCACGTGAAACAGGTTCAATGACCGAGCCAGCACGGCAGTCGGCCATTGGGCTACTTGCCGATGCAGAACTCACGGAAAATCACGTCGAGGATGTCCTCGACGTCAACCCGCCCCGTTAGCCGACCCAATGAATGAATCGCGATTCGTAGCTCTTCGGCCAGAAGCTCATCGCCTTTCTCGGCCGAGCGCCCTGCCCGGTCCAGAGCGACGACGGTCTCCCGCAGCAAGGTCCGGTGCCGGGCCCGGCTGACCAGCGCCATTTCCCCCGAACCGAAATAGTCCTGAGCGTAGGACACCAGCGCGGCGATCAAGTCAGGAACACCGTCCCCACGGGATGCAGAAATCTCGAACTGCGCCCTCGCCGCGTTCGTATGCATGCCGCCGGAAAGATCGACCTTATTGCGCACAATCCAGACCGGCGCGTGATCATCTTCGACTTCCGGCGATGGCGTGCCTTTGCCATTCGCATCGACAAGCCACAGGACGAGATCCGATGTGCGCGCACGATCGCGCGCACGGCGCACGCCTTCCTGTTCGACCGGATCGTGAGTCTCCCGCACGCCCGCGGTGTCGATCACCGTCACCGGATAGCCATCGAGATCGAGATGCACCTCGATCACATCGCGCGTCGTGCCGGCATGCGGCGACACAATAGCTGCTTCGCGCCGCGCAAGACGATTGAGCAATGTCGACTTGCCGGCGTTAGGAGGCCCCGCGATCGCAACCGTGAGGCCTTCGCGCAGACGTTCACTTTGTGCCGATGAAATAAGGGTTTCTTCGATTTCGGATTTCAGTGTTGCGATTTTTTTCAGCGCAGGCGCGACCAGCTCCGCCGACACATCGCCTTCATCGGAGAAATCAATTCCCGCTTCAATCAGCGCCGAGGCTTCAATGATCTGCTGCCGCCATGTCTCGGCTTTCGCACCTAGCAATCCTTTCAGATGCCGCAATGCCTGACGGCGCTGACGGTCGGTGTCGGCATGAATCAAATCATCGAGGCCTTCGGCTTCAGTGAGATCGAGCTTGCCGTTTTCAAACGCACGTCGCGTGAATTCGCCAGGCTCGGCCGGACGCAGACCGTCGATGGCGCCGAGCGCATCGAACATCGCGGCGATCACCGCGCGGCCGCCATGGACATGAAATTCAGCGACGTCTTCGCCGGTGGCGCTGTGCGGCCCCGGAAACCAGAGCGTCACCGATTCGTCGATGGCACTACCGTCGAGATCGCGAAGCGTTGCGAACTGGGCGAGGCGAGGTGAGGGCAGTTTTCCGCACAACCGCTCAACGGCTGCGCGGGCCTGCGGACCGGACACCCGGATGATGGCAATGGCCGACGGAGCGCGGCCGGATGACAGGGCGAAAATAGTTTGATCGGCAGACTGCATGGCCTATTTGGCGAACACATCGCAGGCAGGCAATGAAAATCCCGCCTCCCTTCCAATCCGGAAAGCATCTCACTTTGTTGCACCGCAATATGCTGCGCCTATCCCGCAATATCGATCATATTGCATTGCACAATTATCTGCCGCCTGCCCAAACAAAATGCCCGGCACAAAGGCCGGGCATCCAGAAGCCGATTCGTTTGAGCTCAAATATCAGGTGTTCATCGAGTCGAAGAACTCGGCGTTGTTCTTGGTGTTGCGGAGCTTGTCGAGCAAGAACTCGATCGCATCCATTGACCCCATCGGGTTGAGGATTCGGCGCAGCACATACATTTTCTTGAGCAGCTGCGGATCAGTGATGAGTTCTTCCTTGCGCGTGCCGGAGCGCGCGATGTCGATGGCCGGGAAGGTGCGCTTGTCGGCGACCTTGCGGTCCAGAATAAGTTCGGAGTTACCAGTGCCCTTGAACTCTTCGAAGATGACTTCGTCCATGCGGCTGCCGGTATCGACCAGCGCAGTCGCAATGATCGTGAGCGATCCGCCTTCCTCGATGTTGCGTGCGGCACCGAAGAAACGCTTCGGACGCTGCAGGGCGTTCGCATCAACACCGCCGGTCAGCACCTTACCGGATGACGGCACAACGGTGTTGTAGGCGCGGCCGAGGCGCGTGATCGAATCGAGCAGAATGACAACATCGCGTCCGTGTTCGACCAGACGCTTGGCCTTTTCGATCACCATCTCCGCGACCTGCACGTGACGCACGGCCGGTTCATCGAAGGTCGAGGACACAACCTCACCCTTCACCGAACGCTGCATATCGGTGACTTCTTCCGGACGCTCATCGATCAGAAGAACGATCAAATAGCATTCCGGATGATTGGCCGTGATTGAGTGCGCGATGTTCTGCATCAGCACGGTTTTACCCGTGCGTGGCGGCGCAACGATCAATGCGCGCTGGCCTTTACCTATAGGGGCTACGATATCAATGACACGCGGCGACAGGTCCTTGCGCGTCGGATCGTCGATCTCGAGCTTGAACCGCTCATCCGGAAACAGCGGCGTCAGGTTGTCGAAATTGACCTTGTGCTTGGACTTTTCAGGGTCCTCGAAATTCAGCGTGTTGACCTTCAGAAGCGCAAAATAACGCTCGCCTTCCTTCGGGCTGCGGATATGGCCTTCGATGGTATCGCCAGTGCGCAATCCGAAACGGCGGATCTGCGACGGCGAAACATAAATGTCATCGGGACCGGGCAGATAATTCGCATCCCATGAACGCAAAAATCCGAAGCCATCGGAAAGAACCTCGACAACACCTTCACCGATGATGTCGGTTTCCTGGATCGCAAGCTGCTTGAGAATGGCGAACATCAACTCCTGCTTGCGCATGGTGCTGGCATTTTCAACCCCGTTCTCTTCCGCAAAGGAGACAAGCTCCGCCGGCGTTTTTGATTTGAGGTCTTGTAGTTTGATTTCCCGCATCGGGGTTGTCCTGTGGAGCAAGTAAGGGAGAGAGGGGAGGGGAAAGGTTCAGCCTGCTGACGACATACGGACTAAAGGTACGATCAAAAGTCCGCAGGTCTTGAGCGAGGAAGGTGCCGGGAGGCTTCAAACCTAATGTGGTGGCCGGTCCGACAGTGAGACCGGGACTCAACCACATCCGCCTGCGTTAGGTGGGATGACACAAATATAGAAAATCGTCCGGTCACACGCAAGGAGGTGATTGGCGCGGAATCAAAAAGCTGCCCAGCCTAAAACGGCTTCACAATCACCAGAATAACGATCCCGATCATCAGGACAGTCGGCACCTCATTGATAATACGATAGAATTTCTGACTTCGGGTATTGGCGTCATTGGCAAAATCACGCACCCGGGCCGTGAAAAAACCATGCACGCCCGACAGAATCAGAACCAGCGTGAATTTCGCGTGAAACCAGCCGGAAACATACCAGCCGCCCTGCCAGGCCAGCCACAAACCGGCCAGCCAGGTGATGATCATGGCGGGATTGATGATCGCCTTGAGCAGACGACGCTCCATCACCTTGAAGGTCTCGGACTGTTTTGAACCGATCTCCGCATCACAGTGATAAACAAACAGCCGTGGCAGATAGAGCATGCCGGCCATCCAGGAGATGACCGCAATCACATGCAGCGCCTTGATCCATTCGTACATGGGACTTGTCTTTAGCTGCCGAGCCTTGATTGCCAGGCTTTCGATGTTTCAGGGCTGATGATCGATGTGCCGCAACGGGAACGAAACACGAGTCGAGATGTTGATCAGCATCGATAGATGACGTGAGAACAGGTCTGTCCGCAAGCACGACTTTCTTAATGAATCCTTTTTAGATTCTTAGTTTGATTAAGTGTAGCCGTGATTAGCGCTCACGCATTTCTCTCCCGTTCTTGTTCAGTCTTCATCCACATCCCGCCAGTTTATACCCGCTGTTGCATCATCCGTTTGCGGCAAGGAATAAGCCGATGGTTCAGATGCTTGCTGGCTATTGTCCGGCTTTATCCCAAGACAAATCCACACAACCCCGCTACCATTCCGTTGAAAGCCAGATGTCATCCCGAAATCAGTGCTGTGAATGAAAGAGCCGGTTATCCCAAAGGGTCTTCTTCACGGTCTGATTGAGGGGATGATGCCCACAGGGACTCACAGCTATTCACAGCTGCCGAATTGAGCGGAAACGGATTTAAGAGACCATGCCCACCTCCGGCAGCTATTTTCATCTGCATATGATTTCCGATTCGACCGGTGAGACGCTGATCACCGTCGCGCGCGCAGTAGCCGCGCAATACTCCAATGTATCGCCGGTGGAGCATGTCTATCCGCTGGTGCGCAGCCAGAAACAGCTCGACCGCGTGCTTGCTGAAATCGAGGAAGCGCCGGGGATTGTGCTGTTCACCCTGCTGGAAAAGGATCTGGTGGAACGGCTCGAGGCCAAGTGCAAGGAAATCAACATTCCAAGCCTGTCGATCATCGGCCCGGTGATGGAATTGTTTCGTGCCTATCTTGGCCGCGAGACGTCGCAGCGTGTCGGCGCCCAGCACACACTCAATGCGGAATACTTCAAGCGCATTGATGCGCTGAACTATACGATGATGCATGACGACGGCCAGCACGTCGAAGGCCTTGAAGAGGCTGATGTGGTTCTTGTCGGCGTGTCGCGCACATCGAAAACACCGACTTCGATCTATCTTGCCAATCGCGGCGTGCGCACTGCCAACGTCCCGCTGGTGCCGGGAATTCCGATCCCGCATCAGCTTGAAACCCTGAAGAAGCCGCTGGTGGTCAGCCTTCACGCTACGCCGGAGCGTCTCATTCAGGTGAGGCAGAATCGTCTTCTCGGCATTGGCCGGACCGGCGAGGACAGTTACATTGATCGTCAGTCCGTAACGGACGAGGTTGCCTTTGCGCGAAAGCTGAGCGCGAAGTTCGATTGGGCGCTGCTTGACGTCACCCGCCGGTCGATTGAAGAAACAGCTGCTGCCATCATGAAACTTTATGCGGATCGTCAGCGCCAGAAAGCATCGCAGTCGTGACGATCTGGCGTGAGCGGCAACCGCTGATCCTTGCGTCGCAAAGTGCCGTGCGAAAAAGCCTGCTTGTGAATGCAGGGATTGCGGTTGAGACAATTCCTGCGGACATCGACGAGCGAGGAATCCAGCAAGGCTCCGGCCTGACCGATCCCGGGCAGATCGCGGCACTTCTGGCTGGCGAGAAAGCCAAGTTCATTTCAGCGAAGAGTCCCGGGCGTTATGTTGTGGGCGCCGATCAGACGCTCGCGCTTGAAGATCGGCTTTTCAGCAAACCTGAGAATCTTGCGGCCGCGGCTGCGCAGATCAAAACGCTCTCCGGCCAGACTCATGCGCTGCATAGCGCGGTCAGTGTCGCAAAGGACGGTGCGATGCTGTTTTCCCATGTCAGTGTTGCTCGTATGACGATGAGGTTTCTCACGGATAGTGAGATTGAGGCCTATATCACGGAGGCGGGAGACGCCGTGATGTCCAGCGTCGGTGCCTATCAGCTCGAGCGCACGGGCGTGCATCTGTTCGAACGCATCGATGGCGATCACTTTACGATTTTGGGATTGCCGCTGCTGCCATTGCTTGGTTTTCTGCGCAGCCGGAATCTGCTCGCTGTATAATGAAAGAACTGCCGATGTTGCTGCTGGGTTTGACGGGTTCGATCGGGATGGGAAAATCCACCACGGCGAAGCTGTTTCAGGAGGCGGGGGTGCCGGTCTATGACGCCGACGCCACCGTGCACAAGATCTACGAAGGGGAGGCTGTGCCGGCGGTCGAGGCTGCATTTCCCGGCAGTACGGCGAATGGCAAGGTCGATCGGCAGAAGCTGTCGGCTATGGTCGTGAATAATGCCGAGGCGATGAAGCGTCTGGAGACGATTGTGCATCCGATGCTGCGCAGTCATCAGCTCAAGTTCCTGAGCGATGCCGAGGCCTCCGGTGCTCCGGTGGCGGTGCTCGATGTGCCTCTGCTGTATGAAACCGGCGGTGAAACCCGCGTGGACGCGGTCGTGGTGGTGACCACGGGACCTGAAATCCAGCGTGAACGCATCCTGGCGCGGGACAACATGACGGCTGAAAAGCTGGACGCGATCCTGTCGCGCCAATTGCCGGACGAGGAGAAGCGAAAACGCGCGGATTTTGTGGTGGACACGTCCCACGGGCTTGAGCCGGTGCGCGCCCGGATCGATGAAATTCTCCGCGAAGTCGTTAAAATACCGAAACGGCGAGCCTGATTCGCTTTTCCGGACACTTCAAAAATGCGCGAAATCGTTCTCGATACCGAAACCACAGGCCTCGATCCGCTGCGCGGGGACCGGCTGGTGGAAATCGGCTGCGTCGAAATGGTCAACCGCATGCCGACCGGCCAGACCTTTCACGTCTACCTCAATCCCGAGCGCGACATGCCTCAGGAAGCATTCGCGGTGCACGGGCTGTCGAGCGAGTTTCTGTCCGACAAGCCGCTGTTCGCGGCGGTGGTGGAAGACTTTCTGACCTTTATTGGCGAAGCGCCGCTGGTGATTCACAACGCGTCGTTCGACATCGGTTTTATCAATGCAGAACTGGATCGCGCTGCCCGCGCTGCGATTCCGCGGGACCGTCTGATCGACACGTTGACGCTGGCCCGCCGGAAACATCCCGGCGTGTCCAACCGCCTCGACGATCTGTGTTCACGATATTCGATCGACAATTCACGCCGCACCAAGCACGGCGCATTGCTGGACGCCGAATTGCTGGCGGAAGTTTACATTGATCTGATCGGGGCGCGGCAGTCGCAGCTCATTCTGTCTGAAACGCGCCAGTCTTTTTCCGTTGCACAGACGGACACCCCGCGCCGCCAGCGTGAGACACCGCTTGCGCCGCGCGTCACCGAGGCGGACATCGCTGCGCATGCGGCGTTTGTCGCCACGCTCGGCGCCACGCCGTACTGGAACGAATATTCGAAGGAAGAGTGAGCGAGGCGATTTTCGCCTCGCGTGCTGAGCTTCAGCTCGGCTTGCCCTGCTGCTGCTCGGCCTGACGCGCCATGTTCTGGCGGTAGAGGCCAACGAAATCCACCGGATCGAGCATCAGCGGCGGGAAGCCACCGGCGCGCACCGACGACGCGACGATCTCGCGCGCGAACGGGAACAGCAGCCGCGGGCATTCGATCATCACGAATGGATGCATGCTTTCCTGCGGCACGTTCTGGATGCGGAAGACGCCCGCATAGACCAGTTCGAAACCGAACAGCGTGAAATTCTCGTTCTCGGCCTTGCCCTCGATGGAGAGCGAGACCTCGTAGTCATGCTCCGCGACCGCCGTCGCCGAGACGTTGATCTGGATGTTGATGGTGGGCTGCTGCTCCTGGGCGGCCAGCGACGCCGGCGAGTTCGGGTTCTCGAACGAGAAATCCTTGATGTACTGGGCCAGGACGTTGAACTGGGGCGGAGCCGCGTTCTCGAGAGGTGCACCGTTGCCGTTGGTCATGATCATGTCGCTCCGAGAATGGGAAAACCAAATCGCGGCGGGAGCGATCCGGCGGGAACTGCCTGCAAAGTAACCTTTGGAGGCAGGGCCCTTGTCGGGGCGAGTGGCTATCATAGCCTTGCCTCATTCGACAAGGACGATAGGCCCCGTTCCGCCGCGTTTCGGTTGGCCATGACCACTGGATCGGGTAGAATCGCGCTAAATTGGCGTCACGATGCCCTAAATCTTGTCTTTTGGGCTGTTCGGGGCGCGGCATAGTGCGATGTTGGCTGGATCGGATTTCGTGCCTACATGTGAGCGACGAACGCCCGTATAACCCTGTTTCATCGGGGAAGCCGCGCGGGCGGCGTGCAGCACCGATCAGAAAGTGAATGCGACGTGGATATTTACACCATCATTTTTCTGGCTCTGGCCGTCTTTATCTTCCTGCGGCTGCGCAATGTGCTGGGCCAGCGCACCGGTGACGAACGCCCGCCGTTCGACCGCGCGGCCCGCGATGTCCTGCGCGGTGCGCCGGACAATGTCGTGCCGATGCCGGGCAAGACCATCGATCAGGCGCCTTTGGCGCCGTCCGCCGAGCCTGCCGTCCCGGCTGACCGCTGGAAGGGCATTGCGGAATCCGGATCGGCGCTCGCGCGGGGCCTCGACCAGATTGCCGTCGCCGATCCGTCATTTGACGCGCAGCATTTCGTGAGCGGTGCAAAGAGCGCCTATGAGATGATCGTGCTGGCTTTTGCAGGCGGCGATCGCCGCGCATTGAAGGATCTGCTTTCGTCCGAAGTCTATGAAGGCTTCGAGGCAGCCATCAAGGAGCGCGAACAGCGTGGCGAGAAGGTCGAGACGCGGTTTGCGTCAATCGACAAGGCCGAGATCGTCAATGCAGAAGTCCGCGACCGTGCGGCTCAGATCACCATCCGGTTTGTTTCCCAGATGATCTCGGCGACGCGCGACAAGGCTGGCACCGTCGTCGATGGCAATCCGGAAAAGCTCACCGATGTCACAGATGTCTGGACCTTCGCCCGTGACATCACGTCGCGCGATCCGAACTGGAAGCTGGTTGGGACGGAAAGCGGACAGTAAGAAAAAGACAGCGCCCGGTGCGTTCGCCGGGCGTTTTGGCGCGCGGCTTGGTTCGTGCCTTGGTCCGTGGCTTGGCGCTGCAGCCGCCGGATACCTTCTCGCCGGTTTTGCCATTGGAGATGCTCAGGCGAGGCCGGCGAGCCGTCATCACACATCTCACGCTCATCCTCATGAAATCGGAAAACGCGGGCCGGTTGCCTGGCCGCTGGAGATTCCCGGCGGCCAGTATGCGCCGCTGAAATGGAACGAGGTCGTCGGCTGGACAGACGACGATCCGCTCCCGGCCTTCAAGACATTTCGGGCAAGCTGCAAGCCGATTGCCGCACAGAAAACGCCTCTAGCGGATAGCAAGGCGCTTGGCACATCGCTGCGTGATCCTTGTATCATCGCGCGCGCCGAGGATGTTTCCGATAGCGTCAAAGCGCGTGAATTCTTCGAGAAGAATTTCACGCCCCTACTGATCTCGCGCGTTGGCGAGGATGCAGGCTTTGTCACCGGATACTACGAGCCCATCGTGGACGGTTCGCGGGTGCAAACCGACGTTTATAACGTGCCGGTTTACCGGCGTCCGTCTAACCTGTTCGTGCGGGGCTTTTCGCAGGCCAGCGCGAGCATGCCGAACAAGGGACAGGTGTTCCGCAAGATCGGCCGCCGCAAGCTGGTGCCGTACTATGATCGCGCCGAGATCGAGGACGGCGCGATTGCGGGCAGGGGGCTTGAAGTGGTGTGGCTCAAGAGCCAGACCGATCTTCTGTTCATCCAGATTCAAGGCTCGGCGCGGATCAGGCTCGAGGATGGATCGATGGTGCGCATCAACTATGATGCGCATAATGGTTATCCCTATACGCCCGTCGGCCGTGTGCTCATCGAGCGCAACATCGTGCCGAAAGACCAGATGTCGATGCAGAAGATCCGCGAATATATGGAGCAGAATCCGGATGGCGCAAAGGAGCTGCGCCGGTTTAATCGCTCCTATGTGTTCTTCCGCGAGGTGAAGCTGGCGGCGGATGACGAAGCCGTCGGCGCGCAGGGCGTGCCGCTGACTGCAGGGCGCTCCATCGCCGTCGACAAATCGTTGCATGTTTATGGCACGCCGTTCTTCATCGAAGGCAGTCTGCCGATTGAATCCGACACCTCGAACACGCCGTTCCGTAAGCTGATGATCGCGCAGGACACCGGCTCGGCGATCATCGGACCCGCACGCGCGGACATCTATTTTGGCGCAGGTGCGGAAGCGGGGCGTGTTGCTGGACGGCTGAAAAA
Organism: Afipia sp.; assembly: GCA_024508675.1. GTDB lineage: Bacteria > Pseudomonadota > Alphaproteobacteria > Rhizobiales > Xanthobacteraceae > Afipia. The sequence goes on from JANINQ010000015.1 coordinate 103,353, forward strand.
TCCGGCGCGCTTTGTAATGCTTTTGCCGAACAGTCTCGATCCGGTGCCGCGCGGCAAGACGGTGCCGCTGCCGGATGAGCGGCCATCGGCGACCATCGCAAAACTGTTTCCGCAGAGCGAGCCCGCAAAACAGCCGGTCAGGGATGCGCCGAAAGAAGCTGCGAAAGACGCTCCCAAAGAAACGGTCAAGGATGCTGCGAAAGAACAGCCCAAAACTGAATCAAAGACCGAAGCAATGCCTGCGCCGAAGGATCAGCCGGCCGATGCCAGCAAGAACACTGCATCGAAAGAGCAACTTGCGGCCCCGTCCGCGCCTGTCGCACCAACGGCTGCTGCTCCAACAGCACCGGCCACACCCGTAACGCCGCCTGTTGCGCATGCCGTGCCGTTGCCCGAGGCTCGCCCGAAGACTGCGCCTGAAGCTGCTGCACCCGCGGCCGTGAAATCCGACACGCCGCGCCGCTCAAGGCATCACCGGCGCTATCGCCATCGCCGATGAAACGTCCGCGCAATCTCGATCCGCCTCCTGTGTTCCGGCGCAAGCGCGCGCTCACGCGCGAAGAGGCTGAGCTATGGGAGAGTGTGGCAAAGCAGGCCAAACCACTGCGCAAACGCGCGCGCCCGGTCAAAGCTGTGCAGGACCTTGTTGAAGAAACGCCTGCGAAGACAGGCCCGGTGCTGCGGCTGAATCCACCGGTCACTGCGAAAATCCCAAGCGCCCCTCCGGCACCGCCGCCGCTTGCGCCACTGGGACGGCGGGAGCGGTCAAAGCTGTCGCGCGGACGGAAGGACATCGACGCACGACTCGATCTGCACGGGATGACCCAGAGCCGTGCGCATCGTGTGCTGCTGAACTTCCTGCACCACGCGCAGGAAGACGGCATGAGTGTTGTTCTGATCATCACCGGCAAGGGCAAGAGCGGTGCTGAATCGGAACGCGGCGTGCTGCGCCGTCAGGTGCCGCAATGGCTCAGTCTACCGGAATTCCGCAGTGTGGTGATCGGATTCGACGAAGCGCATATCGGCCACGGCGGCGAGGGTGCGCTTTACGTGCGGGTGCGGCGGGCGCGGTAGTCCCCATCCTCGAGACGCACGTAAAAGCGTGCTCCTCAGGATGAGATCACAAAATAAACCGGCTGAGATCAGTATTCTTTGCCAGATCGCCGATATGCTTCTGCACATAGGCCGCGTCGATGGTGACGGTCTGTCCGTTCATGTCAGGCGCGTGGAACGAGGTCTCATCCAGCACGCGCTCCATCACCGTCTGCAAACGGCGCGCGCCGATATTTTCTACCGTCGAATTCACAGCCACAGCGACATCGGCCAGCGCATCTATAGCATCATCGGTAATGTTCAGCGTCACGCCTTCGGTCTGCATCAGCGCGACATACTGCTTCAGCAATGAGGCTTCCGGCTCGGTTAAAATGCGGCGCATGTCATCGCGAGTCAGCGCCTGAAGCTCGACGCGGATCGGCAGGCGGCCTTGCAGTTCGGGCAAGAGGTCGGACGGTTTGGCGATGTGAAACGCACCCGAGGCAATAAAGAGAATATGATCGGTCTTCACCGCGCCGTGCTTCGTCGAAACGGTCGTCCCTTCGATCAGCGGCAGCAGGTCGCGCTGTACGCCCTCGCGTGAGACGTCGCCAGTCCGCGCGCCGTCCCGCACGCAGATCTTGTCGATTTCGTCGAGGAACACGATGCCGTTGTTCTCGACTGCCTGCACCGCTTCCTGGGTGACCTGCTCGCTGTCGAGCAGCTTGTCGCTTTCTTCGTTGACGAGGATCTCGTGAGAGTCGGCAACCGTCAGACGCCGCGTCTTGGTGCGCCCGCCCATCTTGCCGAAAATGTCGCCGATATTGATCGCGCCGATCTGTGCGCCGGGCATGCCGGGAATCTCGAACATCGGCGCGCCGCCGGAGGCCTGCGTCTCGATCTCGATCTCTTTGTCGTTCAGTTCGCCCGCCCGCAGTTTTCGGCGGAATGAATCGCGCGTCGCTGCGCTGGCGTTGGCGCCGACCAGCGCATCCAGCACCCGATCCTCGGCGGCCTGCTGCGCACGGGCCTGCACATCCTTGCGCTTGCGCTCGCGGGTCTGGAGGATCGCGACTTCCACGAGATCGCGCACGATCTGCTCGACATCGCGGCCGACATAGCCGACCTCGGTGAATTTGGTCGCTTCCACCTTGATGAACGGCGCGTTCGCGAGGCGCGCGAGCCGCCGTGCAATCTCGGTCTTGCCGACGCCTGTCGGCCCGATCATCAGGATATTCTTCGGAAGCACTTCTTCGCGCAGCGACCCGGTGAGCTGCTGCCGCCGCCAGCGGTTGCGTAGCGCAATGGCGACCGCGCGCTTGGCATCGCCCTGTCCAACAATGAAGCGGTCGAGTTCGGAAACGATTTCGCGAGGAGAGAAGTCTGTCATGGGTCTCAGCTATTGTCGGATGGGCTTAACCGCAAGCGGTTAGATGATCGGTGGTCCGCCCTGCCATTGCCGTATCGCATCGAACGGATGGATCAGCATGATGATGTTCAGCGTCAGGTTGTCGCGGATGTGCAGCCCGACGGCGATTTCAAACACGATGGCGATCAGCAGCGTTGCAATCACCGGCAGCTTTCGCGCGGCGATGAAGCCGCCGATCATCGCCAGCGTATCCGAAATCGAGTTGACGATGCTGTCGCCGTAGTAATCAAGCGAGATCGTGCCGGCGCGGTAACGCTCGATGATGACCGGCGAATTTTCCAGCAATTCCCAACCACCCTCGATTAGCATTGCGATGAGCAGACGCGCGATCCATGACACCCGCGGCAGCAGCAGCCATGTCAAGGCGTAGAACAGGAAGCCATGGATGATGTGGGAGAACGTGTACCAGTCCGCGATGTGCTGCGAGTTTTCCGAACTCATTACCACGCCGTGCCAGAGCTTCACGTATCCGCACGTGCACATCGGCACGCGGCCCATGGCGTAAAGGATCGCAGCCTGCAGCGCGAGAAGCGCGAGCGCGATCACAAAGCCCTGACGCGGCGACAGCCCGCGCGCCGTTGGCGCCAAAGCGTTGTCCGCCGCGCTCATGCGGGGAGCGTTTCGAGGGTGACGTTACGGTTGGTGTAGACGCAGATGTCGGCGGCGATGTCGAGCGCGCGGCGCACGATGGTCTCGGCGTCCTTGTCGGAATCGGCCAATGCACGAGCCGCCGCCAGGGCATAGTTCCCGCCGGAGCCGATCGCCATCACGCCCTGCTCGGGCTCCAGCACGTCGCCCGTGCCGGTCAGCACCAGTGACACATCCTTGTCGGCCACGATCATCATCGCCTCGAGACGGCGCAGATAGCGGTCGGTGCGCCAGTCCTTGGCGAGTTCGACCGCGGCGCGGGTCAGCTGGCCGGGATACTGTTCGAGCTTGGCTTCAAGCCGCTCGAACAATGTGAAGGCGTCGGCGGTCGCCCCGGCGAACCCGCCGATCACGTCGCCCTTGCCGAGCTTCCGGACCTTTTTGGCGTTGGACTTGATGACCGTCTGGCCAATGGAGACCTGCCCGTCGCCCCCGATGACCACCTTGCCGCCCTTGCGAACCGTCAGGATGGTGGTCCCGTGCCAGATTTCAGCGTGTGATGCCTGCATGAATACCTCTTTGAGGGGCCTGATTTAGGGGTTGGACCCTCGGGTTGCAATCGGGCCGGGAAGTGGCGATTTCCGGTCACCATATCTGAAAACTCACGCGAAAATCGCATCATCCCGCAGTAGCGAAGGCGTCATGTGCCTGTTAAAAGGACGCTTCTTTCCAGAGGAAGGCGTTCGGAGAGCACATTTCATGCGCACCGCCACCATCAAGCGCAAGACCAAGGAAACCGACATCATGGTGTCGGTCAACCTGGACGGCACCGGCGTGTCCAACGTCGCGACCGGCATCGGTTTCTTCGACCATATGCTGGACCTCCTGGCGCGCCATTCCCTGATCGACATCACCGTGCAGGCGGATGGCGATCTCCATGTCGATTATCACCACACCACGGAGGATGTCGGCATTGCGCTCGGCCAGGCTGTGAAGCAGGCGCTTGGCGACATGAAGGGCATCACTCGTTATGCCGGCGTGCACATGCCGATGGACGAGACGCTATCGCGCGTGGTCATCGACATTTCGGGACGGCCGGTGCTGGTGTTCAAGGCCGAGTTCCCGCGCGACAAGATCGGCGAGTTCGATACCGAGCTGGTGCGCGAGTGGTTCAACGCTTTCGCGATGAACGCCGGCGTGACGCTGCATGTCGAAACGCTGTATGGCGAGAACAACCATCACATCGCCGAGTCCTGCTTCAAGGGGCTGGCGCGCGCGCTGCGCACTGCGGTGGCGATCGATCCACGCACGGCGGACCGGATTCCCTCCACCAAGGGCACGCTCGGCGGCTGATTTGAACCTGAAGCGCATGCCGATCATGCGCTGGACTTCACTTTTGGACCATCGCGCGGCGCACGATCTAATGCTGATCGCGCGCAGCGAGGTTCCGGAGAACGATCATGGCGGTTTACACGGTCCACGGGCCGGCGAGTTACTATGGCAGCGATGTGCGCACCGTGCCGGACCAGCTCGTGTTCGTGCGCGATGGTTTTTATTTCTGGGCTTTTGTCGGGACGTTCCTGTGGTTGCTGTGGCACCGGCTATGGCTGGCGTTGATCGGCTATATTTCGCTGATCATTGTCGCTGAAATCGCGATGTCGGCTGCAGGCGTTGATTCCGGCACCCGCTTTCTGGTGATGGTGGTGATCGCGCTGCTGCTCGGCCTTGAGGCCGGTTCGTTGCGTCGCTGGAAGCTGTCGCGCCGCAAGTGGCGGCAGCTCGACATCGTGGTGGCGGATTCGGAAGAGGCTGCCGAGCGGCGTTTCTTCGAGCGCTGGAATGCGAAGACGGTTCGCGAGACCGGACGCGGCGCAGCGCCGCCGCCATTGCCGCGCGCGTCGATCGCGCAGCCGCAGGGCGTAATCGGCCTGTTCCCTGAACCGGGAGCATCGCGGTGAGCGTCGCCATCATCGATTACGGCTCCGGCAACCTTCACTCGGCGGCGAAGGCCTTCGAGCGTGCCGCGCGCAGCAGCGAGCAGCCGCAGAAGATCGTTGTGACGCGTGATCCCGATACCGTGTTTCGCGCTGATCGCATCGTGCTGCCTGGCGTCGGCGCATTTGCCGACTGTCGCAAGGGCCTCGACAGTCTCAACGGCATGGTCGATGCGATGACAGAAGCGGTGCGCGACAAGGCACGCCCGTTTTTCGGCATCTGTGTCGGCATGCAGTTGATGGCGACGCAAGGCAAGGAATATGTCACGACACCCGGCCTCGACTGGATCGCGGGCGATGTGGTGAAGATCACGCCGCGCGACGAAGAACTGAAGATTCCGCACATGGGCTGGAACACGCTTGATCTGGTGCGCGAGCATCCGGTGCTGGACAAGCTGCCGCTCGGCGATAACGGCCGGCATGCCTATTTCGTGCACTCGTATCATCTCAATGCCGCCAGCGAGGCGGACATTATTGCGCGCGCCGACTACGGCGGACCTGTTACTGCGATTGTCGGCAAGGACACCGCCATCGGCACGCAGTTTCATCCCGAGAAGAGCCAGCGCTTCGGCCTCGCTTTGATCTCGAACTTTCTGAAGTGGAAACCGTGATTCTCTTTCCCGCCATCGACCTCAAGAACGGTCAGTGCGTGCGCCTCGAGCAGGGCGACATGGCGCGCGCGACCGTGTTCAACCTCGATCCGGCCGCGCAGGCGAAAACCTTCGAGACGCAAGGTTTCGAGTATCTCCATGTCGTCGATCTCGACGGCGCGTTTGCCGGCAAGCCGGTGAATGCGCAGGCCGTTGAGGCGATGCTCAAGGTCGTCAAGTTTCCGGTGCAGCTCGGGGGCGGCATCCGCGATCTCGCAACGGTCGAAGCCTGGCTTTCGAAAGGCATCCGCCGCGTCATTATCGGCACCGCGGCGGTGCGCGATCCCGCACTGGTGAAGGAAGCCGCGAAAAAGTTTCCGGGGCAGGTCGCTGTCGGCCTCGATGCGCGCGATGGCAAGGTTGCTGTCGAAGGCTGGGCGGAAACCTCCACGGTTACCGCGCTCGATATTGCCCAGCGTTTCGAGGATGCGGGCGTGGCCGCGATCATCTTCACCGACATTGCGCGCGACGGTCTGCTCAAGGGCCTCAATCTGGAAGCGACCATTGCGCTGGCGGATGCGATTTCGATTCCGGTGATCGCATCGGGCGGCCTTGCCTCCATTGAGGACGTGAAGGCTCTGCTGACGCCGCGTGCGAAAAAGCTCGAAGGCGCGATTTCCGGACGCGCGCTTTATGACGGGCGGATCGATCCCGCGGAAGCGCTTGCCCTGATTAAGAACGCACGGACGGCAGCCTGATGTTCAAGGTTCGCGTCATCCCCTGTCTCGACGTCAAGGATGGCCGTGTGGTCAAGGGCGTCAACTTCGTCGATCTGCGCGACGCAGGCGATCCGGTTGAAGCCGCGATTGCTTATGATGCCGCGGGCGCAGATGAACTGACATTCCTCGACATCAATGCGACCCACGAAAATCGCGGCACGATGCTTGATGTTGTGCGGCGGACGGCGGAAGCCTGCTTCATGCCGCTGACGGTGGGCGGTGGCGTTCGCACCCTGGATGACATTCGCACGCTGCTCAATCACGGTGCCGACAAGGTCTCGATCAATTCGGCGGCCGTGGCGCGGCGCGAGATCGTCAAGGAAGGCGCGGAAAAGTTCGGCGACCAGTGCATCGTGGTGGCGATCGACGCCAAGAGCGTTGCGCGTCCTAACGGCGGTTCGCGCTGGGAGATCTTTACCCATGGCGGGCGCAAGCCGACCGGCATCGACGCCATCGAGTACGCACAGGAAGTGGTCTCCTTGGGCGCAGGAGAAATCCTGCTGACCTCGATGGACCGCGATGGCACCCGGCAGGGTTTCGACATTCCGCTGACCCGCGCCATCGCCGACAGCGTCAATGTTCCGGTGATCGCATCGGGCGGCGTCGGCAATCTCGATCATCTGGTGGCGGGCATCCGCGAAGGTCACGCGACTGCGGTACTTGCCGCGTCGATTTTCCATTTCGGCGAATTCACCATCCGGCAGGCCAAGGAGCACATGGTGCGCTCCGGCCTGCCGATGCGATTGGACCCCTAGGCATGGCCCCGAGAAGCGAAAGCCGGTTTCCGGATCAGGTCATGTCTTCAGAAATGCCAAATACCTGAATCGGATCAATTCTTTGCGCTCCCTACCGGGGTAAGGAAGTGATAGAAGGCCACTTATGAGCGGTTTTACGATCCACGATCTTGCAGCCACCATCGATGCCCGCGCGGCGTCGGGCGGCGACGTGTCCTATACGCGCAAGCTGCTGGACAGGGGTCCGGAGCATTGCGCCAAGAAGTTCGGCGAGGAGGCGGTGGAAACCGTCATCGCGGCCATCGAAAACGATCGCGCGCATCTGATCTCGGAAAGCGCCGACGTGCTGTTTCATTTGCTCGTGCTGCTGAAATCGCGCGGCGTCAGCCTGGCGGATGTCGAAGCCGCGCTGGCGCAACGGACGGGAATGTCCGGGCTCGAAGAAAAGGCCGCGCGCAAGCGCGATTAGGTCAATTCGGCGGGCGCAGGGACATGCGCTGCCGGACAGGAGGAATGGCTCATGGATGTGAGAGCCGAGCAGGTTCAGTACAATCCCTATCGCGTGTTCTCGCGCGCGCAGTGGGCCGCCTTGCGCGATGACATGCCGATGACGCTGACCGCCGAGGAAATCGCGCGGATGCATTCGATGCATGATCGCCTCGACATGAAGGAAGTCGAGGAAATCTACCTGCCGCTGTCGCGTCTGCTTTCATTTTACGTTGCTGCCGCCCAGCGGCTGTTCGTGGCGCAGCGGCACTTCCTCGGCATCGAGGACCGCAAGATGCCTTACATCATCGGCGTTGCCGGCTCGGTGGCGGTGGGCAAGTCCACCACCGCGCGCGTGCTGCAAGCACTTCTGGCGCGCTGGTCACCGCGCCCGAAGGTCGATCTCGTCACCACCGACGGTTTTCTCTATCCGAACAAGGTGCTCGAGCGTGAAGGCCTGATGCAGAAGAAGGGCTTTCCCGAAAGCTACGATCTTCCCGCGCTGCTCGGCTTCCTGTCCGACATCAAGGCCGGACGCCGCCCGGTGCAAGCGCCGGTTTATTCACACTTGACCTACGACGTCATTCCGAACGAGGGAGTCGAGGTCGACCGGCCCGACATCCTGATCGTTGAGGGTGTCAACGTGCTGCAGACCGGACGCCTGCCGCGCGACGGCAAGGCCGTGCCCTATGTGTCGGATTTCTTCGATTTCTCGGTCTATATCGATGCGGACGAGCCCGTCCTGCGTGAATGGTATGTCGAGCGCTTTCTCACGCTGCGCAACACGGCATTCCGCGATCCGCGGTCGTACTTCAACCGCTATGCCAAGCTCTCCGACGACGAGGCGACCGCCAGAGCACTCGAACTCTGGACCACCATCAACCTCGTCAATCTTGAAGAGAACATTCTGCCGACGCGCCCGCGCGCGACGCTGATTCTCAAAAAAGGTGCGGACCACATCATCGAAACGGTTCAGTTGCGACGGCTGTGATCCTCAGGCGGCGTGACGCGTCGCGTCAGCGCCGAAGTGATCGAGATAACGGCCGGAGATGGCCGACACCGGCATGACAACCAGTACATCCGTGGTGCCAAACTGGTGGTCGATCACCGCGCCGTCGCCAACGAAGGCTCCGACGCGAAGGTAACCCTTGATCAGTGGCGGCAGCATCCGCAGCGCCGCCTTGGTGTCGATGTTCTCTTTCGCGATTCGGTTCATCTCCACCCGGCGCGAAGGATGCGCGCTGGCGCGCCAGCCGTCCGGCGCGGCGGCGTAGTGATGGAGGAATGACAGCGGCAGGGCGAGAGCGTCGGGATTGGTGCCTTCGAAGCTCGCGCAGCCGATCATCACATCGAGATTGTGCCGGCGCACGTAGCTCCACACGCCATGCCAGAGCAGCTCGACGGTGCGCTTGGTGCGGTAGGGCGGCAACACGCATGAGCGCCCGAGTTCAAGGAACTTCAGACCCGCCTGCCGCTGCATCAGGCCTGAAATATCGAATTCGTCGTTGGTATAGAAGCCGCCGTGCCTTGCGGCGACATCCTGGCGCAGTAGACGATAGGTGCCGACCACAGGCTGCTTGCCGCTCATGGTCGGCTTGGCGGCATGATCCACCACCAGCAGGTGATCGCAGATCTTGTCGAACGCGTCCTTGTCGCGCTGCGCCAGCATGGTCGCGGCGTCGGCGATGGCGGAGCCGTTCTTGTAGAAAACCTTGTAGCGCAGCTTCTGCGCGCGCTTCACGTCGTTCTTGGTCTGCGCGAGACGCACTTCCAGCGAACCGATCTTGCCGAGACGCGCGGGCTGAATTACGTCCGGCACGGCTTCGCCGCGCAGGCCTGGATGTAAAAGGTTTGGCATCAGCCATGTTGCAGCAGCGGTCGCAGCGGTTTTCGCATGGGCAGGCCGAAGCATCTGCACCAGCGGATTCTGGCGAAGCGCGTCTAGCGGGCCCCGAACGGCCTGCCGTTCAAATGCTTTGAAGGTTGCATCCGGCTTCGTCGGCGCCGGTTTGTTGCCGCTCATGGCTTCCTCGCGGCTGCGCGCATTGATTCGTCAGGCGCAGCCCTGAGGCTTCAATAATCATGGTCGTGATACGGATTTATGACAGTACGCGTTGTGCCGAAATCTCCGCAGGCGCCGCACGCCTTGACGGAATCGCGGCCAGTGCGTCGGCCAGCTTGTCGTGGTCGAGCGGCTTGATGAGAAAGCCGTCCATTCCGGCTTCAAAGCAGGCGTAGCGATCATCCACCAGCGTGTTCGCGGTGAGCGCAAGGACGGTGGTGCGACGCGCGCTGCGACCCGCCTCATGCGCGCGAATGCGTTTCGTTGCGGTGATGCCATCCAGCTTTGGCATCTGAATGTCCATCAGCACAAGATCGTAGGGCATGCCTGCGCTGTCGGCTGCGAGCCATGATTCCAGAGCCGCCTCGCCGTCGGTGGTGATCACCGGGGCGTGGCCGAGCCGGGTCAGCAGTGAGCGGATCAGCAGCGCGTTGATCTCGTTGTCCTCCGCGACCAGAATCGAAAGTGCATGTGATGAGGCCGCAGGTGGGAAGGTAGCATCGGTCATGCCGATGGCCGGGACGTCATCACCGGACAATTCCGGCACCATGGCCGCGCCTGATGTGGTCAGACGCGCGGCGAGAGATGCAGTGCGCAGCGGCTTCACGAGATAGCCGGTATAGGCCGCGGCAATTGCGGGCGTCATGTCACGCCGTTCCGCGGGCGTGAACATTGCGATCCGGTGGGTGGCATGACGGATCGCTGTCTCGCCGAAATCGCGCCACGCTGCATTGCTGCCGCCGCAATCGACCAGCACAGCATGCCATGAGCGTTCCGGCAGCAATGCGCGCGCGATCGAAGTATCGGCCACGGTGCAGGTCTGCGCGCCCCAGCGCTCCAGACGCCGCGCGACCAGCGAGGCCTCGATGCTTTGCGGCGCCACCAGCATGACCGACTTGCCGGTGAGATCGGGTGCGATGAAGGCGGTTGCGGTGTCGGTGTGATCCGCAGCAGCAAGTGGGATCGAAAATTCAAAGGTCGCGCCCTTGCCCTCGGCGCTGTCCAGCGCGATCCGCCCACCCATGCGGCGGACGATCCGGTCGCTGATGCTGAGGCCGAGACCGGTGCCGCCATAGTTGCGGGCGGTGCCTTCCGAGGCCTGCTCGAACTCGCGGAAGATTCGCTGCTGCGCTTCCGGTGCGATGCCGATGCCGGTATCGCGCACAATGAAAGAGATTTCGCCCGGCCAGATGCCCGGCTCGACAATCAGTGCGACACCGCCGCTCTGCGTGAACTTGATGGCGTTACCGGCGAGATTGAGCAGCACCTGCCGCAGGCGGGCTGCGTCGCCAAGGACTTCTTGCGGCAGCCGTTCGTCGACATAGGAGGCGATTTCGAGCTTGCGTGCCTGCGCGCGGGGCGCCAGAAGTTCGGTGATGTCCTCAATCATGGCGGCAAGTGCGAACGGCCGTTGTTCGAGGTCGATCTTGCCGGCTTCGATCTTGGAGAAGTCGAGCAGCTCGTCGATCAGTGCCATCAGCGCATCGCCGGACGTTTTCACTGCTTTCGCATAGGTTTTCTGTTCGGCCGTGAGCGACGTATCGAGCAGCAGGTTGCTCATGCCGATGATGCCGTTCAGCGGCGTGCGGATTTCGTGCGAGGCCATCGCGAGGAATTTCGACTTCGCGCGGTTGGCCGCATTGGCGTGATCGCGTGCCTCCGCCAGCGCGCGCTCGGTCTCAGTGCGGTCCGTGACGTCGCGGCCGACACATTGCAGGTCGGCGGGCTGATGGGCGTCGCTGCGGATCAGGCCTTCGCGCCATGCGATCCAGCGCGGGCCGAGCGGACTGTTGATCTTCTGGTCGTGGATGCGGGTGCCGTTCGGCTCAATGGCGATGGCGCCCTGTTCCAGCACAGGGAGCGTGAAGCGTGTTCCGATCAGGACCTCGCGCGGCTTGGTGGCCAGTGTGCAGTAAGCATCATTGACCGAGGTGATGATGCCGTCGCTGTCACGCAGAACAATCAGGTCGCTCTGGGATTCGAACAGGCTGCGGGCGTGCTCCTCCGCGCCTTTCAGTTCCCAGTTGCGATCGGCCAGCGCTTCATTGTGCAGCTCGATCTTGCGCATCTTCTTGCGCAACCAGCGCATCCGCATGCTGAGCGTTGCCAGCGCCAGACACGCAACCGCAAACAGAAAGCTCGCACCGAGCGCGAAAGCGTGCGGATCATAGGCCTCGGTCCGGCTTCCGGTGATGAATCCATAAGCGCCGCCGAACGTGGCGGAAAAGATCGTCACCGAACGGATGGCGACATTTATCCAAGGATGGCGGCGTGCGAAACGGCGGAGGCGCGATCTGATGCGCAAGGCTCGCAACATGAGGGGCCACTCCGCGGCTGGATCATACGTCAGGAAGGTTTGGTGGAAGGATGTGTCGGGGACGTTTCGAAGTGCTTGAAGCGGGAAAGCCTGGCCGTCGGCGATTCAAACATGGCTAACGAGGCGTTAATGCCTCACATCACGCGCTCGGCCACGCGCACGCGGGCTCCCGCGCCCACCACAAGGGCCGCCGCATCCTTCGTGCTGAAGACACGCGATTGCACGAAGACGCGATAGTCCGCGCCAGGGTCACGCGACAGGTAGATGACGGGGTCGGTGTCAGCCACATGGCGATCGGAAATGCTGACGAATGTCGTGTCGCGCGTCACCGTGCAGCTGTCAGCCTCGGCGGTCATCGTGCCATCGGTCACGGTGAAATCGGCCATATCCGCGGCGTCGACCACCTGAACCCGCACGGTTGCCGTTTCCGGATCGTCGGTGAAGCTGACATGAAGAGGGTTTTGCCAGGGTGCGGTGGCGATCTGCATCGAGGCGCGGCCCATGGCGATGCAGGGGCTTGGACTTGGAACCAGCTCGCCGCCGGCGACAACTCCGGCCAGCAGCAACGGAACGGTCGACGCCAGGATCTTCACACGCATGACACCACTCACTCAACACGCACTGCACATGATCTTGCGCGCCGAACGGGCGTTCCGGATCATGCCCCGAAGCCACGCGACAGCGGCCTATGGTTTGTGAAGTGTAAAGAGAGATCGTTACGGAAGAGTTGTCAGGGAATGATTTCAATCATGCCGCGCGGCGCAGATCGTCCGCCAGTGCGCGATAGGACAGCGCTTCGGCGAGATGCAGCCGCCCGATTGTCTCAGCGCCGTCGAGATCGGCGAGGGTGCGCGCCACCCGCAACACGCGATGATAGCCGCGTGCGGACAGGCGCATGGCTTCGGCGGCATCGCGCAGCAGTTTTTGTCCCTGCGCGTCCGTATGGGCGATGTCTTCCAGCACCGACGCCGGCGCTTCCGCATTGGTGCGGATCTGCGGCAGGCCAATGGCCGCATAGCGTTCTGTCTGAATCGCGCGGGCCGCAGCCACGCGCGCGGCGACCTCGGCCGAGCCTTCGGCGGGCGCTGGCAGGATCAGGTCGGAGGCCGTAACCGCAGGCACTTCGATGCGCAGATCGATGCGGTCCATCAGTGGTCCGGAAATGCGTCCCTGATAGTCTGCCGTACAGCGGTCGATGCGTCCGCGCTTGCAGGAATAGCCGGGTTCATAGGCGTGGCCGCAGCGGCATGGATTCATCGCGGCGACCAGCATGAAGCGCGCAGGATAGGTGACGCGATGATTGGCGCGGGAAACAGCGACCTCGCCGTTCTCGAGCGGCTGGCGCAATGAATCCAGCACGCGCGCATCGAACTCGGGCAACTCGTCGAGAAAGAGGACGCCATTGTGCGCGAGGGAAATCTCGCCGGGTTTCGCGCGCATGCCACCGCCGGTCAATGCGGCCATGCTGGCGGAATGATGCGGCGCGCGGAATGGACGCCGCGCCGTCAGCGCGCCGCCTTCGATTTCGCCCGCGACAGAGGCGATCATCGAAATTTCCAGCAGTTCGGATGGCGACAGCGGCGGCAGGATCGACGGCAGCCGCGCGGCGAGCATGGATTTTCCCGCGCCGGGACTCCCGATCATCAACAAATGGTGCCCGCCGGCGGCGGCGATTTCGAGTGCGCGCTTGGCGCTTTCCTGTCCCTTGATGTCGCGCAGGTCGAGCGATGCGATCTGGCGCTCGGCGATTTTCGGCTCGGGCCGCGAGAGAACCTGCGTGCCCTTGAAGTGATTGGCGATCTGGATCAGCGACGCCGCCGCGACGATCTGAATTTCGGGGCTGGCCCAGGCCGCTTCCGGGCCGCAGATCGCGGGACAGATCAATCCTTCATCGCGCGTATTCGCACCGATGGCGGCAGGAAGCACACCCGCGACCGGCGCGATCGAACCGTCAAGGCCGAGTTCCCCCAGCACTGTAAAGCCGCTCAGCGCATCGGGCGGGATCGCGCCGATGGCTGCCATCAGTCCAAGCGCAATGGGAAGATCGTAATGACTGCCTTCCTTCGGCAGATCGGCAGGCGCGAGATTGACGGTGATTCGCCGCGCGGGCAGGGCAAGGCCCGAAGCGATCAGGGCGGAGCGGACCCGTTCGCGGGCCTCGGAAACCGCCTTGTCCGGCAGGCCGACGATATTGAAAGCAGGCAACCCCGGAGCGACCTGGACCTGCACGTCTACCGCGCGGGCCTCGATCCCTTCAAACGCAACTGTGGATACGTGCTGGACCATCCTGCCCTCGCCCCTGTGAAAGCGTAACAGGAACTTTCCCGGATGCAAGAACATTTGGAGAACATGACGGACTCAACATCGTGGCCGCCTTTTGCGCGTGATGGGATAAGCTGGATTATCCAGCAATCTCCGGAAGAAAAGCCGGCAAGAATCAACGGGTAGCGACAATTATGTTCAATTAAACAAAGTAATAAATAAAATAAGTGGCGTAATAATCTGTCTGATTTAGTCAAAATATAATAAGTATTAGCTCATATACCATCCTTAACCAAAGGTTAATTCGTTAATTTACTTGGAAATGGTGCCGCTTACCTTGATTGCCGCTGCGATGACATCGCCGATAATCAAGGACAACAAGAATGGCCTGCCTGCCGCGCCCGCTGCCCTGTTTATTCATCCTGCTGGCCGTCCTGATGCCGTTCCATGACCGGGCTGCGGTTACGCCGGTGGCACATGCGGAGATCATCAAGGCATGGACAGACGAAGACGGCGCACGCGGCCAATCCAGCCATCGCAATCTGATCCGGGGCGAGCGGACGAGTTGCCCTTTGCCGTTTGCTTCGCCAGAACCGCTCGATCCTCCGACAACGTCGGCATTCGCCGGCATCAGGCAATTCCGGGCTGGTGAGAGCTTCAGGGAGAACATCGCGCCGGGTGCCGAAGTGCGGATTCTATGGATCGGCGTGAGCTTCATACATCGCTATGCGGCGAAGACCGAGAGTGCCGCCGTTCACGCGGCGGTGCGGTTTCACACCTTGCTGAAGCCGTCCCGTGACACCGACGTCATTGAAGAGCTTGGCGACATGCACGAGACCCGGCTTGCCGATTTGTGGTGTCTTCTGAAATCGCAGGCGAATGGCGAAGCAGGAATTCTGCTCGTCAACGCGGTTCCCAATATTTTTTATGTGCGCGATCACACCGGCATCCTTGGCGCCATCGATGCGGTCTGGGGAGGTGCGGGATGGGAAATCGGCGCGAGTCCTGCTGACGGTGATCGGCAATGGCCGCCCGGCACCCGTGTCTTGTCGCGGGAGCGATAACGAGCCCCTGAACATAAACGGCAGCGCTGGATGCGCTGCCGCTTGAGAGAGACACGTTCCTTGCAGGCCTCAGAGATTCATGATCATCGGTTCGGCGATGTAGCGGAAGCCGTCGCCAGCCTTCACCACATGGCCGTAGCCCGGCCATGGGAAATGATACGACATCACCGCCGTCTTGTTGGCCGCGAGCATGTCCAGCATTTTCACCCGCGTTGCCGCCGCCATCTTCGGATCGGAATCGTAGGCGAACTCCATGCGCGGACGTTCCAGCAGCAGCACCTGATGATGGGTCAGGTCGCCGAGGAAAGCGAATGACTTGCCGTCCGACTGGATCATGAACATGTGGTGGCCGAAGGTGTGGCCGGGCGCGGCGAGTGCGGTGATGCCGGGCAGAAATTCCTGACCGTCCTTGAAGAAGACGACGCGGTCGCGCACCGGCATCAGGTTTTTGCGGGCATGGACGATGAAATCCTTGAGCGGCCCGTCCATCTTCTTCTCGTCAGTCCAGAATTCCAGATCGGCTTGGCTGATATAGACCTGTGCGTTCGGGAACAGCGGCTTGCCGTCCGCATCGACGATGCCGCCGATGTGATCGATATGGGCATGCGAGCAGACGATGGCGTCGACATCTTCCGGCTTGATGCCCGCTTCGCTGATGCTCTTCTGCAGGCGGCCGGTGGTTGGTCCGAACAGTTTTGACGTGCCCATGCCGGTGTCGAACAGCACGATGCGGTCGCCGAAGTTCACGATCGGCGCGTTCTGTTCGAGAACGACATTGCTGGTCGACAGGAAATTATCACTCAGCATTTTCTGAACGTCTTCCTTCGGCACGCCAATGAAAGTGCCGGACGGATCGCCGAGCGGCAACGGACCGTCGGAAACCACGGTGACTTCTGCGCTGCCGAGGGTGAAGCGATGAAAGTACGGCGCCTGCGTACCAAGCTTTGGCGCGCGGGCCTGCGCGCCGCGGCTCATCGTGGTTGCGGCAAGTCCCGCACCGAGAGCAAGAAGGGATCGTCGTGAAACATCGCGTGTCATACGTTCCTCCGTTGAATTTTGTTGTTCGTCGCTCGTTTGCCTGTTCGCAGATCCGCATCGTTCCGCGGTGGGTCTTTGTGGATTTGCGAACCAAAACCACACCTGAATTACGAGTTTCTGGTGTCGCAGCAGGATTATGCGGCGCGTTCCGATGAACTGGCAAGCGCGCGTGCGGCTGCACACGGCGGGGCCGCTTCCATGACAATTTCAATTGTGATGTTCTGAAAAGTCAGACGGTCTGGGAAGCCGTCTGTGTGCCGATGCCGGGCGCCAGCGTTGCATCGGCGGCATCAACGGAAGCGACCTTCGGCGAAATGCGAAGGCCGAACACATGCGGAAAACGCATGATCTCGACATGGAAGTCCGGTGTGGTGACTGGCGTGATCGCGGCGGCGGCCTTGGGCGCATACAGCCGGCCCCAGAGATCGACACCGGCGAACTGAGGAAACTGGTTGAGGCGCAAGTTGCCGATGCTGCCGTCGAACTTCAGCAACTGGCGGGCGCGGTCGTTGATCATCAGGACCCAGCCGTCGGTGGTGTGACCGACATCGTTGGAGATCGGCGATGCAATGACCATGGCGTCGGGCGCCGTACGGAACAGGTGATCGTAGACTTCGAGCTGGTAGCTGATCAGTTCGGAATAGACCACCAGCATGACGGCGCCGTTTCCGAGCTTGATCGGCAGCACCAGCCGTTGCCAGACCCGCCCGCTCTGCGATTCATTGCCGGTGAAGCGGATAAAGCAGGGCGTCATTTTGCTGGCGCTCTGCCGGTAGACATCGAGAAACTCGCGCCGGACCGGATTGGTGCTCTGCGACAGCAGCATGCCGGTGAGCTGCTCCTGCGAGGCCTCGCGGATCGCCTTGCCGACATAGACGTACAGGAAGTCGTCGCCGGTGCTGACCATGTGGGTCAGGTTGGCCTGCAGCGGGAAGTCGGATTCCTCGGTCAGACGCTGCAGGGTCAAATCATTGGTATCGTGGAGGGTTTTCCACTTCACCCACAGATATTCCATCGCGGCTGTGGTCAGCTCGCGCGGAATCGACGTGCCGCTAAAGACTTCAATTGCCATAGGCCCCAGCCAGTTCGGTGCAGGCATACCGCGTATCCTGCGGCCGCGCACGCCTCCGGAGGCGAGATTGCCAGAAGGTGGTCAGCAATTGATTAAAGCAGCGGCAGACTATTTCCCGTCAGAGCGGCGGACGAAAGACAGGGCTGCCGAAGCGGCCCCATCTTTCGCCTGCCCTGGAGGTTCCTGCCTGTTCACCAGGTGTAGTTGGTGCGGACGTAATAGACGCTGTGGGACGGCTCCTCATATTTCACCACGCTGTCCACGAGCCCTGCGGTGGTGAATGTCGTTTGGGTGGTACGGAATTTCGGCCGCGTCAGGTTGAGTGCGGAGAATGCGATGCTCCAGTTCGGCGTCAGCGCGACTTTGATGGAGGCGTCGAGCCGGTTGAGCGTGTTGTATTCGGTGCGCACGTTTGCGTTCGTCAGGGGCACGCTGGCGGTTCGCTGCAGGATGTCCTGCGAGTAGGCATAGACGCGGTTGTAGTTGAGACCGAATGTCGTGCGCCAGGCCTCGACATAGTAATCGACGCCGAGATTGGTGACGACGTCCGGCTGTTCGGCAAAGCGCCGGGTCTGCAGAGTCTCCGGGTCGGTCAGTTGCGTTTTGACGAATGTCGCGTTGGCCCACAGCGTCAGGTTCGGCATGTTGAGCATGCGCAGCGGCACGCGGCCATCGAGTTCAAGGCCATACGCTTCGCCGTTTCCGGCGTTGCGCAGTTTGGAAATCCAGCGATTGGGAAATCCTGTGTAGCCACGGGTCAAACGCCGCTCGAGCTTGTTCTCAAAGGAGCGCGCGAAAACATTCGCCGACAGGATGCCGAGGCGGTCGTAGAAATAGTAATCCGCGCCGACATCCGCGCCCCAGATTTTTTCGGGCGTTGCATCCGGGTTGCCGCGGGTATCCGGGCTGGCAGGCGTGCCGCTTGAAGTGCGGATGGTCGGCGTCAGGTCGCGCAGGTCGGGGCGGCGGACGGTGCGCGCAACCCCCGCACGCAGGTCGAGATCGGGAATCACCGAGTATCGATATTGCAGCGACGGATTGAGATTGGTGTCGTCACGGTCGGTTGATTGCCCTGCGCTGTTTCGGGTCTCGGTGATGCTGTGTTCGAGGCGAACGCCTGCCGTGAGCTTGTCCGGCCCGAGCAAGGATACGCTGTCGCTCAGATAGGCGTAATAGACATCCTCGGTGATGTCGTAGGTGCGCGAGCCGTCGGCGCGCCCGCTGTCATTCTCGGAGCGGGTCAGGCGGTTCAGGCCGGCGCCGGTCTCGGTGACATGCCCGTTCCAGTGCGCCACAAGCTGTGTCCCCGGCGCGATGCGGTTCATGTCGATCGGGTTGAAGGTGTAACCAGGCACCGAGCCGGTCAGCGTTCCGCCGGCATTGTAGCTGTTCTGCACGCTGGTGCGCGTGGTGTCTTCACGGGCCTGCTGAACGTCAAGGAAGACGCGGCCGTTGACGTAGTTGTTATAGGCATGCGCCCATTCGAAGAAGCTGCCGTAGCTTTCGCGGATGCGGTTGCGTTCCTCGATGGTGCGCCGATCGATGAAAGTCATCGCCGCATTGGTGCGGCTCTCGGTCTGCGCACGCAGTTCGTCGGTGCGCAGGTAGGTTGGCGAGATTGTAAACGTGTTGGCGTCGTTGGCCTTGTATTCGAACCGGCCGAGTGCGGTGTATTCGTCGAAGGTGCGCTTCTGGTCCTGATAGGTCGCCCGGTTCGGCGTGTTGTTGACGCCGTTGTAGTTGAAGGTGTTGTTGCTCTCTTCGAGCAGGCGGCGCTGATAGCCTGCGCCCATGAAGTAACGGACCGGACCGGCCTGTCCGCCGGTCCATCCCGAGACGTCGCCCGCCGTTCCGAAATTCTCGACATGACCGCCGCCAACGGAAATCGCGCCGCCGGCCGGCCCGAAATTGCGTTTGGTGATGATGTTGATCGTGCCTGCCGCGCCTTGTGAATCATCGGAGGCAAGCGGACTGCGGGTGATTTCAATTCGTTCGACGAAGATGGTCGGAATGCGGTCCACTTCCATCGCGCGGGCCGAGTCGCCGTCAACGATGGGCCGGCCATCGAGCAGGATGGTGGTGTATTCCTTGCCTAGTCCGCGCAGCTTGATGGAGCGTGATCGGTTGGGGCCGGAGAAGGTGACACCGGGCAGACGCCGAATGGCGTCTCCAACGCTCTGATCGCTGAACTGATTGAGCTGCTCCGCCTCGATGACGATCTTTGCGTTCGGGGACTTGTGGCGCAACTCATTCGCATGCTGGACGGACGTTGCCAGCTCGTCGTGAACCTGCAGGGTCGGAAGTTGCGTGACCTCTTGTGCGAAAGCCGATGCGGCAGATGCAAGAGATGTGAGAAGAGCCGTTCCGGCCAGTAAACTGCGTTGAAAAATCATGTTGCCCCGGTTTCATGAACTAACTGTCATGAAACCGGTATGCGGGATGCCGCCTCTGCGGTTGCGGTACTTAGCGACCGCTAGAGTGCTTCCAGTTTGGAATTGCTATTTGTCCGCTGCGCGATTGCGCTCACTTGCGCTTGGCGGCGATCACATCCCAGATCTTCGCCGCCACGTCAGGACCGCCAAGCCGCGCGATGGCGCGGATGCCGGTCGGCGAGGTGACATTGATCTCGGTCAGGTGGCCATCGATCACGTCGATACCGACGAACAGCAGGCCGCGCTCGCGCAGCGCGGGTCCGAGCCGCGCGCAAATCTCGCGCTCGCGCGGCGACAGGTCGGTCGCAGCGGCCGCGCCGCCGCGCACCATATTGGAGCGCAGATCGTCAGCGGCGGGCACGCGGTTGACCGCGCCGGCGAATTCGCCATCGACCAGAATGATGCGCTTGTCGCCGTGCTTTACTTCGGGGAGGAAGCGCTGGATCACCCACGGCTCGCGGAAGGTCACCGAGAACATGTCGTAGAGCGAGCCGAAGTTCATGTCGTTCGGCGTGATGCGGAACACTGCCGCGCCGCCGTGGCCGTACAGCGGCTTCATCACCACATCGCCATGTTCGGCGCGGAAGGCGTTGATCTCGTCCTTGTCGCGCGAGATCAGCGTCGGCGGCATCAGGTCCGCGAACTCCATCACGAAAATCTTTTCCGGCGCGTTGCGCACGCTGGCCGGATTGTTCACCACCAGCGTCTTCGGATGGATACGTTCGAGGAAATGCGTGGTGGTGATGTAGGCGAGATCGAACGGCGGGTCCTGCCGCAGCAGGATCACGTCGAAGGATTCGAGATCGACGCGCACCGGCTCGCCCAGCGTGAAATGATCGCCTTCCTGATCGCGCACCGTCAGCGGCTGCACGCTCGCGACCAGTTGTTCTCCCCGGAGAGACAATTTCTCCGGCGTGTAGTAGGAGATGGCATGGCCACGCTTCTGCGCTTCCAGCAGCAGCGCGAAAGTGGAGTCGCCGCGAATGTTGATCCGCGCGATGGGGTCCATCTGGACGGCGACGTTCAGCTTCATGAGTTAAATCCGGTTCGTTGTCGTTGCGGCGGCAATCTGTGCGATTTCAGGGTCCGTTGCCAGAGGTTTTGCGTGCAACCCTGTTGCACGCTGTTTACCCTCCGGCGTCGAACGCCGCCATCAGGTGCCTTGGCAGGTGCTTCGGCGCAATCAGGACCACATCGAAGCGCATCTCGAAATTCGCATGCTCGGGATGGGTCATCAGCCAGAACTGGGCAGCCGCGACAATGCGCTGCTGTTGTTGCGGGGTCACCGAGTAGGCCGCCTCGTCGAGCGAGGCGCGGGCCTTGACCTCGACAAAGGTGAGCAGGTTGCGTCTGCGCGCGACAATGTCGATCTCGCCGTAAGGCGTACGAAAGCGCCGCGCCAGAATGCGATAGCCCTTGGCGATCAGATAGGCGCTGGCCTTGCTCTCGGCGGACAGGCCGGTCTGAAACGCGGCGACCCGCGCGGGTGCGGGTGTCTTTGCCGGGCGGTCCTCGGACGCTGAATTCGCTGGTGCGATGGTGCCGCGTGTCTTGAGCGTTCGCGGCGGTGAGCCGTTATTCCGCGTCATCGCTGCTCCGCGTGTCTTTCGACAGTTCGAGTGCGCGGGCATAGACCTCGCGCTTGGCGCGGCCCGATGCATCGACTGCCTGCGCGACCGCATCCTTGACAGTGCCCTTCGCCAGTGCGGCGCGCAGCAGATTATCCAGCGCAGCGTCGTCCATGCCGGTATCTGCAGCGGGCGGTCCCACCACCAGCACGAATTCGCCGCGGGTTTCCAGCGCGTCGGACATCGCGGCAAGTTCCGCAAGCGGCGCGCGTCGGACTTCCTCGTGCAGCTTGGTGAGTTCGCGGCAGATCGCGGCGTCGCGCTCGCCCATGATGTCGGCAAGATCGTGCAGCGAGTCCTGAACCCGCGCGCCGCTTTCGAACATCACCAGTGTGGCGTCGATCCGTGCAAGCTCACTGAGGCGTGCGCGGCGAGCATGTTGCTTCGATGGCAGAAACCCTTCGAAGAAAAACCGGTCGGTTGGCAGGGCCGCAACCGACAGCGCCGTCAGCACCGACGATGGGCCGGGCAGCGCGATGACCGGAAAGCCTGCCGCGCTGACCTCGCGCACCAGCTTGAATCCGGGATCGGAAATCAGTGGCGTGCCCGCGTCCGATACCAGTGCAATCGACGATCCGTTCGCCAGGGCTTCCAGAATTTTTGGCCGCGCCTGCTCGGCGTTGTGCTCGTGATACTGTTTGAGTGTCGCAGCAATGGAGAAGCGTTCCAGCAGCCGCCGGGTGATGCGGGTGTCTTCGCAGGCGATGATGTCGACACCGGCGAGCGTTTCCAGCGCGCGCAGGGTGATGTCGCCGAGGTTACCAATCGGCGTCGCCACCAGATACAGCCCCGGCGCGGCCCTGGGCGCGCTGACAAGCTGCCCGGCCACGGCGAAACTCCGGGCGGGGCCGTCGGAATCAGACGATGAGGCGGGAGAGATTCTTGCACGCATCCGGATAATCTAGCGCCGAAGCGCGGCCCCGTCTTGTTCGCACTTGCAACACCCGTTCATCTCCGGTTGTGCCGGAGTGTGCGAAAAGCCTTTGATCTGGTTCGTGTATAGCCGACAATATGCCGGAATCCTCTTCCAGATGTCTTCGAGGATCAATGCCCGGAAGAGAACGAGACACAATGGTTGCGCCCTTTCCCTCCAAGCCCTCTCGCAGCGGAACGACCCGCCGCGGCGCCGTCGGGCTGATTCTGGGTGCGCCGTTCATTGCCGGATGCGCGGGCTCTCCCTTCGGGGGCGGCGAGCAGCCAGCCGGTCCCCCGCAGCAACCCTCGGCGGTGGGCAGTGGTCAGGTCAAGGTCGGCCTGCTGTTGCCGCTGTCGGCGGCCGGCAATGCCGGCGCGGCCGCACAGTCGATGCGCAATGCCGCCGAGCTGGCGCTGGCGGAATTTCAGAACCCGAACATCCAGCTTCTGATCAAGGATGACGGCGGCACTGCACAGGGCGCCCAGCAAGGGGCGCAGCAGGCCGTGGACGAAGGCGCCGAGATCATTCTCGGGCCGCTGTTCGCGCAGTCGGTTCCCGGCGCGGCGCAGGTCGCGCGGGGCCGCGGTATTCCGGTGATCGCGTTCTCGACCGACTCCAGCGTCGCCGGGCGCGGCGTGTATCTTTTGAGTTTCCTGCCCGAATCCGATGTCACCCGCATCGTCGATTACGCCGTGGGCACCGGCAAGCGATCCTTCGCGGCCTATCTGCCCGAGAATGCCTACGGGAATGTGGTCGAGGTCGCCTTCAAGCAGGCGGTGGCGCGCAAGGGCGGGCGTGTCGTTGCGTTTGAAAAATATGGCGCGGATCGCGCGCAGGGTTCGGCGGCAATTGTGCAAGCGCTCGCGAGCGCAGACTCGCTGCTGCTCGCCGATGACGGCGATGCGCTCACGGCGGTTGCGGATTCTCTGGCCTCAAGCGGTGCCGATCTCAAGCGCGTGCAATTGCTCGGCACCGGCCTGTGGGACAATCCGCGCGTCTTCGCCAATGCCAATCTGCGCGGCGGACTTTACGCGGCGCCGGACCCGTCGGGCTTCCGCAGTTTCTCCTCGCGTTATCGCGCCAAATACAGCGGCGATCCGGTGCGCACCGCGACACTGGCCTATGACAGCGTGGCGCTGGTCGCGGCCTTGGCGCGCACGCAGGGCGGTCAGCGCTTCTCTCCGGAAGTTCTGACAAATCCGTCAGGCTTCGCGGGCATCGACGGGTTGTTTCGTTTTCGCAGCGACGGCACCAATGAGCGCGGCCTCGCGGTGATGCGCGTCGGGCCGACCGGTGGTGCGATTGCCGCGGGTTCGCCGAAGAGTTTCGGGGCGTAGATCAATCGATTTTAGTTTCTGTCATGGCCGGGCTTCGTCCCGGCCATCTACGTCTCAGGAGCATCGAAAAAGAAAGACGTGGATGCCCGGCACAAGGCCGGGCATGACGAAGAGAAAAACTCCGAAGCTGAAATTTCTACGCCGCGAGATCCGCGACCACGGCGTCCAGTACCGGGAATCCCTGCATCGTCACGCGCACGCGCCCGTCGGGATCGACGGTGATCGCACCTTCGTCGCGCAGGATCTCGATCCGCCGCGGATCGAGCGAGCGGCCGGACAGCGCCCTGTAGCGCACCGGATCGATGCCTTCCGCCAGCCGCAGCCCCATCAGGAGATATTCGTCGGCGCGCTCTTCGCTGTTGAGCAATTCGTCGTTGATCACGCCATGGCCCTGCGCCTCGACGCGCATCAGCCAGGTTTCCGGTCGTTTTTCGGTGGCGATGGCATGGCGGATACCGTCGATGTCGAGACGGCCATGGGCGCCCGGCCCGATCCCGGCATATTCCTGTCCGCGCCAGTAGACGAGGTTGTGTTTGCATTCCGCGCCTGGCCGCGCGTGATTGGAAATCTCGTAGGACGGCAGGCCGAGTTTCGCGCACACATCCTGCGTCACGTCGTAGAGCGCCCGCGCGACAGCCTCGTCGGGAATTTTGAGCTTGCCCGCAGCGTGCAGACCGAAAAACGGCGTCTCCGGCTCGATGGTGAGCTGGTAGAGCGACAGATGCTCTGCGGCCTCAGCAACCGCAAGCTTGAGTTCATCTTCCCACATCTGCGGCGTCTGGTCGGGCCGCGCATAAATGAGGTCGAACGAATAACGGTCGAAAGCCGAGCGGGCGATGGCGACAGCGTCGAGCGCCTCGCGCGCCGTGTGTAGCCGTCCAAGCGCTTTCAGCGATGCATCGTCCAGCGCCTGCACGCCGAGCGAGACGCGATTTACGCCAGCGGCGCGATAGCCCTTGAAGCGCGTGGCCTCGACACTGGTGGGATTGGCCTCCAGCGTCACTTCGACATCGCTGGCGACGCTCCAGTGCTTGGCGATGGAATTGAGAATCGCGCCGACGGTCTGCGGCTGCATCAGCGACGGCGTGCCACCGCCGAGAAAGATCGATGTGACTTCACGGCCCGGCGTTCGCGCAGCGGTGGTTTCGATCTCGCGCTCGAACGCGCGGGCGAAACGGAACTCGTCAATGGGGGCATGACGCACATGGCTGTTGAAGTCGCAGTAGGGACATTTCGACAGGCAGAACGGCCAGTGCACATAGACGCCAAAAGCTTCTTTTGCGGCGGTGCTCATGTCAGGCACATCTCCGCGAGCTTCACGAAAGCCTTCGCGCGGTGGGACAGGCCCATTCCGTGCGGTGGCAGCCCATGCTTCTCGATGCTGGTCATCTCGCCGAAGGTGCGGCTGTGGCCGTTCGGCAGAAATGCGGGATCGTAACCGAAGCCGGCGGTGCCGCGCGGCGGCCAGACCAGCGTTCCGTCGACACGCGCCTCGACGTCCTCAATATGTCCGTCAGGCCATGCCACGCACAGTGCCGAGACGAAATGCGCGGTGCGTTGTGCTGGTTCTTTCGCGCCGCGCTCCTGCAACAGCCGTTCGATCTGCGTCATTGCGGCGAGAAAATTCTTATCCTCGCCGGCCCAGCGCGCCGAGTAGATTCCGGGCTGTCCGTCCAGCGCATCGACCACAAGGCCGGAATCGTCGGCGAAAGCGGGAAGGTTTGTCGCATTCGCGGCGGCAATCGCTTTGATGCGCGCATTGGCCTGAAAGGTGGTGCCGGTTTCGTCCGGCTCGGCGAGGCCGAGTTCCGCCGCCGACACGGCTTCCACGCCATGCGGCGCAAGCAGTTCGCGCATCTCGGCAAGTTTGCCGGGATTGTGGGTCGCGATCACAAGGCGGCCGGTGATTCGGCGATGATCACTCATGCGCAATGCTTATCCGTGAGCGGCGTGGTGGGAAGCCTTAAATCAGGCCACGGCCATCTTTTGCAGGTCGACCAGCCGGGCAATGCCCTTCTTGGCCAGCGCCATCAGGTTGAGGAACTCGTCCTGCGAGAACGGCGTGCGCTCGGCAGTGCCCTGCACCTCGATGATGCGGCCATCGCCGGTCATGACGAAATTCGCGTCGGTTTCCGCTTCGGAATCTTCTGCATAGTCGAGATCGAGCACCGGCGTACCGTTGTAGATGCCGCAGGAAATCGCGGCGACGTTGTCGCGCAGCACGTTCTCGTTCTTGAGCATGTTGCGGGCCTTCATCCACTGCAGGCAGTCGGCCAGCGCAACCCATGCGCCAGTGATCGATGCGGTGCGGGTGCCGCCATCGGCCTGAATGACATCGCAGTCCACGGTGATCTGGCGTTCGCCCAGCGCAACGAGATCAACAGTGGTGCGCAGCGAGCGCCCGATCAGGCGCTGGATTTCAACGGTGCGCCCGCTTTGTTTTCCGGCGGCGGATTCGCGGCGCATGCGTTCATGGGTGGCGCGCGGCAGCATGCCGTATTCGGCGGTGACCCAGCCGCGGCCCTGACCCTTGAGCCATGGCGGCAGGCGGTCTTCCAGGGTGGCGGTCACCAACACATGGGTGTCGCCGAACTTCACCATGCAGGAACCCTCGGCGTATTTGACAACACCGCGTTCCAGCGTGACGGGGCGCAGTTCGTCGGGCGCGCGACGGCTTGGGCGCATGGAAAACCTCCTGAAATTCCGGGAAACCCTGATTTGGCGCTGCTTTTAGGGGGTTGGGACCGCAGCGGCAATGGTGTTCCTAGGTATACATCCAGTGGCAACGATGGCCACAGCTACAACCTATTGAACATAAGAGGATTTTCTTGCTCTCGCGTTGCGCGTGCGCTAGAATACAACCTACACGCTAAGAGAGTCTTGTTGAGACTCCCCTCCGGTTGTATTCTTCTTCCACGATTTGGAGGCTGAAATGTTAAACGAATTAAAGACCGACCCTTCACTTCTTGAAGCATTGAAGCGATCTGCTGGGCATAAGCCGACTGCCGCTGAAATTGAAGAGCAACGGCTCTCCTTCGTGATGGGGGCGCTGAAAACCAGTAACAACATTACGCGCGCAGAGGTTCAGGATATTCTTGCTCAGCAGGGAGGAAAACGGAGCGCGTAGTTGATCATTTATGAGCTAGTGAATACCGAGAACCATCCCGTATATCAGGCGCTCGAAGTTTCTAACGGTAATCGCCAGTACGATTTTATTCGGTCAATTGTTCAGGCTTCCCTCGATATGGGGAAGCCATTTTTGTCTCAGCACATAATTAAAGCGTTCAATTTTCATGCGATTACTTGTCTTCATACGAATCCTGGCGAGTACCGTCCATGTGAAGTAACCGTCGGTGTTCATGTGCCACCACGACACTATCGCGTGCCTGCGCTCATGGACGACTTCGTTAACACCGTTAATCGAAGTTGGGCGGAAACTGATCCAGTATTTCTTGCGACTTACGTTCTTTGGCGAATCAACAATATCCATCCGTTCATCAATGGTAATGGTCGCACAGCAAGAGCGGCTTGCTATTTCACCTTATGCGTAGCCGTTGGCGGATTGCTTAGTGGCACAAAAATTCTTCCAGAACTTATTCGCGATAACAGGCAAGAGTATTGTGACGCCTTGCAAGCTGCTCACGATTCATTTGCCAAAGGAGCTTTAGATCTTACGATTCTACACGCGCTTGTCTCACGGTTGCTCGACGAGCAGATGAAATCTGCGCCGCCAGCAATTGGCGGAAATCCCATCGTTTGGCCACCCACGGCTACCGATGCTACAGTAAATGGAACACCAGCCGGACAAGTGCCCGTGCCTCCAGCGCCAAATAGTGCGTCACCTGCTTGATCGTTGGTTAGTTCTTTCTGATATATAAATCCGAAAGCGTGAGACTAAGGAGCCCGAATTGGCCCACCACGAGCCGACAGGTCATCTGATCACGCCGAATGCCGGGCTGGCGCAGCTCAATGAACGGTCGCGGGATATTTTTCGGCAAATCGTCGAGAGTTATCTGGCCACCGGTGAGCCGGTCGGCTCGCGTAACATTTCGCGCCTGATCACCATGCCGCTGTCGCCGGCCTCCGTGCGCAACGTGATGTCGGATCTGGAACAGCTCGGGCTGATCTATGCGCCGCACACTTCGGCGGGGCGCCTGCCGACCGAACTCGGATTGCGATTCTTTGTCGATGCGCTGATGCAGGTCGGCGACCTGACCGAGCCCGAGCGGCAGTCGATCGAACATCAGCTGAAATCCGTCGGCGGGGCGCCGTCGGTGGAGGCCGCGCTCAGCGAAGCGTTGACGCGCCTCTCGGGCCTGACGCGCGCTGCAGCCGTGGTGCTGACGCAGAAATCCAATGTGCGGCTGAAGCATATCGAGTTCGTACGGCTGGAGCCGACGCAGGCGCTGGTCGTGCTGGTGGCGGAAGACGGTCAGGTCGAAAACCGCGTGCTGCCGCTGCCGCCGGGCGTGCCGTCGTCGGCGCTGACCGAGGCATCGAATTTTCTCAATGCGCGGATTCGCGGGCGCACGCTGGCTGAAGCGCGCGGCGAACTTGAAGCCGCGCTGACACAAGGGCGCAACGAACTCGATCAGCTGACGCAAAAGGTCGTCGCAGCCGGGATCGCAAGCTGGTCGGGCGGCGCGAGTGAAGAGCGGCAGTTGATTGTGCGCGGCCACGCGAATCTTCTGGAAGACCTTCACGCGATGGAGGATCTCGAGCGCGTGCGGCTGTTGTTCGACGATCTTGAAGCCAAGAAGGGCGTGATTGATCTGCTCGGCCGTGCCGAGCGCGCCGATGGCGTGCGCATTTTCATCGGTTCGGAGAACAAGCTGTTCTCGCTGTCCGGTTCTTCGACCATCATCGCGCCGTATCGCGACAATTCGGGTCACATCGTGGGTGTGCTCGGGGTGATCGGACCGACACGGCTGAACTACGCGCGGGTCATTCCGATGGTCGACTATGCGGCCCGGATCGTCAGCCAATTGGTCGGCAAATAGCCCTTAGCGCTTGATTTTCAGCGCCTAAAGCACGATATGCGGGCTAACAACCCAAACAATCCCACATTGACGAAGACGATTTGCTGAAAAGGTGAGTAATGGCCAATTCCAACGGGCAAAAGGAACCGCAGGACGCGTCGGCGCCGGAGGCGGCGCGAGATTCCTTGGCTGACAAGGAGCCTGTGGTCTCAAAGCCTTACGTGATGCCTGACGATCCGGAGGAAGGATCGGTCGAGGCACTCACCAAGGAAGTCGCCGAGGCCAGGGACCGTACGCTGCGCACGCTTGCTGAGATGGAAAACCTGCGCAAGCGCACGGCAAAGGAAGTGTCCGATGCGCGGACCTATGGGATCACGGCATTTGCACGCGACGTGCTGGACATCGCCGATAATCTGCAGCGGGCGCTGGATGCTGTGCCTGCGGAAGCGCGCGAGACGGCGGATGCCGGCCTGAAGTCGCTGATCGAAGGCGTTGAAATCACCGAGAAGTCGCTGCTCAAGGCGCTGGAGAAGAACGGCGTCTCGAAGCTCGATCCGCTTGGCGAGAAGTTCAATCCGAATTTCCATCAGGCGATGTACGAAGTGCCGGATTCTTCCGTGCCTGCGGGCACCGTCGTGCAGGTCGTGCAGGGCGGCTACACCATCGGCGAGCGCGTACTGCGTCCGGCGCTGGTCGCGGTTTCCAAGGGCGGCGCGAAGAGCTGATTTACCCACGTCATTCCGGACATCGCGCTGTTTGCGCGATGATCCGGAATCTCGAAGAGTTCATCGGAAGCCATCGCCAGATTCCGGGTTCGCTCGCAAGAGCTCGCGCCCCGAAATGACATATCTCACCTAACGTGGATCGATACCGTCGCGGACCGCGCGGAAGCGCGGGAACGCTTTCGGCCATTCCTCGCGCGTCGCGCTGGCGATGATCCGCAGCGACGTTCCGCCGCCGAAGCGCAGCCACTGGACCACGGTGACAGGCGTGTCGTTCTTGCCGGCGACCGCGTCGATCCGCGTCTCGTATCCCGCCGTACCGTCGATCCGCATCGGCTCGCTCGATGTGATGCGCGCGTTGCGGATTCCGGGAATGGTTCGCGCCACCTGTTCGGCGAAGCGTCCGCGATCGTCCTGCTTTTCCGGGCCTGCTGCGGTGAGGCCGATTACCATGTAAGGCGCGCCGTCGAGGGTGGTGTCTTCGCTGCCGTCGGTCAGCAGGATCGATGAGCGCGGCGCGAGGGTACGGACCGTCTTGAAATTGCTGAGTTCGCCGATCTTGAACGGCATCAGGCTGAGCTGTTCTTCCACCGGCACATCGCTGCGCAGCTTTGCCGATGCCAGCATCTTGCGCATGGCCTCATCAGAGACCGGCTTGGCCGCGTCCTCGCGCGCCTGCGCGATGATGTAGCCGGTGAACTTGTCGCCCGCGATGATGACCGAATACATCTTCACCGTTGTCGTGCCGTCCTTGCCGGTGTCGGAGGTGATGAACGCCTTGCCTGCGGCGGTTTCGAACGGCTCGGGCTTGACGCCGGTGGGGGACGGCTTGCCCTCCTTCACGGCGGTTTCGACCGTTGTGAAGGCTTCGGCGGGGATTTCCGCCACGCCGACTTTGACCCTCTGGTCCTCGGACTGGAAGCCCAGAAATTCCTTCGCCACGGCGAGCCCTTCGGCAGGCACAAGCCCGACGCGCGAACCCGAAGGAAACACGGGGTCGGCGGCAAGGGCCGGGGAGGCGACGATGACGGAAGCAATGACGAGGGCGCGGACGATGGTTTTCATGAACCCTGACTGATGTCGTATTGAGGCCGTTCAATGGTCGGACCCGGGAGGATGGCCCGGTCCGTGCGAAGGTCCCGACTGTTTCTGCGCCGCGCTAACAGATCAAGGCCCCAATCGTTGCAAATTGACGCAATGGCGGCCGGTCCGAAGCCGGGGCGGCGGATGCAAAAAATCCATTTTCTCTGCTGTTTACAAGGGCCGGTCCTTGCAGGCCCATACCCCCCTCCTATATGAGGCGAAGCGTCGCGACGTCGCGAACATTTGATATCTGGGGGTTGGGATTGGTGCGCCGACAGGGCCCTGCCAGCCTGCCGCAAAAGGAAGGACGAAAAGACCATGGGAAAGGTCATTGGGATCGATCTCGGCACCACCAACTCGTGCGTTGCCGTGATGGACGGAAAATCACCGAAAGTTATCGAGAATGCCGAGGGCATGCGGACGACCCCGTCCATTGTTGCCTTCACCGATGACGGCGAGCGCCTCATCGGCCAGCCGGCCAAGCGCCAGGCTGTCACCAATCCGGAAAACACCATTTTCGCCGTCAAGCGCCTCATCGGCCGCCGCTACGATGACCCGACGGTCGAAAAGGACAAGAAGCTTGTCCCCTACAAGATCGTAAAGGCCTCCAACGGCGACGCATGGGTCGAGTCCGACGGACAGACCTATTCGCCGTCGCAGGTCTCCGCGTTCATCCTGCAGAAGATGAAGGAAACCGCGGAAGCCCATCTCGGCCAGAAGGTCGATCAGGCGGTCATCACCGTTCCGGCCTACTTCAACGACGCCCAGCGTCAGGCCACCAAGGACGCCGGCAAGATCGCCGGTCTTGAAGTGCTGCGCATCATCAACGAGCCGACCGCGGCCGCGCTGGCTTACGGCCTCGACAAGTCGAAGAACGGCACCATCGCGGTGTACGACCTCGGCGGCGGCACGTTCGACGTCTCGATTCTGGAAATCGGCGACGGCGTGTTCGAAGTGAAGTCGACCAACGGCGACACGTTCCTCGGCGGTGAAGACTTCGACATGCGTCTCGTGGGCTATCTGGCCGACGAATTCCAGAAGGAGCAGGGCATCAACCTGCGCAACGACAAGCTCGCCCTGCAGCGTCTGAAGGAAGCCGCTGAAAAGGCCAAGATCGAGCTGTCGTCGACGACGCAGACCGAAATCAACCTGCCGTTCATCACGGCGGATGCATCCGGTCCGAAGCATCTGACCATGAAGCTGACCCGCGCCAAGTTCGAGGCGCTGGTGGACGACCTGATCCAGAAGACGGTTGAACCTTGCCGCAAGGCGCTCAAGGATGCCGGCCTGTCGGCAGCCGAAGTCAACGAGGTTGTTCTGGTCGGCGGCATGTCCCGCATGCCGAAGGTGCAGGAAATCGTGAAGCAGTTGTTCGGCAAGGAGCCGCACAAGGGCGTCAACCCGGACGAAGTGGTTGCCATCGGTGCTGCGATTCAGGCCGGCGTGCTGCAGGGCGACGTCAAGGACGTGCTGCTGCTGGACGTGACGCCGCTCTCGCTCGGCATCGAAACGCTGGGTGGTGTGTTCACGCGCATCATCGAGCGCAACACCACGATCCCGACCAAGAAGAGCCAGGTGTTCTCGACGGCCGAGGACAATCAGGGCGCGGTCACCATTCGCGTGTTCCAGGGCGAACGCGAGATGGCGGCGGACAACAAGATGCTCGGTCAGTTCGACCTGATGGGCATTCCTCCGGCGCCGCGCGGCATGCCGCAGATCGAGGTCACCTTCGACATCGACGCCAACGGCATTGTCAACGTGTCGGCGAAGGACAAGGCGACCAACAAGGAACAGCAGATTCGCATTCAGGCGTCCGGTGGACTGTCTGACAGCGACATCGAGAAGATGGTCAAGGACGCCGAGGCCAAT
This sequence comes from Afipia sp., assembly GCA_024508675.1. Lineage (GTDB taxonomy): Bacteria > Pseudomonadota > Alphaproteobacteria > Rhizobiales > Xanthobacteraceae > Afipia. Next base: position 135,766 of record JANINQ010000015.1, read on the forward strand.
GCGGCCGAGGACAAGAAGCGCCGCGAGGCGGTCGATGCCAAGAACCATGCCGACGCGCTGGTGCACTCCACCGAGAAGGCCCTGGCCGAGCATGGATCGAAGGTCGGCGAAGGCGATCGCAAGGCCATCGAAGATGCGCTGGCCGATCTGAAGGAAGCCTTGAAGGGCAACGACTCCGAAGCGATCAAGGCCAAGAGCAATACGCTGGCGCAGGCTTCCATGAAGCTCGGCGAAGCGATGTATACGCAGCAGGCCGAGGCTGATGCAGCCAAGGATGCGGCGAAGGACGATGTCGTTGACGCCGAGTTTACCGAAGTCGACGACGATAAGAGCGGCAAGAAGTCCGCGTAACCGCGTACACGATCAGCCTCCCCCAAAAGGGGAGGCTTTTCGCGGCGAACCAACACTCACATATCCAGACTCGCATGACCCAGATCAGCCATGTCTAAGGCCTGTTATTACGAGACGCTGGAAGTCGAACGTACGATCGACGAAGCCGGCCTGAAGTCCGCCTTTCGCAAGCTCGCGATGAAATGGCACCCGGACAAGAACCCGGGCGACAAGGCCAGCGAAATCCGTTTCAAGGAAATCAACGAAGCCTACGAGGTCCTCAAGGACGGCCAGAAGCGCGCCGCCTACGACCGCTTCGGCCACGCCGCCTTCGAGCAGGGCGGCGGCATGGGTGGCGGCGGCCACGGCTTCGGCGCAGGCTTCGCCTCCTCCTTCTCCGATATTTTCGAAGACCTGTTCGGCATGGCCGGACAGCGCGGCGGCCGGGGCGGCCGCGAGCGCGGCGCGGACCTGCGCTACAACATGGAAATCACGCTGGAAGAGGCGTTCACGGGCAAGACCGCGCAGATCAGCATTCCGGTCGCGGTGACCTGCGAGACCTGCTCCGGCACCGGCGCCAAGGCCGGCACCAAGCCGAAGGCCTGCTCGATGTGCGGCGGCGCGGGCCGTGTCCGCCAGGCGCAAGGCTTCTTTACTCTCGAGCGCACTTGCCCCGGCTGTCAGGGCCGCGGCCAGATGATCGAGACGCCATGCGCATCCTGCGCGGGCCAGGGCCGCGTCCAGAAGGAGCGCACACTGTCGGTCAACATTCCGGCAGGTGTCGAGGACGGCACCCGCATTCGTCTCGCCGGCGAAGGCGAGGCAGGCGTTCAGGGCGGTCCTGCGGGCGATCTTTACATTTTCCTGTCGCTGGCAGTGCACAAGTTCTTCCAGCGCGACGGCGCCGATCTGCATTGCCGGGTGCCGGTCTCGATGGTGACCGCGGCCATGGGCGGCGAGTTCGAAGTGCCGACCATCGACAAGGGCAAGACCAAGGTGAAGGTGCCATCCGGCACCCAGTCCGGCCGCCGCTTCCGCGTCGCCAGCAAAGGCATGCCTGTGTTGCGTTCCCGGCAGACGGGCGACATGTACGTGCAGGTCGTGGTCGAAACGCCGCAAAATCTGACCAAAAAGCAGAAAGAACTGCTGGCGGAGTTCGAAAAACTGTCGTCCGGCGATACGCAGCCCGAAGCGGCCGGTTTCTTCAAGATGGTCAAGGACTTCTTCGGAACCCGCGCCAATTCGCCGTAGGCCGCCGCGGGCTGGGCCTGTTTCTTTTTGCTTGCGTCGATACCCCTTTGTGAAGGAAATTTGACGTCTCGCCCCCTCGGGGTTCCGTTGGAAGTGCCATGATTCCCCAATCCACTGCGCGTGCGTTGAAAAAGCCGCTTCGTCTCGATGACGAGGTCCGTTTTCTCCGCTCATGGATTGAAAAGCCCCTGCACATGGGCGCGGTAATGCCCTCCAGCAAGGCGCTGGCGCGCACCATGGCGCGTTACGTCGATCCGCATTCCACCGGTCCCGTCATCGAGCTTGGCCCCGGCACCGGCGCCATTACCGACGCGCTGATTGCCCGTGGCATTGCCGAGAAGCGTCTGGTGCTGGTGGAATTCGATCCCGGCTTCTGCGCGCTGCTGCGTGAGCGCTATCCGCAGGCCATGGTCATTCAGGGCGATGCCTACAATCTCGACCAGACGCTGGCGGATCTGAAGGAGCCTGCCGCCGCGATGGCTTCGGGCCTGCCGCTGGTCACCAAGCCGATGCTGGTCCGTCTCAAGCTGATGCGCGACGCGTTTCAGAAGATGGAAGTCGGCGCGCCCTTCATCCAGTTCACCTATTCGGTGGCGCCCCCGATTCCGAAGTCGCTGCCGGGTATCCATACCCAGGCGTCGGATCGTGTCTGGATGAACCTGCCGCCTGCGCGCGTCTGGGTCTATCGCAAGGGCTGATTCAAGGCTCTCGCCTTTTGCGTCTCAAAATTCCGCAAGCTATAAACCGGTCGCGCCTTCGCCCTGTCTGAAGGCGACGGGAACATCATGGCTGCGCTGAAAATCCTTGTCATTCCCGGCTCGCTTCGCACCGGCTCGATCAATGCGCGGCTGGCCGCCGTCGCCGTCAAGGAATTGGCGCTGCTCGATGTCGATGTCACGCAGATCTCGCTCGCCGATTACCCGCTCCCGATCTACGACGGCGACCTTGAGGCCAAATCCGGCGTGCCCGCCAATGCCGTCAATCTCAAGCGGATGATCGGCGCGCATCACGGCGTTTTCATCGTCAGCCCGGAATACAATTCGTCGGTGCCCCCGCTTCTGAAGAACGCGATCGACTGGGTGACGCGTGTGCGCGACCGCAACGAGACATTCGGCCAGGTGTTTCGCGAACGCGCCTTTGCGATCGGCGCGGCATCGGACGGAAAGTTCGGCGGTCTGCGTGTGCTGATGGCGCTGCGCCAGATCTTGGCGCTGGGCTGCGGCGCCACGGTGGTGCCAAAGCAGATGGGACTGTCGTTCGCCGATCAGGCGTTCGACGAGATGGATCGCCTGAAAAATCCGGCCGATGCCGAACTGCTGCGCGGAACGCTGCGCCAGCTGGTCGATGTCGCCCAGCAGATGATGTGAGACACCATGAAGCCAGCACACATTGACTCGCGGGACCGGCTGATTGTCGCGCTCGACCTCTCCAGTGTGGACGCGGCGGAAGCGCTGATCGCGCAGCTCGGCGACAGCGTGACCTTCTACAAGATCGGCTATCAGCTCGGTTATGCCGGCGGTCTGGCGCTGGTGCCGAAGCTGGCGGAACGCGGTAAAAAAGTTTTCGTCGATTTCAAACTGCACGACATCGGCAACACCGTTGCAAAAGGCATCGAGAGCATCGCGAAACTTGGCGCGACCTTCGCCACGGTGCATGCCTATCCGCAAACGATGAAAGCCGCGGTAGAGGCGCGCGGGCCGTCGCTGAAGATTCTCGCGGTTACGGTGCTGACGTCCTATGACGAGGACGATCTGCATGCGGCGGGCTATCGCCTCGGCGTGTCGGATCTTGTGGAGGCGCGGGCGCTGCAGGCGCAGGCGCTCGGCGTCGATGGCCTTGTTTGTTCGGGCGAGGAAGCCGCCACCGTGCGCGGCATTGTCGGCCCGCAGATGGCGCTGGTGACGCCGGGCATCCGGCCCGCGGGCGCGGCGGTGGGCGATCAGAAACGCATCATGACGCCGGGCCGCGCGATTGCGGCGGGCGCCGATTATCTCGTGGTCGGGCGTCCGGTGGTGGAAGCCGCGGACCCGAAAGCGGCGGCGGACGCCATTGTCGCAGAGATTGTTCAGGCAGGCGGCTAATGGCTCTGCGTCATGCCCGGACTTGTTCCGGGCATCCACGCCTTCCCTGCGCTTGCAAAGAAAGACGTGGATGGCCGGGATAAACCCGGCCATGACAAGATGAGACTTTGAACAAGGGAGAAGAAAATGGCCAAGGGTTACTGGATTGCGCGGATCGATGTGCACGATCTTGACGGTTACAAGCGCGACTACGTCGCTCACAACGGCGCTGTGTTCAAGAAATATGGCGCGAAGTTTCTGGTGCGCGGCGGCACCCATGAAGGCCATGAAGGTCCCGCACGCTCGCGCAATGTCGTGATCGAGTTCAAGGACTATGCGACCGCGCTCGCCTGTTACAAATCGCCGGAATATCAGGCGCTGATCAAGGCGCGCGCGCCGCATTCCAAGGGTGAGATCGTCATCATCGAAGGGTATGACGGCGAGCAGCCGTAGGGAAGCGACTCGTCATTGCGAGGAGCACCGCGACGAAGCAATCCAGCTTCTCTTCTCAAGAATGGATTGTTTCGCGGAGCCTGTCACCGGGCGGCGCATTCGCGCCGGCCCGATGGCTCGCAATGACGACACGCTGATTATACCTGCCCCTTGGTACAATCAGCTTATTTCCCCATCCCGTTCTCCGGCACGATCAGCGGCATGAAGCCGAACACGCTGTCGCCGTCGGGATCGACGAACACGCGCACCGCATGAACCAGCGTGTCGCCATAGACCATCAGCTTGTTGACGCCCGGGATCGGCTTGCCCTTGCTGTTCTTCAGCGGGGTGATTGAGAAATAGTGCTCGTCGCCATGAATCAGCAGCACCGGCTTGCCGAAGCTTTTCGCACCGGCCTCGATGGCATCGAGCGTCCTGACGAAACCGGACTGACGCGGCATCGCGCCGTTGGGAAAGCGCGACTCGTCGAACTCCGCCTGCATGAACAGGACAACGGCTTTGGCATTGTCCGCCTTCGCCCTGGCAAAGCCTGCGTCCAGCCAGGCGACGTTGGCTTTGTCACGCGCGAAGAATTCAGCGGGCGCATCCGGGTCCTGCGCCTCAAAACCGTTGTTCGATCCCGGCACATGGGCGGTGAGGAACATCACGCCGTTCTTGGTGAAGCGCGTGTTCTCCACATAGGTCGAAAACTCCGGCATCAGTTGCGCCTGGCTCTCCACATCGAGCGGCGACTGGCCGAGAGACTTTGCAGGATTGGCGAAAAACATCTCGCGCAGTCTGGCGAGGCGCTCGCGCGGATTGTAGCCGCCGGCGGCCTTGCGGTGGCAGTCGAGCCATTCGTTGTCGCCGATGGTGTAGACCAGCGCGCCCCGGAACGTCTGGATCTGGTCGTAGGCCTTCTTCAGCACCTCGTCGCTGCAGGGCAGGCTGCCCGATTTGATGTCGCCCATATGCAGGGTGAAGGCGGGCTTGAGCGTATTCACGGCGGAGATCAGCCGGTCGAATTTGGCGTAGTCGTCAGGCAGGTTGTAGGGCATGTCGCCCAGCGCGACGAACGAGAAGGCGTTGTCGCCTCCGATTCGCTCAGCCCCGGAAGCGGGTGTCAGCAGGGCCGCAAGCGCAAGGATGAACGCAGAAGCAGGGGGCAGCAGGCGCATGGTGAGATCCTTCGGGATGGTCCCTCAATAAGTGCCTCGCGTGACCCTCGCATGACTCCGGCCGGAGCTGCGGTTGCCGCCGTGGCTTCGCGCCGCTATACCGCCAAAAGCAAGCTGTGAAACGGGTTTTGAGGGCTGGAAATGGCCGATATGCGCCTGATCGTTGCGGGAGCCGGGGGACGGATGGGCCGCGCCCTGATCCGTGCCATCGCCGAGACCGAGGGCGTCACCCTCGCCGGGGCGCTGGAAGCGCCGGGTTCCGACCTGCTTGGTCAGGATGCCGGCGTGCTCGCCGGGCTTCCCGCCAACGGCATTGAGGTTTCCGGCGATCTCTGGACTCTGTCGAAGGATGCCGACGGCATTCTCGATTTTACCGTGCCTGCCGCGACCATCGCCAATGTCGCCATCGCGGCCCAGCGCGGCATCGTCCATGTCATCGGCACCACGGGCCTCTCCGCTTCTGACAACGCGGTGATCAGGAGTGTGACCTCGCAGGCCATTGTCGTGCAGTCCGGCAACATGAGCCTCGGCGTCAATCTGCTCGCCGCGCTGGTGAAGCAGGTGGCGAAGTCGCTGGATGAGGATTTCGACATCGAGATTCTCGAAATGCACCACCGGCAGAAAGTCGATGCGCCGTCCGGCACCGCCTATCTGCTCGGTCAGGCCGCCGCTGAGGGGCGCGGTGTCAATCTCGACCAGCGTTCGGTCCGCTCACGCGACGGATATACCGGCGCGCGCAATCCCGGCGACATCGGCTTTGCGACTCTGCGCGGCGGCACCGCCACCGGCGACCACACCGTAATCTTCGCAGGCCCCTATGAGCGCATCGAACTGGCGCACAAATCGGAAGATCGCATGATCTTCGCCCGCGGTGCGCTGAAGGCGGCGATGTGGGCAAAGGACAAGAAGCCGGGCTTCTACACCATGGCCGACGTGCTCGGGCTCGGCGGCAAGTAACAATTCTGGAAATCGGAACGAAAGAATGAGCGAACGTCTTCTTGTGCTGGTGCGTCACGGCCAGAGCGAATGGAATCTGAAGAATCTTTTCACCGGCTGGAAAGACCCGAACCTCACCGACCTCGGCGTCAAGGAAGCCATCGCCGCCGGCCGCAAGCTCAAGGATGAGGGCCTGTCGTTCGATGTCGCGTTCACCTCGGCGCTGACGCGTGCGCAGCGTACGCTCGATCTTGCGCTCAACGAGATGGGCGAGAGCGGGATTCCGATCACCCGCAACCTCGCGCTGAACGAACGCGACTATGGCGACCTCTCCGGTCTCAACAAGGATGACGCCCGCGCCAAGTGGGGCGAGGAGCAGGTGCTGGTCTGGCGGCGGTCCTATGACGTGCCGCCTCCGGGCGGCGAAAGCCTCAAGGATACGCTGGCACGCACGCTTCCCTATTACGTGCAGGAAATTTTGCCCGGCGTGCTGCGCGGACAGCGCACGCTTGTCGCCGCGCACGGCAACTCGCTGCGCGCGCTGATCATGGTGCTGGAAAAGCTGACGCCGGAGCAGATTCTCAAGCGCGAACTCGGCACCGGTGCGCCGGTGGTTTATCGCCTCAACGCGGATTCCACCGTGGCGTCGGTGAAGGATCTGGCGGGGTAGGCTAAGCACCTGGAGTCGTCCCGGCGAAAGCCGGGACCCATACTCCCAGGATTATCGTTCAGCCGCGATCGCGAGCGCTATAAGTTCAAATATCGCGGATCAAGTGAGAGTTCGGTGGCTATGGGTTCCGGCTTTCGCCGGGACGACAAAAACGTCATTCTCCCGCCGCCTGTCCGCTTTCCCAGCCGAGCATCGCGCGCTTGCGGGTGATGCCCCAGTGATAACCGGTGAGCGTGCCGCTCTTGCCGAGCACGCGATGGCACGGCACCACGAACGAGATCGGATTGCGCCCGACAGCCGCGCCGACGGCGCGTGAGGCTTTCGGCGAATTGATCTTGCAGGCGACATCCGAATAGGTCGACGCGCGGCCCATCGGAATTTTCAAGAGCGTCTGCCACACCCGCACCTCGAAATCGGTGCCGATCAGCACCACGCGCAGCGGCTGGTCCGCGCGCCACTGTGTCGAATCGAAAATGCGTTTGGCGAACGGCGCGGTTTCCGCGAACGACTCGATATAGGTCGCAAGTGGCCAGCGCCGTTGCATGTCGGCGAGCGCCGGAATTTCTTCGCCTTCGTCGGCAAATGCGAGACCTGCGAGGCCGCGCTCGCTGGTGATGACTACGGCCATGCCGAACGGCGAGGGATGGAAGCCGTAGCGCAGCACCATGCCAGCGCCGCCCTTCTTCCATTCGCCTGGCGACATCGCTTCATGGGTGACGAACAGGTCGTGCAGCCGTCCCGGTCCGGAGAGGCCGGAGTCATAGGCTGCATCGAGCACGCTGGCTGAATCACGCAGCAGGCGCTTGGCGTGATCGAGGGTCAGCGCCTGCATGAAATCCTTTGGTGTCAGCCCGGCCCAGCGGCGAAACAGATGATGCAGTTCATCCGGCGTCAGATGCGCGGCATCCGCCATCGCCTCGATGGTTGGCTGCGTGCGCCATTGCTCGGAGATGAATCCGATCGCCCGGCGCACGGAATCGTAGTCGCGCAGCGCCGCGCCCTGCTTCGAGGGACGCGCGAGGTGCAGATCGTCGAGGGAGAATTCTTTCATCGCGTTGGTCATCATGGCGGCATCCGTTCGGCGGTGTCCATCATGATTCTCATGTAGGCCGCCTGCCGCTGCGCAACCACCCGTTTCCTGCTTGTCTCAGGTCACCGGATTATAGGTCGGGCCGCGCTTGGCGGCGGTGAGCGCGGCCTGCAAGGCGCTGGCGAAACTTGCCTTCTCATCCGGTCCAAGGAACCCGCCGACGGAGACGTGCCGGCCGCGCGACACCAGATAAAGCTTCTCGATGCCGAACTCTTCATGTTCCTCGCGCACAAGCCGGACCCACATCGGATTGAGTGTCCATTCCATCGCATGGCCCCGGTGGCTGACGCGACGGACGCGGATTTCGTAGGGTGTGACCAGAACATCCTCGGTGGCTGCGGCGCGGCGGAAGTTGAGCTTGAACGCCCAGTAGATCAGCAGGACATCGAGTCCGAAGAAGCCGAACACCGGCCAGGCACCCATCAGCAGGAACGCGAGGCCCGCCGCGAAACTGACGATGGTGACAAAGACCATCAGCGCGATGAAGCCGCTGCGGCTGAGCGAGCGATGCGGTGTCAGCCGCGCGCTGAACAGCGGCGTTTCGGCGATCTGGCGGGGATCGAAATCATTGTCGCTCATGGGATCTATCCTAACGCATTTCCGGTGCGGTCGCTGCCGAAACCTGTTCCCACATTTCGCGATCATGCCTATACCGGGATCATGGCGAAAAAGGCGATCCCGTCCCGTTCGAAATCCCAGGCGAAGCGTCCGGCGACACCGGCTCGCAGGGCGGTGAAAGCCAAACTGGCGAAGCAGCAGCCGGCAAAGCCGAAACCCTGGACCGAAGCCGAGGTGGTTGAGGCGTTCAGCCGTTTCCAGCGCGCCAATCCCGAGCCCAAGGGTGAGCTGGAACATCTCAATCCCTACACGCTGCTGGTGGCGGTGGCGCTGTCGGCGCAGGCCACCGATGTTGGCGTCAACAGAGCGACGCGGCATCTGTTTCCTGTTGCGGACACGCCGGAGAAAATGGTGGCGATCGGCGAAGAGAAGCTGCGCGACTATATCAAGACCATCGGTCTTTACCGGACCAAGGCGAAGAACGTCATCGCCCTTTCAGAGCAGTTGATCGTGCTTCATGGCAGCGAGGTGCCGCGCGACCGTGCTGCGCTGGAGGCATTGCCCGGCGTCGGACGCAAGACCGCGAATGTGGTCCTGAACATCGCCTTCGGCGAGCCGACCATCGCGGTGGACACCCATCTGTTTCGCGTCGGCAACCGCACGGGACTGGCGCCCGGCAAGACGCCGCTGGCGGTCGAGCTTGGACTGCTTGAGATCGTGCCGCCGCAGTTCGCGCGCCACGCGCATCACTGGCTGATCCTGCACGGACGCTACACCTGCATCGCGCGCAAGCCGCGCTGCGAGGTTTGCATCATCAACGATCTGTGCCGCTGGCCGGAGAAGACGGTGTGATCTTTACCTCTCCCCGCGCGCGGGGAGAGGTCGGATCGTGAAATGGTCCGGGTGAGGGGCATCTCATAAATCGCTCGAATCAGCCCCTCACCCCGACCCTCTCCCCGTAAGAACGGGGCGAGGGAGAAGAGGTTCACACGCTCGGCACACTCGTCCGGCGCATCGGCTCCAGCAGTTCAGGCCGCGGGCCGGACAGCCGCTTGTGCATATGGACCATGAAGGCCATGCCGAACAGCGGCGTCGCCAGATTCACAATCGGGATCGACACGAAGGCCGCGATGAACAGTCCCGCTGTGAACACGGTGGCGCTGTTCTGTTTGCGCAGCAACTTGGCTTCTTCCGGCGTGCGGAAGCGCATCGCGGCGAGTTCGAAATACTCGCGGCCGAGCAGCCATGCGGTGGCGATGAAGAACACGATGAAGCCCGCGCCGGCGATCAGCACGAAGGGCAGCGCAATGATGTAGACCAGCACGGTGAGCAGCGCCGTCTTGGTGCCTTCGGTGATGGCGAGGCCGATCGGCAGCGCCTTGCCGGGCATCTCTGCGGGATAATGCTCGCGCTCGACAATGTCGGCGACATCATCGACGAACACGCTGGCAACCAGCGAAGTGATCGCGGGCATCAGGAATACCGCACCGACCACGATTCCGAGCCCGGCCGCGATCGAGACGATCCATGAAATGATCGTAATGAGGGTGTGGTAGTCGGAGCCGGCCATGGTCTCGGCCCAGACCTCACCCGATCCGGCGAGCCAGCTCAGGAGCCGCTGCAGGCCTAAGGCGGTCACGACAATCAACGCCAAGGCAACGCCGACCGACTTCCACAAAATGGCGCGCATCGGTGGCGACAGGATCTGGGACAGCGCCTTGGTGGCGGCGTCGAGCATGGGCCTTCCTCCATAAAATCTGGCGACAGTTATGTATGGGGAAGGTGTCTGGCAAGTGGCAACTTCGTCATTGCGAGCGAAGCGAAGCAATCCATGCCAAAGTGAAGAAGCTGGATTGCTTCGTCGCAAGTGCGACTCGTAAGGACGGCATCGCGGAGCTATCCGCTCCGTTCCAGATCGGAGTCCGGTTCAGGCGGCATATTCACGCGATGGTTCGCGTTCCGCTTCATCCTGCTCACACGCCGCAACAGGCGCGAGCGGTGCCTCTGGCGTTTCGAAGATTCCCTCTGGAAAGGGATCGGTGTCGTCCGCCACCTCCGGGGACGGCTTGGTCGTGTCGGCCCAGTGCAGGGCCGTGTAGTCGAAGCCGCGGACGATGGTCGGCTTCACGATTTCAAAATAGGGCGAGATGTCGAAGTCGCGCGGCATATAGAGCGAGGAATCGCGGATGTGCAGAATCTCGCGCCGCGCCTGACGGCTCGCTGCCTGTGTGATTTTCGGCAGGATCGGATAGCGCACCGCGCCGAACGCCTGCGCGATCAGCGCCGAGCAGATGATCTTGGTCGGATCGCCCGAGCCCAGCGAGATCATGCGCCGCCGCCACCGCTGCGGGATCGGCAGCGGGATGAGAAAGCGCATCAGGTCCAGAATGTTCTTGGTGTCGTAGCCGAAGCCGATGCGGTTGATGGCATAGCGGCACACCGTGGTGCGGTCCTCGTAGGACAGCCCGACCGGACGGCAGATGCGGGTGTGATAGGAATAGTATTTCGAGAGCGGCGCGGAGGTGACGCCTTCGCCGATATTGGCCTCGATCAGCACATGCTGCTCGCCGTCGGGCTCAATCGCGCCATCGACCGGGCCGACATAGAGTGCCGCATGCGACCATGTCGATTGGGTGAGGTACTTGATGATGCCGGACACACGGTTGTTGCCTTCGACCAGCAGCACGTCGCCGGGCTCGATCAGTCCGCGCAGCCGCTCCGGATCGCTGGGCGTGAACGGCTCATAGCCCGGAACCTCTTTCTGGAGGTAACCGGCAATGATCTTGCCGACGGTATCGAGTACGAAGCCCATGGGTTCTTCCCCCCGAGCGGCGCATTCCGGCCGCTTTCTTGTTGATCTGGTGTCCCGTATTCGACGTTCGCCTTACCTTGCAGCCCCTCCCGAGCGAACGTCGAATACGAAAGGACACCAGGAAACTATAATTCTGGTGATCCTTTGGTTCTGACATTCGTAAAAGGGTCAGCGAAGAATACGTACGAATGTCAGAACCGGATCACCACTTTGGTCGAAAGCAATTTCAATTTAGTTCATGCGTCAAGAGCGTCGCTCATCAAAGATTCACCATGACCGTTGCCGGAAGCCTTATGATACGGCAATTTCGCTGCGCACCACCGTTTTTGGTCGAATTCTGGAAACCATGACATGACAATTACCCGGCGTGACCTTTTGGCCGGCTCGGCAGCGATGATGGCATCGATGTCGATGCCGCGCGCATTCGCCGCGCCCCTGCCACGCGATGCCGAGGTTGTTGTGATCGGCGCGGGTGCCGCAGGCATCGCAGCTGCGCGCCGCATTGCCGGAGCGGGCCGCAAGGTTCTGGTGATCGAGGCTGCATCTGCCATCGGTGGACGGTGTGCCACGGATACGACCTCGTTCGATGCACCGTTCGATCGTGGCGCACGCTGGCTCTACAATCCGGACAGCAGCCCGATTGCGAAGCTGGCGCGCGGTGTCGGCATGGACATGCTTCCCGCGCCGCGCGGCCAGCGTATCCGGATCGGGCGGCGCAATGCGCGCGCGGGCGAAGCCGAGGATTTCCTCGCGACTCTGGTGCGCGCCAACCGCGCCATCGGCGATGCCGTGCGCGGAAAAGCCGACATGCCCGCGGCGGCCGGATTGCCGAAGGATCTCGGTGTCTGGGCCGGAACGACGGACTTTCTTCTCGGCGCACAGCCGACCGGCCGGGATCTGAAGGATCTCTCCGCGCTCGATCTCACAACGATGGCGCAGCGCGATGCGCCGCTGGCCTGCCGTCAGGGTCTCGGCGCGCTGATTGCGAAGCTCGGCGATGGTCTACCCGTTGTGCTGTCCACGCCGGTGACGCGCATCGCCTGGAGCGGCAAGGATGCGCAGGTCGAAACCTCTGCGGGCACCGTCACCGCGAAGGCCGTGATTCTCACGGCGTCCCCCAATGCGCTGCTGTCGGGCAGGATCAGGTTTGCGCCCGAATTGCCGAAGCGCCAGCAGGAGGCCGCATCGAAACTCCTGCTCGGCAGTTACGATCACATCGCGCTTGAACTGCCGGGCAACCCGCTCGGCCTGTCGCGTGATGACATTGTGATCGAGCAGAGCGCCGACCGCGCGACCGGCTTCCTGCTCGCCAATCTCGGCGGCTCGTCGCTGTGTCAGGTCGATGTCGCCGGATCGTTCGGCGCGGAACTGTCCGCGAAGGGCGAAGCCGCGATGGTGGCGTTCGCGACCGACTGGCTGACCAAACTGTTCGGTTCCGACGTCAAGGCCGTTGCGAAGCGCACCACCGCGACGCGCTGGAACGACATGCCTTATGTGTTCGGCGCGATGTCGGCAGCATCGCCGGGCGGTCAGCCCGCCCGGAAGGTTCTGATGGAGCCGATGGGAAGCGTGTTCTTTGCGGGCGATGCCACGCACGAAACCCAGTGGGGTACGGTGGGCGGTGCATGGGAGTCCGGCGAGCGCGCCGCGGATGCGGCGCTGCGCAAGATCGGCGCGCTCAGGGATGCGCCGATGGCCGAGACGCCGGCGAAGAAGAAGCGCGCGCCCGCCCGCGCGGCAGCAGAGCCGCCGCCTTCAGGCTCCCGCGGCATTCTCTGGCCGCGGAATTGATGTTGGAATTCGGTTGTTTGCGTCGTCCCGGCGAAAGCCGGGACCCATAACCACAACTCTCCGTAATCGATGCGGAATGGTTGAACGGTTCTTTGCAACAATATCGACAGGGATGATGGGTCCCGGCCTTCGCCGGGACGACACATCATATGTTTCCTACCCCCGCAACACGCCGCCGGTCTTCTTGGTGACGTCCGCGACGATCTTTGCCGCGACCGTGTCGATTTCCTGATCGGTCAGGGTCTTTTCACGCGGCTGCAATGTCACCGCGATGCCGACGGACTTCTTGTCGTCGTCGATGCCCTTGCCTTCATAAACGTCGAACACGGTGACGCCGGTGATCAGCTTCTTGTCGACCGCCTGCGCGGTGCGCACGATGTCGCTCGCCTTGACGCCGCGGTCGACGATGAACGCGAAGTCGCGCGACACCGGCTGGAACGCCGAGAGTTCAAGCAGCGGCTTGGCGCGGGTCGGTTTCGCCTTGGCATCGGGAATGCGCTCGAGAATGACTTCGAACGCCACCAGCGGACCATCGGCCTTCAATGTTTCCAGCGTGCGCGGATGCAACTCGCCGAAATAGCCGAGCACATTCTGCGGGCCGATCTGGATCGCGCCGGAACGGCCGGGATGCAGCCATTGCGGAAAGTTCTTCGACTCTTTCGCGGAGACGATCTGTAACCCCTGCATCGGCGCGCCTGCGGCAGCGAGCACGGCAAGCGCATCGGCTTTGGCGTCCAGCGCATCGACGGTGAAGCTGCCCGACCACTGGCGGCCGATGCCTTTGCTTGACGCCTGCGCGCGGCGCACACCGCTCGCTGCGATGAACTGGTCCTCGGGCTTATCGCCCTTGAAGATCTGGCCGACCTCGAACAGTGCCACATCACTGAGGCCGCGATCCGCATTCGCCTGCGCCGCTGCGATCAGGCCTGCAATCAGCGAAGGGCGCATGTCGGAGAGGTCGGATGCAATCGGATTGGCGAGTACGAGGTCAGGCTGGCCGCCGCCGAACAGATCGGCCTGTGTCTTTGAGACGAACGACCATGTTACGGCTTCGAGCATGCCGCGTGCCGCCAGCGCGCGCTTGGCGCGGCGGGTGCGGAGCTGAAGCTGGGTGAGCACCGGCTTGCGCGGCGCATCGCCGCGCTCGAACGGCGTCAGCGGCACGCTGTCCACGCCGACAATACGCACGATCTCTTCCACGATGTCGGCCTTGCCGTGCACGTCGCTGCGCCATGATGGCACCGCGACCTTCACCACCGGACCCGTGCCCGCGATCATGAAGCCGAGATGGGTGAGGATGGTTCTGACCTGCGGGAACGGCACCTCGATGCCGGCAAGACGCTTCACCTCGCTCAAGGGGAACTCGATGATGCGGTCGTCACCATGCGCGCGGCCCGCGACCGTGATCTCCGACGGCGCGCCGCCGCACAGATCCATGACCAGCCTGGTCGCCATCTCGAGGCCCGGCACCATGAAGGCCGGATCGACGCCGCGCTCGAAGCGATAGCGTGCGTCCGAATTGATGCCGAGCTTGCGGCCGGTCTGGGCGATGTTGATTTCGTTCCACAGCGCCGATTCGATCAGCACGTCGGTGGTGGTCTCGTCGCAGCCCGAGGCTTCGCCGCCCATGATGCCGGCGATGGACTCCACGCCATGTTCGTCGGCGATGACGCAGACGCTGTCGTCCAGCGCATAGGTCTTGCCGTCGAGCGCGATGATGGTCTCGTTGCGTGCGCGGCGCACGGTGAGATTGCCCTTCACCTTCCTGGCGTCGAACACATGCAGCGGGCGCGCCCGGTCGAAGGTCATAAAGTTGGTGACGTCCACCAGCGCATTGATCGGGCGCAGGCCGATGGAGGTCAGGCGCCGCTGCAGCCATTCCGGCGACGGGCCGTTCTTGACCCCGCGCACAAGACGCAGCGCGAAGCCCGGACACAGCGTTTCGTCCTCGATGGTCACCTTCACCGGGCAGGGGAATTCGCCCTTGATCTGCTTCGGCGGCTGATCCTTGAACTTGCCCATATCGGCGGCGGCGAGATCGCGCGCAATGCCATGCACGCCGGTGCAGTCCTGACGGTTTGGCGTCAGGTTGATTTCGATCACCGGATCGCCGAGGCCGGCCCACTCTGCGTAAGCCTTGCCGACCGGCGCGTCGGCCGGAAGTTCGATGATGCCGTCATGATCTTCGGAGAGTTCAAGCTCGGCAGCGGAGCACAGCATGCCGTGGCTTTCGACGCCGCGAATGTTGCCGACAGAGAGCGTGATGTTCTTGCCGGGAATGTAGGTGCCGGGCGGCGAGAACACGCTGACGAGACCGGCGCGCGCATTCGGCGCGCCGCAGACCACCTGCAGCGGCTTGTCGCCATTGGCGATCTGGCCGTAATCGACCATGCAAACGCGCAGGCGATCGGCATTCGGGTGCTGCTCGGCGGAAATGACCTTTGCGATGACGAACGGCGCCAGCGCCTTGGCCTTGTCGTCGATATGCTCGACCTCAAGCCCGATCATGGTGAGCTTGTCGGCGATCTTTTCGAGCGGCTCGTGCGTGTCGAGATACTCTTTCAGCCAGGAGAGGGTGAATTTCACGACGACAGCCCTCCAGCGAGCGTAGGCACATCAAGCGGCTTGAAGCCGTAGTGATTGATCCAGCGGGTGTCGCTTTCGAACATCTGGCGCAGGTCGTTGATGCCATACTTGAGCATCGCGATGCGATCGATGCCCATGCCCCAGGCGAAGCCCTGGTAGACGTCGGGATCGATGCCGCAGGCGCGCAGCACGTTCGGATGCACCATGCCGCAGCCGAGAATCTCCAGCCAGTCCTCGCCTTCGCCGAAGC
>JANINQ010000016.1 GCA_024508675.1 Afipia sp.
CAATCGTGCCGATGTTGCAGTGCGGCTTATTGCGTTCAAACTTCTCTTTGGCCATTTCAAGCTCCAGCCCTGTCCGGGCTTGTCCTCTTACTAGGGTTGGATCGACTTAGGCGTACTTCTTGATCACTTCGTCGGCGACCGCTTGCGGCACCGGATCGTAGTGGTCGTACTGCATGGTGAACTGGGCGCGGCCCTGCGACATACCCCGAAGGTTGTTCACGTAGCCGAACATGTTCGCCAGCGGCACGAAGGCATTGACCACGATCGCGTTGCCGCGCGTGTCCTGGCCCTGGATCTGACCGCGGCGGCCGTTCAGGTCGCCGATGACCGAGCCCAGGTATTCTTCCGGGGTCACCACTTCCACGGCCATGATCGGCTCGAGGAGCTTCGGCGAGCCCTTCTCACGCAGCTCCTTGAACGCCGCGCGCGAAGCGATTTCGAAGGCCAGGACCGAGGAGTCGACGTCGTGGAACGCGCCGTCGATCAGGGTCGCCTTGAAGTCGATCAGCGGGAAGCCGGCCAGCAGGCCATTGTCCTTCGCCGACTCGATGCCCTTCTGGACGCCGGGGATGTATTCCTTCGGCACCGCGCCGCCGACGATCGCGCTCTCGAAGACGAAGCCCGAACCCGGCTCGCCCGGCTCGAACACCAGCTTCACGCGGGCGAACTGGCCCGTACCACCGGTCTGCTTCTTGTGCGTGTAGTCGATCTCGGCGCGCTTCCCGAGGCTCTCGCGATAGGCCACCTGCGGCGCGCCGATGTTGGCTTCCACCTTGTAGGTGCGCTTCAGGATGTCGATCTTGATGTCGAGGTGCAGCTCGCCCATGCCCTTTAGGATCGTCTGGCCCGACTCGTGGTCGGTCGAGACGGTGAAGGACGGGTCTTCCGACGCCAGCTTCGCCAGGGCGACGCCCAGCTTCTCCTGGTCGGCCTTGGACTTGGGCTCGACGGCGATCTCGATCACCGGCGCCGGGAATTCCATGCGCTCCAGGATCACCGGCGACTTGTTCGGATCGCACAGGGTGTCGCCCGTGCGGGTTTCCTTCAGGCCGGCCAGGGCGACGATGTCGCCGGCATAGGCTTCCTTGATGTCCTCGCGGTTGTTGGAGTGCATCAGCAGCATGCGGCCGACGCGTTCCTTCTTGTCGCGGGTCGAGTTCATCAGGCCCATGCCGGTCTCGAGCTTGCCCGAGTAGATGCGGCAGAACGTGAGCGAGCCCACGAAGGGGTCGTCCATGATCTTGAACGCCAGGACCGACAGCGGCTCGTCGTCCGACGCGTGACGCACGACCGGCTCTTCGGTGCGGAAGTCGATGCCGGGGGTCGGCGGAATGTCGACCGGCGACGGCAGGTAGTCGACGACGGCGTCCAGCAGCGGCTGCACGCCCTTGTTCTTGAACGCCGAGCCGCAGAGGATCGGGTAGAACGCGCCGGTGAGCACAGCCTTACGGATGCACTTCTTGATCACCTCTTCCGAGGGCTCTTCGCCCGAGAGGTAGGCTTCCATCGCGTCGTCGTCGAGTTCGACGGCGTTCTCGATCATGTACTGGCGGGCGGCCTCGGCCTTTTCCTTCAGGTCGGCCGGGATTTCTTCGTCGCGATAGTTCGCGCCCAGGCCGTCGTTGTCCCACAGGACCGCCTTCATGCGAACCAGGTCGACGAGGCCCTTCAGCGCCGACTCGGCGCCGATCGGGAACTGGATCGGAACGGCCTTGGCGCCCAGGCGGTCGCGGATCGACTCCACCGACTTGTCGAAGTCGGCGCCGAGCTTGTCCATCTTGTTGACGAACACGATCCGCGGAACCTTGTACTTGTCGGCCTGACGCCAGACCGTTTCGGTCTGCGGCTCAACGCCCGCGTTGCCGTCGAGCACCGTGACGGCGCCGTCGAGCACGCGCAGCGAACGCTCGACCTCGATCGTGAAGTCCACGTGTCCGGGGGTGTCGATGATGTTCAGGCGCTTGCCGTTCCAGAACGCGGTCGTCGCGGCCGACGTGATCGTGATGCCGCGCTCCTGCTCCTGCTCCATCCAGTCCATGGTGGCCGCGCCATCATGGACTTCACCGATCTTATGGCTCTTGCCGGTGTAGTAGAGGATCCGCTCGGTCGTCGTCGTCTTGCCGGCGTCGATGTGCGCCATGATGCCGAAGTTGCGGTAGTCTTCGATTTTATGCG
>JANINQ010000017.1 GCA_024508675.1 Afipia sp.
TCGCGGCTCAGGTCCGACTTGCGGATGAAGGCCGTCATCGGGGCTTCCTCGTCGCCGAACTTCACCTCGATGCCGCCCGAGGTGACCTCGGTGACGGTGCAGGTGACGGTCTGGCCCTTGCGGAAGGTGTCGCCTTGCAGCGGGTCACCCGACAGTTGCTTGATGCCGAGCGAGATACGCTCCTTCTCGACGTCGACGTCCAGGACGCGGGCCTTCACGGTCTCGCCCTTCTGGTACTTGGCGATGGCTTCCTCGCCGGGCGTAGCCCAGTCCAGGTCGCTCAGGTGCACCATGCCGTCGATGTCGTTCTCCAGGCCGATGAACAGGCCGAACTCGGTGGCGTTCTTGACTTCGCCCTCGACGACCGTGCCGATCGGGTGAGCCGCCACGAAGGCTTCCCACGGATTGGCCAGGGCCTGCTTGAGGCCCAGCGAGACGCGGCGCTTGGACGGATCGACGTCCAGCACGACCACGTCGACTTCCTGCGAGGTCGAGACGATCTTGCCGGGGTGGACGTTCTTCTTGGTCCACGACATTTCCGACACGTGCACCAGGCCTTCCACCCCCGGCTCCAGCTCCACGAAGGCGCCGTAGTCGGTGATGTTGGTGATGCGACCGGTGAACTTGGCGCCGACCGGGTACTTCGCTTCCACACCGTCCCACGGGTCGGACTGGAGCTGCTTCATGCCGAGCGAGATGCGCTGGGTGTCCGGGTTGATCTTGACGATCTGGACCTTCACCGTGTCGCCGACCGCGAGCACCTGGCTCGGGTGGTTGACGCGCTTCCAGCTCATGTCGGTGACGTGCAGCAGGCCGTCGATGCCGCCGAGGTCCACGAACGCACCGTAGTCGGTGATGTTCTTGACCACGCCTTCGCGGACTTCACCCTCTTGGAGCTGCGACACCAGTTCGGTGCGCTGCTCGGCGCGGGCTTCTTCTAGGATGGCGCGACGCGAGACGACGATGTTGCCGCGCGGACGGTCCATCTTGAGGATGGCGAAGGGTTGCTCGCGACCCATCAGCGGGCCAACGTCGCGCACCGGACGGATGTCGACTTGCGAGCCCGGCAGGAAGGCCGAGGCGCCGCCCAGGTCGACGGTGAAGCCGCCCTTCACGCGGCCGACGATGACGCCCATCACCGGCTCGTTCTTCTCGTAGACGCCTTCCAGGCGCGTCCAGGCCTCTTCGCGACGGGCCTTCTCGCGGCTGATCACCGCCTCGCCCATGGCGTTCTCGACGCGCTCCAGGAACACCTCGACGGTGTCGCCCGGCTTCAGCGCGCCCTTGCCTTCGTCCATGCCGAATTCCTTCAGCGGAACGCGGCCTTCGGTCTTCAGACCGACGTCGACGATGGCGAAGTCCTTTTCGACGGCCACGACCTTGCCGTGGACCACTTGGCCTTCCATGAAGTCGCGCCCGCCGAGGGACTCGTCGAGCAGCGCGGCGAAGTCGTCGCGCGAGGGGTTGAGGCTCAGATCGTCAGCCATGTTTTCTTTCGTACTCAAATGACCATTGGGCCCGCGCCTTCCGCATGAAGGCCGGACGGAATCCCGCTGGTCGGGTTAGGGGTTGAACCGAAGACGCGGGAAGCACCCCGCGCGGGTGAAGACTTTGCCCGCAGCGACCGAGGGAAAGGCGCGGTTGGATTTGCTCTGCTAGTCCGCCGGTTGACCGGCTTCCCAGCGGGCGCGCGCCGCCTCGACGATGCGGCGGGCCGCATCGGCGGCCTGCTCTATAGTCATTT
>JANINQ010000018.1 GCA_024508675.1 Afipia sp.
TGTTTGTGCTGTTCCTGATTTCGCTGCCGTTTACTCAAGCCGCAGAGGCGAGGGGGCTGCACCCCCGCTGCAACATCGATTTCCCGTGCGTCGTGAACTCGAGCGTTACTCGAGCTCCCTCGAGTAGAGCCGACCGCTTCCGCAACGTCGAGTTCGGCTCACCGATGTATCCGCCAGAGACGGCGCGGTCATTCCTGCAGCGGGGTGCGTCGATCCTCCCGCATCCGACGGGCTGCCCGCGCCGGACGTTCTGCGGCTGCGGCGCGGCTGTTGAGGTGTTCGGTCGACCGATCCGGTCGCTCTGGCTGGCGGCGAATTGGCTGGCGTTCCCGCGGACTTCACCGGCGCCCGGCATGGTGGCAGCGCGTCGAGGCCACGTCTTCGTCATCAAACAGGTGCTCAGCAACGGTCAGGTGCTCGCCTACGATGCAAACAGCGGCGGCCGGCGAACCCGTCTGCACGTCCGCTCGCTCGCGGGCTTCGTGGTGGTGAACCCCCATGGCTGAGGCATCCCGCATTCGCGTCAAGAGGTTGCCGCTGAACGAGACGACCAGCGACGGGCGGTACTTCGCGCAGGTCGATGGCGAGAATGTCGGCTCTAACGGTCGGGCTTTCTGGCCTACGGCCGCTGAGGCCTATCGCTGCGGTGTTCGAAATCTAACAGCAAAGCTTGCCGCGTGATCAACCGCCGCGGCTTCATCGTCGTGGCGATATGGACGGTCGCGTTGCTGGCCGTGAGTTTGTAACCCAGAGTCCGCCACCGGTCGGCAACCGGCTTTCAGCGAGAAAGGAAATGGCCATGGCCATCCGTTGTAAAATGCGTCTCGAAAACGTCTTTCGTCAGCAGTGGGGAGGCATCAAAGCCTTCTTCCTGTGCTATTACGACAACACAATCCCTGAAGATCAGCGATTTCAGAAAGCGACGCCAAGCGGCACCGCTGAATTCGTGATCGACAATCCGAAGGCCGCAGAGCAGTTGGTGATCGGCGAGTATTACTACGTCGATTTCCACCCGGTGTCGAAGCCGGAAACTCAGGCCGCCTGAGACCCGCCGCCAGTCGGATACTGGCATCCTCCCTAGACTCGGCCCGCTCAGCAAACGCTGGGCGGGCTTTTTTGTTGTTGCTGGAACACGGCCCTCCGCTGGTCGTTATAGCGCCATCCAACATGCGGAGGATTTCATGGGAATCTTTACGAAGGACATCAAGACGTTTGACGATCTGCTCATCCATGGCCTGCAGGACATCTACTACGCCGAGCAGCAGATTACGAAGGCTTTGCCGAAGATGATCGACAAGGCGACAAACCGCGATCTGAAGGCGGGCTTGACCGGCCATCTGGAAGAAACGCGCAATCAGATCGGTCGCCTCGAGAAGGTATTCGAGAAGCTGGGACAGGAACCGAAAGGAACCACATGCCCCGCCATCGATGGTATCATCAAGGAGGCCGATGAGACCGCTGGCGAGATCGAAGACAAAGCCGTGCTCGACGCTGCCATTGTGGCCAATTGCCAAGCGGTCGAGCATTATGAGATTGCTCGCTACGGAACACTGATCGCGTGGGCGGAAGCCGGCGGTCATGACGAGATCGTTCGCTTCCTCACGACCAATCTCAACGAGGAAAAGGCGGCCAATACAAAGCTGAATACCGTTGCGCTGCGCAAGGGCGTGAATACCAAGGCAACAGCTGCCTAGTTGTCCACGCGGAGACGTCCTTTAAAGCCGCCGTCCATCACCGGGACGGCGGCTTTTATCTGATTAACCATGCATCGTAGAGGGCCGAGTTCGACCGCGCTATCCTTCGGGGTGGCGCGGCTTTTTCTTTTCGAGCGGGGCGGCCAATGGGCTTTCGGCCCACTTCGCCATCGGTGATCTAAGCGGGTCTGGCGAACGAGCTCATCTTCTCGGCGCCCAAACACCCCTCGGGCGCGCTGGTACGTCCGAGGAGGTTGCTGAGGCCAGCGGCGCGCTTATCGATAGGGCAGGCGGTCGTTAGAGGGCAGGCGACTAAATTGATCGGGAGACGGCCTTCCGCAAGGCCCGTGCCAATACCTCAACGGAATAGGGCTTCTTGATAAGTTCGATACCACTCTTCAAGTCGTCTGTGAGGACGTTGGAATAACCACTGGTGAGAACGATGGGAAGGCCCGGAAACCTTTCTGAGATGATGGTAGCCAACTCGATGCCGTTCATTCCCGGCATCATGATGTCCGAAAAAACGAGATCGAAGGCAAATTCGTCCTTCTCAATTTGACCGAGTGCTTCCTCTGCGCACTTCGCCCAAGTTACGACGTAGCCGAGGTCTCGAAGCAATTCAGACGTGAAGGCGCCAACTTCCTTATTGTCCTCCACCAAGAGCACCCGCTGGCCGCGTCCTGCGTCGACGCCACCTTGTCTTTTCTCCCCGCTTACATCGGCCGGCTTGGCAGATACCGATCTAGGCAGATAAATCACGAAGGTCGCGCCCCTCGTTAGCTCGCTGGTTACGCGGATTTCTCCTCCTGATTGTCTAGCAAACCCGATGGCCTGACTAAGGCCGAGACCTGTACCTTTACCGACCTCTTTTGTAGTGAAGAAGGGTTCAAAGATAGCTTCAAGGTTTTCGGGCCGTATTCCCGAACCCTCATCTGTGACAGAAATGGCCACGTACTCGCCCGATTGTGCGGGGGAGGTCCCATGAGCCGGGATCTCGCCCGTCGCATTCACTGACAGGATAAGGCGTCCTTCACCGTCCATCGCGTCCCGCGCGTTGACTGCCAAGTTGACTAGCGCGGTTTCGAATTGCGGAATATCTGCTACGGCAAAGAGTGGTTCTTGGCTTAAATTGAGTTCGACCTGGATCCGGCTCCCAACAAGCGGACGGATCAGATTGGTAACACTCTCGATCTGGGCGCCGACGTCGAATACTTGAGGATGAAGGGGCTGCCGACGAGCAAATGCAAGTAGTTGAGACGTCAGCTTGGATGCCCGTTCCACGGTGTCTGAAATCGCGTCGACATAGCGATTGCGCCGATCGGGCGGCAAATCGCGCCGTCGAAGGAAATCTACCGCCGATCGGATGACTGTTAGTAGATTATTGAAATCATGGGCGACGCCGCCGGTTAGCTGGCCGACAGCCTCCATCTTTTGAGCTTGCCTGAGAGCTTCTTCATTCTGCCGTCGGTCAGTGATGTCTACCGCCTCGGAAAGTACCGCGGTTACTTTGCCGCTTTGGTCGCGAACCGGGCGCATAGCGAAATCGAAATAGCGATGCCCGATAGGTAGATCCAGCGTTAACTCCATATCCGATGTTTGGCCTTCCACAGCGTTTAGGAAGACGGTACGGACGGACTTAATGATGGTGGCGGAGCGAGTGAACCACGGACTATCCCAGAACGCTCGGCCGATAACCTGCGTCATATCGGACTGAATGTCTGCAAGCGCCGTCGCATTAGCGTAGATGAGCCTGCCTTCAAGATCCAAAAGGATCTGATATTGGTTACTGGTTTCGAGGATTGCGCGTAGCTGGGCCTCGTTTGAGCGAAGCTGATCTGTTCGTTCCTGAACTCTTCCTTCTAGTCGGAAATTGTCTTGTCGGAGGGTGATTTCTGCCTGCTTAGAAGCGGTGATGTCGTGAGCTACCCCAATAAATCCTATATGTTTCCCGGAAGGGTCCCATCGCGGTTGAGATTCGGATCGCATCCACCGCCATTCGCCGTCTGCGCGCCGGTAACGGCCTTCGAGAACGAAGGGTTTGAGGGATGCTTCGCCCTCCAAGCTCTCTTGAACGATCCGAGCAGTATCCTCAGGGTGTATGATGGTTCGCCAGTCGAAGGCCAGCGCATCTTCATATGAAAGGCCCAGAAAATCGACATAAGCTCGGTTAGCAAATGCACGAGTACGATCAAGACGAGTAACCCACATCGGCACCGGGGCGCTATCCGCGATGAGGCGAAATCGCTCTTCGCTCTCGCGAAGCATTCCTTTTGCCAAGACGCGTTCGGTAATATCGATGTGAGCGCCGATCAGGCGAATGGGCTTGCCGTCCTCTCGGCGATCAATGCGCGCTTCAGCAGCGATCCAGCGCATTTCTCCATCATTCGGCCGGATGATCCGATACTCCGCGGAATATCTAAGAGCGTTTCCTCTCACGCACTCGAGGAAGAATTGTTCGGTGCGTTCACGGTCTTCAGGATGGATGCGGCGGACCCAATCCTCATGGGTTTCATGTGCGGCTTCTGGCGGAAGTCCGTGGATGAGCAGGTACTCGGGAGACCGATAGTTCTGGAATCCCTCTCGCAGATCGACCACCACGCCACCTACGCCGGCGATTCGCTGAACTTCCGCGAGCTGGCTCTCGCGATCCCGAAATGCTTGTTCCGCGGACGAGACCGACTGCTCCAAGACGTTTCCCTTACCCGGTATAGATCCCACATCGTTAGATGCGTCGTGCGGGTGTTCCGGTGGGACGCCACTGGCCATCACACCTAATAGTTCGACGGATTTTGGACAATTCGGATGGAACTCCCGAGTTCCATCCCAAGTGCCATTTCGACGCTAATTTTTCCTTAGAGCATGCTGCCTAGACGCGCCAAGAAGCCGATCTCCCGCAACTTTGCGCGCCTCTTGGGTCGTTCGCAAAGCGAAGATGGATGACTCGCCCGCTATCGTCGCGCCGGGCGGGTTTTTATGCCGCGGGGCGGACCTTTGGGAGCAACAACTTGCCGGGAGGCTTGATGTGTTGGTCGGCTCGAATGTGCTTCCGGCGGGTCGTGCCGCCGCAGGTATCGCAGACAAACTCGTGTTCAACGACGACAGGAGAATACTCGACGAGTTGGGACCATACCCACTGCATCGGCTTTGTGCAGTCAGGGCAGATCGGAGCCTCAAGGTTCTCAACGGCGCTTCGGATATTTTCGACCATAGCGAGCTTCTCTGTGGTCGGGAAAATGCATCAACTATCTACGCTGGACAAGTCTAAGTCCTGGCTTTCCGCAAATTTGGCCTCCCCTGAAGACTTGGCCCGCCGTCTCCACATCGGAGACGGCGGGCATTTTTTATTTGGTTTCGCACACAGTAATCGTCTTTAGCGCGCTCTGGGCTTCATCGCGGGTGGTATAGACCTTGCCGCTCGGGCTCACGACGGTGACGGTTGAAACGGTAGGCTTCGCATCGACCACGGTGCATTTCTTTGTGGTCGTATCCTGCACGACGTAGAATTCCGCCGCCAGAGCAGGGGTGGCCGCAGCGATTGCGAGAGCAGTGAAAGCAATGGTTTTAATGCGCATGTGAAATCCTCCTCAGTTTTCACGCCATATGCGTGCGCGGCTATAACCGCTTTGGAGAACTCATGTTCCGTAGAGGCCGCTGATCACGCCGCGAGTAAAAACGCTTCGCGCGGAACGATTGCCTCATTCGAATGTTTTCCGGGGCGGCAGGGATTTGAAACAAAGTAGAGGAGAGGAAAGATGCCTGTTCTTATTTTGTGGGCTGTCCCCGCGATCGTGGTGCTTGGTGGCGGCGTTTATTTGATTAGCCATATGCACTGACGGGATTGCGCTGGTGTCGGAGGGGCACCAGCGCAAACTCGCTGGCTCCATCCATCATCTAGTTGTTGATCCCCGATCTCACGCAACTTCGCGCGCACCTGCCGTGTCGTAGGAAGATCGAGTCCGAGTTCACGCGCTTTCGCCCGGATGCCGGTCATCGGACGATTCAGCGCCACGGCGATCCTCATCGCTGATGCGCCGGCTTCTATCATATCTCTCAGCCGCGCTTCCTGCTCTGGCGTCCAGTTTGTCTTGATGATCCGAGCCACGGCTATTCAGCCAATTTCTTGAGATCGACCGGCGGCTTTAAGCCGGGTGACGAAAGCCATTTCTCCATCCGGGACGCCGTCCCGAGCTGTCGCGCCTTTTTGAGCAACGCGCTTCGTTCGGGACCATGCGGAAGCCTGTCCGCAGCGGCGATGAATTCCTCGGCCTGCTTGGCCCATTTTGCTTCCAATGATTTCTGGTTGTCAGCTGACATGGCCGGCTCCCTGTTCGAGTATGGCGGGAGCGCAATTGGCGATCTCATCACCGATAGTTGCCACGATCCGGGCGGTGATCGGGAGAGCGTGCGCGCAATGAGACTCGGTAGCAAGTCATTTAATTCGGCATTTTAGTGAAACTAATGAGGAGGTCGCGAATTGTCGTGACAGTGATTGGTTTAACCACATGAAACCTTTCATCCTTTATTTTGTTCGAGCGCGTTTTTGGTCGCGCCATTCAGATACGCAACCCAGCATCCCGGCATCAGCGCGCGAAGATCGGAGTTCGATGGCCGATATTGCGCGGCTTCTTTCCGATAGCTCTCAGAAGTCACCGGGACCTCCGCCGCCATCCGGCGAAAATACCGAGTGAAAAACCGCGCCGGGAAAGCGGGGGAGGCCCAACCCGACGCGGTCAAGGTCGCGTACTCATGACGTCCTTTCGGACCTGAGCCCAACCCAACAAGCGTATGGTTGTTCCGCCCGAATTGAGCCGGCGCAGAAATTTTCCGGCCTTCATCCCTTGCGGCGCTTCAACCATGGCCGGTCCGGCTTTCCTCGGTTGAGGGGCTTCACCGGCCCGTGGACGATGTGAGCCACGCCTGACTGAGCGAGCAGCATGGGGCCTTTGCCTTCCGCCACCATCAGCAGCGCTTCGACGCCAGCTTGAACTTCTGGCGCCATTTGCCGGGCTTTAGGGAGGGCTAGAGCATAGGCCCGCGCGTCGGAGAGGGTGACGAGCTTCTTTCCCTCAGGCGTCACCACGGGCTGATATAAACGCTTGGACCAACTCATCGGACCAACTGCAATCGGAGTTGCCGGTCAGTGCCGAGCTGGCGGCCGACAAAATCTTCAAGCTGTGACGGTACGTCTTCCGCCATCAGATCGTGGCGAAGCTGAATCTCGCGAGCAATGTCCTTGCTGACGTCGCGCGCCCAGCCTTCCTCGGTGTTGAAAGCGATGACGCGAACCGGGTGATGATACTGTCCGCTGATCAAATCGTTGATGGTGTTCTCAAGATCCTCGAAGCCGATTTCGGTCTCGCGATAGCACCGGCCATTCTTTCCGAAATCGTCTTCGACGATATAGACCGTGGCCTCACGGTCGTTAGGGACTATGGATGGGGTCCATCCGATACTCATGACGCAACCTCAACGCAACTGGACAACCGGATTAAATTGCGATCATGTCAGATGGTTCCCAGGGCTTCCTCGCCACTGCCGCCGCGATAGATGAATTGAATTCTGCCTTCCTAATCCCGGTCTGCTTGAAGGGATCGTGTTTCATGACCGCCGACCGCCGATAGCTAACCGAGTTCCCATCGAAGCGGATTAGCGCCAGAAGGCCCGCGAGCAACAGCAATACAATTCCGACCGAGATGATGATCGCAAAAATCCTTCCCATGCGGGAAGTACGCGAAGCGATCACGGAAGTTTCCGGAACGCACACTTCTTTCGGCTGTTTATTGGTTTGGCTGTGGGCCGACAGCGCGCGCGACATGCCTGCGATAGTATGAGCAAGGCTCGCGCGCTCCAGGGAGGCACGCATGGGTGCAGCAAACGATGTTGAACCTCAAAAGACTGAGGACGATATTCAACGGGAAGAGCTGGGACCGCGTGGTGTCAAGGGAAAGGAAAGCCCCGCCAAAATGACACCTCAGCGGGAAAAGAAGACACCAAAGAACGTAGATCCCGGCCATACCGCGTAAGCCCGGGACGGTCGGCAACCTTAATCGCTGGAATGATTTAAGCGGCCATCTTGGCGCAAGATTCGGCGCACGCCTCGCATATGGCGACGCACTCGTCCATGCCTCCAATGCGTTTGCAGTCGCGCGCGCATTCTTCGCAGATCTCTGCGCATTCGCGGCAAATATGTTTATGATGAGCGCTGTTGATAAGCATGAAATGTGCTGAGGTGCGGCAGATTTCGGCGCATGCCATCATGAGTCTGAAGTGAGCCGGTTCAACATGCTGTCCGCCCATTTCTAGGCAATGATTCATAGCAGCAGAGAGGCACGTCTTGTAACAGGCGAGGCAGCTTTCAATGCAACGAGTCATGTCCTCTGTCATTCAATCACCTATGCTGCGTGCTTCCTGCGAGTGCGAGCGGCCTTCTTCGCGGATGCGGAGCGATCTTTCGCCGGTCGATTGGCAGCCGCCTCCCCACCGAGGCGCCCGCCCTTGCGAGAAGGAGAGTGATCTTCCGGCTTGCCGCGGCCGGAGCCGCTCTTTTTTCCGCCGTGGGTTTCCTTATTCACGGTGGCCCAAGCACGCCGTTCGGCTTCTGCTTTGGTCACGCCGCGCTTCTCGTAGCCTTCTTCGATATGCTCGGCCATGCGCTTCTGTTTTCCGGTGTAACTAGATTTGTCTCCGCGGGGCATGCCACGACTCCCTTGAACGAAGCTTCGGGCTCAATCAGTGTACAATCATATTGTTCCATCAAATTCGCTCTCTCGTATCCGCCCGCGGTTGGTCTCGAAGGGGTCGAAAACGTAATCCCATCATCTTCGCCTGCTGCCTTACTGAGGTTTTGCTTCTGTTGAGCGCCGCACAAGCGCGGTAATCCGAAGCTCCGGACTCAATGAGTTTTCGCAGCCGGTCGCTTTCTTCTGGAGTCCACGTGCGCGATGTGATCCTCATCGTGAGCTGCCTGATTTCGGAAGTGAAATCCATGACGACACCTCGCATGCTCTATCGAGTTGGCTGGCTTTCTTTAGCAGATCATCACGATCGGCCCCCGGACCGAGCTGCTTGGCTTCCCGTCTCGATTTATTCGCCAGCTCTTTCCAGCGGTGTTCTGCTTGTTGTCGGTTATCCTTGGTTTCGTTGGCCATTTTCTCACTCCATAAATTGCAAATCCGGGAACTTGACGGGCTGCGTTGCGCATACAACGCCGCCCCGATGATCAATGAACCGCTGCCGACCAAGATCACGGTTAGGAACGTTCGAGTGATGAAATCGGGTTTCAGGTACCGCATTAGTCCATTTATGCGGACGGCCGCGTTCAAGTCTGTCCGCTAGGGGACTCAAAGGCGTTTGGAAAGATTATGCGATAGTGCTCCATGAGGTCGTCATCGCACTCGCAGGCGAAATCATGGATCTGCTTAAGGTTGTGTATCTTCATGTTGCCCCGCGTGTACGTGATCAGTCCGAGGCGCTGAAGTTCAGTGGCGGTGTCCGTCACGCTCGTGCGGCGTACACCAAGCATTTGGGCCATGAATTCCTGTGTCATACTGAATTCGTCGCCGGCTAGATGGTGCATGCGCAGAAGCCATTTGGCCATTCTCTGCGTAACGCGGTGCACCGCATTACATCCAGCAGTTTGCTGCGCCTGAGCGAGAGCGAATTGCTCGTAGCCCAAAAGGAGCTTTCGGAATTCCGGATTTCGCTGCGCCACATCTACAACGTGATTTGCAGGTGCCACCGAAACATCGCCGGCGATCTGCATGACGACGTGAGCGCTCGACACTTGACCGTTTAGGGCATGGCCCGCACCGAACTGGCCATCTTTACCGATCATTCCGGTTTCAATTGCCCCGCCAGCGGCTAGCTCAACCACACACGAAATGACGCCGGAGTGGGGAAAATAGACCTTGGCAATATGCCGTTCAGTCTCGGCCAGGACCTCGCCGCGCGGCAATGAAGATTCAGCGAGATGAGGCGCCAATTGCTCAAATGCCGATCTGTCCGCCAATGATAAGATCTTGTTTGGATGATGTAGCATTAATGTGCGCCCCTCTTCAATGAACGTGGGCGGGAGCGCAAACGAGCGTTCTCGTCCCAATACTAGCCAAGGTCCGCTCAGGGCTCTGATAGCCAACAGTTCAAGCTTCTAGTGGTTGCAAAATTTATCGCGGTTTTGTCAGTGCTTCTGTCCTATTGCCCTGCAGAGCCGTCGATAAGAACAAGTTCCCTCCGCAGCAGTGTTTGACTTTGTGGTGGCAAGAGTCCGCTAACGAGCAGAAGCCGGAGGGAAATTCTGGTTGGCTGTTTAGATCCTGAAAGGAGAGGCTTCGTTGCCCGCCTTTGATCTTGATACAGTTGCAGCGATGGGGGCCGCTCTCGATGAGGTCTGCCAGCAATTGCCCTTATCTTCCCTCACGATGCGTACGCACGTGGCCAGTCGTATTCTTGAACGCGCGCGAGAGGGAGAAGTCGATCTCGAGGATTTAGTAGAGGCCGGCTATCTTGCTATTCTTAACGCGCAGTGTGCTTAAATCGACTTGCCAAAATGAAAACCCGGGTTTCCCCGTGCCCTTCTCAGCTCTGGCCGCCTTTGCCACCGGCTTCGATCGCCTTCTCGCGATCGTGCGCGAAGCTCTCTTCTGGATCTCGGTCAATCGGCTGTCGACATTGATCATTCAACCGCGTCATCGGCTGCCTGCCGAGCTCGCATATCCACGGCTTCGACTGACTTTTCGCCAGCCTTTTCGGCGGCTGCGCGCTTTTCGCACATCGTCCGGATTTCTTCGAGTTCGTCATCCGTCAGATGTTCGATACCCACGAATGAATTGTGAGCTGAACTGACACGGATGAGCTCGTCCAGTTTCACTTGAATCGCTGCGCTGTCCCGGTTTTGTGAGTTCTGGATTAGGAACACCATCAAGAAAGTGACGATTGTGGTTCCGGTGTTGATCACAAGCTGCCACGTATCCGAATAGTGAAATAACGGACCCGTAATCCCCCATATAAGAACGACGCCAGCGGCAACCACAAATGTTGACGCTCGACCGGCGGCGCTCGCGGTTCTGCTCGCAATTTCTCCAAAAAGTTCGGCGGAGCCGCTTTTTCCGTTGCGAAGGTGTTTGTCGGAGTTCATGGCTGACCCTGGCTGGAAATGGTGCCAGATAATCAAAAGGAATGGGAAGTGTTCCCCAAACGGCGGACTAGGCCGTTCCCGGCTCGGCTTGCTTCCGGTGTTGCTTTGCCAAGAGCCTGGCTGGAGTGATGTTCGCGAGCGATGACTGAAGTTTGTTCTTGAAGCCAGTTACAACATCGCCCTCACCATTGAGCATAGCCTTAAATCCCGCCTCGGCTACGTCGGCCGGGTTGTCCTTTTCTGCGACTCCGACGTTCGTATCCATCATATCGGCGCGTTCAAAAAACTTGGTGTCTGTGGCGCCCGGCATCAGGCAGGTCACGGTGACATTTGTATCTCGAAGTTCTTCCGCCAAGGCGAAAGAAAAGGAATCCAGAAAGGCTTTTGTGCCGTTGTAAACGGCCTGAAAAGACCCTGGGATGAAGCCGGCGATCGATCCCGTGATGAGAATTCTTCCGGAATTTTTTTGTCGCATATCGCGACCAACCATTTGAACCAGCGCTATTGTTCCAGTGATATTCGTGTCAACGACTCGCTGCGCCTTCTCCAGATCCTGATCTAAAAATGCGCGACCCAAGCCACGCCCGGCATTAGCAAGAAGTGCATCGACTGGCCGATTTCTGGCTGCGGCATACAGCCGAGTTACCCCATCGAGGGCTGCGAGATCGGCTTGTATCGCATCGACATTCACTCCAAGCGAACGAATGGTATCTGCTGCATCTTCGATAGCGGGTTCGTCGGCTGCGATGAGCAGATCGTATCCATCGCGGGCGCAGCATTTTGCTAGTTCCAGTCCGATTCCGGTTGAGGCCCCGGTTACGATTGCAAAGCGGTCTGCCATGGCGCGCTCCTTTAAGTAGTGACCGCGACCAACCCACGTCGTTGGCTGCTGTTCCTGC
Source organism: Afipia sp. (assembly GCA_024508675.1). Taxonomy (GTDB): domain Bacteria; phylum Pseudomonadota; class Alphaproteobacteria; order Rhizobiales; family Xanthobacteraceae; genus Afipia. The sequence continues at coordinate 11,727 of JANINQ010000018.1, forward strand.
GTCGGGCAAGAGATGGAATCGGAACAACAGAACTTCACGAGGCTTGTGCTCTCGACCATTCGGGAGAACGATCATGAAGGCGCTAACTTGGCACGGCAAAAACGACATTCGCTGCGAAAGCGTTCCTGATCCTCAGATCGAGGATGGCCGGGACGCTATCATCAAGGTTACCGCGTGCGCGATCTGTGGTTCGGACTTGCATATTTTCGATGGCGTCATCCCTTCAATGGAGAAGGGAGACGTTCTCGGTCACGAGACCATGGGTGAGGTTGTGGAAGTGGGGGCTGAGAACAAGACGCTGAAGGTTGGGGATCGAGTCGTGGTTCCGTTCACGATCTCATGTGGACAGTGCTTCTTCTGCCAGCGTGGATTCTTCTCGGGCTGCGAACGATCAAACCCGAATGCAAAGAAGGCGGAGAAAATGTGGGGACACTCCCCCGCGGGTCTCTTCGGCTATTCCCACATACTTGGCGGCTTCGCTGGCGGTCAGGCTGATTATTTGCGAGTGCCCTACGCTGATGTTGGGCCAATAAAGGTTCCTTCTTCGTTGAGTGACGAGCAGGTTCTGTTTCTTTCGGACATATTCCCTACAGGCTACATGGCTGCTGATTTTTGCAATCTGAAGGGCGGCGAAACGGTCGCGATCTGGGGCTGCGGGCCGGTCGGCCAATTTGCCATACGGAGCGCGTTCCTCTTAGGCGCGGGCCGTGTGATTGCGATCGATTCCGTCCCTGAGCGGCTCCAACTAGCGGAGGACGCCGGCGCAATGACGCTCGATTACAAGAAGGACGACATTTACGAGCGCATCCAGGATCTGACCGAAGGTCGCGGCGCCGACGCCTGTATTGATGCGGTGGGTACTGAGCCCGACACCGCATCGGGGATCGATGCCGTCGTTGATCGCATCAAGGTCGCAACATTTATGGGCACAGATAGGCCTCACGTGCTCCGTCAGGCTATCATGTGCTGCCGCAATTTCGGCACCGTCTCGATTGTCGGGGTCTATGGGGGCTACTTGGACAAAATACCAATGGGCTCGGCAATTAACCGCGGCCTGACTTTTCGAATGGCCCAAACGCCGGTGCAGCACTACTTGCCAAAGCTGCTAAAATGTATCGAGGAAGGGGACATTGATCCCTCGTTCGTGATCACGCATCGAGCAAGACTCGAGGATGGTCCGAAGTTGTACGAGACCTTCCGGGCGAAACAGGACGGCTGCATCAAGGTCGTAATGAAGCCGTGACGGCGCTTCACGAGAGCAGGGCGGAGCGAGATTTTGTCGCTCAGGCATTGTCCTTTCCGCCCAGCGCCGTTTTGTTGCCGGCGTCCCGGCCGGGTGCACTGACCATTACTTCGTGACCCTGTCGAATTGCGAGCGAGGCGGCACCAATTGCCGACTCGAAAGCGGCTTCTTTCGTTTCAAAGTCTCCGTTGGTTTCTCCGTCATGGAGAACTACCCATTTGTCGCCTCTTTCCACGATCGCATAGCTTGCTCGACCCATTGGATGTTCCTTTTTGCGAATTTGAGAACGCGAAAATCTAGGTGTGTCGCTTACCCAGCTCCCTGTCCCGCTGCGTAGGTTGAATGATTTTGTCGGTGCCTCGATCAGTGTCGTCCAAGGGCGGGCCGTCTTCCGGACGCGGCGGCATATGGTGGCCGCCCTGCTTTTGCTGAATGCGCTTCTTTTCTGTTTCCTCAGGGCTCGCATAGAGAGCGCCGAAAATCTCGGCCTTCAATGATCTCACAAAATCGGTCGCGTTCATGGGAACCTCGATCTTTCATTGCTCAGATGGCAATTCTCCAAAACCTCCGACGTTCCCAAATGGTTCGCGTGTTAGCGGAGGCGACATTCAGGCTCCTAAAGCAAGATTGGATTCGCCGCCGACCGTTCGTGAACCTAAAATAGGGAACACATCATTGCCGTAAGAATTGGCCTCCTATGAGCAGAGCCTTTGTGAAAGAGTCTGATGCGGTCGACGAGCTGCCGGACCGGATTGTGTCTGAGCATCCGAATTACGTCACTGCGGAAGGCATAGCGCTAATAGAACAGAAAATTGCCGAGCTTCAGGGAAAGCTCGCTGCGGCGCAGATCGAAAGTGATCGGGACGCACTGGCTGCCATATCCCGCGACCTGCGCTATTGGGACAGCCGGAGAGGCAGCGCGGTGGTCGTCGCGCGCCCGATCGATGTAACAATTGTCAGGTTTGGAGCTACCGTCGGCATCGAAAGAGAAGATGGGCGCCGACACATTTATAGGATCGTTGGAGAGGACGAGGCAGACCCATCAAAGGGGCTTCTCTCGCATGCCTCGCCACTTGCTCGTGCTCTTTTGGGAAAAGGCGTAGGCGAAACGGTACTGGCGGGGCAAGGCGAAGCAGAAATTGTGTCAATCACGGGATTATCGCGCGACACGTTCGATTCCATTGCAAGCGTTGAGGAAACCTAACGCGCCGTTTTCATCCGAACGAGGCGTGAACAAAGTCCACGGATTTTCCACGGATCATTGCGTCATGTTGTGGGAATGTTCTGCCTGTAGCTGCCGAGAGGCCGAATACCGAGCATGCAGAAAGCCCTTATTTTTCGGGCTTTAAATGGTGGGCGCACAAGGGATCGAACCTTGGACCTCTCCCGTGTGAAGGGAACGCTCTCCCGCTGAGCTATGCGCCCGGAACCACCGGATGTCTTTCGGAGCGGGGATTTACGGAAGCCGGGGCAGGGGTGTCAAGCGTGCCCAGCCCATGCGCGGCAGAATTCGGCTGATATCCTTCGCGAATCCCGGATTTCGGCTAGCCAGGTTGCCGGGCGCGCGAGGCATGGGCCTGCAGGGCCCGAATCCGCTCTGCGAGGGTGCCGCGTGCCTCCGTGGCCGCGCCGTTTGCCGCCACCCCATTCGCCGCCGCACCATTCGTCGCGGTTCCTTTGACGATGCTGCTGATGGCCGGCTTCTGTTCTTCAGATGCCAGGATGGCTTCGATCGGCGAGTCCGGGCCTTCGAGGGTCACGGCGAGCTTGGCGACTTCCGCCGCGATGTCGTTGATCCGCTCGCGCAGCAGCGCATTTTCCATGCGCTCGGTGGACCAGGAGCTCTCCGCCTGCTGCTGGATGAGGTTGATGTCGCGCTGGAGTTTTGCGCGCTCGTCGCGGGCGACCGTGAGCTGCTCTTCAAGAGCTGTCTTTTCTGTGCGCAGCTTTTCCAGCGCGGCGGAATTGCCGGTGCCGGACGTCATGTCCTCGCGCAGCTTCTGCTCGGTCTGCTTTGCGGCCTCCACCTGCTGGCGCAGCAGGTTGTTCTCGTATTCGCGCTCGGCGAGAATCTTGCCCTGGATTGCGAGGCGATTTTCGAGATCGGTGACGCGGGTAGAGAGCAGCTCGGTTTCCTTGGTCTGCACCACCAGCTGCCGGTCGAGATCGCCAACTTTTCCGCTCAGGTTTTCGACCTTCCCGCGAGCATCGCTCAGTTCACGGGTTGCGATTTCAGCTTCGTTGCGATGATCAGTCAGGCGCTGCTGGCTGCCGGCGACTTCCTTCTCGGCTTCGTTGACGCGGTTCTGCAGCGCCTCGATCTGGCTGCGCACTGCCATCAGTTCGACCTGCCGGCTTTCAGCCGTCATCGAGCGCTCGGAGAGTTCGCTGTTGAGCTTGCCGAGATCGGCCTGCTTGTCGGCCAGTTGCTGTTCGGCGGTGCGCAGCGACTGCGTCTTTGTGGAGAATTCTTCTTCCGTCGTGCGCAACTGGTCTTTCAGCGCCTTCTCCCGCGCTTCCAGCGCGAAGATCGCGGCGTTCTTCTCGCCGAGCTCGATCTTCAGCCGGTTGATCGCGTCCGATTTCTTGCCGAGTTCGGCGAGCTGGCTCGAGGTCTTGTTCTTGAGCTGCTCGACGCTCATTTCGAGCCGGCGCGCGGACATCGCAAATTCGGCACGTAGCTGGTCCTTGTCGGCCTGGATTTCGGCCATCGACAGCGGGGTTGCGGCCTCAAGACGCTTGGTCGTCAGCCGGACCGCGCGGTTATGCACCAGCGGCACGATCATCAGACCGAACAGCATCGAGACCAGAAAACCGATCGCCAGATACATGATCGGTTCGACCATCTGCGTGACCCCTGCGTGAGAAATATTTACCGTTTCACCATGCCATGGCGGGCCGGGAAAAAGCTAGCTGGACCATACGTTAACGTGAATCGGCCCGCTTCCGCGCAGGGGCGCGCGGACGGGTCCCGGTCCGGCGGTCATGAAACTGTCAGAACGGGTTCCAGGTCGCCCGCGGGGTGAACTTCAGATAGCCGATGTTGGCGCCAAGCCGCAGGCCTACGCCGGAGCGGATCGGCACCAGCACAATGCCGTTGGCGGTGAGGGCGGTCATGCCGAAGCCCCCGATGATGTAGGCCGAGCCGTCGATACCGGCGAAGCGCTGATAGATCGCGTCGGTGGCGGGAAGGTTGTAGACCAGCACCATGGTGCGTGCCCCGTCGCCGCCCCAGTCGAAGCCGACCGACGGGCCTTGCCAGTAGACCCGCAGGTCGCCGGCATTCTTGGTGTAGAGTGTGCCTTCGCCATAGCGCAGTCCGGCGACGAATGCGCCGCTGCCTTCTTCGCCGAGGACGTAGCCGTTGGGCAGGCCCCACTGGCTGACGGCGCGCTCGATGATCGAAGCCAGCCCGCGCGACACGCTGCCGAAGAACCGGTGGCCTGCGCCGACCAGTTCGTCCGGGCCATAGGTATTGGCCGAGCGCTGCTGAGCCGCGGCCGGCACGGCGAGGGAAATCGTCGCTGCAAACACCAGCGCCGCGATGCGCAAAGCAAAGGTCATGAAGGAACCCCTTGGACCACCAGATGGCCGAATTTCATGGCCGGGTTTCATAGCCATGGCTTAACGCCTTGCTGAGAAGCAAGGCTTAAGCTGCGGTCCCACGTCCCCGACTCGATTGTTATCAGCACCAACTATGACGGCACGGCGGCAGGAAAATAAAGGGCGCTACCTTAGAATCGCCTGTGTTGCGGTCTTGGCGGGGGCCATGAGCCCGGCTGGGCCAATGGTCCGGGCATGGGCTGCCGTGACCGAACGGGTTGTCGTGAATCGCCACAGTGGCCTTGCCATCGATGGGTTCGACCCGGTGGCCTATTTCACCGATGCTGAACCGGCCAAGGGTGATCCGGACATCGAGGCCTCCGCCAGCGGAGCCGTCTGGCGCTTCCGGAACCAAGCCAACCGGGCTGTTTTTCTGGCGCATCCGGATATCTACGGACCCCGGTTTGGCGGGTACGATCCCGTGGATGTGGCAAATGGCAAGGCCATCGCCGGCCGGGCACAAGTGTGGCTGATTTCAGGCGAGCGGCTGTATCTTTTCAGCCGTGAAGAAAACCGTTCAGCTTTCGCGGCCGATCCGGAAGGCATCGCCAAACGCGCGAGCGGCCGGTGGCCAGCCCTTGTCGAGACGCTGTCGAATTACTGAGCCACCGATGGGTCGCCCCAGGCGATGAATTCCGGGACCAGAAAGTCCTCGCGGGCCTCTCCGAAGCGAAGCGGCGCACCCCGGCTGTCGGTGATCTTGCCGCCCGCAGCCGTCACCACCGCATGCCCGGCGGCGACATCCCATTCGCAGGTCGGAGACAGCCGGGGGTAGATGTCCGCCCCGCCCTCGGCAACGCGGCAGAACTTGACCGCAGAGCCGAGGATCTGCCGGATCGCGCCCGGCCTTTCCGCGATAAAGGCCTCGGTCCGCTTGTCCCCATGGGACCGGCTCACGGCCACAATCCAGGCCCCGGTGGGACCGGGATGCGGGCGGGTCCTGATCGGCTGGGCAGCGCGCGCCGAGGCATCCTTGGTCACAAGCAGGCGCTCGGCGCCATGACCCACCACCCCGCGCCAGATCAGGCCGAGCGCGGGTGCGCCGACAATGCCGAGCAGTGGCTGGCCATGGGTGACCAGCGCAAGGTTGACGGTGAACTCGTCGCGGCCTTTGACGAATTCCTGGGTGCCGTCCAGCGGGTCGATCAGGAAAAAGCTGTGATTGTAGGGGCGTTCGGCAAGATGGGTACGTTCTTCCGAGAGCGTTGGAATATGGGGGACGATCTTCTTCAGGCCCTCGGCGATGATCCTGTCAGCGGCCATATCGGCTTCGGTGACCGGAGATCCATCTGATTTGCCCTCGACCCGCATGCCGGACCGATCGATCGAGAGGATCGCAGCACCGGCTTGTGCGACAAGGTCCGTCAAGGGCTCAATTAGGGCAATGGCGGCGTCACGGCCAATGGCAACGCCGGAAGTTTCGGTCATCGATCAGGTCTCTGTTGTGTCCATAGCGGCCTTCGATCCGCCATGGACGTCCGTCCGCCAAGTGGTTGCGGTGGCCGCGGAGCCAGCCGCAGTGTATCAAACCATCCATAAAGCATGCATGATTCGCCACGTCAGCACGGTGCAGTCCATCGTGAGGGCGTGACCACAGGAAATCGCTGAAAAGCCCCTGGAAAATCCGAGGAATTCTATGTCTGGCACGCCAACTCCCGGTCCTACACCCGATGCGCTCGAACTTGCCGCGCTGATGTGCTCGCGCGTCTGCCACGATCTGATCAACCCCGTGGGTGCGATCGTCAATGGCCTTGAAGTCTTCGACAGCAGCAACAAGGAGGACGACAAGGAGTTCGCGCTGGAGTTGATCCGCAAAAGCGCGAAATCGACCTCTGCGCGGCTGCAGTTCTGCCGCATCGCTTACGGTGCAGCAGGCTCCGCCGGTTCGCAGATTGATCTTGGCGAAGCCCAGAAGATGACACGCAATCATCTTGAGGACGAGAAGACCAAGATCACCTGGAATCTGCCGCACGTCCTGATGGCGAAGAACCGGGTCAAGCTGTTGCTCAACATGTTCGTCATCGCGCAGCAGGCCATTCCGCGCGGCGGAGAACTCACCGTCGACCCGATCGGCGAGGGTGATGCGATGGGCTTTCGCCTTCGCGCTGCCGGAACCAATGCACGCGAACCGCAGAATGTCGCCGCGCAATTGAATCTCGACAACGCGGGATCTGTCTCCGCGCATGCGGTGCAGCCCTATTATACCGCGCTGCTGGCGCAAGCCTGCGGGCTGAAGGTTTCGCTGAACGCAGAGCCTGACCTCATCACTGTCACAGCGGCCTAAGCGCTCCGCTGCATTCGGAGCATCTTCATAAAGTCTTAATCAACGGCCGCCGCGGGATGTTCCCGCGACGCGCGAGCGCGCGTTATCCATTTATTCAGGGCGTTCTTTTCGGGTTGCTCAACCAATATTAAACGCTTTGCACCGACACTGGCGGAACTCTCGGAGGCATGACGTTCATGCTTCCCTTGCCAGAAGGCCGGTTACATGGACGATTTGTTGCGGGAATTTTTGACTGAAACCAACGAGAGTCTCGACACCGTCGATAACCAGTTGGTGCGTTTTGAGCAGGATCCGAACAACGCGAAGATTCTCGATAACATTTTCCGCCTGGTCCATACGATCAAGGGGACCTGCGGCTTTCTTGGATTGCCGCGGCTGGAAGCGCTGGCCCACGCAGCCGAGACCCTGATGGGCAAATTCCGTGATGGCATGCCGGTGACCGGCGAGGCCGTTACGCTGATCCTGAATACGATCGACCGCATCAAGGACATTCTCGGTCAGCTTGAGGCGACCGAAGCCGAGCCGGAAGGCGTCGACCGCGATCTGATCGATGCGCTTGAGCAGATGGTCGAGCAGGGCATGGCCGCCATGGAGGCGCCTGCATCCGCTCCCGCACCGGTGGCCGAAGCGGCTCAGCCAGCGCAGGCCTCGGGTACGCTCGTTGTGCAGACGCTTGAGCGCGAACTGCGCCCCGGCGAAGTCTCGCTCGATGAGCTTGAGCGTGCCTTCCGCGAAACCGAAACTGAAATTGCTTCGCCGCCGGTTGCGCCCGCCGAACAACCGGCGCCAAAGGCCGAGGCCCCGAAGGCAGCAGCGGCGAAGCCGAACGCCAAGCGCCCCGTGATCGAGAACGAGATGACTGAGGGTGACAAGGTCGCCAACCAGTCCATCCGCGTGAATGTCGATACCCTCGAACATCTGATGACGATGGTGTCCGAGCTGGTGCTGACCCGTAACCAGTTGCTGGAAATCAGCCGCCGCAACGAGGACTCCGAGTTCAAGGTGCCGCTGCAGCGGCTTTCCAACGTCACCGCCGAGCTGCAGGAAGGCGTCATGAAGACGCGCATGCAGCCGATCGGCAATGCGTGGCAGAAGCTGCCGCGTATCGTGCGCGACCTGTCGAGCGAACTTGGCAAGCAGATCGAACTCGAAATGCACGGCGCGGAGACCGAGCTCGACCGTCAGGTACTCGATCTGATCAAGGACCCGCTCACCCACATGGTCCGCAACTCCGCCGACCATGGCCTCGAGTCGACCGCTGATCGCGTCGCTGCCGGCAAGCCGGAGCAGGGCACGATCCGCGTTTCCGCCTATCACGAGGGCGGTCACATCATCATCTGCATCGCCGACAACGGGCGTGGCCTGAACACCGAGCGCATCAAGCAGAAGGCCGTACAGAACGGTCTGGTCACCGAAGCCGACGTCGAGAAGATGACCGAGGCTCAGATCCACAAGTTCATCTTCGCGCCGGGCTTCTCCACCGCAGCGGCGGTGACGAGCGTGTCCGGCCGCGGTGTCGGCATGGACGTGGTCCGCACCAACATCGATCAGATCGGTGGCACCATCGACGTCAAGTCGGTGCCGGGCGAGGGATCGAGTTTCACCATCAAGATTCCGCTGACGCTGGCCATCGTCTCCGCGCTGATCGTGGAAGCCGCCGGTGACCGCTTCGCAATTCCGCAGCTGTCGGTGGTCGAACTGGTGCGCGCGCGCTCCAATTCCGATCATCGCATCGAGCGGATCAAGGACACACCGGTCCTGCGTTTGCGCAACAAGCTGCTGCCGCTGATGCATCTGAAGAAGCTGCTCAAGATCGACGACGGTGCATCGATCGATCCGGAGAACGGCTTCATCGTCGTCACGCAGGTCGGCAGCCAGACCTTCGGCATCGTGGTCGATGGCGTGTTCCATACCGAGGAAATCGTCGTCAAGCCGATGTCCACCAAGCTGCGCCATATCGGCATGTTCTCGGGCAACACGATTCTTGGCGACGGTGCCGTCATCATGATCATCGACCCGAACGGCATTGCCCAGTCGCTCGGAACAGCCGCGGCGACGCAGAGCGAGATCGCGGATGACAACGCTGCGACACGCGCCAGCACCGATGGTCAGCTCACCTCACTCCTCGTCTTCCGCTCGGGCTCGTCGCAGCCCAAGGCGGTGCCGTTGGCACTCGTTACACGTCTGGAAGAGATCGCCGTCGAGAAGATCGAACTCTCGAACGGCCGCCATATGGTCCAGTACCGCGAGCAACTGATGCCACTGGTCGAGATGGAAGGTGTGGCGATCCGCGAAAGTGGCGTTCAGCCGATCCTCGTGTTTGCCGATGATGGCCGCGCGATGGGTCTCGTCGTCGACGAGATCATCGACATTGTCGAAGAGCATCTGAGCATCGAAGTGGCAAGCTCGCGCGAAGGCGTGCTGGGTTCGGCGGTGGTCAAGGGTCAGGCGACCGAAGTGATCGACGTCGGACACTTCCTGCCGATGGCGTTCGCCGACTGGTTCAGCCGCAAGGAAATGCGCCTGTCATCGACCGCCCAGACGGTGCTTTTGGTCGACGACTCCGCTTTCTTCCGCAACATGCTCGCACCCGTGCTCAAGGCCGCCGGTTATCGCGTCACCGTGGCGCAGAACGGGCAGGAAGGCCTTGCCGTCCTGCGCTCCGGCAACACGTTCGATGTCGTGCTGACTGACATCGAGATGCCGGAGATGAACGGCTTCGAATTCGCCGAAGCGATCCGCGCGGATCGGAAGATGGAATCGATGCCGATCATCGCACTGTCGTCGGTGGTCTCCCCGGCGGCGATCGAGCGTGGGCGTCAGGCCGGCTTCCACGATTATGTCGCCAAGTTCGACCGGCCGGGACTGATCGCCGCCTTGAAGGAACAGACCGCTGACGTAAAGCAGGCGGCGTAAGGAACATGACAATGGATGCAAATGTTGAAAACACGGACCGCGGCATCACGGAATACGTGACGGCGATGATCGGTGGGCAGCTGTTCGGCCTGCCGATCGCCCGCGTTCAGGACGTGTTCATGCCTGAGCGGCTGACCCGGGTGCCGCTGGCATCCGCCGACGTCGCGGGCGTTCTCAATCTTCGCGGCCGGATCGTGACTGCGATCGACATGCGCGCGCGTCTTGGTTTGCCCAAGAACGAGGACGGCAAGCCGCCGATGGCGGTTGGCGTCGATCTGCGCGGCGAATCCTATGGCCTGCTGATCGACAGCATCGGCGAAGTTCTCAAACTTGCCGATGACAGCCGTGAGGTGAATCCGGTCAACCTTGATCCACGCATGGCGAAGATGGCGGGCGGTGTGCACCGGCTCGACGGACAGCTGATGGTCGTTCTTGATGTCGACCGTGTCCTGGAAATCAATCCGGACCTGCTGGCGGCTTAATCAGATTTGGGAAGTAACGCACAAGATCCCGTGACAGCGGCCCACACGGGAATCGAGACAAAAAGAGGCTAACATGAAGACATGTCTGATCGTAGACGATTCGAGCGTCATCCGGAAAGTCGCGCGCCGAATTCTGGAAGGCCTGGATTTCCAGATTGTCGAGGCTGAAGATGGCGAGAAGGCCATGGAAGTCTGCAAGCGCGGAATGCCCGACGCCGTCCTGCTCGATTGGAATATGCCCGTCATGGATGGCTATGAGTTCTTGCGCAATCTGCGCATGACGCCCGGTGGCGACAGGCCAAAAGTCGTGTTCTGCACCACCGAGAACGACGTTGCGCATATCGCCCGCGCGCTTCATGCCGGCGCCAACGAATACATCATGAAGCCGTTCGACAAGGAAATCGTCACGGCGAAGTTTCATGAGGTCGGTCTGATTTAGTCCCGGTCCTGGAACGGCCCCTGGCACGCGCCGCATCCCGACTGGTTCGTTACGTTGTTTCTGTTCGGTAGCGTTGAGTTGGTTTTTTCATGAGCGTTGCAGTCCTGACCTCTCCCGGCTCGTCCGCACAGCGGCACGAGCCGTTGCGCGTTATGGTGGTCGATGATTCCGCGGTGATCCGCGGCATGATCTCGCGCTGGATCGAGGCCGAGCCCGATCTCACCGTGGCTGCCTCAATCCGGACCGGACTGGATGCGGTCAACCAGGTCGTGCGCGTCAATCCCGATGTTGTCGTGCTCGACATCGAAATGCCGGATATGGACGGCATTTCCGCGCTGCCGCTGTTGCTCGAGAAAAAGCCGAACCTCATCATCATCATGGCGTCGACGCTGACCCGCCGTAACGCGGAGATCAGCTTCAAGGCGCTGTCGCTCGGCGCTTCGGATTACATTCCGAAGCCTGAAAGCACGCGCGAGATGTCTGCCGCCGACGTCTTCAAGCGCGATCTGCTGGAGAAGATTCGTCATCTTGGCGTGCGGCTTCGCCGCCCCGCTGTGGTGGCCAGCCCGCCGCTGTCGCCAGCGTCGCACTCCGTTACACATCAAGCGCCGAAAGCATCGCCGGTGGCGATGCCGCATGTTGCTCCGTCGAAACTGACCCTGCGTCCGTTCAGCCCGATCGTGCCGCGCGTTCTTCTGATCGGCTCCTCCACCGGCGGTCCGCAGGCGCTGATGAATGTAGTTGCCGGTATTGGCCCGGTGATCGACCAGCACCCGGTCCTGATCACGCAGCACATGCCGCCGACTTTCACGACGATTCTTGCGGAGCATCTCACGCGCGCCAGCGGGCGCCCTGCGCATGAAGCTAATGATGGCGAGGCGATCAAGCCCGGACAGATCTATCTCGCACCGGGCGGCCGCCATATGCGTGTGATGCGCTCTGCGACGGGACCCGTGATCGCGCTGGACGACGGACCACAGATCAATTTCTGCAAACCGGCCGTTGATCCGCTGTTCTCGTCGGCTGTGGATGTCTGGCAGGCCGGCATTCTGGCCTTGATCCTGACGGGGATGGGATCGGATGGCGCGCAGGGCGGCAGGACAATTGTTGCGGCCGGCGGCAATGTCATTGCCCAGGATGAAGCGACCAGCGTGGTTTGGGGGATGCCGGGCGCAGTGGCCAATGCTGGAATATGCGCGGCGGTTTTGCCGCTCGACCAGATCGCATCCAAGGTTGTCCGGGTATTCTCAGGAGTTCGCGCGTGACGCCACTTGATTACGAGTATCTGCGCAAGCTTTTGAAGGATCGCTCCGGATTGCTGCTGTCGTCCGACAAGCAGTACCTGATCGAAAGCCGGCTGCTGCCGCTCGCCCGCAAGGCGGGTCTTTCGGGCATCGGCGAACTGGTCCAGAAGCTCAAGTCCGGCAGCGAGCCGCTGATCGTGGATGTGGTCGAGGCGATGACCACCAACGAGACGTTTTTCTTCCGCGACAAGGTGCCGTTCGATCACGTCCGCGATACGGTTCTTCCCCAGTTGCTGAAGGCGCGGGCCAACCGGAAGAGCATTCGCATCTGGTGCGCGGCATCGTCCACCGGTCAGGAGCCTTACTCGCTCGCGATGCTTTTGAAGGATGCGCTGCCTGCGGGATGGCGCGCCGAAATCATCGCGACCGACCTGTCGCTGGAAGTTCTGGAAAAGGCGAAGGCCGGTATTTACACCCAGTTCGAAGTTCAGCGCGGATTGCCGATTCAACTGCTGGTGAAGCACTTCAAGCAAATCGGCGATGTCTGGCAGCTCAACCCTGACATCCGGTCGATGGTCCGCTATCAGCAGGCCAATCTGCTGCAGGATTTTTCGTATCTCGGAATTTTCGACATCATCTTCTGCCGCAACGTGCTGATCTATTTCGACCAGCCGACCAAGATAGATGTGTTCGGCCGTATGCAGAAGATCACGGAGCCGGATGGCTATCTGTTCCTCGGTGCGGCGGAGACCGTCATCGGACTGACCGACGCTTATCGCGCGTGTCCCGATCTTCGCGGCGTCTATGTGCCAAACCCTCTACGCACGGCGTCGCCATCTCTGGTGCCGGGACTGGGCACGCTTGCCCAGAAGACAGTCGCGCGCTGAGGCGAAGCCGCCGGTCGCTGCTAGAGAATGGCGTGGGGAACGAAGCGTGAGCTGTTGCCGGTGATCGGATTTTCGTCTTCGCGGATGGACAGTCCGCACGGCGTGCCGTCCACGACCCAGCTCCCCAGCACCGGATACTGTCCCGAGAAATTTCCCAGACTTGCTATTTGCTGACGGACGAAGCCCTCGGTGCCGTAGGGCCCGGCTTGTTCGTCGAAAATCTCACCTGAAGCCACAAGGGCGACATTGGCGCCTTCCCGCGAGTAGAGCGGCTTGCGCACATAAGACGATCCAAGGTCGCCTGCTGCAGGATCGTCGTCGAAATATGCCGCCAGCAAATTTGGATGGTTGGGAAATATCGACCACAGCAGCGGCAGGATGCCTTTGTTTGACAGGATCGCCTTCCACGGCGGTTCGATCCATCGCGTCGATGCGCCCTTGAGCTTGTTGCCGAACGCCTCGCGCATCATCCATTCCCAGGGATAGAGCTTCAAGGCGAGATCGATATTGCGGTCGTCCAGATCGACGAAGCTGCCATTGTCGCGCGCTCCGATCTGCTCGATGTCGATCATGGTGGTGGTCAGGCCGGCCTGACGGGCGACATCTTCCAGATACGACACCGTTCCGGCGTCTTCCTCGCTGGCCATGACGGCCGTGAGGTGGAGATGCTGGCCTTTGCCGGCCTTCTTCCACGCCTCAATCAGGCTTTCGTGCAGGGAGTTATATTGATCCGCCCGTGGCGGAATGATCTGCCGCTCGATGGCTTGCTCAAGCCAGGTCCACTGAAACACCGCAGCCTCGAACAGCGAGGTCGGAGTATCGGCATTGTATTCGAGCAGCTTCGCCGGTCCCTTGCCATCGAAGGCGAGGTCCATCCGGCCATACAGGCTCGGATCGCCGCGCTTCCAGCTTGCGGCGATGTAGGTCCAGAAGGCTTCGGGAATCTTGAGCAGGCGAAGATAGCGGTCATCGTCCACCGCGCGGCTGACGAGTTCGCGGCACATCGCGTCAAGCTCGGCGGTCGGCCCCTCGATGCCGCGTTCGATTTCCTCGAGCGAAAAAGCATAATAGACGCGCTCGTCCCAGTAGCGTTCACCGTCGAGCGTGTGAAAGCTGAAACCCATCGCGGCGGCGGTTGCCTGCCAGTCGTTGCGTTCGGGGCAGACAATGCGCCGCATGACTGAACTCAGCCACCGCTGGAGAAATGCGATGTGAAGGAATGCGCGAAGGAGCCGAAACCGCCGCGCGTGACATGGTTGCTGTCATGGATGGCGGAATTGCTGGATGACGAGTTGTTGCCGAACAGGCCTTGATGGGACGAGGACGATCCACCGGACGAGGATCGGTGGCCGCCGCCGCTTGATGATGATCCGCTCCGGCGGGCGCATTCGTTCGTCTGTGGTGCGCCTGTTGCAGAAATGGCCGGACGATCCGCCGAACAGTTCTCGCTCGGCATCATTGAATAGGCAGTGCCGCCGACCGCGGCAGTCCCCATCAGCAGAAGCGCGACCTGGCTGGAGCGTTTCATGGCTGGCGCGCCTCAGTAGGTCATCGAGGCGGCGTTGAGGGCGCCTGCGGCCAGCGAGGCGGCGCCGAGCCAGATGGCGGGCGCCAGTTCACCCTTCGCGATCCTGTTCGACAGATCCGGCACCGGAATCCGCACCACGAAATAGACGATGATCTGCACGATCAGCGCGACCACGCTCCAGATCAGGCAGTCGAAGACATTGGCGGCGTGGGTGATGGCGCTGATCACGGGTAGCACGAAGCCGAGCAGGCTGAAGCCCAGTGAAATCGCAGCGCCGGGGACGTTCTCGCGGATCAGCTGGAATTCGTCGTGGGGCGTGACGCGGGTGTAGACGAAGAGAAAGAGGACGACCGCGACTAGGCCGGTGCAGAAATAGACGATGAAGGCCGGCAAACCGGCAAGCGACTGCAAGATCATCTCGTTGCCCCTGACCTGGACGCTCTCTTTGGATAGTTCCCGGCGAGTATCATCCATCAAATGTCTGTCGCCGCAAGGCGAAGCCGAGTTCGGTCCGCACAAACAAAAACCCCGCCATTTGCGGCGGGGTTCAGTCTGGGAGGAGGGGGCCACACAGGCCCCGGTACAACCCGTGTCAGGCTGGAATGCGAACCTCGTCGTCGTGCGGCTCGCGCAGCACATAGCCGCGGCCCCAGACGGTCTCGATGAAGTTACGGCCTTCCGAAGCATTCGCAAGCTTCTTGCGCAGCTTGCAGATGAAGACGTCGATAATCTTGAGTTCGGGCTCGTCCATGCCGCCGTAGAGATGGTTGAGGAACATCTCCTTGGTGAGGGTGGTGCCCTTGCGGAGCGAAAGCAGCTCCAGCATCTGGTATTCCTTGCCCGTGAGGTGGACGCGCTGGCCGCCGACTTCGACGGTCTTGGTGTCGAGGTTGACCACCAGATCGCCGGTCTGGATGACCGACTGGGCGTGACCCTTGGAACGGCGGACGATCGCATGAATGCGGGCGACCAGTTCGTCCTTGTGGAAGGGCTTGGTCATGTAGTCGTCGGCACCGACGCCGAGACCCTTAACCTTGTCCTCGATGCCGGCGAGGCCGGAGAGGATCAGAATCGGTGTCTTGATCTTCGAGACACGCAGCTGCTTGAGAACATCGTAACCGGACATGTCCGGGAGGTTCAGGTCGAGCAGGATGATGTCGTAATCATAAAGCTTTCCGAGGTCGATGCCCTCTTCGCCGAGGTCCGTCGTATAGACGTTGAAGCTCTCGGATTTGAGCATCAGCTCGATCGACTGCGCAGTGGCGCTGTCATCTTCTATCAGCAATACGCGCATGCCAGTCCCCTATAGTCGCCGCTCCGGGCGTCAGGCCGGCCGCCTACTTGCGGCACTGGAAACGCCTTTGAACAACTGATTCGGATCCTGACGACATATGGTTAACAAATGCTGATTCGTCTCTGCAAGCTCTATCGTGCAATTTTTGTCGAATCGCACTAAGATATTGCGGGCAAGCAGCTTTTCGTACCCGTGCCGTTCAAGTTCCACATTAAGAGTCGGGCCTAACCGACTCCTGCGACTCGCACCTTCGTTCTGAAGGTCAAGCGCTCTCAGTCATCAAAGACAGTGACGCAATGATTAACGATGCGGGTAAACACAGGGTTAAGGGGATGCCGCGAAATCGCGGAAACTTAAGGTTTTCGCAATGAAGGCCCTTGCGGAACAGATCTCGGACATCGACGGCGTCAATATTTATGGCCGAGTTGTCGGTGTGCGCGGCCTCATGGTCGAGATCGCCGGCCCGATTCACGCGATGTCGGTCGGTGCACGCATCGTGGTCGAGACCGGCACCAATCGTTTCATCCCATGCGAGGTGATCGGCTTCACCGGCAACAATGCGGTGGTGATGCCGTTCGCGGGGCTTGAAGGCGTGCGCCGCGGTTGCCGTGCGGTGATCGCCAATGCCGCGAGTCAGGTGCGCCCGTCGGCGTCATGGCTCGGGCGCGTCGTTAACGCGATGGGCGAGCCGATCGATGGCAAGGGGCCTTTGGTACAAGGTCCATCGCCGATGTCCTACCGGAATGCCCCGCCGCCTGCGCATTCCCGCAAGCGGGTTGGCGCGCCGCTCGATCTCGGCGTACGGTCGCTCAATACATTCCTCACCTGCTGCCGCGGCCAGCGTATGGGCATCTTCGCCGGTTCCGGTGTCGGCAAGTCGGTGCTGCTCTCGATGCTGGCGCGTAACGTCGATGCGGATGTCTCGGTGATCGGGCTGATCGGCGAACGTGGCCGCGAAGTGCAGGAATTTCTGCAGGACGATCTCGGCGAGGAAGGCCTGGCGCGTTCGGTGGTGGTGGTGGCCACGTCGGACGAGCCTGCATTGATGCGCCGTCAGGCCGCTTACCTGACCCTGGCGATCGCGGAGTATTTCCGCGATGAGGACAAGGACGTCATGTGCATGATGGACTCGGTGACGCGCTTTGCGATGGCACAGCGCGAAATCGGCCTGTCCGCCGGTGAGCCGCCGACAGCCAAGGGCTATACGCCGACCGTGTTCACCGAATTGCCGAAGCTGCTTGAGCGTGCGGGTCCGGGCATGGGCGAGGGCACCATCACCGGCATCTTCACGGTGCTGGTCGACGGCGATGACCACAACGAGCCGGTGGCGGATGCGGTGCGCGGCATCCTTGACGGTCATATCGTGATGCAGCGCTCGATTGCGGAGCGCGGGCGCTATCCGGCTATCAACATCCTGAAATCCGTATCCCGCACCATGCCGCGGTCTGCCGACCCCGCCTTTTATCCCAGCGTCACCCGGGCCCGGCAGGTGATGGCCACCTACGCCGACATGGAGGAACTGATCCGTCTCGGCGCCTACCGCGCCGGATCGAGCCCGGAGGTTGACGAAGCCATTCGCCTTCACGAGCCGCTGGAAGCCTTCCTGCGGCAGGCCAAGGATGAATCCACAGGAATCGGCGAGGGCTACCGCCAGTTGGAGCAAATCCTGCAGACCGTGGAAACGGAACGCTAACTTTGTCGCGCCATGATCCCGCCATCTGTGTTTTGACCGGAGGGGCCCTTGGGGGGTGCCGGTTCCGTCCCGGTTTAAATTGGGACTTCTGGGGAGTATGAGTCGATGAAGTCACGTGACACGCTGATCCGCCTGAAGAAGTTTCAGGTCGACGAGAAGCGCCGGAGGGTCGCGCAGATCGAAGGCATGATTGCTGACTTCCAGCGCATGTCGGTCGATCTTGAGCGCGAAATCCAGCATGAGCAGGAACGCGCTGGCATCAATGATCCCACGCATTTCGCTTACCCGACCTATGCCAAGGCCGCGATTCAGCGCCGCGAGAACCTGACCCGCTCGGCGGACGAACTGCGCGTGCAGCTCGAAGACGCCAAGGCGGTGCTGGGTGAGGCGTTCGAAGAACTCAAGAAGGTCGAGCTTCTCGATGAGCGCGATCAGGCCCGCGAACGCGCTGAGGAAAGCGCCCGCGAACAGGCCGATCTCGATAGCATCGGTCTGATGCGTTCGCGCATCGGAGCGATGGCCTGAGACGATTGCCTCCGGTCTTGAGGCCGAGTGGACCACGAGCGAAGCGTCCTTACCGCTGGCTGGTGGTGTGACCTCAGGACACTGGTTTTCGCGTGATGTTTCGGTGATATGAAGCCCGGGCTGAAAGGCCCGGGCTTTGTTTTTTCGTGCCCTTGCTTCCAAGCCGGGCGATTGTACCGGTTCTAGGGCGGAACTGGACCGGATATCGGCAAGATGTGATACGACTTTGCAAAAAATCACTTGGCAAAGCCGCGACTTCGATTTTCAACCCTGCCGGGGACGGTAGCGCGACGTATTTTTGAGGGGATTATGCTGACGCCGGCTGAGTTGATCTGGCTGCTCGCATCGGTTGCGAAGGGGGATGAGGCTGCCTTTGAGCGCCTTTATGCGGCCACCCGCGCGAAACTCTATGGCGTGGCCCTTCGTATCTTGAGACGTCAGGATCTTGCGGAGGAAGTCGTCCAGGAGGCCTATGTCAAGATCTGGCACAGCGCGGGGCAGTTCAATGCCTCACTGGCATCTCCCATCACCTGGATGGTTTCCATTATCCGTAACCGGGCGATCGACGTCGTGCGCAAGCGGAGCGAAGTGTCTCTTGAAGACGAACCTACCGCGATGGAAGTGGCGTCCGATACGCCAGACCCACTTGCCCGCAAGGAGATGACCGAGGAGTTGAAGCGGATTCTCGAGTGCGTGGGAATGCTCGATCCGGAGCGGCAAAGGATGGTGCTGCTGGCCTACTACAATGGATGGAGCCGTGAACAGCTATCCGAGAAGTTCAATACGCCGCTGAACACGGTCAAGACGTGGCTGCGGCGCAGTATGATTGAAATTCGCGGATGTCTGGGTTTGGGTTGATAGGGTCTGGATCGAGATGAACTATAGCGAAGACCATATCGCGCTTGCGGCTGAATACGCGCTTGGCACCCTGAGTGCCGACGAGCGCGCGCTCGTCGAAACCATGATGATTGTCGACCACGGATTTATGGAAGTGGTCGAGGCGTGGGATCGCAAGCTGAGCCCGCTGCACCAGATGGTTGCCCCGGTCGAGCCGCCGCCGCATTTGTGGGACAGGATCAGCTCCGAACTCGGCCTTGTCGGGCCGCAACCCGTTGCGGTGGAAGAGCCGAAGGTTTCAGAGATCAAGGCTGCAGAGATCAAGCCGACGGTCGTCGAAGAACCAAAACCGGTCGAGCCGGCTGAACCGGACGATGCGATGCTGGCGAAACTCCTCGAACCGCGCGCGGCGGAGGTTGCCGATGGCTCCGCGCAGGTTTCCACGTCCGCCGCCGAACCGTCTCAGGAGCAGCCGGCCGCAGTTGCAGGATCGGCCGAAGAGGCGGCGGGTGTTCCAGCCGAACCGCCCACCGCTGCTGCGGTGCCTGAGATCATTCCTGAGCCGGTTGCTGAAACTCCGTCAAACGTCATTCCTCTGGCCGGCCGCAAAAGTGGTCCGCAAACCTTCGGCTGGTTCATGACGGCTATTGCCGCGTCGCTGGCCGCGGTCATTGCGCTGCAGGCCTACCGTCCGGAACTGCTGCCCGAGAAGTTGCGGGTGAAGCCGCAGGTCAAGGTTGTGGAGGTCAAGGTTCCGGCGCCGGCGTCCTCATCCGCACAGGCGGCGCAGTTCGTCGCAATCCTTCAGCAGAATGCCTCGACGCCCGCCTTTATTCTGACCGTCGATACCGAAACCAAGAATTTTACCGTCCGTAAGGTCGGTGCCGCGCCAGCACCGGGCAAGAGCTATGAACTGTGGCTGGTCTCCGACAAGCTGCAGCGTCCACGCTCGCTGGGTGTGATTGGCGGCAGCGATTTCACCATCCGTCCCGGATTGGCTGCGTACGACAGCGAGACCATCAACAGGGCGACCTATGCCGTCACCATCGAACCGGAGGGCGGCTCGCCGACCGGCGTTGCGACAGGGCCGATCGTCTACACCGGCAAGCTGATCGAAAGCGTGCCTGCGCTCCCTGCTGCTCCCGCGCCGCGCTGATTTCTGAAAAAGCCCCGAATAACAAAAAACGCCCGTGGGGAGCGGGCGTTTTCTGGTCTCAGACTTGGGGTCTTCTGAGCAATCACAAGGCGACTTCGGGGGGCGGGGAAGAGAGCCTTGTGAATCCGTAAATCCTTCTTACCGGATCGCCGATTGATCCGAACTTGTGAGAATGACAGCCTTGTTCGCCTTGACGGCCGGACCTGTGGCCCGCGCAGTTTGCGTCAGGCCGGTATCCGAAAGGCGTGCAGAGATTCCCAGACCGGCAACACCGATCGCGGCGACAAGCGCCACCACAACGATCTTGAGATGCGTCATGCGGTCCGCACTATAAAACGAATGGTTCATACAAACCTCCCGCCGCCTTTTTGATGCAGTCAGACGTTTGTCTCGTCTGCCTGCCCGCGAGTTCAAAGCCTCACGCTCTAACAACTAGATTGGCAGGGATTCGTTTCCAAGCACCCTTCACAAACGAGTGAAATGTCTTGATCCAGCGAGAGGATTATCAACCAGTCGAGATTTTCAAATTAAATCAATGAATTAGATCGACTTATTTTGCTGCAATGCGGTGTGGAAATTTCCATTTTGTAATGAAAAGCTTGTCTGTGACCAGAATGCCGCAGGTGCTTCGCTCTTGAAATAGTGTCCGACTAGATACTTCCGACCGTTTTCAGGCGTGCCCGAGGATGGATTTCAGCCTGTGACAGAACAGTCGTCTGGGCGCGGAACCGTTCCACCAGCGACCGGACAAAAGGCCTGATCGCGGCCGATGTGACCAGCACCGGCGCTTCGCCTTCACGTGCGGCCTGTTCGAAGCGGTCGCGCACGAGGGTCATGAACTCCGACAGTCGGGACGGCTGCATCGCAAGGCTGCGTTCGTCTCCCGTGCCGATCAGCGATTCCGCGAAAGCCTGCTCCCATTTCGCGCTAAGCGCGATCAGCGGCAGATAGCCGTTCATGGAAGTGTTCTGCGCACAGATCTGCCGCGCCAGACGCGCGCGCACGTGTTCGGCAAGTGTCGATGGGTTGCGCGAGAAGGCGAGACCGTCGGCAATGCCTTCGAGGATGGTGGAGAGATCGCGGATCGAGATGCGCTCGGCCAGCAGCAACTGCAGAACGCGCTGGATGCCGGAGATGGTGATCTGGTTTGGCACGATGTCCTTGACCAGTTCGCCCTGTTCCTTCGGCAGATCCTTGATCAGTTTCTGCACCTCGCCGTAGGACAGGAGGTCCGACATATTGCTCTTGAGCAGTTCGGTGAGGTGCGTCGACAGGACCGTTGCGGAGTCGACCACCGTATAGCCCTTGAGTGAAGCCTCTTCCTTGAAGGCCGCTTCCACCCATGTCGCGGGCAGTCCGAATGTCGGCTCGGTGGTATGGGTGCCCGGAATCGTGACCTGGTTGCCGGAAGGGTCCATCACCATGAACTGGTTCGCCCAGATGCGGCCGGTGCCGGCATCCACTTCCTTGATCTTGATGACGTAGGTGTTGGCTTCGAGCTGCACGTTATCGAGGATGCGAACGGCGGGCATCACAAAACCCATTTCCGTGGCGAGCGAGCGGCGCAGCGCCTTGATCTGATCGGTCAACCTGTCGGTGCCGTCCGGTCCGTTCACCAGCGGCAGCAGTGCGTAACCCAGTTCGATCTTGAGATCGTCGATCTTGAGGGCGCTCGAAATCGGTTCTTCCGCCGCGGCTGCAGCAGCGGCCGCCGCTGCAGGTGCAACTGCTTCACGCGCTTCCTCCGCCTTGGTCGTGCGGTTGTAGTTGCGTGCGTTCCAGGCCAACCAGCCTGCGCCGCCGCCCAGTATCAGGAATGGCAACATCGGAATGCCCGGAAGCAGCGCCAGCACCAGCATGACGCCGGATGACATGCCGAGCGCCTGCGGATAGCCCGACAGTTGCTTCATCATCGCCTTGTCGGCTGCACCGGTGACGCCGGCCTTGGATACCAGGAGGCCCGCCGCGGTCGAGACGATCAGCGCTGGCACCTGGGTGACGAGACCGTCGCCGACCGTCAGCAGTGTGTAGGTGCGGGCGGCGTCCGCAAAGCCCATGCCCTGCTGCGCCACGCCGATGATGATGCCGCCGATCACATTGATGAACACCACCAGCAGGCCAGCGATGGCGTCGCCGCGGACGAACTTGGAAGCACCGTCCATGGCACCGAAGAAGCCGCTCTCGTCTTCCAGTTCCTTGCGGCGCTGCTTGGCCGTCTTTTCATCGATCAGACCCGCGGAAAGGTCGGCATCGATGGCCATCTGCTTGCCGGGCATCGAGTCGAGGTGGAAGCGCGCGGCGACTTCGGCGATGCGGCCCGAACCCTTGGTGATGACGACGAAGTTCACGATCACAAGGATCGTGAAAACGATAATGCCGATGACGAAGTTGCCGCCCATCACGAAGTTGCCGAACGCTTCGATGACGTGTCCGGCGGCGGCGGTGCCTTCATGGCCGTGCGAGAGGATCAAACGGGTCGATGCCAGGTTGAGCGACAGGCGCAGCATCGTCGAGATCAGGAGGATCGTCGGAAACGCCGAGAACTCCAGCGGGGCCTGAATGAAAAGGGCCGTCATCAGGATCAGGACGGACAGTGTGATCGAGATTGCCAGAAACAGGTCGAGCACCACGGCCGGCAGCGGCAGGATCAGGACAACCAGAATGGTCAGAACACCGAACGCCAGCGCGAGGTCGCCGCGCTTGAGCATGGTGCCGATGTCGCTGAAGCTGGGAAATCCGGAGCCGGTCGCCGCGTTGCCCTGACCCGCCGTCACATCAACCATCGTCGCCGCTTCCCCCCGCGAATGTCGCTCGCGAGCCCCAAAGGTTTGAGCGGCGGCCGAAGGGCCACCGTTCCTAAAGTGAGGCACCGCACTGGCATCCACGGGCATTCCCCGTTCTGCGACCGACGACACTCGACTTCACCCGGCAAAATTTGCCCGGTGTATGGTTAGCAAAGGGTTAACGGGGAAAATGAAGTGAGAAATGGTCACTCGCTGAAGAATGATATTCTCGCATAACGGCTATTCGTAGAATGACTTGACCCGCGAGGCGGCGCAGACGAAGTTTCAGCCGTGCCGGGTTCAATCGATTCTCACTCTCATCCAGCGGTCTTTACGCCGGACTCACGCGCTGCGTGGGCCAGGCTTGTCGTTGCCTTGATCATCGGTTCGATCGGTAGCGTCGGCATGTGGTCGGTGGTCGTGGTCATGCCCACGGTTCAGGCCGACTTCGGCGCTACGCGGGGCGCAGCATCCTTGGCATTCACGTTTGCCATGCTCGGCTTCGGTTCCGGTGGCGTGGTGATGGGCAAGTTGTCGGACCGTCTCGGCATCGTCATGGCGATTGTGGTCGGCCTCGTCGCAATGCTGTTTGGCTACCTCGGCGCGGGATATTCCACCGCGCTCTGGCAATTCAATCTGATGCATTTTCTGATCGGCCTCGGCGCTGCCGCTACGTTTGGCCCGCTGATGACCGAGGCCTCGCACTGGTTCGATAAACACCGCGGTCTTGCCGTGACGATTGCTGCCAGTGGCAACTATATCGCCGGCACCTTCTGGCCCACCGTTGTGGAGCGCGGCACTGCCTATGCAGGATGGCGCGCCACACATATTGCTATTGGAATCGGTTGCGCGATTTTGATGGCTATCGTGGTCGCGATCCTGCGGTGGCAGATTGGCAGCGAAACAGCCCGTTCACATGAGGACGCGCCGCCGCCGCGTGTCGATCTGCAGATCGGCACCAATGCGTTGACAACCTTGCTGGGTGTTGCCGCGATCGCCTGCTGTGTGGCGATGTCGATGCCGCAGGTCCATATCGTCGCTTATTGCGGTGATCTCGGATACGGCGTGGCGCGCGGCGCCGAAATGCTGTCCCTGATGCTGGCATTTGGCATTATCAGCCGTATTGGCTCCGGATTTCTGGCTGACCGGATCGGCGGGTTGCGCACGCTGCTCGTCGGCTCGATTGCGCAGGGCGTTGCGCTGATGTTCTATCTGTTCTTCGATGGGCTGACGTCGCTCTATATTATTTCCGCGATGTTCGGCCTGTTCCAGGGCGGTATCGTGCCGAGCTATGCCATCATTGTGCGGGAAGCGATGCCGTCCAGTGAAGCTGCCACCCGCGTGGGCATTGTGATCTTTGCCTCGGTGATAGGCATGTCATTCGGAGGCTGGATTTCCGGCGTGATTTTCGATGCGACTGGCTCCTATGCAGCGGCCTTTTTGAACGGCGTCGGCTGGAATGCCTTGAATATTGCCATTGTCCTGACGCTTCTGATGCGTTCACGCCGTCGCCGCGTCGCGTTTGCCTGACAGGTAGTCCTCCCTGACGTCTTGACCTCGCAGGGCGAGCGTCCTAACGGACTTTCGCGCGAAATTCCGCGCGGAAACGGGGCAGGCCGATGCACGTCACGCTGATGAAGGGCAAGATTCACCGCGCGCGCGTTACGGAGGCGGATCTTCATTATGAAGGATCGATTTCGATCGACCGCACGCTGATCGACGCCGCCGGCTTCCTCATCAACGAGCGGGTTGATATTTACAACATCGACACAGGCGCGCGGTTTTCCACTTATGTCATCGAGGCGCCTGCGGGTTCGGGCATTATCGGCCTCAATGGTGCCGCCGCACGACTCGCGATGATGGGTGATAAAGTCATCATCGTCGCTTATGCGAGCTTTGACGAAGCCGAAGCGCGCCAGTTCCAGCCGCGCGTGGTTCTCGTCAACGAAAGAAATCAGAAGCTCTAGCCGGGCGGAGAAGCTGGCGCACGCCGGCCGCTGTGCGTCCTGCACAATCATATCCAGTTTCCAGAGTTCGGAGCGCCGCATGCATGAGAAGTTCGAAGCTGATTTGAACGATCTTGCAGGGCGCGGCCGCCTGCGATCCCTGCGTGGCCGGGCCGGAACGGATTTCACGTCGAACGACTATCTCGGGTTGGCGGAATCCGATGAGCTGAAGCGTGCAGCATTCGAGGCGATCGCGCGTGGCGTTCCGGTTGGAGCGGGCGGATCGCGCCTGCTGCGAGGCAATCACGAAGAGCACGAGGCGCTCGAGAATGAAGCTGCAGCCTATTTCGGTGCGGAGACTGCGCTTTACTTCGGGGGAGGCTATGTCGCCAATTTCGCGATCTTCTCGACGCTGCCGCAGCGTGGCGACCTGATTGCTCATGATGAACTGGTCCATGCCAGCGTTCATGAAGGCTTGCGCAGCAGCCGCGCCGATCATGTCGCGGTCGCGCACAACAATATCGATGCGTTCGACGCAGCGATTGCCCGCTGGCGCGCTGCCGGTGGCAAGGGGCGCCCGTGGATTTCGGTCGAGAGTCTTTATAGTATGGACGGCGATAGCCCGGATATTGCCGGACTGTTTGCCGTCGCGGATCGTCACGATGCGATGGTGGTGATCGACGAGGCCCATGCGACGGGCGTGCTCGGCCCGCAAGGGCGAGGGCTGGCTGCTCCGTTCGAGGGACGCGAGAATGTCATTACGCTGCATACATGCGGCAAGGCGCTCGGAACTGTCGGCGGTTTTATTCTCGCGCCGCGCGTCATTCGAGATTTTCTGGTCAATCGCGCGCGGCCCTTTATTTTTGCAACCGCGCCGTCACCGCTGACCGCCGCGATCACCCGTACTGCTATTGAGATGTCCAGAACGAATCCGGAGCGCCGCGAAAAGCTGGCGCGGCTGGTGCGTTTCGCGAGTGATGAACTGCGCCGCCGCTGCGGCATCTTACCGTCGGGTTCGCAGATTCTGCCTGTTGTCATTGGAGCCGACCGTGCGGCTGTTGCTGTCGCGGCCTCGCTTCAGGAACGCGGATTCGACATTCGTGCGATACGTCCGCCAACTGTTCCCGAAGGAACGGCGCGTCTTCGCATTGCCCTGACGCTGAATGTTGACGAGCAAGCTGTCGCTGAGTTGTTCGAGGCGCTTGCCGAAGATATGCGGAAAGCGGCATGAACGTACGCATCGTTGTCACTGGAACGGATACCGGGATCGGCAAGACCGTCTTTTCCGCCGCGCTTTCGGGCGCGCTCGATGCATATTACTGGAAGCCGGTGCAGGCGGGGCTCGATGACGGGACCGACCGCGACACAGTGATGCGGCTGTCGGGCCTTCCTGAACAGCGCTTGCTCCGTGAAGTCTATCGGCTGAACACACCGGCTTCGCCACATCTGGCTGCAAGAATCGATGGTGTTGTCATCGATCCGCAAAAGCTTGCATTGCCGAAGACTGATCGTCCGTTGGTGATCGAGGGCGCGGGCGGCCTGATGGTGCCGCTGACGGAAGACTTCACTTATATCGACATCATGGCGCATTGGGACGCGCCGGTGGTGCTGTGTGCACGCACGACGCTGGGCACGATCAATCACAGCCTGCTGTCCATCGAAGCACTGCGCGCACGTGCCATTCCGATTCTCGGGGTGGCGTTTATTGGCGATGAGAACGAAGAGTCAGAGCGGATCATCTGCAAGATGGGCGAAGTCTGTCATCTTGGCCGGTTGCCTCATCTTGTATCGCTCACCGGCGAGACCTTGCGTGCTGCGTTTGCGCAGCATTTCAACGTGGACGATTTTGTGAGGGGCGCGAACCGATGACCAAGTCTCCTGTCTGGCATCCGTTCACGCAACATGCGGTTCAGCCGGACTCGACGCTGATTTCGAAAGGTGAGGGAGCCTGGTTAGAAGCGGCAGACGGCCGCCGTATCTTTGATGCGATCTCGTCATGGTGGGTGATCACCCATGGCCACCGTCATCCGCATATTGTGCAGGCGATCAAGGATCAGATCGACCGGCTGGATCAAGTTATCTTTGCGGGGTTTACCCATGAGCCTGCAGAAAAACTGGCCCGACATCTGATTGCGATCACACCGCCTGAGCTGGAGTACGTCTTTTTTTCTGACAGCGGATCGACGTCGGTCGAAGTCGCGCTGAAGATGGCGCTGGGGTTCTGGCAGAACAGGGGTATTCCGCGGTCACGCATTCTCGCACTGGAAGGGGCCTACCACGGCGACACCATTGGCGGCATGTCGGTCGGCGAGCGCGGCGTTTTCAATGCGCCTTATGCTCCGCTGCTGTTCGATGTGGAGCGGATTCCGTTTCCTGCTGCCGGTGTGGAAGAAAAGACATTGGATGCGCTGAAGGTCGCTTGCAAGCGCGGCGATGTGGCAGCGCTGATCGTTGAACCGCTTGTTCTCGGCGCTGGCGGAATGTTGATTTATCCGCCTGCAGTTCTGCAGGAAATGAAGCGCATCTGTGAAGCGCATGACGTCCTGTTCATCGCTGACGAAGTCATGACCGGATGGGGCCGCACGGGTTCCCTGTTCGCTTGCGAACAGGCGGGCGTGACGCCGGATATCGGATGCTATTCCAAAGGGCTGACCGGAGGTTCGGTCCCGCTGGCGGTAACTTTGTGCCGCGCAGACATCTTCGATGCTCACTATTCGCAGGATCGAAGCAAGACGTTCTTTCATTCGAGTTCGTATACAGCCAATCCGGTTGCATGCGCGGCGGCACTGGCCAATCTCGAGATATGGCAGCGTGAGCCGGTGATGGAACGCATCACCGGCCTTGCGGCACTACATAAAGAGAGGCTCGGGCATTTCCGCGATGACTCCCGGTTTACGGGCGTGCGCCAGATCGGGACTATCGCGGCGCTCGACATCGTCGCGAAGGATGCCGGTTATCTGGCCGATATCGGGCCGCGGCTCTACCGGGGTTTCCTCGCGCGCGGACTGCTGATCCGTCCGCTTGGCAACACGATTTACCTCATGCCGCCTTATTGCAGCACCGCAGACGATCTTGATCTTGCTTACAACGCCATACGTGAGCTGGCGGCCGAGTTCGCCTGAGGCTCGTCTGACGGTCCTGGTATTCTCCTGAAATCACCGCAAATACGGTCGCGAGAGCCTGACGGGCCGGGATATCTTGCCGAAAAACACCTCCTCGATTGCCCGGCGGCACCGGTCATTGTATGGGATGCTTGCACCGTTGCCGCTTCGGCGGGCCGGCGGGGCCTGTAGCTCAATGGTTAGAGCCGACCGCTCATAACGGTCTGGTTGCAGGTTCGAGTCCTGCCGGGCCCACCAACGGTATCAATCATTTTTCCAGCGTCACCTTCGGCGAGTTTCGGTCGCATCAACGATACTGCCAATGTTTCGTTTGGCGTCGGCAATCGACACGTCGCGTGTCGCCGGCAAATGATGCTGAGGCCAGCGATGATCGGAAGCTCATGGTTGAGAGAAGCGTGCAGCCGAAGTGCCGCGGGTAAAGCTTCGCGTGTGGTGCGCGAGAAACATCGCCGCATGACGGTGCGGATGACTTCGTGCTTCCACACACGAACTGCGATCTCGATTTCGCTTTTCTGAAAGTATGACTTCAAAACTATCTGATTATGAACGCAGCACGAGTCACGTAGTGAGGCGAACAGAACGTTGTGCGCAAATGGTCCGCGCGGCTTTCTGCATCATGACTGATCTGGTCGACAGCCTCTCAAGGGTCGGTTCGACAATGTTGGCGTCCAGCCGCAGCTGTCGCGATAAAACAGCGAGTTTCAGGCTGACAAGGGATGGGCGTGTGCTGCAACCCGGTCCCGGTTTCACAAACGGGGGTGGGAATTGCTGAAGAAATTGTCGATCCGAGCAAAGCTGTGGAGTCTTGTCGTTGCCACTGCCGTAGCCGTGAGCTGCATTGCGACGGTCAGCTTATGGCTCAGCTATCAACGGATGTATCAGGACAGACTGGACACGCTGCGCGCTGTCGTCGGAACGGGCTACAGCCTCGCTGAAAAATTCGAGCGAGACGTTGTTGCGGGGCGCCTGACGCGCGAGGAAGCCCAATCGCGGTTCAAGGAAGCGCTGCTTGCGATTCGCTATTCTGGCGACGAATATCTCTTTTCCCATACCTACGACCTCGTTGGCTTCGCTCATCCGAGCCCCCGGCTGATGGGCAAGGATGTGTCGGGTATCAAGGACTCGAAGGGCGTTCCGATTGTGCCGGCGCTTTTGCGGGTCATTAAAGATCACGGCGGCGAAGGCAGCTATGCATATGACTGGCCGTTGCAGGCCGGTGACTCTCGGACAGCCGTTAAGCTCACATATGCAAAGGGCTTCGCGCCGTGGAACATCATGATTGGAACGGGTGTCTTCATTAACGACATCCGATCGGATTTTACTGCGATGATCTGGAAGGTCGTTGGATTGTTTTCGCTGCTTGCGCTTCCTGCGATCGGTCTGATCGCGATGGTCGGGGGAAGTATAAGTGCGCGAATCCGGGACATTGCAGAAAGAATGAAGAGCCTCGCGGAGGGAAATCTGGTCACCGAATTGCCGGAAGTCGAATACGCCGACGAAGTCGGGCAAATGACCCTCGCGGTTAGAATCTTCCGGGACAGGATGGTCGAGGGTGAGCGGCTTCGGGAGGAACGCGAGGAATTAAAGACTCGCGCTGCGAACCAGCGCAAAATGGATATGGACAAGCTTGCCGATAGTTTTGAAGCCGCGGTTGGCGAGATTGTCAGGAGCGTATCGTCGTCTGCCGTTGAGCTGGAGACGTCTGCCGGCACATTGACTGCGACGGCCGACCGGTCACAGGAACTGACAACATCGGTAGCATCCGCTTCAGAGGAGGCTTCCGCGAATGTGCAGTCCTTGGCATCTGCCGCCGAGGAAATGGCGTCATCAGTCATCGAGATCAGTCGTCAAGTTCAGGATTCG
This sequence comes from Afipia sp., assembly GCA_024508675.1. Taxonomy (GTDB): domain Bacteria; phylum Pseudomonadota; class Alphaproteobacteria; order Rhizobiales; family Xanthobacteraceae; genus Afipia. The sequence continues at coordinate 41,572 of JANINQ010000018.1, forward strand.
GCACAAATCGCTGTTGCCGCAGTCGATCAGGCACATCTGACCGATCTTCAGGTGGGCAAGATGGCAGAGGCTGCAGCCCGTATCGGTGAGGTGGTTCATCTGATCAACTCGATCGCAAGCCAGACCAAACTACTGGCTCTGAATGCGACGATTGAGGCTGCCCGTGCGGGCGAGGCGGGCCACGGATTTGCTGTCGTCGCAGCCGAGGTCAAGGAGCTGGCCGAACAGACCGCCAGCGCGACAGAAGAAATCGTGGGTTACATAGGCGGCATTCAGCAGGCGACGGATGGTTCTGTGGTTGCAATCAAAGAAATTGGACAAACCATTTCGAAGATTGCAGAGATCTCCTCGTTGGTCGCGTCAGCGGTCGAGGAGCAAGGCGCCGCAACGCAAGAAATATCCCGAAATGTGCAGGAGGCGGCACAGGGGACCGTACAAGTGTCATCCAACATTATTGATGTGCAGCGGGGTGCCGTCGAGACCCGGGCGGCTTCATTGGAAGTGTTGTCTGCTGCCCGGTCGTTATCCGAATTCAGCTCCCGGCTGAATGTCGAGGTCAATCAGTTCTTGAATTCGGTGCGTTCGGCGGAGGCATAGAATAGAGATGTATGCAGCATCAAACCGGATTTTTACCGTGTCCGGGCGGCGTCGATTATCTGCTTCCTCCGTTCAAGCGGTATGTCTTCGCAACATGGGACAGAATACCGTTCCTACGTCCGGACCGACAGGTGCCCCGCTGACAGGCTGGCGAGATCACGACGTTCGCCACTGCGAAGCGTGCCAAGGCTAGCTGCATTTAATAGGCAGGTGGCAACAATCTGTACGCCGTAGTCCGTGTCTGCGTGCGTAAAGTTGCCAGTTCCTATTTATGGGTATATACACGCTATATGCGGGTATGTACCGATTATTTGAACGCGGCTCGCTGTGTAGCAAGAGAGGGAGATGGTTTCATGCCTTTGGTAAAATTGAATATTCGTCGCGGGAGACCCGCCGAACTCAGGCGCAAGATATTGGATGCGATTCAATCGGCGCTTGTCGAAACAATGAACGTGCCTGACGCGGACAGGTATCAACTCGTCAATCAGTACGATGAAGAGGATTTCATCCACACGGCGGCATACCTGGACATGAATTACTCTCGCGATCTCATCATGATCGAGATCGTCTTTATCGAGGGGCGGAGCGATGAAATCAAAAAGTCTTTGATTGCTGCGATCAGCAAGAAGATCGTGGCAGCGACCGGAATGAGCTCGGAGGATATCTTCCTGATGATTCAGGAAGTTAATCGTACGAATGTTTCTTTCGGTCGGGGCGTGGCGCAGCGGGCAGCTTGAGGAGATTGCAATGAAGAAATTTATGTCGAGACGTATGTTTTCAGCGCTTGCCGTCGCAGCCCCTGCGATTATTGCAAAGGCCGGAGAGGCTGTCGCACAGGGCGGCGGTGTCATCGATGCGAAGCTGCAGGAAAGGAATATCGTGCTTCCGAAGCCAACCTTCGTTCCTGTCGATGTCGCTAGAATTCCAATCAGGTGGGTTATTGTGCAGGGTGACCGCGCCTACATTTCGGGACATGTGGCATCGGACCCCGCGGGCGTCATAGGCACTGCGGAGGGCGGTCCCTATGGCAAGGTCGGGAAAGAGGTGTCCGAAAAAGAAGCCTACGACTACGCACGCCGGGTGGGCCTTTCGATCCTGGCGGACCTGAAGCGCGAACTCGGATCGCTGGATCGGGTCGAGCGATGGCTTCGTGTCTTTGGCATGGTGAACGCTGTCGACGGGTTTGCCAGGCAACCGGCTGTCGTCAACGGCTTTTCCGACCTCATTCTCGATATATGGGGACCGGAGCGCGGTACGCACGCGCGCTCCGCCGTGGGTCTGGCTGGACTTCCGTTCAACGCACCGGTCGAGATCGAGGCTGAGGTCCTGATACGCGCCTGACAAGCAGGCGAAACATTGACGGCTCCATGATGCGGGTATACACCCGCGTCATGGATATGGACACATGCATTTGCACGGGCCTGCGGCAGGCCGCCTTTGATATCACAGAGATCTACGACTCTTACCTAGAACCCTCTGGCCTGAAGATCACGATGTTCAGGATTTTGCGGCGCCTGTCCGCCGCCGAGCAGGTTTCCATTACAGAGCTTGCCGTTATCGTAGGTGTGGACAGGAGCACGCTTGGCCGCAATCTGCGTGTCCTTGAGCGAATGGGTCTCGTGACCTTTGAAGAGGCGGAAGATGCGCGGAGCAGGACGGTGGTTCTGACCGCCTTGGGCCGATCGACACTCGCAAAAGCCACGCCTTTATGGGTAAAAGCACAAACGAAAATGCGCTCTGTGCTCGGAAAGGATCTGAAGCCCGTGTTTGAAGCCATGACAAAGATCAAGCACACGGCAGAAGCCTGACGATCGCGAAAATTCGGCAGCACCGCCTTCGCAAGGCGATTTCGAAAGCTCCCCCTTGATCAAGGTTGCTGGCGCTTCCAGGCTTTGCGCTTACCTTCGGCAAATCTCTGAAAGATGATCTTATTCAGGGTTATGAACGCGTGGCCATCGGCGAAACGTCGATGAGCTGGTTTCATTAATCCTGGAGATAATCTCCTTTGTTGTTTCGGAAGTCAGCGGCTAGCGTTCGTTGAAACGGGGACATCTCTCTGGAGGTAGTCGTGCCGATTCGTGTTGAGCGCCAGGATCGTGTGCTAACGATTATTCAATCGCGCATTGAGTTGCGTAACGCTATCGATCCCGATCACGCAGATGCGTTGAATGACGCCTTCCTGGCGTTCGACGCGGACGAGAGCGCTGATGTTGCCGTTTTGTGGGGAGAAGGCGGTGCGTTTTGTGCCGGAGCGGATCTGAAAAGTCTCGCAGCGCGCGGTATTGCAACGCGCGAAAACTCTGCCACGCACAGATCTTTGGAGTTTCCTGAAGACGGTGGTCCAGTTCCTCGCGGGCCTATGGGGCCGACGCGGCTCAGACTGAGCAAACCGGTTATTGCAGCGATCGAGGGGCCGGCTGTTGCCGGCGGTATGGAGCTTGCGTTGTGGGCGGATTGCCGTGTCATGGCCGAAGGCGCTTATATGGGAGTTTATTGCCGACGTTTTGGGATACCGCTGACGGATGGCGGTACGGTCCGGCTTCCGCGTCTTGTTGGCCGAGGTCGTGCGCTGGAAATTATCATGACGGGTCGCAAGGTGGACGCAGAGGAATGCTTGCGCATTGGCCTGTGTGAGATCGTTGTACCTGCAGGGCAGGCGCGCCAGTCTGCCGAGGATATGGCGCAACAGATTTCGCGATTTCCGCAGGCGTGTATGCGCGCTGATCGGCGCTCCGTTTATCTTCAGCACGATCAGGACGAGCATGCTGCCCTGATTCAGGAATGGCAAAACTCCAATGGCATTTTTAAAGCGGAAGGAGCTAGTGGCGCCGCAAGGTTCACCAGCGGACACGGGCGTCATGGAGATTTTGGTAAGACGTCGTAGTCGGTAACTCTCGTTGACGTGATACTGCGTCTCTCTCTCTCAATCTTTGGATCAACACGCTCGGCTCAGGATGTTCGCTATGCCGTTGCGATTACCTCCGTTGCCCTCCCTCAGACAGTTTGAGGCGGCTGCGCGCCACAAGAGCTTCACAAGGGCGGCTGAAGAGCTGGGACAAACAGCAAGTGCTGTCAGCCATGCGATCGACTCGCTTGAGACATGGCTCGGAGCCTCTCTTTTCAGCAGGACAGCGCGCGGCGTAGTGCTGACGTCTGCCGGGCAATACTTTCTTCCCTATGTCAGCGAGGGTCTTTCGACAATCGCTCTTGGCACGCGCCGTTTACCGGGACGTCGAACAGAGCGCCACCTCGTGATCAGCGCGACATCGACGTTTGCCCAACGGTTTCTGATCCCTAAGCTGCCGCTGTTTCGCAAACGGCATCCAGGAATTCGGCTCACAATCGACACGGCCAATCGGCAGATGCTTTTTCCGCTCGACGGCGCCGACATGTCGGTTCGTTATGGGGCGGGGGTCTGGCCTGACGCCAGGTCAGAGCTTCTTTTCCGTGAGAGACTCATTCCAGTCGCGTCCCCTGAGTATCTTGCCTCTGTCACGAAAGGAGGTTCGGTGGACTGGTCTGCCGTCACTTTCCTGCGCCTCACATCCGTGGAACATGATTGGAATGCTTGGATCGATGCATCCGGTACTCGTGTGACGATCGGCGATGAATTGTGCTTCGACACGGTTCATCTGGTTTGTGAAGCGGCGGCTATGGGGCTTGGAATGGCTCTCGGCCGTTTGCCGATCGTTTCATCGGAGCTGGATTCAGGGCGTCTGAAAGCTGCGGCCGGACAGCCGGTCGAAACGGATGCTGGGTACTGGGTTGTAAGCCCGCTCGGACAGGAGATGCGAACTGCAGCCAGGGTATTTCGCGAATGGCTGTTAGAGGAAGTGAGGGATGACACAGGTGCAGGAACTCGGCGGGCTTCGCTTCCAACCTCCGATGCGCGAGCGTACCTGAAAACCTAGTTGGGCAACGGCCTCAGGATCATCAGGTCGCGAACGCGATACCGCAGACTTCAAACAGACGTGTTTCCGCCAAGATCGTTGTCGTCGATCTCATGAAATTCAAATCGAAAGAGTGTGCAGCCTGCTCGATGCCCTCTGCGTCTAGTATACCGATCAGTCACTTCAATTCCCCGAAGGTCTCTTTATCGTCAGATTAAACAGATGACGATTTGAAAGTTTCCTTCCTAGAAGTTGTGTTGCGGGAAGGTGGGGATCTTCTCGCTATGAATACTCCGCATGCGCCCGTTGGCTTCATCGGTCTTGGCGCAATGGGTGAGCCAATGGCCTTGAACTTGGCCAAAGCGGGCCATCGGCTCGTTGTGTGGAATCGCTCTCCCGCAAAGTGCAAAAGCGTCGCCGCGCTGGGTGCGATAGTCGCCTTGAGCCCGGAAGAAGTCTTCCTGCGGTGTGAAACTGTCATTGTCATGCTCGTGGATGGCACGGCGCTGGATGACGTTCTGATGCGTCACGGACGCGGATTCAACGAACGTGTTCGTGGTCGCACTCTGATCAATATGGCGACAACCGCGCCTGAATACTCAAAAGCCCTTGAGGCCGACATCATTGCCGCAGGGGGGCGTTACGTCGAGGCTCCGGTATCCGGCTCGCGCAGGCCAGCAGAGGCTGGGCAACTCATAGGTATGCTGGCTGGACAGAAGGAAAGTATGGACGCAGTGCGGTCATTGCTTGCGCCGATGTGCAGCAAGGTCGTTCCATGCGGTGACGTGCCGAATGCGCTTCTTATGAAGCTGTCTGTGAATCTTTTTTTGACAGCAGTTGTCGCGGGCCTTGCTGAGTCTGTGCATTTCGCAAGCCGCCAGAATCTGGATCTCCGGAGCTTCTTTGCCGTGCTCGATGCGGGACCGTTGGCGAGCGATGTCTCGCGCGTCAAGGGCGAAAAATTTCTGGCGCAGGACTTCAGCATACAGGCGTCAATTCGCAACGTCCTAGAGAATGTCCAGTTGATTTCGGGCGCAGCGCGCGGGGCGGGAGCGGCGTCGCCGCTGCTGGATGTTTGCCTCGCCCTCTTTACCGAGACCAGTGCGCTGGGTTTTGCGGACAGCGATATGATTGCTGTCATACGGGCAATCGAGCACCGGACATCTGCACTCCAGAGCCTGGATGTGAATCGACAAACGGAAATTTGAATACTCGCTTGGGAGTGGATGCATGGAAATCTATGTCAGCGGCTCGAGACCGTCGCGCCGTGGCGAGCCGGAATACTTCACCGGCACTGTGTGGCGGGAGGAGATCGTCACGGCGCCGGCGCCGGCCCGTATCCGATCCGGGTTTGCTCGTTTCGAGCCGCGAGCGCGGACAGCTTGGCATACGCATCCATTGGGGCAGACGCTGTGTGTGCTGTCCGGAATCGGGCGCGTGCAGTCGTGGGGTGAAAAAGCCCGTGAGGTGCGTGCCGGTGATGTCATCTGGATTCCGCCAGGCGAGAAGCACTGGCATGGAGCCAGCCCTAATCACACGATGGTTTACATCGCGACGCAGGAAGATCTCGACGGCGTGCACGTCGAATGGATGGAGCACGTCAGCGAAGCGCAGTACCTCAGCTCGATCAGCGTGTGAGCCATCTCGCGCTTCATACTATTCGGTTGAATTCAAAGGATAATGATATGTCGAAAGAGATCCAGTGCACGTTCAGCGTGGACATCGATGCCGTTGCAGGCTTCCTCGGTTCGTGGGGAGGTGCCGATTCCATTTACGATATACAGCGCGGAATCTTCGCCGGTGAGATAGGCACGCCCCGAATTCTCAAGTTGTTCGAGAAGTACGGAATCAAGGCGACGTGGTTTGTGCCGGGCCATTCCATCGAAACATTTCCCGAGCAGACAAAGATGGTTGTTGCTGCCGGGCATGAAATCGGTGCCCATGGCTATTCACACGAACCGCCGATGAACCTGACTATGGAGCAGGAGGAGGATATCCTCAAGAAGTCGGTCGATCTGATCGAGGAATTCAGCGGAAAGAAGCCACGCGGATATTCAGCTCCTTGGTGGGAGCCCTCTCCAAACACGTTCGACCTGCTGCGCAAGTATGGATTCCAGTACGGGCATACGCAGGCTTACCACGATTTCTTGCCATTCTACGCGCGGGTCGGAGAAAGCTGGACCAAGGTTGATTATGCCAAGAAGGCTTCGGAATGGATGAAGCCGCTGGTGCACGGAAAGGAAGTTGACCTCGTCGAAATTCCTACCAACTGGTATATCGACGATCTCCCTCCGCTGATGTTCATCAAGCAGGCGCCCAATAGCGGCGGCTGGTTCAATCCGCGCGATATCGAAGAGATGTGGCGGGACCAGTTCGACTGGGTTTATCGCGAGATGGACTATGCGGTATTCCCTATCACGATTCATCCCGACGTCGCCGGCAGACCACAGGTTCTCCTCCTGCTTGAACGGCTGATATCCCACATCAATGCCCATGCAGGCGTCCGTTGGATGACCATGGAAGATGTGGCGAAAGATTTCCGCCGCCGTCAGCCATTTCGGCCACGTTGATCAGCCGAGAATGGGCCTGGGATGAGCACGCAATTGCGAGGGCTGGAACCGAGCGCTGAAGGTCCGTCCGAAAGCATTCGTGAGATCATGAATGCAGATATGGACGACGGATCGATAGCGTATGCGATCGGGATGCAACTCCCCTTCGACTGCCTTCGCAATGCTGCAGCCCAACTGGCGGGAGTCCTGATTTTGGCTGCGACGGGCAGCCGATCGGGATCTCCTGATCATCCGATCCTGGCGGTCGCGGCTGACAATCATCGGCAGGCTCTCGACGGGATGCGTGCAGTAAAGGTGCCGGACGATAGCAGGCATCGGCATCTCCACATGATGCGCGCGTCGTCCCTTATCGCGGAAGCTGTGGTTGCGTTCAAAGCCGTTGCTACATCGAGAAACTCCAATGTTGATGCAGCCCTCGCGCTGCTGGCTCGTGGATGGAATGAATTGCGTCTCGCCTCCGTGTCGCTTCCGGGATGCGAGATCGTTGATTTCAGGCACGCCTGCTGTGCGGAGCATCAAAGGTCAATCGGAGCGGGTTTTGCCGCTCGTGCGGTTCAAGCGGGGTAGTAAGTTATGGGCATTTATTCGATCTGGGTGCTCGAGTACGGCTATACGAGCAGCTTTCCAAAAGGCGTGACGCTACATGGTGCGTTCAATGAGAATGCGCGATTCTCATATGCCTACGTGCTGATCAAGGGGCCTGGTGTGGTCGCGATGGTCGATGTGGGATTCGACAATGTCGCCTATGGCAAAGAGCTGAATGACCGGTTCGGTGTCGAGAACTGGAGATCTCCCCGCCAGGTGCTGGGGAACTGCGGCATTCGCCCGGAAGAAGTAACGCACGTTTTCGTCACCCACGCTCATTTCGACCACCTGGGGGCGGCGGATCATTTTCCAAACGCGACCTTCTATATTCAGGAGAAAGAGCTCACGAAATGGGTATGGGCCATATCGCTGGACCGGAAGTTCCGCTGGCTGACGGCGGCTGTGGATCCAGGCGATATCATTCGCGCGATCAATCTCGCGAAACAGGGACGTCTCGTATGTGTTGACGGCGCTCGTGAAGACGTCCTTCCCGGAATCGATCTCTATCCGGCCTACGATACTCACACGGCAGGAAGCCAGTATGTGCAGATCCGCAACGACAATAGCCGTGTATCAGCGGATTCCTGGGTGCTGGCCGGCGATCTGATCTATTGCTTCGAGAACCTCACTGGCACGGAGGCGTCAGATCCCGCTTATGTGCCGATCGGTCTGGCGATGGGCAGCCAGACCAATCTGCTTCTGGTCGCCGATGAAATGGTGAAAAAAGTTGGCGGTGAGACAAAGCGTGTGATTCCGGTGCATGAAGCGCGGCTCAAAGATGCCTTCCCTTCACGCCTGACCGAAGACGGGCTTCACATCACGGAAATCACGCTGGGTGCCGGCCAGACGAGTTGCGTAGGATAATCAGGTAGGATTCATGATTTACGAGTTCAGGACTTACACGCTCAGGCCGGGCACGCTACCGGAATTTCTCAAGCGATTCGGCGACGCGTTGCCGAAACGCGAAGATTTCTCCAAGCTTGCTGCGTTCTGGTACACGGATGTCGCTCCGTTGAATCAGGTTATCCATGTCTGGCCCTATGAAAATAGTCTGGAACGCGCTCGGATTCGCGCCGAAGCAGTGAAGGCCGGCATCTGGCCACCTAATACCGGCGAGTTCATTCTGACGATGAACGCCGAGATATTCGAGCCACTGGCGTTTTCGCCGGTGCTCGGCCCATCAAAGACTGGGCCGATTTTTGAGATGTGTACCACAACGGTCAAGCCGTTCACCATGCCGCGCTTGATGGAGCGCTGGAAAGAGAGGCTGCCCGAACGTTTGAAGCTGTCGCCCTTGATCGGTGCTTTTACAACTGATGTTGGCGAGCTCAATCGATTGACGCATATCTGGTCTTACAGGTCACTCGATGAGAGAGCGGCAGTGAAGGATGCAGCGGTTGCACGTCATCTGTGGCCGATCTGCAGCGACGATATCGTGATCGGCGAAGAGACGAAGATACTTTCGCCAGCGTCGTTTTCACAAATTCAATAGACAACAACGAAAGCCGACGCGGCATGAGGAGGTTTGCTCGCCAAGCTAAGAAGACCTTGCAGGCGACTGGATAAAAAAAGGGGCGGCATTACGCCGCCCAAGTGTTCGCAGATCAGGAGATGGACCTGCATTTCTCGTCTTTACCGCCATTCCGGATGTCTGTGTTACACTTGAGGGTATATGCAGACGCGAGACAAAATACTCTCGCCTCTCATTGTGCCCCTTCCATCCATGGGTCCGGAAAGCCACTGCTGAGATACCGCGCGCATCTTCTCACTGTTTTGTTCCCAGCTACATACGGTGCGTTGGTGAGTCGTTTTTTGGATACTCGAAGAATACAGGACACGAGGACCGGATGGTTGATGGCTCTAACGAGTTAACGCAGCTCAAGATTTCTGAGGTGCGCGATAGTTTTGGTCGACAAGGCTTGATGACGTCCATTGGGGCCAGTTGCAAGGAGCTGTCGCATGGTCGCTGTGCAATTGAACTTCCATTCAGCGAGTTGGTGGGCCAGCAGCAAGGCTTCTTTCACGGCGGCATTATCGGCGCATTGGCGGATGTCGCAGGGGGATATGCTGCGATGACCTTGTTGCCGGCCGGCCGCGATGTTTTGACGCTCGAATATAAGATCAATTTCCTCAAACCCGCCGCGGGCGATCGGCTGATTGCCGAGGGACTCGTATTGCGGATGGGAAAATCGGTCTGTGTCACGCGCGCGGATGTTTTTGCGGAAAAGGATGGGCACAGAACGCTCTGTGCCGCCATGCAACAGAGCATGATGGCGGCAGTCGCGGCCTCATGATTGGGGTATCTTTTGATGTCCCGCTGAGTCCGATTGTGGGCGGGCACCGCTCTGTTGGGTGATTCTATCGCGGATGGGGTCGCTTGTATCCGCATTCCGAAAACGTGAGTAAAATTCACAGATTTGCGATATTTTCGCGTTTGTAAATTATGCGCTAAGCGCGCTGAATTGGCAGCACTGTAGACATTCGACTCCAATAGTGCGGCTAATCAAGAATGAAAAAGGACACGCGCGCGAAGATAATTGATGCGGCAATCGTTCTCTTCGATGCCCAGGGTATCCGCGGTGCCACTGTCGACGCCATCGCGGCCAAGGCCGGAGTGACCAAAAAGACCCTTTATTATCACTTTCGGAGCAAGGACGATCTTATGGTTGCGTCCTTAATTGATGCTCCCGACAATCGTCAGCGCCTTTTTGACAAGATACTCGCAAATCCCAATCTTCATATTGAGGACGCAGTAGCTGCGCTGTTTTGGGAGCTGTCAAAATCGACGGCAGATGAACGATGGAAGGGCTGTGCTTTCAGCAGGGCAGCAGCCGAATTGGTTGGCCTTCCCGGACATCCGCTGGTGTGGGCTGCGAAGAATTACAAGGATCAGATCGAAACCGCTGTCCGAAAGCGACTCCTGGCTCGAGGTGCAGATGATGCGGCGCTTCTTGCCCGCCGCATTGTCATCCTTCTGGATGGTGCGATCCTTCATGGGATGGTGCATCACGATCCGGCCTATCCGATAGAAGCGGGCCGCATGGCGTTCGGCATGATTCGGGATTCGATTAAACATTCCGAGGTGTGTTCGGATGGCGTGCCAACCAGTATGGACGGCGCACGGTCGTTTCGGGAATCTCGGGACTACGGCACTCATATCCTTGTGAATCCCTGATCTCCAGACGATGTCTGGATTGCGCGGAGCTTGATCGGCTTGTGAAGATCGGGATGCCCGGAGGTCGAGAACAGCGTTCCCCCGCATCATGCGATGAAACCACTGCACTTCTCGTCCATTACGATTTCGATTTTCGGATGTCTGATTTCCGAATTATTCGGATTATCAGAGCCGTGAATCGACAATAATCATTGTTAGGAAAATTCATCAGTCCGAATGCGGAGTCGGTACTGCTTCGCCAAAGAGCACTGGTATGTGGGGTGGCCTGAAGCAGATAAGCCCCAGGCGTACGTCACCCCGAGTGAGGGAATCCCATAGGAAGAAGAGGCATAAGTGCCTTTGTCGGCGAGTATTATTCCTGTTTCAGATATCGAGGCGTTTCCTCCCCAGACTTGAGGATGTCATTCTGTGTCGCGGCACCTTCCACCTTTAACGTCATTGCGCCAGTTCGAAGCAGCGGCCCGATATGAGAGCTTTTCAAAAGCGGCCAAAGAACTTGGGCAGACTGCGAGCGCGGTAAGTCATGCCATCGATGCTCTTGAAAAGCATCTTGGAATTGTTCTCTTCAAACGGGAAGGACGCGGCGTAGCGCTGACGGCGGCAGGTCAAACCTTCGTCGCTTACGTTCGTGATGGATTGACGATGATTGCATCGGGCGCCGAGCGGTTGCCCGGACGGCCAACTGACCGGCATGTCGTACTCAGCGTCGTCCCAACCTTCGCCCAGCGATTTCTTGTTCCCCGGATACCCGGCTTTCGTAAACAGCATCCCGGAATTCGGCTGTCGATCGACACATCTCATCGGTTGATAACCTTCCCGCATGACACTGCTGATCTGTCGATCAGGTTTGGCCGAGGGGTATGGCCAAGCGCAAAATCTGAATTGCTGTTTCGCGAGAGCCTGATCCCGGTGGCGTCTCCGTCCTATCTTGCGACGATAACCAAGGCGGGAGTTATCAATTGGTCTCTCGCAACATTCATCTGCGTCTCGCTTCTGGAGCACGATTGGGGAGCGTGGAGAAGAGCTGTTGGCATGGAAGCGCATGTCGGCGACGAGCTTCACTTCGATACCGCCCATCTTGCCTATGATGCCGCTGTCGCTGGGATGGGTATTGCCCTTGGGCGGCTACCGATGGTTCTGCCCGAACTGGAGTCGGGTGCGCTGGTATCGGCAATGCAGCCGGTTCTCGACATCGAGTCGGGGTATTGGCTTGTCGGGGCAGAGGATCGGGAGACCCGGCCTTCTGTTGAGGCTTTTCGCCGCTGGTTGTTGCAGGAAGCTGAATCGTATTGCGCAATGGTAGAGTATCCCATCGCGCGGTTGCGTGTTGATGGACATCACGAAGCAAGACTCTGAAGCGTCAAGAAGCCAAGGATTCTTGACGCGTTCACTTGCGAGGTCCGGCGCAGTGGAATGAAATTTACTGTGAGCGTGCGCGAAGCTCGCGCGGTGCCTTCAGCACTTTCCGTGGTTCGACTATGTTCTCGCCAACCCGTTTCCGGACAACCTGCTGAAGGACGTCCCGCAAATCAGAAGCTGCAGGAGACAGTTCCGATGCGGTCAGCATTCGCAGTTCAATCGCAGGCAGAGGTGGAAATCCGAACTCCGCGCCCACATCGCGAATGCCCGGTGGAACGCGATGGCTGGTTCTCGGAGAGATGCCGTATCCCGATTGCAGGGCGGCCCAGACGCCGGGCAGGCTCGGCGTTGTGAGGGACAAGCGCCAGCGAAGTTTGTTGCCTTCCAGGACCTGGAAGGCTGCCTGGCGGAACAGGCACGGGTGATCGAACACGACAAGCGGAATTGGATCTTGCACTTCGGATCGGCTCATGCCCTTTCCGCCAAACCACATCATCGGCAGAGAAGCGATCAAGGTGCCGTGGTTGGAAGAGTTGGGTTTGAAGAAAGCCAGTGCGACATCGAGCCGGCCGGAGTTGATTTCCTCTTCGAGCGAGTAATTGCGGCCAGCGCGGACTTCAACGTGAATTGCCGGGCGCCTCTGGGAAAATTGCCCGAGTGCATCGGGCATTACGTCCTCAAAGAAGTCTTGGGGAAGTCCCATTCGGACGGATGCAGCGGCGGCTGTGGAGCCGACAGAGGCCGCGGCCTCGTCATTGAGAGCAATGATCCGGCGCGCATACATGAGAAGGGAATCGCCAGCCTCGGTCGGGACGAGGCCGCGCCCGTTACGGCGAAACAGGGGTTGTCCTGCCTGTTCTTCGAGTTTCTTCAACTGCATGCTGACGGCGGACTGTGAGCGGCCAAGCTGGGAGGCTGCCCGGGCGAAGCTTCCGAGCTCGAGTCCCAGGACCATCGTGCGCAAGGCGTCCATGTCGAAGTTCGGCTTCATTCTTTTGAATTCCAAAATTGTGATTTCAGAACTATATGATATTCGAAACAATTGTCCATTGCTAGTGTCCAGGCAATCGAGCGGCTGATTTCGCTGAAATCGCGGTCCGGCACGCTCTGGAGAAGCATGGAGATTGTAATCTTGAGCCAGGCGCTGGTTGACCAACTTAACAAACTTACGACGCCTTATCTGGCGGATGGCTGCCTGAGGACGGGCGTTCCCATCCGCTTTGCGCCGGCTGGCGTCCGTCCGCTCAATAGCAACATGCGGTTGGCGGGGCGCGCCCGGCCAGTTCGTCATGTGGGCAGCATCGATATTTTTTTCGAAGCTCTTGAGGGAGCCTCGGCTGGTGATGTCATCGTTATCGATAACGGTGCGCGTGTAGACGAGGCGTGCATTGGCGACATTGTTGTGCTTGAGGCCAAGGCGGCGGGAATGGCCGGCTTCGTCGTATGGGGACTGCATCGCGACAGTGCGGAACTCAGCGAGATCGGCTTTCCGGTGTTCAGCATGGGGTCGTTGCCGACAGGCCCGCAGCGTCTGCATGTCAGGCCGCCGGATATTCTGAGCCGTGCGACCGTTGGTACGCATGCCATCACGTCCAGCGATTTTGTCGTGGGCGACGCCAATGGGGTTCTCTTCCTGCCGGAAGATCGTCTTGAAGACATCGTTACTGCGGCCATTGCCTATCGTGAGACCGAAGCGCGTCAGCTCAAGGGCATGAAGGAAGGCCGCAGCTACCGCAACCAGACGCGGTTCAGCGAATACCTGGCACGGAGGCAGCGTGAGCCGAGTTACGGCTTCCGTCAGCACCTGAAGGACATCGAGGCCGCGGGCGAAGTCTAAGGGCCGCGGACAATACAAAACAAACGCGACGAAGCGCATGCGTGGTCAGTCGAAAGCAGGAAAATCTTTCTGCGCGACTGACCAGGCAATTGTTGCTTGCAACTCACCATCAGACCAATCGAGGAAAAAGTGACCAAAGCTATCATCATTGACAAGACGGGCGGACCGGAAGCGCTGCAGTGGAAGGACGTTCAGGTCGGCGAACCGGGCGAGGGACAGGTCCGTGTTCGCAACACGGCGATCGGCCTGAACTATATTGACGTCTATATGCGCTCCGGTCTGTATCCCATCCCGCTGCCGGGCGGCCTTGGGCTTGAAGCTGCCGGTGTCATCGAGGCCGTCGGCCCGGGGGTAAGCCATGTCAAGGCAGGCGATCGTGTTGCCTATGCCGGTGGCCCTCCAGGTGCGTACTCGGAAAAGCGTGTGATGCCGGCGGCGCCTCTGGTGAAGCTCCCGGACAATGTCTCCGATCAGGATGCTGCGGCCTTGCTGTTGAAGGGCATGACTGTTCAGTTCCTGATCCGCCGTACCTACAAGGTGAAGGCTGGTGAAACCGTTCTGCTGCATGCAGCGGCTGGCGGCGTCGGCCTCATTGCCTGTCAGTGGCTGAAGGCCCTAGGCGTGACGGTCATCGGTACCGTCAGCAGCGAGGAGAAGGCGGCTCTTGCCAAGGCAAATGGCTGCACCCATACGATCCTCTACACCAAGGAAAACTTCGCAGAGCGCGTTCGTGAATTGACGAATGGAGCTGGTGTGCCGGTCGTTTATGACTCGGTTGGCAAGGTGACCTGGGAGGATTCTCTGTCGTGCTTGCAGCCCCTCGGCCTGATGGTGAGCTTCGGCAACACCTCCGGCCCCGTTGCACCGGTCAATATCGGTCAGCTCGCCGCCAAGGGCTCGCTATTCGTGACGCGGCCGGCGCTTGCGACCTACACTGCGAAGCCTGCCGATCTTCAGGCCACCGCTGCCGATCTGTTTGACGTGATGACCAGCGGCAAGGTTAAGGCAGAGATCGCGCAGACCTTCCCGCTGAAGGATGCCGCAGACGCGCACCGCGCCCTTGAAGGCAGCAAGACGGTCGGCTCGACCATCTTGATTCCTTGAGGTCGATGAGAGTTGGCGGACGCGGTGCCTTGCATTGCGTCTCGCCAATCTCTGGTTTGAAAGGACGAGCGCGATGGCGACTGCAATGTCTGCCGCGCGCTTTGCGTAGTCCGACTTGGTCCAAGGCCGCTGAGCAGAGGCTCTTGCGGTTGTCGATATGAGGCAGAAGCGATGAGCAAATTGCACCGGAATCTGATCGACGGTGAGTGGGTGAGTGGCGAAGCCGCCCCTAACATCAACCCGTCCAATCTGAATGATGTTATCGGTGATTATGCCCGCGCAACCAAGGCCGATACGGAAGCCGCGATCTCCGCAGCAAAAGCCGCTTTTCCTGCATGGTCACGATCCGGCCTGCTTCAGCGTCACGCCATTTTACGCAAAGCTGCAGACGAGATACTTGCCCGCAAGGATGAACTCGGACGGTTGCTTTCGCGAGAGGAAGGCAAGACGCTGGCTGAGGGGATCGGCGAAGCGACGCGTGCGGGGCAGGTCTTTGAATTCTTTGCTGGCGAGGCATTGCGTCTCGCCGGTGAAATCCTGCCGAGCGTTCGCCCGGGCGTTACCGTCGAGGTGACACGCGAGGCCGTTGGCGTTGTCGGAATGATTACGCCGTGGAATTTTCCGCTCGCGATTCCCTCCTGGAAGATCGCTCCGGCGCTCTGTCACGGTAACACTGTGGTGTTCAAGCCGGCTGACCTTGTGCCGGGTTCGGCCTGGGCGATTGTCGATATTCTTCATCGCGCAGGATTGCCCAAGGGTGTTCTTAATCTCGTAATGGGCCGAGGGTCGGTTGTAGGTCAGACGATTCTGGACAGCCCAAAGGTGGACGCGATCACGTTCACCGGCTCCGTTGGCACAGGAAAGCGTGTGGCGGAGGCCTCTGTCGCCCACATGCGGAAGTTCCAGCTCGAGATGGGCGGCAAGAACCCCTTTATCGTGCTCGATGATGCCGATCTTGGTGTGGCCGTCGATAGCGCGGTCAACGGTGCATTCTTCTCCACCGGGCAGCGATGCACTGCGTCCTCGCGTTTCATCGTAACACAGGGCATTCATGATCGCTTCGTCTCGGCGGTCACCGACAAGCTGAAGAGCCTCGTGGTCGACGATGCCTTGAAGGATGGCACGCACATCGGCCCTGTTGTGGACGAAAATCAGCTCGCTCAGGATCAGAAATACATCGCGATCGGACGTGACGAAGGAGCGACGCTTGCGTTCGGAGGCGAAAGGCTCAATCGCCAGACGCCGGGTTTCTATCTTCAACCGGCATTATTTGTGGATGCCACAAACGACATGCGCATCTCCCGTGAGGAGATTTTTGGACCGGTTGCGTCGGTTATCCGCGTGAAGGATTACGACGAAGCGCTGGCCGTCGCGAACGATACACCGTTCGGCTTGTCGGCCGGTATCTGCACGACGAGCCTCAAGCATGCCACGCACTTCAAGCGTAACGCAGAGGCGGGAATGGTGATGGTCAACTTGCCAACAGCGGGAGTCGATTTCCACGTTCCCTTCGGCGGACGAAAAGGGTCGTCCTATGGCTCACGCGAGCAGGGCAAGTACGCAGCCGAGTTCTACACCACGGTCAAGACTGCATACACCGGCTAAGGAAGTCAGGCCAACATCGCAAGAAACATCAGGGCGGGGAAGCTTCCCCGGCCTGATTCGGTATCAATAGTGAAGGAGAAAAGAGTGTTTGGCCCGACGCTTGCTGACGCAAACCGGATCATAGCGATCGCTTTTGAGAAGGCGTCCGAACTGGATCTCAAGCCAATTGCGGCTGCGGTTCTCGACCCGGGCGGGCATCTCGTTGCATTTCAGCGGCAGGATGAAGCATCGATTCTCCGTTTCGAGATTGCATTCGGTAAGGCCTATGGCGCGCTGGCCGTCGGCGTCGGTTCGCGCGCAGTAGCAAGGATGGCGGTTGAAAGACCGAATCTTGCGTTGGGACTTTCCGGCGTCTCTGGCGGCAAGATCGTTCCGCTTCCGGGCGGCGTGCTGATTCTTAGAAATGAGCAGATCATTGGCGCAGTCGGCATAACCGGCGATACGTCCGATAACGATGAGCTTTGCGCCGTGTCCGGTGTCGAAGGCATCGGCTTTGAAGCTCAGTGCGAGTGACCGTAATTCGACAGCGCTGAAACGAACATCTTCTTTCGGGATCGCTACATCATGGCGCCAGTCACGACGATCAGGGATCTGCGCGAAATAGCGATGCGGCGCGTTCCCCGCGCGGTGTTCGACTATGCCGATCGTGGCTCCTATGAAGAGATCACCTTGCGTGACAATCGTGCGGATCTGGACGCGATCCAGCTGCGTTCGCGCGTGATGATCGATGTTGCGGATCGCTCAACGGCGACGGATATTGTTGGCGTGCCGTCAGCCTTGCCTTTGGCTATCGCTCCCACGGGCCTCACCGGTCTCTTTCATGGGGACGGTGAAATTCATGGTGCCCGTGCCGCGCGTGACGCCGGAATTCCGTTCTGTCTCAGCACGATGTCGATTTGCACAATCGAGGATGTTGCCGAGGCTGTTGGTGGGTCATTCTGGTTTCAGCTTTACATGATGAAAGACCGTGGCTTCTGCGCCTCCCTGCTCGAGCGGGCCAGACTGGCAGGCTGTTCGGCTCTGGTGCTGACGCTGGACTTGCAGGTTCAGGGACAACGGCATCACGACGTCAAAAGCGGCTTGACCGTGCCTCCGCGGCTGACAGCGAAAAATGCCTTTAACGTCGCGACAAAGCCGGCGTGGATCATGAGCATGCTCAAGGCGAGGCGGCGTTCCTTCGGAAATCTTGAAGGGCGTATCCCGGATGCCGATAGCCTCACGACGCTGTCCCAATGGATCGCCGGGCAATTCGATCCCTCATTGAGCTGGAAGGATCTGGAATGGGTCCGCGCCCGGTGGCCCGACAAGCTCATCCTGAAGGGAATTCTCGATCCCCGCGACGCGGCGATCGCCGCAGATTCCGGTGCGGACGCGATCATTGTTTCGAACCATGGCGGCCGCCAGCTCGATGGAGCGCTATCCTCGGTAAGGGCGCTTCCCGAGGTTGTCTCTGCGGTCGCGGGGCGCACTGAAATCATGTTCGATGGAGGGATCATGTCGGGTCAGGATGTGCTGAAGGCATGCGCCCTCGGTGCGTCATCCTGCCTGATCGGAAAAGCATTTCTCTATGCTCTTGCGGCCAACGGATATGAAGGCGTGCGCACAGCCATCGAAATTATCCGCAAGGAACTGGACGTCTCCATGGCGCTCGCCGGCGTCACCACTCTGAAGGAGGTCAACAGGACAATTCTGGCGTCGGCTGGCAACCGGCGCTGAGAAATGGTGTTTCACTGAAAAGATGTTTTGACGAGATCAGATCGGTAGTTTGGTCGTCTTCTTCACGCATTTGAGCGAGAAGTGTGAGTTGACCGAGGCGACGCCGGGGAAATGCAGGAGCACTTTCTTGAGAAATTGCTCATACTGATCGATGCTTCCTACGATCACCCTGACAATGTAGTCGCTCTCGCCGCTCATTGAAAAGCAATCCACGATCTCCGGGCGCCCCTGTGCGGTTTGCTCGAACGCCTCGAGCGTCGCCTCGTCATGCGCCTTGAGCCGGATATTGGCGAAGACGCTGATGCTGAGCCCCATAATGGTTGGGTCCAGAATCACTGCGCGTTCGCGAATAACGCCGCTTTCCTCCATCTGCTTGATGCGCCGCCAGCACGGCGTGTGCGATAGCCCGACCTTCTGCGCGAGGTCGGTCACGGAAATTTCCGGAGAATCCTGCAACACGCGCAGAATTTTGCGATCCATCTCATCCACGAAAATTCATCCTAAAAATCCGCCCGCGAAATAATAGCTCATCCTAATTCACCGCCCTTTACAAGTCAGGAAAGCAATTTGGTTCCAGACGGGCCAGTGCAATCATTCGGAGAGACAAAGACCAAGAAGCTGCCCAAGGGCGAGGAACATGCTGAACAGACCGCCACTCAATCTCCACGTGCCTGTACCTCAGGCGCGGCCCGGCGATCAACCGGACTTTAGCGGCGTCGTTCTGGCGGAGGCGGGGGCTGTTAGGCGACCGAGTGCATTCGCAGCCGAAGCCGAGCTTCGGGATATGCCATACGGCTTAATTCGCGTGCTTGGATCTGATGCCCGCGCCGTCGGTCCGTGGAATCCGCAGCTCGATCCGGCGGTTTTGCTCCGCGGCCTGAGAGCAATGCTTCTGACGCGTGTTTTCGACGATCGCATGCTTCGTGCGCATCGTCAGGGCAAGACGTCGTTCTTCATGAAATCGACTGGCGAAGAGGCGATTGGCGCCGCTTCTTCCATGGCGTTGGGGCGCGATGATATGTGTTTCCCCACATATCGCATGGCGAGCTACCTGGTGGCGCGCGATTACCCACTGGTCAGTCTCGTCAACCAGATTTACTCGAACGCGGCCGATCCGTTGAAGGGAAGGCAGCTTCCCATCATGTATTCGGCGCGCGATTACGGTTTCTACTCGATATCGGGAAATCTCGGCACCCAGTTCGGCCATGCCGTCGGCTGGGCGATGGCCTCGGCCTACAAGCACGACAACAAGATCGCCATTGGTTATGTAGGTGACGGCGCCACGGCCGAGGGTGATTTCCACTCGGCAATGACGTTCGCTGCGGTCTACCACGCTCCTGTTATCCTGTGCGTCACGAACAATCAGTGGGCTATTTCGACCTTCCAGGGAATCGCGGGCGGCAACGAAACCACATTTGCCGCGCGGGGTATCGGGTACGGTTTGCCGGGTCTGCGCGTCGATGGAAACGATTTCCTGGCGGTGTATGCCGCGACCGAATGGGCTGCCGAGCGTGCCCGCAATAACCTCGGCGCAACACTGATCGAGTTTGTCACTTACCGCGTTGCGGGACATTCCACCAGCGACGATCCGAACAAGTATCGCCCGGCCGATGAAGCAACCGTGTGGCCGCTGGGCGATCCCATCGCGCGTTTGAAGGATCATCTCATCGCGATCGGCGAGTGGTCCGAGACAAAGCATGCTGAGCTGGAAGCTGAATTGAAGGATCTGGTCCGTCTGGCCTCCAAGGAAGCTGAGGCAGTCGGCACGCTCGGCCAGTCGAAGCCAAGCACGCGGGAAATGTTCGAGGATGTTTACAAGGAGCCCGACTGGCGGCTCATCGAACAGCGGCAACAGTTGGGAGTCTGAGTCATGGCGACGATGAACATGATCCAGGCGATCAATTCCGCGCTCGATGTGATGCTTGGCCGCGATCCCGATGTGCTGATTTTCGGCGAGGATGTTGGTTACTTCGGCGGCGTGTTTCGCGCGACAGATGGCCTGATGGCCAAGCACGGCCTGACCCGTTGCTTCGATACGCCGATCTCGGAAGGCGGAATTGTCGGAACGGCGATCGGAATGGGCGCGTATGGCCTGAGGCCGGTCGTCGAGATTCAGTTCGCTGATTATATTTTGCCGGCCTACGATCAACTGGTCTCGGAAGCTGCGCGATTGCGCTATCGCTCTGCCGGGCAATTCTGGGCGCCGATCACGGTGCGTTCACCGTATGGCGGCGGCATTTTCGGCGGGCAGACCCATAGTTCCAGCCCCGAGGCGATCTTTGCCCATGTCTCCGGGCTCAAGACGGTTATCCCCTCAACTCCCTACGACGCGAAGGGGCTCTTGATCGCGGCGATCGAGGATGACGATCCGGTCATCTTTCTTGAGCCCAAGAGAATTTATAATGGACCCTTCGACGGCCGGCATGGTCAGCCTGTGCAGCCGTGGTCCGCTCATGCCGCCAGCGAAGTGCCGACCGACTATTTCAAGATACCTCTTGGAAAAGCGGCCATTGCGCGTGAAGGCTCGGCCGTCACCGTGCTTGCCTACGGAACGATGGTTCATGTCGCGCTTGCCGCGGTTGAGGACAGCGGGATCGATGCGGAGGTCGTCGATCTGCGCAGCATCGTCCCTCTGGATATTGAAACCATTGTTGCGTCGGTCAAGAAGACCCGTCGATGCGTCATCGTTCATGAGGCGTCACGTTTCGGAGGCTTTGGCGGCGAACTTTCATCCCTGCTGCAGGAGCGGTGTTTTTATCATCTCGAAGCGCCCATCGAGCGTGTCGCCGGGTGGGATACGCCTTATCCGCATGCCTTTGAATGGGATTACTTCCCCGGCGCCTCGCGGGTTGTGACGGCAATGCAGCGCGCGATTGAGAGCTGAGACATGGAAAATTACACTTTTCGTTTGCCCGATGTTGGCGAGGGCGTGGCTGAGGCTGAAATTGTCGCCTGGCATGTGAAGATCGGTGACCAGATTGATGAAGACCAGTTGATGGTCGATGTCATGACCGACAAGGCGACGGTCGAAATGACCACGCCTGTGGCGGGCCGCGTCATTGCGCTCCATGGCGAGATTGGACAACGCGTCCCGGTGGGCTCGGTTCTGATCGAGCTCGATACCAACCAGAATGGATCGGCGCCTGAAGCTGCGAAGGCGCCGCGAAATGAAGCGCCTGTGCCGGCGCCACCCGTTGCGGCGCCTGTCGTTGCCGCGCCACCTGCCGCATCTGTCAAGCCGGCCTCTTCAACCGGTCCCGTAAAATCTGAGCCGGTGCGGGCCGTTGCCACGCGTGCCCCGGACGATCTGCCGCTTGCCGCACCGGCGACGCGGAGGCGGGCCTATGAACTCGGTGTGCCGCTGCAGTTTGTACCGGGAACAGGTCCGGGAGGGCGGATCACCGCTGAAGACCTCGATGGGTATATCGCAAGCAGGTCTGCTGGCGCACCGGCGCAACAGCTTCGCGCCAAGCGTGAGGGCGTTACCGAAACCAAAATCGTCGGCCTGCGCCGCAAGATTGCCGAGAACATGCAGGTCTCCAAGCGCCGGATTCCTCATTTCACTTACGTCGAGGAGTTCGATCTGACCGAACTCGAGAGGCTGCGCCGGGAGGTGAATGCAGAGGGCCGGACGGATCGTCCGAAGCTGACCTTGCTGCCGTTTTTCATGCGTGCGCTTGTCAGCCTTGTTGCCGACTTCCCGCAGGTCAACGCCCGCTATGACGACGAGGCCAGCGTTCTGCGGACATATGAAGGCCTCCACGTCGGTATTGCCACCCAGACACCGGGAGGATTGATGGTGCCGGTTGTGCATCATGTTGAATCTCTCGGGCTGTTCGAGTGTGCGGGTGAGCTCGCGCGCGTTACTAAGGCCGCGCGCGAAGGCAAGGCCACCCGTGACGAACTGACAGGCTCGACGATTACGCTGACCAGTTTGGGCGCATTGGGTGGTGTGTCGGCGACGCCGGTGATCAATTATCCGGAAGTGGCGATTATCGGTCCCAACAAGCTCGTTGAGCGACCGGTCGTCGTGAATGGCCAGGTTACGATCCGGACGATGATGAACCTGTCTGCATCGTTCGATCATCGCATCGTTGATGGCTACGATGCTGCCAGATTCATTCAGGCTTTGAAGCGTCTGATCGAACAGCCCGCCTTGCTGTTTATGGATCGTGCGTGATGGAGACCATCAAGACCAAGGTTCTCGTCGTCGGGGGTGGCCCCGGTGGTTATGTTGCGGCGATCCGCTGCGGCCAGCTCGGTCTCGATACCGTGCTTGTGGAAAAGGAACGGCTGGGCGGTACCTGCCTGATCCGCGGCTGCATTCCATCCAAGGCGCTTATTCACGCCGCTGGTCAGTTCGAGGCCATGGCGCGGGTGGCAGAAGGCAGCCGCTTTGGCATCAGTCTGGCGAGCCCGCCGCAACTCGACTTCGCCGGCACCGTCCGCTGGAAGGAAAGTATCGTCAACCAGCTGAATAGCGGTGTGGCAGGCTTGCTGAAACGCGCCAAAGTAAAGGTTGTGCAGGGATGGGCGACATTCTCCGATGCCAAGACGTGCCGGGTGACTGCCGCGGACACGGATGTCGTCATCACGGCGGAGCATGTCATTCTTGCCAACGGATCTGTGCCGGTGGAACTGCCGTTCCTGCCATTCGGCGGCCCGGTTATATCCTCGACCGAAGCGCTGTCACTGCCCGAGCTTCCAAAGTCTCTGGTGGTCGTGGGCGGCGGCTATATCGGACTCGAGCTTGGCATTGCGTTTCGCAAACTTGGTTCCGAAGTTGCCGTCGTCGAAACGCAGCAGCAAATCCTGCCGCTGTATGACGAACAGCTGGTCGATCCCGTGCGGCGCTGGCTCAAGCGCAATCACGTCACCACGCATCTTGGAGCGAAGGCAGTCGGGCTCGGCGAGGGCGGAGCAGGACTTGTCATTGAAACAGAGTCCCGGGAACGGGTGATGTTACAGGCTGACAGGATTCTCGTGTCCGTCGGCCGTCGTCCGGCGGTGGATGGCTGGGGCCTCGAACACATGGCGGTGGCGATGGATGGCCGGTTCGTCCGTGTCGATGACCGCTGTGCTACCTCGATGAAGAATGTCTGGGCGATCGGCGATCTCGTCGGCGAGCCGATGCTGGCGCACAAGGCATCAGCGCAAGGTGAAATGGTTGCGGAAATCATCGCCGGCCATCGCCGGCGTTTCGATCCCATTGCGATCCCTGCGGTCTGTTTCACGGAGCCGGAGATTGTCAGTGTCGAGGGTGCGGCAGGGACGGATTTGGGTGACACGATTGTGGCGACATTTCCATTTCAGGCGAACGGCCGGGCCTTGTCGATGGATGGCGTTGAGGACGGAGGTTTTGTGCGTGTTGTTGCGCGCAAGGGCGATCATCGCATCCTGAAGATCCAGGCTGTTGGTTCTCACGTCTCGGAACTGGCGGGTGAATTCACTCAGGCCATGGAGATGGGGGCTGTTCTGGAAGACATCGCGGGCACCATTCATGCTCACCCCACGTTAGGCGAGGCATTTCACGAGGCGGCGATGAAAGGGTTGGGGCAAGCGATTCATATCTAGCTTTGAAATGGAAGGCTCCGACACGTTGATGTCGAGCTCGAGTCGATTTCTCGATTTGAACTTGCCTTGGGTCGCGACGAGTTTTGATTCATTGATATCTGATTTTGGAATTATCTGTATTCTCAAAACTTTCACATCGTCATAGAGAGCGGTCCGAAACGTCAGGTGCTGTAACGTAGTTATTTTTCGTGAACCATCATGACGCGAACGGGGATTCTGTAGTGCGGCGCTAGCCGCGATCATGCTCGCCAAAAAAGAAAACAAAAAAGGGTGAGCCGCAATATTGCCAACTCTATTCTGGGGGGATGCGTTGGACATCGTAAAACTGACGCGCGTTGCTGACGGGATCAGCGATGTTGCGGGTTACATCGCGAAATGGCTGGTGCTGCTGGCGTGCCTTGTGAGCGCAGGCAATGCCGTGGTGCGTTATCTCATCAGCTTCAGCTCGAACGGTCTGCTGGAGATCCAGTGGTACATGTTCGGTGGCATCGTGCTTCTCGGCGCCGCGCAGACCCTGCGCCTGAACGAACACGTCCGCGTCGATCTTCTGTATTCGTGGGTCTCGGATCGGACGCGGCTGTGGATCGACATCTTCGGCTTCACGATCTTTCTGCTGCCGGTGATGGGCTATCTGACTTACCTGACGCTGCCGTTCTTTCTCCAGTCGTTTGAATCGAAAGAGATGTCGATGAACGCGGGCGGCCTGATCCTGTGGCCGGCCAAGGCCCTGCTGCCCGCCGGCTTCATCCTGCTTTTTATTCAGGGGCTCGCCGAGCTTGCCAAGCGCATCGCGGCGATAACCGGTGCGATTCGTATCGACACGCACTACGAAGCTCCCCTGCAGTAACAACCGAACGTTTGAGACGGATTTAACTGATGTTTTCGCACGGCGTATTTCCCCCGCTGATGTTCGGGACTATGATCCTGTTCATGCTGATCGGGTTTCCGGTCGCATTCTCCCTGGCTGCGGTCGGCCTGTTCTTCGGCATTCTCGGGATCAACACCGGACACTTCGATCCGTCGTTCCTGCAGGCTCTGCCGTTCCGCTTCTACGGAATCATTTCCAACGACCTGCTGCTGTCGATCCCCTTCTTCACCTTCATGGGCGCGATCCTCGAGCGTTGCGGCCTTGCCGAAGACCTGCTTGAAGGCACCGGCCAGCTGTTCGGGAAGATTCCCGGCGGCCTCGCCTACGCGGTGATCGTCGTCGGCGCCATTCTCGGCGCTATCACCGGAACGGTCGCAGCGTCCGTCATCGCCATGGGCGTGATCTCTCTGCCGATCATGATCCGCTACGGCTATGATATGCGGCTCGCCACCGGCGTCATCGCCGCATCCGGCACCATCACACAACTGATCCCGCCATCCCTGGTGCTGATCGTGCTGGCCGATCAACTCGGCCGCTCCGTCGGCGACATGTATCTCGGCGCGATCGGACCTTCGATCCTGCAGGTTGCGATCTTCCTGCTCTACATCGTCGGCGTGTCGATCCTGCAGCCGCAGAAGATGCCGCCTATTCCTGAATCCGCGCGCGAGAAGATGGACTGGAAGCTCGTCAGCCGCGTGCTGTGGGGCATGATCCCGTCGATCGTCCTGATCTTCCTGGTGCTCGGCACCATCGGGCTTGGTCTTGCAACCCCGACCGAGGCCGGCGCCATGGGCGCGGTGGGCGCCATGGTGCTCGCCGCGATGCATCGTCGCCTGACATGGCCGCTGGTCGAGCAGGCCATGACCTCCACCATGCGCCTGACGTCGATGGTGGTGTTCATCCTGATCGGCTCGACCTGCTTCAGCCTTGTGTTCCAGGGCATGGACGGCGCGCGCTGGATCGAGCACCTGCTGACCGGCTTGCCCGGCGGTGTCGTCGGCTTCCTGATCTTCGTGAACGTCTTCGTGTTCTTCCTGGCGTTCTTCCTCGACTTCTTCGAGATCGCCTTCATCATCATCCCGCTGCTTGCGCCGGTGGCGGCCAAGCTCGGTATCGATCTTGTGTGGTTCGGCGTCCTGCTCTGCGTCAACATGCAGACGTCGTTCATGCATCCGCCGTTCGGCTTCGCGCTGTTCTACCTGCGCGGCATCGCACCGCCGGAAGTGAAGAGCTCCGACATTTACTGGGGCGCGATGCCATGGGTGGCGATGCAGATCATCCTCGTCATTATCGTCATCTACTGGCCCGGCGCCGTCACCTACTGGATCGACAGCACAAAGGTCGACACAACAAACATCAAAATCGAAATCCCGCAAATCGAGATGCAGAACAGCAATCCTATGCGATTGATGGAGCAACGCTGATTGTTTGAGAGCAAGAACGCATTTTCGATTTGGTGAGCGAGCGATCAATAACGGATGCAGCCACGAGATCATTCCGAATAAGTGAAGTCTGAGTTCAAAAGTATTCGATACTAAACGGGTTTTCGAGTTGCTACTGCTCAATTCAAACCAAAAATCCCGTTTCCGGGAACGTCTTACACATAACATTGGGGGGAACATGTCTGGTATCAAAATGAAGCGTCGTGATTTCTTGAAGGTGAGTGCAGCCGCGGCGGCGACAACTGCGGTCGCTTCGCCGGCCATTGCCCAGTCTTCGCCAGAAGTGAAGTGGCGCCTCGCGTCCAGCTTCCCGAAGTCTCTCGACACCATCTATGGCGGCGCCGAGCAGCTTGCGAAGTACGTCGCGGAAATGACTGACAACAAATTCCAGATTCAGGTGTTTGCTGCTGGCGAACTCGTTCCCGGCCTGCAGGCGTTGGATGCGACGTCGAACGGCACCGTCGAAATCAGCCACACCGTGTCCTACTACTATGTCGGCAAGGACCCGACTTTCGCGGTCTTTTCATCGGTGCCATTCGGCCTGAACACCCGCATGCAGAATTCGTGGCTCGATCAGGGCGGCGGCAATGAGCTTGCTAACGCGTTTTACAAGAAATACGGCGTGCTCGGCCTGCCTTGCGGCAACACCGGCACCCAGATGGGCGGCTGGTTTCGCAAGGAGATCAAAACTGTTGCCGATCTTCAGGGTCTGAAGATGCGTATCGGCGGCATCGCGGGTCAGGTGCTGGCCAAGGTCGGTGTCGTGCCGCAGCAGCTCGCCGGCGGTGACATCTATCCATCGCTGGAAAAGGGCACCATCGACGCGGCCGAATGGGTCGGCCCCTACGATGACGAAAAGCTCGGTTTCCAGAAGGTCGCGAAATATTACTACTACCCAGGCTTCTGGGAAGGCGGACCGACGATTCACGCCTTCGTCAACCTCGAGAAATTCAACGCGCTGCCGAAGAACTATCAGGCGATCCTGACCAACGCAGCGGCGCACGCCAACGGCTGGCTCCCCGCGCGATATGACATGCAGAACCCTGCCGCATTGAAGCGTCTGGTGGCCAGCGGTGCCCAGCTTCGCCCGTTCACCGTCGAAGTGCTGGACGCCTGCCTCAAGGCAACCAACGAGCTATGGGCTGAAATCTCCGCCAAGAACGCCGACTTCAAGAAGGTGATCGAGGCGATGCAGGCCTACCGTGCAGACCAGTATCTGTGGTGGCAGGTTGCCGAATACACCAACGACAGCTTCATGATCCGTTCGCGGTCTCGCAATCAGTAAATGGTACTGTAAGGGGAGGGCTGGTCCGGAGCTGGCGTTTCCGTTGCGTATCGCACAGGATGCCAGCATCCCGACTTGGATTTAAGCTTCAGGCAAGGGGAGCGCATGACCGCTCGTCTTGCCTGAAGTGACGATCTACCGCGCGTGAGAGCCGCAGTCAGAAGTTGTCATTGCCGCTGCAAGGGTGGCTCGCTTGAAATACTGCGCAAGCTCTTGAAAGTATCAGCGTCTCCGAATCTCTGCCGTTGGCAGGGCTTCGGCTTTCTCACAGCAATTTCTGCATATAAATGAGATCCAGCCAGCTCCCGAATTTTTGCCCGACTTGAGGAAGTCGCCCCACTTCCGCGAACCCAAAGGAGCCGTGAAGCGATATGGATGCAGCATTTGTTGAATCTATTGCTGCGACAACAGCGTGAGCCTCGATCTGCCGCGCTCTCTGTAGCAACACAGTCATCAGCGCTCTTCCGATACCCCGCCGATGCTGGGTGATATCGACAAAAACAGAATTCTCCTTTGTGCTTCTATATCCATCCAACGGGCGGAAATCGGATAGGGCGGCGTATCCCAGAATCGCACCCTCTGCCTCGCAGACCAGGACGGGCAGATTCTTCGAAACCCTCGTGTGAATCCATTCTTCGCGACTCGCCAGGTCAGATGGTTGGTCCGACCATACTGCAGTTGTCTCGAGGACGGCTTGATTAAAGATCGGCAAGATCGCGGCAGCATCGGAAGGGGTAGCATCGCGAATTTGAAATGTCATTTGGTCCATCTCGAATACGTGCTTTGGCCTGGTTCTGAACGTGCGCGAGGTGTGAGTAAGTATTCCCACCGCGAAATGATGAGGTTGACGAAATCTCCCACATTGTAAGGACATATGTGAGCTTCCGACCATTGAGAAATGTCAATTCCTGAGTTTTGAATTTTGAAAGGGCAATAAATCAAGTCGGCAACTAAAATAGATGGCCTCGCCGTATTCGGTCATAACAGCCTTACTTGGATTCTTCACAGAATGGGCGATGAGAGCGGGGCGGCCGCTTTTGGTGCGTAACGCGCTGACATTCTCATTGAAGTGTCGAGGTAAGCCACTTGCTGGCGGTTCATCGCGCCAGCCTATGCCTAGAATCAGACTCTCGATCTATCTTGAAGGTCGACAGTCGCGAGGCCACCGAGTCGGTCGGGTCTATCCCGCCGGGCTCAAGCGTTCCTTCAAAATCAAGCCAGGCAAGTTTGCTTGGTATTCAGATTGGCATTTGCAGAATGTTCTCTATCCCAAGACGACATAGTCACGTTGTATTCGGTGTGATCCAGTCGGGTTTGACGAGTCTCATAGCTGCCGCGATAGCGAGTTTTCCGATGATCTATAGCGGCGGATTTATGCGCAACTGGATCGGGTCCTGGCTGGTTTCCTGGAGTTTGATGCTGCCGGTGGTGCTATTTGCTGCACCTTTCATCCGTGAGCTGGCTTTTCGTCTTACCCGCGAGTAATAAGCGGAGGCGGCACCGGCTGAAGCTGCGGTGATGAGGCAAGCATCCCAACAGGCTGCTCAGCGTCGTGTGCGATGTAATTCGGCGCAATGCTGTTTAATACTAAGTGGCAGTTCGAGGTGGTTGCGCCGCAGATCTTCGCTCAGGATATGAACTCGTCCAAGGTTTCGAAATCCCCTGATCGTGAAACGTCGTATCCTGAAAGGGCGCGCCCGGTTTCGCGAAACGCCTTCGATCTGATTGTGGTCAGGATGCTTTGAATATCTTCGCGGGCAAGGGCATCTCGCCTCAAAAGAAGGAAGTAGTTCTCGGAGAACATCGGAACGAACCCGATTTTGAGTTTATGTGCCGCAGTTTCAATTCCGAGGCCGACGTCAGCGCCTCCACTGGCGACAGTCGATGCTACAGCCGCATGCGTGTATTCTTCGTTGGCGTATCCAACGATCCTCTTCTTGTCGATGCCGTCGCGTTGCAGCATTAGATCAAAGGCAATCTGTGTTCCGGACCCTCGCTGACGGTTGATGAAGCGGGCCTTCGTCTTGACGATATCGGATGTGCTTCGGATGTTGAGCGGATTGCCGTCGGCAACAATAAATCCCTGCGTTCTGCGTACAAAGTGTATGAGTTGATGGGTTCGCGGGCGCAGCCATGGCCTGAATTCGCGTATGGCTGCTTTTCCCAAGTCTCCTTCTGGGAGGTGAAAGCCGGCGAGATCGCAACGTGATTTGGAGAGCGACGTCACCGCGGCCAGGCTGCCCGCGATTTGAATATCCAGCTTCGAGCCGGCGCGCGCGTGCAGGAGATTACGCAACTCCATGAGCAGAAGGTCGTGACTTGCAACCATGCTAATCGTTTTGCGCGGAGCAGCGGTGAATTGGGCTAACGCTTCATCGATGTCGCGGGCTGCGTTCGCCAGATGAGGCGCTAGTTGTTCCTCTGCGCGTCTTCGAGCATCGAGCAAACGCTCACCGAATTGTGTCAATGACGTCCCCTTGCCGCGTTCCTTTAGGGCCAGGGGGCGCCCGAGAGCCTCCGACCACAGCGTGATGAGTCCCCAGGCTTGGCGATAGTGCAGCCCCGCTCTCGTCGCGGCTGCCGTTAGCTTTTGCGTCTCCCGAAGGGCTTCGAGCAGTGCAAAGAGTTGCGGATCGGCTGACAGCTCTGATTGCTGCCCGTGTTTCCAGACAACATCGAGGGAAAATAGAGAGGGGCGATCCTTCATATGTAGAAATTAGCATATTTTAGCGTTGGCGAACATAGTGTTCATTTCGCATTGAACCAACGCGGATTTTTGCGAGGATCATCGTATCCATATGATCAATACTTCATATTTGTTGCCCGCCCCGAGAGCTTCGGCGTGCGCTCTGCAAACCGAGCAGGCAGGCTCGGCATATGATTGGGATGTGACCATGTCGCATTGTTTTTATGATGGTCGGTTGTTCGGCAATCCCTTTTCGGGGTGTGCTTCTTGATCGAAAAGCTCGAACTTCTGCTGGCGCTGGCCAAGGAGCGGCACTTCGGCCGAGCTGCCGAGGTTTGCGGAGTGACGCAACCGACGATGTCCACGGGGCTGAAGCAGCTCGAGGAAATTCTCGGTGTCATGTTGGTGCATCGCGGCTCGCGCTTTGTCGGATTCACGCCGGAGGGTGAGCGTGCGCTGGATTGGGCGCGACGTATCGTTTCCGATGCGCGTGCGATGCGTCAGGACATTAATTCTCTCAAGGACAATCTGACGGGCGAGCTGCGCATTGCCGCAATTCCGACCGCCCTTGGAATGGTAGCATCGTTAACGACGCCATTCCGGGCGCAGCATCCTGATGTGCGTTTTCAGATCGTATCATGCACCTCGGTGGACGTGCTTGGTTTGCTTGAAAATCTCGAAGTGGATGCCGGCCTTACTTATATCGGTAACGAACCATTGGGGAAGGTGCGAACCATCCCCCTTTATCGCGAAAGCTATCGCTTGCTTACGTCTCCGGATGGAATGTTCGGCGACCGGAAAACAGTGACCTGGAAAGAAGTGGCTCAGGTGCCCCTGTGTCTGCTGACGCCGGATATGCAGAACCGCCGCATTATCGATCGCGCATTACGAGAGGCCGGGGTCGAGGCAGTTCCGACATTGACCTCCAACTCGATCATCGTGCTTTACACGCATGTGAAGACAGGACGCTGGTCGAGTGTGATGCCGGCCAAGCTCGCCGATACGCTTGGGCTGTCGGACGCGGTGCGTACAATTCCTATTGTGGAGCCGGACGTGAACTACGACATCGGACTCGTCGTTTCTCCCCGCGATCCGCTGACGCCGCTGCTGTCGGCTCTGATCCAGACGGCTCAAACTGTGGCCCCGCAGCTTTCCATTTAAGTTCATTTACCTATCGACCGATTTGATTTTCCTATCAATGTGATTTCCGGATCGCAGCATAGGACAGCTTTATTGATCTTTAGATCGATTCTTATTCTTCTCGATCAACGCGATGTGCGCGATCGAGAGTAGCTTATGCCGTCAGCATATGAAGACTGGAATGCCGAAAGGGGTGCGGAGATCATTGCCGCGCACAAGGATCTCGAAGGTCCAACCATCGTCATTCTTCACGCCATACAGGATGCTTTTGGTTATGTGCCGGAGCCGGTGATCCCGATGATCGCCGAAGCGCTCGATTTGTCGCGCGCGGAAGTCCACGGCGTTTTCACCTTCTATCATGACTTCCGCCATGAGCCCGCGGGCAAGCACGTCCTCAAATTGTGCCGTGCGGAGGCGTGTCAAGCTGCTGGTGGAGATGCGCTGGCGGCGCACGCTGAGAAGAAACTTGGTGTTTCGCTTGGCAGTACGACGGCGGATGGGCGCGTTACCCTCGAGCCGATTTATTGCCTGGGTCTTTGCGCGACGGCTCCATCCGCGATGCTGGATGGCAAGCTGGTCGGTCGTCTTGATGCCAAACGCCTCGATGCTTTGGTCTCGGAGGCGCAACGATGACCTTGCGTCTTTATATTCCGCGTGATGCGGCGGCTGTCGCTGTTGGCGCCGACGAGGTCGCTGCTGCGCTCGAGGCGGCTGCTGCCAAGCGTAATGTTACTGTGGATATTGTCCGCACCGGATCGCGTGGCCTGTTGTGGCTGGAGCCGATGGTCGAGGTGGCGACCGAGCAGGGGCGGATTGCCTTCGGGCCCGTGGAACTGGCTGATGCCGAAACGGTGCTGGAGGCGGCGGTATCGAACGGCGGGCACCCTTTGCGGCTTGGCCTTGCACACGAGATTCCATGGCTGAAGCGTCAAACGCGTCTGACGTTCGCCCGCTGTGGCATCATCGACCCGAGATCGGTTGAGGATTATCAGGCGCACGATGGTTACAAGGGGCTCGAGCGTGCCTTGACCCTCGGGTCCGAAGGCATTCTGGCTGACGTGAAGACATCCGGCTTGCGTGGCCGTGGCGGCGCAGGTTTCCCGACCGCCATCAAATGGACGACGGTGGCGCAGACCGAGGCTGATCAAAAATACATTGTCTGCAACGCCGATGAAGGTGACAGCGGTACGTTCGCCGACCGCATGATCATGGAAGGCGATCCCTTCGTGGTGATCGAAGGAATGACCATCGCGGGCATCGGGGTGGGCGCAACTCGCGGCTACATCTACATCCGTTCGGAATATCCGCACGCTGTCGAAGCCATGAACGCTGCGATCACGGCTGCGCGCAAGGCCGGTTATCTCGGCAAGTCGGTCGCTGGATCGAAGTTTGCATTCGATATGGAAGTTCGCGTCGGTGCCGGCGCTTATGTATGCGGTGAGGAAACCTCGCTGCTGGAAAGTCTCGAAGGCCGCCGCGGCCTTGTACGCGCCAAGCCGCCATTGCCGGCCCATCATGGTCTGTTCGGCAAGCCGACCGTCATCAACAACGTGCTGTCGTTTGCAGCAATTCCGTTCATTCTTAACAACGGCGCGCAGGCTTACGCCGACTTTGGTATGGGCCGTTCGCGCGGCACCATGCCAATCCAGCTTGCCGGGAATATCAAGTACGGCGGTCTGTTCGAAGTTGCCTTTGGTATTACCCTTGGTGAACTGATCGATGATATCGGCGGCGGCACGTTTACAAATCGGCCCGTCCGCGCTGTTCAGGTTGGGGGGCCGCTGGGCGCCTATTTCCCGCGATCGCTGTTCGACACGCCGTTCGACTATGAAGCCTTCGCAGCCCGGGATGGCCTGATCGGTCACGGTGGGATTGTCGTGTTTGACGACAGTGTGGACATGTCAAAGCAGGCACGATTTGCGATGGAATTCTGCGCCATCGAATCCTGTGGCAAGTGCACGCCATGCCGTATCGGCTCGACACGCGGTGTTGAGACCATCGACAGGATCAGGGCAGGGGAGAAAGGTGCCGCGAATATCGCCGTGCTGGAGGACCTTTGCCATACCATGAAATTTGGTTCGCTTTGCGCGCTCGGCGGCTTCACGCCGTATCCAGTCATGAGCGCGCTGAAGCATTTCCCCGAAGATTTCGGTGCGACGCCGCGCCTGCAAGCTGCTGAATAAGGACACACAATGTCACTCATTCACGAAGTCGACTACGGAACGCCACTCTCGAAATCCGAGAAGACGGTGACCCTGACCATCGATGGTCAGAGCGTGACGGTGCCCGAAGGCACCTCAATCATGCGAGCCGCCATGGAAATTGGCACCCAGATTCCGAAACTTTGTGCCACCGACATGCTCGACGCATTCGGCTCTTGCCGCATGTGTCTGGTGGAGGTCGAAGGCCGCGCCGGTACGCCTGCATCGTGCACCACGCCGGTGATGAATGGTCTCGTCGTTCACACCCAGACGGATCGTCTCAAGCAGCTCCGCAAGGGCGTGATGGAGCTTTATATCTCCGACCATCCGCTCGACTGCCTGACATGCGCCGCGAATGGCGATTGCGAGCTGCAGGACATGGCGGGCGCAGTTGGCCTCCGGGATGTACGTTATGGCTATGAGGGCGAGAACCACGTCTTCGCGAAATCCAATGGATCGGCTAACGAGAACTGGCTGCCGAAAGATGAATCAAATCCATATTTCACCTACGATCCGTCGAAATGCATTGTGTGCAACCGCTGTGTGCGCGCTTGCGAGGAAGTGCAGGGCACTTTCGCACTGACGATCTCGGGCCGTGGTTTCGACAGCCGCGTGTCGCCGGGCATGAGTGAAAACTTCCTGGGCTCGGAATGCGTGTCGTGCGGCGCGTGCGTACAGGCTTGTCCGACCGCGACGCTGACTGAGAAGTCGGTGATCGAAATCGGCCAGCCCGAGCATTCTGTGGTAACGACCTGCGCCTATTGTGGTGTTGGCTGCGCTTTCAAGGCAGAAATGCGCGGAGAGGAAGTCGTGCGCATGGTGCCGTACAAGGACGGCAAGGCCAATCGTGGCCATTCCTGCGTCAAGGGCCGGTTTGCATGGGGCTATACCACGCACAAGGAACGCATTCTCAAGCCGATGATTCGAAGCAAGATCACCGAGCCGTGGCGCGAGGTGTCATGGGACGAAGCGATCAACTATGCGGCGTCCGAGTTCAAGCGCATCCAGGCCAAGTACGGTAAGGACTCTATCGGCGGAATCACGTCGTCGCGCTGCACGAATGAGGAGACCTACCTCGTTCAGAAGCTGATCCGTGCGGGCTTTGGCAACAACAATGTCGATACCTGTGCTCGCGTTTGCCACTCGCCGACCGGCTATGGTCTGTCTCAGACGTTTGGTACGTCGGCCGGCACGCAGGACTTCGACTCGGTTGAGCATGCTGATGTGGTCGTCGTGATTGGCGCAAATCCGGCGTCCGCGCATCCGGTATTCGCTTCGCGACTCAAGAAGCGCCTGCGGGAGGGCGCAAAACTGATCGTTATCGATCCGCGCGTCACTGAAATGGTGAAGTCGCCACACGCTTCGGCGAAGTATCACCTTCCGTTGATGCCCGGCACCAATGTCGCGGTTCTGACTGCGATTGCACATGTCATTGTCACCGAAGGTCTTGTTGATCAAGCCTTTGTGCGCGAGCGTTGCGATTGGTCCGAGTTCGAGGATTGGGCGGCGTTCGTTGCGCTTCCGAAGCATAGTCCGGAGGCCACCGCGATCGCGACTGGGGTCGATCCGAAAGTGCTGCGGGAAGCTGCCCGCCTGTTCGCCACCGGTGGCAACGGCGCAATCTATTACGGACTTGGTGTCACCGAGCACAGCCAGGGATCGACCACCGTCATGGCGATCGCCAATCTCGCAATGGCGACCGGCAATATCGGCCGCCCCGGTGTCGGTGTGAACCCGCTGCGCGGACAGAACAACGTGCAGGGCTCGTGTGACATGGGCTCATTCCCGCACGAGTTGCCGGGTTATCGCCATATCTCTGGCGATGCGGTGCGGGAGTCGTTCGAAGCTGTCTGGAATGTCACGCTTAACAACGAGCCGGGTCTGCGCATCCCCAACATGTTCGATGCTGCCATCGAAGGCTCGTTCATGGGGATGTATTGCCAGGGTGAGGACATCCTCCAATCCGATCCAAATACCAAGCATGTCGTCGCGGCGTTGTCGTCGATGGAATGCGTCGTGGTCCACGATCTGTTCCTCAATGAGACGGCGAATTACGCACACGTGTTCCTGCCGGGCTCGACGTTCCTTGAAAAGGACGGCACCTTCACCAATGCGGAACGCCGTATCCAGCGTGTGCGCAAGGTGATGTCGCCGCTCAATGGTTATGCGGACTGGGAGATCACCATCATGTTGGCCAAGGCGATTGGCTATAACATGCACTACGATCATCCATCCCAGATCATGGATGAAATTGCGTTGCTTACGCCCACATTTACCGGAGTGTCGTATCAGAAGCTGGAAGAAATGGGCTCCGTACAGTGGCCCTGCAATGACAAGGCTCCGGAAGGTACGCCGGTCATGCACATCGACCACTTCGTGCGAGGCAAGGGCAAGTTCGTCATCACGGAGTATATCGCGACCGACGAGCGCACCGGACCACGTTTCCCGCTGCTGCTCACTACCGGGCGCATTCTCAGTCAGTATAATGTTGGCGCTCAGACACGCCGCACAGAGAATGTGGTCTGGCATTCAGAAGACCGGCTCGAAATCCATCCACACGATGCGGAACAGCGCGGTGTGCGCGACGGAGATTGGGTGCGCTTGGCAAGCCGAGCTGGTGAAACAACTCTGCGTGCGCTGATTACGGATCGTGTGGCGCCGGGCGTGGTCTACACCACGTTCCATCATCCGGACACGCAGGCGAACGTGATCACGACCGACTTCTCTGACTGGGCGACGAACTGTCCGGAATACAAGGTCACCGCCGTTCATATATCTCCGTCGAACGGACCGAGCGACTGGCAGAAGGAGTACGAGGAACAGGCGCGTAACTCGCGGCGCATCGCTCCAATGGAGGCTGCGGAGTAATTGACAAAGCCATCTGCCATCAGCACGCAGCGATACGTCTGGCGCGAAAGCGGAATCAGCGAAAGTCGGCGCTCGATCCCGGAGGAAACCGCGATTGCGCTGACCTACAACGGCGGAACTTACGCGGTGATGATGGCGACACCGCAGGATCTTGAGGACTTCGCTGTCGGTTTCAGTTTGAACGAAGGTGTCGTGAGTTCGTCCGAGGAGATCGAGTCACTCGAGACATTGGAAGTGAATGACGGCATCGAGCTGAGAATGTGGCTTTCACAGGCGGATGCAGATCGCCTGAGCGAGCGGCGGCGCCAGATGGCCGGTCCTACGGGATGCGGATTGTGCGGAATAGATTCGATCGTCGAAGCCATGCGTCCTGCGACGACTGTAGGGCTTGGGCGGAGCTTTTTGCCGGCGCAGATCATGAACGCCATAGAGAGTCTGCCATCACGTCAAAAGCTCAATATCGAGACGCGAGCGGTTCACGCGGCAGCATTCTGGAATCCGGAGCAAGGCATCGTGGCCTTGCGCGAAGATGTTGGACGCCATAACGCGCTTGATAAGCTTGCTGGCGTGATGGCGCGTTCTGCGGCGAGGGCGGAAGGCGGCATGATTCTTCTTACCAGCCGCGTCTCGGTCGAAATGGTTCAGAAAACTGCCGCTATTGGCGCATCGGTGATGGTGTCGGTCTCGGCGCCGACGGCGCTGGCGGTAAAGATGGCCGGAAGCGCCAATATCACGCTCGCAGCCATCGCCCGCGCGGATGGCTTTGAGATTTTCACGCATCCACACCGCATCCTATCCGGGGAGGCAGTTCATGTCGTCGCCTGATCGGCTTGTCTATATGGCCAACCAGATCGGCAAGTTTTTTATGAGCCAGGGCGCTGGAAAAGCCGTGCCAAGCATTGCCGAACACATCAAGAAATTCTGGGACCCTCGAATGCGCTCCGCGATCCTGGCGCATCTCGAAGCAGGTGGGGCAGGGCTGGATCCGGAAGTGAAGGATGCGGTCATGACGTTGAGAAAAACAGGAGCGCAATAGACGGCAGACACGCTCGCAAAAAAGGGCGGCTGAATAATTTACCTTTTGGGGAGAACAGACATGACAACCGTAGAAGAGGCGGGCACCGTATCCGGTGCAGCGCCCGGTATTCTCGACAAATCACGAACCGTCGCGACGGCTGGCTTCAATCGCTGGCTTGTTCCGCCGGCTGCGCTTTGCATCCATCTCTGTATCGGCATGGCTTACGGATTCAGCGTGTTCTGGCTGCCGTTGTCGCGTGCGATTGGAGTGACGGCGCCAAAGGCCTGCCCTGACATGAGTCTGTTGCAGGAATTGTTCACCACGACCTGCGACTGGAAGGTGGCCAGTCTGGGCTGGATGTATACGTTGTTCTTTGTGTTGCTCGGCGTCTCGGCAGCGTTGTGGGGCGGCTGGCTTGAACGCGAAGGACCGCGCAAGGCCGGCTTCGTTTCGGCGCTGTGCTGGTGTGGCGGCCTCGTCCTAGGCGCCATCGGTGTCTACACCCATCAGCTCTGGCTGTTATGGCTGGGCTCAGGCGTGATCGGCGGCATCGGTCTTGGTCTCGGCTACATTTCACCTGTGTCGACACTGGTGAAATGGTTCCCTGATCGCCGCGGCATGGCAACCGGCATGGCCATTATGGGCTTCGGCGGTGGCGCGATGATCGGTGCTCCATTGGCCAACATCCTGATGAACACCTTCAAATCATCGACCTCGACGGGTGTCTGGGAGACATTCCTCGCGATGGGCCTCATCTATTTCGTCTTCATGATGATCGGCGCATTCCGTTATCGCATTCCGCCGGCCGGTTGGCAGCCCGAAGGCTGGACGCCACCCGCTAAGTCGAATGCGATGATTTCGAAGAATCATGTTCATCTGAATAACGCACACAAGACACCGCAATTCTGGCTGGTCTGGTGGGTGCTCTGTCTGAACGTGTCGGCGGGTATCGGTGTGATCGGTATGGCGTCGCCGATGCTGCAGGAAATCTTCGCCGGCAAGCTGATCGGCTTGCCCGACATCGGCTTTAACCAGTTGTCGGTCGCGCAGAAGGCACAGATCGCCGGGATCGCGGCCGGCTTTGCTGGTCTGTTATCGCTGTTCAACATCGGCGGCCGGTTCTTTTGGGCTTCGCTGTCGGACAAGATCGGCCGTAAGGGCACTTATTACGTGTTCTTCCTGCTGGGCATCGCGCTCTATGCGTTGGCTCCGACCTTCGCCAACATGGGCTCGAAGGCGCTGTTCGTGGCCGCGTTCTGCATCATTCTATCGATGTATGGCGGCGGCTTCGCCACCGTGCCGGCCTATCTGGCCGATTTGTTCGGCACGCAGTTCGTGGGGGCGATCCATGGCCGTCTGCTGACCGCGTGGTCGACCGCGGGAATCATCGGCCCAGTGGTTGTGAACTACATCCGCGAATTCCAGCTCGCAGCTGGCGTCAAGCCGGATCAGCTTTACAACACGACCATGTATATCCTCTGCGCCATGCTGGTGGCTGGCCTGATCTGCAACTACCTGATCAAGCCTGTCGATCCGAAGTGGCACATGAGCGATGAAGAGGTCGCCAAGCTGCAGGCCGCCACAGTCAACGCTGCGTCCAGCATTCAGACCGGCTCTTACGGAATCGGTAAGGGCGGATTTGATGCACCGGCGTTGCTGTTCTGGGCCTTCGTCGGCATTCCGCTGGCATGGGGTGTGTGGATCACGCTGCAAAGCGCAGCCAAGATATTCTGATCGATCGGTGTGGCAGCGGGACGGCAATCGTCCCGCTGCCACACGTTTTTTATTTAACAATCAACATCCAAGGGAATTCCATGTCTCGTATTTCAGCCTGTCTCGTCGCGGCGCTTGTCATTAGTACGCTCTCTCCGGCGGCAGCCCAGACAACAACGCCTGCAACTGCAGCTGCGCCGGCAACGAAACCTTCGAAAATGAAACTGACAGCCGACAAGCTGAAGGAAATGAAGGCCAAGTGGGGTGCCAACAAGACAAAGCTCAAGGCTTGCCGTTCGGAAGTGAAGAAGAAGGGGCTCGCGGGTGACGACCGCTGGTTCTATATCGAAGACTGTATGGGCAAGTCCTGAAATCTCGGTTGCGCGCAGGGGACATGACAACTGTTGTGCCCCCTGTTTTGTGCAGTTTCGGCGGGCACGCGATTTGGCTCAAGAGTTCTTGCGAGACTATTTGTTTTCATGAGGATAATCGGACTGGCAGGCTGGAGCGGCGCGGGTAAAACGACCTTGCTGGCTGGCCTCATTCCCTGTCTTGTCGCCGGTGGTCTAACCGTTTCGACAATCAAGCATGCGCATCACCGGTTTGATGTGGCTTTGCCGGGCGATGATTCATTCGCCTATCGGCAAGCTGGAGCCGAAGAGGTTCTCGTTTCTTCGGGGCAACGGTTTGCTTTGATGCATGAATTGCGAGCCGATCCAGAATATACGCTTGTTGAACTTCTCACGGTCATGACGCCTGTTGATCTCGTCATTGTCGAGGGATTCAAGGCGGGTCATCACCCCAAAATTGAAGTGCACCGTACAGCGAATGGGAAACAGCTCATGTTTCCAGGCGATGGAAGTATTATTGCCATCGCAAGCGACAATTCGGTCGTTACGGATCTGCCGGCTTT
This sequence comes from Afipia sp., assembly GCA_024508675.1. GTDB lineage: Bacteria > Pseudomonadota > Alphaproteobacteria > Rhizobiales > Xanthobacteraceae > Afipia. Next base: position 81,718 of record JANINQ010000018.1, read on the forward strand.
CGATCTGAACGACTTCGAAGCAATCGCTGCCTTTGTTCGCAAGTCTGCAGTGCCGTTTTGCAACCCGGCCTGAGGGCGGTCTCTCCACTTTTGTTCAAACCATTTGGGCTCCGCCGGGCGGATGATCATGCCGTCTACTGTTGCGCTGATTATGTTCGCGAGAATCTCGTCCGAAACATCGGCGCGGACAGCACTCTCTCGGATTTCTTTTGTTATCTGTGGCTAGAGCTGTGGCTCGCGCGGCTGGATGTGCTGAGGCCGCAAGCGTTCTATTCATCACAAATGACGACGTAAACAATGTGTGTTGTGTGATCTCGGAAGCCGTGGTTATGTGCCGGTCCTGCACATCATAATGCGTTCGGGCGATCCAGCCGCTGCGGTGTCTGGACAGAGATTTGCGTCACGGCTTCGGTGCCCGGCGAGATGTTATCAAGAAGGAATGATCGTATGGATTCCGACGTGAGCAAGTCGAGCTCCCGCCTGCAGCCTCCGCGCGCTGATTTTGGCCGTGTCTCGGTTTTCCTCGGCGAAAAGAACGGAAAATATCCGGACGCAAATCAGATTATCGTTCGGGGGTCTGACGCGCGCGCGGCCCTCGATACCACGCTTGTTTCCAATCACATTGGACCAGAATTTGATGCAGCTGAGCTTGTCGTACTAGGGCATGTTCATGAAGACCACATGGCCGGCCTGCATCGCCTTCCTGCTGCACGTGTGATGGTGCACGAGGCCGATTTGGAGGCCGCTCGCAGTTTTGATGGACTGGTTGCAGCGTTCGGGATCGTTGATCCGGTTCGCGCTCAGGACATGCTGGATCGGTTCCGGCGCAACTTCTTCTATGCTCCGCGTCCCGACGCGCAGAGCTACGTGGATGGCACGTCGTGGGATCTCGGTCAGGTAAAGATCAGCGCCTTTCACATGCCGGGCCATACAGCAGGTCACTGCGTTTTGCTTGTTGAGCCGGAGGGCGTTGCTTTTATCGGCGATATCGACCTGACGGGGTTCGGACCTTACTACGGCGACGCCTCCTCAAGCCTGCGTGATTTTCGTAGCAGTCTGGTTCGGCTGCCGGAAATTCCGGCGAAAGTCTGGGTGACGTCCCACCATCGCGGGATCTACACCGACCGCGAGCAATTTTTGCGCGATCTTGCCGCATATCAATCCAAGATCGATGAACGCGAGCAGCGGCTGCTGGACATGCTGACCCAGGCACCGAAGACCCTGAACCAGTTGGTTGAACAACGTCTGCTCTATCCAGCTAGTTACGAGAGCCCATGGGTTGAAGCGGCCGAAACCCGCACAATTGAGCAACATCTCGACGAGTTGCTCGCCGACGGGCGCGTCCAGGTGAATGAACTGGGCGTCTACAGGCGCGTGTAGCTGCGGTTAAGCTAGGCGATACAAAGAGCGTCCCGCAAGCAGCAGATTTCCTGAATCGCATTTTTTTCGCACTGAGCGCGTCAGCGTCGCGTAGTCGCTTGGGACGTTCAGGATACCGCGCGCGTACTGCAAGGTTGCAGCCCAAAGCGTGGCTCATTCCTTATTTTCATATCCATAATCAACGCGCTTTTCATATCGAAATTATCGATTCAAATATCGAATATTATTCGTTTGTCAAAATTCTATCCCCGCGTAGCGTGGCATACCAAGGGATAACGAGACGATTTGCCATTGCGCCATCGACACGATCGCGACCGAGCAGCGGAAGACTGCGCACGCACCAGAACAATCTGACAACAAAATAGACTTCGGGGAGGGAGCTAGCGTGGCTGTTATCAATCATAGTGAAACTTATGCGACATCGTGGTTGCCGTTTCTCGATCGTTCGCGAACGATCGCACGGCCGGGTTATAGCCGGTGGATGGTGCCGCCGGCGGCGCTATGCGTGCATCTGTGCATCGGACAGGCTTACGCATTCAGCGTATTCAACCTGCCGATGACGAAGCTTCTCGGCGTCTCGGAGTCGGCGCCGGGTGACTGGAAACTCACCGAGCTTGGCTGGATTTTCTCCATTGCAATGGTGTTTCTGGGATTGTCTGCGGCAGTGTTTGGCCGCTGGGTGGAGGAAGGCGGCCCCCGGAAGGCGATGTTCACCGCGGGCATATGCTGGGCCAGCGCGTTTCTGATCTCCGCCTTTGGGGTCTACACACATACGCTCTGGATCATTTACTTCGGATACGGTGTGATCGGGGGATGTGCGCTTGGCATCGGCTATATTTCGCCGGTCTCAACATTGATGAAATGGTTCCCGGATCGTCCCGGCATGGCAACGGGCATGGCCATCATGGGATTTGGTGGCGGCGCCTTGATCGCGTCGCCGCTGTCGGTCTGGCTGATGAGCAAGTATTCCACGGCAAGCGATGTTGGAGTCCTCTGGACATTCATCACGCTCGGCTGCGTCTACTTCGCATTCATGATGTTCGGGTCTGTGATTGTGCGTGTTCCTGCGCCCGGATGGAATCCGGAAGGCTATGTGCCGCCAGCCACTGCAACGAAGCTGATGACCAAGAACGACGTCTACGTCTATCAGGCGATCAAGACGCCGCAGTTCTGGCTGATCTGGACGGTGCTGTTTTTGAATACAACTGCGGGAATTGGCGTTCTGGGACAGGCCTCAGCCATGAGCCAGGAAATGTTCCCGGGCCACATTACGGCGGTCGCTGCTGCGGGGCTGGTCGGCCTGATGAGTCTATTCAATATGGGCGGGCGGTTTAGCTGGGCGTCGCTATCTGATTTTATCGGGCGAAAGAATACCTACTTTGTCTACATGACCCTTGGCTTCGTTCTGTATCTGACGGTGCCTTATGCAGGCAGCACCGGGAATGTGGTGCTGTTCGTGATTTGCTTCCTCGTCATTGTCAGCATGTATGGTGGTGGTTTCTCGACTGTCCCGGCGTATCTGCGTGATATGTTTGGCACGCGTTATGTTGGGGCGATCCACGGCATATTGCTCACCGCGTGGTCGGCAGCCGGAATCGCGGGGCCGGTGCTGATCAACTACATTCGCGAATACAACATCACCCACGGTGTTCCGAAGGCGCAGGCCTATAACGTCACCATGTATATCATGGCCAGCTTGTTCATTGTTGGCTTCATCGCGAACTTCTGTGTCAAGGCGGTCGATAAGCGACACCATATGATTGGCGAGACAGATGCCAGTACGGAGGGCATGCCATCAGGCTCGCAAGCCGTGCCGCGAGGTGCCTAGGAATTGATTGCTGAGAGATGCTTCATTCCGGATTGGTTTGAAGCATCTCTTTTCTCATACGCTCAGGATAAGGATCGAGATCATGCAAGCCGCAGAAGTGCGCAAAACCGGAAAGCTGCAACTTGCTCTTGCCTGGAGCATCGCGGGAATCCCGCTTCTCGCAGGCGTTTACCAGACGCTTGTCAATGCGATGAAACTCTTCCAATAGCTCTGTCTGTTCTGGGTGACGTCGCAGGCATGATACGGGCTGCTGGTACCAAAGGCGCAGGCGGTTCCATCTTTCTGTATCAGTAGACATCAGCCGTAGCTGAATGACTTCCCTATCCGGCACGGCTTGACCGCCGCTGCGATTGCCCTAGCTTTCCGAAGCCGGTACGGCGGGTGAATGAGCCTGCCGAAGCTTCGGAGTGAGCTGTGAAAAATCCATATGAGGTTCTTGGCGTTGCTGCGACTGCTTCCGCGGCTGAAATCCAGAGCGCCTATCGGAAGCTGGCCAAGAAGCTACATCCCGACCTCAATCCCGGCGATAAATCGGCTGAAGAGAAGTTCAAGGAAGTCGCTGGGGCTTACGACCTGCTTAGCGACGCCGAGAAGCGAAAACGCTTCGATGCGGGCGAGATCGATGCAAGCGGTGCGGAACGTCCACAGCACAACTATTATCGGGATTATGCGGCGGCGGGTAACGGGCCCCACTATTCCGATGATTCCGGCTATTCCGACTTCATGGACTCGGAGGATGCGTTTGCCGAGCTCTTGCGGCGTGGCCAGCGCGCGCGGGCCAATCGCCGCGGGCAGGATCTGCATTATCGCCTGGCGGTGGATTTCTCGGATTCGATTGCCGGAGCGAACAGGCGTCTGACATTGCCGGATGGTGGCACGCTTGATGTGAAGATTCCACCTGGTCTGATCGATGGGCAGGTGTTGCGCCTGAAGGGCAAAGGTACTCCCGGCACTGGAACGGGGGCGCCAGGAGACGCATTGATTGAAGTAGAGGTTTTGCCGGACAAGCGCTTTGCGCGCGATGGCGATGACATATCTCTCGAACTGCCGATTTCGCTATCCGAAGCAGTGCTTGGAGGGCGAGTCCGCGTTCCAACGCCGACAGGGGATGTGACCATGTCGGTGCCAAAGGGATCGAATACGGGAACGACCTTGCGGTTGAAGGGGAAGGGTGCGCCCCGCCATGATGGCGGCCATGGCGATCAGTTCGTCAAACTGAAGGTGGTTTTGCCGAAGCCCCCGGACCCCGAGCTCGAGGCATTCGTCTCGAATTGGGAGAAGGGCAAAGAGTTCAATCCGCGTGAAGACAGGGCATCTTGATCATGAACAGGCAAGAATTTCTGAATTCTTCGGGCCTGCAGGTGCAGACGCTGGAATTCTGGCTCGAGCAGCAATGGCTCATCCCCGAGGAGACGTCGGCGGGCACCCAGTTTTCGGATGCGGATGTTGCACGGGCTCATCTCATTCATGATTTGAAACATGACTTCGGGGCCAATGACGAGGGAATCGATGTCATTCTCCATCTCATGGATCAGCTTCACGGGCTGCGCCGCGCCTTTGTTCAGCTGCAGGAAGAACTCAAGGACCGTCAGCCCTAGACTGACAGCGGGGTGTAGCCAGGTTCACTCAACTCGGACGCAAGGAGGTCATTATGACCGGAAGGCTCGCAACATTGGGGCAGGGTGAGATCAATCCTCTTATTCTTCAGGCCCTGGTTCGCAAGCTTGTCGCAAAGGGAGTTCTTACTCCTGACGATGTTCGTGATCTCTTATTCGAAGCCGCGACACATCTTGACCTTGTTGGCAGCGACCAGACGCCTCAGGCGGCGAAAATAATTGTCGAGGAAGATCTGTTGCCGGCTTTTCTGGGGCAGAAATGATCGTTTCGCCGGCATCAAGCTGCTGACACCGGCTACGGTGCGCAGTGCGTGCTGACGGTGCGGCAAACTTCAGAATTGAAGCGGATCAGATAAAAGCGATTTCTGTCGCGTTCGGCCCGGATATGGTCAAAGGCGCGTATGGTTCTCAGCCCAGCATTTGCGTGTCGCCGCAAATTGAAATGGCCTGACCTGAAATTGTTTTTCCGCGCGGGCTGCACATAAAGACGATCTGATCGGCCAGTTGTTGAGGCGTGACATAATCCTTGATCGAGGTGTAGGAGAATGCCGTTCGCTCCATCTCGGCGAACGAGATACCGCGCTGCTGGGCCTTGGCCTCCAAAACCCGCCGCTGACGGTCGCCAGCGACGAGTCCGGGAAGAATCGCGTTCACGCGGATATTGTCCGGCCCGAGTTCAATGGACAGAGATTTCGTAAAGCCGATCACGCCCCATTTGGCAGCGGCATAGGGCGAGCGCATCGCAAAGCCGAGACGCCCGGCTGCCGACGAAATGTTCACGATTGACGCATTCTTGCTTTGGCGCAGGAGAGGGACGGCCAGCCGCGCGCAGTTGAATTGTCCGGTCAGACAAATCTCGAGGCAACGATCCCAGTCTTCCGGATTCATCTCCTCGATCTTCGCGGTTGGCCCCGCGACGCCTGCGTTGTTGACAAGCACATCGAGGCCGCCCAGCGCCTTGACGGCATCTGTGAAAAGGGACTTGACCGCTGTGCGGTCCGAAACATCACAGACGGATTGCGTAAGAACGGGATCGCTGGTCTTGAGCGCAGCCAGAGCCGTTGTGTCGACGTCGCAGATGTGAACCTTCGCGCCTTCTTCCGCAAACGCTCGTGCGATGGCGAGTCCGATGCCGTTGGCGCCGGCTGTGACCAGCACACGTAGTCCCTTGATGTCGAGGTTCATGTCGTCTCCAGAAGATCTTATTATTCAGCGAGGCCACCGCGTGAGAGGATGACCTCCGCGGCGTTTCGGATGTCGCCAGCGATTCCTTCGCGCGCCTTTTCTTCGTCACCGGCCTTAATGGCGGCCAAAACTTTGGCGTGGAATCGCACGGCATCACCCTTCGCCAACCGTTCGGGATTTGCGCGCAGGTCAAGGTTGATGACCGGGCCAGCCTTGAGCCAGAGGGCGCGGATGATGTCCAGCAGGGTAGGGGAGTGCGCAGCTTCATAGACCGCGAAATGGAACGACTTGTTATGTTCAACCGCGCGCGGAAGGTTCGGCTTCGTGGCCCGGCTCTCGGAGCGCATGGCGGCTTCCGCGCGAGCGATTGTTTTCAGATCGTCGTCGTTGCGGCTTCTGGCCGCGACTGCTGCGGCATGTCCCTCGATGAGGATGCGTGCCTGCGTGAGATCGTAAAACTGCGCTGCCGTCATCAGTCGTACGCGAACGGCCCGGTTCGGTGTGACTTCAAGCGCGCCGTCGGCCACCAGTCGCGAGACAGCTTCGCGGACCGGCATCATGGAGACGCCAAGGACTTCAGCGGTTTGGCGGAGTGATATTTTTTCACCCGGGGCCATCCGGCCCGAGATCAGAAGATCAGAAAGTTGCGCATAGGAGCGCCCCCCCAACGTCTGGCGATCGAGCGGCTCAACCAGATCGAGGACAGCGGGGCGGTTCATGACCGTTTTTCCTGCGGAGCGTGCATCGCGAAACAAGGGACTCGACAAGTCTACTTTCGTTTGCCAGTCTAAGTGTGATCACAGATCACGGCAAGCGATATAAGCGCCAACAACCGCGCGATGCCGGATCGGAAATAAGCGCCGCAAAACGCGGCCGTCACAGGGAGGATGGCTATGTCGATCAAGGATGAAATTTCGCGACGTCGTTTGCTGCAGACCGCAGGCGGTCTTGCGCTGGTGTCTGGGCTTTCCGCACCGTCCATTCTGCGCGCTCAGTCAGCTGACGTCATTCGGTTCGGTCATCTGACGCCCCGCACCGGCTTTCTCGGGCCGCTTGGCGAATATGGTGTGATGGCTGCCGATCTCGCTGTCGAGGAAATCAACGCAGCGGGTGGCGTGATGGGCCGTAAGGTCGAGCTGCTGAAGGAAGATTCCGTCAATCCGCAGACCGCCTCCACCAAGGCGGAACGCATGATCGAGCGCGACAAGGTCGCGTGTATCATCGGCGAAATCTCGTCGGCTTCGTGTCTGACCATCGCGCAGGTCGCGTCGCGCAACAAGACGCTGTTCATCAACACCGGCGGCAACTCGGATGCGCTCCGCGGCAAGGATTGCCAGCGTTACATGTTCCATGTCGAGTCGCAGAACTCGATGTATGTGAAGACCGTTGGCCGCTCGTTCATGCAGGAAGGTCTGGTCAAGGGCAAGAAATGGTATTCGCTGACGGCGGACTATGCGTTTGGTCACGATCTGCTGCGCGTCGCCAAGCGCTTCATGGAAGGCAATGGTGGTCAGTTCGCGGGCGACGATCTGGTGCCGACTGACGCGACGGACTTCTCCGCCTATCTGCTCAAGATTCGTGACTCGAAGCCCGATCTCGTCGTCATCAATCTTGCGGGCAACCAGATCACCAATTTCCTCAAGCAGTACGCCGAGTTTGGCTTGACTTATCCGGTCGGCGGATTTGGTTTCGATACCGCGCTTGCCTGGGCCGCAGGCAAGGGCAATTTCGTCGGGACATGGCCGGTGGTCTGGCATCATCTGCTCGATACTCCCGGCAGCAAGGCTTTCGTTGCGGCCTTCACCAAGAAATATAACAAGCCGCCGGAGAATCAGGCCTGGGGCGACTACATCGCCACTAAAATCGTGGCGCAGTCGATCAATGAGCTGAAGTCGGCGGAATCGCCGAAGGTCATTGAGCACTTCGAGAAGGGTGCGAAGTTTGACCTCCTGAAGACCCGTCAGGGCTACTTCCGTGCGTCGGATCACCAGCTTATGCACGAGATGTATGCGGTGAAGGCGCTGCCTGCAGCCCAGATCAAGAACCAGTGGGACATCTTCTCCTCGAGCGGACCTGTGCCCGGCCCGAACGAGGATCTCGAAATCATCGCCGCTACCAAAGAAGAGAACAGTTGTACGTTCCCGTCGTAAAACTGACTTGATGCGATCCTCCGGGGCATTCGGAGGATCGCATTCTTCCTTCTCTTGTTCCCGGCGCGCGTAGAACGCTCGCCCATCTGATCGCGGGGCGGCGACGATGTCTGGTATCTTGCTCGCACAGCAGATTCTGAATGGACTGCTTGATGGCGTTTATTATCTGCTGATCGCGTTAGGTTTGTCGTTGATCTTTTCGCTCGGCGGAATCGTCAATCTCGCGCATGGCGCGTTCTTTGCCATCGGTGCCTATCTCACCTTGGTGATCTCTCCATATCTCGGATTTAGCGGCGCATTTGTGCTGTCGCCAGTGGCGGTCGCGCTGCTCGGTGTCGTGATCGAGCGGCTGCTGTTCACGAGGTTCTATCGGGCCGATCCGATTCTCTCGCTGCTTTTAACATTCGGTCTGGCGATGGTTGCGGAGCAGGCGCTGCGCATGATTTTCGGCGCGCCGCCGCTCTCCTACTCCATCCCGCCGGATTTGCGTGGCCAGGTGGCGATCGGCTCATTCATCTATTCATTCTATCGTGTTGTCCTGCTCGGAATTGCTGCGGCTTGCGTCGCCGGATTATGGTTCTTGTTGAGAAAGACTGCCTTTGGACGCGTCGTGCGCGCAGGCGTTCAGAATCCGGACATGGTCGGCGCGCTCGGGATTTCTCTGCAGCCTTACATGTCGGCGGTGGCGGCGCTCGGGATCGGTCTCGCGGGACTGGCTGGCGTATTGCTCGCGCCCATCTATGCAATCCACCCGGCCATGGGCAACGAGATCATCACGCCTGCCTTCGTCGTGGTTGTGATCGGTGGTCTCGGATCGTTCTGGGGTGTGGTCGTCGCAGCTCTGCTGGTTGGACTGGTGAAGGGTGTGATGGTCGGAATTGGCTATTCGGCCGCGTCCACCGCCGCGATCTACTTGCTGATGCTTCTGGTGCTCGTGTTCAGGCCGCGCGGCCTGTTCGGCGAACGCATCACGCGCTTTGAGTGAGGCCGTCGCCATGCTCAAGCGTCTTCCTGTTCAATTGATCGTCGCTGCGGTCGCGCTGCTCGCGCTGCCATCGCTGATGATTGCCCTTGGCCTGACCGTGACCTCCGCGACTGAGGTCGTTGTGTTCGGCATTGCCTGCATGGCTTTGAATGTTCTTGTCGGCCATACCGGACTGGTCTCGTTCGGTCACGGTGCATGGTTTGGCCTCGCGGCCTATGCAGCGGCGTTGCTTCAGCGCAATGTCATGCCCGGATCGTTCTTTGGCCCTGCGGTTGGCTCGATCGCTATTATTATCCTGGTCGCAATTCCCTTTGGCTTCCTGATTCTGCGGCGTCGTGGCGTTTATTTTTCGCTGCTGACGCTGGCTTTGGCAGCGATGCTTTATACAGTATCGTTCCGCTGGACCGATGTGACGGGGGGTGAAAACGGCATCGGCGGCATTGTCCGTCCGGCCACGTTCGGTTTGGATCTGGATTCCCAGATCACGTACTACTGGTTCGTTGCGGCCATCGCCTTTCTGGTTCTCCTGCTACTCTGGCGGTTTCATAATTCGACTATTGGCACTGTTCTGGTTGCGGTTCGTGAGAACGAACAGCGCGCGCGATTTCTTGGCTATCCGACCAACCGCTACAAGCTCGTTGCGTTTGTTCTTTCTGCGGCCCTGACCGGACTCGCCGGCATCCTGCTCCTTTACAAGAACCGTATGACATCGGCCGATCCGATCTCGGTGGCGTTTTCTGGCGAACTTCTGGCGATGGTCGTGATCGGGGGCATGCGCAGTTTCCTCGGTCCTGCGCTCGGTGCGCTGTTCTTCATTCTGTTTCGGGAGATTTTTGGCATCCACACCGAAAACTGGCTGCTGTGGTTCGGACTGGTTTTCGTCGGGTTCATCGTCTTCTCGCCGACAGGGCTGGTGGGCGTTGGTGAAAAACTTCTTGCGCCTTTCCGCAAGAAGATCATCGAAGAAGCGGCGATGGCCGCGCGCAAGGTCGAAGCCTTGCCGTTGCCGCAGTTCCTTCGCCCCAGGACAGCTGTCGATGGACCCGTGCTGGCGGCGCGCGACATGGCCAAGAGTTTCGGCGGCATCAAGGCTGTGCAGGGTATCAACATCGCGATTGCCGATCGCACGCTGCATGCCCTGATAGGCCCGAACGGCGCCGGCAAGACCACGGCTTTCAATCTGCTGTCCGGTATGTTTCCGCCGGATGAGGGCGAAGCATCGCTGATGGGCAAGCCGATCACCGGCCATTCCCCTGAGGAGATCGCTGAAGCCGGCATCGGCCGCTCCTTCCAGATCACCAACCTGTTTCCGGAACTGAGTGTTGGCGAAAACATTCGTCTTGCCGTGCAGGCGCGGCACCCACGCCGATTCGACCCATTTACGAATGCGCTGTCGATCGACGAGATCAATCGCGAGGCTGACGAGATCATCCGCTATCTTGGCCTCGCCGGTATCGAGAAGGCGCAGGCAGGAGCCCTGTCTTATGGTGGCCAGCGGCTGCTGGACATGGGCGTGGCCCTTGCGACCGCACCGCGCATCCTGCTGCTGGATGAGCCGCTTGCGGGTCTCGCCGCAGCCGAGCGCGAGCGTATTGGTGCGATCATCAAGCGTATCTCGGCAGATCTTCCGGTTCTGCTGGTTGAGCACGATATCGACCGGGTGTTTGCGCTTGCCGACCATGTGACTGTGATGAACGAGGGCCGCGTGCTGCTTGACGGCACTGTGGAAGACGCCCGCAGCAGCAAGAAAGTTCAGGAGATTTATATCGGTTCAGGGGCCGCTGCCGTCGCGGCGAAGCCGCGCGAGACGTCAGCCAAGACCAGCGCCTTGCTTACCGTTGAAGGTGTCAACACGTTCTACGGGAAGAGCCATATCCTCAACGATGTCAGCTTTACGCTGCACAACAATGAGATCATTGCGTTGCTCGGTCGTAACGGGGCGGGCAAATCGACATTGCTCAAGACCTTGGTTGGCATTGCTCCGGCGGCAAACGGCTCGATCCGTCTTGCTGATTCCGAGCTGGTCGGGCGCGCGTCGGCGGAATGCGCACGTCTCGGTATTGGTTATGTCCCCCAGGGGCGTGGTCTGTTTGCCGGCATGAGCGTCGAACATAATCTTGAGCTTGGCGGCTTGAAGCGGCAGACGGGTAACGGCGTGCATTGGACGCGCGAACGGGTTTACGAATACTTCCCCCGCATTCGTGAGCGATTGGATAGTCCGGCGGATTATCTCTCCGGTGGCGAGCAGCAGATGGTGGCCGTCGCGCGTGCGCTGTCCGGCGACGTCCGGGTGCTGCTGCTCGACGAGCCGTTCGAAGGCCTGGCTCCGGCCGTCGTCGAGCAACTGTTCGAGGCATTTGACAAGTTGCGCAAGGAAGTCGCGATTATCATTGTTGATCACCACCTTGATCTGGCGTTGGCACTGTCGGATACAACGGTCGCGCTGGAGCGTGGGCGGATCATGCACGAGGGGCCGTCCAAGGCACTGCGCGAAGACCTTGATCTGCGACGTAAGGTGCTCTGGCTGTAGGAACGAAAGACAGGAACATGTCTAACAACAACAGAAACGTGGCGATCGTCGGCGTAGGGTTGATCGGCAGGGCCTGGGCCGCAATCTTCGCTCGCGCAGGCTGGAATGTCCGGTTGACTGACCCGCATGGACCGACGCTGGAGGCGGCGCCACAACTGATCCTTGATGAACTGCGTGCGCTCAATCGTCATGGTCTTGCGGACGATCCCGACGGCGCGATGGCCCGTATCTCCGTGGCGTCCAGTCTGGCAGATGCCGTGAAGGATGTGGAGTTTGTTCAGGAGAACGGACCCGAGAAGATCGATGACAAGATCGCACTGTTTGCTGAGCTTGATCGATTGGCTCCCCCGGATGCAATTCTCGCGTCGTCGACGTCAGCCATCGTCGCCTCCCGTTTCACGGAAAATCTGAAGGGCCGATCCCGGTGTCTGGTCGGTCATCCGGTGAATCCGCCGCATCTGGTGCCTTTGGTCGAGCTTTGTGGCTCACCGTGGACCTCTCCGGAGACTGTAGCGCGTGCACGGGAGATTTATCGCGCGATCGGCCAGGTCCCGGTAACGGTGAACAAGGAAATCAATGGTTTTGTGCTCAACCGGCTACAGGGAGCCCTTCTTGCGGAAGCGTTCCGGCTGGTGGGCGAAGGCTATGTTTCCGCTGAAGATCTCGATCATACAGTCAAGGATGGTCTCGGCCTGCGCTGGTCGTTTCTCGGGCCATTCGAGACCATTGAACTGAACGCGCCGGGCGGTATTCCGGATTATTGCGCGCGCTATACGGGATTTTACAAGGAACTCGCGGCGGCATCCGCCGGTCCGGAGGTCTATCAAAGCCCGAATGTCGACCGCGTCATTGCAGCGTGGCCGCATCAGCCGACACACGAGCGCATCTCTACCCTGACAAGCCGACGCAATGAGCGCCTGGCGGCTTTGGTCGCGCACAAGGCGAAACAGAGCTAAAAGCAACAAATCGACGAGCGAGAGAAAGAGGCAAGACCATGAGCCGTAAAGTCATCATCACCTGCGCTGTCACCGGCGCAATCCATACCCCCTCCATGTCGAAGGCCTTGCCTGTTACGCCTGAGGAAATTGCGGACGCGGCGGTTGGTGCGGCGGAAGCCGGCGCGGCCATCGTTCATTTGCATGCGCGCAATCCGGAGACAGGTCAGCCCGATCAGAGCCCGGAAGCCTTCGCGCCATTCCTCAAAATCATCAAGCAGCGTACCAACGCGGTGGTGAATCTGACGACGGGTGGCTCGCCGACTATGAAGGTTGACGAGCGCGTTCGCCCGGCGGCGGTCTACAAGCCGGAGGTCGCATCGCTCAACATGGGCTCGATGAACTTTGCCTTCTTCGGCATGCTCAATCGTTTCAAGACCTTCAAGCACGAGTGGGAGCGCAAGCATGTCGAGAACAAGGATATCGTCTTCCGCAATACCTTCGCCGACATCGAGTATGTGCTCAGCACGCTGTCCGGCAGCGGTACGCGTTTCGAGTTTGAATGCTACGACACCGCGCACCTTTATAACCTGAAGTATTTTCTCGATCAGGGTCTCGTGAAGGCGCCGCTGTTCATACAGACGGTATTCGGCCTGCAAGGCGGCACCGGCGCTCATCCGGAAGACGTGCTGCACATGAAGCGCACCGCAGACCGCTTGTTCGGCGATCAATATGTCTGGTCCGTGCTCGGGGCGGGGCGCAACCAGCTGCCGATCGCGGCCATGGCAGCGGCCATGGGCGGCAACATCCGCGTCGGTCTTGAAGATTCGCTGTGGGCCGCGCCGGGGCGCATGGCGGAGTCCAATGCCGAACAGGTTCGCCTGGCACGGAAGATTTGTGAAGGTCTCGGTCTCGATGTCGCGACGCCCGATGAAGCTCGCGAAATCCTTCACCTGAAGGGCGGCGACACGCTTCAGGTCTGATGCTTATGCGGGTGGCGAGAAAAGTCTCGATGCGGGTATTCGTTCTGGTTCTTTTTCTCGCGGTCTGCAGCTTGTCTGCGAACGCTTCGTCTCTTCCCAAGGATATGCTCGGATCGTGGGCATCCGAGCTGTCTGCCTGCGGCGAACAGGCGAGTGAACTTGGAATGACAATCGAGACGAAGACCGTCCTGTTCTATGAGCACGGTTTCGACATCAAGAAACTGACGAAACTCAAGGACGGATCGTTGAAAGCGTCAGGATTCAGCGTTGCGGATGACGGGCGGGCCAAAGGCACGCTTACATTGAAGCAATTGTCGGCAGATACAATAGTGGTCGGCGATCAGACTTATTATCGTTGCAAGGGAAAGAGTTAGGCCTAAGGGCCGATCACTTCCGGCTCACGTCAGATATTCGTTTGTCAGAAAAGCAGGATGTGCCGTGCTTCGGCACATCCTGCTACAAGTGTCAGGCCATCTCAGTCTTCTCTGCCTGCAGAAAGCCGACGGCTTTGATCCATTCCCGCCCTAGGGTCAGGTCGGTTTGGGTTAGCTGATGTCCTGTCGGCAATACCGGATGCTGAACATTCGCGCCGGCGTTCGCCAACAGCGCCGCGAGCTGAGCGGAGTTGCTCGCCGGAATGATCGGATCGAGTTTTCCCGACACAATCAGCACCGGCTTATCCCTCAGATCGGCCTGCGACGGCTGCGACAGGGGCACCATCGCGCGCAACAGAATTGCGCCTGCCAGCACGTCAGGCCGAAGCAGGAGCATCGCTGCAGCGATATTCGCACCATTCGAATAGCCCAGCGCGACGGGTGCCGCGATGCCATAACGCGCACGCGCAGCTTCGACGAAATCCGCCAGTTCGTTGGCGCGCCGCCGAACGTCGTCCTCGTCGAACACGCCTTCCGAAAGCCTGCGGAAGAAACGCGGCATGCCCTGTTCAAGCACCTGGCCGCGCGGCGACAGGAGGGCGGAGCCGGGCGAGACAGTCTGACCCAGCGACAGCAGATCGTTTTCGTCGCCGCCGGTGCCGTGAAGCAACAACAGAGGCGGCGCTTCGAGCCGGTTTCCCGACTCGAAGCGATGGATGAAGGTGAGATCGTTGCTCATCATGCGGCTCTCTCAAGTGAAGGAAGCACGGCCTCGATTTCCTTGCGATGGGCTTCGAGAAACTTCGGCAGCTTCAAGTCCTGGCCGAGTGTGGCCACAGGCTCATCCACGGCAAAGCCGGGCTCATCCGTCGCGATTTCGAACAGCACGCCGCCGGGTTCGCGGAAGTAGATCGAACGGAAGTAATTCCGATCCTTCTGCTCCGTCGGATGCTGGCCATGGGTCTCGACCAGCTTTTTCGCCATCTCGGCCTGCTCGGCATCGTCCTTCGCGCGGAAGGCGATGTGATGGACCGAACCGGTGCCCTGCCGTCCGGGCAGGAAGCCCTTGGCCTCATAGATGTCGACCACGCCACCCGTGTCGCGGCCAGGCGCCTTGAAGCGGATCACCGATCCTTCGCGTGCGATTTCCTCGAAGCCGAACACATCGGTCAGGATCGCGCCGGTTTGTGCTGCGTTGTCCAGCAGCAGGGTGACGCCGTGGAAGCCGCGGATCGCGTGCTCCGCCGGGACTTCGCCGTTGCTCCAGCCGGGTTCGTTCTCGAGGCCGGGGATGCCGACGAGGGCGAGGCTCATGCCATCCGGATCAGTGAATGGCAGCACGGATTCGCCAAAGCGCTTTTCAAGCGCTTCATGGGCGATGCCCTTCTCTATGAAGCGGTGGGTCCAGTAGCCAAGCGACCGGGCGGGAACGCGGAAAGCGGTCTGCTGGGTCTGGCCGACGCCGCCACGGCCCGGGGCCGCACCTTCCCACGGGAAGAACGTGAGGATCGTGCCAGGGCTGCCGGCCTCGTCGCCATAATAGAAGTGATAAGTGCCGGGATCGTCGAAGTTGACGGTCTTCTTGACGAAGCGCAGCCCAAGCTGCCGGGTATAAAAGTCGAAATTCTGCAATGCGTTACCGGCGATTGCGGTGACGTGATGAATGCCAGACATGGTCGTCTTCTCCTGCATGAAGAGGCGTATCAACCTCGGTTGCAGGGATATTGGTGTTCTTTAAAATAAGGACAATCTGCGCTTTTGTGGCGTCTCTGTCTATGATTTGATGACAATCAATTCTCTGCGGGGATTCCCATGGACAAGCTGGCCAGCCTTCGGGCGTTTGTGAAAGTCGTTGAACTCGGCAGCTTCTCCGAAGCCGGGCGTCAGCTACGGCTCTCCCGTTCGGCGATCAGCAAATATGTCGGCGAACTCGAGCAGAGCCTTGGCGTGCAACTGCTGAACCGGACCACGCGCCACGCCAGTCCTACCGAAAACGGCCAGCTGTATTTCGAGCGCGCGCTGAGCATTCTGGCGGATATCGATGCTGCGGATCAGGCCGTTGCACATCTCCAGTCGACACCGCGCGGACTCCTTCGCGTGAATGCGCCGATGTCCTTCGGCACCCTGCAGCTTGGCACCGCCATCGCCGACTTCATGGAGATCAATCCCGAGCTTCAGATTCATCTGGTGCTCAGCGACGAACAGGTCGATCCCGTCCAGGGCGGATTCGATGTCACGTTACGGATTGCGGATCTTGAGTCATCGAGCCTGATCGCGCGCAAGATCGTGCCGATCGAACGCGTCATCTGTGCGTCGCCTTCCTACCTGAAACAGCACGGCATTCCGGCTCACCCGAATGCACTGCGCGGTCATGTCGCGCTGACCTACGGATTCCTGCTTACAGGCAATCAGTGGAAATTGATCGGCAAGGATGGCGATCACTGGATTCAGCCGTCGTGGCTTTTGTGCGCCAACAATGCCGAAGTTCTGCGCGATGCCGCGGTGAAGGGAAGGGGTATTGCGCTATTGCCGACATTCATTGCCGGTGAAGCACTTCGTTCGGGAAAACTGGAGACCGTGCTCGACGATTACAAGGCGCCACCGCTGACGCTTTATGCGATCTATCCCCCGACGCGGCATCTCGCCGTCAAAGTCCGCCTGTTCATCGATTTTCTTGTGGAGCGCTTCAGTTCCGGTCTTGAAGGCTCTTTGAAGCCGGCATTGACGGTCAGGTGACTTGCGCTCAAACACCTTTCCTGACTGCTATCCTCACAAGGTACATAAAATGAAAAAAAGTGTTGGCATCGTTGGCGTTGGCATCATGGGCACGGCCATGGCGCGCAATCTGTGTCAGGCCGGTTTCGATGTCGTCGGATACGACCCTGTCCCGCAAGCCCTTGTGCGCCTCGAAGAGGTCGGGGGCCGGGCGCTGGCTTCGCCGCGTGCAGTCGCGGAAGCTGCGCCTGTTATTATCATGTCGCTTCCCAAGGCCGAAGCTCTGACGGAAGTGATCGGCGGAGATAGCGGCATCGCTCGCGCAGCAGGTAGCGGGCAGATTGTCATCGAATGTTCGACGCTGCCACTTGATATCAAGCGTATGGCTCACGATGAGATGGAAAAGTACGGCAAGATTCTGCTCGATTGCCCGATCAGCGGCACCGGCGCACAGGCTGTCAACAAGGATCTCGTCATTCTCGGCAGTGGCGACAAGGAAGCCTTTGAGCGTTGCTCTGCGGTCTTTGCTGGCATGTCGCGCGTTCAGCACTATCTTGGCCCTTTCGGCCGCGGCAGCGTCATGAAGTATATCGCCAATCACCTTGTCACGATCCACAATGTCGCCGCGGCAGAGGCAATGGTTCTTGGCATCAAGGCCGGGATCGATCCGTCGCTGGTTTATGACACGCTTGCGGACAGCGCCGGAACATCACGAATGTTTCAGATGCGCGGTCCATTGATGCGCGATGAGAATTACGACATTCCCACAGCCACCATTCGCATGCAGCTCAAGGACATCGCAATCATCGATGCATTTGCGGACGGCCTCGATTGTGCGCTGCCCGTCTATGCGGCTGCATCGCAGATCTATCATGCTGGCGCGGCGCTCGGCCGCAGAGAGCAGGATACCGCTGCGGTATGTGCCGTCCTCGAAACGATGCATGGAATTGACCGCAAGAAACCAGCGTCGTAGGTCACTTGTTCCCATCGTATTCAATTCCTGAAGACATCTGATCGAAAGGGTTGGGCTGATATGGCCGATCTCGCAATCATGGTTGCGCCGAATGGCGCCCGCAAAGGCCATGCTGAACATCCCAACCTGCCGCTGACGGCAGATGCGATTGCTACAGATGCCCATGCGTGTGAGGCCGCGGGTGCTCAGGCTATCCATATGCATGTTCGCGATGACAACGGCCGACATACGCTCGATGCCTCCCGCTACCTGGCAGCGATCGAGGCTGTACGGCGCACCACAAATCCGGAATTTGTTATCCAGATTACAACCGAAGCGGTCGGCATGTTCAGGCCGCATGAACAGATTGCGGTGGTGCGTGCCGTGCGGCCTGAAGCTGTCAGCATTGCCACGAAAGAGTTGATCCCGGACGCGGAATCCGAAGCTGCTGCAGGAGCACTTTATCACTGGGCTTATGAGCAACGCATTGCCATTCAGCACATTGTCTACGCGGCCGGTGAATTCGATCAGCTTCTCGATCTGATCGGGCGAGGGATCATCCCTGGGCACCGCCATTCGGTGATCTTTCCGCTTGGGCGTTACGCGACGGATCAGGAAAGCGATCCTGCCGAACTTGCGCCATTTGTCGCGAAAGTGCATGAGAGCGGCGGTGCAGCACGGTTCGACTGGTGGGTTTGTGCGTTCGGTGCGTCGGAGACTGCTTCGCTCGTGGCATCAGCCGCCATGGGTGGACATTGCAGAATCGGATTTGAGAACAGTTTTATCAATGCAGATGGCACGCGCGCGGAGAGTAATGCAGAGCGTGTGAGGGATTTGCGTGCAGCCTTGAGCGGTATTCATCGTTTGCCGTCGTCGCGTACTGACGTCTTGAGGGTGCTGGGCAAACCCGACTAGCATTCGTCAAACCATCAATCCTTTCAATGACCGCACATCGGTGCGGTGCCATGCCACGCATTTTGTGCGGTGCATCCGGACTCAATCCGCTTGCATTCGCTTGGGCGCTGCGTTATTTATCGGGTGATAAATCAAGAAACGCAGTCAGACTTCGGGAGTAGAGGCATGAAGGTTCTCGGTTTCAATCATCTTTCCGTCGGCGCCAAGGATCTGGAAGAGTCCGCTCGCTTCTATCAAACCGTCCTCGGCATGGAATTGATCCCCACTTACAATTTCGGGTTCAAGACCAAATACTTGCGATGTGGCGATCTTCAGCTTCACCTCTTTGAACTTGAAGACAGCGTTCCGGTCTATCAGCACTTTGCACTCGACGTGGATGACTTTCACGCAGCCTACGAAAAGGCGAAAGCGATCGGGGCTCTGGATTCCAAGGCATTCCGGAATTCGGTCAATGAATTGCCCGATGGCTGCGTTCAGATGTACCTGCGCGACCCCGCCGGCAATCTGATCGAAATCGATTGGCCCGATGTGAGCACGCTGGACCGTTCGCGAATTCCGGAAATGAAGTTGCTCTCTGAATTCGCAACCCAGGATGATGAAGGGCTGAAAGCGTCACTGTATCTTGATCGGCCGCACATCAAGCCGAATGCTCCGAGAAAAGCCGCGTCGCGATAATTGGTACGGAGGCGATCATGTCAGGCAATGTCCATAAGCTGGATCGGCGCGGTCAGGGCGATCTATATGCGGAAATGTTGCAGCGAGCTCATGCGCTCGTTCCAAAGCTGCGTGAACGCGCCGCAATCACCGAGGAAATGCGCCGTCTTCCGCCAGAGACGGAAAAAGATCTTCACGCGGCGGGTCTGTTCAGGATTTTGCAGCCCAAGCGTGTCGGCGGTTCCGAACTTGACTATGTTGCGCTGGTTGACTTCGCCGAAGCGATCGCGCTCGCCGATGCATCCGTTGCCTGGAATCTGGCGAATCTTGCAAGCCATCACTGGATGCTCGGTATGTTTGACGAGCGGGCGCAGGATTTGATCTGGAAGGAAAGCGTCGACACCCTGATTGCGTCGTCGTTCGTGTTTCCCGCCGGTCGTGCCACCCGGGTGAAGGGCGGATACAAGCTGTCCGGTCGCTGGCCGTTCTCATCGGGCGTCGATTCAAGCGCTTGGAACATGCTTGCCGGGATCGTGTCCTCGGAGGACGATGCCGATGGTGTGGAATATCGCGTGTTCCTGCTGAAGCAGGATGACTACAATCTCATCGACACATGGAATTCGACAGGTCTGAAGGGAACTGGATCGAACGATGTGGAAGCCAAGGATGTGTTCGTTCCTGAGCACATGACCCTCGCGGTGAAGGATGTCGGCGGCGGTCCCACGCCCGGAAGCGCGGTCAATCCCGGGCCGCTCTACGCTCTTCCGGTGTTCTCGCTATTCCCGTTCGTTCTGTCGGGTGCCGCACTTGGCAATGCCCAGGCTTGTCTGGACGATTACGTCGAGATCGCCCGGCATCGAGCCTCGACTTACAACCGCGCGAAGATTGGTGATTTGCAAACGACACAAATCAAGATCGCGGAAGCCTCGGCCAAGATCGACGCGGCTCGCCTCATCATGCGGCGGACCTGTATCGACGCGATGGCAGACGCCCAGCGAGGAGAGATCCCATTGCTGGCGGAGAAGACTAGGTATCGCCGCGATGGTGCTTACGCTGTCGGTTTGTGTACCGAAGCCGTGTCGCTGTTGTTTTCGGCAAGCGGCGCGCGGGGCCTGTATACGACGGGGGCGCTTCAAAGGCAGTTTCGCGATGCGCATGCGATCAACGCGCATATCGCGTTTAGCTTCGATGCCGCCGGAACGAACTACGGCCGCGTCGCGCTCGATCTGCCATCCGAAAATCTGACCCTTTAAAAGGGTGAGCCATGGCTGCTGTGTCTCATAATTCGCCCGAGTTCGGGACGGAACTTTCGAGCGATAGTTCCTCTATCGATCCTCGCGATTTTCGCAATGCGCTCGGCTCTTTTGCCACCGGCGTCACGGTTATCACGGCCGCTGCGCCGGATGGCAGGCAAGCCGGGCTGACCTGCAATTCGTTTGCTTCGGTTTCGCTTAATCCGCCATTGGTGCTCTGGAGCCTGGTGATCTATTCGCCGAGCATGAGTATTTTTCAGGATGCCAGCCATTTTTCAGTCAATGTGCTTGGCGCTTCGCAGCAGGCGCTCGCAACGCAGTTTGCCACGCGCGCCGAAGACAAGTTTGCAGGTGTCAGGTGGGAGCCCGGCCTGGGTGGTGCCCCGGTTCTGGCCGATGTTGTGGCCACATTCCAGTGCCGGACCGCCGATCGCTATTACGGGGGGGACCATGTAATTTTCCTTGGTGCAGTGGAATCTTATGCGTACAACCGGGCAGAGCCGCTGTTGTTCGCACGCGGCAGTTTTGGCCGGTTCGTTTCCGGGGCTTGATCCCGCAGGTTTTCATGGCAAAGAAGTCCTCCTCCGTTACACGTGTGAAGCAGAAGCGCCTGTCTCCCGAAGAGCGGCGTCAGGAGTTCGTCCGCAAGGCAACCGAGTTTTTTTCCGAAGAGGGATTTGACGGAGGGACGCGCGAACTTGCCCGCCGATTGGGCGTGACTCAGCCGCTTCTGTATCGTTATTTTCCGAGCAAAGAGGAACTGGTCAAGGAAGTATACCGTAAGGTTTACCTCGAGCCGCTCGATACGGGCTGGGAGAAACTCCTCACCAACCGGTCACGTCCTATTCGCGAGCGACTGATCCAGTTCTATGAGGCTTACACAAACGTCATCTTCTCGCGAAAGTGGCTGCGGATTTATCTGTTCTCAGGCCTCAAAGGTCTGGACATCAATCGCTGGTATGTGGGCGTTGTGCGCGACAAGATCCTGACGCGCATCATCAAGGAGTGCAGATTTGAAGCGGGCTTGCCGACGCAGGCCAAACCCACAGCAACTGAAATTGAGATGGCATGGGTCTTCCACGGCGGTATCTTCTACTACGGGGTGCGGCGATACATCTATGAGATGACGCCGCTCCAGGAGAAGGAAGAGATGATCGCCAATGCCATCGATGGTTATCTCGCCGGGTTTGCGCGCATCGCCAGTTCCGAGGCCAGAAAGCCGGTTGTGAAATCAAACCGGCTCAATGCGGCCGCTCTTCGCTGATCGCTGAATGGCTTCGAATGTGCGGACGTTGGTGAGCATCTCATCATACGTGACCGGATAGGCAGGTCCGCCCAGCGCGGCACGGGCGAATGCTTCCAGATTATCGCGCACAGCTGGATGCGGTTGATAATAGCTTGTTTCCGCCGGTCGATCGCGCAGAACGCGAGTCACGTCCCAGCCGGTTGGATTCTCCGGGTGTGTCCGGTCGCGGATTTCCATCCAGCCTTTCGATCCGAGCAGCGCTAGCCGGCCCATGAATGGCGTCGCCAAGACTGCATTCAGCGTCGCCGAGGTGCCGTTTTCAAAACCGATGCTGATCGAAAGCGTGTCGCCGTTTGCAAAGTGGCTGCCGAGGGTGGCGAGACGTGCCCAGACATGGGTGGGCTTTCCCAGCATCGCAATCGACAGATCGACGAGATGGATGCCGGTGGCCGATAGCGGGCCGACGGGATTGACCGTATTTGACAGGCGCCAGTTGTCGGGAGGCAGGTTAAGGAATTTGTCCTGACTGAAATTGCCTTCCAGGACCAGTGCGTTGCCAAATTCTCCGTGGGCGAGTCGCCGGCGCATTTCAATCACCGCCGGTTCAAAGCGCCGCTCATGACCGATGCCAAGCTGCACCTTGGCTGCCTTGATCGCCGCGATGGCGCGTTCAGCGTCGGCCCCTGTCGTGCAAAGCGGCTTTTCGCAAAAAACGTGACGCCCCGCTTGCGCCGCGGCTTCGATCTGACGGGCGTGATGATCCTGCGGTGTGCAGAGGATAACCGCGTTAATATCGGAACGCGCCAGTGCATCCTCGAAATGTGCCGACGTTTCGAGTCCCAACGCTGCCCCCTTTGCGCGCATCGGTTCGAGAGGATCGATGCCAAGCACCGGTTTGATGACATCGCTGGTCGCGAGATTGCTGGCGATGGTTTGTCCCCACCATCCCAGCCCGACAATGGCGGCCCGGATCATATTGTGCGTTCCTGAGTTCAGGTTTTGGCCATCTGGCCGCGATACCAGTCACCGATCTCGCTGGCTGTCATCAGCGCCACGCCATCGTGGCCGATCACGTAATCGAGCAATTGTTCGAGATACTTGATCCTGTGCGGAACGCCGGTGATGTAGGGATGAATCGAGATCGCCATCACGCGAGCGTTCTCTTGGCCCTCAAGATAGAGCCGGTCGAATTGATCGATGCCGCGGCGCAGGAACTGGTCCGATGTCATGTGCTGCAGTGCATGGACGACGATGTCGTTCGTCTCGACAGTGTAAGGGATAGTCGTAATCGTTCCGTGAGGTGTTTCAATATCCTGCGGGAGATCGTCGATCACCCAGTCCGCGACATACTCGATGCCGTTCAAGCGCAGGAGATCGAGTGTTTCGCTGGTTTCGGTCAGACCCGGACTTTCCCATGACCGGGGTGCCTTACCTGAAAACTTCGCGATGGTGTCGACCGCGCGCTTGATTGCGTCCCCCTGATCTTCGAGCTTGTGCATCGGGCCTTGCAGGAAGCCGTGACCCATGAATTCAAATCCGGCTTCGCGCGCTGCCGCCGCGACGCGCGGATAGGACGTGCAGACGTTTCCATTGATGGCGAGCGTGGTCGGAATGTTTCTGTCCGTCAGCGCCTTGAACTGACGCCAGAAGCCGGCGCGCATGCCGTATTCATGCCACGCCCAGTTCGGTACATCGGGAAGAAGCGGCTGCCCCATCGGCGGGCTGAGGACTGTGCGCGGCATCGCATTCTCGATGCGCCATTCCTCGACGTTGAGAATAACCCAGACCGCGAGTTTCTTTCCGCCGGGAAGCGTCAGCTTGGGACGATCAATGAGGGCCTGATAGGGAACACGATCGGTGAGGGCCAATGGAATGCTTTCTTTTTGTTATTCTGCGGCCTTGGCGTGTTTCGGCGAACCGGCATTTACCAGAGGCAGAACCTTCTCCGCTGTCAGGATCATGGATCTACGCCCGAGCTCGCGATCTTTCCAGTCCTTGCCGGCGTAGAGCAGTGTCCCGAATGTGCCAACTTCGTCCTGAAATGCAAGAATCTGATCGGCGACGCTGTCCGGCGTGCCGTAGATGATCAGCTTGTCGCAGATCATTTCCAGTGTCACGTCATCGTCTGGCTGATCGCGGTGGGTCTTGAAAAGCTCGATGCGGCCGTTCTTTTTCAGCTTTGTGAACAGCGAGCGATAATAGTTCACATAAGGCCCATTGGGGTTTGTCGCATAGGCCTTGGCTGTTGCCGCATCATCGGCAACGAAAACGCTCTTTGCGACCCGCCAGTTCGCCGGGTCAGCGGCCCGGCCGCCGCGCTCGCAGCCTTCGACATATTTAGGCCAATGGCTTTTCACCCATGCCGGCATCAGGAAGTTCGCCGAGATCGGATCCCAGCCACGAATAGCTGCCTCGGTCACACCCTTTGAGAATGGCGCAACAGCGGTCACAACGATTGGCGGGTGTGGACGCTGCAGCGGGCGGGGGATGTAACCCTGACCAATCTCCTTGATCTGTGTGCGCTGCGTGGACACCGTCCAATACTTGCCCTGAAGATTGTATGGCGGCTCGCCGGACCAGATGCCGAGCACCTGATTGATAGCTTCGAGAAACATCTCGTTACGGTTGAAGTCGAGATTGCCGAACAGTTCAGCGTCCGACAGCAGCCCGCCGGGGCTGATTCCGAAGATCAATCGGCCATCGAGCATGTGATCGAGCATGGCGATCGTAGCTGCGATCGTTGCGGGGTGGGTATTGGGCATGTTCACGGTGCCCGTGCCGAGCTTGATCTGTTTGGTTTCGGCTGCGATCCAGGCGAGAAACGTGATGCATGACGTGATGTTCTCGGCCTTGTCGGTGACGTGTTCGCCGACATAGGCTTCCGTGAATCCGAGCTCATCGGCCAGCAGGAAGGCTTCGCGATCTTCCGACAGCGATTGCCGCCAATCCTTGTCCAGCGGATGGATCGGCATGGTGAAAAAGCCGAGGTTCATGGCGCGTTTCCCGTTTGTGATTGATTGACTGCAGGGTAGCGATTGCCGCCCATTAGAAAAATGATTATTTATACTTCATACCATTAGGAAACTTGATGGATGATATCCCTTCGGCAGATCAGATCGTTTGTCGCTGTGTACGAAGAGGGTTCGTTCACGGCCGCTGCCAGGCGCGAAGGCGCGACTCAATCCGGCATCTCGCAACATCTAAAGCAGCTCGAATCGGAACTCGGTGCGGCGTTGCTGGAACGCAACGGGCGCGACGTCGAGCCGACGCTGGCCGGAAAGCTCTATTATCGGGAATGTGTTGAAGTCCTGAAGAAGCTGGAGGCTGCGCAACAGAGTGTTGCGGTTCATCACGTTCGAGGCGCAATCCGCGTCGGGCTGATGCCGACCTTTACCAGATCGGTCCTTGCGCCTGCCTTGGACAGCTTTCTCGCTTCCGCGCCGGGCTCTGAAATCAGCATCACCGAGGCCTATTCAGGCGTGCTGACTGAGATGATTCTAAAGGGAGAACTGGATTTCGCGATTGTGCCCGCATTCGAGGGGGCAACCGGTATCGCCCATCGGCTGCTCGCTCGTGGTCGGGAGATGCTGGTCAGCGCGAAGCACGGGAAGAAGGCCAACCTCAACCCGGTGAGATTGTCGGAGCTCGGTCCATTGAAAGTGGTGTTACCGGGTCTTCAGAATACCCGTCGCCGTAACATCGAGACCTATTTCAGCGTAAACGGCGTGACCGTCGCGCAGCGGCTCGAACTGGACGCCATGATGGGTACGCTGCAATTTGTCGCATCAAGCGACTGGGTTGCTATTCTGCCATTTGTCATGATGGTTTCGGATATTGACGATGGCCAGTTCGACATTAGACCGCTTGAAGATCCGCCTTTCTATTCGGAATTCGTTCTGATCGAACCGGCGCGCAAGGTGATGTCTCCAGCGGCTGCTTTGTTCGCTGATATTCTCAGAATGGAAGCGGAAAAGTCACGGCTGCTGTTTCAGGAATGGTTTGGCGGAAGGCGCCTTATGCAACGCAAAACTGCACGCGGAAAACGTCGGCGCTAGATTTGTGCAGCGCGAAAATTCTCGTGGCGAACTTTCACAAGCCACAATTCTTTAACCGTCACTTTGTCTTGTCCGTGTGCGTGACGGCGCACCGGATCGCTTCAAACAGCCGCAGTTATTGAGCCGGTGCGACATCTGGCGCATGATCACGTAATAATCGTTCGATAAACAACGCTTGACCTTTGCGGTACGGCACCGTCTAATCAAGCTCGAAGCCCATCATCATAAAATGAGGCGAGGGGAGGTTGCCGGAATGAAAGCTTCGGCTTTCAGCTATACGCGTGCTTCGAGCGTCGTTGACGCATTGGAGTTGCTTGCCCGGCATGGCGATCAGGCAAAGGTTCTGTCCGGCGGTCAGAGTCTGATGCCGGCCTTGAATCTCAGACTGTCCGCTCCGGATTTGCTGATCGACATCGGCGCTATCCCTGAATTGCGCGGAGTGACCGTTGCGGATGGTGTTCTCCGGATCGGTGCTCTGACTCGGCATGTCGATGTATTGATGTCGGCTCACATTGCAAAGCATGCACCGCTCCTGACCGAAGCGATCGCGCACGTGGCTCACCCTGCAATTCGCAACAGGGGTACGTTCGGCGGCAGCCTTGCGCATGCCGATCCGGCATCGGAACTTCCGGCATGCGTCATTGCGCTCGATGCGGACATCATCGTACGCAGCAAGGATGGCGAGCGCCGCATTCGGGCCGCAGACTTCTTCACCGGCATTTACGAGACAAAACTGACTCCGGAAGATTTGCTGGTTGCGGTGGAAATTCCGGTCGCAGAACCCAATGCAGTCCATTTCTTCCACGAGTACGCTCGCCGCAAGGGTGACTATGCCATCGTCGGCCTCGCAGCATCCGGCATTCGCGAGGGCGATATGCTGACGAATCTGCGGCTCGGTTATTTCGCTGTCGGCGAGAAGGCGACGCTTGTTGACGCCTCAAGATTTTTGATCGGGCGGTCTGTCACCGCAGCCGTCCTGGCGGAAGCTCAGGTTGCGCTCAATGCGGAGCTCGATCCGCAGGAAGATCAGCAGGCCACAGCCGAAATGCGCCGTTATCTTGCGCGTCAGTTGTTGGCGCAATGTGTTTCGAAACTGCTCGGGCGCCCGGATCTCGAAGCGAGGGTGCTTGCGTGAGTGATCCGACTTCCATCTCCTTGACCGTCAATGGTGAGCGCATTTCCGCGCAAGTCCTGCCGCGTCTGAACCTTGCGGACTTCCTGCGCGAGCATCTTGGTCTGACGGGTACACATGTCGGCTGTGAACATGGCGTCTGCGGCGCCTGCACGGTGCGCGTCAACGGAGACATTATTCGTGCGTGTCTGCTGCTTGCGGTTCAGGCCGACGGCTCATCTGTGCAAACGATCGAGGGTCTCTCGGACAGCGGTGAAGTTTCCGATCTGCAGGAAGCTTTCCGACAGCGGAACGCTCTTCAATGCGGGTATTGCACTCCGGGCATGCTAATGGCCGCGCAGGATATCCTGATCCATGAACCGCATGCGGATCGCGAGCAGATTCGTGAGCACCTGTCCGGAAATTACTGCCGCTGCACCGGCTATCACGCGATCGTCGATGCGGTTCAGGCAACAGCACGTGCGCGTTCGGAGCAGGCGTGATGGACGGCAGGGCTGACAATAAATCAGGGCTTTCGGTACTGGATCGCCCAAATTCCTATATCGGGAAGACGGTGCCGCGCCCGAACCTCGACCGGCTCATGCAGGGGCGTGGCCAGTATGTGAGCGATATGGCGCTGCCGCGCATGGCGCACGCTGTCTTTTTGCGGTCGCCTTATGCGCATGCAAAAATTCTGAGCATCGATGCAACTGCGGCGAAGGCTATGCCCGGTGTCATTGCCGTGGTGACTGGTGCAGAGCTGGCGAAAGTCATCACGCCATGGGTCGGCGTGTTGTCGCATCTCAAGGGTCTCAAGTCTGCGCCGCAGCACGCAATTGCAGTAGATCGTGCATGCTGGCAGGGCGAAGCCGTTGCCGCGATTATCGCGACCAGCCGCGCGCTTGCCGAGGACGCAGCCGAAGCGGTGTCGGTGGATTACGAGGAACTCGTTCCGGTCACCGATATGCGCACGGCGCTCGATCCCGATACTCCGGTGATCCATTCGGTGTTGGGTGACAATCTGGCTTTCGAGCGCAATCTCGATGCCGGTGCTGTGGATCAGGCTTTCAAGGATTCGGACGAGGTTGTTGAGGCTGAGTTCGTGTTCGGTCGCCATACCGGCGTTACGCTTGAGCCGCGCGCTGTTCTCGCAGACTGGAATCCCGGCGACGAGCGCCTGACTGTCTATCTCGGCACGCAGGCACCGCATATGGTGCAGAATATCGCGGCACTTCATCTTGGCCTTGATGAGGCGCAGGTGCGTGTGGTGTGCAAGGACGTCGGCGGCTCGTTCGGCATCAAGGTGCACATTTATGCGGATGAGATGGCGACCATGGCGCTGTCGAAGCTGCTGCGCCGTCCCATCAAGTTCGTTGCAGATCGGGTCGAGAGCTTCAACACCGATATTCATGCGCGCGATCATATCTGCAAGGCTCGCATCGGTGTCGGCAGGGACGGCACGATCAACGCGTTTGAAATCGACGACATGACGGCCATTGGCCCGTACTCGATGTATCCCCGCACCAGCGCTATCGAGGCGAACCAGGTCGTCAATCTGGTCGGCGGTCCCTATACAACGCAAAATTACCGCGCGCGGACCCGCGTTGTGTTCCAGAACAAGAACGTCACCTGCCAGTATCGCGGCGTGGGACATCCCATTGCGTGCTCGATCACTGAAGGGCTGGTCGATCTCGCTGCACAGCGGATCGGGATGGACCCGGTCGACATCCGCCGCCGTAACCTCATTCGCGATGATGCCTATCCCTGCGGATCGCCGTCCGGTCTGAAGTTCGAAGCGCTCTCGCATCATGCATCGCTCGACAAGCTGATCGCGATGATGAACTACGATGCGTTGCGCGCCGAACAGGTTGAGCTGCGAAAGAAGGGGATTTATCGCGGCATTGGCATCGCGAGTTTCATCGAGGTGACCAATCCCAGTGCGGCGTTTTATGGCGTCGGCGGCGCGCGGATTTCGTCGCAGGATGGTGTTGCTGTGCGCCTGGACGCGACCGGCCGGGTGATTTGCCAGACCAGCATCACGGAGCAGGGGCAGGGATCTGAGTCCCTCACCGCACAGATTGTCGGCAGCGTGCTTGGCGTGTCGATGGAGCGCGTTCGCGTGATCTTGGGTGACACGGACAATACGCCCTATGGCGGTGGCACCTGGGCTTCGCGCGGGGCCGGCATCGGCGGCGAAGCCGCGCTGCAGGCGGCGAAGGTGCTGCGCAAAAACGTTCTGGATGTCGCGTCCGCCATCCTTCAGGCCAAGCCGGATGATCTCGATATCGTCAACAACGCCGTGGTCGATATTGCGGACGGGCAGCCTCGCATTGAGTTGCACGAGCTGGCTCGCGTTGTTTACTTCCGGCCGGATACGCTACCGCCGGGAATTCAGCCTGAATTGATGGCAACCCGCCATTTTGTGCCGCGCGATTATCCATTCGCGTTCACCAATGGCGTGCAGGCCTCCTGGCTGGAAGTCGATCCTCAGACGGGCTTCATCAAGCTGCTCAGGCATTGGGTGGTTGAAGACTGTGGCACCATTATCAATCCTCAACTGGTGGATGAGCAAATTCGCGGCGGTGTGGTTCAGGGTCTTGGCGCGGCTCTTTACGAGCATTGCATTTACGATGAGCGGGGACAGCTCACCAACGCCAACATGGCGGACTATCTGGTGCCGATGGCGGGCGAGATGCCGGACATCGATGTTGGGCACATCGTTTCGCCGACGCAGGACGGCGAACTCGGCGCCAAAGGGGCGGGTGAAGCAGGAACGGCTGCGGCTGCA
Source organism: Afipia sp. (assembly GCA_024508675.1). GTDB lineage: Bacteria > Pseudomonadota > Alphaproteobacteria > Rhizobiales > Xanthobacteraceae > Afipia. The sequence goes on from JANINQ010000018.1 coordinate 111,373, forward strand.
GCTGTTGTCGCCAACGCCGTGAATGACGCCCTTTCACCGTTCAATGTCACGATCACGGAAATTCCGCTGACCCCAAAGGTCATTCTTACTGCTCTCGGACGCATCTGATCATCAAGAAAAACTCGGAGGAATACATGGCAAAGAAGACAACTAACTCCATCTCTCGCCGCCGCCTGCTGACGACCGCAGGTGCGGGAGCGATGCTGGCGGCGTCGCCGTTCCGCATTAATCTGCTGCAGGCGCAGGAAGCGACCATCAAGGTCGGCTTTCCTGTTCCGCTGACTGGCCCGTATGGTACCGAAGCGCAGGATCAGGTCCGCGCCGCTGAAGTCGCGATTGCCGAGTTCAACGAAGGTGGTGGTCTCAACGGACGCAAGGCCGAACTGCTCGTCCGCGACGACAAGCTCAATCCTGGTGAGGCTGCAACCCGCACGCTCGAACTGATCGAAAAGGAAAAAGTCAACTTCATCGTCGGAAGCTTGTCGGCGTCGGTTCAGCTCGCGGTGAACAACGTCACCAAGGAGCGCGGCATCATCTACAATTCGATCAGCCAGTCTGACGAAATCAACGAAGCCAAGGATTTCAGCAAGTATACCTTCCATGAAGCGCTCACGCCGCACCTGACTGCGGGCGCTGTTGGCCGCTATGCGTTCCCGAAGTTCGGCAAGAAGGTTGCGTTCCTCACGGCTGACTACGCCTACGGCCACGAAATGGTCCGCGGCTTCCAGGAAGCTGGCAAGGCTTTTGGAATTGAGAGCCTTGTCGATATTCGCCATCCGCTCGGCACCACGGATTTCTCGGCTCTGCTGCCGCGTATCCAGGCGCTGAAGCCGGACATTCTCGTCATCAGCAACTTCGGCCGCGATCAGCAGATCGCGCTGAAGCAGGCGACCGATTTCGGCATGAAGAAGAGCATGAAGATCGTCGCTCCGATCCTGCTTTACACCGGCCGCATCGCTGCCGGCGCTCAAGCTTTCGACGGCGTGATCGGCGGTACGTCCTATTACTGGGGTATCGAGGACAAGGTGGCGTCGGCCAAGGCGTTCAACGATCGTTTCCGCAAGATGCACGGCGGGAAGGTTCCGTCGGATTACGGCGCGCTCGGCTATGCCGGCGTCAAGACGCTGCTGATGGGAGCCAAGGCTGCCGGGACTCTCGATGCCGACAAGGTCATCGCTGCTGTGGAAGCGCTGAAGTACGACTACTACAAGGGTCCGGAATACTATCGCAAATGCGATCACCAGGCCGTGCAGTCAGTTCTCATCATTGAATCCAAGTCGGCGCCGCAGAAGGGCGATGCCGACGTCTTCAATGTGGTTGCGACCGAAGAGCCCAACGAGAAGAACCTGCGCACATGTGAAGCGCTGGGCCACAAGTCCTGAACCAACTCAACTAACGGGCGCGCGTCCATTATGGGCGCGCGTCTTTTCTGGAGATACCCATGGCCGGTTTGAGTTTCGATCTGATCGCGTTGCAATTGTTCACCGGTCTGGCGCTCGGCGCGATTTATGTGCTGTTCGCTATCGGGCTGTCGTTGATCTTCGGCATGTTGACCGTTGTGAACTTCGCACACGGCGCTTTCTATATGGTCGGCGCTTATGTCGGGCTGTTCCTTCTTTCGCTGGGTGGGAATTTCTGGCTGTGCCTCGTCGCGGTTCCGTTGATCGTCGGCACGGTCGGCCTTGTTGTGGAGCGATTCCTGATCCGGCCGCTTTATGGCCGCGGTATCGATTATCCGCTGCTTCTGACGTTCGGCCTCAGCTACGTCATGGTCGAACTCGTCCGTATTGCCTTCGGCAAGAGCGGCTATCCTTTCGACACGCCGGAAATTCTGCAGGGTGCAGTTAATATCGGTGTCGGTTACTTCCCGCTCTATCGCCTGTTCATCATCGGTGTTGCGGCGGCGGTTCTTCTCGGCCTCTGGCTCTTCCTGGAGCGTACCAGCTTCGGCCTCATCATTCGCGCGGGTGCACGTGATCCCCAGATTGTGCGCGTGCTCGGCGTCAATGTCTCGCGGGTCTGGCTGTTCGTGTTCGGTATCGGTTCTGGAATTGCCGCGCTGGCGGGACTTCTCGCTGCGCCGCTGCAGGGCGTGATTCCGGAAATGGGATCGACCATCCTGGCCGAGGCCTTCGTCGTGACGGTTGTCGGTGGCATGGGCTCGATCGGCGGCGCGGTCATCGCAGGCCTTCTGGTGGGCGTGGTGGTCAGCATGACATCGCTGTTCGCGCCCGAGATGGCCAAGGTTTCGATTTTTGCTTTGATGGCAATTGTTCTTCTTGTCCGTCCGCAAGGCTTCTTCGGCCGCGCCGGGCTCATGAGCTAAGGCGACCAGAATCATGAATGAACTATCCCAGACCCTGACGCAGCCGAGCGCTGCATCGGCGAGTTGGTTCGATTTCGCCAAGCGCCACCGGGCGATCCTTGCCAGCATCTTTGTGCTGATCTTTCCCCTGGTGATGCCGTTCACGGCGCTCGCGGTGAACATCCTGATTTATGGACTCTACGCGGTCGGCTTCAACCTGCTGTTCGGGTATCTCGGCTTGCTGTCCTTCGGGCACGCGGCATTGTTCGGCACCGGCTCCTATCTCTGCGGCATTGCTATCGTGCACTTTGGGTTGCCGTGGTACGTCGCGATTTTGATCGGAACAATTGCCGGGGCCGTGATGGCCGCCGCCATCGGCGCGCTGGCGATCCGCACCCGTGGCATCTATTTCGCCATGGTGACCATGGCGCTGTCGCAGTGCGTCTTCTATCTGTTCTATCAGGCGGTGGACTGGACCGGCGGCGAGAACGGACTGCGCGGCATCAACGTCCGGACCATTGACCTGTTCGGGCTGAAGTTTGACTTCATCAATCCGCTGACGCGTTACTATGTCATCGCGGCTTTCGTTATCATGGCATTGTTCGTGCTGTCGCGGATTCTCGCATCGCCGTTCGGTGCGGTGATTGAGGCCGTTCGCGAGAATGAAGCTCGTGCCCGCGCCTCGGGATATAATGTGACGCTGACGCGGCTGATCACCTTTATCCTTTCCGGTGCTTTTTGCGGACTGGCTGGTGCGCTGATGGCGCTTCATCTGTCCATTGTGCCGATTGAGATCCTGCATATCGAGACATCCGGCATGGTGGTGATGATGTCGCTGCTGGGGGGCATGGGAACCTTCTTCGGTCCGTTTGTCGGCGCAGCGGTGTTCCTGATGCTGGAGAATCTGGTTTCGCTCTGGACCGTTCATTGGCAGTTGTTCGTTGGCGCGGTCTTCATGATCTGCGTTCTGTTCTTCCCGGCCGGAATCTGGGGAACGATCTTGAAGTGGATCAATAAATGACGTCGGCAGATACATCCTCGCAGGTCATTCTGCGCACCTCCGGTGTGAGCAAGTCGTTCGGGAAGTTCGTCGCCCTGAACAACATCTCTGCCGAATTCTCGCGCAATGCGATAACATCGATCATCGGACCGAACGGCGCCGGGAAGAGCACCTATTTCAATCTGCTGTCGGGCGCATTCCCTCCATCGAGCGGGAAGGTTGAATTCGAGGGCCGCGATGTCACGAATATCGCACAGCACGAATTCGCCCATATGGGCATCGCGAAGTCGTTCCAGATTACAAACGTGTTCCCGCTGCTGACGACGCGGGAAAATGTCCGCGTCGGGCTGCAGGCGTTCGTTTCGCGCTTCAATATCTGGAAGCCTCGCGCCTCGCTCCCGGGACTTGTCGAAAAGGCCGATGCCTTGCTCGCGCAGGTGGGGCTGTGGGACCGGCGTGAGCGGTTGGCGAAGGAACTCGCCCACGGCGAACAGCGCGCGCTTGAAATCGGCATGGCGCTCGCTAGTAATCCGCGCTTGCTGCTGCTTGACGAGCCGACAGCGGGTATGAGTCCGGAAGAAACCCGCGTGATGATGGATCTCATCGTCAAGCTGGCGCAGGAGCGCACTGTCATTCTGGTGGAGCACAAGATGAAGCTGGTGATGGGGATCAGCGACCGGGTTCTGGTGTTGCATCATGGCGAACTGCTTGCGCAGGGCACGCCCGCGGACGTCCGCCAGAACGAACAGGTCAAACGGGTGTATCTTGGCCAGCGGGAGCACTGAATCGATGTTGCGTGTTGAAAAACTCAACTCCTGGTATGGCCCAAGTCACGTGCTGCAAGACGTTGGTCTTGAGGTCAACAAGGGTGAGATCGTTTGCCTGATCGGCCGTAACGGCGCGGGCAAGACCACGACCCTGAAGTCGATCATCGGCCTTCTGGACAAAACGCGCGGATCGGTCACGTTCAAGGACAAGGAAGTGCTCGGCCAGCCTGCGCATGTGCGCTTTGGGCTGGGACTTGCGTATGTTCCGGAAGAGCGCCGGATCGTGCAGGGGCTTACCGTGCGGGAAAACCTGCGGCTCGGTCTTGTCGCGTCGCCGAACAAGAAGGACGAAACTCGCCGTATCGCTGAGATCGCGGAGATTTTTCCCCGTCTGGCGGAGCGTCTCGATCAGGAAGCCGTCACCATGTCGGGCGGCGAGCAGCAAATGCTCGCCATCGCGCGCGCAATGATGGCTCGCCCCGATCTCATCATGCTGGATGAGCCTTCGGAAGGCATTATGCCGGTTCTGGTCGACGAAATGTTCGAACTGTTCCGCAACATGAAGTCGGAAGGGACGACGATTCTGCTTGTTGAGCAGAATGTGGAACTGGCACTTGGTATCGCAGATCGCGCTTATGTGCTGGATCAGGGTTCTGTTGTGCACCATGCAACGGCAGCAGCTTTGCTGGCTGACGACGAAATCAAGGAACGCTACTGCTCGGTCTAGCTTGAGATGCCGGCCAGCGCGTTTTTGTATCCATGAAATTATCGATCGATAAATAAAGGAACTATCCTCATGAAAGTTGACAGAGCTGCCATTTATGAAGCTGCGAAGAAGCTCTCGAACTGGGGCCGGTGGGGCG
>JANINQ010000019.1 GCA_024508675.1 Afipia sp.
TGGGGGCATGCCCCGCTACAAGCCTGTCCACCGAGACCCGTTGCTGCTGCCGGTTGTACTGAGCGAGCAGATCCATCCTGGGACGTTCGAGTTTGCGCTGGACCATCTGGTCGATCATGAGCTGGACCTGTCGTCGCTGGATGCGAGGTTCTGCAACGACGAAGTCGGAGCCAGCGCGTACGACCCGCGGGTGATGCTCAAGATCGTGCTGCTGGCGTACAGCCGGGGCTTGATCTCCAGCCGGCGGATCGAAGCGGCGTGCCGCCAGAACGTGCTGTTCATGGCGCTGAGCGGGGACAGCCAGCCGAGCTACACGCACATTGCCAAGTTTGTGCGGGATCTGGCCGAGGACATCCGGCCGCTGTTCACACAGGTCTTGATGGTGTGCGACCGGCAGGGGCTGATCGGTCGGCAGATGTTCGCCATCGACGGGGTGAAGCTGCCGTCGAACGCGAGCAAGGAAAGAAGCGGCACGCATGCCGAACTGCGCCACCGAGCCGAGCGCCTGGACAAGGCGGCGCGCAAGATGATCGAGCTGCACAGAAGCCGCGACGCGGCGGGCGAGGGGGATGAAGGCGGTGGTGGTGCGCAGCAGCGGCGCGTGCAGGAGCTTCGCCGCGAGGCGCAGGCGATGCGCGACTTCGTGGCGCGCGAGCAGCCGCGGCGCAACGCCAAGGGGCAAGAGCTGAAATCCAACGTCACGGACCCGCACAGTGCCAAGATGGCGACCAGCAAAGGCGTGATCCAAGGCTATGCGGCGCAGGCGGCGGTGGACGCACGCAACCAGGTGATCGTGGCGGCCGATGTGATCGGCTCGGGCTCGGAGCAGGCGATGTTGCTGCCGATGATCGCGCAGGCGCAGTGCGTGGCCGACGAGGGCACGGTGATGACCGCCGATGCGGGTTACCACAGCCACCAGAACATGCAGGCGCTGCACGAGGCGGGCATCGCGGCGCTGGTGGCCGACGCTCAGATGAGAAAGCGCGACGAACGCCTGGCCGGCCAGGAGCGTCACCGGGCCAAGCGCGACCCCTTGCACGACAAGACCAAGCCCCAACGCCAGGTGATCCGGCTGTTCCGCCCCGAGGACTTCATCGTGGATGCGCAGAACAACTGCTGCATCTGCCCGGCGGGCCAGAAGCTGCACAGCAGCGGCAGCCGCTGCTGGATCAATGGGCGCATCGCGCACAAGTACAAGGGCAGCCAGGCCGTATGCGGCGCATGCCCTCAGCGGGCGCAATGCCTGCGCCACCCGCAGCGAACGCTGATCCGGCAGGTGGCGATCTTCGAGAGGGGGCCAGGCAGTGGCCACGTGGCCACCGAGCTGATGAAGCGGGCCATCGATTCGGCCGCGGGGCGAGCGATCTACAGCCAGCGCATTGCCACCGTGGAGCCGGTGTTCGCCAACATCCGACACACCAAGCGGTTGGACCGCTTTACCTTGCGAGGCAAGGAGAAGGTGGGAACGCAGTGGCGCTTGTACTGCCTGATGCACAACATCGAGAAGCTTGCGCGAACACGCAAGGAATGAGTGAACGCGGGGGCCTCGCGGCCCTTGCGCGCGGCCAGGGCGCTGTCAAAATGCCTCTGAACGCCACAATCAGGCCGCTGCAGGGAGTCAGACTTGAACGCCGTGAAGATGAATCGAAGTTTGCGCGCAGCATGCGCAAACAGGGTTTCTGCACAGTCTCGTTAG
>JANINQ010000020.1 GCA_024508675.1 Afipia sp.
ACCCGGACCCAGCGCCCTCCCCCGGCCCTGCGCCGCCGCCGGCGGCGCCCGCCGGGCCGTCCCCGGGCAGCACCGCCCTCCCGAGCTACATCGAGGACGTGGAGCGCAAGGCGATCGAGGAGGCCCTCCAGGCCAACCGTTACAACAAGACCAAGGCCGCGGCCTCCCTGGGCATCACGTTCCGGGCGCTGCGCTACAAGCTCAAGAAGCTCGGGATCGACTGAATGCGCGAAAAGTGACGCATTGCGTCAGCTTTTGGCAGCCACAAGTGACCAAGTGCGTCACATCCCGCCCTGTCCCTTCGGGCGTTCCGTGACCACCCACCCAGTTCGATGCATTGGGTCCCACAAGCCCCCGGTTGGCACGCAATATGCATGCGTAGTCGGGTGCACGTGCGGGACATTGCACGGCTACCGACGGACCGGGGAACCGGCCATGTGGGCACGTGAAGTTCAAAATCCTCCGAGGGGAGACACCATGAAGAAGTTGCAGCAAGGCTTCACCCTGATCGAGCTGATGATCGTGATCGCGATCCTCGGCATCCTGATGGCGATCGCCATTCCGGCCTACCAGGACTACCAGGTCCGCGCGAAGGTTTCGGAGGGCATGAACCTCTCCGGCGCCGTAAAGCTGGCCGTGGCCGAGACCAAGTCGTCGAGCGGCTCGTTCCCGGTGGACGCGAGCTCCGCCGGCGTCAGCACGACCATCAAGGGCAACAACGTCAGCAGCGTCGTCGTCGGCTCTTCGCCGAGCAGCGGCACCATCACCGTGACCTATTCGGGCATCGGTGCGCTGGGCGCGAACAACACGCTCGTGCTGGTCCCGACGTTCACCGGTGGCTCGGTCACCTGGAACTGCAAGGACGACAGCACCGTCGAGCCGAAGTACCTGCCGGCCGCTTGCCGCTGATCCTGATTGCAGCGTAAAAAGGAAGCCCCCGGAAACGGGGGCTTTTTTTTAGGTCCGGGGAGGACCTCCTGGCATGAAAGCGCAGCGGTACCCCCGTCACGAATCGACGGTTGCGATACTCCTCGCCGGCGTCCTTTTCCTCACCTTCGTGTTGAGCAAGGCAGCGCTTACCGGGCCATTCCTGTTCGACGACTTCCCGAACCTGGCCAACCTGTCGCTCCTCGCCGGGGATCCCACGCCGCATTCGCTCGGGCAACTCGCGGCGCAATATGGCGTGCAGCCCGGGCGGCCGTTGTCGATGCTCAGCTTCGCCATCAACGACGCTGCCTGGCCAAGCGATCCGTGGGCGTTCAAGTACACCAACCTCCTGCTGCACCTGTTGGTCGGCGTCATGGTGTTCGGCTTTTGCAGGAGTCTCGCTGCCACCCGGTTATCGCAACCTGCCGCCGACCGTGCCGCGCTTTTGGCTGCCGCAGCCTGGTTACTACATCCTATGCAGCTGGCGACCAGCATGCTGGTCGTGCAACGCATGACCCAGCTGGAAGCCTTGTTCGCATTGAGTGGACTATGGATTTATGTGGCACTCCTCAGGAGGGGTTGCGTCGTCGGCTCGATCGCAGGATTGGCGACAGGGGCGGGGCTGGCCACACTGTGCAAGGAAACCGGCACACTCGTTCCACTACTAGCGTTAGTCGCCAATGCCACCGTACTCCGGCCCGTGCTCGAGGCGCAATCTCCACAGTCACGTCGTCTTGTCCATTGGTGCGTAGCCATTGCTGTCGTCCTGCTCGCAGTTGTCATTGCGTGGCAGTGGCCGGCGCCTAGCCGATTTGCGTTCCGCGGCTTCTCATTGGGGGAACGTCTGCTCACCGAGTGCAGGGCGCTCTGCGATTACATGTTCCGAATTTTCATACCCTCACTGCGGGGCGATGGCATTTATCACGACGATTTCGTGGTGTCACGAGGGCTCCTGAATCCGATTTCGACTCTGCCCGCGCTGCTCTCGGTTCTTGGAATGATCTTTGGCGCCTACGTGCTGCGACGATCCCATCCTTTTCTTTCATTTTCGCTCCTTTGGTTCTTTGCCGGTCACCTGCTGGAATCCTCGGTGTTTCCGCTCGAACTCTACTTTGAGCACCGAAACTATCTGCCGATGGCCGGCCTGCTGCTCGGTGCCTCGGTAGGCGCCGTAACGGGAAGCCATTTCCGCCAACGCATCGGTGTACCATCGGCGATCGCATGGATCGGGATCGCGGCGTGGATGACATCCGTGCAGGCACCGATCTGGGGCAACGCCGGAAAACTTGCCACCGTCTGGGCGCTCGAGCATCCAAACTCCCCCAGAGCGATTCAACAACACGCGCTGTATCTGATCGATTCCGGTCACCCAAAAGATGCCGCGCAAGGCCTCCTGAATGCCTATTCGCGTGGCATTCGTGGCTCCGATTATCCGCTCCAGGCGACGCTGGTAGCTTGCAGGATCAACGATCCCACGCTCGCGGCGGCTGCCTCGCCCCTGGTGATTCGATCCCTACAAGCTGGTGAGTACAACAACAGCATTCTCGAATCACTGCGCAAGTTGAGGCGAGCTGTGCAGGCGGACGCCTGCCCAAGGATCCTGACGGCTGACGAGTGGATGACGATGACCGAGAAAGTCCTCCGGAATCCTCTCTACGCGAATGGTGGGGCACAGGCGTATCTTCGTGTCGAACGCTCCTATCTACGCCAACATCAGCGCGACCTCGCCCTCACCATGCAGGAATTAGAACTGGCTTGGGCAAAATCACCAACCCCAGAACTCGCGAGAATGATTTCCGCGACTCTGGCTTCCGCCGGGCTGTACGACGCAGCGATCACTTGGGCGTGGCGCAGTACCCAACACGCGCCTGGGGGCGTTCAGGGATGGCTGTCGCAGGATGACACGCAGGGTCGGCAACTCGTCGCCGCCCTCGAGAAGCTCCGCGCCATAAGGGCCGCGCAGCATGCCTCCTCGGGGGCACGGCCAGAACCCACGGAGTCGCAGGAGCCGAAATGAGGATTTCGGTCGTTCTTGCGAGCTGGAATGGCGGCGGATTCATCGCCGAACAGCTTTTCAGCCTCTCCAGCCAGACCCGACTACCTGACGAACTGATCGTCGGCGACGACGCCTCCACGGACGAAACTGTCTCCACCCTGGAAGCCTTCGCTGCAATAGCGCCATTCCCCGTCCGCATCATCCAGAACGAGGTCCGACTGGGATACGCAAGGAATTTTTCACATCTCGCTACGCTTGCATCGGGGGATGTTCTTGCCTTTTGCGACCAGGACGACGTGTGGGCGCCCCACAAGCTCGAAATAGTCGAAAGCCACTTCAAGGCGCATCCTGAAACGACTTGCCTCGTCCACGACGCTAGGATCATTGACGCGACCGGGCGTCTTGTGTGTCAGTCCTTGTTCCACAAATTGCGCCGGTCGGGACACGACACCGGGGTCTTTGTAAAGGGGTGCGCCACCGTCACAACGAGGGGCCATGCGGAGCAGATCTTCCCCCTTCCGGAACCCACGGCGTGGACGCACGACACCATTCTCCATAGCGTTTCGACCGTGCTGGGTTCGCGCTTCGTCCTTGAACTACCCTTGATCGACCACAGGCTGCATGCCGGAAATACATCGGGCTTCATCCCTGGTGGAAGTCCTTTGGCAAATTGGGCCGCGAGGTGTCTCGACACCTTGGAATTTTCCACAGTGGAAAGGGGCCTTCGGCGACTGCCCATTCCTCGAGACATCTCGAAGTGCGACCTGGTTCTGCTAGATCGAGTCATTTCTTCGCATTCTTCCTGGCCGGCCGAGAAGTGCCGCCAAGTTGGAGACCAGATATTCGCCCTCCACGACCTGATGTTGAGCCGCAGACAAGCCATGACAATGCCGCTTGGGCGCGCGATCGACTTGTTCCGGACGAAATGGCGCAGCGGAGCGTATGACACCATTGGCGGCGCAAGGATTGCGCTTCTAGAATGGCTGCGAATCGTGGCAAGAGCCATTTTTCGTCATCCCCCCATCCACGACCGGACGTCCAGGTAGTTAACAGCACGACCGCACCCCAATCGAAGCGCAGGCGCTCCGCATGACACAGCCTCTAAAGGATCCTTCGTTCACCGGTGAGTTCTTCGTCCCGGGTCGAGCCGGCCGACGGTTGGAGGCTGACCATCTGGCGCGATACAGATTTGCTGTGGGCCAGGCGAAGGGGTTGGCCGTACTCGATATCGCCTGCGGGGTCGGATATGCCGCGCCGATGTTTCTGGCTGCTGGAGCTTCCAGCTACGACGGCGTCGATGTAAACGCGGAAGTCGTGGCTTTTGCTGGCCGGGAGTACGGTGCTGCCAACGCGTGTTTTCACGTCGGCGACATCTCGACGTTCTGGCGCGGCCATACATACGACCTAATCACGTGCTTCGAAACGATCGAACACGTGCCCGACTATCGCTCCGCGTTGAGCAACCTATTCGCGCTGCTCAAGGCGGGCGGCACCCTGCTGATATCTTCCCCGAATCGGCCGATTACATCTCCTGACTGCCTGAGCCTGGACGACCGCCCCGCTAACCGTTTCCATGTCCAGGAGTTCATGCCCGAGGAGCTCGCGATCGCACTCGAGAGCGCCGGCTTCGTCATGGCCGATCGAACGACCTTTGGCCAGCGCCAGCGGCTGAAGGTGGTCAGGACGCTCCGAACGACCGCTCCTCGCATTGCGCGAATGCTCGAACGCATCTCGGATCACTGGGCGTCGCCGAGACCCGCGCCACTGAAGCCATTCCACGAACCTCGCTACTTCCTGCTGACCGCCCAAAAGAGCGCCATGGCACGGCGGTGACCAGCGACTGTCGCATCATGGCCCCCGCACGCTTCCTAAAGGGTTAGTTCGCATGAACTTGCGGCGCACAGCGTACTCCGCGGGGCGTTGGACCTCTGCTTCTCTACTGATTCGCGTTGTGCTGCAGTTCGCACAGATGGCGATCTTCGCTCGTCTACTCATCCCGGCGGATTTCGGGTTGATGGCAATCGCCGGTGCCGCCTATGCCATGGCGGCCGTTTTCGTCGACCTCGGTCTTTCAAATGCCATTATTCATTACCCCGACCCGACCCCAAGGGTGTTATCTACGCTGTACTGGCTGAATCTCGCTACCTCGGTCTTGGTTATGGGGGTCTTCATCGCGATCTCGCTCCCCCTCGCGCACATCTACCACGAACCCAGACTGGCTCCGTTAATGTTGCTGATGAGCCTTACGCTGCCGCTCTCCGCGTTAGGCCAACAGTTCCGCGTCTTGGCTGAGAAAAGCCTGAAGTTCACCAAGCTTGCGTCGATCGAGATCTGCTCTTCCATCATCGGCTTCGGCGGCGGTATCGCTGCGGCCGTCATGGGGGCAGGTGTGTACTCTCTGGTGGTCACGGCATTGCTCACTGCAGCGGTCAGCAGCGCGTGCTCATGGGCCCTCATTTCTCAAGGCTTCCGACCACGGGGCATTTTCGAGTTTCGTTCCGCTTCCGCCCACTTGCGCTATGGCATGTACCGCCTAGGGGATACGCTGCTGATCAATGCGCAACTTCAGGCGGATCTCTTCGTGGGGGGGTACTTCTCGTCTTCTTCGACCCTGGGGTTATATACCGTTCCGAGAAATCTTTCGCTTCGCCTCGCCAACTCATTCGTCAATCCGGTTGTCACTCGGGTAGGGCTGCCGGTCATGGCAAAGCTTCAGCACGATCGGGACGCGTTGAGGTCGGTCTACTTGCAAACGCTGCGGATCACCGCTTCAATCAATTTTCCCGTTTACTCAATCCTGGCAATCTGGCCGGGGGACGCGGTCAGAGTCCTGCTAGGGGAACAATGGAGCGACTCTGCCGCCCTACTGCGGATTTTCGCGATTTGGGGAATGATCCGATCGACGTCCAATCCCTTGGGTAGTCTCTTGTACGCGACCGGGTACGTTAGGCGGGCATTCTGGTGGAATCTTTCGGTGCTGGCGCTGCTACCAGCCGTGCTCTGGATCGCAGGCGGGAGGTTCGGATTGATGGGGATCGCCCTGTCACTGGTGTTGATCCAGGGCGTACTTTTTATTCCTCTATTCCACTATCTGGTGAGGCCTGCATGTGGCGCCGCCTTCGGTGAATACGTAGCTCAAGCAGGAATTCCGTTGACGGCATGCCTCGTCTCCGGCGCGGGGGCCTGGATAGTTGTCACGTCAGTCCCCGCACACATGCAGTTCATCTGCGGGACCGTGTCGTTCGTCCTTTCGTATCTCGCGGTCAGCGCGTGGATCAATGAGCCTTGGCTTCGTTCAATCCGTGAACTACTCGCGCCCGCGATCCCGCGAAGGCGTCGCCATGGGTGAACCCCTTGTGTCGGTCGTAATCCCAACGGCGCGCCGCCCTCATTTCCTGGCACGCGCAATCGCCAGTTCGTTGGCGTCAGCCGAGCGCGTAGAGGTCCTCGTTGTTCCAAACGGCCCCGACACTTCGTGGCGGGACGTAGCCGACTACTTTGGAGTAGCGTCAAACGTCCACTGGCTCCCGATCCCAACCCCTCACGCAAATGCCGCGAGAAATCATGGGCTACGTCATGCAACCGCGGATTTCGTGCGGTTCCTGGACGACGATGACTACCTTTACCCGGCGGCATGCCAAACACAATACAAAATCCTTGCTGCATCAGGGGCAGACGTATGCTCCGGCAACGTGGACGTAATCCGGGCGGATGGTCGGCTTATCCGATCTCTTTCGAATCCGGAAACGTTGGACTTTGTCGAAGCGATGCTCACTCCGTCCCGCATGACGCATCCGTCTGGCCATCTTTATCGGCGCTCGGCCATTGTCGACGTTTCGTGGGACGAGTCGAGGGCCATCAGGCAGGACACGGCCTGGTGCATCGACTTGGCGGCCAAGCGAGAGTTGGCGTGGATACGCTATACCGCCGCCACCGGGGTATGGGTCCAGCACGCCGGCCCGCGGATTTCGCGTGGGCGAGACCCAGGGCCAGAAGCCCTGAAGCAAACGGCCGAGCTTATTCTAAGCGCTTACCGGCAGCTCGAGGTGGGTGGACGCTTGACTACGGCGCGTCGGGTGTCGGCATCCGATGCCCTTTGGTCGTCGCTGCAGAAGGGACTGCAATATGACTTCAGCTATTGGAAAAGCATCGCGGCGATCGCCGAGTCGTTCGCGCCCTCGCGACGCCCCCCATCCGCCATTCATCGCCTCCCAGGACTAAGATCGTTTTCGCCACTGGCTGTCGAGACAATCCTGATTCCAGCCCGCCGGGCGTTCCGACCTGTGCGCCGCGGGCTGGAGAAGCTCGGAGTGAACCGTGTCTGACCCTGCGAACATGGGCCAGGCTGCTGTGCCGATGGTCGCAGCGATCCTGCCGGCTTACAACGCCTCACGCACTGTCCAGTGCGCCATCCAATCCGTACTTTCACAGCAAGGAGTGCAGGTCCAGCTCGTCATTTGCGATGACGCATCGACGGACGGAAGCGAAGACATACTTCGAAGTATCATCGATCCGCGCGTTATTTCTATTCGTAACGAGTACAACCGAGGCCCAGGCGCAGCGCGTGATCGGGCCATTGCTTGCGTCTCGACGCCATGGGTCGGGTTCATAGACGCTGACGATGCATGGCACCCGGAGAGATTGCGACACCTGATCAAGGCAGGCGAGGCTCTAGGCGCTGACGTCGTCTTTGACGACATACTGCTTTGTCACGACGCCCAGACCGGCCTCTATCCATGGAAACGTCTTCGCGGGCACTCTGCCTTTGGAGGCTCCGGGAGCGACCCCCGGGAAGTGACCGTAAGCGAGTACATTAGGTCTGACCGGCTCCTTGTCCAGCCAATCATTCGCACCGACTTTCTCCGCGAGCACCGCATCCTTCACACCGGCAGGCGGTTTGCAGAGGACGCGGAATACTACTTGCGACTGGGACTGGCGGGGGCGAAGTTCGCGTACGTTCCCAGCCCCCTTTACCTGTATCGAATAACACCCGGATCATTGACCGCACAAGCAGCCGATCCTACGCTGATGAGAAGATGCCTGGAAGAATGCTCACGGTGGTTCGGCTGGTCCGACGAAGCGATGAAATCGTTCGCCATCAAGATCACCGCGCTGCGTCGTAGTGAGGCCATGCATCGCCTTGCACACGCCGTGAAGCGTGGGGAGGTCCGGAGCGCCTCGCAGCTCTTATATGCAAACCCATGGCTCCTCACGGCCGCCCTCTCCAAGGCCTTATCGCAATCCGGCTACCATATCCACCGATTGTGGGCTGGCGGTCGCGTTCGCTGAAAGCCTCGAGCACGCACTGTTCTCATGACCAATACCGTTCTGACCTTCGGCACATTCGACGTGTTTCATGTTGGACACCTGCGGATACTGGAGCGCGCACGCGGTCTTGGCGATCGTCTGATCGTGGGGGTTTCAACGGACCGGCTGAACATCTTCAAGAAGGGTCGTCCACCCGTGTTCTCGGAACGAGAGCGAGTCGACATCATCAAAGCCCTGCGCTGCGTCGACGGCGTTTTCCTGGAAGAATCTCTTGAACTGAAGCGCCACTACCTGCTCCAGCACTCCGCTGCCGTGCTCGCCATGGGCAGCGATTGGGCGGGCCGTTTCGACGAGTTCAACGATATTTGTCGCGTCGTCTATCTCGAAAGGACGCCGGCGATTTCCACCACCGCCGTCATCGAGAAGATCCGCCTGTAGCGAGGCCCAATCGCTCAAGACAACGCTGTGTGGCGAGCCCGTCTGCAAAGCCGCCGTAGATTTGGCTCTTCACTTGCGCAGCACGGTTCCCGCAGTCTCGCCGGTATAACCCCGGCTCAATCAGGTAACGCTCGAGCAATGCCAGCATTGCCTCCATGTCCTTGGCGAGCGCACCGAAGCGGTAGCCGGCGTCCAGGGACAACCCCTTGGCGAACGGGGGCGGAACGTCCAGGAAGATCGTGGGCCTGTCGAGCAACAAGAAATCGAAGGCGATCGAGGACCAATCGCAGACCAAAATATCGCTTGCAAGGAGAATTTCCTCGGTGTCGGCATGCAAAGCCGAGGGCAGGCTTGCAAGGCGAGGCCAGGCGTCCGTCGCTCCGGCCGGAAGAGACGCATTGAGGTGTGTCCGGAACACCATGGTCGCATTCGTGCGTTCGGCCAGCGTCGAGAGCGCAGCAAAGAAGGCCTCGGCCGTTACACCGAATGGGAAAAGGCTGCGTGATCGATCGTCCTGCCTCCAGGTGGGCGCGAACAACACGATTTGCCCGCAATCGTGTGGCAGCCCCAGGCGGCGCGCGATCTCGGACCTGTTGGCGTCTTTGCGTCGCACCAGCCGGTCCGTACGCGCATAGCCGGTGACCTTTACCCGGCCAGCATCGAAGCCGAATCTTTCCACGTACAGCGATGCCAGCAATGGTGAGGCCACCCATGTCTCGCTATAGCGTTGCTGCACACGGAAGTCGTTTCGATCGAACCCCTTAAACGGAATACCGTGCCAGACGTCGAAGAATTTCACATCAGTCGTGGCGAGCATGGGCTGCATCGCGTGAAGCCCATGATCGCTGATCACTGCATCGGCCGTTGCAAGCCAGCGAATGGCGGACGGAGAGCACGCGAGAACCGAAGCGATCCCTCGCTTCCGCAGTTGCTTATGGTAGATGGGATCCATGGTCAGGAAGGCGACTTCCATGCCTTCACGCGCGTGCGAAACCGCTTGCTCCTGGATGGCCAGCAGGTTACCCGCGAGCTTGTGTCCGTAGAGCAACGCCCGGCCGCTGCTTCGACGATGCAGGAATGGCCGAACCAATATCGCGCACGCTACGGTGAAGCCAAACCCCAACAGATAGAGCCAGTGGCGCGGACTTCTCCTGTCGATCTTCATGCTGGTCTGGTCTGCAGGTGCCGAACGATTACTTCAGTGGGGGAGATCCCCACGACCGCCGATCGGGTCCATGGTCTCCCCGCATGCGCGATGACGAAGCGGCGGACCACATCCGCATCCAGGCGCGAGAGCACAACGTTCGCGCCCAGGCCGTCAGGTCTTTCCGTTTCCTTCCTCAACAATAGGGTCGGCAGGCCGAGCATTGCGGCTTCTTCCTGGTTACTGCCTCCGTCCGTCATCAAGAAACAGCTGCCGAGCAAGGTCTCGACAAACTGCAGGTAATCCATGCGATCGACCAGCTGTATCCCTGCGGCGGCGCGCAGTCGCGAGTCCCATCCCGACTGCACGAGTCGCGCGCGGGTGGCTGGGTGGAGCACGAACTTGACGTCGCAGTGTCGACCCGTTTCGACGATCAGATTCATCAGCCCCTCGAATCTGGAGCGGGACGACAGGTTTTCGTTGCGATGGACCGAAACGACTGCGTATGCCCTGCTTCCCGGGCCCGGCCCTGCCGATCGCGAAAGCGCGAACAGAAGGGCATCGCGCAACGTGTTGCCCCCGGTATCGACAATCTCTCCGCCCACGCCGCGCAGGTTCGCAACCGCGGGGGGATCGGGTGCGTAGTGCACTTGGCTCAACCCGGACACGAGCCTTCGGATCCCTTCCTCGGGAAATGGATCGAACAGGCGGGGCGACCGCAGACCGGCTTCCACGTGCGCGACGGGGATGCCCGCCAAACGCATCGCCAGCGCGCCGAACAAAGTGGATGCGGTGTCGCCATGGACCAAGCCGATCCGGCAGTCGCGCCATGCGCCCTCCCGGAGGCGGCGGATCGCTTGCACCCAGAATTGGAACGTCCATCTCACGAACGACGAATGGGTAGCCGCCTCGAAGTCCGCCACGAGGATGTCTTCCGCTGGACGCAGGCCAAACATGCGCTCCAGTTCGTCGAACGTCTCCGAATGCTGGCCGGTATACACGAGTTTGTACTGGATGCCGTCCTGGTCCATCCGCAAGAGGACCGGCGCCATCTTGATCAGTTGCGCCTTGGTCCCGACGAGCACCAGTACCCGGCGCGGCGCTTCCTCAGACGAGCGGCTTGTCATACGCGCGCCGCTCGCTGCGGACCGCCTGGTAGGTCAGGCTGGTGATCTGCTCGGAGATCAGGCCGATCAGGAATACGATCACCGCCGCGCTGAACAGGAGCATGCTCATGTTGGTGAATCGGTGATGCGTCGCATACGTGTAAGCGTAGTAGCACGCGCCCACCAGGAAGAAGCCGAACCCCACCGGCGCGAACAGCTTCAGCGGCGAGTACAGCGTCGCGATCCGGAAGATGATCAGCAGGAACCGCAGCCCGTCGCGCACCGGCTTGATGTGGCTGCGCCCGATGCGCGCCGCCACCGGGATCGGCACGTAGGCCACCGGGTAGGCGCTGCGGAAGAACGCCATGGTGCTCGTAGTGGGATAGCTGAACCCGTTGGGCAACAGGTGCAGGAACTGGCGGAAGCGCTCGGCGCGGGCCACGCGGAAGCCGGAGGTGAGGTCGGCGATGCGGTGGCCGGTCATCCAGCTGGCGAGGCGGTTGTAGAAGCGGTTGGCGAGGCCCCGGCCCATGTTCGCCTGCCCGCCCGCGCCGCGGGCGCCCACCACCATGTCGTAGCCCTCGTCGAGCTTCGCGAGCAACGGGGCGATGCTGGCCGCGTCGTGCTGGCCGTCGGCGTCCATGAACACGAGGATCTCGCCCGATGCCGCGCGCGCGCCGCGCTTGATCGCGGCGCCGTTGCCCATCGAGTAGGGCGCGCCGAGCACGCGCGCGCCATGCGCGGCCGCCACCGCCGCGGTGTCGTCGGTGGAGCCGTCGTCGACGACGATCACCTCGGCGTCGGGGTAGCGCTCGCGCAGCCCGGGCAGGGTGCGGCGCAGGCCTTCGGCCTCGTTCTTGGCGGGCAGGATGATGGACAGGTGCATGCGGTTTTCCCCTCGGGTGGAGGGTAGCATCGCCGCCGATGCCGCTCCTACCGTTCGCGGGCGCCCTTGTGTGACGGGGGTGGCATTCTGGGGTCGGGGGGTTTGGGGTAAAGTCCCGGAGGGGAAATTCGAGGGTTGCGCCTTGGCCACCGCAGTGCACGCCAACCTGGTCGGCATCACCGGCATCGCCCGGCGCCTCGTCATGGACGGCGCGCTGGCCGAGGACGCCGCGCGCGAGGCCATGGCCGGCGCCACCCAGGCGCGCAAGCCCCTCGCCCAGTACCTGGTCGAGAACCGGCTGGTCGCCCCGGTCCAGCTCGCCGCCGCGAACTCGATCGAGTTCGGCATGCCGATCTTCGACCTGTCGGCGATGGATCCGAACCAGTCGGCGATCAAGCTCGTCAACGAGGAGCTGGTGCGCAAGCACTCGGCGGTGCCGCTGTTCAAGCGCGGCAGCCGGCTGTACGTGGGCATCGCGGACCCGACCAATACCCGCGCCCTCGACGAGTTCAAGTTCGCGACCAACCTCGCCGTCGAGGCGATCCTGGTCGACGAGGAGCGGATCAAGGCCACGATCGACAAGTGGCTGGAGTCGGCGGCATCCTTCTCCGAGGCCATGGCCGAAGGCGACGGCGACGAGGACTTCGAGAGCCTCGACGTCAGCGCCGGCGACGACGACATGGAGGACAGCGCCAGCGGCGTCGACGCCAAGGGCGACGACACCCCGGTCGTGAAGTTCGTCAACAAGGTGCTGGTGGACAGCATCCGCCGCGGCGCCTCGGACATCCACTTCGAACCCTACGAGACCGAATACCGGGTGCGCCTGCGCATCGACGGCATCCTCAAGCAGGTCGCGCGCGTGCCGGTGAAGATGAGCCCGCGCATCGCCGCGCGCCTGAAGGTGATGTCGCAGCTCGACATCGCCGAGAAGCGGGTGCCGCAGGACGGTCGCATCAAGCTCAACCTGAGCAAGACCAAGCAGATCGACTTCCGCGTCAGCACCCTGCCGACCCTGTTCGGCGAGAAGATCGTGCTCCGCATCCTGGACGGCGGCGCCGCCAAGCTGGGCATCGAGAAGCTGGGCTACGAGGACGACCAGAAGGCCCTGTTCCTGAGCGCCATCGCCAAGCCCTACGGCATGGTGCTGGTGACCGGCCCGACCGGCTCCGGCAAGACGGTGTCGCTGTACACCGCGCTGAACATCCTCAACGACGAATCGCGCAACATCAGCACGGTCGAGGACCCGGTGGAAATCCGCCTCCCGGGCGTGAACCAGGTGCAGCAGAACGTGAAGCGCGGCATGACCTTCGCCGCGGCGCTGCGCTCCTTCCTGCGCCAGGACCCGGACGTGATCATGGTCGGCGAAATCCGCGACCTCGAGACCGCGGAGATCGCGGTCAAGGCGGCACAGACGGGCCACATGGTGCTGTCGACCCTGCACACCAACGACGCGCCGCAGACGATCTCGCGCCTGATGAACATGGGCATCGCGCCCTTCAACATCACCTCGTCCGTGACGGTGGTGATCGCCCAGCGCCTCGCCCGGCGCCTGCACGACTGCAAGCGCGAGCAGGCCCTGCCGCCGGCGGCACTGCTGGCGGAAGGCTTCACCCAGGAAGAGATCGACGCCGGCATGACGATCTACGAGGCCGTCGGCTGTCCGGATTGCACCGAGGGCTACAAGGGCCGCACCGGCATCTACCAGGTGATGCCGATGACCGACGAGATCCAGGCGATCGTGCTGGCCGGCGGCAACGTGCAGCAGATCGCGGAGGCCGCCCAGGTCTCGGGCGTGCGCGACCTGCGCCAGTCGGCGCTGCTGAAGGTGAAGAACGGCATTACCAGCCTCGCGGAAATCAACCGCGTGACGAAGGATTGATCCTCATGGCCGCCAGCAAATCCGCCATCAACCGCAACCTCCGTGACGAGCTCAAGCTTTTCGTCTGGGAGGGCACCGACAAGCGCGGCGTGAAGATGAAGGGCGAGCAGCCCGCGAAGAGCGAGAACTTCGTCCGTGCCGAATTGCGCCGCCAGGGCATCAACCCGACCTCGGTGAAGCCGAAGCCCAAGCCGTTGTTCGGCGGCGCGGGCAAGAAGGTCACGCCGGGCGACATCGCCGTCTTCAGTCGCCAGCTCGCGACCATGATGAAGTCGGGCGTGCCGATCGTCGGCGGCCTGGAGATCATCGCGGGCGGCCAGAAGAACCCGAAGGCGAAGCAGCTCTACACTGACATCCGCACCAGCATCGAGGGCGGCAGCTCGCTGCACGAATCGCTGAGCAAGCACCCGGTGCAGTTCGACGAGCTCTACCGCAACCTGGTGCACGCGGGCGAGACCGCCGGCGTGCTGGAGACGGTGCTCGACACCATCGCCAGTTACAAGGAAAACATCGAGGCCCTGAAGGGCAAGATCAAGAAGGCCCTGTTCTATCCGGCGACCGTGATCGCCGTGGCCATCCTGGTGAGCGCGATTCTCCTGATCTTCGTCGTGCCGCAGTTCCAGAACGTGTTCGCCAGTTTCGGGGCGGACCTGCCTGCGTTCACCAAGATGATCATCTCTGCGTCGGACTTCATGATCGGCTATTGGTGGCTTGTGTTGTTCGTCGTGGGCGGCACGATCGGCGGCCTGATCTTCGTCAAGAAGCGCTCCCTCGCCTTCCAGCACTTCCTCGACCGGTTGATCCTGAAGCTGCCGGTGATCGGCCAGATCATGCACAACTCGGCCATCGCCCGCTTCGCGCGCACCCTCGCGGTGACCTTCCAGGCCGGCGTGCCGCTGGTCGAGGCGCTGGACATCGTGTCCGGTGCGACCGGCAACACGGTCTACGAGCAGGCCGTCAAGCGCATCCGCGACGACGTCTCCGTCGGCTACCAGGTCAACGTGGCGATGCGGCAGGTGAACCTGTTCCCGCACATGGTGATCCAGATGGCCGCCATCGGCGAGGAAGCCGGCGCCCTCGACGCGATGCTTTACAAGGTGGCCGAGTTCTACGAGCAGGAGGTCAACAACGCGGTCGACGCGCTGTCCAGCCTGCTGGAGCCGCTGATCATGATTTTCATCGGCGGCATCGTCGGCGCGATGGTGGTGGGGATGTACCTGCCGATCTTCAAGCTGGCCGCGGCGATCTGACGCCGATCTGCTAAGGTCGCGTCGCGGCCGGCGCCGCGACCGAAGGGGGCTGCATGGCGTTTCTCGACCAGAATCCGGCGATCGGCTATCCGCTCGCGGCGGGCTTCGGCCTGCTCGTGGGCAGCTTCCTCAACGTCGTGATCCTGCGGCTGCCGCGGCGGCTCGAGTGGCAGTGGAAGCGCGACAGCCGCGAGATGCTGGGCGAGCCCGAGCTGTACGACCCGCCTCCTCCGGGCATCGTGGTGGAGCGATCGCACTGCCCGCACTGCAAGCACGCGCTGTCCTGGTACGAGAACATCCCGGTCTTCAGCTGGCTGGCGCTGCGCGGGCGCTGCCGGCACTGCCACGCCCCCATTTCGGCGCAGTACCCGCTGGTCGAACTGCTGACCATGCTGCTCGTGCTGTGCTGTGTGTGGCAGTTCGGCTTCGGCTGGAAGGGCTTCGGCGCGATCGTCTTCAGTTGCTTCCTCGTCGCCCTCTCCGGCATCGACCTGCGCACGCAACTCCTTCCCGACCAGCTCACGCTGCCGCTGATGTGGCTGGGGCTCATCGCCAGCATCGATCCGCTCTACGTCAACGCCAAGCAGGCACTTGTGGGCGCGATCATCGGCTACCTGAGCCTATGGTCGGTGTGGTGGGTGTTCAAGCAGCTCACCGGCAAGGAAGGCATGGGCCACGGCGATTTCAAGCTGCTCGCGGCGCTGGGGGCCTGGTTCGGGCTGAAGGGCATCCTGCCGACGATCCTCCTGTCGTCCGTGGTCGGCGCGATCATCGGCTCGATCTGGCTGGCGGCGAAGGGTCGCGACCGCGCGACCCCCATCCCGTTCGGGCCGTACCTGGCGATCGCCGGCTGGATCGTGTTCTTCTGGGGCGGCTCCATGGTCGACTGGTACCTGCGGATCGCCGGGCTCGGCCACTGACATCGCGCGCGCAATGATCGACCCCACCTCCTCGACGCCGTCTTCCCCGGCATGAGCGGCTTCGTCGTCGGCCTGACCGGCGGGATCGCCTCGGGCAAGAGCGCGGTGGCGCGCGAGTTCGAGGCGCGCGGCATCCACGTCGCGGACGCGGACGTCGCCGCGCGCGCGGCCGTGGCGCCCGGCTCGGCCGGCCTCGCCGAAGTGGTCGCGGCGTTCGGTCCGGGCGTGCTGGACGCCTCCGGCGCGCTCGATCGCGCGGCGATGCGCCGCCGCATCTTCGACGACGCCGGCGCGAAGCGCACGCTCGAGGCGATCGTGCATCCGCGCGTGCGTACCGCCCTGCAGGCCGAGTGCGCCGCCGCGACCGGCCCCTACGCGATCGCCGCGATCCCGCTGCTGGCCGAAGGCGGCGGTCGCGAGGCCTATCCGTGGCTCGACCGCATCCTCGTCGTCGACGCGCCGCTGGAAGCGCAGCGCGCGCGCCTGCTGGCGCGCGACGGCATCGATGCCGCCCTCGCCGACCGGATGATCGGCGCCCAGGCCACGCGCGCGCAGCGCCTCGCGATCGCCGACGACGTGCTCGCCAACAGCGGCACCCTCGACGAACTGGCGGCGCACGTGGCGTCGCTCGATCGGCTCTACCGGGTCCTCGCCGCGACCTGACGCCGGGCCAGCGTCAGATCGCCTCCACGGTGATCTTCAATCCAAGCGCATGCGCAACCTTGGATACCGTCGCGAAACTCGGGTTTCCCTGACCCGAAAGCGCCTTGTACAAGCCCATCCTGCTCATCCCGGTTTTCTCAGCCAGCAGCGCGATGTTGCGGGCGCGAGCGACATCGCCCAGCGCGGCGACGAACAGCGCGGGATCATTCTCATCGGCGCAGGCTGAGAGATAGGCAGCGATGTCTTCTTCGGATTCCAGGTAATCCGCCGTGTCGTAACGGCTGAATCCCTCTTTCACTCTTTTCCTGGTCATTTCGAAACCTCCCACGCGTCGGCGATCTGCCGCGCCAGATCGATGTCACGTTGCTGGGTGGATTTGTCTCCTCCACACAGCAGCAAAATCAGTCGCAGGTCTCGGCGAATGTAATAGACCCGGTAGCCGGGGCCATGATCGACCTTGAGTTCACAAATCCCGCCCGGGAGCATCCTGTGCTGGCCCGGATTACCCAGCGAAAGCCGACGGATGCGCACCTCGATGCGGGCCTTGGCTTCGCGATCGGGAAGACCACGCAACCACTTGTCGAAGGGTTGCTCTTGAAGATCTCGATCACGGCATAGAGTAAACTCTGGTTTACCCGAAAGTCAACCATGGTTGACTCAGCGTCACCTCACTGGAACGCGCGGATCGCCGCGATGCCCTGGGCGCCATGGGCACGCGCCTCGTCCAGGTGTTCGAGGCCCAGTCCGCCGATGCCGTAGATCGGAAGCGTGCTGCCCTCGCGCATCGACGCGAACGCGGCCCAGCCGAGCGGCGTGGCGCCGGGATGGCTCGCGGTGGCGTGCACCGGACCCAGCACGGCGAAGTCGCAGCGCAGGCGCTCGGCATGCGCGAGGTCCGCCGCGTCGTGGCAGGAGGCGGCGACCGGCAGCGCCTGCGGCAACGGGCGCTGCGGCAACGCGGCGAGCTGCGCCGACTTCAGGTGGACGCCCACGCGCAACTCGCGCGCCAGGGCGATGTCGCCGTTGACGAGCACCTCGACGTCGGCCGCGCGGCACAGCGCGGCGGCGTCGCGCGCGAGCGTGCGCCAGCGCGC
>JANINQ010000021.1 GCA_024508675.1 Afipia sp.
GGCTACAAAGCCCGCGAACTCCTTGGTCAATCCCGAGGTTTCAAGAATGAACTCATCAGACAAGAAAGATCCCCCTGTCGGCCTTCGCGCATTTCATTTGCGCGTGACCTTTTATTTAGCGCCGCCCCTTGCGCTTGCGCCGAGGCAGTCACCCCGGCAACCGGCCGGGACTATGTATCCAATTGTTAGTGATGCGCAAGCCGCATTGCTGCCCACCGTTTATGCGTAGCGTGCAAAATCTGTAATGTCCACCGGGGCCTAGGCCGGATGCGGACAACCTCCGGCCCCGGATAAACGACCGGTTAAGCCTAATATCGGGCCGGACGCCCTCTTCATGAAAAATTTCGCCCAAAAGCCGATGATTGCGGCAAGGACATTCCTTTCCCCGCTCAGGGCCTCGGTCATGGAATTCGAAAGCGCTAGTCCGGCTATCGTCAAATCGATCAAGCAGCGAGACCTGCTGAATGTCTGGCTGCGGCTCTATGCCCGTCAGGAACGGCTGCCGAGATTTGACGAATATCAGCCGGAGCGAATCGCAGAAGAAGCGGACGACCTCGTCTCCTATACCATCGTCGGCACGGGCGATGTTTTGCGTTTCCGGATCGACAGCGAAGGCACGCGGATGTCGCACGCCTACGGCACCACCGGTCAGGGCCGCTATCTCGACGACTATCTCGGAGCGAAGCTCGAGCAGATCGTCATTCCGGTTTATCTCGAATGCGTCCGGCAACGCTTGCCGATGTATACGATCTCGAAGGTGAAGGACCTTTACGGGCGGACGGTCGATTACGAACGTCTGCTGATGCCGTTCTCCGATGGCGCGGGTGTCACACATATCCTCGCGTCGCTGAAGACGATCAGCGAGGACGGCGGTTTTGAAATCAAGAACCTGATGCGCGCCAATGATGTTCCGCCGACATCGGTCTTGCGCTCGGTGATCAAGCGGGACCTGTTCCACAAGCTGCCCGGCCGGATCATGCCCGGCGACACCATCGAGTTTGTCTAGCGCGTTTCGCGCGCGGCTTGCTCAGCCGCGCAATCATGCCGCCGGATTTCTTTCCAGCTCTTCGCCGAGTTCGATGGGATGCGCCATCGCCTCGTGCAACTTGTCCTTGTCGAGTTCGCCCTCCCACCGGCTGATCACGACGGTCGCGACGCCGTTGCCAATCAGGTTGGTGAGCGCGCGGCATTCGCTCATGAACTTGTCGATGCCGACCAGAATGGCGAGCGAGGCAATCGGAATATCCGGCACGATCGCGAGCGTCGCCGCAAGCGTGATGAAACCCGCGCCGGTGACGCCCGATGCACCTTTTGACGTGATAATCGCGACACCCAATATTCCAAGCTCCTGCCAGATGGTGAGATGGGTATTGGTTGCCTGCGCAAGGAACAGCGTCGCCAGCGTCATATAGATGTTGGTGCCGTCGAGATTGAAGCTGTAGCCGGTCGGGATCACGAGGCCGACCACGCCGCGCGATGCGCCGAGCCGCTCCATTTTGGTGATCATGTTCGGCAGCACCGTTTCGGATGAACTGGTGCCGAGCACGATCAGGAGCTCATCCTTGATGTAGGCGATGAAGCGCAGGATTGAGAATCCCGAGAACCGCGCGATGGCGCCAAGCACGAACAGAACGAACAGCACGCTGGTCAGATAGAACGTGCCGATCAACGCCACCAGATTCCACAACGAGCCGAGACCATAAGCGCCGACAGTAAAGGCCATCGCGCCGAATGCCCCGATCGGCGCCGCGCGCACGATGATGCGGATGACGCCGAAGAATACTTTCGCGGCCATGTCGATGGCATGGGCGATGGGCTCGCCCGCAGGTCCCATGAATGCGATGGCGAAGCCCGACAGGATAGAGACCAGCAGCACCTGCAGCAGATCGCCGTTCGCCAGCGCGCCGATGAAACTGTTCGGAATGATCGCCATCAGGTGTGCGACAATTCCTTCTTCGCTCGCCTTGTGAACGTAGGTCGCGACCGCTTTCGGATCGAGCGTTGCCGGATCGATGTTGAAGCCGTTGCCCGGCTGGATGATTTCGCCGACGATCAGGCCGACAGCCAGCGCGATGGTCGAGACGATCTCGAAATACAGCAGCGCCTTGAGACCCACGCGGCCCACCCGCTTGAGATCGCCCATCGAGGAGATGCCGTGCACCACCGTGCAGAAGATGACAGGCGCGATCATCATCTTGATCAGCGAGATGAAGCCGTCGCCGAGCGGCTTCAGCGCCTTGCCCGTGTTGGGATAGAAATGCCCGATCAGAATACCGACCGCGATGGCAATCAGCACCTGGATATAGAGTACGGAATACCAGGGCGTACGCGTTGAAACTGGTGTGCTCGGCGCGGTGGTGACTGTCATGGCGGGCTCATGCAAGGGAGTGGCGACGGTAATACTGCACGCCGCAGCCTGCGCCAGAACGCCGCACCTCTCAAGACAAATCCGGTGACTAACGGGATTTTGCACGGGCCGGTCCGCCGGGACCGAAACAGATCCAGCCGCTCATGGGCCAGCGGCTACTTGATCTCCGCCGCGTAGGTCTCGGGCTTGAAACCGACCAGCAGCTTGCCGCCGATCTCAAGCACAGGACGCTTGATCATCGACGGCTGCGCCAGCATCAGCGCCATCGCCTTCTTCTCGGTGAGCCCTGCCTTGTCGACCTCCGGCAATTTCCGGAAGGTGGTGCCCGCGCGGTTCAACAGGGTTTCCCAGCCGACGGCCTTGCTCCAGCGTGCCAGCCGTTCCTTGTCGATCCCTTCCGCCTTGTAGTCATGGAAGCTGTAGGCGACGCCCTGCTTGTCCAGCCACGCGCGGGCTTTCTTCATCGTGTCGCAGTTCTTGATGCCGTAGATCGTCGTCGCCAAGTCGCTCTCCCTTGCAATGACCGCAACTCTATTGGCGCAGCGGCCACCGCGCGAGATGAATATGCCGCCCCCGCCCGATTAAACTGTGCACGAGCGCAACGTCGGTCACTGTCCAGCCGAATGCCTGAATAGCGTGCTCATCGACGATGCGGCGATCGTAGAGCAGCGTCATGTGCGGCGTGAAATATCGCGTTACCCGGCGACCCAATCCGGCTCGTGTCATTGCCTCGCCAAGAATCCGGTGAAGTTCCAACAGCGCGGCCATGTCGCCGCCTGCGCGCAGCACAACAGGCTTGGTCCATCGCCTGTTGGTAAAGCTCAGCGCACTTTCGAACGTCACGTCGAATGGCGGCACGCCAACCGTGGCCATCGCAGCATTCACCGCTTCAACGAGGATCGGCGGCACACCATCGTGAACGCCGAGACTTTGCAGGGACACATGCAGGCAAGACGGAGCCAGCGGTTTGCCTCGCAGGCTATGAGCGGAGCGAAGCCGGTTCGTGTGTTCGGCGATCATCGAAAGTTTTTCAGCCGGCGGCGTCAGCGCGAGGAACAGGCCGTCGCTTGCGGAGACTGGCGGTTCGAACGCCGGAAAACACAACTGCTCAGACATGATACGCCTCCGGCCAAGCCATAGAACAAAACACGAACACTCTACACCGTAAAGCCCGACCATGATCCCGGTTGACCAAGGCGATGGCTCCTCGTATTTAAGAGATAGCTTAAATACAGGTTTTGACCATGGCCGATGCCCTCGACATGACCTTCAAGGCCCTCGCGGACCCCACGCGGCGCGCGATCCTTGCCCGCCTCGCACTGGGGGAGACTTCTGTGCAGGAACTGGCCAAGCCGTTCGCCATGAGCCTTCCCGCCGTGTCCCAGCATCTGAAAGTCCTGGAAACCGCAGGCCTCGTCACGCGTGGGCGGGCGGCGCAGTGGCGACCCTGCCGCTTCGAGCCGAAGGCGTTGAAAGAAGCGACCGAATGGCTCGATCAGTACCGGCGGTTCTGGGAGGAAAGTTTCGGCAAGCTCGACCTCTACCTGAAAGACATTCAAGCAAAGGAAGGCGACACATGACGGCAATTCTGAAAGTCAATGCGAGCGCGCCCGACAACCAGCCAGTCATCACGATGGAGCGCGAATTCGACGCGCCTCCCGCTCTCCTGTTTCGCGCCCACACCGATCCCGACGCGTTGAAAGTCTGGTACGGCCCGAACGGCTTCACGATCACGTTGCTTGCGATGGATTTCCGTGTCGGCGGCCTGTTCCGCTTTACCATGCACGGACCGGACGGCACCGACTATCCGAACCGCTGGGAGTTTCGCGAGATCGTGCCGAATGAACGTCTCGCCTATCGTCACGGCTCGGACATCGACAACGATCCGAACGCCTTCGAGGTGGTCACCACGTTCAAGGCCATCGGCGCGGGCCGCACGCTGCTCACCAAGACCTCGACCTTCCCGTCAGTGGAAGCACGCAATGCCGTGATGAAGTTCGGCGCGGTCGAACTCGGCATGCAGACGCTGGAGAAGCTGGCGGCATATCTGAAGAAGGATCTCTGAAACACACAGCAGAACGCCGCCGCCCGTGACAGGCAGCGGCGTTCAAAAACGTCTTGGAGGACGTTGTATTACTTTTCGACGGATTACTTCTCGACTTGGGACACGTCACGCACCGCGCCGCGCGCCGCGTTGGTGGTGAGCGCCGCATAGGCACGCAGCGCCGGTGAGACAACACGCTTGCGGTCGACCGGCTTCCACGCCGCTGCGCCCTTGGCTTCCATCGCCGCGCGGCGCGCCGCGAGAACGGAGTCATCGAGCTCGACGCTGATGATGCGGTTCGGAATATCGATCAGGATCGGATCGCCGGTTTCAATGAGTCCGATCAGACCACCCTCCGCCGCTTCCGGCGAGACGTGACCGATGGAAAGACCCGAACTGCCGCCCGAGAAGCGGCCGTCAGTGACCAGCGCGCAAACCTTGCCGAGGCCCTTCGACTTCAGATAGCTGGTCGGATACAGCATCTCCTGCATGCCCGGACCGCCCTTCGGCCCCTCATAGCGCACGACAACGACTTCGCCCGGCTTCACCCGGTTGCCGAGAATGCCGGAGACCGCGTCGTCCTGGCTCTCGAACACATGCGCGGTGCCGCGGAAGGTCAGGATCGATTCATCGACGCCTGCGGTCTTCACGATGCAGCCTTCCGGCGCGATGTTGCCGAACAGCACCGCAAGACCGCCGTCCTTCGAGAACGGATGCTCCGCCGAACGGATCACGCCCTTCTGACGATCGGTGTCGAGATCGTCCCAGCGCGCGGACTGGCTGAACGCCACCTGCGTCGGCACGCCGCCAGGCGCAGCGCGGAAGAAGGTACGCACGGACTCGCTGTTGGTGCGGCCGATGTCCCAGCGGTTGAGCGCATCGGACATGGTTGGGGCGTGAACCGTCGGCAGGCTGGTGTCGATCAGCTTGGCGCGTTCCAGTTCGCCGAGAATGGCCATCACGCCGCCGGCGCGGTGCACGTCTTCCATGTGAACGTCGTTCTTGGCAGGCGCGACCTTGCAGAGGCACGGCACGCGGCGCGACAGCCGGTCGATGTCCGCCATCGTGAAATCCACTTCGCCTTCCTGCGCGGCAGCCAGAAGATGCAGCACAGTGTTGGTCGAACCGCCCATGGCGATGTCGAGGCTCATGGCGTTTTCGAACGCCGCGAAATTCGCAATCGTACGCGGCAGCGCGGTCGCGTCGTCCTGCTCATACCAGCGGCGCGCAAGATCGACGATCAGATGACCTGCCTCGCGGAACAGCCGTTCGCGGTCGGCATGGGTCGCCAGCACCGAGCCGTTGCCGGGCAGCGAAAGACCGAGCGCTTCGGTGAGGCAGTTCATCGAGTTGGCGGTGAACATGCCCGAACACGAGCCGCAGGTCGGGCACGCCGAGCGCTCGATCGCGGCGACTTCCTTGTCGCTGTAGTTGTCGTCGGCGGCGACGATCATCGCGTCGATCAGATCGACCGAGCGCTGCGCGCCCTTCACCACGACCTTGCCCGCTTCCATCGGGCCGCCCGACACGAACACAGTCGGGATGTTGAGGCGCATCGCGGCCATCAGCATGCCGGGCGTGATCTTGTCGCAGTTGGAAATGCAGACCAGCGCATCGGCACAGTGCGCGTTGACCATGTATTCGACAGCGTCCGCGATCAGTTCACGGCTCGGTAGCGAATAGAGCATGCCGCTGTGGCCCATCGCGATGCCGTCATCGACCGCAATGGTGTTGAACTCCTTGGCGACGCCGCCTGCGGCTTCGATCTCACCGGCAACAAGCTGTCCGAGATCCTTCAGATGCACATGGCCCGGCACGAACTGGGTGAAACTGTTGGCGATCGCGATAATCGGCTTGCCGAAGTCCGAGTCCTTCATGCCCGTCGCGCGCCACAGGCCGCGTGCGCCTGCCATGTTGCGGCCGTGGGTGGAGGTTCTGGAGCGATATGCCGGCATGGGTTGTTCCCTCTTTTATTGGAATGGTTCCAATAAAGGGGTTATTCGTCGCTGTAAAATATATTATTAGAAGGTAATTAGGTCGCCCAGAGTATTAAATGGACATTCGCCAGCTCCGGCATTTCGTGACCGTCGCGGACACCCTGCACTTCGGCCGGGCCGCCGAACGCCTCGGCATGACCCAGCCGCCGCTCAGCCAGTCGATCATGATGCTGGAGCGCGAGCTTGGCGCGCCGCTGTTCGTGCGCACCAAGCGCAGCGTCGCGCTGACGCCGTTTGGCGCGGAGTGGCTACCTCGCGTCCGAGCTGCACTCGACGGCGTGAGCGCCCTGCCCGAGATCGCGCATCAATTGCGCGACGGCACCGCAGGTCGCCTCGCGCTGTCGTTCGTCAGCACCGCCGATTACAGCATCCTGCCGCTGCTGGTGCGCCGCTATGCGTCGCTCTATCCGAATGTCGAGATCACGCTGACCGAAGCCACCAGCAACGTGCAGATCGCAAACCTGCTCGAAGGCCATGGCCATGTCGGTCTCGTCATCCCGCCGCCGAGCGCGGCGTTGCCCAGACAGCTCTCCTATCTGCCGCTTGTCACCGAACCGCTGGTCGCTGCCGTGCCGGACACCTGGATCGCCGACGGAATGCTGTCGCTGGCGGCGGATCGCCTTGCACCGGACTCCGTGGTGAACGCGCCGCTTATCATCTTTCCGCGGCAGAGCGCGCCCGCCTTCCATGACCTCGTTACCGAATACTACACAGCGCATGGCGGACAGGCGCGGATCGCGCAGGAAGCGATCCAGATGCAGACCATCATCAGCCTTGTGTCCGCAGGCATGGGCATCGCACTGGTGCCCGCCTCGCTGCGCAATCTCGCGCGCACCGGCGTGCGCTATGTCGATCTCGCGGGCGACGCTCCGATCCTGGAGACCGGCATCACCTGGCGCACGGGAGACACGACGCCGACCATCGAGCGTTTTGTCAGCATCGCGCGGGAGATGGCGGGCGGCAGAACATAACCGTCCACACATCACCTGCTTGAGAATAGTTTCAGCCACGGCCCGGCATGAAACGCGCTCATCAGCGCATACATCGCGGCCATGCTTCCAAGCGGTGATGCGTCGTGCACGCAAAGCACCGCCGCTGCGCCATCGCCGCTCATGCCCGTCACCAGCGCCATGATTGCAAAGGTTGGCGCCGCCAGCAGATGCAGCCACTCGGCTGCACCTGACAGAGCCTTTGCGCCATGATTTTCCGTGGCGGCGCGCTGACCGGCGAAAGCATTGTCCATGTTACTCTCCTGCAATCGCGAGAATATGCGGCGGCCAGTGGGCTACTCGTCTTTCTTCCGGAACGCTTCCTCGCCTGCATCCGATACAGCAACCCATTTCGGATCGGGTGCTGCGCCCTGAACGTAACTGTCGTTCCAGTTCCACCACTTGTAGGTCTTGTCCTGCGGATAACCGGGCGGTGAATCCTCCCACACTTCCTGACGTCCGAGTGCGGTCATGTCGAGATAGCTCCAGACCGTGCCCATCGCCTCGTCGCCGCGCGTGTTGATGAAGTAGGTGCGGAAGATGCGGTCGCCGTCACGGATGAAAGCATTATGGCCGTGCCACAGATCGACACCGAAGTCCGCATCGAAACCATCGGTGATCGTCACCCACGGAATGCGCTGCCAGCCCATCCGGACCTTCAGTCGCTTGATGTCGGCCTGTGGCGCGCGCGAGGCATAAACCAGCGTCGTATCGCGCGCATTCAGATGCACGAGATTGCTGACCTGATCCGCGCCCAGTGAACAGCCGATGCAGGCATGATCCGGCCAGCCGTGCACACCGGGCTCGAAGAATGCGCGATAGACGATCAGTTGTCGGCGGCCATCGAACAGATCGAGCAGGCTCAGTTTTCCGTCCGGCCCGTCGAACTGATAATTCTTCTCCACAGCCATCCATGGCATACGCCGCCGCTCGGCGGCCAGTGCGTCGCGGGCTTTTGTCAAAGCTTTTTCCTTCACCAGCAGTCGCTCGCGCGCCGCTTCCCACTCCTGTGCCGAAACCACCGGTGGCATGTCGATGGCGAGTGGCGCTCCTGTCATTCTGGTAGCTTCGGTTCCTTGCGGCATGATCTGTTCTCCATCCTGCGTCTCAATCGCCGTTTGCCGCCGGGGTTCCCGATAGGCTTGCTGGCTGTCGGTCGTGAGGTAAATTAGGTCCGGATCGGGAGCGCGCGGGAGTGACAAGTGTGTCGGGATTTCGATGGACTCGCTGATCACGGCCGCCGCACGCGCCCTCGCAACGGGTGATCCGCTCGGCGCACTTAACCGCGTCGCGCTGCGCGACGATCCGCCTGCCCTTGCGCTGCGGGGGCTGGCCATGGCGCAGCTTGGCGATCTCCCCAAGGCGCGGTCCCTTCTGCAGAGGGCCGCGCGGACGTTCAGCCCTAAGGAAACCCTCGCGCGTGCACGCTGCATCGTCGCAGAAGCCGAGATCGCGCTGGCGACGCGCGATGTAATCGCAGGCCATCTCGGCTGGCCCGCAAAAGCGCTCGATACCGCGCGCGCGGTTCTCGAACAGCACGGCGACAGGATCAATGCCGCACATGCGCGGCAACTCGAAATCAGGCGGCTGCTTCTGATCGGACATCTCGATGAAGCCGAACGCGCGCTTGCGCAGCTTGATCCGGCACCTCTTCCGCCCGCATGGCGCGCGGCGCATGAACTGACCGTCGCCGGAATTGCGATCCGCCGCCTTCGCATCAAGGCCGCACACGCAGCTCTCACCCGGGCGGAACGTGCCGCCCGCGAGGCCCGCATTCCCGCGCTGATGGCGGAAGTGGAAAGTGTGTCGCACACGCTGCACTCGCCCGCCGCGCGTCTCATCACGCACGGTAAGGAGCATTCGCTCCTTCTTGCAGAAGTTGAAGCGCTGCTCACATCGAAGACGTTCATTGTAGACGCTTGCCGTTATGCCGTACGCCACGCCGGCACGACAATCCCGCTGAATACACGGCCCGTTCTGTTCACCCTCGCCCGTGCATTAGCGGAAGCCTGGCCCGGCGACGTTTCGCGAAGCGACCTGCTCGTGCGTGCGTTCCGGGCGAAGCACGCTGATGACTCGCATCGCGCGCGGCTGCGTGTCGAGATCGGGCGTCTCCGCAAAGCACTACGACCGCTGGCCGATATTGCCGCCACCAAAGACGGCTTTGCGTTGATCCCTCATGTGGCGCGAAAAGTCGCTGTGCTGGCAACACCTGTCGAGGAAGAGCACGCCTCAGTGCTCGCCTTTCTTGCCGATGGCGAGTCATGGTCAAGTTCGGCGCTCGCGCTGGCGCTCGGAGCCAGCCAGCGCACGGTGCAACGCGCGCTCGACGAACTGGCAACAGCAGGCAAGGTGCAATCGTTCGGCCGTGCCCGTGCGCGGCGCTGGATGACGCCGCCGATGGCAGGATTCACGACGACATTGTTACTCCCTGCCGCGCTGCCGGATAATTAGGTTGCGCTCATCAAAGCAACGGAGATGCAGACCATGAAACGTGCCGCAGCCGAAATCATTCGTGAGTATGGCCCCTTTCCCGGCGCGGAGGATGTGCATGGTGTGACCTTCGACGGCCAGAATGTCTGGTTCGCATCCGGCGACAGACTGAACGCTTTCGACCCGGAGAGCGGCAAGCCTTTGCGGACCCTCGATGTCCCTGCACATGCAGGTACGGCCTTCGACGGTCGTTACCTGTTCCAGATCTTCGAACGGAATATCCGCAAGATCGATCCGGCATCCGGTCATGTGCTTGCGACCATCCCCGCGCCCGGCGACGGCGGCGATTCAGGCATGGCGTGGGCCGAGGGTTCGCTCTGGGTCGGCCAATATCGCGAGAAGAAAATCCATCAGATTGATCCGGAAACCGGCGCCATCATCCGCACCATCGAATCCAACCGCTTCGTTACCGGCGTCACCTGGGTCGACGGAGACCTCTGGCATGGCGTGTGGGAGGGCGACGACAGCGCGCTGCGGCGGATCGATCCGCAGACCGGCGAGGTTTTTGAAGAACTCACCCTTCCGACAGGAACGGGCGTCTCGGGCCTCGAGTCCGACGGCAAGGATCAACTGTTCTGCGGCGGCGGAAAGAGCGGAAAGCTTCGCGCGGTGAAAAGGCCGAAGCGGGCGTGACGGAGAAGTAAGGCAGCCTACCGTCAGGTGCGCGCGCCTCAGCGATGGTCAGGCAATGATGTATCGTCGGTATCAAGGCCGACACCCATGCCGCCTCCCATACCGCCCATTCCTGCGCCGCCGCCTTTGCCGCCTTTTCCTTCGCGCTCTCCCTTGTCCCTGCCGCCACCGGACGGGCGCACCGGTCCCTGCATCGGAATGGCAAGATCGGCAGGAATCGGATCGAGATCGAGCGCCTGCCGGATAAAGTCGCGAAGCGAGACGACCAGTTCATGAGTGTGAACCGGGCGACCGGCAACGAGTTCGCGCGCAGCGCGCTCCGCAAGACGGACGTGTTCCTCGGTCCCGAGCAGGATCACATCCGAGAGCGCCGTCTCGACCGCATCGCGAATCCGGCGCGCCCGGTCAGAACCGGCGACGGCCGGAGAAGACGGCTCGATACCATCATCGGCATCGCGCCTTCGGAAATCGCGCAGGTGCGTTGGATCGACCGTCAGATCGCCCGTGAACGATCCACCGAGCGTTTTGTAGGCGGCGATCAGAACGCGCAGCCGCTCGTTGATCTGGCGGTTCATCCGCTCGCGGCGCTGCTGAATCGTGAACATCATCACGAGACGAATGCCGACACCGATCAGCGTCACCAGCGCCAGACCGATCAGCGTGACGAGCAGGCTTTGCCAGGAGCTGAAGTCGATGTTGCGCAGCGCAGCCTCCTCACGTCAATCGAACGCACCGAACAGCAGAGCGCGTCAGACTACTCCCACTCGATCGTCCCCGGCGGCTTCGACGTCACGTCGTAGACCACGCGGTTGACGCCCTTCACCTCGTTGATGATGCGCGTCGCTGTTTCGCCGAGGAACTTCATGTCGAACGAATAGAAGTCGGCGGTCATGCCATCGGTGGATGTCACCGCGCGCAGGCCGACCACGTATTCGTAGGTGCGGCCATCGCCCATCACGCCGACGGTCTTGACCGGCAGCAGCACGGCAAACGCCTGCCAGATGGCGTCGTAAAGGCCCGCCTTGCGAATCTGGTCGATATACACCGCGTCGGCCTCGCGCAGGATGTCGAGCTTCTCACGGGTGATCTCGCCGGGGCAGCGGATCGCAAGACCCGGCCCCGGGAACGGATGACGGCCGACGAACACATCCGGCAGGCCAAGCTCCACGCCGAGCGCGCGAACTTCATCCTTGAAAAGTTCGCGCAGCGGTTCGACCAGCTTCATGTTCATGCGCGCAGGCAAGCCGCCGACATTGTGATGCGACTTGATGGTCACCGAGGGGCCGCCGGTGAACGAGACGCTTTCGATCACGTC
The DNA here is from genome assembly GCA_024508675.1 of Afipia sp. Taxonomy (GTDB): domain Bacteria; phylum Pseudomonadota; class Alphaproteobacteria; order Rhizobiales; family Xanthobacteraceae; genus Afipia. The sequence continues at coordinate 11,840 of JANINQ010000021.1, forward strand.
AGGATAAAGCGTTCCTTGCGCCAGGAAATCCGCGCCGCCGATCTTCTTGGCTTCTTCATCGAACACATCGATGAACAGGCGGCCGATGGTCTTGCGCTTCACTTCCGGATCGGTGACGCCTTCCAGTTCGCCGAGGAATGTCTTCGACGCATCAACATGAACCAGCGGAATGTTGTAGTGATGCCGGAACAGATCGACGACGGTCTTGGCCTCATCCTTGCGCAACATGCCGTGATCGACAAACACGCACGTCAACTGATCGCCGATGGCTTCGTGAATCAGGATCGCGGCCACGGATGAATCGACGCCGCCCGAGAGGCCGCAGATCACCCTGCCCTTGCCGACCTGTGCGCGGATCTTCTCGACGGCTTCCTCGCGGAAGGCGCGCATGGTCCAGTCGCCCTTGAGGCCCGCGACCTTGCGCACGAAGTTCTTGATCAGCTTCGCGCCGTCCGGCGTATGCACCACTTCGGGATGGAACTGCATCGCGTAGAACTTGCGCTTGTCGTCGGCGATCACCGAGATCGGTGACCCCGGCGCTTTCGCTACGCCGCGGAAGCCGTCCGGCAGCTTGGTGACGCGGTCACCGTGGCTCATCCAGACGTAGTGCTTTTCGCCAACCTTCCAGACATCCTCAAACAGCGCGCAGTCATCGGTGACTTCGATCAGCGCCCGTCCGAATTCGCGGTGATGACCGCCCTCGACGGTGCCGCCGAGCTGCTTGGCCATGGTTTGCTCACCGTAGCAAATGCCGAGGACCGGAATGCCTGCGGTGAGGATCGACATCGGCGCGGACGGCGCGTCCTGATCCAGCACGGAGGCCGGACCGCCGGAGAGGATCACGGCTTTCGGCTTCATCTCCCTGAAAGCCGCTTCGGCCTTCTGGAACGGCACAATCTCGGAATAAACGCCGTCTTCGCGGACGCGGCGCGCGATGAGCTGGGTCACCTGCGAGCCGAAATCGACAATCAGAATCTTTTCGTGAGCGCCCGCCACGTCGGGCGTCGCTGGTGCGGTCTGGCTGTGTGCTGTCATGGGCAGGAAATACGCGACGGGGGGCGGAGTCGCAACCCGGCAAAGCATCCACGCTGACGCAATCCACCCATCAAAAAGCCCCTGGTTGACTTGCCAAAATATAGGTCAATAATACTGACCTAATTACAAACCGGGAGAGGAACATGCAAGCCCTGGAGACAACGCTCGAACAGCGGACCGCCTTCGCGGATACCTGGATCGCCGCCTGGAACACCCGGGACCTCGACAATGTTCTCGCGCTTTACGCCGATGACAGCGAGATGGTTTCCGACAAGATCATCAAGCTCGGCCTCGACCCGAACGGCCGGCTACGCGGCAAGGACAACCTGCGCACCTATTGGGGACGTGCCCTGCCCCTGCGTCCGAAGCTGCATTTCACGCTGATCAACGCCTTCGTCAGTCCGGACAGCACTGTCGTCTTCTATCGTGACGAACTCGGACACCAGATCTGCGAATACCTACGCGTGAATGCTGACGGCAAGATCGTTCAGGGATCGGCCAACCACATTCACGGCTGACAAGAATTAGGTCCGGCGCGTCAGGACCGAGACGAAGAAACCATCGGTGCCGGTGCGGCGCGGGGTCATCAGCAGGCCCTCGTCGGACTGGATCGTCGCGGCAAGGAAATCGTCCGCCTTGTCCCAGAGCACAGACGCGATCTGCGCCGGCGGCACCACCGCATACTCGGAATGGCGGCTCGTGAAGCCGCGGACCTGCTCGCTGTTCTCCTGCGGCAGGACGGAGCAGGTGATGTAGGCGATCCGACCGCCGGGCTTCACCAATCCTGCTGCACGATCCAGCACTTCGGCCTGATCCTTGATGCGAACCTCGAGCGCGCCGGGGCGCATCCGCCACTTCGCATCCGGGTTGCGCCGCCACGTTCCGGTGCCGGTGCACGGCGCATCGATCACCACGAGATCGGCGGACGCCTTGATGTCGGCGAGCGTATCGTCGCCCCTTGGCGTGCGCACGTCCGCGTTGTGAATGCCCGCGCGCGACAGCCGCTCATGGATCGGCGCAAGCTGCCGCTTGTCGTGATCCGTGGCAATCAGCCGGCCCTTGCCCTGCATCATCGCGGCCAATGCGAGTGTCTTGCCGCCCGCGCCGGCACACATGTCGATGACCTGCTGGCCCGGCTTCGCGCCGGTGAGCAAGGCCGCGAGCTGCGAGCCTTCATCCTGCACCTCGACGCCGCCCTTGATGAAGGCCTCTTCGGAGTGGATGCCCGGATTGCGCGCGTCAGCGCCGAGATCGATCCGCAATCCCCATGGCGACCACGGTGTCGCGCGCGCGCCAAGATGCTTCATCGACGCCAGCACCTTGTCCTGCGAGGCCTTCAGCGTGTTGATGCGCAGATCGAGCGGCGCGCGGCTGGCCATGGCAATGGCCTCGGCCACCCGCGTCTCGCCGAACACAGCGGCAAACTGCGGATCGAGCCATTCGGGATAATCACCGGCAATGTGCGCCGGAGCATCCTTCGTGCTGCGTGAGGTCAGCGCCGCGCGCTCTGTAGCTGTCAATGGCTCTGGCGCAAAGCGCCCGCCATCGCAAAGGGCTGCCACCGCATCGGCATTCAGGCCGCGCTCGAGTTTGAGCATCCCGAGCAGGCGCGCGCGTGGCGTCTCAGCATCCATCAACCATGCGGCAGACGCCCGGCGGCGCAGCACGTCGAACACCAGGCCAGCAATGGCTGCGCGATCGCCGGAACCCGCGAAGCGGTGCGCGGTGCCCCACTCCTTGAGCGCATTCGGCGCGGGAATGCGCTGCGCGTCGATCGCTCCCAGAATCTCGATGGCTGCGGACAGCCGCGCGGCAGGCGTCATGGTCGTCCTTCAGAATCGGCAATCGTCAGATCGCGAGCAAAATCTTGAGTGCGAAATAGACCCACATGATCAGAAGCACAAGCGCACCGGCGGCGAATGCCGAGAAGCGCACCTTGAGATTGTTCGAGGTCGCATAGACCCCGGCATGAATGTAGCGGGTCACCACGAACACCCATGACAGCAGCACCGTGATGAGATCGGCCTGACGCAGCGGCAACGCAATGGCGATCAGCGCGAAAAACAGCACCGGCAATTCAAACTGGTTGGAATAGGCATTGCTGACCTGCGCCGCTTTGGTCGGCCAGGCCCTTTGGCCCACGGCGATTTCCGAAATCCGCACTTCGCGGTTCTTGAGCGCCCCCGTGCGTACCGAAAACATCCTGAACATCAGGATGAAGGAGAGCAGAACGAGCAAGAAGACAGGCAGCAGAACCATCTGAACCGACATCGAAATTCCCCCCGCTATATTTGTTGTCCCTCCGCTATAGCGGCACCCTCCTGCGCTGACAATTACCTCCGCAAGCCGTGAACCCACCAACAAACGGCGGCGACCAATGCCTGGAAAGGATCAGTTCCGGCGTTGGCCGGACCGAACGGGTGCTTCGATGCTGTACGTAATCTCCATCATGGCCGGTGTGCTCGGCGCCCTCATCAGCTGGGCCGGCGCGGCGATGATCGCGGCCTTTCCCGGATTCGGCTCGGATAATCTCACCGCATTCATTGTCATCGGCCCGCTCGCGGCCATTGCCGGGTTTGTCACGGCGGTTGCGTTCACCCTCGCCATCAAGGGCGAAGTCCGGACATTCCGCGGCCTTGCCGTCCGCAGCCTCGGCGTCATCATGATGACCGGTGCACTCGCCACCGGCGGCTACGGCCTGCGGAGCGCGGTGCTCTCGCATCTCGGCATGATCGCCAAGGCGCCTGCCGTGGAATTCGAAATCCGCCTACCCAAGACTCTGGCCAAGACGGCATCCGCCGCTGACCTCAAGCGCGAAGCGCAGGTCGAACTTCTGACCGATCAGAATCAGACGCTGGCGCGGATCGATGACGGCCTCCTCGCGACGGAAGATGGACGCGCCGTGCTGCGCGGATCGGTCCCGCTGAAATTCCGCACTGCCGACAGGATAGTCGTCCTGAGCCTGCCCGGCGAAGCGCAGCGCGCTTTCAAGCTGCGGCTTCCCGCCAATCCGAGCCCGTCGGATGAGTTCGGGCCGTGGCACATGGTCGATCGCGTTTCGCCGATCAGCCGCAAGGAAACCGCGCGCGGCATCCCTGATGACACCTTCGCGATCCGTTACCGCGTGCTGTGAGAAGCCGGTCCAAGTTTTTATGACCGAACCATTTGAACGACTCGCATTTTCAAACCCGACGCGTTTCCATCACCTAAAAATTTTCCTTTTTTCTCGGTGCGTTTTAAACGCGTTGCATCGACATCAAGCCATCGCACTGACATGAGCCGCAGCTAGACTGCTCCGCAAAGGAGCAACGCCATGTCGAGCTTAAAGTCCAGCTTCCGCCTGACGCAGATCACCGACACACATCTTGGTGCGCGGTTTCCTGAGTTCATCGAAAACTTTCATCGGGTGAGCCAGCATATCGATGACAACCGGCCCGACCTTGTCATCAACAGCGGCGACGTTGCGTTCGACGGGCCGGACAATCCCGCCGATCTCGATTTCGCGCGGTCCCTGCATGATGCCCTGCCCGTGGACTGCCGCTACATTCCCGGAAATCACGACATCGGCGACAATCCGACCATGGTTGGCGTACAGCCGGCACAACGCGTGTCGGAAGCCAACCGGCAGAACTTCGTCGCGGCATTCGGCGAAGATCACTGGCAATTCGATGCAGCTGGCTGGTGCTTCATCGGGCTGAACTCCCTGGCCATGAACACCTCGCTTCCTTGCGAGGCCGAACAACACGAATGGCTCGCCGGAAAATTGTCCGCTGCACAGGGCAAGCCTGTGGCGCTGTTCATTCACAAGCCGCTCTACAGGAATGTGCCCGGCGACGAAGAGATTGCGGCCACATCGTTCCGCTATGTGCCGATGCCCGCGCGTAGCCATCTGATCGAGACACTCGAGGGCGCAAACCTGCGGCTGGTCGCCTGCGGCCATGTTCACCAGCGGCGGGATTTCACCTTCGGCAACGTCCGGCACATCTGGGCGCCATCAGCCTCGTTCGTGATCAAGTCCGATGCAAAGCAGGAACCAATCGGCATCAAGGAAACCGGGCTGGTTGAGTATGTTTTCCAGCCGGACAGTTTTGAAGTCCGCCACGTTCGCGCGGCGGGACAGATCAATCTCGATCTGTATTCGGTGCTGGAGCCTTCGACAGCGGCGTGACCTTCCCGCGTCCGGGAAGGCCACCATCTTTTGGAATCAGACCTTGTCAGGTCCGACGCGCACAAGCTGCTTGCCGAAGTTGGCGCCCTTGAGCAGGCCCATGAACGCCGACGGTGCGCTCTCGAGTCCCTCGGTGACGAACTCCTTGTGCTTGAGCTTGCCCTCGCGCAGCCACTGCGGCATGTCGCGGATGAAATCCGGATACATCGCCGCGAAATCGCGCACGATGAAGCCGCGGAAGTTCAACCGCTTCACCAGAATCGAGCGCATGATGGTGTTGGCCCACGGCGGAGTGGGCGTATCCTTGCCGAAGATGGTGTTGTAGTCGGCGATCAAGCCGCACACCGGGATGCGCGCGAAATCGTTCAGGCGCGGAAGCACCGCATCGAACACCTTGCCGCCGACATTCTCGAAATAAACGTCGATGCCTTTCGGACACGCTTCCTTCAGTTTGGCCTTGAGATCTGGATCGCGATGGTCGAGGCACTCGTCGAAACCGAGTTCGTTCTTGACGTAATCGCACTTCTCCTTGCCGCCTGCGATGCCGACAGCGCGCGCCCCCTTGATCCTGGCGATCTGGCCGACCGCTGAGCCCACCGCGCCGGACGCCGCGGCGACCACCACCGTCTCGCCCGGCTTCGGCTTGCCGATTTCGAGCAGGCCGGTATAGGCCGTCATGCCCGGCATGCCGAGCACCCCCACCGCCGTGGAGATCGGCGCGATCTTCGGATCGACCTTGCGCAGTCCCTTGCCGTCCGACACCGCATATTGCTGCCAGCCGGTGTGCGCGAGAACGTAATCGCCCTTGGCAAAGCCAGGATTGTTCGAGGCGACGACTTCGCAAACCGTGCCGCCCTCCATCACGCCACCGATCGGCACCGGCGCGGAATAGGACGGACCGTCATCCATGCGCCCGCGCATATACGGATCGAGCGACAGCCACACCGTGCGCAGCAGAACCTGCCCCTCGCCCGGCGCTGGCACCGGATAATCCTCAAGGCGGAAATTCTCCGGCTTCGGCTCGCCGACCGGACGGGACGCAAGAACGATACGCTTGGCTGACTGTGACATGGTGTTTCCTCGGCTTATTGAACGTGAGGACTGTTTAGCCGAGAGAGTGCGGCATGACCATGCGGCCCAAAGCAAAGACGGGAGCGGCATGACATCCATGCCGCCCCCGTTTTAAACAGATGAGGTACTTGCTCCTAAGGGATCAAGCCGCCGTGAGCTTCGCGAGCGCCTTGTCGAACGCCGCAGCCGCGCTTGGCAGATCCTTGAACGCGAGGCCGCTGTCGGCAGCCTGCTTCTGCTTGTCCGTCGCGGTGGGACGGATTTCGGCGACCGGCCTGCCGCCTTCAAGAACGGACTTCGGCGCGATCACATGGAATTCGTGATCTCCCGCCGGCGCATCCTTCAGCAGGAAAACTCCGAGATAGGCCGTGCTGTCGCCGCGACGATAGGAAATGTAGCGCTCGATGGCGACCGAACCGTCACGCTGCATGCCGCCAAGCTTGGCGTAACCTTTCGAGTCCAGAAGGCGATGCGCCTTGAAGCCCTTCACGCCTTCCGACCTGGCCTTGGCGGTCTCTTCTGAAAGATCGTACTTGCCAGCGACATCCTTGCCGACTTCGGCCAGTTGCTCCGAAACGGTGTGCTCGAACTCCTTCAACTCCGAACGCGGCTTCGATGCCTTGCGCGGCTTGAGCGCATTGCGCTTCTCAAGTTCGGTCTGGCATTTCGCCACCACATCCGCGACGGATTTCCGCTCGGCGTTCACCAGCAGGTTCTTGAGGTCCTGATCCGAAAGCGCTGCGATCCTGTCGTCTGTCCAATCAACCATAATGTTCTTCTCTGAATGTTGGGAAAATAGCGGCCGAAAAGCTGCGGCTCATCACATCCGGGAAACCCGGAAAAAGAAACGCAGACGCGCGGCACACACCCGCGCGAAAGCGGCACGTCCCGTTTTGGCAGGACGTTGAGGCCGAAATTAGACGACTAATCCTAACCGCCGCCCGGATAGTTCGGGCTTTCTCGGGTGATGGTCACGTCGTGGACATGGCTTTCGCGCAGGCCCGCGCCGGTGATGCGAACGAACTCGGCCTTCTCGTGAAAGTCCGGAATGTCCTTCGCGCCGACATAACCCATCGCGGCACGCAGGCCACCGGCCAGCTGATGCAGCACATTGCCGACCGGTCCCTTGTAAGGCACCTGCCCTTCGATACCTTCCGGCACGAGCTTGAGCGTATCCTTGATGTCCTGCTGGAAGTAGCGGTCGGCCGAACCGCGCGCCATCGCGCCGACCGAGCCCATGCCGCGATAGGCCTTGTAGGAGCGGCCCTGCCACAGGAACACTTCACCCGGCGTCTCGTCGGTGCCCGCCAGCAACGAACCGACCATCGCCACATCCGCACCTGCGGCGAGCGCCTTGGCGAGATCGCCGGAATACTTGATGCCGCCATCGGCGATCACTGGGATGTTCGCCTTCTTCGCGGCTTCGACGGAATCCATGATCGCAGTGAGCTGCGGCACGCCGACGCCCGCGACAATGCGCGTGGTGCAGATCGATCCCGGGCCGATGCCGACCTTGATGGCATCTGCGCCCGCATCGATCAGCGCCTGCGTGGCTTCGGTTGTCGCGACATTGCCCGCGATGACCTGCACGGCGTTCGACAGCCGCTTGATGCGGTTGACCGCCTCCAGCACACGCGCGGAATGGCCGTGCGCGGTGTCGACGACAATGACGTCGGCACCAGCGTCGATCAGCCGTTCGGTGCGCGCAAAGCCGGCATCGCCCACCGTGGTCGCGGCAGCGACACGCAGCCGTCCCTGCGCATCCTTGGATGCGAGCGGATACGCCACGGCCTTTTCCATGTCCTTCACCGTGATGAGGCCCACGCAGCGATATTGCTCGTCCACCACCAGTAGCTTCTCGATGCGGTTCTGGTGCAGCAGCCGCTTGGCTTCGGTCTGGCTGACACCCTCCCTCACCGTGATGAGGTTCTCGTGCGTCATCAGTTCGGAGACCTTCTGCTCCGGATCGGTAGCGAAGCGCACGTCGCGGTTGGTGAGAATGCCGACCAGTTTGCCCGGCGTACTGGGACCTGCGCCGATCACCACCGGAACGCCCGAGATACCGTGATCCTTCATCAGGGTCAGCGCATCGACCAGCTTGGCATCGGGGCCAATGGTCAGCGGGTTCACCACCATACCGGATTCGAATTTCTTGACCTGCCGCACCTGCGCGGCCTGGCCGTCGCCTTCGAAATTACGATGGATGACACCGATGCCGCCCGCCTGCGCCATGGCGATCGCCATGCGTGCTTCGGTGACGGTGTCCATTGCTGAGGCGATGATCGGAATGTTGAGCGGGATCGCGCGGGTCAGATGGCTGCGGACATCGGCTTCCGAAGGCAAAATGTCGGACAGGCCCGGTTTCAGCAACACATCGTCAAATGTGAAAGCTTCGCGAATACCCTGACCCAACTGCTTTGCCATTGCCAACTCCGTTCGGCAGCCCGTGGCTGCAATAAAACCTCAGGATGCGCGAAACCGAGCGGGCCGCTGGTGCGTCGCTCGAATCGAAGCCCATCAATGGGGTTGGCGCTGGTCGATAGCATGAAGGGATGACGTTTCAAAGCATTTCGCTCGGAAATCAGCGGTTTTTGCGCATGGGACATCTGCAAAAGCCCATCTAACAGCGGACTTTTCTCCACAGGGCCGATTTCACGACGAGTTTATTGACCCAATGCCCCGGGACTGGCCTATCAGGGACAATCCCGCTCCCGTCCCTACCATATTCCCTAAATTCTTCCATAAAGCCGAGCCGATGCAGAAGGAACGCCTGATACCGCTGATCGTGGCCTGCGCTCTTTTCATGGAGAACATGGACTCGACGGTGATCGCGACATCGCTGCCCGCCATCGCCGCCGACATCGGCACCAGCCCCCTGACGCTGAAGCTCGCGATCACGTCCTACTTGCTCTCGCTCGCCGTCTTCATTCCGGCCAGCGGCTGGACCGCCGACCGCTTCGGCGCGCGCGCCGTGTTCAGCGCCGCCATCGCCGTGTTCATGGTCGGCTCGATCGGCTGCGCGCTGTCGCAATCGATCACGCATTTCGTGATCGCGCGCATCATCCAGGGCATCGGCGGCGCGATGATGACGCCGGTTGGCCGTCTCGTGCTGCTGCGTTCCATCGACAAGAGCGCGCTGGTGAATGCGATGGCGTGGGTCACCATGCCCGCGCTGATCGGCCCGGTGATCGGGCCGCCACTCGGCGGCTTCATCACCACATACTTTTCATGGCACTGGATCTTCCTGATCAACATCCCGATCGGGCTGCTCGGCATCTGGCTGGCGCTGAAATACATCGATCCGATCAGGAGCGAGAATCCAGAGCGGTTCGATTTCGTGGGTCTGGTGCTTGCGGGCCTCGGCGTGGCCGGTCTCGCATTCGGTCTCTCCGTCGCCGGCCTAGGCCTCCTGTCATGGCAGATCGTGATCGCGCTGATCATCGGCGGCGCCATCGCCATGGGCTTTTACCTATGGCACGCAAAGCGCACCGCCTCGCCGGTGCTGGATTTCACACTGATCCGGCATCCGACATTGCGCGCCAGCCTCACCGGCGGCTTCATGTACCGCCTCGGCATCGGCGCGCTGCCGTTTCTGCTGCCACTCCTGATGCAGGTCGGCTTCGGCCTCTCGCCGTTCAAGTCCGGTCTGGTGACGTTCGCTTCCGCCGTCGGCGCGATCGGCATGAAGGCGCTCGCAGCTAAAATCATCCGCACCTTCGGCTTCCGCAACATTCTGGCCATCAACGCGGTGGCGAGTTCGTTCTTCCTCGCCGCCTGCGCCCTGTTCACGCCGACGACGCCGCTGCTGCTGATCATGATCATCCTGATCGTCGGCGGCTTCTTCCGCTCGCTGCAGTTCACAGCCATCAACACCATGGCCTATGCGGAAGTGACGCCCGGCGAGATGAGCCGCGCGACAACCCTCGTCAGCGTCAATCAACAGCTTGCGATCTCGGCGGGCGTCGCAGTGGGCGCCTTCGCGGTCGAGGCGACCATGGCCGCCAATCATTCAGCAGAGCTTGGCGCGAACGACTTCTGGCCCGCCTTCATCGTGGTCGCCATTCTGTCGGCGCTCTCGGCGATTTCGTTCTGGAAGCTGCCGGAGGATGCCGGACATGAAATCTCGGGCCACCGCGTTCCCGTCGTGGAAACGCCGCAGGCGGCGGAAGCTGCGGCCGCGGAGTCCACGCACGACGCACGCGACCAGAAGCTCGGATAGTCAGTCCCGCTGCATGTCGTTCGCGCCGCGAAACCCGGTCGCCATCACATAGCGCTCGGAAGAATCCTGCCGGCTGGCCGCGGGCTTCACATGTTTCACCGTGGTGAAATCGCGCTTGAGCTGCGCGAGTAGCTCGGCATCCGCGCCGCCCTGAAACACTTTGGCCAGGAACGTGCCGCCCGGATTGAGGATTTCGCAGGCGAAGGCCGCCGCGCTCTCCACCAGACCGATGATGCGCAACTGGTCGGTCTTGCGATGACCCGTGGTGTTCGCAGCCATGTCCGACATCACCACGTCGGCGCCGCCGCCGATCATCGCGCGCAACTTGTCGGGGGCCTTGTCGTCGAGAAAATCCATCTGCGCAAACGTCACGCCGGGCAGTTCGGGCATGTCCAGAAGATCGATGCCGATCACCTTGCCCTTGCCTTCCAGCGAGCCGACGCGCTTCGCCGCGATCTGGCTCCAGCCGCCGGGCGCGGCGCCGAGATCGACCACCACCTGTCCCCGCTTCAGGAACCGATGCTTGTCGTCCATCTCCTGCAGCTTGTAGGCGGCGCGCGAACGAAAGCCGTCGCGCTTGGCCTGCGCGACATAGGGATCGTTGAGCTGACGCTCGAGCCAGAGCTTCGACGACAGCTTGCGCTTGCCGCCGGTCTTGACGGTGACATGCAGCCGGCCGGTGGTGTCTTTCGCCATGAAGCTGGATCAATCCGAGTAAAAACATTCACGCATCCCATACGACGTTTCCGCCGCCGCGTGAATCAATTTAGCAGCTCAGAATCGCGCCATCGGCCCGCATCATCTCGACCAGCATACCCTCGCGCAGACCGCGGTCCGCCACCCGCAGGCGCGGCAACGGGAACGCCTTGCGGATCGCATCGAGAATGGCGCACCCGGCCAGCACGAGATCGGCACGCTCGGTGCCGATGCAGGCATTCCGCGCCCGCTCCTGATAGCTCATGTCGAGCAGCCGGGCGATGGCGCGATCCATGTCCGCGTCGTTCATCCACAAACCGTCCACGCGCCGCCGGTCGTAGTGCGACAGGCCGAGATGAATCCCCGCCACCGTGGTGACGGTTCCGGATGTGCCGAGCAGATGCATGCCGGACAGATCGTGTCCATGCTGTTCGGCGAAAGCCGCAAGATGGCCCGCGACCTCGGCGACCATCGCGCCGTAGGACTCGCGCGTCACATGCATGCCGCCGAACTGCTCCGCCAGTGTCACCACGCCGAGCGGCAGCGACACCCACGGCCCCTTCACCGGCGCATCGTGCGGCCGGCCGGCAGGCCGTTCGATCCGCACGACTTCGGTGGAGCCTCCGCCAATGTCGAACAGGATCGCACCCTTGGCCTTGGGATCGAGCAGCGGCGAGCAGCCGATCACCGCCAGCGTCGACTCGGTCTCACGGTCGATGACTTCGAGCTTGATGCCCGTCTCGCGTTCGATCAGGTCGAGAAAGTGATCCGCATTGTCAGCGGCGCGGCAGGCTTCGGTGGCGATGGTGCGCAGCCGCTTGGCGCCCTTGGCGCGGATCTTGTCGCCGCACACACCCAGCGCACCCACCGCGCGAGAAATCGCCGCGTCGCTGATGCGGCCCGTGGTGGAGATGCCCTCGCCGAGCCGAATGATCCGGGAAAAGGAATCGATGACACGAAAGCCGTCGTTGGATACGCGGGCGATCAAAAGGCGGCAGTTGTTGGTTCCAAGATCGAGCGCCGCATAGGCTGCGCCATGACTGCGGGTGTCCCCACGGCCATGCGCCTCCTCCACTCTCGCTGGCGGCGGGCTGACGGACGGTCCGGAACCGTCGTGCAGCCGCACATCCTCAGTCATGCAATGTCCTCTGCGACGCCGGAATCCGGGCCGCGAACCCTGTTCAAACAAAGTCTAACAGCGTGGTTCAACGGCGCAACCGGAGCATGCCCAATCGGACATTGCAGTCGCTATTTTGCTAACCTATTTCAGGGCGTTAACAATGCGGAGCTGAAAAGCCTCCGTTTCCCCGCCAGGCTGTCATTATCTGCGGATTTCCCAATGCTTGATCATCCATCCGGACTCTCGGCCGAGAACGATATCGCACTGCAAAAATTCGGGGTTGGCCAGCCCGTCCGGCGCAAGGAAGACGACACATTAGTCCGCGGCAAGGGAACCTACACCGACGACATCAACCTGCCGGGCCAGGTCTATGCATGGATTGTCCGCAGCGCTCATGCCCACGGGCTGATCAAGGGCATCGACATCGAAGCTGCGAAGGTCATGCCCGGTGTGCTCGGCGTGTGGACCGGCACGGACCTTGCCGGATACGCCCCCTTCAGTGTCGGCCTGCCGCTGAAGAACCGCGACGGTTCTCCGCTACTGCAGACCAACCGCCTGCCGCTGATGACCGACAAGGTACGCTTTGTCGGCGATCCGGTCGCATTCGTCGTTGCCGAAACGCTGGCGCAGGCGCGCGATGCCGGTGAAGCCGTCGTGATCGATATCGAACCGCTGCCGTCGGTCACCAGCGCGGAAGATGCCGCAAAGCCCGGCGCGCCGCTACTCTACGACCACATCCCGTCCAATGTCGTGCTCGATTATCATTCCGGCGATGACACTGCGCTCGATGCGGCGTTTGCAAATGCAGCGCACGTCACGCGTCTCGAGATTGTCAACACCCGCCTCGCGGTCGTGGCCATGGAGCCTCGTGCGGGCCTTGCGAGCTATGACAAGAAGACCCAGCGCTTTACCATCGAGGTGCCGACGCAGGGCGTCGCGGGCAATCGTCTGTCGCTGGCGAAGACCCTGAACGTCCCGCCTGAGAAGGTTCATCTGCGGACCCGCAATGTCGGCGGTTCATTCGGCATGAAGAACACGAACTATCCGGAATATATCTGCATCCTGCATGCGGCTCGCGAACTCGGCCGTGCCGTGAAATGGACGGACGAACGCTCAACCAGTTTCCTCTCCGACAGCCACGGCCGCGCGCAGGACGTGCACTGCGAACTCGCACTAGCCGCCGACGGCACATTCCTCGGCGTGCGCGTGCGCGGCTATGGCAATCTCGGCGCCTACATCACCGGTGTCGCACCGCTGCCACTGTCACTCAACATCGCCAAGAACATCAACAGCGTCTATCGCATGCCGCTGATCGGCGTGGACATCAAATGCGTGCTCACCAACACCACATTGATGGGCGCGTATCGCGGCGCGGGCCGCCCCGAGGCCAACTACTTCATGGAGCGGCTGATCGACCGCGCCGCCGACGAAATGGGCCTCGATCGCCTGAGCCTGCGCAAGCGCAACTTCATCAAGCCGTCACAGATTCCCTATGCAGCCGCGAACGGCCTGACATACGACAGCGGCGATTTTCCCGGTGTGTTCGGTAAAGCGATCGAACAGGCGGACATCTCGGGCTTCGCCAAACGCAGGAAAGATAGCCGCAAGCGCGGCAAGCTGCGCGGGATCGCGGTCGGCTCCTATCTCGAGATCACCGCGCCGCCCAGCGCCGAGCTTGGCAAGATCGTGTTCGAGGCCGACGGATCGGTGCGCCTGATCACAGGCACTCTCGATTACGGACAGGGCCACGCGACGCCGTTCGCGCAGGTGCTGTCGAGTGAACTCGGCGTGCCGTTCGATGCCGTGAAGCTCACGCAGGGTGACAGCGACATTGTTCACACCGGCAACGGCACCGGCGGCTCGCGCTCGATAACTGCCAGCGGCGCGGCCATTGTCGAAGCCTCGAAGCTGGTCATTGAAAAAGGCAAGCAGGCGGCGGCTCATGTTCTCGAAGCGTCCGAGGCCGACATCGAATTTTCTGGCGGACAGTTCACCATCGCGGGCACCGATCGCAGCATTGGCATCATGGAGCTTGCATCAAGGCTGCGGGATTCGAAAATGCCCGAAGGCGTGCCCTCCTCGCTCGATGTGGATCACACCACGAAGGGCGTTCCTTCGACATTCCCCAACGGCTGCCATGTCGCCGAAGTCGAGATCGATCCCGACACCGGCGTCGTGCAGATCGTCCGCTACAACGGCGTCAACGATTTCGGCACCGTGGTGAATCCGATGATCGTCGCAGGGCAAATCCATGGTGGCGTGGCACAGGGAATCGGCCAGGCACTGATGGAATGCGTCACGTATGACGACAGCGGCCAACCGGTGACCGGCTCGTTCATGGACTACGCGCTGCCGCGCGCCGAGGACATTCCGTCCATGACGCTGAGCAACCATCCCTCGCCTGCGACATCGAATCCGCTCGGCACCAAGGGCTGCGGCGAAGCCGGTTGCGCCGGAAGCCTTGCCACCATCGTCAACGCGGTACTCGACGCGCTGTCAGACGAAGGCGTAACAAGCATCGACATGCCGTTAACGCCGGAAAAGGTCTGGCGTGCGATTCAGGACGGGCGGAAGGCGAAGTCGGCGTGAAAGATCACGCCGCCATGCTCTCACGTGGCTGGTAGATCGCAATGTGCTGGCAGTGTGCAATCGGCGTCTTGCCGTTCGCAACGATGATACCGTCAAGCTCCACGAACTTGTGGCCCTTGCGATCGTAATTGCCGGTGACCTTCGCGCGCACGGTCAGTTCATCCTCGACGCCCGCCGCCGCCAGATAACGGATGGTGCTGCCGACGTGAATCCACGGCCCCAGAACGGCATTCTCCATCAGCGCCCAGTTCATGGTCCGCAGCAGCATGCCGGTGTGAACGATCTTCTCGTTCGCATAGAGCGGATCGGTCTCGCGCACGTCGCGCAGATATTCCGTCGAGCCTTGCGTGCCCAGCGTGAACGGCGGAATCGCGAGCCACTTGCCGGTGGCGTAAGATGTCTCGCTCGCGGGCGCCGTCTTGCCAACCACGGCAACGCTCTGAAAATCACCGAGCGAAATCCTTGGCGTGTCGGACGGCATCGACGCCGTGCCGGACGCACACAGTTCGCCGCGGCTTTCCACCTTGATCGCCAGACCGCCGTTGGCCTCCTCTGCGGTCACCACGGCGACCTCGCCGTCATAGACCGGCTTGAAGAACCGCCCATCCATCAGCCCGCGCTCCAGGAACGCCCGGCCCCACTTCGCCACCGGCATATGGGTCATGTAAGCGAACACATCCACGCCCGGCACCAGCCCGCCCTGAAACCCGAACTGTCGCGCGACCGAATCGTCGTGCATCTTGTTTTCGGAATTCTTCGCCAGATTGTAGGCGTCGACACTGTAGGGTTTCAAAACGGTCATTGTTTCCTCGAATTTTCTGCGTTCAAAAATGATACGCCAAGCCGGCGCGAAGGCAAGTCGCGGCCGTGCATGCCCCTCACGACAGGTGTGCGTTCCACTCGCCATTTCATTTCGCTTGGGTTACCAGCATCCGCCTGACGAACGCCAGCCAGAACCGACAGACCAAGATCCATGACCCGCATTTATGTCGATGCCGATGCCTGCCCGGTGAAGGACGAGATTTACCGCGTCGCCGAGCGGCATGGCCTGCCGGTCAGCGTGGTCGCGGGCAACTTCATCCGCGTACCGAAGCACCCTTTGATCGAGCGGATTGCCGCGGGCAGCGGCATGGATGCCGCCGACGACTGGATTGCGGAACGCGCGCAAAAAGGCGATATCGTCGTCACCGCCGACATTCCGCTCGCGGCGCGCTGCGTGAAGGCCGGCGCGGACGTGATCGCGCCCAACGGCAAGCCGTTCTCGGAAGATTCCATCGGCATGACGCTGGCGGTACGCAACCTGATGACAGACCTGCGCTCGAGCGGAGAAGTCACCGGCGGCCCGCGCTCGTTTTCGCCGCGCGACCGCTCTGCGTTCCTCTCGGCGCTCGACCAGACCATTCGCCGCATCCAGCGCGCGCAACAGAAGTAAGAGTATCCCTGCGTTATGGCTCCTCCCCTCATCCAGTTGAAAGACATCGCGCTGACCTTCGGCGGCACACCGCTGCTCGCAGGCGTCGAACTTGCGGTGTCGGCGGGCGAGCGCGTCTGCCTGATCGGCCGCAACGGCTCGGGCAAATCGACACTCTTGAAGATCGTCGCGGGCCTTGTGGAAGCCGATCGCGGTACCCGCTTCGTGCAGCCCGGCGCGACCATCCGCTATCTGCCGCAGGAGCCGGACTTCGACGGCTTCAAGACCACGCTGGCCTATGTCGAAGCCGGAATGAATCCGGGCGACGATCACTATCAGGCGCAGTATCTGCTGGAGCAGCTCGGCCTGACCGGCGCGGAAAATCCCGCCAATCTCTCCGGCGGCGAAGCGCGGCGCGCGGCGCTGGCGCGGGTGCTCGCCCCCTCGCCCGACATCCTGCTGCTCGATGAGCCAACGAACCACCTCGACCTCACCACCATCGAATGGCTGGAAGGCGAACTCGCCAGCCGCCGCAGCGCGCTGGTGATGATCAGTCATGACCGGCGCTTTCTCTCCAATCTTTCGCGCGCCACCGTCTGGCTTGATCGCGGTGAAACCCGCCGCATCGAAAAAGGCTTCACCGCCTTCGAGGAATGGCGCGACGAGGTACTCGCTGAAGAAGAGCGCGACCAGCACAAGCTTGACCGCAAGATCGTCATGGAAGAACACTGGCTGCGTTACGGCGTCTCCGGGCGGCGCAAGCGCAACGTCAAGCGCCTCGGCAACCTGTTCGAACTTCGCCAGCAGCGCCGCGACTATCGCGGCACCGCAGGCAAGGCGAACCTTGCCGCAGCGGAAGCCGAAACCTCGGGCAAGCTGGTGATCGAGGCCAGGCATATCGGCAAGTCCTATGGCGAACGGAAGATCGTGGACGACTTCTCCACGCGCATCACACGCGGGGACCGCATCGGCATCATCGGCCCCAACGGTGCAGGCAAGACCACGCTGATCGGCCTCCTGACCGGCGGCGATGCGCCGGACACCGGCACGGTTCGCCTCGGCGCAAACATCGAGATGGTGACGCTCGATCAGCATCGCGAAAGCCTCGATCCGAAAACCACGCTGGCCGATGCGCTGACCGGCGGGCGCGGCGACAGCATCATGGTCAACGGCACACCCAAGCATGTCATCGGCTATATGAAGGACTTCCTTTTCGCGAGCGAGCAGGCCCGTACGCCGCTGGAAGTCCTCTCCGGCGGTGAGCGCGGACGCCTGATGCTGGCCCGCGCGCTGGCCAAGCCATCGAATGTGCTGGTGCTGGACGAGCCCACCAACGATCTCGATCTTGAGACGCTCGACGTTCTGGAAGAAATGCTCAGTGATTATGAAGGCACCGTCATTCTTGTCAGCCACGATCGCGACTTCCTCGACCGCGTTGTGACGTCTGTGATCGCGCCGGAAGGCAATGGCAAGTGGACCGAATATGCCGGCGGCTATTCCGACATGCTGGCGCAGCGCGGCGCGGATCTGCAGGAAAAGGCGATCAAGGCGACGTCATCAGAAACGGCCAAGAGCGCAAAAAGCGCGGTGCCCGCGACTTCATCTGCCGCAAAACGCCGCCTCAGCTTCAATGAAAAGCATGCGCTAGAGACTTTGCCAAAGACCATGGCGAAGCTTCAAACCGAGATCGCCAAACAGCAGAAGCTGCTGGATGATCCTGAACTTTATGCCAAGGACCGCAAGACATTCGATGCAGCATCGGCCGCCATCGCCAAGGCGCAGGCCGACCTTGATGCCGCCGAGGAGAAATGGCTGGAACTGGAAATGTTGCGCGAGGAAATCGAGAGCGGCGCCTAGCGCTTCAGGTATTCCAGCGCGCCTTTTGCTGCGGCAACACCCGTAGCGAAACACGCCTGCAGCAGATAGCCGCCGGTTGGCGCTTCCCAGTCCAGCATTTCGCCAGCGATAAACACGCCGGGCATTTTGCGCAGCATGAAATGCGCGTCAACCTCATCAAACGAGATGCCGCCTGCCGTCGAGATTGCGCGGTCAAGCCGCGCAACGCCGGTGAGCCGTACAGGAACCGCATTGATAAAGGCGGCAAGTGTTTCGGAATCCATCGCCGACACGTTCAATCCTGCCGCAATCGCTGCTTCCTGCATCAGGCCGATGGCGACCGGAGAAAGACTTGCGGCTTTCCGCAGGTAAGTCGACATCGACTGCTTCTGTCGCGGCTTGCTGAAGCGCGCGGCAAGCTCCGATGAGGTCAGGTCGGGCCGCAGCGCGACATGAACGACAGCTTCGCCGCTCGCGAGGATTGCCTCACGAATCGGAGCCGACGGCGCGTAAATCGCCCCGCCCTCAAGCCCATCGCACGTGACCATCGCTTCACCGCGCGCCGTCTCGCCGCCGAAGGAGAGTTCAATGCCTTTCAGTGGTTGTCCCTCGAAGCGATCGCGGAATAGATCAGACCATGCCACGCTAAAACCGCTGTTGGCCGCGCGAAGCGGCGCGATGTGGATACCCTTTGCCTTGAATGAATCGACCCAGTCACCATCCGCGCCCAGCCTGGGCCAGCTTGCTCCGCCCAGCGCGATGATGCTGGCGTCGGGCTTGAACAATGTCTCACCGTCCGGCGATTCAAACCGCAACTCACCCGTCGCAGTCCAACCCGTCCAGTGACAACGAAGCGCGAACCGGACGCCGGATTGATCGAGACGGCGCAGCCACGCGCGCAGCAATGGCGACGCTTTCATCGCTTGCGGAAAGACCCGCCCACTGGAACCCACAAAGGTAGGCTGGCCTAACTCCTCGCTCCACGCGCGCAGTGCGTCGGGCGGAAACGCTTCGATGACCGCACGCAGATGCGGCATTGCCTCGCGATAGCGATGAAGAAAGCGATCGAGCGGCTCACTGTGAGTAAGATTGAGGCCGCCGCGCCCGGCCATCAAAAACTTACGGCCGACGGAAGGCATTCGGTCATAGACTGTGACACGGGCTCCGCCCGCGCTCAGAACTTCAGCCGCCATCAGCCCCGCAGGACCGGCACCGATGACGGCGATGTTCAAGTGTCAGCCGCCCATGTTCGGCAGCTTGATGCCTGCTGCCTTCGCAGCCTGCTCGACATACTTGAAGGTCTGGAAGAACGCGCCGCCCAGATCGCGCGCAGTGGACATGTCGCCGATCTTGGCGAAGTTCGCCGCGATGGCGTCCGGCGTCCACTGGTCCTGCGGCAGGTTGAGACCTTCGGTTTCGACCACCTTGATCACCGCAAACGAGCCAGCGCCTGCGCCCATAATGGTGCGGGTCGGCGCATCATCGCTCACCAGATAGAGCACCGCGGGCGTGATCGATTCCGGCTTCATCAACGCGAGAATCTCCGGCCCGATCAAGCCTTCGGTCATACGCGTCGCCGCCGTCGGGGAAATCGTGTTGACCTTGATGTTGGTTTTGCGACCCTCCTCGGCAAGCACATTCATCAGGCCGACCATGCCGGCCTTCGCAGCAGCATAGTTTGCCTGACCGAAATTGCCGAACAGGCCGGATGACGAGGTGGTGAGCACGATGCGGCCATAGTTGCGCTCGCGCATGCCATCCCACACCGCCTTGCAGCAGTTGTAGGTGCCCGTGAGATGCACCGCGATGACCTTGGCGAAATCTTCCGGCTCCATCTTGCCGAACGACTTGTCGCGCAGGATGCCGGCATTCGCGACCATAATATCGACGCCGCCCCACTTCATGGCTGCGCGCGCGACCATTTCCTTGACCTGCTCGAAGTTCGAGACATCTGCACCGTCGGCGATGGCTTCGCCACCAGCCTTGCGGATTTCCTCGACGACCGCTTCCGCAGGAGATGCCGAACCACCGGTCCCGTCGGTTTTTGCGCCCATGTCGTTGACCACGACCTTTGCACCGAGTTTCGCAAGGCCGAGCGCATGCGCGCGCCCGAGGCCTGCACCTGCGCCGGTTACAATCGCTACCCGTCCATCGAATCTGATTGCCATGATCGTTTCCTGATAATTATGCGAAGAAATGCATGCCGAGCCAGTCCGCGACCAGCGCAGGCTTTTGCTCACCCTCGATTTCCAGCGTCGTGCTGGTCCGCGCCAGCAATTCTCTCGGCGATTTCATGGTGGCCTCGGCGAGCGCGAAACGCGCGCGCACGCGCTTGCCCGCGCGCACCGGCGTCAGGAAGCGGATCTTGTCGAAACCGTAGTTGATGGACATCGCCGCGCCGTTCAGCGTCGGCATCGCCTCGTAAGCCAGTCCGGACAGTACGGACAGCGACAGGAAACCGTGGGCGATCGTTCCGCCGAACGGCGTCTCGCGCTTGGCACGATCCGGGTCCACATGGATGAACTGATGATCGTTGGTG
Source organism: Afipia sp. (assembly GCA_024508675.1). Classification (GTDB taxonomy): domain Bacteria; phylum Pseudomonadota; class Alphaproteobacteria; order Rhizobiales; family Xanthobacteraceae; genus Afipia. The sequence continues at coordinate 32,524 of JANINQ010000021.1, forward strand.
GCGTGCGCAAAAGCATCGATCTGGCTCTGGTCGATGGTAATCCAGCTCGACACGCCAAGCTCCTGCCCCACCAGCTTCACAAAGTCTTCGCGATCCATCGCAGCGCCCATCGGCCGTCTCCCAACCCGAACTTGAACCGGGTTGGCACATTCCACAGATCGGCGGTTCGGCCAAGCAAAATTTACGCGCGCAGGCAGGCCCGCCCGCCGATGCCAGCGGGATCGGGCCTGTTTGAAACAGCGATTAAAAGGAAACGGCAGGGAAATGCAGTCCGGGATCGCTAGCGCACCGCCCCTTGCCCGGCCTGCAGCTCCGGAAAATCTTCCTCGCGGAATTCCTGCCCCCGGAGCGCATCCTTGCGATCGTTGTCGTGCTCCAGCCGGCGAAGCTGAACACGGCGAATCTTTCCGGAAATGGTCTTCGGCAGCTCGGTTACCAGTTCAATCCGGCGGATACGCTTGAACGGCGCGAGGCGCGCGTGAACATACTTGAAGATTGACAGCGCCGTCTCGCGTGTCATCGCAGTCCCCGGCACCACCGACACATAAGCCTTCGGAAGCGCCAGACGGATCGGGTCCGGCGTCGGCACCACGGCAGCTTCAGCAACCAGCTCGTGCTCCAGCAACACACTTTCAAGCTCAAACGGACTGATGCGGTAGTCAGAGGATTTGAATACGTCGTCGGAACGACCGACAAAAGTCAGATAGCCGTCATCATCAAGGAAGACCACATCGCCGGTCTGATAGACCTCGCCGTCAGCGCCCTTGGGCGTTCCATCGTCACCCTGATAGCCGAGCATCAGACCCGCTGGACGATGCGCGCCGAGCACCAGACGCACTTCACCCTCTTTGGCCGGATTGCCATCGGCATCGGCGACACGCACCTCATAGCCCGGCATCGGACGTCCCATCGAGCCGACCTTCACGACCTGCCCCGGCGAGTTGCCAGCAAGCGCCGTCGTTTCCGTCTGGCCATAACCATCGCGAATGGTCAGCCCCCAGGCTGCCTTGACCTGATCGATCACTTCGGGATTGAGCGGCTCACCCGCGCCGCAGACCTCGCGCACGGAGACTTTATAGTCCGCGAGCTTCTCCTGAATGAACAGCCGCCACACCGTGGGCGGCGCGCAGAGCGTGGTCACGCCGCAGCGCGCGACAGTGGCAAGCAGGTTCTTCGCGTCGAAGCGCGGCTGATTGACGATGAAGATCGTCGCTCCTGCATTCCATGGCGAGAAGAAGCAGCTCCAGGCATGCTTGGCCCAACCCGGCGAGGAAATATTGAGATGAACATCGCCCGGCTGAAGACCGAGCCAATACATCGTGGAGAGCGAGCCGACCGGATAGCTTCGATGGCTATGCAGCACAAGTTTCGGTTTCGCCGTGGTGCCCGACGTAAAATAGAGCAGCATCGGATCATCGGCGTTGGTTACGCCCTCCGGCGTAAACGTATCCGGATAATTCGAAGCTTCCTCGAACTTGCGCCAGCCTTTGTTCTCGGCGGAAGCCGCAACCACGATCCTGGTGAAGCCCTCGCCGCCGAGGCCTTCGAATTTCGCAACCTGATCCTGTGTCGCGACCACGGCTTTCGCCTTGCCACGGTCGAGCCGGTCGCGCAGTTCGTCGGCAGTCAGCAAGGTCGTTGCAGGAATGACGATGACGCCAAGCTTCATCGCGGCGAGCATGGTTTCCCAGAGCGGCACCACGTTGCCGAGCAGCATCAGAAGATGGTCGCCACGCTTCAGGCCGAGATCGCGGAGAAAATTCGCGGTCTGGTTGGAGCGGCGCGACAGTTCCGCAAACGACAATTTCGTTTCGGTGTTTGATGCAGCATCGACGATCCACAGCGCCGTCCGGTCGCGGCTTTCGGGCTCGCTAGCCAGCCCTGCATCGAACCAGTCGAGCGCCCAATTGAACTGCTTCTCGTCCGGCCAGCGGAACTCAGCAACGGCCTTGTCGTAGTCGGTACGACTCTTGAGCAGGAAGGAGCGCGCGTCCCGGAATGTGGTCATCAAGAAATCCTACTTCGCCAGCCCACGAACATGCTTGATGATGCCCGAAAAATCCACTCCGCCGTGACCGGCTTTCTCGAAGGCATCGTAGATGCTCTCTGCATGGGCGCCGAGCGGTGTCGCAGCACCCGCGGCCTTGGCTGCTTCCTGCGACAGACGAAGGTCCTTGAGCATCAGCGCTGCGGCGAATCCCGGCTTGTAGTCGTTATTTGCGGGCGAAGCCGGAACCGGACCGGGCACGGGGCAATACGACGTCAGCGACCAGCACTGACCCGACGAGGTCGAGGCCACATCGAACAGCGCCTGATGCGACAGGCCGAGCTTCTCGCCTAGCGCGAAGGCCTCGGACACGCCGATCATCGAGATGCCAAGGATCATGTTGTTGCAGATCTTGGCCGCCTGCCCTGCACCGGCTTCGCCGCAATGCACGACCTTCTTGCCCATATTTTCCAGAATAGGCCTTGCAGCCGCAAACGCGGCGTCGCTCCCGCCGCACATAAAGGTCAGCGTCGCGCCCTTCGCGCCGCCGGTGCCGCCGGACACCGGCGCATCGATCGACGGCAGGTTGTGCTCAAGGGCATGACCATGGGCGAACCGCGCGCTTTCCACGTCGATGGTCGAACAATCGATCATCAGCGTGTTCTTGCCGACGGACGGAATGATTTCTTTCCAGACGCTCAGCACATGCTTGCCCGCGGGCAGCATGGTGACAACGACGTCCGCACCCTTCACGGCGTCCAGAGCGCTCGCCGCAATGCCGACGCCATCCGCCTTGGCCGCATCCTTCGAGGCCTGCACAAGATCGAAGCCGGTCACCTTGTGTCCGGCCTTGACGAGGTTGGCCGCCATGGGTCCGCCCATGTTGCCGAGACCGATGAATGCGATATTTGCCATTTCCTGCCCTCGTTATCTTTTGTTTCAGAATGTCAGTCCGGGAAGACCAGTGTGTATTTGGGATTCGGCGTGAAATACTTCTCGACGATGTCAGGCGTGACATCCTCGATCCGCGCCGGTGACCACTTCGGGTTGCGATCCTTGTCGATGATCGCGGCGCGCACGCCCTCGACGAACTCCGTGCTGGTGAAAACCGTCAGCGCCGAATTGTATTCGCGGACAAGGCATTCCTTCAGCGATTTCGAAGTCCGCGCACGGCGCAGCAGTTCGAGCGTGACCTTGAGCGCCGTCGGAGAATTCCGCGACAGCGCCTTCAGCGTCGCCAGTGCGAATTCCGAGCCGTCCTGCTTCAGCGCGGCAACAATCGCTTCAACCGTGTCGTACGCGAACGCGCGGTCAATCTGTTCGCGATGGGCGGCAATGGGCGCCTGAAATTCGGTAACGGCGTAGGTTGCGAGAATCTCGCGAACATTCGCTGCGGTCGCCTTCAGCGGTGCGTTGGTCAGCGCGTCCCGCAAGGCAGGCCAGTTGCTGGTATCGATCAGAACATCTGCCGTACCGGCGTAAACTGCATCGGCACCGCTCATGGTCAGGCCGGTCAGGCCAAAGTAAGTCCCGATTTCACCGGGCGCACGCGCGAGCAGCCAGGTTCCGCCTACATCGGGGAAGAAGCCGAGACTGACTTCCGGCATGGCCATCTTGGTCTTGTCGGTCACCACGCGATGCGCGCTGTGCGCCGAAAGCCCGACCCCACCGCCCATGACAAGGCCGTCCATGTAGGCGACGTAGGGCTTCGGAAAATCAGCGATCCGCGCATTCAGAATGTATTCTTCACGCCAGAACACTGGCCCGAGATCGCCACCGGCCTTTGAGCTGTCGTGAAGCCCGCGAATATCGCCTCCCGCGCAAAGGCCGCGCTCGCCGGCGCCTTCCAGCAGAATCAGCGAGACGCCAGGGTCCGCTTCGAACTCATCGAGAGCCGCGACGACCTCGCGCGTCATGTCGAGCGTCAGCGCGTTGATTGCCTTGGGGCGGTTGAGCCGGACAACGCCCGCCGCGCCTTCGCGGCAGGCGATGACTTCCTTGTCCGGTGTATCCGTCATCGCCGCATGCGCGCTCATCGCGCACCCTCGATCAACTTGCGCGAAACGATCACACGCATGACCTCGTTGGTGCCTTCGAGAATCTGATGCACGCGAAGATCACGCACGATCTTCTCGATGCCGTATTCCGACAGATAGCCGTATCCGCCGTGCAATTGCAGCGCCTGATTGGCAATCTCGAAGCCCGCGTCGGTGCCGAAACGCTTGGCCATCGCGCACAGCATGGTCGCATCGGGGTCCTTGCGGTCGAGCGCCGCGGCAGCGCGCCACAGGAAGGTGCGCGCCGCTTCCAGCTCGATCGCCATATCGGCGAGACGAAACTGCAAGGCCTGAAACTCGTCGAGACGCTTGCCGAACGCCTTGCGCTCTTTCATGTAGGCCAGAGACTTGTCCAGCGCGGACTGTGCGCCGCCAAGCGAGCAGGCCGCGATGTTGAGACGTCCGCCATCGAGGCCAGCCATGGCGACCTTGAAGCCTATGCCCTCCTCGCCAAGGCGATTTGCGACCGGAACGCGCGCATTCTCGAAAATCACCGCGCGGGTCGGCTGGGCATTCCAGCCCATCTTGCGTTCGTTTGCACCGAAAGACACGCCCGGCGTGTCACGGTCGATCACCAGTGTCGAGACGCCACCTGCGCCCTCGCCGCCGGTGCGAACCATTGCAACATAAATGTCGCTGGTCCCGGCGCCGGAAATGAACTGCTTCTGCCCGTTGAGAACGTAATGATCACCGTCACGGACCGCACGGGTCGAGAGCGCGGCAGCATCCGATCCCGCGCCCGGCTCCGTCAAAGCGTAGCTCGCGATCAGTTCCATGGTGCAAAGACGCGGCAGCCATTTTTGCCGCTGCGCGTCCGAACCGAAGCGATCGATCATCCACGACGCCATATTGTGGATCGAGATGAACGACGAGACGGTGGGACATCCCGTCGCCAGCGCCTCGAAGATCAACGCGGCATCAAACCGCGTCAGCGCCGAGCCGCCGACATCGTCACGAATATAGATGCCGCCCATTCCGAGCGCTGCCGCCTCGCGCATCACATCGACGGGGAAAAACTTTTCCTCGTCCCATTTCTGCGCGAAGGGAGCGATTTTCTCGGCAGCGAATTCGCGCGCCATGTCGCGAACCGCGATTTGATCCTCGGTCAGTGCGAACTGCATGACGGATCGCCCGTCTACTTGCTCTGGAACGCGAACTGAGCCCCTTCCTTGACGCCCGAAGGCCAACGCGACGTCACCGTCTTGGTCTTCGTATAGAAACGCACGGAGTCAGGGCCGTACTGATTGAGATCGCCGAAGCCGGAACGCTTCCAGCCGCCGAAGGTGTAGTAAGCCACCGGCACCGGGATCGGCACGTTGACGCCGACCATGCCGACATTGACACGGGCGGTGAACTCACGCGCCGCGTCGCCGTCGCGCGTGAAGATCGCAACGCCGTTGCCGTATTCGTGGTCGGACGGCAGCGCCACCGCTTCCTCGAAGTCGTTCGCGCGCACAACCGACAGCACGGGGCCGAAGATCTCTTCCTTGTAGATGCGCATGTCTTTCGTGACGTTGTCGAACAGACAGCCGCCCATGTAGAAGCCGTTCTCGTAGCCCTGCATCTTGAAGCCGCGGCCATCGACGGCGAGCGTTGCGCCTTCCTTCACGCCGATGTCGACGTAGTTCTTGACGCGCTCCAGCGCCGCCCGGGTGACGAGCGGTCCGAAGTCGGCGGTCTCATCGGTGGACGGCCCGATCTTGAGGCTTTCCACGCGCGGAATGAGCTTTTCCATCAGCCGGTCGGCGGTGGTCTTGCCGACCGGAACGGCAACCGAAATGGCCATGCAGCGTTCGCCGGCTGCGCCGTAGCCTGCGCCAATCAGCGCATCGACCGACTGGTCGAGATCGGCATCCGGCATGATGATCATGTGGTTCTTGGCGCCACCAAAGCACTGGGCGCGCTTTCCGGTCGCGGCCGCGCGCGAGTAGATATATTGCGCGATATCCGAAGAACCGACGAAGCCGACCGCCGAAATATCGTGATCGTCAAGAATGGCGTCGACCGCTTCCTTGTCGCCGTTGACCACGTTGAGAATGCCCGGCGGCAGACCGGCCTCGAGCATCAGCTCCGCAAGGCGCATCGGCACGCCGGGATCACGCTCTGACGGCTTGAGGATGAACGCATTACCGCAGGCGATGGCGGGGGCGAACTTCCACATCGGGATCATCGCCGGGAAGTTGAACGGGGTGATGCCGGCCACGACGCCAAGCGGCTGACGCATCGAATAGCTGTCGATGCCGGGGCCAGCGCCTTCTGTGTAGCCACCCTTCATCAGTTCCGGGATACCGATCGCGTATTCCACGACCTCGACGCCGCGGAAGATGTCGCCCTTGGCATCCGGGATGGTCTTGCCGTGCTCGCGCGCCAGCAGCTCGGCCAGCGAGTCGTTTTCCTTGGCCAGCAATTCAAGAAACTTCATCAGCACGCGGACACGGCGCTGCGGATTGGTCGCGCCCCATGCCGGCTGGGCCGCCTTGGCATTCTCGATCGCTGCGCGAACTTCGGCCTTCGAGGCCAGCGCCACCTGGGCCTGCACGTCACCGGTCATCGGCTGATAGACGTCCGCAGAGCGGCCGGATGTGCCCTTGACTACCTTGCCGCCAATAAAATGACCGATCGTGCGCATGCGTATCCTCCAAAAGCGAATGTTTCGGGGGTTCTAGCACCGCCATAACCGGATAAGGAACCGGGTTCTGCGCACAGCTCGGTAGCGTGCAATGCAAAGAGGCATTCCGTGGATTAAACCCCGGTTTTGGCCTCGGTTTTCGGCTTCGGCTTCTTTGCGCGCGGTTTTGCCGCGTCCTCGGCCTTTAGCGCCGCGTATCGCCCGGCGCTGAGGATCTCGTCCGAGAATTCCCCGGTTCCTGCGGTGCGGGCCAGGATCATCGCACCCATCATCGTCGAGACGACCGCGATGGCTTCGCGGCGTGCGGCCTTGGGCGGCAGATCGTGAAACTGCTCCGCGATCACCTCGACCATTTCTTCGAGCTTGTTGGTGAAGGCCTTGCGGATTTTGGGGTTGGCCCGGGAGGCTTCGACACCCAGCGACGGCAAGGCGCAGCCGTTACCCGCATCGTCGCGATGCTCGGTGGACAGATAGCCATTCACGATCGAGGCAAGACGCTTGCCTTCCGGCGCCTGCTCGGCCCGCTTGCGCCAGCGTCCGGTCGCTTGCTGCATTGCATGGGCGAAGGCCTCGCTGATCAGCGCATCGCGGGAGGCAAAGTGAGCGTAGAACCCGCCGTGGGTCAGGCCCGCATCCTTCATCAGCTCGGCGACCCCGAGACTGGCCGCGCCCCCTTCCCGCAGGCGCACCGACGCGTTTTTCACAATCCGCTCGTGAGTTTCCGCCTTGTGATCCTTGGAATAACGCATCGCGACCTCATCAAATGTCCCGGATCATATAATAGCACAGTTCAGGCCAAAAATGCGTGTTTTCGCGCAAAAATGGCTGTCATGCACTGATTTGACGGCTAATAGCGGATCGCGCACCATCGCGGCCCCTCAACACGTCCCCGTAACCATCAGGCTCCAAAAAAATGCAAGCAATCAACGACTATTGCCAGGTCACCCGCGGCGACAACGGCATTGCACAATTGACCATCACCAATGCCGGCCCGCTCAACATCATGAATTCCGAGGTGATCCATGGCGTCCGTGAGGGACTGGAGCAACTCGGCAAGGACCGCGATCTTCGCGTGCTGGTCATCAGGGGCTCCGGCGAGAAAAGCATGATCGGCGGCGCGGACATCAAGGAGATGGCGAAGCTCGATCAGGCCTCCGCCGAAAAGTTCATCACCGGGCTGCGCGATGTTTGCGAAGCGGTGCGGCAGTTTCCGGTGCCCGTGATCGCGCGGCTGCGCGGCTGGTGTCTCGGCGGCGGACTTGAGTTCGCTGCTGCATGCGACATTCGCATCGCGTCGCAAGATGCGAAGTTCGCCATGCCGGAAGTCAAGGTCGGAATCCCCTCCGTCATTCACGCTGCGCTGTTGCCACGACTGATCGGCTGGGGCCGCGCCCGCTGGCTGATCCTGACAGCAGCAACCATCGACGCGCCTACCGCACTCAACTGGGGACTGGTTGATCAGGTCGTCGCAGAAGCAGACCTCGATCAGGCCATCGCAACAGCCGCAGCAGCGATCGCGGAATGCGGACCCGAAGCGATGCGCAGCCAGAAGGCTCTCTTGCGGGAGTGGGAGGAACTTCCACTGACGGAGTCGGTCAATCTCAGCGTCGGTGTTTTCGGGAAATCATTCCTGACCGGTGAACCGCAGCGTCACATGCAGGCATTTCTCGACAGACGAAAATAACTCATCCCACGCACGAAAATAATTCATGCGAATTTTGGCATGCCACGGAATGTTTTAAACATTCAGCGGCTTGTCCAGACTCGATTCATGCTTTTATTGTTTGGACGCGGATTGCATTTTCCGCGTTCATTCATATGATGCATGTCATCTAACACGGTCAGGCGCCGTGCGCGCCAGGGGAGCAATTGCATGTCCACGTCCGATCCCGTCGTCATCGTTTCCGCAGTTCGCACTCCCCTCGGCCGTTTCCAGGGCGAATTGTCATCCTTCAGCGGACATAACCTCGGCTCTCACGCTATCGGCGCGGCGCTCGAGCGGGCAAAGCTGTCGCCTGAACAGATCGACGAAGTCCTGATGGGCTGCGTTCTCCCCGCAGGACAAGGTCAGGCCCCTGCCCGCCAGGCCGCACGCGGCGCGAAGCTGCCGGACGCCACCGGCGCCACCACCATCAACAAGGTGTGCGGCTCGGGCATGAAGGCCACCATGCTGGCGCACGATCTCATCAACGCAGGCTCCGCCAACATCGTCGTCTCCGGTGGCATGGAAAGCATGACCAATGCGCCATACCTTCTTCAGAAGGCACGCGGCGGTTATCGTGTCGGCCACGACCGCATCATCGACCACATGATGATGGACGGCCTCGAAGACGCCTACGAGACCGGCCGCTCGATGGGTGATTTCGGCGAAGCCGCCGCGGAAGCCTATCAGTTCAGCCGCAAGGATCAGGACGACTACGCCGTCGAGACGCTGACGCGTGCGCGCAAGGCTGTCGAGAGCGGTGCGTTCAAGAAGGAAATCGCGCCGATCACCGTGAAGGAAAAGGCCGGCGTCCGCGTCGTCGAGAATGACGAACATCCGCTGAAGGTCGATCCGTCCAAGATTCCAAATCTGAAGCCCGCATTCCGCCCCAACGGCACCATCACCCCGGCCGCCTCCTCCGCCAATGCCGACGGCGCGGCTGCGCTGGTGCTGACTCGCCGCTCGATTGCCGAGAAAGAAGGCCTGCCGATCCTTGCAGAGATCAAGGGCCATTCGACTCACAGTCAGGCACCCGACTGGTTCACCACCGCTCCGATTCCGGCGATCCGCAAGCTGCTGGACAAGGTGGGCTGGAAGATCAGCGACGTCGATCTGTTCGAGATCAACGAAGCCTTCGCGGTCGTTCCGATGGCGGCAGCCAAGGATCTCGGCATCCCGCGCGACAAGCTCAACGTCAATGGCGGCGCATGCGCGCTCGGCCATCCGATCGGCGCAACCGGCGCGCGGCTGATCGTCACGTTGCTGCACGCAATGGAAAACAACAACGTCCAGCGGGGCATTGCTTCGCTGTGCATCGGCGGCGGCGAAGCAACGGCCATCGCCATCGAGCGCAAGCTGAACTGACAAGCTCTGCGCCAACTTGCAATGCACCGGCGGGTGGAAATCCGCCGGGTGACGTGTAGCTGCATCCCGATAAGCGGGCTGCATAATCCCTTTTGCAACCTGTGGTGGGGACCGTGAAAAGGAACAGCGCCATACGCCGCATCGTCGTCACCGGCATGGGAGCCGTCTCGCCTCTCGGCTGCGGCGTCGAGGCAAACTGGTCCCGCCTGATCGCGGGACGTTCGGGAATCCGCGCACTGTCCGACAATGTTGCGGCCGATCTGCCCGTCAAGGCATGCGGCGTGGTGCCGGATCTCGTTGAAGACCCGGAATTCGGGTTCGATCCTGATCGCGCCGTTCCGAAGAAAGACCAGAAGAAGATGGATCGCTTTATCCAGTTCGCCATGATGGCGTCGGACGAAGCAATCACGCAGGCCGGATGGGCGCCGCAGGATGCGCGTGCGCGCGAACGTACCGCCACCATCATCGGCTCCGGCGTCGGCGGTTTCCCCGCCATCGTCGATGCGGTTCGCACTGCGGATGAGCGCGGCGTGCGGCGGCTTTCGCCTTTCACCGTGCCTGCGTTCCTCGTCAACCTCGCAGCCGGACAGGTTGCAATCCGCCACGGCTTCAAAGGCCCGCTTGGTGCGCCGGTGACGGCCTGCGCAGCCGGTGTGCAGGCGATCGGCGATGCTGCACGTCTCCTTCTTGCTGGAGAAGCGGATGTTGCCATCGCAGGCGGTGCGGAAGCCTGTATCGACCGCGTCAGCCTCGGCGGCTTTGCGGCTGCCCGCGCGCTGTCGACCAACTTCAACGACGAGCCGCAGCGCGCCTCGCGTCCGTTCGATCGCGACCGCGATGGCTTCGTGATGGGTGAAGGCGCCGGTATCGTGGTCATTGAGACGCTCGACCATGCCCTCAGCCGCGGCGCGACTCCGATTGCCGAACTGGTCGGCTACGGCACGACGTCGGATGCCTATCATATGACGGCCGGGCCAGAGGATGGTGATGGCGCGCGCCGCGCGATCGAAATTGCCCTCCGGCAGGCGGGCATCTCCCCGATCGAGGTCCAGCATCTCAACGCCCATGCGACATCGACGCCTGTTGGCGACAACGGCGAGCTCGCCGCAATCAAGGCTGTGTTCGGCACCGAAGGCAAGGTCGCGGTCAGTTCGACAAAGTCGTCCACCGGTCATCTGCTTGGCGCAGCGGGCGGCCTCGAAGCCATCTTCTCTGTGTTGGCGCTGCGCGACCAGATCGCTCCCGCCACGCTCAACCTCGACCATCCGGACGCGGCAGCCGAGGGTGTTGACCTCGTGCGCGGCGCTGCGCGCCCCATGGCGATCGAGCATGTGCTGTCGAATGGTTTCGGGTTCGGCGGCGTCAATGCGAGCGTTCTGTTCCGCGCCTGGTAAGGCGCGGAACCGCAATCAGACCTTGCCGGCCTTCTTGTTCTTCGCAAGAAGATAATCACGCGTCATCTTGGTCGCGCCGCGTCCCGGCTTGTACGTCAATTCGTCCGACGACACTTTTCGGCCTGAACCGCTCCGCATCGCCATCTGTTCAATGGCCGCGCCGCTCTCACGGTCAAAAGCAACGACCGGCTCGTTGCCGGGTCCCGACACCCATCGATCGCCCCATTGCATGATCGCCATCAGCGGCGTCTGAAACTCTTTGGCTTTCTGCGTCGGAACATACTCAAAACGCGTTCCGCGCTTGCCGACATCGATCTGCGCCAGCATCCCCTCTTCAACGAGATGCCGCAGCCGGTCTGTCAACGTGTTCCGCGCGATGCCGAGACTGCGCATGAACCCTTCGAACGAGCGGACTCCCCGCAGCGCATCCCGCAGGATCAGAAGCGACCACGAGTCACCCAGCATGGCGAGCGCGCGGGCGATTGAGCAGTTCAGCCTCACGAAAGAAGGCTCGCGCATGGCAGTCATTTCCCTCGTTTAGTTGCAAACTAAGACTAGTTGCAATATCGGACTAATCATAACATTTCGTTTCGGCCCGCAAAGCGGCGATTATGGGAGAGCATCATGTATGGCGTTCAGATCAATGCGTTCGGCAAACCATGGGACGTCGTTGAAACCATTACCCTTCCCGATCCCGGCGCTCCCGGAGCCGGTGAAGTCGTCGTCGACATGGAGTTCTCGCCGATCAATCCGTCCGACCTCGTGCTGATGCGTGGCGTTTATGGCGTGAAGCCCAAGCTCCCCGCCCCCGTCGGAACCGAAGGTGTCGCGCGCGTGACCAAAATCGGCTCTGGCGTGACCGGCCTCAAGGAAGGCGATCGCGTGCTGTTTCCGCGCGGCACATCGACATGGCTCACGCGCAGCAAGGTGAAGGCCGAACATCTTTTCGCATTGCCGGCCGCCGCCGATCCGCAGCAACTCTCGATGCTGATGGTCAATCCACCGACTGCTTATCTGATGCTGACAGAGTATGTCGCTCTCAAGAAAGGCGACTGGGTGATCCAGAGCGCGGGAAACTCCGCCGTCGGACGAGCCGTCATCGCCATCGCCCGGCAGATGGGCGTCCATACCGTCAGCGTGGTTCGCCGTCCGGAACTGATCGATGAACTCAAAAAGCTCGGCGCCGATGTGGTGCTGGTCGAAGGTCCGGATCTGGCCAAACGCGTCGCCGAAGCGACCGGCAAGGCAAAGATCATGCTGGCACTCGACAGCGTCGGCGGTCCCGGCCTGATGGCATTGAACGATTGCCTCGCCAATGGCGGCACGCTCGTCGCCTATGGGGTGATGAGCGGCGGCCCCGGCCCGTTCTTCACGGCTCCCAACATCTTCCGTGATCTGACCCTCAAGGGATTCTGGCTGATGAACTGGTTCAACAGAAATCCGCCTGAACGCGTTCTGGAGATTCAGAAGCAGATGGCAAGCTGGATTGCGGACGGCACGATCTTCACGCCCGTGGAGGCAACCTATCCGCTTGACCAATCCGCTGCGGCCATTTCACATGCCGCCAAGGGCACCGGAAAAATCCTCTTCAGAGGTACCTGAGCAATCACTGCTCCCCGGGGCACAGGGCGCGACATGCTCCTTCGCTGATGCGTATACAGGCTTCCCTGTTCAGGGCAGCCTGTATGTCCTAGAACAATGGGCATCACCGGAGTGCCCCATGACCCAGCCCGCTATCGACGCCCGCAATGCCGATCAGGTCGCTTACTGGAATGGTCCGGGCGGCAAGCACTGGACGGATCGGCAACAGCTCCAGGACATTGTCCTCAGCCCCGTTTCCGAAGTGCTGATCGATCGTGCCGCGGTAAAGGCCGGGGACACTGTCATCGACATCGGCTGCGGTTGCGGAGCAACCTCTTTCGACCTTCTGCACAAGGTTGGCCCCACCGGGCGCGTGACCGGTATCGACATCTCCGAACCGATGCTCGGCCGCGCGCGCGAGCTTGCGCCAAAGGACGCGCCGGTTGAATTCGTGCTGGCGGACGCAACTGTCCATCCGTTCGCACCGGCCAGCACCGACATGCTGTTCTCTCGTTTCGGCGTGATGTTCTTCGCGCAGCCATCGGATTCCTTTGCAAACATGCGCAAGGCTTTGCGGCCTGGTGGCCGCCTCGTCTTCGCCTGCTGGCGCACGCCGCGCGACAATCCCTGGATGATGCTGGGCCTGCAGGAGGCCTATAAGCATGTGCCGAAATTGCCTGAGATGAAGCCTGACGATCCAGGCCCCTTCTCCTTCGCAAACGAAGAGCGCGTCCGCAGGATTCTGGGTGAAGCAGGCTTCTCCGGGGTCGGGCTTGAACGTGTCGACCTGTCGCTCGACATCGCCACCGGCCGAGGGCTTGAAGCCGCCATCGAGACAATCCTTGCCATCGGCCCCACCAGCCGCGCGCTGGAAAACCAGCCGTCGGACAAGATCGAAGCCGTAACGCAGTTGATCCGGACGGCGCTTGCTGCACACCAGAAAGGCGACACTGTCCCGCTTGGCGGATCGATCTGGATCGTCACGGCGACCAACGCCGCATAGCCTTCCCGCCTCGCCCGCTTCTTCGCAAGCAGGAACCATCGCCATTGAAAGCGATTATCCGGCGGTATGATCAATTGCGGAGACAATCATGGCGCGGAAGTATTCGAAGGGGGCGGCGAAGAAGGTCGAGCGTGCAATGCACAAGCGGAAAAAAGGTACGCTGAAGAGCGGGCGCTCCGGCAAGACCGTGAAGAGCCGCAAGCAGGCCATCGCCATCGGCCTTTCGGAAGCACGCAAGGAAGAAAAGAAGGTGGCCTCGAAAAAGTCGGCGAAGAAATCCCGCAAGACGAAGAAGGCAAAGAAGACGAAACGATCGAAATCCTGAGTGCCGGGTCTATTTCCACACACCCGCATAAAAATGAGTAATGCGAAAGGGTTATCCGCAGGAACGCAATCTAGCCCGCTCGACAAGGCATGAATCGGCTTTTAGTCTTCGCCAAACTCGAAATGGGGCTGGGAGATGCGACGCAAGGTCTGTTGTGTGCTGGCGCTTGCGGTCGCGTTATTCGCACCCACCGCACGCGGCGCCGCCCAGACAGACTCAAGCGCCGAAATTACCTTCTGGAATTCGGTAAAGGACTCGCGCAATCCGGCGGAGATTTCCGCTTATCTCGACAAATATCCCAACGGTACCTTCGCCCCGCTCGCCAAGATTCGCCTTGAATCGCTCAAGCCCAAAAGTCCGGCCCCGCCCACCGAACAATGGGCGGCCATCGGCTTTGCCGCACGTGGTGCGTGGGGCGCCGTCTGGCAGAAAACGACGCGCGATGAGGCCGAAGCGCGCGCCCTCACCCTCTGCGTCAACAATGGCGGCCGCGGATGCAAGATTTCTTCGACAACCAAGTGCGGCGCAATGGCGTTCTACACCACCCGTATTCGCAGGACGCGATACTGGGGCGCATATACCGCTGAAGGCGCGACGCTTGGTCAGGCGATCGATGCAGCCTCCGCACGCTGCCGCAAGGAAAGCCGCAGCCCGTCGGACTGCAACATCCGCGCATCGTTCTGCGCTGACGGCAGCCACAAGGGCTGAATATTCCCTATTCCGCCGGGATCACGTCCACAGCCACAGCCAGTTTCTGCTTGCGGGAGCCGACTATCACGCCATCGACTGGCGATACATCCGTGTAATCGCGGCCGGTAGCCAGAACGACATGATCATTGCCAATCACCAGATCATTGGTCGGATCAAATCCCAGCCAGCCGAGGTCCGCCCCGCACCAGACCGAAACCCATGCATGCGTCGCGTCCGCGCCCTGAAGCCGCGGCCGTCCGGGCGGCGGCGTGGTTCGGAGATAGCCGCTGACATAAGCGGCAGGCAATCCAAGACCACGCAATCCCGCGATCATGATATGCGCGAAATCCTGACACACGCCGCGGCGCTTCTCGAACACGTCGCTCAAGGGTGTTGAGATTTCAGTCGCGCGGGTATCGTAGACAAAATCGCGGTTGATCCTCTGCATCAGGTCCACCGCTGCAACGAAAATCCCGTTACTCTCCGAGAAACTCACGCCCGCGTAGTCGGTAATAGCCGGCTGGATCGGCACGAGCGGGCTTGCGAACAAGTATCCAACCGGAAAGCTGGCAGCGAGGCCATTCGACGCGAACGCAGCCTCCCGCACCTGTTCCCATGGAGGAGAAATCATGTCGCGCGGCGGCACCACGCGAGAGACATCGACGCGCGACCGCGCATCGATGCGCAAAACCCGATGGGCCGCATCGATCACAATGCTTTCGGTCCGGATACCGAAGAAATCTGTCCTGACAGTCCGTTCGGCCGGAAGCGGCTTGATGTCGACCTTGTGCGAGATCAGGTGTTGGCCGTCGCCATTCTTCGGCTCAAGCCTGAGCGAACATCGCGCGAAGCTGACCGGACTCTCATAGGAATAGGTCGTGACATGACGGACATCGTAGATCACGCAAACCCCGTCAGCTTTTCAGGCCGCAAAGCGCTGCTGCCGTGCGGGAAATAATGCGAACCGATGGCGTCGGCGAGATTAAGCAGGCTCTGCTCAAGTGCAAACAGCGCCTTGGTATCGAAGGCTTCCGCTTCGCCCGCGGTCATGCTGGCCTGAAGTGTCACCGCCAGACGATGCGGCGGATCGATCAGGCCGCCTTCGCGCATGCTGGGAAGACTGGCGATATGCTCGTTGAGAGCCGCGATCTGGAATGCGACAGAGCGTGGGTTGTATGAATCGAGAACGACCAGATCGCGAACCGGCGCCAGTAGCGGCCCGACCAGATAACGCGATCGATAGGTGATCTGGCAATCAACCAGCGTCAGCAGCAGGTCGAGATCTTCGCTGGTCGCCGTATCATAGGCGAACTGGCGCGCGAAACGCGCGGTGTTGATCGCGCGCTCGACGCGCCGGCCCATTTCGAGAAAACGCCACCCCGCAGCGCGGTTCATGTTCTCCTGCGCAAGACCGGCGAAGGTGGCCAGCGATTGCAGGGCCCATTCCGCCGATTCCAGCAGCGCCTCGTCATCCTCAGCCTTCTTCGACAGGCGCTCTTCCATTCCGGTGATGACGTGCCATGCGTCAGGCGACAGACGCTCCCGGAGTGTTCGCGCCGTGCGCTGCGCGGAGCGAATGAGCGACAACGCGGAGCCGAACTTGTCATGCGCCTGCAATGACTGGGCAGCCGTCGTCGCCAGTTTGGCGCGCGCCGATGGCGTGGTGGCCCCCCACGCCACAAGCAGCCGCTGAATGCGCTCGACTACCGGCTGCATCGGCGACGGGCCCTTGCCTGGTTCGCGCAAAGCGCCGCCGAGTGCGCGGACCAGCCGCAGCGTGGCTTCGGCGCGTTCGAGATAACGGCCAAGCCAGAACAGATTGTCTGCAGCCCGGCTCGGCACCCAGCCGGCAATGCGCCTGATGCGGACGGAATCGCTCGGCGGAAGCAGCGTTGAGGTCGCGACTTCTTTCTCCGAAACCACCCAGACATCGGCGGCGCGTGTGCCCTCGCCCATGGAGACGGCGCGCGCATCCGGCTGATCGGCAATCCGGCAGAACCCGCCCGGCAGGATTGTCCAGCCGTTCGGCGTTGCTGCCGCAAACACCCGCAGCACGAAGGGGCGCGGAGAAATATGCCCGTTGTCCCAGACCGGCGTGGTGGAGAGGCGCACCATCTCCTGCCCGACATAGTCGATGCCGCGCTTGCCGATGGCATCGACCAGTTGCGCACGCTGCTCCTTTGACAGCGAGCCGCCGATGATCGGGCCGCGCCCCGGAAAACCGGGCACCGATTGGCCATAGGCCCCTTCGATCGCCATGTCATCGAGACGCGCCAGCACTTCCTCACGCGCCGATTTCTGTCCGCACCACCAAGTCGCGATGTGCGGCATCTTCAGGTCTTCGCCGAAGAAGCGGCGGCTCAGGCTCGGCAAGAAGCCCAGTAGTGTGCGCGCTTCCATCACGCCCGTGCCCGGCATGTTGGCAACGGCCACACCGCCTTTCCTGATGACATCGATCAGGCCCGGCACGCCAAGCATGGAGCGCGCATCGAGTTCAAGTGGATCGAGAAAATTGGAATCCACGCGCCGCAACAAGACATCGAGCCGCTTCAGACCCGCGACCGTGCGGACATGAAGCCTGTCTTCGCTCACCGCAAGATCGTCGCCTTCCACCAGCAGGAAGCCGAGATAGCGCGCCAGCGTCGCATGTTCGAAATAGGTGTCGCTCGCACTGCCCGGCGTGAGCAATCCAATCCGTGGTTCATCGCGATCCGCTATACCGCGCAAACTGTCGCGGAAAGCTTCAAAGAACGGCGCGACACGCTCAACATTCATCGAAGTGTAGAGATTGGTCAGCGCGCGCGACAGCACCAGCCGGTTTTCGAGTGCATAGCCTGCGCCGGACGGCGCCTGTGTGCGATCGGACAAAACCCACCAGCGGCCATCCGGACCGCGGCCGATGTCAGCCGCATAGAGATTGAGGTATTGCCCGCCGGGCGGCGATATTCCGCAGACAGACCGCAGATACTCGGTGCTGCCCGCAATGGCCGCGGCAGGCAATGCTCCGTCAGAAATCAGACGGCCTTCGCCGTACAGATCGCGCAAGATTTGCTCGAATAGTTCAGCGCGCTGCGCCACGCCCTCGGAAATCTGCTTCCATTCGGCCTCACCGATCAGCAGCGGAAGATGGCTAAGTGGCCACATCCGTTCCGCCGCATCTCCGGGAGTCCGATAGGTGACTCCGGCCTCGCGCATATGCTGATCGGCGGACGCGAAACGGCGCTCGATCTCCCCCGGCGCAAGCGTCGAAAACGCGTCGAAGAAGCGGGTCCAGACCTCTCGCGGCTGGCCGTTGGCGTCCAGAAATTCATCCGGGATGCCGGGCAATGGCGTGTAGCCGCGCGTGCAATCCAGAAGGTCCTGTTGCGCCCGCCGCGATCCGGCCGCTCCGTTACTCGTCTCAACCATCCCGACTCGCCTTCTGCTGCTCGCGACAATTTCGCTGATTATGGCGGCGGCCTCAATGCGGGAGCGGTGTCCGCAGGTCCAGAGTCAGGGGAAATTCGAGGGTTCTTTCCTCGGGAGGGACGGTTATTGGGCCGGGCGTATGGCCATGGTCCTGAAAACGGGCCAATCGCCGGGCCTCGGCCTCATAGCTGTTAACCGGCTTGGTTTCGTAGCTGCGCCCGCCCGGGTGGGCGACGTGATAGACACAGCCGCCCAGCGAGCGCCCGTTCCATGTGTCGATGATGTCAAATGTGAGTGGCGCGTGGACCGGGATGGTCGGATGCAATCCCGAGGACGGCTGCCAGGCCTTGAAGCGAACGCCTGCCACAGCCTCGCCGGAACGGCCGGTGTCCATCAGCGGCAGGCGACGACCGTTACATGTCACGATGTGGCGCCCCGGCACAAAGCCGCTCACCTTGACCTGCAGGCGCTCAACAGACGAATCCACGTAGCGCACCGTTCCGCCTGCCGAACTCTCCTCGCCAAGCACATGCCAGGGCTCCAGCGCCTGACGCAATTCGAGCGTCACGCCGCCATGCTCCACTTTGCCAAAGAGCGGGAAGCGGAATTCAAGCTGCGCCTCGAACCATTCAGGTTCGAAGTCATAACCCGCCTCTTTCAGATCGGAGAGCACATCATTGAAATCCTGCCAGAGGAAATGCGGCAACATGAACCGGTCATGCAATGTGGTGCCCCAGCGCACGAACCCGCCATTCTGCGGCTCGCGCCAGAATTTCGCGATCAGCGCGCGGATGATAAGCTGCTGCGCAAGACTCATACGCGCATCGGGCGGCATTTCCAGCGCGCGGAATTCGACCAGCCCGAGACGACCGGTCGGGCTGTCCGGCGAATAGAGCTTGTCGATACATATCTCTGCGCGATGCGTGTTGCCTGTGATGTCCACCAGCAAGTGGCGAAACGTGCGGTCCACCAGCCACAATGGCACCTTCTCGCCTTTCGGTGGAATCTGCGCGATGGCGATCTCGAGTTCATAGAGCGCGTCATGCCGCGCTTCATCGATGCGCGGAGCCTGACTGGTCGGGCCGATGAACATGCCGGAGAACAGGTACGACAACGACGGATGACGCTGCCAGTAAAGCACCACGCTTTTCAGCAGATCGGGCCGCCGCAGGAACGGCGAGTCCGCAGGCGTGCTGCCTCCGACCACAACATGATTGCCACCGCCGGTTCCCGTGTGGCGGCCATCGATCAGGAAACGGTTCGCGCCGAGACGGACATGCGCCGCCTCCTTGTAAAGGCCTATGGTCGTATCGACGATCTCGCGCCAATTCTTCGCCGGGTGAATGTTGATTTCGATCACGCCGGGATCGGGTGTCACCTTGATGACTTCGATGCGGGGATCGTAAGGCGGCGCATACCCTTCGACATGAACCTGAAGGTTCATGTCCTCAGCGGTCGCTTCCACTACGGCGATCAGTTCGAGATAGTCGTCGAGTTTCTCCACCGGCGGCATGAACGCGCACAGGATGCCGTCACGAATTTCGATCGACAACGCGGTGCGGACACCGCCTCCCCGGCCACCGGCGTGCTGCTCCTGAATGAACTGGCGCGGCCCGACATCCATCTGCACACCGCTATCGAACACAGGCGCCTGCGACACATGCTCCACGGGTGCAATTTCGACCCGGAAATCCGGCAGCGGCTCGCGCTCCTCAATGGGGTCCTGTTCGACAATGTAGGGATAATCTTCCGACGGAATCCATTGCAGGGAATTCATCGGCAACCGCAACCCGAGCGGCGAATCTCCCGGCATCAGAAACAGATTGCCCCGCCGCAAATTCCACTTTTCGCTGCGCCAGCGGCTCGCCGCCTTCGCATTCCAGCGCTGCACCGGGAGTACGAATCCACGCGGCACATTCAAACCCTGCTGAAACACCTGCGCCATCCGCGACCGCTCTTCGGGATCGGCCAGCTTTGAATCGCTTGGATCGACATTGTTGGGCAGGCTGTTTTCCTTCAGCAGCCAATGCGTCTGGTCCTCATAGGCGGGCAAGACATTGCCTGTATCGACACCGAGTTTCTCCGCCACATTGATTGCAAATTTCTCGGCTTGCTCGATCTTCGCCGAGCGCGGCCCTTCCATCGGCGCGATCAGATCGGGATTGCGCCAGATCGGTACGCCATCCTTGCGCCAGTAAAGCCCGAATGCCCAGCGCGGCAGGCTTTCACCGGGATACCACTTGCCCTGTCCGTAATGCAGCAGACCGCCCGGCGCGAAGTGTGTCCGCAAGCGGCGAATGAGATCGTCGGCAATGCCGCGCTTGGTCGGGCCGACGGCGGCTGTGTTCCATTCAGGAGATTCAAGATCATCCATGGACACGAATGTCGGCTCGCCGCCCATGGTCAGGCGAACGTCATCCGCCGCGAGATCGGCATCGACCTTTTCGCCAAGCTCATCAAGGCGCTTCCACGAGGCATCGGAGAACGGTTTTGTGATGCGTGGTGCTTCGTTGACCCGCGTCACCTTCATCTCGAAGTCGAATTCAACATTGGCGGAGCTGACGTTGCCACTGATCGGCGCAGCAGTCCGGTAGTGCGGCGACGCCGCGACAGGAATATGCCCCTCGCCTGTCAACATGCCGGACGTCACATCGAAGCCGATCCAGCCTGCGCCGGGCAGATAGACCTCCGCCCATGCGTGCAGATCGGTGAAGTCCGCCTCGACCTCGCTCGGCCCCTCAAGCGGATCGATATCCGGGCGAAGCTGGATGAGGTAGCCGGAGACGAAGCGCGCCGCCAAACCGAGATGACGCAACGCCTGAATCAGGAGCCACGCGGAGTCGCGGCAAGATCCTGCGTTCAGTTGCAGCGTTTCCTCCGGTGTCTGGATGCCCGGCTCCATCCGGATCACATAGTTGATCCGGTTGCGGAGCTGCGCGTTCAGTTCCACAAGAAAGTTGACGGTATTGGTCGGTTCGCGCGGAATGCCGGCGAGATACTGCGCCATCAACGGCGTCACGGGCTCGGTCTTCAGATAAGGCGCGAGTTCCTCCGCAATATCCGGCGGATACTGAAACGGAAAGCTCTCCGCATAAGGTTCGACAAAGAAGTCGAACGGATTCACCACCGCCATGTCGGCAATGAAATCCACCTCGACCTTGAACTCGCGAGTCTGATCGGGAAAGACAAACCGGGCGAGCCAGTTGCCTTGCGGGTCCTGCTGCCAGTTGACGAAATGCTTTTCCGGCAGAACTTTTAGCGAATAGCTGGAGACACGCGTGCGCGAATGCGGCGCAGGACGGAGGCGGATCACCTGTGGCCCGAGATTGACCGGCTGGTCGTACTTATAATGAGTAACGTGATGCAGAGCGACGGCAATGGACACGACGCGGCAACCTCGGTGGCTTCTTTTTTAAGCAGAACACCTGCGCCAGCCTCTATCAAGTGCTAACAACGGGCAAAGACTGCCTAACGCGTTGGCGAATCGAGGTTTCGTGCCGAAATTCCGAGCGATTTGATCCGCGACGCCAGCGTGGTCGGCTTGATGGCCAGCAGTTCCGCCGCCCCGCCTGCACCAAAGACCTTGCCGCCCGACGCCTTCAATGCCGCCAGAATGTTGTTGCGCTCGTGTTCGCGCATTTCATCGTCGGTCATGATCGCCTGCGGTGCACCATTCTTCGGCCGACGCGCCGGCGCGGGCGCTTCAGCCCCACCTTGCTGGACCGGCAGATCGATCCGCAACCGCCCGTTCTGGGCCAGAATGGCGGCACGCTCGATCACGTTGTGCAATTCGCGAACATTTCCGGGCCAGTCGTACTGCATCAGGCGGCGCACATCGCCTTCCGATAATCTCAGATCGGACCTGAAAGATTTGTTTTCACTGGTGAGGAAGTGCTGCGCCAGTAGTGGAATATCCTCGCGGCGATCGCGAAGCGGCATCGTCTCTACCGGAAACACATTGAGCCGGAAATAGAGATCCTCACGGAAACGCCCCTGCTTCACTTCCTTTTTCAGTTCACGATTAGTGGCAGCGATGACGCGGACATTGACCGCGCGGGTACGCTCCTCGCCGACGCGCTCGAAATGGCCTTCCTGCAAAACGCGCAGCAGCTTGCCTTGAAGTTCGAGCGGGATTTCGCCGACTTCATCGAGAAACAGCGTACCGCCATCGGCGAGTTCAAACCGTCCGATGCGATCGCGCAGCGCGCCGGTGAACGCGCCTTTGACATGACCGAAGAATTCGCTCTCGAACAATTCGCGCGGAATGGCCGCGCAATTGACGCGGATCAGCGGGCGGTCGCTGCGCTGGCTTGCTTCATGAATGGCGCGCGCGATCAGTTCCTTGCCGGTTCCGGATTCGCCTGTGATCAACACAGTGGCATCAGTCGGCGCGACAAGGCTGACCTGTCGCAGGGTTTTCTGAACAGCAGCCGTGCGTCCGATAATGCCGCGCGGATTTGTTTCGGTGCGTATTTCCTCCTGCAAATAGGCGTTTTCCTGCTCCAGCCGCTCGCGCAACTGATCGACTTCCGCAAGCGCGGCGCGGAGCTGCTCGTCTGCTTCGCGGCGCTGGCTGACATCGCGAAACACGATCACCGCACCGACAACAACGCCGCGGTCGCGAATGGGTGTCGAGGTATATTCGACCCAGACAGGCGTCCCGTCCTTGCGCCAGAACACCTCGTCGTTGACCTGATGGACGGCGCCATCGCGGAAGGCTGCATAGATCGGACAATCCGTGTGCGGATAATGCCGCCCATCATGATGGGTGTGATGCACAGTGGAATGAATGTCGGTGCCGACCAGTTCTTCCGCCGTCCAGCCGAGAAGGCGTTCCGCCACCGGATTGACAAACGTGGTCTTGCCTTCCGCATTGACGCCGTAGATGCCTTCACCCGCCGCGCGCAGGATCAACTGGTTCTCGCGCTCGATGTCGCGAAAGACACGCTCGACCCGCTGCCAGGCGGCGATGCCGCCGCGCATGTGATCTTCCGCCGTCGCATCGACCATCCGGCGGCGGCGCTGCTCGAGATCGTTCATCGCCAGCAGGACCAGCGGTGTGCCGTCCTGCGGAATGAGCGAGCCGGTATATTCCAGCCTCAGCTTATTTCCTGCCGCGTGGCGCGGTGTCAGCGACGTGGTCCAGAACGAGCCCTTGTCGAACACGGCCTGCGTGAAAACGATCAGCGCGGGCACCTGCCCGGCGTGCAGGGCGCTGATCTTCATCTGACGCAGCAGCGCGCGGTCATAGCCCAGAAGTGTGCACGCGGCCGGATTGGCCTCGATGATGCGATCCCCATGCGGGTCGAGCAGCATCGTCGGCTCGGCTGCAAAATCGAGCGCCGTACTCCAGAGGCCGGGATCGCGCCCGGATGCCGGTGGCGCAACTGTCGTATCCATTCAATTCTCTACGAAATATCGTAATTCAACTACGAATAATCGTATATCACGATATTTCGTAACCGACAATATTACCGCTGCAGCAGAGGGATATTGATAAGTCAGGATAAATCACGGTGGCACGCCCCTTGCGTAGTGAATGGAAACATCACGCTGGAGGCTCTCATGTCCACCTTCGACAATCCATTCGATCCGAACCGCCGCCTGTCTTCCTTCGGCTGCTCCTGCGGCCAGCATGCAAGCGACGCTGAACACGACGCCGCACTTCGTCTCCAGACAGTCAGTTCACAGAGCGACGAGCAGCGCTACGAGGGCGTTGTCGCCTCTGCCGTCATGCGCGCTATGTTCCCGCAGGATGCTGCCCGGCGTGCGTTCCTGAAATCCGTCGGCGCCGCAACGGCGGTTGCCGCCGTCTCGCAGTTCTTCCCGCTCAAGACCGCGACCGAAGTTTTCGCGCAAGGCGCGCCGCTGGAGAAGAAGGACCTCAAGGTCGGCTTCATTCCGATCACCTGCGCGACGCCGATCATCATGGCCGCGCCGATGGGCTTCTATGCCAAGAACGGCCTCAATGTCGAAGTCATCAAGACTGCCGGATGGGCTGTCATCCGCGACAAGACCGTCAACAAGGAATACGACGCCGCGCACATGCTCTCGCCGATGCCGCTGGCACTGACCCTTGGTGCAGGCTCGAACCCGGTGCCCTACACCATGCCGGCGGTCGAGAACATCAACGGTCAGGCCATCACGCTGGCACTGAAGCACAAGGACAAGCGCAATCCGAAGGACTGGAAGGGCTTCAAGTTCGCCGTGCCCTTCGACTATTCGATGCACAACTACCTTCTGCGTTACTATCTCGCGGAACACGGCATCGATCCCGACACCGATGTGCAGATCCGCGCCGTGCCGCCGCCGGAAATGGTCGCCAACCTGCGCGCCGACAATATCGACGGCTTCTTAGGGCCCGATCCGATGAACCAGCGCGCGGTCTACGACAATGTCGGCTTCATCCACATCCTGACCAAGGACATCTGGGAAGGTCACCCCTGTTGCGCCTTCGCCGCATCGAAGGAATTCGTCACCACGATGCCGAACACCTACGCGGCGCTGCTGAAGTCGATCATCGACGCCACGGCGTTTGCGCATAAAGCAGAGAACCGCAAGCAGATCGCCGAAGCGATCTCGCCTGCGAACTATCTCAACCAGCCGCAGATCGTGCTGGAGCAGATTCTCACCGGCACGTTCGCGGATGGCCTCGGCAATATCGTCAAGCAGCCGAACCGGGTCGACTTCGATCCATTCCCCTGGCAGTCCTTCGCCATCTGGATCATGACCCAGATGAAGCGCTGGGGTCAGATCAAGGGCGACGTGGATTACAAAGCCGTAGCCGAGCAGGTCTACCTCGCGACCGATACCGCGAAGCTGATGAAAGACGTCGGCCTGACTCCGCCAGCCACGACCACCAAAAGCTTCAGCGTCATGGGCAAGACCTTCGACCCTGCCAAGCCGGAGGACTATCTCGCCAGCTTCAAGATCAAGAAGGCTAGCTGATGTCGGCGTCACTCCCTCTGCGCGCGGCGATAGTCTCGCTTCTGATCTTCGTCGCATTCATCGGCGCGTGGCACCTTGCCACGCGCAGCACGTCGACCGTGGCGAATATGGACCCCGAATACGCCAAGCTGATGGGGCTCAACGCCACGCAGGGCAAATCGGCCATGCCCGGTCCGCTGGATGTCGGCGCAAAGCTCTGGGATCACATCAAGCGGCCATTCTACGACAACGGACCGAACGACAAAGGCCTCGGCATTCAGCTCGCTTACTCCATCGCGCGCGTAATGATCGGGTACCTGCTCGCAGTGGCGGTCGCCATCCCGCTCGGATTCCTGATCGGAATGTCTCCGTTATTGAGCAAGGCGCTCGATCCATTCATTCAGATATTAAAACCGATCTCGCCGCTCGCCTGGATGCCGCTGGCGCTTTACACGATCAAGGATTCCGGGCTTTCAGCAATCTTCGTGATCTTCATCTGCTCGGTCTGGCCGATGCTGATGAACACGGCATTCGGAGTCGCCAGCGTCCGCAAGGAATGGATCAATGTCGCCCGCACCCTTGAGGTCGGCAACGTCCGCCGCGCTTTCACGGTGATCCTGCCTGCAGCAGCGCCCACGATCCTCACCGGCATGCGGATTTCCATCGGCATCGCATGGCTCGTGATCGTCGCCGCCGAAATGCTCGTGGGCGGAACGGGTATCGGTTACTTCGTCTGGAACGAGTGGAACAACCTGTCGATCACCAACGTCATCATCGCGATTTTCGTCATCGGCCTTGTCGGCATGATCCTCGACCAGATCCTCGCGCGTTTCACGCGCATGGTCACCTTCCCGGAGTGATGCGATGACCGACAAGTTCATTTCCATCGAAGGTATCGCCAAGCGCTATCCCGCGCAGTCCAACGGCACCACAACCATCTTTGAAGATTTGTGGCTGTCGATGCCGCGCGGTGAGTTCGGCTGTGTCATCGGCCATTCCGGCTGCGGCAAGACCACCGTGCTCAACATTCTCGCGGGCCTGGATGAGCCGACGGAAGGCACCGTGATTGTCGATGGTCAGGCCATTGAAGGCACCAGCCTCGACCGCGCGGTGATTTTCCAGAGCCACGCTTTGCTGCCCTGGCGCACGGTGATGGGGAATGTCGCCTATGCGGTCTCGTCCAAATGGCGTAAGTGGGACAAGGCGCGGGTCCGCGCGCATGCACAGAAGTTCATCGACATCGTCGGCCTGACCGGCTCGGAGCACAAGCGCCCCTCTGAACTATCCGGCGGCATGAAGCAGCGCGTCGGCATCGCGCGTGCGTTGTCGATCACGCCGAAGATCATGCTGATGGACGAACCGTTCTCGGCCCTCGATGCGCTGACACGCGGCACGCTGCAGGACGAGGTTCGCCGCATTTGTCTCGAAACCGGCCAGACCGCTTTCATGATAACGCATGACGTGGATGAAGCGATCTATCTTGCCGACAAGATTTTCCTGATGACCAACGGCCCCGGTGCCGTGCTCGCGGAAGTTCTGGAAAATCCGCTGCCGAAAGATCGTGGGCGGATCGACCTGCACCGCCACCCGCAATACTACGCCCTGCGCAATCACATCATCGATTTCCTGGTGACGCGCAGCAAGACCTTCGTGGAAACCAACAAAACCCACGACCCGCGGAATGTGCCGGTGGTTCGCCCCGGATTCACCGAGCCCGCGATCGTCGCCACTAATGCAACTGCCGGCAAGCAGCAATCCGGCCAGACCAGCGCCGCCTGACAGCCCTTCAAAACTGGAGAATTGAAATGAAGCGTTCCGACCTCACCGAAAAGCTGCTCGACATCAAGCGCGAGAAGGGCTGGACCTGGAAATACATCTGCGAAAAAATCGGCGGATACTCCGAGGTCCTAATCGTCGGTGCCATTCTCGGCCAGATGAAACTGACCAAGCCTCAGGCCGCCAATGCCGGCGAACTTTTTGGCCTGTCCAGATCTGAAATCACCATGCTTAACGAAACCCCGATGCGCGGCATGGAAATGCCGCCGACCGATCCATTGATCTACCGGTTCTACGAACTGGTGATGGTCAACGGTCCGGCGTGGAAAGCACTGATCGAGGAGGAATATGGCGACGGCATCATGTCGGCCATCGACTTCGACATGGTCATGGAACGCCTGCCGAACCCGAAGGGCGACCGCGTCAAGATTACGATGTCGGGCAAATTCCTGCCCTACAAATACTACGGCGCGAGCGGCAACGTGCCCGAATACGGGTTCAAGGAAGGCTGAACCTCACGGCATCAGGCGGATAGCGTCGTTGAAGAAATCCGGGCCACCGAAATTCCCGGATTTCAGCGCCAGCACGGCGTCGCCGCGGCTCCATCCGACACATCGCAGGACCGGAACGCCAGCGGCGATTTCCGGTCCGACCAAAAATGCCGGTATGCCGAGGCGATCAACTACCGCGCCCGAGGTTTCTCCGCCGGCAACAACGAGACGGCGTACACCAGCGGCTACAAGACCTTCACCGATCGCCGCCATCGTCTGCTCGATGGCATGTCCGGCCGCATCGCGGCCATGTCTCGCCTGCACCGCGGAAACCTGATCCGGCGTCGAACTGCTCGCGATCAGGACTGGCCCCTTGCCAAGGCCTTCGCGCGCCCAGCCGAGTGCACGTTCGGCCTCGCCTTTTCCCGTCACGATCTTTTCCGGATCGAGATGCAGCACCGGCATGGACTTTCCCGCCTGCGCGATCTGTGCCAGCGTCGCCTGCGAGCAGCTTCCGGCAAGACAGGCCACCGCACCACCGATTGCTTTTTGATCGATGCTGGCGGAAGCAGCCTTCACCTTGCCCGAGGCGACGAGTCCTCGAGCAAGGCCAAGCCCCATTCCCGACGCGCCGACCGAAAGGCGATGATCCAACGCAACCTTGCCGAGCGTTTCAAGCTCGGGATCGAACACTGAGTCGATGATGGCAGCACTGATCCCCTGCTTTGCAAGCTCGGCGAGACGCACGCGAATGACATCTGCCCCCTTCGCAACCGTTGCGAGATCGACAAGTCCGACTTTCGACTGGCTCTGGCGCGCCAGCACGCGCACCAGATTGGAGTCGTGCATCGGGTTGAGGGGATGATCTTTCAGCGGACTTTCGTTAAGCGGCACGCTGCCCACGAACAGATTACCCTGATAGACGGTTCGCCCCGTTCCAGGGAAAGCCGGCGTCACCAGCACAATGGCGTCGCCGGAGTCTGCGCACAGCGCGTCCATCACCGGGCCGATGTTTCCAGCGTCCGTTGAATCAAACGTCGAACAAATCTTGAACAGGACATGCGATGCGCCACGTGATCGCAGCCATTTGTCCGCCTCGCGCGAACGCGCCACCGCCTTAGAGGCTTCGATGGAACGGCTCTTCAGCGACACGACCACCGCATCCACGTCAGGCAGCGATAGCCCGTCGTCCGGCACGCCGATGGTCTGCACCGTGCGCAGGCCACATCGAGTCAGCATATTGGCAAGATCGGACGCGCCGGTGTAATCGTCCGCGATACAGCCCAGCGCCAGAGTCACGCCCGCGCTCCCTTGGCTTTATAAGGAGCAAACCAGCCGAGGCCTTCGACCGTGTTGCCCTTGGGGCGATATTCGCAGCCGACGAAGCCGCTGTAGCCCAGCCGATCCAGTTCCTCGAACAGAAAGGGGTAGTTCAATTCCTCGCCTGCCGGTTCGTTGCGCGAGGGAACGCTGGCAATCTGGATATGACCGATCATCGGCATCATCTTCCGCAACGCCATGGTCACATCGCCATGAACAATCTGACGATGATAAATGTCGAACTGCAGTTTCAGGTTCGGAATATTAAGGTCGCTGATCACACCAGCCGCGAAATCGAAGTCATTAAGGAAGTAACCCGGCACATCGCGCGGATTGATCGGCTCCAGCATCAGGTCGATGTTTTCCCTGGCCAGAGACTCAGCCACCCACACCACCGAACGGCAAAACGCATCGACAGCCCTGGGATCGCGGCGATCCGCGATACCCGCCATCAGATGAAGCCGTTTGACGCCGGTCGCCTTGGCATAAGGCAACGCCTGCTTCACGCTGGCCTGCACATCTGCGAAACGCTCCGGCAAAGCGGCAAAACCGCGCTCGCCCTTGTTCCAGTCGCCGGGAAACAGGTTGAACAGTGCCTGCGTCAATCCATTACCGTGAAGCCTGCTGCCTATCTCCTCCGGCGAGTGCTCGTAGGGAAACAGAAACTCCACCGCATCGAAGCCGGCTTTTGTCGCTGCCTCGAACCGGTCGAGAAACGGCACTTCATTGAACATCATGCTGAGATTGGCGGCGAAGCGAGGCATCGGACGTTTCCGTTTCTTGATTATAATGAGAGTTATTCACCCGGCAGTTTCGTTCCAGTGACGCGCGCATACATACGGGCCACCGAGGCATCGTCATCACGGCCCATTCCGGCGGCGGAGGTCATCAGGAACATCTGCAGGGCCGCGGCGGACACCGGCACCGGGAATTTGGCCGTGCGCGCCATGTCCTGAATGATCCCGAGATCCTTGACGAAGATGTCCACGGCGCTGCGAGGGGTATAGTCGCCATCCAGCACATGCGGCATCCGGTTCTCGAACATCCATGAATTGCCGGCGGAGGCCGTAATCACCTCATAGACCTTCCTGATGTCGAGGCCCTGCTTGGCGGCGAACGCCATCGCCTCGCTGGCGGCCGCGATATGCACGCCCGCGAGCAACTGGTTGATCATCTTGAACGCTGCGCCCTGCCCCGGCTGATCGCCGAGTTCGTAGAGCTTGGCCGACATGGCATCGAGCGCAGGTCTCGCCCTGCCAAACGCTGCCGGACTGCCGGACGCGAGAATGGTGAGTTCACCCTGCGCTGCCCGCTGGGCGCCACCGCTAATCGGCGCATCGAGATAAAGCCTGCCGCTCGCCTCAAGCTGTTTGGCGAGGCGCCGCGCCACGTCCGGGTCCATCGTCGCCGATGATATGAAGACCGCGCCTTTCGGCAGCGTTTCCGCCACACCCCCGGCACGGAACAGGATGGTCTCCGTCTGGGCGGCGTTCACGACCACGCTGACCACGGCATCGGCACCATCCGCTGCCTCTGCCGGTGACGCCACTCCGCGTCCGCCCTCGGCCGCCAGTCTGGCGACCGCATCCGGCGTCACATCGCAGCCCGCCACGTCGAATCCGGCGCGCTTCAATGACAGCGCCATGCCCAGCCCCATCGAACCAAGACCAACGACCCCGACGCGCCATGGCTTTGATGTCATGTTTCCTCATCTTGTTGCTTGCTCGTGCATTGACGCCGAGCGATTGAAAGCTTGGTAGCATGGCTCGCCGCGCGTCCAAAATGGCATTTGAGCCGCGCTGCAAACCATGGGAGAACCCATTCCGAAAGGCGGCTCATGACAGAAACCCGGCTTCGCGACCAAATCTGCCAGTTCGGCCGTTCGCTGTTCGAGCGGGGCCTGACGCCCGGCTCTTCGGGCAATATCAGCGTCCGCCTTGACGATGGCGGCTGGCTGGTCACGCCAACAAATGCCTCGCTGGGCTTTCTCGACCCCGCCCGCCTGTCACGGCTGAATGGATCGGGCCGCGTCATGTCCGGCGATGCGCCGACCAAGGAAATCCCGTTGCACGCGGCGCTCTATGAGACGCGACGCGGCGCCCGGGCCGTCGTCCATCTTCATTGCGCACACTGTGTCGCGGTATCGATGCTGCCGGAGATCAACCCCAAAGCCGCCCTTCCACCCTTGACGCCCTATTACAAGATGCGCTGCGAGGAAACGGCGCTGCTGCCCTATTACCGCCCCGGCGATGCCGCCGTCGCGGATGCGATCCGTGGGCTTGCCGGACAATATTCATGCGTGCTGCTGTCCAATCACGGTCCGGTTGTCGCCGGGAATACGCTGGAAGCTGCTGTCTTCGCGATGGAAGAACTTGAGGAGACGGCGAAGCTCTATCTCATGACGCGAAACCTGAATCCCCGCATGCTGACGCCGGAACAGGTCAATGATCTCTCCGCAACATTTGGCCAATCGAAACCGGATTCATCGTCATGACCGTTACGATCTATCACAACCCCGCCTGCGGCACGTCGCGCAATACACTCGCGATGATCCGTCAGAGCGGTGAAGAGCCAACGATCATCGAGTATCTTTCCGCGCCGCCTTCCCGCGAGAAGCTGGTGTCACTGATCCAGTCGATGAACATTTCCGTGCGAGCGCTTGTCCGCGAAAAGGAAGCGCTATTTTCCAGTCTGAATCTGTCCGATCCAGCCATGACCGACGAGCAATTGATCGACGCGATGGTCGCACATCCGATCCTGATGAACCGCCCGATCGTCGAGACATCGAAAGGCGTGCGCCTGTGCCGTCCGTCGGAGCTGGTACTCGGCTTGCTCGAAAATCCTGTCACCTCGTTTGTCAAAGAGGACGGCGAGGTCGTGAGCACGAAACAGCCCTGATCGGGCTTCGACGCATCAGGCATCGACGTCGCACTCCCGTTACAAATCACAATCGCGCGATGCTCTCGCGGCCATATGTTGCGCCGCCAGAACGAATTCTGATGCGTACTGTCTTGCGCCCCGACAACGCTGCGATACGCTCTCGCCCCGTAAAACGCCAAAAATGAACCCCACCGGGAGGATAATTCATGTTTTACGCTTTCGAAAAACACGCTCTTGCTTCAGTCGCGGTCGCAGCGTTTCTTGGCGCCGCGACAGTCTCTGCCTCGGCTCAAACTCCGAACAACAATCTGGACAAGCTCGGCAACTTTCAAAAAACCGGCATCACCGAAATTCCGACCGTTCCGCAAACAGGCCGCAAGGTCGATGCGATCAAGGCCAACCTCGCCAAGATCAAATTACCACCCGGCTTCAAGATCAGCCTCTACGCGCTCGTCCCCGATGCACGGCATATCGCCGTGGGACCGCAAGGTGTTGTGACATTCGTCGGCACGCGCAAGAGCAAGGTCTACGCAGTGACCGATCGCGGCAAGGCCGGTTTCGCCGAAGAGGTGAAGGAGTTCGCGCCTTCGGTAAACTTCGCCATTCCGAATGGCGTCTGCTTCTCCAAGGACGGCTTCCTGTTCGTGGCCGAGCAGAATCGTGTTCTCAACTTCCCGGCCGCCGAGTTCTTCTATGAAAGCCCGGACATTGCTGTCGCCGTGGTCATCCCGCAAGGCGAGCTAATTCCGAAGGAAGACGAGAGCTTCAACCATACCGCGCGGGTGTGCCGTGTCGGCGCCGACAACAAAATCTACATTACGCTCGGCCAGCCGTTTAACGTCCCCGCGAAAAACAAGCTCGATGGCTTCGCGAAGTATGGCATCGGCGGCATCATCCGGGTCGATCAGGACGGTAAGAACCGCGAGGTCTATGCCAGCGGCATTCGCAATTCGGTCGGCATGGACTTCAACACAAAGAACAACCAGCTCTGGTTCACCGACAATCAGGTCGACGGCATGGGTGACAACATCCCGCCCGGCGAGCTCAACCGTATTACCCAGGCCGGCCAGAACTTCGGCTTCCCCTACTACGGTGGCGGCAAGGTGCGGACTGCCGAATACAAGGCCGATACGCCGCCCGCCAATGTCGTCTATCCCGAAGTCGAAATGGACGCCCATGCCGCCGATCTCGGCATGATCTTCTACAACGGGAAATCGTTCCCGGCGAAGTATCGCGGCGGCATCTTTTCGGCCCAGCATGGGTCGTGGAACCGCACGGACCCGGTCGGCGCACGTATCATGTTCACATCGCTCAAGCCCGATGGCAGCGCAGACAAGACCGAGGTGTTTGCGTCCGGCTGGCTGACAGCGGATGGTGAATATACCGGGCGCCCCGTCGATGTCGCCACGCTGCGCGACGGATCGATGCTGGTCTCCGATGACCTCGCCGGAGCCCTGTATCGCATCACCTACGACGGCAAATGATCACTCACATCGCAAACGCCGCGGACAGGTTACAACCTGTTCGCGGCGAGTTGTTATCCCGCGTGACAGGTAAAACGGACAAAAAAATGATCGCGCGCATATTCGTTTCCCTGTCGATTTTCAGCCTTCTTGCTTCGGCAACGGCTCACGCGGCCGACGCAAAGGCTGGACGCAAGAAAGCGCAGATGTGCGCAGCCTGCCACGGCATCGACGGCATCTCCAAGATGCCGATGGCACCCAATATTGCCGGCTCGCCAGCCATGTATCTGGAAAAACAGATCAAGGCCTTCCGTTCCGAGGAGCGCAAGGACGAGACTATGAATGTGGTCGCCAAACCCCTGTCGGACGCCGACATTGCGGACCTGGCCGCCTGGTACTCCGGGCTGACGGTGGACGTGACGCTCCCGAACTAGCTCCGCGTCCGCTTAGCGCATCCGGGATATATAATAGGCGAGCTCGACGATCTGCTGATCGGTCACCGGCTGGAGCACATCGGCCATGGTCGCATCGTAACCATGGCGGCTGTTGTCCTTGTATTCGCGCATGGTCTTGATCAGATAGTCCTCCCGCTGGTTGGCGATGTGAGGGATGTTGTCGCGGCCTGCGAGATCGGTGTTGTGGCAGGTATTACAACGATGCTGCTGGATCAACGCTACTGCCTGCTGCATGCGAGCAGGATCGCCCGCATCATCCGGCGGCGGTGGCTTCTTCAAGGACCCGATATAGTCTGAAAACGCCCTCAAGTCGTCGTCTGTCAGATTCTTCGCCATCTCGTTCATGATGTCGAAGGTCCGCAGCTTTTCACGAAACATATAAAGTTGAATCAGCACATAGGCAGGCTGCTGTGCACCGAGCGACGGGGTGTTTTCGGTGTCGGACTTTCCGTTCTCGCCATGACAGGCCAGGCATGGCGCGGCACGCTCCTGAAGCGTTTCAGCCCATGCCGCAGCAGGAGAAAAGACAAGAACAAGCAGGATCAGCAGACGTCGCATGAACAATCTCGGACAGCGCACCGCTAAACGGCGGCACAATTCCAGAACAATGAGGCCGGAAGTGCGTGCGCTTCCGGCCGTGTCGATCGGCAGACTTACTTTGCTGCCGCAGTCTTCTGCTTTCCGTAAGTGATGCGATAGACCGCACCATTCCAGTCATCGGAAACCAGCAGCGAGCCGTCTTTCATCTGCTGCACGTCGACGGGGCGGCCGACATACTTGTTGTCTTCAAGAAAGCCGGTGAGG
Source organism: Afipia sp. (assembly GCA_024508675.1). Classification (GTDB taxonomy): domain Bacteria; phylum Pseudomonadota; class Alphaproteobacteria; order Rhizobiales; family Xanthobacteraceae; genus Afipia. The sequence goes on from JANINQ010000021.1 coordinate 66,781, forward strand.
AACGGCTGCACTGATTTCATGGTCCCGTCCTTATTCAAGGTCACCGCGACAACGTCTCCGCCCTCTTTCTTGCTCTTGTTCCACGATCCGTGGCGCGCCACGAAAATCGTGTTCTTGTAGGTCTTCGGGAACATGTCGCCGGTGTAGAACCGCATGCCCAGCGCGGCGGTGTGCGGACCCATCAGACCGACCGGCGCAGTGAATTCCGAACAGGCCCGTCCCCAACCGAATTCAGGATCGGTGAAATTGCCCTGATAGCAATAAGGCGATCCGAAATGCTCGCCGGCTTTCTTGACGCGATTCAGCTCGTCCTGCGGAAGGTCTTCTGACAACCAGTCACGTCCGTTGTCGGTGAAGTAAAGCTCTTTCGTCGCTGGATTCCAGTCGAAGCCCACGGTGTTGCGCACGCCGAGCGCCACGACCTCCACACCCGAACCATCGAGGTTCATGCGGCGAATCTGTGCATGCCTGTCACTCGGCATGACGTTGTTGCCGGGCTGGCCGATCGGCACATAGAGCTTGTTGTCCGGCCCGATGCCGATGAACTTCCAGCCGTGAGCTTCATCCTTCGGCAGATCGTCGTAGACCAGCATCGGCTTGGGCGGATTGTCGAGCTTGTCTTCGACATTCTCGATCTTCGAGATCTTCGACAATTCCGCGATATAGAGTGTGCCCTTGTGAAAAGCGATACCGTTCGGGCGATAGAGCCCGGAAGCCAGAATCTTGACGCTGCGTTTGCCGTCCTTGCTGGTGATGGCATAGACCTTGTCAACCAGCCGGCTTCCGACAAACACAGTGCCCTTGTCGCCTTCGCGGATCGACCGCGCATTGGCCATGCCGGACGCATAGACCTCAATGTTGAATCCGGGCGGTAGCTTCAGCTTCGCGGTCGGTAGCTTGTCGGCAGCCGACGGGATCGGCGGCGCGGCAACCGGCGCGAGCTTCGCGGCATTGGCATTGTCCGGACGGCCGATCAGAGGCGAACCCGGCGGTAGCGCCGGAGCGGCAGGAGCCTGCGCAGTTGCCGGTGCTGCAGGGGCTGGTGCCGGAGCCGCAGCAGCAGGCGCCGGCGGCGGGGTTGGCGTTGCAGCAGGCGGCGGCGAGGCAGAACTGGAAGGCGCAGCCGGTTGCTGACCATTGGCGCTAAGGGCAAACAAGCTTGCAAATGCACCGGCAAGCAGTGCGCTGCGGGACGTGGATGATAGAGACGTCATTTCGTACCTCCCTGTGAAAAGGCCATTATCCAGACCCGGTCTTATTGCCGGAGCACGCTGGCCTCTGTTGAACAGTCTCCAATAGACTCGATCCCGCTTGCAATCGGAAACCTCTCTGCTTGCCGATCACGCACGCGAGATGTCTTCAATGGCTGCGATGACGGCATCGCGCACGCCGGGATCGTAAAGCGAATGACCTGCTGCCTCGACAATTCGCAGTGTTGCGTCCGGCCATATCCTCAATAATGCCTGCGCCGTCGACGGCGGACAAAGAAGGTCATAACGGCCCTGCACGACAATCCCGGGAATTCCAGCGAGTTTCCTTGCATGTGCTAAAAGTTGTCCGGGCTCCAGAAAGCAGCCGCTCTGAAAGTAATGCGCTTCCATGAAAGGCGTAGATGGAAGTCCCCTCGCCTCGTTGTTCACCGCAGCAAAGTCCAATCGCGTTTTCGACGGCTTGTGCTCGGACAGGATGCGCTCGGTATCATGCCATGCACGCGACGCGGGACCATGGCTCACCGGGTCAGGATCGAGAATCCGCCGCCAATAGGCATCGAGTGGCTGAGCACGTTCCTCCGGCGGCAACAGGCTGAGGAAGTCCTCGGACAGGCCGGGATAGAAGCGTGGCAGGTTCTGCAGGAATGCACTCTCCAGTTCCCCGCGCGTCCCGAGAAAGGTGGCCCGAAGCACGATCCCGCTCACCCGCTCCGGATGAGCCTGCGCATAGGCAAGCGCCAGCGTCGCGCCCCATGAGCCGCCGACCACGAGCCATTTATCGAAACCAAGGCTTTCACGGATAGTCTCCATATCCGCAATCAGATTGCGAAGCGTGTTGGCCTGACGTGATCCTTTCGGCCGGCTCCGGCCCGCGCCGCGCTGGTCGAACAGCACGGCATGAAACCGCGTGGGATCAAACAACCTGCGATGATCAGGCTGACAGCCGCTGCCCGGCCCGCCGTGCAGATAGAGAGCGGGAATGCCGTCAACCCGGCCAACAGTCTCGACATAGATTTCATGGCCATCGCCAACCGCCATGTGCCGCGCAGAGAGCGGCGCAAGGCGATCTGTGCGCTTGTCCGGCGTTGCGATGTCAGCAGCATCAGGTGCCATGCACATCCGCCTCAAGCGTCCCGCCTGCAAAATTGCGGTAGATGAACCGGCGATTGTCGCCGGTTGCTTCGATCATGGCTGTCTTGAATATCTGCTCATGCATCGGCGAACGCGCGCAGGCAGGATCGGTATTTCCCGCATTCCCGGTCAGGGCAAAGGCCTGACACCGGCAGCCGCCGTAGTCGATTTCCCTGAACTCGCAACTCTGACACGGCTGCGGCATCCAGCCCGTGCCACGGTAGCGATTGAATGCTTCCGAATTCTGCCAAATCCACGCAATGGAGTGATCGCGCACGGATTCAAATTCGAGTCCGGTGATCGTCTCCGCCGCATGGCAGGGCAGAATCTTGCCGGACGGCGAGATATTGAAGAACTGACGCCCCCATCCGCCCATGCATTTTTTCGGGCGAAGCGCATAGTAATCCGGCACGACATAGTCGATGGCGAGGACGCCTTTCAGCCGCGCCTCGGCTTCCTCGACAATGCGGGAGGTTTCCTCGATCTGTTCGATCGTCGGCATCAGCGCCGCGCGATTCTTCAGCGCCCAGCCGTAATACTGCACATTCGCCACCTCCAGCCGATCGGCATCGAGGTCGACCGCCATCTGAATGATGTCGGGGAGCTGAAACAGGTTCTGACGATGCATCACCGCATTGACGGTCAGCGGCAACCCGAGTTCTCGCGCCCAGCCTGCCGCCTCGATTTTCTTTGCATGCGCGTCTTTCAGACCGGCAACGCGGTCAGCGACGCCCTGCTCGCTGCCCTGAAAGCTGATCTGGATGTGACACAATCCTGCATCCGCCAGGGCAGCCAGTTTGTCTTTGGTCAACAGCACCGCTGACGTGATGAGGTTTGTGTAAAGACCGACATCCGTTGCATGCCGGATCAGTTCGGTCAGATCCTTGCGTGCTGTCGGTTCTCCACCGGAAAAATGGATTTGAAGAACGCCAATTTGCGCGAGTTCGCTCAGCACACGCTTCCACTCATCCGTGGATAGCTCCGCGCTGCTGCGCTCAAGCTCCAGAGGATTGGAACAATACGGGCATTGCAGCGGGCAGCGGTGGGTCAGTTCCGCCAGAACCGCCAAGGGGATGCCAAATGTCTCCGCCTGCGACTTGCGCGCCTCCAGCACCGCCAATCCGTCTGCCGGATCGGTGTGAACAGGAGAAGCGTCGGTCAGCGTCGGACTCATGGTCTGGTGTCCTGTGCCTCCGCAAGAAAACCTTTGTCCGCAAGGTCGCGCAGCATAGCGATGACATCGGCACCGATCATAGCGCGATCCGCTGTATATTTGGCCGCGAGGACATCAATGATCTGATCGACATTCCGGACGCCATCGCAGAGCTGCAGAATTTCAACAGCGATCTCATCAGGCGCGAGCACCCTCTCCGGCACGAGAATAACCCAGACCTGCCGCGCCTCGTCGAATTTCAGCTTCGCATGCCGCGCAAGTATCGGCCTGCTCTGTTCAGTTATGTCGATCCGGCGGTTTCGCAACGCCATCAACCCTTCTCCGGCACAAAAGCACCGGGTGGAACATGGCCCTCCACATAGGCATGATACAGCGCATCGAGCTGAACCCAGAGCACATTGGTCTTGAAGATCAGCGCATTGCAAACAGCCTCGCGTTCTTCCGGGGTTTTTGCGTGTTTTTTCACGAAGTCGAGGGCGAAATTGGCATCGCGTGGCGCCTGCTCCAGACGGCGCTTGAAATAGGTCATGATGTTCGGATTGATGAAGTCGTAATGCGCGAGCATTCCTGAAATCCGCTCTTCGTGCAGATTCGGCGCGAACAGTTCCGTCAATGACGATGCAATGGCTTCGAGCGGTGCCCGGTCACGGACGAAGTGAACATAGGCATCCACGGCGAAGCGCGTTGCCGGAAGAATTCCCTCGGCGGATTCGACATAAGCGCTGTCGAGACCGAGTCCTTCTGTCAGTTTCAGCCAGCGCTCGATTCCACCTTCGGTACCGATATTTCCGTCGTGATCTTCGATGCGATGCCGCCACTCAAGCCGGATGTCGCGGTCGCGAAACCGGGAGATCACCACCGCATCCTTGATCGGGATCGAACTCTGGTAATAGTAGCGGTTGAGCGCCCAGGCCTGCACCTGTCCCTTGTTCAGCTTGCCGCCGTGCAGCAGTTTGTGAAACGGGTGCAGGTTATGATAGCGCGTGGCGCCGATCTCCCGCAGCGCAGCTTCAAGCTCGGCAGCGCTGCCGAGCGGCGTTCCCTTCTTCAGCGAAAAAACGCTCGTGGCGATCAAACGGTGATCTCCATTCCATCAAAAGGAATCTGCCAGCCCGCACGCTCGGCGGACTGACGCTCGGTGGACTCCGGAAGAAGAACCGGATTCGAGTTGTTGATATGCAGGAAAATCTTGCGGCCGACACCGAGATCCGCAAGCGCGGCCATCGCGCCGTCCGGGCCCGATATGGCCATATGGCCCATCCGCTGCCCTGTTTTGACGCCGAGACCCGCCGCGATCAATTCGTCGTCCTTCCACAACGTCCCATCAAAGAAGATCAAAGGCGCTCCCTGCAGGCGTTGCCGCAGCTCCGGCGTAAATGCCGCGCAGGCGGCAAGAAAGTAGAGATGTTCTCCGGTCCGCTTGTCGGCGATACGCAAACCGAGCGTGTCCCCGGCTTCCTCGCCGCCGCCGGCATCATTTTCGTTTTCCAGATACCATGCGCGCTTGCCCGGAGCCGCGAACGGAAGCACCTCAAGTCCCGATGACGTTCCATCCGTCAGCTTTGGCTCGAATGCCTCACCGAATTTTATCGGCTCGCGCCCGACACGCTTTTCATCAAGCACATTGAAGATTCTGTTGGACTTCAGAATGTCGAGCACCCGCTGATGGGCGTAAATCGTGAACGGCCAGCCTTCGCGGAGAGACAGTAGCCCGGCCACAGCATCGACTTCACCATTGGTGAGGATCACCCCGGCGATGGGACTATGACGCAAGTGACCTGTCTTTGGATGAAGTTGCGGCGTTGCAATCACCTGCTGGCGCAAATCGGGCGAGGCATTGATCAGAAACCAATGCTTATCGTCAGCGGTGACCGCAACTGACGCCTGTGTGGCTCTCAGTTCCGGGCGCTCATCACGTGCAGCCCGGCAGACCTCACAATTACAGTTCCATTGAGGAACACCGCCGCCCGCCGCTGCTCCAAGAACGACGACGCGCATGCGCTTTTGCTCTCACTCATTCATGACGTTAAAAGAACAAGGAGCTCCGCAGACACAACTCATCCGGCTTCGCGCAGGAACGCCCCTCGTCCGAGGAATTCCTGACGCAAACCGGATCGCCCTACTGCGAGCCTGATAGCGATATTCGGATTATTTCCGGGCCGCGCAGGCGTACATGTTGATTTCCATGCCGACCGGCACTTCGACGATCCTTGGGGTCTTCCAGGCCATTATTGGTCTCCTTGCCCATTGTGGACGGGACTCTCTCGCCCTCGTCAATGCTGAGGCTAACATGGAGTTTCCAAACCGTGCCATCGAATTTCAAAACCGGGGGCAAAACTTTGTGACCGCCCGGAGCGTGCAGCGCATCATTCGATATGGTGGATCGCTGCATCGCAAAATGCCCCGTCGTTCAAAAAGGGCTTTACTCAAGCTCCGTGCTCATCCCAAGGTGCCCGCAACAATGACGCCGCAATGGCGCGCTTCTTCACCCCACATCTTGGATCGTGCAGCATTCTCCCACCGGGAGGAAACTCGCATTGGCAGGAGACCATGTGAACTTGCCCCGTGCCCGCATCAAAATGTCCGATGCAGATATCGTCAGCCGGTTCGAACGGCTCGGCTATAAACTCGCCATCGACCAGATCGCCTTCACCACGGAAAGTGTCGAGGACTTTTACGACGCACGCGAGACGGAATGGACCGGAGTCGGCACCATCAAGATTTATGAGGAAGGCGGCTTGCTGCTGGTTGAAAAGGCCCAGCCGCGCGCGGGCCAGCCGACGCGCGACATCGCCGTGATCAGTCTCGGGCACGCGCGCGCCGTAATGGGCGTGCTCAGGCCGGACAAATCAACCGAACTGCCGCGATATGCCGGGCGTATGGAATCGTCCGACCGCTAGATTCGGATCACCGCCGGCACAGGCAGAGCCCTTGGCTCAGCTCTGCTCGGCCTTGGCGAAACGATCATCGAGCGCATAACCCGCGCCGCGCACAGTGCGGATCGGGTCGGACTCGCGCCCGAGATTCAGCAGCTTTCGCAGCCGACCGATGTGAACGTCCACGGTGCGCTCATCGATATAAATGTCGCGGCCCCAGACGCCATCGAGCAGCTGCTCGCGGCTGAACACACGTCCCGGATGCTCCAGGAAGAACTCCAGCAGGCGGTACTCCGTCGGCCCGAGATCGATCGGGCGGCCCGAGCGGGCAACACGGCGCCGATCCCGGTCCAGTTCGATGTCGCCAAAGGCAAGTACGGTAGCCAGACGCTCGGGGCTCGCCCGGCGCAGCAAGCCCTTTACACGAGCCAGCAATTCAGGAACCGAGAACGGCTTGACGATGTAGTCGTCTGCGCCGGTCGCAAGTCCCCGCACCCGCTCGCTTTCCTCGCCGCGCGCGGTCAGCATGATGATCGGGATCTGCTTGGTTTCCGGGCGCGCACGCAGCCGGCGGCACAATTCGATCCCCGACAGACCAGGAAGCATCCAGTCGAGAACAATCAGGTCCGGAATATGCTCCTTGAGCCGGGTATCCGCATCGTCGCCACGTGCGACGGTTTCGACATCGTACCCTTCGGCATCAAGGTTGTAGCGAAGAAGCGTGGTCAACGCTTCTTCGTCTTCGACAACAAGAATTCGGGCGCTCATGCTCGATCCTTCAGTTGATTCAATTTAGCTTCCTGACGCAGCCGTTGCAAAAGTCGTCATGTCGCCCTTCGGGCGCTGATCGATCATCTGCTGGCCTTCAATCATGTAGAACACCGTCTCAGCGATGTTCGTGGCATGGTCACCGATCCGCTCGATGTTCTTGGCGCAGAACATCAGATGGATACAGAAGCCGATGTTGCGCGGATCTTCCATCATGTAGGTCAGCAGTTCGCGGAACAGCGAGGTACAGATCGCATCGACCTCCTCGTCGCCCTTCCAGACCGTCATGGCGGCCGGCAGGTCATGCGCTGCATAAGCATCCAGCACGGACTTGACCTGCGACTGAACGAGGTCAGTCATGTGCTCCAGGCCGCGGATGAGCTTCAGCGGATGGAAATCGCTGTCGAGCGCAGCAACTCGCTTGCCGATGTTCTTGGACAAATCACCGATCCGCTCGAGATCGGTCGCGACACGCATCGAACTCACGATTTCGCGCAGGTCGACAGCCATGGGCTGGCGGCGTGCGATGGTGAGGACGGCACGTTCCTCAATGAGATGTTGCAGCTTGTCGATTTCTAGATCGGCGGCAACAACGCGCTTTCCGAGCGCGACGTCACGACGGATCAGGGCATCGACGGAATCGACGATCTGCCGTTCGGCAAGGCCGCCCATCTCGGCAACAAGCCGGTTGAGCTCCTGAAGATCGTCATCGAACGCCTTGGCGGTATGATCAGAACCCATGATATTTCTCTCCCGCAAAATGCGCGTCAGCCGAAGCGGCCGGTGATGTAGTCTTGCGTGCGCCGATCCGTCGGCGACGTGAAGATCTTGTTGGTATCGTCGAACTCGACCAGTTCGCCGAGATACATGAACGCGGTCTTGTCCGACACACGCGCCGCCTGCTGCATATTATGCGTCACGATGGCGATCGTGTAGTCTTCCTTCAGTTCCTGGATCAGTTCCTCGACCTTGGCGGTCGAGATCGGATCGAGCGCCGAGCACGGTTCGTCGAACAGGATGACCTCGGGACGGACCGCAACAGTCCGGGCGATGCACAGACGCTGCTGCTGGCCGCCCGACAGGCTGAGACCGCTGGCGTTCAATTTGTCCTTGACCTCATTCCAGAGCGCCCCGCCCTTCAGCGCGGCCTCCACGCGGCCGTCCATCTCGGATTTCGAGATCTTTTCGTACAGCCGGATGCCGAACGCGATGTTTTCATAGATCGTCATCGGGAATGGAGTCGGCTTCTGGAATACCATGCCGATCCGGGCGCGAAGCAGATTGAGATCGAGCTTCGGATCAAGAATGTTGGTGTTGTCCAGCATGAGCTGACCCACCGCGCGCTGACCAGGATAGAGGTCGTACATGCGGTTGAAGATGCGCAGCAGCGTGGACTTGCCGCAACCCGACGGGCCGATGAACGCCGTGACGCGGTTTTCGCCGAGCGTCAGGTTGATGTTTTTCAGCGCGTGGTGTTCGCCGTAGTAGAAATTCAGGTCGCGCGCAGTCACCTTGGCACGCGCGTCCGATTGACCGGCAACCCCCGGCACATGTCCCGCGCGGGGAAGATCAACGCTAACAGAAAGCTGCTCGCTCATTTCGTTTTCCTCTCGGCGCCGAGGACGCGTGCGCCAACATTAAGGGCAAGAACGGTAAAGGTAATCAGCAGAGCTCCGGTCCATGCGAGCTGTTTCCAGTATTCGTATGGGCTCTGGACGAAGTTGTTGATGGTCACCGGCAGGTTGGCCATCGTCTTGGTGAGGTCGAGGCTGAAGAACTGATTGCTCAGCGCGGTGAACAGCAGCGGCGCGGTTTCACCCGCGACACGTGCCGTCGCCAGCAACACACCGGTGATGAGGCCGGAACGCGCTGCCCGATAAGCGATCCGCTTGATCACAAGGGAACGCGGCAGGCCGAGCGCGGAAGCTGCTTCACGCAGAGGATTGGGCACCAGACCTAGCATGTCTTCCGTCGTGCGGACCACAACCGGGATAACGATCACCGCCAAAGCCAGCGTACCGGCAAGGGCCGAGAAACCGCCCATCGGAACAACAACCGCACCATAAACAAACAGACCAATGATGATCGATGGCGCGCTGAGCAGAATGTCGTTGATGAAGCGGATCACCGATGTGAGCCGGTCATGCTTGCCGTACTCGGCGAGATAAGTACCCGCGAACAGCCCGATCGGAGCGCCGATGCCGACACCGAGCACCGTCATGATGATCGAGCCGACGATGGCGTTCAGAAGTCCGCCCTCCGTCGATCCCGGCGGCGGCGTGTTCTCGGTGAAGATGCTGAGGTGCAGACCGGCAAGGCCATTATAGAGCAGCGTGAACAGGATCAGCGCGAGCCAGGTCACACCGAACACAGCCGCACCAAGACAAAGGAAGCGGATGACGATGTCCGAGCGGCGGCGGGAGGCATAAATCGGGTTCATGTTATTTTCCCGCCTTGGTTTCGAGACGCATCAGCATCAAGCGCGCGGCTGCCAGCACGAAGAACGTCAGCACGAACAGCAAAAGACCGAGCAGGATGAGGCCCGACTGGTGAAGGCCGTCGCTCTCCGCGAACTCGCTGGCGATCGCCGCTGAAATTGTCGTGCCGGGGGCAAAGATCGATGACGATATCCGGAACGAGTTTCCGATGATGAAGGTAACAGCCATCGTTTCGCCGAGGGCGCGACCGAGGGCCAGCATGACGCCGCCGATGACGCCAACCCGCGTATAGGGGATGACCACGTTGCGAACCACTTCCCAGGTCGTGCAGCCAACACCATAAGCCGCCTCTTTGAGCACCGGCGGGACCGTCTTGAAGACGTCAACCGAGATCGCGGTGATGAACGGCAGCACCATGATCGCCAGAATCAGCGCGGCATTGAACAGGCTGAGATAGGACGGTGGACCCGCAAAGATCGATCCGAGAACCGGAATGCCGTCAAAGATACGGATCATGAAAGGCTGGAACGTGTTCGCGAGGAACGGCCCGAGGACGAAGAAACCCCACATGCCGTAAATGATCGACGGAACACCTGCGAGCAATTCAACGGCGATGCCGATCGGGCGGCGCAGCCACTGCGGGCAGAGTTCGGTCAGGAAGATCGCAATGCCAATTCCGACCGGAATGGCGATCAGCATCGCAATCACTGAGGTCACCAGCGTGCCGTAGATCGGACCCAAGGCACCGAGCACAGGAGGATCAGCCGACGGCGCCCAGCGCTGCGTCGTGAGGAATGCGAAGCCGTATTCCTTGAGCGCGGGCCACGCGCCCACAATCAGGGAAAGAATGATGCCGCCGAGAATGAGGAGAACCGCAATGGCACATGCGCGGGTCGTCCAGTAGAATGCCTTATCGCCGAACTTGAAAGCACTCAGAGCTTTCGCGCGATCATACGGTCCGGCTGCTGCTTCCATCGAGGTGCTCTGAACGGCCATCTCTGCCACGCTCGTCCCCTGTCCCATTCACTCTAGTTGAGGTCTGTCGACCGTACATATTCAGTCGGCGTCAAGCGCCGGAAGAAAACGGAGGAGAGGTTTGCCCTCTCCTCCGGAATATTGCTTAGCTCTTGATGTCAGCCGACCAGGTCTTTTCGATCAGCTTGACCACTGGTTCCGGCATCGGAATGTAGTCGAGCTCTTCGGCAGCCTTGGCGCCCTTTTCGAACGACCACTTGAAGAACTTGATGGCTTCAGCCGAAGCGGCCTTATCGACCGGGGTCTTGTGCATCAGGATGAAGGTCGCGGCAGTGATCGGCCAGGACGCATCACCCGGCTGGTCGGTCAGGATCACGTAGTAGCCAGGAGCCTTGGCCCAGTCGGCGTTCGACGCGGCTGCCTGGAACGCAGCAATGGTCGGCTGCACAGCCTTGCCAGCCTTGTTGATCAGTCCTGCGTAGGTCAGCTTGTTCTGCTTCGCATAGGCATACTCGACATAACCGATCGAGTTCTTGGTCTGGCCGACGTTACCGGCGACACCTTCGTTGCCCTTGGCGCCAACGCCGGTGGGCCACTCAACAGCGGTACCCTGACCGACCTTCGCCTTCCACTCGGCGTTAGCCTTGGACAGGTAATCGGTGAAGTTGAAGGTGGTTCCCGAACCGTCCGAGCGGCGCACGACGGTGATCGCGTCGGTCGGCAGGGTCAGCTTCGGATTGAGCTTGGCGATGGCCGGGTCGTTCCACTTGGTCACCTTGCCAAGGTAGATGTCGCCGAGCAGTTCGCCCGAGAGCACGAGTTCACCCGGCTTGATGCCTTCGAGGTTCACGACAGGCACGATAGCGCCCATGACCTGCGGCCACTGGATCAGGCCGTCCTTCTCGAGCTGTTCAGCCTTGAGCGGCGCATCGGTCGCACCGAAGGTCACGGTCTTCGCCTGGATCTGCTTGATGCCGGCGCCTGAACCGATCGACTGATAGTTCAGACCGTTGCCGGTCTCTTTCTTGTAGGCGTCAGCCCACTTCGAATAGATGGGGAACGGGAACGTCGCGCCCGCGCCGGTGATGTCTGCGGCAAATGCCGAGGTCGATGCGGCAACAAGGCCAGCAGCAACCACTGTTTTGATGAAATTCACTGGGTCTCTCCATCGTGTGAGCGGGTGCACAATCGTCGGAGATTGGCTCCCGAGGCCGCCTCTTTAGAGGTCCGGCATAGAGCTTTTATGGAGGTTGGATGACAGTCGTGTGACACCCGCCGGAAGCACAGGATACCGTCGAAGATACCCGTATATCCATTTGATAAATATCGATAAATTACTACTTGGCGCAAATGGCCAAATTATCGGCAGAAGCAGATTTTTAACGACTGTGAATGCCGATTACGACAGTCTGCAACGCGCACGGCGCGCCGTGAGTCACACAGCTGCGCCTCTGTGAAACGCTATAATCTGGCGTTGTTGCCAGTACGCGTGCCCCGGCAGCGAGGCGGCCCTATTCGGCCGCCGTGCGCAGTTCAGCCCGCTCGACGCGCACCGCACAGAACTTGAATTCGGGGATCTTCCCGAACGGATCGAGTGCGGGATTGGTGAGCAGGTTCGCTGCCGCTTCCGCGTAACAGAACGGCATGAACACCATGTTCTCGGGCACGTCGCGGTCCGAACGGACCTTGACCTCAATCGCGCCGCGTCGCGTCTCTAATCGGATGAAGTCGCCGGGCCAGACGTCGATGCGCCGCATGTCCTTTGGCGACATGAAGGCGACGGCTTCCGGTTCAATGCTGTCCAGCACCCCGGATCGCCGCGTCATCGAACCCGTGTGCCAATGCTCAAGCACGCGGCCCGTCGAAAGCACCATGGGATACTCGTCGTCCGGAATCTCGTCGGGCGCCGTAACCCGCGCCGGCACGATCTTGCCGCGGCCGCTCTCGGTCGGGAAACCTGTGGTGAAAATGATTTCGTTGCCTGGCTTGCACGGATCATCGACCGGATAGGTCACCGCGCCATCGCGCTCAAGCCTCTCCCATGTGATGTTTTTCAGCGACGGCATCACGTGCGTCATTTCCGTAAACACGTCGGCGGGACCCCGATAGTTCCAGTCCAGCCCCATCCGCCTGGCGATCTCCTGAATGATCCACAAGTCCTGACGGGCATCACCCGGCGGCTTCACCACCTGACGTGCGATCTGTACGCGCCGGTCCGTATTCGTGAACGAACCTTCCTTCTCCGCAAAAGCAGAGGCCGGCAGGATGACGTCGGCATGGAATGCCGTCTCTGTTACGAACAGATCCTGCACCACCAGATGCTCAAGCATCGCCAGAGCCTGACGGGCGTGCTGCAGATCGGGGTCCGACATCGCGGGATTCTCACCCTCGATATACATGCCGGTAATGTTGCCCGCGTGGATGGCGTCCATGATCTCGACAACGGTTAATCCGCGAACCGGATCGAGTTCCTGATGCCAGAGATGTTCGAATGGCTGACGCAGATCGACGCGGCCCACCGGCTGGTAGTCCGGAAGAAACATCGGGATGAGGCCGGCATCGGACGCACCCTGCACGTTGTTCTGGCCCCGCAACGGATGAAGACCCGCGCCAGGACGGCCGATCTGTCCCGTGGTCAGCGCAAGCGCAATCAGGCATCGCGCATTGTCGGTCCCGTGGACATGCTGGCTGACACCCATGCCCCAGAAGATGATCGACGACTTCGCCTTTGCATACATGCGCGCGACCTCGCGCAGCGTATCGGCAGGAATTCCGCAGATCGGCGCCATCTTCTCCGGCGGGAATTCCTTGATCTTCTCCTTGAGATCATCAAACCCCTCGGTATATCCGGCGATGTATTGCGCGTCGGTCAGACCCTCAGTGATGATCGTGTGAAGCATCGCATTCAGCATCGCGACATCGCTGCCGGGCTTGAACTGCAAATGCTTGTAGGCGTGGCGCGACAATGTCTGCCGGCGCGGGTCCATCACGATCAGCTTGGCGCCCTTCTTGGTCGCGTTCTTGATGAAGGTAGCCGCGACCGGATGGTTGACCGTGGGATTGGCGCCGATGACGATGATCACCTCGGCGTCAGCCGCCGCGGCGAACGGCGCAGACACCGCGCCGGAGTTCAAGCCCTCCATGAGAGCGGCGACTGACGACGCGTGACACAGGCGGGTGCAGTGATCGACGTTATTGGAGCCGAAGCCGGTCCGCACCAGCTTCTGAAACAGATAGGCTTCTTCATTGGAGCCCTTGGCCGATCCGAAACCGGCCAGCGCCTTGACGCCCTTCTCATCGCGGATTTTGACAAGGCCGCGCGCGGCAATATCGAGCGCCTCTTCCCACGAGGCTTCGCGGAAATGCGTGAACGGATTGGCCGGATCAACCTGATCGTTCGCATCCTTCCTGGCATTCGGCAGCCGCACCAGCGGCTTGGTAATGCGATGAGGATGATGGATGTAATCGAAGCCGAAACGCCCCTTCACGCAAAGGCGATTGTGATTGGCCGGGCCATCGCGGCCCTCGGCATAGACGATCTTCTCGTCCTTGATCTGATAATCGACCTGACAGCCAACGCCGCAGAACGGGCACAGCGAAGCGACAGTCTTGTCGGGATAGACAGTGCGGGTCTGATTGTCATCCAGATAGGCGGACGGCATCAGCGCTCCGGTCGGGCAAGCTTGCACGCACTCACCGCACGCAACGCAGGTGGACTCACCCATCGGATCGTCAAAGTCGAATACAATCTTGGCGTCGTGATTGCGGTAGGCCATGCCGATGACATCGTTGACCTGAACCTCGCGGCAAGCGCGCACGCAAAGCCCGCACTGGATGCATGCATCAAGGTTGACGCGCATCGCGGGATGGCTGGCGTCAGCCGTCCATCGCTCAGCTGCCGGGAAACGGCTTTCGGTCACTTCAACCTTGTCAGCCCAATTCCAGAACTTGGAATCGGGATCGTGCGACGTCTCGCGTGCCGGCTGATCGGCAACGAGAAGCTCCATCACCATCTTGCGGGCAGAAACAGCGCGCACACTCGCGGATTTCACCTTCATGCCGACATTCGGCATGCGCTTGCAGGACGCTGCCAGCACGCGCTCACCTTCGATTTCCACCATGCAGGCCCGGCAGTTGCCGTCGGCGCGGTAGTCCGGCTTCGGTGAGTAGCAAAGATGCGGAATGTCAGTGCCTTCGCGCTTGGCCACCTGCCAGATCGACTCGCCCGGCTGGGCTTCGACCATTTTCCCGTCCAGTTCGAACTGAATCTTGGTCATTCTGCAGCTTCCTTGGGCGCGAATTCCTCGGGGAAATACTTGATGACGCTGGTCAGTGGATTCGAGGCCGCCTGTCCCAGACCGCAGATGGATGCATCGCGCATCGCCTGACTCAATTCATTGAGCAGATCGCGGTTCCAGACCCGCTGCTCCATGAGAATTGCCGCCTTCTGCGTTCCGACACGGCACGGGGTGCACTGGCCGCAACTTTCATCCTCAAAGAAGCGCATCAGGTTCAGTGCGGCATCCTTGACCTGATCCTTGTCGGACAGAATGACCACCGCTGCCGATCCAATAAAGCAGCCGTATTTTTCAAGCGTGCCGAAATCGAGCGGAATGTTGTCCATCGACGCCGGAAGAATACCGCCGGAGGCACCGCCCGGCAGATACGCATGGAACGTGTGCCCCTCGGCCATGCCGCCGCAGAATTCATCGATCAGTTCACGAACCGTGACGCCCGCGGGCGCGAGTTTCATGCCGGGATTCTTGACGCGGCCCGAGACGGAGTAGCTGCGCAGACCCTGACGCTCATTGCGGCCCTGCGATTTCCACCAGTCCGCCCCCTTCTCAATGATGTCGCGCACCCACCACAAGGTCTCGATGTTGTTGATCAGTGTCGGCAGACCGAACAATCCGACCTGGAATGGATACGGCGGCTTGTGGCGAGGCAATCCACGCTTGCCTTCGATGCTCTCGAGAAGCGCGGACTCTTCGCCGCAGATATAAGCACCCGCGCCGCGCCGCAGATGCAGCACCGGGCCGCCCGGCGGAAGTTTTTGGATTTCACGCGCGAGGATTTCGCGCGATGCCGGGTACTCATCACGCAGATAGATATAAACATCGGACGCTTCGACGACATACGCGCCGATCAGCATGCCTTCGATGAAACGATGCGGATCGGTTTCGAGGTAGTAGCGATCCTTGAATGTTCCCGGCTCGCCTTCGTCGCCGTTGATCGCCATCAGGCGGGGGCCTGGCTCGCCTAGCACCGCGCGCCATTTGCGGCCGGTGGGAAAACCCGCGCCGCCAAGTCCACGCAGCGACGCGCCATCGAGTGCGTTCAGCAAGTCCTCTTTCGACATCGCACCCGAGCGCAATTTTCCGAGCAGCGCATAGCCGCCCCCGGCGACGTAAGATTCGTAATCGATGTATTGCGGCAGATGTGCATGCGTATCGCCGTTGCTGGCCGCGGCCCATACGCTCGCCGTGCTCGCGTGATCGATGAAGTTATGTCCGACCTCGACCGCAGGCGCTGTGTCGCAGCGTCCCACACAAGGCGCGCGCACAACCCGCACGCCGGGGCCTGCACTGTTCTGCAACTCGTTCAGCAGCGTTTCCGCACCAAGCATCGAGCAGGTCAGCGAATCGCAAACCCGGATGGTCAGCGGTGGAAGATTGGGCTGCCCCTCCTTCACCACGTCGAAATGCGCGTAGAAGGTCGCGGTCTCGAACACCTCCGAAAACGCAAGCCGCATCGAATCGGCCAGCGCGGCGAGATGGGCCGCCGAGATCTGGTTGTACCTGTCCTGAATGAGGTGGAGGTATTCGATCAGCAGATCGCGCCGGCGCGGACGATCCCCCAGCAGAATTTCAATATCTTCCGCGGCTTGCGGGTCTATCTGCCGCCCTTTGGGCGTCGCCTTGGCCCGCTTGCGGCCCTCGCCGGGGTGTTCGAATGGCTGAACTTTCTGCACGCTATGGCTCATTCGAAATATCTCATTTCCGGATGCTTCAGGCCACAAACGATAACCTCTGGCATTTAGTATGCCAAGAATTATTCCAAGGTGTTAGCAAGAACAGCCGATTGTCCCGATCCCCCGCAATATGAAACAGAGTTCCAGTTCGCGCCGGGTGCGATGCCGGGACCTGGCGAACGCTAACGGACGCCGGGCTTGTCCCGGTCCAGATGCTTGGCCGCGAGGTCATCGAGATAATCCTGAAAGCGGCGGTCCGCATTCAGGCCAAGGTCATGCAGGAATGCCCAGGAATAGATCCCGGTGCTGTGCATGTCGTCGAAACCGATCCGTATCGCGTAGTTTCCAACGGGATCGACGGAAAGAATGGTCACATGGCGCTTGCCGCCGACAGTCTTCCGCTCTGCTTCCGTGTGACCCTGCACTTCTGCCGAAGGACTGGTGACCCGAAGCAGCTCAGCGGACAGGATATGACTGCTCCCGTCATCGAACGCGACCGTGAGTGATCGTCTGTCTTTCGAAAGACGAATTTCGACCGGCCAGACCGAAGACCCGTTCAAGCGACAGCCCCATCCGTCTTTTCAATCATGAAGACGATGCGTTTCTCGGCGCGCTCGACGACCTCGACACGATCACCGGTTTCCCGGATCAGATTCGGAATATCGATGATGGACAGAGGGTCGGTGCAATGCACCTCCAGCCGGTCGCCAGCCGACAGTGCCTTTAGCGCCTTGCGGGTCTTCAACACCGGCAGCGGGCACTTCAGGCCGGTTAGATCGAGCTTGGTCATGGACATGTCTCTCAATGACGGAGGCGCCTTTCGGCGTCAACGATACCAATGGCGTCTCTCGCACCGCACCATCAAGATGCCGCTCCTGGAATCCAGACCCGCGGCGGGCGGCAAAAGCGCGACAACTGGCAACTTGCTTTGCCCGGTTCCAAAGCACAAACTGAAACCGGATCACCTGATTTGCCGGGGGAAGGCCATGAAAGTCTTTATCGTCGCACTGATTTTCGCAGGGCTCTCTGCCGCTGCGGTTTCCATGATCCTCAACAAGTTTCAGGAGCCGGGCTACGTCGCATTCACGACCAGCGGAGCGCGCGTTGGCGATCCGGGTCACAACCTGATCGGGCCGAGCTGATTGGTTTCAGATCAGGTGTGAATAATCCAGAAACCCGACCACCTGGCCGGGTTTGACGCTTGTGGTTTCTTCGCTGAGTTCGACCAGTCCATCGGTGTCCACCAGCGACGAGAGAAGACCTGCACCTTCCCGCGGAAATTTCGTCGCCTCCAACACCCCCTCACCGCTCCTGCGCAAACTGACCCGGACATATTCACGGCGGCCTGCCTTCTTTGTGTAGTTGAAAGCCGCCCGTACCGGCATCGGAACCGGATTTCTTTGAACCGTGCCAGCCAGCGCCAGAACGACCGGGCGCACGACGTAGGTAAACGTCACAAAGCTCGCCACAGGATTACCCGGCAATCCGATCAGCGGCGTACCGTCAACAATGCCCATTGCAACCGGACGGCCCGGCTTGATCGCCATACGCCATAACACCAGCGTGCCGACGCTTTCGACGGCGGCCTTGACGTGATCTTCCTCGCCGGTGGACACACCACCCGACGTCAGAGTGAGATCGTGATGCGCAGCGGCATCTTTCAGTCCGGACGCCAGAGATGCGCGGTCATCCTTGAGAATTCCAAGATCGCTCACATCGCAGCCGAGCCGCTTCAGCATGGCGGTCATCATGAAACGATTGGAATCGAAGAGCTGCGCCGCGCCGCGCGGCGAACCGGGCGAGACCACTTCATTACCGGTTGAGAATACAGCGACACGTAGCCGCCGCCTCACTTCAACACGCGTCAAGCCGAGCGCCGCCATCAGCGCAATATCCTGAGGCCGCAACAGTTGCCCTGCGCGAAGGGCGATGTGGCCTTCGGGGATATCTTCTCCCGCAGGCCGCACGTTCGCGCCGGCCTTGAGACCCGGCGGCAGCACAACGCCACCTGACTGATCGACCTGCACGTCCTCCTGCATAAACACCGTGTCCGCACCCGCAGGCATCGGCGCGCCGGTGAAAATGCGAACCGCTTTTCCCGGGGAGATCGCCTCCACGGCCTGTGATCCGGCCTGGACACGGCCGGCAATGGTAAAGCGCTGCGCCGTATCGCGGGGCAAATCGGCGCTGCGAACCGCATATCCATCAACGGCAGAATTAGTGAATGGCGGCAGCGCCAGCGGAGCCTTGATGTCCGATGCCAATACGCGGCCATCGGCCTCAACGAGGCTGACCTCCTCGCTCTCTGCCACCGCATGAACGCGAGCCGCAATGATAGCGACGGCCTCATCGACGGACATCATCGGACCGCCAAATGCAAAGCAATCGTCAGAGAGCTGCGCCATGATCGATCAGACTCCTGCGCCCTCATACGCAAGCACAGCTTCGGCCGGCACTGCGGCAGCCCGCATGATCCGCGCGATGGCAGGAATGTCGTCGAGATGAACGACCGGCAGTGTAGTGTCTACAGCGATATCCGCTGCGACACCTACAACAGTCGGGTCCGTTGGAAACATCAGCGGCTTGCCGTTTGCCGCACGATGAACCTCGATTTTCGGATGATGATCGGCCTTGAACCCTTCGACGATCAGCAGGTCGACGGGTGACATCTTCGCAAGCAGTTCCCTGAACGGAGGTTCCGGCGCACCGCGCAATTCATGCATCAGCGCCCAGCGCCGCCCCGAGGAAACAAGCACTTCGGTCGCGCCCGCCTGCCGATGCTGCCAGGAGTCCTTGCCCGGAACGTCGACATCGAAATTGCTATGGGCATGCTTCATCGTCGAAACGCGCAGCCCCTCAGCGACAAGGTGTGGAATCAAGCGGATCAGCAGCGTTGTTTTTCCCGCGCCGCTCCATCCTGACAGACCTATCACCCGCATTCAGCACTCCGAAACTCAAAGGGACTATCCGGCGATACCGGACAGTCCCTTTATATAGTTTAGCTGGCAATCGATAGGTGGAATTATTCGGCCGGCATCGCCCGCGGGCTTCCGGTATCGGGCGCCCGCCCCTTCGCCTGCTCCTCCTGGACCCAGAGCGAATGGTGTTCCTTGGCCCAGTTGATATCGACGGCACCAGTGCCCATGGCATCGAAGGCACCTTCCATGCCGACAGTGCCGATGTAGATGTGCGCCAGAATGCCCGCAATGAAGAGCACCGCAATGATCGCGTGGATCACCGTCCAGAACTGGAGCGCCGTGACATTCGCCGGAATGTAGGGGAACAACATGAACCAGCCTGAGACGGACATCAGCAGACCACCGATGATAACCATCCAGAAGATACCCTTCTGACCGGCATTGAAGCGTTTGGCCGGCGGATGTTCGCCGTTTCGAAGGATGCCGCCGCCCTTCTTGATCCACTCAAAATCAAGTTTGCCCGGAATGTTATCCTTGATCCACATCAGGAACATGATCACGAGGCCAAGCATGAACGGGAACGCGAGGTAGTTATGCGCGATCTTCCCCCAGGCGGTCAGGGTGGAAAACGCCTCCGCTCCGAACAGCGGCAAAATCAACACGCGGCCAAAGCTGATGTTGAGACCAGACAGCGCCAGGATGATGAAGCAGATCGCGGTGAGCCAATGGGTGAACCGCTCGAAGCTGGCAAAGCGGAGAATCTTGACTCCGGAAAAACCATGCTCCACGCGAATGCGGCCGCGGATCAGAAGGAACGCAGCAAGCAGCACCAGCATGCCGATAATGACCACACCGCCAACCATGGGAAGCGTGTGCCGCTGGAAGTCGCGCCAGTCCTTGCCGGCGGGCTGGATCAGGCTCGATGCCATCGGATCGGGAATGCTGATCCGGCCCGTGATCTTGTCGCCCTCCTTCAACCCCTTGAGAAGCTGGTCCTCATGGACCGCATCAGCAGTGGGCTTGAACGATAGTTGCGCCGTTGCAGGACCGGCGACAACGAACAAAAGCACAAGCGCTGCGCATACGGCCTTGAGAGTTGAGAACGAGATCGACATCGGTACGACCTTCCAATTTCAATCAACAATGATTTCGTCCGAAAGCTGCCTGGCATCCTTCGGCAATCGTGGTTAGCCGGTGGGTGAATCGGCGTAAGCGGTCTTCCAGCCCCACATGCCTGAGCCGTAGCCGCGCTTCATCACGCGCTCCTTGTAGATTTCGGCAATAATAGCTCCGTCGCCCGCGAGCAGCGACTTGGTCGAGCACATCTCGGCGCAAATCGGCAGCTTGCCCTGGGCGAGACGGTTGGCGCCGTACTTGGCGTATTCAGCCGGCGAATTGTCAGCCTCCGGGCCGCCCGCACAATAGGTGCACTTGTCCATTTTGCCGCGCGAGCCGAAGTTTCCGACTTTCGGATATTGAGGCGCGCCGAAAGGACATGCGTAGAAGCAATATCCGCATCCGATGCAGAGATCCTTCGAATGGAGCACCACGCCGTCTGCCGTGGTGTAGAAGCACGACACCGGACAGACCGCCGCGCAGGGTGCGTCGGTACAGTGCATGCAGGCCATCGACACTGAACGCTCACCGGGCTTGCCGTCATTGATCGTGACGACGCGGCGGCGGTTGATGCCCCACGGCACTTCATGCTCGTTCTTGCAGGCGGTTACGCAGGCGTTGCACTCGATGCAACGATCGGCATCACAAAGAAATTTGACGCGAGCCATCGCTTATTCTCCTCTCACGCCGACTGAATCTGGCACAGGGTCGCCTTGCCCTCGTGCATGCCTGTCACCGGGTCGTAGCCATAACTGGTGATCGTGTTCACGCTTTCGCCGAGAACGATCGGGTCCGCGCCCTTCGGATACTTGGAGCGTTGATCGACGCCCTGGAACCATCCGGAGAAGTGGAAGGGCATGAACGCAACGCCCTTGCCGACGCGGTCGGTCACAAGCGCCTTGACGCGCGCCTTCGATCCGTTTTCCGGACCGAACACCCAGACCCATCCACCGTCCTTGATGCCGCGCTCGGCGGCATCTGCCGTATTCACCTCGACGAACATGTCCTGCTGCAATTCGGCAAGCCAGCGGTTGGAGCGCGTTTCTTCGCCGCCGCCCTCATATTCGACGAGACGTCCGGACGTGAGGATAATCGGGAATTGCTTGGCAAGCCCCTTGTCCACCGCCGCTTTCTGAATCGAAAAGCCGAGGTTGGCCATGCGGAATTGACGTCCATCGGGGCGCGTCGGATATTTGGAAACGAGTTCAGGACGCGGCGTATAGATGGGCTCGCGATGCACGGGCACCGGGTCTGGCAGATTCCACGCCACCGCACGCGCCTTGCCGTTGCCATAGGCCATCACGCCATGCTCCAGCGTGACGCGAATGATGCCGCCGGACAGATCGACAGCCCAGCCCACGCCGTCCGGATTATTGCCGCCGATCTTGTTGATGGTGGCCAGTTCGGCCTCTGTCAGATCCTTGTCCCAACCGAGCTTCTTCAGGACACCATAAGTGAACTCAGGATAACCGTCGGTCAGTTCGGAACCTTTGCTGTAAGAGCCTTCGGCAAGAAGATTTACGTTCTTCACCGAGCCGTCTGGCTGCTTTTCTTCGTACACCACACCGAAGCGTGCGCGGAACGTGCCGCCACCGTCCTTGGCGTGCAGATTGGTGTTGTAGAGCGTATGGGTGCCCGGGTGCTTGATCTGAGGTGTGCCCCAACACGGCCAGGGCAGACCGTAATAGTCGCCGCCGATTTCGGGTTCGTCCGTTTTCGCGCGCAACGTCACGAGATCGAACTTGCCCTGATTTCTCATATGCGCCTTGAGGCGCTCGGGCGACTGACCGGAGTATCCCGTCGAGAAGCCGCCGCGGTTAATTTCGCGAAGAATGTCTTCAGGCACCGGACGATTGTTCTCGACCTTGATGTTCTTGAACATCGGATCGGCAAAGCCGAGCTTTGTCGAAAGCCGGTAGATGATTTCGTAATCGTCCTTGGATTCGAAGATCGGCTTGACGACCTGTTCACCCCACTGCAGCGAGCGGTTGGATGCGGTGCGCGAGCCGGAAGTCTCAAACTGCGTACAAGCCGGCAGAAGATAGGTGCCGTTCTTGCGCTCGGAGATTGCAGCGAATGTCGTTGGATGCGGGTCCGCGACCACAAGCAGTTCGAGTGCTTCGAGGCCCTTCACCATTTCCGTCATGCGCGGGATGGTGTTGCCGCCATGCCCCATGATCACAACGCCCTTCACGGTGTCGCGTTGATCGACATCATCCGGCTTGGCGAGTGTCGCATCGAACCAGCGTGTCCATGGAATGCCCGGCAGCTCCATGTTCTGCTTGCGCGTGCGGGCTGGACGCCCGGCCTTCGCCGGGACTTCGTCAAAGCGCGATTGCAGGTAGTCGTATTCGACTTCCCACACACGCGCCCAATGTTTCCACGCGCCTTCAACGAGGCCGTAGTAGAGCGGCAGTGATGTAATATCGAGACCGATATCGGTCGCGCCCTGCACATTGCAGTGGCCGCGGAAGATGTTCGCGCCTCCTCCGAACACACCGACATTGCCGGTTGCGAGCAGGAGATTGCAGTAAGCCCGGACGTTGGCTGTACCGACCGTGTGCTGCGTGCCGCCCATGCACCAGATGAATGTCGCCGGACGAACCTTTGCGAAGGTCTCGGCGATCTTCTTCACCTGCTCGCCGGGAATGCCGGTGACACGCTCGACCTCATCCGGCGTCCATTTCGCCACTTCGGCGCGAATCTGGTCCATGCCGTAGACGCGCTGCTTGATATATTCCTTGTCTTCCCAGCCGTTGGCGAAGATGTGATGGAGCATGCCCCAGATCACGGCGATGTCGGTGCCGGAGCGGAAGCGCACGTATTCCGTCGCATGTGCTGCGGTACGCGTGAAGCGCGGATCGAGTACGAAGACGTTGGCCCGATTGATCTCCTTGCCCGTCAGAATGTGCTGGAGCGAAACCGGATGCGCCTCGGCGGCATTCGACCCCATGAAAACAATGGTCTTGGAATTGCGGATGTCGTTGTAGGAGTTCGTCATCGCGCCGTAGCCCCAGGTGTTTGCAACACCTGCGACCGTGGTCGAGTGACAAATGCGAGCCTGATGGTCGATCGAGTTCGTCCCCCAGAACGCAGCAAACTTGCGGAACAGGTATCCGCCTTCGTTGGAGAACTTCGCCGATCCCAACAGATAGACCGAGTCAGCGCCCGACTTGGCGCGAATCTCGAGCATCTTGTCGCCGATCTCGTTGATGGCCTGATCCCAGGCGATCTTCTGCCATTCGCCGTTGACCAGCTTCATCGGATATTTCAGCCGGCGGTCGCCATGCACGAGTTCGCGCACCGATGCGCCCTTGGCACAATGCGATCCGCGATTGATCGGACTGTCCCATGCAGGCTCCTGACCAACCCAGACACCGTTCTGCACTTCGGCGATCACCGTACAGCCCACCGAACAGTGGGTGCATACGTTCTTTTTAATCTCAGTCGGCGCACCGACAATCTTCGGACCCGCCTGCGCCTTGCGCACAGATCCAAGAGGCATCAGCCCAACAGCGGCCCCCGCACCTGCAACGAGGCCAGAGCGACGCAGAAACGTGCGGCGGTCAAGAACACCGGAAGCCAGGCTAGCGGCGATACCCTGCAAACGCGCGCGGCTGGCGGTTCCCTCTTTTCGCTTGATCAGCATGTGCGTGCTTCCATCAGTAACGGTTGACGCGATAGTAGTTTTTGACGTCGGCTGAATTGGCGTCGTAACGAGCCTTCACACGCTCAGCCTGCGACTCGTCTGCAGCGGCTTCAGTGGCCAGCGGCACAGCGGTTGCAGCCGCCGCAACGGCCGATCCGCCCATCATGAAGAAGCGGCGGCGATCGAGTCCCTTCGCATCCTTAGCTACGGATACTTCCTTCTTGGACGGCTTGCTCATCGCGGTCTCCTTCCAGTCAATTTCCGAAGTCGGCGTTCGCATCACTCGGACAGCGTGAATGCTTCTGATTCCAGTTCCATGAAGATGCGGCCCACCCGGCCGACAGCGCTGTAGAACGTGGCTGATCGCGAGACTTCGAGATCGGCAAACATCCGCGCCGCCCACGGCTTGAGGTGGCGCTCGAAGAAACGCGTCTGCGCCGCGAAGTCCGTCGCGAATTCGCCTCGCGCAAGGCCCGCCATCACTTCGAGCAGAATTGCGATGTGATCTTCCGGTTCACGCCCAAGACCCGTGCGCTCGATTCCCAGCGCGTCGAAATCTTCGCGGACACGTGCAAGAGGCCGCTCGTGCAGGAAGCCGGTCAGGTAATAGGAGGCATAGGGCAGTAATTCCCCCCGCCCCAATCCGATAAACAGATCGAAAAACTCCCTGGCGATTGCCCGCTCGCTCAGCTCTGCGGCGGCAGAAGCCAGTTCGATATGCGCCATTCCAAGTTCGGACGCATCGCCCTTGAGCGTCGCAATTCTCGACAAGACATCCGCCGTGGGTGCTTTGCCAAGAAGCAGCGACAACAAACCGTACTCGGCAGCGCGCAGCCGATCGACTTCGTCGATATCCAATTTTGCTGACCTGTCATCTTCGGCTGATCCATACAGGTCGGGGCGCAAAACGAAGCGCGGGACCTGCGTCAGCGTTTCAACGGCAAGAACTCTTTCAGCCGGAATGCGCGACCATGCTGAAACGGAGGGCTGAGCGATTCCAATCGCGCGCGCCAGGGAGGCGACACCGCCTGCAGCCTTGATGGCCTGCTCTAATCCCGCGTCTCGCATGGTCCGAACCGAGTTCCGCCACTGGTGCCTCAAAACGGGGCACCTGCCTAACTGGAATTATTCTAGTTCCAATTAGTAACATAGGTTCGTCCTATGCCTCAAAAACTTTTGTCTAAACCCTTGGTTTTGCAGTGCCATGTCGTCGCACCCTTTGCTGCGACGCAATCGAATCCTTCGCATCCGCGTGCTGCGAAGCGACCGCGCTATCGGGAACTTCGCTTTCAGCAATCCCCGATTTTGCTGAAGTTATGTGCTCCGAGAGTCTGGTCGTCTCGCGCGGAAGGTCTTCTGCCGAATCCTGCGATGCAACATTTTGGGGAGATCTATCGTCGGGATCTGAAATATCTTCGTGTCGTTCCGATGTGTTCACGGCCCGTGAATCGGCATCGGTCGAATCGCGGCCCATGATCTGCCGGACCATATTCGCAATATCGGTACCCGGCGCGATTTCGCCGCCTCCGGGCACACCGCCCGGCGTGTTCCAGTCGTACGCGTAGTCCAGCGCCGGATTGACGTAATTGCGGATTGCAGGATCGAGCGCCCAGAACTTCTGCAAGGCCGCATTACGAAGACTCTCGGGCACGCCCTTGCGGAGAAAACCGGCGATGTCGGTGGTCTCAGTGATTTCTTCGATGCCGGGCAAGCTCGACAGATCGAACGGCTCTTCAACGTCGCTGGTCGTCGTTGCAGGCGAAGCTTCCAAACCTTCGATCGTTGTTTCCGGCGCTTCGTCCTTCGGCAACGCAGCTTCGCGCTTGCGCTGCGACCAGCGAGACAGAAAGCCTTTCCCGTCGTCCGGTCCACTCATGCGCTGTCCTCCTGATCGGCGGATCTGTCATCGCCGCGCTTGCGGTCGACATTCGCGCGATCGCGCATGCGCTTGTGGAACACGCGTTCGACATGGAATTCGTCGACAAATGCCGCGATCCACGAGGCGAGGTCTGGCGGCATCGGAACGGTCCCGATAACATCAACGCCACTTTCGAACATCGCCTCACCTTCCGTCGGATCGGCAGTGACTTTCGTAAGTTCAAGCTCGTCGCCGCCATCCAGACGCCGCAGCGCGACCCAAATCCGGGGCGCACCGTCGGCGAGATTGTCACGGTAGTTGGCCGTTTCGCTGCCGAACAAATCAATCGTTGCCGCGCCAGCGTAATACAGCGTCTCATCGGCCTCCCGCGACAACACGGTCCATGGCGCTGTCGCAGGCACCTCAGGGAGAATTGTCACCGGTGACCACATGTGATCCACCCATGGGTTGTCGATGGCCCTCCGGCGGAGTACGACGCCAACCTGACGAGATATCTCGGTCACTGGAGATCCTCCCGTTACAACCCGTCACGCCACGCTGGCGGCGGAAGTGAGCGGCAATCCCGCCACCAGATTCTGCGGCTTCAGGCGCACGATCTTGTCCGCGTCCATCGCCAGAATGAGATAAACGGGCTTGTCGCCGACGCGTTCATCCACAAAGCGCAAATCCTCGAACGTCATCCGCATCAGCGCCACAATCCGCTCAGCGGCATTGCCGCCCGGCGTCTCGCCGTTCCACAGGGCATTCCCGATCCGGGTCCCCTCACTGTCGAGACCGACAAACCAGCGCCAATCGCGATCCTCGATCGAGGCAACCGGCTCTACCTTCACCGCAGCTCCAAGCAAATGAACCACCCAGCGCTCAATCACGCGGCAGAAAGCTTCGCGCGCCTTCGCATTCCCGCCGAGATTCAAAACCATCGCATGGGCGTCTGACTGCGACCAATACGTCCAGGCATTGTCATCATCCATCACATCCATCTCGCCGAACGCCTGCGGATGGAGCATGGCCGTCAGGGGCGAAGCATGAAGATCGTGCTGCGCCTGTTGCTGTGCCTCGACGACTTCCGCATCGGCAAGTAGCAGCACGCCGTCGTGAATTGCAGCCTTCTGGCTGCGATAGAACAATTCCGCTGCACGCAGCATGAATGGATCATCGCACCCCTCAAGCGCATTGCGGAGAATCAGATGGCATAGCTGCGAAAGGAAGATCGGCGGAAAATCACCGGCACCCTTCCGCGCCAGCATCGTGTAAACGGCTTCCAGCGACGGCGCACCGACCAAACGGTCGCGAAATGCCATCATGAAGGTCCAGTTCTCGCGAGCATCGGCATCGGCAATTGCCGCGATTTCCCGTTTCGAAACCGGACGAAGCGGATCGGCCAATAGGGCCGCATGCAGGTTGCGCTCGGCCTCGCAGGCATCGTCCGGCGGCATCAACTCGGGGCGCGCGAGATACGCCATGATGAGTTCAGGTGTCGCAACCAGACCGCCGTGATCGCCGCGGCGCGTAAGATGATGGCCCGAAGCGACCCAGAATTCTCTCATGTCCGATCTGCCTTCGTCAGTCCCAGAAGATCAACTTCCTCGACCGGTTCATCGCCCTCGACCTCATGAAAGGTAAAGGCCGGCGCATGGGCATGCAAACGGTCCTGCCCCGCTTCAACACTGCGCGGCCTCAGGGTCCGGAAGCGTTCGCGGATTTCACCATCCTCAACACTGCGGTGCACGGCCAGCAATGTCTGAAGCGGATGATCGCAAAGCGAGGCCGCAAAGCCGACCTCTTCCACAGCCGCAGCTCGCGCCGCGTCGACATCCGGCGCGCCAAACTTCGACATCAACTGCTCTGCCAGCCGCGCGATGACTTGCTCCCGTTCCGCCTCGCTTGCTTCCGTGACCACCGCCAGCGTCGACCAGCCAAGACTTTCGATTCCGAGAAAACCGGACCGCAGCGCAACCCGCTGCTTCTGTCCGAACGCGGCAGGGTCGCTGTCCCAGAACACAAACCCACCGGACACAGCCCATTCGCCGGGTTCGGCAGCCCGTTCGAATACAAAAGTATCCGACGGATCGAGCCTGATGGTGCGCGGCAATTTTAGCATATCCGCCTCACACGAGCCTCGGTGCGCGGTATTCCGGATCATACCATGCGACCTTCCGAAGTGAATCGACAAAGCTGGTCCGCAGCGGCGGGGCTTTCGCTTCAGACTGGGTCAGTAGGTCGCCATTGAGATCGACGCCGCGCCGTTGGCCGGCTTTTCCGCCGGAAAGCCGTGCCAGATAATCTCGCGCGACCGGATCAAAACCGCGTTCACTCCACGAATCGAATGCGGTCATCAGATGACGCGCAAAGCTGCCGACGATCGCCTCGGTCTCCACCATTTCGAAACCTTCCCTGAGCAAGGTGACGCTGCCTGCGGCAACACTTTCGTCGATATGCGCCATGTCAGCCGCGCGCAGGATGACGCCAAACACCAGCCATCCCGGAATCTCGTCCTCATTGCAGTCTTCAGGCCAGCCGAGCCGCCCCCCACCCAGCAATCCGCCATCAAACATGATTGAATCCGGCCACGCAAAACCAACTTGGCGCTCCGGAGGACAATGCGCCGCAATGGCATCCGCGGTGGCGTTCATTCCGGCAAAAAAGGCCCTGCGTGCGGACTGCAGCGGTTCATCGGGTTCGAGGACAACGGCAAACTCGACCAGATCGTATCGACGAACCCAGACCAGAGTTCCTGCCCCGGCTTCCGCGGCGATGCCGCAGCCGTGTGCAAATGCATCTCCATACTCCCGAAGCGGCACCAGCGTATAACCGGGCGGCAGGTCGAGTTGTTGTTCCCCCGGAGCAATACGCCGAACCATCATCGTAGAAAAATTCCCTAAGCTCTTTGTATTTGGGCAGTCTATGCTATCCCGGTCAAGGCGGAGTCCTGCTTGCGCAAGCGGTCATCGCCGCACCATATGATTGAGCAGCCGCTCTGAGCAGACGCCAAAGGGTGAAAGTCGCAGATCATGAATAGCGCTCGGTCCCGCCTTCTGGTTTGCAGTTGCGAAATGACCATGCCGCTCGACATGCAAGCCATTGGACGCGGTTGCACGGCATCAACGACGCAGGCCAATCAGCTTTGTGGGCTCGATCTTGCGCAATTCAAGTCAGCCCTCGCTGGCGGCGATCCGATCACCGTCGCCTGCACGCAAGAAGCTCCGCTGTTCAAGGAAGTGGCGGAAGATTTCCCTGACACGCCTCTGACCTTCGTCAATATCCGTGAAACAGGCGGATGGTCCAGGGACGCTGCTGCAGCAGGGCCGAAAACGGCGGCTCTCATCGCGGCTGCGTCAGAGGACATGCCTCCGATTTCATTGGTGACGCTGGAAAGCAACGGCGTCGCACTGATCTACGGTCACGACGAGGTTGCCATCGATGCAGCCAGACGTCTCGCAGATCGTCTCGACATCACCGTCATCCTCACCCGGCCCGGCGACATTACGCCGCGGACGATCAACGAATTTCCAGTGCTCAAGGGCACGATCCGCAATGCGCGCGGGTATCTCGGGAATTTCGAACTCGCCATCGACGATTATGCTCTGCCCTCGCCGTCCTCGCGAAGCAAGCTTGTATTCGGTGCCCCGCGCAATGGCGCAACATCGACCTGTGATCTCATTCTCGATCTCAGCGGCGGGCTACCCTTGTTTCCCGCACATGAGTTGCGGCCCGGCTACCTGCGTGCCGATCCGCGCGACCGTGCCGCCATCGAGCGCGTGATTGCGGATGCCAGCAACCTTGTCGGCACGTTCGACAAGCCACGATTTATTCGCTTCGAGGAATCGCTATGCGCGCATTCGCGCTCGAATATCACCGGCTGCACCCGCTGCCTCGACCTCTGCCCGAGCGGGGCGATTACGCCGAACGGCAATGCCGTCTCCGTCGATCCATATGTCTGTGCAGGGTGTGGATCGTGTGCATCCGCATGTCCTACGGGCGCTGCGTCTTACGCGCTGCCCGACAGCGACGCGCTGATGCGCCGCCTGCGAACGCTGCTGCAAACCTATCGCACCACCGGTGGCGAGCATGCGACCGTTCTGT
Organism: Afipia sp.; assembly: GCA_024508675.1. Taxonomy (GTDB): domain Bacteria; phylum Pseudomonadota; class Alphaproteobacteria; order Rhizobiales; family Xanthobacteraceae; genus Afipia. Next base: position 96,970 of record JANINQ010000021.1, read on the forward strand.
TTCACGACGGCGATCACGGTGAACCGCTGATCGATGCGCTCGCCAGATTTGGCGAGGGCCTGCCCGCCAACGTCCTTCCGGTGCGCGTAAATGAAATCACACAACTCGGACCAGAAACTCTTACGGCGGTTTTCGCCTACGGCGGAACAGGCGTCGCGCTGCTGATGCGCGCGCAGCCCCGGCATGAGACAGCCGGTCTCCGCCGCGCCGCCGACATGTCAAACATCATCGTCGCCGCTCTCGGCTTTGGAAGCGAAATTATCCGGATATTGGAAACGGACGATCCGGACCAATTGCGCCTGATGCTGGATGCGATGCCGGCAGGCGTCATCTCCCCGAACCCGGCTAACTTCATCCCGCGTGGCGCAAAACGCGGCGTTCTCGAAACGACATTCCGTGAGCTGCATCTGGCGGCTCCGTCTCCTGTCGACGTAGTTTCGCTTGCAAGCGGCGCACCCTTCGGCAGCGTGGAGCTGAACGTCGAAAGCTGCACGCTCTGCCATGCCTGCGTCACAGCCTGCCCCACTCAAGCGCTTTCCGACAATCCGGATCGCGCGATGCTGCGATTCACGGAAAGCCTTTGCGTTCAGTGCGGACTGTGCGAGGCAACCTGTCCGGAGGACGCGATCGCCCTGAAACCCCAGCTCGATTTCCGGGCATGGAGCGCTCCGCAACGGGTGCTGAAGGAGGAAGAACCATTCCACTGCATCGCCTGCGGCACGCCATTCGGCACCCGAAGCTCGATCGAACGCGTACTCGCCAAACTGCAGGAGAAGCACTGGATGTTCGAAGGCGCCAATGCCCGGCGGCTTGACGTCATCAAGATGTGCGCCGACTGCCGCGTCGAAGCCGCTGTGAATGAGAGCTTCGATCCGCATGCTGCCCCAAAACGCCCTCCAATCATGTCCACGGAGGATTACCTGCGGGCGCGCGAGCAAAAGAAAAACGATCCGTTTGGATCACAATAAATTCGCGCGTCATCACATCTGATCGGTCAGGAGATTTAGTTGTCAGTCAATCACGCCGCTCCGGGCGCGCCAGCAACATCGAAAGGTTCGGGCATTCCGGGCGTGAAACATGTGGTCGCCGTCGCCTCCGGTAAAGGCGGCGTCGGCAAGTCGACCACCTCGTGCAATCTCGCCCTTGGCTTCGCGGCATCGGGACTGAAAGTCGGCATCCTTGACGCAGATATTTATGGCCCCTCGCAGCAGAAACTGTTTGGTCTGCGCGGCAAGCCGCGCATGCTGGGCCCTCGACTGCTTGAACCACTCGAACGGTTCGGAATCAAGGTGATGTCGATCGGGTTTCTGGTTGAGGAAAACAACGCCATGATCTGGCGCGGGGCAATGGTGATCTCCGCCATTACGCAGATGCTGCGCGAGGTCGCCTGGAACGATCTCGACATCCTCGTGGTCGACCTGCCGCCGGGCACTGGCGACGCGCAGCTCACCATGGCACAACAAACACCGCTTGCCGGTGCCGTGATCGTCTCCACACCTCAGGATCTTGCGCTGATCGACGCGCAACGCGGCATTGAGATGTTCAGGAAGGTCAACGTGCCAATTCTGGGCCTGATCGAGAACATGTCCAGCTTCTGCTGTCCCGCATGCAACCACATCACGCCGATTTTCGGCCATGGCGGCGCGCGAGACGAAGCAGAGCGGCGCGGCATTCCTTTCCTCGGTGAAATCCCGCTCGACATATCGATCCGCGAGACATCAGACGATGGCCGCCCGATCGTTGCGACCGATCCCGACAGCGTTCATGCCCGACGCTATATCGCCATCGCGCGGCAGCTCTGGCAATCCATCACCACCGGCGCCGCGACCAAGCCCGCTCCGCGCATTGTGATCGAGTAAGCCATGACGGGCACGACACAAACGCACCCAGCCTTGACGTCGGAGCAAAGCAAGCAAGCTGATCTGCCACGCGTGATGCCGGACCCGCATAATCCACGCCTGACCGAACGCGTCATGGGTATCGACCAGACCGGAGCGCCGGTCGAAATCAGTGTTCCGGTCGAACGTCCGCTCACGCTTTATCTGAACTCGCAGGAGATCGTCACGATGATGACGATCAACGATTATCCGGAGTATCTGGCCCTCGGCTACCTGCTCAACCAGAACATGCTCAAGACGGATGATGTCGTGACCGAGGTTGTCTACGACGACGACCTTCAGGTCGTTGTCGTTTACACCGAGCGCGGCACCAACTTCGAGGAAAAGCTCAAGAAGAAAACGCTTACATCCGGATGTGCCCAAGGCACCGCATTCGGCGATCTGATGGAAGCGATCGAAGGTGTTTCGCTGCCGGACGCCGAACTGCGCACGTCATGGCTCTATCAGATGACCCATGCGGTCAACACGGCCCCGTCGCTCTATCTCGAAGCCGGTGCGATCCATGGCTGCGTGCTGTGCCGGCAGGGCGAACCGATCTGCTACATGGAGGATGTCGGCCGGCACAATGCTGTCGACAAGATCGCGGGCTGGGCATGGCAGCACAAGGTCGATGTTGCCGACATGATCATGTATACGACCGGACGCCTCACATCAGAGATGGTCATCAAGACGGTGCGAATGGGTATTCCTATTCTGGTGTCGCGCTCCGGGTTCACGGCATGGGGGGTCCAGCTCGCCCGCCAGGTCGGCCTCACTCTGGTCGGCCGGACCAAGGGCAAGCGCTTTATTGCACTGTCCGGCCAGGAGCGGATCGTCTTCGACCAGAGTCTCGAATTCGTTGCCGAAGAATCTGCACGTCATCGGCGCAAGGGCAGCAGCGATGACTGACGAAAGACCAACCACGCTTGGCGTACTTCTGGCAGGTGGATTGGCGCGGCGCATGGGCGGCGGTGACAAGCCCATGAAGACTATCGCTGGCCGCACGATTCTCGAACGCGTCATCGAACGGCTTAAACCGCAGTGCGACCAGATCATCCTCAACGCCAACGGCAATGCGTCACGCTTTGCATCATTCGGACTGCCGGTTGTTGCGGATACAATTGAGGGATTTGCAGGCCCCCTCGCCGGCGTGCTGACGGCTCTCGACTGGACCGCCGCGCATAGACCGGATGTCGAATGGGTGCTGAGTACCGCGACAGACTGCCCGTTCCTGCCGCATGATCTGGTCGCGCGTTTGCAGCATGCGCGGATCAGCAAAGGCGCACAGCTTGCCGTTGCTGCATCCGGCGATCAGGTTCATCCGGTCATCGGCCTTTGGAACGTCGCCTTGCGCGAGGATTTGCGTCATGCGCTGGTTGTCGAGGACATGCGCAAGATCGACCGCTGGACCGCGCGCTACAAGCTGGCGACAGTGACTTGGCCGGACAAGCCGATTGATCCCTTCTTCAATGCCAACACGATTGAAGATCTTGCGGAAGCGGAACGGCTTGTCTCGTTGGATCTCTGATCACGAGTAATTATGCCGGCTGAAAGCCTGCTTGCTCCAGCGATTTCCGAACATCGGCTGATGCGAGAGCATCGAGAAACGCGTGAACCGCCGGGCGCTCCTTTCGCGACGTCACCAGCGCGAAATCGTAGTGTTCCTCGGCGACCGGGATAAAGCCGAGACCGGCAGCACTGGCAACCGGCGCGATGGTCATGCCCCAGTCGGCGCGATTTTGCGCGACAGCAGCAGCAACCGCATTGTGCGACCGCGGCTGATTCCAGTAGCCATCAGGCCGCGCTCCTCCGAGCAATCGATCGATCAGGATGCGCGTCCCGGCACCCTGATTGCGATTCACCATCAGGCATGAGGGGTCATTGAGCGCGGCCTGGACTGCTTCATCGGCACTTCGCCCCTCAAATCGCCGGTCGCCGGAGCGAAACACGATGCCTTGCATCCGCCGATAGCCTGGCACCAGTTCAAGACCATCGACAAGAAACGGCGCGTTATAGGTGTTTGTCTTTTCATCAAGCAGATGAATAGGCGCGAGATCGCACTCACCCCGCCGCGCCGCCGACAACCCACCGAGGCTTCCCACCGAGATCGAGCGCACCGACATACCCCTTCGAACCAGCGGCTCCGTGACAAGGTCAAGTCCGGTGCAATGGCTACCCACGATGACAAGATCGGGAACGCGCACATGCGGCGTAAACAAAGTGACGTCCGTTGCCGTCCCCGCCGGCATCTGCTCCGCGAGAGCATCGATCTTCAGAAACCCGTCCGCCTGAGAAAACGATGTAATCGCACCGGACCCTTTCCCGGTCGGATAGGCGATCAATCCATCATCGCCCTCGACCAGAGACACCATCACGAATTCCGTCCGACCGAGTTCCGACGCAATCCGCACCGGTACTTTTGCAGTAACCCGCGCATCACTGCGCTGCGGCAGACTAGCAAGGCGGCGCAGCACGGGGACAATCATATCGTGGAATGTGAACATCGCGGATGTTGGAAAACCCGGCAGAATGACAACAGGTTTTCCCTCACAAACCGCAAGACATAGCGGTTTTCCGGGTTTGAGCGCGACACCATGCGCGATGATACCCGGCTGTCCCAGCCGCGCGACGATGCGATGAGAAACGTCGCCCTCACCCTTCGATGTTCCGCCGGAAAGGATCAGCATGTCGCTGCTTGCGAGCGCCTCCCGCATGACACCTTCGAGCTTTTCCTCGTCATCGGGGAATGCGCCGAGAAAATGCGCGTCACCGCCATTCTCGGCCACCGCTGCCGCAACAATGGCTCCGTTGGTATCGAAGATGCCGGCGGGGCGCAGCGGCTGACCGGGCTGAATAAGCTCATCTCCTGTCGAGACGATTGCCACACGTGGCTTTCGCACAACAGAAATTCGAGCCACACCGCAGGCTGCGAGCATGCCGGTCTCGCGCGAACCGATCAGCGTTCCCTCTCTCAGGACGACTTCGCCGCGGGCGATGTCGGACCCTGCGTAGGACACGAACTGTCCCGGCGCGACCGCGCGCCGGATTTCGATCGCATCATGTCCTGCGGGCTGCGTATGCTCGACCATCACGACCGCATCGGCTCCGCGCGGAATGGGCCCTCCCGTTGCGATAGGCGTCGCCGTACCTTGGTTCACGGTTATCAGCGGCGGCGTGCCGCACGCGATCGTCTCGCTGTTCAAAACCACAGAAACCGGAGCGGACTCCCCCGCTGTGGCAAGGTCGGCTGAGCGAACGGCGAAACCATCGACATTGGAACGGTCGAAAGGCGGAACATCGACCGCCGCCACAACATCCTTCGCCAGAACAAGACCGAGTGCATCGGCCAGCGCGCGATCTTCCGCAACAAGATCGCGGGGGAACAGCGCAGCCTCGAACCGCGCCAGCGCTTCCTCGCGCGACAGAATCGTCAGAAACTGTTCCTGGCTCACGCTAGCGCTGATCGGTGGCTTCATTTCGAGATCTCACATCGTGCCATGAAGGGAAAATGCGCCCACCATCGTCCCGGCAGCATAACCCTCGCTATCCGCAGGCACCGCAAGCCACGCATCGCCACGCATAATGGCATCCAGTGAAAGTTGTCCGCCGGCAATCGGCATCCATGCATGGTCCCGCGCTTCCAGCAAAACCAGTTCCGTAACTCCGATGGGCGATGAAATCTTGCGCGCAAGCGGACGGACGATTTTCTCGCGCGGCAGCCGCGCAAGGAGAACGTCCAGTATCGGTTGAACCAGCATCAGACAGGCAGCAAGTGCCTGATCGCGCAAACCGGGAACTGCTATAGTTGGCACCGCTCCGATCCTTGCGATTGCAGCCGTTCGCCCCGGCTGGATGGCAAGCCCATGCGCCAGAACCTTCCCGCATTTCGCCAGTGCTAAAATCGTCGCATCGGTGCGGCCCGAACCTGTTCCACCAACCGTTATCATCAGATCGCAAACAGGTTCACGCAGGGAGGCTGCGATATTGACCGCATCGCGTCCCTTTGCCCGGATCAGAGTCGCGCTGGCGCCGGCGCTTTTCAGAAATTCCAACACGAACTGCGACGATGCTGTTTCGCCTTCGGTCGAACCGACGTCAATGACAACAACGCGCGGGGATCTAATTCGGATATGCTCAAGTCCCATGACGCCAAGGACAAGTTTGTCGCGCAGGCTGACTCGCTGCCCCGATGCAAGGATTGCGCGTCCAGCCGCGATATCCTCTCCCGCACGGCGGACACCGTGACCGGGAGCAACTTCAGCGAGAACCTGAAACAAGGGTCCGCTCTGCTCGACCATGTCCAGATCAAGCACACAGTCACATCCATCGGGCAGACGATGACCAGCCTCAACCCAGACCGGCGGCCCCGCCAACATCACCGGGGAATAGGACGATGCGCCAGCAATACCACCCGAACTTAAAGCCCAGCCGTCGGCCGTTGCCATACTAGACACAGGAAACGCTTCGCGCCGCGGCGCGTTCTCCGCTGCGATGCGACCGACGGAATCCGAAAGCAATACATCGATGGGGTCGACTGGCCCCACCCGATCCAGCAGCAATCGACGGGCAATATCGAGCGGGGTCAAGACCGCCGGCAGGCGCTGCATCATTTCGGCATCCGGCGACAATTCGCTGTGCGACACCCTGACGACCGGCAAAAGGGAACCATCCTGATCATGTGCCGTTAGAGAGGACCTTTGATTCGCTAAGTTATAACTCACAGAGGTTCCAATGTACGCTCAACTCATTGCCACCGCTGTCACCGGAATCCTTGTTGCAACACCGTTAGCAGCGCAGACAACCGAACAACCCAGCCTAAAGCCTGAGACGAACTGCAACATTACAACATCTGGCACAACGACGGGCAATCCCGGCTCAACCGTCGGCACTTCGACCGGAATAGAAAAGAGTGCAATTCTGCCATCGGCAGGAGGACACGACCATTCCGCCGCTCCGACAGTGCAGAGCGACGGAAAACCGATGCAGGCGCGGCCGGATTGCCCGCCCGAAACGAAGAAATAGACTCCTTCAGGATGCCTTCTTCTCCGCGTTGGGGAAGAAAAGCTGCTTGCCGTTAACCTGGTAAGCTGCAATGGCGCTCTGCCCTTCGGGCGAGACCAGCCAGTCGATAAAGGTCTGGCCGAGTTCTTTCTTTACCGCGGGATGCTTTTCAGGGTTCACCAGAATGACGCCATACTGGTTGAACAGTCGCTTGTCCCCCTCGACCGCGATGACGAGTTCGCCAGGATTCTTGAAAGAGAGCCATGTTCCGCGATCAGAGATCACATAGGCGTTCATTGCGCCCGCGGTATTGAGCGCGGCACCCATGCCCTGCCCGATCTCACGATACCATGGTCCCTTTGCGGTCTCGATGTCTACGCCGGCCTGCTTCCACAGCGCGAGTTCAGCAGAATGCGTGCCGGACTTGTCGCCCCGGGAGACGAACGGCACCGCCTTCCCTTGAATGGTTTTAAGCGCCGCAACGATGTCCTTAGATCCGGCGATACCAGCAGGATCGCTCTTCGGGCCGATCAGAATGAAGTCGTTATACATGACGTCGGAGCGCTTCACGCCATGCCCTTCGGCAACGAACTTCTCTTCCTGTGACTTCGCATGCACGAAGACGACATCGGCATCCCCGCGACGTGCAGTGTCCAGCGCCTGTCCCGTACCCTGAGCAATGACCTTCACGTCAATGCCGGTCTTGGCCTTGAACAGCGGCAGGATGTAACCAAACAGGCCGGAATCCTGTGTGGATGTTGTCGAAGCCACAACGATCGACTTCTCCTGCGCAAGCGCCGGCGAGCCAGACGCGAGAGCAAGGAACGAGAGCGCAATGGTAGCAATGGCAAAAGCATGTCGGCGTGTCACGGCATATCCCTCCACGAGCTAAACAACGAGATCACCACGCACGAAGGCCGCCGCCTCCCGTGTCGTGGGATTCCTTAAAAAGTCTTCAGCCCGTGCGTGCTCACACACAGTGCCTCGCAGCATGAAGACCACATCGCCGGCGAGCCGGCGGACCTGACCAAGATCGTGAGATGCCATCACGACCTTGATGCCCGATTTCGCGGCGCTATCGATGATGTCCTCGACACTGCGCGTAGCGGCCGGGTCGAGACTTGCAGTCGGTTCGTCCAGCAGAAGCAGATCAGGATCACGCGCCAGCGCGCGCGCCAGAGCAAGACGCTGCTGCTCTCCGCCGGACAGGCGCCGCGCAGAGCGCGCTGCCAGCCCCGAAAGACCTACGCGTTCAAGCAATTCTGCGGCGCGGACCGCCCGCTTCTCCCGCGGATAACCGGCATGGGTCAGCCCATAAGCGATGTTCGCCGCCGCCGTCCGTCGCAGCATCACAGGCCGCTGGAAGACGAAAGCACGGCGTGCCGGATCGGTGTCGGCACGCCCGCCCCATGTCACCCGGCCTTCGGTCGGCGCGATGAGCCCCATGCAGACCCGCAGCAGTGTGCTTTTGCCTGCCCCATTCGGTCCGATGACAAGGGTCGGCGCGCCAGCGGAAAGCGTCAGCGACAGGTGATCGAGAATTGTCGTTGCACCAGCCTGCACCGAAACACCGTCCAGTATCACGGGAAGATCGCTCACTGGTGCGCGCATCGCTATCCCGCCTGCCGTTCAGACCAGATTCTCGCGCCCCATGCCGCCGCATTGATCGCAAGAACGATGACCACAAGGATGATGCCCAGACCGAGAGCGAGCGGCAGGTTGCCTTTCGATGTTTCGAGGGCAATCGCAGTGGTCATGGTGCGCGTGAAACCATCGATGTTGCCGCCGACGATCATGACCGCGCCGACCTCCGCTGCCGCGCGGCCAAATCCTGCGAGCAAAGCCGTCAGCAGGCTGAATCGCGCATCCCACAGCAGCGTCGCCATACGGCCGAGCGGGCCGACATTCATCGCGGAAAGTTCATCCCGGTACTCGATCCAGAGATCCTCGATGGTCTGGCGTGTCAGCGCGGCGATGATCGGCGTGATGAGAACCGCCTGCGCGATAACCATGGCGGTCGGCGTGAACAGGATGCCGAGCTGACCGAGCGGCCCGGAGCGGGACAACAGAAGATAGACAGCCAGACCCACGACAACGGGAGGCAGTCCCATAAAAGCGTTCACAAGCACCACGATTGCGCTTCGGCCGGGAAAGTGCACCAGCGCAAGCAACGCGCCGAACGGCAGGCCCACGATCGCCGCGAGCACCACGGCTGACAGGCTGACAACGAGCGATAACCTGACGATCGCAAACAGCGTCGCGTCGCCGCTCGCAATCAATTGCCAGGCGCTCAACCCATCCTGCATCGCGTCCTCCACATGCGTTGTCCTGCATCGGTTTCCGGCCTGTCAATCATTTGAAAAGGAACAGGAATATGCATACAAATGCAGGATGGACCTGCTAACCACCAACGAAGCATCAGAATACCTTCGCTTGGGCGAGCGGAAGCTCTACGAGCTGGTGGCCGAGGGCGCGATCCCCTGCACCAAGGTAACGGGCAAGTGGCTTTTCCCCCGTGAAGAACTGGACCGCTGGGTGCTGTCCGGCTTGATGCGCCCGGCCGGGATGGTCCACGCGAATGCCCCGCTGATTGTCGGCGGAAGTCAGGATGCCTTGCTGGAATGGAGCATGCGCGAATCCGGCTCCGGACTCGCGACACTTGTCGAGGGAACGGAAAACGGCGTTCACCGCGTGCTGCGCGGAGAAGCTATTGCGGCGGCAATTCATTACCACGATGAAGACGAGGGAGAGGATTCAGGCAATGCCAACATCAAGGCTGTCCGCGCGATGGCCAGCCTGCACGACGCGGTGCTGGTCGGATTCGTGCGGCGTGAACAAGGCCTTCTGCTTCAGCCGGGAAATCCAAAAAATCTCAGGAGCATTGGCGACGTCATCGACTCCAAGGCAATAATTGCCGTCAGGCAAGCCGGAGCCGGCGCGCAAATGTTGCTCGATGTCCTGTTGAAACAATGTGGCGCGAGTTTGAAGGATCTGCGGCGTCTCAATCCGCCATGCCTGACCGGACCTGATCTGGCGGCTGCTATCCGCGCAGGAAAGGCTGATTGCGGGATCGCCACCCGAGCAGCAGCGAAGGCAGCGGGTCTCGATTTCATGCCGCTGACGTGGGAAAGTTTTGACCTCGTGATGCACCAGCGCGATTACTTCAGACCGGCACTTCAGGCGCTAGTCCGCTTCATGTCATCGCCCCTTCTCAGAGAACGCGCCGCAGCACTGACAGGATACGATACGGCCCCGGCCGGAACGATCCGCTATTTTGCGTGAACGGAGAACCGATCGATCCTTGTCCGGGCTTATAGGCGTTTATTGAACCCACATTTCATGCTTCGATCCGCTTTCCCGAATGCGTTTTGAAGGAACCGCGGGTGAGATCAACTGGCAGCGACAGATCCAGACGCCGGTTCCGATGCCGGTTTGTAATCGCCATCGCATTCGCGCTTGGTGCAACAGCTGCCGTAGCGCAACTGCGAGGACATGGCGGCCCCGTTCGCGCGCTGGCGATTTCGTCCGACGGACAGACACTCCTCTCGGGAAGTTTTGACGGCAGCGCGATCCGCTGGTCGCTCGCTCGCGATGTTGCCGAACAGGTCCTGCGATTTCATTCCGATGCCGTCAATGCAACAGTATTGCTCAAGGACGGGCGCGCGGCGACGGCCGGGGCAGATGGCCGGATCGCAATCTGGAGTGCAGGCAAGCAACAGCCAGACACCGTGTTTGAAGGCCATACTGCGCCAATCGCAGCACTGGCACTATCCCCGGATGGCACAACCCTCGCCTCGGCATCGTGGGACCACTCCGTAAGGCTGTGGCCGCTCAATGGTAATGCCTCACGGGTGCTCGAAGGTCACTCACAGAATGTCAACGGCGTCGCATTCAGCACCGACGGCAAGGCTGTTGTCAGCGCAAGTTACGATCTCACCATCCGTATCTGGCCGCTGGGCGGTCCTGGCTCGCCCGCGACTATCACCCTGCCCGCGCCAATCAACTCGGTTGCCGTATCGGCTGACGGTGAAATCGCAGCCGGGGCCGCGGACGGGAAAATCTATTTCCTCGACCGATCGGGAAAGCCGACCGGCGACGTGGCGGCAGGATCATCTCCCGTCATCGCACTGGCAGTATCAAAGGACAACGCGCTGCTCGCGGCGGCCGATATCCGGGGAGCTGTCGCGATTATCGATCGCAAAGCACGCCTAGCCGCACGAAAATTGATCGGACCGGGGCTGCCGGTGTGGTCTGTCGCCTTCATGCCTGACAACAAGACGCTTCTGACCGGAGGCGCGGACAATCTGATCCGGCGATGGAATGCAATGAGCGGCGAACCGATCGGCGCGACCATTCAGGAAAATCCCGCCGATCCGCTTTCTGCCTATGCGGGCGATAGAGGCGCGGAAGTTTTTCGCGCCTGCGTGGCTTGCCACACACTCACACCCGATCAGGGCAACAAGGCAGGTCCGACCTTGTCAGGAATATTTGGGCGAAAGATCGCGACCCTGCCGGGTTATGATTTCTCCGAGCCGTTGAAGAAGCTCGATATCGTATGGACGCCTGAAACCGTATCGAAGCTCTTTGAAGTTGGCCCGGCCACCTATACGCCCGGCACGAAAATGCCCGAGCAACGGATTGGCTCCGACGAAGATCGCAAGGCACTGGTGCATTTCCTTGCCCGCGCGACAAAGCAGTAACGCCATCTGCGCACGAACCATAGAAACATGCCTAGCGATTTTACACCATTCTAGATGCCGTCGATCACCTTCAGCAGCTCGGCAGCGTGCTCTTCCGCAGAACCGACATTATTAATGGTGAAATCCGGCTCGGCACTGACAATGGCTCTTCGCAGCCGATCCTCAATCCGACCATCGCTCGCGCGTCCGCGCGCTGCGACACGCTGCGCAAGAACATCGGCAGGCGCCGTCACCGCGATCACGCGCACATTCGCGTATGACCGCCGCGCGGAGTCGATGATCGTGCGCGAGGCGTTCATGATAACAGTCCGGCCAGCTCTGATGTCGTCGATGATCGAGCGCGGAATCCCGTAACGCAGCCCGTGCGCTTCCCATTGGAAGGCAAAGTCGCTGCGGGCCAGCATCTGCCCAAACACCATCTGGCTGACGGCCTCATTATTCTCGAAAGACGATGCCTCGCGGGTCACGACGCGCCGAGGAAACACGATCCTGTCGTCTCCCGCACGCGCGCTCTGCGCCAGACCTATCAGCGTGTCCTTGCCTGCGCCGCTGGGGCCGACAACGAGAATCAATCGCCCCGGTCCAATCAGATCGGCGCTCGAGGCGGACAGTGTTGCAATGTCGCTCATGCCACCCGGTGCCCTTCTCGCCAGACGCTGCGCACGGCGGGGACATCGTGCGCGACATGAACACGGATCAGATCCGCGCGCTTGCCGACGGCGATTTCACCGCGATCATTGAGCCCCACGGCCTCCGCCGCAGTCTTGGTGACGGTCCGCACCGCGGCCGCAAGATCGATCGCCGGGACATGGCGCGGCAACTGCATCGCGGCCATCAGCAGGCTCGATGGGATATAATCGGACGACATGATGTCGAGCAGGCCTTCTCGGGCGAGATCGATTGCCGCAATATTGCCGGAGTGAGAGCCGCCGCGCACGACGTTCGGAGCGCCCATCAGCACAGAGATTCCCGCCTGATGCAGCCCGCGCGCGGCTTCCATCGTGGTCGGAAATTCGGCAACCGAGACGCGATCACGAATTGCGTCGGCAACATTCTCGTCCGTCGTATCGTCATGGCTGGCGAGCGGAATGTCGTAACTGTGCGCAAGCGCAACGATCTCACGCATGTTCGTTTCGCCGTACTTCTTCTGGTACAGGAAACGCCGCTCGAACATGACATCGAGTTCGGCATCAGTCAGGCCGCCGCTCTTGCCGCGATAATAATCTCGCAGCTTGCCTTCATCGCGAAACTGACGCTGACCCGGCGTGTGATCCATCAGGGACATCAACCGCACGTCCGGACGGCCGACCAGCTCCTTCGCCTCCTCCACGACACTCGGCATCGGGATTTCACAGCGCAGGTGCAGGAAGTGCTGGGCACGCAAAAGATTCGCATCGCGCGCCGCGGAAATGGCCTCCGCCAGTATTCCCGCCTGACCGTCCACATCCTCCGCGCCTTCCTCGCGCCATACGCGCAGCGAATCCAGCACGGTGGTGATGCCGCTGGTTGCGAGCTGTCCGTCATAGGATACCACAGCAGCAACCGGGTCCCAGAACACCTTGGGACGCGGAACGTAATGCGCCTCAAGGTGATCGGTGTGCAACTCGATCAGACCGGGCATGACGAGATCGCCCTTCACGTCCTCGCCGCCGCCTGGCGCATCGCCTTCGCCAAACTCGACGATCTTGCCGCCGGATACCGCAACCCAGCCACTTTCCAGCACGCGATCCCCAAGCACCAACCGGGCGTTGGTCAGGATCACTTCGGTTCGTTCGGAACTCATTCTTTCCTCTTATGCAGCCGCTGCAAATGACGTGACATCGACGATCCGGTCCGCAATCAGGTTGCGGACCTCATCGTCATGGACAATGGCCACCATGGCCACGCCGCGCTTTTTCTTCTCTTCGACCAGATCGACAACGATCCTGCGGTTGACAGCGTCCAACGAAGCGGTCGGCTCGTCCAGAAGCAGAATCGGCATATCCGAGATAAAGCCTCGCGCAATATTCACGCGCTGCTGCTCGCCGCCCGAGAAGGTGGATGGCGGCAACATCCAGAGCCGCTCGGCGATGTTCAGCCGGCGCAGAAACGCACCGGCCTGCGCCCGCGCTTCCTCACGCGGCATCCCGTTCACGATCAACGGCTCGGCCACCACATCCAGCGTCGCAACGCGCGGCACCGCACGCAGGAACTGGCTAACATAGCCGATAGTCTGTTTGCGGACTCGCAGCACCTCGCGCGGTTGCGCAGTGGCAATGTCGATCACCTCGCCGCCATGGCGGACGGCGATCCGGCCCTGGTCACAGCGATAGTTTCCGAAGATCATCTTCAGAATTGACGACTTGCCCGCGCCAGACGGCCCCGACAGCACCACACACTCCCCGGCATCGACATGCATCGAGACCCCCGACACTACTGGCAGGCGAATGCCGTTCTGCAGGTGCATGGTGAAGGTCTTTGCGGCGCGGGTGATTTCAATCATCGGAGACATGAGGTCCTCACGCCGGCAGAATCGAGGAAACGAGAAGCTGTGTGTAAGGCTCGTGCGGATCGTCAAGCACCTGATCGGTCAGGCCGGTTTCGATGACTTCGCCGCCCTTCATCACCATCACCCGGTGCGACAGGAGCCGCGCGACAGCAAGATCATGCGTCACGATAATCACCGCAAGCCCAAGCTCGGCGACCAGGCCGCGGACCAGATCGAGCAGCCGTGCCTGCACCGAAACATCGAGACCGCCGGTCGGCTCGTCCATGAACACCAGCCGCGGTTCCGTCACCAGATTACGCGCAATCTGCAACCGCTGCCGCATGCCGCCGGAATAGGTTTTTGGCGCATCGTCGATCCTGTCCGTGGAAATCTCAACGCGTTCCAGCCATGACGACGCCGTATCGCGAATCCGGCCGTAGTGATTCCAGCCAACCGCCATCAGCCGCTCGCCGACATTGGCCCCGGCAGACACAGCCATCCGCAACCCGTTCGCCGGGTCCTGATGCACAAAACCCCAATCGGTACGAAACAGAAAACGCCGCTCGGCTTCCCCGAGCGTGGCAAGATCGCGCGTTACCCCGTCGCGCATACGGTAGGACACACGGCCACGGCTCGGCGTGAGCTGGGTCGAGAGCATTTGCAGCAGCGTTGATTTTCCCGATCCGGATTCGCCGACGATGGCCAGCACCTCACCCGGATAAAGTTCAAATGACACGTTGTTGCAGGCCAGAAGGCGCCCGTAGGATTTGCTCAGGCTTTCGCAAACCAGAAGCGGCTGATTGTCGTCGCGCATCATGACACCTGATGATCGGCACCGAATCCCGTGCCCTGATGGCCGTCCGCGCGGCGCGTTTCGCAATAGTCGGTGTCGGAACAAACGAACATCCGCCCACCCTTGTCGTCGACGACCACCTCGTCGAGATATGAACTGTTCGAGCCGCACAATGCGCACGGCGCATCGAAGCGATAGGTGTCAAACGGATGATCCTCGAAATCGAGCGAGGTGACTTTGGTGTGCGGCGGGATCGCATAGATGCGCTTCTCCCGGCCCGCACCGAACAGTTGCAGCGCCGCGCAGTCGTCCATCTTCGGATTGTCAAACTTCGGCGTCGGCGACGGGTCCATCACATAGCGCTCATTGACCTTCACCGGATAAGCATAAGTCGTCGCGATATGGCCGTGGCGCGCGATGTCCTCATAGAGTTTGACATGCATCAGGCCGTACTCGCCGAGCGCATGCATGCGGCGGGTCTCGGTCTCACGCGGCTCCAGGAAGCGCAGCGGCTCCGGAATCGGCACCTGATACACCAGCACCTGATTGTCGTTCAGCGCCGTCTCCGGAATACGGTGCCGGGTCTGGATCACGGTGGCATCGGAGGTCGTAGTCGTGGTCTTTACGCCTGCGGTCTTCTCGAAGAACTTCCGGATCGAGATCGCATTGGTGGTGTCGTCAGACCCCTGATCGATCACCTTCAGCGTATCATCCACACCGAGAATCGCGGCTGTGACCTGCACGCCGCCGGTGCCCCAACCATACGGCATCGGCATTTCGCGGCTGGCGAACGGCACCTGATAACCCGGAATCGCGATCGCCTTGAGGATCGCGCGGCGGATCATCCGCTTGGTCTGCTCGTCGAGATAGGCGAAGTTGTATGTCGGCGCATTCATTCTGCGGCCTCCGCAAGCGTTGCTTCACCGCCCTTCAGTTCGTCAAATTCCTTGCGGAGCTTGCGCAACAGGCCAAGCTCGGACTGGAAGTCGACGTAATGAGGCAGCTTGAGATGTTCGACGAAGCCGGTTGCCTGCACATTGTCGGAATGTGACATGACGAATTCTTCGTCCTGTGCCGGCGCCCGCGTCTCCTCTCCAAGTTCACGCGCGCGCAACGAGCGATCAACAAGCGCCATCGACATGGTCTTGCGCTCGCTCTGCCCGAATGCGAGGCCATAGCCGCGTGTGAAACATGGAGCTTCAGTCGCCGATCCCTTGAACTGGTTCACCATCTGGCATTCGGTCAGCGTAATCTCGCCGAGCGGCACGGCGAACCCGGCATCCTCCGCGAAAAACTCCACTTCGACTTCGCCGAAGCGAATTTCGCCGGCGAATGGATGTGTCCGCCCGAAACCGCGCTGCGTCGAATAGCCAAGCGCAAGCAGAAAGCCCTCGTCGCCCCGCGCAAGGTTCTGCAACCGAAGATCGCGATCCGCCGGAAAGCTCAGCGGTTCACGGGTCAGGTCGCCGACCTCGGCACCGGGATTCTCGGTCGGCGAAGATTCGATCAAGCCATCGGTACCGAGAATATCGGTGACACGCGGCATCGGAACATCCTGCGCCTCGCCCTGTGCCGGCGCGGGCACCGGCGAACCATTCGTCAGGGCCGGGTCGAGCAGACGATGGGTATAGTCGAAGGTCGGCCCGAGAATCTGTCCGCCGGGAATGTCCTTGAAGGTGGAAGAGATCCGGCGGCGCACCTGCATGTTCGCGGTATCGAGCGGCTCGGTGGTGCCGAACCGCGGCAAGGTCGCGCGAAACGCGCGCAACAGGAAGATCGCCTCGATCAGATCACCACGCGCCTGCTTGATGGCGAGCGCAGCAAGCTCGCGATCATACAGCGAACCCTCGGTCATTACCCGGTCGACTGCGAGCGCAAGCTGTTCGGATATCTGCGACAGGGAAAGATCCGGCACCGCCGGATCGCCGCGGCGCTCATGCGCCAGCAGCCGATGGGCATTCTCGATGGCGCGCTCGCCGCCCTTCACCGCAACATACATGGCTCAAGCCTCCCTTGCCGTGACGTGCGTACTGCGCGGCAGGGCAACAAGCTGCGCATCACTTACGAGCAGCAAATCGACGCCCTGCGGAAACTGCGCGCGATTGGCCTGCATCCGCGCCGCGAAATCGGGCGGCAATCCACTCGCGT
This sequence comes from Afipia sp., assembly GCA_024508675.1. Classification (GTDB taxonomy): domain Bacteria; phylum Pseudomonadota; class Alphaproteobacteria; order Rhizobiales; family Xanthobacteraceae; genus Afipia. The sequence goes on from JANINQ010000021.1 coordinate 113,956, forward strand.
ACAGCGACGAGATGCCGCGAATGCCCGGTCCTCTCAAGACGAGTTCGGAGCCATCCGTCAGCGTATCGGCCTGCACGATCAGCGTCGTCGAACGATCCGGATATTCCGGAGTGCCTTGAGCAAAATGCTCAAGGTCCGGCAAGGCTGACGCGCGGCTGACAAGCGCGAAAGCCGCTCGGGACGCATCGTCCGTAAGCGGCGCGCCGGTCTGGAACCGCAGCCAGTCCGCGATCTCCGGCGCCGCGGTAAACGCTGGGTCGATCCAGACAGGCGTATCGTGATCGAAAAGCGCGAGCGCCACAGCCGCCGCGGCAGGCATCAGGAATTGCGGTGGTTCTATCACCGCGGGGATCGTCTGAATTACCCCGGGCCGCGCCAGCGCATTCATCACGCTTCGAAAGACCGACTGCGAGGTCAGCACGGGCTCGGCAAACCCCGCGGCGGCCTGGATATTGGCATGAAGCGGCATCATCAGCCCTCACCTCTGACAAGCGTGTAGAAATCGACACGCGTTGCGGCTGTCTCCGCGGCGCGTTTTGCGCGGGCGGCCTCACGTTCGTTTTGCAGGGGTGCGATGATCTTCTGTTCGACCTCGCCTGCCAGAGCTTCATTCTGGATAAGCGCATCGCACAGCGCGATCAGCCTCGCCTTCTCGCCATCGCGCCCCAGCACGTAACCAAAGCCGACTTCGCCGGACAACAGCCGGATCGCAGCCCGCGATACGCTCGCCTCGCCGAGATTGAATGGCGCACCGTCGCCGCCGATCCGCCCGCGGACCATCACAAGACCATTTTCAGGCTGACGAGCGCTCTCATGCGCCGGAATATCGAGGGTTTTCAGGAATGCCGCGATGCGCTCCGCCGGTGCATTTACGAGCACCGACATGGCGTTACGGCGGCGGACCTGCTGCGGGTCTGGTTGGGGCTGGATCATGTTCGGCTTGTTGATTTCAAGTTGTCTATGTTAATAGACAACTTCGTAAAGCAATGCCATGACAAACTGGTGACATCGGAATGATTTTCACTGCGGCCCAAACCAACTCGAATCGCAATACACTGCAGCCATGAGTTTGACCGAACCGCCCAACACCGGTGTGGCATTGTGGCGACGCGTTGCGGATTCCATCGAACAGGCCATCGCCGACGGAACGTATCCGCACGACACACGCTTGCCTGGCGAGTTGGAGATCGCCGAAGTTCATCGCGTGAACCGGCATACCGTGCGCCGGGCGCTGGCGGCGCTTGCAGAACGCGGACTGGTGCGCGCTGAGCGCGGCAGCGGTACTTATGTCGAGGCTCCCCGCATCGCCTATCCGCTCCGTTCGCGCACGCGCTTCTCCGAAATTGTCGGCGCCGGCGGTCAAGAGGCCGATGGCAAGCTGCTGCACTCATCCATTGAGGCGGCCCCGCAGGATCTGGCAAAACGCCTCGGGCTCAAGACCGGCGCTCCGCTGCTGCGCATCGACGCGCTGCGCACGGCTGACCGGATTCCAATCTGTATCGGAACGAAATGGGTGAGCGCGGACCGCTTTCCCGATGGAGCAAGAATTTACGAGAAGCTGCGCTCGACCACCAAACTGCTCGCCCAGTTCGGCGTACGGGACTATCGCCGCGAGTGGACCAAAGTCACTGCTGCCATTGCCGAGGCTGGCGACGCAGCGCGTCTCGACCTAGCACTCGGACGCCCTGTTCTGGTGGTGGACAGCCTTGACGTAGAGCCCGACGGCAAGCCGCTGCTGACCTCACGCTCACGCTTTGCCGCCGAGCGCGTGCAGTTCGTCATCGAGAACCAATAGGCCTGAATCAGGTCCGCGCTTCGCCAGCCCGGCCGATAATCGCGAACCGCAGCCAACTTGAAATAAAGTCGATCACAGCCACGGCGATCAGGATCATCAGGATGAGGGTGGAAACCTTCTGCCATTCCAGCACGCGGATCTGCTCCGCGAGCTGCAGGCCGATGCCGCCCGCGCCAACAATGCCGATGATCGTGGCCGAGCGCGTATTCGACTCGATGAAATAAAGGATTTGTCCAGCCAGCACCGGCAGTACCTGCGGCATCAATCCGAACCGGATTTCATGCAGCTTGTTGCCGCCCGAGGCGCGAATGCCTTCGACCTGCTTTCGGTCAGCCCCTTCGATCGCTTCCGAGAACAGCTTCCCGAACGCACCAAAATCGGAGGTCGCAATCGCAAGCACCCCGGCGAACGGTCCAAGCCCGACTACATTGATCCAGACCAGGGCCCAGATCAGCGTATCGATGCCGCGGATCGAATCCAGAAAACGACGAACAGGAAAACGCAGAAAGATAGACGGAATGATATTTCGCGCAGCCAGCAAGCTGACCGGCAAGGCGAGAAGCGCAGCCAGCAACGTGCCAAGAAACGCGATCGACAGCGTCTCCCCCATCGCTACCAGATAGATCGGCAGCGACGACCCAGGGTCGGGCGGAATCATCAGCATCACGAACCAGCCGAGCTGGCGCAGGCCGGTCATCAGACGGTCGAGCGAGAACTCGAGATACCAGCAGCCGAACAGAAACAACCCAAATGCGGCCAGCATGAGGGCGAGAGTCTTGAGCCGTGCACTATTCGAAGCCTGAAACAGCTCAGGATACTGCGCCATCAATTGGGCTGGGTCGCGAGTCGCCTGCGTCATGTGCGCTGCTCCGCTCCGAACAAGCGGCCACGCAGCCATCCCGTGCAAATATCGATGACGAAGACGGTGACGATAATCATCAAGAGGATCGCGCTGACGTCCGAGTAAAAGAACTTGCGTACCGCCACCACGAGTTCCTGACCAATGCCGCCCGCGCCGACAAATCCCATCACAGATGCTTCGCGCACATTGATCTCGAACCGCAGCAGCGTGTAGCTGGCAAAACCAGGCATCACCTGAGGCAATACGGCAAACCGGACGGACGACAGCCAGCTAGCGCCGGTCGACCGGACGCCTTCCAGCGGCTTCATGTCGATGTTTTCGGCCTGCTCGGAATAGAGCTTGCCGAGTGCACCGATGGAATGAATGGCGATGGCCAGGACACCCGCCATCGGACCGAGACCGAAGGCGATCACGAAGATCAGCGCAAAAACGATGCTCGGAACCGTCCGGCAAAATTCCAGAAGACGCCGGACAACAAACCGCACGGCCGGATGCGGTGACAGGTTCGCAGCAGCAAAGAAATTCAGAGCGAAGGCACCTATCGCGCCGATGGTGGTTCCGACGTAGCTAAGCAGCAGCGTTTCAGCGAGCAGCTTCAGCCACTTCTGCCAGCCCCAGAACCATTCCGCAGGATCGGTCCAGACCCGCTGCCCCGTATCGAGATTCAGAATGCGATCGAAATATCCGGCAAAATTTCCGATCTTCTCGACAAAGGTTTTCGGTGCGACCTCAGCCCCGAGGCCCGCCAGAATTAGCAACGCAACAAACACACCAAGACCCGCAAAGAAACGCAGACGCTTGCGCGAGACAGCCGCGTCATAGGCGGCTTCAAGCGCTGCAATCTGCTGCGGCGGAAAGCTGGTGAGGCTGGTCGTCAACTGGCGGCCCTGATCGGGAGAGAAAGGGCCGGAGAACCTCCGGCCCTTCGTTCAATCAGGAAGCCTTCTTCTTGCGAAGGCTGTCGACGAACTTGATCAGCTCGATCATGCCGTCCCAGTCCTTGGTGGTCGCGGCATTAAAGTCCTTCTTCTGTCCATCGGACAGACGATCGAAGGCCGCCTTGTCCTTGGACGGTGCTTCGAAGAATGCCTTTTCGATGCCGGCCTTAAGATCAGCGGGCATATCCTCCAGAACGGCGTAAGGACCGTTCAGGATCGGGGCGGACTTGTGGATGATGCGGAAGTCTTCCTTCTTCATCGCCGATCCGTCTGCGTTCTTCAGCATGCCTTTGGTCAGCATCTGCGACAGCGTCGAATCGTTATCGGCGGTCCACTGGTTGGCGGCGACATCAACCGTTCCCTGCGCCAACGCAAGCAGCGCATTCTCGTGGCTACCGGTGAACACCACCTTGCTGAAATAGGATTCGGCATCAGTGATCTGCATCTTGTTCAACTCGAAGCGCGGCACGTTGTTGCCCGAAGTCGAATTCGGATCGACCAGACCGAGGTTCTTGCCCTTCACATCGTCGATGGTCTTGTACGGGCTCTTCGCCAGCACGAAGAACATCGAATAATAGCCGGTGGTACCATCGATATTGCGGTCGTTAGCGAACGCTGCGGTCTTGACACCGGTGAGGCGTGCACGTGCGAAAGACGCCGAGCCATAGCTTGCGATATGAATAGCGCCCGTGCGCTGCCCTTCGATGACGGCAGCGTAATCGTTGGCGATGCGCAGGTTCACCTTCACACCGAGTTCCTTGCTCAGGTAGGAAATGAACGGTGCCCAGCGCTCGGTCACGCCGGAAGCGTTCTCCGCCGGCACAACAGCGAAGGTCAATTCTGGATACTTGGACTTCCAGTCCTGCGCAGATGCTGCGGTGGCGCTGAAGGCAAGCGCGGCGGCGCCGGCAATGACGATGCGACGATTGATCATGATATCCTCTCGGGTCTGTCGATAAGTCCGTTACACGGCGCTGCTAGGCTGCCGCGGCATTTCCCAGCACGGGAGCCAATCCTGCCGGCACGAAATCCGGCATCTCTTCCATCACCTCGCCCGCCTCGAGATCGTAAAGCTCGCGGGCGATGCTGTCGGTCAGCGCGGCAGGCGCGCCGTCGAAAACAACGCGGCCTGCGGACATGCCGATCAGGCGGTCGCAATAGGTTCGCGCAAGCTCCAGCGAATGGAGGTTGCAGATCACAGTGATGCCAAAGTGCTTGTTGATGCGTAGCAGCGCATCCATCACGATCCGGGTGTTGCGTGGATCGAGCGACGCAATCGGCTCGTCCGCCAGAATAATATCAGGCTGCTGAACAAGCGCGCGGGCAATGGCCACGCGCTGCTGCTGGCCGCCGGACAACTGATCGGCGCGCTGCGCCGCCATCGGCATCATATCGAACTGCTCAAGCGCCGAAATCGCCATCGCCTTGTCACCGTGCGGCCAAAGCTGCGTCAGCGAACGCCACAACGGCACACCCGCAAGACGCCCCATCAGCACATTGGTCAAAACATCAAGGCGCCCGACCAGATTGAACTGCTGAAAGATCATCGCGGAGCGCGCACGCCACCGGCGCAGGTCGCGTCCATGCAATGCGGTAACATCAACACCTTCAAACAGAATCCGGCCGCTGGTCGGATTCTCAAGACGGTTGATCATGCGGAGTAATGTCGACTTACCAGCGCCTGAACGACCGATCACACCAACAAACCGGCCAGGCTCAATCGAGAAAGAGGCATTATCGACGGCCGTCTTCGTACCAAACCGGCACGTCAATCCGTCCACCTCGAGCATGCGCCAACTCCGTTGCTATATCCTCCTCTCGCTAACGCGCGTTTCCTACAGTTGTGTGACATCCGTTGGTGATGTTTTTCTTCTTGACCGAATTCCACCGAATTCGAGCAACATCGATCGCGAAAGCTGGATGTCATCCAGAATTCACGATCCCGTCATGAATTGCGCCGAAGAGACTGCTCGCCTCTCTATCGAGTCACCGATCAAACCCGGGATTCCCCATCCATGGCCGGCAAGGTCTTGTCCCTTCAACCTTTCATTCACCCGACGGCAAGCCTTCACGACAGCCACGCAGGTGCCTATTGCGAAATCGGCGCGCGGACCGTGCTGCACGAAGTCACGATGGGCGATTACTCTTATGTCGTGAACGACAGCCAGATCGCCTATGCCACGATCGGAAAGTTCTGCTCCATTGCTGCGATGACCCGGATCAATCCAGGCAATCATCCGATGCATCGGGCCACGCAGGCACATTTTACTTATCGCGCGAGCGCCTATTTCCCGGGCGAAGCCGACGATGCGGAGTTCTTCGACTGGCGACGCAGCCATCATGTGACGTTCGGCCATGACGTCTGGATCGGCCACGGCGCCATCGTGCTGCCAGGCCGCAACATCGGCACCGGCGCAGTGGTCGCGGCAGGAGCCGTAGTTACCAAGGATGTGCCCGCCTATACGATCGTCGGCGGCAACCCCGCCAAGCCGATCCGGCGCCGATTTTCCGAGCGCGTTGCAGACGACCTGATGACGCTGGCGTGGTGGGACTGGGACCACGACCGCCTGCGGGCCGCATTGCCGGATTTTCGTAATCTTCCGGTTGAAGACTTTATTGAAAAATACCGCTATTCCGCATCGGGGAATCGGACTTTGAAGGCAGTTGGCACATGACGGACATCCTGATCGAAGGCAGCGAAGCACTCATCGGAGGCGAGTTCGCGGACGCCGCCATTCAAGTCGCCAACAGAAAGATCGTTGAAACGTCTTCGCGGGGCAGCGCCGGCGCAATACGCCTTGATGGCCGCGGTCTGCTCGCACTGCCCGGTATTGTCGACATGCATGGCGATGCGTTCGAGCGCCAGATGATGCCACGCCCCGGCGTCGATTTTCCGATCGATGTCGCCCTCGTGGATAGCGACCGGCAGGCCATCGCCAACGGCATCACCACGGTGTTCCACGCTACCACATGGTCATGGGAGCCCGGCCTGCGCGGAACGGAGAACGCACATCGTCTTCTCGATGCGATCGAGACGATGCGGCCCCAGCTCGCCGCCGACACGCGGTTTCACCTGCGACAGGAAACTTACAATCTCGAAGCCGAACCGACGATTGCGGAATGGCTGGTCAGCGGCCGCGTCGATCTCCTCGCCTTCAATGACCACATGGACATGACGACCACGTCCATGAGCAATCCGAAAAAAAGGATGCGCATGGTGGAGCGCTCAGGCCTCAGCGAAAGCGAATTCGATGCGCTCGTCGGACGTGTTCTTGCGAGAGAAAATGACGTACCGGCATCCATCGCGCGGCTCGCCGCCATTGCGCGCGATCACACAATTCCACTGCTGTCCCACGACGACAAGTCCCCCGAACAGCGTTCCGAATTCCGTGCCATGGGTGTCGAGCTTGCCGAATTCCCCATCAACGAAGAAACCGCACGCGCGGCAACAGAGGCCGGGGACTTCACGGTGTTCGGCGCGCCGAATGTTGTTCGCGGCGGCAGCCACACCGGATGGACCAGCGCGGCAGACATGGTGAGCAAGGGGCTGTGTTCCATTCTGGCCTCAGACTACTACTACCCCGCCCCGCTGCTCGCGGCCTTCATGTTGGCTGCCGACAACATCCTACCGCTGCCGGAGGCCTGGTCTCTGGTGTCCGGCGCGCCCGCCGCGGCGACCGGCTTGCACGACCGCGGCCAGATCGCCGCCGGAAAACGCGCCGACATCATTCTGGTTGATGCACGCGAACCGCTCAGGCCACATGTTGTTGCGGCAATCACAAATGGCCAGCTTGTTTATCTGACCGAGCCGCAGCGCATCTTATCCGCAGTTTCATTAACGCGGCAGGTTGAACCGGCCTGACCGGACAGCTACTCAGGTTTCCATGTCTCAATACCCCCGTTACGCTATCTACTTTGTCCCTGGAGCCGATAGCGTTCTGTATCGATTTGGCGCGAGCCTGATCGGCTATGACGCCTACTCAGGACAATCACTGGCGTTTCCGAAAGACATCGAAACCGGCGTGGAAGGCTGGGAACGCTTCACAAGCGATCCCCGCAAATATGGATTTCACGCCACGCTGAAAGCTCCCATCGCACTCGCCGCAGGCAAGGCCGAGAGCGCGCTTGCCGCAGCGATGGATGCATTTGCGCGCACGCCGCGCGCAATACCCGTCATCAAGCCGGTTGTCCGCAGCATCAGCAGCTTCATTGCCATTGTTCCTAATACGCCGTCCGAAGAACTCCAGGCATTTGCGCGGGACTGCGTCATGCAGTTCGATGCCTTTCGCGCGCCGCTCACGGCAACGGACCGCGAGCGGCGCAATGTATCTGCGCTCTCCGAGCGGCAGGTGACCTATCTGGACCGCTGGGGTTACCCCTATGTGCTGGAAGAATTCCGGTTTCACATGACGCTGGCAGGCTCGCTTCCCGCGAGCCGCATAGAGACTGTCACCAGCTTCCTGCGGGACAGGTTCGCTGCACTCGAACTGACATCGGCTCCGATCGATCGCCTGACGCTGCTGCGCCAGGACGATGCAACCTCCCGCTTCAAGGTCATTCAGCACTGGCCGCTGAAAGCGGCTTAAACGCTATCTGTAGAGTCCCTCGATTTCCAGAACGTACTTCTTCTGCACGTTGGCGCGACGGACTTTCATTGTTGCTGTCACTTCGTCATCGTCGTGATCCAGCTCCTTGGTCAAGAGATGGAATTTACGTATCTGCGACACCTGCGCAAGCTGCGCATTCGCAGTATTGATTTCCGACTGGATCAGCTCGCGGAGGCTCTCGTTCTCGGTGAGATTCCTGAAGTTGGTATAGGCGATGCCCTTCTCTTCCGCCCACTTCCCCGCGAGATCGTAGTCGATCTGAATTAGCGCCGAGACGTACTTGCGCGCCTCACCGATGACGATGCACTCCTTGATAAAAGGGCTGGCCTTGACGGTATTCTCGATCTCCGACGGGCTGAGATTTTTACCGCCCGCTGTAATCATGATGTCCTTCAGGCGGTCAACGATGCGGAAATGGCCATCCTTGAATTCCGCTACATCGCCGGTGTGCAACCAACCGTCGCGGATGGCGACATTCGTGGCCTCGTCGTTGCGATAGTACCCCGCGAACACTGTATCGCCGCGCAAAAGAAGCTCGTTGGAGTCTCCCAACCGGGCATCCATCAGGGCAATGCCATGTCCGACCGTTCCCACACGCCGATCCGACAGCACCTGCCCCAACGCAATGCCCGAGCTTTCCGTCAGGCCGTACACCTCGATCAGCGGCACGCCGATGGCGCGGAAGAAATGCACGATCGCCGGCGAGATCGGTGCCGCGCCCGTCATCGCGATACGCGTCTTCCGCAAGCCGATGAAGTTTTGGAGCGCACGGAAAATCAGCCAATAGGACAGACCGAACTTGACCCGCTCCGGCAAACTCCTGTCGGCGGCGTTCTTCTCAGCAAACGGCTCGCACGCGGCATAGGCACGCTCGAACAGCGCGCGGCGAATACTCCCCGCTTCCAGCAGCTTGATGTGGATCGACGAGTGCAGCTTTTCCCAGATACGCGGCACGCCGAGGAACATGCTCGGTGCGACCTCGCGCAGGTCTTCCTGCACAGTCCGGATCGATTCGCCGAAATTGACCAGCGAACCGAGATAAACCGGAACCATCACCGTGGTCATCTGCTCCGCGACGTGGCACAGCGGCAGATAGGACAGCAGGCTTTCATGCTGCGAAAGGCCAAGGCGATCTACCGACGCCATCGCCTGCGCGCGAATGTTCTTGTAGCTGAGCATCGCGCCTTTCGGCTTTCCGGTAGAGCCGGAAGTGTAGATGATCAGACCGATCTGACCGAGCGTCTGCCTGTCGATGCTTGCATCTACCAGTCCCGCATGACCTGCTTCGAAATCCACGCCGAGCGCTTCGAGCGCGTCGAACGATATCACCTGGTCGGGCGGATAATCCCTGATGCCCTTGGTCTCAATGACAATAACTTTGCGCAGCTTCGGCAGCTCATTCCGGCGTTCCAGAACCTTGTCGACCTGCTCCTGATCCTCGCAGACGATGATCTCGGATTCGGAGTGCGCCAGAACGTAGGCGACCTCATTGGACGGACTCGTCGGGTAAACGCCGACCGCGATGCCGTCGACGATATTCGCACCGAGCTGAGCCAACACCCATTCGATCCTGTTCTCCGACAGGATCGCGACATGGCCACCCTCATTGAGGCCAAGCGCACGGAAGCCAAGACCGACATGACAGGCGCGCTGATAGTAGCGCTGCCAGGTGGACGGATTCCAGATTCCGAATTCCTTCTGGCGGATGGCAACACGATCAGGATGGCGGCGCGCATTCTCGCGCAGCATCTGCGGCAACGTGAGCTCAGGAAATCTCTCGCTCATGCGATCCTCATAACTTCAGGACAGCCAGCGCTTGCGGCGCTTGTAGTGCTTGATCCCGCGAAAACCCTTCGTTTCGGCGTTGGCCGCACCGACTCCAAGATAAAATTCGCGAACATCCTGATCGCGGATCAACTGTTCGGTCGGCCCATCAGTCACGATCTTTCCGGATTCCATGATGTAGCCATACGTCGAGACCGCGAACGCGACTGCCGCGTTCTGCTCGACAAGAAGCATGGAAACGCCCTGCTCCCGGCTGATCCGCGCGATGATGGTGAATATCTCCTCCACCAGCTTCGGCGACAGGCCGAGCGACGGTTCATCCAGCAGCATCAGTTCCGGTTGGGCAATCAACGCACGGCCGATGGCCAGCATCTGCTGCTCGCCACCGGAGAGATAGCCGGCGCGCCCTGTCCTGCGTTCGAACAGACGCGGAAAATACGTGTAGACCAGATCGAACGGTGTCTTCGTCCCGCTGCGGCCTGACATTGCGTAGGTTGCAGCGGTCAGGTTCTCCTCGACCGTGAGATCTTCGAAAATCCGCCGCCCCTCCATCACATGGAAGAGTCCGCTCCGCACAAGCTGGTGCGGAGCGAGACGCGCCACGGCGCCGCCCTTGAACAGGATTTCACCTGTGGTGACCTTGCCGTCTTCCAGTTCAAGCAGATTGGAAATGGCCTTGAGGGTGGTCGATTTGCCGGCTCCATTGGAACCCAGCAAGGCGACCACCGTTCCCTTGTCGACTTTCAGCGACAGGCCGCGGAGCACCTGGACCGTCTTGTTGTAGACGACCTCGATGTTGTTGACTGAGAGAAGTGCTTCCGCGGTCATTGTCGTTACTTCGCGATCTTGATCCAGTCGGAGACCGGCTTCATGGTCTTGTTGGCGCCGTCATATTGATAGACGCGGCCGACAGGCACCGTGTTGCCAGGAATCGAGATCGGCACGCCGATGATCCCGCCAGTGTCGAAGTCCTTGATGGAGTTCAGCGCAGCCTTCATGTTTGCCGCTGTGAGATCCTTCTTGGCGTCCAGCGTGCGCTTGGCAGCTTCGGTCATCAGCATCGCGGTCAGGAAGCCCTGCATGTAACCGGTGGACTGATATTCGGGGCGGATCTGCCGGATCTTCTCCAACATCGGCGACTTGCCTTCGGTGTCGAAGTAGTAGCGATACGGCATCACGCCCATGAAGCCGTCGGCGACGTCCGCTGACTTCGCCCAGATCGCGTTGTCCATCGACCAGAATGTGCCCATGAACTTGGTCTTGAGACCGAGCTGCTTGGCCTGGGTCATGAATTCCGGCAGCGGCGCGAGAATGTAACCATGGAAGATAGTGTAGTCGGGATCGGCACGGCGCAGCTTGAGCACCTCGGTGGAGACGTCGACGCTGGTCGGCGGCGTCGCGATCTTCTCCACGATCTTGAGACCCAGCTCAGCCGCGCGCTTCTCTGTCGGCACGATCGGATCGCGGCCGAACTCGGTGTCCGAATTGACCAGAGCGATCTTCGCGCCCGGCTTGGTCTTGGCGATGTATTCCAGCAGGATGCCGATCATCTCCGAGTAATCCGGCCCGGCGATGAACTGGTTCGGGAAGTTCTTCGGATCGTTCAGTTCCGAAGCGAAGGATGCGCCCGCGAGCATGATGTCGCCGCGGCGATTCAATTCGGCATTGATGGTCTTGGAGAACGCCGTGGAGTCACCATAATAAAGGCTCACCTTCTCCTGGCTGGTGATGCGGTTGAACACCGCCACGGAGTTGTCGACCTTGTAGCCGGTATCTTCCGCGACATACTTGACCTTGCGGCCGTTGATGCCGCCGGCGTCGTTGACGATCTTCACATAGTCCTGAAACGCGTTGTTGAGCGCGATACCCGCGAAGGCGAACACGCCCGTCATCGGCATAGATCCGCCGATCACGATCTCATCGGCGGCGCGCGCCTGAACCCCGAGGCCCAAAGCAAGGCAGCCTGCGGCTGCGTAGGACAGCACCTTTCGGCGCGTTGGAAAGAGTTTCATCACTGTATCTCCCTGTGTGTTATTTCTTGAACGGCCATAGATGAAAGAAACGCCGGACGCGGCGCCAGATTTCGGCAAGGCCCTGCGGCTCGAACAGCAGAAACCCGATGATCAGCAAGCCGAAAACGATTGTCCGGATCGGCGACAATTGCGCCACCGCATTCGGAATAAACGTCATGTAGGATACAACGATCTTCAGCACCTCCGGCACCATGGTCATGAAGATCGCGCCGAGGATCGCACCGAGGATCGTGCCCATGCCACCGACGATAACGGCGGCAAGGAAAAAGACCGAATAGATCAGCGGGAAACTTTCCGGCGTGACGACGCGGAAGAAATAGGCCCACATGCCGCCCGCGACGCCCGCGTAGAACGATGACAACGCGAATGACAGCAGCTTGTATTTCAGGAGCGGAATGCCAAGCACCTCGGCCGAGATGTCGCGGTCGCGAATGGCGATGAACGCGCGGCCAATTCGCGTGCGGAACAGATTTGCCGCAGCGAACACCGCAAGCGCCGTCAGCGGCATGAATAGCCAGTAAAGCTGGAACGGACGCGCGAGATCGTAACCGAACAGCCGCGCGGGCGGCATGCTCAGCCCCTGCGTTCCGCCCAGGAATGCCGGTCCGTTGGCAAACAGGAAGTGAAGGATAAAGGAGGCCGCGATGGTCGCGATGGCGAGATAAAGCCCCTTCACACGCAGGCTCGGGACGCCGACCACGAGACCGACAGCGGCGGAGACAAAACCCGCAACAATCAGGTTGATGATAAACGGTGTACCGACACGGATTTCCAGAATGGCGACGGTATAGGCGCCCACGGACATAAAGGCCGCCTGCCCCAGACTGACAAGGCCGGTATAACCAGTGAGAATGTTGAGGCCTGTGGTGCTGACAATATGGATCAACACAAGGCAGGCGAGATAAATCCAGTATTGATCCGCAAAGAACGGAAACAGCACCAAGGCCGCGAACAGCGCAGCCAGCATTACCCGCTGAAAATTGGTATCCAGCAGCGACTCTGCCTGAGCGTAAGTTTCGTGTGTCGCACCGATCCGCATCAGAGTCGCTCGATTTCAACGGTGCCGAACAATCCGTAAGGACGGATCATCAGGGCCACCACAAGTATGCTGAAGGTAACGAGCAGCTTGTATTCGCCACCCAGATAGGTTCCGACCAGCGCCTCGACGACACCAATGGCAAGACCCGCGACAAGTGCACCCGCGATTGAGTCCAGTCCGCCTACAATGACCGCGACCAGAACCGACAAGCCGAACACGCCCATGGTTGGCGAGATGCCGCCAATCGAGCCGATAAGTATCCCCGACCCCGCCGCCGCCATGCCTGCGACAATCCACGAGACGGAGAACACCGCCGGGACATTGATGCCGCAGGAGAACGCAGCGCCTTGATCGGTCGCCGTCGCGCGGAGCGCGACGCCGCCTCGCCATGTCCGGAAGACAATCAGGAATGCCGCGATCAGAACCGTCGCAACCACAAAGCTCACTGCAATCTTCGGCGACACATACGCGCTGCCGATAAAGATTGGCTTCGACGGCAGGAAATTCGGCAGGGTCGCGGGGTCGCTGCCCCAGACAAATTCTACAAATCCGATCAGCACGGAGCTGAGACCGACCGTGACCATGAACACCGAGATCGGACTTTCGCCGAGCATCGGACGGATCAGGATACGCTCGATCACGCCACCAAGAATGCCGCCGCCTATCACCGTCAGGATGATCGCCAGCCAGACCGGAAGCGCGAGCGCCGCGGTCATCCCGAAAAAGAAGTATCCGCACAGCATCAGCATCTCGCCGACGGCCAGATTCAGAACCTTCGTCGCCTTGTAGATGAGCACAAACGCGATTCCGGTCAGCGCCAGCAATGCGCCGGACCCAAGCCCCGACAGCACGATCTCGAACAGGAACAGCCAATCCATCACGCCGCCCTCTCGCCCGCGATCCGTCGCGACAGATCGCTGACATCGCCGGAGCCAAGATAAGCTGCAATCACATCCGGATTGTTCTGAATCTCCGCAGGCTTTCCGGCCGCGATCACCTGACCGAAGTTCAGCACCACGACGTGATCGGAAATATCCATCACGAGTCCCATGTCGTGCTCGACCATCAGAATGGTGACGCCCCACTCCTCTTTCACATCGAGGATGAAGCGCGCCATGTCCTCGGTCTCTTCGCGGTTCATACCCGCCACCGGCTCATCGAGCATCAGAACGCGCGGCTGCATCGCGAGAGCGCGGGCAAGCTCGACACGCTTGCGCAATCCGTAGGAAAGCGACGCCACCGGCTGGTCGCGGATATGTTCCATCTCAAGAAAATCGAGAACGCGCCGCTCGATCTCGGAGCGCAGGGCAAGCTCTTCACGCCGGGCGCGGCCAAAGTACCACAGCGCGTCAAACACATTGGTCTGCATATGCGCGTGACGACCGAGCTTGATATTGTCGAGCACCGTCATGCCGCGAAACAGCGCGATGTTCTGGAATGTGCGCGCGAGGCCGATCTTGGCGCGCGCGGGCGGGTGCAACCGGCTGACGTCTTCGCCGGCAAACTCGATCGCGCCGGCCGAGGGGCGATAGAAACCGGAGATACAGTTGAACAGCGAGGTTTTGCCGGCGCCATTGGGGCCGATCACTGCTGTGATCGATCCCGGAGCAACAGAGAAGGAAACATTCGTCAGCGCTTTCAGGCCGCCGAATGACAGCGACAGGCCGTTGACGTTCAGCCCTGCTGAAGGCAGTTGGCTCTGATTGTCCATGGTCATGCGCCGCGCTGTGCCGTCGGCAAGGCGGAAGACGCCGATCTACTGGCCTTCAAACGACGTCGATCATCCGAACTCACCTGACGCTCTCCCCATTTTGACTTGCCCGGCGGTAAATCCGCTCTTCTGGCTGATTTCGGTGACTACCGTTTGCGGTTCACCAAACCGTGCTCCATGTACATTCGCTCAACCGGCCGATCGAGCGAGTTTCCCGCGCGCTCAAATCCGCGACGCCAGTCTTCGACATGCCGGCGCATCCATACTTTCCCCGCTTCCTTGTCGCGTCTACGAATTGCGTCGAGCAGATGATGATGTGCGGCGATCAGACGCGGCATGCCTTCAGCCACGTTGCGCACAACCATCTCCGTCGTCGGGAAGAACAGAAGACCCGCGGGCTCTCGCGCAAGCTGCAGCACCCGGTTGTGCGAAGCCTTGGCGAGCAGGATATGAAAATCCGCATCAAGTTCGGCAAACGCGGCCGGGGTGTCGATGGCGCGCTCGGTCTTCTCGATATTCTGAGCGATCTCGGCGATGTCATCATCGGTCGCATGATCGACCGCATATTCAATCGCGGCGATCTCGAGGATCATCGCAGTCTCATACAATTCCCGGAACGTCACCTCATGCAGCACAAGTGCGCGGCTCAGGCGGCTGGCGAGCTTGTTGTAGCGTGGAAGGCAGGCGTAGAGGCGGCGGCTGGAATCGCGCCGGATCAAGCCGCTCTCTTCCAGAACCCGGATTCCCTCACGCACCGTGGAGCGGTTCACGCCGAACTGCTGAACCAACTCGGACTCCGTTCCGATCGGATCGTCAGGCTTGATCCGCCCATTGACAATTTCGCGCTCAATCGCGTCGGCCACCTTTTGATAGGCCGGCGCAACTTCGATACGCGCAAAATTCGGGATCACGGATGACATAGTGTCTCGGCGTCGATTGTCGGACAAAGGCTAAGGGCGAAATTTTGCCCGGTCAATCCGCTAAAAACCTGCGACCTACAGGGATTTTTGGGTGCAGCGCACAAAGCAAAGCGACGAAATTCACATTGTCCGACAAGTAGTGCGTGGCGACAGCCAGCTATCACGTGCGGGCAAGAACTTTCGGTGCGCGCGACAGCGGCCCGCAGGTGCAGGCGGTCTGTCGGGCTGTCGGGCTATGCACCGCCGCAAGCTCGGCAACAATCTTCTCTTCGTTCTGTGCGAGCGCTTCGGTCAATTCCGCGAACTTCGCCTGCAGGTTCGTGTTTTTGGTCTGCGCAGCTTGCTCCTGCGCCCAATATATCGCGAGACAGAACTGACTTCCGCGGTTATCAAATTCACTGGTGCGCGGCGAAGGAGACTTGTTATTGTCGAGCAGTTTGCTGGTGGCAGCGGCCAGCGTTTTCGCCAGGAGTTTGGCTTTCGAATTACCCACCTTGATACCGACATCCTCCAGCGAAACTGCAAGCGCAAGGAATTCACCGGGAGATTCCCAACGCAGGTGGTTTTCTCCAACCAGCTGCTACACATCCTTGGGGGCGAGCCTACCGGCGCCGGATGTCGTTATCCTAATTTATAATTAGGACATGCTTGTCCCTCGCCAATAGCTTTCTCACGAGCTAAGGCGACCGCAATCGGCAAATTCGCAATCTTTCTTCACAGAAACGCATGGCCGCGATCAATAATGAATCAATCGATCTGGACACCGATCGCCTTGATTGGCCCCGCCCACTTGTCGATTTCGCTTTTCACGAACCCGTCCAGATACTGCGGTGTCGCCCGGTCTTTCGAGACGATCCTCAGACCCGCGCCTTCAAGTTTCTGACGGATCGCGGGATCATTCATGGATTCAAGCATCGCTCGATTAAGCTTGCCGATGACCGCGTCCGGCGTTCCCTTCGGTGCAAAGAACGCGTTCCAGGTATAAGCTTTCACATCGTAGCCTTGCTCGACTGCGGTCGGGACATTAGCCAATGCAGGCGAGCGAGCATCGGTGAGGATCGCGATAGCCTTGACCGCCCCGCCATCGATCTGAGGCTTGGCTGTCGTGATGATGTCGCACAGATAGTCCACGCGGCCGCTCGCCAGATCCTGCATGGCCGGGTTGGCACCGCGATATGGCACGTGCACGGCATCGATGTTGGTCACGGAATTCAACAGGGCGCAGCCGAGATGAATGGCTGAACCGATACCGGCTGATGCGAACTGCATCTTCGACCCGTTTTGCTTCGCGTAAGTGACGAAATCCTTCAGATTCTCCGCTGGAAAATCCTTCCGGGTGACCAGTACGAGCGGAGCCTCCAGGAATAGACCAATGCTGCTGAAGTCCTTGGTCGCATCGTAAGTCGGCTTCTTATAGAGTAGCTGGTTCTGGGCTTGTGTCCCGACTGTGCCAACCAGGAAAGTGTATCCATCGGGTTGGGCCTTGGCGACGCGCTGGGCGCCAATCATGCCGCCTGCCCCGCCGACATTCTCAACGATGACCTGCTGGCCAAGAACCTCTCCCATGCGCTGGGCGAACATACGCGCCGGGACATCGTTCGGGCCGCCGGCCGCGAAGGGATTGATCATGGTGATCGGACGGGTTGGCCAGTCATCAGCGGCGCGGCTGCATTCGACGCCAGCGAATGTCACAACCGCGGCAATCGCCGCAGACACGATCAGCCAAGCCGTCTTGTTACCCTTCCGGGTCTCCCGCATAGCCATCGAACGCCCTCCCGATTTTTTTCTTTTTTTTATGCAGCCAGCACGCCCTGTATCTGGCCACGAATAACATCCTGCTTTTCGGTCTTGGCCTCTGGCGTCAGCAGGACATCGATCGCGATATTGGCCGGACGCTTCAGCACCACGATCCGATCGCCTATTTCCAATGCTTCGTTGATCGAGTGCGTAATGAAGACAGCCGTCTTTCCGTTTTCTTTTACGAGCTTGACGAACTCGGCACGCAGCTTGCGAGCTGTCATTTCGTCAAGCGCCGAGAACGGTTCATCACAAAGCAGGATGTTAGCGTTGGTGGCGAAAGCACGCGCAATGGACACGCGCTGTCGCATGCCACCCGACAATGCGTGCGGATAATCATTCTCATGTCCGCGAAGCCCGAGCGTATCCAGCCATCTCTCGGCAATGCTTCTGCGCTCATCACTCGACTTTCCAAGAATCTCCAGCCCGAGCTGAACATTCTCGATCGCCGTCCGCCATGGCAACAACCTGTCGCCCTGAAAGACGATCGCCATCTTGCCGCGAAACGCATCGAAGTCGTGGAAGGGATCATGACCATCCACCGTCACACGTCCTTTGGTGGGCTCGGTCAGCCCCGCGATCATGTTGAAGATTGTGGACTTGCCACAACCAGTCTTACCAAGGAGCGCTAGCATTTGCCCTTGCGCAACCTGCAAATCCAGCGTGTCAACCGCCGTGAAGGCGCCGGCACCACCTGCCTTACCAAAAATCTTCGACACCTGTTCGAGGGAGATTGCGGGCTTTTCGAGACCATTCGTCATAGGGCGCGCTCCGAGATTGCGCGATAGCGGAATGCGACACTCTCGATCAGCGTCAGGATCGCTTGCACAACAAGAACAAAGAAAACAAGTTGCAAGGTCCAAGCCAGTGCTCCAGCCATATCAAAGACCTGCTGCTGCTGAAGCAATTGATAGCCGACACCACCCGTCGCACCGACAAGCTCAGCCACGACGACCACACGCGACGCGTTGCCGAGATTAACCTTCCAGGCTGTGAGAATATCCGGAAGAATCGCCGGAATAATCATTGCCGTGAACAGTTTTGTGCGCGACGGACGAAAACTCATGACCATTTCCGTCAGATCGCGCGACATCGCCTGCAGCGCGCCCAGCACCTGAAATGAAAACGCCGGGAGCGTTGTCATCACCATGATGAAGAAAATGCGCGACTCGATGCCATGAAACCAGATGATCGCGAACACAACCCACGACAACGCCGGAATCCCCTGAAACAAGGTCAAAGCCGGCGAGAGAAAGTCATTGGCCATCCGGGAGCGTGCCATCAGCACAGCCAGCAACGCACCGATCAGAAACGCACCGGCGAGCCCGGCGAGAATGCGCAGCACAGTCGCGAGAACATCTACAAACTGCGACCAGTCCGTTACGATGCCAATGAAACGCCAAAAGACATCCACCAGCGACGGAAACAGGAACGGCGGGAAGAACAGCGAGGCGATCTGCCAGATCGCTGCGATCACGGTGAACGGCACGATATAGGATGCCGCACCGCGAAGTGCCGCTGTGCCCAGCCGTGATGCGCTCGACTCCTGATACTGCGCAGCCGTCATTTCATCGATCCTTGATAGATCGTTCCAGGAGACGGATCTGAAGGAAGGAAGGCTATCGACCGACCAGCTTCGTACACCGCCTTGATTTCCTTGCTCACCTCGGCCGCCGACCGGAGATTCATACCGAGGCGATCATTGGCCCGGATCAGTTCAGCGATCGCCTTGCGATCGTCATCCGTTCCCTTGCTCGCGATCAGCTTGGCGGCCTCGTCGGGATTTGCCGTCACCCATGCAGCCGCCTGCTTGTAAGCCGCGTAGAGCTTCGGAATCAGCTCCTTGTTCTTCTCGGCCCAGTCAACATGAGCCGCGACACCAAGATACGGAATGTTGGTGCTGCCCGACATTTTCTTCCAGCTCTCCTGGATCTTGAGATCGAGCATCCGGATGCTGGGCTTCTTGGAATGCAGCGTGGTATAAGCAGGCTCCCACAGCTGAATGGCCGTTGCACGATCCGCAAGCGCGTAGCCAACCAGTCCAGGCGTCGCGGTGTTGATGACCGAGAGCTTGCTGGTATCCACGCCTACCTGGCGAGCAAACCAATCGAACATCACGTAGTTGGTCGTGCCCTTCGCCGCGGCGAGATCCTTACCTTCGAGATCCTTGAGCGACTTGATTTCGGGCCGCGAGGTAACGACCGCGCCCCAGTAATCAAACAGATTGAACAGGTACGTGACCTTGACACCCCGGACGTCAGCAAGGCCCACGGTCAGCAACGCAGCACTGCCGCCAACCTTGAATTCGCCAGAGTTGAACTGTGCCGTGTAAGCGTCAGGCGTCCGCTCCTCAAAATTGATGGATAAGCCGTTCTTCTCGTCCAGCTTCTGCGCCTTGATCACCGGCGGCAGAAACGCTCCAAGCGACGGCGCGCCAAAAACAACGATCGATACTTTCGGAAGATCCTGTGCGGCCAGCGGTGACACGGATGCCACAGCAGAAAGCAGCCCCAGAGCAAACATGGCATTCTTCATCACAACTTCCTCCTCACTATGTTATTGCCGCGCTTACGGCGCGGGACATGATTTTTTTCAATTCGTGCGCAAACGCGTCGGGAGCTTCAACCGCGGAAATGTGTGCCGCATCGAGCGTCACCATCTGCGCTCCCTTGATCCCAGTCACAATCTCCTCGCCTCGCGCCGGCGGCGTCGATGGATCGTGTGCACCACAGATCACCTGAACCGGGCAGGAAATATCAGACAGGCGCGGCCGGAGATCGGCAACCGCCAGAACGTCGCAGCATCCGGCATAACCTTCCGACGGAGTCGCACCGATCATCTCGGCGATTTGCGCAGTGCGTTCCGGAGCCCGCTCTCGAAACGCCGGGGTGAACCAGCGGTCCAGTGTCGCCTGAACCAGCGAACCCATACCGTTCGTCCGAACCGCCGCAGCCCGATCCCGCCACATCGAAGCCGGCGGAAAATTTGCTGCTGTATTCGCCAATACCAGCCCTGCCAGCCGCTCTCCGCGGTTCGCGCCGAGCCACATGCCAGTTAGGCCGCCAAGCGACAATCCGCAGAAAACCGCTTGCTGGATTTTCAGCGCATCGAGGATCGCGATGACATCGAGCCCCAGCCGCTCGATATTGTAAGGACCTGTCGGCACGTCAGACTTGCCATGGCCACGGGTATCGTAACGGACGAGACTCAGCTGACCGGACAGGCGATCGGAGATCTCGTCCCACATCCCCAAGCTAGCGCCGATCGAGTTGCTCAGCACAACGACCGGCTTGCCGAACGACGCAGGCACGTCAACGGCAAGGCGGACACCGGGTTCGACCTCGATATGCTCGATGCGGCTTACCACTGTGGTCATAGCTACCCCGCCGCCTTGTTTGCAGTTTCGAATTCCTTGCGGAGCGCGACGAAGAAGCGGCCGATCAGATGTTTTGAAACGCTGGACAAGATCCGCTGGCCAACGCCGGCCACGAGACCGCCGATCTCGCCACTGCCCTTGTAAATCAGCTTTGCGCCGTCCCCATCCGGCTCGATGTCGAACCGGGCCGTTCCCGAGCCATGGCCAATGGAGCCGCTGCCCGACACCTGAATGTTGCAGGACCTCGGCTCATCCTTGTCCGACAGACTGACGGCACCCTCGAACGTGCCGCCCACGGCGGCCACGCGAAGCTGCATTTCGACCTTGTAAGCGTCTGGCGATGTTTCCGTCATGCTTTTGCAACCCGGAATGCAACGGGTCAGAACAGCCGGGTCATTCAAAGCGACCCAAAGCGCGTTTACAGACGTCGGAATCGTTTCGCTGCCAGCAATATCGAGTTTCATGGCGCCCTCCTCAGAGACCGAACAGCCGCTGGGCGAGGCCACCATTGATCGAAGTGCGCTCCGCTGCCGAGAACGAGGTATCCTGAACGATGTTGAGCGGCGCCAGGTCACCGATCGGGAACGGCATATCTGATCCCATCATGATGCGATCGGCGCCGACGACATCGGCGAGATAACGCAGCGCGCGGGTATCCTGAACGATGGTGTCGTAATACATCGCAGCCAAAGCGGCATCGGGATCACCGAGCTTGTCCTTGTCGAGAGAGTAATTCCGACGCAGGCGACCGATAACGTACGGTAGCGCGGCGCCGCCGATTCCTGCCACGACCTTCATGTTCGAATAGCGTGTGACGTGACCTGCATAGATGAGGCGCGACATAGCAATCAGCGTATCGGTAATGCGGCCAACGGCATTCGCCATGCCATAATCATGCACGCGGTCATCGCCGCTCTCGAACACTGGGTGAATGAAGATGATCGAGCCAAGCTCATTCGCTGCTTCCCAGAATGGCGCCAGCGTCGGATCGTCGAGAACACCGCCTTTGCCTTTCGGCTGGGTTCCGATCATCGCGCCCTTGAAACCAGCCTTGTGGGCATCGCGCAGAACCTGCGCAGCGCGCGCGCCATCCTGCAGCGGCACGGTCGCCAATGAGACAAAGCGTGGCTGCTCTTTGGCGGCCTGCGCCAGATGTCCATTGATCAGGCGCGACCACTCTTCGCCTTCCGCCGCCGGGATTTCGTAGGCAAACATGTCAAGCCAGCCGCCCACGACCTGACGTTCGATTTTCTGCGTATCCATCCACTGCAAGCGCGCAGCGATATCGCTCAGCGGTTTCGACACCGGACGGGTCGGCTTGTTGCCAGCGAAAGAGAAGCCAAGGCTGCCGCCATCCTCAATCACGCGGACGGATGGGAACTTCGCCTTATCGGCCCGGATTGCGTCGAGCAGGCTCGGAGGCACCAGATGAGCATGGCAATCAATGATCACGTTTTTATCCTTTCTTGGTCGCTTCCGCCGCAGCGATCGCGTCACTGATGGCAGCAATACGAATGGGAAGCCTGGAGAACGAAATGCCGAGCGGTGAGACTGCATCGTTGATGGCGCCGGAGATCGCAGCGGGCGAGCCGAGATAACCGCTCTCCCCAGAGCCCTTCTGACCGAACACTGTGAATGGCGACGGTGTGCAATGATGCACGATCTCGACATTCGGCATTTCGTGCGAAGACGGCAGCAGATAGTCCATGAAGGACTGTGTCAGCATCTGGCCTTCGTCGTCATAGACGAATTCCTCGAGCAACGTGGCGCCGAGGCCATGGGCGATGCCGCCGAGCGTCATACCCTTGACAATGTGAGGATTGATCACCGTGCCACAGTCATGGCCGATAACATAACGCCGGATCTGCGGCTTCGCGATCTCAGGATCGAACGCCACAAGAACGAGATGGAACTCGAACGAATGGCAAGGATACATCTGCACGCGGCCGTTTTCCGGCAGCTTGGTGCCGGTCGGCACCTGCATGACATGCGTCGTCTCGAGACCCGGCTCCATCCCTTCCGGCAGCGCGTGGAACTGGCGATGACCGATGTTAACCAGATCAATCCATGAAAGCGTCTTGTTCGCCTTCGGATCGGTCACACTGCCTTGCGCATAAACCGCCTCACTCTCGGCAATTCCAAACTGATGCGCTGCGATCTTGGTCAGCTTGGCCTTGAGTTTCTGTGCCGCATGATAGCATGCGCCGCCCATCATAATGGCCATGCGGCTGCCGACCGGCGTATTGGACGGAAGACTGGCCAGCGAATCCGGCCGCACAATGCGGATATTGTCCGGATCGATTTCCAGCACTTCGCCAACGACCGTGGCCGCAAGGGTCTCGTGCCCCTGCCCGGATGATGTGGTGTGAATAGTAACCGTCACAAAGCCAACACCATCCACATTGATGCGGCAGGAATCCATCCACGTCGTGGTGGTGTTCTTCTCGTTGAGTAGCGGCTCAAATGACGAATTGCCGCCGCTCGGCTCAAGGCATGCCGCGACGCCGATACCGGCCATCATGCCCTTCGCGCGCAGGTCGTCACGCTCCTTTATCAACGCGTCGTAATTCGCGCTGGTCAGCACCTTCTCGACGACGGTGTGATAGTCGCCGCTGTCGTAATGCGTTCCGCTCGGGATCAGATAAGGGAATTCATCACTGCGGATGAAATTGCGCCGGCGCACTTCGATGGGATCCAGCCCCACCGCCGCCGCCACCTTGTCGATCGCCGTCTCGATTGCGTAATTCGTCGGCGCCTGACCGAAGCCACGAACAGCTTCCTGCGCGGCCTTGTTCGACATGGTCGCCATGGCGCGATACTGGACGCTTTCGATCTTGTAAGGACCAACGATCGCACCGATCGGCTTGCCGAGCTGAAACGGCGAACGTCCCGCATATGCGCCGACGTTGTCGAGCGCCCGCATCTTCATCGACTTGACGATGCCGTCGTCATTGAACGCGATATCTACATCGAACAGGCGCTCTGGGCCGTGCGCGTCGCCCGCACGCATGTTCTCAAGGCGATCCTCGATCAGCCGCACCGGCCGCCCAAGAATTCGGGAGAGATGAGACACCAGAACGGTGTGCTTGATGCCGCGCTTGACGCCATAGCTGCCGCCGACGTCGACGTCGTGATGCACACGCACGTTGTTGGTCGGAATCCGCAAGGCACGGGAAATCTGGTCGGGATATTTCGGCATCTGGATGGACGCCCAGACGTCGAGCATATCCCGCCACGGATCCCATTTCGCGACAACGCCGAAGGTTTCAATCGGCACAGTGGAATTGCGGCCCCACTTCACCCGGAATGAAAGATGCCGCGGGCTTTCAGCGAAATGCTTGTCGACCTCGCCCCAGACAAATGTCTTGTCCAGGAGCACGTTGGTGCCGTGCTCGGGATGCACATTAGCACTGGCATCCGTAATCGCTTCCTCGGCATCGATCACGTATGGTAGCGGCTCGTATTCGACACGAACCTTTTCAATAGCGTCCTCGGCCTGCGCGCGGGTCTCGGCCACAACAGCCACCACCCACTCACCCGCGTAGCGCACCTGACCGACCGCGAGCGGATAACGCCGAACTTTCGGTGTATCGAGACCATTCATCAACGGATCAACGGCCTTGACCAATTCCTCGCCGGTCAGCGCATAGACGACGCCGGGCATCTTCAGCGCTTCGGTCGCATCGATCGACACGATGCGCGCCGCCGGATATTGCGATGGCACGATTGCGACATGTAGCATTTCGTCGAGAACGATATCGGCGACGTAGCGGCCGCCACCAACAACGAAGCGCCGATCTTCGCGAACTCTCCGATTCGACGAAACGAATTTCAGCTTTATCGGGTGCTCGCTCATCGGCGGCCTCCCTGAGCCGTAACAGGCTTGACCGCCTGATCGATCCGGCTTGTCTCCGTCGAACGGGGGCTGTTGGCCTTGTGCAAGCGCTCGGCTGCCAGTTCGATGGCTTCGATGATCTGGCCGTAACCGGTGCAGCGGCAGATATTTCCCGAGATGGCGTCAACGATTTCTTCGCGCGTCGGCTCAGTCGTGCGGTCGAGAAGCGAATGAGCTGAGAGGATCATACCCGGCGTGCAATAACCGCACTGCATGCCGTGGGTTTCGCAGAATGCATCCTGAAGGACGCTTAACTCGCCCGGAGCCGGAGCAAGCCCCTCGATCGTTGTGATCTCGTAACCATCCGCCTGTGCCGTGAACATCAGGCAAGAGCGCACGGGGGCGCCATCGAGAAGGATCGTACAGGCACCGCAAACGCCGTGTTCGCAGCCGGTGTGGCTGCCAACAAGCCCAACATCCTCGCGAAGCGTGTCCAGCAGCGTTTTCCGCGCCTCGACATCCACTTCCCGGACACGACCATTGACTGTAAGAGAAACCTTCATTGCGCTCCTCCGTGAGCCGCCTGATCGTTACCGATCTGCGCGTCCTTTATCGCATCCTCAAGCGCCCGCACTCCAAGCGTTACGGCGACACGCATGCGGTATTCCGCGGACGCATGCAGATCGCTGGTCGGCTCAAGCACCTGTGTGGCCTCACGCACCACGTCCACAATCGAGGCCTTGTCGAACGATCCGCTCATCAGCCCCGACACATCGAGACGCATGGCCCGGTCCCCGACACCGCCGATGCCAAGCGTTGCCTCAACGCACTGGCCGCTGTCGTCCATCGCCACCTGCGCAGCAGCTGCAACGAATGCGAAGTCAGACTGCCGCGCGCTGACCTCATGAAAACCTGTACCCAGCCGCGCGTGACGCCAAATCGGAAAATGTACTGCAGTCACGCAATCGCCCGGCATTACCGCAGTCAGCATCGGGCCGATAAAAAAGTCATCGGCAGGGATGGTGGAAACGCCATCCGGATTGGTGATTTCGATGTTCGCCTGCAGAGTTACCGCAACCAGCGGAATTTCAGCTGACGGATCTGCATGAGCCACCGAACCGCCGACAGTTCCGCGATTGCGTGTCGGCGGATGACCGACCCACGGCAATGCTTTCGCAAGCAGCGGCAGCGCATGGCGCGCAACAGAACTGCGCTCGACCTGAACCTGGCGCGTGGTCGCGCCGATCGCGAGAACATCGCCATCGATACGAATACCGTTCAGTTCCGGCAGGCGGTAGATATCGACTAATCTGGCTGGCCGCGCGAGACGCATCGCCAGCATGGGGATCAGGGTCTGACCACCCGAGATAACCCGAGCATCCTCGTCCGAAGCGAGCAATTCGCAAGCTTCGGCAATCGATCCCGGCCTGACATATTCAAAGGGAGCTGGCTTCATCGGCTTTCTTTCACGCTTGATGCCGCGCTCACGGCATCACAATGCGAGAGTAACTATCCCAGCAAGAGACCGGTGACCGCTGGCGACAACACAGAGACCGTCTGGTTTTTGAGCAACGGGCCATCCACTTCGGACGCGGCCTTGATCTCGCGCCACTCGGCGTCGGCGCCGAATGCCGCCCATCCCTTGGTGCGGTCCTCTTCGGATTTGAAACGCGTCAGATAAGTCAGACGGCCATCTTCCGCCGGAGCCTCGAACACACCAACCAGTTCAATGCCATGCCGCGGAAGACGGGGCACCACATGCTCCTTGAAGCGCGCCCTCATGGCCTGCGCCTTACCTTCGACAGCCTCGTACACGCGAATTTCGTAAATCAACGCCCTCTCCATCAGCTTGCGCGCTCGGAGCGGATAAAATCAAACGAGAGAGCAATGTCAAACTTATTCTAGTCCAATTATCAGATTAAAAGTTATTTGCACTGCAGCAACAAACTTTTCATTGGAGTTTTGCTATTGCGGCTTGCAAAAACGGCCTTACGATTGACTGCTATTGAAACAATTATCGAATTGTACTATTCGATGTTGCTGCTTTTCAGGATGTATCACCGTGCCGCAAGATCACCTTTCAACTGAATGGATTCCGGCTCTCCCCGAAACGCCCGGACCGCGATACCTCGCGTTCGTGCATTCGTTGGAAAGAGACATCGAGTCAGGCGCATTAAAGCCTGGCACTCGCCTCCTTCCCCAGCGTGACATGGCCTCCCAACTTGGACTGAGCGTTGGCACCATCTCCAAAGCCTATTCCGAGGCGGAATCCCGCGGCCTCATTTCGGGAGAGGTTGGGCGCGGCACATTCGTGCTGCGGCGGCGCCCCACAGTGAACAGCGAGAGCCAGCCCTCGACTCTCAACCTTGCGCTTAACGTACCGCCACATACTGGCGAAGATGAACTCATCGCCTCCATTCTAGAAGACATCGTTGCCGACGGCGCCTTGAAGCGGCTGCTCGGCTATCTCCCACACCAAGGCTTGCTTCATCATCGCGACAGCATGGTTGGGTGGCTCGCACAATTGGGGATGCCTACCGACGCGGATCACCTTTTCATCACCCATGGCGGGCAGCACGGTCTTTCGATCGCTCTGAGCATGGTCACAAGTCCCAACGGGGTCGTGCTAACCGAGCGCTTCAGTTATTCGGGAATGATCGCACTCTCGGCGCAAAACGGTTATCGCCTGCACGGCGTGGATTGCGACAAGCATGGCTTGTTGCCGGATGCACTGGATCATGCCTTTACAGAAACAAAGGCGCGCGTGTTGTTCTCGACGCCCACTCTGCAAACACCGACCGGCACCACGATGCCCAACGAGCGGCGACAGGAGATTGCCGAAGTTATTCGGCGTCACGACAGCTATCTTCTGGAAGACGACGCTTATGCATTCCTCTTTCCAACACCGCCAAAGCCGATTTCGATTCTGCTGCCGGAGCGGAGCTTTTACATCCTGAGTTTTGCAAAATGCCTAGCGCCTGGCCTGCGCATTGCCGCCATGGTTGTCCCCGACCAATTCCGTGACCGCTCCAACAATGCCGTTCGCGCAACCGGCTGGATGGCATCGCCACTTATGGCAGAAGTGGTCGCGCGCCTGATTCACAGCGGCGACCTGATGCAGCAAGTGCAGCTCAAGCGGGCGGAAGCCGCGCGGCGCAATGCCATTGCAGATGAGGTACTTGGCAACTGGCTCCCCATCGTTTCCGAAACACCCGGCTTTCACCGCTGGCTGCCGATTCCTGCCGGACGCACGCTGATCGCGCTTGTCGCGCAAGCCGCCCAAGCCGGAATTACCCTCGCTCCTCCGGGCGCCCTTCAACAGGTCGATCGCGGCACGTTAGGCGTCCGTATCTGCCTCGGACATCCGAAGACGCATGAAGAATTGAGGCGCGCGCTCGTTGAGCTTCGGCGGATTCTCGAATCCGCCGAAGAGATGTCGTTCGTCTAGAGCGCAAACCAAAGCGCACACGATGCCATGAAGCCAATAGCCGTGTGAAAGAATGATCGAACTGCGCCAATTCAGACAGTTCATTGTCGTCGCGGAGGAATTGAGTTTCCGCCGTGCGGCAGACCGTCTGAATATGGCCCAACCGCCGCTGACAGCCACGATCAAGCGGCTCGAAGATGCCATCGGCGCCACGCTGATCGAACGCACGAACCGGATCAATCGGCTTACGGAAACTGGACGGGTCTTTCTTGAAGAGGCACGAAAGGCAGTGAATCAGGCGGATCAGGCTGTCCTTGCTGCACAGCGCGCGGGCGCAGGCCTGACGGGCGCCCTACGTGTCACATTCGTCGCAAGTGCTGCGCGGGAAATCCTCCCATCGATTCTGTTACGATTTCGCGAGCGATATCCCGCAGTCAAACTCGAATTACGGGAAGCGATGACAGCTCAGCAAATTGGTTTTCTGAATGCACAGCAAGCCGATCTTGGCTTCGTCGTCCCGCCTCTTCACGACGCCGATAACCTGATCTCCGAGGTCGTTGCACGCTACCGGCTAGTCGCAGCGATTCCAGAAGGACATTCGCTGGCGCGACATGATCAGATCAAGCTATCCGATCTCGCACACGACCCATGGATATTGTTTGCGGCACGGCAAGGTCCCGGTCTTCACAGGATCATTATCGATGCGTGTGCGCGCGCGGGATTTGTACCGCATATAGGGCAAGAGGCTCCACAGATGGAGACGATCGTCAATCTTGTTGCCGGCGGAATGGGTGTGGCGCTGGTCTCGAGAGCGCTTGCCAGCGGGGGACGCAAAGGTGTTGCATTCTGCGAGCTGAGTGCACCGGTTGAATTCGAACTGGCCATCGCCTACGCAAATACATCCCCTATTTTGGATGCTTTTGTTACAGCCACGCGGCAGCACGCCGGGATTATCGCATCTTGATGCTCTTTGCTGATTAGTTGCCTGTATCCAATCGAATGCGCAACGCATCTGCGACCGATGGGGATATTTTCAAAGTATCCAGCAGATAATCCGTATTCATCGAAACGCCGATCGAGCCGATAACGGCAACAATAGAACCGATAATTACTGCTGCGTTCATCACCTCATAGTCGCGATTGAGCAATTGCGACAGGATTATCCTGAATATCAACGAGAGCTGCAGGATAGGCACCACCACCATCAGAGGCGCAACGGCCAGCGCCGCATAAACGAAGCCATGAGATGCGGCGACGAGCGCAGCCGCAACGGCATACCATGTCGCGCTGTTGCGATTCACGGCCCGTATGCTTTGCCGAAACTGCGGCAGCAGGCACACCAGAACGAGAAGCGCCGCAGTTGCAGCAGCATAGGCAATCACACCTCCGGCAATGACGTTCTTGACCGGCGTACTTTCAAACGCGGCCCGTACAAGCAAAGGCGCAACGCCATACGCTGCTGCTGCGCCAAGACCGCATAATACTCCCGGCAAATAACGCGGCCTGAATTGCAGCTTCGCATTCGGTTCAGACGTCGCCGGCTCGACTTGACGGTCGGCCTTAGGCTTAGGCGGCTTGTGCAACTGAGTTCCAAACGAACCTCCAAGCATAAGAACTGTTCCAAATGCCTGAAGGACAGTGAATTCTTCCCTGAGCAGAACCACCGCCAACAGCATGGTCACAACGACCTGGAGTTGAATGATGGGAGCGGAAATGTTGACGCCGACGAGTCTATTAGCTTCGTAGTTGAAGTAGCGACCGATCAAAAACTGCAAGACCCCCTGAGCGCCGAGCCAGCTCGCCGCGGCAAGGGGAAACGACCGCATCTCCGAAATTTGCCCCGTAACGATGGCCATGGCCAGAAAGCACAAGCCGCCTAGCGGTACGGTCAAGGCAATTGCCTGCCCCGCCGTGCCGGTGAGAACGCCGCGCCTCATCGCGGCATTGTTCATGGCGAATGTCAGCGCCGCTAGCGTGGCATAGATAGCTCCAAGCATGGATGGACTTTTCGAAATGAGATGAAGACGTTTTCCGTCTCTCGTTTGCGGCCCGACACGAGACTATGAGGTGTTTCTGACCGATCCCGCAACGTTCGGCACCCGCTTTTCCTTCATATGATCAGCTGATTTCTGCATACCTGTACGGCCGCGTTACAGAGCCTGAAACGGGTATCAAACACAAAGGGCCGGCACCTGACGATGCCGACCCTTATCATGTTAGACAAGTACCGTGGCGTATCTATTCTGGAGGAATGTTGGCCTTTTTCACGACAGCAGCCCAGCGCTCGATTTCACTGTCCACGAAGGCGCGGAATTCATCGCCGTAAAGATTGCCGGTCTCGACGCCCATTTCGGCAAGCTTCTGCTTGGCTTCTGCAGATTCATTTACTTCCTTCATCGCTGCCACGAGCTTTTGATAGATCGGTGAGTTGTTCGCCTGCGGCATATAAATGCCGAACCACGCCTGAACGTTGAAGCCCTTCACGCCGGATTCGTCGAGAGTCGGGACGTCCGGGAGCAGCGGCGAGCGCTTCAGGCCGGTCAGCGCAAGAGCGCGCACGAGACCTCCCTTGGAAGCATTCACCACCGTCGGTAGCGAGTCGAAGATCATTGGAATATGTCCGCCGATCAGATCGTTCATGGCCGGTCCATTTCCCTTGTAGGGGATATGGACGATATCGACGCCGGCCATCTGCTTGAATAGCTCACCTGACAGATGATTGGCGCTCCCGGTCCCGGCCGATCCGAACGAATATTTTCCAGGATTCTTTTTAAGAATCTCGATCAGCTCGGCGATGTTATTGGCCGGGAAGTTCTTGGTCACCAAAATGGCATTAGGCGCTGCCGCAACCAGCGCGATCGGTGAAAGATCCTTTTTCGTGTCGTACGGAATGCTCTTGTACAGACTCGGTGTGATCACATGATGCGTCGCCGTCAGCAGCAGTACCGCACCATCCGGAGGCGAACGCACTACCGGTTCAGTACCGATGATGCCGGACGCACCCGGCTTATTCTCAATGTATGTCGTAACCCCGAGTTTATCTCCAAGAACTTTTCCCACTACGCGCGCCAGCACGTCCGTCGGACCGCCGGCGGAGAACGGCACGATAATCCGGATTGAGTTACCCGGAATTTCAGGCACCGAACTCCGTGCTTCCCCCGAAGCAAAGAACATAATCGCTGTGATCGCCATCAGAACGATTCGCATTATTCCCCCTTGAATTACGCTTTTTGTTTTGGTGATTTTGTCGTGAACTATCCCGCCGGTGTGAGTTTCTTCACCGGCGTTGGATCCAGGTTGAAGAGCCGAGCGGCGTTCAGTCCCAGAATGTTGCGTTTGGCTTGCTCCGTCAGGAAATTCAGATCGCAAATCTCCTGAGGTAGGTCGAAGTCGAAATGCGGCCAGTCCGACGCAAACATAAGCTGCGTCTCCGCCTTGATCATTTCGAAGGTGTTTTGAAGCGCCTTCGGATGCGACGTTTCCATCGGCTGGGTCGTATACCAGCAATTGGTGTTCATGTACTCGCTCGGCATGCGCTTGAGCTGCGGCGCCTCCGACGGGCGCATCAGATATTGATCGTCGAGACGCTGCATCAGGAATGGCACCCAGGCGAGACCGCTCTCCACCCACATCGTTTTGAGCTTGGGAAAGCGCTCCGGAATTCCGTTCAAAATCCAATTCGTCATGTGCACCATGTTGCACCAGGCGAAACCAAGAGCGTGCATTCCCAGAAAGCGGTTCACCGTTGCCAGCGATGGATCCTGCCAGTGGTAGCCAGCATGGAATGCGATCGGCTTCCCGGTCTCTTCGATCATCGAATATAGACGCATGTAGTCGTTGTGATGCACAGGCTTATACCGGGTGCTCGTAACGCAAAATCCGATAACGCCCTTCTGATCGCCGAACTCCTGAACGGCACGTTCCGCTTCTTTCGGCGTGTTAAAGGGCAGATAAATAAGGGTTTTGATACGGTCTTCGGCGGACAGAATTTTGTCGGCCATCCAGCGGTTGTAAGCGCGTCCCAGCCAGACCTCCATTTCGGTCTGGGGATGCATACCGAGAAACAGCATCGGCGTCGGAAACACAACCATGTTGTCGACACCAAGCGAATCCATCGCACGACGCGTTAACGTCACATCGCGGTGAACATCAGTTTCCGTAACTGTCTCACGCTGGTCATCCTGATGCGGGATACGCCCACCGACGGACTGGTAACGGAGGCCGAGATCGCCGTTCAGACCATAAGGCGGCGCACCGATGCGTTCCATCTGGTATCGCATCGCGTTATCGCGGATGACGGGATCCTCGATATACGTCACCACCTCTTTCCAGGAGACGCTCTCGACATGGTGCGCGTCGATGTCCACGACGAACCAGTCCTCGAGTCCCCGCTTGATGGCATTCTTCTTCGCCAGCGCCAGCACGTCCCGCGTATCGGTGTAGACGTCAATCTGCTGTGTCTTGGCGTATTCGGGGCCGAATGTTTCCCGCTTGTTCATTGCGATTATCCTTGAACGTAAGTGTCTTCATCGGGGCGGCGGCGATACCACAACGCCAGCTCCATCGGACTGAG
Organism: Afipia sp.; assembly: GCA_024508675.1. Classification (GTDB taxonomy): domain Bacteria; phylum Pseudomonadota; class Alphaproteobacteria; order Rhizobiales; family Xanthobacteraceae; genus Afipia. The sequence continues at coordinate 146,654 of JANINQ010000021.1, forward strand.
GTGAAGGGCCCGCAGCATCTCCGCGACTGCCGAAAGCAGCTCGGTGGGCGTCATCTCGCTATCGCGCTCGCCGGCGATGGGCTTGAAAGTCCGCTCCTCGCCGTCTGACTTCGCGACATACAGGCGAATCGCCGCTGTCAGAATGTTTGCGACGGCTTCATCGGAAACCCGGCTCGCCTGCCCGCTCTCGACAAGTTCTCGCGATGCCTGCAACAGATCCGGCGCGATGGAATCGATCCAGGCGTATTGATCGTTTCGGCGTTCTTCACTGGATGACGACATAAATGTCTCCATCGCGGATGTTGAGATCGGCTTTACGCAGACGAACGCTCGAGTTGCCCTGATGCGCGCCGGTCCTGATGCTAAACTCGTAGCCATGCCAAGGGCACACGATATTGATTTCGCTCTCGTCGTATTCCATTGAGCGAACGGTGCGGTCGTCCGCCACCGGTTCGAGCACGCGCTTCATCATGCGTCCCTGACAGATGGGTCCCGCGCGATGGGCACATCGGTTGTGCCATGCAAAGAATTCATCGCCGATCCTGAAAACGCCGACCTCCTTGTCGCCGCAAACGATCACCTTGCGATCGCCATCGGCATAATCCGTCACTTTTCCAGCGTTGTATTCCGGCATTCATCCTCTCCGTCAGCGGCCCGGACTTCTGAAACTCCGAGACCATGCGCTGCGGCAACGCCGAACGGCATCACCACTCAGTTTGTATTCATTCCAAACTGACCCGGAGCGGCAATAACCCGTTTCATAAGGCGTGATACGTCGGCGGTATCACGCGCGCAGCAAATTGCTGCGCTGCGATTACGCCAATAAAAAATCATGGAAAATCAATGAAGGGCTGATGCAAGACCCGTCGTGCAGCACACGTAGCTGCTCGCTCTTCCGAGCACGAAGGAGTCGGGATTGGTCAGGTCCAACACGACGCTTCAAATAGATGCAACGAAGCGCGTGACTAATGTCACGCGCTTCGCAGATCTAACTCTCACCAAGGCGGTGCAGCTACGATGCAGGGCTCCCCTGAGAAACAAACTTGGTAGCCAGATAGGCTTCGACCGCTTCCAATCCACCTTCGGAGCCGTAACCCGAATCCTTGACACCACCGAACGGCAACTCAGGCAAAGCCAGACCATAATGGTTGATCGAAAGCATTCCGCTTTCGATTCCGGTAGCCAGTGCAGTCGAGGTTTTCACCGAACGCGTATAAGCGTAAGACGCAAGGCCGTATGGAAGACGGTTGGCTTCGGTCATCGCTTCGTCAAAATCCTTGAATCGAGACACCAAGGCGACGGGTCCAAACGGCTCTTCGTTCATGGCGCGCGCGGTCCTTGGCACATCGACAAGTACAGTCGGCTCAAAGAAGAAACCTTTGTTCTGGCTTCGCTTGCCGCCAGTCAGAGCCTTGGCGCCGTTCTTGAGCGCATCGTCAACCAAGGCTCCAATCGCTGCCTGGCGGCGGTCGTTTGCCAGCGGCCCTATCGTCACTCCCTCGTCGAGGCCGTTACCCACCTTGAGTGCCTTGGTCTTGGCAACAAACTCTTCGACAAACTGATCGTAGACACCCTCCTGAATCAGGAACCGCGTCGGCGCGATGCAAACCTGACCGGCATTGCGATACTTGCTGCCGGCCAGAACAGTTGCCGCATACTTGACGTCGGCATCGTCGAACACGATCGCCGGCGCATGACCACCGAGTTCCATCGTGATACGCTTCATGTGTGCGCCGGCTTTCGACGCGAGTTGTTTGCCGACGGGTGTCGATCCGGTGAACGAGATCTTGCGGATCGCCGGGTGCGAAATCAGATAATCGGAAATTTCCGACGGCACACCGTAAACCAGATTAACGACACCTTTTGGAAGTCCGGCATCGGCCAAAGCCCGGACGAGTTCTGCCGGCGAAGCCGGTGTTTCTTCCGGCGGCTTGATTACCACTGAACAGCCCGCCGACAGCGCCGCGCCCAGCTTACGCACGGCCTGGCTCATCGGAAAATTCCATGGAGTAAACGCCGCGACCGGTCCAACCGGCTCCTTCATGACCAGATTGTAGATGCCCTCACCGCGCGCCGGGATCATACGCCCATACGTACGACGGCCTTCTTCGGCGAACCAATCAAGAAAGTCCGCGCAGCCGAGAATTTCGATCTTCGCTTCGGCAACCGGCTTACCCTGCTCTAGGGTCATCATGGTCGCTATCGAACCGGCACGTTGGCGCAGCAAGTCGCCGGCCTTGCGGAGAATCGCGGATCGATCGAGCGGTGACATTTTGCGCCAGATCCGGAAGCCGCGCTCAGCGGCGCCTACCGCGAGTTCGAGGTCTTCCTGCTGCGCGTGCGCAACCTCGCCGATCTGCTCTTCCGTCGCCGGATTAACAACCGGGATGGTCTTCCCGGAGAGGCTGTCACACCAATCGCCATCAATGAAGAGCTGAACCTTGGACATGTTACATGCTTTCCTGCGCTAGAATTCAATGCATCACTGAGCCGCCATCGACGACAATCGTCTGGCCGGTCACGAAATTACTGTCGTCAGAGGCGAGAAAAAGCAATGCGCCGATCAAATCATTCGGTCTGGACTCTCGCTGTAGTGCTCTCGACGACACAATAGAAGCCGCTGCGCCCTGCCAGTCCTGGTGCGCCTGAACATTGGGGCTCATCACGAGACCAGGCGCAATTGCATTAACGCAGATACTTCTTGGTCCAAGCTCGCGTGCGATTGCACGCGTCAATGCAATCACGGCGCCCTTTGAGGTCACATAGTGCAAGAGGTAAGGGCTTCCCTTGAAGGCCGTCCCGGAGGAAATGTTGATTATCTTTGCACCTTCAGTCATCGCCGGTGCAGCGGCCATGATAGCCTGCCAAACGCCACGGACATTCACTGCCATGACCTTGTCCCACTCCTCGGTCGATATCTCCGAATACGGTTTCATTCTCAGAGATCCAAACATCCCAGCATTATTGACAAGGATATCCAGTTTGCCAAATGCATTTGTCGTTTGCGTGATCATAGCATCGAGGGATTTCTGGTCCGATACGTCCGCAATGACGCCGATAGATTCGCCTCCACAAGATACAATCTCCGCAACGGTATCGTTCGGCATAACGATGTCGGAAACGCACACGCGCGCGCCAGCCTCTGCGAGCGCAAGCGCATAGGTTCGACCAATGCCCTGAGCGGCGCCCGTGACCAGCGCAACCTTGCCTTGTAGCCTTTTGAATGGAGCCGTCATCTTCTTTCCTGTTTGCACCAGCTATACCGCGATCGCCTTAAACAGCCGATCCCGATCGGCCTCTGAATCGCTACTTCCCGCTTCGACGATCCTGCCCCGTTCGATCACGCAAAATCGTTGAGTCAGGGAAAGGGCCTTATGTACGTTCTGCTCCACGAGCAAAACGGATGCTCCTTCGCTCTGCAGGTCGCGGATCATGGCAAAGACTAGTTCAACGATCATGGGAGCCAATCCCTCGGAGGGCTCATCGATCAATACCAGCTTGGGCTGTCCAAGCATCACGCGTGCCATCGCAAGCATCTGCTGCTCACCGCCGGAAAGCGTCGTGGCTGATTGCTTTCTTCGCTCGGACAGGCGAGGCAAACGTGTGTATATCCGCTCCAAGGCCACACGCTCTTCCGCCGCGGATCGTCCCGCAACTTGCGACAAGGCGATTTCCAGATTCTCCGAAACCGTCAAGCCCGGAAATATCCGACGATCCTCCGGAACAATTCCGACGCCGAAACGACAGATCTTGTCGGAAGACATCCCGTTTATCTGCCTGCCGGCTATCGCGATGGATCCGCGCGTTGGCGTCACCCATCCAGCGATCGCCTTCAGAAGCGTCGTCTTGCCAACCCCGTTTCTTCCAAAGATACCGACTATCTCGCCTTGACCAACTTCAAGGCTGATACCCTGAATGATGTGACTTGTCCCATAATGGGTGTGAAGATCATCAATCCTGAGCATCATGCTGATCCAAAATAGGCAGCCTGCACGGCGGGATCCTGACGCACAGACGCAGGCGATCCCTCAGCCAGTTTTCGCCCCTGATGCATCACCACAATGCTGTCAGAAATATCCATGACAAGGCTGACATCATGCTCAATGAGAAGAATTGTCACTGAACTCGCGAGCCCCCGGATGAGTTCTTTCGTATCCTCCGTATCGCCGTGGCTCATACCCTGAGTTGGCTCGTCGAGCATCAGAACCTTCGGCTCGGACGCCAGGCAAACCGCAATCTCAAGCCGACGCTGCTCGCCATGTGACAGCGAACCGACGAAATCGTCAGCCTTTGCCTTCAAGGTGAACCGGCCCAACAATTCATCGACCTTCGAGGCGGCGCGGATACTCCGCTTCATCGGTAACCACGAATGGCGCGCCGGCTCCAGGTACTGGGCAGCGAGCCTTAGATTTTCTCTTACAGTCAGGTCAAAAAACAGATTCGTAATCTGAAATGATCGCGACAGTCCGTGCGCCTTGATCTGCGCAGCCGACTTTCCTGTTATGACAACGTCATCGATCAGGACGCGCCCGCTTCGCGGACGCAAGGCTCCGCTAATCAAGTTGAAGAGCGTCGATTTCCCCGCACCATTGGGACCGATCACTGTTTTCACTTCATTCCGCCCGACATCGAACGACACGTCGGCAACGGCCTTCAATCCTCCGAAGGAAATGCCGAGCCCTTCAACTTTCATAATCGGGGGCTTACTCATTTTGCCTCTCCAGGAAGTGAAACGGTTGAAGAAGCCTGAGTGGTTTGCTCTTCGTCACGCGAGCGTTTTAGAAAGAACGGGATGATCATGCCCATGAAACCACGCGGGAAAAACAGAATCGAACACATGAACAGCGCACCGATGACGATGAGATGATGTTCGGTCCAGCTTCCGACGATGCTCTTGATCACCACCAGTAAGATGCTGCCATACAGCGCCCCCACAAGGGTGCCAGCGCCCCCAAACAGAACGGCAACCACGGCGTTGCTCGACATGGAAAAAGACATCAGCTCCGGCGACACGAAACCACGCAACATCGGATAGAACGCGCCAGACAGGCCTGCCACAACTCCCGCCAGGACATATGCGGCCATCCTCGCGCGCCAGACCGAATATCCAAGAAAAGGTACGCGCTTTTCATTTGAACGCAGCGCTATCAAAACGCGCCCAAATGGCGTCTCCAGCAGATAAGCAAGCGCTCCGTACAAAACCACGATGAACGCAAGAACGACCAGAAAGAATGCCATCGGGTCAGCCGCTGAAACCGACCAATTGCCGATACCGATCTCGATGACGGGTATTCCGATGATTCCATCGGACGCGCCCAGCTCTCGCGTATTGTAAATCACCTTGCCGACGACCTGAGACAGACCGAGCGTGATCAGGGTGAAGTAAACCGCGCGAACGCGGTTGGCTATCAAGCCGCCAATAAAAGCCGATATCAGCGACGCTCCCCCTGCTACCGACAGGGCCAGCCAGAAAGACGGCGTCTGAAGCAACACCAGAGCTGAAACATAAGCCCCAACACCGAAGTAAAGGGCCTGCCCTAGCGATAGCGCGCCGGTGTAGCCGAGAAGCAGATCCACCGACAGCGCAAGTCCAGAAAAGATCAGAGCTTCAGTTCCAAGCCTGAGATAGAAAGAGTTGCCGGATGCTGCTCCGATCGCGGCAACGATCAATGCACAGACACAGAACAACAACAGAAAACAATGACTGATGCGTATAGATCGGGACTGCTGGTCATGCATGACCCAATCTCCCGAAAAGACCTTGCGGACGGAACATCAAGAAAGCAACCATGGTGCTGAACACGATGGGATCGGTCCACACCGGCGATATGACGAGGCTGGCAAGAGCTTGAACTTGCGTCAGGACGAGACCCGCGATTACCGCGCCGATAATCGATCCCATGCCGCCGACGATCACGACCGAAAAAGCCAGCAAGATGAAGTCGCGTCCCATTGTCGGGAAGACGGAGTACAGTGGCGCCAGCAGAACTCCGGCGAGGCCGGCGAGAGAAACGCCGACCGCGAACGTGCCGGCATAGACCCAGTCCACCGGGATACCCAGCGACGAGGTCATCGACCTGTCGTAGGCAGCTGCACGAACCATTGCACCCAAGCGGGTTCGGTAGGTGACAAAAGCAACGACGCAAATAACCGCGGTCCCGACCAGGATAAGCAGGATTCGGTAATTTGGAATCAGAACGCCGAATAGCTCCGATGCACCTGATATGGGGGCCTCAAGCCTGTGCGTATTGGGGCCGAAGACCAGGCGCAAAACATCTTCAAGAATAAGCGACAGACCAAGCGTGACCAGCAGGGTCGCAACATGCCTGTCCCTGCTGTTGAAAACCCGCTTGATCAAAACCCGCTCAGCCAGAACGCCCAAAGGCGCCATAAGCAGCGGCACCAGTGCGAGCACCACCCAGAAATTCAAGCCGAAGGCACTGAGTGAAACAGCGCCGAATGCTCCAATGGCGTAGAATTCGCCGTGGCTCATGTTGATGACGTCTAGAAGGCCAAAGATGATGGTCAAACCCAACGCAACAAGGATAACGGCAATGCCCAACGCAAGACCGTTGATCACTTGAGGCATCAGAACAAACTGGATGTAATCGCTCAGTTCCATGAATTTCCCCCGCTTCAGGACACGGCGCGCAGAGCGCGCGCCGCGTCCGACGCATTAGAAGCGCTTGCAGGCGTCCGGGCCGATTGCATCATCGGCCTTGACTGAGCTGACAATATCAAACTGACCGCTCTTGATTTTCACGATGTACATCGGAAGCAGCGTCTGATTGTCCCCGGCGCGAATGGTTCGTTGACCAGACGGTGTCGACCACGACAATCCGCGAAGTGCATCGCGAACTTTGTCTGTTTCGACACTTCCTGCCTTCTCCACGGCGGCCTTGTACGCGTAAACAAGGCTGTAGGAATCCGCCGCGAAGAGATCCGGATCTGCCTTGAACTTGGCGCGGTAGACGTCAACGAACTTCTTGTTCTCCGGCGTATCAATCTTGGGGGAATATGCCGTTCCGGTGATGTATCCTTCCGCCGCCTTCCCGACGGCGGCGATATTCTGGGACGTGATCGTTCCGGAAGAGCCGACAATACTCGCCGACCGGAGGATGCCAAATTCATCGAGCTGCGTCAGAAGTCTGACAGTGTCATTGCCGGCGACTGACGTATAGATCGTATCCGGACGGCCCGCTCTTACTTGGCCGAGATACTGCGAGTAGTCCTTGGAGTCCAAAGGCGCAAAGACTTCTCCGACAACGGCAACCTTGTTTCGATCCGCGCCGGCCTTGAAGGCAGCAACACTCGATCGGCCCATCTCATAGTCCGGTCCGATCGCAAAAACCTTGGCACCCGGCTTTTCTTTGCCGAGCCAGCTTGTCAATGCAAACGATTGCTGTTCGGCGCGCGCGTTAAAGCGGAACATGTTCGGGGAACATTTGTCACCCGTGATGGAATCCGCGAAGGAAACCGTTGTCGAAGCCAGCTTTCCGTTGCGCTCGGCAAGCTGACCGACAGCAAGTGTCGATCCCGAGTTGACCATCCCCGTTAGAAAATCGACCTTCTCTACCTGAAACAGACGTTCCGCCTTCTGAACAGCAACAGACGGATTCGCTTCTTCGTCTTCAAAGATGAGGCTGATCGGTCTTCTATTAATTCCTCCAGCCGCATTGATTTCCTCAACAGCAAGCTCCAATCCCCAGCGAACAGGCTGGCCGACAGCAGCGTAGGTGCCGGACAGCGGCGTCACCACACCGATCTTGATGGGCGTTACCGCACCGACCTTTGCTGGCTCCTGAGCAAAGCTCTGCCCGACAGGCACAGCAGCCGTTAACGCAGCAACTGCGATTGCATACTTGATGTTTTCCATGTTTCTCTCCCTGATTTTCGTTTTAATGCGACTTGCGTTGAGTTAGACCGAGCCAAACCTCCTGCGCTCCACGCAAGGTTTCGATGTTTTGTTGATCGATTTTGGAGCATTGATGTGAAGAAGAATATTCGCCGAGGCGCTGCCAGCTTGGACGGTCGTCAAATCCTCGACCTCGAACGGCACATCCCCTACTTCTTCACTTACATTTCGAACAGACTCTCGCGCGGAGCATCCGATACCTACAGGACACACTTCGGAGTTGGCATCACCGAGTGGCGCGTTATGGGCGTTCTCGCTGGCCTTCCGAACATCAGCGCGAACCAGATCATCAACGCCATCGGTCTCGACAAAGGTGCTGTGAGCCGCAGCCTTGATGTTCTCGACAAACAAGGGTTGACGACGAGCACGCCGGATCCGAACGACAACCGCTCGCGGCTCATTAAACTGTCCCGCGCAGGTCAAGCGCTCCATGACAAGGTGATTGAAGCCGCACTCGAGCGCGAGGAGCGGCTTCTTTCCACTCTTACCCCCGACGAGGTCGAAACATTGATCGTTTGCCTGCGCAAAATGCGGGCGATCGTGCCCCACGTAAACGCGTTCACTCCCGCGCGCGGCAAAAAGCTCGCCGCCAAATGAGCCAACGAAACTCCGATCATAACAGCTAGTTTCCATGCCAAACGCGATCATTGAACGGCCTCAGGCTCGCGTGAACGAACATCGGCCTCTATCGCCTTCATATCGAATTTGGCGCCAACGACACTTTCAATCGGAATTGCCGAGCTGAGTTTCAGCAAACGACGTCCGGCCATATGGTCGGCTGGACGATTGATTGACTCGATCCCAGAAAGCTTTCCGTCGCGAAAGCAAAAGACTGAGAAGCTGTGCTCGTTCGGATCTCCCGAAACAAGCATTTCATCGCAGCCGGAAACCCGCCCGACAATCTGGAGTTTGGTCTCGCCCTGATCACTCCAAAACCAAGGTGTGGCTGAGTACGGTTGTCCACGACCGAGTAACTTGGCAGCGACCGCGCGCGCTTGATCTGTCGCGTTTTGGACTGATTCAAGTCTTATCCGTTCGCCGTGGGCGGCGGGAAACGACGCGCAATCCCCAATCGCAGAAATACTCTGATCGCTTGTCGTGAGATACTCGTCGGTGACAATCCCGTTGCTGACCTGAAGCAGAGCATCCGTCGCAAGATCGACGTTCGGCGTTGCGCCAACACCAATCAAAACAACGTCAGCCCTTATCTGCTCACCGGAATTAAGCCGCACGGATTGAACGACACCATCATGTCCCTCGATCGCCTCGACGGTGCGGCTTAGTATAATCTCCGCCCCCGCCTTTGTGTGAAGGTCCATGAAGTATTCGGACATCTGCGGACTGACAGCACGAGACATCGGACGTTGGTCGATATCGACAATCGTCGTAGCGATACCGCGCTTGCGGGCAACTGCAGCGACCTCCAGGCCGATGAAACCTGCCCCGATAACGACCAGGCGCTCGGCATCGCGCAGCGCTGCCCTCAATGCATCGGCCTCATCCACCGTGCGCAGGTAGAATACGCCCCGCAAGCGTTCACCAGGAATAAGAAGACGGCGATTGCTTGCGCCCGTTGCCAGAACAACGTGATCAGCGCCAAGCTCCCGACCGTTAGACGTGAAAACGGAATGCCGCGCGCGATCGAGACGGGTGGCATGTTCGCCCAGGATGACCCTTATGGATCGATCATTGAAATACTTCGACGGACGAATGGTCGGAGCAGGAAAAGTGTCGGACTGAAGCCCTGCCTTGGATAACGGCGGACGTTGATAAGGATAGTGGACTTCTCCCCCTAGGATAGTGACGTCGCCAGCGAAGCCACCATCGCGAAGTGATCCAGCAGCCTGAAGACCGGCCTGCCCCGCGCCCACAATCAGTACCGATGACGGGCTTCTCATAGCTGCCTCTCCGGCAGCCTGATCTCAAGACCATCGAAGGAGTCCGTAACGCTCAGCTGACATCCCAACCGGCTCTCCGAAGTCCGCTCTGCCGCAGCGGAGTCAAGCATTGCTTCCTCGACCGCACTCACGGCGGGGAAGGATCTGCGGGCTTGCTCATCAACGGGAATGTATACGTGGCAGGTGGCACACATGGCCGAACCGCCGCACTCCCCTACGATCCCTTCCAGGCCTGCCGCGACAGACGCATGCATGATCGTCGTTCCTACCGAAACGTTAAGTTCGTCCCGCGCCCCGTCGGCGTGAATGAAAGTTATGATTGGCATCGCGTATCAAGCGTGAAATCGCACATGCAGCGTTGCAAAGCTGCGCAATGTGTTGTGAAGCAGACGCTCCGGCTCGCCGCGCATCTCAATTCGGGATACACGCTTTGCAAGCGCGGTGAGCAACACCTCCACTTCAAGACGCGCGATCATCTGTCCGACGCATCCGTGGATACCCGCACCAAACCCGACATGACCGGCAGTGCTCCGGCCGATGTCAAACGTGTCGGGACGATCCCATTTGCGAGGGTCGCGATTTGCAGAAGCAACCGAGATCAAAATCTTGCTGTCCTGGGGAATGACCACTCCGGAGATTTCGGCGTCGCGCGTCGTGGTCCTAAAGAACGTCTGGAACGGCGATTCGAAGCGCATGATTTCTTCGAACGCGTGCTTGACCTTGCCAGGATTCGCTCTGACCATATCCCATTGCTCCGCATGCTGCGCAAAACAGAAAAGAGCGTTTCCGATCGCGAACGTGGTCGTATCGACGCCGGCGGACAGAAAGGACCGCACGAGAAGCGCTGCATGCTCCTCGCTTATTTCGCCCGCATCCACATGCTTGTAGACTTGCGCTCCCAGACCATCAGGGGTGAGGTTTTCACGCCGGCAAGCGGCTGAAATCCACGCCGTCACTTCATCGGCGTTGGCCATCGCGCGATCAAACAGCGCATTTCGCGGCCCCATTCCGTTGAAGACCATGTTGCCCCACGGCACGAGATGATGTCTGCCCTCAACCGGAACGCCAACAGCATCCGCGAAAACCTTCATCGGAAACGCTTCGGAAAAATCCGCCATTCCCTCAAGATCGCCGGCGCCGACGACGCGGCTGACCAATGCTTCCGCCTCCTTCTCGAAAGTGGCGCGCAAGGCCCGTAGAGCGACAGGCGACAGAATTCGGCTAACAATTGCCCTGTTGGCGGTATGCTCGGGCGGATCCGTTTCGAGCAGTGCGCTTGGCTTGCGCCATCCACCCATTTTTTTTTCGTTGACGATGCCGACACCCGCACCGGAACAAAACGTCCGCCAATCGCCGAGCACGGCCTGCACTTGTTCAAATCGAGCGACAGCCCACACGCCCCACTTCTCCAACCAGACAACTGGCCCCGCGTCCCTCAGTTGTGCGTGAAAAGGATAAGGATCGCGAAAATACTCTGCAGAAAACGGATCGATGGCCGAGGACGCAGGTTTTTCCAATATGTCTGTAATCATCCCATCCTCCCGTCATCTACTCTGGATCACCCGCCGCGTACCGACGCGCAGGACGTATCGCACTTGTGGATTTGGTTGCCACCTCAACTTTCTACTGTCAATACCGTTTCCGTAAACGTGAATGACCTCCGTGGAAATTTGCATCGCACAACGCTCGGCAAAAATTGTTCATCGCAATTGAGCACATTGCGGCAGCAAATCTCCTGTCTTGCTGTCGATAGATGAACATCAAACCGGCAATACCGATTATTCGGCGAAAGCTCTCGCCACACTAAATGCGCGGCGAACCGCCACATCGCCTTGCAAGAGACTTGACTTGCCTTGTCCCTAATCGCACGATCGTGCAAATAATACAAATTGTTATAGGGGAGGACGGAATTGTCACAGTGTATCAATCGGAGGAAATCGTCTCTGCTGAAACTCGCAGCGGTGGTTGCAGGCGGCCTCGTTGCCACGACAGCAATCGCTCAACCCCTTGAAGTCGTGAAGATCGGCTGGCCGGCCGGTTTCGCCTCCAACATGGCGCACCTGACATTCGGCAAGGAACTGGGTCTCTTCAAGGACGAGAAACTCGACTACGAGGTCGTGTCCATGCAGGGCACCTACCCTGTGATCCAGCAGATCCTGTCCGGTGGGTTCGATACCGGATATGTCGGCGTAGAAACCGTGGTCAATGCGCTGCAGCCCGGTGCAACAAAGCTACCGCTAAAATTCGTTTTCAATTACGCGCGGCAATCAATCTGGGAAATCGTCGTCCCTGATTCAAGTCCGATCAAGAAGCTCGCCGATCTGAAGGACAAGACGATCGGCATCGCCGGTCCAACCTTTGGTAATGTTCCTGTTACCAAGGCAGCTCTGGGCGTCGTCGGCATCCAACCCAATCAGTTCACGCTGTTCACGGTCGGCACCGGCGGTCCGGCGTTCCGAGCGATGACGACAGGACAGGTCGATGCGCTGAATCTGTGGGACACCATGCACGCCACTCTTGAAGCCACCGGCTTTAAACTGCGCGAGATCGATCTTCCTGCCGAGTTCGAAGGAAACCCAAGTCACGGTTTTGCGGTGACGGACGATCTTATAAAAAACAAACCCGAATTCATTGCCCGTTTTGGCCGAGCCATTGCGAAGAGCATCGTCGCCTGCGACGCCAACCTGGAAGAATGCATCCGGTCATTCTGGCGAGCCTATCCGGCGCAGAAGCCGCAGGGGCCTGAGAATGAAGTGATGGCCAAAGAGATCAAGATACTGTCGGCGCGCATGAAGAAGCTGATGTACTTCGGACCGGGAGAAAAGCCGCTGCTGGGGAGCTTTACCGACGGCGAATGGCAGGGCGTCATCAAATCCCTCAAGCTCGGCGGCGTGATTTCAGTGACCGACCTGCCGATGGACAAGCTCTACACCAACCGCTTTGTGGCCGACTTTAACAAGTTCGATCGCGCTGACGTCATCAAGCGGGCTAAAGCTGCCACCAGGTAGCATATCGGAAATTATCAAACAACAAAGCCGCCGACAGATCGTCGGCGGCTTTTCTATTGTTTTGATCGAAGTAGCTGCCTCACAGACCTACGCCGGTTCAAATACCGGATAGTTTGAAGTCCCCGCAAGCACCCACGCAACACGGACCGGCATATCGATCATGATCTCATTCGGATCACAGTTAATAATGTTCGTCAGAATACGCACACCCTCCTCGAGTTCGACGCTCGCAATGACATAGGGCTTCACATCCTTGAAGGGCGGCGGGGCTTTGTAAGATAGGGAGAACGAATAGATTCGTCCCCTGCCGCTCGCTTCACGCCATTCGAGTTCGCGCGCACCTGTATAGATACTGACGGGGCGCGGATAGAACTGATACTTGCCCGACTTCGGACAATACTGAAGCATCAGCTTCTTGTCTTTTGCTCCCTCCCAGAACGGTTTGCTGAAGTTCAACTGTATCGGTGCAGGACGCTGCCCTGCAAGTGAATCGAACTCGATCGACATTATGCGGCCTCCAAAATCAATGCGGTGCTTGAGCCCCAGTTCCGTCCATACGGGATCCAGCCGATGCCCGTGACGATAGCATTCGAATGATCCTTGACCTGTCGTGATCCTGCTTCACCGAACAACTGTCGCAGAGCCTCAGAGAGATTGTGCGCACCGCCCGCAAGTCCAGCCTGCCCTGCCGAGATTTGTCCACCACCGGTGTTCAGTGGTAAATCGCCCTGATAGGTCATGTCGCGTTCGTTGACGAATTGACAGCCGCGCCCGGTTTCGCAGAAACCGAGATGTTCGAGCTGCATCACGATCGCGATGAGGAAATCGTCGTAAGGCTGGAACATCTTGATGTCCGATGGCTTCATTCCCGCGCGTTCGAAGGCCCGCTTGCCGGCGGCACGATGACCGCCTTCAGTAATATCCGGCGTGGGATTGGTCTCCAGATAATTGACCCGTTCGCCATACCCGATCGGATGAACCATCTTCTTTGCGCCCATCTTTTTGGCGCGCTCGGTGGTTGTCACAACAAAGGCGCTGGCGCCATCGCATACCATGACGCAATCCAGCATCCGGATCGGATCTGAAATCATGGGCGACGCGAGATAGTCCTCAACAGTAATAGGCTTGCGAAGTTTTTCGCAGGCAAGATCGTTCATGAGCGCGTGGTTACGCTGCGTTACTGCCAGTTTTCCTAGCGCTTGGGGATCAAGCCCGTACTGATGATGATAACGCTGGCTGATCAAGGCAAAGTATCCGGGAGGTCCCATGATGCCCATCGGATACTGGAATTCGCCGCGGAACGCGCCGATAGTCTGCTTGTTCTCGCTGGACTGCGGGTCAGAAGCGATTACGACGACCGTTTCGCAAAGCCCGGCCTTGATGGCAGCAGCCGCGCGGGCAATGTTACCGGATGCAGACGCCCCGCCGAGGTCTGTGACCTGGCACCAGTCGAGTTCGAGCCCCAAATAGGCAGAAAGGATCGGACCATAAAACGGATTGCCAGCATCGGCAAAACTGGAGGACACGGCCATGCCGTCGATTTCAGACTTATCGATTCCAGCGTGCGCAAGTGCGCCAGCCATGGCCTCGCCTGCAAGGTCATAAACGCTACGGCCAGACCGAAACTCGATTTTCGTTTCGGCATAGCCGATAATTGCAATGTCACGATTTTTCATTTGTTCTCCTTTGGAATTCCCCAATCGTTTATTTTCCCGCGAAAACGGCTGAGCGTTTCTCGGTGAAAGCCTTGACGCCCTCGCGCATGTCGGCCGTGCCGAACATCAACTGATAACCCCGGCGCTCCAGCTTGAGCCCGGCATCCAGCGAGGTATCGAGACCCGCATTAACAACTTCCTTGATCTGCTGGGCGGCCAGCGGCGCGAGCGTTGCGATCTGCGCCGCAATCTCAAGCGCGCGCGGCTCGCAGTTGCCGGGGACCACTTCGCTTACTAAACCCATACGATGCGCGTCGTTTGCGTTGATAAATGCACCGGTCAGCAGCAAATACATTGCGTTGTACTTCCCGACTGTCCTCGGCAAGCGCTGTGTGCCGCCGGCGCCCGGAATCAGACCCAACTTGATTTCGGGTTGACCGAATTTCGCTTTGTCATTTGCAATGATGATGTCGCACTGCATCGCGAACTCGCATCCGCCGCCGAGCGCAAAGCCGTTGACCGCTGCAATAACCGGCTTTGGAAAATCCATGACAGCACGGGTCGTATAAGCCTCGATTGCTCCGACCACGTCACGCCCTGCCTGTTCCTGGATATCTGCGCCGGCAGCGAATGCCTGTTCGTTACCTGTCAAAACAACGCAACGAACCTCGGGATCGTCGGCCAGCTGAGCGAAGTGACCGTGCAGAAGGCGGCGCACTTCGGTGTTAAGGGCATTGCGTACATCCGGGCGATTGAAGCGCACAACAGCGACATGGGGAGACGGTCTTTCGACAAAGACAACAGACATGCGGACTATCTTTCCTTTGATTTCTAACAGCGACATTCGAGCGGTTAACATAATTCGCACAGTCGTGCAAATAATCCCAAGACACAAAAAACCGCCGGCTTTTAAACCGGCGGCCTCTAACTATTGCGCTGCTGAAGCGTCAGTTGATCTCGGATAATTCTCCGATCTGGGTTTTCGAAGCTCTTGCATCGGCCTCAAACGAGCCCTGCTCGAGGGTTTCGAAATATTCCTCAAGAAGCTTTTCGCAATGATCGCGATTTTCCACATCGGCGCGCAAAATCTGGCGCATCACCAACCCGTGGGCGAAGATCAACAGGTTCTCGGAGGCGCGTCGCGCATCTAGATCGGCCGGCAACTCTCCGGCCTTGATCGCACTATCGATCAGCTTCGTCCAAAAGGCGAGCTGCTTCTCGAAGCGTCTGTTCTGATGCTTCCGAAGCTCGGTGTTTCTGGTGCCGGCAGCAGCATAATTGACCCAGAAACGCCAGAATCGATCGTTCGACGATCGAAAGATATGGCTAAAAGCAAAAACCTTGAGTTGGGCCAAAGGTGAAGAACTGGGTCCCTCTTCCGATGGAGTTTCATAAGCGGCCTGAAGTGCCGCCATGATCAATTTCTGCTTGTTTCCAAAGTGATAATTGATTGTGCCGGTGCTCACCTCCGCACGATCGGCTATCTGCCGCATGCTGGCGCCATCAATTCCAGATTCTGAAATGACTTCGTAAACCGTGCCCAGCAGGTCCTTACGCCTCTGCACTCGACCAGGTCTCTTTCCTGCAAGGGTTTTTGATTTCGTTCTCATATCTAGAAAATCCAGTTCCTGAGCCGGTACTGATTATCGGGTATTGCAATTGTCGGCAATGTATCAGTTTCGCCGCGCAATCGATCATCCGGATTGAAATTATTTGCACGATCGTGCGAATTGTGCAAAATGAGTTATGTCCAGCCACTCAGCCGGACATCTTGCTGCGGAAAAATCCCGCATCCAGCAAACATACGATCTGCGGCCGCAGAGCCGCGGACATCGCGTGAGGGACGCAAGGTCGGATCAAATATGTTGAAACCCGATAAAACAAGCCGCGCACCCGGCGACGCAATGAGCCCGGTGCTTTCGATCGACCAAATGAATCTGGTCTACAATTCGACTCGCGGCCCGATTGCCGCTATTCGTGACCTATCGTTTTCGATCCGCAAAGGTGAATTCGTTTCCATTCTCGGACCCTCGGGTTGCGGCAAATCGACCCTGCTCAAGATCGTTTCGGGACTGCTGCGCCCGACATCCGGCAAGGTTGTGCTGGCCGATGCAGAAGTGAAGGAGCCGCGGCCGGATATCGGGATCGTCTTCCAGCAGCCGACTCTGCTGCCCTGGAAAACCATTCTGGAGAATGTCCTCGTCCCGATCCGCGCGATGCGGCTTCCAGTCGCAGAATACAAGGATCGCGCGCACGACCTGTTGCGCCTTGTCGGCCTCGGCGATTTCGTCAATCACTACCCTTACGAACTTTCCGGCGGCATGCAGCAGCGTGTCGGCATTGCACGCGGCCTGATTCATGACCCGGCGATGCTGCTGATGGACGAGCCGTTCGCGGCGCTGGATGCTATGTCTCGCGAATTCATGATGGATGAACTCCAGCAAATCTGGATGACCACCGGCAAGTCGGTCCTGTTCATCACGCACTCGATTCCCGAGGCCGTGTATCTTTCGGACCGCGTCCTCACCCTCTCGCCGCGTCCCGGACGTGTGATTGACGACATCGCGATCGATCTCCCGCGCATGCGTAACGTCGAAACCATGGGGCAATCAATGTTCGGCGAATACGCGACGCACCTCAGGGCGTTGTTCAAATCGAATAACCTGCAATCCACGAGGACCGCATGACAAGGTTTCGCTGGGCTGAAATCGGCATCTCCGTGGGATTTTTCATCGTCACGCTCGTGCTGTGGGACTTGTCGGTTCGCTTTTTCCAGGTGCCAGCCTACCTCGTCCCCGCGCCACTCTCCGTCGGCAACGCACTCATCGACGGATTGATCAAGGGAACCTTCTATCCGCATATCGCCGCGACGCTTTATGCGGTGGTGGTCGGCTATCTCCTCGGCTGTTTTCTCGCCATCGTGATCGGCGCGCTTCTCGCCGAGATCCCGATCATCGAGCGGGCTCTGATGCCGTATATCGTCGCGCTTCAGTCGATGCCGAAGGTTGCGCTCGCGCCTCTCATCATCGTCTGGTTCGGATTCGGCATGTCGTCCAAAATTGTCCTGGTCGCGCTGATCTGTTTCTTTCCAGTGTTTATCAATACCTTGGTCGGCATCCGCTCCGTCAATCCCGACATCGTGAACCTGTACCGCGCATTCAGCGCATCACGGTGGAACATCCTGCTGAACGTGAAACTTCCTGCGGCCGCCTCATCCATCTTCGCTGGTCTGCAGATCAGCGTCGCCATGGCACTGATCGGCGCCGTCGTCGGTGAATTCATCGCCTCAAAGGCGGGCCTTGGAAATCTGCTGCAAGCTTCATCCATGACCATGGATGTCGCCACGATGTTCGCGGTGGTCATTGTGCTCGCCGCTATCGGCGTGGCCGGCAACGAAATACTGCAATACCTGCATCGCAAGGTAGTGTTCTGGGAAAACAGAACTCATGTCGCAGCCGAAGGCGCGTGAGCAATACGCTTTCGATGCAACGTCGCAATCAGAGATCAAGATACATCCAATGAACTTTCCCGCGCAGAACGTATTTGACGGCGGCAGTGCCGAGCGGCTGCTGGCATCGATGCCGTCCCGGCTGACGGGCCTGGTTGAACGGCAAGCCATAGCGACGCCCGATCGGCGCGCACTGATCTCTGGCAGCAAGACCATCACCTACGCCGAGCTATGGCAGGCGATTGGCCGCGCCAAACAGCTGTTGAAGGACGCGAGCGTTGTTCCCGGCGATCGCGTCATGATCGTGAACGAGAATTCCATCGCGGCGGTGGCGTTCATTTTCGCGGCGACCGCTCTCGATGCATGGGCCAGCCCCATCAATGCGCGCATGTCGGCGCGAGAAATAGACGCATGCCGTTCCTTCAGCGGATGCCGGACCGTCGTCTATACGGTCGGCGATTCATCTTCCGCCGCCGATCACGCCGCGCGGGCACACGCTAGCGCGTATGACGATCCCGTTTTCGGCAAAATCGCTCTCGCGCCAACCGACATGAACGCACGCCCTGAACCGGTTTATCCTGAGAAGGAGCGCCAGACCGCGATCTTGCTGTTCTCCTCGGGCACCACCGGCGCCCCGAAAGGCGTCAGGCTCAGTCATCAGTCCATCATGTACATGGGCGGGAACATGGCGGAGCTTCGCAAGATCACGCCTGACGACATGTTTTACAACATCGCTCCACTCAGCCACGTCATCGGCCTCGGTGCAATGCTGACCACGGCGATCTGGGCCGGCGGCACCACCGAACTCGTCGCCCAATTTCGCCCTGATAATTTTGTGGCAGCGCTACACGCGAACCGTATCAGCTACGTGATGGGCGTTCCGACGATCTTCGCGAGGGTGATTGAGTACGCGACGGCCAGTGGGCTGTCTCTCCGCTCGGATCGCTTGCGCTTTATCGCCGTCGGCGGAATGCCGCTTGATCTGACGTTGAAGGCCCAGATCGAAAATGCATTCGGACTTGAGATTGGCAACTCCTATGGCATGACGGAAATCTCACCGATCACACGATCTCCGGGTGCAACGGTCGGCAGAACGGTTGGGGTGCCGCAGCCAGGTATCGAGATCCGCATTATGCGCGAGGACGGCAGAAACGCCGCGATCGGCGAGCCTGGTGAGATATGGGTCAAAGGACCCAACCTCATGCTCGGCTACTATAAGAACGATGCTGCGAATGAAGAAGTCAGACGACCGGATGGCTTCATGACCACTGGAGACATCGGATCGATAGATCAGGATGGCAACCTATCGCTGGTGGGCCGCACCAAGGATGTCATCATTCGCAGTGGGTTCAACGTCTATCCGGTCGAGGTAGAAGCAGTACTCTCGCAGGTTCCGGGAGTGGCACTCGTGGCCGTCGTTGGGCGCGCGGTGGATGGTAACGAGGAAGTCATCGCCTATGTGCAGCCAACAGCGGGCCGCCAACCAAAGATCGCCGAACTTGAGGCGTGGGCCAAAGAAAATCTCACCGCTTACAAGCGACCGACGGAAATCATTCTGACGAACGAACTGCCGATTGGCCCAACCGGCAAGATTCTCAAGTCCGTGTTAAAGGCTGATCTTGCTGGCAGCAGCAAACAATAAATCCGCCGCGGGATTCCATAAACGCTCATTACGCGAAAACGGAACCAATAGATAACTCAAGGTCACTCGATCCCATCCCTTGATCGAACGACATACCCATCGCTACTTTGAAGTGGGGCAAATCCTGTTGAAAATAAAAGGATTGGCATATGATCATCTCGCCGGTTTGAATCCCATCGGCGCGGGCGCGCCTTAAGGGCTTCCGTCGAAGCAACGACCGATCGTCTCAGAGATTTCACCCACACCGCCTCGGACAGCTTCCGGGAAACAAACGAGAGCAGATGCGTACTTTTGCGGCCGAGCTTAATTAGCCCTCAAGATAAACCCGCATCAGATCGGTATTAGATCGGAGTTCTGATGCCAGCCCTTGAAGAACCACACGACCACGCTGCAAGACGTAGGCGCGATCAGAGATATTGAGTCCTAGCGCAGCGTTCTGCTCGGCGATCAACACCGTCACGCCGGAGTCCCGTGCAAGCTGGACCAAGCGCTCCGCAATCTCGTCGACAATGCGTGGCGCCAGCCCAAGAGATGGCTCGTCCAGAACGAGCAGACGCGGTGAACTCATCAATGCCCGCCCGATCGCCAGCATTTGCTGTTCGCCACCACTCAGGGTTCCGGCGATCTGATGAAACCGGTCGCCCAGGCGCGGGAACATCGTGACAATGTGGTCAATCGCAGACTGTAGCGACGACCCGCGCAGCTCGGGCTTGGCGAAGGCACCAAGCTCAATGTTCTCGCGAACAGTCATTTCGGAAAAAATGCCACGCCCTTCGATCACCAGCGCAAGGCCTCGCCGGACCCGCTCCGCCGCATCCAACCGGCAAACATCCTCACCGGCAAAGCTGATGTCGCCTTTTGCCTGCTGAACGAGCCCGGTAATCGCATTGACAGCGCTGGATTTCCCCGCGCCGTTCGCGCCGATCAGCACAACGATCTCTCCCGCATCAACGTGAAGATCGAGATGTTCCACTGCGAGGATTGTCCCGTAGCGGACCTGAAGCCCCCGCACCTCAAGCATGAACATCACTCCTCTCGCCGAGGTAAGCGCGCCGCACATCAGCATCGGCGATCACCTTTGCCGGTGCTCCATCGATAATCGGACTGCCGCTGTTCAACACCAGAATGCTGTCGGAGAGCGGGATGACGAGACTCATGATGTGATCGACCAGAACGATGGCGCAGCCTTTTTCCTTTTGTTCGCGCAGCAAGGCAGCCAATCGTTCAATTTCCGCAGATGACAGACCCGCTCCAGGCTCGTCCAGCAATAGCAGAGCAGGACTTGCCGCCAGCGCTGTGCCGATTTCGATCAGCTTGCGCTCGTACTGGTTTGCTTCCCCGGGAAAGACATGTGCAACGCGCAAAAGATCGAGCTGGTGCAGAATCCTGCTTGCCTCAGCCCCATATCGCCCGCCGAGCACCGAAGCGCCCAACACCATGTTTTCGTAGACCGTCAGCGTCGGGATCAGCCGGGCATGCTGAAATGTGCGTCCAAGCCCGAGACGCGCGCGATGATAGGCCGGTGTCTGCTCGACAGAGTACCCACCGAGTTTGATCGTGCCGCTATCAGCAGCAATTGCACCCGAGATCAGTGCAAGCGCAGTGGACTTCCCTGCTCCGTTCGGTCCGATGATCGACTTGATCTCGCCGGCGCGAACATCGAAGCTCAAGCCCTTGACTGCCTGCACACCCCCAAACGCCTTTTCGATATTCCTGACCGCCAGAACCGGTCCGTCACTCGATACCGATGGTGGTCCGGCAGGCATCTCCTCCGGCGAAAAGAACGAACGCCTGCGCACGAACCCGGCAAGTCCGCTGGGTGCGAACAACATGATGATGGCAAGGATAGATCCAAAGATCACCGGCTGCCAGGTCGCGGCTTCGCGCAACAATTCGGGCATCCAGCCCAACAGAACGACACCAAGGATGCCGCCCCAAATGCGTCCCATTCCGCCAACGACAAGCATAATAACCAATGTCAGGGAGTAGTTGAGACCGAACGTATCGGGCGCGACGAACTGCACGTTGTGAACGTACAAACTCCCACTCAGCGCTGCGATGGTGGCACTCGCGACGAACACCATGACCTTCAGCGACGTGACATTGATGCCGCGCGCGGAGGCCGCCGTTTCATCAGCGTGGATCGCACGCAACTTCAGACCGAACCGGGAATTAGCCAGATTCCACGCGAGAAGAAGTACGACGGCGACAATACCAAGCACGAGATAGTAATACACCAAGGGATCACGCAGGATGTAACCGCCGATCTTGAGCCGCGGAATGGAGATGATCCCGGAGGAGCCCCCGCTCCATTGCGATGTCACGCGGACAGCGGCGTCGAACATCACCGGAAAACCCAGCGTCGCCATCGCCAGATAGTAACCGCGCAGGCGAAGCGTCGGGACCGCAACGATCGCTGCCAGCAGGGCTGCGGCAAGCATGCCGACAGGCATCGCCGCCCAGCCGGAAAAGCCAGCCTTGGTGGTCAGCAGGCCGGACGCATAGGCGCCGATCGCGACAAAGATGCCATGGCCAAGGGAAAGCTGCCCGGCGTATCCGAGCAGCAAATCCAATCCTACAACGACGAGGATATTGAGAAGCAGGAACGTCCACACGCCGAGGATATAAGGGTCCTGCGATACAAGCGGAACGATGGCGAACGAGGCGAGGATACCCAGCATAGGCCCCTGCTTCATCCATGCAGCCCTCATGAAAGATTGCGCAATCATCGGGCCGATCCCGGCTCGGCACGGCCGAACAGGCCTTGCGGCCGAAAGAGAAGGATCACCAGAAGCGTGAGGAAGGCATATGCATTCTGCAGATCCGAAGATATCAGGCCAACGCCCAATCCTTCCAGCAAGCCCAATACAAGCCCACCGATCACGGCACCGAACGGATTGGCCAATCCGCCGACAATTGCAGCCGTAAAGCCCTTGATCGCGAGAATGACACCGTTGTCATACGACATCATCTGCGAGGGCGTGATCAGCATGCCGGCGAGGCCGCCGATGGCAGCGCTGGCCACATAGGCCAGCAACACCATACGCCGCGGACGAATACCGACGGTCCGGGCCGCGCGGCTGTCATTGGCACAAGCACGCATGGCCTTCCCGATCATCGAGCGAAACAGGAAGACCCACAGGATGATACAGACAACGGCGGTCACGACCAGAATGGTTATCGTCGCGTAGTTGACGCTTGCGCCGAGCACCTTGATCGCCCCTTGCGGATACAACGCATACGTCTTGTAGTCTGTCCCCCATATTTGATGGGCGAGGCCTTGCAGGGCGATCGCGACACCGATTGTGGTCATGATGTAGGTCAGTTCGTTGCTGCCTTTCCGTGCAGTCGAAAGCAGCCCCTGCAAAGCACCTCCCATGACGATACAGGCGGCCAGCGACAACGGCAGGGCAAAGGACGCCGGGACATCGAACAAGGTCAGCGACACAGTTGCGAGTCCGCCGTAAACGACGAACTCGCCCTGCGCGAAATTGATGACCTTGCTCGTGCTGTAGATCAGGCTGAATCCGATGCCGATCAGTCCATACACAGCACCAATGGCGAGTCCTCCGGCGAGGAACTGCGGAATCGCGCCCCAATCCATGATGGCTTACTTCTCGTAGTCGGCGAGACGCCAGCCGTCCTTGTCAGCGATCATCATCACTAGTGCATCGCTCTTTAGTCCGCCATGGTCCTGGGCGGTGAAGTTGAAAACACCGGTGACGCCGACATAATTCTTCACCTTGTTCTCGAGCCAATCGCGAATCTGGGCGCGCTCACCGTTGGTCTCCCGGATCGCTTGCAGGATCATGTTGGCGGAGTCGTAAGCGACGCCCGCAAACATGTCTGGCGCGGTTCCGAACTTTGCTTTGTATTTGGTGACAAACGATTCAGAGACCTTCTTCTGGGGATGGCTACCCGGCAACTCGCTCCACACCAGAATGGGCGCTCCCACAATTGGTTGCCCGATCACCGCATCGCCGACCGCATTCCGGAATGCGCTGTTGGCCTGGCCATGCCCGGAAATGATCGGGGTGGCTAGTTCAAGCTCGCGAGCGTTCTTGTAGACAATGGCTGAAGGCGCACCGAGGCCGTGCATAAAAATGGCATCGACACCGGCTGATTTCAGCTTGGCAAGCTGCGGCTTCAGGTCTGTCGAATTGGCTGGAAACGATTCCTCGCGATCGAGAGAAACGCCAGCGCTCTTGGCAAGCTTGCGCATGTTATCGCGCCCATCCTCGCCATAGGCATCGGCTGAATAGAGGATGCCGAGCTTCTTCCACCCCGCGCGTCGCGCATAGTCGAGCACCTTGGCGACCGAGAGGTCGCCCCCCTGCCCCGGACGAAACACCCATTTACGCTCGGCAACCGGCTCGATCACGCCAACGCCGGATACCGGACACAGCAGTGCAACCTCCGCTTCGGTGACAATCGGAATGGCAGCCATCGCGCCGCCGGTCCGGCTCGGCCCCACAATCGCAAGGACCTTTGCCTGATTGATCAGCTTGCGGGCAGCAAGCACCGTATCGGTTTCCGTGCTTTTGCTGTCTTCAAAAACCAGTTCGACCTTGTTACCGCGGATGCCGCCGGTCTGATTGGCTTCTTCCACTGCAAGGATGACGGCGTTGTGTTCCGGCTTGCCGAGGAAAGAAGCACCGCCGGTGACATCAAGCATTGCACCGATCTTGTAAGATTGCTGGGCAAC
Source organism: Afipia sp. (assembly GCA_024508675.1). GTDB lineage: Bacteria > Pseudomonadota > Alphaproteobacteria > Rhizobiales > Xanthobacteraceae > Afipia. The sequence goes on from JANINQ010000021.1 coordinate 170,925, forward strand.
GACAGGCTGCGCGAAGAGCGCAATCGCGACAGCAGAAACAGCAAGCATTGAACTGCGAAGATTGTAAACTGACCTCATATGACGTTTCTCCCTTAGTGATGTTTTTGTTTCTTCCGATTTTTCTTCGTAACAACGGTTCTGGCCAGGTGAGCCAGATCAGACCTGGACGTCCTGCTTTTCCCAGTAAGGCTGACGCACATCGCGCCTCAATATCTTTCCGAAAGACGACATCGGAAGTTGGTCGCGGAAGTCGATCCTCTTCGGAACCTTGAAATTCGAGAGAGCTTCCTTGCAGTGCGCGATCAGATCCACTTCCGTCGCAGACTGCCCCTGCTTGAGTACGACGGCCGCGACCACGATTTCCCCCCACTTCGGGTCAGGCGCGCCGACAACAGCAACCATGTTGACAGCGGGATGCCTGTAGAGAACATCCTCGATGTCATTCGGAAAAATGTTCTCCCCGCCGCTGATGATCATGTCCTTCTTGCGGTCCACGATGTAGAGGTATCCCTCATCATCGAAACGCCCCATATCACCGAGCGTGAAGAAGCTGCCGCTGCGGGCGCTGGCAGTTGCCTCCGGATTATTGAAATATTCCCGGATCAGCGTCGCGCCGCCGATATGAATCTCACCAACTTCACCTTGCGGCACTTCCTTCCCGTTTTCGTCCCTCAGTTCGACAAACATGCCGATGACCGGACGCCCGACCGATCTCACCTTGCGGCGCTGGTCCTGAGGAGCAAGATTCGTGACAAGACCGACTTCCGTACCGCCGTAAAACTCGTTGAGGCCCGCGTGAGGAAACCGGTTAAGAAGAGCCTCCTTGATGTGTGTCTGTAGCGGTGATCCACCGCTTATCACCAGGCGCAGTGATCCAAGGTCAAATGCATTGACTTCTTCGCTTGTCATCATCGCGGCCCACATGGTCGGAACCATGAAGGCCCATGTCGCCTTGTGACGATCGATCATGCCGAACACATTCGCCGGTGCCGTGTCACCCGTGACAATGACTGTTCCGCCGCAAAACAACTGAAGCAGCGAGAACAACGCAGGCGCCTCATGGAAAAGCGGCGCGGCCACAAACTCGCGATCATTCGCCGTGATACCGTAGATCGTGGCCATCCGGCGCAGGCAATCCGCAAACGCGCGGTGCGGATTGACGCATCCCTTCGGGAATCCGGTCGTCCCCGATGTGTAACCCTGAAAATAACATGCATCGAGATCGGCCTGAACGTCAGGGGTCACCTCGGCGCCAGATTCGATCAACCCTTCGTATGAATAGACACCCTCGCCGCCGGGTCCGTCGGAGACGATGTTGCGGCCGCCAATCGACGGCAGCTTGCTCCGCAACGAGTTGACCGTGTCACCGAACGCGGCGTCGTACACAAGGGCACTCGCACCGGAGTGATTGACGACATATTCGATCTCGCTTGCGACAAAGCGGAAATTGAGCGGCACAACAGCCACGCCCATCAAAGCCGCCGCCTGATAAAGCTCAAGATAGCGGCTGCTGTTCTGCATCAGCAGCGCGACACGATCACCTGGCTTGATTCCAATTCCGGAGAGAGAGTTCGCCAGGCGGCGCACCCGCGACCACAGTTGTTCGTATGTCTGAGACCCCAGACTGGATATAATGGCTGTCTTCTGTGGCGTGTACGTCGCAAACCAATGCAACGCATCCCCGATACGGCTCGGCATGACGCTCTCCCTGTCGCTCGTTTATTCTTCGAACGATCGTACGTTTGATTATTTTATTCAATGAAGCAGCACGTCGCAGGGCGGGGCCGGAAATTCCGGCCCCGTATTTTCTGAATCAATCCGGGAGGTTGTAGCCAACCTCGGCAAAGCCGATCAGGCTGCCCGTCGAATCCTTGCCTTCGACCAACACTTGCACCCAGTTCTTGCCGGGTCCGTTGAAGTGCTTCTGTTTGACCTTGGCGGTCGCGGTGACGGTCTCACCCACCTTTACCGGCTTGGTGAACTTGGAGTCGACGTAGCGGATGGAGCCGCCGCCCTTTCCGATGACGCCCCATGCCCGCGTCACCACCGAAGCGAGAGTGGACATGGTCATCATGCCGTGCCCAACGGTGGCAGGCATCCCGAAAACCTGAGCGCGCGCGGCCCATTCCTCGTTGGTATGGACGGGGTTCATATCCAGCGAAGCGAGCGCGTAGTGATCGATGGCGGATTGAGCATAGGACTGAGTGACGCTCGGAAAAGCGTAGCCGGTGTCGATCTTGCTGAAGGTCGGATTGGACATTGAAGAACTCCTCGATCAGGCGTTTGCGAAGCGGGCGACATCCGCCTGCGTTTCGGGAAGAATCAGCGAGCACCACCAGCGCGCTTTGAGAACTCCCTTCTCGTTATGGAAGTCGAGCAGCATCTGCAGGTAAGGCTTGCCGCGCTGAACGAATTTCTGGGAAGTGGTCACCGTCGTTGTAATGACCTCGCCGTATTTGAACGGCTCGATGATCTCAATTCGCTGCTGGGGGTTGCGCGCGCCGGGGGTGCGAATCCAGGTACCGATGCCCTTTTCACCGAGGCTGTAAAAGGCAATCGTGGTGACAAAGATCGGGTGCTGGAGCAACTCGCCGGTTGGCGAATTCTTACACGCATAGTCCCGATCGATCATCAACGGATCGGTCTCACCGCACGCCTTGTTGTATTCGAGAATATCTTCTTCGGTGATCACGAAGGTGCGCTGGGCGGGACCGGATTGGCCGACGGTGGCTTCCGACCAGGTCTCATAGTCTTCCCACCCCGTCATAAAATCCTTGGGAAAGTGACGCTGCTTCTCGGTCTTGACGAATTTATCTAGACGTGCGGGGACGGCCATGGCTTCCTCATCTGGAGTTAGATGTTATTATCGAACGAGTGTTAGATTTATTATTATCGAACGATCGTTAGAAAATCAAGCCAAACGACATGAGGTCAACAATGGCATCGACGACGCTGGCCAGGGCCAAAAAAGCCAAATCGAGCAACAGGATGCCAGGCGAGAAGCCAAAATTGACAAAAGGGGAGCAAGCGCGGGCCCGAATTATTTCCGTCGCGGAAACACTGTTTAACAAACAGGGCTTCGATGGCGCATCGATGCGGGACATCGCCGCGGCCGCCGAAATGCAGCCAGCGTCAATGTACTATCACTTCGAATCCAAGGAGGAGCTGCTGTGGGCTGTCTGGGAAAAGGGCGGTGTAGAGTTGCTCAACCGCGTCACTGACGCAATCGCACTCAAGACCGATCCTTGGCAACGGATGGAAACAGCATGCATTGCGCACATCACGGGCCTGCTCGACTGGCGGCGCGCGAACCAAGTCCTCTTCGTCATGCCGCCATGGCATTATCCGGAAAGCATCAAGGATCGTGTGATTTCCCTGCGAGATACGTACGAGACGATCTTCGCCGACCTCATCGACGACCTCCCCCTTCGCCCGAAGGTTGACAAGCGCTATCTTCGCCTGACGTTGATCGGCGCACTTTCCTGGTCATTGTTCTGGTACAAGAAGGATCGCGACACACCAGCATCTATCGCCAAGCAGATTTTGGTCATGCTTCGAACAGGCGTCGACAAGCCTGCGTAAGTCGCACCGCTCTTGCTGAAACGGTGCGGCATTGATTGATCATATCCGTTGCTCAGTATTGACGCTCGAGCCACTACATGGACGTCACGCAGTGGTTTTATTCTCCGGCCCTTTGGGCACCACTCTGGAAAACGGAAATCCTTCAATGGTTGATCCGGGAATATCGACCAGTTTCGAAAGATAACGGTTCGATCTCCACCTTTGTAGAGACTCGCCATCATTGAAAAGCCCCCAATTAGCGGGCCTTACACAGAAGAAAGAAACTTTCCGAAATCCACACTGAGTGGCTGGGGAACCTGGATTCGAACCAAGACAAACAGAGTCAGAGTCTGTTGTGCTACCGTTACACCATTCCCCAATCGATCGCGGACCGGACCCGACACACGGGGCAGAGCCACCATGGGCAGATCGCTCGCCAAATCAGCAAATCGATGTTGCGCGCTGGATATAGAGCGGTGCCGCGCCGCGGTCTACCCCTGCTTTGCCCTCTCTGCCGCCTTCGTTGGAAAAAGGTGGTCTGCGAACACACGATCAACGTAATAAGCCGCCCATTACCTCAAGGTAAACAAAGGCTTAACAGGGACATGGCCTATTCTCCGGGCATTCTGGTCAATAACAAAATACCCCTGATTTAACGGTAGCTTAGCAGGTTCGACCACGTCGCCCGGCAGGTCGCGAGGTTCCGGCGGACCCCGCAGAGTCGCGGCACCGTTTAATAGTTCCTGCAACAAGCCCTTATACAGTCGAGGAAATTCAGCGGCTCAAACAGGCTACCCATTCTATGTTGACCTCCCCTCAGCCGGCCTCCCTCGGACGCGTCATTTCGGTGCGCGGCTCCCAGGCTCGTGTCGGCCTGATGACAACCAGCCAAATCAACGACTCCAACGTCCGCGCGACTGTTGGCCAGTTCTTCGGAATCCGCACGGCCACGACCATCATCGTCGCCATGATCACGGAGGTCAGCCGGGAGAATCTGCCAGCGACGGACAACTACATCGCCATTGCCTCCGTCGACCTGCTCGGTGAGATCGCTGCCGGCCCTTCGGGCCGCTTCCAGCGCGGCGTTACAAGCTATCCGACCATCGGCGATCTGGTGGATGTGCTGACCAACCAGCAACTGCGCACCGTCTACGCGCCATCTAGGGCCGAACAGATCAATATCGGCACCCTGCAACAAGACCCGTCCGTCACCGCCTATGTCGATGTCGAGGACATGCTGAGCAAGCACTTCGCCGTGCTCGGCTCCACCGGCGTCGGCAAATCAACCGGCGTTTCATTGTTGTTGAACGAAGTTCTGCGCGTCAGGCCGAACCTGCGCGTGTTCCTGCTCGACGTGCATAACGAATACGGCCGCTGTTTCGGCGACAAGTCGCTCGTTCTCAATCCACGCAATCTCAAGCTGCCGTTCTGGCTGTTCAACTTCGAAGAGTTCGTCGATGTGATTTTCGGCGGACGGCCCGGCGTTCCCGAAGAACTCGAGGTTCTGGTCGAACTGATCCCGGTGGCGAAGGCGACCTACACGCAATATCAGAACACGGATCGCGTCGGCCTGAAACGTGTCGACCCCAAGATCGTCGGCTATACGGCCGATACGCCCGTCCCTTATCGTCTGGTCGATCTGATTTCGCTGATCGACGAACGCATGGGCAAGCTGGAAAACCGCTCCTCGCGTATCGTCTATCACAAGCTGATTTCCCGCATCGAGACCGTGAAAAACGATCCGCGTTACGCCTTCATGTTCGAGAACGCGAACGTCGGCGGTGACACGATGGCGGAGGTCATCAGCTATCTATTCCGCATGCCGGCCAACGGCCGGCCGATGACGGTCATGCAGCTTGCGGGATTTCCTGCCGAAGTCGTCGATTCCGTCGTCTCCGTGCTCTGCCGCATGGCCTTCGATTTCGGCCTGTGGAGCGACGGCGCATCGCCCCTGCTGTTTGTCTGCGAGGAAGCGCATCGTTACGCATCGGCCGACCGCGGCGTAGGTTTCGGGCCGACACGCAAGGCCGTGTCCCGCATCGCCAAGGAAGGCCGCAAATACGGCGTCCATCTTGCGCTGATCACACAGCGTCCGGCGGAACTGGATGCCACCATCATCTCCCAGTGCAATACTCTGTTCGCGATGCGGCTCGCCAACGATCGCGACCAGGCGTTGCTGCGCTCGGCGGTATCAGATGCTGCAGCCAATCTTCTGTCGTTTGTGCCTTCGCTCGGCACGCGCGAGGTGCTGGCCTTCGGTGAAGGCGTCGCCTTGCCGACCCGGCTTCGTTTCAAGGAAGTCCCTCCGCACCAGTTGCCGCGCAGCGAGGCCACGATCACCACAACGCCCTCGGCCCATAACGGCCACGACATCCAGTTCGTCAGCTCCGTGCTGGAGCGCTGGCGCGGAGCAACATCGCACCGCGAAACGCCGAACGATCCGACTTTCGACCGCAGCCCCGGCATGGATCGGCCCGTGCCGCGCGTTCCGGAAGCACCGATGCTGCAGCCTTCGCTCGGCCTCGATCCGGACCGGTTCTCGCTGCTGAAGAAGCCGCTGCGCTAGCATTCGCGCGCCCGCGTAGAACTGCATTGCACCGGCGGATGCTTTGCGCCGGTGCCGTCCTCGACTATGGTCCGTGCAGACATCCCGCTGCCTGCACTGGACAATCACATGACCACACCTTCCATCAGCCGCTTTCCCGTTCCCGCGCTGAATGCGCTGCCGGACGATATTCGCACGCGTATCCTCGGCGTGCAGGAAAAATCCGGATTCGTCCCGAATGTGTTTCTGGCGCTGGCCCATCGCCCCGACGAATTCAGGGCATTCTTCGCCTACAACGATGCACTGATGGAAAAGGATAGCGGACTCAGCAAGGCTGAGCGCGAAATGATCGTGGTCGCAACCAGCGCTGCCAATCAATGCCACTACTGTGTCGTCTCGCACGGCGCGATCCTGCGCATCCGCGCCAAGAACCCGCTGATCGCCGATCAGATCGCCAACAATTATCGCAAGGCCGACATCACGCCGCGCCAGCGCGCGATGCTGGATTTCGCCGTGAAGGTCTGCCTGGAGGCACAGAAAACCTCGCAGCAGGACTTCGACATTTTGCGCGGGCACGGCTTCAGCGACGATGACATCTGGGACATTGCCGCAATCTCGGCGTTCTTCGCATTGTCCAACCGTATGGCCAGCGTCACCGAGATGCGGCCGAACGACGAATTCTATATGATGGGGCGCATACCGAAGGCCTAACGCGCCGGATCAGAAAGGCGATCGCATTGCTCGACTGGTGGGACATCATTCTGCGGCTCGGCGTCGCGACGCTGGCGTCGGGAATTATTGGCCTCAATCGGGATCTGCACGGCAAGCCGATCGGCGTTCGCACGCTGGGGCTCGTGGGCCTCGCGACCGCAACCGTTGTCCTGCTTGCCAATCCGGAGGCGCTTGAGGCAGGCAGGCTGTCGGATGCGACGAGCCGCATCATTCAGGGACTGCTCACCGGCATCGGATTTCTCGGTGCAGGTGTGATCGTGCATGCCGATCAGTCGAAGGTGAAGGGCCTCACCAGCGCTGCATGCGTCTGGTTCACGGCATGCATCGGGATTGTATGCGGTCTCGGGCTATGGCGGCTGGTGATCGTCGCCCTTGCAATCGCACTTTTCGTCCTTGCGCTCGGTGGTCCGATCGAGCGCGCATTGCATCGCGTTGTTCGCGGCCCTCCTGACGAACAGCCTCCGAACTGATCCACTCGTCCAAAGGACCAATCAGTCGTCGCTCGCCGGTCCGCACCAGCCGGGCAGATAAATCGCATCCTTGCTTTTGCCGAGCGCCAGCGCCTGCTCCACGGCCTTTTCGAAATCGTTCTCGACGATCTTGCGCGACATCTTTCGCCGCAGGAAGTCCGCCCACAGAAACTCGCTGAACGGCGTCGTGTCCTTGGCGAAACCTCCGGCACGGCGCAGTTCACCGGCAAGACTCCGGAATGGATCGTTCTTCAGGCCGACAACATCCTTCGGCAAATCCTTATAGCTGCGGCGCTCACCCTTCGCGTCGTAAGGATAAACCCACCGATGGTTGTCGAGCACGGTCCAGAACGCTTTGGGGTCAACCATCGTCAGGTCGGCGATCACCGAGACAAGAACCTGTTTTTCACCTTCCTCATGAAGCGCACGCGCCAAGTGATGATGGTCGATCACATAGTTTCGCTTGTCCGGCCCGACCACCACCGGAATCATGTGGCGGCCCAGAAGCTCGGCGCGCTTTTTCGACTTGTGAGCGCGCCATCGTTTGCGCTTCTCGCCAACCTCCCGCATGCCGACAGTCATCTGGGTCGGCCGCAAGGACAGAATCGGGACAGGTACCAGGATCGGTTCGCGTTTGGTGGCCATCGGATCGGCACTCCGGTGAAGGATCGCAGGAACTTATCGGACCTGCGGCTTGTCAGGACACAGCTACCGCGATCACTTTCCGGGCATCGCCGCGCCTGCAGGCCTGCTCACAGGGAACTGGTTCCGCCTATCCTTTTTGGTTTCCCGGGATTATCGTATGGCCTGAAACGCTTGCTGGGGCGGGTGAGCACGAGCGCGTTGATTTGGGACCGCTATCAAATGACTGAAGGCGAACATCGCGTACTGAAATTTCGCCCCCGTACCTACACGCCGTTGCAGGCAGCCCCTGACCTGTCCAGGTACGAGCGGGCCAGCGAAAGCTCGGACGATTACCGGCACCGGATGGTCGCAAATGCGGCCGCGATCGCATTTACCGCTCTGCTAACCGGCGTCGGCGTGTGGCTGGCATTGGCCCTTGCGGACCTGCGCAATACGCAGGACTGCGTGCTGATGGGCCGGCGCGATTGTGCGCATATTTCGGCGCGGACTGCCGACTTGATTCGTCAAAACTAGCCCTGAAACCGGTGCGTCTGCAGCCCCGCAGCGCCATTGAACTCACGTCATGGCTCCGTTATACGGGTTTCAACCGTCCCGAGGGGATCGCGGCACGGTTCCACGCCTGCGATCCGCGCCAAGAAGTGGCATTTTCTCAAAAGTCTCAAAGGTTTAGCATGTCGTCTACATTCGATCAGGTCGCCACGATCATTGCGGAAACGTGCGACATTCCCCGTGACACGATCACTCCGGAAAGCCACGCAATCGACGATCTGGGCATCGACAGCCTCGACTTCCTCGACATCGCTTTCGCCATCGACAAGGCGTTCGGAATCAAGCTGCCGCTCGAGAAGTGGACCCAGGAGGTCAATGACGGCAAGGCGACGACCGAGCAGTATTTTGTCCTGAAGAACCTCAGCGCGCGCATCGACGAACTGGTCGCCGCCAAGGGCGCCTGACGCGCCCTGCCATGCAGCTCGAATACTTCCAGATGGTGGACCGTATTACCGATCTCGATGTCGGTAAGCGGACGATTAGCGTCGAGTCGCAGGTTCCGCAGACCAGCCCCGTCTTCGAAGGGCATTTTCCCGGCTATCCGTTGATGCCGGGCGTGCTCCTCACCGAGACCATGGCGCAGACTTCGGGATGGCTCCTGATCGCGCTTCTGAAATTCGAGCGCATGCCCTTTCTGGCCAGCGTCAAGGAAGCCAAGATGCGCGACTTCGTGAAACCCGGCGAACTGCTGGCGATCGACGCAAGTCTCGTTCATGACGGCTCCGGCTTTGCAGTGACCGACGCCACGGTTCGTGTCGACGGCAAGGTGAAGTGCAACGCGACGCTGACGTTCCGTCACACTCCGTTTCCGCATCCCGATCTGCGCGTCCATATGGAATCGATGGCGAAGCGGATCGGCTTCCCACAACAGGTTGCTCATGGCTGAGACTTCTGCATCGCGTGAAGCCTGGATCACAGGCATTGGCCTTGCGACCTCGCTCGGCGAAGGTCTGGATGCGCACTGGGATGCGCTCAACAACAAGACCGTCAACGTCGATGAAACGACGTTCGCGCCTTACGTCGTCCATCCGATGACCAAGCTGAGCTTCGATGCCCAGATCCCCAAGAAGGGCGATCAGCGGCAGATGGAAGCATGGCAGCGGATCGGCACCTATGCAGCGGGCCTCGCCCTCGACTCCGCCGGCGTCAAAGGCAACACCGAGATACTCTCGCGCATGGATATGATCGTCGCGGCAGGCGGCGGCGAGCGCGACCTCGCCGTAGATTCCTCAATCGTCAATGCCAGCATCCAGGGCAACGCCAATCCTGGCGTGTTCAACGAGCGGCTGATGAACGATTTGCGGCCGACACTGTTTCTTGCGCAGCTCTCCAACCTGCTCGCCGGAAATATCTCAATCGTGCACGGCGTGACCGGATCGTCCCGCACGTTCATGGGCGAGGAAGCCGCCGGCGCCGACGCCGCGCGGATTGCGCTGGCGCGCATCGCGTCCGGCCAGAGCGACATTGCCCTTGTCGGCGCCGCGCAGAACAGCGAGCGCAAGGAAATGCTGATGCTCTACGAGTTCGGCGATTTCAACCTGAAGGGCAAGTTCAAGCCGGTGTGGGAGCGCGAGAACGGCTTCGCACTCGGCTCCGGCGGTGTGTTTCTCGTGATCGAGTCCAAGGAACACGCGCAGGCGCGCGGCGCCAAGCCCTACGCAAAACTTACCAACGTCGTGGCCGATCACGCGCGGCGCAAGACCGCCGGCGATGTCACCTCCTCGCTGGACGGCCTTTGGTCAAAGCTCAAGCCGGGTCCGAATTCTGCCATCATCACCGGCGCCACCGGGGCAACCCCGGTCACCGGCGAAGAGCGCGCCTTCCTTGAGAAGCACCGCGAAATTCCGGTGCGCGGCACCGGCACCGCCTTTGGTCATGTCGTGGAAGCACAATTTCCGCTCGGTCTGGCTCTGGCAGCCCTGTCGCTCTCCCGCGGCGCCCTGTTCCCGGCGAACGACAAAACCGGCGTCGAGATTGAAATGACCAGGACGCCATCCCAGATTGTGGTGATCGGGGCCGGTCACTGGCGCGGCGAAGGCATGGCGCTGGTCGAGGCGATCTAGGCGGGGAAAACAGAATGGCGACTCGCGACAAATTCGGACGGCCTATCGTCGTTGTCACTGGCATGGGCGTGGTCACCTCGCTCGGCGCTGGAAAGACTGACAACTGGGCCAAGCTGACTGCTGGCGAATCCGGCATCCGGACGATCACCCGCTTCCCGACCGACGGCCTCAAGACGACAATCGCCGGGACCGTCGACTTCATCCCGGTCGAGCCGTTCTCATCGACATCCCTCTCCGAGCGGCTGGCCGATGTGGCTGTCGAGGAAGCCGTTGCGCAGTCCGGCATCGGCAGCAAGGGAGATTTCCCCGGCCCGCTGTTTCTGGCGGTCGCACCCATCGAACTCGAATGGGAGCCGCGCAATGACATCGCCCGCGCGACGAGGATGAGCGCGGACATCGACTACGATGCGCTGCTCAAGGCCAGCGGCAACGGCCGCTTCACCGGCCTGCATCGCCGTTTCCTGTTCGGCTCCGTCGCCGATCACCTGACCGACGTTTTCGGCACCAAGGGCTCTCCTATCTCGCTGTCGACCGCATGCGCCTCCGGTGCGACCGCGATCCAGCTCGGTGTCGAAGCGATCCGCCGTGGCGAAACCGATGCGGCGCTGTGCGTGGCGACCGATGGTTCGGTCAATGCCGAGGCGCTGATCCGCTTTTCGCTTCTGTCCGCGCTGTCCACCAACAACGATCTGCCGCATACAGCCGCACGCCCGTTCTCGAAGAACCGGGACGGTTTCGTGATGGCGGAAGGCGCCGGTGCGCTGGTGCTTGAAAGTCTTGAGTCCGCAACTGCGCGCGGCGCAAAAATTCTCGGCGTGCTTGCAGGATGCGGCGAGCTTTCCGACTCCTTCCATCGCACGCGCTCCAGCCCCGACGGCAAGCCGATTGTCGGCTGCGTAAAGAATGCGCTGTCGGACGCAGGCATGGGCATCGAACAGATCGACTACATCAACGCTCACGGCACCAGCACGCCGGAGAACGACAAGATGGAATATCTTGGCATCTCCACGGTGTTCGGCGAACGCGCGCAGCAGATTCCGGTCTCGTCCAACAAGTCGATGATCGGACACACGCTGTCGGCTGCGGGAGCCGTGGAAGCGGTGTTCTCCCTCCTAACGCTGGAGAACCAGCGCATTCCGCCGACCATCAACTACGACGTGCCCGATCCGGCAATCCCGTTCGATGTGGTGCCTAACAAGGCACGCGATGCTCGGGTGACCGCGGTGATGTCGAATTCATTCGGATTCGGCGGCCAAAATGCCTCCCTGATCCTGACCCGCGAGCCCGCCTGAAGGCTCGCGACTGTGGCCTTGGGGGATTCTCGGGCGGTTGACGGCCTGCGCTGAACCGGCGATACCGACCTCCGAATCCGCAAGCAAATACAGCCTTTCAGGACGCCTTGATGCGCGCGCTCACCCTCGTTGCCGACCGCCAGCTCGTGGTCGCGGACGCACCACCGCCCCCGCCGCCCGGCGCGGGCGACGTGCAAATCCGCGTCAAGGCGGTCGCCCTCAATCATATCGACGTGTGGGGCTATCGCGGCATGGCTTTCGCCAAGCGTAAGCTGCCGCTCGTTGTCGGCGCGGAAGCCTCCGGCGAAATCGCCGCTGTCGGCGAAGGCGTGACCCGATTCAAACTGGGGCAGAAGGTCGTGATGTACGGCGCGCTGACCTGCGGTACCTGTCCCGCTTGTCAGGCGGGCCGCGATAACCTCTGTGAAAATGTCGCCGGCATCATGGGCTTCCATGTCGACGGCTTTGCGCGCGAACTGATGAACCTCGACGAGCGGCTGGTGATCCCTGTTCCGGATGGCGTTTCAGACCGCGACGCGGCGTGCGCCCCGATTGCGTATTCGACCGTTCAACACATGCTGTTCGACAACGCCAAGCTGCTGCCCGGCGAAACAGTGCTGGTCCATGCCGGCGGCTCCGGCATCGGCACCGTGGCGATCATGATGGCCAAGGCGATCGGCTGCACCGTCATCACCACCGTCGGCGACGATTCAAAGATCGAAGGCGTGAAAAAGCTCGGCGCCGATCATGTCATCAACTACCGCAAGGATCGCTTTGAAGGCGAGACGCGCAAGATCACCAGAAAGAAGGGCGTCGATGTGGTGTTCGAGCATGTCGGCGCGGACACCTTTAACGGCTCGCTGCTGGTCCTGAAACGCGGCGGACGGCTGGTGACCTGCGGTTCGACCTCCGGCCCCACCACCACCATCAACCTGATGCAGCTCTTCCAGCAGCAGTATCGCATCTTCGGATCGTTCGGCGCGACCATCAAGAACATCGCTGACAGCCTCGACAAGATGGCGCGTGGCATGAAGCCCGTGATCGATACCGAGGTGCCGATCAACGACGTCGAGACAGCGCTGAAGCGGATGGAAAGCCGGCAGGTGTTCGGCAAGATCATCGTGACCTTCTGATGCGTCGCCTCCTCCTCCGCACCAGAGCGATCCTGCGCGATGCGCTCAAGCCCGTGACGGGAGCGATGATCGGCGCGATTGCAGTCGGCCTCCTTCGCGCGACCCGCTATTTCGATCCTGACAAGACCGCGAATTTCTTCGGTTCGGTCACGCGCACCGTGGGTCCCTGGCTGCGGGAGCACCAGATCGGCCGCGCCAACCTGACCGCAGCCTTCCCCGAAAAGTCACCCGCCGAGATCGACACAATCCTGATGGGGGTCTGGGAGAATCTTGGCCGCGTCGGCGCGGAGTTCGCGCATATCGACCATCTGTGGGACCTCAATCCCGAAAGCTGGGAGAGCGGGCGCATCGAGCCGGCTCCGGGCAGCATCGAGAAATTCCTCGCGTTGCGCGACGATGGCAAGGGTGCGCTGATCTTTGCATCGCATCTCGCCAACTGGGAGCTGCCCGCTCTCGCCGCCCCGGCTTACGGCCTCGAATCCGCCGTGCTGTTCCGCCGCCCGAACATCGCCGCCGTCGACCGCGCGATTCAGGACATTCGCGCCGTCAATATGGGCACCATGGTCGCCACCACGCATGACGCGCCGCTGCGGCTGGCGCAGGCCCTGCAGAACGGGATTCATGTCGGTATGCTGGTGGATCAGCATTTCGGACGTGGTGTCGATGTCACCTTCTTTGGGCGCAAGACGAAGGCCAATCCGCTGCTCGCGCGCCTTGCACGGCAGATCGAAGTCCCGATCCATGGCGTGCGCATCATCCGGCTGCCGAACCACCGCTTCCGCATCGAGGTCTCTGACGAGGTGAAGCCGGTGCGTGACGCCGACGGCAAGATCGACGTGCAAGGCACGACGCAGGCGATCAACAGCGTGATCGAGGGATGGGTCCGCGAGCATCCCGAGCAGTGGCTCTGGCTGCACCGCCGCTGGCGGTAGTTACCGCCCCGTCTTCACGCGCGTCCACAGACGATTGATGATGCGCTGGGTCGCAGGATCGCGCGCGGTAATGACGAACAGACGATTCAGCGTCGCCTCATCCGGATAAATCGTCTTGTCGTTGAAGACCTTCGGATCGATCAGCTTCTGGCTGGCGAGATTGCCGTTGGCGTATGACAGATAATCCGAATTCTTCGCCGCGACGTCCGGCCGGTAGAGATAGTTGATCAGTTCATGCGCCTCAGCGACATTCTTCGCATCCGCCGGGATAGCGAAATTGTCGAAGAACATCTGCGCGCCCTCTTTCGGGATGGCATAGCCAATATCGACGCCGTTCTTGGCCTCTGCCGCGCGGCTCTGCGCCTGCTTGATGTCGCCCGACCAGCCAACGACGAAACAGATTTCTCCGGTGGCCAGCGCGTTCAGATATTCCGATGAATGAAACTTGCGCACAAAGGGTCGCACCTTGCTAACAAGCTCAGCGGCCTTTTCGAGATCGGCCTGCTTGGTCGAGTTCGGGTCCAGTCCAAGATAGTTCAGCGCGGCCGGCAGAATGTCGTCCGCCGAATCCAGCATGTGGATGCCGCAGTCCTTGAACTTCGCAAGGTTCTCGGGAACGAACACAGCCGCCCATGAATCGAGCTTCGCATCGGGCCCGAGGATGTCCTGCACCTTCTTGACGTTGTAGCCGATGCCGGTGGTGCCCCACATGTAATTGGCCGCGAAGGCATTGCCGGGATCGTAGATCGCGAGACGCTTGGTCACTTCGGGCCACGCATTGGCGAGATTGGGCAGCTTCGACTTGTCGAGCTTCTGGAAAATATTCGCCGCGATCTGACGCTGCAGGAAATACGCCGTCGGCACCACGACGTCGTAACCCGACTTGCCCGCGAGCAGACGGGTCTCCACGGTCTCGTTGGCATCGAACGTGTCGTAAGTGACCTTGATGCCGGTTTCCTTGGTGAATTCCTCAAGCACACCGGGCGCCATATAGTTCGACCAGTTGTAGAAATTCACGCTGCGCTGCTGCGCCTGCGCAAAGGACATCGAGGCCGCAAGAACACCTGCCACGGCTGTCGCGAGGATTCGTCCCCTTTTCATGCCATCGGACAACGGTTTTCTCCTCAACCGGGAAGAACGCGCGTCAATCGCTCAAGCGCTGTATCGAGCGTCGCATCACTCTTCGAGAAACAGAACCGCACAACCGAGGTCACATGGTTCTCTTCGTAGAAGGCAGACACAGGAATAGCGGCAACCTTGTGCTCGTGCACAATGCGCTTGCAGAATTCCACGTCGCTCTCGTTGAGCCCGAGCGGCGCGAGGTCGACATTGAGAAAGTACGTGCCTTGCGACTGCAGCACCGGGAAGCCGAGACCGGCCAACCCCTTGCTCAGGCGATCGCGGCTGCGCGCCAGCTCTGCCCGCATCTGATGGAAGTATTCGTCCGGCTTGCCGAGGCCGTAGGCGACGGCGACCTGAAGATTCGGCGCAGTTGTGAAGGTGATGAACTGATGTGCCTTGGCGAGCACACGCAGGATATGCGGCGCGGCGCATACGAACCCGATCTTCCAGCCGGTCAGTCCGAAAATCTTTCCTGCGGAGCCGATCTTCACCGTGCGATCCCGCATGCCCGGAATCGTGATCAGCGGAATGTGCTCCCGGCCGTCAAACACCACATGCTCCCAGACCTCGTCGCAAATGGCGATCAGATTGTGTTCCTGGCAGATCCGCCCCAGCATTTCGAGGTCTTCGCGCGGATAGACCACCGCTGCCGGATTGAGCGGATTGTTCAGGATCACATAACGCGTCTTCGGCGTAATGGCCGCGCGGATCGCCTCTTCAGGCAAACGCCAGTGCGGCGGCTCCAAGCGCAGGAATTTCGGAATGCCGCCCGCCAGTCGGATGATCGGAACGTAGGAATCGTACATCGGCTGAAACAGCAGGACTTCATCGCCCGGCTGGACGAGGCCGAGGATTGATCCCGTCAGCGCTTCCGTGGCGCCCGAGGTCACCATCACCTCGCTCATGGGATCGAGCTGCAGGCTGTGCCAATGCGCGTAATGCTTGGCGATGGCCTGACGCAGCTCGGGAATCCCCATCATCGAGGGATATTGATTGTAGCCGTTCAGAACCGCATCGGCGGCCTTCTGCCTGACATCGAGCGGACCCGGATCTTCCGGAAAACCCTGGCCGAGATTGATGGCGTTGAGGTCACGCGCGGCCTGCGACATGACGTCGAAAATGGTGTTCGGCAGGTCCGCGAAAATCGGGTTCACGGCAATCAGCCGCCTGTCTTCGATGGCAGCCCGGCAGCCTTCCATCCCAGCATCCCGCCAGCGAGATGCGAGTCATACGGCTTGCCCGCGGCTTGCGCGGCCAGCGATGCGGTGACCGAACGCTTGCCGGAGCGACAGGCGAAAACCACCGTCTTGCCCTGCGGATCGGGAATTTCGTCTGGGTTGAAAGTCGAAAGCGGAAGAACCAGCGCGTTTGGATAGGCTTCCACGGCAACTTCATTCGGCTCGCGAACATCGATCAGGAGATACTTCCCCTGCTCGATTCCCGCGGCAACTTCTTCCGCCGTCAAATCGTGGACCTTGTCAGCCTGAGACACATCGACCTCCATCGGGGCGCGCTGCGAAAAGCGATTTCCGAAAAGCGCACGCGCCCCAAGATTATGCGCGAACCGCGCACAACCTCCCTTTTTGCGCCGGAAAAATCAAGCGCAAGCAAAGGCCTAAGCAATCAAATCGTGACCTGCGTGCCGACTTCCACAACCCGCCCGGTCGGGATCTGGAAATAGTCCGTGGCATCGTTCGCCGAACGGCTCATGGCGATAAACAGGTGGTCTTGCCACTTAGGCATGCCGGACTGCGCGGCCGGCTTCAGCGAGCGCCGCGACACGAAGAACGACGTCGACATGATGTCGAACTGCCAACCGAGCTTGCGGGCGACCGCCAGCGCTTTCGGGACGTTCGGCGATTCCATAAATCCGAACGACAGCCGGACCGTCGAGAACTTGTCGCTGATGTTCTCCATCTTCACCCGATCCGCCAGATCGACCCGTGGCGTCTCCGCGGTATGGATAGTCAGGATCACGTTGTGCTCGTGCAGGACCTTGTTGTGCTTCAGGTTGTGCAGCAGAGCCGTCGGCACATATCCGGGATCGCTGGTCAGGAAAACCGCCGTACCCTTGACGATGTGCGGCGGCCGCTTTTCGAGACTTTTGATGAGATCGAGCAGCGGCACTTCGGTGCGCCGGGTCTTGTTGATCAGGATCGCGGCGCCACGACGCCATGTCCAGATCAGGCCAGCCATCATGATTCCGAACAGCACCGGCACCCAAGCGCCCTGCAGCAGCTTCAAAAGGTTGGCGGTGAGGAATGTCAGATCGATTACCACCAGAGGCAGGATCAGTGCAGCGGCGGTGGCGGCACGCCAGTTCCAGAGCTTCCAGATCACGACGAAACACATGATGCCGTCGCAAACCATCGTGGTCGAGACGGCGATGCCGTAAGCCGATGCTAGGCCGCTTGAAGTGCGGAACAGGCCGACCAGCAGCAGCACGCCGATCAGAAGCATGATGTTGACGCGCGGCAGATAAATCTGGCCCGCATGCGATTCCGACGTGTAGCGAACTTCGAAGCGCGGCAGCAGACCGAGCTGAATTGCCTGCCGCACCAGCGAGAAGGCGCCCGTGATCACCGCCTGGCTCGCAATCACTGTCGCAGCCGTCGCAAGACAGATCAGCGGGACGAGCACACTGTCCGGCACCATGCGATAGAATGGATTCTCGATCGCCTCTGGGTGCGACAGAACTAGCGCGCCCTGCCCGAAATAATTGAGCAACAGGCACGGCAGCACGAAATAAAACCATGCCGTCTGAATTGGCTTGCGGCCAAAGTGGCCAAGGTCGGCGTAGAGAGCTTCGCCGCCGGTCACGGCCAGAAACACCGCGCCGAGAATGACCAGACCGATCACACCATGGGTCAGCAAGAACTGGACGGCAAAAATCGGATTGATCGCATGCACGATGCCGGGATCGTCGCTGATATGCATCAGGCCCATCACGCCCAGCGTCAAAAACCAGACGATCATCACCGGGCCGAAAGCGCTGGCCACCATGGCGGTGCCCCTGCTCTGGACCGCGAACAGGCAAACCAGAATGACGATGGCCATCGGAACGACCACATGCTCAAGCGCAGGCGCTGCGATCTTCAGGCCTTCGACTGCGGAGAGCACCGAAATCGCCGGCGTGATCATGGCGTCGCCGAGGAACATCGATCCGCCGATCACGCCAAGCGCCAGAAGCAGCCAGCTACGGCGTCCAAGCGCCCGCTGACCGAGTGCCATCAGGGAAAGCGTCCCGCCTTCGCCGTTGTTGTCGGCCCGCAGCAACAGCAGGACATACTTGATCGTCACAACGACGATCAGCGACCACAGAATCAGCGAAAGCACGCCAAGCACGATCTCGCGGGAAACCGCTCCGCCATTCGAAGCGTTGTGGACCGCCTCGCGAAAGGCATACAGCGGCGACGTACCGATGTCGCCGAACACAACGCCAATACTTCCGAGGGTAAGAGCCCAAAAGCCGGTGGTTACCGGCACCTCTTGGGGCGTATCGGCAGGTAAATCGCTGGCAGCCATGATCGACGAAAACGCCCTGACGGTGTCTTTGATCCCGGCTAGCCCGGTGATCACTTGAGAGTGGCGCTTCTTATATCACTGCCATCCGATGTCCACTGCGACACTAGCATGGAACCCCATTAACATCGCATTCGTGGTATTTAAATACCCTTAGATTAAGGCTTCAAGTTCGGAGGAAGCGGCGGGTCTTCCCTCATCAGCGTGATGGTCACACGCCGGTTTGCGGAGAGCGAGGGATCGTCCGGAAAGAGCGGCTGGGTATCGGCCTTCCCGGCCACAGAGAAGACGTGGGAGGTCGGCAGCCCTTCCCGTTCAAGAATCTGGCGAACCACGTTGGCCCGGTCCGCCGACAGGTCAAAGCCGTCATACCCCGAGCGTGACGGGACGAAACCGGCGGAGGTATGCCCGACGATGGCCACACGCAGCGGCGTTGCCTTCAGAGGCGCAGCCAGCTTCTGAAGCAGGCGGCGGGTACGCTCCAGAGGCTGCTTGGAGCCATCGGCGAACATCGAGCGGCCGTCCTGATCGACAATCTCGAGGTTCAGTCCCTCCTTGGTCTCCTCGAACATGATGTGCTTGGACAGTTCAGAGATTTCCGGGAGGTCCTGCAACGCCTGACGCAGCGAAGCCGACGCGAGCGCGAACTCGCGATCGGTCTTCATGCGCGCGCCGGCGATCTTGAACTGATCTTCCTGATCGGGCGTGGGATTGTTCGTCGGCTCCTCGGGTGGAACATGCGTGGTGTTCTTCAGCCTTGGCCGGGTCGGAAGTCCGTCGGATTCGATGATGCCGGAGAAGCGCGAATGAGTCTGGATGCCGAACGCCTCGCGCATCGATCCCGCGACGATCTTCAGCTTGTTGGAATCCTGATTGGAGAACGCCACGAGCATGACGAAGAAGCTCAGCAGCAGAGCCATCAGGTCGGCGAAGGTCACGAACCAGCCGTGACCACCATGCGCCTCTTCCTTTTTCTTCTTGGCCATCCCGTTGGGTCCGTCTCAGCCGTTACGCAGGAACAGGCTCGCCCTCTTCATGGCGATGCTTCTCGGGCAGATAGGCCAGCAACATCTCGCGAACGAGGGTCGGAGACTTCGCGTCGCGGATCATCAGGATTCCGTCGATGATCAGCGTGCGATTGGTCTCCTCGTCCAGCACCTTGACGTGCAGCTTGTCGGCAATGGGCAGACAGATCAGGTTGGCCACCAGCGCGCCGTAAAGCGTAGCAAGCAGCGCGACCGCCATGAACGGGCCGAGCTTTGAAGGGTCCGACATGTTCGAGAACATCTGCACCATGCCCAGCAGCGTGCCGATCATGCCGAATGCCGGCGCGCAGTCGCCGATCGCACGATAGATCTTCGATCCCTCGGTGAGGTGCATCAGAAAATTGTCGCGATCCCGCTCGAGGTTATCGCGAATGAATTCGAGATCGTAACCGTCCGCGATATAGCGAATGCCCTTGGCGAGAAATGGATCGTCGGCCTCGATCTTTTCAAGACCAACCGGCCCCTGCTTGCGCGCGACTTCGGCGATCCGCGCCAGTTCATCAACAAGGTCCCGCGCGGTCAGGCGGCTGATCGTGAAGGCGTACTTTGCGCCAAGCGGCATGCCATGAAGGATCGCCGACAGCGGAAAGCGGATCAGCGTGGCGGCGAACGAGCCGCCGAAAATGATAATGACGGCGTGGATGTCGTAGAACATCCGGAAATCGCCGCCCATCAGAATAAGCGTGCAAAGAACGATGACGCCCGCGAGCAACCCGGCTCCGGTAGCGATATCCATGACCGACTCCAACGCAACCAACGGCGCGACCCGTTCTGAGCGCGCATCGGAACATTAGGGGGCTGGCCATTAAGGTGGGGTAAAGGTTATCGAATTGATGCCCGCCGCGCGGCGATAAATCACTCTGGCTTGCCGGAAGCGGTCAAATGGTAGCGGTGCGGGCTCAAGCGGAGCCACATTCGCCGGTTGATCGAAACAAGTTTCAGGAAATTGTTAACCATACGGAGCGCGTCGCCGCGCCTGGCTATCCTGATAACGATCAGTTCAGGCGGGGCGGACGCTCGTCTTCGACAGGCCCTGCCGCAACATTGAAATCCGGCGCAGCCTGCGCTGCATGCCCCGGCTCGCTTGCGGCCGCAGCCTCCCGGGCGCGACGCTCATGCGCGCGGTAAGACGACCAGCCGACCGGCAGACTGAGAAGATAGATAATCGAACCGCCCGTCAGGAGGTGCCACGGGTAACTGATCAGCACCGCGATGAACAGCACGACCAGCACGACGACCGGCAGCACCATCTCCGGCGCGATCTTGCCGCCAAGCATCTTGCCGGAGAACACCGGCAACCGCGACACCATCAGGAACGCGATCGACAGGGTGAAGACGGCCGTGATCGGTGCAGGCAGTTGCGGCGCGCCGATGAACACCAGGTACATCGGCAACAGCACGCACAGCGCGCCCAGCGGCGCAGGCACGCCGGTGAAATAGTTTCCGGCAAAGGCTGGTTTGTTCGGATCGTCCATCGTGGCGTTGAAACGGGCCAGCCTCAGCCCGCCGCTGATCGCAAAGATCATCGCCGCGATCCAGCCGACATTCTTCAAATCGTGCAACTGCCAGAAATACAGAATGAGCGCAGGCGCCACGCCGAAATTGACAAAGTCCGCGAGGCTGTCGAGTTCAGCGCCGAAACGGGATTGTCCCTTGATCATGCGCGCCACACGGCCATCAATGCCGTCAAGGATCGCTGCGAACACGATCGCGCCGAGCGCCAGTTCGTTGCGCCCTTCGATTGACAGCCGGATCGCCGTCAGACCGGCGCAGATCGCCAGCAACGTGATGACGTTGGGCACCAGCATCCGGATCGGAATCTGACGAAACCGGCGGCGGCGCAGATCGGGCGTTCTGGAGTCGGGAAGCATGGTCATGGGCCCTTATATAACAATCCCTACCCTGCTTCACCATTGTGGCAAAAAGCCTGCGGCCCTTGGTTAATCCAGCCGGTAGCTCCGTCCGCCGTCGCCAAGCTTGAAATCGGCCAGCACGGTCTCGCCGGCAATGGCGGTCTGGCCTTCCGACACCAGCGCCTTGGCCCCTTCGGGAAGGAAGACATCGAGCCGCGAACCGAACCGGATCAGCCCGAACCGCTCGCCAGCTCCAAGAACCTGTCCCTCCTTGACGAAGGACACGATGCGGCGCGCCACAAGACCCGCGATCTGGATCACGCCGATCCGTCCTGCCGGGGTGGAGATCACGAGCGAATTGCGCTCGTTGTCGTCGCTGGCCTTGTCGAGATCAGCATTCAGAAACTTGCCTGGGCGATAGGCGATGCGGTCGATGCGCCCGGCCACCGGGCTGCGGTTCACATGGCAGTTGAACACGCTCATGAAGATGGAAATGCGTGGCAGCGGCTTATCGCCAAGTCCGAGTTCGGCGGGCGGCACTGCCTGCACGACCATGGACACACGGCCATCCGCGGGCGACACAACGATGCCCTCGCGCACTGGCGTGACGCGGACAGGATCGCGGAAGAACAGCGCGCACCACACCGTCAGTCCGCAGCCGATCCAGCCGAGCGGCGTCCATATCCAGAACAGGATCAGACTGGCGAAGGCGAAGGCGCCGATGAAGGGATACCCTTCGGGGTGAATCGGCGGAATTTGATCGCGGATGGACTTCACGACGGACATGAGTTCAAGAACCTGCGTTGAATGTAACCAAAATTACTCGACCGCTTCCGGCGCTGCGAGCGGATCGTCGACCGGCGGCGGCTCGCGATTGGGCGCGATGTTCTCGTCGGCCATCATGGCCAGCTTTTCCCGCGCTTCCTGAGCCTCACGTTGCCTGTTCCACATGCTCGCGTAAAGGCCATTTGCCGCCAGAAGCTGTGCGTGGGTGCCGCGCTCGGCAATGCGGCCCTGATCCAGCACGATAATTTCGTCAGCGCCGACAATGGTGGACAACCGGTGCGCGATCACCAGCGACGTTCGGCCGCGCGCGACTTTCTCAAGCTGTTCCTGAATTTCCCGTTCGGTGTGACTGTCGAGCGCCGACGTCGCTTCATCCAGAACCAGGATCGGCGGCCCCTTCAGAATGGTGCGGGCGATCGCGACGCGCTGTTTCTCGCCGCCGGACAATTTCAGGCCGCGCTCGCCGACCTCGGTCTCGTAACCGTGCGGCGACATGCGGATGAAATTGTCGATTTGCGCCATCGACGCCGCCTCCTCCACTTCGGCGTCGCTCGCATCCCAGCGGCCGTAGCGAATGTTGTAGCGGATGGTGTCGTTGAACAGCACGGTGTCCTGCGGAACCATGCCGATGGTGGCGCGCAGCGACGCTTGCGTCACATTGCGGATATCCTGGCCATCGATGGTGATCTTGCCGCCGCTGACGTCATAGAGCCGGAACAGCAGCCGGGAGATGGTTGACTTGCCCGCGCCCGAAGGGCCGACGATGGCAACGGTCTTCCCAGCCGGCACCTCGAAGGACAGACCTTTCAGGATGGGCCGGTCCGGATCGTAGGAAAACTGCACATCCTCGAACCGGACCGTACCGGCCGAAATCTGCAGCGGCTCGGCGTCCGGACCGTCCTTCACTTCCGGATTACGCGACAGCACACCGAACATCTTCTCGATGTCGATGATCGCCTGCTTGATCTCGCGATAAACCATGCCCATGAAATTCAGTGGCTGATAGAGCTGGATCATCATGGCATTGATCATGACGAAATCGCCGACAGTGTTGGTACCGCTGCGAATGCCCGCCACGCACATCATCATCGTCGCTGTAAGACCGATCGTGAAGATCACCGCCTGCCCGGTATTGAGTACGGCAAGCGACGTATAGGTGTGAACGCTGGCCCGCTCATAGCGCTCCATGGACTTGTCGTAACGCAGCGCCTCGCGCTCCTCGGCACCGAAATACTTCACCGTCTCGTAGTTCAGCAGCGAGTCGATGGCCTTTGTGTTGGCTTCCGTATCGGAGTCGTTCATGCGCCGGCGGATGTCGATCCGCCACTCGGTCGCATAGTATGTGAAGGCCATGTAGATCACGACGGTGACGAACGTCACCAGCACATAGCGCCAGTCGAACTGCCACAGCAGCACGCCCATCATCAGCGCCAGTTCGACAATGGTCGGCGCGAGTTGCAGGATCACCATGCGCACCATGGTCTCAATCCCGGTGCGTCCCCGCTCCAGTACGCGTGTCAGGCCGCCGGTCTTGCGCTCGAGATGAAACCGCAGCGACAGTTCATGCATGTGCACGAAGGTGAGATAGGCCAGCTTGCGCACCGCATGCATCGCCACCTTGGCGAAAAGGCCGTCACGCCATTGCGTCAGCACCATCATGACAATACGGACGACGCCGTAGCTGAGCGTCATGATCAGCGGGGACGCAATCAGCCACAGCATCCAGTTGGAGGACTGGACCGGCGCAGTATCCGCGCCCGTCAAGGCATCCACGGCCCATTTGAAGGTGAACGGCACGAACAACGTCGCGACCTTGGCGATGAGCAGCAGCACCATCGACCAGACGACCCGCATCTTGAGGTCGGCGCGATCACCCGGCCAGATATATGGCCACAGGTGCGCGAGCGTCCCGAACATCGTCGCTTTCTCGGCTTTCAAATCGGCGGGCGTCGGCGGCTTGGCATCATTCGATGCGTCGTCGGGAACGGCAGGATAAAGCTCGGCCATTAAACGTCAGTCGCCTTGAGGCCAAAGCAGGCCTGATGCTGCGCGAGGTGCCTATCGGGGGTTGCAATCATGCCCGGTCATATAGAGTGTTTGGCCGGATTTCGCACCCGCTCCGGCTGATTCTTTTCCCGAAAACAGCCTATTTGGAGAACTATCCACCTTGCAGCGCAAGAGGTGCGTCTTGAAGATGTCGCAGGAAATAGCCACATAACAGCTATGAATACGATTAAGAACGTCTGCGTCTATTGCGGTTCCGGCCCCGGTACCAATCCCGAATTCGTTAATGCGGCCACGGCCTTTGGCAAGTCCCTCGCCGATAACGGCGTTGGCCTCGTCTATGGCGGCGGCTCGGTCGGCCTGATGGGTGCGGTCGCGGCCGGCGCTCTCGCCAATGGCGGCAAGGTGACCGGCATCATCCCCACATTCCTGACCCGGCGCGAGCATGTGCTGAAGGACGCACAGGAACTCATCATCACCAAGGACATGCACGAGCGCAAACAGCTCATGTTCGAGCATTCCGATGCCTTCGTCGCCTTCCCCGGCGGCGTCGGCACCCTCGAAGAGCTTGTCGAGCAGATGACCTGGTCGCAGCTCGGCCGCCACAGCAAGCCGATCCTGCTCGCCAACATCGACGGGTTCTGGAATCCCCTGCTCGCGCTGATCGATCACATGAAGCGAACGGAATTCATCCGGGCCAATCTGTGGGTCGATGTTCTGACCGTCGACCGGGTCGAGGACATTCTGCCGACGCTGCAGCGTGTCGCGGCAGACGTGCCCGAGGCCGAGAAGCTGATGGACAATCACGTGGCCGGGCGGCTGTAATCACCCGCTACGCCGCGGGCTGATCGTCCTTCAGGAACGTGACCGCTTCGATCCGGTTGCCGTCAGGATCTGCCACGAAGGCCGCGAAATACTTCACGCGGAAATGAGGGCGGATGCCCGGCGGCCCGTCGTCGGTGCCTCCTGCCGCCAACGCCGCAGCATAAAACGCCTCCACCTCATCCGTCGTCCGGGCACGAAGGCAGATATGCGTGCCATTGTGAGGTGGCATCGGCTCCATCCCTGCCCGCAGGTTGATCCAGAATTCCGGATAGGTTTTTCCGAAGGCGGCCGTGGCCGGCATCGCAAACAGCTTGGCAAGCCCAAGCGGCGCGAACGCCGCTTCATAAAAGCGTGTGGCACGTTCCATGTCGGCAACGCCCACCGATACATGATCGATCATGCGACCTCCCCTTCGCTGACGCATGAGCCGAAGAGAGTCCTCAGATCATGCCGTTACGCAGGCGCGCCGGATTTCACCAGCTTGTAGATCACCGAATCCATCAGCGCCTGAAACGATGCGTCGATGATATTGGGCGAAACGCCGACCGTCGTCCACCGCTCGCCATTCTCGTCTTCACTCTCGATCAGCACGCGCGTCACGGCTTCCGTACCGCCATTGAGGATACGCACGCGGTAATCGACCAGCTTCAAACCCTCGATATACTTTTGATATTTTCCGAGGTCCTTGCGAAGCGCCACGTCCAGCGCGTTGACCGGACCGTTGCCTTCCGCGGCGGAGATCAGCGCCTCCCCGGCGACATCGACCTTCACCACGGCCATGGCCACGGTGACGCGCTGGGCCAATGCGTTATAACGCTGCTCGACATTCACATCGAACTGCACAACCTTGAAGTAGTCCGGCACTTTGCCGAGGGTTCGGCGCGCCAGCAGGTCGAAAGACGCATTGGCCGACTCATAGGCATAGCCAGCCGCTTCCTTCTCCTTCATTTCCTCGACAAGCCGCGTCAGCTTCGGATCGTTCTTGTCGAACGGGATTCCGGCGCGTTCCAGTTCGGCGATGACGTTGGAGCGTCCCGCCTGATCCGACACCAGCACCTTGCGGTGATTGCCGACAGCCTCGGGCGCAATGTGCTCGTAGGTCTGAGGGTCTTTCAGCACGGCTGAAGCATGGATGCCTGTCTTGGTAACAAATGCGCTTTCGCCCACGTATGGCGCATGCCGGTCCGGCGCGCGGTTGAGAATGTCATCCAGCGCGCGCGAAGCATGAACCAGCGTGGCGAGTTTTTCGTCCGACACGCCGATCTCGAATTTGTCGGCGAATTCCTTTTTCAGCTTCAGGGTCGGGATCAGCGAACAGAGATTGGCGTTGCCACAACGCTCACCAAGACCGTTCAAGGTGCCCTGGATCTGCCGTGCACCTGCACGCACCGCCGCAAGCGAATTCGCCACGGCCTGCTCGGTGTCGTTATGGGTGTGGATGCCGACATGATCGCCGGGGATATGCTTCACCACCTCGCCGACGATGGCCTCGATCTCGTTCGGCATCGTGCCGCCATTGGTGTCGCACAGCACCACCCACCGCGCACCGGAGTCATAGGCCGCCTTGGCGCAGGCCAGCGCGAACTGCGGATTCTCCTTGTAGCCGTCGAAGAAGTGCTCGCAGTCGAGCATCACTTCCCGGCCTGCCGCCTTCGCGGCACTGACGCTGTCACGGATCGAGGCGAGATTTTCCTCATTGGTGGTCTCGAGCGCCACACGAACCTGATATTCGGACGACTTCGCCACAAAACAGATCGCGTCGGCCTTGGCTTCCAGCAGGCCCGCAATGCCCGGATCGTTCGATGCCGAGCGGCCCGCGCGCCGAGTCATGCCAAACGCCGTGAACTTCGCGTGATCGAACTTCGGCTTCGCCGCAAAAAACTCGGTGTCAGCCGGATTGGCGCCGGGGTAACCGCCCTCGATATAGTCGATCCCAAGATCGTCGAGCATATCGGCGATGATCTGCTTGTCGTGCAGCGTGAAATCGACACCGTTGGTCTGCGCGCCATCGCGCAGCGTGGTATCGAACAGATAGAGGCGCTCGCGGCTCATGATGGTTGTCCCGGCGTTTCGCCGTTTAGTGATTTCTTCATCGTCGTATTGGTCAGCCACTCGTCGCCAATCGATACGGTGTTGCGTTGCTGGCCCGAATAACCGCGTTTGACGAAGAACGGCTCGGCGGTGTCGCTGGCTTCCACGGTCACTGACATCGTCCCGCGCGCGCCGGCCAGCTTTTCCAGCGCATCGCACAGGGCGGTGGCAACGCCTTGCCGCGCAAAACCCGGATGCACATAAAGCAGATCGAGATGATCCTTGCCTTTCAGCGAGACGAAACCCACCGGTGAGCCGCCAACCGTCGCAACCAGCGTGAGCTGACCGGCCAGGCGTTTCCCGAATTTGCCCTCGTCCTCGGCCGCGCTGGCCCAAGCCTCACGCTGTGCATCTGAATAGTCATCCTCAGCCAGCTCCTCGATGCTGGCGACGAAGATCGCCGCGAGCACTGGGGTGTCCTCTGAAAGAAACGGACGCAGGCCGACTTTGGGCATGGATTGTCCCATTACCTTACCAGACGTTGACGAGTTTAAGCGCGAGCGCGATGGCGGCCAGGATCAGCAGCCACTTGAGCGCGATATAATAGTAGCGGTGTTTCGGAAAAGGCGTATCCGGCTTGGTCATCGCGCAATCTCCCACGTCGTCACGGGATTCCCGTTGGCATCCTTGCCGTCCTTCAGCACGATGCCCCGTGCCGCAAGCTCGTCGCGAATACGGTCGGATTCCTTGAAGTCCTTCCGCGCCCGCGCAGCTACGCGATCCGCAATGAGGTCTTCGACATTGCCCGCCTTCGAAATAGCCTTGGCGTCAGCCTTGGCAACCCAGGCTGCAAACCGTGCGGCATCCAGTCCCAGAAACGCAAGCGCATTGCCGAGCGCAACCGAGGCCTCGTCGCCCGGATTTCGGATCTGCTTGCGCAGGGCATGCAATTCGGCAACGGCCTTCGGTGTGTTCAAATCGTCGGCCAGCGCTTCCACGATGGACGCCGGTGCCGCGCCCTGTTCTGCCGGCGCCGCCACACTGAAAAAGTCCTTCAGCGTGTTGAATGCGTTATCACAGGCGGCCAGCGACCAGTCGATCGGCGAACGATAATGCGTCTGCATCATCGCGAACCGCAACGCATCGCCCGGCCACGAGCGACCGCGCCAGCCTGTCAGCAATTCCCGGATCGTGACGAAGTTGCCGAGGCTCTTCGACATCTTCTCGCCTTCGACCTGCAGGAAGCCGTTGTGCATCCAGACATTGGCCATGCGCTCCTTGTGGAACGCGCAGCACGATTGCGCGAGTTCATTCTCATGATGCGGGAACACGAGATCGATGCCGCCGCCATGAATGTCGAACTGCTCGCCGAGGTGTTTCCAGGCCATTGCGGAGCATTCGATATGCCAGCCCGGACGCCCTTCGACCTTTATGCCGCCCGGCGACGGCCATGACGGCTCGCCCGGTTTCGAAGGCTTCCACAGCACGAAGTCCATCGCATCATGCTTGTAAGGCGCGACATCGACGCGCGCACCCGCCAGCATCTCGTCAAGCGATCGCCGCGCCAGCTTGCCGTAGTTCGGATCGGACGCGACCTTGAACAGCACGTGATCCTGCTCGACATACGCATTACCGCCCGCGATCAGCTTTTCGATGATCGCGCGCATTTCGGCGATGTGTTCGGTCGCGCGCGGCTCGACGGTCGGCCGCAGGCAGCCCAGCGTGTCCACATCCTCGTGAAACTGCTTCTCGGTCTGTTCGGTGACCTTGCGGATCGCCTCGTTCAGCGGTTCGCCCGGATAGTCACGGGCGGCACGGTCGTTGATCTTGTCGTCAACGTCGGTGATGTTGCGGACGTATTTGACGTGGTCGGCCCCATAGAGGTGCCGCAGCAACCGGAACAGCACATCGAACACGATAACGGGCCGTGCATTGCCGATATGGGCAAAGTCATAGACCGTCGGCCCGCACACATACATGCGCACGTTGTTCGGATCGAGCGGCCGGAACGGCCGCTTCTCCTTGGTCAGCGTGTCAAAGAGCTTCAGCTCCATGGAAATCAAATCCCTTGCCTTGCGGCCGGGTCGTCCCATGATCTCGATTGAGAAAAGACGGCTCCAGCCAGCGAATCGCTAGCTAATAATCTCGCGGCAAATGCCGATAAAAGAGACCGAACCGTTCATGGGCCGCACAATGGTCCAGCCGGGGGGACCGCGTCAAGGTCACACTCGCCGGATTTCGGCATCCAAATGGCCGCCTGCCACGGAATCGCCGTCCTTAATCATTCTTAACCCTTCACGTTTATTGATGGAGGCGCCTGCGCTTCTCCCAAACCGGTGTCACCATGCGATTTCTGTTCACATTGATTGCCTGCGTTTGTCTGATTGCCTCCACAGAGACCCGTGCCGACAGCCGCGTTTTTATCGTCGCCAACCAGGCGGACGGCTACGGCGTCGACGAATGTCTGGCCAAGGGCGAGAAGTGCGGAGCTCCCGCCGCGCGCGCCTACTGCCAGTCCCGCGAGTTCGCGCAGGCTATCAGTTACCGCCGCATCGATCCGAATGAAGTCACGGGTGCAATTCCGGTCTCCACGGGCACCGCGGGGCACGGCGAATTCATTGCCATTACCTGCCAGCGCTGACGTCGGCCCCGGTTCCGGGGCTTCTTTTCGTCACGATTCTCTGCCTTATCTGCGCCCCTGAATCGACGTGACCTTGCCGCCGGAAGCTAGTATGTGAGCATCCGTCGGCCGCGTCGCGGTCAGATCGTGTGGGATCGTGACAGCTTGCCGAACTTTTCGTTCTTGCGATGGACCTTTGCCAGCGCGGCGCTTGTGGGCGCGGCACTGCTGACCCATGGCGCAACCGCGCAGCAGGGCTTTCCCCCGCCTCCCGGCGGTCAGCCCGGAGCCAATCCAATCTGCCAGCGGCTGGTGGGCCAGTTGTCGGCCATTGATGGCGGCGGCGGTGACAACGCCAAGGCGGAACAAATCCAGCGTTATGTCGAAGCCCAGAGCCGGCAGCAGTCGGAGCTGGAGCGGGTGCAGGATCAGGCCAAACGTCAGGGCTGCGACAGTTCTGGCTTCTTCTCCCTGTTCAGCGGTCAGTCCGCCCAGTGCGGCCCAATCAACACGCGCATTCAGCAGATGCGCGCCAATCTCGACCAGATCACCAGCAATCTCGAGCGGCTGCGCGGCGGCGGATTCGGCGGCTCCGAGCGTGAGAACCAGCGCCGCTCCGTGCTGATGGCGCTGGCGCAGAACAATTGCGGCCCGCAATACGCGGCTCAGTTGCGCAACAGCGGCGGCGGCAGCTTCCTGGAAAATCTGTTCGGGGGAAACAACAACGGCGCCCCTCCGCCAATGGATAACGGAGCCGCTTCCGGCACGTACCGTACGGTTTGCGCGCGAAGCTGCGACGGCTTCTATTTTCCGATTTCTTTCGCAACAGTGCCCAGCCGCTTCGCGGATGACGAACGCACCTGCAAGGCGCTCTGCCCGGCAGCCGACGCAACGCTGTATACCTACCGCAATCCCGGCGAAGATATGAACCAGGCGGTGTCGATCAACGGCCAGCCGTATTCCCAGTCGCCGAACGCGTTCAAGTATCGTCAGGCGTTTGACAAGGCCTGCAGTTGCAAGGCGGTCGGCCAGACCTGGTCCGATGCGCTGAAGAATATCGACGACAAGGCAGCCGCCGCGCAGCAGGGCGACATCATCGTCACTGACGAAAGCTCGAAGCGAATGTCGCAGCCCAAAGCTGCGCCTGCAGCCCAGAAGAAGTCCGGCTCAGTTGCAACGCCGCCGAATGCAAAGCCGTTGCCGACTGGCGCACCGGCTGCTGCGGCTCCAGCGGATTCCGGCGACAAACCGATCCGCTCGGTGGGCCCGACCTTCATTCCGGCGAGATAGCTACTTTCAATTGACAGCCCGCCCCGATCCCTCATCCTGAGGAGGCTGCGAAGCAGCCGTCTCGAAGGATGAGGATGGAATGCCGGAGGGCGCATACCTTTACATCCTGCGGTGTGCGGACGGCAGTTTGTATACGGGCACCACCCGTGCCTCCCTTGAGACTAGGTTGTCGGAGCACAACGCTGGAATCTTCAAGGGATATACCGAGTCACGTAGACCCGTCGTTCTTATCTTTTCCGAGTGGTTCGATCGCATCACCGACGCGATCGAAAGCGAACGAAAACTCAAGAAATGGTCGCGCCAAAAGAAAGAAGCCTTCATTCGTGGAGATATGGATGCCTTGCGAAAGCTGGCGCGAAGAAACACCCCTCATCCTTCGAGACGCCCGCAAGAGCGGGCTCCTCAGGATGAGGACTAAAGTGCTCGATGGCTAGCCCTCGAACGCTTCCGCCGAATTCCGGCTGGAGCGCGTGACCAGCGAGTGGTCCGGTTCGGGCAGCGCCTTTCCGGTATCCCTGAACTTGTTGATGATCGGATAGCGGCGGTCGCGCCCGAAATTCCTGCGCGTCACCTTCACGCCAGGCGCGGCCTGACGGCGCTTGTATTCCGCGATGTTGAGCAACCGCGCGATACGGGTCACCGTGTCGATGTCAAAACCTTCGGACACGATGGACGCAACAGAATCTTCGCGCTCGACCAATCGCACGAGGATGGCATCCAGCACATCGTACGGCGGCAGCGAATCCTGGTCGGTCTGATTCTCGCGCAACTCGGCGGTCGGCGGACGTGTGATGATATTCGGCGGAATGACCTCGCCGGACGGGCCGAGTGCGTCTTCCGGCTTCCATGAATTGCGCAGGGTCGACAGCCGGAACACTTCTGTCTTGTAGATGTCCTTGATGGGATTGTAGCCGCCGTTCATGTCGCCGTAGAGCGTGGCGTAGCCGACCGACATTTCGGACTTGTTGCCGGTGGTCACCACCATCGAGCCGAACTTGTTGGAAATCGCCATCAGCAGCACGCCGCGGGTGCGCGCTTGCAGATTTTCCTCAGTGACGTCCCGCTCCCGGCCTTCGAACACCGGCTTGAGAATGTCCTCGAAGCCGTGAACGGCCGCCGCGATCGGCAACACCTCATATTGAATGCCGAGTTGCTTCGTCAGCTTCGCTGCATCGTCGAGAGATTCCTGTGCGGTGAAGCGGAACGGCAGCATCACGCCGCGCACCTTGTCCGCGCCGAGTGCATCCACCGCGATGGCGGCACACAGCGCCGAGTCGATACCGCCCGACACACCGAGCAGCACGCCAGGAAAGCCAGCCTTGCCGACATAATCGCGCAGGCCGAGTACGCAGGCTGCGTAATCACCCTTGTCGCAATCGAGCACAGGCGTCACGGGTCCCTTGCACGTCCAGCCGCCCTCGCCTTTGGTGAAGCGAAGCGTTGTGATGTTTTCTTCAAAGCCTGGCAGTTGAAACGCTAGCGAGCGGTCGGCATTCAGGCCGAATGACGAGCCGTCGAACACCAGTTCATCCTGCCCGCCAACCTGATTGAGATACACCAGCGGCAATCCGCTTTCCGCCACGCGCGCGACGGACACCGACAGACGCATGTCGTTCTTCTCGCGGGTGTAGGGCGAGCCGTTCGGAACGATCAGGATTTCGGCGCCAGTCTCCGCCAGACATTCGACGACGTTCTCGTATTCCTCGGATTCCTCCATCCATGTGTCTTCACAGATGGGAACACCGACCCGCACGCCGCGAATGGTCACAGGGCCAGCCGCAGGCCCGCGCGCGAACACACGCTTTTCATCGAACACGCCGTAGTTCGGAAGATTGGCCTTGAAGCGCAGCGCCGCGATCCGGCCTTCGTCCAGCAGCGCGCAGGCATTGTAGAGCTTGCCGTCTTCGACCCACGGCGTGCCGATCAGCACAGCCGGGCCGCCGTCGGAGGTTTCCCGCGCCAGCGACTCGATCTCGGCGCGGCAAGCAGCCTGAAAGGCAGGCTTCAGCACCAGATCCTCGGGCGGATAGCCCGCGATGAACAGCTCGGAGAGCACCAGCAGGTCGGCGCCGTCCGACTTCGCCTGTTTCCGGGCAGCGCGGGCCTTCGCGGCATTGCCGGTCACATCACCGACGACCGGATTGAGCTGTGCGAGTGTGATCGTGAGCTGGGATTTGGTCATGACCGCATTTAGCCCGCTCTACTGGACGCCCGCAATTGCTCAATATGAGCACAATTCAGATGAGACCTATGCGCTCGGCGATGGCGAACAGCCAGACCCCTCCGGCGATCAGAAGTGTGACGCCGACCGCAGCCGATCCCATGTCCTTGACGCGGCCAATCTGCTTGTCGTGATCCGTCGTCAAGCGATCGGCCAATTTCTCGATGGCCGTGTTCAGCAATTCGACCACCATCAGCAGCAACACGATGCAGATCAACTGGATCTTGCGTTCCGGGGAGATACCGACCAGGAAAGCCAGCGGCACCGCGATCACAAGCGCAACGACCTCTTCGCGGAAAGCCTGCTCGGAACGGAAGGCAAAGGCCAGTCCGTTCCGGCTATTGATCGTGGCGCTCCACATCCGCGACAGCACCTTGCGGATCATCAGAAACCCGCGACAGCCGGTATCGGTTTCACCTTGCCCACCCGCTCCTGCTTGAGGAGTTCGGCGATCAGGAAAGCCATGTCGATCGACTGCTCGGCGTTCAGGCGCGGATCGCAAACCGTGTGATAGCGGTCGTTGAGATCCTCGTCGGTGATCGCGCGGGCGCCGCCGATGCATTCGGTGACGTCCTGTCCGGTCATTTCCAGATGGACGCCGCCGGCATGAGTGCCTTCGGCCGCATGGATGGTGAAGAACGACTTCACTTCCGACAGCACGCGATCGAACGGACGGGTCTTGTAACCCGTCGTCGAGGTGATGGTGTTGCCGTGCATCGGATCGCACGACCAGACCACAACGCGGCCTTCCCGCTGCACGGCGCGGATCAACTGCGGCAAATGCGAATCGACCTTGTCCGAACCGAAGCGATTGATCAGCGTGAGACGGCCGGGCTCGTTGTCCGGGTTGAGCACGTCGATCAGCTTGAGCAGTTCGTCCGGCTTCAGCGACGGGCCGCACTTGAGGCCAATCGGGTTCTTGATGCCGCGGAAGTATTCGATGTGGCCGTGATCGAGCTGGCGGGTGCGGTCGCCGATCCAGATCATATGACCCGTGGTCGCGTACCAGTCGCCCGTCGTGGAGTCGACGCGCGTGAAAGCCTGCTCGTAACCGAGTAGCAGCGCTTCGTGGCTGGTGTAGAAATCGGTCGCACGCAGTTCCGGATGGCTTTCCAGATCGAGACCACAGGCGCGCATGAAGTTGAGCGCCTCGGAAATCCGGTCAGCCAGTTCCTTGTAACGGCGGGACTGGGGCGAGTCCTTCAGGAAGCCCAGCATCCACTGATGCACGCTGCCAAGATTAGCGAAACCGCCGGTCGCGAACGCGCGCAGCAGGTTCAGCGTCGCCGCCGACTGGCGGTACGCCATCAACTGACGTTGCGGATCAGGCGTGCGCGCTTCCTTCGTGAAGGCATTGTCGTTCACGATGTCGCCGCGATAGCTCGGCAGTTCGACGTCGCCCTGCTTTTCCATCGGCGACGAGCGCGGCTTGGCGAACTGGCCGGCGATACGGCCAACCTTCACCACCGGCAACGCGCCAGCATAGGTCAGCACCACCGCCATCTGCAGCAGCACGCGGAAGAAATCGCGGATGTTATTCGCGCCATGCTCGGCGAAGCTCTCGGCGCAGTCGCCGCCCTGCAGAAGGAAGGCTTCGCCAGCCGCAACGCGGGCCAGCGCCTTCTTCAGGTTACGCGCCTCACCTGCAAAAACCAGCGGCGGAAACGTAGCAAGCTGCGCCTCGACATCAGCCAATGCCTTCGCATCGGGATAATCTGGCACTTGCATCACTGGCTTCTTGCGCCAGCTGTCGGGCGTCCACCGCTCGGACATGACTGAAACTCCTCAGGAAACGGCAATTCTACAATGCGCCGGGTTATACACAGGTGGGTACGGTCTTGCCAGTTGCAAATCAGCAAAAAGGATCAAGGGCTTGCGGGGGCAACCATGGTTGTCGGCCGATCCGTAATCGCCCCCACGGCCCTGCCGGGCAACGGCGCGGGATTATTCCGCCGCCTGACGGACGTGCCGTGCGCTTGGGGTCCGCAGGGTCACCAATTCCTCGGCCGCGGTCGGGTGCACGGCCATGGTGGCGTCGAAGTCCGCCTTGGTGGCCTTCATCTTCACCGCGATGCCGACAACCTGAATCAGTTCGCCCGCCTCCGGCCCCACGATATGGCAGCCGAGGATACGATCCGTCGAGGCATCGACGATCAGCTTCATCATGACGCGGGATTCACTGCCCGACATCGTCGATTTCAGCGAGCGGAAATCGGTCTTGTAGATATCGACGTGGGTATACTGCGCACGCGCTTCAGCCTCGGTCAGGCCAACGGTGCCGACCTCAGGCTGCGTGAAGACAGCCGTTGGAATGTCGGCGTGATCGACCTGCATGGGCCGGTTGCCGAACACCGTATCGGCAAAGGCATGTCCCTCACGAATGGCAACGGGCGTGAGATTGATCCGGTGCGTGACATCGCCGACCGCGTAGATATGCGGAACATTGGTCTGCGAGAACTCATTGACCGCAATACCGCCGTTGACCGGATTAAGCGCGACGCCGGCTTTCTCCAGTCCCAGGCCTTTGACATTCGGATGGCGGCCGACGGCGAACATCACCTGATCGGCGGCGACGCTCGATCCGCTCGACAGATGCGCGGTGAAGCTTTCGCCATGCTTCTCAACCTTGGTGACGATGCAGCCGGTCAGAACCGTAATGCCGGACTTTTCCATCTCGCTGCGGACATGCTTGCGCACGTCATCATCGAAACCGCGAAGGATGTTCTCGCCGCGATAGATCACTGTGACGTCGGCACCAAGTCCGGCAAAGATGCAGGCAAACTCCAGCGCGATGTAACCACCGCCCTGGATGACAACGCGCTTGGGAAACGTCTTGAGGTGGAACACCTCGTTTGACGAAATCACATGTTCGATGCCTGGAATGGCTTCGCCATGATTGGGTGTGCCTCCGGTTGCGATCAGGACATGTTTCGCCCTGACGGTTTCTCCGGTCGAAAGACGCAAGGTGTGCGCGTCTTCAAAGGTGGCCCGCGCCTTGACGATTTTTGCGCCGGCTTTCTCGACGTTGAATGTATACGCCGCTTCGAGCCGGGCAATTTCCTTGTCCTTATTGGCAATCAGAGTGGGCCAGTCGAAGGTCGCCTCCGGAATGGTCCAGCCGAAACCAGCAGCCTCGTCCAGCTCATGCCGAACATGGGACGCATAGACCATCAGCTTCTTGGGCACGCACCCGCGGATCACGCAGGTGCCGCCCATGCGGTATTCCTCGGCAACCAGAACGCTTGCACCGTAACCGGCAGCAATGCGGGCGGCGCGAACGCCGCCCGACCCGCCGCCAATCACAAACAGGTCAACGTCCCGGTCCGCCATGGAATGTCCGATCGTCAGATGTCCTTGCCGCGCTTCTTCATTTCAGCGCGGAATTTGCCATTGATTTCCTCGCCGAACTTCTGCGCCCACTGGTCCATATATTGGCGCGCGGCGTTGAATGCCAACGGCTCCTGCGCGATGACCTTCGCGCCCAGCGGCGACTTGTAGAACGCGGCAAGCTCTTTCAGCTCCGGTTCGGTGAAGGAGCTGGCGTAAATCCGCGCCATTTCCTCACCGATCTCCTTTTCGCGGCCGGCCAGATCTTTCGCCACCTGAATCGCAACTTCGTTGAGATCCTTCTGATAGTTCAGGTTCGACTGCAAGAGCACGTCCTTGGTGCGCTGAACCAGACCCGGGACCGCGCTCTGATAGATCGTGCTGACGTTCTTCGACGCCAGGATCTCCTTGGCATAGCCGATGGCGGTCGCGGATGGCGGCTTCGGAGCCTGTGCCATCGCGCTACCCATCGTCAGGACCAGCGCGGCACCTGCCGCGAACAGCACGTTCGAAAACTTCCTCATCTCAATTCTCCTCAATTGCAGCACCCGGTGTTCCTAGTGCCGTTCAACAATGCGAATACCCTGCGGGCCGGCGAGCACAGCCGTGCGCGCGAGACCGATAAACAACCCATGCTCGACCACGCCCGGAATCGAATTCAGTGATGCCGCAAGTCTTGGGGAATCCGGGATTCGTCCAAGCCGGGCATCGACAATCCAGTGGCCGCCATCGGTGACGAAAACGTGGCCGTCCCTGGTTTTGCGAATATCCATTGGCCCGGAAACGCCATTTCCGGCAAAGGCCGCCTCGATAGCCCGGCGCGTCGCGCCCAGGCCAAACGGAATGACCTCGATCGGCAACGGAAAGCGGCCAAGGGTATCGACCCACTTGGTCTCATCGGCAATGACGATCATCCGGTCCGAGGCCGCAGCAACAATTTTCTCGCGCAGCAAGGCCCCGCCCCCACCCTTGATGAGGTCAAGATTGGGGTCGACTTCGTCGGCGCCATCCACAGTGAGATCGAGATGATCGACCTCCTCCAGCGTCGTGAGGGGCACGCCGCAACGCTCGGCGTCGGCTCGCGTCGCTTCCGAAGTCGGAACACCAACGACCTTCAGACCTGCCTTCACGCGTTCGCCGAGCAGCTCGACAAAATGCTTGGCGGTGGAGCCGGTGCCGAGCCCGAGCTTCATGCCGTCCTGTACCTGCTCGACCGCACGCGCCGCAGCCTGTCGTTTCAGATCGTCCATCGACATCATTGCCCTCGATGTTCCGTTCCCATGGAACGCGAGGCATATAGCGCGGTTTTTGCGACGGTGGATACGGCCTTGCAGGCGAAAAACCGCTAAAAGGAACTGGCATAAGACCAATTCCACTGTGGGGCTTGCCTGATCGGGTCCTCCCCGTTAGCGATCCGGCATGACCAAATCCCCCCTGATTGTCTTTGACCTCGACGGCACCCTCGTCGATACCGCCCCCGATCTGGTGGGCGCGTTGAACTTCGTGCTTCAGCGCGAAGGCCTGCCGCTTGTGCCGGTTGCTTCGGCCCGGACCATGATCGGAGCCGGCGCACGCAAGCTGATCGAGCGAGGTCTTGAGATTGAGGGCCGCGCAATGAGTGTCGCGGATATTGATCGGCTGACCGTCGATTTCATCGCTTATTACAGGGATCACATCGCGGACGCTTCGCTGCCGTTCGATGGCCTCCACGCGTCTCTCGATAAGCTTGAAGAGCAAGGTTTCAGGTTCGCTGTCTGCACCAACAAGCTGGAAGGACTTTCCAAGCTTCTGCTCGCCAAACTGGAAATGACCGGCCGGTTTGCTGCGATCTGCGGGGCCGATACATTCGGCGTTTCCAAGCCAGATCCGACCATTCTGCGCCAGACCGTCGCTCAGGCCGGCGGAGACATGTCGCGCGCGATCATGGTCGGCGATTCCGGACCGGACGTCGGGGTAGCGCGACGTGCGGGTATCCCTGTGATCGGGGTGACCTTCGGATACACGGAAACCCCGATCGCCGAACTGAAGCCCGATGTTGTCATTGGTCACATGCGCGAACTGCCAGGCGCGGTTCAAAGTCTGCTGACCGCTATGTAAGTAATTGATTTTGATATAATTTATCAGATCTCTGATTTCCGGACCGGCGTTAACCTTCACTTAACGAAACCGGTCCGCCCCGTTGCGCGTGGCATACGACACTTCTAAGGTCCGCGCGGGGACTATGCGGCTACCACCGCATCACAAGACGGATGCACCATGCGTATCATCGTTGTCGTTGCGGCGGGCCTTGGCCTCGCAGGCTGCTCATCGTTTTCCATGCCTGACATGCTGAAGTCGGCGCCGCCGACTGTCACGGTGCAGATGGAATCCCTCCCCGCCGGAGCGGAGGCGCGTACCTCCACCGGTCAAAGCTGCAAGACACCGTGTGCCGTCGCAGTAACCGTGGAAAACAACTTCACGGTGACCTTCACGCTTCCGAAGTATCAGCCGGAAACAGTTCCTGTGACCGTCATTCGCGATCCGGCGAGCCCTGCCTCGAGCGCAGTCGATCCGAACCCGGTCTATGCCGAATTGCAGCTTGCGCCTCCGCCGAAAAGAGGCGCACGGCCAGCCCCCAAAGCGGCACCAAAGGCCAAGAAACCGAAGGCGGCACCGGCCGCCGCCGAGCCGGCCGAGCCCGCGAACTCTCCGTTCCCGCCCCCACCGGGCCGGTAATCCGGTTCCTGGACAGATCGATTGTATCAGCGCTGCTTCATGCCTAGATTAGGGTCTGGCATGCCACGCCCGGCGTAACCGGCTGGCGAAGCAAGACCCAAGGGCGCTACATGAGCGAACCTGCTCCGAGTTCCATCGCCGTTCCGGCGGCCTCTCCCATGATTGACCCGTTCGGTCGATCGATCAGCTACCTGCGTGTGTCCGTCACCGACCGCTGCGACCTGCGCTGCTTCTACTGCATGTCGGAAGACATGACGTTCCTGCCGAAGTCCGACCTGCTCACGCTCGAAGAACTCGATAGGCTGTGCTCGGTCTTCATTGCCAAAGGCGTCCGGAAACTGCGGCTGACGGGCGGCGAGCCCTTGGTCCGGCGCAACGTGATGTCGCTGGTGCAGTCCCTCTCCCGCCACCTCGACACCGGCGCTCTCGACG
Organism: Afipia sp.; assembly: GCA_024508675.1. Taxonomy (GTDB): domain Bacteria; phylum Pseudomonadota; class Alphaproteobacteria; order Rhizobiales; family Xanthobacteraceae; genus Afipia. Next base: position 210,641 of record JANINQ010000021.1, read on the forward strand.
AACTCACCCTGACAACGAACGGCTCGCAGCTCGAGCGATTTGCTGCCGAACTGAAAACGCATGGCGTCCGGCGCATCAATGTCTCGCTCGATACGCTCGATGCCGAAAAATTCCGCGCGATCACGCGCTGGGGCGATCTTGGGAAAGTTCTGCGCGGCATCGAGGCCGCAAGGGACGCCGGCCTCAAGGTCAAGATCAATGCCGTCGCGCTGAAGAACATGAACGAGGACGAGATTCCCTCGCTGATGGAATGGGCGCATGGCAAGGATATGGATCTCACCCTGATCGAAGTGATGCCGATGGGGGAAATCGGCGAAGGGCGGATCGACCAGTATCTGCCGCTGTCGCTGCTCCGCTCGCGCCTTGCTGCGCGCTACACCCTCACCGACCTTCCCGATGATACCGGCGGCCCGGCGCGTTATGTGCGCGTCAGCGAAACCGGTGGCCGGCTCGGTTTCATCACGCCGATGACCCATAACTTCTGCGAATCCTGCAACAGGGTTCGCATCACCTGCACGGGAACACTCCACACCTGCCTCGGCCAGGAAGACGCTTCCGATTTACGAAAGCCATTACGCGCATCCGCTGAAGATTCACTTCTCGCAGCCGCAATAGACCGCGCGATCGGGCTCAAGCCGAAGGGGCACGATTTCATTATCGACCGCCGCCACAATCGGCCGAGTGTCAGCCGGCACATGAGTGTGACCGGCGGCTAGGTTACGATTGTTTCCATCGCCCTCGGATTTGCTTTCCATAAATTTCCGGACGACCTCGTCGAGGTCTCATTCTGCCTTGGAATCAACAAACTTCCAATTGACGGCGGCGTGACACGCTGATTTGGTCAGCGGGCTTTATGCGCCCTTCGGCTGGAAAAGCCGGCATGCCGCCACCTTCCAGGTCCCGGCAAAGCCAACGGCGCGCAGGGCATATACGGGAGGATGGGGTTTGCAATCGCTTCTCAAACTGAGTCGTGCGATCGACTCGTTCAATACGCTTGTCGGTCGCTGGGTGTCATGGCTGATCGTTGTCGCCGTCATTATCTCGGCGACCAACGCCGTGGTGCGAAAGGTTTTTGACGTTTCGTCGAACGCCTACCTCGAGCTGCAATGGGTCTTGTTCAGCGTCGTTTTCCTGCTTTGCGCGCCATGGACCCTTCTCAAGGGCGAGCACATCAAGATCGACATCATTAATCACACCCTGCCCCTGAAGGTCCGAAGCTGGATCGACATGATCGGGCATATTTTCTTTCTCGTTCCATTCTGCGTGATCCTGATCTGGACCTCGATCCCCTTCTTCCTCGCCTCGTATCATCAGAACGAACAATCATTCAGCGCCGGCGGACTACCGCAATGGCCGGCGAAGGGGCTGATCATGATCGGCCTCGCGCTACTGCTGATTCAGGCCATTTCGGAAATCATCAAGCGCGCAGCGATCATGCAGGGACTTCTGCCCGATCCAAACGCCGACGCGATGAGCGCCCATGAGCTGGCCGAACTTGAGGCCGTCAAGCTGGCACAAGCCATCACCACCGACAAACCATGACTGGCCGCGCTAACGCCGCTCCCAACGAGAGAGATTTCTAATGGCCGCTATGTTCATTCACTACATGGCGCCGATCATGTTCGCGTCGCTGGTGATCTTCCTGCTGCTGGGCTATCCGGTCGCCTTCTCGCTCGCCGCCAACGGCCTACTGTTCGCACTGATCGGCATCGAGCTTGGCCTCTTCCGCCCGGACTTCCTGCAGGCTTTGCCTGAACGCGTCTACGGCGTCATGAACAATGAGACGCTGCTGGCCATCCCCTTCTTTACATTCATGGGCCTGATTCTCGAACGATCGGGCATGGCAGAAGATCTGCTCGAGACCATCGGGCAGTTATTCGGCAGCATCCGCGGCGGCATCGCCTATGCGGTGATCTTCGTCGGTGCGCTCCTTGCCGCCACCACAGGCGTTGTCGCAGCCTCCGTAATCTCGATGGGCCTGATCTCGCTGCCGATCATGCTGCGGTACGGTTATGATCGCCGCGTCGCCACCGGCGTGATCGCCGCTTCCGGCACGCTGGCACAGATCATTCCCCCTTCGCTGGTGCTGATCGTGATGGCCGACCAGCTCGGACGCTCCGTCGGCGACATGTACGAAGGCGCATTCATTCCCGGCATTGTGCTTTCGATCCTGTATGCCGTGTATATTTTCATTGTCGCTACGTTCTTCCCCAAGGCAGCTCCCGGCCTGCCGCTCGAAGCGCAGACTTTGCGCGAACCGGAAACCGCCAAGCATCCTGTCATCGTCCCGCTTGCCGCGATTTCCGCTGCTGCAACGGCCTATCTCTTCGTGGTGAAACTCGGACTGTTCGACTGGACATCGCCGGTCTTCAACAAGGTCTCGGAAAACCCGATGGTCCTTCACGGATTCTGGTTCATCATTCTGACCGGACTGTTCTTCAAGCCGTTCATCGGCATCATTCGCACCATGACATTGTCGCTATTCGTTGTGCTGATCGGCGCGACGATGATCGCCCTCGAAATCATGCGCTTCACCGAAGTCAAAGCCGGCGCCGACTACGTGGTCCTGACGATGTCGATTGTCGTGGCGATGTCGTTTGTATTGGCCGTTATCAACCGGATCACCGGTCTCAAGCTGCTGTCCAAACTCGCCGAACAGGTCGTCTTTGTGATGGTTCCGCCGCTGGGGCTGATCTTCCTTGTGCTCGGAACGATTTTTATCGGCGTCGCAACCCCGACCGAGGGCGGCGCGATGGGCGCCGCCGGCGCCATGATCCTTGCAATGATGAAGCGGCGGCTGAATCTCGATCTCACGCGGCAGGCAGCGGAATCGACCGCGAAGCTCTCGGCCTTCGTGATCTTTATTCTGGTCGGCGCGCGTGTTTTCTCGCTTACGTTCTACGGCGTCGATGGTCATCGCTGGGTCGAGGAACTGCTGGTCTCGCTGCCGGGCGGCCAAACCGGCTTCCTGATCTTCGTCAACGCCTTCGTGTTCGTTCTCGCCTTCTTCCTCGACTTCTTCGAACTGGCGTTCATCGTTATCCCGCTGCTCGGCCCCGCCGCCGAAAAGCTCGGTATCGATCTGATCTGGTTCGGCGTGATTCTCGGCGTGAACATGCAGACATCGTTCATGCACCCGCCGTTCGGCTTTGCGCTGTTCTACCTGCGCTCCGTGGCCCCAAAGGAGGCCTATACCGATCGCGTCAGCGGCAAGCGGATGGAGCCTGTTACAACTGGACAAATCTACTGGGGATCGGTGCCGTTCGTGATCATCCAGGTCATCATGGTCGGTCTGGTGATCGCTTTCCCGGCGATGGTGATGCACTACAAGGGCACGCTCTCGACCATCGATCCCAACAAGGTCGACATCCAGATTCAGCAGCAGGAAATGCCTGCGCTCGACTTTGGTCCGCCCGGCGGCACCAAGTAGCGCAACCAATTCCGCTCAACGAAAAACCGGCCTTCTCGCGAAGGCCGGTTTCCTTTTGAGCCGTCAAAGCACTCTTGGTCAGGTCCGCGTACGTGACCGGATCTGGAAGCTGTCGAAGCCGTATTCCGCGACCTGCCACCAGGTATACTGGTCGTTGCGGAACGCAGCCATCGCTTCATACATCTTCTTGAAGTTCGGGTTGGTCGCCGAGGTTTCCGCATAAACCTCGTTGGCGGCCTTCAGAGATGCATCCATGATCGAAGCCGAGAATGGACGTAGCTGTGTCCCGCTCGCCACCAGACGCTTCAGCGCGGGCGGATTGTAGGCGTCATAACGCGCCTGCATGGTTTCATTTGCGAGTGAAGACGCCGACTTGAGGATCGACTTGTACCCGGCCGGCAGCGCTTCCCATTTCGCAAGATTAACGAGGTTGTGCAACGCGGGCCCGCCTTCCCACCAGCCCGGGTAATAGTAATATTTTGCGACCTTCTGGAAGCCGAGCTTTTCATCGTCGTATGGGCCAACCCACTCGGCAGCATCGATGGTGCCCTTTTCCAGCGACGGATAGATATCGCCGCCAGCAACCTGCTGCGGCACCACGCCAAGCTTGGTCAGAACCTTGCCGGCAAATCCACCGATACGCATTTTCAGGCCGCTGAGGTCGCTCGGGTCCTTGAGCTCTTTCCGGAACCAGCCACCCATCTGGCAACCTGTGTTGCCGGCAAGAAGCGCGACAACATTGTGGGGCTTCAGAAACTCGTTGAAGAGCTCGCCCCCACCGCCAACCTGCAGCCAGGCGGTCTGCATACGGCTGTTCAAGCCAAACGGGACGGCGGTCCCGATCGCGAACGTCGGGTCCTTGCCGACGTAGTAGTAAGTGGCGGTATGGGCCATTTCCACGGTGCCGTTGGAGGCAGCATCAAGCGCCTGAAGGCCGGGGACGATTTCGCCCGCTGCAAAGACCTGAATCTGGAACTTGTTGTCGGTGGCTTCCGCAACGGCTTTCGAGAACACTTCGGCCGCGCCGTAAATAGTGTCGAGAGACTTGGGAAAGCTGGATGTCAGACGCCATTTGATCTCAGGCGACGACTGGGCAATGGCAGGCGAAGCGATCGCGGCACCGGCTGCGCCGATACCCGCGACTTTGATAAAGTCACGACGTTTCATGAATAGCTCCCTGAATGTGATTGTGCGTACCGCCCTTCTTTTCGAGGCTTTGGAACCTGAGCATGGAGCAACCGGCATCAAATATCCACGCCGATTTGCCTGATCGCAGTGCAAAAGAAAAACCCGGCCTCCTTTCGGAGGCCGGGCTTTACGAACGCTCAGACGAAGCTGATCAGCCGCGGGTGCGCGAGCGGATCATGAAGCTGTCGTTGGTGTATTCGGCAACCTGCCACCACAGATACTGGTCCGAACGGTAGGCCTGCATCGCCTCGATCGCCTTCTTGAAGTCGGCATTCTTGGCGGAGATTTCAGCCCACAGTTCGTTGGTCGCCTTGAGGCAGGCGTCCAGCACTTCGTTGGTGAACGGACGAAGCTGCGTACCGCTCGCGACAAGGCGCTTCAGGGCACCCGGGTTCTGCATGTCGTAACGCGCCGGCATCCAGCCGTTCACATGCGACGCGGCGTTGGTCAGGATCGCCTGATAGTTCTTCGGCAGCGCGTTGAACTTCTCGAGGTTGGTGAATGCGTGAACCGTCGGTCCACCTTCCCAGAAGCCCGGATAGTAATAGAACTTCGCGACCTTGTTGAAGCCGAGCTTTTCGTCATCGTACGGACCGACCCACTCGGCCGCATCGATGGTGCCCTTTTCCAGCGACGGATAGATGTCGCCGCCAGCGAGCTGCTGCGGCACGACGCCGACCTTGGCCAACACCTGGCCCGCGATGCCGCCGATGCGCATCTTGAGGCCCTGAAGGTCCGCAACGGTCTTGATCTCCTTGCGGAACCAGCCGCCCATCTGCGTGCCGGTGTTGCCGCAGGGCATGCCGACAACGCCGTGCTTCTTGTAGAACTCGTTGGCGATCTCGCCGCCGCCGCCCTGCTCGAGCCACGAATTCTGCATGCGCGTGTTCAGGCCGAACGGCACAGAAGCGAAGATCGCGAAGGTCGGGTCCTTGCCGACATAGTAGTAGGACACGGTGTGGCTCATTTCGACCGTGCCATTCGAGGTCGCGTCGAGCGCCTGCAGGCCGGGAACGAGTTCGCCAGCAGCAAAAACCTGAATCTGGAATTTGTTGTCGGTCATTTCAGCGACGTACTTCGAGAGCTGCTCGGCGCCGCCATAGATGGTGTCGAGAGACTTCGGGAAGCTGGACGCGAGGCGCCACTTCACTTCCGGCGAAGACTGGGCAATGGCCGGCGAGGCAACAGCGGTCGCTGCTGCTCCCGCTGCGGTTACTTTCAGAAAATCACGACGTTTCATGCGGCATCTCCTTGTGGGGGGCTTTTCTTTTTGAAATCCCTCTGTGGGCGGTCTCTAGCACGGAAGTCACTTTTCCGAAAATGCTGGAATGTCAGCCTTTTGCCGAATTAAACGAAAGTCGAATGATACCAGCAAATGCCCGATCCGGGCCTGCCTCAATGGCCAGGCTGGGACACTGCGGCGCTCGAAATCTGGCCTTTGATCCTGGCCGCAATCTCCCGATAGACCGCCGCGTGAGGCCCATCCGGCTCGCTGTCGACCACCGGCGTACCGGCATCCGATGTCGTGCGGATCGCCATATGCAAGGGGACTTCACCGAGAAACGGCACCTTCAGCCGTTCGGCCTCGTGCCGGGCTCCGCCATGGCCGAAGATGTCCGAGCGGGTGCCGCATTCCGGGCACTGGAAATAGCTCATGTTCTCGATGATGCCGAGTGTCGGCACATTGACCTTCTCGAACATGGCGATCCCCCGCCGTGCATCGATCAGGGCAAGATCCTGTGGTGTGGAAACAATCACGGCGCCTCTGAGCGGCACCTGCTGGGCCAGCGTGAGCTGCGCATCCCCCGTCCCCGGCGGCATGTCCACCACAAGAACGTCCAGCTCCCCCCAGGCAACGTCCCACAGCATCTGCCGTATCGCCGACATGACCATGGGTCCGCGCCAGATCATCGCGGTCTGCTCTTCCACCAGAAAGCCGATCGACATCAGCGGCATTCCAAACCGTACGATCGGAATCATCTTCTTGGCTTCGTTGACCGTTGGCTTCTCGCACACGCCGGTCAGACGCGGCACCGACGGCCCGTAAATATCCGCATCGAGCAGGCCCACACGCAGACCAAGGTCACGCAGACCAAGAGCCAGATTGAGCGCCGTGGTCGACTTCCCCACTCCGCCCTTGCCGGACGCCACCGCGATGATCGAGCCAATTCCCGGAATGGCGGCTTGCTTGCCCATCGGAGAATCCGCGGGCGCCCCCTGAGGCCTATGCTGCGCAACCGGCTTCACGCCATGGGAATGCTGGTGCGGCGGCGCGGCTCCCGGCCTGCGTTCTGCCGTCAGCGCCACCATGGCGGTCGTGACTCCCGGCACGGCCCGTACCGCCGCCTCTGCCCGGACGCGGACATCTTCCCATGCCCTCGCCTCGGCAGCATCGACATTGATCGAGAAGAACACCTTGCCGTCCGAAGCCGTGATTTCGGACAGGACCTTCGCCTCGGTGAGTGGAACGCCGCGCGGTGATGGCACGGCACGAAGGGCCGCAAGAACCTGAGTTTTATCGACTGCCACAACATATCTCCCGGCATGCGGACCAAGGGTCCGCCGCCTGCGAAGCCTTCATACGCGCGTCACGTGCCCCGTCAACGGCCTTGCAAGGCGGTCCCTCATTCGCATAGCTGTTGCTGTCCCACCTGCCGGGAAAACCGGCCAAAACACTCCAGCAATCAAAGAGCAAGATATGGCAAAAGTCGCGTTCCTCGGCCTCGGCGTCATGGGATTCCCGATGGCAGGGCATCTGGCTACCAAAGGTGGCCACGAGGTCACTGTTTACAACCGTACCGCCGCAAAATCGAAAGCATGGACCGAAAAGTTCGGCGGCCGTGCCGCAGCGACGCCCAAGGCAGCAGCCGAGGGTCAGGACTTCGTGATGGCGTGTGTCGGCAATGACGACGACCTGCGCGCTGTCACTGTCGGCGCCGATGGCGCGTTCTCGGCCATGAAATCCGGCGCCATCTTTGTCGATCATACCACCGCCTCCGCCGAGGTTGCCCGGCAGCTCGATGTGGAAGCCACCAAGCGTGGCTTTCAGTTTATCGACGCCCCGGTTTCAGGCGGCCAGGCGGGCGCGGAAAACGGCGTGCTGACCGTGATGTGCGGCGGCGTTGAGGCCGCCTACAAGAAGGCCGAGCCGGTCATCGCGTCCTACGCGCGGATGTGCAAGCTGCTGGGCCCCGCCGGCTCCGGCCAGCTCACCAAGATGGTGAACCAGATCTGCATCGCCGGCCTCGTCGAGGGTCTGTCGGAAGGCATACACTTCGCCAAGAAGGCCGGCCTCGACGTCGAAGCCGTGATCGACACCATCTCGAAGGGCGCGGCGCAATCCTGGCAGATGGAAAACCGCTACAAGACCATGAACGAAGGCAAATTCGACTTCGGCTTTGCCGTGGAATGGATGCGCAAGGACCTGTCGATCTGCCTCGCGGAAGCCCGCCGCAACGGTGCGAGCCTTCCCGTTACTGCGCTGGTCGACAACTTCTATTCCGAAGTCGAAAAAATGGGCGGCAAACGCTGGGATACGTCGAGCCTGCTGGCGCGGCTGCAGCGCTAATCCCAGACAAGTCAGCGATCAGAAAGGCGGCGCGGTGATCCCTGCGCCGCCTTTTGCTTGTGGTATCGGCGTGTGTGGACATCGCTGCACACGCTGGCCGGATTCATACTTTCTTAACCCGATTAAATTGACCTTTAAGCCAGCTCTTAATGATTTAGCGCCAAAAATAGCGGGCAGAAAACTGCGCGCCGCAAGGCGCGCCATTGGCATTTGTTCGGGATTTGTCGCGTAAGTATGAGTGAATCCGCCGAAAAGAAGGAGCTTTCCGCGCCATCGGCGGAAATGCCGGCGCGGAATCGCCGGGCGGCTTCACAACGCGTGCGAGAAGCACGCGATCGCCTCACATCGACCAGCGGAACACGGCCGGCATTCGATCACGAACTGCTGCGCCAGTACGCGCAGACGCGCATCTCCGCCTCGCTTGTCGTCATCCTTCTTGTGGTTGCCAGCGGCGTTCTCACAAGCTTCTGGATGCCGCCCATTGCCGCAGTTGTCTGGACGGCTGTGATTCTGGCGATCCACGGCGTTGTCATCCGTTTCTGCTCAAAGTTTCTTGCGATTGCGTCCTCATCGCCTGCCATTACACGCAAGTGGCGACTGCGTTTTGTAGGACTGGATCTGCTTTACGGACTGGCCTGGACGGTGGTGCTGATCCATCCGTCGGGCATCGACGTGGTCTCGAACACGCTGATGCTGTTCGTGATGCTGCTGGTCATTGCCGTTTCGAGCATGCTGGCCGCCAGCCTGCCGATCGCAGCCTTCGCAGCGACTGTCCCGGTGGCGGCGGCGATTGCCCTCAACTTCATACTTCGCGGCACGTTCGATGATTACATTCTTGCCGCGCTCGCCGTCACCGCAGAGGGTTATTTCGCCCTGCTCGCTCACCGTCTGCATTCGACAACCCTTGCGACGCTCGAAGCCCGCGCCGAAAAGGATGCGCTGATCGGCGAACTCGAACAGGCCAAGGCGATTTCCGATGAAGCACGCCACCGCGCCGAATCCGCCAACGTCTCGAAGTCGCGCTTCCTTGCGCAGATGAGTCACGAACTGCGCACACCGCTGAACGCCATCCTCGGATTTTCCGAAGTGATGAAGAGCGAAATCTTCGGTCCGCATGCTGTCGAGGTCTACAAGGACTATTCGTCGGACATTCATAATTCCGGCGTGCATCTGTTGAATTTGATCAACGAGATTCTCGATCTGTCGCGCATCGAGGCCGGACGCTATGAGCTGAACGAAGAGCCGATCTCGCTGGTTCATATCGTTGCCGATTGCCATCATCTTCTGAAGCTGCGCGCCTCCAGCCGCGGCATTACGATCCATGAAGTGTTCGAGCAGGACATGCCGAAGCTGTGGGGCGATGAGCGCGCCACGCGGCAGGTGGTGCTCAATCTGCTGTCCAACTCGATCAAGTTCACGCCGCCGGGCGGCGAAATCTGGCTCAAGGTCGGCTGGACCGCCTCCGGCGGACAATATCTCAGCGTCAAGGACACCGGCTCCGGCATTGCCGAAGACGAGATTCCGGTCGTTCTGGCCTCGTTCGGCCAGGGTTCGAACTCGATCAAATCCGCCGAACAAGGCGCGGGCCTCGGTCTGCCGATCGCCAAGAGCCTGATCGATATGCACGGCGGCACTTTCACGCTCAAATCGACCCTGCGCGTCGGCACCGAAGTCATCGTCACCTATCCGCCGGAGCGCGTGATGACAGCCCTCGCCCCGATGCGGGACGATTCCCCGCCGCTGCAACCGGATCGCCCGCCGGAAGGACTGACCGGCGACAAGAGCCGCCCCCGCTTCAAGCCGATCATGAACGCTGGAACTGGCATCTAGAGCATCTTGCGCGAGCGATAAAAATGCCCCTCAGTAACGTCCATGACTCAAGAAACGGCATCGAAGACAGAGACGCCCTGTATCGCGGTGTGCTTCATCGACCCGAAGGCCAAGCTCTGTCTCGGCTGCGGACGTACGCTCCCGGAGATCGCGCGCTGGCACAAGATGGACAACAGCGAGCGGTTAGCTGTGATGGCGACGCTGCACCAGCGCATGCAGGACGCTGGCCTGCCGATCCCCGCCCCGCGCCCCTGAGCCGAGTTGCTATGTTCAACGCGACAGGTGCCGCATGATGCGCGGACTCATGATCCTTGCCTTGGTGGTGTCGGCCGTGGGCTTTCTACTCTCGATGTCCAATCCGGTTGCATTCGCCAGTGTGAAGGGCGCGCTGATCCGCGTCACCGATCAGGCCGTAAAACCCAAGCCGGTGCGCGCGGTTGAAATCGCCCGCAGCGACAGCGGCGAATTTTCATTGAAGGCAAAGATCAACGGCGTCAGCGCACCGATGGTGATCGACACCGGCGCAACTTCCGTCGTGCTGACCTATGAGACCGCAAAGGCGGCGGGTCTGCCGCTTGAACTGCTGGATTACAGCGTGGACGTCGAAACCGCCGGCGGCCGCGTTCGCGCCGCTCGGCTGACGCTGGACCGGCTTTCTGTCGGCAAGCTGGTGGAGCGCTCCGTGCCCGCGCTGGTGGTGCCGCGCGGCCAGATGAAATCCAACCTGCTCGGCATGAGCTTCCTCAACCGGCTGGAAAGCTGGGAAGTTCGCCCCGACAAGCTGATGCTGCGCGGGTATCCGTAAACGCGATCAGGCTGCGATGGACGCCGGCGCGCGCGGATCGACGAGATCAAGGGCCTCCGCCAGCTGTTCCGTTCCCGCTCCCGCCTTGACGCAATTCTCCGCGAGATAGCGGCGGAAGGCGCGTGCACCCGGCACGCCATGAAACGCGCCAACCAGATGCCGCGTGATTGAATGCAGACGAGTTCCGGCTGCAAGCTCGCGCTCGATATAAGGCATCAGCGCTTCGATGGCTTCGTGCATGGTCGCATGCGGCGCAGGCTCGCCGAACAGTTCGGGATCTACACTGAGCAGCCGCCATGGCTCATGATAGGCCGCACGGCCCAGCATTACGCCATCGACATGTGCAAGATGCTCCTTCGCCGCCGCGATGGTGGGAATACCGCCGTTGATGATGACCGGAACGTCGGGCAGCGCGGCCTTGAGACGATAGACGCGATCGTAGTCGAGCGGCGGGATGTCGCGGTTCTCTTTCGGCGATAGTCCGTTGAGCCACGCCTTGCGCGCATGAACCACCAGCGCATCGGCGCCTGCGGCGATCACGGCGCCGCTCAGCGTATCCAGCGCCACTTCGGGGTCCTGATCATCGATGCCGATACGGCACTTCACCGTGACTGGAATCTTGACGGCCTGCTTCATCGCGGCGACGCACTCCGCCACCAGTTGCGGCTCCGCCATCAGGCACGCGCCGAAGCGCCCGTCCTTCACGCGGTCCGATGGACAGCCAACATTGAGATTGATCTCGTCGTAGCCGTAGCCCTCGCCGATCCGCGCGCTCTCGGCGAGATCGCGCGGATTCGAGCCACCGAGCTGAAGCGCGATGGGATGCTCGCTCCCATCGAAGCCGAGCAGCCGCTGACGGTCGCCATGGATCACCGCGCCGGTCGTCAGCATCTCCGTGTAGAGCCGCGCCCGCCGCGACAGCAGACGATGGAAGACGCGGCAGTGCCGGTCAGTCCAGTCCATCATCGGCGCGACGGAGAAAATACTATTATATTTCAATATCTTATCTCGTTATCTGCGAGACATATCGCAACGTGTCTTTGGCAACAAATTACCCGTCTTCAACGAGTCATCACAAGCCAGCCGCGACTGAATCCTTGATCGCTGTGCGTACGCCAAACGGCCAGAGTTTCGAAGCTTATGTATGACGCTCGCACGCATTCCAGGTGACGTTCTGCCCTGCGCCGGTATCGGTTGACAGTATCATGGTCTGGCCTCAATCCATTAAAGCAAGCCGTCAACGGCAGAGCTGAAAAAAGCAGAACAAGGGAAACGCCATCTCATGACTTCGCTGCGCGCGCTTCGCCCGGCTTTTCCGATTCTGCTTGGCGCATCCTTGATGCTCACCCTCAGCATGGGCATCCGGCAGAGCCTCGGCATCTTCATGCAGCCTCTGACGCAGGACATCGCCATCTCGATTTCCGAGTTCACGGTGGCGATCGCAATCCAGAATCTGGCATGGGGCTTCACACAGCCGATCGCAGGCGCTTACGCCGCGCGCCACGGATTTCGGCCTGTCGTCATGATCGGCGCGGGACTCTACATCACCGGCCTCACCCTGATGGCCGCGGCGCAAGGCTTTCTCAGCATCATGATCGGCGCCGGTGTGCTGATCGGCATGTCTCTGTCCTGCATTGCGTCGTCCGTCAGCATGGCGGTCGCGGCGCGCTCCGTTCCGGCATCGTCGCGCAGTCTCGTTCTCGGTATCGTGTCGGCAGCAGGTTCGCTGGGCGCATTGATCGCCGCTCCGCTCGGTCAGGCGCTGAACCAGGAATACGGCTGGCGCTTCGGCATCGCGGGTTTTGTCATTCTGTCACTGGCACTGATCCCCGCGACATGGCTTGCCGGAAAGGTGGACAAGATTCCGCTTCCGCCGGCGCCGTCCAATGACATGGACGGAGTATCCGCGAGGACAGTCATCGGCCGCGCGTTTGGAAACCCTTCGTTCATCGTGATGACGATGGCCTATTTTGTCTGCGGCATGCAGCTCGTCTTCCTGACGACGCACCTGCCCACCTATCTTGCGATCTGCGGCATGGACCCGATGCTGAGCGCGCAAACGCTCGGCGTCATCGGCGGCTTCAATGTCATCGGCAGCCTGTTCTTTGGCTGGGCTGGCGGCAGGTGGAACAAGCTCGCATTGCTAGGCGGGATCTACTTTTCGCGTTCTTTCATTCTGGCGTGGTACTTCATGCAAACACCGACGCCCACCATGACGCTCATCTTCGCCGCCTTGATGGGCTTCCTGTGGCTTGGCGTGGGTCCGCTGGTGGCCGGTGCAATCGTCGAGATGTTCGGGTTGAAGTGGCAGGCGATGATCGCCGGCCTTGCCTTCATGAGCCATCAGCTCGGCAGTTTCCTCGGCGCACTCGGCGGCGGCCTGATCTATGACTCACTCGGCTCCTACACTCTGGCGTGGCAGGTCGGCGTCACTATCGGTCTGACAGCTGGCCTCGTCCAGATTGCCTTTGCGTTGATACGTCCGCCCGAACCGCCGCTGGCGATGCAGACACGATAACGGCGGCCGGTCAGCTCCGGAGTCCCGGCGCTTCGTGGCCGGTTCGCGCAACATATTCCGTGTAGCCGCCGCCGTACTGATGAATGCCTTCGGGCGTGAGTTCGAGCACGCGATTCGATAGCGCAGCGAGAAAATGCCGGTCGTGTGAGACGAACAGCATGGTGCCTTCGAATTGCGAAAGCGCCGTGATCAGCATTTCCTTCGTGGCCATGTCCAGATGGTTGGTCGGTTCGTCCAGAACCAGGAAGTTCGGCGGATCGAACAGCATCTTCGCCATCACAAGCCGCGCCTTCTCACCGCCCGAAAGCACCCGGCATTTCTTCTCGACATCATCGCCGGAAAAGCCGAAGCAGCCTGAGAGTGCACGAAGCGAGCCCTGCCCGGCCTGAGGAAAGGAATACTCCAGTTCTTCGAATACCGTGCGCTCGCCGTCGAGCAAATCCATCGCGTGCTGCGCGAAGTATCCCATCTTCACGCTGCTGCCCAATGCCACCGAGCCGTCGTCAGGCTCCGCAGACCCTGCAACGAGCTTCAGCAGCGTGGATTTTCCGGCACCATTGATCCCCATCACGCACCAGCGCTCCCGGCGGCGGATCTGGAAATCCAGCCCTTCATAGATGCTCCGGCTGCCATAGCCCTTATGGACATTCTTCAGGCTGACAACGTCTTCGCCGGAACGCGGCGCGGGCAGAAAGTCGAATGCGATGGTCTGGCGGCGCTTGGGCGGTTCGACCCGTTCGATCTTGTCCAGCTTCTTCACACGGCTCTGCACTTGCGCAGCATGTGACGCACGAGCCTTGAACCGCTCGATGAATTTGATCTCCTTGGCCAGCATCGCCTGCTGACGCTCGAATTGCGCCTGCTGCTGCTTCTCGCTGAGCGCGCGCTGCTGTTCATAGAATTCGTAATTGCCGGTGTAGGTCGTCAATCCGCCGCCATCGATCTCAACGATCTTGGTCACGATGCGATTCATGAACTCGCGATCATGCGAGGTCATCAGCAGAACGCCTTCGTAGCCTTTCAGAAATTCCTCGAGCCAGATCAGGCTTTCAAGATCCAGATGGTTGCTCGGTTCGTCGAGCAGCATGGCATCGGGGCGCATCAGAAGAATGCGGGCCAGTGCCACGCGCATTTTCCAGCCACCGGACAATGCGCCGACGTCGCCATCCATCATCTCCTGAGTAAAGCTGAGACCGGCGAGAACCTCGCGCGCCCGGCCTTCGAGCGCATAACCGTCGAGTTCCTCGAACCGGTGCTGGACTTCGCCATACTGCTCGATGATCGCGTCCATCTCGTCCGCGCGGTCCGGATCAGCCATCGCGGCTTCCAGTTCTTTGAGTTCGGCGGCAACCACGCTCACCGGCCCCGCGCCATCCATCACCTCTGAGACGGCGCTGCGGCCGGACATTTCGCCGACATCCTGGCTGAAATAGCCAATGGTCACCCCGCGATCGACTGAAACCTGTCCCTCGTCAGGCAATTCACGGCCCGTGATCATGCGGAACAGGGTCGTCTTGCCGGCGCCATTGGGACCGACCAATCCAACTTTTTCACCCTTCTGAAGCGCGGCGGAAGCTTCAATAAAGAGAATCTGGTGGCCATTCTGCTTGCTGATATTGTCGAGGCGAATCATAGGTGCACGGCATCCGGAACAAGGTTTCGGCCGTGCTTTAAGCCATGTCGCGCGTCAACGGAAGAGTGTTCCAGCTGCCATCAGAGCTCACAAAAACCGCGTCAAACCAGATGAAAATCGCTCTGATGCGTATGGATTTCAACCGTTGAACTGATCCGGCTGGTCCCGAGCCCTTCATTCGCGGCGAAGACGTCAAAGCTTGTCATGGCGTGGACCAGAGCAGCAACATCCGTTGTTGTGCCGCCAGACCACGATTTCTCACCCGGCATCAGATCGAAGCTGGAGTTATGGCTTTGGATGACCGCATTTTGCCCGATATCAAGGCGGAACGTGAAATTGTCTCCACCCGCGCCATCGTGCTGGAATCCGAAGCTATTGGACCACGAGAACGACATGTTTCCTTTCGCGAAGAAGCCATGACTGTGATGCGACACGCTGGTCTGGCTTGAATAGTCTACCGTCTCCCGCGACAGGATTTGCACATCAGCTGCCATCGAACGTCCGGCATCGACATCGGACGAAGGAGATGCATGGACGGAGTTTGTCGCCCGTACATCATTTGATCCGCCATCATATGTCTTGCTGGACAGGACAATACGGTCGCCAGAGGACGATCCGTTCGTACTCGAGACTGACCATCGATCATCTCCCGCGGCATCCCGGTCGTGTGAACAGTTGTCCTTGCAGCCCGAAACATCCGTTTTTCGGACGTCCCAATGATGGTCATGATCATCGGCAACGACCGCGCTCATTTTTACGGTCTCGTGACTGTCAGTGAGAGTGACGATCTCCTGATCATTCGAGCTTGCAAACGCGAAACCGTCATCATCGAACCAGTGGTGGTGATGATGGTGATGGCTGTCCGCGATCACGAGGTCGAATTGATCAACTGCTGTCGCGTTGTGTTCGTCGCTGGCGATAATCTTGATGTGAAGGACGCACTCTTCGCCCTTGGGCGGGGTGCCGGAAAAAGTCATCGTCACGGGATCGAAGGACAGCCAACTCGGCAGTGGATCTCCGTTCGCCAGAACCGCGCGGTAGGTCAGCGTATCGTTGGCATCGAGATCGGCGAATACACAGGCCGGGATGACGTATTCAAACCTGCAGCCTTCGCGGGCACGTTGATCCTGAATCGGATGCTCGACTGTAGGGCTGTCATTCAATCCATTGATGGTCAGCGTCAGTGTTTCCGGAATGGCGTCGGAGCCGGGCCGGCTTTCGAATCCGATCGTATAGATCGCAGCCTCCCCTACGCCCAGAAATGCAAACTGGCTTGCATCATAGGTCACGACGCCGGTCGTTGGATCGACATGCACAAGATTGGTCAGATTGATGCCCGGTGGAGTCGGCACCGTGCTCTCCACTCCCTTTAGCATACCGGTGCCCGGCACATAACGCCCGGCCGCTTCTCCGATCACCTGCCCGTCGAGCGTGACCGTGACCTGATCGCTAATGGCGAAGTTTCGCGCAACCGGCCCCTGGGAGGCCTGAACATCGACTACATTTGCCACCGCAACGGCCCGCACGGCGGGCGTTTCCTGCGGATAGAACACGGTTTCCGGCGCGGCCGCAGCAGCCGGGATCAAAACAACTCCCGCCGCAAGCGCCATCAGCGCCGGAACTCCGGAGTCGCTTCCCAATGCAGCAAAGCCTCTGGATTGATTCGCGAGCGGATTCACACTGGAGCCGAACCGATCGCCTCCACCGCCGTCCGGATTGTAATTCGGATAGAAGATCTGGAAAACCTGCTGAACAAGGCTTTTCTCGCCTTGCATGTCCGCGAGCGTTTTCAACTGATCGACAGCAGAAACCGGCTGTCCAACTCCAAGAGGCGTGACAACCGTCATCAGTCCAGCCTGCGATACGACCTTGAGCAGGTCGCCGGTTTCCTTGTCGTAGAGATGAAACGAGCCGATTTTTCCGTCAGGCTCCCTGAGTACGGAGAACTTGCTTGGCCCATTGTCCGCGGCGATTTCGACCATGATGGCAGTCCCGCGGATTCCCATCGTGGCGACGGGGGTTTCGACCCGCATGTTCCCGTATTTCGCCGTATGCCCGGCAACGAGAGTGATCGTTCCCTGTATCAGGCTCAGAAGCGACGAATTGGACGACCCATTGGGATCGTAGATCATTTCATCCAGAACAATACGCGCATTGGACGCAAGACCGAGAGCAGTGCCGTCGACAAAGCTGATTCCGATTGTCGTCTCGGCGCCGGTCTGCACGACGTCTCCCTTAAGGAGGCGATCGCCCTGCTTCAGCTCAACAGGGACACCGTTTCGCGTGACAACAGCCGTGCCGCTGATCTTGGCGACGTTCCCCACAGCGGGTACGGCACTCGCGATCTGATCCGCCTGCGCGTAAAGCACACGCGCAGTCATCGCTTCGACAACTCGTCCGGAAAGACTCGCCCCTTCCGGCGACGTCAACGATGCTCGTGTTTCGCCTTTGAAGTAATCGGGAATAGTAACGCTTTCCGTTTCGCTGGAAACGATCAGGTCGACGCCGTTTCTGCTATAGTGCCCCGAAAACAGCAGCTCAGCGCCGACAGGGACGACTGTATGAAATGACACCTGCGCGCCTACGTCGGAAAAAACAAAACTATCCGGGATTGCGGCTTGCATACTGACATTGCTCATGTCGATACCTCCGCTCGAACCTCTTCCGAACTACATCGATGCAGCCTCACCCTGTGGCATCGCGCGATCCATGACGCGCCTCGCGCGCACCTCGGCACCATTCTTTCTAGACGCGCGTTCCTGCTTTGCGAGAACGGCCGCCAAAGCTGCATTCACATCCGCGAGCCGGCCCAACTTGATAAGAACAACCGCGAGATCGTTGAAGACCTCAGGCAGATCAGGCTTCAACCGCAGAACCTCGCGATAGGCATCGGCAGCCTCCAGATGCTGTT
Organism: Afipia sp.; assembly: GCA_024508675.1. Classification (GTDB taxonomy): domain Bacteria; phylum Pseudomonadota; class Alphaproteobacteria; order Rhizobiales; family Xanthobacteraceae; genus Afipia. Next base: position 228,524 of record JANINQ010000021.1, read on the forward strand.
CCAGCGCCTTGCATGATTGCGCGAGACACAGCCAGGATTTGTAAGCATCCGGCCTGATCGTGGTCAGGGTCTTATAATGTCGCCTCGCGGCAACGTGGTCGCCCTTGCTCGAGAAAAGCTGCCCAAGTCGGTGAATGGCATCTGCATTCTTCGGCTGAACCTGCAGAACATCCCGATATCCGCGCTCGGCCTCCCCCAGCTTGCCGGCCTGATGAAACTTGGTCGCCTCGTCCAGAACATCCGGAACAGTGCGTGGATCAATCTTGCCGCCAAGATTCAATCCGTTCTTCGTCGCAACCACAGTGCAGCGAATCCGGCGCTCCTTGACGCCAAACGAATACTTGTAGGTCTCGTTCCCGCGCAGAAAATCGTACTCTGTGATTCCATTTTCGATGGCGTGACGGATGCTGTGGGCATGCAGGATCACACCAGGCGGTGGACCGTCGAAGGTCTCGTCGCGCCCGGTCATATAGAACAGGAAAGAGCGTTTGCGCGTGTCCACAAGCGTAGCAAGGGCAGCCAGCGGCCGGTCATCCTTCCAGAGCGTCGGAAGATACAGCAAGCCTGACCTGAAGCTGCGGGTCAGCATCGCCCGATTGGAGCGCACCAGGGTGTGAACAAGATCGCCTTTCCTCGGCTTCCATTTTACTTCCCAGAACTGAAGGAGCGCATTGAGGTCGCGCTCAATGGTCTCAGGCGTGGCTGTGGTGATACGATACTCGTCCGACGCATCGACAAGCCGGAGCAATCGCCTGATCTTCTGCCTGGTGTTCGTACTCAATCCATCGAGATACGAATCCCAGGTGGGCGGCAGAACCGCGAATGGGCAGAGGCCATTATCGATTCCGTCCGTTTTCCCGATACGGCTTGTTTCACTCGTCTGAAAGGTCGCTTTCGGGAAATGCGCGAGAAACAACCGCATTCGCGGCTCTGAAATGCGGAAATTCTCGAAATTAAGGCGAGACCAGTTAAGCTGCTTCAGGTGGCGGGCGAATGCGGGGATCGCGAGATACTCGGCCCCAGGTGCGCACAGAAAACCTGTGTAATCCGCCGTAAAATTCCCGGCCATATTCAGTTCATTGAGAATACGCCCGTTCTCGATCTTCGTTTGAATTCGAACTGGCAGAAAGGCGAGATAAGATCCATCCGCCTTGTTGTCCGCTTTCGCCGCGAGGACAAACCATGGACTCGAGATTTGCGTGAGCCATCCTGAAAGCCACTTCCAGGACATGAAGAGCTGCGCATCCGGGTCCGCGTCATAGATCGCGTTCCAGTTATCTTCGAGCTTCGCGAAATCTGTCAAAGTGTCGATGACATCAACACGCATCCTGTCCTCACTTACGATTTTAACCCACGTTCAGTTAGCTCCCGGAAACCATCCACATCGCGCAGCTTCACCGCTCACGGAAAGCACGCAGCATGCTGTCGTGTATCGGCTTGACCACGTACTGGAAGAACGTCCGCTCCGACGTCTTGATATAGACCTCTGCCGGCATGCCGGGCGTCGGGCTAAATCCATGAACTGCCGCGGCCTCCGCGTTATTCAGCTTGACGCGAACGATATAGATGTCTGTCGGGCCAACCTGCTGTGACTTTCGCTCATCCGCCAGAGTATCCGCGGACAGATAGATGACCTCTCCCGAGATCATCGGCGTGATACGCTGATTGAGCGCCGTCAGGCGCACCGTCGCATGCTGTCCATGCTTGACGCTGTCGATATCCTGCGGGCGAACGCGCGCCTCTATGATGAGTTCATCCTTGAGCGGAAGAATCTCCATGATGTTCTTGCCAGCCTCGATCACACCGCCTTGGGTGTGATACCGGAGCTTGACAACCACGCCCTTGACGGGCGCCGTGATCCGCACCCGGTCCAGCACGCCTTTGGCGCTCTGCATCCGCTCGCGGACATCGACCAGTTCACCGCGAACTTCGTGCATCTGTTCGACGGCGGTCTTGATCGCGGCTTTGCGCACGCCATTGATCTGCTCGACAGCCTTGGCGATGCGCTCCTTGGCATCTCCGATATCACCCATGATCCGGCCCACCTCGCCTTCGAGATTGGCCTGCGTACGCTGCAGCACCAGAAGCTCGGGCTTGCGGACCAGTCCGGTCTGAAGGAGGTATTGCTTGGTTTCTATTTCCTCCTCGATGAACTTGATCTGACGGCGTACGCCCTCCAACTGGATCTTCGATCCCTGAATTCTTTCGTTCAGCGCGTTGATACTTTCGTTGATCCCGGCAATATCGCTATTCATGTTGTTGCGGCGGGCAGTGAAGGTCAGCTTCTGACTTTCAAGGATTTCCTTCACTTCCGAACCGTCAAGGCTGGTGAGCTCTTCCGGAAACGCGATTGTCTCCTGCTCGCGCATTTCCGCCTGCAATCTCGCGTCGATCGCCGTCAACCGGACGCGGCGCAGGAAGAGTCGGCGCAATTCGGTATTCGCCGTCGTGCTGTCCAGCTCGATCAAAAGCTGGCCTTGTTCGACCGCATCGCCTTCGCGCACATGAATGTCACGGATGACGCCGCCTTCAAGGTGCTGGATGATCTTGTTCTGTCCGGTAGCAACGAAAACGCCGGATGCAACCACAGCACCCGCGATAGGCGCCGTATTGCCCCATACGCCGAAGCCCATCACCATGGTTGCCATGACGACAACACCAGCAATCGTCGGGAATCGCGTGGACCGCGGAAGCGACTCGTACCAGAGCCCGTCGGCTCTAGGCGCCTGCACCGTGAGTTCCTTGCCAGACATCGCGTCACCTCGGCGATCAAGTTCATCGAATAAAAGTCGTATTCGCCTTCCAACGCCCCATCATGCATTCAGTATTGGCGGCCCATCGCCACCTGACCCGCCCGGCTTGCGGCCGCTGATCATCGGAATGATTTCCTCGCGCGTTCCGAATGCCTTTATCGCTCCGTTATGGAGGATCATGATCTTGTCCACGTTCATGAGGAGGGCCGCGCGCTGTGTGATCGTGACAACCGTAATCCGCTTTTCTTTCGCCCGGATCAGGGCTCGAGCGAGCGCACGCTCGCCGCTCGCATCAAGATTCGAGTTCGGCTCGTCGAGCACCATCAGACGGGGATTGCCATAGAAGGCCCGCGCCAATCCGATTCGTTGCCTTTGCCCGCCGGACAACGGGCTGCCGTCCATGCCAACGATCGTTTCATATCCCTGAGCGAAGCTCGATATCATCTCATGAACGTCGGCGGTTTCGGCTGCATCGAAGATGTCCTCGTCCACTGCATCCTGGCGCATGCGCGAAATGTTCGCCTTGATCGACGCTGGGAAGAGCTGAACATCCTGGGGCAGATAGCCGACGCTTTCTCCGAACTGCCGCGCGTCCCAGTTGCGCAGATCCATCATATCAAGACGCACATTCCCGGCCGTCGGGATGATGGAGCCCACAAGCATGCGCGCGAGCATTGTCTTTCCTGTTCCGGAATCTCCCACAATTGCCAGCGACTCTCCGGGCTCAAGCTGAAAACTGATGCCGTTCAGAATGACTTTCTTGGTCGGCGGCGGAACATAAAGAATTCGCTCCACGCTCAGGTGCCCCTGCGGGCGAGGCAAGCGAAGCCTGTCAAAGTTGAGGGGTGAGTTTTGCAGAAGGCTCTTGACCCGCCCGTAAGCGGAGCGCGCCTGAACGAAGCCGCGCCAGCCTTCGATCGTGCCTTCCATTGGCGCCAGCGCCCTGCTCGCTACAATGGAAGCCGCGATGATCATGCCGCTGGTCAACTGGCTTTCCAGAGCGAGCCACGCGCCCCAGCCAAGGATCGCAATCTGCGTACACAGACGGAGGAATTTGGAAACCCCCGTCATCATGATGTTGAGGTCCTGTCCAGCCACCTGCGCCTTCAGCGACTCAACCGTTTCATGTCCCCAGACCTGAACGCCCTCGGGGATCATTCCCATGGCGTTGATCACTTGCGCATTACGCGCCATCGATTCCGCTTGAAGGTTGGCGCGCGTTCCGAACGCATTTGCACGTGTGAACGGGACCGCTGTAATCCGCTGATTGAGCAGCGCGACGGCCATCAAACCGAGCCCCGCGGACAGGACGATCAGACCAAGTTGCGGGTGAATGAGAAATACGACGGCGAAATAAACCGGCGCAACCGGTGCATCGAACATCGTGAGAAGCACCGGTCCGGTGATGAAGGAGCGCAGATGCTGGAGATCGGCCAGCGTCTGGAATTCACGGCTCGACCCGCCCTGCGCGGCCTTTGCCGCCGCGCTGAGAACCGGCCCGCCCAGCTTGGCTTCGACATCGACCGCGATACGCATCAGGATGATACGCCGCATCATGTCCATCAGTACGTGCGCGGCGATGGCAACAATGACAATCATCGACAGCATGACAAGCGTATCGGTGCTTCGGCTTGTCATAACGCGATCCGACATGTTGAACAGATAAACCGGGATCGCCAGGACGAGGAGATTCACGGCAACTGAAAATATGCCGACCGTGACGAGATTCCGCCGCGCGTTGGCGAGGCCCTTACCCAGCACATCGCGGAATTCGTTATCGCTTGAACGCTTGTGCAAGGGTGGTGAACCACCACCCCCGCGTCCACCCCCTCCGCCATTCTTCGGAGGATCATTTCCGCCTCGTCCGGTCGTCACAGCAGGAGTATCCGTTCCAGCGCCCGCCGGGCTCGTATTTGCCGACTCCGCTCGTTCAGCATCCGTCCGGGCCGAGTCTTTCGCAATTTCCGGAACCGGTGAAATATCCAGCCGTTTCGCCGTTACATCGGCCGCGGACAGAACCTGCTGAATGGCTGACGCCGTGTCAGACTGGCTCTTCACGGGTTCTGCGGTTGCAGGAGCAATTTCCTGAAGCGTTTGATGAGCAGACGGTGCTTCGTCCTGCCGATAAGGGAATGGAACGACTTCAGCCGTATGCGCCCGTTCTTCATCAGATGGACGCACAGGCGATCGGTCATCCCGACCGAACTCATTGTCGCTGCCCCGGCTCATTCCCGCGACCTCCACAATATTCCTGCTCAATCCACAGCTCGAAACCCTCGAAACGGCGCTCAGTGCAGAACGCTACCCACAGGATCGTCATGCACCGGTGTCAGTGTGACCGGCTGCACCACAGGCGCATCATCCTGACTATCGTTCACAAATGCGATCAGCTCCGGAACAAGCGTATGCGCATCCTGCGTCAGCGCATGGTCCTTGTCCGTTGGCATGAGGTTGGCCTGAACGAGGATTGTATCCCCGTAAACCTCCCCGTTGACGTAGGTGTTCGTCGCGCCCACATCGACGATCGCAGCATCGTTCGTCAGAAGGTTCTTTCCCGCAATTACCGATTGGGTTTCCGCGCCGTCTCCATCGCGGACGAGAGCCGCCGCTGATGCAGGATCGAGAAATTGCATCACAATGTTGACGTCTGTAATGACATTGGTCTGCCAAATTGAATTGATGTCGTAATAGTCGCCCTTGACGTACAGCACATTGAATACGCCGCCGGAGCCATCAACGATCCGTCCATAAGATGGATCCAGACTCGTCACACCATTCCCGGCCGCAGAAACCAGGTTGTCGAGATTGCTGTTCATCGGCATGAAATTGTCATCACCGATAGTCTCGATGGTTGCCTTGTTAGTCAGTTCATTCTCGCCCGACGACACCGATTGTGATGTCCCGGCGCCGTTTCCGAACATCTTGATGAAGTCGTCGTTCAGAAGAACATTGTTCTGGAAAATCACGTTCATGCCGTGATAAGCGCCGGCAACGATGATCAGGTCGTACTGGATCGAGCCGTCGAACAACTCCATCAGGTTGCCCTGCTCGTTTCCGCCGCTATACATCTCATAGTGAGTATCGGCGCTTTTCTGCACAACGATATCGTTGTCAGATAGATAATTCATCTGCACGACCGTGTGCACGCTGTAGTAGTTTCCCTCGACAACATCGACATTCCAGTGAGGCCCCGCGAACGTCACCTTCAGATCGGTGTAAATTCCGGGTTTCTCGATAAAATCAGAAATGTTGTCGGTCTTGTTGTTACCCTCAGAGACAGGGAGTGCATCGCCGCCCGTCATACCGATATGGTCGTGATCGATAATGGAATTGGTCTGGAAGATCGCGTTGGTCTTGAAATAGTCGCCCATCACAATCATCGAGCGCCCGGACTCGCTGAGATCGACAATGAGAGCGGCGTTCCAGCTGTCGTTCGCTCCGGTTTGCGCCCACTGTCCCAAGCCGTCGCCAAGATCCGGCGCAGGTACGGGTTCGGGGAGCGGCGTCTCCGCGGGAGACTCAGGTGCGGGCGTCTGGAGCTCACCATTCAGGTAGTAACCGGGTTCGACTGAATGAGAGCCTGGCGCGCCGTCCTGGGCAACCTGATCCTGATTGTAGGCGTCAACGAATGCCGTAACGCCCGCCCCGTTCTGAGGAATCCACCATTCTCTGGGAATCTGGCTGTTTGCCTCGTCAGCCATGCTTTCAAGGATGGCCTGACTGTGCTGCGCTATCAATTCGACCTGGGCTGCAATGGGCACACTATCGCAAACCAGGCAGTCGCCGTTCGGACTTACCAGCACATTGTCATCATCCAGCATGAAATTGTGCTGCTTGATCTCAAGCTCTGTCTGCTGGCCGCCTTCCTGATACTGGACAGTAATCTTGAACTCGATCCCCCCTCCGCCTCCCCCTGCGCCACGCGGCAACAGTAATCTTGGAAGCGCCCCCGGCTCATCGGAATCGAAGTCCGGCTGTGGCGGCGGCGGACTGAGCGACCTGATCGGAAGAACGTGGGGGTTATGAAACTCTTCGAATGGCAGAAGCTCGGGAATCTTCAAGCCCTGCGTCTCGAGAGGATCTATATCCGGATTGGTCTCATAGCTCGGCCGGGGCGTGACATAGTCGTCCTGCAGATGCCGGAACGGAGACGGATCGTAGTCGATCCGGTCTCGTGCGATGTCGTTGATGATCTGCAGATATCCCGCGAAATGCCAAACAACTTCGGTTATGCCGCCGGGCACCATGAGAGCCTCCTATGTCAGGCTCAGCACGCGACGATCCCGCACGGGGCAAGCCGCGACAGAAAGTCGCTTCGTCCATGTGAACTTCAAGGAGAACCCGCGCGGCGAATGCCGCGCGGGAGAATGTTTGAGGTCAACCCAGATTATGTTCGTCAGACCAGTCATCGCCGGCGACGTTCATCGTCACGCTGTTGAACTGGATGTTCGCACCCTGCGTGATAGTCTGGTTGAAGGCGTCCTGCGTCAGGGCGGCATCGGCACTGGCAATTGCGCCTGTCGCGCTGTTGCCGGCGATATCGCCGATCTTGGAGTCCATCTTGACGTCGCCGCCTTCGATCTTGGCATCCATCGAGAAGCCATGGCCGTCTTCACCACCCTTGAAGGATACCTTCGCATCGCAAACCGAGTCATTGTCGACCAGGTTGTTGACCTGATCGAGATTGAACTGGTTCCCGTTGCCGTCGAGCTTCTGGTTCACCACGTCCGGCATGATCACCGAGCCATGAACATCGCTCAGGCATGACAGATCGATAACCGGGCTGCTCAGGCCATCGGCGCTCAGATCGAGATCGACCTTGACGTCCACATCGACGTTGACCTTGTTGTCGATGGTGTTTTCGACCTTGTTCTCAACCTTGTTGTCGAGACTGTTGTCGACGCTGTTTTCGGTCTTGTTGCTGACCTTGTTGTCAACATCGTTGTCGAGCTTGTTGTCGTTGCTGTTGCTGTTCTTGTTGTCGTTATCGTTCTTGTTGTCGTTGTCGCTCTTGGAATCGAGCGACTGAACAGCGAGCTGGGCTTGCGCCTGGCCTTGGCCCTGAAGCTGGCCCTGACCCTGAAGCTGCGCCTGCAAATTGGCCTGCTTCTGATCCTGATCCTGGTCTTGCTTCTGGTCCTGGTTCGGATCGTTCTTCTTTGGCTTGGGCTGATAATGATTACCCATGACGAACTCCTGTCGGGTAAGGAGCATCGTCGAGCCTCGAAAATCGCTGATCTTCTGCGTCTGCGATTGTCAATGCGCCACGATGCGGTTGACGCGGACCTCTCGCAATTATTTGCGAAACTCCGCATCGTCAGCGTTGCTTATGTGAAAGTCAGGGAATAGCCGCACATTCGGGCATCGCCCGCAGTCTTAGGCAGTACGGCGCGAACACTCAGACGCCTCTTTCGGAACGAAAGATACATCGTCCGGGCGAGCGCACTAATCCCATCGAGTAGCTCGACTCGCAAAACGCGACAGCGATTTAAGATTTGCAACTTGTTGTAGCGCCAATCTGCCTCGCGAACACCGTCAGGCATCTCCAAGAGTCTAGCATTTCGCCTGACAAAGCGCAGCGTAAAGCGAATCTATCAACTGCTTATCCACGGGAGATTGCTTTCGAACGACATCTGACTCTCTGATGAGTCAGGTTGCCTTACCTGTCTCCTGCAGATGATTTTCAAGCCGCGGCAGAAAATCCCAGATGTCGCGGTTGATGCGCGTCATTTCCCTGATGGTCTTCACCATGCCTTTCAGCCGCGCCTCGTCCATCGGTTTCATTTCGCCGAACTGAAGGCTGCTCTTGGTCTGCACGATCCGCATCGATTGCGTATGAGTTATCTGCCCGCCTGCATCGACAATATACATGCAATGATTGAACTCATTTCGAACGTGTGTTGTCTCATTGAATCTATCGATGATCTTCGACAATGAACGCTCAAGCGTCTTGTCCTTGATCATGATCTTCGCCAGACGCTGAATCAGGTCCAGCCGCGCTCTGGTGGTATTGAGCGTTGCAAATGTGAGCGCCGCCGAGGCCTGATCCGTCTTCAGCAGGATCATGAGAACGTAGATAAAGAGACTTTCGTTGTTGGACCAGCTCGAGACCAGATTTCCGATCAGCGCCAGAATCATCGTCCGGCGATCGGCTGTTGCGGGCGCCGATGCGGCGAGCGCCTCAAAATCCGGCTTTGGCGGAAGCTGGCTTGGCACCATGAAGCTGACCCACTCCTGACTTGATCTGGAGCATCACGCATCTTCCATGTATGATCAGCCAGGTTCCAGAGCAACACAAGGGTACTGCGCACATTTTGGCATGTTTTCAGATCGGCCACAGGGAACGGCATCATGCTGCGCTGGGTTCTCGATCTTTCCAAAGTTCGCAGGGCACGCAAGGCTGCTTGCGCGGTCATCTCTCCCATGGTCGCGAAAAGCCGCCATCGTCTCGGCGAAATTCCTGACGCGGCCTGGGCAAGCCCTTACGTCGTGGGCTTCATGGTCATGCTGATTACGATCATCGCAAAAACCGAGATCGGAAAAATCGAAGGCCAAACTCTTTGTATCGTGCAGGCAAAGGCATGGGAGGACATCACAGGGATCAAGTCGGGCCTGATCGGTGAAGACGTCCTTTTGCTCAGCGCCGCGAGGAATCGGGAGTTCGAAACCGGCTGCCACAACGCCATGGGATTTGCGTCCCTCCTCATCGGCAGCTCGGTTATGGGATGGCAGCATTGGCAGTTCGATTTGGGCATCCATGCTGCCATATCCTGGTCGGATCGAGACGACCTGTCATCGCTCTGGGAGCGGTTATTCGATGCACACGTCTCCACGCATCTCCGCGATATCGAAGTGTCGCTCGACAGAACTCGGCTTGGATTTTCCTGACTTGAAGAAACGAGCCAACGTGATCTGCTTTTGGTTCCCACACCGGAACCCGATTTGTGCGATGCCGAAATCGCATGCAAAACATCACAGACTTGAAATAAATGCAGGTTACCCTAAGGTTCTAAAAAAATTTAAACAATGACATTTGGAATGCATATCAACGGAGAAATGATCCAGAAAAAATTACGCGTAGAGGTGAGTTATGAGTATCACCGGCCATTCGCTTCTTTTGCAAATCAGACACCGAATTTCAGATCGCCTTCCAGAGCGGGCCTCTTCTAGCGAATTTGTTTCATCTCATATTGATCAAAGCGGCGACGATCCGCCGGGAAGAGTTTCCATATTATCGCAAGTTTCGATATCGAAACGACAGATATTAAATTCGCCTCGCCATCCTTTAAGTCTGTTATCCGACGAACTCCGCATCGCTTCGCGATCAAGTTTCGCGCGTCGGCAACAAGCAAAAAGCCAGGACAGCCGATCACCGCCCTCCTCCGGCGCGAACGTCAAGCTCTCGGCAAAGAAGAACGAAACTGCACGCGTGAACGGTATCGCCAAAGACAACAGCGCGCACGATGCGATCAGAAAACCTGGAATTGTCGTCGTTCACTCGCGCACGTTCTTCCGTGACTGCTTTGTTCGCTGCCTTGAGATTTCCTACAAGAGTCATGAGATCGTTGCTTTCGGCAACATCGGCGCATGGCGAGGATCGATTGAGGAAGCGGCCATCAACCCTTCTATCGTTGTGTTCTTCGTGGACAGCACCGACACATCAAGCACCAACGATCTTCAATTTCTCGAAACCATGGCTGCGGAGACACCCGTCGTCATCGTGTCAGACATTGACGACGTGAACTACGTCGTTCGTGCCCTTAAGGGCGGCGCACGCGGCTATATCCCGACAAGTCTGTCATTCAATGTCGCGGTCGAGGCCGTGCGGCTGGTGGAAGCTGGCGGAACATTCGTGCCGGTGAGCAGCCTCGCGATGGATCGCAACAGGCAGCAGGCAGCAGCGAAAACCGGCGATCTTCTTACCGAACGCCAGATGATGGTCGTCGAAGCGCTCTGTCAGGGTATGGCCAACAAACAAATCGCTTACGAACTGGGAATGAGCGAACACACCGTAAAGGTTCACCTTCGCCATATCATGCGCAAGCTCAGGGCCAGGAACAGAACCGAGGTCGCAGTTCTGACCAAGGATTTTTTCGAGCGATCCAGTGACCAAAAGCGCTCGGAAGCCGAGGACGGATCTCACTAGGAGAACCGTCCCGCAGCACCTTTACCAGGCATCGATGCACGGACGCTTGCGATGCTCCCGAGGCGCCGGCTTCGGCACCGAGCGAAGCCCTGCCATGATCCAGGTCCGGGTTTCCGCCGGATCGATCACATTGTCGATTTCAAACACCGATGCGATCGAGACCGCCTTGCCGTTCGCATAAAGCTCGGCCACCTTGTTCTTGTAATAGGTCTCCCGCTCGGCTGGATCGGCGATCGCTTCCATCTCCTTGCGGAAGCCGAGCCGCACGTAACCCTCCAGCCCCATCCCGCCGAACTCGCCGGTCGGCCATGCCGCCGTGAAGAACGAGGCATGGAATCCGCCGCCGATCATCGACTGCGCGCCAAGGCCGTAACCCTTCCGAAGCACGATGCCAAACAGCGGCACCGTGATGCTTGCGCCTGTGACAAACATGCGCGCGACATGGCGCACGATGGCGGTTTTCTCAGCTTCGGGTCCCACCATGAAACCCGGCGTGTCGCACAGCGACACAATCGGAATGTCATAAGCGTCGCAAAGCTGCATGAAGCGCGCAGCCTTGTCGCCCGCATTGGCGTCGATGGCGCCGCCGAGATGCTTTGGATTGTTCGAGATCAGACCGAACGGCTTGCCCTCGATGCGGATAAAGGCCGTGATCATGCCGACGCCGAAATCGCGCCGGATTTCGAGAACGGAATCTTCATCGGCAATAAGTTCAATGACCGAACGAATGTCGTAGACGCGAAGGCGATTTTCCGGGATCGCACGGCGCAGCAAGCGCTGGTCCGGCGCTTTCCAGTCGGCAATCGGACCTTGGAAGTAAGACAGATACTTTTGCGCAACAGTCGTCGCCTCTTCCTCGTCCTTGACTAGAATGTCGACAACGCCATTCGGCGACTGGAACGAAACCGGCCCGACCTCGGCGGGATGGTAGACGCCGAGGCCGCCGCCTTCGATCATCGCCGGACCGCCCATACCGATGGAGGCATTTTCAGTGGCGATGATGACGTCGCAGCAGCCAAGCATCGCGGCATTACCCGCGAAGCAATAACCCGAGACGACGCCAACCACCGGCACATGTCCGGACAGACGCGCGAACTGCACAAAGGACGGACCATCAAGGCCGGTCATGCCCAACCGATCAGTGTCACCGGGCCGTCCTCCGCCGCCCTCGGCGTAGAACACCAGCGGCAAACGCCACTGCTCGGCGAGAGTCAGCATGCGGTCGGTCTTCTTGTGGTTCATGTGCCCCTGAGTGCCGGCCAGCACGGTGTAATCGTATGAGATCACCATGCAGCGCGCATTCTCTTCGCCGACCTTTGCGGCGTTGACCGTGGCAACGCCGGCGACAAGACCATCCGCAGGCGTGTTCTTGATCAGGTCATCGACCGACCGGCGGCGGCGCTGCGCGGCAATCGCCAGCGAGCCGTATTCCATGAACGACCCTTCATCGACCAGTTGCGCGATATTCTCGCGCGCCGTGCGCTGATTGGTCTTGCGGCGGCGGTCGACCGATTGCGGCCGGTTCTCGTCCAGCGTGTTGCCCTGACGCGCGAGCATCTCGGCAAGATCGGGACGGATGAAGTCGAGATCGATCTCCGCCTCTTCCGCCACGACATGCTGATCCATCTCCAGCGGCTCGATATAGAGAATGGGTTCGTCCTGCATCAGGGTGGTGCCATCACTGACCGCGATACGGGTCACCTTGCCGCCCTGCTGCGCGGTGACAAGATGTTCCATCTTCATAGACTCGATAATCGCAAGCTGCTGGCCGGGATGCACGACGTCACCCTCTGCAACGGGAATTGCGACGACCGTGCCCTGCAGGGGTGCAGATACCGCCACCGAGCCCGCAGGCGCAACGCCGGCATTATCCTTCTTTGCTGCGGCAGACGGATCGGCATTCGCAGCGGTTGGCGCAAAGAACAAAGGTGACGCGGTTTCACGGGCCGCAGCAACCAGTGCGTCGACATGAGTATCGACAAAATTCGTGCTGATCCTGTTGGCGATAAAATCCGTGTTCGCCAGCATTGCCTGAATAAACGGAATATTGGTCGCGACGCCATCGATACGAAACTCGCGCAGGGTTCGCGCGGCTTTCGTCACCACATCCTGCCAGCGTGCTGACGGCGAATGAACGATGACCTTGGCCAGCAGCGAGTCAAACGCCGCACTGGTCTTGTAGCCCGCGTAACCGAATGTATCGACGCGCACACCCGGCCCCGAGGGCGGCTCGAACACGCCCAGCACGCCGCCGGTCGGCTTGGTCGCACCGCTCTCGTCCATCACTTCCATATTGATGCGAAGCTGCATCGCAAAGCCGCGTGGAGACGGCACAGCAGATTGCGCAAGCCCGAGCGAGCCCAGCGCCGCACCATCGGCAACCGCAAGCTGCGATTTCACCAGATCGACGCCAAGCACTTCTTCGGTCACGGTGTGTTCGACCTGAAGCCGTGGGTTAGCTTCGATAAAGGCAAATGCACCGTCGCCCTCGCCTGCCTCACCGTCGACCAGAAATTCGAACGTCCCAAGGCTATCATAATTTGCAGCACCCGCGAGTTGCCGCGCGGCCTCGACAATGCGCGCGCGAAGGTTCTCGCCCAGCGACGGACTTGGCGCGACCTCGATCAGCTTCTGGTTGCGACGCTGAATGGTGCATTCGCGCTCCCACAAGTGGCTGATCGCACCGTGACGGTCGCCGATAATCTGCACTTCGATATGGCGCGCCTTGCGGATGAGCCGCTCGACGTAGACACCGTCGCTGCCAAAGGCAGCTTTCGCCTCGGACTGGCAGCGTGCGTACGCCGCTTCAAGATCGTCGGCATTCTCGACAGCGCGCATGCCGCGGCCACCGCCACCGGCCATCGCCTTGACCATGACCGCGCCGCCCTTGCCGAGCAAAGCAAAGAAAGCCTTGGCCTCATCCAGCGATGTCGGACCGACCGTGCCTTCGATCACGGGAACGCCGCAACGCTTCGCGAGCGCTTTCGCCGCTACCTTGTCACCGAACAGCTCCAGCGCTGTCGGGGACGGGCCGACAAACACAATACCTTCCTCGGCGCAGCGCCGCGCCAGCACTGCATTCTCGCTGAGAAAGCCGTAACCCGGATGCAAGGCATCACATCCGCTGGACTTGGCCGCAGCAACCACGCTTTCGATGTCGAGATACGCACGCGCCCCGCGCCCCGGTATTTCGCAGGCCTTGTCCGCAGCGCGCACATGCAGCGACAGGGCATCATCGGCAGGATAGATCGCGACCGTCGCGATGCCTGCATCAGCGGCGGCACGCGCGATGCGGATGGCGATCTCGCCACGGTTGGCGATCAGCAGCTTGCGAAAGGACATAACACTCTCCGTCAGGAAACAACGTCTGTCCGGCGCGATACGAGATCCCCGCGCCGGATTGAATTTCAGCGATCAGATCAGGACGCGTTCAGTTCCTGCTTCTTGACCTTGCCAGTCGCGGTCATCGGCAATGCGTCGATGATCCGCACTTCCGGCACCTTGTAGACGGCCATCCGCTCGGCGCACCACGCGCGGATATCCTCCGGTTTCACCTTTCCGATCACCTCGGGCTTGAGCTGGATGAAGGCAACCGGCACCTGTCCCTTGTCGGGATCATCGCGTCCGACAACACCGGAGCCAAGCACGGCGGGATGCTGGCCAAGCAGCGCCTCGATTTCCGGCGGAAACACGCTCATGCCCTTCACCTTCAGCATTTCCTTGCGGCGGCCGAGAAAGTGGATGAACCCGTCAGTATCGATGCATCCGATGTCGCCGGTGCGCAGCCAGCCATCGACCAGCGACTCCGCTGTGGCTTCAGGCTTGTTCCAGTAGCTCTTGAGCAGCGACGGCGTGCGAACGCGGATTTCGCCCTCGCCTCCTAGCGGCACGAGTTCGCCAGTCTGGAAGTCGGTGATCTTGAATTCCGCGCCGGGCACGGGAAGCCCGACAAAGATCGGCTGCGAGATCAGGTCGAAGTCACCATCCTGAAATCCCGCCGTGAAAGTGTTGGACGTATGAGTTTCGGTCATCCCGTACGCGGCCTCGGTGAGGATCGTTCCGGTCAGGTCCTTCCAGCGATTGCGGTAATCCGGATTCAGCTTCTTGACGAACGACACCACGCGAACCTGCGTCAGCGAAGACAGATCGAACTCCTTGAAGCGCGGGTGGTCCATCAATTCGACCGCGCCATCCACCGGCATCGCGGTGATGTTCACCTTGTATTTGTCGATGGCCGCGAGCGTGCTCACCGCATCCCAGCGCGCCAGAAGAACCAGCGTCGCGCCAGTGAACAGCGGGAAGATCAGACCGAAGTTCTCGCCGGCGATCCAGAATTCCGGAAAGAACGACAGGAAGATGCTGTCCTCGTTCGACACTACCGAGATGCCCTGATTGGCCGCGGCGGTATAAACCATGTCGCGCTGCGTATGAACGCAGCCCTTCGGCATGCCGGTGGTGCCGCCGGTGTAATTCAGCGCGGCGACATCATCGAGACCGGCAGGCGGCAGCGGCGTAGGCGCCGGCATCGCCGCAAGCGCAGGCAGCAAATCGGTTGCGCCCGGAACAGCAAGGCGTGGTCCGGTGATTGAATCCGGAGCAGGAATCGATGGATTTGCGGGAATGACGTCAGCGAAGCTGGTCACGATGATTTCGCGCAGCTTGGTCTCGCCCCTCACCTGCTCGACTGTCGCGGCCAACTGATCGAGCGCAACAATCACTTCGGCGTCGGTGTCGTTCAATTCATAGGCCAGTTCGAATGCGCGAGACAGCGGGCTGACGGGAACATGGATCGCGCCGAGCTTGAGAATGCCGAAGAACACGATATGAAACTGCGGGCAGTTCGGCAGGAACACCGCCACGCGGTCGCCCTTGCGCACGCCCTTCGACTGCAGCAGCGCCGCAAAGCGGTCGCTCTGCTGGTCGAGATCGGCATAGGTCGTCACGTGACCGTAGAAAATCACCGCAGGCCGCTGCGGCCGCTGCCTGGCCCAGGCACGCAGATATTCAGTCAGCGCGACTTCACCGTGCGGATAATGCGGCTTCTTCGAAATGCTCTTCGGCCAGTTCTTGTCCCACAGGGCATGAAGCTGCGCCAGATAGTCCTTTTCAGTGAGGCCCGTGGCCATATCCGTCTTCCTTCTTGGTCTTGAATCAAATGTCAGCGGCGTTTCATTGTCGGATCAAGCGCCACACGCATCGACTCGCCGAGTGTGTTGAAGGCCAGCGCCGTGAACAGGATCGCCAGCCCCGGCGGATACATCTGCTCGGGCGCGATCTCCATGTTCTGATAAGCGCGTGCCAGCATCGCGCCCCAGCTCGGGTCCGGCGGCTGAATGCCGAGGCCGAGGAAGCTGAGGCTTGCTTCCGCGAGCAGCGCGGCGGCGAGCAGCAGCGTCACCTGCACGATCACCGGCTGGATCGCATTCGGCAGGACGTGACGCCACAGGATGCGCCTCGTGGACACGCCAAAGCATCGCGCGGCATCCACATAAAGCTCGTTGCGCACCACCAGCGTGCGCGCGCGCACCAGCCGCGCCAGTTGCGGCGCGAACACGATACCGACCGAGATCATACCGTTGGTCAGGCCGATGCCGAGCGCACCGGTAACGGCAATCGCCAGCACAATGGCTGGAAACGACAGGAAGCTGTCGACCACACGGCTGATCGCTTCATCGACCCAGCCGCCGAGATAGCCCGCGAGCACGCCCACCGGAACGCCAATCGCCACCGCAATCGCCACAGCAAGAAAGCTCGCATAGAGGGACGCCATGCCGCCATAAATCAGACGGCTGAGCGTATCGCGCCCGAGATCATCAGCACCGAGCCAATGCTGTGCCGTCATTGGTGACAAGGCAGCATCGAGATTTTGCAACGTCGGAGGGTATGGCGAAATCCATGGGCCGAGGATCGAAATCACAATCAGCGCGGCAAGAAACGACAGGCTCAGCGCGCCGCGCAGATCCGACTTGAACCAGCGCCAGAAACCTGCGAGCCAACCCGGCCTGCGCTCGGAGATAACGACCGTATCCGCCATCTCAGGAAATCCTCGGATCAAGAACGCTGTAGAGAATGTCGGTCAGCAGATTCAGCGTGACGACGATCAGCACCATCGCAAACACCACGCCCTGCACCACCGGAAAATCGCGGTTCATCGCCGCATTGACGATGAGGCTTCCCATGCCGGGAATGGCGAACACCGCCTCGACGACGACGGTTGCCGCCAGCATGCGATTGGCGAGTAGGCTCACCACCGTCAGAAGATTGACGCTGACGTTTTTTAACCCATGCCGCCACAGAATCGACGACGGCGGCAGGCCTTTTGCGTGAAGCGTGCGTACCTGTTGCGACGACAGGATTTCGACCAGCGACGAACGCAGTTGCCGCGCGACTTCAGCGATGCCACCCGAAGCCAGCGCCGTCGCGGGAAGGATCGCATGCCGGAGCGCGCCCCATGGGTCCTGCGAAAAGGCCACCGCCCCTGTAGCCGGAAGCCAGTTCATTTCCAGCGCGAAGAATGCAACCAGCAACATGCCCAGCCAGAAATTCGGCACGGCCACGCCCAGGGACGCGATAGCCATGACAAAACTGTCCGCCCATGAGCCGGGCCTGCTCGCCGCCGCGATCCCGAGCGGAATGCCGATCAGCAGCGCAAGGATCATCGCCAGGGCCACGATCAGCAATGTATGAGGAAGACACCGCTGGATCGACGTCAGAACCGCTTCGCTTGAGATAAGCGAATTGGACAGATCGCCATGGGCGGCCTTCCAGAGCCACGTCCCGTATTGCACGAAAAATGGCTGGTCGAGGCCGTAGATTTCGCGGATTTCAGCGATCCGCTGCTCTGACGCGTTATCACCTGCCAGCGTGACCGCAACGTCGCCCGGCACCAGCTTGAGCAGCCCGAACACGATGAAGGTCGAGAGCACGACCACCGGCACCGTCTGCAACAGACGGCGGCCGATGATGCTGAGCTTTGCGGCGGTGATCATGACAAAACCGGGCCTTCGATTATCGAATGACCGGCGCCGCGCTTGCCGCAGCGGCGCCGGTATCAAGTGTTATCCGAGCGAGATGTTTTCGAACTTCGGCTTGCCGAGCAGGTTCGGCTTGAAGCCCTTCACCTTCTCGGACAGCGCGTCGATCTCAAACTGGAACGCCAGCGGAGCGGACAGCGCGTTCTCCATGGTGAAGCGCTGGATCTTGGCGAACACCGCCGCACGCTTGGCGAGGTCTTCGCTCTCGCGGCTTTCCTGAATCAGGGCTGAGAGCTCAGGCGCCGCAAGACGGCCCGCATTGTAGTAAGCGCCCTTATCGAAACCGAGCGCGTAGGTCATGCTCGGATCGGGACGGCCCGTCCATGCGGACACCAGGAGATCGAATTTCTTCTCCGTGCCGAAGAACTGCGCGCTGATTTCCGCAATGGTGCCGCGGGTGAACTTGAGGCGGATACCGGCCTTGCCGAGCTGATCCTGAATCACCTCGCCGCGGCGAACCGAGTCCTGATCCATATAGCCGCCGATGGTCAGTTCCAGACCATCCTTGAACCCGGCCTCTGCCAGCAGCTTGCGTGCCTTGTCCGGATCGTGCGGATAGAGATTGGCAATGGACTTGTCATAGGCCCAGTGGGTGCTCGGCAAGGTCATCCTTGCAGGCTCGCCGAGGCCGCCCATAGTCGCCTTGACGAAGGCATCGCGGTCCAGCGCGAAGTTGATGGCTTGTCGGACCTTGACGTTGTCGAGGGGCGCGCGTGCGGTATTGATGTAGACCTGAACGCAATACAGCGTCGGCGACGTCACCGTGGTCAGATTCTTGGCGCGATCGATCACCGGCTTGAGGCGCGCAGGCAGCGCGAACGACATGTCGTTCTGACCGGCGACAACAGAGCGAAGCGCGGTCGCAAGCTCGGGAATGATGTTGAACTCGATGCCATCGAGATAGGGCCGTCCCGGACGCCAATAGCTGTCGTTGCGGGTGACGACAATCGCTTCATTGTCGGCCCACCGGACGAACTTCCACGGCCCCGCCCCGACCGGCTTGCGGTCGGTGTCGTTGCCGAGCGCCTTGATGTTGGTCGGAGACACCATCATGCCCGCACGATCGGAGAAGATCGCAGGCAATGCGCTGTCCGCATTCTTCAGCTTCAGCGTCACCTGCAGCGGACCCGTGACCTCGACCGACTCGATGCTGGTGAGATCCGCCTTCACGTTGGAGCGCTGATCCGCGCGACCGCGATCGATGTTGAATTTGACCGCTTCCGCATCGAGCGGCGTGCCGTCGTGAAACTTGATGCCGCTCTGGATGTCGAACACCAGCGTCTTGGGGTCCGGATAGGTCCATTTGGCCAGACCGGGCTTCGGCTTGAGCGTGTCGTAATCCCATTCGACCAGCGTGTCGTACATGGTCCAGAGAATGCTGTGATCGGATCCCGCGCCGCCGGTGGCCGGATCGAGCGACGATGGATTGGCAGGCGCGGCGACTTTCAGGATGCCGCCCTTCTTTTGCGCCTCGGCGAACGCAGGCAGACCGAATGCACCGGCCGCAGCAGCGCCCCCCATCAGCGCCAACATCTCGCGGCGATGCAGGACACCCGTCATATGATCGAATTTCTTCATCCTTGTTTCCTCCCTGTTGTTATTGCGCGACTGGCGCATTTTGATTGTTCGGCGGCGGTCCTTCCGCCGAAGCGAAATGACAGGCAACCATGTGCCCGGGCTTCAGCTCCCGCCATGCGGGCACTTCGGCGGCACAGCGCGGCTGCACGGAAGGACAGCGCGTGCGGAATCGGCACCCCGACGGCGGAGCCACCGGGCTCGGGATTTCGCCTTCGAGAATGATGCGCTTGTCGACCCGCATGCTGGACGGCAGCGGAATAGGCTCGGCGGAGAGCAATGCTTTTGTGTACGGATGCAACGGCCGCTCGATCACGTCTTCAGTCGGACCAAGCTCCATCAACTTGCCGAGATAGGTCACGGCAATGCGATCGGAGACGTGGGAGACGACGGAAATGTCGTGGGTGATGAAAACGTAGGTCAGCCCGAATTCGCGCTGCAGATCGGTGAAGAGATTGAGCACGTCACCGCGGATCGACACGTCCAGCGCAGCCACGACCTCATCGCAGACGATGACCTTGGGCCGCAGCGTCAGAACGCGCGCGATGTTGACACGCTGTTTCTGCCCGCCCGAGAGTTGGTGCGGATAACGCCCCGCGGTTTCCGGCGAGAGCCCCACCCGCTCCAGCGCCGCGATGCCGCGCTTGCGGCGAGATGCATCGTTGCCCTCGCGCATCACCTCCAGCGGTTCGATCACGCTGTCGATGATCGTCATGCGCGGATTGAGCGCCGCATTGGGGTCCTGGAAAATGATCTGATAGTCGCGCCGGTGTTTCCTGAAATGGCCGGTGCCGAGCGACGCCGGATCCGTTCCGTCGTGCAGGATCTGGCCATGCGTCGGCGCGATCAGCGACACCAGCGCCCGGCCCAATGTCGTCTTGCCCGAACCGGATTCGCCGATCACCCCGAACGTTTCGCCGGCGCGAACCTCGAAGTTCATGCCGTCGATGGCCTTCACGGTGTCGCGGCCATCGCGTGTCGGGAAAAGAATGCGCAGGTCGCGCACCGAGAGAATGCTGTTTGCCGCCTGATTGCGTTGCGTGCCCGACATCAGTTCACCGCCCCCGGCAACGTCAAGTCCGGTGCGCGCCAGCAGCGTGCCATGCGGCCTGCTCCCACCTCGATCATCGGCTGTTCACGTTCACAGCCCGCCACGGCATGCGAGCAACGGGGACGGAATCGGCAGCCGGCCGGCATGCCGGTCGGCGACGGAACGCGGCCGGGAATGGAAGGCAACACACCACGGCGCTGGCTGAGTCCCGGCAAGGATCGCAGCAGCCCGGATGTATAGGGATGACGCGGGCGCATCAGCGCATCGTCCACCGGCGCGTCTTCCACGACTTCCCCGGCATACATGGTGATCATGCGCGTGCAGACTTCTGCCACCACGCCGAGATCGTGCGTGATGAAAATGAGCGCGGTTCCGGTCCGCTCGCTCAAGGAGCGCAACAGATCGGTGATCTGGGCCTGCACCGTGACATCGAGTGCTGTCGTCGGCTCATCCGCGATCAGAAGCTTCGGCTTGCAGATCAGCGCCATTGCGATCATCACGCGCTGACGCATGCCGCCGGACAGTTGATGCGGATATTCGTCGCAGCGCCGGCCCGGCGCGGGAATGCCGACTTCAGCCAGCGCGGCGATGGCACGCTCGCGCCCTTCCGCGCGGCTCGCCGGAAAATGCGCCCGATACGCTTCGCTGATCTGGTCACCGACAGTGAATACGGGATCGAGCGCGCTCATCGGCTCCTGAAAGATCATCGCGATGTCGCGGCCACGCACCGCGCGCATCTGCCGCGGCGACAGCCCGGCGAGATCGGTGCCCTCGAACAGGATTTCGCCTTTCACGCGCGCGGATTGCGGCGGCAGCAGACGCAGCAGGGACAGACCCGTCACCGTCTTGCCGCAACCGCTCTCACCGACGATCCCGACACGTTCACCGGGCTTGATCGCGAAACTCACATTCTTTGTGATCGGCAGTTCGCCTTCGGCTGTCGCGAACGACAGCGAAAGACCGCGCACGTCCAGCAATCGCGATGCTGATTGCGGATGCACCTGTATGGGATCGGATAAGTCCGTCGCGCTTGCCATCGCGCGATCAGACGAAAAACCGGGGTTTCGTGACTGGCGTCCGCGCCAGGCAACCATCGCGGCGAGCCATCGCGCTCACCGGAAGCACAAGGGTCCATGTTACGCGTGGCGCATTCATCACTCGTCCCTTCCCTGCCTTGCCCGGTCTTTTGCCGGTTCGATCATTCGCCTTTGGCCGGACCGTCTTCCGGTCCTTGAACAGGCGATTTTCCGGACAAAAGCGACCTAACTTGATCGCTGGTCCGGTGTGCCGGGATGAAAGATCATCGTTTGTCGATTGTCAACAATTGACTTTTTATACTAGAATACGGGCATAGGTTCGATGTGCGAACCCACTGATAGAGAACGACATCATGGCAGCAGCCTTCCGAAACCCGATGGCCGCAGGGGACGATGAAGCCGAGCGAAAGTTCGCCGCGCGAACAATCTCCGATCAGGTCGCCGACGAACTTGGCGCCGAAATTGTCGCCGGACGCCGCAAGGCCGGCGAGCGGCTGGTGGAGCTCGACCTCGCGCGGGACTTCGGGGTTAGCCGCGGCCCGATCCGCGAAGCCATCCGGATTCTCGAACGCCGCCGCCTGATCGAATTGCTCCCCCGCCGGGGCGCATATGTGCGCCCGCTCTCGCTGAAATCGATCGCGGACCTGTTCAATGTGCGTATGGCGCTGTCGCTGCTGGCAGCGCGTGCGATGGCGACCGCCCCGATTGAAAGCTATGTCGAGACACTGGCGCGGCGGTGCGCGGAACTGGAGGCAATGGTCGAGCACGGCGATCCGATGGCCTTCGCTAAGGTCACGACACGGGCGGTGAAAACGGTTGCACGTGGCTCAGGTAACGAGCTTCTGGTCGAATTGCTCACAGACCTCGCCAACCAAACCGTCTGGACGACGATCTGGCAGAATCCCCTCGACTACCAGACGCGCGACCTGCGCCGGCTGGCCACCGATCTGATGACGTCAACGCTCGAAGCCATCAGACGGCGCGATCCGGACACCGCCGTTGCAAGCCTTGGAAGGCTGCTCGAAGAAGACCGCGACCGGGCGCAGGAAACGCTCTCCCAGATGCGCGGCGAATCCCTCAACCTTCGCGCGCTGTCACAAAGCGAAGCGCGAGCGCCGGAAGCAACAGCGCGCGCAGGTTGACACCCACTCTTACGCAAATTGACAAAGCGCGACGCCACAAAGAAAATCGGCGGTGAAGAACACCACACCGCCGATCAGGAAAGCGTCACCTCATGGTCAGTCATCGACTCCATGCCCTCGACGGTTTGCGTGGTGTCGCCATCCTGCTGGTGATGGGCTTTCACTATTTCTATCACCTGGAGTCGTTCTACTATAAATCGACCCTGTATCCTTACGGCGAAACGTTCAGCAATGTCCTGATCTTCAAGTATGGATATATGGGCGTCGAGTTGTTCTTCATCATCTCCGGCTTTGTCATCGCCATGACGCTGGAGTCATCGCGATCGATCCTTGATTTCGTGATCCGCAGGTTCGTCCGGATCTGGCCAGCACTGATCGTCTCGGCGGTTCTCACATTTTTTCTGCTGAACTGGTCCGATGCACCGTTTGCTCTCACCCGCCGCCAGTTCTGGCCAAACTTCCTGCCTTCGCTGACGCTGACGCCGACATCGCTCTGGTCGGGACTGTTTCCGAAAGTCGATTTCGTCACCGGCGTCTACTGGTCGCTGGTTGTCGAGATCAGGTTCTATATGATCGCTGCAATCCTGTTCTGGCTGTTCGCGCGGGACAAGCTGGCGCGCAACCTCGTGATCTTCACCGTTGTGATCTACATCGCCCGTGCGCTGCTTCGGCGCGTCATGCCGGGATATAACGGCGTGTTCGATGCCCTGTTCATTCCGGACTACATGCCATGGTTCGCGGCAGGAGCCGTGTTCTATGAACTCTACAAGGAACGCCTCGCAAAAGCGGCTGCGCTTGTCATGCTGGCCGTTATGTATGTGCTGATCGCGAGGATCAGCACAAATTATGCCGTGATCGGACGCGATCCGATCATCGCCAGCACTGCGGCATTCTTTTTTCTGGCGCTGTTCTGGCTGCTGTCGACAAAACCGTCAGCGGTCAGCTTCCTTGAGATTCGCCCTCTCGTCTGGATCGGCGAGTGCAGCTATTCAGTTTATCTCTATCACTACGCGGTCGGGATGATCCTGATCTCGCAGATATCGAAGACGATCGGGCTCGGTCAGCAATTGCTGCTGGTCGCTGCGGCTTCGTTGTTCGTGCTGATTGTCGGCCGGATATCCTATGCCATGGTTGAAAATCCAAGCCGCCGCTGGCTCACGAAGGTGTTGATCGGACCACCGCAAAAACCTGCCGCAGCGGCTTCCCCGGCCTCATAACAATCAGGCGCGGATTATCAGCAGGTGAACCCTATTTGCCTTTGAAGGTCGGCCGGCGCTTGCCGAGAAACGCGCCGACGCCTTCCGCAAAATCCGCGGTGCCGATGCACGCGCCAAACCCTTTCGCTTCAGCCGCGAGCTGATCGTGCAGCGAGTTGTCCAGCGATCCGCGCAACAGCTTCTTGGTCTGACCGAAGGCGAAAGTCGGTCCATCCGCTAGACGCCGCGCCAGCTTGTCGGTCTCGCTGACGAGATCGGCCGCCGGCACCACGCGGTTGACCAGACCGAGCCGAAGCGCCTCCGGCGCATCGTAGACATCGGACAGCAATGCAATTTCCATCGCCTTGCGCAGGCCGACCAGCCGCGGCAGCGTCCATGACGATGAACCGTCCGGGCTGGTGCCGAGCTTGGAATAGGCCAGCGTGAAAATCGCATTGTCTGCCGCGATGGCAAGATCGGTTGAAAGCGCAATGCTCATCCCCGCTCCCGCGACCGCTCCCTGCAGGCTCGCGATCACCGGCTGCGGCAGCCCGGCCAGAATTTCGAGGCCTTCATGCAGCGGCTCCATGATCGTCGGCACGCGAACGCGCACTTCTTCCGCCGGCCCCTCGAATGCGGAAATATCGCCGCCCGCCATGAAGGCGCGGCCTTCGCCCGCGACAACAACAACACGATTGCCGGAATCGGCAGCAACGCTTTTGCAGGCCGCAAGAAACGCATCCGCGGCGGCCACGCTCAAGGCATTCAGGACTTTCGGACGGTTGAAAACGATCCGCGCAATCGGACCATCGACTTTCAGAAGCACCGGCTGATCTGACACTGGCATTTCCCCTGGGGACTGTTTCTTTCAACAATCGGTAGGACGGAAAGACCGGAGCGTCAACGCACCCTGAGGCGCAGGAAACTCATGACGCAGCCGAGCGCACCGAAGCCCGCCCCGAGCGCGAGCGCCAGTGTCGCGCCTTCTCGGTCGGCGATCGCGAAACACAGCGCCGCCAGCGCCGCGCCGATGGTCTGCCCGATCAGCCGCGCGGTGGCGACGATGCCGCTTGCGCCGCCGCTGCGTCCGGCCGGTGCGCTGCTCATGATGGCTTTCATGTTGGGAGACTGGAAAAAGCCGAAGCCACAGCCGCAGATCGCCATGCGCCAAATAATGTCGAGCACACTTGGCGATGGAGGCAGCATTGCCAGCAGCGCCATGCCGACACCCAGCAGCAGCAAGCCGAGGCCGCCCAGCATGCCAGCAGGATGGCGATCCGACAGCCGCCCTGCAATCGGTGCCATGATGGTGACCACGATCGACCACGGCGTCATGAAAAATCCGGTCTCAACCTGGGTCCGGTGCAGCACATCCTCGAAGTAGAACGGCAGCGACACGAATGCGAGGCCTTGCACCGCGAATGAACACACCGCTGTGGCAACGGAGAGGGAAAACATCGGCCTGCGGAACAGGTCGATGGGCAGCATCGGCGCCGGATGTCCCGCCTGCCTGCGGATGAGCAGCGCACCGAAGATCACGGCGCCTGCGAGTTCGACGGCAACCAGCCAGGCAGATGCCTTGTGCGCCGCGCTACCGATCCCGACAATGAAAAGGCAAAGGCTGATCGAGGTCAGCAGCGCGCCGGGAATGTCGAAGGCATGAGTTGCGCGCGGTGTCGCTGGCACCGTCTTCATGCCGATCAGCATCGCGGCAACACCGAACGGGATGTTGATCGCAAACAGCCACGGCCATGACGCGACCGCAAGAATGCCGGACGCAAGCGCCGGACCGAGCGTATAGGCTGTGCCGACCACCAGCGCGTTATTGCCGAAGCCGCGCCCGTGAAGATGGGAGGGATAGACGAACCGGACAAGCGCCGTGTTCACACTCATCACCGCCGCCCCTCCCAATCCCTGCAGGACACGAGCGACCAGCAGGGACGGCAGCGACCACGCCAGCGCGCAGGCCAGCGAGGCGATGGTGAACAGCAAGAGACCCCACAGATAGATCCGCTGATGACCGACGATCTCGCCAAGCGCCGCAAGCGGCAGCAAGCTCGCGACCATGGCGATCTGATAGACGTTCACGACCCAGATCACATCGGCCGGTGTCGTGTTGAGATCGGCCGCAATCGCTGGAAGCGCGATATTGGCAATGGCGGTGTCGAGCGCGGCCATCGCCAATGCGGTAAAAATCGCAAGGATTGCCCACCGCCTGCGCTCTGGCGGAAGCCCATCGGTCACCGGTGGCAGCTTCGCAGAAATTGCATCCATTTCGCGAAGTGTCCTGAACGGTTCGCGGGCGGTATGATTTGCTTATCTAGCCCGAACGCCCCTTCGCCTGCACTGGCATCACTGCATGCGGCATATGCGCAGCCCCGCAAGGCACACCAAACCTCTACACAACCGCGTGACTATTCGTAGTGACGTCAACGGAAGCTCAGGGGTTCCTCACCGAGATAGCGCACCCGCGCTTCTGTCCATTCGTCGCTCTGGATCGTATGCAGGATCTCGATCGACAATGGTTTACGCAACGGACTATCGGGAGACAGCGCAAATGCGTAGCTCTGTGCTTCGATGGATACATCAAGCACCTTGAGCCGCGACGCATAGCCCTGACGGATGGCCCATGTCATCAGCGGCTTGTCATAGACGAACGCATCCAGGCGTCCGAGGCGAAGTGCTCTTAGGCCCTCGCCGAGATTGTCGTAGGACTGAAACTTGAGCTTGCGTCGGATCAGATCGCCCTCCGACGACGTGCCCTTGACGGTTCCGACGCGGACCGCCGTGAGATCGGCGACGCTGGCAATCGTGCCCTGAATTTGCGATGTGGTCAGCACCGACGTGACGCCTGCGGTGAACACCGCGATGGTGATCACCGACACCACGAGCCAGATCGTCGCGACAAGGCGGCCGAGAATGGTCTGCGGTCCCTTCTCCGCCGACGAGCGCTGCGTCATCGCCAGCGTCGACCACCACACGCTCGAGCTGATCCCCTTGGTGACGCTGCCGCCGAAATACTCGTTCTGCCGCCGCTCCAGCAGCCACACCAGAATTCCCGCACCCAGCGTGAGGCCGATTAACGCGACCACCGCCTGCAGGAAGTTGAACGATGTCATCGCCCGTCGCAGGGTGCCCCAGTTCATGACGCTGACGATCGGAACGGCGATACCCGTACCGGTGGAATAATAGGCCTGCGTGAAATCGAGAATCTTCTCGCGGTCGACAGTTACCGTGATCGCGCCGACCGCAATGTCCAACTTGCCAGCGGCCGTCTGCCCGATCAGTTCGGGCATGTCCTTCGCTTCGACAAAGCGATAGTGCAGGTTCTGCGCCTTTGCGACCTGCCGCCAAAGCTCGATGCTAAGGCCCGACCATGTGCCGTCGGCACCCTTCAGCGCAAACGGCGGCGCATCCTTCACACCGACCACCAGTTCACGCGGGGCGACGGCCGACGTCGCATCCTGCGCCTGCGCGAACGGCAGGACCGATAACCACATGATCAGCAGAACGGCGATCCGCAAAACCATCATCTCTCCGCATCGCGATGCAATCCGCAGGTGGCGCCTGCGAATCCGATGACGAAGCTGTGACAGAATTTGGTGAGTGCCGCCTTACCAAAATGCGCGCCTTTGTCGCCGATTACGCCGCCTCGGCCAGTGGCTCGGGCGCCCATCGACCGGCCATCCCTCTGAATGTACCGGCATACCTGGCAACGGCCGCCCATGCCTCGCAGGACCTTCTGTCCTCCGCATCCTCCTGCGAATGATACGCATTTTGAACCGCAAACTCATGCGTTGACGTTCGCCGCATGGCCGTGACAAGACCCGCCCACCGAGGAGCCCATGAGCGCAGTCAAGCAACAGGTCGCCGCCATTTCGATCGCCGCCAGCGCCAGCATGGCCGCGGTCAAATTCGCCGTGGGCATCGCCATCGGCAGTATCGCGCTGATCTCGGAAGCTCTGCATTCGTCGATCGACCTGATCGCCACCATCGTGACATGGGTCGTGGTGCGGGTCTCGGACAAGCCCGCCGACGCAGAACATCACTATGGCCACGGCAAGCTCGAAAGCCTGTCCGCGCTTGGGGTCATCGCCCTGCTTTACATTCTGGCGGGGGGCATCGTCGTCGAATCCTACGGACGGCTGCGCGAAGGTGCGGCGGCACCGACGCTGACCGCGCTGCCTTTCGTCGTGCTGATCGCGGATATCGTGGTGAACTTCTGGCGTGCGCGGGCGCTCCATAAAACGGCGATGGAAACCAAAAGCCAGGCACTGGAAGCCGACGCGCTGCACTTTGCATCGGATGTGCTTGGCTCGTTCGCCGTCATCATCGGCCTCGGGCTCGCCGCCTTCGGCTATGCCTGGGGCGACGCTGCTGCGGCGATTGCCGTTGCGGTGCTGATTTCGATTCTGGGATTGCGGCTCGGCAAATCGACCATCGAGACGCTGGTGGATCGTGCACCCGAGGGCGCTTCCGAAAAAGCCGAGGAAGCGATCCGCGCCATCCCCGGCGTGGTCGATGTGGAACGGCTGCGGGTGCGCATGGTTGGCGCCCGGCACTTCGTGGATGCAACGGTGCATGTGCCGCGCACCTATCCCATCGATCGCATCGACGGCATCAAGCGCAGGGCGCAGGAGGCCGTCACCGGCGTGCTTCACGACGCCGACCTGACCTTCACGGCAATCCCCGTGGCGCGAAACAATGAGAGCGTGCGCGAGCGAATCATGGTGATCGCCCGCAACTCCGCTCTCGCCATCCATCATGTCACGGTCCACGACCTCGGCGACAAGCTGACCGTGAGCATTGACCTTGAGGTCGACGGCGATATGCCGCTGAATGAGGCTCACGACATCGCGCACCGGCTCGAACACGCCATCCGCGACGAGTTCGGGGCCGATGTCGAGGTCGATACCCATATCGAACCGCTCCAGCCCGAACTGCCGCAGGGCACCGATGCCGCCGCGGACCGGGTCGAGACCATCCAGCAAGCGCTGGCACGCTATGCGGCGGAAGGCGGCGCCATCCATGACGTGCACAATGTGCGCGTCCGCGACACCGATGCTGGCGAGATCGTCAACTTCCACTGCCGCGCCGTGCCGTCGATGAGCGTGATCGAGGTGCACGAGAAGGTGGACGAGATCGAACGCGCCCTGCGCAGCGCATTCCCGTCAGTGAAGCGCGTGATCAGTCACGCCGAGCCGGAACGGTAACTACCTCAACGTCTTTCAGACCTCATCCTGAGGAGCACGCTCTTGCGTGCGTCTCGAAGGATGACGCAACGTAATCTCCTCATGGTTCGAAACGCGCGAGATGCGCTCCTCACCATGAGGACTCCCGAACAAGCACCCGTTCTCGTTTCGGACTCAGCGCCGCGCACAAAAACGAGTCAAAACTTCCTTGGGACAACATTTATTTCGCCTTAACGATTCGTTGACTCTCGACAGGCTGCGAAAAGTGGATTCAAATCACATTGATTCGGAGGGTTGGGGAAAACCTCCCGAACGGGGTGCAGATAATAAAGTTCGAGGGGCAAGGAATGGCGCGTTCGCACGCAGCGACCACGTGTGTCCAATCCGATTCTATCAAGGGAATGGCACAGTCGATCGCGAAGCCGGCTTATCACCGGCTGCTGATTGCGGAGCCAGCGTTGCGGCGCGCCGTTCCCACCCTGATCATCGCCTTCCTCATCACCATCTGTATCGGCGCATTCGTTCAGGTCATCGACCAGACCCGGCAAAAGCGCGCGTCGATGAAACGCGACCTCTCGGCTCTGGCTGATCTCCTGGCAGAACGTCTCGACCATACTGCCCCTGCCCGTCAGGACCGCGCAGTATCGGCCGAGCGGGTTCAGAGCCTGTTGCCCGGCTTGATGCCCACCTGGGGCACCGCCGCAGGCCGTCATATCATCGTGACCAACCCCGAACACCGCATCGTCGCGCACGCCCCCGTCGAACTGCCGGTCGATAATGCAAGCCGCATTCTCGATGTTCTCAGCGCGACGACGCAGCTTGGCTCGCTGGGCCAGACCAATGTCATTGAAGTCGATCTGCCGGGCGGCCCCCGCGCCCTCGCCACCCAGCGCATGGTGAACTCGCTACCGGGTCAGGTCATCGTGGTTCAGGAGCAGATCGAGTCGCCATGGCGTTCCGACGCCGCGCTGCAGATTACGCTGTCGGCAACCACGGGCTTTGTGGTGCTGATCCTCGGCTTCGCGTTTCACTGGCAATCGACCCGCGCCCGGGAAGGCGATCTTATCAACGATGCGGTCCGCTCGCGCATCGACACCGCGCTGAACCGCGGCCGCTGCGGGCTGTGGGACTGGGACCTCTCGCGCGGCCGCATCTTCTGGTCGCAGTCGATGTTCGAACTGCTGGGGCTGGAGAGCCGCAGCGATCTTCTGACCTTCGGCGAAGTCAACGCCCTGGTGATGTCCGACGACATCGACCTGTTCTCCATTGCCGACCAGCTCGTTTCCGGAAAGCTCGATCACATCGACCAGACCTTCCGGATGCGCCACGCCAGCGGCCACTGGATCTGGCTGCGGGTGCGCTGCGAACTCAGCCAGAGCCAGAATGGCGGCGGCGCGCACCTGATCGGCATCGCGGTGGACATGACCGAGCAGAAGAACCTCGCCGAGCGCACAGTGGAAGCCGACCTGCGGCTGCGCGACGCCATCGAGACCATTCCGGAAGCCTTCGTGCTATGGGACGCCGACAACCGGCTGGTTCTCTGCAATTCGCACTTCAAACGCCTGCACAAGCTGCCCGACACCGCCGTCAGGCCCGGCACACCGTATGAAACGGTCATCAAGGTCGGCAGCATGCCGGAAATCCGCACCCGGCTTCCGAACATCGAAGAGCCCGGCGCGCGCACCTTTGAAGCCCAACTCGAAGACGGAAGCTGGCTCAACATCAGCGAACGCCGCACCAAGGATGGCGGCTATGTGTCGGTCGGCACCGACATCACCCAGATCAAGCTGCACGAGCAGAAGCTGGTCGACAACGACCTGCGCCTCACCGCGAACGTGATCGACCTCAAACGCTCGCAGGCCGAACTGGAACGTCAGGCACAACTGCTCGCCGAACTCGCGCAAAAATACGCCGACGAGAAAACCCGCGCCGAGGAAGCCAACCAGACCAAGTCGAAATTCCTCGCCAACATGAGCCACGAGCTACGCACCCCGCTCAATGCGATCATCGGCTTCTCGGAGGTGATGGGCAGCGGAATGTTCGGCGCGCTAGGCTCCGAAAAGTACGAAGAATACTGCCACGACATCATGACCAGCGGGAATTACCTGCTGGACGTCATCAACGACATCCTCGACATGTCGAAGATCGAGGCCGGGCGCATGAAGCTCGATTACGAGCCGCTCGATCTTGCGCAGACCCTCACCGAATCCCTGCGCGTCGTCTCGGGCCGCGCCGAGAACAAGAACCTGATCGTCACCGCGGACATCCGCGGCGCCATCCCGATCGTCGCGGATCGCCGTGCGATGAAACAGATCGCAGTGAACCTGCTGTCGAATGCGGTGAAGTTCACGCCCGACGGCGGCAAGGTCACGGTGCGCGGCCGTGTGCTGAACGGCTCGGTGATGCTGACCATCATGGACAGCGGCATCGGCATCGCGCCGCAGTCGCTGGCAAAACTCGGACGCCCCTTCGAGCAGGTCGAGAGCCAGCTCACCAAGAGCTATCACGGCTCGGGCCTCGGCCTCGCCATCGCCAAGTCGCTCGCCAGCCTGCACGGCGGCTCGATGAAGCTGCGCTCACGGCTGGGCGTCGGCACCATCGTCTGCGTGACGCTGCCCTGCGGTCACAGCGAGCAGCCCTCGCCCAGCATTATTGCCGAGACGCCCCTTCCAGCAATTTCAGGAAAACCTCGCGCACGTCGCTCTGCGTCTCCCGGACACGCGCCTCAAGCGACGAGAAGTCGGGCGCGTCGCCAGCCCGCGTCAGCACCCGCAGCAGATCCTCCCCAGCTGTTTCCGGCTTGAACTTCTCGGTCACGCAGAGACGGATGATCTGGGTCAGGTCGTGATAGAGGCGTGACGCGGCGCGAAGAACGTCGGCATCAGACTGCGACAACACCCCGAGCCGCGCCGCATTGTCCAGCACCTGCACCGTGCTGACATCGAGAATATCCGGCTTCGCCGCCGCGTGGATCAGCTGCAGATACTGCGCGATGAACTCGATATCGACCATGCCGCCGGCGGCATTCTTGAGGTCCCAGATGTCGCTCTCGCCCTTCTCCTCGGCGATGGCGCGACGCATTTCCAGCACGTCATTGGCAATGATGCCGGTTTCGCGCTTGCGCGTCAGCACCTCGCGGATGACGGCCTCGATCCGCTCCTTGAACGCCGGTGACGCCGAAATCACGCGCGCGCGGGTCAGCGCCATGTGCTCCCATGTCCAGGCTTCGTGCTCCTGATACTCCGCGAAAGAATCGATGCGTGAGGCGAGCGGACCTGCGCGCCCTGACGGCCGCAGCCGCATGTCGACCTCGTAAAGCACGCCGTAATTGGTGCGGGTCGTGAAGGCGCTGATGAGGCGCTGGGTCAGCCGCGCGAAATATTGCGAGCCATGGAGCGAGCGCGTGCCGTCAGAGTCAGGCGCGTCGTGATCGAAGTCGTAGATCAGAATGAGATCTAGATCGGACGACGCGGTCATCTCCCGGCTGCCGAGCTTGCCCATCGCCACGATGGCAGTTTCCTGATCCTTGATCCGGCCGTGCTGTTCGGCGAACTGGTCCATCACCAGACCATGCACGGTATGCGCGATGCCTTCCGCCACGTCGGCGAACGCCACGCTGGCGTGCTGCGCCGAGACGGTGCCGGAGAGAATGCGCGTGCCGATCAGAAACAGGCTTTCCTGTCCGAACAGCCGCAGCCGGTCCAGAAATTCCTCATAGGAATTTGCATCGGCCAGTGTCGTCGCAAGGCGCGCCGACAATTCATCCTGATCCGGCATCGCGCCGAAGAAGCGCGGATCGATCAGGCCGTCCATGATCTGCGGCTGCCGCGCCAGCATGTCGCTCAGGCGCGGCGCGGCGCCGAGCACCAGCGCGACCAGCGCCACCAGATCCTTGTTCTGGCTCAGCAGCGAGATCAGCCGCCCACCGCGCTGCAGCGCTTGCAGGAAGCGGTCGAACGCCATCACGGCATCGTCGGGCTCCTCGGCGCGTGACAGGCCGCGGATCAGGTCTGGCACGAACTCCTTGAACGCCTGATGCGTCGCCTCGATGCGAAACACACGGTACTCGCCGCTCAGCCAGCGCTGAACGGTTTCCGCCACCATCTTCGGCTTCTTGAAACCGAGATTGAGCAGATGTTCCAGCAGCCGGTTGTCGTCAGGCCCCTTGCTATAATCGATGTCCGGCAGCTTTGCGGTGCCGGTCGGGTCGCCCTCGAACAGGCGGCTGTAGTGGTTCTGCACGCAGTTGAGGTGCGCCAGCAAATCCTTCGCGAATGACGCACGGTCGTCGTAACCGAAGAAGCGCGCGAAGCGCTCCACCGCCTCGACGTCCTCAGGCAATGCGTGGGTCTGCTCGTCGGCGACCATCTGCAAACGATGTTCGACCCGGCGCAGGAATTCGTAAGCCGTGGTGAGTTCGTCACGTGCTTCCGCCGTGATCCAGTTGCTGGCGGCCAGAATGTTCAGGGCTTCCAGCGTCGGGCGCACGCGCAATTCGGGATGCCGCCCGCCCGCAATGAGTTGTTGGGTCTGCGCGAAGAACTCGATCTCGCGAATGCCACCGCGGCCGACCTTGACGTTATGGCCTTCGACGGAGATGTCGTTCTGGCCGCGGAAGGTCTGCATCTGCCGCTTCATGTCGTGCACGTCGGCCAGCGCAGCGAAATCCAGATGCTTGCGCCAGACGAACGGCGCGATCTCGCCGAGCAGTCCCTCGCCGGCCTTCAGGTCACCGGCGCATGGCAGCGCCTTGATCATGGCGGCGCGTTCCCAGGTGCGGCCTTCGCGCTCGTAATAATGCAACGCCGCCGCAATGGAGATCGCCACCGGCGTCGAGGCCGGATCGGGCCGCAAGCGCAGATCGACGCGAAACACGTAGCCATCCGCCGTGCGTGACTGCAGCAGCCGCGACAGGCCCTGCGCCACCTTGACGAAGAACGGCGACGGCTCGATGCCCTCTGCCAGAGTCGGCGCTTCCAGTTCGTAAAAAACAATCAGGTCGATGTCGCTGGAATAGTTCAGTTCGCCCGCGCCCATCTTGCCCATCGCAAGGACAACAAGACCGCTGCCGACTTCGGGATGTTCGGCATCCGGCGGCAATAGCCGCCCTCGCGCAGCTTCCTGCTTGAGCAGAAAGCGGATGGCGCACTGGACGGAGGTAACGGCAATCTCGGTCAGCCCGCGCGTCACCCGCATCACCGGCCAGACGCCGCCGATGTCGCACAGCGCGATCAGCAGCGCCGCTTCGGATTTCATCCGCCGCAGCGCCGACATGACTTCGGCTTCATCGGATGCAGCCGCAACGTCGGCCACGGTCTTGTCGATCAGCGCCGCAAGATGATCGTCGGGATCGGATTGCAGCAGGCGCACGGCACGGCCCGCGTCGGCGCGGATCAGATCGAACAGATAGGGAGACGCTTCGGCGATTCCTTCGAGGATCGCCTTCGCCTGCGGGAACGCGGCGGATATATCTTTCAGCGCACCGGCGTCATCCGGGGAAATATCCCCCAGCCAGTCCGCAAGCCGCCGCTGGGCCTCTGCGGGCGCAAACAGTTTCGGTCCGGCCACGAAACGGGCCGCCAGGGTGGGCCGGTCCGTACCGCCCATCTCGGGTGAACTCATACTGCCTTTTGTTCCACGCCCCGGCTCGGGATCACAAGCGTCACGCGCAGCCCCGGCTGGCTGTCCGCGAGTCGCAGGTCGCCACCATGCAACGTCGCGACGGCCGATGCCAGACTCAAACCGAGCCCGGAGCCAGGCTGGGTCCGGCTGGCCTCCAGGCGGACAAAGCGTTCGACCGCGCGCTGGCGGTCTGCCTCCGGGATGCCGGGTCCGTGGTCCATGACACTGAGAAGGACATTATCCCCGTCCCGATGCGCCTCGATCAGAATATCGGGCGATTTGGCCCCGCCGTCCGGGTGTGGGGCCACCGGCTGGCCGTACTTGATGGCGTTCTCCACCAGGTTGGCCAGCGCCTGGCTGATCAGTTCGCGGTTGCCATGAACGGTCGCAGCATCCGCTGCTACGTCCAGCGTCAGCCCCTTGTCCTCCGCGAGCGGCTCGTAAAGCTCATGAATACCATGGGCCACCTCGGCAGCGTCGAAGTCGGTCATGTTGTCGCGCGCCTGACCGGATTCCGCGCGTGCAATCATCAGCAGCGCGTTGAAGGTCCGGATCAGGCCGTCGGACTCGTCGATGGTCCGCTCCAGCGCCGCGCGGTATTCGCCCTCGTTGCTGGCTTTCGCCAATGCTTCCTCGGCGCGGTTGCGCAGCCGGGTCAGCGGCGTCTTGAGATCGTGGGCGATATTGTCGGAAACTTCCTTGAGGCCCGCCATCAGCGCCTCGATCCGCTCCAGCATGGCGTTGAGATTTTCGGCCAGCCGGTCGATTTCGTCGCCGCTGCGGCCCACCGGCAGTCGTCCCGAAAGGTCGCCCGCCATGATGCGCTGGGTCGTGCCGGTCATCGCGTCGATCCGGCGCAGCACGCGCCGCGCCACGAACACGCCGCCGCCAAGGCCAAGCACGACCACGATCAACACCGACCACTGGGCCGCCTTGGCGACGATGGCGAACAGACGCCGCCGCTCCTCGAGGTCGCGACCCACCAGAATCCGGAATCCGCCGGACAGTTGCGAGACTTTCACCAGCGCGTAGTGGCTCTTGGTGTCGGTTTCTTCAAGCCGTTTGTAAAACGTCTCGGCCCATCCGGGATGATCCATCACGCCCGGTTCGAGCGAGGCGACATTGCCGGCGACGCCCTGCCCCTGCGGCGTGGTGACGAGATAAAGGTTCGCGCCCGGACGCAGCGCGCGGCCTTCGACCGTAGCGACAAGCCCGCGCAGGCCGCTCTTTGTATACTGCTCGGAAAGCTCGCTCAGTTCGGAATTGACGGTGTCGGTGATCTGCTCGGTGATCATGCGCCGCGTGTTCCAGGCGAAGTAGCCCAGCAGCGACGCGGCAAACAGCGCGAACAGGAACAGGTAAACCAGCGTCAGCCGGAACGCCGTGGTGCGGATCAGTTTACCGAATGCCGTCACGGATCATGTATCCGGCACCACGAATGGTGTGCAACAGCGGACGATCCTGTCCCTTGTCGATCTTGGAGCGCAGCCGCGAAATATGCACGTCGATCACATTGGTCTGCGGATCGAAGTGATAGTCCCACACATTTTCGAGCAGCATGGTGCGGGTCACGACCTGCCCTGCGTGCTTCATCAGATATTCAAGCAGCCGGAATTCGCGCGGCTGCAGCGTGATCTCGGTGGCGCCGCGCTTGACCTGATGCGAGAGCCGGTCGAGCTCGAGATCGCCGACGCGATACGTCGTCTCCTCAGAGGGACCGCCATGACGGCGCGACAGCACTTCGACCCGCGCCAGCAGTTCGGCGAATGAATAGGGTTTCGGCAGGTAATCATCCCCGCCTGCGCGCAGGCCCTTGATGCGGTCATCGACCTGGCCGAGCGCCGAGAGGATCAGGGCGGGCGTATGATTGCCCTTGGCCCGCAGGGTGCCGATGATCGACAATCCGTCGCGCTTGGGCAGCATGCGGTCGATCACCAGCACGTCGTAGTCGCCGGACTCCGCCAGCGCGAGCCCCTCCTCGCCGTCGCTCGCATGATCGGCGATATGGCCGACCTCGCGAAACGCCTTCACGAGATAGTCCGCCGACTCGCGGTCGTCTTCAACGATGAGCAGTCGCATTTTCGATTCGGTCTGGATCTGGGCAGCGGAGCTTTGTGTCACCATGGCGCGATGGTCGTCCTCTTGCAAGGCAGCGAATGACAGGCTCGCGGCCGCCAGCCCCTGCAATGAAACGGAAGAGAGAACGGGCGGCGAAGCTGGGGAGACCTCGCCGCCCGCAGGCACGACCGACTGGAGTGCGATCGCGCCGCTTTCGACGGAGGGGGGCGTTTTCCATCGAAAGCATGTCCACCTGACGCAAAACCGTCAGGCCTGAATTCAAGGGACGGGCTTTTGGCCCGCCCCCGGGAAGGAGCCGTCGGCGGGGGCTATTAGCCGGCGACAACTCCCCATCTCATCCCCGCCTCGCGGCGAGGAGTAAATTTGATCAGCCCTTGACGACCGGCACCGCGACGAAGCGCGACGAGTCTCCGGACTTCACGCGAACCAGAACGCTGTTCTTGTTCTCGTTGCGCGCAGTGGTGATCGCTTCGCGAACTTCCGCCGGGTTGGACACCAGCTTGCCTGCGACTTCGAGAATGACGTCGCCTTCCTTGAAACCACGCTCGGCCGACGGACTGTTCGGATCGACGTCGGTCACGACCACGCCTTCCTTGCCCGCGCCGGCCACACTGTTCGCCGGAGCCAGCGTCAGACCGAGGTTCGGCACGGTGACGTTGCCGCGGGTCGACTTGCCGCTGTCCTTGCGGTCGGAATCCGCGCTCGCAGCCTTGGTATTCGGCAATTCGCCGAGCGTCATGTTCAGGATCTTGTCCTGGCCCTTGTGAACCACGACCAGCTTGACGGTCTGGCCGGGCGACATGCCGCCGATGGTGCGGGCGAGTTCGCGCGCATCCTTCACCGGCTGGTCGTTGACCCGCGTGATCACGTCACCGGACTCGACGCCCGCCTTGGCGGCAGGACCGTTGGCCTGCGGCTCGGCAACCAGCGCGCCTTCCGGCTTCTTCAGTCCGAGGCTGTCGGCGATTTCAGGCGTCACCTGCTGGATCTGGACACCGATCCAGCCGCGGCTGACCGTGCCCTTGTCCTTGAGCTGCTGCACGACATTCTTCACGGTCGAGGCCGGGATCGCGAAGGCGATGCCGACGCTGCCGCCCGACGGCGAATAGATTGCGGTGTTCACGCCCACCACATCGCCTTCCGTGTTGAAGGTCGGGCCACCCGAATTGCCCTTGTTCACGGGCGCGTCGATCTGGATGAAATCGTCATACGGACCGTTGCCGATGTCGCGGCCACGCGCCGAGACGATGCCGGCGGTCACAGTGCCGCCGAGGCCGAACGGATTGCCGACCGCGAGCACCCAGTCACCGATGCGCGGCTGGCCATCGGAGAGTTTGGCAAACGGGAAGTTGCTGATGCCGTCGACCTTGATCAGCGCAAGGTCGGTGCGCGGATCAGTGCCGATCACCTTCGCGGTGTGCACCTTGCCGTCATCGGTCGTGACCTCGACCTTGTCGGCGCCGTCAACGACGTGATTGTTGGTGACAGCAAAGCCGTCAGCCGAGATGAAGAAGCCCGAGCCCTGCCCGGTCATCTGGCCGCCGCCGCGTCCACCGCGGCCGCCACGGCCACCGGGGAATCCATCCGGACCACCGAAGCGGCGGAAGAAACGCTCCATCGGCGAGTTCGGCGGGAACGGATTGTCTTCCGGGCTGGCGTTCTCGCCAGTGGTCGCCTTCTCACCGATCCGCACGCGAACCGAGATCACCGATGGCTTCACACGCTCGACAATGTCGGCGAAGCCGACCGGCTGTTGAACCTGACGGACCTCCTTGTTGACCTGCGCATGAGCGGTCGTGGTGAGCAGATCAAAATTGTTCGACGGGGTCAGGCCGTAGGCGGCGACGCCAAGGCCCGCGACCACCGACGCCATCAGCGCGAACTTGCGCGCAGAAAAAATCGAACGGCGTGGGGCGACATAGGAAGGCAGTTTGGAAAGATCGGTGGGGCGGTCGGTCATAAACAATCTCCAGGGAGCAAGCGGCGAAACGGGTTCGAATCTCGCGGTGCATGTGTGCACCTGTGCTCTGGAAGATGGGGCGCGCCGCCTTACCGCGCTCTGACGGAGGAATTAATGTTTTGTAATAAAATCAACGCCCAAACGGCCGCCGAAGGATGCGGGACATACCATCCCGGAATCGGTTCGAAAACGCCCGATTAAACCGGCTTTTCTGCCGAATCTTCTGCGGCGATCAGCTCCTCCAGCCGCGCCTCTTCCTCGGGGGTGAGTTGGAATGACGCACCCTCCTCACCTGCCGCCGCGCGGTTGCGGCGGCGATTGACCAGCCACAGCGCCAGTCCGCCTCCAAGCAATACCAGCGGCGGGACCAGCCAGAGCAGCAGCGTATGGCCTTCGACGCGCGGCTTGAGCAGCACGAACTCGCCATAGCGCGCGACCAGAAAATCCATCACCTGCTGATCAGTGTTTCCAGCGGCGATCCGCTCGCGCACCAGGAGGCGAAGATCGCGCGCCAGCGGCGCATCGGAATCGTCGATGGACTGATTCTGGCAGACCATGCAGCGCAATTCGCGCGACAGGTTGCGCGCCCGCGCCTCCTGCGCCGGATCGGCCATGATCTCGTCAGGCTGCACAGCATGAAGCACCGACGGCATCAGCGTCAGCGCAAGTGCAAGCAAGACAGGGAGGACGCGTTTCATCGCGGTTACTCCGCCGCCTGCAATGCGCCGGTCTTCTTGCCCGCCTTCGCCGGCTTCGGCGCACCGACGCGCAAGCGCCGGTCGGTCAACGACAGGAATCCGCCGAACGCCATGATCACCGGGCCGAACCAGATCAGCAGCACCAGCGGCTTGTGATAGATGCGCACCGCGACCGAGCCGTCGGTATGTGCATCACCGAGCGACACGTAGATCTGGCTTGCGCCGCGCGTGAGCAGGGCCGCCTCCGTGGTCGACATCTGGCGTGCCGCGAAGTTGCGCTTCGATGGCGTCAGGATGCCGATGGTCTTGCCGTCCAGCATCACGGTGAAATGCGATACCGCTTCGCGATAGTTCGGGCCCTGCTGCTGCGTCACGTCATCGAGCCGCACCTGATAGCCGCCGACGGTCACGACATCCTTCGGTTTCATGGAGGCGATGTTCTCGCTGTTCCATGTCGTCTCGCAAACGATGCCGATCAGCGCGATGCCGAGGCCTGCATGGGCGAAGGCCGCACCCCATGCCGAGCGCGGCAGGCCACGCGCACGATGCAGCGATGTGGTGAACGGCGCACGGAACAGTTGGGTGCGCTCCATGATGTCGGTCAACGCACCGAGCACGACAAACGCCGCGATGCCGATCATCAGCGGCGCGAATGCAGCACCACCTTTGGTCCATGCCCACAGCACAGCCATCGTCACCAGCGCCACGATGCCCACCGCCGTCAAGCGCTGCGCCGCTGCAACAAGATCGCCGCGCTTCCACGCCAGCAGCGGGCCGAACGGCACCGCGATCATCAGCGGCAGGAATAAAGGTGCAAACGTCAAATTGAAGAACGGCGCGCCGACGGAAATCTTGTCGCCGGTGAGAACCTCCAGCGCCAGCGGATACAGCGTGCCGACGAACACCGTGGCGCAGGCCGTGGTGAGCAACAGGTTATTCAGCACCAGAGCACCCTCGCGCGAGATCGGCGCGAACAGACCGCCCTGCTTCAGCGACGAGGCACGCCATGCGTACAGGCTCAGGCTGCCTCCGATAAAGAGGCACAGGATCATGAGGATGAAGACACCGCGCGCGGGATCGCTGGCGAAGGTATGCACCGAAGTCAGCACGCCGGAGCGCACCAGGAACGTGCCGAGCAGCGACAGCGAGAATGTCAGGATCGCCAGCAGCACGGTCCAGACTTTCAGCGCGTCGCGCTTTTCCATCACCACGGCGGAGTGCAGCAGCGCGGTGCCCGCGAGCCACGGCATCAGCGAGGCATTCTCCACCGGGTCCCAGAACCACCAGCCGCCCCAGCCGAGTTCGTAATAGGCCCAGTACGACCCCATCGCGATGCCGAGAGTGAGGAATATCCACGCCGTCAGCGTCCACGGACGGACCCACCGCGCCCATGCGGCATCGATGCGGCCTTCGATCAGCGCGGCCACAGCGAACGAGAACGAAATCGAGAAGCCGACATAGCCGAGGTAAAGCATCGGCGGATGAATTGCGAGGCCGACGTCCTGCAGGATCGGATTGAGATCGCGGCCTTCCATCGGCGGATTGGCGATCCGCGCAAACGGATTCGATGTCGCCAGAATGAAAAGATAGAACGCGGCGCCGACCCAGCCCTGCACCGCCAGCACATGGGCGCGCAACGAGCGCGGCAGGTTATTGCCGAAAGCCGCCACCAGCGCGCCGAACAGCGCCAGGATCAGCACCCAGAGCAGCATCGAGCCTTCGTGGTTTCCCCACACGCCGGTGATCTTGTAGATCATCGGCTTGAGCGAGTGCGAATTCTCGAACACGTTTACGACCGAGAAGTCCGAGGTCACGTGCAGCCATGTCAGCGCAGCGAAGGATGCCGCGGTGAACGCAAACTGCGTCAGCGCGGTCGAGCGCGCGACATTCATCAGGGCCGGATCGCGCAGCCGCGCGCCGATTACCGGCACTACCGACTGGATCAGCGCCAGAGCGAGCGCCAGCACCAAAGCATAATGGCCAGCCTCCGCGATCACTTCGCCGCTCCCTGCGCCGAGGACGGCTTCGCCTTCTTCTCGTAGTCGTCCTTCCAGTGCCCGGTCTTCTTCAGTTCGTCCGCGACGGGTTTGGGCACATAAGTCTCGTCATGCTTGGCGAGAACCGTGTCGGCCTTGAACACGCCGCTGCCGTCAAGCGAACCCTCGGTAATCACGCCCTGCCCCTCGCGGAACAGATCCGGCAAAATTCCCTGATAAGCTACGGGCAAGGTTGAATTTCCGTCGGTGACGTCAAACTTCACCTTAAGCTGTTCGCCGCGCACCAGCGATCCCTCGCGCACCATGCCGCCGAGGCGGAACCGCTGGCCGGGTTTGATCTGCTTTTCGGCGGCCATGGTCGGCGTCGAAAAGAACACGATGGAGTCGCGCAGCGCGTTGAGTACCAGCGCGGCGGCAATCGCCAGCACCACCAGCGCGCCTCCAATCAATGTCAGTCGCCGCTGCTTGCGAGTCATCGGTCGTCTCTCATCCTGCACATTGCCCGTAGTTCGTCATTGCGAGGAGCACTTGCGACGAAGCAATCCAGCTTCTCGCACTCCCGAGATGGATTGCTTCGCTTCGCTCGCAATGACGGAGAAGGCACCATCTGCATTTACCCATCCAGCCCAAGGCTCTTGAGGCCGTCGTTCAGAATCTGGAGCCGCGCGGCGTCGCCGCTGACAGCCTGCCGCGCCTCAGTCAGTGCAGCCTGCGCCTTGTCGCGCTCGCCAAGAACCATATAGGCGCGCACCAGCCGCAACCAGCCTTCCACGTCGTTGCCGTTGTCCTTCAGCCGCGCGGCGAGGCGATCCACCATCCCGCGGATCATGGTATTGCGGTCGCCTTCGCTCATGTCCTTGGCGGCTGCGATGGTGTCATCCGACAGCTTCGGCGCGACCACGCCGGCGCGCACCAGCGCCTCCTGCACCAGCGGACGCCACGGCGCATCCGTCGGCGCAGAGGCAAGCATGTCGCGCCAGATCTTCACCGCGTCGTCCTTGCGGCCGTCCTGCTGCGCGGCGACGCCCATGAAATAGCGCGCCTTCACTTCATTCGGATCGAGCGCGAGGGCGCGGTCGAACTCGGTCTTGGCGTCGGCGGTGACCACACCGCCGCTTGCTGCAGCGATGGCCTCACCGAGATCGGCGCGGCGCGAGGCGCTCTCGCCGTTGTAGGTAATCGAGTTGCGCCACGCGCGCGCTGCATCGTCATAGCGCCCGATCCGCGCCAGCACCGGAGCAAGCACCTCCCAGCCCCGCCCATCGGTCGGATTCTTTTCGAGATGGGTTTCCACCTGCGCGATCAGCTTGTCCATCGAGGCGGTCGCAACCGCCGCGCGGCTGCGCTCCGACAGCGGAAAGTCGCCGAGCGATGGCGAGCCGAATGTCGCGTAAAGCCCGACGGCCAGCAGCGGCAGCGCCGTGAGCGCGATCACCGCGACAGCGCGGCGAAACCAGAGGTTCGATGGCGCTGAGGCGCTCTCTTCAGCCTCGGATGCCGCAAGCAGCCGGCGGCTGATCTCAACGCGCGCAGCTTCCGCCTCATTGGTGCCGATCAGGCCCGCTTCGGCATCGCGCTGAACCTCCGCAAGCTGATCCTTGTAAACCGCCATCTCGGTGCCCTCGCGCGCCGACGCATTGCGCTGACCGAGCGGCCACAACACGGCAAACACCGCGGCGGCTGTCATCAGCGCAAGCACGAACCAGAGAGTCATTTCAAAGGGTTCCCGGGCGAAACCTAGAAGCGTTGTAAACGGCTTTTCCGGGGCGGGTTACACCATGGCTGGCGGGTGGGCGCAATTGACATTTCCGTCACGGATTCAATGCGTTTTGAGGCCAGAGATTGGCCATTCGGGCAGGAATCGCTGCGGGGAGAATAAACCCGTACCGGCGGCGGGCAGCCTTGCGCCAGATCAACCGGCGCGGGTCTGCTTGCCGGGCTTCGCGGTCTCGGCCGCCTTGCGCTCGACGGGCTTGGCCATCTCGGCGGCCTTGCTCATCAGCGAGGCGTAATCGGGGCCGAACATCACTTCGCAGAAGCGGATCGCCGCTTCCATCTGCATCTTGCGGAAGGCGCGAACCTTGGGATCGGGCGTGCGCAGGGATTCCACCAATGTCTCGGTGGCCTTCTCGACATAGTGCTGCAGCTCGGTATGGGCGCGCAGCGACACTTCGTTGATGGCGAGTTCGCTGGCGTAGTTGCGGCAGATCGCGACAAAGTCGATCAGCGAAGCTGTCTCCTCCACGTCGTCCGGATCGATCCGGTTCGCCGTGGTCACATCCTTGTCCGGTCCCTGCCGCAGCAGACGGCGCACGCGGCCCGGCACGCCGTCGATTTCGGACTGCAGCGAATTCGAGATTTCCGAGCGGATAGCGGCGAGCTGTTTGCCCCAGGCCGAGTCCGAGCGGATGTCGAGTTCGGTGCGCAAGCCGCGAACGCCGTCATGCAGCGTCTTGAGATGATTGGAGGTGTCCTGGAAATGCCCG
Source organism: Afipia sp. (assembly GCA_024508675.1). Classification (GTDB taxonomy): domain Bacteria; phylum Pseudomonadota; class Alphaproteobacteria; order Rhizobiales; family Xanthobacteraceae; genus Afipia. The sequence continues at coordinate 272,492 of JANINQ010000021.1, forward strand.
CGCTTGATGTCGTTGCGCAGTTCGGATGCGACGCGCGACAGATCGTGGATCGCCATGGTCACGGTGACGCCGAATGGCGTCCCCGCAACGCGGATTTCGCCGTCGGATGCCGCGACGGCAATGCCGAGGCGGACGATCTGCCATGGCGCCGCCAGCCGCTGCATCACCATGGATATGGCAAACGGCAGAACCTGCGGCGTCTGCAACGCGGGCTGGTTGAGCGCCGCCATGATCGAGGCGACATGCGATTCCGCGAACACACGGATATGCCCGGTCAGCTTGTTGCTGAGTTTGTCGAGTGTCTCGCTGGCGGCGAGCACGGCGCCGATGGGCGCGATGTCCTCTACCACGCTCGGCGCGCCGAGCCTGCCCAGCGTGCGCTGGCGATCGCCGGCAGAGAGCGCGCCGGTGACATTGGCGATGGCTTCGGAGGCCGTGGCCTGCACCGCGCGAACCGCCGCATTGATTTCGGGAGTTGTGGTGGCCTGCGCCAGCGTGGCCTCAAAGGCGCGGACGGCTTCGGGATTGCCCTCACGGCCGAACCACATCCAGACCGGGGCCAGTGACGAACGCCTGATCTGGCCGGGTCTGATGTGGGGGATATTTTCAACGAGGAACGGCTCGAGCGGACGGAACACCAGCCGCATCGGATCGTCCGTGCGCGGGGTCATGTCCTCGCTCGGCGCGCGCACGATCATGCGCAGTTGCTCAAGCACGAAATTGGCGACGGCGACGTCCTCGCCGCGCTCAATGGCCCGCTCGAACTCGCGCATGAGCAGCGCCTGCGCCTTCGGCGGAAGCTGCCCCAGATACTCTCTCAATCGCTCGATCGACGATTGGCTCATGCGCCCAAACGCTCACCCTGACAGGAGCCCGGCAGGGCTCCACCGGGCTTCATAGCCGGAACGTCGTTAATTTCGCGTTGAGGAACAGGGATTTGGAGCGGCTCGCCGCACACCCGTTATCCTTGCCTGCGCTGACGGAAGGCCGCCACCTTATGCCTGTTTCCGCACAGCGCCATGCTGCACCATCGCCGGCGGTGAGACTTGGTCCGATCGTAGAACCACATGGTGCAGGTTCCATCCTCGCATTTGCGGATCAAGGTAAAATCATCGCCTGCCAGAAGCTCAGCGGCAGACTCCGCAACGGGAGCAAGCAGTTGCTCGGGCGTCTTAATGGCGCGCCGCCGCGCAAGGCGCAGGCCCGCTTCCTCGCAGACGAGCTCAGAATGGCTGGGCGCTTTCGCAAGAAAATCGTTGAGCGGCTCGGGATCGACCTTGCCGCCATTCTTGCGCGCGCTGACCAGGGTCCGGACAATTTCACGCAACGCCCGCGCGACCCTCAACAATCCACGCATTTGCGCTGGCGCTATTGCACCCGCTTGATACCAGCCAGCACGGATCAGCCATCGCACCACATCCTCATCGCAAATCCATGAGTCGACTGGATTTCCGTCGATCTGCGCAATCGTGTTCAGCAGATCGAGCGCGGGGTGATCGGCCGCAACGGGAGGCCACGAAGTCCCCTGCTGATCCGGGGCACCGGTCGTCATCAATTTCTCCTTGGTGGTCACAAACATGTAACCTTTAAAATATCCTTTGACAAGTTACGAAGGCGCAGTAACCCTATAAACCTTATTTAACGGTTACAAAGGATCGAGCCATGACTGCCGAAACTTTCCTCTCCACACCCCACACCGTTGTCCGGATCATCGAGGCTGACGGTGTAAATGTCTTCTATCGCGAGGCCGGCCAGCCGGATGCGCCTGCGATCCTGTTGCTGCATGGTTTCCCGACCTCGTCTCACATGTTCAGGGATCTCATCCCGCAACTCGCAGGCAAATATCGTGTTGTCGCTCCCGATCTTCCGGGCTTCGGGTTCACAACCGTTCCTCCCGCACGCAACTATCGCTACACATTCGATCAGTTGGCGGAGACCACAAACGCTTTCGTGGATGCCCTCGGCCTGAAGCGCTACGCAATCTATGTGTTCGATTACGGCGCGCCCGTGGGGTACCGGCTCGCCCTGGCCCATCCCGAACGCGTTTCGGCAATCATCTCGCAGAATGGCAACGCGTATGAAGACGGCCTGAGTGATGCGTGGAATCCAATCCAGCGCTATTGGCAGGACCCGACACGAGAGAACCGCGATGCACTTCGCGGCTTTCTGACCCTGGAAGGAACGCGCGGACAATACACGACCGGGGTCAGCCATCCTGAAAGCATCGCTCCGGAATCCTACACGCTCGACCAGGCTTTGCTCGACCGGCCCGGCAATGCTGACATCCAGCTCGATCTGTTTCTGGACTACGCCTCGAACGTCAAACTTTATCCGGCGTTTCAGGCCTACTTCCGTTCAGCAAAACCGCCAACGCTGGCAATCTGGGGGAAGAACGATCCGTTCTTCATTCCTCCCGGCGCCGAGGCCTATCGCCGCGACAACCCTAACGCCAGCGTGCAATTGCTGGACACTGGACATTTCGCGCTTGAAACACACGCGAACGAGATTGCCGTCGCGATCGATCAACTGATGAGCCGCGCCGCCGCCTGAGCAATGAATCAAAAAGCCGCGCGGCTCGTCGGATAACGAACCGGGCGGCTTTGAATGAAACGTGTTTGCGTCACAACGCCGTCACCCCACCGCCGCCCACGTGCCGTCCGGATTGCGGCAGGCGGTCCCGCGCTCCACGGTCGGCTGGCCGTTGATGTAGACCGTGTGGCTGAAGGCGCGGCAACGGGTTCCGCGTTTGGTGTAAGCCGGCCCCGGCACGATGTTGCCATAGCGGCCGGTTTCCGGATTGCGCCAGTCCACCGGCGCGCCGGGCGCGCCCCGGTCGAGCGCGGTCATTTCGGCCTCATAGGCATACTGCCGATCCTGCTCATCCATCGACGCGCCGATCCGGTTGCCGATCAGGCCGCCGATCGCCGCTCCCGCCATTGCTGCACCGACACGCTCGCCGGTTCCACCGCCAATCGCCGACCCGATCAGCGCGCCACTGACTGCGCCGAGCACGGTTCCGGAATTTTCCTTCGGGCCGCTGTCGGCGGCGCATCCGCCAAGTGCCAGCGCGGCGCTGAGAAAGATGGCTGTCTTCGGAAAGTGCATATCGTCGTCCCCATACGCAGCGGACGAGGATCGCCCGGCGGGGCGCCGTTGGAACGGATGAATGGGGCGACAGAACGGCGGCTCTACACCCCCGGCAGGGCGAGTTCCGCGCGCAAACCGCCGATGGGGGCTGCACCGAGAGTGAGGCTGCCGCCGTACAGCGCGGCAAGATCGGTGACGATGGAGAGGCCCAGACCCGAACCCGGCTTGGTCTCGTCCAGCCGCTGGCCGCGGCGCGCCACCTGTGTCCGCTGCTCCGGCGACAGGCCCGGACCGTCATCGTCGACGATGATGCGCAGCGTCGGATCGAGCGCGCCGCCGGGCGTCAATTCCTGCAGCACCTCGACGAAGACCTTCTGCGTCGCCCACTTGCAGGCGTTGTCGACCAGATTGCCGACCATCTCCTCAAAGTCCTGACGCTCGCCGCGGAATTTCGCGCCCGACTGGATTTCGCACTCGATGAGAATGTCCCGGTCGCGATGGATCTTCTCCATCGTCCGCGCCAATGCCTCCACAACGGGAAACACGTCCGTCACCGTGCCGATCACGGTGACGCGTGCCGCGATGCGCGCACGCTCCAGATGATGCGCGACCTGATCGCGCATGATGTCAGCCTGTTCGAGAACCTTGTCTGCGAAGGGATCGCCGCGATTGGCCCCCGCCTCGTTGACGATCACCGAGAGCGGCGTCTTGATCGCGTGCGCGAGATTGCCGACATGGGTGCGCGAGCGCTCGACAATGGCGCGATTGGCATCAAGCAGCGCGTTGGTCTCGCGCGCCAGCGGCGCGATCTCTTCCGGAAATTCGCCTTCCAGCCGCTCGGCCTGCCCCGAGCGGATGGCGGCGAGCGAGCTTGAAATCCGCTTGAGCGGCGCAAGGCCGAAGCGCACCTGAAAGATCGTGGTCAGCAGCAGGCCGACCGTCAGCGCGGCGAACGTCACCGCCAGATAGGTGTTGAAGGCCCAGGTTTCGTCTTCGATCTCGGTGGCGTCGCCAGCGACCGTCGCGAGATATTTTCCCTCGGTGCCGAGATCGACCGGCCGTTCCACCATCCGCAGGTGCTGGTTTTCGGGGCCGACGACATAACCCAGCCGGACGCCCGACTGATCGAGTTCGACGCCCTGATCTTCCAGCTTCGGCAGCGAGGCATCCCACAGCGAACGCGAGGCCCGCACCTCCGGCTTGTCGCTGTCGGTCCGTGCCATCCGCCAGTACCAGCCCGAGAGCGGCAGTTCGAACAGCGGCTCGCCGAGCGACTGCACCGAGCGGTCGGACTTGTCGCTCTTGTCGGTGGAATCGTCAGGCTGCGCCGCTTCGGCGATCAGGGTGCGGAGATAGAAATTGAGCCGGCGGTCGAAGGCGCGCTCGGTCGAGCGTTTGTAGACCGTAGACAGCACAATGCCGGTGATGACGAGAATCAGCACCACCCAGGCCGTCGCCGACAGAAACAGACGTGTCGCGAGGGATTTTGTGTGGCGAGTCAAAAGGTCTCCCCCGGCGCGGTGCGCGTCCCATCGCGCGTCATTGCGAGGAGCAGGCAGTCCAGCTCATTATAGTCTAACGCGCATCGGTTGCGGAAGGCTTCGTATCCACCGTCGGCGGCGTCAGCAGATAGCCGAGACCACGGACGGTCTGGATGATGTCGACATCCAGCTTCTTGCGGATGCGGCCCACAAAGACTTCGATCGTGTTGCTGTCGCGGTCGAAGTCCTGGTCATAGAGATGTTCGACCAGCTCGGTGCGCGACACCACACGGCCGGAATGGTGCATGAGATAGGCCAGCAGCCGGTACTCATGCGACGTCATCTTGATGGGATTGCCGTTGACGCTGACACGGTTGGTCCGGGTGTCGAGCATCACCGGCCCGCAGGTCAGTTCGCTTTGCGCATGGCCCGCGCTTCGCCGCAGCAGCGCGCGGATGCGCGCCAGCACTTCCTCCAGATGGAAAGGCTTGGCGACGTAATCGTCGGCGCCGGCATCGAAGCCCTGCACCTTGTCACTCCAGCGGTCGCGCGCGGTGAGGATCAGCACCGGCATGGTGCGCTTGTTGCGCCGCCACGCTTCCAGCACGGAAATGCCGTCCATCTTCGGCAGGCCGATGTCGAGCACCACGGCGTCGTAAGGCTCGCTGTCGCCGAGGAAGTGCCCCTCCTCGCCATCGAATGCACGGTCAACGACATACCCTGCGTCTGACAAAGCTGTCGTGAGCTGGCGGTTGAGATCGGGATCGTCTTCAACAACGAGAAGGCGCAACGTCGTCTCCGAATGGCAAGTTCAAGATAGGCTTACATGAACGGTGCGGCGGTGAATGCCTCATGAACAAAGCCGCGCCTGAGATTACTTTTTCTCCATACTCACTTCTTCGCCACCGTTTTAACCAGCTTGCCGAGAATGCCCGGATCATTCTGGCCGGTGGCGGCGCAGACTTTTTCCCGGGTCCGGCCGCTCATGTAAACGCCTAGCACGCCGAATCGGAACCCCCAATAGCTGACCAGCAGGCCGGTCGCGCCGATCAGGGCGTTGATCGCCGTCATGTCGCCGGTCCAGAACTCATGGACCAGCACCACCCACAGGGCTCCGCATTCAAAGGTCAGCTCCAGCGCGTAAAGCGGACGCCACCATCGCTGCAGCATATCCTCGCTGCCGAGTTCCGCACGGATCGTCGCCTGCGTTTCCGCGACGGAGCCGCGCACGGCTTCCGCCTCGGCACGAACCGCTTCAGCCCATGTGTTCTCCGCCTGCACGATCTGGCCTGCGCCGCCTGTGGCCAGCGCCTTGCCGACTGCTTCCGGCGTCGCGTCAGTTGCACCGACAGCTTCGGCCAGAATACGACCCGCAGCGCCTCCGAGCGGACCGCCGAGCGCCGTACCCAGGATCGGCGCGCCGAGGCCGATTACCTGTTTTGCAAGATCACCCCAATCCATTGGATGCTCCTTTCACAACCGCTTCCTGCTCCGCGCGATGCCGCCAGCGCCAGATGAGAAAGATCACAAGCGCCGCAAATGCCGCTGCTGCCGCAACCATCAGCGCCACATGAAGCCGTGAGGTCATGGCGGCGCTCGTCGCGCTTGCAGCGATCACCGCACCAGCGGATGCCGTGCCCGCCGGACTCGTGACAGGCACCACGGCCTTGCCCGCGGAAGCTTCGGTCGCAACTGGTGCCACCGTCCGATTTTCCGTCATGGCCAGCGCGGCAGCGCGCACACCACCCACCCGCGCAGTCCAGCCGCGTCCGAACACCGGAAATGTTTTCAACGATTTCAGAAATGCGAGCCGCTCTGCGCAGATCGCGATCACGACATCGCGCGCAGCCGCCCCGCGCGCGGCGGCAATCACATCATCGCTGACAGCACTCGCGCGATCGGAGAGAGTCAGCACCCGCCGCAGCACCTTCCCCGCGCGGCCGATGCCGGAGTTCACGCCGTAGTCGAACACAGCATAATCGATGCCTGCTGGCAGCTCGTCACAGCGCAGCGCGTTCCAGTAGCGCTCGCGATAGATTTTCCGCGCGACGCTTTGAGGCATGGCGCGCACATCATCCACCGTCGCATTGCCCTTCCAGTAGCGCTGCGCATCCGCGAGCGTGATGCCGAAATTGGTCGGGCCGCCCGGATCGGATGGATGATCGGTGTAGCCACCCTCGTCTTTCAGCAGCCGCGTCAGCGCGGCATTGTAAGACTCCGCCGCCATCTCAAAACATCCACGCGACCAGCACGAGCGATGCAAGCCAGACCGCCAGCGCGGTCTTCGGTCTTGCCGAGACCTGCGATGAAATCCATTCGAAAGACGCGGAAAGGCGTTCACGCAACAAAGCGAGCATCATGCTGAATTCTCCATGCAAAAGCGGCCCGGGAAGACGGGCTGGATATGCTGAAACTGGCGGGGTATGGTTCCGGCGGCTGGGGAGTAAAATGTCTGGACGCCTGGGTGGGATTCAGATTCTAAGGCTTATCGCAGCGCTGATGGTTTTGATTCAGCATGCGATTTATTTGCCATCGATTCATTACGGCCTCGACGTCATGGCCTTCCGCAAGCTGGGCGTTGGGATTTCTGGTGTCTACATCTTCTTCATCATCTCTGGATACGTCATCGCCGGACTTGTCGATCAGCGCCCGTTGAAATTTGCACTGCATCGGATCGCCGCGAGGGCGGCGCCACCAGCGTAACCGGCATCCCCTACGCATACTGCCCGCCGGAAGCCGTGGACCCCGCCGCATTCCCTGGCAGATAGCTCGCCCCTCCGTTTGCGACGTCGATAATCGCATTGAAGCTGGCGATATAGCGTGCGCCGGTTGCCGAGCCGGAATAGGTGTTGCCCGGCAGGTTGAAAACGCCGGTCCGTGAGCCGACGACAAAGGCGGACGAGAACGCCGGCGTTCCCGTGATGGTCACGGTCTTCGACAAGCAGACGAATATCCCGCCCGTCGTCGCGAACAGATGGCGCGTCGCGCCGCCGGAAATCGTGTAGTTCGCCGTGAACTCGACATAGGCGTTCTGCTCGATCCAGACATGAGCGGTGACCGCCGCGCCGTATTCGTTGGCACCGAGTTCAAGATATGTGTTGAAGAGCTTGATATGCGATCCGGACGTCGCGTTGGTGAACCTGAAGCCTTCGACCTTGTACCGGCCCATGACATTGCTGCCGCCGATGCCGTCCGCAGCCGTGGATGCCAGAACCACATTCGATGGCGTCCCGGTGTCGCCGGTGATGGTCACCTTGCCAGAGCCGACAAAACTCTTGAGAACAAACGGGCTGTAAGTTCCGGCGCCGACGGCGATGCTCACGTCATAGGTCGAGCAGTCCAGTCCAGCGATGACATCAATCGCTCTCTGAATGGTGAGGAATGCCCCGCCGGACGAATTCGAGAGCCCGTCATTGCTGTTGCTGCCATCGCTGCGCACATAGTAAGTGCGGCTCGCAGCAAGCGTCTCGCGGCCGCATGGCCTCGTGAGTGCATACCAGCGTGCAGCGGTTCCGTCGTAGCGCAGCAGCACTGCCTGCTTCGCGCCGATCGCAAGATCGCTTCCCGCCGTGAAGCGATTCGCGGTAGTCGACGATGCACTCTCGTTGAGCAGCACGATGGTCTGGCTGCCGGTATTGAGCAGCGCCACCACCCGCCCCTCGGCACCGCCGGCCAGGCCGGATATGCTGCGCAACGCATCCGACGACAGATTGACGACGGATGCCGATGCGATGCCCGTGGGGTTGTAGTCATTCTGGTTCGCGGTGATCTGCGACGGAGCAATCACACCGGTAAGCGCGAGGCCGCGCGGGAGCGCGGCGTTTCCCGAACTCTGATCGATTGTCAGCGCCTCGACAAACGTCGTGCCGTCGTTCGAAACCTTGAGCTTGAAAGCATCCGAACCGATCAGGCCGAACTCCGCGCGCCCGGAAAACGCATCCGAGAATACCACAGACGCGGTCTTCGCGCTGGCTTCCTTGGAAATCTGCACACGCATGTCGCCTGTGCCGCCGCCCGCAACGGTCACGGCATTGAACAGTGCCGCATTCGACTTCACGGTGAGCAGGTTCGGCGCGCTCGCGGTGTCGTTGACGCCGAGCTGCGTCACAGTGCCGGACATTGCCCCGCTACTGGTCACTTCGGTCCACGCCGCGCCGTCATAGACCAGCAGGACACCATCAGCATCCGACCAGGCACACCAGCCGAGCTTCGGGTTAAGAAAACGCCACGCGCCGTCTTCGCGAACAGCGACAGCGTTCGCATGTCCCACCCATGCGCCCGTTGCGCCGCTCGCGACAATATGCCGATCACCCTCCACGGGCGACGAAGGCGGCGCGGTCCTGTCGGTATCGAGCACACCGATCTGCACGACGGAATCGAGAATCCGCAGTGCCTCATTGTGGGTGACATGTTTCTGCGCCTGGCTGCCTTCGATGAAAGGCAGCCCCAGATGGGTTGTGTCTGTCATGATCGCTCAGAGTGTGAGGGTGAATTCGCGGGCATATCCGCGCCCGACCGTGCTCGACATTTGCGAGACGCGGCCATGCAGTGCGGTCAGCGGTGCTCCGAAGTCGGCAAGTTCATCGGCGCTGGGATAAAGTGTAGACGTTGCGGCGCACGGAATGCTGCGCACCACGGACGATCCGGACAGAATGTCGAGCGTGTAGGCCTCGGTGTCTTCGCCGAGCGGCACCTCAACGCTCCAGTTGTCGCCGTCGCGGCGCGTCCGCCTGATCCACGACACGCGAATGCCGCCAGCCTCGCGCATTGCTGTGACATGCACCGGCGACAGTGGCATCAGCGCCGTCACCTGCGGCGTCACTGTCAGCGACAGCGCCGAGGGATCGTCATGGCTGCGTCCCGTCGCAACAATGCGCAAGTCGATCGCGCGATCTAGCGCATCGAGCCCGCGCGCGATGGTGACCAGATGATCGTCGAGCAACACAAATGGCGATCCCGCAGGCAGCGGATTGGCGATGGCATGGTCGCTACCCGCCTGCCCGCGCAACAGTTGCGAGAGCTGGTAGGTTTTCTCGCCGGTCAATTCGGCATTGGCGAACTGCAGGATTTCCCATGTGCCGGCCGGATTGAGCACCGCCGCGACATTCGCGCCGCCCAGCACGCGCGCTTCGGTAACGGACGCCAGCACACCGCCGTAAAGCGCGACACACGTCCCGCTTCCGCGCCCCCAGCAGCCGGTGGGACCGGCGGGCAGCGTATCCAGCGTCTCGCCGATGACCGATGGCGCGAAGGCCGTCGCTAATTTCTCGAAGCTCAGGCCGTCGGTGGAGCGCCACACCGTCACCGATCCCGGCCAGGGATCGGCAAAGATCGCCAACCGCGTCAACACCGGCGGCTCGGACGCATCGATGCCCGGCAGATCGAGCACCAGCGCCTGCACCGGTCCTAATGCAGGCGGAATCGCCGGTGGCTTCACACGCGGCGCAAACAGCGGCACCGAAAACACTTCCGGATCGATGCTGCGCGCTTTCACCTGCCGCGATGTCGTATCCACCAGTTCGGAGACTTCGAACAGCCGCCGCCGCGCATTGATGGTCACGCCCACCACATCGCCCGGCGTCAGCGCCAGTGCCTTCATCCCGAGCGACAGCGCGACACTTTCGCGCCCGGCCCACAGATCCTGCAACCAGATGTCGGCGCGCCGCGTTGCCGAAGCATCGTCCGTCACCACGGCGAAATCCGAATGCAGGGTGCGGTTCGAGCCACCGACCAGCCGCCGCGAGGTCACCGCGGAGCGGCGATAGTCCGCCGCGCCATCCGTGAAGCCAAACGACACTTCGCGCGGCAGTTCGGTTTCCTGCCCGCGCGTGAGCCGCGCCAGCGCGTCCTTCTGGTTGTCGACCAGATCGTCTTCGCTGATTTCAGCAACCGGCGCAGCTCCGCGCTGGATAAAGGTCAGTTCGCCGCCTGCCACCGTCGCGTCGAATCCATAGGCCATTGCCAGCGGATCGATTGCCGCGCGCGGCGACATCGGCCGGTCGATGACATAGCCGTCGCAACTTTCACGCAGACGTTCGGTCTGCGCGTCCGTCACCTCCGCATCTGTGAGGATCGCACCCACCAGCGCATCGAGCGGCGCAGCACCTAACCGTCCGGTCAGCCAGTGCCCGGTCTGCCAGTTCGGCCCGTCGCTCCAGACATCTGTTGCCGCCGGAAACACCGGATAAGGCCGCGCATCCCAGGTCCACAGATGCAATCCCGAAACATCGATCATCCGTCCGCCATAGACCGGCGAGACGGGATTCAGACTCGCATCGCCGAAATCGAGATCGAACGCAGCGATAATGGTCTCGATATAGCGGCGCTGGATCAGGTCGTCGCGCTGGCCGTTCGAGAAATACGGAATTGTGCCTTCGATCGACCGCGCATCGGGAAACGCACTCGGCTGATTGGCGCCTTTGTCCACGGCAGGACAACCAAGCTCCGTCAGCCAGATCGGCTTGCTGCGCGGCGTCCACGCGGTCGCGCTACCGAGTTCAACACCGCCGACGCGCTCGACATGCGCATTCGCCCACCAATTCCACAAATCCTTGGCGCGATAGATCCACTGCTTGCCCAGACCGTCCGTGATCGGCGCGCGATCCTGCGCGGTGCGCGCGGCATCATCCGCGTAGTACCAGTCATAGGCCTCGCCGCCGTTCAGGTTCGACGCGAGATAATCGCGGTCATGGATTGTCGCGGCGAGCGGCGCATCGAGATGGCCCGCGTCGTCGCGCCAGTCTGACAGCGGCGCATAGTAATCGATGCCGACCGCATCGATAGCGGACGAGGCCCACAATGGATCGAGCGGAAAGCGAACCTCGCCGCCGATGACATGCGATCCGTATTCAGTCCAGTCCGCGCCGTAGGTCACGACGGTGCCTGCGCCGACAACAGCCTTTACATCCGAGGCCAAGGTCGTCAGCGCCTGCACCGCCGGATACACACCAGATGCGGAACGAACGCGCGTCAGCGCTTTCAACTCCGATCCGATCAGGAATGCATCGACACCGCCGCACGACACCGCGAGGTTTGCGTAATGCAGGATCATCCGCCGATAGTTCCAGCCGCTGGTGCCTCCGGCGGAAAAGAAACTCGCAATCTGCGTTGCCGCCGTCGCCGTGCCGTCCGGCGATCCGCCGACACCCGGCGCGGGATGGCAGGTGATGCGTCCGCGCCAGGGGTATGGCGGCTGGGATGTCGCGCCGGTCCACGGATCGGCCAGCGCGTTGCCTCCGGGAATATCCATCATCAAGAACGGATAGAGCGTGACCTTCAGCCCGCGTGCCTTCAGTTCGGCGATCAGATGACGCACGCTGTCGTCCGACGGCGTGCCGCCATAGGCCGGACGTCCATCAACCGCTGAAACAACGGCCGCACTTCCCCGGCCCAGCCCCGCCACAGACCACGTCCCGCCGGATGTGACCTTGATCGAGTTATCCACGCGCGGCTGCACGGTGCAGTTGCCTGCGCGCAGATCGTTGCCGAACCATGCGACGACAATGGCGACGCGTTCGAGATTGGGACATGTCGCCTGCAGGTCGTCGAGCGAGGCGATGACATTCGTCGCCGCGCTGGTGACATGGCGATTTTCCGGCGCGGATCGTCCGGGGCCGAGTACGCGCACCACGGGCGATGTCTCGTAGCCGAACTCTGTCGCGCCGGGGATCAGCGTCACCGCACGCGTCATCTGCTCCAGCCTGCCGATGGGCCGTACGATCTCGAACGACAGTTGCGGAATCCGGTTGCCGAAATCCGCCAGCGGCAGCCGCTCGAACACCACATAGGCGAGCCCGCGATAGGCCGGCGCGTTGTCCGCGCCCTCCTTCGCGACAATCAGCCCATCCGCCGCCTGGTCCTCGCTGCCGCGATGAACGCGCACATTGAGGTTCGCAACATCGAGCAGCTTGCCGTCAGCCCAGATGCGACCGACATGACCGATCTCGCCTTCGCAAAGCCCCACCGCGAAATTGGCATAGTAGGAATATGTGGTCGTGGTGACGCTACCGCCGCCTCCGCCGAAACCTCCCTTGCCGCCCGCGCTGCCGCCCTCGGTGCGTGTGGAGACAACTTCTTCCAGCCGCGTCGCCCAGATCACCTGCCCGGAAAGCCGCGCACGGCCATAAACGCGCGGGATCGGCGCGCCTTCGGTGGAGGCCATCACGTCGAGATCGGCGAGGCGCGGCCCTTGCACGCTGCGATCCTGCGCGAACAGCGAATGATCGATCACGTTGCCAACCAGCGCACCCGCGATCCGCCCCGCGATTGCACCGGCGGGACCGAACACCGCGCCGGCGGCACCGCCTGCGACTGAAAGAACGAGAGCTGCCATCAGTCAATTCCCGGAAAACGGAACGCAAACGCCAGACGCCGCTGCCACCATGGCGACAGCGCGACTTCGCAGACCGCAGCACCGTCGTGAGCATGGATCATGGTGCCCTCGCCGGTGGCAATCGCCGCGTGCTTGGCGACAAATCCCTCACGCCAGCGAAACAGCAGCACATCGCCGCCGCCGATCTCATCGCGCATCATCGGCATCAGATGACGCAGCGCGGCTTCGGCCAGCGTCTCCGCACCCGAGGCTTCCGCCCAGTCCGGCGCATAGGGCGGCGGCGTCTCCGGCTCGGAGCCGATGCAATTGCGCCAGACGCCGCGCACCAGCCCGAGACAATCGCAACCAACGCCCTTCAGCGATCCTTGATGACGATAGCGCGTGCCGATCCATTCGCGCGCCTCGGCAACGATGGCGGCGCGGGTGAGAACGTGACTCATGATGCACTCGCCATCGAACCACCGTCATTCCCCGCGCCCGCATCGGGCGAAGCGATGACGAAGTCGTTGCCCGGAATATGCGGAAAGCCACGAAAGTTGGCCGCATTGGCGAAGCGGTCGCGGCAGGTCGCGAAACGCTTGTCGCATCCCGCCGTAATGATGAAAGTGTCTCCGCCTGCGATAACTTCCGGCATCGCCTGCCACAGCGACAGCCGCGCGTGTCCGGAGATCACGCGATGGTCCTTGATCTCGACCGACAGCCCGTCATTGGCGCCTGATGTCCAGGTCAGTTTGCCGCCGCTGAAAACGCCTTCCGCGAAAGCATCCATTCCGGCAGCGATGATCGTGGATGTGGACTCGATGGACGCCACATCGCCCTCGCCCTGCAATCCGGCAGCCACGAGATCGAACCTGCAACGCGCATCGCCGAGATCGGCACTGCACCGCGCCGTGAACAGCCGCCCGCTTTGTTGCGACAACCGATCCGCCAGCCCGCGCAATTCAGCGCTGAATGCCTGTCCCTCGCGCCTGACTTCACCCAGCGTCGAGCGTGCCATCAAGACGCGTAGCGACACATCGCTCCAGTCCACCAGCCAGGTTTCAACGCTCGCCGCATCGTAGCGGCCCGCCGCAAGATCGCTTTCGTTGAGCGCATCGTCCGACAGCGCGCCTGCAATCTCCGCGCCGTCCACCGACAGATCGAACCGGCTGGCCGCTTCGGATGACGTGAAGCCGGTGCCCGCCCGATAGGTCACGCTATCGACGACGAGATCGTCGTCGTGGTCTGTGAAGCCCTGCACCACGCCGTCGCGCCGCGTCAACTTCCAGCAATGTGCAAGCGTGGTGACGCCGGAGTCGAGTTTCGCCTGCAAGGCAGACGGGATGTCCCTCATGGCCGGATCTCCACCAGCGGAATCTTCGGGATCGCGCCCGCAGCGAAGGCCGACAAATCGACTTCGAGATAATCGGTGTCGAACCGCACCGGCACGTCGAACAGGAAACCCGCGGTCACTGCCGCGCCGCTTGCGGGAATGTGCCCCGGCAGAAACGTCACGACGCCGGTGATGCTGTCGCAGGTAAATGCCGAACCGGACACGACTTCGCTTCCCGCCACGGCAACCCGCACGCTGGCCGGCACCGGCTTCGAGATCGTGCGCGTATAAGGCGCATAGGTGCTGCCATAGGTCTTGGTGAGCTGAAATGTGGCACGCGCGCCATCGCCGGTACCCAGTGCCTGGTCGAGCGGCGAGATGTTCGCTGCGGGCGCAGCCGACGAATGATCCAGCCTGTCCCGCCAGCGAAAACCATAAAGTTGGCCGCGTCGTTCCTCGAAGAACGCCACCACCTGCTGCAGGGCGTCGAACGTCTTCACTCCGTAACCGGCATCGAAACGGCGGCGCGAATGCGCCCAGCGCGCATTGCGTTCCTCGCGGCCCGAACCGAAGGTGACAATATCGGTCCGCCGCTCCGGCCCGCCCGCACTTTTCAGCGCGATGTCGAGTGGAAACAGGACCTCGTGAAAGCTCGCAGGCATCAGAGACTCCGCTGTCCGCGCGAGACGGCGCGCGCGATCTGGCCGGTGATGTAGTTTTCCGAACGTCGGAAACTGTCCAAGTCCGGCGTCGCAATCTGGATCGTGATGCTGTTGCTCCCGCCGCGTGACGCCACGCCGAGTTTGCCGTCCGGCCCGCGCGAGAGCGGCATGATTGCTTCGGGTCCGGCTTCGCCGGCAAGACCGACGCCGCCCTGCATCAGCGGAAAATAAGTCGGCGTGCCGATCACGCCGCCGCTGGCGAACGGCTTCACCGCTCCGGACGCAGCCGCCAAAGAAACGCCAGCCGATGTTCCCGTGCCGGTCAGACCCGAGAGAAGACTCGACAAGCCGCCGGCGATGCTTTTCTCCAGCGGCTTAAAGGCGAGCCGCACCGCCATGTCGGACAGCCGCAGCGTCAGCGACTTCAGCACGTCATCGAACTGCTTGCCGCCGACCACTGACGCCGTGAACGCGCTGGTCATGGCGCGCGAGAAGGTCGTGGCGCCTGCCGTCAGTTCGCGCGTCCGCAAACCGAGCGAGCCAAGCGTGAGCGAGACATCGTCGCCGGATGAATCGAATGCCATGGTCTATTCTCCTGATCGCCTGTCGGGAAAGGCCTGCATCAGCGCGGCGAGCGATGCGCGGTCCATCGGTTCGCGAACCGGCCCCCGCACCGCTGCAATCGCGCATGCGAGTTCACGCGGCGTCATCCGCCAGAATTGATCCGGCGGCAGGCGCAGCACGCCGAGGCCGAAGCCGATCGCTTCACTCCAGGGAAACGGCTTCATCGCGCCTCGTGGATCGGCGCATCATCGAAGGTCGCGGCGATCAGATCGGCGGCGATCCGCACATAACCCGCGGCTCCACCATCGACCGGCATCGCCGCAACGTCATCGTCCGAAACATTCTCGCCTGCGCCGCGCAATCCGGCAGCGATGATGCGCACCAGATCGCGCGCTGACAGCCGCCCGCTCCCGAAGCGCTCCGTCAATGCCACAAGATCGGCCGCGCCGAAGGCGGATTCGAGTTCGGCCAGCGCGCCCAGCGTCAGCACCAGCGTGCGCCGCCTGCCACCGAGATCGGCGCCGATTTCTCCGCGATGGATGTTGGGCATCTTATACTTTCATAACGGCTGAGTTGGGCGGCGATCCAACAACACATACAGTGTCGTCCCTGCGAAAGCGGGGACCCATACTCTCTGAATTATCGGTGTGGCGAACATGCCGGAGCAATCTTCTCGCCGTTACCACAACATGCGGTGGTTATGGGTCCCCGCTTTCGCGGGGACGACATCGTACATACTTCGTCGCGAGTGCTCCTCGCAATAACGCTACGCCGCCGTGAACGTCAGTGCGCCCGCCGACTCCAGCGACAGATCGAACGTCACCTCGCCGTTGTGTTCGCCGGAAAATTCAAGGCTTGAAATCTGGAACAGGCCCTCGATGGTGCCGAAGTCCGGCACGACGACCTGACAGGTCTTCAGCACACCGTCGAAAAACGCCTGCCGCACCATGGCGTCGGACGCCGCATCCTTGAACAGGCCTCTGCCCGACACCGACGCGCGCTTGACGCCCGCACCCGCCAGCAGTTCGCGCCATCGCTCGGTGGACTCCGCGTGGGTAACGTCAACGGTCTCGGCGTTGAACGCGATCCGTCGGCTGCGCAAACCGGCAACGGTAACGAAACTCGCACCATCGCTCATCTTGAGCAGCAGATCCTTGCCTTTCTGGGCGGCCATTCTTCTCTCCTCAAATCAATGGTTCAGTGACCGCGCGAAAACGCACCAGCGCGTGATAGGTGCGGCCGTCGGACTCGCGGCGAATGTCAGCGATGGCAAACCGGAGGTTGACCAGCCGATGTCCGTCCGGCGACAGCGGTGCGTCATCCAGCGCCTGCAGCAGCGCGCCCGCGATCACATGCGCCTCGCGATGGCCGCCCTTGCGCGACCAGGCGTGCAAGGTGAGCTGATGTTCCTGCGTCTGTCCGCCATCGGACGATGCATCGGTGAGCCGCGCCTCGCCCAGCGTCACATAAGGAAACTCCGCATCACGCGGTGGCTCGTCGTAGACCCGGCCGCCGCCAAGCGCCGCTGTGAGCGCGCCGTCCGCCAGCAAGGCATCATGGATCGCGGCGCGCAGCGCCACGTGAGCTGTGGTCATGGATGAATCCCGCAATCAGGAAATACGGACGTCCGCGTCGATCTCGATGAATCGGCGGTCCTCGCGCTCACGGATCGCGACGATCCGATAGATCCGTGCGCCATCGCTGAAACGATGCTGCAGCGTCAGCGACAGATGGCTTCGCAGAACGATGCGATAATCTTGCGTGACGCCATCGGCATCCGCCTCGACATTGCGCCGCGACGCAAGCGGTGTGACCTGCGCCCACACGGTGGCAAATGTGCTCCAGGTGCGGACAACACCGCCCTGATCGTCCGGCGTCTCCACCGGCTGCTGGATCACCAGCCTCGTTTTCAATTGTCCGGGATCGATCATAGCGAGAGCACCCGATGGGACGCGATCATGGCATTGACGCTGGCCGGCATCATCGCAACGCTTGAACCGATGGCGATCAGGCCGCGGTTCTCATACCAGTGCGCGACCAGCATGCGGATCGCCTGCAGCAGCCGCGGTGGAACATCGCCCGCCGCGCCATAGCCCACTTCAATATCGAGCTCGATACCTGCGACGCTGCGCCCCGGCAGCGGCAGAGACCACGCAGGGGCCGCGAGCGCACCGGCGGCAACATCGATCGCGAAGATCTCCGGATCGATCCCGCTCGCCTGGCCTTCGGCATTCAACACACGCGCTGCTGCAAGCGAGCGCAGCGGGCCGATGCGCGGCGCAATGCGCCCGCTATCCGGCCAGCGATCCAGCATCAGGCGCCATGTCTGCGCGATCAGGGCACAGCGCGTCAGCGCCTCCACATGATTGCGCGCGGCGGAGACGAGCGACGTGATAATCGCGTCATCGTCGCCATGCTCCACGCGCAAGAAGGCCTTGGCCTCGGCGAGCGACAGCGGCTCGGCCGCAGGCGCGGTAACGAGATATGCGGGCATATTGAAAACTTTCGTGTGAACGAGGATCGGAATGATACGCGTCGTCCCGGCGCAGGCCGGGACCCATCACCCCGGGACTCGCAATGGACTACAGATTGCAAATTCTCGTTATCAACGACGACGACAGGGAGTATGGGTCCCGGCCTGCGCCGGGACGACATCTGCTGAACCATCGCGGCTATCGCCACTCATTTGATCGGTTGACAAAGCACGCGGGGCGAGGCTCAACCTTGCGGATGATCCCGCTTCCCCGCCTCTCCACCGCATTCATCCTTTTGGCCGCGCTCGCATCGCCGTCGCATGCCATCACCGGCAGCCGCTCCGCCCCGAGCGAGGCAAGCGCACGCGCTGTCGTCACCGTGATCGGCTCGCGCGGTAATGTCTGCACCGGCGCGCTGATCGCGCCGAACATCGTGCTCACCGCCGGCCACTGCATCACGCCGAACACGTCGTACCGCGTGATCGACTACACCACGCAGCCGCCGCGCCTGATCAGCACACAGAAGATCGCGACCCATCCGCAATACAACGCGCAGGCCATCGCCGCGCATCGCGCCACCGCCGATGTCGCGCTCTTGCAATTGCCGTCATCCGTTCCGAACAAGGCGCCCGGCGTTTTCGGCGCACCGCGCCTGCCGATCGTGGCCGGCGCACCGCTCACTGTGGTCGGTATCGGCGCCACGTCATCGGGCAGCGATGCCGGTGTCGGCACCGCGCGCGCCGCAGGCCTTGTCGTCACCGGCAAGCCCGGCACCCTGCAGGTCCGCCTGGTCGATCCCCTCACCGACAACAAACGCGCGGGCATCGGCGCATGCACCGGCGATTCCGGCGCGCCGGTGTTCGAAAGCCAGAACGGCACGAACGTGATCGTCGGCGTGGTGAGCTGGTCGACGGGCGCGAACAATGCGGCGGGCTGCGGAGGCCTCACCGGCGTCACACCTCTGACATTATATAAAGACTGGATCGCGAAGACGGCGCGAAGCTGGGGCGCGGCGGTTCAGTAACGCGCGGTTCCCGTATCAGCACCTCACAGGCTGCGCTCTGTGCATGAACGTCCCGCGTGCAGACAGGTATGAGGCAATGATGCATTTTCCCCTCCACCCCTTCCTCCGGAAAATCGCCGTTGTAGCACTGTCCGTCATGCTGGTGTCGGCGGCGCAGGCGCAGCAGACCGGATCGAAAAAGCCACGGCCGCGCCCGCAGGCCCGGACGCAGGATCAACCGCTCAAACCATCGCCGCGCCGCCAGCCGGCGGCCTGCTCCGAATTCGGCCCCGGCTTCGTGCGCATGCCAGGCTCGGACAGTTGCATCCGCTTTGGCGGCGGTGTCGGCATCGGCGTGGGCGCAGTCCCCTGACGCTTCGTAACAGGATCGGTGAAGCCACTTCACCCATGGTGACGAGATCGCGTTAGGGCGAACCGTCCGGCGTTGTTATCGCAACACTGAATTGTTGCGATCAACCGGACAGCCCGATGCATCCCAGCCTGCTCGATACTCATCCCCTCTCGCCGGTTCAGTCCGCCAGGCTTAGCGAATGGGCGCGCGCCTCGCGCTCCGGTGTCCGCTATGTCGAGACGAACGCCGTTCACTTCCGCATTCGCGAGGGCGGCACCGGGGACACCCCCATCGTGTTCTTCGCCGACGGACCGAATGCACTGGAGCATCACGATCCCGTCTTCGACCGACTGACCAGATGGGCCCGCGTGATCGTTGTGGACCCGCCCGGCTTCGGCTTCTCGACGCCAAAATCTCATTTCGATTTTTCGCTCGACGCGTTCACGGATGGATATGCGGAACTGCTGTCGTCGCTCGGCGGACCGTTTGTGCTCTGCCCCACCTGCACCAATGTCTATCCTTCCGCTCTGATCGCAGCGAAGCGGCCAGAACTCGTCAGCCATCTCGTGCTGATGCAAGCGCTCGGCTGGGAGCAGGAGAAAATCTGGACCGGCAAGATCGTCGATCCCACCGGCGATCTGGCAAAGCCGTTTCTCGGCCAGCAGATCAATTACCGCACGCGCACGAACGCGCCGAAGACGTGGTATCCGAACGCGCTGGGCACGCCGCACCTCGCCGAACCGTTTCTCAAGCAGTCCTGCGACTGCTTCGCCCATGGCGGAAACTTCTGCCTGGCCTCGCTGATCCAGAGCTGGTTCGGCCCCGGCATTGCCGATCCGTCGTTTCCTCCGTTCAGGCAACCTGCCCTTGCGGTGTGGGGCATGAACGATCGCTCCCACCGCCGCAGCGACAAGCGCTCGCTGCTCGGCATCGCGCCGCACGCACGCTATGTAGAACGCGAAGGCGCCGGACATTTTCCGGAGATCGAAGACCCCGAATGGTTCGAGGCATTGCTGAAAGAGTTCTTACGCGACGGCGCGTAGCTTGGCCGTGATCAGTGCTGCCGGTGGTGATGCCGCGACGTCTTGCGCGGCTTGACCGCCGGCGAACGGGCTGCAGGTTCCCTGACCGAGTCCCGATAGCGTTTACGCGACTCTTCCAGCGCCCGCTGATAGCCCGGCGAACTCATGATGCTCGGCGCGGCGCCGCGGGCGGAGGCCGGGCTGGCTCCCGGGAGTCCAGATGCGAGGAGCAATATCAACAGCGCGATTCCGACTGGCTTATTCATCGCAGCTTCCAACCGTTTGACGACAATTCGATATCTTTCATGGCTTCAAACCTCGAATCCAACTTAGGATTCAAAGACCAATTCGCTCCTCTCGCCTCAAGTCGGCTTGTAAAAGCCAGTGTCAAGATTATGAAGGCACATTCCAGCATCTCCAGCCTGCGGAAACCACTTTGAATCGACAATTGCCTGAAGCTGATTTCGCGCTTCCACTGGCGCGACTGCCAACGTGAGTTTAGCGGCTTGGAGACGAACATGCATATTTGGAAACTCATAGAGCTGTACGAGCATCCGACGCTGATCCCCGGGACGAGCCTTCAACTCGTCATGGATATCTTTCATGCGCTCGAAAAGCCGATTGTATTTCGAATTCTGGCCGCCGAGTAACGCCTTATCTTGCTCTCGTGTATTTTCCGCAAAAAGCTGAACTAGAGCATCATCGTTCAATTTCGAAAAATCAACTTTCTTCATGGCTTGAGAACTCCGAACAGAATCATAGCGTCCCGCCCGACTTCTTTCCGCTCTTCCCAATTCTTATCCGATAAATATTCACGTGGAGACAGCCAGCCATATTCTGATTACGCTGCGCATACCACCCCGTGATCTGGTAGTGCTTCAATCGTGGGATACTAACCAGATTTGACGGATCATCAATCTGACTTCGAGAAAATCCGAAGTATTCGGCCCATGTCTCCTCCACAACGTGATGGTCGTCGTATCCTCGCTTCTTAAGTTCCACGCATCCAGCGATCGGCATCTGGCCGCATCCATCGCTGTTGCTGATGGCGTGCATAAGCATCCTCGCGTGCAGCCATGCGAAGCAGTCCCGATCCGATCGTGGTGAAAGCAAAATGGCCGGGGTGCCCCGGCCATTCGCATCTCGCTTCCGTTGTTTTGGGAGATCAGCTCGCCGCGAACTTCACCAGCTTGATGGCGTCAAAATCCTGGACGCCGCCGCCGACGCGCTTGGTGGTGTAGAACAGCACGTAGGGCTTGGCGGAATACGGATCGCGCAGCACGCGCACGCCGACACGATCCACGATCAGGTAGCCGCGGCGAAAATCGCCGAACGCGATGGAGAGCGAGTTCGCGCCGATGTCCGGCATGTCCTCGGCCTCGATTAGCGGGAACGTCATCAGGGATGCGCGCCCGCCCGCCTGCGCCGGCGGCTGCCACAGATACGCACCGCCCGAGTCCTTGAACTTGCGGATCGCGGCCTGCGTCTTGCGGTTCATCACGAAGGTGCCGTTCTGGCGATAACCCGCTTTCAATGCGTAGATCGTATCGACCAGCACATCGGACGGATTGGAGCCGGGAAACGCACCCGCGCTGCCGCTCGCGACATAGCCGAGATTGCCCCAGGTCCACGAGCCGTTGGCCACCGCTGTGTAGTTGAGAAAGCCC
Source organism: Afipia sp. (assembly GCA_024508675.1). Taxonomy (GTDB): domain Bacteria; phylum Pseudomonadota; class Alphaproteobacteria; order Rhizobiales; family Xanthobacteraceae; genus Afipia. The sequence continues at coordinate 294,448 of JANINQ010000021.1, forward strand.
TTCGGCTTGTTGCTGCCGTCGCCGTTGACGAAGGCCGCGCCCTCCTGCACCGCGAAAGTCAGCTCGACTTCGGAGGCGATCCACTCGTCTATGTTCACCGCCGAGTCATCGAGCAGCGTCGCGGTCGCCGCTGGCATGGCGTAAAGCTCCATGGCCGGAAAGCTGAGTGCATCGAGCGTCGGCGACGTGGTCTGCGTGCGCGCATCCGTTTCTCCGACCCAGCCGGTGGCAGGACCCGCGGTCATGAACGGCTTCTTGTAGACGCTGCCGGAAATTTCGCGCACCGACGAGATGCTGCGGATCGGCGAGATCGCCGCAAGCCGCTGGCCGATCTCGTGCTCGAGTTCGGCTGGCACCAGATAGCCGCCATCGGCATTGGAGCCGGCGGACATCGCCTTGGTTTCCAGCGCGCGCAGCGCCCCGCTCTCGCCCTGGCGCACATAAGCCTCGAACGCGCTCTTGTGCTCGCGCGACGCGCCGTCCGCAAAGCGCGAACGGCTGTTGTCGCGGCGGGTGCCTTCCAGCACGGGTCGCGCGGATTTCAGCGCAAGATCGTCGATCCGCTTCATCTGCGCGTCGAGCGCGCCATTGATGCGGTCGACCTTCTCGTCCAGCAGCACATCTGCACGGCGACCGATGGCGGCGAGCCGCTCGTCGTTCGAGGCCTTGAACTCCTCGAACATCGCCATGATGGCGTCGTGCTCGCCGCGCGCGGCGGACGAGATGCCGGACTTGTGCTCCGGCGCAGTGCCGTTGATGTCGTAATCCATATGGTTCTCCTTGTGGGATCGGGTTGAAAGTGAAATGCACAAACAAAAACGCCGCCCGGAGGGGCGGCTATGACGATAGAAACTTGTTCTTTTGGTCGCGGCGTACCAGAATTCCTGACAGGCAATCAGGGAGGCCAAAATGGCCAAGAAAACAGTCAGGAAACGTGGCCCCGTAAAGGCCCGTAAAACCAGTTTGACCATCTATGGCGTTAAAACCAAGCGTGGCGAAAAGATGCTAAATGGTCGCTATAGAATGGTGAATATACACACGAAGCGTGTGTTTGTCGGAACGCTGATCGATACCATCAACAAGGGCAAAGTACGATTGGCAATCTTTAGCGTGCCAAAAGGTTAAATCATGGCCGTTACGCTAAGCGAATTTCGAAGATTTCCTGCCGAGCGTGAGGCCATCGGGAATATGCTTATGGTCTACGGCGAAATTGAATTTGCGATACTCGGTTGCCTGGGAGATGTTCTTGATGGCGATCTAAATACCGCAGCTCGCATTTTGTTTAGAGTTAAAGGTGAGAGCGCGAGAATTGATGTTGCAGATGCAATAATTCGTCCTGCATTTCAAAAGAACGACCTTGAGAAAAAGTGGGAAAATACAATTGGTGCGATTCATTTTTGCAGACGAATTCGAAATCAGTACGCCCATTGCCACTGGCAGCTATGGGAAGATAAGATCAGATTCTTGAATTTTGACAGAGATGTCCGCACTCCTTCGGGTGAACTCATACTAAAACTTCACCGCATCGACGGGGCACTACTCAAGGCTCAATCTATCTTCTTTGAATACACCTTGGACTGGCTCTACTTTCTTGAAAAAGAATACCAAAAACGATTGGGGAAGATAGTTTCACACTCAATCGAACAACCTAAGATGATGGCCGCCCCTGCCCTTTATTTGGCCGAACAGGCACCGCCCTCACCCGCGCACCCACGAGCAGCGGGAAGGTAACGATCGAGATCTCCCAGAGATCGACCTGATAGAGCTTGCGCACGCGCGTCTTCGGATCGATCTGGCCACGCACGGTGCGATAACCGATGGAGAGACCGTCGATGGCTCCCTGCTCCACCAGCGCGAACAGTTCGCGGCCGCGGGCGACATCGGGGATCAGGCGTCCCCTCGCCCACAGCCCGCGAAAATCCTCATGCAGATCGAGCCAGATGCCCACCGGCTCGGCCGGATCGTGCTGGAACAGCATCGGGATTTTTCGCAGGCCGCGCTGCGCCAGCGTCTTTGTAAAGGCGCCGGGCATCACCATGTCTCGCGCCTGGTCGACCTCGCCGAACAGGCTGGCATAGCCTTCCACATTGCCGTCGCCCGAGAGCGAGATGCGGGAGAGCGATGAAATCGGCGCGTGCATGGGGCATCCTCGCGAACGGCGCGTGGCTGGGTCGGCGTAAAAATGTCGGAGCTTTTATTTCGCCGGTGCGAAAATCATATTCAGGGTCGTCCCGGCGGAGGCCGGGACCCATCACCACTGGATGACCGGTTGATCACAGGAAGACGTCCGGAACATCGCGACAAAAACGACGGATCAGGGAGTATGGGTCCCGGCCTCCGCCGGGACGACATCGGGAATAATTGCGTGCATCTCGCGCAACCTACTTCCCGCGCTTCGGACTCTTCCGCCGCGCCGGCTTCGTGCGCGGGGACTTCGCCACCGGCTTCACCGGCGCCTTGTGCTGGATCTTGTCGAGATGCGCGAGAAATTCGCGAAACACTGTCAGATGATCCGGCGATGATTTCTTCTCCGGCTGTATCGCGCGCAGCACCGTGTGCAACGTATCCATAAATCAATCCTCGCTGATGAAATGAGAGAGACTTCGGTTGCCCTTCGCCCTGCGGTTGAAGCGCGAGAGCTGGCGGACGAATTCATCGAAGCGCCGCGAGGCTTCGGCCAGTTCGCGCAGCGTCACCAGGAACGCGGCGCTGGCCGCCAGCGCCCACAGCAGCAGTGCCAGATGGGCGAGATCGCCGCGCTCGGTGAAGATGCGGATCAGGTCGGACATGATGAATCTTCGAAGAGGCTGCGAGCAGCCGGCCAACAAAAAAGACGCGCCGAACGTAAAGCTCGACGCGCCTTCTTTTCCGAATCTCGCTGAACCAGGCGGGAGAACCGCCCTGTCCGAAGCTTCCTTGAATAAAGACTCAAGTGAGCTTAGCGGGCGGCCTCAGCGAGGTGACAGCGCTTGGAATGAGACACTGGACCACCTCCTTTCGTTGTTGACGACAGGTTGAAGATAGTGGCCCGTTCGCGATTCCACAAGAACGCGTTTCGTGTTCCTGCACAGCTACACAATCCGGTTCCCGTCCTCGACGGGCGCATAGCCGGTCGCTTCGCGCTTTTCGTTCAGAGTCAGGAACGGCGCATTGGCGATGCGATCCCATAGTGCCGCACGATCTGACGCCAGCGCATCGATGCGGTCAGTATCGACCACGATGCGCAGGCTCTCGCCGAACTGCGGCAACAGCCAGTGCGCGATGGCGCTGCCCACACGTGAGGCCAGCGGCAACACGGTCTGCCGCCAGAACACGCGGTTGGCTTCCTGGAAATTCGCATAAGTGTTGTCGCCGGGAATGCCGAGCAGCATCGGCGGCACGCCGAAGGCGAGCGCGATCTCGCGCGCAGCGGAATTTTTGGCGTCGAGAAAATCCATGTCCTTCGGCGTCAGCGACATCGCCTTCCAGTCAAGTCCGCCTTCCAGCAAAAGCGGCCGCCCGGCATTCACGGCGCCCTGATAGGTGTCGGTGAGTTCGCGCTTGAGCCGGTCGAACTGCTGATCCGACAGCACCGCGCCTTCCGGCCCGGAATAGACCAGCGCACCGGAGGGCCGCGCCGCATTGTCGAGCAAAGCCTTGTTCCACGCCGAACTGGCGTTGTGCGTGTCGACCGCGACCGCCGCGGCCTCGATGGGCGCGAGCCCGTAATGATCGTCCAGCGGATGAAAAAAGGTAAGATGCAGGATCGGCGGGACGCTCGACGCAAGTTGATCGAACCGCACACTCCGCCCCGCGACGCTGTAGTCGTAAGCCTCAGCCCAGCCGTCGTGACCTGGCACCACCTTCATGCGATCGGGCCGCAGCGTGTAGAGTTCACGCACCTCGTCACCGAGCGCAACCGCCTCGACATAGGCGTTGCCCGCGAGCAGCATATGCGCATAGAGCGCCTCGAAGAACGTCGCGCCATCCTGCCGCGCGTTCGGCCTGGTCAGAAGCTGCAACAACGGATGCGCCTCGCGCTCCTGCGCACCTTCATACAACAGGAAGCCGCACGACGCGGCGTTCTCCGCGATCAGCCGCACCGCGCGATGCACGATGGCGTTGGCTAGATAACCCTCGCGCGCCAGCGCCGCATAATCGCGCGGCGTCCACCGCGCGCGTCCGCCGCTTTCGAAAGCCAGTACCTGCGATGTGCGCGAGGCCTTGGCTTCGGGAGGGCGGAGAATCCGTTTCAAGCCTTCAAACATCATGACCCCCGATCTAGAAACTGCGCACCCTGGGCTGCGCCCGCGCCGTGAACGTCAGCGACGCGATCGCCCAGACCAGCGCATCGAGCCGGTCCGGCGAGCGTCCCGATGACAGGCCACTTGGCCCGAAGTCGCACATCTCGTCTTCCAGCGCCGGAAACGTCCCGGCATGTTTCACGCGGCCCTGTTCGTAGAGTGTCGCAACAGGCTCGGCGCGCAGATACTTTCCGCGATGCGCGCGCACCGGCACCACCGGCACGCCCGCATCCACTTCATTGATCACCGAGCGAACCATCTCGCCGCCCTGGTTGACCTCCGCGACAAGCGCATCGGCTTCCAGCCGCCGCCACAGCGCGATCGCCTTCGCCGCCCACACCGCAGGCGTGGCCTGCGACACCGTCTCATCCGCAATCACATAGATCGCGCCCTCGCCGGTGATTCCTGCAGCGACAATTCCGCAGGCATCGGCGCGCTTACCGCTTGTCGCCGGCGGATCGACCGCAACCACGATGCGCTCCAGCGGCGGCGCCTCGCCCACGCGGCAGTTCTCGATCAGCGTGCGCGACCACAGTGCATCGGGCCGGTCCTCGATGATCTCGCCATCCAACTCCTGCCGTCCGAGCCGCGTATCCTTGTAGCGCGCCAGCACGCCTTTCAGAAACGTCGGCGCGAGATGATAGGCATTCGCCTGCGTGCCCGCGCGCGTCACCACGCTGGTCGGCTCCAGCATCAGCCGCTTGATCAGCGCGGTCGGGCGCGGCGTGGTCGTGATCAGTTGCCGCGGCTGGTGGCCAAGACGAAGCCCAAACTGCAGCATGTCGAATGTCGCCTGCGCGTAACGCCACTTCGCCATCTCGTCCGACCAGGCGCAGCCGAATTGCGGCCCGCGCAGGCTCTCTGGATCTTCCGCCGAAAACGCATAGGCGACGGCACCGTTGCTCCATTCGAGCCGCCGCCGCGACGGAGTCCACACCGGGCGTTCGTCACGGCGATGAACCGCGAGCAATCCTGACACACCCTCCACCATGACCTCGCGCACGTCGTGCTCGGTCTCGCCCACCAGCGCGATGTTGCCGATTGGTTCCCCGGCCAGCGGCGCAAGGCCGAGCGCCTGCGCCCTCACCCATTCGGCGCCCGCGCGCGTCTTGCCCGCGCCGCGCCCGCCGATCAAAAGCCATGTCAGCCAGGGCTGGCCGTTCGGCGCGAGATGTGGCGGCACCTGATGCTCATGCGCGAAGATGTCCCAGCGCGACAGCACCAGCTCCATTTCAGCACGGCTCATCCCCTCCAGCAGGAACCGGCGCTGCAGCGGCGACCAGCCCTTCCAGGCGTCGCGAAAGTTCGCGGCGGAATTCATCGAGATCCCGGGGGATGGCATCGTCATCGGCCTTCGCGTTGTCGTCTCCCGCCCCGCGCTCCTGTTCGCGCAGCCGCATCACTTCCTTCAAAGTGCGGGCCAGCGAGGCCAGCACGCGAGCGCGGCTTTCGGCCTCGATGCGATGCGCAGGCGCAAGGCGCTCGGGATTGCCGACGATGCGTTCGATCTTGGTCAGTTCGCGTTCGATCGCGCTGCTCACACGCTCGATCATCGAGCTTGCCGGCGTTTCGCCGGGCTCTGGCAGCGCCGCCCGATCCGCCGCGCTGCGCTTACGGACATGCGATGCGCGATCCGCTTTCACCTGCTTCAGGTCGATCGCTTCGATCGCGGCATGGTCGCGTGCATCTACCACAAGATTGCCGGGATGCTCGTTGATAACTTTTGCACGGAAGCGCTTCCGCGCCACCGGTTTTGCGGCGACCGGCTTCTTTGCTTTAGTCACGGTCTTTTTGACCGCGGCTTTTCTTGCCGTCTTCTTGACGACGATTTTGCGCACAGCCTTCTTCACCGCACGCTTGTTCGGCGCGGTTGAGGGCTGCGTCTTGGGCATGTTCAAAGATTCTCACGCTCATACGAAAACGCCGCGCTCAGGGCACGGCGGTCGGCACGGCAGGCTGTTTATCCGTCATTGCGAGCCAACGGATCGGCGCAAGCGCCGTCCGATGATAAACTCCGCGAAGAAATCCATAAAGCAACAAGCACAGACTGGATTGCTTCGTCGCCATAGCGCGTCGAAGACGCGCGTAAACGCGCTAATGGCTCCTCGCAATGACGCAGAAACGTCTTGCAAGTCATCATGGATGGCGCTGGTTCACGTCCTGAAGAACACGAACCAGACAATCGCCAGCACGAAAATTGCCGCGATGGTACTGATCGTCAGCAGCGCCAGGATCGACGGCCCCGGCTCGGCCTGCCGTGCCTCGGTCGGCGTTTCGACAATCCGGCGATGACCATCCGCGTGTTCGACTTTTGCCATGACGTCCTCATTCATTCGAATGCGCGAACGATCCCGCGCACAACATGAAGGGCAACGCGTGATGGCAGATGCGGTTCCTGCAACGAAGGCTGCGATCCTGCGGCAAACCCGCCGCCGCCTTCAGCTACAATTCCGGAGCATGCCCAGACCCTAATGCGGGAGCGTCACGCTGTCAAGGACTATTTTCCTATACTATGCTGAAGTGAACAACCTGATGGAAAAATACTGCCTCTTCGCGCGACTCACAATTCGTGATTGAATTTGTGAAGATCATTGCGATGGGAGTTTATCGGGCCAGACATTACTTCAATAGTTCTGCATCCATTCGATCTCCGCGACCGGCATTCGGAAAGACGGAGAGAGATGCTAAAAAGTTATCCCTCAAGATAACGATGCCTAATCTTTGACATTTCAATCGTCAAGTTGGTGGCAAATGAAGAAAACATTTTCAGAGGTAACGCTCTCCGTCCCTCATTCCCTGCCGTGCACCGAGCGTCCGCCGGACACCGGCATCGCAAAACCGCTCGGAGATCTTTGTCTTGAGATCGCTGAGTTCGCCAAGGACCGCGATTATCGCACCCTCGACTATCTGATGCGAATGGCGGCTGCAGAAGCCTACGATCGAACTTCAGAGCCGCTGAGAACAAGCTGCCCCGGTAAGGGCGAACTTGTCGGAATGTGGGACTGGGATGTCACCAACAACAAGACTTATGTCGATCCGCCCGCGGCCCGGCTGTTTGATGTAAATCCAAAAGCCTCCGTGACCGGTCTTCCTCTCGAAGACTATATCAAGGCCATTCATCCAGACGATGTCGCCGCGTTCAGTGCAGCCGTGTATCAAGCAGCTCACGACGGCGGATGTTTCAAATCGACCTATCGCATCATCAATAACGGCCACATTATCTGGGTCTATGCAAAAGGTTGGTGCTTTGTCGGCCCGGGCAAGATCGCGGTGAGGTTCCCCGGCGCCTTGTTCGATATTACAGCGGTCATGACGGACGGCGCGACTGTGCGCTGAACCTTTCAGTGCACCGCATGGCGCTGGCGCGACATCTCCGCCTGGCGCAGCAATTCCAGCGGCAGCCACGGCTTCTGCATGAACACGACGTTGTCGGGCATGTCTTCCTCCACATCCTCGCCGGACGTGACGATGACATCGAGATGAGGAAAGCGCTCCGTCGCGATCTGCGCGAGATCGACGCCGGACATCTCCCCGCCGAGATCCGCATCCGCGAACATCAGGGTGAGGCGATCACCGACCTTCTCCAGCACGGCCGCGGCGGCTTCCGCGCTCACGCAGGCGATGACATGCATGTCGCTTTCCTCGAAAATCACGCTGACGAGTTCCCGCTGAAGCTGATCGTCCTCGACAACCAGCACTGTCTGCTTCAGAGCGCGTCCCATGATGCCTCCCTTTGCCATGCAGAAACGTGGCCATGAAGGAAGGCAATGCACGACTTCGTCAGAAGTTCGGCAAAGTCTGAAAGGAACGAATTCCGCACTGACCCGTTTTCGTGAAAACGAGGTGCGCGATGAAAGAAGCCGTGGATCGGGTGATGAAGGCCTTCGCGAAGAAACACACGAAAATGACGCCCGAACAGGAACGCCGGGTGCGCGACGAGGTGTCTGATTTCGTTGCGAAACTGCTGGAGAAGCGCGCCGCGCAGCTCACGAAATTCAGCAACCCGCCCTCCCGCGGAACCGGGCCGCAAGCCTGATTTTATCCCAGGTGTGATCCACCCGATGGAACCGGAAAAAACCCATCCGCCGGAAGCGGGTTTTTTGTGCAAACCTGCTGGAACCGGAACTGAACGCCTGCGAAGCCGTTTCCGCTTCACAACGCGGAGTTCCGATCATGACCTCTCAGGAGTGCGTTATCGATGCGGTTCTAAGGGCACAGGGCGTGCTGGCCGATTATATTGAATCCGAGCCGCGCGACTGTGCCAGAACGCTCAGCAGACTCTTCGTCATCTTCGCCGACGATGAACTGACCGGCGCGGTCAATGCGCTCAACCTCGAAGCGGTCCGCGCGGCGATGGGCGAGTTTCCTCAGCGCTCATCCACCTCTCCTCCTTGTAATCGAACCAGCGGCTGAAGCGCGCGCCGTCCCATTCGTATTGCAGATGCCGTTCCTGCACCGGCACGCCGGCGACATCCGGCCAGAACGCGGCGATGCACGATCCGCCTTCATCCCGCACACTCGGATAGACGATGCCGTCGCTGCCCTGCTCGCGCAGGTCCGCCGCGAAAGGACGGCTGTGCGCATAATTTTGCGGATGCAGAATCCGGCGCTTCGACTTTTCATCCAGCTTTGAAACGTCATGCAGCGTTGCATTCACATCGCCAAGCAGCACGCGCATGTCCTCGCGGCGCGGCGGGTCATTCGAATCCGCGGCAAAGCGCGCGAAGTGATAGCCGGTTTCCCTGATCGCCGTTTGCAGCGAGCGCGCGGCGTAATAAACGCCGTAGCTGCCGTCTGAAAATCGCGAACCGTTGCGGTTGATATGCGTGAACGGCGCCATCACCCAGGATGCATTCGGCCCGCTGACGCGCCGCTCCGGCGGCACCAGCGCAATCTCGCCCGCCTCATCGCGCACGCGCGGATTGGTCGCCTGCTCAAGTTCGATCAGCACGTCCCACACGGCGGGATTGTCCGAGACGCGCTCGAACAGCGCGATCGGCGGATAGCGCGAGGCGATGATGCGCCACGCCTGCCGCCAGCGCAGCCGCGTGGTTTCAACCGCATCCTTCACGACCACGGCGAACGCGCCGCATCGACATAGGCCCGCACCGCCGCAAGGTCGGTGACATCGCCGGCGGTCATGCGCGCGAGAGGCGTCTGTCCCGCGAAGGCGCGGTTTGGCCGCAGCACCCAGCCATCGGCCAGTGCCGCGTCGGAATAAACGATCTGCAGCGCCTTCCAGATGCCCGCGATGTAACCGATCCGGCGCAGCGTATCGTCCGGCAGGCGCGCGGCCTTGCCGCTCTTCCATTGAAAGAACGTCCGCTCCGCGGGGTTGCCAAGAATGCGCCGCGCGTCGCCGTTGCCGACGCCCCACCGCGCCATGATATTGAAGAAACCTTCCAGCGCGAGGCTGTGGCGGCTGGCGGGGACCAGTTCAGGGCTTTTCTGCGGTTTCGCAGTCATTGGCCTATTCTCTGCAATTCTGCATAAGATAGGAATTCCGCCCTTCGACGTCAATGGCGTCCCTGCCCGTGCAGGGGCCGGCGGAAATACAATTCTGGAGCGTGTCCGAACCCTAGTCCGGCAGCGTTACGCTGCCAAGGATTTATTTCCTATAGTAGTTATCTTCGGCAGGGAACGTGCCGCGAGAGGCGCAGGGAGCTGACTGTAAATCAGCCGCCGGATGACCCCTTCGAGGTGCAGATACCCATGGCAACCCTCTGCGGAATCTTGGCATCGCAGTAGCTGTTGCAGATCGCGCCGTTGAGCCGTCCGCACTTCGTCATGCATGCCTGGTAGGTACAGCTCACCCCCGACGGTCTGGCAGCAGCGCCGTCAAGCACCGGCGCGGCACCCGCCATCAGATGAACGATCAGCCAGGCGGCGTTCAGCATCGCACACTCTCCGTTCGGGAGACTGCAGCACGGTTGAACGGTTCGCGCAACGCATGCGGCGGCTCACCAGCCGCCGTCACCGCTTTGCCTTATGCGCCGGAGTTTGCCGCCATTTCGCCATTTGCAGCGAAACGGGCGAACGGCACCCTATTCCGCCATCTCGGCGGGCGCCTGCTGCGGCCCGGCCAGCGGGCGTTCTTCCATCAGGATCACCAGCGTCGCGGACGTCGCAAGCTGCGTTGCAGCAGCCGCGAACACGTAGCGGAACGCAACGATCATGTCGCTCGCTGCAATCGCATGCTTCGCACCGATCTGATGCTCCGCGCCGATGGTGAGATTGCCGCCGAGCACCATCAGCAAGATCGCGGTGAAGACCGCGACAGTGAACGACGCCATCAGCGAACGGAAGAAGTTCATCGCGCCCGTTGCAGTTCCCACCTGCGCGCGCGGCACGGCATTCTGAATCGAGACAACGCTGACCGGAAACACCGTGCCTAGCCCCACCGCCATCAGCGACAGCGCCGCGAGCAGTTGCCACAGCGGCAACGGCGTTGCCAAGGCGAGCGCGGTTGCCGTGCAGGCGGACAGCGACACGCCACAGATCGCCGCGCGCTTGTAATGCTTCGTATACATCATCGCGCGGCCCGCAGCCCATGCACCAAGCACCGAGACTGCAACCAGCGGGATCAGCGCGATCCCCGCTTCACTCGCGGTGAGCCCGTACACGACTTCGTAGTAAAGCGGCATGTGCACCGTCAGGCCGATCATGGTGCCGATGGCGCAGCCGCCCGCGGCCATTGCGAACGGCACCACCGATCCGGACAGCAGCGGAATCGGCAGGAACGGCTCCGGTGCGCGACGCGCATGCCAGACGAAGGACGCACCGAGAAACACAGCAGATCCGATCATCGCAAGGATCGCAGGCGATGCCCAGGCGAAGCGATTGCCGCCCCATGTCAGCACCAGCATCACGATCACGGCGGATGCCATCAGCAGAATGCCGCCGAGCCAGTCCACCTTGCGCCTGCGATGAAAGACCGGAATCTTTTTCATTTTCGGCAGCAGCAGCGCGAGCGACAGCGCCCCGAGCGGAAGGTTGATCCAGAAGATCACCGACCAGTGCAGATGTTCGGCGAAAAGTCCGCCGAGTACGGGTCCGCCGATGCCGGCAGCAACCCACACCGACGAGAAATACGCCTGATACTGACCGCGCTCGCGCGGCGTCACCACGTCGGAAATCACGATCTGCACCAGCGGCAGGATGCCGCCGCCGCCGATGCCCTGCAGGGCGCGCGCAAGAATGAGCGTCAGAATGTTCGGCGCAATCGCGCACAGCACCGAGCCGATCAGGAACAGCGCGAGCGAGACGATGATCATCGCGCGCCGCCCATAGATGTCGCTTAGCGTGCCATAGACCGGCGCAACTGCCGTCGATGACAACAGATACGCGGTGATCACCCAGGAAAGATTGCTGACGTCCTGAAACTGGCGGCCGATCGTCGGCAATGCCGTCGCGACGATAGTTTGATCGAGCGCGGTCAGGAACATCGTGAGCATCAGGCTCAGCAGGATGGTCCGCACTTCGCTTTTGCTCAGCGGCGGCGCGGGCACGATCGGCGGCGCTTCGGTGAGATCGATGACTTCCGTTGCGAGGTTGGAGACGTCGTCCGGAAGGTCCAGCGCCTGCGCTTCGTCGGCGTCGCCGCGCTGTCGATGTGTCTCGGTCATGCGTTTAGAAGAATGTTCCGGGAAATGGCGCGGCCTCAACCGGCCTGACCTTGAAATACATGGGATAGCGCTAGACTTATCCTGTTTCGCAATCCGTCATAACCAGCAAGAACGCATGAGTGCATCGCGCGGAAGGATCATCACGCGCGCGTTATCCGCCACCGGCCAGCGTGAGGTTATTTTGACGGTGGACGGGTCTTCAGCCGTGCACGTTTGGGAATCACGCCAGGCCATCGCACGATGTGATCCTCAAGATCGGCCACATCGACCTCGGCCTCGGTGCCCCAGACGCGTCCCCGCACCGAAACTCCGGCGTCGTGGACCGTGTTCGGATCGCCGGACACCAGCGGATGCCACCAGTAAAGGTCGCGCCCCTCCGCGACGAGCTTGTAGCCGCAGCTCGGCGGCAGCCAGTTCAGGGTCCGGACATTCTCGGGTGTCAGCCGTACGCAGTCGGCCACCTTGGCCGAGCGGTTGGGATAATCCTTGCAGGCGCACAGCCCCGCATCCAGCAGCGTGCAGGAAATGTGGGTGAAGTAGATCTTGCCGGTGTCCTCGTCTTCCAGCTTTTCCAGGCAGCAGCGCGCGCAGCCATCGCACAGGCTTTCCCATTCGCTGTCGGACATCTCCTCCAACGTCTTGGTTTTCCAGAAAAATTCGCTTTGGGTCGAGGGCCGCGGGGGCCGGGCTGTCATGGCTTTGAACCTAAGAGATCGCGGGATGCTTCAAACGCTTTATGGGGCTTCGGACCCCTCGCGCAAGCGGCAAGGTGGAGAGTGGCGTTTTGTCCGCCATAAAACCGTGGGCGGCATTCACTCTCATCATTAAAAAACCAGCGCGGCCATTGGTTTATGGCTCCCGGTCGGCTAGAAGATGGCGGATTCCCTGACGGCAAAATCGTCCCTTTGGCCGCCTTGCGGATGCCGCAAATTGATCAGCATCGTCTGATCAGCGCTTTTCGTTATTTTCAAGGGTTCCGGTGCGCCAGATCGTACCCAGCGAGTGGAAGAAGCGGTTCCGGCATTTCCTGCTGGACCTCGACGCGCGGATTGATTCATCGCTGTTCAATTCCGCCGTCGGCCTGCGTGAACTGTGGGAGCGCTACTCCACCTTCATGGACCGCTTCTATGTCGGCCGCTGGAAGCGCTGGGTCATCATCGAACCGCTTTCCGAAGGCGCAACCATCGGCCTCGGCGGCATGGTGCTGATGCTGGCGCTGGCGATCCCCGCCTTCCGCGAAACCGCCGACGACGACTGGCTGAAGAAGTCAGATCTCGCGGTGACATTCCTCGATCGCTACGGCAATCCGATCGGCAGCCGCGGCATCAAGCACAACGACTCGATTCCGCTCGAGGAATTTCCCGACAACCTGATCAAGGCGACGCTCGCGACGGAAGACCGCCGTTTCTACGATCACTTCGGCATCGACATCGCAGGCACTGCGCGCGCGCTCGTCACCAACGCGCAGGCCGGCGGCGTGCGCCAGGGCGGCTCGTCGATCTCGCAGCAGCTCGCCAAGAACCTGTTCCTCAACAACGAGCGCACCATCGAGCGCAAGGTGAAGGAAGCGTTCCTCGCGATCTGGCTGGAAACGCGCCTGACCAAGAACGAGATTCTGAAGCTCTATCTCGACCGCGCCTATATGGGCGGCGGCACATTCGGCGTCGATGGCGCAGCGCATTTCTATTTCAACAAGTCCGCGCGCGACGTGAATCTGGCGGAAGCCGCGATGCTGGCCGGCCTGTTCAAGGCTCCGACCAAGTACGCGCCGCACATCAACCTGCCCGCCGCCCGCGCCCGCGCCAACGTGGTGCTCGACAATCTCGTCGACGCCGGCTTCATGACCGAAGGTCAGGTGTTCGGTGCCCGCCGCAACCCCGCCAACGCGGTGGACCGCCGCGACGAAAACTCGCCGAACTACTATCTCGACTACGCATTCGACGAGATGCGCAAGCTCGTCCTCACCTTCCCGAAGTCCTACACCGAGCGCGTATTCGTGGTCCGCACCGCGATCGACATGAACGTGCAGCGCGCGGCGGAAGAAACGGTCGAAAACCAGCTTCGCCAGTTCGGCCGCGACTATCACGCGACGCAGGCGGCGGTGGTGCTGTCCGATCTCGACGGCGGTGTCCGCGCCATGGTCGGCGGCCGCGACTACGGCGCCAGCCAGTTCAACCGCGCCGTCGATGCGATGCGTCAGCCCGGCTCGTCGTTCAAGCCCTATGTCTATGCCACCGCGCTCATGAACGGCTTCACACCGAAATCCATCGTGGTGGACGGACCGGTCTGTATCGGCAACTGGTGCCCGCAAAACTACGGCCGCTCCTACTCCGGCTCGGTTACGCTGACACAGGCCATCACCCGTTCCATCAATGTCGTCCCCGTCAAACTGTCGATTGCCATGGGCGGCAAAGGCGGTCCGAAGGCTGGCCGCGCCAAGATCGTCGAGACCGCGCGCAAGATGGGCATCACCGCTCCCCTCGTCGATACGCCGTCACTGCCGATCGGCTCGACGGAAGTCAGCGTGGTGGAGCATGCCGTCGCCTACGCCACTTTCCCGAACAAGGGCCGCGCGGTGAAGCCGCACTCCGTTCTTGAAGTCCGAACCGGCGCAGGCGATCTGGTCTGGCGCTGGGATCGCGATGGCAAGAAGCCGGTGCAGGCCATTCCTGAACGCGTTGCTGCCGACATGGCGGAGATGATGAGCCACGTGGTCGACGAAGGCACGGCGCGACGCGCGCGGCTCGATGGCATTCCCGCCGCAGGCAAGACCGGCACGACGAACGCATTCAGGGATGCATGGTTCGTCGGCTATACCGGCAACTTCTCGATGGCGGTCTGGTACGGCAACGACGACTACTCGTCGACCAACCGCATGACCGGCGGCTCGCTCCCGGCACAGACATGGCACGACATCATGGTGGTCGCCCATCAGGGCGTTGAGATCAGGGACGTTCCCGGCATCGGCGCCGGCAAGAAACTTCCACCAGATGCGCTCGCAGCAGCCAATGCGAATGCCAAAGCTCCTGAAATCAATCCCGGGCCTCCGCCGATCCTGACCCGGCGCGGCGCGAATATTCTCGTACGCGTTGAAAAGCTGTTCGATGATGCCGCCAAGACCGTCGCGCCGCCCGGCAAGACTTCATCGAATGACGCCGGCAAACCTGCACCCGCATCCAGCGTGGCCTTTCCGGACAGTTTCGCGTCGGCGACTTCAGAACAACCGGCGACGCCTCCGCCATCGCGGAAGAACTGACCGTCTCATGAGTGCGCTCCTCCCGTGCGGCTGATCATCATCACCCTCGTCACGCTGATCATCGCGACCATCGTCGGCCTCGGCACGACATGGATGACGGCGACGCGCGGCGTCAATGTCGGCACCATCAAGATCGGCGCGTGGACCGCGCGGCCGAAAACCGGGACCAGCGACATCGATCCCTACTCGCGCGCCTCGGTAGCACGCAGCGGCGAACTTCCCGTCGGCACCGGTGACGGCGTGATGTTCTCGGCCACGACGGACGACACCGGACGCAAGCTCGACGGACGCTGCGACGTCGTGGTGAAGGGCGTCACGCCCGCCGCGCGGTTCTGGACCATGACGATCTACGATCTGAAAGGACGTCTCGTCGCCAACTCTCTCCAGCGCTACGGCTTCACCAGCCAGGAAATCGTCCGCGGATCGGACGGCAGCTTCGAGCTTCGGATGACATCACGCTCGCGCGCCGGAAACTGGCTGCCCACCGGCGGCCTCGACCGCTACATGCTGGTGCTTCGCCTGTACGACACGCCGGTCGGTGTCGGCACGCGCACCCAGAAGGACGCGCCGATGCCCTCGATCATGACGGTGAGTTGCCCATGATCCGATGGTTGTTTGCAATCATTGGCGGCGTTCTGCTCGGCGGGGTCGTGCATCTCGTCAGCGTGCTCTTTCTGCCGCGGGTCGCCACGCTCGATGCCTATTCGCGCCTTGCGCCGATCACCAAGCTGAACGCCGTAACCACCCTGCCCGCGGCGGAGCCCGGCAGCGCGCCGATGCCGTTCATGGACCCGGCATTCGCGAGCGCAGCCTGCCGCTACGATCTCTCGAACGGCCCTATCAAGCTCACGGTGCCTGTAAGTCAGGCCTACACATCGGTGTCGTTCTATACACGCAACGATGTCGCCTATTACGCGATCAACGACCGCTCCGCGGGACGCCGCGTGATCGAGCTCGATCTGATGACCGCGGCACAGCACGCTGAACTTCCGGAGGACGAGGAAGTCACCGCTGCCGACCGGCTGATCATCGACTCGCCCACCACGACCGGCCTGATCCTTCTCAAGGCCCTCGC
Organism: Afipia sp.; assembly: GCA_024508675.1. Lineage (GTDB taxonomy): Bacteria > Pseudomonadota > Alphaproteobacteria > Rhizobiales > Xanthobacteraceae > Afipia. The sequence goes on from JANINQ010000021.1 coordinate 310,687, forward strand.
AGCGGAGCCCGGACTGATGGCACAGGCACAGGCCTCGCTGGCTGCCGCCAACTGCCGCGTGCAGACCGACGCCCCGCAGGCGAAGCGCTAGAGCCGGATGAGTTGAGGCTCGGTGCACTCGCTCGCCATTGCGAGCAAAGCGAAGCAATCCACCTTTGAGAAGAATGGATTGCTTCGTCGCAAGCTTTCCTAGCAATAACAGCGAGCGCGGGGAGCCTCCTTCCCTCCCCGCTAAAGCGATCCGCCGGGCCTCACCTCAAATGCGGCCAGATCTCCAGCGCGCCGCGATAGATCATTTCGCCTGCGACATAGAGGATCACGGCAAGGCCGACATAGGCGATCCAGCGGTGCTTCTGCAGCAGCTTCGCAATGAACGAGGCCGCGACGCCCATCAAGGCGATCGACAGCACGAGACCGAAGATAAGGACCGTGGGATGTTCGCGCGCCGCGCCCGCCACGGCGAGCACGTTGTCGAGCGACATCGACACGTCGGCGACGATGATCTGCCACGTCGCCTGCGTGAGTGTCTTCCGTGGCCCGCCGTCATCCGGCACCGGAATGCCTTCGACGGTCACCGACGTCTCGTGCTCGGGTGCGCGCAATTCGCGCCACATCTTCCAGCATACCCACAACAGCAGGATGCCGCCTGCGAGCAGAAGGCCGACGATTTCGAGCAATTGCGTGGTGACGCCGGCAAACATGATGCGCAGCAAAGTCGCGGCGCCGACGCCAATCAGGATGGCCTTGCTGCGTTGTGCGGCAGGAAGGCCTGCAGCGGCAAGGCCGATGACGATCGCATTATCGCCAGCGAGGACAAGGTCAATCAGAATGACCTGAACAAGTGCAGTCAAAGCTTCTGGGGTGAAGAGTTCAAACATGTGCCGGGCTTCCCTGTTGTGTGGAAGAGCGGCCTCTGTCTCAGGCGAATGCGTGACGTCACAAAACGCGTCGCTCGCCGACTCGTTGCGAGTCAGCGCATGACACGGCCGGACATGCCGCACATCTTAAAAAGGGGCCACTCCAAATGAATTCCAGTCCGACATCGCAGCCTTGAAGCTGCCAGAGGGGCCCGGCCTGGTCGTTTTTAGTCCAGATATCTCCCTATTGATCGTGACTGCGGCGTTCGAACAGGTGCTCGAACAGTTGTGCGACCTGCTCCGGTTCACCCATCACAGACGCTGCGCAACCGGTGATGACAAGACCGCCGGCAACATCCCAGAGATTCAGATTCTCCGTGTTCTTTTTGGATCTGACCGAAAAGGCCATGATCGCGGCCAGCGCCGCCGTCCCAAAGAACAGCACGCTCAGCGCCGGCAGAACCAGATGTGGTTCAAGCGCATGAACAATCAGGAACGCCGGTATTGCGACGGCGAAACTGAGCGCAATCAGAGTCCCGAAGTTTCTGCCGAACAGAAACACCCTGGTCATTGGGGAACCCATCATTCCAATCCCCCATTTTCTCATTATCGCGACGAGTCTCAACCGTTCGGAAAACAAAACAGCCGATCTGGAACAGAGACAACGCGACCGTGCGCCGCGTGTCGCAACGACGCGTGACCGAAGGTCGCAGAATTTGATGGAACCGAAAAGATATTCTATCCGCCGACGCGCAGCGCGCGGCCGACAACAGGCGTCGCCTTGATCCACGCATCGGATGCACGCCCGGACAATCCGACGATCAGACGATCGGCATCCGCTGCCATCGCATCGGGTGCATGAATCACCAGCCGGTCGAGCGCCCACCGGTAAGATGCAACGCGCTGCTGCAGACACTGCTGCACCCACTGCACCACCAGAACATTCTCACGCATGCGCGCCTGCGCATCGGCATATTCGCGCGGCGAAAGCTCGGAGACGATTCCGAGTGCCTTGTTGCGCTTGATGTCGAGGTCGTTGACCTGCATCGCGACAGGAATGAACTGGTCGAGCATGATGCCATCGTTGCGCACGTCCTCGATCAATCCGCCGTAAGCCGCGGCCTGCGAACGGTGCGGCTCGTCGATCATGCGCCGGCCATACAGCGTATGGTCGAAGACGGCCTTCTGACTCCACGGCGCGGGAATTTTCTTGTAGTCGCCGAACACGGCCTTCCATGCTGGATGCGAGTGCGGCGGCTCGATGAAGTAGTAGGCGAGATCGCGCAGCGAGCGCTCCAGATCGGTCAACTGGAATTGCGACGGTTGGCCGCCCAGACTGGCCGTCGCTTCCGCACCGACCCACTTGTGCATGTCCTCGTGATAGAATGTCGATCGTGTGCGGCCGAAATCATCGCTCGGGCAAGCGAGACTGGCGACGAATGGCAGGATGTAAAGCGGATTGCACATCGCGGTCCGGTGCTTCTGCGTTGCAGGCCCGGCCTACCCTGCCGGACGAAACTGACAGGTCTCAGGAACGCGCCCGGCGCTTGCGGCGGCGGCCCGGAGCCGTTCCCTCGCCCGGCCCGACTCCATCGCTGCTCTCGTCAGCGTAGCGTTCGATCCGGATGGCGGGGAGAATCAGGATGGTTGCCGTTCCCTCGCGCGGGGCCATGTTCACATCCGGTCCCGCGCGGCGCGCCGCTGCATCGGCCGGAAATTCAACAATGGTGCCCATGTTCGATCTCTCCTGGCCGCCCGGCGGTTTCCCCAAGAATAGGCGGCGCATGGTCATTAAGAGTCAGCATGGTTAATGGCTTGTTAACAGCCGCCGGATAACGTCGGAACAAGATCCAACGCGCGTATCCGGCATGACAAATCTCCCGATGTTTCACGGCTTCGATGGCCTGATGACGCTGTCCCGGCGCGAGGGCGTCGATATACGCCCGACGCTGCTCCGTGTGCTGACGGACCTCTATGTCCAGACCCCGAACCACACCCGCGACGAAGAACGCCAGTTTGCCGAGCTGGCCTCGCGCCTGATCGATGAAGTGGACGACGCCACGCGCACAGCGGTACGCACGCGCCTTGCGATCTACCCGAATACGCCGCGTGAAATCGCCTGGAAGCTGCAGTTGAAGCATCGCGTGGAAGACCGCGCGCCCGCTCCGCAATACGAGCAACAGCGGCACGAGGACTCTTTCGAGATCGATCCGGCGGCAGACCTTGAGATCGTGTCCGATCCGGACATATCCGTCGCCCCGGCCATGCCTGCCCCGAGACCTGCACCCACCATGTCGATGCAGCCGGACGATGCCGCAAAGCTGATCGAGATGTTTCTTGGCGCCGACAGCATCCACCGCGCGCAGATGCTGCGCGGCCTGACCAGCACGCCGCTGAAACCATCGACCCCGGTTGACCCGAAGCGCGCCGCCCGTGCCGTCACCACGCTGGAGCAGGCGGCATTTGCAACCGATACCGCAGGCTTCACCGCCGAACTTGCTGACGCCCTGATCCTGACGTCTCAGGTCGCATCACAGATCGTCAAGGAGCCCGGCGGCGAGCCTCTTGCCTGCGCGCTCAAGGCCCTCGGCATGCCGGGCGAGTCCTACCAGCGGGTGCTGCTGTTCCTGAATCCATCGCTCGGGGCGTCGGTCATGGACGTATACCGGCTGGCGCGGCTCTATGAAGTGATCGACCTGCGAACCGCGCTGATCATGCTGGCCGCATGGCGCGGCTCAGCGCTTGCCGTGACCCGGGCCAAATATCGTCCTGCGCTGTATGACGACGAGCGCCAGCGCGCGCGCTCAACGCCGTCGCAGTCACGGCCTGCAGTTCAGCCCGGGATACAGCTACCGGTGCGCGACAGATCGCGCGGCTAGATTTCAGGTTTTTGCCAGATCGAGAAAGTGCCGCCCTGCCCGGTCCTCGATCTCGATAATCCAGACATCCGGATCGAAACCGATTTCCTTCGCAAGCCGCGCTTCGACCGTGGCTTCGTCAACGGCCTGCGGCGGCGACTGGATGAAGACGCGCTCCACGGGCCGGCTGTCGTCGTAAGCGGTCTGCGGCGCAGGCACGAACAACATCGCCGTGCCGTCCATTAGTGCGATCTTCACGAACACCGCTCCCGCCTCCTCGGCACCGCGCCGCCGGATCGCGCCGAACATGCCCTCGCCCTGACACCGCCGCAGGTAGCCCGCGACCCATATTGACGATTTCAGGCGGGACATCAGGTTGAACCGATCACGTGCATGGAGAGACCAAGGGAGGAGAACCAACGGAGTTTAGACCGCCATGTTCGCGGCGACGCTTCACATCCTACCCTACATCCTCGGCGCAGCCCTGTGCCTTTTTGTGCTGGTCGGATTTTGGCGCGGCCTGACGCTGCCCCCGCACAAGGAAGGCCACCGCCCGAGCCGATCTATCCACTGGTGGTATGGGCCGCGCGACTGACGCCCGGACCACGGAGCCGCTTACTCGAGCGGCCGGCCGGTCAGGACTGTCAGATCGCGGATCAGGCGGTCGGATAACTGGCCCGTGAGCGGCAGTTTGCGGTCACGCTCGAATTTCTGGATAGCAGCCTGCGTATCTGTTCCGATCACGCCGGTCGGCTTGAGCTGACCATAGCCGAACTCGGTCAGCGCACGCTGAACGGCGGCAATACGCCGTGTCGAGACGATCAGATCGCCCACCGGATCGCTCTTTGCAGCATGGACAGGAGCCGGAGGCTTTGGCGCGGCAGCAGCCTGCTTCGCAGGGGCAACCATCTCGACAGGCTTGTCGACGGAAACGCGCGGCTCGGCTTCGGCCGGGCGAACACGCGGCAGCGGCGCCGGCGACGGCGCAAGCGCGGCAGGCAGCGCGGACACGGCAGCGGTGCTGAACATCGGCGACGGATGACGGCCGGCCTGCAGGAACATCGCATTGGTGACGATGGCAATGACAGCTGCCAGTGCAGCGGCTGCAGCCAGGGTATCTTTCGGGCTATGCAACAGAACGCGCATGATCAGGCCACGCTCCGGCTCGGCCTCGACAGCAACTGCGGCCGCGCGACGGCGGCGGCGGGGCTTCTCATCGTCTTCTGCGATCTGTCTAGGCACTTTTCTTCACCTGATAGTCTTGAGGTTCGGCGCGCTGCGGCGCGAGGGTCGCGATATTGCTGGGCTTCTCGGCGGGCGGCGTGAATACCATCGGCAATGCGACGATCACGGTGGTGCCGACATTGATCTCGCTCTGCACCGTCATCTCGCCGCCGTGCATCGCAACGAGGCTCTTGACGATGGAGAGGCCTAGTCCCGTGCCTTCATGGCGGCGCTGATAGGTCTTCCCGGCCTGGAAGAAAGGATCGCCGATCCGCTTCAGGTCTTCCGCGCCGATGCCGACTCCGCTGTCGATCACGCGTACCACGAGGCGCGAGCCCTCGACCCCGGCAGCCACCGTGACGGTGCCGCCGCGCTCGGAGAACTTGATCGCGTTGGACAGCAAGTTCAGCAGCATCTGTTTGAAGGCGCGCGGATCGCCGGTGATCTGCGGCAGATCCGCCGGGGCACGAGTGACGATATCGATCCCGTTTTCGCGGGCCTTCAGGATCATCAGGTTGCTGCAGCTGACCAGCGACTCACGCGGCGCAAACAGTTCCGGGACGATTTCGAAGTTGCCGCTTTCCATCTTCGACATATCGAGGATGCCGTTGACCACCGACAACAGATGCAGACCTGACTCATTGATCAGCTTCGCGTATTCCTGACGCCGCGCGGCGTCGATCATCATTTCGTTCTCGCGAACGATCATTTCCGAGAAACCGATAATGGCATTCAGCGGCGTTCGCAATTCGTGGCTCATGGTGGCAAGGAAACGCGACTTCGATGCGCCCGCCCGCTCCGCCTCCATGTGCGCCGCTTCCAGCGCCTGTTCCTGAATCTTGCGCTCGGTGACGTCGCGCATCACAGCGACCACGTCGACACCGGGGTCGGCCACCGACCGCGACGCAGCGTCGATCGGACGGCACCGCATTTCGATCCAGATGAAGTCAGCCGTCGGCGTTCGCTCCTGAGTATCCCGCCGCACGCGAAACTCCACGCTGCGCTCATCGCCGCTGCGCGCGGCTTCCGAAAGCGCGGTCAGATAGGCCGGACGATCTGCGACATGAACCCGGTCGAACAGTCCATGCTCCAGCAGCAGTGCCGCCGGAGTTCCCAGTAGCGCTTCCGCCGCCGGTGAAATGAAACGGATCGCGCCGTTGCGGCTGTGCCGCGAGATCACGTCGCTGATGTTATGCGCGAGAAGGCGGTAGCGCTCCTCCTCGACCGTCAGAAGTTTCCGGCTCATATGCGCCAATGACTCCGCGCTGAAGGCCAGCGCCGACGCATAGATGGTAGCGGTCGCGATGCCCAGCGCCTCGAACAGCGAGCTGGAGGAAGCGGGAATCAGCGACACCGGCAGCAGGCCGAACGCATCCATCATCACCAGGCCCAGCGCACAGCCCAGCGCCAGCACCACGGCAATGATCACGGCGCGCCGCGAAGCCGACAGTGCGGCATCGAGCGGCACAGCCACAAGCCAGATGGCCGCGAAAGACGAAATACCGCCGGTATTGATGCAGACCGCCATCACCACCGCGGCCAGCGCGGTCGACGACAGGATATGCGCGCGCTCGTAATGACCGGTGCGCGACAGATAATAAGAGATGAGGATGGGCGCGATCAGCCACGCGAACACCATGACCTCGATTTCCTGCGGCGCTCCGCGAATCGCAAGATAGAGCGGAAGTGTCGCAAGCGCGGCAAGGCCACCAAGCAGACGCGGGCCAATGAAGGCGCGGTGGCGGGCTTTCGTCATCGAATCCCGCAGCGCCGATGGATGCAGCAGCGAGTCCAGATGATCGCGTATGATGCCGGACAATCTCACGTTATTCTCACCGTTCGGCCGGTCGTCGTCTCGACAGCCGGAACGCCCCCGTTTTTCGTTCGCCGGATCGTGTCAGAGTGAACTTAAGCGAACGCTAAGGCGCGGGACCGATTGCGAACAACACCGGCTTGATGCGCCGTTTCGCGCGAAATCCGCGTTTTCATTCAGCCGGAATGGTGAACGCGAAGTTTCCACGCCGGACCGTTATGGTTTCGAAATCGTGCACGCCCCGCAGGCGTCTGGCGGCACTTCAGCGGCGTATCAATTGAAAATTTACACCAAATCAAACCATTCAAATTTTATGCAGCACAAGAACCGGGGATTTATCCGCGTCTGATACGACAGGCGATGATTGCGAGATCAATCGCAACGGGGCGGAGCGCTTCATCACGATGAAGCAACTCCGGTGAAGCGATCGACGGGGTGTGTGATGTTCTTCCTTCTTCGCATGGCATTCTGGCTCGGGCTTGTGCTCGTGCTGCTGCCGACCGACAAGTCGCCCGATCAGGACAAGGGTCCGCAGATCGGCGCATCGGAAGCCATCTCGGCGGCGACTGCCGCCGTCTCGGACATGAGTCAGTTCTGCAACCGGCAGCCTGCCGCATGCACGGTGGGTGGACAGGCCGCGACCGTGATCGGCGAGCGCGCGCAGTCCGGCGCCCGGAAGGTCTATCAATTCATCACCGACAAGGCCGAGAAGAACGAGAAGAAGGCGCCTGAGCCGATCGACAAAGCCGGCAAGAAAGCGCCCGACCATACCGGCTCGATTGGCACCGCCGATGAGCGCGAGTCCGCCGCCGATACTGTGGTGATCGCACGGCAAACGCTGACGCCGGACGATCTCGCCATCGAATGGCAGGCGCCAGCCCAATAGGCTGTTCCATATCGTTATTTCGGACCGAAACGGCCCGGAACTTATGGCTATCGACGCTTCGCGATCTCATATATGGCTCGTGCCAGTATCTGAGACGAGCTTGCAGGCGGCCATGACCATCGACGACATCCGGGACAATTTCGAACTGCTCGACGAGTGGGACGACCGCTATCGCTATGTCATCGAACTCGGCCGCACGCTGGCTCCGATGTCCGATGCCGAGCACTCGGCGGAGAACAAGGTGTCCGGCTGCGCCAGCCAGGTCTGGCTGGTGCGCGAGATCGACCGCAGCGGCAGCGGCCCGGTGCTGAATTTCAGGGGCGACAGCGACGCGCATATCGTGCGCGGGCTGATCGCGATCCTGCTCACCATCCAGTCCGGGAAAACGCCGCAACGGATTCTGGACACTGATCCGATCGCGATTTTCGACGAACTCGGGTTTCGCGAGCACCTGACGCCGCAGCGCTCCAACGGCCTGCGGTCCATGGTGGAGCGGATCAGGAACGACGCCCGCGAAACGCTGGCACAGGCCAACTGATTTACAGTGTGAAGCCCGCATCGTCGGCGAGCCATGTTCTGATGGCAACGCCTGTGCCTTTTGCATCGCTGCGCAATCCGTAGTGACGCGCCAGCCGGTCGAGCGCCAGTTGCAGCACCACTTTTGCTGAACGGGACGGCCAGCCGCGCTCGCGCTCCACGTCTTCGAGGCCGCGCAAAAAACAGCAGACGTCGAGCAGAATCCCCGAAAATTCAGGGCCGCAGGCATCCAACGCGAGGCGCACACGCTGGCGCGACGCGATGATGAGATCCGTCATTTCGCCAGCACCGCCGCCGGAGCCATTGGTCCGCCCGATGCTCGTCCAGCTCGATGTCACGCGCGGCGTCATGTGCCCGCGCGTGAAATCCGCCCGCAGGCGTTCGCCTGCGATGAACTGCTCGGGCGCAATCATGGCACGACCGTCGCGTCCCTTGCGGCGCGCGAGCCATGCCAGCGGACTCTCGCTGTCGTTGACGAGCACCTGCGCCACGCCGCTCTCTGTCATGAGATCGCGCATTGCGAGATCGAGATGCTGCGCGCGGAACGGATCGATTGTCTCGCCGCCGACGGCCTGCTGAGGCATCTTACCAGAGCCCGATGAGCGACCTTGCTGCCGCTTCATCGTGCGCCTCCGCCAATCCTGGAGAGACAGATCGTGCCAGACGTGGTGTTGCTGCAGTCGAACCGGATGTCGTCAAAAGCAGGAAGCCGAATTTCAATCATCGTCACCTCACTAGGAATATATACCTATATTCCAGTGAGGATGCAACAGGCAGAGGCCGAGCCTCTCGTCAAAATGTGGAATTATTCCTAGGTTACCGCAAGCCGTTATTTCGGCCCATCACTTCCGGCGGCGGCGCTGCTGGCCGAGGCCCATCTTCTTGGCGAGCTGGGAGCGAGCGACGGCATAGTTCGGCGCGACCATCGGATAATCCGCCGGAAGGCCCCATTTCTCGCGGTACTGCTCCGGACTCATGTTGTATTGTGTCCGCAGATGCCGCTTGAGCGACTTGAATCGCTTTCCGTCCTCGAGGCACACCAGATAGTCCGAGGTCATCGACTTCTTGACCGATACGGCGGGCTTGACCGGCTCGGGCGGCGGCTCGGCACCGCTGTTCGACACCCGCACCAGCGCAGCGTGAATCTGGCTGATCAGACCGGGAATTTCCGCAGCGGTCGTCGGATTATTGCTGACATAGGCCGAAACGATCGACGCGGTCAGGTCGACAAATCCCTTGGGGCCGGGCTCGCTCATGATGATGTCTTTCAAGCCGGAACAGCAGATGAGACCGGGCATATCCAAGCAAAGAACACCCGGGCGGCAGATTTGCCGCCACTTATACTTGCCAAGTATGAAGTATACGCCACCGGCCTGACAAGAAGAAGGACGCCGCGCGGCGCTTTATTCGACCGGCCCGGTGCAACGGGCCGCGAAGGGCTAGTTGCGCTGGTCCAGATGCGCGCGCAGTTCGTCGATGGAGGCGAAACGCACCATGCCTTCGGGCATCTGCGCTTCGATGGAGCCGTCGGAATAGAGCGAATAAGCCATCGAATCGACCACACCGGATTTCACGATCGTCACCGACGACGTATCGGCGCGGCGCGGAAACTGAAACCGCTCGCGCGCGGGCTCAGGCGCATCCTCAGCAGCAGGCTCGGGCGACGACCGGTCGCCTGAAAGCGCGGCCGAATCTTGCCGTGGCTCCTGCCACGTCCGGCTGGGCTGTGGCCAAGCCCGGTCGAACGGATCGGGCGCGCTGGTTTCGGCCTCGCCTCGCTGCGGCTCCTTTGCTGCAGGCCGGTTCAGGCTGTCATCCGCAGGCAAATCCTCGCGCGTGGGGAGATCGCGGTTCTTTTCGCGTCGGGACGATGAAAACATGATGTTGCGGCGCTGGCGCGGCGCGGGCTCAGGCGGCGGTTCAAGCCGCTCTGACGGCGGCGCTGGCGCGCGGGTACGACTAACTGGATGATCTTCCCAGGCCGGCGCGTCAAAGGACTGGTCGCTATCGCGCGTATTCGCGCGGCCAAAATCCTCTTCACCGCGCGGCTCCTCCGGCGGCTGGTCGCGAGTGAAAAGCGTGTCCTCGCGGCCCGTGCGGGAGGGCATCGGACGCGGCGCCGGAGGCAGTTCGGCCTGAGTTCGGGCCGGACGGACCGGAGCAAGAGGAACCTCAGGTTCGGCGGCGGGCTCACGGGGCAGCGCGGCGGGAACGGCCGCCACCGGCAGGCCAGCCTCCAGACGCCGTGTCAGGTTCCGGAGTTCTCGGCCGAGAGCATACAGCCCGATCAGAATCAGCCCGGTGCAGGTCACGATGGCCCCGGCGAGGATCATCGTACTGCCAAAACTGAATTCCTTGATCGGAATCCCGAAAACGACCGTCAGAAGGCCGATGCAGAAAACGACCGTTCCGCCGATCAACAGCGCAATCATTGCAAGCTCCAGACCCGCGCAAGTAGAAGCGGACTCAACGAGGTGAGTTCCATAATAGTTTCAAGTAGACGCATTACCAATCGGTAATTGCCCGGCCCGTGCGAAAGATGCCCCGGTCAGACGCTGTTCACATTCGGCTGTCTAAAAGGTCCCATGCCGGGATGATAATTTTACCCTGCCCCTAATGTTGCATTGCAATTTGGGAAAATGCGCCACAATTGGCAACTACCTGAACACCGAACTGATATACAAGTTCCCGGAAACGCCTGCCGGGCAAGCACACAGCAGGCGCGGGAACGCTGGGTCCATTAGCTGAGATGTCATCCATCACCACATCGGCCCTCGACACGCCTGCCGGGCGCTCGATCGAGCAGACGTGCGACGATCTTGCGCTCGCTGTGCTGGCGGTCGTCTCGGTGGTCGCGGGCCTGACGTTCAAGGATTACGGCCTCGGCTGGGATGACTACACCCACGCGGAATATGCCGATCTGCTTTTGAAGATGTTAGGCAGCGGCTTCACCGACACCAGCGCCCTCTCCTTCGCCAATCTCTACATGTATGGCGGCGGCTTCGACATGGCGGCCGCGCTTCTGCACAAGATCGTTCCGTTCGACCTGTTCGCGACCCGCCGCCTGCTTGGCGCGATCGTCGGCGTGATCGGCATCGGCGTCACGTGGCGGCTCGCGCGCCGCGTCGGCGGTCCTGTCGCGGGCCTTGCGGCTATCGTATTGCTTGCCCTATGTCCGACGTTCTACGGACACATGTTCATGAATCCGAAGGACGCGCCGTTCGCCGTGGCAATGATCATCCTGATGCTCGGACTGGTCCGGCTTGCGCAGGAATATCCGTCGCCGAAACCGCACACGATCCTCATCATCGGCATCGGCGCGGGCCTGTCGGTCGGCTCGCGCATTCTCGGCGGTCTGGCTCTGGTCTATGCCGCGATCGGATTCCTGCCGCTCTGGATCTCCGACATCCGTACCCACGGCGTGCGCGAGGCCGCGCGCCGGTTCGGCCACGTCGTCTATGTCCTGCTGCCCGGTGTGCTGCTGGGTTACCTGATCATGGGTCTTGTCTGGCCGTGGTCGATTATCGATCCCGCCAATCCGTTCCACGCGCTGACCTACTTCTCGCATTTCTTTGAAAAGCCGTGGAAGGAACTGTTCAATGGCGCGATCGTGTCTGTGCCGGACATGCCGTGGTCGTATCTGCCCACGCTGTTCGCGCTGCAGCTTCCGGAAATCATGCTCGGCCTTCTGGGCGCGGGCATTGCCGGCACGCTGGTTGCGGTGACCCGCTCCAGCATCGACGCACGGCGCAAAACCATCCTGCTGATGCTGACGCTCGCCGCGACGCTTCCTTTGATCATCGCGATGGTGAAGCGCCCCGCCCTCTACAACGGCATCCGTCACTTCATCTTCGTGATTCCGCCGATGGCGGTGCTGGCCGGTGTGGCCTTCGCCGCGATCATCGGTTGGCTGAAACAGCACAGCCGCCCCGCGCAGGCGGTGTTCGCTGTCGTGTTCGTGCTCGGATTGATGCTGCCGCTCAACGAGATGATCCGGCTGCACCCGTATCAATACACGCACTTCAATCACATCGCTGGAACCGTTCGCGGCGCCGACGACCGCTACATGCTCGACTACTGGGGTCTTGCGCTCAAGCAGGCCTCCGAAGGACTGCGGCAGGAACTCGATGAACGGCAGGAGCCAGCGCCCAAGAACCGCAAGTGGCGTGTCGCGGTGTGCGGTCCGCAGCGCCCGGCGCAGGTCGCGCTGGGTCCGGATTTCGCCATCGGCTGGGACAGCCACGCCGCTGACTTCGCGATGACCCTCGGCGAGTTTTACTGCAAGGGCCTCAACGCGCCCGTCGTCGTCGAGATCAAGCGCGATGACGTGGTGTTCGCGCGGGTCTACGACATCCGCGGCAAGAGCATCGCCAGCCTGCTCGCCATTCCCGCGCCCTGATCTCTCCCGGCCTGCTCCCTGTCACATGCCGCCTCTGCGAAGGCCGCATGTTGCGATGGCCCGGGCACAAGGCTAGGCTCCCGGCACGAAAGATCAATAAATCGCGGGAGAAACGCTATGTCACCGGCTGAAGCACGCCTCAAGGAAGTTCAATCGACCATGGTCCCCGGCGAGTGGGAGCAACGCGTCAATCTCGCGGCCTGCTATCGCCTTGTTGCCCACTACGGCTGGGACGATCTCGTCGACACTCACATCTCGGCCCGTGTTCCCGGCGGCGAACATCACTTCCTGATCAATCCCTATGGCCTGATGTTCGACGAGATCACCGCGTCGAGCCTTGTAAAGATCGATCTCGATGGCAACCAGCTCAGCGAGAGCGAATACAGCATCAACCCGGCGGGCTTTACCATTCACTCGGCGATCCATGAGGTCCGCGAGGATGCCGGCTGCGTGTTGCATCTTCACACGCCGGACGGCACGGCTGTCGCAAGCTGTATGGAGGGCCTGCTGCCGCTGAACCAGACCGCGCAGCTCGTCACCGGCGACCTCGCCTATCACGACTATGAAGGCATCGCGCTCGATCATGACGAGCGCCCGCGCATTCAGAAAGATCTCGGCACCAAGAATCATCTCTTGCTGCGCAATCACGGCACACTGACGGTCGGCCGCTCGGTCGCCTCGGCATTCGAGCGCATGTTTCATCTTGAACGCGCCTGCACGATGCAGGTCCGCACCCGCATGCTCGGCCCGACCGCCTATCCGGTCGAAAAGCTGGTCATCGAGAAAAACGAAAAGCTGGTGAGCGATCCAGACCGTTCGGACCTGCGCTCGACCAAGCTGGTCTGGCCGCCGCTGCTGCGCAAGCTGGACCGGATCGATCCTAGCTACAGGACTTGACAGGATCGGCCTCAAGCATAGGTTTAATCCGTCAGCCTCTACACTGACAAAGAATACAAACGCCGCCCAATTTCGGGCGGCGTTTTTGCATCTGTAGCTCGGCCAGTGAGCCGTTGTTAACGCCGCGCCTCCGCAAACGCCGCGAGAATGCGCGCCCACGAGCGGATGCCCTTGTGGAAGCTCTTGAGGTCGTACTTCTCGTTCGGCGAATGGATGTTGTCGTCCTCCAGGCCGAAGCCGATCAGCACCGTATCGAGACCGAGCGTCTTCTTGAAATCGGCGACGATCGGAATCGACGCACCCGAGCCGATCAGGAGCGCATCCTTGCCCCACTCATCAGTGAGTGCCCGTTTCGCCGCGGCCAGTGGCTTCATGCCCCAGTCGAGCGCAATCGCCGGCGCACCGGCGTGATCGATGAACTCCGCCGTGCAGTCTGCCGGGAGGCGCGAGGTGACGAAATCGCGGAACGCCTTGCGGATCTTCTCGGGGTCCTGCCCCTCAACCAGCCGGAACGATACCTTCGCGGATGCTTCCGCCGGGATCACGGTCTTGGAGCCTTCACCGGTGTAGCCGCCGACAATGCCGTTGATGTCACAGGTCGGACGCGACGACACCTGCTCGATCAGGAGCCGGTCCTTTTCACCGGCGGGCACTGAAAGACCGATCGGCTTCAGGAATGCCTCCGGCGACAGGTTGAGACTCTTCCACTGCGCCAGAATGTCCGGCGGCAGATCCTTCACGCCATCATAGAAGCCTGGAATGGTGATGTGCCCATTGTCGTCATGGATGCCGCCCAGAATGCGGGTCAGCACGCGAATCGGGTTCTGCGCGCCGCCGCCGAAGATGCCGGAATGCAGATCGCGGTTCGCCGCCTTGATCCTCACTTCGTCATAGACAAGGCCGCGCAGCGAGGTGGTGATCGCAGGCGTGTTCTGGTCCCACATGCCGGTGTCGCAGACCAGCACGAAGTCTGCAGCGAGATCCTTCTTGTTCTTGTCGAGGAAAGGGCCGAAGTTCTTCGAGCCGATCTCCTCCTCGCCCTCGATCAGGATTGTCACATTCAGCGGCAACGATCCGGTGACATTCTTCCAGGCGCGGCAGGCCTCAACAAAGGTCATCAACTGGCCCTTGTCGTCCTCGGCGCCGCGCGCGACGATAATCTTGCGGCCATCGGCATGGTCGGTAACGATCGGTTCGAACGGGGGACGGTGCCACAGATCCAGCGGGTCCACCGGCTGCACATCATAGTGACCGTAGAACAGGACATGCGCGCCGCTGCTGCCGTTGCTCTTGCCGACAATCGCCGGATGACCGGCAGTCGGACGCACGTCGGTTTTGAAACCGATGGAAGTGATGTCCGCCGCGAGATGGTCCGCAGCTTTCTTGCAATCGTCGGTAAAGGCCGGATCGGCCGAGATCGACTTGATCCGCAGCAGCGTGAACAATCGTTCGAGGCTTTTGTCGAAGTCCTTGTCGATATGATCAAGAACGGCATCGAGTTGCGATGTAGCGGACATGTCTTATTCCTCAAACCATGGAGCGCGTGAGCCAGTGGCAACGATCAGCGCCGCAGCAGGCTGCCGAGCACATTGCGCACGATAGATCGGCCGATCGACCCGCCGAGCGAACCGCCTACCGACTTGCCGATGTTGGCAGCAACATCGCCGGCCACCTTGTTGGTGACCGAGCGCGTGACGCTGCGCGCGATCACCTGGGTCGTCGACAGCTTGCCGCGCGGCGTGCTGGTGCCGAAGACAGTGCCGACGATCGATCCAATCTGACCGAGAACACCGCCGCCCCCGCCATCCGCGCCCGGCGCACCCGCCGGCGCGGCCGTGTTCGACAGGCGCTTCTGCAGGATTTCGAATGCACTCTCCGCGTCGACAGACGTATCGTACTTCCCCTTCACCGGGCTGGCATTGATGATCGCCTTGCGTTCGTCCGGCGTGACCGGCCCGATCCGCGCGGTTGGCGGACGGATCATCACGCGCTCGACCATCGACGGCGTGCCGTTGCCTTCAAGAAACGACACCAGCGCCTCGCCCTTGCCGAGCTCGGTGATCACCTGCGCGGTGTTGAGATTGGGGTTCGGCCGGAAGGTCTGTGCCGCCGCTTGCACCGCCTTCTGGTCACGCGGCGTGAACGCGCGCAGCGCATGCTGCACGCGGTTGCCGAGCTGGGCGAGAATTTTGTCCGGAACATCGATCGGATTCTGCGTCACGAAATAAACGCCGACACCCTTCGAGCGGATCAGGCGGACCACCTGCTCGATCTTGTCCATCAGAGGTTTTGGCGCATCGTCGAACAGGAGATGCGCTTCGTCGAAGAAGAACACCAGTTTCGGCTTGGCCGGATCGCCCACTTCGGGCAATTCCTCGAACAGCTCGGACAGCATCCAGAGCAGGAATGTCGAATACAGTTTCGGACTCGACATCAACCTGTCGGCGACAAGGATGTTGACCATGCCGCGGCCGCTGGAATCGGTCCGCATGAAATCCTTCAACTGCAGCGCAGGTTCGCCGAAGAACTTGTCCGCGCCCTGATTTTCCAGCACCAGCAACTGGCGCTGGATGGTGCCGACGGTCGCCTTGCTGACATTGCCAAAGGATTGCGCCGCCTTGCGAATGTCCTGCAGCGGATCGAGATCATCATCCTTGCCCGAACCGGGCACGATGGCGTCCAGCAAGGCGCGCAGGTCCTTCATATCGACCAGTGCAAGACCGTGCTCGTCGGCGACGCGGAACGCGACGTTGAGAACGCCTTCCTGCACGTCGTTGAGCTGCAGCATCTGCGAGAGCAGCAGCGGTCCCATTTCAGTGACGGTGGCGCGAACCGGGTGGCCCTGCTCGCCGAACACATCCCAGAAGATGGTCGAGAACTGATCCGGCTGAAACTCCAGCCCCATCTCCTTGGCGCGGCTGAGAATGAAGTCCTTGGGCTCACCCACTTCCGCGATGCCGGACAGGTCGCCCTTGATGTCGGCTGCAAACACCGGCACGCCCGCGCGGGCAAAGCCTTCCGCCATGACCTGAAGCGTGACGGTTTTGCCCGTTCCGGTCGCACCGGTCACGAGACCGTGCCGGTTCGCAAGCCCGAGCGTCAGAAATGCCGGCTGATCCCCTTTGCCGATGAAAATCGTCTTGTCGGTATCGGCAGAGGCGATGCTTCCCGCACTGGCTGGCGCTGCTGGCGGCGGTGCAGCAGCCTTGTCGGAGGTTTTCTTGGACACATTCTTTGCCATCTATCGCCTCGCCCAGACTGATGTGCCGCTACCGAACCGCGGCGCATGATGCGTGATCTTGCAGGCTGGAACCCGCCGGTCAACCCGCGCGATGCATCGGCGAACATGAACGGATACCGCCTGCGCGGGAATCCAGACGTTATATATGTCGCGCTCGATTGCTGAAGCGGAGTGAATTCCGCTCCTGACATACCGTTTAGTTGAAACGAACTCGCATCAGAGCCTGTCTTTGCGCCGCACGAGCCGGATTATTGCATCTTCCCCCGGCAAATAGCGGTGGAATCGGCAACGACTCTTGCACCGTTGCAACACTTCACGATGGATTGCGTCCAAACTGCGGTTTCAAAAAGTTCTATCGCTTGTAATTCGCGGCGCAGCCGCTCAAGATAAAATCATAAACAAAGATCCGGCACGCAACCGGTGGGCACGGGGCAATTTCATGGACGAGTTCATTGGCGATCTGGCTGCGAAAGCCGGAATTGACAAGGCTGTGGCCGAAAAAGCCGTTGGCGCCATCCTCGGGTTCCTCCGCAAGGAAGGACCGGAAGAACAGGTCCGTTCGCTGATCGAGCAAATTCCTGGCGCGGAGAACGCAATCGCTGCTGCGGGTTCCGGCGGCCTCGCAAGCATGCTCGGCGGCGGGATCATGGCCCTTGGCGCGCGGCTTATGGGCATGGGTTTGGGGATGAGCGAGATTCAGAATCTTGCCCGTGAACTCTTCAGGCTCGGCCGCGACAAAATTGGTGCTGACGGGATGCGCACAATCATCGCCGAGACGCCGGGTCTTTCCCAGTTCGCGTAAAATTCAAATTTTTGCATTCGAGTCCCATGTCCAATCCTCTTTCCGCGTATCCCCTTTCGAAAATTGACGGGCTTGGCGTACACGCCCAGGCCAGGCTCAAGGCGGAAGGCATTCGCACCACGGCTGCATTACTCGAAAGCGCCAGCACCCCGAAGGGCCGCAAGGCGCTGGCCGCCAGGACCGGCCTCAGCGAGCAGCAGTTACTGGCCTGGGCCAATATCGCCGATTGCATGCGCATCAAAGGCATGGGCAAGGCCAAGGCCGAACTGCTACGTGCAGCGGGCGTCGTGACGGTCCGCGAATTCGTGCAACGCAATCCTCAGCGTCTTGCGCAGGCCATGAAGGAAGCCAACGACAAGCGGAAACTGGTGCAGGTCCTGCCATCGGACAAGTCGGTCGCCGAACTGATCCAGCGCGCCCGCAAGCTGCCGCTGAAGATTTCCTACTGAGGCAACGGCCCAACGGCTGGCTCAAACGCTCTTGGGCTATATCCCCATCCGCCATCGCTTGACTTGACCGCAGGGACCGCGCAAAGCCACCGCATGATGGCCGCACTGTCCCGAACATCACATCCGGCTGCCGCGCAGCTTCATCCGGTGCTGCGGGACCTGTTCGCGGGCCCTCTTCCCGTGGTCATGGGCGTCCTCAATGTCACCCCGGATTCATTTTCCGACGGGGGCCAATTCATCGCACCCGAGGCCGCACTGGCACAGGCACGGCACATGATCTCTGAAGGCGCCGGCATTCTCGACATCGGCGCAGAATCCACCCGCCCCTACGGCTCACAGCCTGTTTCGGCCGAGCAGGAACGGGATCGGCTGGCAACCGTTCTTTCAGAGGTGGCCGCCCTCGGCCCGCCGGTGTCGATCGATACCATGAAAGCTTCGGTCGCGGACTGGGCACTCGGCAAAGGCGCCATGATCGCCAACGACGTCTGGGGCCTGCAGCGCGATCCCGAGATGGCGCGCGTCATTGCGAACCATAATGCGCCGGTGATCGTCATGCATAACCGCGACAGCGTCGATCCCGCCATCGATATCGTCGCGGACATGACGGCGTTTTTTTCGCGCTCGCTCGAGATTGCCGCCCGAGCGAATGTCCCGCAGGGACATATTGTCCTCGATCCGGGGATCGGCTTCGGCAAGACACCCGAACAGAGCATGATGGCGCTGGCGCGGCTCGATGCGCTGGATCAGTTCGGCCTTCCCTTGCTGGTCGGTGCATCGCGAAAACGCTTTATCGCGTCGGTCATTCCATCCGAACCGGATCAGCGGCTTGGCGGCTCCCTTGCAGCGCATCTGCTGGCAGCGCAGCGCGGCGCTAAGATCATCCGCGCGCATGATGTTGCAGAAACGGTGCAGGCGCTGCGCGTCGCAGCGGCAATCGAGGACAAGCGATGAGCGATACGATCTTCATCAGGGGACTTCTGATCCACGCCCGGCATGGCGTGATGGATCATGAAGCCGAAGTCGGCCAGCGGTTCGTGATCGATCTTGAGCTTTCCATCGATCTCGCCGAATCCTCACGGACCGACAAGCTGGCGGATACGGTGTCCTATTCGGATGTGGTTGCCACCGCGAGCGCGGCTTTCAAGGGACATAACTATTATCTGCTGGAACGGGCCGCCGGTGCCGTCGCGGAAGCCGTTCTTGCCGCGTTCAAGCGCGTCAGCGCGGTGAAGGTCACGGTCCACAAGCCACACGCCCCCATCGCCGCGATCTTCGACGACGTGGGTGTCATCATCACCCGCACGCGGACTTGAATTGATGGCGAGCGTCCTGATCGCTCTCGGCGGCAATGTCGGCGATGTCCGCGCAACCTTCGTCAAGGCCATCGCCAATATCTGCGGCATGACGCAGGCCGTCCTTGTCGCCCGCTCATCGGATTACGCCACGCCGCCCTGGGGCGACGAGCAGCAGGAACCGTTCATCAATGCCTGCATCGAGATCGAAACCAGTCTCGATCCGCATGCGCTGCTGTTCACGCTGCACAAGATCGAGAAAAAATTCGGCCGTGACCGCGCCAATGAGCGGCGTTGGGGGCCGCGCACGCTGGATCTCGATATGATTACCTATAACGACGTCCGCCTCGACAAGCCCGAACTGACCTTGCCGCATCCGCGCCTGTTCGAACGCGCCTTCGTGCTGGTGCCGTTGGCGGAGATCGCGCCTGATCGTCCAATTGCGGGACAGACGCCACGTCAGGCCCTCGCCAAGCTGTCGGCTGATGGCATCGAACGCCTGCCCGATTTGCACTAAACGCCCGAAACAACCATTTGGCTTGCGCGCCGCCGCATGGCATTTTCCGGACAATCAAATAGCGATCCGGGAGCTAACCCTCTGAATGTCCAGTGAAACCGACACCCTGCCGCTTGCGGCCGACTTCCCGCCCGCCTCTCGTGACGACTGGCGGAAGCTCGCCGACGGCGTCCTGAAAGGCGCGCCGTTCGAGAAGCTTGTCGGCAAGACCTATGACGGCTTGCGGATCGACCCGATCTACGAGCGCGCGCGCAACGCGGCGGCCATCCCCGCACGCGCCGCCGGGGCACCGTGGGCGATCATGCAGCGGGTGGACCATCCGGATGCAACCATCGCCAATACGCAGGCGCTGCACGATCTGGAGAACGGTGCGACCGGTCTCACCATTGTCTTCGCAGGAGCCAATGCAGCGCGGGGATACGGTCTTCCGCCCACCAAGGACGCGCTGAAGCGCGTACTCGATGGTGTCTATCTCGACGCCGGGATCGACATCGAACTCGAAATCGGCCCGCAGTCCCGCGACATGGGGCAACATCTCGCCGAACTGCTCGCGGAGCGCAAGATCGCGCCCTCTGCTGTGAAAGTCCGCTTCGGCCTCGATCCGATTGGCGGCGGCGGCGTGCGCGGCAGCAGCCATGGCCCATGGGAATCCATCGCAAAGGTTTTCGGCGGCAAGATCGCACAGCTTGCGAAGCTCGGCTTCCACGGTCCGTTCGCGCCGGCTGATGGCCGGGTGATCCATGACGCAGGCGGCTCGGAAGCGCAGGAACTGGCTTACGTCCTCGCGGTCGGCGTCGCCTACCTGCGTGCGCTGGAAAGCGCAGGCATTCCACTCGAAGACGCACGGCGCATGATCTATGCGCGGCTCAGCGCGGATGCCGACCAGTTCCTGACCATGGCAAAATTCCGTGCGCTGCGGCTGCTCTGGGCGCGCATCGAGCAGAGCTGTGGTCTCACGCCTGAGCCATTGTTCATTGTTGCAGAAACCTCGTGGCGGATGCTGACCCAGCGCGATCCCGACGTGAACATGCTGCGCGCGACCATCGCGGCGTTTTCGGCGGGCCTCGGCGGCGCCAACAGCGTCAGTGTATTGCCGCATACGCTGGCGCTCGGCTTGCCGGATGCGTTCGCCCGGCGCATCGCCCGCAACACCCAGCTTGTGCTGCTGGAGGAATCCAACCTCGACAAGGTGTCGGACCCGGCTGCAGGCTCGGGCGGCATCGAGACGCTGACGAAACAGCTCTGCGAAGCCGCATGGTCGCTGTTTCAGGAGATCGAAAAAGCAGGCGGTGCATTCGCTGCGCTTGAAAAGAATATCATTCAGCCGAAGGTCGCCGCCGTGCGCGCGGCGCGTGACATCAATATCGCCAAGCGCAAGGACGTCCTCACCGGCGCCAGCGAATTTCCTAATCTCAACGAGAAGAAACCGGCGGTGCTGGACGCCAGGCCTGCGGCTTTGCCGTGGACCGATGAAGTGGTGTTGACCTTCGACGCGCTCGCACCGATCCGTCTGGCCGCGCCATTTGAAGAACTGCGCGATCGCTCCGACGACGTGCTGGCCAAATCCGGCAAGCGCCCGGCGGTGTTTCTCGCCAATCTCGGCACACCGGCCGATTTCACCGCGCGCGCCACCTTCGCCAAGAGCTTCTTCGAAACCGGCGGCATCGAAGCCCTCGGCAATGACGGGTTCTCAGATCCGACTGCGCTTGCTGCTGCATTCAAGGCATCCGGCGCGAAGCTCGTTTGCCTGTGTTCCTCGGACAAGGTTTATGCGGCGCAGGCTGTTGCGGCGGCGCAGGCCCTTCACGCCGCAGGCGCAAGGCATATCTATCTGGCTGGCCGCCCCGGCGATCTGGAACCGGCGCTTCGCGAAGCGGGTGTGACCGGCTTCATCTCCGCCGGTGGCGACGCGCTTGCGACACTGAAAGCTGCCTATCAACTGCTTTAGGCCGATGCCATGAAGGATCGTACTCCTGTTCTGACCGGCGGCTGCCAGTGCGGCGCAGTGCGCTTTGCGTCGTACAGCAATCCGGGACGGATCAGCGTCTGCCATTGCCGGATGTGCCAGAAAGCCGTGGCTGGGCCGTTCGCCTGCTTCGTGGAAATACCGCATGGCGACTTCGCGTGGACACGCGGCACGCCGGGGACGTTTCGCTCATCGTCACTGGCGGAGCGCGATTTTTGCAAGGAATGTGGAACGCCGTTGAGCTATCGCAAACTGAATGGCTCGGTGATCGAGCTTCTGACCGGCGCTTTCGATCGCCCGGATCGCGTCATTCCGACCTATCAGACCGGTATTGAATCGAAGCTCGCCTGGGTCGCCCATCTGCACAATCTGCCGGGTAAAACGACAGTTGAATCATGGGGTTCTGCCGAGGCTGGCAGCATTGTCAGCCACCAGCATCCGGACCATAATACATAAGCCGCGCATCACCGCGCTGATCGCGCGCAAACCTGAGACAAGAGAATGACCCGTATTCCGAATTTTGCCGACGTTGCATTCGAGCCCGCCGCCGTGAAGGGCAGCGAAAATAGCGCGCAACCGTGGCTCACGCCCGAGGGTCTTCTGGTCAAACCGAGCTATAGCGAAGCCGATCTCAACGGCATCGATTTCCTCGACACATGGCCCGGCATCGCGCCGTTCCTGCGCGGCCCCTATCCGACCATGTATGTCAATCAGCCGTGGACCGTGCGTCAGTACGCCGGCTTCTCGACGGCGGAAGATTCCAACGCCTTCTATCGCCGCAACCTCGCTGCCGGTCAGAAAGGTCTCTCGGTCGCGTTCGATCTCGCCACCCATCGCGGCTATGACTCGGATCATCCGCGCGTCTCCGGCGACGTCGGCATGGCGGGCGTCGCCATCGATTCCATCTACGACATGCGCACGCTGTTCGCCGGCATCCCGCTCGACCAGATGAGCGTGTCGATGACCATGAACGGTGCGGTCTTGCCGATCCTCGCGCTATTCGTGGCTGCGGCCGAGGAACAGGGCGTGCCGCCGGAAAAGCTGTCGGGCACCATTCAGAACGATATTCTGAAAGAGTTCATGGTGCGCAACACCTATATCTATCCGCCGGCGCCATCGATGCGGATCATCTCGGATATCTTCGCGTACACCTCGCAGCGAATGCCGAAATACAATTCGATTTCAATTTCCGGCTATCACATGCAGGAAGCCGGTGCGACGCAGGATCTCGAACTCGCCTACACGCTCGCCGACGGTGTCGAATATCTCCGCGCCGGACTGGCCGCCGGGCTCGATGTGGATCGCTTCGCACCCCGGCTGTCGTTCTTCTGGGCGATCGGCATGAACTTCTTCATGGAAGTCGCCAAGATGCGGGCGGCCCGGCTGTTGTGGGCCAAGCTGCTGAAGCCGTTCAATCCGAAAGACCCGCGTTCGCTGTCGCTGCGCACCCATTCGCAGACATCCGGCTGGTCGCTGACCGCGCAGGACGTGTTCAACAACGTGGTCCGCACCAATGTGGAAGCCATGGCCGCGACGCAGGGTCATACCCAGTCGCTGCACACCAACGCGCTCGACGAGGCGCTTGCGCTGCCGACCGATTTCTCCGCGCGTATCGCGCGCAACACGCAGCTTTTCCTGCAGCAAGAAAGCGGCACCACCCGCATCATCGATCCGTGGGGTGGTTCATTCTATGTCGAGCGGCTGACGCACGATCTTGCCGCCAAGGCGTGGGCGCACATTCAGGAAGTCGAGGAACTCGGCGGCATGGCGAAGGCCATCGAGGCCGGCGTGCCCAAGCTGCGCATCGAGGAAGCCTCGGCCAAGACACAGGCGCGCATCGACGCGGGCAAGCAATCCGTCATAGGCGTCAACAAATATCGCCCCGAGAACGAAGCCGCCATCGACGTGCTCAAGGTGGAGAATTCCACCGTGCGCCGCCTTCAGATCGACAAGCTGTCGCGCCTGCGCTCGGAGCGCAAGCAGGCCGAGGTCGATGCCGCACTCGCGGCCATCACTCGCAGCGCGGGCGAAGGCAACGGCAACCTTTTGGCGCTCGCGATCGACGCGGCGCGCGCCAAGGCCACCGTCGGTGAAATTTCCGATGCGATGGAAAAGGTGTTCGGCCGCCACCGCGCCGAAATCAAATCCATCACCGGCGTTTACAAGCGCGAGGCCGCCACCATGTCCGACAGGGTCGAAAAACTTGCCGCGCTGATCGATGCGTTCGAGGACGCGGAAGGCCGCCGCCCGCGCATTCTGGTCGCCAAGATCGGACAGGACGGCCATGACCGCGGACAGAAAGTCATCGCCTCGGCATTTGCCGACGTCGGCTTCGACGTCGATATCGGGCCGCTGTTCGCCACTGCCGACGAAGCGGCGCGTCAGGCCGTCGAGAACGACGTGCACATGCTCGGCCTGTCGTCTCTGGCGGCAGCGCATCTCACAGCCGTTCCCGAACTGAAGGAAGCACTTAAAAAGCGCGGCCGTGAAGACATCATGATCATTGTCGGCGGCGTGATCCCGCCGCAGGATTACGAGGCGCTCTACAAATCCGGCGCCGAAGCAATCTTCCCGCCCGGCACCGTGATCGCGGACGCAGCCGAAGAACTGATCAACAAGCTGAACGTCCGGCTGGGGCATGCGAGCGCAGCGGCGGAATGAGATGACGAGCGGTTGGAATAGAATCGAACGCTCTGCATTCGGCGGCCCTCGTGACTAGCAAAATCACTCCGCTCGCCGACGCGGTGCGCTCCGGCGATCGCGCCGCGCTGGCGCGCGCCATCACGCTGATCGAAAGCCGCCGCGCCGATCATCAGGCGCAGTCACGCGATCTGGTTCAGGAGTTGCTGCCGCTGACCGGCAACGCGATCCGTGTCGGCATCACCGGCTCGCCGGGCGTCGGCAAGTCCACCACCATCGATGCGCTCGGCATGGCGTTGATCAATAAAGGCCACAAGGTCGCGGTGCTGGCAGTCGATCCGTCGTCAGCGCGCACTGGCGGTTCGATCCTCGGTGACAAGACGCGCATGGCGCGGCTGTCAGCTGAGGCCGATGCCTTCATCCGTCCCTCGCCGTCGTCCGGCACCCTTGGCGGCGTCGCGGCCAAGACGCGCGAGGCGATGCTGCTCTGTGAAGCGGCAGGTTTCGACGTGGTGCTCGTGGAAACTGTCGGCATCGGACAATCTGAAACCGCCGTCTGCGATATGACGGATTTCTTCCTTGCGCTGATGCTGCCGGGCGCGGGTGACGAACTGCAGGGTATCAAGAAGGGCCTCGTTGAACTCGCCGACATGATCGCCGTCAACAAGGCGGACGGCGACAATCTCAAGCGCGCGAAGGCTGCCGCTGCTGAATACAACGCTGCGCTTCACATTCTCGCGCCGCGCTCCGAGCACTGGTTTCCGCCGGTGCTCACCTATTCCGCCCTCACCGGCGACGGGATCGACGCGGTGTGGGAGAAGATCGTGGCGCATCGCACCGCCATGATCGCGTCCGGCGACTTCGAGAAACGGCGCCGTCAGCAGCAGGTCAAATGGATGTGGACCATTCTGGAAGACCGGCTGCATGCACGGCTGCGATCGGACCCGGCGATCCGCGCCAAAGTGAAGCAGACCGAAGCGGCGGTTGCCAATGGCGAGATGACGCCCACGATTGCTGCCGAGACCGTTGCAGCACTGCTCGAACAGCGATGAGCGCCAAACCACGCATCCTCATCACAGGCTTTCAGCCCTTTCCGGGCGCGCCCTACAATCCAACTGAAAAACTTGTCGAGAGACTGCTTTGCTTGCGCCGCCCAGCCTTCGACACGATCGAGCGCATCGGGCACGTTTTCCCCGTAACCTATAGTGCCGTCGATCGGCAGTTGCCCGCCCTGATAGAAGCACACAGTCCCGATGCGCTGCTGATGTTCGGGCTCGCGACACGCACGCCGTTTGTCCGGATCGAGACACGCGCGCGAAACACCATCACCCAGATCTGGCCCGACGCTGAGCATACGCAGGTCCGCAACCGGAGCATTGTTGCGCATTCGGATTCCACGCGGCGGTTCGGACCGCACACGCTTCGGCTGCTGCGCGCCGCGCAACTGAGCGGCGTGGATGCGCGCCTCTCCCTCAACGCAGGATATTATCTCTGCAACTATCTGAGCTGGCGCGCGATTGAAGCCACCTGTGTTGGGGGCGGCCCTCGCCTCGCATCCTTCATTCATGTTCCGCTGGTGCCGCGCGGGCCGGCACAAAATGCAGGCGTTTCCGGCCGGGTGACGTTCGAGCAACTCGTCGATGCCGGCGAAGCGATGCTGATGGAAACGGCACGTCTGGCGCGACACCGGGCAGCCTGATTTCCGGCGGCAAATCCGTCTGGCAGCCATTCCGGAAGTCCCATTGTGCGGCGCAATATCACACCCTAAGTAGGTGTCTCAGTTTCGCGAGACACCCTTCATGACCGATACCAGCGCCAACGCCTGGGTTTCATCGACCCATCGCCCAATGGGCTTCCGCGAGTTCGTCGCCATTGTCGCGGCGATCATGGCGCTGAATCCGCTGGCCATGGACCTGATGCTGCCCGGCCTCCCGGACGTGGCGAAGGCGTTCAACATCAGCAACGTCAATCACGCCCAAGCCGTGCTGTCCGTGTTCCTCGCCGGCTTTGGTGCGGGGCAGTTCGTCATCGGCCCCCTGGCGGACCGTTTTGGACGCCGGCCAATCCTGATCGGCGGTCTGGTCATCTATGGCATCGCCAGCCTGCTCGCGATTATCGCACCGTCGTTCGAGACGCTGTTGCTTGCGCGTTTCCTGCAGGGCCTCAGCACCGCCGCAGCACGCGTGATCGCCACATCGATCGTCCGCGACTGCTACAGCGGCCGCCGGATGGCGAGCGTGATGTCGCTGGCCATGATGATCTTCATCTCTGTTCCGGTGATCGCGCCGTCGTTCGGCCAGGCGATCATGCTGGCCGCGGAATGGCACGGCATTTTCATTGTCCTGCTCGTTTACGGCATTCTGACATTGAGCTGGATCGTTATTCGCTTGCCGGAAACGCTGCCGCTCACCGAGCGCAAATCACTCGCCATCGGCGAAGTGACGAAGAATTTCCTCCAGACGATCCGCAACCGACAGACATTCGGCTACGCGCTCGCCGCCGGCAGCGTGCAGGGAATCCTGTTCGGCTACGTGCTGTCGTCGCAGCAGATCTTCACGGAGATCTATGGCCTCGGCCATTACTTCCCGCTGGCCTTTGCTGCGATTGCCATCGGCATCGCCGTCGCAGGCTTTGTGAATTCGCGCATCGTCGGCCGCTACGGCATGCGAATGATCTCGCACATTGCCCTCGTCTGTCAGCTCGTTGTCGCCATCGCCATGCTGACGGCGGCTCTCGCCGGATCGCTGCCGCTGTGGCTGATGATGATCCTCGCCACCGCCAGCCTGTTCACATTCGGACTGATGTTCTCCAATTTCTCGGCGCTGGCGATGGAGCCGCAGGGACATATCGCGGGAACGGCCTCCTCACTGTTTGGATCGATCACGACGCTGATCGGAATCGCCGTCGGCTCGGCCATCGGTCAATACTACAACGGCACACTGATCCCGCTCGCGACCGGCGCACTGCTCAGTTCGCTGTTTGCGCTGGCCGTCGTGTTCGTCGTGGAAAAGGGCCGCCTGTTCACGCCGCATAATAGCCCGGTCTGAGCGGCATTTCGGCTCCAATCCATTAACCCTACCTTTGACAATCGTGCGCGAACCGCCGCGCACGAGCATCATTCCAAGCATTCCTGGATTAGGTCTTAGGGCATCACGACCAGCCGGGCCGCCATGGACATCAGCCGCCGCAATCTTATGAACGCCACCGCCGGTGTCGCTGCGGGCGCGATGGCTGCTGCGCCCGTCCCGGCACGCTCCGCGCCGCTCACATCGACGCTTGGGCGTGACGCGACCCAATCTGGCGTGCGCCCGAACAGTCCTGACGATCAGACGCGCGCCCTGCAGCGCGCCATCAACGAATCCGCCAACGCGCAGATGCCGCTGGCCCTGCCGCCGGGAATTTATCGCACCGGTGCATTGAAGCTACCGAACGGTGCGCAGCTCGTCGGCGTGCGCGGCGCGACTGTCCTGCAGTTTACCGGCGGCTCATCGCTGATTGGCAGCGAAGGCGCGAGCAGCATCGCCCTTACTGGTCTCTCACTCGATGGCGCGGGGATCAAGCTCGCTGAACGTCGCGGGCTGGTGCATTTCCAGAATGGTCTCGATGTCCGCGTTCAGGATTGTGACATCGTCGGCAGTGGCGGATATGGCGTCTGGTTCGAAAGCATTGCAGGCGAAGTCAGCGGCAACACCATCCGCAAGACCGCGAACACCGCATTCACATCGTTCGATGCCCTGGGACTTCTGGTCGCGCAAAATACCATTCAGGACGCATCCGATAACGGCATCGAAATTCTGCGTCATACCACGGGCGACGACGGCACTATTGTCGTGAACAACCGCATCGACGACATCAAGGCTGGTCCCGGCGGCTCCGGCCAGCATGGCAACGCCATTAATGCGTTCCGCGCCGGAAATGTCATTGTCAGCGGCAACCGCATCCGCAATTGCGACTATTCGGCGGTGCGCGGCAACTCGGCGTCGAACATCCAGATCACTGGTAACAGCGTCAGCAATGTCCGCGAAGTCGCGCTCTATTCGGAATTCGCATTCGAGGGCGCGGTGATCGCGAACAACACTGTCGATATTTGCGCGGTCGGCGTGTCGGTTGCCAATTTCAACGAAGGCGGCCGAATGGTGACGGTCCACGGCAACGTGATCCGCAACATCCTACCCAAGCGGCCGATCGGCACCGCGCCCGATGACGACGCCGGAATCGGGATCGTCGTGGAAGCGGACGCCGCCGTGACGGGCAATGTGATCGAAAACGCGCCCTCGTTCGGCATCATGGCGGGCTGGGGCAAGTATCTGCGCGACGTGACCATCACCGGCAATGTGGTGCGCAATGCCTTTGTCGGGATCGGCGTATCTGTTTTGCCGGGCGCCGGCACTGCGCTGGTCAGCAACAACCTGATTTCAGGATCGCGCGGCTCCGCAATCGTCGGGCTCGATCATGCCAAGACCGCAACGGGCGACCTTGGCAAGGAAGGAAGCTCACGCTTTCCGCAGATCGTCCTCGGCCTCAATGCCCTTCGCTGACGGCAGTTCGGAAAACGGAGAGGGCAGGAGCGTCGCGTTCTCAGTCTGCACGATCGCGACTTCGACCGGCTTGTCCTGAACCGGGTCTGGCGGAGCCAGTTGCTCCCACGTTTTGAGTGCGGCCCGCGCCTCCTGAACGATCTTCAGAAATTCCGGCTCGGCGTAATAGAGCTTCCAGCGGCCTGTCTCATAGAGATTGATCAGGTAATTGAGCCGCCGCTCCGCCAGCAATCGCCAGCGGACCACGACACTTCGCCCCTGTTCGGCACTGCCTGAATTGGCCATTTGAAGTCCAGAAAGAATACTGAAAAGCACGCTGGGAAATCACGTAGACGCAACGAATCGCTCAACTCTCTCTGACGCAGGGAGAGATATCTCAACCTCTGCCACAAATACATGCAACTTTCGTGACTGACGGAAAAACCGCCGGTCACAGCCACACGTCGATTAACGGACCTGCAGCCTGATCGCCGCGCGAAGCGACGTCCGCGATCCTGCCGGCGGAGGCTCACGGTTCGAAACGGCGACCGCGCCCGTGTTGGTTGTGCCGGCAACCGCAGGTGTGCCCGGCCTGACCGGCTCCACTGCAATCGAACGAGCCAGTGCCTGAGTGTAATTTGGCACCGGTGTGAACTGGTTCTTGTTGAAGTCATGCTGGATGCGATCGCCGCCCCCGGCCTGCGCGGCGCAGACGGCGGTGACGGTCTCGGTACCTTTGTCCTTCGTCCGGAACTGGAACGGCGCACCTGCGCCCGGAAACTGAACCGGCATCCCTGCCCTGATGAAATTGTCCCTCTGGAAGGTGTTCGGCAGCAGCACAGTCCCTTCTCCGCGCTCGTCGATGTCGGTCAGGGTCAGGAAGCAGTCGCGCGGCGAAACGATGGTGAAAACCGGGGTATCCCCCAGCCGATAGCTGTCGCGATCCGACGTCAGGGACAGGTCGTCGCTGTTACGGATCGGCTGCGGCACGGGCTGAACCGGGCGCGTATTCCGGATGCTGACGAGCTTGAGATCAGTGAGATCGGGCACGACACCACGGAACGACACTTCGAACTGGTCGCGCGGAACGGCTCCCTGCGAAAGCCGCCGGACCAGCGGCTTGTATTTTTGGTCAACGTCCGCCACGCCCTCGTTGAATTCGGATGTCTTCAGCCCGAGTTCGGCAGCGGCCAGCGTCAGGTCGAGGTCGTCCTCGTAGCGTTTGGCCAGCGCGTTGATCATCTCGATGCCGTTGAGCTTTAGCGCCGGATCGAGACCGGCCCGCTTCATCGCATCCGCGAACCGCTTCGCATCGTCCTCGATCAGCGCATCCATCTTGTCATGTGGCGGATAAAGTCCCTCCACGGCATCCCGGACATCCTTCGGAAACGCACGTCCCTGCAGCACCAGCTCGCGTACATCGTCCTTCGCCTTGCGCATGCCTTGATCGTGGCAGCCCATGCAGGAGATGCCGTTGGTCACCGAGAAATCCTTGCGTGACGGGTCGCGCACGATGGCGGTCGGCCCTTTGTCGAGCCGGTCGCCCTTCGCCGTGTTCAGGTAATAAGCCTGGAAACCGTTCGGCAGGCTGTAAATGGTTTCGCCGCCATCATGATGAAAAGCATTCGGGCCGTTTGGCCCCAGCGGAAAGCTGAACAGGTTCTGCCGGTCGCGATTGCCCGCGAAATCGTATGAGGTCCAGAAGAAGCCGTTGCGCGAGGGATGACGCTCGATCAGCCGGTTGTTCTGGCTGACGCCGGAGCGCTGGAACGCAGCGCGTTGTGCGACGAAATTACGGATGTTCGCTTCAATATCGACGCCTTGCTCTCGCGCAAGCTGCTGGAATGTGCTGGGCAATTGCAGCAGCACATCATAGAGCGGCGGCTGCGAGGCGGTGAACGCGAACCAGTCGGCGCGCACATAAGGCATCGGCGTCGCGGCACCTGAGGCAAGCGTACGGCTCAGCTCGCTATCCGGCGCGGCGTTATAGGGATAGACCGCGATCACATTGTCCCAGTCGGCTGGTTTCCAGCCAAGATCGAGCAGGTTGAACCGCAGGATACTCCCCTCAGGATCGATGGTCTCAAGCTTGACCACATCGGAAGAGCGGCTCAGCGAATTGAGGAATTTCACCGCGCCCTGCTGATAGACCTTCATCGCCGCCGGATCAGCGCAGATGTTGGTGAGATGGGTCAGCGTCAGATAACGCGTCGTTGCCCGGCGTTGTGGCCGCTGCTTCTCAAGATCAGCAGCCATGAACGACACCATATCGTCAGGCGTGATGAATTTGTGGGTCTCGCAACTGGCAACAGCCTTGGTGCCGAGCGCGCTCACCCAGGACTCGAGAGCCTTGAGATCAGATTCCGATGGCGGTTTGTGAGAAGAGCCCTCGTAATAAATATCGTAGGGCATCTCCTTGTCGACGATCTGCCGGAACAGTTTTGAGCCAAGCGGATTGCCCGGCAGGATGTAATGCGGATTTGCCGCAATCTCATCGAGTTTAAGGATGTTGCCGAAGTTCTTCGCCGGGCGCTCGCGATCCACCAGTTTGCCGGTCTGATGGCAGCGCGCGCAATGCGCGTCGAGCACATCGAATGCGGCTTTGGCAACGGGATCTGCGGGCGGGACAATTCCGGTCGCATCCTGCGCAATGGATGGTTGGGCCACGCCGAGAACCAGCCCTGTCGCGATCGCAAGACCAAATGCGCGCAGAGCCATCGCCGGAAACCCGTTCATGAATATGCCCCTCAAAACCATCAATGTGGCGATCGACGCCGGAAATTAGTCACCTTGAATACCGGACAGGTTCAAGGCCTACCGCGCTGCCGTTGCAGGCACTGTCGTGTTCACAATCTGCACGCGGCGGTTTTCCCCGGCCAGAGGGTTGGCTGGGTTTTTCGGCTGCTCCTTGCCGAATCCGGCCGCGATCAGGGTGTCAGGTGCGAGCTTGTATTGTTCGATCAGCATCCGGCGCACCGAATTGGCGCGTCGCTGCGAGAGCGCCTGATTGTAGTCGGCACTGCCCGCCGCATCGGCATGCCCATTGATGAAGAATACCGAACCCTTCAAATCCTGTCGTGACAGCGCGTTGCCAAGCGCAACCAGCGTCGGGACAGTCTTCGGGCCGATCTCGGCGGAATTGTATTCGAACAGGATTTCGAGATCGATGGCCGGCTTGTCGCGCGCAATGTCGGCGATCTGCGCCCGTTCCTCGGCAGTTGGTGGCTGGGCCGGTTCGACACTGATGGATCGGACCCGCAGACGATCGACGACCTGCTTCTCGGCGGCAGCCTTCGGGTCCGGTGCTGCACTGAGGCTGCGCGTCAGCGGCTGCTTTGCCTGCAGCGCAGTTCCGATCCTGTCTTCAAGCGATTGCGCATGGAGTGGGCCGGAATACAGAACGACAGCTACCGTCAGGGCCAATGCACGTCTCATCAAAAGTCCTGTTCAGCAATCGATCGAACCATTCACGTCACAACCCGCATGCCGTTATCGCCGCGAGGCGTCATCCGAGGCCGCAGCAACGGGCGCAGGCACAACGGTTGAAACCGCGCTGAAGGCGTCCACCTGCCCTGCTCCAAACTGATCGTCGCGCCCTTTCGGTCCAAGATCACGCGCCGTCGACAGCAACGTCGCGCGAATATCCACGGACGACACCTGCGGATTGCGCGCAATCATCAGCGCGGCCACACCGCTGACATAGGCAGCGGACAATGAGGTGCCCGAGGACATCTGGTACTTGCCGTCAGGCGCAGGCGAGAGAATGTCCACGCCCGGCGCCGAGATCGCGACATATTTGCCGCGGTTCGACTGTGCGAAAATCTGGTCCGACTGATCGGTAGCCGATACGGCGATTACGTTGCGATCCGCAGCGGGATAAAGCGGCGGCGACTTCGCACCCGCGTTACCGGCGGCAGCGATCAACACAATGCCCTTGGCGGCGGCGACGGAAAGTCCGCGCTCGATCGCCGGATCATGCGGTCCTGCAAAGCTCATGTTGATGATCTGCGCATTCTTCGCGACAGCATAGTCGAGACTTTTCAGGATCAGGAACGAGGTGCTTTCAGCGCCACTCTTCTGCGCACCGAAGGCGCGGATCGCGAGCAGGTGTGACGACGGAGCCGTTCCCATCAGCCGTGCGTGTGAGGCAATCACGCCCGCAATGCTGGTGCCGTGAGGGTGCGGACCTTCGCCATTGTTCAGCGCATCGAATGTCCCTGTGATAACGCCCGCCAGCTCCGGATGGGTCACATCGATCCCGGAATCGATCACCGCAACGGTCACGTCGGCGCCGACCGAGAGCGCATGCGCCTCGGGCAACCGCATCTTGGCGAGCGCATATTGCAACGGGTCGCCCTCGGACTTCGCTGCAGCGGGCGTTGCGCCCTGCTGGAGCTTGAAGATGTTGTTGCGCTGGGCTGCCTTGACGTTGCCGCCCGCGACCAGTTCACGCACCACCGCATCGACCGAGCGCCCGTCGGTGATGCGCCAGCGGAAGAACGTGCTGTTGGTCAGCGGCATGTTCTGCGACTGCACGCGCGTCAGACGATGACGCCGCGCGAGTTCATCGGCCTGGGCATCGGTCGGAGTGCCTGAGATCTCGATCAGCACTTCCTTGGCGACGTAGGTCCCGTCCGTCGTGGCGGCGGGCGTGGACTTCGCCTTGGTTGGACGGCGGCGCGGCGGCATGTCATCGGGACCCGGATCGAAATTCCGCATGACGCGGGGGCCAGGTCCCGGATCGCCGTACCCGTCGTACCGGATGTTGGGCGAATAGCGTATCGTCGGATTGACGTTGATGCGCGGCCCGACATTGATGCTCGGCCCGGCGCGCATGCTCATGCTGCTATACTGCGCGAAAGCCTGCGGGCCGGTCAGCGTCACCAATGCCGCAGCAACAGCCAGCAATCGCACCGGCCGCATTCCGCGCTTCATTCGGATGAAAGATCGCTTGCCGTGGCCCGTGTCGATCATGTGGCGTCCTCACAAATCCATGGCAGCGCCGGTCTGGCGTGCAGATGACGTCCCCTCAAGTCCGCCTCCGGGCGCGGTGCCCGCCGGTGTCCGGCGCGCACGCGGCGATCAGTCAGCACTCACCACGAGGCTGATGATCTTCTCGCCCTGCAGCCGGGTCATCAGCTTCGCTGCATCGTCCTTCGACAACGCCTTGTCGCCGAACCGGACGCGGAACATACCGGACTTCGGACCGGAGACGATGGAAGCGTTATAGTTGTTCAGCAACTGCGCGATGTCATCAGCCTTGGCGTCGGGCGCAAAGCGGATCAGGCCAAAGGTACCCGCCGCCGATTGGGCCGGAAACGCAGCCGTCTGGAAATTGCCCGGGGCACGATCCTTCACCAGCACGGTCCCGATCACACCAGCCTGCAGCAGCACCAGCACCGCGCCGGCCACGCCTGCATAAGCCAGCGTCCGGGGCGACAGGCTGGAAAAGAATCCGGCGACCTTCATCAACGGATTGAACGAGGCCTTGCGTGCAGGCTCCGCATCGATGGCCGCAAACAGTTTCTGCATGGCCCGCGCCGAGGGTGCGCCGAGGCTTTCATTCAGCAGAATGGTTTCCGCATATTCGTCCTGGATGACGGCGTATTGCCGCGCCAGTTCGGGATCGCTGGCGAGCGCCTCATCGACCCGGCGTGCATCGCGCAGGTTGAGCGTGCCGGCGGCGTGGAATGGCAGCAGGGCTTCGATCTCTGTCGGCTCGCGGTCGGGTTGCCCGCTCATGGTCTTGCTCGCTGGGGTCATGGCCAACCTCGCTCTATGCCGGCTGCCTTGAGCAGGTCGGCCAATTTCTTTCGCGCGTAAAACAGGCGCGTCTTCACCGTGTTCTCCGGGATACCCACGATCTCGGCCACCTCTTCCACGGACTTCTCGTGGTAGTAGACGAGATCGACAATCTCCCGATGCTCTGGCGAAAGTGCGGTCAGGCAATTCCGCAAAGCGTTGCTCGTATCCTTCTTCGCGACGGCGACCTCCGGGTTGTCGGACGTGTCCTCGATCGCCGCAGCCGCTTCGTCGTCCAGTTCAGCGTCCTTCCTCTTGCGGAGGGCGGACAGGGCCTTGAACCGGGTAATCGCCAGAAGCCACGTAGAGACAGCGGACCGGCCTTCAAACTTGCCGGCCTGACGCCACACATCAAGGAAAACCTCGCTGATGAGGTCTTCCGCAATGGCCTCGTTTTTGACGAGGCGCAGCGAGAAGCGAAACACCCGTACATGGTGCCTTCCGTAAAGCACCTGCATGGCGAGCCGGTCACCTTGGGCGATGCGACCGATCAGGACCTCGTCCGATGTCGCGTGGGTTGCACTCAATGGCCGTCTCGCAAGGTTGGTCGCATGCGACTGGGAAGGGGTTCGATCAAATCCGTAAAAATCTTCGCGATTTCCCGAATTGTCCGGTTTGGCGGACCGCAAAATGCCCCTGAATCATGAACAAGGGCAAGTCGCCCGGCCCCGTATTGCTGATAAGGTAATAATTTACCAAAATCCAACCATGTCCGCCAATCGCGGTCCAGCGGACACCGGCCCGGCGCAATCAGGTCCCGCCACCCCGCCAATGATACCAAACCTAAAGGCTTTGCCGCCTACAGTTCCGCATTGCATTCCCTCAACGGCGAGTTCATGCGCGGCGCAACGTCATCGGCCCCAGTATCCCTTCTAGGCCGCTTTAACTGGAAGCATTCGGCCCTCGAGGGTGAATTGCCGCCGGAAATTCTCGTGCGCCGTGCAAGGCAGCGGCGGCAGCTGCTCGACATGACCGGCGTCAGCTACATGATCGATGCCGCCATCCTGCTGATCTACGCCTATGCCGGAGCCACCAGTTTCGCCACCGCGCCCGCCTACGCC
Organism: Afipia sp.; assembly: GCA_024508675.1. GTDB lineage: Bacteria > Pseudomonadota > Alphaproteobacteria > Rhizobiales > Xanthobacteraceae > Afipia. Next base: position 346,445 of record JANINQ010000021.1, read on the forward strand.
GCCTGCGGGCTGCTGTCCGTGGCGATCTACATCGCCATCTCCGAAGCGAAAGTGAACGACCGCTTCCGGGATCATTACTTCATCCTGCAGCAGACCAGCATCAGCCTGGCGATCATGCTGACGTTCATCTACATCGCACCGGAAGTCGGCGGACTGTTCCTCTGCTCGATTTTTCTCGTCTATACATTCGGCGCGCTGCGCTCCTCGCCCCGCCAGACCATCATCGGATGGACCATGGCCGCCATCGGCCTGACGGTGCTGTTTCTTCTGACCGACAAACCCATCGGCATGCCGACCGGGACGCCGCTGGAGCGCTTTGCGACCCTGCTGGTTTTCATCCTGGTGCTCGGCCGCGGGATGATCGTCGGACTGTTCAGCAGTTCGCTGCACGAGTCGCTCTACAAGCGCGGCATCGAACTGAAGAAAGCGTACCAGCGGATCGAAGAACTCGCCGAGCTTGACGAACTGACCGGCTCGTTCAATCGCCGTTGCATCCTGCAGGCACTGGACGAGGAGATCATCCGTGCCCGGCGGACCAATGTCCCCTGCGCCATCGCCCTGATCGATCTCGACTGGTTCAAGCGGATCAACGACCGCTTTGGCCACCCCGCCGGCGACGAAGCACTGCGGGCTTTTGCGATCACCGTGTTCGCCAACATCCGCAGCATCGACAAACTCGGCCGCTATGGCGGCGAGGAATTCCTGCTGATCCTTCCGGAAACATCGGACAGCGCTGCGTCGCGCGCTGTCGATCGTCTTCGCGGAATTGTCGCTTCGCTGGACTGGAGTGCGATTTCCCAGGACATGAGCGTCACGATGTCCGCAGGGCTGGCCATGCTCCGGCCAGACGATACCGCTGACAGCATTCTCGCGCGTGCCGACAAGCTTCTTTATCAAGCCAAGGATTTAGGACGAAACCGGGTTGTCTCGGCCTAGTTCGAATTTTCGTCAGCCAAGAATCTGGCTGACACTTCCAGCTTTCAGGACAGAAAGTCATGAATTTGAGATCAACACCGCGGTCGGCCAATCTACTTGACGAACTGCAGAGCGCCCTCGCCCACGGCACCGTCGCACGCCGCGTCGAAACCCTGCGCCGGGTCACCGATCTCTTTCTGTATGGCGTGACCGACTATACCAACGAGCAGATCAACATCTTCGACGACGTGTTCCATTGTCTGATCGAAGAGATCGAGACATCAGCAAAATCGCTGCTTGCCAACCGGCTGGCGCCGGTCCCAAAAGCGCCGCCGCGGCTGATCTATACGCTGGCTTTCGACGACGAAATCGAAGTCGCCGCCCCCGTGCTGTCGCAGTCGGAGCGGCTGAACGACGAGATGCTGATTGAAAACGCGCGCTGCAAAAGCCAGGGGCACCTGCTTGCGATTTCAAAGCGCAAGATTCTCAGCAACGCCGTCACCGATGTGCTTGTGGAGCGCGGCAATAACGAGGTCGTCGAAAGCGCGGTCAACAATCCCGGCGCCGAATTCTCCGATAATGGCTTCACCAAGCTCGTGTCGCGCGCCGAAGGCAATGACGAACTTGCAACGTGCCTCGGAAAGAGACGCGGGATTCCAAAGCCCCACTATCTCAAGTTGATTGCACGGGCATCCGACTCCGTGCGTGCGCGTCTTCAGGCTGCCAATCAGCATGAAGCAGACGACATTTCAGCGGCGGTCGAACAGGCCGCGATCAATATCGGCGGCGAAGCAGGCCGCGAAAAGACCGGAAATGCCCAAGGGCTCGTCAAATCGCTCTTTGATGACGGACGCCTCGACGAGAGGCAGATCTCCGAATTCGCTGCCGCCGGACGCTTCGAGGAAACAAGCGCCGCCCTCGCGATCTGCACCAATGTTCCGATCGCAACCGTCGAAACCATGATGATCGAATCGCGGTCGGAAGGCTTGATGGTCCTTGCCAAGGTTGCCGGACTGTCGTGGCAGTCTCTCAAACTGATTTTCGAACTGAGAGGCAAGACGTCAGAAGCCGAGAACTTCGACGATCACAAATCGAGCTATGACATGCTGCGACCCTCGACGGCCCAGCAAGTCCTCCGCTTCTACCGGATGCGGCAAGACGCGGCTCAGATCGAATCCGCCTGAGGCGATCCGCAATCGCCTAGAATTTCAGGACGCGCGATCCGGCAAAGGCTCCAATCGCCGCAACGATCACAGCCGCAAGCGAGTACCACGTCGCCACAAACATCGGCGAATCGTCGGTGCAATGCGCGGCATAAAGCGTTGCCGCCAGCCCGGCGGACAGCAATCCGGCAAACGCACCGGCCACGGCCGGCCGGGACGGAGCACCACGGCGCAGCGCGAACAACGCAGCGGCAAGCAGCGGCAGCGAGAGCAGCGGAATAGCAACCAGACAAAGTCTCGAGTTGGAGCCGATTATCCGCACAGGCATCGGCGCACGGTGGGGCATCATGGTCATTTCGCCGACCATGCCGATGCCGAGCAATCCTAACGGAACCGCCAGCAGCCAGGCCCAGCGTCCGAGCGAAGCTTCAGGGCGCGACAGATGCAGGCTGACGACAATGGCAATCGCGGCCAGTGCCATCGTCACAATGAACTTCAGATCAAAGAGCGGGTTGCGCATGGCCGTCATCACGTCGGGACGCACGCCCAAACCTGCAAGAAACATCAATGTCGATACAGGCACCGCGAGAACCAGCGCGGCAAGCAGCAGATGACCGACAGAACGCTCATGCGTTTCGTTGTCGGCTGCCAGTGTGCGGATCAGATCGTTGGTATCCATGGTCACTCTTTCCGCAATTTGCTCGCAAGACCGGTCAGGCCCCGGTGCAGCGCGACGCGAACCGCACCTTCCGTCATTGAAAGCTTCGCCGCCGTTTCCTTGATCGACGCGCTGTCGACCGCAATCGATTGCAGCACGTCTCGCTGCCGCTGCGGCAGGCCATTCAGATGAGCGGTCACTTCGCTGGCCGGTAAAGTCTCCTCGGCCGGCGCATCGGCCAGGGTTTCCGAGAAGTCGTCGATATTCACAAACACCCGCCGCCCACGCCGGCGCAGGGCATCAATCAGCTTGTTGCGGGCGATTGCGAACAGCCACGGCGCGAACGGAGCGTTCGGGTCCCACGTATGCCGCTTCAAATGCACCGCTAACAAAATGTCCTGCACGATGTCCTCGGATTGGTCGACCGGCTGACCGGCGCGCGCCAGACCACGACGTGCGCCCGCTCTCAGGACCGGCGTCACGCCCTTGAGAAGGCGATGGTACGCGGCATTGTCGCCGGCATTGGCCGATCGCATCAGATCGGTCCATTCGTCTTCACGTCCGCGCACGCGCGCTCCTATCAAGGCAATTCGCTCCTGTTCCTAAGGTGTTACGGGCAAAAATTGCAATCACGCAATCGTGAACAGGGGTCCTGACCCCGCCCGTGGTTTCCGCCGCTGGCTGCCAGTCCGAGCCTTTTTTAGGGCAAAAGATCACAAGATTCCCTTTTTCTGCCGTCCTGTGGCCATTCCGCACCGGTCTTTTCTTCGTTGCTGGTGACTCTGGCAAAAGGGGAAATTGCCATGCGGATTAGGAATGCAGGATTGGCCGCGCTGGTCGCTGCGGCCGGAATCTGGATGAGCTTTTCAGGCGACCCCGTGATGGCCGCCAAATCGACAGCCAAGTCTGCGACCAAGTCGGCAAAGGCCGCGAAGGCGACCTCGGCCAATCGGCCGGTCGCCCTTTCAAAATTCAAAAAGCAACGCGTAACGGCAAAGAAATCCAGGTCTGCGCGGTACGCCAGGAAGTCCGGATCGAAAGTCGCATCGAAGACTATCGAGGCTCCGGAAACATGGGACGATAAACCAGCGCGCAGCGAGACCAAGGCCGCAGTTCCTCAGAGCAAGACAGAATTGCCCGCATCGGTCGCCAATGCCCGCGCCCAGGCGCTGGCAGACGATGAAGCACGCAACTACGCGGCTCTCGACAGCACCGACGTCGTGAACGGGATGAAACTCGCATCCGCGGATCAGGCGAACGGCAGCAACACCATTCCGGACAACAATACAGCCGTTGCGCAGGAGGCCACGCCTCCCGCAGCGTCGCCGCCGCCGACATCTGCCCCCGGGAAGATCCTGCGGCCGATGCCATCGGGTGACAGGCCTGTGGCGAAGGTAGCCGATGACAGCGATCCCTGGAGCAAGACGTCGCTGATTGGAAAAATTTTCATCGCTTTCGGCAGCCTGCTGACGCTGGCCTCGGCAGCCCGCTTGTTGATTGCTTGACGCAAACGCCATCTGCGTCAGACGCAAACGCCGGTCCGGGCCCCGCGAACCGGCGTTTTTTCATGCGCGATATAGATATATCTCAGGACAGGCGGCCTTGCAGAGTGGCGTGCCGGAAGGCAAATTGCCGCCAACCGCGCGGCACGCGCTGATTTCCACATCCTTCAAGGGGCGAAACATGTCGGCATTCGAACACATCATCGTTGAGACCAAGGGCGGGGTCGGTATCGTGCAGATCAACCGGCCGAAGATGCTCAATGCGCTCTCCTTTGGTGTCTTCAAGGAAATCGCGACCGCGATCGATCAGCTCGAGGCCAACAATGCCGTCGGCTGCATCGTCGTGACCGGCAACGAGAAGGCGTTCGCCGCCGGTGCCGACATCAAGGAAATGCAGCCGAAGAAATTCATCGACATGTTCAGCGAGGACTTCCTCGACATCGGCGGTGACCGCGTTGCGACCTGCAAGAAGCCGACGATTGCCGCTGTCAGCGGCTACGCCCTCGGCGGAGGCTGCGAACTCGCCATGATGTGCGACATCATCATTGCATCCGATACCGCGAAATTCGGACAACCGGAAATCACACTCGGCACCATTCCGGGTCTCGGCGGCACCCAGCGCCTCACCCGCGCTGTCGGCAAATCCAAGGCGATGGACCTGTGCCTCACCGGCCGCATGATGGACGCGGCGGAAGCGGAACGCTCCGGCCTCGTCAGCCGCATCTTCCCGGCGGACAAGCTGATGGAAGAAGTTCTCGCCATCGCCGACAAGATCGCCAGCATGTCGCAACCGGCTGTGGCCATGGCCAAAAGCGCCGTCAATCGCGCACTCGAAACCCCGCTTGCCGAGGGCATGAATGTCGAGGGCGACCTGTTCCACGCAACCTTCGCGCTGGAAGATCGTTCCGAAGGCATGGCCGCGTTCATCGAGAAGCGGAAGCCGAACTTCAAGCACCGCTAGTGTCCCGTATCCGGCGTTTTTTTGTTTGGCGGCACACTCCGTGCAAACGCCGGATACGAAGGAACACTAGCAAATTATAATTCTAGTGATCCTTCGGTTCTAACATTCGTAAAATGCCTGCGATAAGTGCGTACGAATGTCAGAACCGGATCACTAGGTCTTGCTGCTCCGCGCCAGCGCAGCAATCAGCAAGGCACGATAGAGCCGGTCGGCAAGAGATGCCGGCCGATCCAGTTGCATTCGTGCAAGACAGGCTGCCAGTTCAGCGGAATGACGGGCACTGCGGCCTTCCCACGCCAGCCCAAGCAAAGCGAGGTGGCTCGCGGTCGCCTCCTTTAAAATCTGAAGCGCCGGAATCAGGCGTTGCTCGACGTCTGTGAAGTCGCTGCCAAATGGAAATGCGGGCAGCAATCCCGCCTCGCGCGACGGCTTCAACGCAGCGGAGACACGATCCGGGAGATTTTCGCGATGCGCCGCCGGAATTTCGTGGTTCTTCGGCAGCTTGCCCGCATCCTTGGCCTGCCGCATCAGTTCGGCCTGGAACCGCGAATCCGCAACATTCAGCATCGCGGCAATTACATCGGCGTCAGACTTGCCGCGCAGATCGGCAACGCCATACTCGGTGACGATCACATCGCGCAGATGACGCGGAATGGTCGTATGCCCGTAGGACCAGCGGATGTTCGATGCAGCGGATTTACCGGAACCGCGCGTCGACTCCAGCGTCAGGATTGAACGCGCACCTTCCAACGCAAAGGCCTGCGCGACGAAGTTATACTGGCCACCGACGCCGCTGACGACTTGTCCGTTATCGAGACCGTCGGAGACGACAGCACCCATCAGCGTCGTCATCATGGCGTTGTTGACAAAGCGCGCGTCGACGCGCGCCTGCCGCTTGGCATCCTCATCGCCGTAAAGCTGATTGGTGAATGACACCGGCACCATCTGGATGCGCGCGAGATGTTCAGGCGCCATTTCCCGCAAGGCGCGATAAAACGAATTCGGCCCGAGAAAGAACGCCGCGTGCAGCAACGCGCCATCCACCTGGCGCTTCAGCACGCCTGCATCGATCAGCGCAATAAACGCCTCGAAGAACATTTCGCTGACGCCATAAAGACCCTTCGCAAAGGGCTCGATCTCCTTTGGCGGCTGCGCCGGTGCAAGCCGCGACATGACCTCGCGATAAGCCACGTTGTCGCGATGACGGACAATGAGGCTTTGCGCCAAGGCATCGCCCACCTGCCCGATGCCAATCTGCAAGGTGCCGCCGTCGCGCACCAGTCCGGCCGAGTGAAGCCCGATGGCGTATTTCGTATCGGAGACAGGCTCCGATGGCGGAGCAAACAGCGGGAAGTCGGTTTCGGGGCTGTCGAGCACCGCGTGAAACTGATCGCCGGGCAGATCACCCTGCCCCGGCATGAACGGAAGTTCGGAGTTCACCTGCGCCACGATCTTGAAGGCGATGCGGCCATCCGCACGCGCACGCATCAGGTCAAGCGTCGTATCGGTGTTGCTGCTCAGGCTATAGCGGGACTCGCCATTCACGACACGCTTGGCCACCAGTTGCGCGATCACATTGACGCCGCGAGTCAGCAGATATGACGACGCATGGGTGTAGTTGGCGGAAATGTATTGCTGCTGCGCGTAACCGTTGCCGAGCCACTTGCCCGCCAGGAAGAAGAATTCAACAACCTCGATATTCGGCGGCAGGGCCTTCGCATGGAGCGCCCTGGCGTATTCAAGGTCGGGATAGCCGCCGAACAGCCGGTCGATCACGGGAGCGATAAACCGTCGCTCAAGATCGGCCCTGGGTGCCGGCTTCTCCAGCGTCAGGGCGGTAAAGATCGTGAGATGGATCGAGCGGTCGCTCGCCGCACGCCGGTAAAGGGCATTGATGATGTGATTGGCCTTGCCGAGGCCCAGCGGGAGGCCCACGACCAGCCGGGGTCCAACGTCGCGGATGATGTCGTCGGCGATAGCGTCCGGGTCCGAGAAAATTCTTGGCATCGGACCTCGTTCATCCTCTGCACCGGCCCCACCGGAGATCTGCCTCAAAAGACGGCGCAGGTCGCCTTCAACAAGCTGACCGGAACCCGTAACTTCGACTATAGGCCCTTGATCGGTCAAGGAAATACGGGTGCTTGGGTCACAAACCCGTGCACATTGCCACACTCGCCGTTTTTCTGTGGCTGACGATTTGCCCGGGCCGCAACAGAGCCCTAAACAGTGTACGAATGAAGCATGCCGGTTCTGGATTGATGCAATCCGCCGTGGCTGTGATTTGGATTGTTGCGGGAAAACATGGTTCGGCGTGTTTCAGGTTTGGGCGAAAGCTGGCGTTTTCGCGTGTCGAACGCCGCAATCGGCATAGCCCTGTCCGCAGGATTCTCCACGCTTGCCCGGGCCGATACGCTCAACGAAGCGCTGGTGAAGGCCTACCAGTCAAACCCGCAGATCAATGCCAGCCGCGCCCAGCAGCGCGCCACCGACGAGAATGTGCCACAGGCACTGGCAGGCTATCGCCCACAGATCATCGGAAGCCTCAGCGCCGGTCTGCAGCCAGTCCGTAACCTTCTGCCCGACAACACCATCCAGACCAGCACGCTCAAACCCTGGACCATCGGCGTCACCGTTACCCAGAACCTCTTTAACGGCTTCAAGACCGCGAACAGTGTCCGTGTCGCCGAGTTCCAGGTGCTGTCCGGGCGCGAAGCTCTGCGCAATACCGGTCAGGGCGTACTGCTCGATGCCGTTACCGCCTATATGAACGTGATTGCCAATCAGGCTCTGGTGGAAACCCAGCGGGGCAACGTCTCATTCCTGCGCGAAACGGTCGGCATCACGAAAAAGCGTCTCGATGCGGGCGATGTTACGCCCACCGATACGGCACAAGCGGAAGCCCGTCTCAGCCGTGGCCTCGCCGATCTGAATGCCGCAGAGGTGGCGCTGGAGAACAGCCGCGCGATTTATGCACAGGTCATCGGCAACCCGCCGGTCAACCTGTCGCCAGCACAGACGGTGGACCGATTCGTGCCGCGCAGCCGGCAGGAAGCAGTCGATAACTCGATCCGGGACAATCCCGCGGTCATCGCCGCGTCATACGACGTCGATGTCGCCACCACGACCATCAGCGTCGCGGAAAGCAGCCTGCTGCCGCAGTTGAATGTGCAGGGCAACGTCAATCGTAGCGTCCAGAGCGACACCACGCTCGGTACCACTCGCACGGATCAGGCCTCTGTGGTCGGCGCCCTCACCGTCCCTATCTATGACGGCGGAACGGCGGCCTCCCAGACCCGGCAGGCCAAGGAAACAGCGGTGCAGAGCCGGCTGGTACTGGAACAGGTTCGAAATCAGGCAAGGACGGCAGCGATCAGCGCCTGGGTCAGCAGCGAAGGCACCAAGGTCGCGCTGTCGGCTGCCGAAGCCGAAGTGAAATCCGCCAACATTGCCTTGCAGGGCGTCCGGCGCGAGGCGCAGGCCGGACAGCGTACCACCATCGACGTGCTGAACTCCCAGCAGGACCTCACGGCAGCGCGCTCCCGCCAGATTCTGGCGCAGCGGGACCGGGTGATCGCGTCCTACACGCTGCTCAGCGCGGTCGGCCGCCTCGACGTCCGTACTCTGGGCCTTAACACGCCGGATTACCTGCCGGACGTTCACTACCATCAGGTGCGCGACGCATGGCACGGCGTGCGCATTCCGTCGGGACGATAATCCTTAGCGGGTCCGGCGCGAGAACATCAGGATAAGCACCGGCAGCGTGATCAGGATGACCAGTGGCGCCAGCGCCATGCCGGTCACGACCACCACCGCAAGCGGCTTCTGCACCTGAGATCCAATTCCTTCCGACATCGCCGCCGGCAGCAGGCCGATTCCCGCAACCACGCAGGTCATCAGTACCGGGCGCAATTGAAGCTCGCCGGTTTTGATCACCGCCCTGATGCGGTTATATCCCTCATCAATGAGCTGATTGAACTGCGACAGGATGATGATCCCATCCATCACTGCAATGCCCATCAGCGCGATGAAACCGATGGCCGCCGACACACTGAATGGAATGCCGCTGAACAGCAGTCCGAGCACGCCGCCGAAGACCGCCATCGGGATCACGCTCATTGCCAGCAGCGTGTCCGCCATCGATCCGAAGTTGAACCACAGCAGAACGGCAATCAGGGCAAGGCTGATCGGCACCACAATGGACAACCGGCGGATCGCGTCCTGCAGATTGCCGAACTCACCGACCCATTCCATATGCGAGCCTGCGGGGAGCTGGACCTGTTCCGCCACCTTGTCCTGCGCTTCCTTGATCGCGCTGCCAAGGTCGCGCTCACGCACCGAGAACTTGATGGGTAGGTAGCGTTCCTGCTGTTCGCGATAGATATAGGCCGCACCGGACACGAGCTTGATCGAAGCCACCTCCGACAGCGGCACCTGCTGGATTCCGTTCGGCCCCTGTGCGCCGATGCGGAGGTTATGAATGGCTTCCGCGCTCTTGCGGTACTCGGGCGCGAGACGAACGATGATCGGGAAATGGCGATCGCTGCCCGGCTCGTAGATATCTCCGGCGCTGTCGCCGCCGATAGCCACGCGGATCGTTGCATTGATGTCACCGGGCGAGAGGCCGTAGCGGGCGGCACGCGCGCGATCGATGTCGATCTGGATCGTCGGCTGCCCCAGTGAGGTGAAGACCGACAAGTCGGTGACGCCCTTCACCGTCGACAGCACCGATTTGATCTTGTTGGCGGTCTTGGTCAGTTCCTCAAGATCATTGCCGTAAAGCTTGATCGAGTTTTCGCCCTTCACGCCAGACACCGCCTCCGCGACGTTGTCCTGCAGGTACTGCGAGAAATTGAACTCGACGCCGGGGAATTTCTTTTGAAGCTGGGCGAGCAACTCGCCGGTCAAATCATCCTTGTCACGTGACCCCGGCCACTCGTTGATCGGTTTCAGCGGCGCGAAGAATTCGGCGTTGAACAGGCCCGCAGCATCGGTGCCATCGTCAGGACGGCCATGCTGCGACACGACCGACTCCACTTCCGGCCGCGAACGGATCAGCTTTCGCATTTCGTTGACGTAAGAGTTTCCCTCTTCCAGCGAGATGGTGGGCGGAAGCGTGGCGCGAATCCAGAGATTGCCCTCTTCCAGCTTCGGAAGAAACTCAAGTCCAAGCATCCGCACCGCGACGAAGGTGAAGACCACGAGCGCACCCGCGGCCGTGATCACCATCCGCCGGTTGCGGGTCGCCCAATGCAGCAGAGGCATGTAGACGCGATGCAGCCACTGCATGATCCGGGTTTCGGTTTCCTGAATATGCGCAGGAAGAATGATCGCGCTGAGCGCCGGTGTGATCGTGAAGGTCGCGAGCAATCCGCCGGCCAGCGCGTATGCATAGGTCTTCGCCATCGGCCCGAAGATGTGACCTTCGACGCCGCTCAACGTGAACAGCGGCAGGAACGCCGCGATGATGATCGCAGCCGCGAAGAAGATCGATCGCGAAACGTCCGCCGCCGCGCTGAGAATCGCATGAGCCTTCATGCCCATGATCGTATCCGGCGAGATCGCCTGCTCTTCGGAGGCGGACAGTTCGGTGGTCTGCGACAGTCTCCGGAAAATCGCCTCGACCATGATGACCGTGCCATCCACGATCAGCCCGAAGTCGATGGCGCCGACCGACAGAAGATTCGCGGATTCGCCGCGCAGCACCATGATGATGACTGCAAAGAACAGCGCGAACGGTATCGTCGCGCCCACGATCACCGCACTGCGCAGATTGCCAAGGAACAGCCACTGCAGCAGCACGATCAGGAGGATGCCCACCACCATGTTGTGAAGCACGGTGTGGGTCGTGGTGTCGATCAAGTCCTTGCGGTCGTAGATGCGCTCGATCCGCACGCCGGGCGGCAGGATGTTCGAGTTGTTGATCGATCTGACCAGCTTTTCCACGCGCGCGATGGTCGGCGAACTCTGCTCGCCCCGGCGCATCAGCACGATGCCCTGAACGATGTCGTCGTCAGCGTTCATGCCTGCGATACCGAGACGCGGCTTCTCGCCCACCGTGACGGACGCAATGTCGCGCACCAGCACAGGATTGCCGCCGCTCTGCGAGATCATGGTGGTGGCCAGATCGTCGATGGAGCGGATCAGGCCGACGCCGCGAACGACCGCAGACTGAGTGCCAATGTTGACGGTGTTACCGCCGACATTGATGTTGGCGTTGCCGACCGCCTGCAGCACCTGCGGCAGCGTCAGGCCGAAGGCCGTGAGCTTGTTGAAATCGACCTGGAGTTCATAGGTCTTGGTCTTGCCGCCCCAGCTCGTGACGTCGATCACGCCGGGCACGCTGCGGAACCGGCGCTGCAGCACCCAGTCCTGCAATGTCTTCAGGTCCAGCACGCTGTAATTGGGCGGGCCGACGAGCCGGTAACGGAAAATTTCACCGATCGGGCTCAGCGGCGAAATCTGCGGCTGCACATTGCCCGGCAACGGGCTGAGCTGCGACAGGCGATTGAGCACCTGCTGCAGGGCTTCGTCGTAGGTGTAGTCGAACGAGAACTGCAGTTTGACGTCGGACAGACCATAGAGAGAGATCGTACGAAGCGTTCGCAGGTTTTTCAGGCCCGCCACCTGTGTTTCGATCGGAATGGTGATGTAACGCTCGATTTCCTCGGCCGACAGGCCGGGGCTCTGCGTCACGATGTCGACCATCGGCGGCGTGGGGTCCGGATAGGCCTCAATGTTCAACTGCTGGAAGGCAATGACGCCGCCCACCATGGTCATGACAAACAGCGCCACCATGAGGAAGCGGCGGTTGACGGCGAGAGCGACAAGGCGATCCATCGAGACCGGTCTTTCAGCGGGAGCTTGTGACGTCGGGGAAAGACACGGAGCGGACTAGCTGCCGGACGCAGCGCGATCGATGAACAGGCTGCCACGCGTGACGATATTCTCGCCCGGCGACAGATTGCTCTTCACCTCGACCAGATCGCCATTGGTCATGCCGATCCCGATCTGGCGCAGTTCGATGGACTTGTCGTCGCGCACGACCCACACCCTCACCTGATCACCTTCATAGATCAGCGCCTGCTTGGGCACGCCGACTGCGGGACGGTCGCCGGCGGAATAGATGGTCACGTTGGCGAACATCTCCGGCTTCAGCGCCTCGCCGGGATTGTCGATGGTGGCACGCACCATCAGGCGGCGCGACGTGGGATCGATCGCGGCCGACACATAGTTGATGCGCGCATTGAAGGTGCGTCCCGGAAACGCGAGTACGCTGAACATGATTTCCTGCCCGACCTCGATGGCAGGCGCTTCGGTCTCGCGCACGAACGCCGTCAGCCACACCGTTGAGAGGTCGCCGACGACAAAGACGGGATCGCTCGCACCAGCGTTGACGTATTGTCCGGGACCGATCTTGCGCTGAACCACAGTACCGGCAATCGGAGAGAAGATCACCGTCTCGCGGTTGATGCTGCCCTTCTCCTGAAACGCGGTGATCGCCTCTTCGGTCAGGCCAAGCATGCGCAGGCGATTGCGCGCGGCTTCCAGCGCAGTTTCGCTGGAGCGCATGTCGTTCTGCGCCGATACCAGCGCCGCCTGCGACTGCTGATAGTCCTTCAGCGGCGCGGCTTTGCCCTCATAGAGATCGCGCGCCCGCTTGTCCTGGATCTGCGCCAGTTCAAGCTGCGACTTCGCCTTGTTCAGAGCCGTCGCCGCAGTGATGAAATCGTTCTGGGCCTGCACATTGTCGGCGGCTTCGATCACGAATAGCGACTGGCCTTGGGTGACCTTGTCCCCCGGACGGGCAAGCAACTTGGTCACGCGTCCGGCGTATGGGGAGAACACAGGCGTGGAGCGGTCCTCATCGACCGCGATCTTGCCTTCGGTGACGTGCTCGGCGCGGAAGGCGCGCTCCGCCACCGGCTGCACGGTCAGACTGGCCCATTCCGCCGCTGTCGGCGTGTAGCGCAGCAGGCCCTTCCGCGACTGGCTGGAGATGTCCGAATGATCCTTCGGCGTGGAGCCGACCCCCGTCAGGCCGACGGCTGCCGCACCGGCAATTACAACAAGACCAGCAACCACAGCCATTTGCCGCCGGGACATGGCGCGGGCCCGGGCAATCAAGGCAGTCAATCCGGTTGTCTTTTCAGCCATTTGATTATCGATGATTCCTGCGACGGGCTGACGCGGTCTCGTGAGCTAATAGGACCACTTGCCCGCTCAGGACAATCAAAAAAGGGCGTGATGGATATTATTTTCAGTTAACGTCAGGACCGCAGCGGCCACAACGGTGCGCTGGCCCCAAGCGGGATCGCCGGGCGCTCCCAGAGGGCCGGGGTCGCCGACATGACAGCGGCATGACGGACACCTTGCAGCGCACCAAATCCGGAAGGATTTTGCTCTGTGAAGGGCAAAACCTGATCTCTTGTCAGGTCGGCTGCAGCAAGCCCTATCTCAAGCCGGCCGAGGTTCCACAGCCAGTGGGCCGTCTGCGCCAGCGACACCCGCACATGCCAGCTTCCGCCCTCGCGGGCCTGCCGCAATCGCGCCATCATCGCGCCGAAAGCCATCAGGTATCCGGTCGCATGATCCAAAATCTGCAGCGGAAGTTCTTTCGGGCCATCGCCTCCGGCAGCCCTGCCCTCGGCCGCGTTGAAGCCGGTCGAGGTCTGGACAAGGGAATCGAAGCCACGGCGGCCCGCCCATGGACCCGCCTGGCCGTAAGCGGAGAGTGACACATACACGATGCCGGGACTGATCTGCGCCGCATCTTCCGGCGAGAAGCCGAGCGCGGCGATGGATTGAGGCCGATAGCCCTGGGAGAAGATATCCGCCGACGCCAGCAGGCCGCGCAACGTGTCTCTGCCCTGCTCCGTCTTGAGATCGGCGGAGGCCGACAGCTTGCCGCGCCCGGTATCGATCACCAGCCATGGAATCGACGGCAGGTGTGGCGAGGAGATCAGCATCACGTCCGCGCCATGTGCCGCCCATGTGCGCCCTGCAACGGGGCCAGCGATTACGCGCGACAGATCGAGCACACGCAATCCGGCCAGCGGACGATTTCCCTTCGGCCATGGACGCGGGGCCGCCTCGCCGATCTTCTCGATCTGGATCAGCGGCAGTTGTTCAAGCGCCTGCGCCTGAGCCGTTGCCATCCATTCCTCATGCGAACGCATCATGGAGACGGCGCAGCCTCCTGCATAGGCAGCGGTTTCGAAGTTCTCGCCCTTCCATTGCATCAGGGCGCGCTGAACGTCATCGCGCTCCGGCTTGCAAGCCAGCACCTTGCAGACATTGTCACGATGATGCGGGAAATTTGTGTGAAGGCGCACGAAGCGATTATCGCCGGTTCTGTAAACACCGGCGATGGCGTCCCATGCGGGCGGCGGCGGCTTGTCATCGACGCGCAGATAACGCTCACTGCGGCACTCGACCACGGCGTGCGTCATATCGACCGAAATGCCTTGCGGCTGGCCGCTGCGGGCTCTCCATATTTCTGCGGCGGCGAGACCTGCGGTAGCGATCGTGACCTGCGCTGCCGCACCGACACGGAATGTCGACGGCAACATGGGCTCGCGTCCCGTCAGCGTCACGGTATCAAGAGCGGAAGGCTCGCCTCCGCCGAGCACCCACAGGTCTGTCAGAATGTCTTGAGGAATTTTCATGGCAGCGCTCCGTCAGCGAGGCCATTGGGCTGGGCTCATCCGGCAAAGACAATACACAAATCGTATCAGTGGAAATCCCGTGAGCGCGGCAGTATCCGGACGTTTCGCGGATGGCGCATCTTGTGCGGCGGGGCGCCATTTTGGGCCGGCAATTCATCTGCAAGCGGCTCGATGACATTAGCGCCATCCGGCACGGCATGCTTTCGCCCGAGCGCATCGTTGGCCAGATTCATCAGATCGGACGAACGGTCGACCAGACGCTCGGCCACCAGATGCACGACTTCATCAGGGCTGCTCTGAATCGTCCCTTCCACCTCGATCAACCGTGCACCCATTACCTCCTTGCGGAACTTTTCCATCACCTTTGGCCACACCACGATGTTGGCAATGCCGGTTTCGTCCTCCAGCGTCATGAAGACCACGCCTTTGGAACTGCCGGGCCGCTGTCGCACCAGCACGACACCCGCACAGCGCACGCGCCGCTTGTCATTGGCATGGGACACACCTTCACATGCAACGATCCCCTCGCCTGTAAACGCCGCCCGCAGAAATTCCATCGGATGTCCTTTCAGCGACAGCCGGACGGTCTGATAATCCGCCACCACCTGTTCCGGCAGCGGCATGAGCGGCAGCGGCTGCGCGGCTTCATCCGGCTGCTCCCGCGCCGCGGCGCTTTCGAACAGCGGCAAGGGAACATCGTCAGGCAGACGGCGCACCGTCCAGAGTGCTTCGCGGCGATCGAGCCCGAGCGAACGGAATGCATCAGCATCTGCCAGCAGGATCAGCGCACGCTTCGGCAATCCCGTCTCACGGGCGAAATCCTCCAGCGATGCGAAGGGCTTTCGCTTGCGTGCAGCGACGATGCGCTGGTCCCAGTAATCCTCACGGAGCTTTTTTCTGACTCTTAACTCCGGCGGCTTGCTCTCATCCAACCTCTCTTCATCCGGATCGTAAATTTCGAAACCATCGATCTGACGGAAGCCAAGACGGACCGCGCAATGACCGCGAGTGCCGGACTTTTCTTCGAGCGTGTTCTGCCCAAAACTGCGAGACACATCGATCTCGCGAACATCGACGCCATTCTTGCGCGCGTCACCGACGATCTGGGCCGGCGCATAGAATCCCATGGGCTGCGAATTCAAAAGACCGCAGCAGAACACATCGGGGTGATAGTGCTTGATCCATGACGACACATAGACAAGCTGTGCAAATGCGGAGGCATGACTTTCGGGAAAGCCGTAGCTGCCGAAACCCTTGATCTGATCGAAGCAGCTTTGCGCGAATGCCGGATCGTATCCGCGCGCGATCATGCGATCGACCATACGCCGTTCGAATTTCGGCATGGTGCCGACATTGCGAAAAGTCGCCATGGCACGCCGCAACCCATTGGCTTCTTCGGAGGTAAATTCCGCTGCGGCCATGGCGATCCGCATGGCCTGCTCCTGAAACAGCGGCACGCCAAGCGTCTTCCGCAAAACGTCCTTCAGTTCATTTTTGTTGCCGCCTTTCGGATACGGATATTCGATTTCCTCAGGCGCCATCTTCCTGCGCTTCAGATAGGGATGGACCATGTTGCCCTGGATCGGCCCCGGCCGGACGATGGCGACCTCGATCACGAGATCGTAGAAAGTGCGCGGTTTCAGGCGCGGCAGCATGTTCATCTGCGCACGGCTCTCGACCTGAAATACGCCGAGGGATTCGCCACGGCAGAGCATATCGAACACCGGACCGCTGTCCTTGTTCTCCGCCTTGATGTCAGCCAGTTCGTAGCGCCTGCCCTTGTGATCATCGATCAGATCGAAACATTTGCGGATGCAGGTCAGCATGCCGAGCGCCAGCACATCGACCTTCATCATCTTCAGCGTATCGATGTCGTCCTTATCCCATTCGATGAAGGTGCGGTCGTCCATCGCGGCGTTGCTGATCGGCACGTAAGTATCGAGACTGTCCTGCGTCAGCACATAGCCGCCGACATGCTGCGACAGATGACGCGGAAACTCAATCAGTTCGGTGGCGAGTTCGACGGCGCGGCGGATCATCCCGTTTTGCGGATCGAATCCCGCCTGCCTGATCTGCATGTCGCTGACGGTATCGCCCCAGCTTCCCCACACCGTATCTGCCAGCGCGGCAGTGACGTCCTCGGTCAGACCGAGCGCCTTGCCGACATCGCGGATGGCGCTGCGCGGACGATAATGAATGACGGTCGCGACAATCGCCGCGCGGTGACGGCCATAGCGGCGATAGACATATTGCATTACCTCCTCGCGCCGCGAATGCTCGAAATCGACATCGATGTCGGGAGGCTCGAGCCGTTCTTCAGAGATAAATCGCTCGAACAGCACATCGGTTTCAGCGGGATTCACCGAGGTGATGCCGAGCATGTAGCAGACGGCGGAGTTCGCGGCCGATCCGCGCCCCTGACAGAGGATGCTCTGACTACGGGCATAGCGGACGATGTCATGTACCGTCAGGAAGTAATGCGCGTATCCAAGTTTCTCGATGAGGCAGAGTTCCTTGTTGATGGTCGCTTGTAATTTGTCGTCGATCCCGCCGGGAAAGTAATTCCGAATTCCTGCATTAGTGAGATCCGTCAGATGCTCCTGCGCCGTCTTGCCCGGCGGCACGGGCTCGTCTGGATACTGATACTTCAATTGATCGAGCGTGAAGGTGATGCGATCCGCGAACCGCATCGTTTCCTCGACTGCTTCCGGCAGATCGCGAAACAGCCGCGCCATTTCATAGCCGGGTTTCATGTGCCGCTCGGCATTGGCCTGCAGCTTCTTGCCGACACTATGGATGGTGACCTTCTCAAGAATGCAGGTCAGCACATCCTGCAGCGGGCGACGCTCGGGAGCGTGATAGAGCACCTCGTTGGTGGCGAGCAGCGGCACGCGCGCCGTCGCAGCGACCCGATACAGCCGCGACAGACGCCGCGCATCATCGCCGCGATACAGCAGGCTTGCCGCAAGCCACACACCATCAGCCTGGCTGCGTTTCAGCCGGTCGAGCACCTTCAGGGCAGCCGCCGATTCAAAGCGATGCGGCAGTGTCAGGATCAGCAATTGTCCTTCGGCAAAATCCAGAAGGTCTTCAAGCCGGAGAAGACACTCACTCTTCTCCGCCCTGAGCTTGCCGCGACTCAGCAACTGGCAGAGACGGCCATAGGCGGCGCGGTCGCGCGGATAGATCAGAATGTCAGGCGTATCGTCGGCAAAGACGAGACGCGCACCGATCAAAAGCCTTGGCTTGTATTTGACTTCAGGATTTTCGAGTTCGCTATAGGCGCGCACCACGCCGGCCAATGTGTTGCGATCGGCGATACCGATCGCCGGAAGGCGATATTCACTGGCCTGATGCATATATTCCTGCGGCTGCGATCCGCCGCGCAGAAACGAAAAATTCGTTGTGATGCCGATTTCCGCATAGTCGGTGATTTTCATGCGAACACCCCATGGACGAACCATTTGGGCTTGATGCTTTCACCCTTGTCGTCGATGAGTTCGCGGTCGTAGAGACCGTCACGATAAATCCAGAAGCGCAAGCCTTCCGCATCCTCGACGCGAAAATAATCACGCGTGAAAGACGACTCTTCGTTTTTCCACCATTCCATCGCAATGCGCTCGGGTCCCTCCACGCGCGTTACGACGTGAGCCGCACGCCGCCATGTGAAGCGGCGGGGCGGTCCGTCCGGGACCGCAGCAAATGGCACATCGATCTGTTCCGGCTGCTCGAACATCCGCAGCGGCCGCAGCGGCGGCTCGCCTGCAATACGCACGGGCCATTCGGCACGAGAAGTCGCGGCAAGATGCTGCTGCGCCGGAACCGGCAACACCGCGCGTTCAGGAATATGTGTGTCCTGTGGCAGATGCACCACGACGCGCCGGCTGCCGAGGCGCGCGGAGAGACGGTCCACCAGCGCGGCGACATCGTCGTTATCCTGCGCGCGCGTATCGAAGTCGCGCTGCTCCTGCACCACGATCTCGACATGGCTCGCAGAAAGCCGGATCAGATCGAAGCCAAATCCCGGATCGAGCGGATCGGCCAGCGCATCCAGCCGCTCGCGAAACAGGCGGTCGATCATGTTGACCCTGGTGACGGGCTGGCCGGTCTGCACCGCGATGGTGCGCACGGCGCCATCGGTGC
This sequence comes from Afipia sp., assembly GCA_024508675.1. Lineage (GTDB taxonomy): Bacteria > Pseudomonadota > Alphaproteobacteria > Rhizobiales > Xanthobacteraceae > Afipia. The sequence continues at coordinate 365,452 of JANINQ010000021.1, forward strand.
GGAAGAAACTCGCCTCCAGCCGCCGCGCGCCCTTGCCTTGCCTGTCCATCGCGGCAACCAGCATTTGTGCAAGGCCTGAGAGGATCGCCGCGATCAAAGCGTCGGTGGCAACCGGTTCGGCAAAACGCTTCTCCACCATGAAAGCCGGCGGCGGCTTGCGCGGATTGATCGGCGCATCGCCCTGCCCCAATGCCTGCTGCAGCAGGCTGACGAAATCGGCACCGAACCGTGCGGCAAGTTCATGCGGCGCGCGCGCCGCGACGTCGCCGATGGTTTTCAGTCCAGCCCGGCGCAGCCCGCGCGTAATGGCGTCATCCGCGCATAACGCGAACACCGGCAACGAACTGACAGCGCGCGCCTCCTCGTCCTCAAGCACGATGCAGCTGCGCGCCGCGCGGGTCATGGTTCGCGCACAGACCGGCGTGCTGGCAATCGCCGCATTCACGACAAAACCCTGCCGCGCGAACCGGTCACAGACCGTACGCAACATCGCAGCCTCGCCGCCGAACAGATGCGCGCAGCCGCTGATGTCGAGCACCAAACCATGCGGCGGATCGAGCGCCACCAGCGGCGTGAAGCGGTCGCACCAGTCTGCGATGGCTTCCAGCAGAGCCAGATCTGACGCCTCGTCGGCATCGAACACCTGCACATCGGGACAGACCGCCCGTGCATTGGCGAGCGGCAAGCCGACTTCAAGGCTGAACTTCGCAGCAGCATCGTTCAGCGCCGTGATCTGCAGCGCGTTGTTCAGCTTGCCGACAATGACACAGGGCTGCGTGTCATCCGGCGCGCCGCCCGGCAATCGCTTCAAGCGGTCTGTCGGCAGCCGCGGGAGCCATAAACTCAGGATGCGCCGCGCCTTCACGGAAGAGGCCCTCATCACATTTCCACTCCATGATCCATCGCCCAAGTTGGCCGTGTCGGTTGCGGACGAGTTGCGCATCCAGCATCGGCGCGCCCCATGCTTCCGTTGCGGACGGCGATGACGCTGACCGCACGACCCAACGTGTCTCCGCCGTGCTGGCCGATGGCGTGGCCGCCGTGCGCAGCACCAGACACGCCACATGCGACGCGCGAGCGGCGAGCGTCAGGCGACGACTCGCAACCAGATCGAGCGCCCGCACCTCGCCCCACACATCGAGGACGACAGCACCCAGGGCATCGCAGGCGAGTGCGTCGGAAGCCGCACGCAGCGCCGTCTCGGCATCCTTCGCCCGCACCGTCACCAAGAGGCGCGGATCGAGTCCGAGTTCCTGCAGTCCGCTCATGGACAGCGCGCCGGATTCCCGTTCCGCGAAATCCTGCTGCACCCAGATCAGCGGCCGCCGCCCGATCAGGCGATGGGCAAGGCCCGCGACAAAACCTGTCGCCACCGCGCCGTGGCGGCCGCCTTCCGCGAACACTTCATGCAGCGCGCCACGGACCAGACCGCCCTGCAGCACGGCGTCAGCGGAGACATGGCCGAGCGCCACCCGCGAAAGGCCGTCCGGCTCGCCTTCAAGGTGTCCGATGGCTCCCCGCAGGGACGCAAGCGTGCTTGTGCGTGCGCTGTTCATGCGCCGCTCCTTGAAAAATCGGGTCTGTCATCCGCTGCCGAGTGAACGAATGACGGACCTATTTGTTCATGATATGTTCTAATATAAAGCTAAGATGCGCCGAGGAGTCAACCGGACTTTGAAAGACTTATTTTCTTAATAAGAACAAATGCTTGACAAGAATAAGGGCTTGCGCCGCGCTCCGAAGTCAGCTCGCGAGCTGGGTCTCGACCAATTTGATCCAGTAGGACGAACCATAGATGATGGCGTCGTCGTTGAAGTTGTAAGCGGGGTGATGCAGTCCCGCGCTGTCCCCATTGCCGATGAAGATAAAGGCGCCCGGCCGCGCTTCGAGCATATAGGCGAAATCCTCCGCGCCCATCACCGGCGGAATTTCGGAGCTGACATTGCTCTCGCCTGCGATGTCAGCGGCAATCCGTGCCGCGACCTCTGTTTCAGCCGGATGATTGACCAGCACCGGATAGCTGCGCTCGTAATCGAGCGTGATCTTCGCGCCGGAAAGCTGCGCCACGCCGTTGACGACTTCGCGCACCCGCTGCTCGATCAGATCGCGCACTTCAGGCGTGAGACTCCGCGCGGTACCGCGCAGTTCGGCGGTCTGAGGAATAACATTACGGGCATTGCCCGCATGAAACTCGCAGATTGAGATGACTGCCGCGTCCAGCGGATCAACGCTGCGCGACACGATGGACTGAAGCGCCGTGATGAGCTGCGATCCGATTAATACAGAGTCGATGCTCTTGTGCGGACGCGCTGCATGTCCGCCGAGGCCCTCGATGTGAATGTTGATGTGGTCGGTTGCCGCCATGGTCGGGCCGACGCGCGTCGCGAACGTGCCGATCGGCATGCCGGGCGAATTGTGCATGCCGTAAACCTGATCGATCTTGAAACGGTCCATCAGGCCGTCCTTGATCATAGCTTCAGCACCTGCACCGCCCTCTTCGGCAGGCTGGAAGATCATCACGGCGTCGCCGGCAAAATTCCGCGTCTCGGCAAGATAGCGCGCTGCGCCGAGCAGCATCGCGGTGTGGCCGTCATGACCGCAGGCGTGCATCTTGCCCGGAACGGTGGAGCGATAGGCCACGCCGGTTTCTTCCTCGATCGGCAGCGCGTCCATGTCCGCGCGTAGACCAACGACTTTCACGTCACCGCCGTTGACCGGCTTGCGTCCCTTGATGACACCCACCACGCCCGTCCGGCCAAGGCCCGTCACGACCTCGTCACAACCGAACTCACGCAGGCGATCCGCGACAAATGCCGCAGTGCGATGCACGTCGTACATCAATTCCGGATGCGCGTGCAGATCGCGGCGCCAGCCCATGATTTCCGGCTGCAAATCGGCGATGCGGTTGAGAATGGGCACGGTAACCTCACAGGACGGCGTGGGAATACATAAGGCTAGCACGAGCCAATGGCGGACCCAACATCCGTGCAAACGTCAATTGCACAGGATCGGGCTATACAGCCTGCCTTGCCCGGGGCCATAAGAAGAAAAATCTGCAATTTAAAGAAAGAAGCTCAGGGAATGGCGAAACGGCTCGAGGGAGATTTCGACTACATCGTCGTTGGCGCAGGCACTGCCGGCTGCATTGTCGCAAATCGCCTGTCCGCCGATCCCCGCAAGCGCGTGCTGATTCTGGAAGCCGGCGGCAAGGACAACTGGATCTGGTTTCATATTCCGGTCGGCTATCTGTTCGCCATCGGCAATCCCCGCTCGGACTGGATGTTCAAGACGGAGCCAGAGGCAGGATTGAATGGCCGCGCGCTGGCCTATCCGCGCGGCAAGGTGATCGGCGGTTCGTCCGCGATCAATGCCATGATCTCCATGCGCGGACAGGCCGCCGATTACGATCACTGGCGGCAGCTTGGAATGACCGGCTGGGGCTGGGACGATGTGCTCCCCGCCTTCAAGAAACTCGAAGATCATTTCCTTGGCGCAAGCGAACTTCATGGTGTCGGCGGCGGCTGGCGGATCGAGGCCCCGCGCCTGTCATGGGCCGTGCTCGATGCGGTCGCAGAAGCCGCGCATGAAATGGGAATCCGCAAGACACCGGACTTCAACACCGGCGACAACGAAGGCATCGGCTACTTTCATGTCAACCAGAAGCGCGGACGACGCTGGTCGTCGGCACGCGGATTTCTGAAGCCCGCGCTGTCGCGGCCGAACCTGCGGCTGGAAACCAATGTGCTGGTCGACAAGATAATCGTCGAGAACGGACACGCGGTTGGTGTGCGCTTCTCGCAGGGTGGCGAAACCTTCGAAGCCCGGACACAGGGCGAAGTCATCCTTTGCTCCGGCTCCATCGGATCGGTGCAGGTGCTGCATCGCTCGGGTATCGGCCCGCAGGAATGGCTGTCGCCGCTTGGCATTGACTCCGTACTGGACCGTCAGGGCGTCGGCCGCAACCTGCAGGATCATCTGCAGCAGCGCGCGATCTACAAGGTCGAGGGCGTGCGTACCCTGAACGAGACGTATTACGACCTGTTCCGGCGCGGCTGGATGGGCGTGGATTATCTCCTGCGCCGACGCGGCCCGCTGACCATGGCGCCATCTCAACTTGGCATCTTTACCCGCTCCGATCCGCGGCAGGAGCGCGCCAACATCCAGTTTCATGTCCAGCCGCTGTCGCTCGACAAGTTCGGTGAGCCGCTGCATCGGTTTCCGGCGATCACCATCGCCGCCTGCAACCTGCGGCCGAGTTCGCGCGGCACCATCCGGATCAAGTCCGGTGCGCCGGATCAGGCTCCGGCGATTGCGCCGAACTATCTGTCAACACCCGAAGACCGGCAGGTTGCCGCCGATGCCATTCGCGTCACACGCAGGCTGATGAAGCAGCATGCGCTCGCGGCCTATCATCCGAGCGAATATCTCCCCGGCCCGTCCGTGGGCGATGACGATGCGGCATTGGCGAAGGCCGCAGGCAACATCGGCACCACGATCTTTCATCCTGTCGGCACCGCGAAGATGGGCAACGCCAGCGATCCGCTCGCCGTGGTCGATGAGCGCCTGCGCCTTCATGGCCTGCGCGGCCTGCGCGTGGTCGATGCGTCGGTGATGCCGACCATCACATCGGGCAACACCAACACGCCGACCGCGATGATCGCGGAAAAGGGCGCGGCGATGATTATTCAAGACGCGCGTTAGAAACCTCATCCTGAGGAGCGCGTTCTTGCGCGCGTCTCGAAGGATGAGGTTGGTAACCCTAACCTCATGGTTCGAGACGCATCGCAAGCGCGATGCTCCTCACCATGAGGTTCACGCACCTACATTATGGCCGCAACGCCATCTTCGCCACGCCGGGCGTGCGCAGCGGCTCAGCCAGCCGCGCGAATTCGCAGAGCAGCGAGCGCGTCTTGCGCGGGTCGATGATCTCCTCGACCCAGAATTTCTCGGCTGAGCGGAACGGCGAGCGCAGCTTGTTGAGCCGGTCCTCGATCTCGGCAAGCTTGGCCTTCGGATCGTCCGCGGCATCAATATCAGCGCGATACGCCGCCTCGATGCCACCCTCGAGCGGCAGCGATCCCCAATAGGCCGACGGCCACGCATAACGCATCGAGAACCGTCCCGCCGGCTGATGCACGACACCGGCAACGCCGAAGGAGTTGCGCACGATGATCGTGCACCACGGCACCGTGGTCTGGTTGACAGCGGTCATCGCCCGCACGCCATGCCGGATCGTCGCCGTCTTTTCCGCGTCGAGTCCAATCGCAAAGCCCGGACAATCCATCAGATAGACTACCGGCAGATGGAATGTCTCCGCCAGATCGACCGCACGCACCACCTTCTGGCAGGTGTCGGAGGCCCACGATCCACCGTAGATGAACGGATCGCTCGCCAGCAGCAGAACCGCCCGCCCCTGCAGGCGCGCGAGTCCGGTGATGATCGAGCGACCATAGTTCTGGCCCATCTCGAAGAAGGAGCCGCGATCCACCACCGACTCGATAATGGGCCTCATCTTGTAGACCTGCTTGCGGCTGCGCGGCACGGCCTTGAGCAACGCTTCGTCGACGCGCTCGGGATCGTCGTCACAGGGAGTCGTCGGCGGAAGCTCGAACACCGACGACGGCAGATACGACAGAAACTTCCGCGCGCATTCGAATGCTTCTTCTTCCGTATCGACTGCGTGATCGACACCGCCGGCCTTGGTCTGGATCTGCCAGCCGCCAAGCTCCTGCTTGTCAAGCGATTGCCCGAGACGCGCGACCACGGGCGGACCGGCGACAAACATCGCGGACGATTTGGTCATCACCGAGTAATGGCTGGCTGCGAGCCGCGCTGCGCCAAGGCCCGCCACGGAGCCAAGGCCGAGACCCACTACCGGCACGCGCGCCATGTTCGTGGTCGTATACCAGTACCATGTGGTGCCGCCGACGCCGCCTGGCAGATTTGCAGCGCCCTTTGTCTCGATGGTCTTCACCGATCCGCCGCCGCCCGATCCTTCAATCACACGGATGATCGGCAGCCGGAAGTCATGCGCCATCTGCTCAGCCATGGTCGGCTTGGCGGAGATCGATGCATCTGCGGAGCCACCACGCACAGTGAAGTCGTCACCAACGACCACCACAGGCCGATTATCGATCTTGCCGCGGCCGAACACGCAATTGGCCGGCGTCAGCGTCTTCAGTTCATTCTTCTCGTCATACTCCGCGGTGCCTGAAATCGCGCCCATCTCGTGGAAGCTCTTCGGATCGACGAGCTTGTCGATGCGCTCGCGCACGGTAAGCCGGCCCTGATCGTGCTGCCGCTTGACCTTGTCCGCGCCGCCCATTTCCTTCGCAAAAGCTTCGCGCCGCGCAAGCTCGTCAAGTTCAGGCTTCCAGATCATCTTCTCTCCTTGGCGTACGCACTGCGAACGCATTCTTGTTCTGTTGTGCGGAATAAAGTTTCCTCTTGCGGAACACGCTACCCCGGGCAATCTTTCGTCACAATAAAGAAGCCGCGCTTGCAGAGCGTGCGTGCTCTGCTCAAAGCGGATGGGGGAATCAAATGGCAGAAATCAAGATCGTCACCGAAGTCGCTGGACGCATTTGCGCGATTGCGGCCAGCGCCGGTGGCGACATCGGCAATGGTGACGACGTTGTTTTTGTCGAAGCCATGAAGATGGAAATTCCGGTCGCTTCGCCCGCGGCAGGACGAATCAAGACGATTCTCGTCAACGTCGACGACATCGTTACCGAAGGACAGACGATCGCCACGCTCGAAGCGTGACAGACGACGTTTCCGCGACAAACTGTCCGGTCTACCTTAGGTGGCTTGCAGGCGTTGCACTGGCTCCTGCACGATGACATGATCCGGCAAAATCAAAAACGCGTTTCGCATAGCGAAAGCAATCTGGAGGGGAATCTAAATGACGCGGCATATCAAAATCATTGCGGCCATGGTTCTTGCAGGCTCGGCGGCTTCGCCTGCCCTTGCACAGGACATCAAGCTTCCACCATCAATGGCCTTCACGGCCTATGATACCGGCACCTCCGGCTTCAACATCGCTGTCGGCGTCGGCAAGATGATGAAGGACAAGTACGGCTCCGACATCCGCGTGCTCCCGGCCGGCAACGACGTGGCGCGCCTCGCCCCGCTGCGCACCAACCGCGCGGTTCTGGCGTGGATGGGCACGGGTAGCTATTTCGCGCAGGAAGGCGTGTTCGAATTCGGCGTCAAGGAATGGGGTCCGCAGGCGCTGCAGATGACCCTCTCGACCGTCGACTGCAACGGCCTGTCGGTCGGCGTCACAAAAGACTCCGGCGTGAAAGAGTGGAAAGACTTCAAGGGTAAGCGGCTTGGCTTCGTGGTCGGCTCGCCCGCTCTGAACCAGAACGCTCTGGCGATCATCGCCTATGGCGGCCTCACCCAGAAGGACGTGAAGATCGTCGAATTCGCGAGCTATGGCGCTATGTGGAAAGGCCTCCTGAACAACGACGCCGACGGCGCATTCGGTTCGACGGTGACCGGCCCTGCCAAGGAAGTAGAAACGTCGCCGCGTGGTCTGGTCTGGCCCGAACTGCCGCCGGAAGACAAGGCCGCGTGGGAGCGCGTCAGAAAGGTCGGCGCGTTCTTCAATCCGCACGTCACGTCCTGCGGCGCGGGGATCAGCGCGTCGGCTCCGCTCAAGCTCGCGGCCTATCCTTATCCGATCGCCACGACCTATGCGACACAGTCTGCGGATCAGGTCTACGCCATCACAAAGGCGATGATCGCCGGCTACGATGCCTACAAGGACTCCGCGCCTGGCGCATCCGGCCTCGACGTCAAGAAGCAGACCAAGAAGTGGGTGATTCCGTATCACCCCGGCGCAGCAAAGGCGCTGAAGGAAGCCGGCCAGTGGAGCGACGACGACGAGAAGTATAACAACGACCTGATCAAGCGGCAGGGCGTTCTGGCTGACGCATGGAAGGCCTACAACACCGCGACCGCGCCGGGTGAGCCCGCGGCATTCCTCTCCGGATGGATGGCAGCGCGTAAGGCCGCCCTTGCCAAGGCCAACATGCCGAATGGATTCGAGGACTAATACCTTCGATTCCGGCCATCGGACGTCGTCAACACTCTACTTCGGTATCGCCAATGTCAGCTTCGTCCGATAACACCCAGAACGTGGCAGCCGCATCCGGTGCGGCTGCCACCATAGCCTCCGCGCAAAAAAGGGTCGTGTTCGATGACCCTCATGCCGGCACAGGCGGGTTACAGGAAGCGGAAGTTACGCGCGTCCGCACTCTTCGCGGCGGATGGCGCTGGGCGCTCATCGTCGCCACCGCAGCAACCATCCTGCTTTGCATCAATCAGCAATTCGCCCTTCGCTTCTTTGTCGATTACACCCAGCTCAACACCGAATATTTTTATCTGCTGATCGCACTGATGCTGCCGTTCACCTTCCTGATCTTTCCGGGATCGGAGAAGGCGTCGCTCGACCGCATCCCCTGGTATGACGTTGCTCTGTTTGTCGGGACATTCGGCGCCGCCATCTACCTGATGGCGAATATCCGGCAGGCAGCCGCGCTGGGATGGGAATTTGCCGGCGCTCCGACGCCGGTGATCGTGGGCGGTCTCATCATGTGGGCCGTGCTGATGGAGGCATTGCGGCGCACCGGCGGCTGGAGCTTGCTGCTGTGTGTCCTCCCTTTCACCGTTTATCCGCTTTTCGCTGACGCAAGCTGGCTTGGACCGTTTCGCGGAACGCAATCGACTCTCGAACAGGCGACCGCCTATCACGTTCTTTCCGGCGAGAGCCTGCTCGGGATTCCGATCCAGGCCTTCGCCGATACCGTGATCGGCTTCCTCGTGTTCGGCACGGCGCTAATGATGACCGGAGCGGGTAAGTTCTTCATCAACATTGCTTTCGCACTCTGCGGCACCTTCCGCGGCGGCGCAGCCAAAGTCTGCATTTTCGCCAGCGGCCTTCTCGGCATGATGTCGGGCTCCATCATCTCCAACGTGCTGACCGCCGGCACCATGACTATTCCGGTGATGAAGAAAAGCGGCTTCCGCGCCTCATACGCAGCCGCCATCGAGGCCTGCGCCTCGACCGGCGCGGTGCTCGCCCCTCCGGTGATGGGCGCAACGGCATTCGTGATCGCGCAGTTTCTGAACGTCAGCTACGCCGACGTCGCGCTCGCTGCGATCATCCCTGCCGCGCTTTATTATCTCGGCCTCTTCATGCAGGTGGATTCCTATGCCGCCCGCCACAATCTCGCAGGCATTCCGCGCTCGGAACTGCCGCGCGTGTGGGACACCATCAAGGACGGCTGGTACTACATTTTCGTCATCGCGCTTCTCATCGTGATGCTGCTGTATTTCAAGCGCGAGAGTCATGCGCCGTTCTATGCGACGGCGCTTCTGCTGGTGCTGAACCAGATGTTCTCGAAAGATACCCGCTGGACCTTTGAGACCATCAACAAATTTCTGGAGGTCAACGGGCGCACATTCGTCGAGTTGATCGGCATTCTGGCGGGATGCGGTCTGCTGATCGGCGCGTTCTCTATGACCGGCGTCATCTCCAGCCTCGCCAACGATCTGCTGAGAATGGCCGGCGACAACGCATTCCTGCTGCTGGTGATGTGCGCTTTCACAAGCCTCATCCTCGGCCTCGGTCTGACCACCACCGCCTGCTATATCTTCCTCGCCATCCTCGTCGCGCCGGCGCTCGAAAAAGCCGGCCTCAACAAGATGGCCGTGCACATGTTCATCTTCTACTGGGGCATGCTGTCGTCGATCACGCCACCCGTAGCCATCGCCTCGTTTGCAGCAGCAGGCATCGCAGGCTCTCCCGCCATGAAGACGGGGTGGGAATCGATGTGGGTCGGCAGCATCATTTACTTCATTCCCTTCTTCTTCGTGCTCAATCCCGCACTCGTTCTCCAGGGCGACGCGCCGTATCTCGCCGCACTTGGTCTGATGGCCATGGCTGCAATCGGCACGCTGTTCATCTGCGGCGGCATTCAGGGCTATCAGGCCTTCGTCGGAAACTTGCAGCGGACGGGAACGCTGGAATGGCCGATCCGCGTGCTGCTGGTGATCGGCGGGTTCGTCATCGCCACTCCGGGCGGCGGCATCATGCCGCTCTCGCAATTTCAGGTCACGGGACTGGGTCTTGCCATTCTGGTGCCGACGCTGATTCTTGCCCTCGTGCTGGTGCGGCGGAACCCGATTCTGCCAAAGACGCTTTCACCGGGCTGAGTTGCGCTTCGGCGCAACCGGCAAATTGTGGCGATTATTCGCGCGGCGTTCATGTTGAACCGCAAGGAAACCGTGCATCCCCGCCACACTCGACGAAATATGCTGCCCTTATCTTGGCGTGAATGACTTGTATCTGGCGTTCTGGTGTGTTCGACCTATAGTCCAGTCAATTCGAACGCTGAATCTTGATAAGGGATACCGATGTTCAAAGCACTTCTTGCAAGCACTCTGCTCGTCTCGGCAACTGTCGGCGCCTTTGCGCAGACCACGGCTCCACAGCGCGGCGGCACGGCGGAAGAGCAGAAGGCCTGCGCTCCGGACGTTTCGCGCCACTGCCGCACCGTGATGAACGAGGGTGATTTCGTGATTCTGGGCTGCCTGCAGGCCAACCGCCCGAAAATCAGCAAGAAGTGCGACGCCGTTCTCAAGAGCCACGGCCAGTAAGCCGTCGCACTCTTCCTGATTGTCCCGGATAAGCCGATAAAATCAGCCTGACCCAAGTCAGGCTGATTTTCTTGTTCAGGCTGATTTTCTTGCTGCGTTATCGACCAGCGTCTTGCCCAGCGACCAGATCGCACCGGGCACGCGGTGGCTGGCCTCGATCACCTGATCGAATGAGTTCGTGATCCAGTTGCAGTCATCCTGAGTGATCGTCAGCGCCGGAAGCAGCTTGATCGTATGGCTGGCGTGACCTGACACCTGACTGAGGATCTTGTGATCCTTGAACAGCGGGATGGTGATGAGCTGACAGAACAGGCCCTTGCTTGCCGCTTCCAGCATCGTCCATGAGGCCTTGAGCTTGAGCGACTTCGGCGGGCCGAATTCGACGCCGATCATCAATCCCTTGCCGCGCACATTCTTCAGAAGCTCATAGCGGGGAATCATCGCGGAGAGCGTCGAGAGAAGCTCGGCGCCACGTGCCGCCGCGTTCTCGATCACCTTCTCCTGCTTGAGGACTTCCAGCGTCGCGATACCGGCCGCCATGGCGAGATCGTTCTTGGAGAACGTCGATCCATGCACAACGGCGCGATCCATGCGATCGAAGATCTTGTCGAAGATCGCCTTGCGCGTCAGCACCGCGCCGACCGGCACATGCCCGCCGGAAAGGGACTTCGACAGCAGCACCATATCGGGCTCGACATTCCAGTGCTCGACCGCGAGGAAACGCCCGGTCCGCCCCATGCCGGTCTGAATCTCGTCGGCAACGAAAATCGTGCCGTAGCGTTTGCAGAGCGCCGCCGCTCCAGCGAGATAGCCGTCGTCGGGCATGTTGACGCCCTTGCCCTGGATCGGCTCGACGATAAAGGCCGCGACCTGACGCGACGCCAGCGCCTTCTCAAGTGCCGCGAGATCGTTGAATGGAATCGAGGTGCAGTCCGGCAGCAACGGTCCGAAGCCGTCGCGGAAATTCTTGTCGCCGGTCAGCGACAGCGAACCGTAAGACAGTCCATGATAGGCATGATCGCAATAGACGATCCCGGTGCGGCCGGTCGAACCGCGCGCGAACTTGATCGCAGCTTCGACACATTCCGTCCCTGAATTCGCAAAAAAGACCTTGTCGAGATAAGGCACATGCGCGATCAGGCGCTCGGCGAGAATGCCGGCGAGCGTCGACAGATCGAGCTGAACGAGATTCGGCAGATCGCTGTCGAGGACACTCTTGAGCGCGTTCTTGATGGCCGGATGGTTGCGGCCGAGTGCGAAAACGCCAAATCCGCTGAGGAGATCGAGATAACGATCATTGTCGCGATCGAACAGATACTGGCCCTGCCCGCGCTGGAAGCCGACATCGTAGCCGATGGTCTTGAGGACCCGGACGAGCTGCTCGTTCAGATATCGCGTATGCAGAGTGTTTCGCTGGAATTGGCGATCCGCGAACATCTCCGAAATGTCTAGATTTGACTGCATGATGTCATACATACTTCGTTTGCCGGGCGTCTAGTCAACTGAAATTAATGTCTGCGTCGTTTTGTCAATCTCTGGAACTACGAACGGCTTTTGTGTTTAGTTGGTTGCAATGCACGCGAGGATTCATGCGAAAAACAGCGCTTAGTGGAATGTTCCTGCTGGCTGCGGCCGGCGCAGCCTATGCCGCCGACCCGCTCGGCGAATGGAAGGTTGAAGAGGACAAGGCCACGATTCGAATCGTTGACTGCAATTCCAGGCTCTGGGGGGTCATCGCCTCCGAGCAGATTCCCGGCAACCTCGACAGCAAGAACCCCGACAAGGCCAAGCGGACGCGCCCCACCCTGGGAATCCCTGTTCTTCTGAACATGAAGAAAGCAGAGGACGAAAAGGACAAATGGGAAGGCCAGATCTACGACGCCACAAGCGGCAAGACGTATGACGCCAACATTCAGCTCAAGTCGGCCAATTCGCTCCGTGTCGAAGGCTGCGTCGCCATGATCCTGTGCGGCGGCCAGACCTGGACCCGCGTGGTGGAAGGCTCGCCCGCTCCGGCTGGCGCGAAGGCAGGCACGACCGCTCCCAAGACCACAGGCACGCCTCCTGCGCCCAAGACAACAGCGCCCTCGCCATTCCCGACCCCGATCGGCGCACCAAAGACAGCCGCCCCGAAGGGTGCCAAGGCTGGCGAGCAGGCCACCTCTGAAGTCTGCCTGCTGCCGGAAATTGCCAACGCCCCGCGCTAGACCTTGTCGGCGCGAAGCGGAAGCCCGCTTCACGGCAGAACACATGAACGAGCACTTTTAAACGCGATCCGATTCAATTTGAACGGATCGCGTTCTAATTATGGTCGCGGGGACGCCCCATCAGCGCCGGCTGGAAGAGCACCGCGGCGGCAAGCGTGGTCACCAGCGACAATGCCAGCAGCTTGCCCATGCTCGACGTTCCTGGATGGCTCGACAACCACAAGCTGCCGAACGCCGTCGCCGTCGTCATCGCACTGAAGAAGATCGCGCGCGTCAGGCTCGACTGCAGTAGATCAGTCTGCCCCGCCCGCCACGCGGTGACGTAGTAAATCTTGAACGCCACACCGATGCCGAGTAGCAGCGGCAACGCGATGATGTTGGCGAAGTTCATCGGCAGTCCGATCAGCACGCAGATCTCAAGCGTTACAACGCCCGCCAGCACCAGCGGCACCAGCGTGAGAAGCACATCGCCGATCCGGCGCAGCACGATCCAGAGCAGGATCGCAATCGACAGCAGCGCCCAGAAACCGGCATGGATGAAGGCTCTGACGATGGTGTCGCCGGATTTCAGAATCGAGATCGGACCGCCGATAGCCTCAGGCTGAACTTTCAACACGGCAGCCGCAAAGGCGCGTAGCGTGTCGTTGTCGTTGGGATCGCCCTTTGGCTGCACTTCGACGCGCGTCCTGCCATCGGCAGAGGTCCAATCGTGCAGGATGTCAGGCGGCAGCGTCTTCACGCTGACCGGCTGTGCCTTGAGCAGGCCGCGGACCTGATCCAGCGCCACGTTCAGCGGTGCGATGAATGTCGCCTCGGCTTTCTCGCGTGTTGCCTTGCTGGCCTGTGCAAGCTTCGCCAGCGCATCGGCAAGCCGCCGCGCGGCGACCGCGCCCGGACCTTTGTCGTCGCCTGCGGTCTTGCGCAGGCTATCCACCGAGCCTTTCAGCGCCGCGACATTTTCCTCGTCCGAGGGCGCTGTCCCGCGCTGCGTTTCATTCAGGATCGGATTGAGCTGCGCAGCCGCCTTGCGGATGATGGCGAGCTTGGCGGGCTGATCCTCCGGAATAAAGGTGTCGAGCGAAATCGTGCGCGACACCTCGGGAAGCTTTGCAAGGCTCTCCTGAATTTCCTTCGCCTTGGCCATCGACGGCGCCAGCACCTCGACCGCATTGGTGCCGGTGTTCGGGTCGCGGCGCAGGTCGAGATAGGTCGCAACAGACTCCACCTTGGCGCTGCGCAGATTCATCGGATTGAAGTCGAACTGCAGGAAATACAGCAGCGGCAAGCCGATCACGGCGACGCCGAGCGTCGCCACAACAACGCCGACGCGGTGGGTTTCAAGGAAGCGATCGACCGGAGCCAGGAACTTGAAGCCGAGCGGTTCGGCTTCGCCCGGAGGATTCAGGATCTTGAGCAGCGCGGGCAGCACGGTAATCGCCGCAATGAACGCGATGATCATGCCGGCGCCGGCGATCTTTCCAAGCTCCGACACACCCTTGTAGTCGGTCGGCAGAAACGAGAGGAAGCCGGCGGCGGTCGCCACCGCAGCCAGCGTCAGCGGCACGGCGGAATATTCGGCGGCCTTCTCAAGCGCGGGATCGAGCTTGTCGAGTTCGTGGCGCTCGGCGCGATATCTGACGCTGTATTGAATCCCGAAGTCGACACCGAGACCGACGAACAGCACGAAGAATGCAATCGAGATCAGATTGAACGCGCCCACCAGCATGAGGCCGACGGCGGTGGTGACGGACAAACCGATGATCAGGGTCACGAAGACCGCGCCGATGATCTTGGATGATTTCAGCGCGCACCAGAGGATGAACAGCACGATCAGGACGGTGCCGCCATGGGTAAGAAGCGCGCCCTCCTGCACCGTCGAGAATTCGTCATTCGCGATCGGCACCGGCCCCGTCAGACGGACCCGTGCCCCGTAATCCTTGGCAAGGTTGATGTCCGCGGCTGCCTTGCGGATGGCATCGGTCGCCGCCCCGCCAGGCTCCAGCGCGTTGAAATCGAGGACTGGCCGGATCAGGAGCAGAACCCGCTTATCGCCGTCCGTCAGCGGCTCATCGCTCGACAGTTCCCGCCACGAGAAGGGGGCCGGCTTGTCCGCCAGCACCTTTTCAACCGTATCCGCCACCTGATTGAGCGGACGGGCCATGGCGTCCTTGGGGTACTGCCCCCGGGCCGCACCGGCGAGGCCAAACTCCAGCACGCCCGTCAGGCCGCGCAGGCTGGGATCGTCCACCAGGATGTCGAAAATCGGGGCCGCCGAGGCCAGTTGGCCGGTCTGCTTGGCCACCTCGGAGGTGGGCAGGAACAAAAGTCCGTTATTGTCGAAGAAGGCCCCGCCGCCCGGCCGGCGGATCGAAATGAACCTGTCGGTCTGTGGCTGCAACTTCTTCTCAAGGGCGTCACCAGCCTGCCGGGCCAGTTCCGGCGTGGGAGCCTCGACAACGGCCAAAATCGAGTCATTTCGACCCGGAAAGGCCTTTTCGAAGTCAATTTCGCGCTTTCGCCAGTCCAGATCGGGAGAAATCAGCTTCGCAACATCGGTATTGATGGCAAAGTTCCGGTGGGAATAGACGCCTGCCGCCGCAGCCAGAGCCAAGCCAGCCACGAGGACCAGCCATGCATGGCGCGTGCAAAAACGAACAAGCGATACAATAGTCCTTGTCAGCACAGGTTTTCTTTCTATTTCTGGCGGCCAGCTTGGGGTAAAGGCAACTGCCGGGGAGGCAGGCCGTTAACTTACTGATGCCTCAAACGGTGCCCTTAAGTCACACAATAGTGGCAATTAACCAGCAGTTCCTCAGAACTACTGCTGGATAGCTGCAATAATGCTACACTGCAAAATGTTCTCGTCTTGTTCCACAGTCGCATTGGAAGCCTTGGTATGACCTCATCGACCCCATTGCTCGACGCAATCAAGTCGCCCGCCGACCTTCGCAAGCTGAAAGAGAGCGATCTGCCTCAAGTTGCAGCAGAAGTTCGCGCAGAAACGATCAATGCAGTTGCGGTCACGGGTGGTCATCTTGGCTCCGGTCTCGGTGTCGTGGAACTGACCGTCGCAATACATCATGTTTTTAATACGCCCGCCGACCGTGTCATCTGGGACGTTGGCCATCAGGCGTATCCGCACAAGATTCTCACCGAGCGCCGCGACCGGATTCGGACTCTGCGTCAGGGTGGCGGCCTGTCCGGCTTCACCAAGCGCGCGGAAAGCGAATACGACTGTTTCGGCGCAGCGCACTCGTCCACCTCGATCTCGGCGGGCCTCGGCATGGCCGTGGCGCGCGATCTCGCGGGCGGCGACAACAACGTCATCGCCGTCATTGGTGACGGTGCAATGTCAGCAGGCATGGCCTATGAGGCCATGAACAACGCCGGTGCGATGGACTCGCGCCTGATCGTCATCCTCAATGACAACGAGATGTCGATTGCGCCGCCGGTCGGCGCTATGTCGGCCTACCTGTCGCGCCTGACCTCCAGCAACACCTACCGCTCGCTGCGCGAGATCGGCAAACAGGTTGCCAAGCGTCTTCCGAAGTTCATCGAGAAGGGCGCACAGCGCGCCGAAGAATACGCCCGTGGCTTCCTCTCCGGCGGCACGCTGTTCGAGGAACTCGGCTTCTTTTACGTCGGCCCCATTGATGGCCACAACCTCGATCATCTTCTCCCCGTTCTCAAGAACGTGCGGGATTCGAAAGTCGGCCCGACCCTGATCCATGTTGTGACCCAGAAGGGCAAGGGTTACACCCCGGCTGAAGCGTCGGCTGACAAGTACCATGGCGTGGTCAAATTCGATGTCGCCACCGGCAAGCAGGCCAAGGCCCAGGCCAATGCCCCCGCCTACACCAAGGTGTTCGGCAACAGCCTCGTGAAGGAAGCCGAAAAAGACGACAAGATCGTCGCCATCACTGCGGCGATGCCGTCCGGCACCGGTGTCGATATCTTCAACAAGGCTTTCCCGGAGCGCACGTTCGACGTGGGCATCGCCGAGCAGCACGGCGTGACATTCGCCGCCGGCCTTGCCTCCGAAGGCATGAAGCCGTTCGTTGCGATCTACTCGACCTTCCTGCAGCGCGCCTACGACCAGGTGGTGCACGATGTCGCCATTCAGGGTCTGCCCGTCCGCTTCATCATCGACCGCGCCGGTCTTGTCGGCGCTGACGGCCCGACCCATGCAGGCTCGTTCGACATCACTTACCTCGGCTGTCTCCCCGGCATGGTACTGATGGCCGCAGCCGATGAAGCCGAACTGGTTCACATGGTCGCGACTGCTGCTGCCATCGACGACCGTCCCTCCGCGATCCGTTTCCCGCGCGGCGATGGCGTCGGTGTCGACCTGCCGTCGGTTGGCGTTCCGCTGGAGATCGGCAAGGGCCGCATCGTCCGCGAAGGCTCCTCGGTCGCCCTGCTCTCGCTCGGCACCCGCCTTCAGGAATGCCTGAAGGCTGCAGACATTCTAAAGACCCATGGCTTGACCGCCACTGTCGCTGATGCACGCTTTGCCAAGCCCATCGACACGGACCTGGTCCTGCGTCTGGCGCGCGACCATGACGTGCTCGTCACCGTCGAGGAAGGCTCGATCGGCGGCTTCGGGGCACAAGTCTTGCACACTCTTGCGGAGAACGGCGCGCTCGACAAAGGACTGAAGGTTCGCTCCATGGTTCTTCCCGATACGTTCATCGATCAGGACAGCCCGGCTGCGATGTACGCAAAGGCAGGTCTCGACGCCAAGGGCATCGTGACGCGTGTCTTCGAGGCTCTTGGCCGCGGAGGCGAGATCAGCGCGGTGCAGCTTGCTTAATCCTGTGACCCAAAAGCCGGAGATGAAAATCCTGCTGGCTCAGCCGCGCGGCTTCTGCGCGGGGGTTGTACGTGCGATCGAGATCGTCGAGCGCGCGCTGGAGAAGTATGGGCCGCCGGTCTATGTCCGCCACGAGATCGTGCACAATAAGTACGTGGTCGAAAGCCTGAAGGCCAAGGGCGCGGTGTTCGTCGAGGATCTGCACGAAGTGCCCGCGAATGCGATCACCGTGTTCAGCGCCCATGGCGTCGCCAAGAGCGTCGAGGAAGAAGCCGCGTCGCGCAGTCTCCCGGTGCTCAACGCCACCTGCCCGCTGGTCACGAAAGTTCACAATCAGGGCAAGCGTTACGTCTCCAAGGGCCGCAAGCTGGTCCTGATCGGCCACGAGGGCCATCCGGAAGTCGTGGGCACCATGGGACAGGTCCCCGGCCCGGTGATTCTCGTCCAGAACGTCGAGGACGTCGCCCGGCTCGATCTGCCGAGTGACGAGCCGATGGCCTACATCACCCAGACAACGTTGAGCGTCGACGATACACGCGACATCATCGCCGCGCTCGAAGACCGCTTCTCCGACCTCGAAGGTCCGGACACCCGCGACATCTGCTACGCGACACAAAACCGCCAGTCTTCGGTGCGAGACCTCAGCAAGCTCGTCGACCTCATTCTGGTGGTTGGCGCGACCAACAGCTCCAATTCCAACCGCCTCCGTGAGATCGGGACCGAAGAAGGCATCCCGAGCTACCTCATCGCAGACGGCAGCCAGCTCAATCCCGAATGGTTGAAGGATGTGACGACCGTCGGCATCACTGCGGGCGCTTCGGCGCCGGAGGTGCTGGTGGATGATGTGATTGACGCCCTGCGCAGAATCGGACCGGTGACAGTGTCCGTGGTGCCGGGCCGGGAGGAAAATATCGAGTTCAGACTGCCCGCAGAGCTGGTTCAACGCCAGCCGCGCCTCGCCCCCGTGATGCAAGAAAGATAAACATTCATGGCGATACCGTTTTTCAAAGAGATCAAGATCGGCTCCTACCTGATGAAGCAGAAGCTTCTCGGCCGGAAACGCTATCCGCTCGTGCTCATGCTCGAGCCGCTATTCCGCTGCAACCTCGCCTGCGTCGGCTGCGGCAAGATCGACTATCCCGATGCGATCCTGAATCGCCGCATGACGGCGCAGGAGTGCTGGGACGCTGCCGAGGAATGCGGCGCGCCGATGGTGGCGATCCCGGGCGGTGAACCGCTGATCCACAAGGAGATTGGCGAGATCGTGCGCGGCCTCGTGGAGCGCAAGAAGTTCGTCTCGCTCTGCACCAACGCGCTGCTGCTGGAGAAGAAGCTCGACCTGTTCGAGCCATCGCCTTACCTGTTCTTCTCGGTGCACCTCGATGGCCTCAAGGACCATCATGACAAGGCGGTGTCGCAGAAGGGCGTGTTCGACCGCGCCGTCTCCGCGATCAAGGCTGCCAAGGCCCGCGGTTTCACCGTCAACGTCAACGCGACCATCTTCGACGGCCATGCGGCCGAAGACATCGCCAAGTTCCTCGACTTCACCACCGAGCTTGGCGTCGGGGTATCGATGTCGCCGGGCTATGCCTATGAGCGCGCGCCGGATCAGGAACACTTCCTGAATCGCACCAAGACCAAGAAGCTGTTCCGCGACGTGTTCGCGCTCGGCAAGGGCAAGAAGTGGAATTTCATGCATTCCGGCCTGTTCCTCGACTTCCTGGCCGGCAACCAGAACTTCGAATGCGAGCCGTGGGGCATGCCTGCCCGCAACATCTTCGGCTGGCAGAAGCCCTGCTACCTGCTCGGCGAAGGCTATACCAAGACCTTCAAGGAGTTGATGGAAACCACCGACTGGGACACCTACGGCACCGGCAAGTACGAGAAGTGCGCCGACTGCATGGCCCATTGCGGCTACGAGCCGACCGCCGCCAACGCTGCTGTCAGCAATCCGCTGAAGGCCCTTAAGGTCTCGCTGTTCGGTATCAAGACCGAAGGCCCGATGGCCCCGGAAATCGATCTCAGCAAGCAGCGCCCGGCGCAGTACGTGTTCTCGTCGGAAGTGCAGAAGCGTCTGTCGGAAATCCGCGCGGATGAGGCCAAGGCTGCGGCGGACAAGGCCGCCAAGCTCGAAGCCGCCAAGCAGGCTCCCGCGACCAGCGCATCGACCGCAGCCTGATCCTGCGGAAACTCACATCAAAAGGCGCGAGCAATGCTCGCGCCTTTTTCGTTTGGAAAGCAAATCCAAGTGCCTGTTGCTCGCCGGTTACATCCGGCGGCGTTCGCTGCTTCTAAAGTGCGATTTGAGAATCGTCTCTGAACAGCGCAGTTATCCGTACCCTTCAATGAAAAAAGTGCTTCTGGGATCGGTCGCAGCGATGGCGCTCGCGACCTCCGCAAACTCCGCTGACCTCCCGCAGAAAGTCTTCACCAAAGCTCCGCTTACGCGACCAGATTCGAGCTGGACCGGATTCTATCTCTTCGGCGGTGGCGGCTATGGCCTGTGGGCAGCAGATCAGCAAGTCGACCCTGGCCTCCTGCCGATGGATCCATTGCGTACGGGTGGTCGCGGCTATTTCGGCACGATTGGTGGTGGCTATGATCTCCAGTTCAGTTCGTCATGGGTCGCCGGCATTTTTGCTGATGCACAGTTCGGCAGCATGCAAGGCACCTACAATGCGTCCATGATGGTGGGTGCCACTGCGTCACCAAAGAATACCCTCAACTACGCCGCAGGCGGGCGTATCGGCTATTTGATCGCCCCTAACGCGCTGTCCTATGTCAATGCTGGTTATAGCTACGCCGAGTTCTCAGGCTCGACCTTGAGTTCTCCGAACGTCCCGATGTCATTCCCTACCGCCAAATTCAATCTCGACGGGTGGTTCGTGGGCGGCGGCGTCGAACACTCGCTCGACATTTTCGGCCTCTCCCTTCCTGGCCTGTTCATGAAGACCGAGTATCGGCTTGCCGAATATGGACACAAGAACGTCATCATAACGGACGGCCCGTTTGCCGGGCCGCTTGGCACGTTCAAGCCCTACGTGCAGACGGTCTCGACTTCGCTGGTTTACCGCTTCAACTGGAACGGCGCGCCATCGCGCGTGGCCAGCACCCCGCTTTATGCCAAGGCTCCGGCAGCGGCAGCCACGAACTGGACGGGCTTCTATCTCGCTGGCGGTGGCGGTTATGGCCTCCTGACCAACGACCAGAACATCCCCGGCACTGCAGGCCCATTCAACGCACGCATGGGCGGACGCGGCTACTACGGCACAGTTGGTGGTGGCTACGACTGGCAGTTTGCGCCATCATGGGTCGGCGGCGTGTTTGCCGACGCGCAGTTCGGAGACATCGAGGCCAGCACCGATCTCGTCGGAACAGGCCGCGCAGCCACTCCGAAAAACAATATCAACTATGCCGCCGGCGTTCGCGCCGGCTATCTGGTCGCGCCGAACGTGTTGTCTTATGTCAACGTCGGCTACAGCCGTGCCGAATTCACGAAGGCCGATTTCTCGCCGGCACTGACGTCCTACACGCTGCCGAAGACTCAGTATGACGGCTGGTTCCTCGGAGGCGGCGTCGAGAACTCGTTCGACATCTTCGGCCTCACGCTTCCCGGCCTGTTCATGAAGACGGAGTACCGTTTCGCCGAATACGACCGGAAGTCCGCGACGATTGTCGAGAACAATGGTGGAGCGCCGCTCTCATACTCCTTCAAGCCTTACGTGCAGACGATCTCGACATCGCTGGTCTACCGCTTCAACTGAACCGGCGCGCCGGTGTCTGCGAAATACTGAAGCAATCACACACGCGCAATTGCAAAAGCCCCGGAAATCATCCGGGGCTTTTCCATGGGCGTAGCGAACCACGCGAAACAAGAAATTCAGCAAGGCCTCCGGTCAGCCCAAGGCCTCGCGGCAACCTTTCAGCGAACGCAGCGCACGGCTGAAGTCGCGCCCCGTCGAAATCAGATGCGGAATCGTCTTCGGGTTGCGCGCGATCCCGCGCATCACCTTCCACATGTCGACATTGCCGTTCGGCTTGATGGCGTTCATCGTCAGTTCGGGCAGCGCGCGATGCGCCGGGTCGCTGATCACGCGCACGGCGGCAAACGGCAGGCCGTAATGCTCGGCGTAACGCGCCGCGATGTGGCTCTCCATATCGACCGCATCGGCGCCGGTGGTGGCGCGCAGCGCCGCCTTGGCGACCTGCCCGGTCACCACCTCTTCAACACCGGCGAGCACGCCGGCGACAATCTGACGCCTGCGCCTGGTCGGGAGCGCGACAAGATTTTCGGTGAGCGCCGCTGCCGTGGACCAGCGCTTCTCGCCGGCCAGAATCTCGGATGCGACAACAACATCGCCGGACCTCAAAACCGGATTGAGGCCGCCTGCCACGCCAAAGCTCACGATGCCGCGAATGCTCGCCGGATCGAACGACGTCATCATCTCGCGTAGCTGAACTGGATTGCTGGAACTGCAGATGACGGTGAGACCGGGCCCGGCAGCGATGCGGGCCTCCTGTTTCAGGCCAGTAACAATCAGGACTGGCAGCCCGTCGTGTGCGGCGTCCCCGCCCGCGCCTATAATCACATTCCGATCCCCACGAAGCGGCTGTTAGTATTACGCAGATTCCGATACCGCGCCAGCGCCCACAGCGGGAAGAACTTAGAATACCCGTGGTATCGCAAATAGAACACACGTGGGAACCCGCCCCCGGTGTATTGCGGCTCGGTCCAGAGCCCGTCCTTGCCCTGGAATTGAATCAAATAGGCTATGCCCCGCTGGACAGCCGGATGGTCGACCTTCCCCGCGGCCATCAGGGCCAGCGTGGCCCAGGCCGTCTGCGAGGCCGTCGAATCGGACCGCTCATAGCCCCTGTATTCGAGCTTGTAGCTGTTGCCGTCCTCGCCCCAGCCGCCGTCCGGATTCTGAATCGAAATCAGCCAGTCCGCCGCCTTGGCAATCACCGGGTCCTTGTGGTCGACCCCGGCGGCGTTCAGTGCGCAGAGCACAGACCAGGTCCCGTAGATGTAATTGACGCCCCAGCGGCCAAACCATGAGCCGTCCGCCAGTTGAGTGCGGCGGAGATACTCGACACCCCGCGCCAGCGGAGCGCTGGTCTGAACGGTCTCGCCGAGTTGCGCCAGCATCGAGACACAGCGCGCGGTCACGTCTTCGGTCGGCGGATCGAGCAGCGCGCCGTGATCCGAGAATGGAATGTTGTTGAGATAGTATTCGAGGTTGTCGGCATCGAACGCAGCCCAGCCGCCGTCCTTGCTCTGCAGGCCGTCAATCCATTCACGGCCGCGCGCGATCGCCTCGTCGTACTTTTCACCGGCGTTGAGCGTGCCACGCGCGCGATCCATCGCCATCACCACGACAGCAGTGTCGTCGAGATCCGGATAATGCGCGTTGTTATACTGGAACGCCCAGCCGCCAGGCCGCACGCCGGGGCGCTTGTCCGCCCAGTCACCGACCACGTCCAGCACTTGCTTCGGCTTTAGCCAGTCCAGCGCGGCCTTTGCCGACGCTTCCGCCTTCTCGCCGCCAACTTCGATCATCGCATGCGCCGTCAGCGCCGTATCCCAGATCGGCGACACGCACGGCTGGCAATAGGCTTCGTCATCCTTGATCACGAGCAGGTTCTCGACCGACTGCCGCGCCAGCACGTAGTGAGGATGATCCTTCGGATAACCGAGCAGATCGTAGACCATCACCGTGTTGGCCATCGCCGGGAAGATCGCGCCAAGACCATCGACGCCGTTCAGCCGCTCGGTGATAAACGCCACAGCCTTGTCGATAGCGCGCTGACGGCTCTTCTTTGGAAACATCGGATCAACAACGCGCAACACCTTGTCGAGCAGATCAAAGCCGGTGAACCAGAGCTGGCTCTGATGCGGCGCCTTCGCCGTCATTCCGATGGACTTCGGATCTTCCAGAAACAGTTCATCGATGCCGATGCCGAGCGGATTGCGCGCGCGCGGCTTCTTGTTCATCAGCACCAGCAGCGGCACGATCACAGTGCGCGCCCAGTACGAAATTTTCGTCAGGTGGAAGGGAAACCACCGCGGCAGCAGCATGATCTCGACCGGCATCATCGGCGCAGCGCGCCAGGTCACGACACCGAACAGCGCCAGCATGATGCGCGTGAAGACGTTGCTCTTGATTGCACCGCCGCGGCGAAGAATCTCCTCGCGCGCCTTCTTCATATGCGGTGCGTCGGGCTTGTCGCCGATCATCTTGAGCGCGAAGTAAGCCTTCACGCTCGCGCTCATGTCGAACTCATGGCCGTAAAACAGCGACCAGCCGCCGTTGTCGTTCTGGATACGGCGCAGATAGTTGCCGATCTTCGCTTCCAGCACGCTATCGACAGGCTCGGCGAGATAATGCCGCAGCAGGACGTACTCAGCCGGAATCGTGGCGTCAGCCTCAAGCTCGAACACCCAGTGCCCGTCAGCCTTGCGCGCATCCAGAATAGCGCTGCTGGCAGCCGCGATGCTGTTTTCAAGGGCTGGCGCGCTGGGCGCAGCAGCGGCCCTATGGTCGTCAAGAAGCGTCATGGAACGTCCGTAAAATGCTGATTTTATTGCATTTTCAAGGCCATATCAGCGGCCTTATCGCCTGAGCGGATCGACCCTTCAATGGTCGCAGGCAGTCCCGTATCAGTCCAATCGCCCGCGAGAAACAGGTTTTTCCAATCGGTGGCAGTCCCTGGACGCATGGCATTTTGTTCCGGGGTTGCCTCAAATGTGGCGCGGCGCTCGCGCACGATCTGCCACGGCGGCAGCGGGCCTTCCGCCACTTCCTCGCCGATGCCGGCGGCCTTGCAGATGTCGCGCCAGATGTCCCGTGCGAGCTGCTCGCGCGGCACATTCACCAGCCGGTCAGCGTCGCTGATCGTGATCGACAGCCGCTGATGGAATGCGAACAGCCATTCGATCAAGCCGCCAATCACGCCCATCATCGGCGGCATGTTGGCCGGCGGATCGTAACGGAAGTGGGCGTTGACGATGGCGCGGAATTTCGTCGGCGTCTTCAATCCGGGCAAGATCGCCGCGGCCGAACGCGGCGGCACGGCGAGTACGACAACATCGCGCGGCGCAACGGCAATGGTGTCGTCGACGAATTCAAGCATCGAGATCGACTCGCCTGCCATCAGAACCTGACGCAGTTCATGGCCGAGATTGACGGTGCCGCCCTTCTCGCGGATCAGCTTGATTGCGGGATCGACAAGAACAGTGCTGAGCCCCTCACGCGCAATCAGTGGACGGCATGACTTTCCGCCCGCAAGCAGCGTCTCGCGCACGATGGCACCTGCAAGACCTGCAGAGCCATCCGGCGGATCGACGTTGAGCGCCGCAAGCAACAGCGGTTGCACGAGCCGGTCATACAACGTGCCTTCGCACTTGATGGTGTCGCCGACCAGCGCATCCGTCCCAGCCCAGATCACCGGCGCGAGCGCAAGATAATCCCCGACGCTGGTATCCGGCACCCGGCGCGTCTTGTCGAACAACCAGGTCGGCATGCGCCCGTTGCCAAGATCGAGCTTCCAGCGCTTGTTATTCTTCAGGTCCACGAAATCGAACTGCGCGCGCTCGGGGCCGACAAGACCGGCTTCGCTGCCGATCGACAGCGCATATGAGCGCGCGTGCAGATTGCCCGACAGAAGCAAGTGATTGCCGTTGTCGATGACCATGTCGGTTGCGCCGTCATAGTACGAACGGCAGCGGCCACCAGCCTGCTGCGTCGCTTCATGGACGTGAACCTCGAATCCCTCATTCGCGAGCCGAACAGCCGCGGACAGGCCGGAAACCCCGGCGCCAATGATATGAGCTTTTGCCATCAGATGAATGCGTACCGGATGAGAATGAAAATCTTGGCGGCCTTGCTGAGCTTGACCGGCCTGCGCGGCAGCGCGAAGCCGCGCTCGACCAGCTTTTCAAGGATCGCGTGATAGTATTCCGACATGATCTTCGGCGCGCGGACGACGCGGCGCGAGTTGCGCGCCATGATGTCGTTCGACTTGGCGAAGTGACTGCGGGCCTGCTTGAGGATCGCTTCGCAGACACGCGGCAACCGCGGATCGGATGCCACCACCAGCGGATCGTTCGACATGATACCGGCCGCGTTAAGTTCCTCGCGCGGCAGATAGAGGCGGCCGATACCTGCATCTTCGTCGATGTCGCGCAGGATATTTGTCAACTGAAGCGCACGCCCGAGATGGTGCGCGAGCAGGATGCCGTCCTCCTCGCCAAGGCCGAACACCCGCACGGACAAACGACCCACCGCACTCGCGACGCGATCGCAGTAAAGATCAAGCGTCTTCGCATCCGGTGCACGGATGTCGGCGGGCACGTCCATCTCCATGCCGTCGATGATAGCAATGAAATCGTCGCGCCGCAGACCGAACTGCTTGACCGACGGCACATAGTCCTTCACGCGCGCAGGCGGATTGCCGGCATAGAGCGCATCGATGTCCCGCCGCCACTGATCGAGCGCCGCGAGGCGATCCGGGCGAGGATCGTTGGAGTCCGCAATATCATCGACCTGACGGCAGAAGCTGTAGATCTGGAACATCGCATCGCGCTGTTCGCGCGGCAGGATGCGCATCGCTGCGTAGAACGAACTTCCGGAGGCGGAGCCCTGCGCGGTCATCTGGGATGTGGCGTCGGCAGCGGTCATGATGTCGTCACGTACCCGAAACATGGCGAACGGCAGACGCATGTCCGGTCGCCCGCTGATACAAACCCCGCGCCATCGCAGAAAGCGCAATGCCCGCCATCTGCCCCTTCGACAGGCGCACGTTCTCACTGAGCGGATCGCGCACCTTCAGCAAATTGACGATCCTGTCGGCGAACGTCTCGATCACGCGCACCTCGAGAGCAAACCGCGTGTCCTTGATGTCTCCGGCTAATGAGCGGCCTTCATGCAGCAGCATCTCGGTGCGCCGCGCCAGCCCGTGCAGACATTTCAGCAACGCAGGCGGAGATTGTCCTTCGCTCAGCATTTCCACCGTCGCGCCCGCCGCCGCCAGCGCATCCTGCGGAAGGTAAACGCGGTCGAGGCTAAGGTAGTCCTTGCCGCAATCCTGCAGATGATTGTTGATCTGCAGGGCGGCGCAAATCGCGTCGGACGCCGCCCAGGTCGAGCGGTCCTCGCCGTGAACATCCAGCATGAAACGGCCAACGGGCATCGCGGACAGCGAGCAATAGTGGATCAGTTCGTCCCAGTTCGCATAGCGCAGCTTGGTGACGTCGAGACGAAAAGCGTTCAACAGATCCTGCGCATGCTTCGGAGACATGCCGCGCTCTGCAAACGCATGGCGCAGCGTCACCGCTTCCGGCTGGGTGTCGCCCCTGCCGAGCAATTCGGCTTCGAGAAGATCGAGCTTGTCGAGCTTGTCCTGCGGCGCCAGCGAGGCGTGATCGGCAATGTCGTCGCCGGTGCGCACGAAATTGTAGAACGCAAGAATCAGCGCGCGGTGGCGCGGATGGATGATCCACGACGCAACCGGGAAATTCTCGTCCTTGTGGCCTTTGCCAGATCGCAATTCGCCTGCTGTTGTCATTTAAGAACCTGAAACCTGTGCCTGGGCGCGGCCTTTCCACATTCCGCCACGCCCCTGGAAATGCTGGATCGCGGAGTTCACCGTGAACACCATGTAAGCGATTGCGATTGCGGGGAGCGCCGGACCCCAGAAAGCCGACTGCCCATAGTATCGCAGAGTGGGCTGGAACGCGAGCGCCATCAGAATCCAGGCCGCAGCGGCAAATACCGCCGCCCATCCATGCCCGAACAGCGCGATCACGACCGGCGCCAGAAAAACAAGCGTCATCGCAAGAATTGTTCCCACCAGAAGGACGACCGAATAGCGCAATTGCGCGTAGGCCGACCGGGAGATCATGTGTCCCACATTGGCGACAGTGTCCGATGCACGAACGCTTTTGACATTGTGCGAGAAGCCGAGCCACACCGGCCCTTGCTGCTTCAAACGCGCGCCGAGCGCGCAATCATCGATCAGCGAGCCGCGAATGGATTCAATGCCTCCGGCATTTTTCAGTGCATCCCAGCGGGCAAGGATGCAGCCGCCCGCAGCAGCAGCGGTCGCACGCGAAGGATTCCGCACCCATCCGAACGGATAGAGCATTCCGAAAAAGAAAATGAACGCGGGGATCAGATACTTTTCCGCAAAGCTCTCACAGCGAAGCGTTGCCATCACTGACGTCATCGCCAGCTTGTCACGCTGCGCGCGCGCGACAAGCCGCATCAGGAGGTCGCCGGAATAAACGATGTCAGCATCCGTCAGCAGCACATAGTCCGGCTGCGCGGACCAGCCCTCGACCATGTTCAGACCCTGCTTCACCGCCCATAGCTTGCCGGTCCAGCCGGATGGCAGCGGACGCCCCTGCAGCACCGTCAGACGGTCCGATGCGCCAATCGCGGTCGCTGCATCGCTGGCGATCTGCGAGGTGCCATCCTGACTCTGGTCGTCCACCAGGATCATCGACAGCCTGCCGGGATAAGGCTGGCTCAGAATGGATACCACGCAGGCCGCGACACCGGCAGCTTCGTCGCGCGCAGGAACAACGACGGCAATCGACGGCCAGTTTGCGGCAGCGGGCGCCGGCGCAAGGTCATCGAACTTCCAAGTCCGCCAGAAATCGCCCCGAGCCGCGATCAGATAGATCCAGATCGCAAGGGCAAGTCCGGCAGCGACCAGTGAAATTTGAGCGGACAATTCAAGCTCGCAAACACAGGGTTGAGCGGCGGGGCCTCAGCCTCCGCCGCAGTCGATTAGCAGGTTCGCGCGTCCTAGCACAATCCTCCTTTAGAGGGAAATATCCCTTTTATTTCAGTGTTTTATATCGAGGAACCAGGTGCCAGACGGCCATTCCCGTCGTAAATGGTTCCGGCCCAGCTCCTAGACGTTCTGGCCCGCAGCAAAACCCGACGACCACGCCCACTGGAAATTGAAGCCGCCGAGATGGCCCGTCACGTCGATCACCTCGCCGATGAAAAACAGGCCGGGCACGGATCTGGCTTCGAATGTTTTGGATGACAATTCCGCTGTATCGACGCCGCCGATCGTGACTTCTGCGGTCCGGTAGCCTTCCGTACCGCGCGGCGTCACCTCCCATCCATTCACCAGCGCAGCCACGGCCTGCAGATGACGGTCGGACATGTCCGCCATTCGTGCCGCCCCCCCGGCACCTGCCTCCGCGATCCATTGCGCCAGACGCGCCGGCAGCAGCCGCGCCAGCCCTGTCGTAAGCTCCTGACGCGGATGATCCCGCCGCATCTCCTTTAGCGCCGCGAACACATCGGTGCCGGGCACCATATCGATCTGAATGGCATCGCCGTCACGCCAATAAGAGGAAATTTGCAGGATCGCCGGGCCGCTCAGTCCGCGATGGGTGAACAACATCGCCTCGTCGAATGTCGCGCCGTTGCATGCGATCACCGTTTCAACGGAGACGCCCGCGAGTTCTTTCGAACGGGCCAGCAGGGCCTCATCGAATGTCAGCGGCACCAGTCCCGCACGCGGCAGCACGATCTTGAGGCCGAACTGCTCGGCAACCTTGTAACCGAAACCGCTCGATCCCATTTTTGGAATCGAAGGCCCGCCGGTGGCGACGACCAGAGACCGGCAGCGCATCTCGCCGCGATCGGTGAGGACGCGAAAGCCATCCTCTCCCTTTGCGATCGAGGAAATTTTCGTGCCGAGATGCAGTGTCACGCCAGCCGCGCCGCACTCATCCAGCAGCATGTCGATAATCTGCTGCGAAGAATCGTCACAGAACAATTGACCGCGCGTCTTCTCGTGATAAGCGATGCGATGTTTCTCGACCAGCGCGATGAAATCGTGCTGGGTGAATCCGCTCAGCGCCGATTTGCAGAAATGCGGATTGCGGGAGAGAAAATTCGCGGGCGTGGTGTGCAGATTGGTGAAATTGCATCGCCCGCCGCCCGAAATGCGGATTTTCTCGGCCGGGCGTCTGGCTTGCTCGATCACGCCGACGCTGTGGCCCCGGCCGCCTGCGACCCGCGCGCACATCAGACCCGCCGCCCCTGCACCGAGGACGAGCACGTCATAAACCAGCGGCGGCTTCATGGACGTTCAAACAAGGGCATGACCGACGCAGCCATGATCAGACTGCGTCATTCAGCGGCGACAGGCATGTCCCGCAATCTGGTCGAATAATACGAAGCATTCTGCTGTCCGCTGGAGGCGTCCCGCGCGAACACTATCAGATGGTGCGCGACCAGACCAACGCTGATGACGCGCTCAATGTCCCCTGTCTTGAGGCGGGGCCAGGCGAATTTCCAGAACACGCGGCGGTAGTCGCTCTTCACGCCCACATGCCAGATGATATTCGACAGCATGGTCATGCCGCGCCTGATGTTGCGCCACGACAGGCGCTGCCTGCTGTTCGGCGGCTGCAGGCGGTTCGGATAGGTTTCGCGGACCTGATGTTCGAAACGTGCGAACAGCTTTTCCGGCGTGTAGGCCCGCCCCATGCACTCACGCCAGGTCGAAACGACATGCTCGTAAGGCAGAAGGAAATCGACATTTGAATCGCGGTCGGCATCCTCGATCAATCGGCCTTCCCGTTTCAGCCGGTCATAGAGCGGCGTGCGCGGCAAAGCCTGCAGCAGGTTGATCGTCAAAAGCGGAATCTGCGACTGATCGATGAATTCGAGAATGCCGTCCCCGGCGTCGGGCTTGTCAGTGTCCAGCCCCAGAATGATGCCGGACACGACTTCCAGCCCGTAGCTGTTGAGCGTCTGTACGCCTTCCAAGATCGGCACCATCATGTTGTGCTGTTTGGACATCGCTTTCAGCGCATCGGGATCAGGCGTTTCGATCCCGGCGAACAATGTCGTGAAGTAAGCATCGTGCATCAACGACAGGATTTCCGGACGCTTGGCGATGTTCAGGGTTGCCTCGCAGGCGAACTGGATCGCGTAGCCGTTGCGCTTCTGCCATTCGACAAGATGCGGCAGCAGTTCCAGCGTCGCCTTGCGGTTGCCGATGAAATTGTCGTCGACGAAATAGACCGCCCCCGCGAGGCCGCATTCGAGCATTTTGTCGAGTTCGGCGATTACCTGCTCCGGCGACTTGAGGCGCGGATTGCGACCATACAGCGCCGGAATGTCGCAGAACTCGCACTGATACGGACAGCCCGAGGAGAACTGAATGCTGCCGATGAAGTATTTGTGAAGCGGCAGCAGTTCATAGGCCGGGAGCGGAAAATCCGCCATGTCGCGGCGTTCTTTGGTCGTCAGCACAATCTGCCGGTCCGGCCGCGCCGAGTCACGCCCGAGACGACGAAACAGCTCATAGGTCGCATCACCGAGCTCGCCGACATGCAGGTAGTCGAAATCGGGATAATATTCCGGGCAGGCGCTCACCGACGGCCCGCCGAGCGCTACCGCAAGGTCGTGCTCATGCGCGCGGCGGCAGATGTCGTTGATCTGCGGCCGCTGGATGTGCATGCCGCTGACGAAGACCGCGTCTGCCCAGATGAAATCGTCATCGGTCGCGGGGGTGATGTTCTCGTCAAGAAAGCGCACTTCCCAACCAACCGGGAGCGATGCCGCAATCAGAAGCAGACCCTGCGGAGGCATGAAGGCCTGAACGCCGTCAGTCAGGGGGTAAGCGTATTCAAAAGTGCCGAATGAGGGAGAATACTTGGGAAAAACACAAAGGATACGACGGAGGGAAGGACTTACAACGTCTCTCATCAGGCCCCCTGCTCTCAAGATATGCAGTTGTGCTTAGAACGAGCCACAATTCCGGTGAGATTAGGGCGCTTCCGTAACGGCAGACCCGCGTTCAATGCAGCCCTGCCTGCAAAGCAAGCGGCGGACCAGTTGTTGGTAACGCCCCCGTTAAGGCCCGGTTCCAATCCCGGTTCAAAGGCTGCTATCGTCCTGTCACAAAAATATGTCCCGTGGAGGAAGAGCCAAATGTCGCAGACCAACCGCCAGATCCTGCTCGTCGAAAAACCGACCGGCAAGCTGTCTCAGCAGAATTTCAGGATGGCCGAAGCCGCCATTCCTGAACCCAAGGACGGCGAGGTGTTGGTGCGCGTCCTCTATATCTCGCTCGACGCCGCCAACCGCGCGTGGATGCAGGGCGCGACCTATCGCGCGGCCGTAGAAGCCAACACGGTGATGGCAGGCGGCGCGATTGCCGAAGTGGTGAAGTCCAGCGCACCGGGCTTCGCACCGGGCGACCTCGTATTCGGCGATACCGGGTGGCAGAACTATGCCGCCGTGCGCGCCAAGACTTTGGTGAAGGTGCCGCGCATCGAGCCAATCACCCACCTGCTCAGCGTATTCGGCGTCGCGGGCCTCACCGCCTATTTCGGTCTGCTCAATGTCGGCAAGCCGAAGGCTGGCGAAACCGTTGTCGTCTCCGCCGCTGCCGGATCGGTCGGCTCGTTTGTCGGGCAGATCGCGAAGATAAAGGGTTGCCGCGTGGTCGGCATCGCAGGCGGCAAGGACAAGTGCAACTGGCTGGTTTCCGAACTTGGCTTCGACGCTGCTGTTGATTACAAGTCGGAGCCTGTCTTCAAGGCGCTGAAGGCTGCTGCGCCGAATGGCATTGATGTCTACTTCGACAATGTCGGCGGCGATATTTTCGAAGCCTGCCTGCCGCAGATGAACCAGCACGGCCGCATCTCCTGCTGTGGAGCGGTTTCGGCCTATGACGGCGCACCGCCGGCTCACGGCCCGCGCGGCGTACCCGGATTGATCGTGGTGAAACGGCTGACGGTGCAGGGTTTCATCTTCACCGACTTCAACGACCAGCGCGATGCCGCGCTGGCCGATCTGCAGGCATGGGTCAAGGCCGGCAAGATCAAGGTGCAGGAAGACATCATCAACGGACTGGAAAACACCCCGCAGGCGTTGATCGGACTGCTCGCCGGCGAAAACCGCGGCAAGCGGATGGTGAAGGTGTAACCAACACTCTCTCCTCCATTTCATTCCCTTCCAAAATGGATGTGCCACCACTTCATAAACGCATAGCGCGAATGGAGTGAGTGGCACATGCCTTGCTGCGTTCTCTTCAACAAGATGGAGAGACCGCACATGAGTTCCACGACGGCTTCAAACACGAACAACACGCGCTGGGTTCAGCTGGTGCTGGGTGTCATCGCCATGATGGCGATCTCCAGCCCGCAATATGTCTGGACGCTGTTCGTCAAATCCTTCCAGACCACCACGGGCGCAACGCTTCCCGCAATTCAGATCAACTTCTCGCTGCTGATCGTTCTGCAGACGTGGCTGTCCCCCGCGCAGGGCTGGCTGATCGACCGCTTCGGGCCGAAACTCCTGATCGCCGTCGGCACGCTCCTGAGCGGACTGGGCTGGATTCTCTCGGCCTATGCGACATCGCTGACTACGCTTTATGCAACCTATGGCCTGTTTTGCGGCATCGGCACCGGCATCGTCTATATCGGCATTGTCGGACTGATGGTGCGCTGGTTCCCGGACCGGCGCGGCTTTGCCACCGGAATGGTCGCCGCCGGATACGGCTTCGGAGCGATCCTGACCACCTTCCCGATCGACGCGATGCTGAAGACATCGACCTATCAGTCGACGCTGATCACCTTCGGCATCATCCTTGGTGTCGTGGGTTTTCTCGCCGCGCTTGGCCTGCGCAATCCGAAGGCGGGCGAGATCGCCGCAGCAACGGCGTCGATCAAGGTGGCGCATTCAGCAGTCGATTACGAGCCCAAGCAGATGCTGAAGACGCCGATCTTCTGGCTGATGTTCGTCATGATGACCATGATGTCCACCGGCGGCTTGATGGTGATTTCGCAGTTCGCGAACTTCACCAAGGATTTCGGCGTCGCCAATGTGATGGTCTGGGGTCTCGCCGCTCTGCCGCTGGCCCTCACCGTCGATCGCATCACCAACGGCCTCACCCGGCCGTTCTTCGGCTGGGTATCGGACAGGATCGGCCGTGAGAACACCATGGGGCTCGCGTTTATCTTCGAAGGCATCGCGATCGCGCTGATGGTGGCGTTTCGAGACAATGCACTCGCGTTTGTGCTGCTGTCCGGCGTGGTGTTCTTCGGATGGGGTGAAATCTTCTCGCTGTTTCCCTCGACCCTCACCGATACCTTCGGCACAAAGAACGCCACCACCAATTACGGATTCCTCTACATGGCGCAGGGCATCGGCTCCGTGCTCGGTGGCCCCGTCGCGGCGATGATCCGTGAATCGACGGGAAG
Source organism: Afipia sp. (assembly GCA_024508675.1). Lineage (GTDB taxonomy): Bacteria > Pseudomonadota > Alphaproteobacteria > Rhizobiales > Xanthobacteraceae > Afipia. The sequence goes on from JANINQ010000021.1 coordinate 399,386, forward strand.
CTGGATGCCGGTGTTCGGGCTGATCATCGTGATGGACGTGCTTACCGGCCTGCTGGCGCTGTTCGTCCTCAAGCCCTGGCGCGCGCAATGGTTCGGCCACAGCGTGAGCGGCGCTCCGATAGCGGCGCCTGCCGAATAGCGCCCAATCCGGCGATCAAATGCCCGGCGAAAGCCGGGCATTTTGCGTTTTGCCAAAGGCGAAGTTTCGCCTACATAAGACCTCGCGTCCGTTGTCGGCGCATCCACGCTAGACCATGGATACGACACATGCTGAATACGCCCCGCTCCCGCCGCGGCATGGTGACCTCGCCGCATCATCTGGCCTCTGAAGCCGGACTGCGCGTACTGCGCGAAGGAGGCAACGCCATCGAGGCAACGCTCGCCATGGCCGCGAGCCTGCCTGTGGTGTATCCCCACATGAATTCGATCGGCGGCGATGGCTTCTGGCTGATCTCGAAGGACGGCAAGCCGCCCATCGCCGTGGACGGCTGCGGCGCGGCGGCACAAGCCGCAACAGTGGATTTCTACAAAAGCAAGGGCCTCTCCGCGATTCCGTCGCGCGGCCCTCTCGCCGCCAATACCGTCGCGGGCACATTGTCCGGCTGGGCTGAAGTGATCGCGATCAACAAGGAAATGGGCGGCAGGCTTCCGCTCTCCCGGCTGGTCGAGGATGCAGTCTGGTCCGCAGAAAACGGCTTCGCCGTCACGGCCACGCAGCAGGAACTGACAGAAACCAAGCTGGCCGAACTGAAGGACTCGCCGGGCTTTGTCGATACGTTCCTGTTCAATGGCAAGCTCCCGAAGGAAGGCCAGTTGATGAAGCTGCCTGCGCTGGGCGCAACGCTGAAGCGCCTCGGCAAGGACGGCCCGATGGATTTCTACACTGGGACGCTGGCGAAGGAGATCGCGGCGGATCTGGCGCGCTGCGGCTCGCCTGTGACGCTTGCCGATCTCGCCGCCCACAAGGCGCAGCGCCGCGAGGCGCTGTCCGTCGCGATCAAGGGGGCGACGCTCTACAACTTCCCGCCGCCGACACAGGGCCTCGCCTCGCTGATGATCCTTGCGATCTTCGAGCGGCTCGGCATCAAAGAAGCCGAGACCTTCGAATATCTTCACGGCATTGTCGAAGCCACCAAGCAGGCGTTTCTGGTGCGCGACCGCATCGTCGGCGATCCCGCCCTGATGACGGAAAAGGCCGAACACTATCTGACGCCGGAAATTCTGGACGAACTCGCCTCGCGTGTCGCGCATCACCGCGCGCTGCCGTGGCCGGTGCCGGTGAATCCGGGCGACACCGTGTGGCTCGGGGCCATCGACAAGGATGGCATCGCCGTCAGCTTTATCCAGAGCATCTACTTCGAATTCGGCTCGGGCTGCGTGCTCGAGAATTCCGGCATTGTCTGGCAGAACCGCGGCTCGAGCTTCCTGCTTGAGGGCGACGGACCGCGTACGCTGCGCCCCGGCCGCAAGCCGTTCCACACTCTCAACCCCGCGATGGCGCTGTTCAACGACGGCCGCCGCATGGTCTATGGCAACATGGGCGGCGAAGGCCAGCCGCAGAGCCAGTCCGCCGTGTTCAGCCGTTATGCGATGTACGGTCAGGGCCTGCAGGCTGCGATCACCGCACCGCGCTGGCTGCTCGGCAAGACATGGGGCGATGCCACGGTGACGCTCAAGCTGGAAGACCGCTTCGATCCGGCGGTGGTTCAGGCCATGCGCGATGTCGGTCACGACATCGAGATCCTGCCCGCCTTCACCTCGACCATGGGCCATGCCGGTGCGGTGGTACGCCACCCAGACGGCATGTTCGAGGGCGCAACCGATCCGCGCAGCGACGGCGCGGCGATGGGATTTTGAGAGTCGGAGGAGTCGCTTAGGCGCGACGCTTCACCTTCACGGAAAACGTGATTTAGGATTGAGAGCCAACTTGCGGGGAGAGTCATAACCTCTTCCCGCGACTCTGCTTTCCACGATTGAAAGCTGCGGCTATTTCCGCCGCAGCTTTTTCATCGCATCGACGCAGCGGCCGGTGATGACTTCCCAGTTCCCGGACCTGATGTCCGAGGCCGGACAGAGCCATGAGCCGCCCGCCGCAACCACATTCGGCTCCGCCAGCCATGTCGCGACATTGTCGGCATTGACACCACCGGTTGGACAGAACCGCGTGTTCGGAAACGGCCCCGCCAGTGCACGCAGCATCGGGATGCCCCCCGCCTGCCCGGCGGGGAAGAATTTCAAAAGGCTGAATCCCCTCGCCTGCGCCTGCATGACTTCGGAGGCCGTTGCCACACCCGGTAACAGCGGCAGATCGCTGTCCGCCGCTGCGTCCAGCAGTTCCGCCGTGGCGCCGGGGCTGACCGCAAACTGCGCGCCCAGCGCCTGCGCACGGCGAAGGTCATCGCCGCTCAGCACGGTCCCCATTCCGACAATTGCGCCGGGAACTTCCGCAATGATCGCCTTGGCCGCAGTCGCAGCCACCTCGGTGCGGAACGTGACTTCGAGGACATTCACGCCCCCGGCAACGAGCGCCTGCGCCAGCGGCACGGCATCCTCGACACGATCGATGGTCAGCACCGGCACGATCCGCGCCGGGATCAGGATCTGCTCCAGAGCCTTCAATCGCGCAGAAGCCGACAGACCGGTCATGACGATCGCTCCCTTTCCACCGCATTCACTGGCGGCATGTGCTTGCGTGGAATGATCGCCCCGCGATGGCCGACCACCGCACCCGCCAGGCGATGCCCGGCCTGCGCGGCCTCGACAGGCGCGACACCGTTCAGCCGTGCAGCAAGGTAAGCGGCGGCGAAACTGTCGCCCGCCGCCGTCGTATCCACCACCCTGCTGACCGGGTCCGCCTTAACAGTGTGCTCCGCGGTGTCGTATCTGACAACGCAGCCCGGTTCTGCAAGTTTCAGCACCACCTCGCCAGCCGCCATACGATCGATCAGTTCACCGTGCATGCGGGCTCCGAACAGCGGCGTCAGGTCATCGACAGACGCCAACACGATATCCGCCACCGCCAGCATGTCGCGATAAACCTGACGGGCAATGTCCAGGTCCGGCCAGCCCTGCATGCGGAAATTGGTATCGAAGGCGATCCGCGCCGAACCCTTGCGCGCTGTCTTCAGCGCTTCGATCAGCCGCTGGCGGCCATCGGCGCCATACAGCGAGAGCGTGACGCCTGACAGATAGACCAGATCGTAATTTGCGAGCGAGGCGAGCAGTTCGCCGGTTTCGGGCAAATCGAGCAACTGACGCGCGGCGGAATTTTCCCGCCAGTAATAGAACGACCGCTCCCCTGCTTCATTGGTCCGGATCGCATAAAGACCCGGCAGCTTGCCCGGCACGCGCACCACGCGACCGATGCCGACGCCTTCGTCGGCCCAGCCCCTGATCATTTCATCGCTGAAGGGATCGTTGCCGAGCGCGGTTATATAATCCACGCTCACACCAAGGCGCGCAAGATAAACCGCCGTGTTCAGCGTGTCGCCGCCATGGCTGCGCGTAAGGCTGTTATCCGCCCCCTGCGAGAGCTCGATCATGCACTCGCCGATGCAGGCAACGGTGGTCATCACATCAGCTTACGAACTTTCCGCCGAGTTCGTCTTCGATATGAATGCGAATAATATCGTCGAAGGTCTTTTCGGCGGTGATGAAGCCCAGCTTGAGCGCCCGGTCGGTGACGAAATCGCGCGGCCATCCGGCAACAATGCCGGTGATGGTCTGGTCGGGCACGCGCTTGATACGGTCCGTCACGCTCTTGCCCGCGACACGGCCAAGCGCCGCGATCTGCTCGCCTACCGTCGCCGACAATCCCGGCATGCTGAGCGCGCGGCGCGGGCCGATGGTATTCGTGTCCATGGTGCCCGCATGAAGCAGGAAACCCACCGCGGAGCGCGGCGACGCGTGCCAGTGGCGCACATCCTCAGACACCGGCAGCACTGCTTCCTTGCCCGCCAGCGGCTCGCGGATGATGTTGGAGAAGAATCCCGAAGCCGCCTTGTTTGGCAGGCCCGGCCGCACGCAGATAGTGGGCAGACGGATGCTGACGCCGTCGAACAATCCCTTGCGGGTGTAATCGGAGATCAGCAGTTCGCCGATGGCCTTCTGCGTGCCATAGCTCGTCAGCGGCGCGGAGAGGAATTCATCGCCAATTTTGTCGGGGAACGGCGCGCCGAACACCGCGATTGAGGATGTAAAGACGATCCGCGGCTTGTAGCCGCCGCCGATGGCGCGTACCGCGTCGATCAGATAGCGGGTGCCGTCGAGATTGATCCGGTAGCCCTTGTCGAAATCGGCCTCGGCCTCTCCCGACACAATGGCCGCAAGATGGAAGATCACATCCGGCCTCCCCGCGACGAGCTTCGTCACGGCGGCCTGATCGGCGACATCGCAGGTCACGACGTCGGCGGGAATGGAGGTTTCCGGCTTCGCCGGCGCGACGACATCCTGCAGCGTCAGGCGGGTAATATCGGACTTGCCGAGCCGTCCATCGCGGGTCAGCCGCTCGACGAGTTTGCGCCCGACCATACCGGCCGCGCCGAGAACCAGAATATGCAAGGTGTCGCCTTTCCGTGAAGTTTCTTCTTGAACCTTATTCCTTGACCGCGCCGGTCATGGCCGAGACGTAGTGCTCGACAAAGAACGCATAAAGGATGACCAGCGGCAGCGAGCCGACCAGAGCGCCCGCCATCAGCGAGCCCCACTTGTAGATGTCGCCGTCGACGAACTCGTTGACGATCGCCACCGGCACCGTCTTGTTCGGCGTCGAAGCCAGGAAGGTCAGTGCGTAGATGAACTCGTTCCAGCACAGCGTGAAGCAGAAGATGAACGCCGAAATCAGGCCCGGCACCGCGAGCGGCAGCACGATCTTGGTCAGAATCTGCCAGCGGCTGGCGCCGTCGATCAGCGCACATTCTTCAAGTTCATAAGGAATGGTCTTGAAATATCCCATCAGCAGCCATGTCGAGAACGGGATCAGCAGCGTGGGATAGACAAGGATCAGCGACAGCGGCGAGTCGAACAGGCCGTAGGAATGGATCACCGACGCCAGCGGAATGAACAGGATCGACGGCGGAACAAGGTAGGCCAAGAAGATCAGCGCACTGACCGTTTCCGCGCCCTTGAAGCGCAAGCGCACGATGGCATAGGCCGCCAGAACGCTCGCCACGATGGACAGGAAGGTTGCCGCTGCGGCGACATACATCGTGTTCCACAGCCAGCGCGGATATTCCGTCTCGAACAGCAGCTTGTAGATGTGCTTGAAAGTCGGATTCACCACCCAGAACGGATTGTAGGTTTCCATGTCGATGAGCTGCTCGTCCGGCTTAATGGATGTCAGCGCCATCCAGTAAAACGGAAACAGCAGGATCACGACCATGATGAAAAGCGGGATATAGAGCGTGATGATCTTGCGCGGCAGGCTCTCAAGGTAGCTCATGCCCTCGCTGTTATCGGTCATGGCCTGCGTCGATGCCGCCGGCGGATGCGCTGCATGATCGGTCATTGTTGAATCCTTGCTGCCGCTTGCGGCGCGCGCACGAGGCTTGCCCCGTTCGCGTAAAATGTCATCTGCAACATCGCGGATATATCAATCATTGTCCGATCCCTGCTGCCATTTCCGGCGCTGCATGCCGAACCAGGAGATGGTGATCGCCGCGAGAAGGAACGGAATCATCGCGGTGGCGACCGCCGCACCCTCGCCCAGCCTGCCGCTGAGAATGCCGCGCTGATAGCTCAAGGTCGCCATCAGATGCGTCGCATTCACCGGGCCGCCGCGGGTCAGTGCCCAGATCAACTGGAAGTCGGTGAAGGTGAACAATACCGAGAACGTCATCACCACGGCAATGATCGGCGTCAGCAGCGGATAGGTGATGTAGCGGAAGCGCTGCCAGTTGCTGGCGCCGTCAAGTGTTGCGGCCTCATACAGCGACGGAGAGACTGTCTGCAGTCCTGCCAACAGCGTGATGGCGACGAACGGAACGCCGCGCCAGATATTGGCGATAATGACGCTGATGCGCGCCCAGGTCGAATCGCCGAGGAAGTTGATGTTCTGGTGAATGATGCCGAGCTTGGTCAGCGACCACGAGATGATCGAGAACTGGGAATCGTAGATCCACCAGAATGCGATGGCCGAGAGCACTGTCGGCACGATGAAGGGGATCAGCACCGCGGCCCGAATCATCGCCTTGAACGGCATGTTACGATTGAGCAGCAGCGCGAGATAAAGTCCGAGCGCGAATTTGATGGCGCTGGCGACGATCGTATAGAGCAGCGTGTTGAACACCGAGAGCCAGAAGACGCCGTCTTCCCAGAGCCACTCGTAATTCTCGATACCGATAAATTCGCCGGGCCGTCCAATGCGGACGTCGGTGAAACTCATCCAGATGCCGAGGCCCAGCGGATAGGCCAGGAACAGCAGCAGAAAGGCCGCCGCCGGCAGCATGAACCACATCGCAATCCAGTTGCGGTTCGCACTGAGCCGCTGCCAGAGCGACTGCGAACTTACATAGACCTGCTGTTTGGGCATCGACGCCGGTATCGTGCTCATAAGACCCAACCTTCGGGATCAGAACCTTTCGCACGCGTTCTGCAACATACACCGCTTTTGCGGCCAGAACACGCGCAACCCATCACGTCAAGGAGACACCGGCGCGGAACTGGGTTCCACGCCGGTGCTGCTATGACTGCTTAGCGATACAGACGCTTGGCCTGCCGCTCCGCGAAGGCAATCGAGCCCTTGAGGTCTTCGCGGCCGGTGCAGTAATTCGCGAACATGTCCACGACCAGGAAGTCCGCAATCGCCGCCGCCGCGTTCTCGCCGAGCGTACCAAGACCGCCGGGGGTCAGGGTGCGCTTGGCAACGTCGCGGTACACGGTGTTCTTCGGGTCCGACGTCCAGACCGGATTGTTGTCGTAGCCGTTGAGGAACGGCGACAGATAGCCCGATGCGGACACCAGCCACGGATTGAACTGATCGGCTTCCATCATGAATGCGGTCAACGCCTTGCACGCCTGAGGGAACTTCGTGAAGTTGAAGGTCATCATCGTGAACGGCAGATGCAGTTCGGTCGGCTTGCCCGCCGGGCCGATCGGCATGTAGGCGTGGTTCATGTCCTCGGCGACCGCCTTGTTCTCGCGCTTGGCGGTGACATAGACCGAGATGCCGTTACAGGTGACGTGCAACTGACCGGCAAGGAAGGCCTTGTTGTTCGAGGAATCGTTCCACGAGGCGGTGCCCGGAATGAAGTTGTCGTACAGCGCCTTGACGTATTCCAGCGCCTTGGCGGTTTCCGGCGAGTTGATGATGACCTTGTCGTTCTTGTCGACGAGATAGCCGCCATGGGTCCAGAGCGCCCAGTGCAGCCAGGTGTTGGCATCGCCCGACGCGTGGCCGATGGCCATGCCGGCCGGCGTGCCGTTCTTGTTGAGCGCCTTGACGAGTTCGAGGAAGCCCGCCGTGTCCTTCGGGAATTCCTTGAAGCCGGCCTTCTCGCACGAGCTGATGCGATAGTTCATCAGCGCGCCGGTGCAGGCGACCGGAATGCCGATCCACTTGCCAGCCTTGTTCTTGCCGTAGGCGTTGGCCGAGTCGGCCCAGCCGCCGTACTTCTTGCCGAGATAGTCGGCGACATCGGTGACGTCGATGCACTTGGTCGGCAAAAGATGCGGCAACGAGTAGAGGCCCCACACCATGTCGAGGCCCTGCCCGGTGTTGGCAGCGACCGAAGCCTTCGGCTGAATATCGTCGTAGGATTCGTTGGAGACGTTGACTTCGACGCCAGTTGCCTTGGTGAAGGCCGCGATGATGTCCATGAAGGCCTTGTCTTCGGCTTCCACGAAGCGCTTCCAGCGCAGCAGGTTGATCTTGGCGCCCTTCTCCGGCTTCCACTGGGTGGTCTGCGCCCAGGCCTTTGCGAAGCCGAGCAACTGATCGGCGGAGAGCGTCGCGGCGCCGGCGAGAACCGATGCACCACCCTTCAGCAGCGCACGGCGATTTGGTGTGAACTTATCCATCTTGTCTCATCTCCCTGTTGTACCGGCTCTTGGTTGTTCCGGCCGGCTGTTGGCAATGATCTGGCAGGCGTAAACTAGTTGATCAGGCGTTTTCCGGTTTCCTTGTCGAAGACATGAGCCGCAGCCGGATTCGGCCGCAGCCTGATCTTGTCGCCCGGCTTGACGGGGCGCCGGTCGCGAATGACCGCAATCAGGTCCTGCTGGCCAATGCGTGCGACAATCTGGGTTTCCGATCCGGTTGGCTCGACCACAATGACATCGGCCTCGATGCCGTCGTCGGCGAATTCCAGATGCTCGGGGCGAATGCCGTAGATCACCGGCTTGCCGTCGAGGCCAGTGCGCGACGCCGTGAGCGGCAGCTTGCTGCCGTTCGCCGTCTCCACATGGGGCGCGCTGCTGCCGACCAGTTTTCCTTCGAGGAAATTCATCGCCGGCGATCCGATAAAGCCCGCAACGAACCTGTTGTCGGGATGATCGTACAGTTCGAGCGGCGAGCCCATCTGCTCGACGATTCCGTCCTGCATCACCACGATCTTGTCGGCCATGGTCATGGCCTCGATCTGGTCGTGGGTCACATAGACCGTCGTGGTCTTCAGCCGCTGATGCAACTCCTTGATCTCGGTGCGCATGGCGACGCGCAGCTTGGCATCGAGATTCGACAGCGGCTCATCGAACAGGAACACCTGCGGATCGCGCACGATGGCGCGGCCCATGGCGACGCGCTGTCGCTGGCCGCCGGACAATTGCCGCGGATAGCGATCAAGCAGCGGCGTCAGCGCAAGAATGTCGGCAGCGCGGCGCACATGCTTGTCGATTTCGGCCTGCGGCGTGTTTCGCAGCTTGAGCGAGAAGCCCATGTTCTTGGCGACTGTCATATGCGGATAGAGCGCATAATTCTGGAACACCATGGCGATGTCCCGCTCCTTGGGCTGGACATCGTTGACCACGCGATCACCGATCGAAATCGTACCTGAGGTGATCCGTTCCAGACCCGCCAGCATCCGCAACAGGGTCGACTTGCCGCAACCCGAGGGACCGACCAGCACGACGAACTCCCCGTCCTCGATAGGAACGGTCACGCCGTGCAGAACTTCAAATCCGCCAAACGATTTTCGCACGTCGTGAATATGCACAGACGCCATGCAGTCTCTCCTCCTCTGTCGTCCCGGCGTCGTCCGGCGAAAGCCGTCGCTGCTCTTTGATTCTTGGGCCGCGTTCTTGAACGTGATGTCCGAAAGTGCGTCGAACCCATTCTCCGCGGTTTGCCCGTTCTTGCTATTAGACAGACGTCTTAGCAGGGATTTTCAATTTTGTCCCAAAGATCGGATGTTTGATCCGGCAGCGTTGCAGATGCCGCGTCGACATGCAAACATTACCTGCACGCGAACGAACAAGTGTGCAGTGCGGGAGAAAACTTGTGAAAAAAAACGACGACCACGCCGCAACAAACGCAACGAAAAACGGCCAACGACGCAAACTGCGGTCGCAGCTCTGGTTCGATAATCCGGACAACCCTGGTATGACTGCGCTCTATCTCGAGCGTTACCTGAACTACGGGCTCACCCGGCACGAGTTGCAATCCGGCAAGCCGATCATCGGTATCGCCCAGACAGGCAACGATCTTTCGCCCTGCAACCGGCATCATATCGAACTGGCGCAGCGGGTCCGCGAAGGCATCCGCGAAGCCGGCGGCATCGCGATGGAATTCCCGACCCACCCGATTCAGGAAACCGGCAAGCGGCCGACTGCGGCCCTTGACCGCAACCTCGCCTATCTCAGCCTGGTGGAAGTGCTGTTCGGCTATCCGCTGGACGGCGTCGTCCTGACCACCGGCTGCGACAAGACCACCCCGGCGTGCATGATGGCCGCGGCAACCGTCAACATTCCTGCCATTGTTCTGTCAGGCGGGCCGATGCTCAACGGCTGGTTCAACGGCGAGCGGACTGGCTCCGGCACCGTAGTATGGAAATCACGCGAGGAAATGGCTGCCGGCAAGATCGACTACGACGAGTTCATGGAAATCGTCGCCTCGTCGGCGCCGTCCGTTGGACATTGCAACACCATGGGTACCGCCTCGACCATGAACTCGCTGGCCGAAGCCCTCGGCTTCTCGCTCCCGGGCTGCGCGGCCATCCCGGCGCCTTACCGCGAGCGTGGCCAGATCGCCTATGAGACCGGCAAGCGCGCCGTGGAGATGGTGTGGGAAGATCTCAAGCCATCGGACTTCCTGACCCGCAAGGCGTTTGAGAACTGCATCGTGGTCAATTCGGCCATCGGCGGTTCGACCAATGCGCCGATCCACATCAACGCACTGGCTCGGCATATCGGCGTCGATCTCTCAATCGAGGACTGGCAGAAAGTCGGCCACGACGTCCCGCTGCTGGTGAACATGCAGCCGGCTGGCTTCTATCTTGGCGAGGAGTATCACCGCGCAGGCGGCGTTCCGGCCGTGGTGCGCGAACTCATGAAGCACAAGCGCATTCATGAGGACGCGCTCACCGTCAACGGCAAGACCATGGGCGAGAACTGCAAAAGCGCTGCGGCGCCCGACAGCGACGTGATCCGCACTTATGACAAGCCCCTGGTCAAGGATGCCGGGTTCATCGTGCTGCGCGGAAACCTGTTCGATTCCGCCATCATGAAGACCAGCGTGATCTCGAAGGAATTCCGCGACCGTTACCTGTCCAATCCGAAGGACCCGGACGCCTTCGAGGGCCGCGCCATCGTGTTCGAGGGACCGGAGGATTATCATCATCGCATCGACGATGAATCCTTGAACATCGACGAGCACTGCATGCTGTTCGTTCGCGGCGTCGGACCTATTGGCTATCCCGGCGGCGCGGAGGTCGTGAACATGCAGCCGCCCGCCGCCCTCATCAAGAAGGGCATCACGTCCCTGCCCTGCATCGGTGACGGGCGGCAGTCCGGCACATCGGGTTCGCCATCGATCCTGAATGCCTCGCCGGAAGCGGCGGCCAATGGCGGACTTGCGATTCTGAGGACCGGCGACCGAGTCCGCATCGACCTGAGAAAGGGCGAAGCCAATATCCTGATCTCCGATGCCGAGGTGAAGCAGCGCCATGCCGACCTCATGTCAAAGGGCGGCTTCCCTTATCCAAAGAACCAGACGCCATGGCAGGAGCTTTATCGCGACACCGTGGGCCAGCAGGCCACCGGCGCGTGCCTTGAGCTTGCGACCCGCTATCGCAATATCGCAGGCACCATCGGCGTCGCGCGGGATAATCACTAGGCACTCACAACGTCATTGCGAGCGAAGCGAAGCAATCCACCTTAATGGAAGAATGGACTGCTTCGCCGCTCTGCTCCTCGCAATGACAATCTGAAACGATGGTCACACAGGAAATTGTCACATGTCTGATCGGCTGAAAGGCAAGCGTGCCTTCATCACCGCAGGCGCAGCCGGCATAGGCCGGGCCTGCGCCCTCGCCTTCACACGCGAAGGTGCGACCGTGATCGCAACCGACGTCGATGAAATCGGTCTCGCTTCGCTCAAGAAAGAAGGCATCGCCGAGGTCCACAAGCTCGACGTCCGCGATACAGCCGCCGTCGAGGCCATGGCAAGGAAAACCGGGAAGATCGACATCCTGCTCAACGCCGCGGGCTTCGTTCACAACGGCACCGTGCTGGACTGCTCGGATAGCGACTGGGATTTCTCCTTCGATCTCAACGTAAAGTCGATGCACCGGACCATCAGGGCGTTCCTGCCCGCGATGCTGGACGGCGGTGGCGGCTCGATCGTCAACATCTCCTCCGCCGCCGGCGTGTTCAAGGCCGCGCCGAACCGTTATGTCTACAGCGCCACAAAGGCGGCGGTCGCGGCGCTGACCCGTGCCGTCGCGGTCGATTTCATCACCAAGGGTATCCGCTGCAACGCGATTTGCCCCGGCACCATCGAAACGCCATCGATGCTGGGCCGTGCCGCGGCGCTCGGCGCAGGCGGTCGCGAGATGTTCGTCAGCCGCCAGCCGATGGGGCGGCTCGGCACTGCGGAGGAAATCGCGTCGCTCGCCACCTATCTCGCCAGCGATGAAAGCGCCTTCACCACCGGCGTCGCCCACATCATCGATGGCGGCTGGACGCTTTAAACAGTCACTGAAACCCTTGTCGTCATTGCGAGCGAAGCGAAGCAATCCACACAAGGCAATCAACACATAAGGATGGATAGCTTTGTCGCTGCGCTCCTCGCAATGACGAGACTGTAATCCGGCAGATAACAATAACTCCAGGAGAAACGCCTTGAACAAGATTGATCTGAGCGGACGCTTTGCTGTCGTCACCGGCGGCGCACAGGGATTCGGCCGCGCCATCACCGAACGCTTCGTCGCCTCTGGCGCGAAAGTCGCAATCTGGGACTTCGACCAGACCCTCGCGGAAAAGACCGCGAAGGAGATCGGCTCTGCGGTCACAGTCCTCAAGGTCGACGTCACCGATCCCGCCGCGGTCGATGCAGCGCGCGACGCGACGCTGAAGGCGTTCGGACGCATCGACATTCTGGTCAACAATGCCGGCATCGCGGGCGTCAACAAGACCGTCGCGGATCTGTCCTATGACGAGTGGCGGCAGGTGATGAAGATCAACCTCGACGGCCCGTTCATCTGCTGTCACGCCATAGTACCCGTGATGGTGAAGCAGAATTATGGACGCATCATCAACATCGCCTCCATCGCCGGCAAGGAAGGCAACCCGAACGCCTCGCACTACTCCGCCTCGAAAGCGGGCGTAATCGCGCTGACAAAGTCGCTCGGCAAGGAACTGGCGGGCACCGACATCGCGGTGAATGCCGTGACGCCTGCTGCCGCCAAGACCGCCATCTTCGACCAGATGACCCAGCAGCATATCGATTTCATGCTGTCGAAGATTCCGCGCGGGCGCTTCCTCAAGGTGGAGGAACTGGCGTCTCTCGTGGCGTGGATGGCGTCGGAAGAATGCCTCTACACCACCGGCGCGGTGTTCGACATTTCCGGCGGCCGCGCGACGTATTAACCACCGTCATGGCCGGGCTCGTCCCGGCCATCCACGTCTTCACGATCCGAAAAAGAAAGACGTGAATGCCCGGCACAAGGCCGGGCATGACGAAAGGGAGCCACCGTAGCCCCTAATCTGGATCGGACTCATGCCCGTGCAGATAGCCTTTGACCTTGGGGTCGGGCATCAGAATAGCCGCGATCAGGGCAATCCCGCACAGCACGGTCACATACCAGAAGAAGTCCGACTCGATTCCGTGATCCTTGAACCATAGCGCGACATATTCCGCCGTGCCGCCGAATCCCGCATTGGCGATGGCATAGGCAAAACCGACGCTGAGCGCCCTCACCTCCGGCGGGAACATCTCGGCCTTCACCACGCCGCTGATCGATGTGTAGAGCGAGACGATGGCAAGTGCGATGACGATCAGCACATACGCCATGTAGGGGCTTTTCACGCTACCGATCGCATACATCAGCGGCACAACGGTCAGCACCGACAGCGCACCGAACAGCCGCATCTGTGTGCGTCGCCCGATCCGGTCCGACAGCGCGCCGAATGGCGGCTGCATGATCATGTAGGTGAACAGCACCGCGCTCATGACGACATTTACGGTGCGATGATCCATATGCGCCGTGTTGACCAGATATTTCTGCATATAGGTCGTGAACGTGTAGAAGATCAGTGAGCCGCCCGCCGTATAACCGAGCACCAGCAGGAACGGCTTGAGGTGATGCGTGAAGACATTGCGCAGCGTGCCCGCGCCTTCCTGTGAACGACTCTTTTCCGATGACGTCTCATGCAGCGACATTCGCAGATACAGCGCGACAATGGCGCACAGCGCGCCGATCAGGAACGGAATGCGCCAACCCCAGGCACGCAGTTCCGCATCCGTGAGCGAAAGCTGGACGACCAGCACCACCAGCGACGCCAGCAACTGGCCTCCGATCAGCGTGACATACTGGAATGACGCGTAGAAGCCGCGCTTTCCCGGCAGCGAAACCTCGCTCATGTAGGTCGCCGTCGTGCCATATTCGCCGCCGACCGAAAGCCCCTGCACCATGCGTGCCAGCAGCAACAGGATCGGCGCCGCGACCCCGATGGTGTCATGTGTCGGAAGAAGACCGATGGCGAGCGAACCGCCGCACATCATCAGGATGGACGTGACCATCGATGTCTTGCGGCCATATTTGTCGGCGATGGTTCCGAAGATGTAACCGCCGATCGGCCGCATCAGAAAGCCGATGGCAAACACCGCTGCGGTCTGCAGCAATTGCGTGGTCTGGTTCCCGGCGGGAAAGAACGCGTGAGCGAAATACAGCGCCGTGAAGGCGTAGGCGTAAAAGTCGTACCATTCGACGAGATTGCCGGACGAACTGCCGACAATCGCCCAGATCCGGCGGCGGCGATCCGCATGTTCTTCCGCCGTCAACGCCACGGTGCTCATTCACGCCTCCGTCAGAGAGATCGGACGCGTGATCTTCCCCAGATTTATCCTTTGAGTCCAGCGGGACCATTGCGGCCCATGAAATCGAAATCGCAGCCGTCGTCCGCCTGTGTGATCGTTTCATGAAACAGATGGGCGTAGCCCCGCGCGGCCCATTCCGGGGTCGATGGTTTCGGCAGCGCACGCTGGCGCATGGTCAGTTCCACCTCATCCACCAGAAGGTCGATGCGCCGTTTTGAGACATCGAGCCGGATCATGTCGCCGGTCTTCACCAGCGCCAACGGACCGCCCACCGCGGATTCCGGCGTGATATGCAGCACGATGGTGCCGAATGCCGTGCCGCTCATGCGCGCATCGGAGATTCGCACCATGTCCTTCACGCCAGCGCGCAGCAGCTTCTGGGGAATCGGCAGATAACCCGCCTCCGGCATGCCCGGCGCGCCTTTCGGCCCGGCATTGCGCAGCACGAGCACATCATCTGCAGTCACATCCAGATTCGGATCGTCCACGCGCAGCGTCATGTCCTCCACGGACTCGAACACGATGGCGCGCCCTGTATGCTGCAACAGCTTGGGCGATGCGGCCGACTGCTTGATGACCGCGCCGCGCGGCGCAAGATTGCCGTGCAGAACCGCCATCGCGCCTTCGCGGGTGATCGGATTGTCGCGTGGACGGATCGCGTCCTGCCCGGGCACTTCCTCGGCGTTGGCGACCACGTCGCGTAGCGTTCCGCCAGCGATGGTCTTCGCATCAAGGTCGATCAGGTCGCCGAGCTGCTTCATCAGCTTGGGCACACCGCCAGCATGATGGAAGTGCTCCATGTAATGCGCGCCGGAGGGTTTCAGATCGATCAGCACCGGCACCTCGCGTCCCAGCTTGTCGAAAGCTTCGAGATCGATGCGATGCGGCGTGCGGTTGGCGATCGCGGTGAGATGAATCAAACCATTGGTCGAGCCGCCGATCGCCTGCAGCACCACCTGCGCGTTGCGGAAGGCGGCAGGTGTCAGCAATTCGCTCGGACGCGGCCCGCCGCTGACGGCCATTTCCGCCGCGCGCTTGCCGCTGTGTTCGGCGGAACGTACACGCTCGGAATGCGGTGCAGGAATCGTCGCGCTCATTGGCAGCGACAGGCCAAGCGCCTCGGTCACGCAGGCCATGGTGCTTGCGGTGCCCATCACCATGCAGGTGCCAACGGACGGCGCGAGGCGGCCATTCACAGCCTCGATCTCCTGCGCATCGATTTCGCCCGCGCGATATTTCCCCCACATGCGGCGGCAATCGGTGCAGGCGCCCAGCACCTCACCCTTGTGATGACCGACCACCATCGGCCCCACCGGGATAACGACCGTCGGCAGGTCTGCGCTCACCGCTGCCATGATCTGCGCCGGCAGCGTCTTGTCGCAGCCGCCGATCACGACAATCGCGTCCATCGGCTGGGCGCGGATCATCTCCTCGGTATCCATCGCCATCAGATTGCGCAGATACATCGAGGTTGGATAAGAAAAACTCTCGGCAATGGAGATGGTCGGAAACACCATCGGCATCGCGCCCGCCAGCATGACACCGCGCTTCACCGCCTCGATGAGCTGCGGGACGTTGCCGTGGCAGGGATTGTAGTCGCTGTAGGTATTGGTGATGCCGACGATAGGGCGCTCCAGCGCGTCGTCCGAATAGCCCATCGCCTTGATGAAGGCCTTGCGCAGGAACAGCGAAAATCCAGGATCGCCGTAACTGGTCAGCCCCTTCTTGAGACCCTTGGTCATTTGTCTTTCCGTCGCATTGATGTGCGGCGGCACATTAGAAGCATTTCAGGAGCGTGGCAAAGCCGCGCTCAGCTTGACAGAGGCTAGTCGATCTTCGCGCCGGACTCTTTCGCGACCTTCTTCCATTTCGCCGTCTCAGTGGTGATGAAGGCCGCGACCTCCGCCGGGGCCTGACCGCCCGGCTCCGCGCCCATTTCCTTGAAGCGCGCCCTGATCCCGGACTGCTTCAGGACATCGCCGATCTCGCGATAAAGGCGACCCCGGATGGCAGGCGGCGTACCCTTGGGCACCATGAAGCCGAACCAGGTGGTGACATCGTAACCCGTCAGGCCGGCTTCGTTGAGCGTCGGCAAATCCGGGAAATACGGCGAGCGCTGCGGCGTGCTGACCGCCAGCGCGCGCACCGTTCCGGCCTGGATATGCGGCGTCGCGGACCCGCTGGTCTCGATGGCCATCTGGATCTGGCCCGCGATCAGATCGGTCATCATCGGCGCGCCGCCCTTGTAAGGCACATGCACGATGTCGACGCCAAGCATCGCGCGGAACAACTCCCCTGACATATGCTCGGTGCTGCCCGGCCCAGCCGAGCCGAAATTGACCTTGCCGGGATTGGCCTTGATGTAGGCGATCAATTCCGCGACGGTCTTTGCGGGCACCGATGGATGGACGATCAGCACGTTCGGCACCTGTGCCGCCAGCGTCACGGGATCGAAATCCTTCTCGAAGTCATAGGGCAGCGACTTGTAAAGGCCCGGCGCCATGGTGTGCGCCACGGTGGCAAGAAAGATCGTATATCCGTCCGGCGCGGCCTTCGCGGCGATGCCTGCCGCGAGCGTGCCGCCCGCTCCGGCCTTGTTCTCGACCACGACCGGCTGACCGAGCTTTTCCGTCAGCGCCTGTGCAATCGGCCGGGCGACGAGATCGGTGGTGCCGCCCGCCGCGAACGGTACAACCAGCGTGATCGGCCGGGCCGGCCACTCCTGCGCCTGCGCAAACGTCGCGGTGAGCAGCATTGTAACGACAGCGATGACAGCTCTTGCGATCATGCGGCGGAGGCAGGTTGCGGGCGCGACGTCGCAAGCCGGATCACATCGAGATAGCTTGGGGCAACCTCCACGCGTGCGATCAGCCCCTTCTCGGTCAGAAGGCGATGCGCTTCCTCCAGCCGGTAGCACGGCAGGTACATGAATAGATGATGTTCGGCGTGATAGTTCACCCAGTATGGCGCGATCAGCATGCGCTCGATGAGATTGGCGTGGGTCGTGCGCGCATGGCTGAACGGATCGGCGCCTGTCGAGGTGCAGGCGTGTTCGGCGATGTTCCGCACCCGCGTCACAAAAGGAAACCATGTCGCCATAGCAACAATCCAGACGCCGAAGAACCAGATGCCCGCGCCTGCCAGCCAGAACAGGCCGAACAGCAGGGCGTTGACCGCGAGAAACCGCTGCATGGCGATCCGCCCGCTGGTCAGGAAGTTCTCGGTTTCCTCATCGCGCATTTCATCGGTCAACACAGGCTCGCGCCGCGCGAACAGCGCCTTGAAGGACGGTGTGCGCTGCTTGACGAAGGTCTGTCCGGAGAGATCACGGAAAGCCTTGCGGTAGAAGCTGTCCTTGGAGATCGGGAACGGCGCGGACAGGCCAAGATCCGGATCTTCCGGCTGCTGGGTGAAGCGATGATGTTTCAAATGATAGGCGCGGTATCCTGCCAGCGACGCGCCGACCGGCACGGCGCAAATCCAGTTGCCGACGAACTCGTTGATCTTCTGGTTCGCATGCAGGCCGCCATGCGCAGCCTCGTGCATCAGGATGGCAAGGCCAAGCTGGCGGGTGCCGACAATCATCACCGCGATCAGCCAGGTGAACGGATTCGGCCAGATGGTTACAAGAGCGACGGCGGCGGCGATGGTGCCCCAGCAGTGCACGACCAGCCATATGCCCCGCCATGAGTCGCGCGAAGTCAGGCGAGACCATTCCTCGGCGGTAAAGATCGTCTTGGGATCAACGCGTTCGACAGCCGGCATCTCGGACTCCCGCTTTGCCTACATCGTAGTGCCTAATACCCGGCGCGCTACATTGTAGCGCCAAGGACCCAAGGCGCAAATTCCGCAGCGCCGAAATCGAACGCCTCACTCTTGGTCTGTTCCCCGGAGGCCACCCGCAGGATCAGGTCGAAAATCCGCTGACCGCATTGCTGCACGGTCTCCTCGCCGTCCAGAATGGTGCCGCAGTTCACGTCCATGTCGTCTTCCATGCGGCGATACATCGGCGTGTTGGTCGCCAGCTTGATCGAGGGCGACGGCTTGCAGCCGAACACGCTGCCGCGTCCCGTGGTGAAGCAGACCAGATTGGCGCCGCCCGCCACCTGCCCGGTCGCAGCCACCGGATCGAAACCCGGCGTGTCCATGAAGGTGAAGCCCTTCTTGGTGACAGGTTCGGCATAGCCGACCACATCCACAAGGTTGGTGCTGCCCGCCTTGGCCATCGCCCCAAGGGATTTTTCAAGAATAGTAGTGAGACCACCGGCCTTGTTGCCGGGGCTGGGATTGGAATCCATCTCCGCGCCGTTTCGCTCGGTGTAATCCTCCCACCAGCGCATCAATGCCACGAGCTTCTCGCCAACCTCGGGACTGACCGCGCGGCGCGTCAGGAGATGTTCCGCACCGTATGTCTCGGGCGTCTCGGACAGGATCACCGAACCGCCATGGCGGACCAGAAGATCGCTCGCCGCGCCCAGCGCCGGATTAGCCGAAACGCCAGAATAGCCGTCCGAACCGCCGCACTGAAGCGCGACCGTCAGTTCGCTCGCGGAACATGGCTCGCGCCTCACATTGTTGGATTCCGCAAGCACCTCACGCACGAAGGCGACGGTTTTCTCCACCGTCTTGCGCGAGCCGCCGACATCCTGAATGTCCAGCGCGCGCAGCCGCCCCGCGAGCCGCTGCTCCTCAAGGAAACCGCCGATCTGGTTCATCTCGCAGCCGAGGCCAAGAATGATCACATGCGAGAAGTTGACATGCCTCGCATAGCCGCCGAGCGTTCGCCGTAGCACAGTCAGCGGCTCGAGCTGCGTCATGCCGCAGCCGGTCTTGTGGGTCAGCGCCACCACGCCATCGACATTGGGATAGTCAGCGAGCGGATCATGGCCGGTAAAGGGATTGCGCTTGAACACATCGGCAACAAGGCCCGCGACGTGGGCGCTGCAATTCACCGACGTGAGAATGCCGATGTAATTGCGCGTCGCGACACGTCCGTCCGGGCGGCGGATGCCGTTGAATGTCGCCGGCAGATCGAAATTCGGCGTCGGCTTCACATCGACGCCGTAAGCATAATCCTTCGAGAACTCACCCATGCCGATGTTCTGGACATGGACATGCTGACCCGGAGCGATTGGCTGCGTGGCAAAACCGATGATCTGGCCGTAGCGCATCACCGGCTCGCCCGTTGCGATCGGCTTAACCGCGACCTTGTGGCCGGCGGGAATGCGTTCGCTCGCTGCAACGCCTGATGCAACCTCTGCACCCGGCAACAGCGCCGCCCGCGCGATCACCACGCTGTCATCGGGATGCAGACGGATCACAGGTGTCGCAGCCATGGCTATTGTCCTTGTTTTGGCTTTGGCTTGATCAACAGTCATGGCCGGGCTTGTCCCGGCCATCCCGATTATCTTGGGATAGTGCTCCATTCATCGGGATCACCGGGACAAGCCCGGTGATGACATCACACTTATATGCTTACGCCTTGCCGCCGGAGTTCTTGCGGATCTCCCCGATATGGCTCTTGGCGGACATCGCCAGCAGGCCGCTATCGTTCAACACCGTCACCAGCTTGAACCCGCGCTGGATCGCCAGCGTTGCGCCGGCATGGCCGCTGCAGTGAATGCCGGGGTAGATGCCGCGCTGCTCGCAGGCCTTCACGATTTTCTCATAGATCGCGATGATCTCCGGCTCGGTGCGATCGAGCGTCGGATGCAGGCCGTAGGAGAATCCAAGATCGGATGGGCCGATGTAGATGCCCGAGATTCCCTTCACATCGAGGATCGACTCGAGGTTGTCGACCGCGGTCTTGGTCTCGATCATCGGGATGCAGAGCGTCTCTTCATTCGCGGTCTGCTGATAGGTTCCTGCGGAGCCGTACATCATGGCGCGGATCGGGCCGTTGCTGCGCGTGCCGCGCGGCGGATATTTGGCCGCGGCGACGAAGCGCTCCGCTTCTTCCCTGGTGTTGATCATCGGGCAGATTACGCCATAGGCGCCGCCATCGAGCACCTTGCCGATGATGCCCGGCTCGTTCCACGGCACGCGCACCATCGGTGTGACCGGATGCGCCTGCATCGCCTGGAAGCAATGGATCATCGACTGATAGTCCTGCACGCCGTGCTGCATATCGACGGTGACGCTGTCGAAACCGCACTGCGCCATCACCTCGGCGGAGAAGCCCGACGGGATCGCCAGCCAGCCGTTGACCACGACCTTGCCCGCAGCCCAGATTTCCTTGACCTTGTTTGCCATTGTTCTTTCCTTGCCACTCTCATTTTCATTCCGTCATTGCGAGGAGCGCAGCGACGAAGCAATCCATTTTTCGGGTCGCGAGCGTTGCAATGGATTGCTTCGCTTCGCTCGCAATGACGAAAACCTACCCCTCAGCCGCCTTGATCGCCGCGTCATCGAGTCCGACCAGCCGTGCCGTCGCCGTAATCGAATTCCAGGTCTCGTCGGTCAGCGGCACACCATTCTTCGTGCGTTCTGCGCGCGTGGCCGCTTCCGGTTCTCCCGGGATCAGAACCGCATCGTGGCCTTGCGCCAGCTTGCTGTCCTTGAAGTAGGCGATGTAACGGGCGACCTCGCCGTCGAAGAAATGCGCCGGGTCCACGACCTTCGGATCGATAAAGATCGCGAGCATGCCGTTGGAAAAGCGACGATCGGTCTTGGTCGCCCCGTTGCCGGTCAACGCACCCCCGAGCAGTTCGCACATCAGCGCAAGACCCGAACCCTTGTGTTCGCCGAAGGCGCGGATCGCACCCTTGCCCTGCGCATGGATACGCGGACCATCGGCTTCATAAGGCCCGTAGAGAACGTGCGGGTCCTCGCTGAGCGAACCGTCCATATCGACCAACGCACCCTTCGGCAGCTTCTTGCCGCCGCGGCTCGCCACCATCACCTTGCCTTCGGCGACGATGGAGGTCGCGAAATCCAGCACAATCGGCCCCTGACCGGGGCGCGGAATACCCACGCAATACGGCGCGGTCGAAAGCTTGCGCGCGACGCCGCCATAGGGCGCGACCAGCACCGAGCCCGCCGCGTTGACAAAGAAGACCGACACCAGCCCTTCTGCAGCCGCCATTTCCGCCCAGTCGCCGACACGACCGAGATGACCGGAATTCTTCAGCGTCATCAGAGCGAGGCCGTTCGCCTTGGCTTTGTCAATGCCGACCCTGACCGCTTGAGGCGTCACTGTCTGGCCATAACCAAACCCACCATCAATCACGGCGATAGACGGCGTATCGACCTCCAGCTTGATAGTCTGGTCGGCAACGATCACGCCCTCCTTCACCCACTTCACATACTGCGGCACGCGGATGACGCCGTGGCTGTCATGGCCGGTGAGATTGGCCGTCGTCAGATAAGTGGCGATGCGGTCCGCTTCGGCTTTCGACGAACCGGCGCGGGAGAAAATGTCGGAGACAAAGCCGATGAGCTTCTTCGAGTTGATTGTAACCATAAGTCTAGCATCCTGTATCCGACGTTTGCCTTACTTCGCAGCGCCCCCGAGCAAACGTCGGATACAAAGAGGACGCTAGCAAACCTGATAATTCCAGTGATCCTTTGGTTCTGACATTCGTAAAAGTGCCTGCGAAATATACGATACGAATGTCAGAACCGGATCACTGGGTAGTTGCCTTGGTGTGGCCGCCTAGATAAGCGGCTCTGATTGCTTCGTTGCCCCACAGGTCATCAGGCTTGCCGCCCAGGGCGAGGCGGCCAGTCTCCAGCACGTAGCCGTAATCGGCGACGGACAATCCCATTCGCGCATTTTGCTCGACAAGTAAAACGGTCGTTTCCTTGCGGATTTCGGCGATGATGCGGAACACCGCCTGCACGATCACCGGCGCAAGACCGAGCGACGGCTCGTCGAGCAGCAGGAGGCGCGGCTTGGCCATCAGGCCGCGGGCGACCGCAACCATCTGCAATTGTCCGCCGGACAGCGTCCAGCCGAGTTTGTCGGAGAATGCGCGAATGTCCGGGAACAGATCGAACATCGCGTCCGCCTCCCACGAGAGCTGCGCCTTCGCGACCTTCCGGTTCGAAGCGCCCAGCATAATGTTCTCTTTCACCGTCAGGCCAGGGAATACCCGCCGCCCTTCCGGCACATGCGAAATGCCGAGGCGCACGATGGCTTCCGGGCCAAGCCCGACGATGGATTTGCCATCGAACAGGATTTCACCGGCGGCGGGTTTCGCGAGGCCCGATATGGCGCGCAGTGTGGTGGACTTGCCCGCCCCGTTGGAGCCGAGCAGCGTCACCACCTGCCCTGCATCCACCTTCAGGGAGACGCCGCGCAGCGCTTCGATTTCGCCATAGAGCACGATGAGGTCGTTGATCTCGAGCAGCGCCATGTCTCACTCCGTCCCGAGATATGCGGAAATGACGTCGGGATGCTGCAGCACCGCCAGCGATTCACCATCGGCAATGCGCTTGCCGAAGTTGAGCACCGTGATGTGCTGCGCGGCCTCGCGCACCAGCGTCATGTCGTGATCGATGATCAGGATAGTAAGTCCCTGCGCCGCGATCCGCTTCAGCAGATCATGCAGTTCGACCTTCTCGCTGGAGTTCAGACCAGCCGCAGGTTCATCGAGCAGCAGCAGCGTCGGATTGCCCGCAAGCGCACGGGCAATCTCGATCAGGCGCTGGTGGCCGTAGGAGAAGCTGGACACCAGTTCGTTGGCACGGCCTCCGAGGCCAACGAATGTAAGAGCCGACATCGCGCGCTGTGTCAGCGCGTCCTGCCCACCCTCGCCGATCAGCGTGTTGCCCGGACGCTCCGCGCCGATCACCACGTTTTCCAGCGCCGTCATGGAGCGGAACAGACGGATGTTCTGGAATGTGCGGCCGAGGCCCGCCGCCGTGCGTTCATGCGCCGGCATATCGGTCACGTCGGTGCCGTCGAGCGCGATCTTTCCGGCGGTCGTCTTGTAGAGGCCGGAGAGCATGTTCAGCGTGGTGGTCTTGCCCGACCCGTTTGGCCCGATCAGCGCATGCACGCTGCCGCGCTTCACCGCCAGATCGACCCTGTCGACCGCTTTCAGGCCGCCGAAGTGTTTCGACAGGCCCGTCACTTCGAGCACCATATCGCCGCCGGTCTTGGCCGGAACGAGCTGTAGCGCCGGGCTGGCGATCTGCGGCAGCGCTTTCGCCCGCCATTTGGTGATCAGTTCCTGAACGAAGCCCCAGATGCCGTCCGGCATGAAGCGCACGATCAGGATCACGAACAGACCGTAGATGGCGAGGTAAAGCCCCGGCACGCTTTTGAGAAAGCGCAGCCATTCCGGAATGAGGATCAGAAGGCCCGTGCCGATCGCAGCACCGATGGGGGACGCGACACCGCCGAGCAGCGCCATCGTCAGGAAGACGATCGACTCCGCGAACGAGAACTGATCCGGGCTGACATAGGAGAAGCCGCCCGCGAACAGCCCGCCGCCGATGCCGCCAAGCAAGGCGCAGAGCGCGAACGCCGCCACCTTGGTGCGGAAAATATCGATGCCTGCAACACCCGCCGCGAGTTCGTTGTCGCGAACCGCGCGCATGGCACGGCCCATCCGCGTATCCGGCAAGCGCCAGACGATGTAGCCGATCACCGCCAACGCCGCGACGCAGAACGCCAGAAACGACTGCTGCGACTGGAACAGCGCAGGCCGCCCGATTTTCGAGATGCCATCGGGACCGCGTGTCAGCCAGATCGCGTTGATCATCACCAGTGTCACGATCTGCTGGAACGAGATCGTCACCATGGCGAGATAGTGCCCGCCGAGTTTCAGCGTTGTCATGCCGAGCAGCGCACCCGCCCCCAGCGCCAGCACCGCCCCTCCGACAAGGCAGATCCAGAAATTGATCTGGTAGTCGGCGGTGCCGAGACCGACGACATAGGCGCCAAGCCCGAAGAACGCGGCCTGCGCCAGATTGATCTGACCGCACAGGCCCAGCACTACCGACAGCCCGAACACGGCGATGGAAAATGTCGTCGCCTGCATCAGGATGTTGAGGACGTAGCCATCGAAGCTCATCGTCGCCGCGGCAATCACGGCAATCGCCGCCGCGATGAAATACGGCAAGTGACGCAGCACCTGCGGCGTCGAGCGCGCCGTGGCGGCAGCAGGCATGTTTTCGCTGTTCACGCTCATGCTTTTTCCGCCACACGTTCGCCGAAGATGCCTTGCGGACGGAAGACGAGAAACGCAATCAGCACGAGGAACGCGAACGCGTCCTTGTAGGGCACCGAGACATAGGCAGCGCCGAAGGTTTCGATGATGCCGAGCGCAATGCCGCCGATGATCGCGCCGGTGACGTCACCAAAGCCGCCGATGATCGTCGCGGCAAAGGCCTTCAGCGCGATGGTCGCACCCATCTGGATCGAGACGAACAGGATCGGCGCGACCAGGATGCCAGCGAGCCCGCCGAGCACCGCCGAGTAGATGAAGGTGATCATGATCATGCCGGACACGGAGATGCCGAGTAGCGAAGCCATCTCCTTGTCCTGCGAGGTCGCCTGCAGCTTCTTGCCGAGCATGGTGTGCTCGAAGAACCAGTAATTCAAGACAACCAGCGCGAGCGTGACGGCGATGATCAGCAGATACTGGCTGTCGAGATAGACCGGCCCCAGTTGAATGCCCGGCGTCTCGAACCAGCCTTCCA
This sequence comes from Afipia sp., assembly GCA_024508675.1. Taxonomy (GTDB): domain Bacteria; phylum Pseudomonadota; class Alphaproteobacteria; order Rhizobiales; family Xanthobacteraceae; genus Afipia. The sequence goes on from JANINQ010000021.1 coordinate 424,506, forward strand.
GCACTTGCGGCGCGGGTCCGTAGATCGCGAGCACCGAATTGGCGAGGAAGATCGATGCGCCGATGGTGGCGATGATCACAGGCAGGAAGGTTCGGTGACGGAGTGGATAGTAGACGCCGAGATTGAAGATCACGCCGAACAGCGCCATCCCGCCGAGCGAGATCAGAAACGACAGCCAGTACGGCCATTGCAGATCGACGGCGAACACCACCATCAGGAATGCCGCCACCATCGAGAACTCGCCCTGCGCGAAGTTCACCACGTTGGTTGCGCGGAAAATCAGCACGAAGCCCAGCGCCACCAGCGCATAGACCGAGCCGATGCCGACGCCCGTGAAGAGCAGTTGAAGAATCTGATCCATGAGAGGCTCGCTCGAGAGAGACAGGGCACATTGCTGGCCGCGTCATTGCGAGGAGCGAAGCGACGAAGCAATCCGGTTTATTCTTCGCGATCCTGGATTGCTTCGCTTCGCTTGCAATGACGGCGGGCGGCCTCCTTTTGACGGAAGCCGCCGAGCCGGCTTACCGCTTCGCTTCGATATGCTTGTCGAAGACGATATTGCCCTTCTCGTTCTTCACGATGTTGTAGCCATGGAGGCCGTCGCCGTTTTCGTCGAAGTTGTATTGGCCTTCGGCCCCTTCATATCCCTTGATCGCAAGAATCGCCGAGCGCACCTTTTCAGGCTCGGTGGACTTGGCGGTGTTCATCGCCTTCGCCAGCACATTGACCGCGTCATAGGTCCATGCGCTCTGGTTGTCCGGCGCGAGCTTGTAGGCATCGCGATAGGCCTTGCCGTACGCCTTGGCCACCGGACTGGATTCTTCGGCGTAGTCTGCGACGCCGTAGGTGCCATACAGCGAAGCACCTGCCAGACGTGTCGATGACACGCCGACAATGGATGGCGATCCTACCCACGGAATGTTGACGCCGAGCTGGCGCAGTTGCCGCGCGAAAATGCCGAGATCATTCTCGAAGGTGAAGTATGAGCCCAGCACATCAGCGCCGGACTGCTTGATCGCCAGCACCACCGGCGTGAAGTCCTGGCTCTGGTTGGCGTAGCCCTGATCGATGACCGGTGTAATGCCAAGCTTGGCCAATCCTTCCGTCAACGCCTTGCCGCCCGCGGTGCCGAAGGCGTCGGTGGAATGGAGCACGGCCCATTTCTTCTTGCCGAGAGTGTTGGTGCCGTAGTCTGCGATCACGCTGCCCGAGTAGCTGTCGTTGGGGCGGAAGCGGAACAGCCACTTGTTGCCCATATGGGTGAGGTTAGGATCGGTTCCGCCGATTGCCATCGGCTTGCCGAGCTTGAGCACGTCAGGCGCCATCGCATGCACCTGGGTCGAGCGGATCGAGCCGAGGAACGCAACGATGTCCGATTGCGCCGCAAGCTTGGAGAACGCGAGCACCACCCCCGGATTGGTGGTCTGGTCGTCTTCGGTCACAAGTTCGACCTGCTTGCCGAGAACGCCACCCGCCTTGTTGACGGCCTCGAGCGCCAGCTTCGCGCCATTGAGAGCGAACTTGCCCTGCTCCGCCGCGGAGCCGGTGACCGGAAGAACCATGCCGATCTTGATAGTGGCGCCCTGTGCTCCGGCGCTTTTGATAAACGCCGGTGCCGCGAGCGTTGCAGCCATACCGACAGAGAAATCGCGTCGCGTTAGTTTCATTTGTCGTCCTCCCAAATGACCGTGCTTTTTGTCCGCCGGCCTTGGGGAGGATTAGATGTGCGAAAAACGGGAATGTCTACCGATCCAAAGCGGAAATATTTCAAACATCCGATCTTTGCGTTGCAGCACGCGGCGGACCCGAACACCGGCCCAAATCCCTCCGTCATCGAACCGACAAAAAGCAAACCGCGGCAATTTTGCCATTTTGGTGCACTGCGCCACATTTTCGGATGAACCAAAGCGTGCTATGAGCGACCAATACATATCGACCGCAACGATGGTGTTTACAGATGTCTTTTCCCGCCTTCCGTTTTGATTATCGCCGTTTCCGTACCGCCGCCCTGGCGGCGGCTGCCCTGATGGCGCCGGCGCTCGCACAGGCCGACTCCGCGCCGTTTGCCAATTATGCAGGCAACTGGTCGGGCAGCGGTTCAATCACCATTGCAGACGGCGGGACCGAGCGTATCCGTTGCCGCGGCACCTACACGGTGGACGGCAGCGGCAACAACCTGCATCAGGTTCTGCGCTGCGCCAGTGACAGCTACAAGTTCGAACTCACCAGCGATATTGCCGCCAAGGGCAGCAACATCACCGGCTCTTGGAGCGAAGCCAGCCGCGGCGTCAACGGCAGCGTCGAAGGCAGCATCGCGAACGGTCAGGTGACCGCGCTGGTCCAGACCAACGGCTATGCCGCGACCTTCAATGTCACCACGCGCGGCAACAAGCAGTCCGTCGCCATCAGCTCGAAGGGCGAGCTGCGCGCGGTCAACATCAGTCTTGCCAAGGGCAACTAAGCCCGCATCGGTTAGAAAAACGGCCCGCCGGAACATTCCGGCGGGCCGTTTTCTTTGGAAGTCCGGGTTAGATCGTGCGCTTACTTGTTTGCCCACGCCGCCCTGATCTTGTGCGACGTGCTGATAAGCCACATCGCCGTCGGCCGCAGGATAAACAGGTCCGCGATCAGCGCCGCGATCATGGCAAAGGCGGACAACCATCCGAACAACCGCAGTGACGGCAGATCCGAGAACACCGTCACCACCAGGCCGCAGGCCAGCACCACGGTCGTCAGGATCAGCGCCGGGCCGACCAGGACGGTGGCGCGCTCGACCGCCTGCGCCTCGTCCACGCCGGGCTTTTCTTCAAGCCTCAAGCGGTTAAGGAAGTGGATGGTCGCGCTGAGGCCAAGGCCGAACGACACCGTGAGCGCCACGACACTGGCGAATTGCAGTCCTTCGCCCAGGAGCCACAGGACAGTGCCGGACAACACAACCGGGAAGATACCCGGCAGGATGCTCGCGAACATCACCACCACCGAGCGGAACGCGAGGCCAATGAAGGCGGCGACCAGAAGGAATTCGATGGTCAGGCCGTGGTTGAGCTTGCCGATCATGTTGGCGCTGTTGCGCGCGGCGATGGCGGACAGGCCGGTCACGGCGATTTCATAGCCCGGATGGGCGGTGCGGACCACGCCCATGGCCGCATCGAGTTTCTCCACCGTCGGCAGGATCTGGCTGGAATCGAGATCCGGCACACGGCCTGACACCACAACGGCGTCCTGCTGTTCGGAGATGAAACGTCTCACGAGGTAAGCCGGCAACAGATCGACATATTCTTTCAGGATGGCGACATCGGACCGGCCCGCCTTCTCAGCCAGCCAGCGGCGTAGCGTCTCGATCGACCAGACGTTGCCGACGCCCGCCTGCTTCTCGATGATCGAGTGCACGGCAGCGATGGTGTCGAGCGTTTCCGGGTCGTAGAGCGACTTCCCCTTCGGGAATTCGATCAGCACATCGATCGGATTGGCTCCGGTCAGCTTGGCATCGAGACGACTCGATGCCTCCACCGCCTGCTGCTTGTCCGGCACCTGATCAGCCAGGCGATAGCGCGGCTCGAGGCTCGCATAGATAATTCCGAGACCGACCACCACCAGCAGCGCGATCAGGCTGAACAGTCCGGGATGGCCGACCATGCGCTTGGCGATGAACGCGCAGAACGCGCGCAGCGCTTCCACGCCGCGGTCCGCGCCCTTCACTTTGGTAGCGAGCAGGTTTTCCTTGCGCACCAGAAGGACGCCGAACACCGGCACCAGCGACAGCACCGCGACCAGTGCGATAATCGTGGCCATCAGTCCCGCCTCACCGAAAGTGCGGATCAGGTCGGAATCGGAGAACTGCAGCGCAAGGAACGACAGCGCAGCGGTGCCGTGGGTCAGGACGCAGGCCGGTCCCACCACGAGCACAGCGTTACGGAACGCCGTCATCTTGTCCTCGCCCGCGATCAGGCGATCGCGCGCGGCAAAGGTGAGCTGCATCGAGTCCGCAAAGCTGATCACCATGATCAGCGGCGTCATCACGTTGAGGAACATGTTGAGGCTGAAGCCGAGCCAGCCGAGCGTGCCGATCGAAAGCAGGATCGCCAGCAGTGGCGGGAACGCCGCGACGATCATGAAAGAGATGCGGCGGAAGAAGATGATTGCGATGATACAGCCCGCCAGAATGCCCGCGATATTGTAGGTGAGTCCGTCGCGCTCGACCGCGTTGCGGATTTCGAGTTGCATCACCGGCACGCCGGACAACTGGCTGTTCAGCCCGGTGCCTTCGAGATCGTCAACCATCAGCTTGCGGACTTCTCCGATGGTCGCGTTGAGGCCCTTGTTGCCGACGATCTTGGGATCGAGCGCCAGCACGATCAGGGCAAGCGTGCCGTCCTCCGACAGGAGCTTGCCCTTGATGACCTCGTTGTCGCGGACGCGCTTGATAAAGGCCTCATAGGCGGCGCCCTCCGGCAGCGTTTCCGGGAACAGCGCCGCAGGCAGCCTGCCAGCCTCCGGCGGCTGTCGGGCGGAGAACAGCGAAATGATACCGCGCGTACCGTCCACAAGCTGCAGGTCGGTGACCAGATCGCGCAGCTTCTCGAGCGAATTGCGCTCCAGCAGCGACTTGCCTTCAACCACGACCAGCACGTCATATTCGCTGGAGGGGAAGCGCTTGGTCACCTCCTCGTACTGTTTGTATTCGGGGGTGTCGGAACGAAACAACTGGCTCAGCGAGTCATCGATCTTGATCCGCTGGATGCCGAACACGGCGATCACCACCAGCGCCAGCAGGACCACGGCCGCCGTGCGCGGCGCACGCAGCGCAATCAACCCGATCCGTTCCAGACCGAACGCGATGCTGAAACTACGCTTTCCGGAATCGCTGTGGGCGGACTCTTTTGAAATCTGGTGCAACGGGACGGTTCCGATTCGAAGGTAAGCCGACGTTTTATCTAGCAGATTTCGCTACCCTGGGGGCATGCCCGCCAAATAAAGCAGCATTAAGTAGCCTTTGCGACACACCCTGGCTTGGCCGGAACGCGACACCGGTGGCCCGGCCGGATTGCCCCAAAATGCGGCAGGACAAGGATGTTCTGTCCGGAGGCGGGAGCATTGGAATACGGGTTTTGACGCCCATCCCGCTACGATATAACCCCCGGCCATGTCATACAAAGTTGCTGCCTTTTATCAGTTCGTCGCGCTCCCGGATTTCGAAAACCTGCGGGAGCCGCTGCGCAACATGTGCGTGGCCCTCGACATCAGGGGGATTATTCTTCTCGCTGCCGAGGGCATCAACGGGACCGTGGCCGGCGGCGACGCCGCGATCGACGCCCTGATGAACCAGTTGCAACATGGCGCCCTGTTCGATGGCCGCCTGGACAATCTGGAATTGAAATTCTCTACCGCCGCCAACATGCCCTTCAACCGGATGAAGGTCCGGCTGAAGAAGGAAATCGTCCGGCTTGGCGATCCGGAAACCGACCCAAACGCTCAGGTTGGCATCTATGTCGATGCCTCGGACTGGAACAAACTCATCAAGCAGGATGATGTTTTGCTGCTCGACACGCGCAACGCGTTCGAAGTCGAGATGGGCACGTTCGAAGGCGCGGTCGATCCGAAAATCACCCGCTTCGGCGAGTTTCCGGAGTTTGCCGGCAAAGCACTGGACCCCGGCAAACACACCAAAATCGCGATGTTCTGCACCGGCGGCATCCGCTGCGAGAAGGCCAGTTCCTATCTGCTCTCGCAGGGCTTCAAGGAGGTCTACCATCTCAAGGGCGGCATCCTGAAATATCTGGAAGACATTCCCGAGGATCAAAGCCTGTGGCGCGGCGAATGCTTTGTGTTCGATCAGCGCATCGCACTTGGCCATGGACTGAGCGAACGTGAGGTCCTGACCGGCGACGGGGCCGACCACACCGACGCAACCGAGATCGAAATGAGCGAGCAGGCCAATGACTGAAACCCCCTCGCCCGCCTCGCGGATCGATGCGCTGGAAATCCGGATCGCCTATCTGGACGAGACCATCGAAACCCTCAACAACACCATCACCGCGCAGTGGAAGCAGATCGATGCCCTGAGCCGCGAGATGCTGAACTTGCGCGAGCGGCTGGAAGACGCCGAGGCCAAAACGGGCTCGCCCATCACGAACGAGCCGCCGCCACATTACTGAGTGACGTCACAACTGTGACACGGCCTGTTCGAGCACGCCAAAAGCCCTTACAGAGCACGAAATTCTTCGCAAAAAAATTGGTATTTCCAGCGCGGCTATGTATGGTCCCCTCACTAAGAGGGAGGACATAAATGCGTAAGATTGCAATTTTCGCTGGCGTCGCAGCCGTACTGGCCGCAGCCCCGGCAACGGCAGACGATCTCAAGATCGCGCTGATCTACGGCAAGACCGGACCACTGGAAGCCTATGCCAAGCAGACGGAAAACGGTCTGCGCATGGGTCTGGAGTACGCCACCAAGAACACCATGACGGTCGATGGCCGCAAGATCGTCCTCATTACCAAGGACGACCAGGGCAAGCCCGATCTCGCCAAGGCCGCGCTGGCCGAAGCCTATCAGGACGACAAGGTCGATCTCGCCATCGGCACCACCGCCTCCGGTGCGGCGCTCGCCATGCTGCCGATCGCCGAGGAAAACAAGAAGGTGCTGATCGTCGAGCCAGCGGTTGCCGACGCCATCACCGGTGAGAAGTGGAATCGCTACATCTTCCGCACCGGCCGCAACTCGTCGCAGGACGCGATCTCGAATGCGGTCGCCATCGGCAAGCAGGGCGTCACCGTCGCAACCCTCGGTCAGGACAATGCCTTCGGCAAGGACGGCGTCGCCGCCTTCAAGGAAGCGCTCTCCAAGACCGGCGCGTCACTGGCGGCGGAAGAATATGTCCCGGCGGCGACCACGGACTTCACCGCGGCGGCACAGCGCCTGTTCGACGCGCTGAAGGACAAGCCGGGCCGCAAGATCATCTGGGTGATCTGGGCCGGCGGCGGCGATCCGCTGACCAAGATCCAGGACATGGACCCGAAGCGCTACAACATCGAACTGTCGAGCGGCGGCAACATCCTGCCCGCGCTGGCTGCCTACAAGCGCCTGCCGGGCCTGGAAGGCGCGACCTATTACTACTACGCCATTCCGAAAAACCCGATCAACGACTGGCTCGTCGCCGAGCACCAGAAGCGCTTTAACGCGCCGCCGGACTTCTTCACGGCGGGCGGCTTCGCTGCGGCGATGGCGGCTGTCACCGCCGTGCAGAAGGCGAAGTCCACCGACACCGAAAAGCTGATCGCGGCCATGGAAGGCATGGAGTTCGATACGCCCAAGGGCAAGATGGTGTTCCGCAAGGAAGATCATCAGGCGCTGCAGAGCATGTATCACTTCAAGGTCAAGGTCGATCCGAACCTCGCTTGGGCGGATAACGAGCTGGTCCGCGAACTCAAGATCGAGGACATGCAGATCCCGATCAAGAACAAGCGGTAACACGAACGCCGTCATGGCCGGGCATAGTCGTTCAAAGAACTGAGTTCTAAACACGCCCATGTCCCGGCCATCCACGTCTTCGAAATCGTACTCAAATTTTAGCGTCGTCCCGGCGAAGGCCGGGACCCATAACCACAGGGCGCTGTTGAGACCACGATAGAAACTCCATACTCAGGGAGTATGGGTCCCGGCCTTCGCCGGGACGACGATCGATAGCAGCCGTTTCACTTGATGAAGATCGCCGCATGCCCCTCACCTTAGAGACCCGCGACCTGACCATCCGTTTCGGCGGCCATGTCGCCGTCAACAAGGTGAGCTGCACATTCCGCCCCGGCGAACTCACCGCCATTGTCGGGCCGAACGGCGCCGGCAAAACCACCTATTTCAACCTGATCTCCGGACAATTGCGCCCCACCGGGGGCGACGTGTTCCTCGCAGGCGAAGACATCACGCGCCTCACCGCACCATTACGCACCCGCAAGGGCCTCGGCCGCGCGTTCCAGCTCACAAATCTGTTTCCGAACCTGAGCGTCGAGGAAAACGTCCGCCTCGCGGTGCAGGCTGCATCCGGCGTGCATTACGAGATGTTGCGCCCGTGGATGAAGCGCCGCGATCTGATCGAGCGCGCCGACGCCATCCTCGACAGCATCGCGCTCGGCAATCGCCGCGCGGTCGCCGCCGCCGCGCTCTCGCACGGCGACCAGCGTAAGCTCGAAGTCGCGCTGATGATGGCGCTGGAGCCCAAGGTTTTCATGTTCGACGAACCGACCGCGGGCATGAGCGTCGATGAAGTGCCCGTCGTGCTCGACCTGATCGCGCGGCTGAAGCAGGACACCAGCAAGATCATCCTGCTGGTCGAGCACAAGATGGACGTGGTGCGCTCGCTCGCCGACCGCATCATCGTTCTGCATAACGGCCAGCTTGTTGCCGACGGCAAGCCCGCCGAGGTGATCGCCTCACCGATCGTGCAGGAAGCCTATCTCGGCATCGCGCCCGGAAAGAGTGCGGCATGAACGATATGCTTACGCTCGCCGGCGTTCACACGCACATCGCGCAGTATCACATTCTGCACGGCGTCGATTTCACCGTGCCTGAAGGCCAGACCACCATGCTGCTCGGCCGCAACGGCGCGGGCAAGACCACGACGCTGCGCACCATCATGGGGTTGTCGTCGCCCTCATCCGGCCAGATCAAACTCGCCGGACAAAGCATCGAAAAACTGGCAACGCCGGACATCGCCAGCCTCGGCGTCGGCTATGTGCCCGAAACCATGGCGGTGTTCTCGGACCTGACCGTGAAGGAAAACCTGATCCTTGCCGCGCGCGAAGGCCCCCTCGACGATACGCGTCTGCAATGGATTTTCGGATTCTTCCCGGCGCTGAAGCGCTTCTGGCTGTCGCGCGCCGGCTCGCTCTCCGGCGGGCAAAAACAGATGCTGTCCATCGCCCGCGCCATTGTCGAGCCGCGCAAGCTGCTCCTGATCGACGAGCCGACCAAAGGCCTCGCGCCTGCCATCGTGGTCAACCTGATCGAATGTCTTACCGAGGTGAAAAAACGCGGCGCGACGATCCTGCTGGTTGAACAGAACTTCCGCGTCGCGCAGGAAGTCGGTGAAAACGTGCTGGTGATGGACAACGGCAGGATCGTCCATCGCGGCGCAATGGCCGAACTCGCCAGGGACACCACGCTGCAGGAAAAGCTGCTGGGTCTCAGCCTCGAGGCGCATCAATGACCGACACAACTTCGCCCGTCACCGTAGAGCCGCTGCCGCAAGCGAAGCGCGACATCATCCCGCTGCTGCTGCCGGTCGTGCTGGCGCTGGCCGTGATCCCGCTGATCGGCTCGCCGAGCACATGGGTGACGCTGACGGTAGCGAGCCTCGCCATGGGCATGATGATCTTCATCATGGCCTCCGGCCTGACGCTGGTGTTCGGCCTGATGGACGTTCTGAATTTCGGCCATGGCGCGTTCATCGCGGTCGGCGCCTATGTCGCCACCCTCGTGCTCGGCCCGATGATCGGTTACGTGCAGGCGGACTCGCTCTGGCTCAATCTGCTTGCGCTGGCGCCTACCGCGATCCTGGCGATGGCCGTCTCTGGCGCGCTCGGCCTTGTGTTCGAGCGTGTCCTCATCCTTCCGGTGTATGGCAATCACCTCAAGCAGATCCTGATCACCATGGGCGGGCTGATCGTCGCCGAGCAGATGCTTTATGCGCTGTGGGGGCCGCAGCGCATTCCGCTGCCGCTGCCGGCGTCCCTGCGCGGTTCGTTCATCATCGGCGACATCGCGATTGCCAAATATCGCGTGCTGGCCATGCTGGTCGGCCTCGTCGTGTTTGGCCTTGTGCTGCTGGTGCTGAACCGGACCAAGATCGGCCTTCTGATCCGCGCCGGTGTCGAAAACCGCGAGATGGTCGAGGCGCTCGGGTACAAGATCAAGCGGCTGTTCCTCGGTGTGTTCATGGTCGGCTCCGCGCTGGCCGGCCTCGGCGGCATCATGTGGGCGCTCTACCGTGAGGAAGTTCACGCCTCCATCGGCGGCGAACTCACCGTGCTGGTGTTCATTGTCATCATCATTGGAGGCCTCGGCTCCATCGGCGGCTGTTTCATCGGCGCGATCCTGGTCGCCATGGTCGCGAACTATGGCGGCTTCCTTGTGCCGAAGCTGGCGTTGATCTCGAACATTCTCCTGATGGTCGCAGTCTTGATGTGGCGGCCGCGCGGCCTCTATCCGGTGACAAATCGATGATGATCCTTTCCGGCGATCCGCCGCGCAGTCGCGTTCTCAGCCTCCTGCTCATCGTCATCGTGACGCTGCTGGCGCTGGCGCCGTTTCTGTTTCCCGGCGCGAAGGCGATGAACGTCGCGACAAAGATTTGCATCTTCGCGGCGCTGGTTGCGTCCTACGATCTGCTGCTGGGCTATACCGGCACGGTGTCGTTCGCGCATACGATGTTTTACGGCATCGGGTCTTACGCAATCGCCATCGCGCTCTATGCCATGGGGCCGACATGGGCCGGCGTCGCTACCGGCATTGTCATCGGCCTGCCGCTGGCCGCGCTGCTCGCCCTCTGTATCGGCCTGTTCTCGCTGCGCGTACAGGCGATCTTCTTTGCGATGATCACACTTGCGGTCGCGTCCGCATTTCTGGTTCTGGCTTCTCAACTGTCATGGCTCACCGGCGGCGACGATGGCCGCAGCTTCCGGCTGCCCGAATTGCTGCGGCCCGGCACGGTGCTGATTTCGAAGGACGTGTTAGGCTTCGAGTTCAATGGCCGCACGCTCACCTATTACATCGTGTTCTTCGGCGCGGCGGCCATGATCCTGACGCTGCTGCGGATCGTAAATTCGCCGTTCGGTCGTGTGCTGCAAGCGGTGCGCGAAAACCGTTTCCGCGCCGAAGCGCTCGGTTATCGCACCGTGTTCCACCTGACATGGGCCAACGTGCTTGCGGCGCTCGTGGCCGCAGCCGCGGGCATGCTGAATTCGCTGTGGCTACGCTATGCCGGCCCCGACACGTCGCTGTCCTTCACCATCATGGTGGACATACTGTTGATGGTGGTGATCGGCGGCATGGGCACGATGTACGGTGCGGTCATCGGCGCCGCGATGTTCATTCTGGCGGAAAACTATCTGCAGACATTGATGGGCATGGCCTCGAAGGCCACCGCCAGCGCGGGCATTCCGGTGCTGCCCGATCTGCTGCATCCGGACCGCTGGCTGCTGTGGCTTGGCCTGTTGTTTATCGCCAGCGTCTACTTCTTCCCGACAGGCGTGGTCGGAAAATTGCGCGGGAAGAAGGCGTAGAATTGCGGACCGACGCAACGCCTCGCCCAATGATAAGCTCCGCGAGGCAATCCACCTTAATGGAAAGAATGGATTGCCTCGTCGCTAACGCTCCTCGCAACGACGCTGCACCTCACCGCGCCGGGTCCGGATAAACCAGGCTTCGCCAGCCGCTGCGGTCGAACGGCGCCCACGTGCCTTCCGCTTGCGCCAGGCGATCCGCGACTGCGTAGACAATCGCCGGATGATGGCCCATGCCGCAATGGCTGGCGCCCTGCACCTCGATGTTCTCCGCGTACGTGCCGGGCTGCTCGACGCAATTCTGCCAGGCGCAGATCCCGTCGGTGCGGCTGAAGATCGCCGTGGTCGGCACCGGCGGCGTCCGCGACATGTCACCGCCGAGATGCTCGTTGTAGTTTTCCGCGCTCTGCCCGCTCACGACTTCATACGTGCGCCAGGCATTGGTCGCTCGCGGATGGCCGCCAAACGGGCTGCCGAGCGTGATCACCGAACGCACGCGGTCGGGCATCATCTTCGCGAGCTGACGCGCATAGATTCCGCCGAGGCTCCATCCCACGAGGCTGACCTTGCGGCCATGGGTTTCGTTGAGATCCTTCACCAGATTGCGCATCGCCTCCTCGACGCCGGCACGTGGGCCGAAATTGCGGCCGAGGCCCCAGCCGCTGACGGCATAGCCCCTGCTCTTGAGGAACGAGCGCAGCGGACGCGTCGCGGCGTCGCTGGTGATAAGTCCGGGCAGCACAAGCACCGGGTGACCGTCACCGCGCGGCGCGAGACTCAGCAGCGGAAGTGCGCCGAGAAAGGCACCGAATTCGTTGATGGCGCGCGCCTCCATCATCATCAGCAATCGGGATGGCGGGTGGAGCGTCTGAGCAGCAGCGGTCATTCGATTTCCTTTTCGTCTGTACGTTCCGGCTTTCGGCCGGCCGAACTCAGCCAATTTCGATATGCGAAACCACTCGGTAAACACGCAAATCACCAAACAGGGTCATCAAAGCTAGGGTACGGTTTTCTCCAATTCAAGCTGGCCTTGGCACGTTTCAAACGCTTGTTCTGTGGACTGTGGCAAATTTGCTTGCCTGTCCTTACAGCGCTTTCACCGCAACTTCCGCCGTGTGAAGCGCAAGGCCGGCAAGCCCGCCGATCAGCATGCCATTGAAGCGGATGTATTGAAGATCCTTGCCGATGTTGATCTCGATCAGGTTGATGAGCTGCTTCATGTCCCACGATTTCACCTGATCGGCGATGAATCGCGACACGCCGCTCTTCTGATCGGCGATAAAACTGCGCAGCACCGCGACGATGCCCTTGTTGATCTCGCCGCGCATCTCGCTGTCGGCACGAAGCTGTGTGCCCGCCTCGACAAACACGTTGGTCAGGTGATGATGCAGGACATTGCTCTCGCCGCTGGCGCTTCTGTCGATGAAGCTCTTGACGTTGGCCCAGATGTCGCGCGCCAGCGAGGCAAGTTCCGGCCGCGCCAGAAGATCGCGCTTCAGTCCATCGAGGCGATCCGCGTAGGCTTTATCGCTCGACAGCTTGTCGGGCAGCGTCAGCAGAATGCGATCAACTTCGCCCCGGAACGGATGGTTCGGATCGGCACGCACCTCTTCGAAGAACGACGTCGCCGATGCCGCGATCCGCTTCAGCAGAAACTTGTCGGCGCGATAGAGCTTGAGCAGCGTTGGAAGCTCATTGCGGATTTTCTCGCGGATCATCTCAAGCGTTTCCGGCTTGTTGAGCGAATCGTGGATCGCCTGCAGCAGGTCGTCGAGCATCTCCCGGTGACGCCCCTCCGCGACGAAGCCACGCAGCGTGCCCGCGGCCAGCGGCGCGAGATCGACGCTCTGCAACTGCGTGACAATGCGGCGCGTGAAATAGGAGCGCAGCCCCGACGTTTCAGCCGCCGTCAGCGCTTCGGGCAGCATGCGAAGCACGAACCGCGCGAGATCGGAGCTTTTCTTCGGGTCGGTCAGCCAGTCCGAAATGAACGACGCAAAATCGACCTCGCGCAGCTTCGCTTCGACAGGCGCCGGGCTGAGGAAATGCACTTCGATGAATTCACCGAGCTTTTCGGCGATCCGGTGCTGGTTCTGCTGAATGATCGCAGTGTGGGGAATCGGCAGGCCCAGCGGCCGCCGGAACAGTGCAACCACGGCATACCAGTCGGCAATGCCGCCGATCGTTGCCGCTTCCGCGAACGCCGCGAGAAACCCGAATCCCGGATGCATGCGTTCCATCGCCTTTGCGGCGACAAGCGTGACGAGACAGCCCGCGAGCACCAGTGTCGCCAGCATCTTGACCCGGCGCAGCTCGGCGGCGCGCGCGATGTCGCCGCCGTCGGCCACGAGGACGAATTTTTCTGTGTCAGCCATGATCGATCCCGCTCAATCGACATTGTATCGCGAACCCGCTCCCGTCAAAGGAAGGAGTTGCGGCAAACAAAAGCCCGCACGAAGCGGGCCTTTGATCGTCGAATTGTAAGGTCGTCGAAGCCGGAGCTATCAGGCCGACTTGGCGTAGGACGCAACCTTCGCGAAGTTGTCCTGCGCGGTCTTCGCACCGTCGGCAACCAGCTTGCCGAGATATTCGGTGGTCGCCTTGGCGCGCGACACAACGACTTCGCCCTGGGCGCGGAGCAGGTCGTTCTGGATCGAGAAGACTTCGCTGAGCGACTTCGCGGACGCCAGCTTGTCGATGCCGGCGAACAGCGCCTGTGCGTCGTCGTACACGGCCTGCTGGATGTTGCGGGAGATCTTCGCGGTCTCGCTGACCGAACCGGCAACGGCGGTTTCGATCGCCGAGGTCACCTTTTCCGAACCGTTGTGGATCTCGGTGGCGCGAACCTGCGCGGTGCCGGCGGCCTTCTTCACGAACTCACGCGCAGCTTCAGGAACTTCGACATTCGGGAAGTTCTTGAGCGCGTCGGTGACGGGCGCGAAAGCGGTCTTGACGGTGTTCAGCACGGACTCGGCGTTGAAAGAATTGGTCATGGTCGTCTCCATCCTCAGGTTGGTGAGCTATGGCTCATCCCCGTCCGGAATGGCCCGGGGCAAGGTGGTTATGCCAAAGTCTATGACGCGATGCAACATGAATATTGCACCGCGTCATCACGAGCCTGTGATATAGTAAAAACTAAGCTCTTATAACGACTTACCCGACAGCCTCGGGGACGCCGTAGGCTTCGAGCTGGGCGCGGACCTTCGAGACATTGTGCCCCAGCATCACAATATCATGGGTCTTTCCGGCCAGATCGCGCACCTGATCGTGCAGCAGGGCCTCCGCCTTGAAGCCGAGGCTCTCGAACAGCGCGATGGCGCCGGTCTGGTCCACTGTCATCTGGGCGACGATCTTCTCCAGCCCCGATCCCAGCGCCAGCGCGAAGGTCTCCTGCGACAGCGCCCGGCCCACGCCTAGGCCGCGCACGTCCTTGGACACCACCATGCGGATTTCGCCGACATGGGGCGACCATGACAGCAGGTCGCGCACGATCGTGCCGCAGCCGACCACGGCCCCATCCTTGATCGCCAGCAGGCTGACAAGCCCTCCCCGATCGATCTCCTTGATCCAGGCGGACAGCACCTTCGGCTCGCTGATGTTGCGCGGAATGAACAGCAGATCATGGACTGGCAGCTTCTGCGCGAATGCCAGAACCGCCGCCTCATCCGCCGCGGTCATGTGGCGAAATTCAATCTCGCCGGCGTCGGTCTTCACGCGGCGCGGATAGGAACGGATTTCAGTGCTCATGTTGATCGCTCACTTAACCAGGAATCGAGTTTGGGCCAGAGACGTTTGATGGCGTTCGCGCCGGCGACGAGACTGACATGGCCGCCCTTGAGGATAACCTCGGTCTTGTCCGACGATCCGATCTTTTCGATCAGATGCCGCGCCGCGTCGTAAGGCACGATGTGATCATGCTCTGCGACCGCGTGCAGGATCGGGATCTTGATCTTGGACAATTCCGCGGGACGCCCGCCAACGCTCATCGTGTCGTTGTAAAGTTTGTTGTCCCACATCAGGTCCTTGGTGATGGAGCGGAAATACTCCCCCGCGAGCGGCAGCGTGTCCTGCGCCCAGCGGTCGAACATCCGATACGACTTGACGAACTCGTCGTTCCAGATGTTTTCCCAGAGCTGGATCTGTCCGACCGCGCGCGATGCAGGCCGCAGCATCTCGAACGAGGAAAGGATCATCTCCGGCGGCACGTTGCCGACACCGTCCACCAGCCGGTCGACGTCGAAGTAGCGCCGGTCGGAAAAATTCTGGAACAGCTTCATCTGCCGGAAATCGATCGGCGTCGTGAAGCACACCAGATTCTTCACCGGCCCGTCATGGAAGATCGACGTGTAAAGCAGCGACAGAACGCCACCGAAGCAATAACCGATGACGTTAACATCGGTCTCGCCGGAATCTTCCTGTACGCGCTGTATGCAGTCCGGAATGAAGCCGAGCACATAGTCTTCCATCCGCAGCGACTTTTCCTCCGGCCGCGGCGCAGTCCAGTCGAGCATGTAGACGTCGAAACCCTTCTTGAGAAGAAATTCGATGAAGCTCTGTCCCGGCACCATGTCGAGAATGTAACCGCGGTTGGTGGTCGCCATCACGATCAGGATCGGGATGCGATAAATCTCATCGGCCAGCGGCCGGTAGTGATAGAGATTCATCGTCCCCTTGGAGAGGATAATATCCTTCGGCGTCGATCCAAGCGCGGGACCGGACGACGCGAAATATTCCACACCCTTGATACTGCGCTGGATCGCGCGCTGGACTTCGGACTGGATACGCTCTCCGACCTGAGCGATGTCCGGTATCGCGCCTGCAGGTGCGTTCATGGCGTGCCTCCGCCGGCTGCGGAGGGAGGCTGCTTGGTGCGCGGCGGCCGGGGTGCAGCGATTCCGTTCCCCTGCGACGCGGCATCGCCATGCACGCGATTGAGAAGCACCTTGATCTCGTTCAGTTGACCTTCGATCGATTGCAGCCGTTCAGCGATGCCGGTCATCTGCGCGCGGCTGGGCAGGTTCATGCTGACCAGATAGCGCTCCATCAGATCGCCAACGGTCTTCTGCGCGCCGACGGAAGCGCCAGTCAGTTGATGTGTCACTTTGCTGAACTGTTCCGAACCCATGACCTGATTGGCCATGGCGTTGAAACCCTTCTCCATCTCGGCAAGCATGGTGTGCCACACCTGGACCGGATCGGTAGGTTTGTCGGACATAATTTGGCGCCCCTCCGGAAGCGTTAACGAAGTCGCCGTTGAACCGGCTTTTTTGCCATTCCATACCGTTGCGGGAGCGGGGTCAACCGATCTGCCGTTTAAATCGGGGCCGGGCCTGTTCCCGTCTTCTGTCAGCGGCAAAAGCGTGTAATAGGGTTTCGAGTTTATTCATTTCGAGGGACGCCACGTGGACGCAATTGCACATCAGCCGCCTCAGATGGCGAAGGCCAACGGGATCGAGCTTTGCTACGAAATCTTCGGTGCGCCGGATGCAGAGCCGCTGGTGCTTATCATGGGCCTTGGCGCGCAGATGATTCACTGGGACGACGAGTTCTGCCAGCAGCTGGCCGGGCGTGGCTTCCGCGTGATCCGCTTCGATAACCGCGACATCGGCAAGTCGACCAGACTGACCGGCGGAAAACCGCTGCGTGCGATGGACCTCATCAAACTGCGGCTTTTCAAGATTGCTCCGGAAGCGCCCTACAAACTCTGGGACATGGCGAACGATGTTGTCGGCCTGCTCGATACGCTCGGCATAAAGAAGGCGCATATCGTGGGCGCATCGATGGGCGGCATGATCGCGCAGGAAATTGCGATGCAGCATCCTGACAGGGTGCTGTCGCTGACATCCATCATGTCATCGACCGGCAATCCGAAACTGCCGCAGCCGACCCGCGAGGCATCCGCCATCCTGCTTGCGCCGCCGCCAGCGACCAAGGCCGAATACATCGAGCGTTTCGGCCAGACATGGAAAGTGCTGCGCGCCGGATCGTTCCCGCAGGATGAAGCAAAGGACCTTGAACGCGCCGAAGCGACCTATGCGCGAGGCCTCAATCCGGCGGGCGTCGGGCGGCAACTGCGCGCGATCCTCGCGTCGGGAAACCGCAAGGACCGGCTTCGCTCGGTGAAGGCACCAACGCTGGTGATTCACGGCACCGTCGATCCCCTCGTGCGGGTGGAAGCCGGCAAGGACACCGCCGCATCCATTCCGGGCGCGAAGCTGCTGCTGATCGACGGTATGGGACACGCGCTGCCAATTCCGATGTGGCCGGCGATCATCAACGGCATTGCCGACCACGCGCACGGCGCGTCAAAGCACTAACCGGGGTCAAGGTCGTGGCCGGGTGCAACCGGCCACGATTAACCTCAACTCCCCGCCCAGACGTCGAGCACGTAACGGTTCTGCGTACCCATGGTATCGATCCAGCCGGCAGCGGCGGCTTCATTCGCACCCGACTTCTCGCGATAGATCGACATCAGCACGCGCTTGACGTCCGGCTCCATCTTGCCGCCGTCGCCGCAGACATAAATGATCGCGCCGGCTTCGATCAGCTGCCACACCCGGTCCTTCTGCGCTGCGACCTGATCCTGCACATAGCTCTTCGGCGTATCAGCGCGCGAGAAGGCGACATGCAGATCGGTGACCCCCTGCTCCGCGTAGCCCTTGAGTTCGTCGGCATACAGGAAGTCCTGCTCGGGGTGGCGGCAGCCGAAGAACAGCATCGACGGACCGAGCGACCGCCCCGCAGCCTTCATTGCCGCACGCTCCTGCAGAAATCCACGGAATGGTGCGAGGCCCGTACCGGGCCCGATCATGATGATCGGCGTCGCGGCATTGTCCGGCAAGCGGAAGCCCGCCTTGGTTTCGCGGATGATGGCGTGAACCACGTCGCCCGGCCGGCGGCTGGCGAGATAGTTCGAGCAGACGCCCCTGTAGATGCCGCGTCCGGAACTCGCCGGCGCATCAACCACACCAACAGTCACGCTGCACTTGTTGGCGCCGATCGCCGCCGGCGATGAGGAGATGGAGTAATAACGCGGCGACAGCAGCGAGAGCATCTCCAGATAGGTATGGAACGGCAGCTCGCACGCCGGATATTCCTCCAGCAGATTGTAGACGGACCGGCGCTTGGCCAGAATCTCCGAGCGGTAAAGTTCGGTCGAGGCCGCATCTTCGCCCGTGAAGGCTTCGAGCTTCGGCCGCGTCATCGGGCAGCGGGTGTTCTCCGCCATGATCTGGATCTGCTTGCGGGTCGCGACCTGCTGCAACTCCACGAACTCGCCGAGCAGACGTCCCACCGACACCGCATTGTCGACGGGAAGCTGCGCACGGCGGCCAGTCGCGACATGCAGCTTGACCTGATCCGTCGACAGGAATCCGAACCGCCGCGCCACCGCGTCCACCAATGCCGGCGCGTTGCGCGGCACGACGCTGAGATGATCGCCAACCCGGTAGGTCACGCCCTCCGGCAGTTCCACCTCAATATGTCGCGTCGAGCGCGTCGAAGGATTCGCACCACTCTTGTTCTGCAATTCGTCATTGACCAGAATCTTGACGGCGACCGCGCCGCTGGACGCCGCGATCGCATTGGCCGCGCTGTGCGCCACCGGCTCGATCACATAGAGCGGCTCGTCGTTGGCCTCGCGCTTCAGCCCGGCATCGACGCCGAACTCCTTGACCGCGATTTCGCTGACCGAGCGGAACCACTTCTCGAACTGGCCGTCGAGATCGTCGCGGGCATCGCCCTCGCCGCGTGGCGCCACGGATCTTGCACCATGAGCGGCGAGCCGCTCGTCGATCATGCGCGGAATCGACTGATAGGTCGCAAGCCAGTCGCTGTTGCCGCAGCCGAACACCGCATAACGCAGGCCGTTAAAGGCGTCCTTCGGCAGGTCGCCATCGAGCCACTTCATGAACTTGGTGGCGTTGTCCGGCGGCGCACCGTTGTAGGAGGCGCAAAAGATGATGACGTTGGCGTGGTCCTTGAGGTTGCCGGTGTAATCGTCGAGTGGCGCCAGCGTGGTCGCAAAGCCATTGACCTCGGCGAGGTCAGCGACGCGATGGGCAAGATCTTCTGCCGTGCCGAGATTGGAGCCGTAAAGCACCAGCAGCGGGGTGTTGTGTCCGGGACGCACCCGCGCCGGTGCAGCCGCCCCGGCGCTTCCCGAAACGGCGGCAGCGCCCGGACGGTTGGCAACAATGGTGCGATCGTTATCGGACCGCGCGCGCACCTTGATCTTGAAGCCGTCGGGCTTGATGGTCAGCGTTTCCTTCAGGTGCATCTGGTAGCGTGTGTGATCGAGCAGCTTGAACCGCTGCAGGATCATGCCGAGCGCCAGCGCCGCTTCGTGCATCGCAAAGCCGCGGCCGATGCAGGCGCGCTGGCCGTTGCCGAACGGCTTCCAGGCATTTGCGGGACGCTTGGCCTCGGCCTCACGGCTGAAATTTTCCGGATCGAAGACATCCGGATTCGGACCCCACACCGACGGGTCACGGTGCAACGCCATCACCAACACCGTGACGAAGGTGCCCTTCTTCAGCTTGTATTTGCCGCCGATGGTTTCGTCCTTCAGCGGCGACACGCCATAGGCCGGCGCCGGAGGCCACATCCGCAGCGATTCCTTCAAAATCTGCGAGATGTATTGAAGCTGCGTGACCTGCTGGAAGGTCGGCTTGGCATTGATATCCGCGCCGAGAACGCGATCGACTTCCTCATATGCCTTCTTGAGCACGTCGGGGTGCTTGAGCATGGCGTAAATCGCGCAGGACAGAAGGCCACTGGTGGTTTCGTGCCCCGCGATCAGGAAGGTATTGATCTGGTAGCGGATGTTGACGTCGTCGAGCTGCTGGCCCGTCGCCTTGTCAACGCCCGTCATCATCGCATTGAGCATATCCTTGGTGCCGGCGGCGGCTTCCGCATTCTTGCGGCGCTCAGCGACGATTTCGTCGACCATCTTGTTCATGAAAGCGACGTCTTCGGACAGGGTCGCGCGGCGCGCCCGCATGAACAGATTTTCGAGCGGCAGCCCGCGGGTCATCATGATCGTTTCAAGCGATCGCACCAGTGCGCCGACGAACGGATGATAATCTTCGCGGTAGAACGAATTGAAACGATAATCGAAGCCGCACAGGCCGATCGTATCGAGTGTCAGCGCCGTCATGTCGTGGACGACGTCGATCTCGTCGTCGGCGTTGAGACGCTCCCATTTCTTGACGAGCTGTTCGGCAATATCCACCATCATCGGATGGTACGATTGCATCGCGCGCCCGCCGAACGGCGACAGCAGGATGTTATGCGCCTTGCTCCAGTTCGGCTCAGTGGTGTCAGCGGTAAATAGACCGTCGCCGCCGATCGCGCGCACACGGCGCAGCGCGCCGCGCACGGCCTTGTCGAAACGCTTTTCGTCGCTCAGTTCGTCAACGAGATCGAACCCCGAGACGATCACGAGTGGCTGGCCCATCATATCGAGCCAGAAGATCGGCCCCAGCTCCTTGGTCTTGCGGACCAGATCCTGCACCGGCGCGGTCGAATCCAGTGACAGCATATTGCCGACAACCGGCTTCTTCGGCGGATGCGGAATCGGATTCAGCTTGTTCGGGGACGACATCGCTCGGGTATCTCCTGCCCACGTGACTTGATCGACGTCCGGCTGGCCCGGAGCTTTTTGCCCAAGCTACTGTTCCGCCGCACCTTTTGCAAAGACTTCCAGAAACGCAGGACGGTCACTTGGCATCCCACGGCTATGCAAGGCGGTTCAACCAAATCGCCGCTTGCGCCATTCGATGATCTTGGCACTGACTTCGCCGGGCTGTTCCTGCTGGGTCCAATGGCCGCTATCCCGGATCAGGTATTTCTCCAGATCGGGAACGATACTCTCCATGCCGTCGCAGGAGGACGGCGGAAGCACCGCATCGTTCTCAGCCATGATCATCAGCGACGGAACGCGGACGGTGTGATCGATATGCGCGGACCGCTCCCAGTTGCGGGTCATGTTGCGATACCAGTTGATGCCGCCGGTGAATCCCGAAACCTTGAACGCGTCGACAAACACCTGCATTTCCTCAGGCGACAGAATCTTTTCGCGCGGGTCGAGCTTATTATCATAACCCGCGACCATCTGCGGGAAGGCCATATTCAGCTTCGGCGACGCGCCAAGGCCCGCGGCCGGTGGCCCCTCGCCGGCCTCCGGCGCTTTCTTCTGCGGCATCGGTTTTCGCATGAAGAAGTCGAATGTCTTCTCGATATTGCCGTCGAAAATCTTGTCAGCGCGGCGCTCGGGGTCCTGAAACTGCGCGATGTAGAGATGATCGCCGTAACGCTTGCGCAGCAAGCCGATCGGATCGCTCGCCGTGCGCGGGGTGTGCGGCGTATTGACACCGATGACCCCGGCGACGCGTGACGGATGGCGCAGCGGCATCTGCCAGACAATGAACCCGCCCCAGTCGTGACCGACGAAAATCGCCTTGTCGATCTTCAGATGATCGAGCAGCCCGACAAGATCGGCCGTCAGGTTTTCGATGTCGTAGTCCTCGACCTTCTCCGGTCGATCGGTCGCACCATAGCCACGCTGGTCCGGCGCAATGACACGGACTCCCGCTTCGCTCAGCGCCTTGATCTGGTGACGCCATGAAAAGGCGATTTCAGGCCAGCCGTGACACAGCACCACGGGAAGCTTGTCTGTTTTCGGGCCGGCTTCATAGAAGCCCATGCGTATGCCATTGACCTGCGCATACTGAAGCGGCGGCATTTCGATCATTGCATGCGCCATGGATCAGCTTGCGGCGCTTGCGCGATTGTCAGGCGAGGCAAAAGCCGCCGCCAGAAGTTCGAATTCCTTGGGCAGCATATTCGCCAATACCTCAACATGAGGAATGATGTTCGCTCCGGCGATAAAGCCGAAATCTAGCTGGTCGCGATAGCTCTGCACGGTGATGTTGAGGGCAAGACCATGGGTAGAGATCGAAACCGGGAAGATGTGCAACAATTCGGCGCCGACTGCATACAGCGTCTGGCGCGGCCCGGGCACGTTCGAGATCGTCACGTTGGCCGCGGGCGGCAGCACATCCGAGAGGTTCGAGCGGCTGTAGAGCAGCGCCAGTACCTGGATCAGCATCGGCGCACCGAGCATGGCCACGTTGGAGATGGACGGCATCAGCGCGCGCAAGGGGTGCGACATCTCCTTGGACTTGGTGGATTGCGCAATGATGGATTCCAGTCGTTCCTTGGGGTCTTCGATGTTGGTCGCAAGCGAACACACCATGCCGAACACCTGATTGTTCGCATCGGTGTTGCCTTCCTCACGCAATGAGATCGGCACCGCCGCCGTCAACGAACGGCTCGGCAATCCGCCCTGCTCCATCAGGTATCGGCGCAGCACGCCGCTGGACAGCGCCAGCACCACGTCGTTCAGCTTGCCGCCAGCCTTCTTGGCAATTGCCTTGGCTTCCGGCAGCGACACCGAGATTCCCGCAAAACTGCGCTCGGACGAAATCGACTTGTTGAGCATGGTCGAAGGCGACACCATGCTTGCAAGGCTGTCTCTGGACTTTGGATCGGAGGCTTTTGCGACCAGGTCGCGGATGCTTTTGACGGTTTCCGGCACGCTGCCCAGCATCCGGATTCCGCTCTCGATCTGGAACATCGCATTGTCGAACAGGACGGAGCCGAGATCGCTCTTGCCGGAGCGCGGCAGATCGAAGCTCTTGGCCTTCGATGCATCCAGCGGCTGACGCCAAAGCTGGGTGTAGGAATCGAGCATGTTCGCGGCGATGTCGCGCGGCTCATTGGCCGGCTTGCTGGGAACGACCTTGGGAAACTCGCGCGGCACCGGCGTGATGTCGTAGATCATGTTGGTGAGCGCCGCGCCTGCGCCGCCGTCAATGCAGGCATGGTGCATCTTCGAGTAAAGTCCGACCTCGTTGTTGTCCATTCCCTCGAAGACATAGAATTCCCAAAGCGGACGCGCCCTGTTGAGCAGCTTGGCGTGAATCCAGCCGACCGTGCGCTCCAGCATCGCGCGATCGTGCGGCGCCGCGAGGCTTGCGCGAAAGATGTGGCGATTGATGTCGAACTGATCGTCCTCGACCCAGCTCGGATTGTCGATATCGAGCGGCGCTTTTTCCAGACGCGCCTTCAGGATCGGAGCGACGTGAATCCGGTCCGAGATCATCTTCTTGAAGTCTTCGTAGAAGTCGCCCTTGTATCCGTCTTTCAGCTTGAAGATCGCCATGCTTCCGACATGCATCGGCATCTCGGGTGTCTCGAGATACAGAAACGATGCGTCCATCGAGGACAGCTTCTTGGCGTGACTCATGTTATCCTCCCGTTACGACGGGACCGCGGTGCCTGCGGCGCATTGTCCGCATTTCGCATCGTGATCCCACTGCCCCTGTCGCCTTTCCGGCAATTCTCGCGGGCGATGAATCTTGTCAGGCTTCAGCCCTGCTCCGGTCGCGCATAGGCCAATGAAAACGGCCCCGAGCGATCGAACGGCTGAAATTCCCCTTCCTTCTGGGCGAGGCGATCCGCCACAGCCCACAGCGCCGCCGCGTTGACACCGATGCCGATATGGCTCGCGAGGGTAATCTCGATATTCTCGGCGGTATCCGACGCCCGGTTGAGACAGGTCCGCCAGTTCACGACACCGTCGGTCCGCGTATAGAGCGACGATGTCGGCACGGGAAGATCGCCAGCGATAGCCCGAATATCCCTGAGGTCGGCATCCTCGATTTTCTCGCCCGACAGCATTTCGTAGATCCGCCGGGCATTTGTCGCGCTGACGTCACCGGCGAACGGACTGCCGAGAGTCACGACATAACGCACCATGTCCGGCATCCGCAGCGCCAGATCGCGCGCATAGACGCCGCCGAGACTCCAGCCCACAAGGCTGACCTTGCGGCCAGTTGTCGCGTGGACGCTGGTTAGGAGTTGGCCGAGCTTTTCCCGCATGCTGTAGACGCCACCGGTGTTCCGTCCAAAACCCCACGGATGGGTGGAGAAACCAAGCAGGTCGAGGTAGCGCCGCAGGATCAGCGTCGAGACATCGCTGGCCAGAAGCCCCGGGAGAACCAGAACGGGATGACCGTCGCCGCGCTGCGCCATCAGAAGCGCCGGCGCCATCAGCAATGTCGCATTCAGCTCGAAAACGCCCCGGCCCTCGGCGAGAAACAGGCCGAGATTTGGCGGGCGCAGGCGGCCCTTTTCGGCAAGGTAGCTCTCGTTAGCTGTCATCGCGGCCTGCCCCGTTGAACACGCTTTACTGCTCCGCCTTGAGGCAGTCCGCTCAGTCTAGAAGCATGTCGGGCCTCCTGCCAATTGGCTTTCCGATAAAACTCCGGCGTGGTGAATTTTATTGCTCTGCACCATGCTCCGGACATGTTGAGGGAATAGGATTCGCAACCGCAGCGGTATGCGACCCGATGGTTTGGAATCGCCCCGAGGCATTTTCCGCGTAATTGCGATAGCCTGTGATGACGATGGCCTGAGACCCCGCATGAGCACGTACCGCCTCGACCACTTTTTTGCACCGCGCTCGATTGCGCTCATCGGCGGCAGTCCGAAGCCCGCTTCTGTCGGCGGCACCACACTGCGCAACCTGCTGAGCGGCGGCTTCCGTGGGCCGATCCATATCGTCAACCGCAAGTATCCTGAAATCGAAGGCATCAAGACCCTCCGCGACATCGAAGACATTCCGGAGATTCCGGACCTCACCATTATTTCCACGCCGCCGTCCGCCATCCCTGGCATCGTGAAAAGAGCGGGCGCACGCAATTTCCCTGCAGCCATGGTGCTTTCCGCAGGTCTCGGCCTTGGCACCGGCTCATACACGGAAACCATCGCGCAGACGGCGCGGCTTACAGGCCTGCGCCTGATCGGCCCTTCGCTCGGCATTCTGGTGCCGCGCGTCAAACTGAACGCCAGCTTTGCATCGCGCCTGCCGCAGGACGGCGATCTCGCCCTGATCTCGCAATCCGGCGCGATCTCCACCGCGCTGGTGGAATGGGCCGCAAACCGCAATGTCGGATTTTCAAGCATCGTCTCGATGGGCGAAAATCTCGACGTCGATTTCGGCGACCTGCTCGATTACTTCGCGCTCGATTCCAATACACGCGCCATCCTGCTCTATGTCGAGTCGATCAGCGACGTGCGCAAGTTCATGTCGGCGGCGCGCGCGGCCGCACGCGTCAAGCCGGTGGTGGTCATCAAGTCCGGCCGCCACACGCAAGGCGCGCGGGCAGCCGCGACGCATACCGGTGCGCTCGCCGGAGCCGACGCCGTGTACGATGCAGCGTTCCGCCGGGCAGGCCTGCTGCGCGTGCTCGACCTTGATGAGTTGTTTTCCGCAGCCGAAACCTTGGGACACATCCAGTCCTCGCATGGGCACCGGCTTGCGATCGTCACCAATGGCGGCGGCCTCGGCGTGCTCGCGGTGGACCGGCTGATCGATCTTGGCGGCGAACTCTCCGGCCTGTCCGAAGACGTCAAGAAGAGCCTCGACAAGGTGCTGCCCGAACGATGGTCGCACGCCAATCCCGTCGACATTCTGGGCGATGCAACTCCGGAACGCTACGCGAAAGCCTGCGAACTCGTGCTGGGCGACACCGCGAACAACGCCGTCCTGATCATGAACGCACCGAACACACTGGCCTCGCCGGTCGAATCCGCGAAAGCCGTGGTTTCGACAGTGAAGCAGTTCAGGTCGGAAACCTATTCCCGCAAGCCAGTGTTCGCGGCGTGGGTCGGCGACAGCGGAGCCGCGATCTCAGTGTTCGGCGAAGCGGGCATTCCGCACTTCTCCAGCGAGGCGGATGCGGTACGCGGCTTCATGCACATTGTGCGTTACCGCGAAGGTCTCGACGTCGCCATGCAGACGCCGCCAAGTCTTCCGGAAGATTTTGCGCCGGATGTGGCAGCGGCACGCACGATCATCCAGAACGCACTGCATGACAAACGGAGCTGGCTCAACCCGGTCGAAATCACCGAATTGTTCGCGGCCTATGCGATCCCGATTGCGTCTGCGACACTCGCACGCGATCCCGATCAGGCCGCGCGCGCGGCCACGGCGATCTTCGCCGAAGGAAACACTGTCGTCGTCAAGATCAGCTCACCCGACATTCTGAACAAATCGGATGTCGGCGGCGTGCGCCTGAACCTGACCAGCGAGCGCGCAGTGCACGACGCCACCTCGGAAATCCTGCAGCGGGCGCGTACCATGCGTCCCAAGGCGCGGATCGACGGCGTCACCGTTCATCCCATGATCCTGCGTCCGCGTGCACGCGAGCTGATTGCCGGACTTGCCGATGATCCGACTTTCGGACCGGTCGTGGTGTTCGGGCGTGGCGGAACCGCAGTCGAGGTCATCAACGACAAGGCGCTTGCGCTCCCGCCTCTCGACCTCAATCTCGCAAGGGATCTGATTGCGCGCACCCGCGTCTCGCGCATCCTCAAAAGCTATCGCGATGTTCCCGCGGCCGATGAGGGCGCCGTCGCACTGCTGCTGGTGAAGATCGCGCAGATGGCGGCGGACCTGCCCGAAATCCGCGAACTCGACATCAATCCCCTGCTCGCGGACAAGGAAGGCGTGATCGCCGCCGACGCGCAGGTCTCGATAGCTCCACTGAGCGATTCCATCCGCGGCTCCGGTCATTATCGCTTTGCGATACGCCCCTATCCGAAGGAATGGGAACGGCACACGACGCTCAGGGACGGGAAGCATATCTTCGTTCGCCCGGTCAGGCCCGAGGACGAACACCTCTATCCGGAGTTCTTCTCCCATGTCAGTCAGGAGGACATTCGTCTGCGTTTCTTCTCTGCGATGAAGGAACTGACTCATCCGTTCATCGCGCGCCTCACCCAGCTTGATTACGCGCGCGCCATGGCCTTTGTCGCCATCGAGGAGACCACCGGAAAAATGCTGGGCGTCGTCCGCCTGCACACCGATGCCGATTTCGCCAGCGCCGAATACGCGGTGCTGGTGCGGTCCGACCTCAAGGGCGTCGGTCTCGGCTCGCTTTTGATGGAACTGATTATCGAATACGGGCGCGCTGAAGGCGTGCGCGCCATTCGCGGTCAGGTCCTGTCGGTCAACAAGGCAATGCTGAACATGTGCCAGCGCCTCGGATTCACCATCCGCCCCGATCCGCAGAACTCCGATATCTCGCTGGTGGTCCTGCCGCTGGCCAAGGACGCGACGTAGGAGCGGCGCGACAATGCCGCTCCTTGACTCAGCGTACGATCAAGGGACCAGAACGGCACGGCCGACCAGCTTGCCTTTCTTCAGATCCTGCAAGGCAGCGTCAGCCTGATTGAGCGGCAGCGTCGTCACCGGAATCGCCGGGATTTTCTTCTCGCGTACAAGATCTATCAGTTCCTGCGTTTCGCTCAGGCTGCCGACATAGCTTCCCTGAATGGTGATCGCCTTCATCGCGATCAGTGGCAACGCCCACGGCGCGCCGCCGCCAAACAGGCCGACCATCACCTGTTTGCCGCCCTTGCTCAGGCAGTCGAAGCCGAGCGTGGCGGTCGCTGAGTTTCCAACGAGATCGATCACACCAAGGATCGGACCATCGGCCTTCGCGGCGATCTGCTGCAAGGCATCCAGCGCGGCGCCGTCCACTGTCGCAAGTGCCCCGGCCTTCTCTGCCGCATCCCGCTTGGCCGCATCGATATCGACGACAATAGCGCCCTTCCCGCCCATCGCCTTGAGCAAGGTCAGCGCCATCAGGCCAAGCCCGCCCGCACCGAAGATCACGATCGGCTTGTCGAGCACATCCTGAAGCTTCTTGATCGCGCTGTAAGTCGTTACGCCGGAACAAGCGTAGGGCGCGGCAGTGACGGGATCGAGACCTTTCAGATCCAGCAGGTAACGCGGATCGCGAACCATGATGTGATCGGCATAACCGCCATCACAATAAACACCGAGCGAGCTCGGCTTGACCACGCACATGTTCTCGTCCCCGGTGGCGCAGGTCGCGCACTTGCCGCAGCCCTGCCAGGGATAGACGAGCCTGACGTCACCAACGGCGACGCCCTTGGCGTCGGGACCGAACGCCACGACTTCACCGACCGTCTCGTGCCCCATCGTCAGCGGCAGCGAGACTCCGCGATCCTTCAGCGAGAGCGGCTTGCGGCCGTGTCCAAGGTCATAGCCGCCTTCCCAGATATGAAGGTCGCTGTGGCAAACGCCGGCGGCCTTCACCTTCAACAGCACCTGCGTGCCGGTCGGTTGCGGAGTCGCGACATCCACCTCCTTCAGTGGGCCGTTGAATTCCTCGACCTTGAAGCTTTTCATCGCGAATCTCCCTTTTCTTATTGAGCCGTCCATAGGCGCGGCTTCTGTGCGGGCGGGAGTAGAGGCGAGCCGAGGCAGGCCTGTCAATACGGCCGGCGGCAGGATCGCTCGTACATGAAACTTGGCCGCGGCCACCGGATGGATTACGCAGGGCTAACCGGCAGAAGCTCGCCGGTGGCACTCGAAAGCAAATTACGATGACCGACCAGTTTGACTGGAATCTCGTTCGATCGTTTCTGGCCATTACGCGCACCGGCAGCATGACGGCTGCGGCCAAGCGGCTCAAGATCGACTATTCGACACTCAGCAGGCGAATTGCCGCATTGGAGGCATCGCTGGGATCGCAACTGTTCGATCGCCGCACCAGCGGATCGTCCCTCACCGAGGCTGGCGAACGGCTGCTGGAAATGGCCGAGCAGATGGACCAGCTTGCGACCTCGGCGGCGCAGTCCATTGGTGCCTCGAAACTTCAAGCCAACGGCGCGGTGCGGATCGGCACGCCGGACGGTTTCGGCACACGATTTCTGGCACCGCGTCTTGGTGAACTCAGCGACCGCCATCCCGATCTCACCATTGAGCTCGTCGCGATGCCCCGCGAATTCAGCCTCTCGCGGCGTGAAGCCGACATCGCCGTCAGCTTGACACAGCCAAGCGAAGGGCGGCTGCATTCGCGGAAGCTGACGGATTATGAACTCGGGCTTTATGCCTCGAAGGATTATCTGGCCAGGCATCCGGCTATCAAGACGACCGCCGATGTGCCCTCTCACCGGTTCATCTCATATATCGATGATCTAGTTTATTCGCCGGAGCTGGAATACACGCACTTCGTCTCGCCAGATCTGCGGCCAGCGATCAAAAGCTCCAACCTGATCGCGCAGTTAAACTCGACCATCGCCGGGGCAGGCCTCTGCGTCCTGCCCTGCTTCATCGCGCAGCCGGAGCCGCAACTCGTTCGGGTCTTGCCGAACTTCCGTCTGATCCGGACATTCTGGCTGGTGCTGCACAGTGACCTGCGCAATATCGCGCGCGTCCGCGTCACGGCAGATTTCATGGCCGATCAGGCCAACAAGGCTCAGGCGCTGTTTCTGCCCAAGCCTCCGAAATGAACCACGGCGCGAAATTTCGCAGGTCGGAGATTAGTAGCAGTATCCATAACAGCCGCCGCCACCCTGATTGGGGTTAGGCTGATTGACCTGATTGGTCTGGTTCGACTGCGACTTGTTCTTCGCCGCAGAGTTGCCGCCGTCGAAGATCGAGAAGTAGCCGAGCGGATCGGTTCCCGGCGGCTTCGCCGGATCGGTGACAATCGTCTTTCCGAAGCCGAGACGCGCGGCCATCTGATCGGTCGGCAAGTCGCTGATGCCGCCGCTCTGCCCCGGTCCGCTGGTCAGCGCGGTCATGATCTTCTGCAGCAGGAAATCCGGGATCGGGATTGGCTCCGGGATCGGATCGTTCGGCCCGGTCACCCATGTCATGTAACCCGGGCGGACGATCACCGAACCGGCATTGTTCTTGATCACCACCGAGCCGACATGACCGATGACGATTTCGCCCTGCGCCCCGGCCAGCTTGGGATCGGAGCCGGTGAAGCCCGGCGGGATCGGATACACCACCGTCGCGACACCGCCGCGAATACCGAGCGTCGCGACCGGCGTCTTCACCGTGACGCCGGCGGTGTGACTGATCTGTCCGCCGACGAAACGCATCATGCCCTTGGCGACCGTCGCCACCATCTTTCCGGTCCCGGTATTGGGATCGTAGACATATTCGTCGATGACGATGTTGCTGTTGCGGCCGACATTCAGCGTCGATGTGTCGGGGAACATGATCTGCGTCGATCCCGACGCGGAGGTCTGGACCCGCTCCTTGTAGATGATGTTGGTGCCGATGGTCAGCGTACGCGTGCCCGCACCCGGCGGCGTGCCGGTGGCATCGAGATTGACAGCGCCGACGCGGCCGGAATTTTGTGCTTCAGCCGCCGGAATGAGCGCTGTCGTCGAGAGCAGCACCGTCAGCAGCGACCGGAGATATGTTTCCTTGGAAAATAACATCTGCTGCCACCTCAGAAACGAGCGGTCGGACCGAACATCACCGAGAAATTATCCAGGCGATAGTTCGGCAGCGAGGAATCGGTCTTGTCGTACTGGACCGCAGCGGAGATACCGAAATTTCTGGTGATCGGTGCATTGAACAGCGCACCCACCGACCACTGATGATCGCTGCGCACGGTGAGCGGATCGATGAACGGATTGGCGGCGTCGAAGCGCGTATCTATCCACCGCACAAATGGCGCGATGCTCCAGTTGCGCGACATCCAGACAAACGGCGGAGCAAACTCAAGCGTCAGAGCGGCTTCCAGCGCCCACTGATCGAACGACTGGAACGCCAGAGCCGCATCACCGCGACGATAAAGTCCGCGCGCATCGAGCTTGATCTGTTGCGCGATATTCCAGTTTGCCGACAGGCCTGTCGTGTACCAGTCGCTCGAACCGAAGCCCGCGACGGGGTCGGCCGTCCTGAAATCCGCACGGCGCCATTCGAAATCCGGGCCGAACGAGAACCTGTCGTTCACCGGAACCTTCATGCCGATGCCGACGCCCGCCGTCGAGAAATACGAGACGCCGCCAAGCCAGGTGTTGCCGCCAACCACATACGGCTTGACCGTCACGCCCGGCAGAGCTTCCGGTGCGAGCGCAAGCCGCGGACCGAAGCTGATCTCGAACGTGCCGACGTTCAGGTCCTTCATGCGCGATTGTTCAGTGAGGTAACCGACAGCGCGAGTTTCCAGAATATCGCCGCGCTGATTCTGCAAATCATAATCATGACTGAGGCCAACCAGCCCGAACCAGTTGATGTCGCTCTTGCGCTGCGCCGTCGGCAACAGCGCGAGATCCTGGCCGCCAAAACGCAGAACGCCGTTGCCCGGCGCGAAGCTGGCATTGCTCTGTGAGCGAATGCCGGTTTGCGCAAAGCCAGAGAACCGGCTCGGCTGAAGCTGCTTCTCGGTATCGGGCAGATAGGTCTCGACCCGCTCCTTCGTGACCGGATCGATGTCCGGGCTCGCAAGCGCTTCCTTGAAATAGCGCTTGGCCATTTCGTAGGAACCGAGACGGAAATACAGCGCGCCGAGTTCGTATTTCACGCGCGTAAGTTTGGGATTGTAGAACAGCAGCCGCTCGAGCGCGCCAATCGCAGCTTCGTAGTCGCCGCGTGCGGTCGCAACCTTCACATAGGCGAACGTCACTTCGTGATTACCGGGATTGCGAACCATCTGCTGAAACAGGTTCTGCTGTTCTGATGCGTCCTGGGCTTGCGCGCCGCCGATAGGGGCGAAAAAACCAAGCGCACAGACGCCGCAAAGACCGAGGGCCGACACGGCCCGCACCTGCAACGAACGAGGAAATACGCCAAACCACATTTCAGAAAAATCCCGTCACCAATGCCTACGGTAGAACCACAAAAGCAGAATCAAATCAACGCAGTACGGTCCGTATCGCGTGACCGATTTGGCACAGATGGAAGAAAACGCGGCACCGCCAAACCGCGCTACGCCTGCCTTTCGCTTAAGCATTGGTACATGTGAGCGAGCCATCGGTTCACATCGCGAAATGAAATTTTCGCCGGAAAATCAGTAGTTAGGCCGAACTTCGCGATTTGATTTTCGAGAAATGAGCCTTCGGGCGGCGCAAGATCATGCGGTATTCCGGCACGGCGCCACACATCATCATGCAAATGCGCGAAATGAAAATCGTTGCACAATCGATTCAATTTCCCCGCGCTGTCCGGGTTGAACAGGTCCGCAACTTCGAACCATGAGAGCATGTTTAGCGATATCGGACGTTGAATTTTACCGATCAGCCTGTGACGTCCGACCAGCGACGTGAGCAACGCCGGTCCCGATTCGTCCCAGCCTTCAAACGTGCCTGACAATCTTTCGGTTTCCGCCAGCGCTTCGGTCAAAAGCCCATGACCGGCGGGAAACTTAAGGACACCTGTCGGCACCCGGCCGAACACGTCGAAGTCTGCAAAGACAACATCGTCTGGCGGAAGATCAGGCTTCAACAGCAGAACATCAGGGTCGATCCACCATCCGCCCCTTCCGTGAAGCAAGGTGTAGCGAAAAAGATTAGCGTGGATCGCGAACATCCCCTCCTGACCCAGCGATCTCAGCACGCGCTCACGCGGAAGAACGTCCGCTGCATCTTCCACATGCATCCAGTCCGGGGTGCAGAGGTCGCGGCTGTAGGAAAACACCTCGACGCGATGCCCGGCTGCTGCAAAGCTTTTCAGACACATCAACTGGTAAGGATTGATCGCCTCGCCATGCCAGAATGTTTTGACGGTCTGCGGTGACACAGCCTGCGGATAACTGTCTCGCGGAGAAACTTCAGCATTGCCGGAAGAACGCCGGCTCGCTTGCAAGCCACTGGAACTGATCCTGCGCGCGAATTGATCCAACGCATCGAGTGGGACCTTCGGAACAGACAGCTTCTGCTTGAGCTCCTTCATGACCCAAAATTCGCGGAACCAGCCCTCGATGGCGTCGCTGGACAACCGCGCGCCCTGCGGCACGCCGATCCCAAAACGCCTGAACAACACATCCAGGAAACTGCCTTCAGGCGGGCCGAGATTCTTCGGTATCCGCAGTGCGCGCCACAGGTCGTTCCACAGATGCACGAAGTCGCTTGCGTCCACCCGCTGAAAAGCCGCGTCGCATTGAGCAGGATCGAAGAACATCAGCACTTCATTGGGGTGAATTTCATAAGCGCTGAACTTCGGACGGATCAGATGATCGATCGCGTAGTCGGATGCGAGGCGCGTGATCAGCGCAGGCCCGACAATTCCGTGATCGGCGCCCGGCGCAGACGTTCCCGCCGCGGGCAGCAACTTCATGGCTTCCTCGATAGCAGCCGTCATGATCGGCGACTGCGCGGGAAACTTCATGACGGCGGCGTTGGCAACACCGTCTTCCTGAAAGGCGAGGTAGACCTTGTCATCCGGCAGCGACGGCTTCATCACAACGATATCGAGGTCCATATACCAGCCGCCGAACTTCTGGATGGCGAGATATCTGAACAGATCGGAATGCAATGCGAGCGAGAGATCGCCGTCTTTATGATGAAACTGGTAGATCGGCCCGGACAGCACCTCGCGTGCATCCACGAGTTCGACGCCTTCGGGGACGTTCAGGGTCTTGTTGTAGGTATACAGCAGAACGCGCGCGCCGGCCGCGACCACGCTCCGCAACGACAGGTCTTCATAATAACTGAGGTCGGGCCCCGTCCAGAACGTGTGCACGTCCGGGCGATCCGCGGAAGAAGACGGCTGCATGCAATTGCCTTTTGATACCCGATCACTATAGCCAGTATTCCGGCCCGCATTGTCAACGCAAACGGGGAAGCACGCCGCGCCATGAAGACGGTTCTTTTTGCCTGGGAGCGCGGCGGCGGGTTCGGCCATACCGCAACTCTTGCGCAATTCGCCCGCGTGCTGAGGCGTCATCAGATCCGGCCGGTTTTTGTGCTGAGGCAGCCCGAGACGGCGCGGCTTCTGGACGCAGGCGTGCAGGTTCTTCAGGCTCCGCCGTGGCCGTCAGATGCCGCCGACAGGAGCGATGCTCCACGCTCCACCGCAACAATGCACGATCAGCTCGTTTCAGCAGGACTGGCTGACGAACACGGCTTGCGGAATCTGCTTCAGGCATGGGACGGCATTCTCACAACAACCGCGCCTGATCTCGTCGTTGCGGACTATGCACCCGCGGCGAGCCTGATGGCGCGCGGACGTATTCCGCTGATTGTCGCCGGCAACGGCTTCACCGCACCTCCCGGCGACATGAAGCGGTTTCCCCTGCTCCATCGTGTGACGCCGCCGCGCTGGCGCGAAGATGAAACGCTGCAGATCGTCAACCGCGTGCTGCAATCCTTGAAACGCCCCGCGCTTGAATATCTGCCGCAAATCTTCGCGGGCGATGCGCAGACCGCTCTCACCTTTCCGGTACTCGATCCTTATGACATGCAAAGATCGGAACCGCCTGC
The DNA here is from genome assembly GCA_024508675.1 of Afipia sp. Lineage (GTDB taxonomy): Bacteria > Pseudomonadota > Alphaproteobacteria > Rhizobiales > Xanthobacteraceae > Afipia. Next base: position 459,105 of record JANINQ010000021.1, read on the forward strand.
AGGTCCCGTTCTCGACAGCGCGCCGCGCGAAAGCCGGAAGAACGCAACCGACGTGTTCGTGTATCTGTCTCAGGGCGTGCTGGGCAGATTGCCTTTCGACCTCGTGCCAGTGCTGCTCCCTCTCGCCAGCCGTCTCATCATTTCCGCGCCGGACATGCCGCGCGAGCAGGCCGAGGATCTGGCGCGCCGGGGCGCGCGGATTTCTTCGCAGCATTTGCCACTCGGCGAAACGCTCGCCTCATCATGTCTTGTGATTCATTTCGGTGGGGGCGGGCTTGCGGCGCATGCCGTCGCCGCTGGCGTCCCGCAACTGATCCTTGCGACCCATATCGAGCAGCTTCTGAACGGTTTGCAGCTGGAAAAGGCAGGGCTAGGAAAAGTCATCGACAGTTTCGATCCGCAGATTGATGTCGCCCATGCGCTGACGCAGCTCCTCTTCGACGATGACCAGCGGAGACGCGCATCGCAAGCCGGTCAGGTGCACCGGGACATGCTCAAGACCATGAAGCCTCTCGACACATTCGAAGCTGCGGCCCTGAAGCTGCTCGGCCTCTAGCTTTCTGCATCGCCAAACATGCATGCCCGCCCGTCTTTTCCAAGGGAAGCAAGGCCACTTGCCTCGGTCGGGAATACCTGCATAAAGTTAATCGACCAATTAACAAAAGCCAACGATCAGGGAGAGACGACTGATGGCTGCACCTTCGCGTGCCTTGCCGGTGCCGACGCCGGAAACCAAACATTTCTGGGAAGGAACCCAGGCGAACGAACTCCGTCTGCAACGCTGCGACGACTGTTCGCATGTCTATTTCCCGCCCCGCCCGTTCTGCCCCTCCTGCGCATCCCGCAAGGTCAGCGTGTTCAAGGCCAGCGGCAAGGGCAAGCTCTACAGCTATGTGATCAATCACCGCCCCGCCGCGCCGGGATTTACACCTCCCTATGCCATCGCCGTGGTCGAACTCGATGAAGGCCCGCGGATGATGAGCAACATTCTCGATTGTCCGCAAACGCCCGAGGCGCTCGTGCTCGATATGCCGCTCGAAGTCGCCTTCGAAACGGTCAGCGACAAGATCACCCTCGCCCAGTTCCGTCCGGCGAAGGGATAAGCATCATGCGCAGAAATCAGGTTGCCGTGGTCGGCGCGGCAGAAACCACCAAGCTCGGCGTCATTCCCGACATGTCGCAGATCCAGCTTCATGCGGATGCAGCGCTCAATGCCATCGCGGACGCCGGACTGAAACTATCAGACATCGACGGGATCGCCACCGCGGTCGAGACGCCTCAGCAGATCGCCCACTATCTCGGCATCACGCCGACATGGGTGGACGGCACATCAGTCGGCGGCTGTTCGTTCATGCTTCATGTTCGCCACGCGGCTGCGGCCATTGAGGCCGGACTGTGCAAGACCGTGCTGATCACGCACGCCGAAAGCGGCAAGTCGATGATCGGCAAACTGCCACGCTCGATTCCGGCGGACAGCCTGCAGGGCCAGTTCGAAGCGCCGTTCGGCGTATACGGCCCCCCCAGCATGTTCCCGATTCCCGTGCTGCGTTTCATGAAAACCTACGGCATCACCCATGAGCAGCTTGCCATGGTCGCTGTGGTTCAGCGTGAATGGGCCGCGAAAAATCCGCGCGCCTCGATGAAGGACCCGATCACCGTCGAGGACGTGCTCAACTCGCGGATGATCGCCTATCCGTTCCGTCTGCTGCAATGCTGCCTCGTCACCGATGGCGGCGGCGCGCTGATCCTGACCAGTGCGGATCGTGCCAAGGATTTTCCGCGCAAGCCTGTCTACATTCTTGGCACCGGCGAAAGCGTCGAGACGCCGATGGTCAGCCAGATGGAAACCTTCAACTCGTCCCGCGCCTTCAAGGTGGCAGGTCCCACTGCCTTCCGGGAGGCCGGCATCGCGCACAAGGATGTGGATCACCTGATGATCTACGACGCCTTCGCACATCTGCCGCTCTATGGTCTCGGCGATCTCGGCTTCATGCCGCATGAGGAAACCGGCAAGTTCATCGCAGATGGCAACACCCGCCCCGGCGGCAAGCTGCCGATGAACACCAATGGCGGCGGCCTCAGCTACATGCATTCGGGCATGTACGGCATGTACGCCCTTCAGGAGAGCGTGCGGCAGATGCGCGGCATTGCGCCCGCGCAAGTGCCGGGCGCGAAGATTTCGGTCTGTCACGGCGTCGGCGGCATGTTCGCCGCCTCCGGCACGATCATTTTCACCAACGAACGCTGACAGCGACGACACAGGAGCAATTGAAATGGCAAATAACAAATCGCTGGACGGCAAGGTCATCATCGTCACTGGCGCAGGCCGCGGCATCGGCCGCGAAATCGCGTTGCTCGCCGCCGCCGAAGGCGCCAAGGTCGTGGTCAACGATCCGGGCGGTGCGTCGGACGGCTCCGGCTCCAGTGCAGCACCAGCCGAGGAAGTGGTCGAGGAAATCAAGAAGCGCGGCGGCACGGCTGCCGCCAACTTTGAATCCGTCGCCGAAGCCATCCCCGCCAGCAAGATCATCAAGCAGGCCGTCGATACCTACGGGCGGCTCGATGGCGTGGTGAATAACGCGGGCATCCTGCGCGACGCGATCTTCCATCGCATGAGCATCGATGCGTTCGAAGCCGTCATCAAGGTTCACCTGATGGGCTCGTTCTATACCTCGCACGCCGCCGCACGCATTTTCCGCGAGCAGGAAAGCGGCAACTTCGTGCACTTCACCTCGACCTCTGGCCTGATCGGCAATTTCGGACAGGCCAACTATGCCGCCGCCAAGCTCGGCATCGTCGGCCTCTCCAAGTCGATCGCCCTCGACATGGAGCGCTTCAACGTGCGCTCGAACTGCATCTCGCCGTTCGCCTGGAGCCGCATGATCGGAACCATACCGACGGAGACGGAAGAGGAGAAGGCGCGCGTCGCCCGCATGCAAAAGATGAGCGCCGACAAGATCGCGCCGGTGGTCGCCTTCCTGCTCAGCGATGCCGCCAAGGATGTGACCGGCCAGATCTTCGCGGTGCGAATGAACGAAATCTTCCTGATGGGCCAGTCACGCCCGCTGCGCTCGATCCATCGTTCGGAAGGCTGGACGCCGCAGAGCATCGCCGAACACGGCATGCCGGCGCTGAAGTCGTCGTTCTACAAGCTGGACCGCTCGGCCGACATCTTCCCGTGGGACCCGGTCTAAGCCCCGCCGTCAGACACCGCCTGTCGTCATGCCCGGCCTTGTGCCGGGCATCCACGTCTTTGCAATCTCGCGGCAAGTAAGACGCGGCTGGCCGGGACGGAGCCCGGCCATGACAAATCTACTGACCTCCGGCTCCTCTACCTGAACGACCCGTGCCGCCCGGTGCCGCTTGCGAAACGCTTGGCGCCTTCCAGCGTCTCCCCGGATTCAATCACGCCGAGACCGCCCCGCATCTCGTCGTTGATTGCGTCCTCTTCTTCCAGATCCCACTGACGCAGCGCCGAGCGCTTGTCGTTGCGCAGGCAGGCCTGCGGGAATTTCGCAAGATCGTGCGCCAGCTCAATCGCGTGCGCCCGCGCCTCGCCTTTCGGCACAAGGCGGTTTGCGATGCCAATATCAAACGCTTCCTTTGCGTCCACCGGACGCCCGGTGAGGATCAAATCCATCGCACGGGAATGACCGATCAGTCGCGGCAGACGGATGGTGCCAAGGTCAATCAGCGGCACGCCAAAGCGGCGGCAGAAAATCCCGAAGGTCGCGCCCTCGCCCACCACGCGCATGTCGGCCCACAGCGCCAGTTCCATGCCGCCCGCAACCGCATGCCCCTCAACGGCAGCAATCACCGGCTTGCTGAGGCGCAGGCGGCTCGGTCCCATCGGCGCGATACTGTCGTGTCCGCCAAGTTCGCGTTTCTTCTCGCGGTCGCCGATGGCGACCGCCTTGAGATCGGCGCCCGCGCAGAATGCGCCGCCAGTGCCGGTGAACACGGCCACAGACGAATTTGGATCGACATCGAATGCGCGGAAGGCATCGAACAGACGGCGCGCCGTCGCGCCATCGACCGCATTCTTGCGTTCGGGCCGGTTGATCGAAACAATCGTGACCGGACCGTCATGCTCCACAAGAATGGTGTCCGTTTCGCTCATCTATGCCTCCCATTGTTCTTGATTTTAGCCGCTATTGCGCAGCCCCGCTGAAATACCGTTGATGGTGAGCTGAATGCCACGCAGCACCTGTTCGTCCGTGCTTTGTGCGCGATGGGCCTGCAGCAATTCGACCTGCACATGGTTGAGCGGATCGAGATAAGGAAAGCGGTTGCGGATTGAACGCTCCAGCAACGGATTGCCCTGCAGCAGCCGGTCATGACCCATGATGGTCAGCAGCGTGTCGATGGACTCATGCCATTCGGTGCGGATACGGCTAAAGATAGCGGTGCGCAGCTTCTCGTCGGGCACGAGATCGGCATAACGCGACGCGATGGCGATGCTGCTCTTGGACAGCACCATGTCCATGTTCGACAGCAGCGTCTGGAAGAACGGCCACTCGCGATAGAGTTCCTGAAGAAATGCGATACCCTTGTCCGGATGCTGCTTGATCCACGCATCGACCGCGCTTCCAAATCCGTACCAGCCCGGCAGCATCAGACGGCATTGCGCCCAACTGAACACCCAAGGAATCGCGCGCAGGTCTTCGATCCTGCGGGTCTTGGTGCGCGAGGCCGGGCGGCTGCCGATGTTCAGCGTGGAGATTTCACTGATAACGGTGGACGCCCAGAAATAATCTTCAAAGCCCTCGGTTTCATACACGAGGTTGCGATAGGCGGCGTAAGCAAGATTGGAGAGTTCCTCCATCGCAGCGATATATTCATCGCGCGGCGCGGAACGCTTGGGCTGCAACAGGCTGGCTTCCAGCGTCGCCGCAGTGAGGATTTCGAGATTGTGACGGCCGACATCGGCGTTGGAGTATTTGGAGGAAATGATTTCCCCCTGCTCCGTGATGCGAATCTGCCCGTTCACCGCTCCGCCCGGCTGCGCCAGAATGGCGTCGTAGCTCGGCCCGCCACCACGGCCCACCGAGCCGCCACGTCCATGGAACAGCCGCAGGCGCACACCATGGTGCTCGAACACTTCGATCAGGCTGATCTCGGCCTTGTAAAGCTCCCAGCCCGAGGTGACGAAACCGCCGTCCTTGTTGCTGTCCGAATAGCCGAGCATCACCTCCTGAATGCCGCCGCGGCTCTCAACGAGACGGCGATACTCCGGCAGCGCGAACAGGCTGTCCATGATTTGCGCACATTGGCGCAGATCGTCGATGGTTTCGAACAATGGCACGATGTTGAGCCGACTGGTGCCGTCCGGCGAAACCAGGCCTACTTCCTTCAGCAGCACCGCGACCTCGAGCAGGTCGGACGCCCCCTCCGTCATCGAGATGATACATTGGGGAATGACCGCCTCGCCAAACACGGCGTGCGCTTCGGCGGCTGCGCGCAGCACCGCCAGTTCCTTGATGGTCTCCTCACCGTAAGCGACAAACGGCGATGCCAGCGGGCGCGCGGTGTCCAACTCGCGCGACAGCAGGGCGATACGGGCGTCTTCAGGCAGGTCCTTGTAGTTCGTGCCCGGTGCCGCCGCGTCGAACAATTCCGCGATAATCCGCTCATGAACGGCTGAGTTCTGCCGCATGTCGAGCGTGGCGAGATGAAATCCAAAACAATCCACGGCCCGGCGAAGATGACGGAGACGTCCGCGGGCGATCACCAGCGAATTGTTCGCGACGAGAGACGCATGCAGCACATCGAGATCACGCGCGAGATCTGCCGGACCGGCATAAGGTTCGGCAGCGCCGACCGGCGGACGGCTGGTTTCGATACTGAGCTTGAGCGCGGTCGCGGCGAGCCGCGCATAGATTCCCGAGACCGCAAGACGATAAGGCTCGCCGCTCCGGTGTGGTGACGGGTCCGGCGATTGCTCCGCCAGCGCACGCAATTCGGGGGACACATCGGCAAGATGCGCCGCGAGCGACAATTCGCCGCCCAGTTCATGCAATTCGACAAGATAGAAGCGAAGTGCGCGCGTTGCGTGCAGGTTCAGCGCGCCGCGCATCACCTCAGCCGTCACGAACGGATTGCCGTCGCGGTCGCCGCCGATCCAGCTTCCCATTTTTAGGAACGCGGCAAGTTCAGGCACATCATGCGCTTCGACAGACGTGCCGCCCTCCTCGGCCAGTTGATCTTCCAGCGCGCAGTGCAGCCGGGGCACCTCGCGCAGGAACGTGTAGTCGTAGAAGGACAGACCATTGGACACCTCGTCCAGCACCGTCAGCTTGGTCCGGCGCAACAGGTTGGTCTGCCACAGCGTCACAACGGCGCGGCGCAACTGCTCGTCGCTCGCGGCGAGTTCGTTCGCGGTCATCTGGGTCCGCTCGCGCACATCGAGCACGGAGGCGATTTCCATTTCGCGATCGATGGTGCTCTTGCGACGGACTTCGGTGGGATGCGCGGTCAGAACCGGACTGACCTGAGCCTTGGCGAAGAACGCCCGCAGCGCGTCAGGGCCGATGCCCGCCTCCTTTGCCCTGGACAGGGCACGCGACAGAATTCCCGGCCGGGATGCCATCTCCTGCGTGCGGCGCTGGCGGATGTTGTTCTGATCCTCGGCGATGTTGGCGAGGTGCGAGAAATAGCTGAACGCGCGGACGATGCGGACGGTATCGGCGATCGACATTCCGTCCAGAATGGCTTCCAGCTCCCGGCGCGCCGGTTTGTCGTCATCGCGGTGAAAACGAATCGAGGTCTGCCGGATGCGTTCGACCAGATCGAATACATCGGCCCCTTCCTGATCGCGGACCGTGTCGCCAAGAATGCGTCCTAATCGCCGGATATCGGCGCGCAGCAGCGCGTCGTCGTCGGATAGTGGCGCATCGCCGTCGCGAGGCTGGGTGTCGCGAGTTCTGGATGAGAACGCTTCCGACGACATGGCGCACCCGCTTGGCGAGAAATAACTGGTGCTCTTCCAGTCGCAATTTTCTTGCAGCGGCGCAAGCACCGGAATGCCGGTGGCCGGTGCATTTTATTTAACCAGCCAGGAACGAACCGCGCGGCCATCCGTTTCAGGCAAGAACCGGCATCCGTCCGGCGAAAGGACGCGCTAGATATTTCGTCCTGCGCGCTGCCAATACGGATCGCGCAGCCGCCGCTTGAAGATTTTACCGGAATCCTCGCGCGGAAGGCTCTGCTGAACCTCGATATGCTTGGGCACCTTGTAGCCTGCCAGCGCCAGCTTGAGCTGCTCGCGGATGGCGGCAACATCGAGTTTTGCATCTGACTGGGGTTCGACCACCGCCATCAGCGCTTCGCCGAACTCCTCATCGGGAATGCCGAACACAGCGCAATCGTGAACGCCGGAGAGCCCATGCAGCACGGCTTCAATTTCGGCAGGATAAATGTTCACGCCGCCCGAGATCACCATGTCGCGCTTGCGGTCGCAGATGAACACATAACCGTCAGCATCGATGTAGCCGACATCGCCGCTGGTGATGAATCCGTCGCGGTCGATCTCCGTGCGTTTCTCCGGCTTGTTGTGATAGGTGAAATCCGGATTGGCGGCGATGCGTGAATAAATCTCGCCAATTTCGCCCTGGGGCAGGATTCGGCCATCGTCGCCGATGAACCGCAGTTCGGCACCGGGCGAGATCTTGCCGACCGTGCCGGGCTTCTTCAGCGCATCCTCGGAATTGGCGAAGGTCACCGCGCCGGATTCCGTACTTCCGTAGAACTCGAAGATCACCGGCCCGAACCATTCGATCATCGCGCGCTTCACATCGGCGGGGCATGGCGCTGCCGCATGGATGATGTGGCGCAGGGATGAGACGTCGTAGGATTTGCGGACGCTTTCCGGCAGCTTGAGAAGCCGGGTGAACATTGTCGGCACCATGAAGACGTTATCGATCTTCTGTTCGTCGATGATCCGCAAAAACTCTTCCGCGTCGAAGCGCGGCATGATCACCAGGAGGTCACCGAGCCGTCCCGCACGCAGGCCGAAGGCATTCGGCGCGGAGTGATACAACGGCCCCGGCAGCAGCGCGCGCACGCCCGGCTTCAATCCGTAGATCAGCGCGCGCATCGCTTCCATGGATGCGGTCTGCTCCGGTGTGGGCGCATATCGCTTGACGCCCTTGGGATGCCCGGTGGTGCCGGAGGTGTAGATCATATTCTGCGGCTGCGGCAGCGCAGGCCCGTCATACGGCGTCTGCCTTGCGAGCCAGCCATCGAAATCGATCGTGCCGGGCGCCGCAGAACACAACGCGGAATCGATCCGGTAAGTTGTGACAATCTCGGGCGGCGGAGTCAGGCTGAGCAGGGTCACGCCAGCGGGAACGACGCCGGCGAACCCATGCAGCAGGTCGGCATGACCGATCAGCACGCGTGCACCGGAATCGCCCACGACATAGGCGATCTCGTCGGATTTGAAATGCCAGTTGATCGGAACGGCATAGGCTCCGAGAGTCATCACCGCATATGCAGCTTCGAGAAACGCAATGTCATTGCGCATCAGGATGCCGACGCTGTCGCCCTGCTTCACACCGAGTGCCGCGAGCCCGCCCGCGATCAGGCGCGACCGGTCATTCACCTCATCCTGTGTTTTGCGGCGATGACCGCTGACGATACCTTTTGCGAGCGGTGAGATGGATGTTGCCATATCCACCTCCGCTCAGTTCGAACCGTCCGCGAATTTCGGCGCGCGCTTCTCGATGTTGGCGCGCACGGCTTCCGTCTGGTTGGGCGATCCCATCAGCCTCATCTGCTCGACCGATTCCGCCAGCAGCGACGGGCCAGGATTGCTCATGGAAAGATTGTTCAGCATCCGCTTGATCGCGCGAATGGCATCCGGGCTCTTGCCCGCGATTTCGCGCGCCGCTTCCAGCGCCGCCGCGCGGGGATCATCGCAAACACGCGTCGCGAGGCCATAGCTCATGGCCTCCTGCGCGGAGAAGATACGCCCGGTGAAGGTCAGATCGCGCAGGATGTCGTCACGCACCAGGGTGGCGAGAATGGGGGTTCCCGCCATATCAGGCACCAGCCCCCATTTGATCTCCATGATCGACATGCGCGCATCCGGCGCGAGGTAACGCATGTCGGCGCCGAGCGCGAGCTGGAAGCCGCCGCCGAAGGCAACGCCATGCACGGCTGCGATCACCGGCACCGGCAATTGCCGCCACCCCCACACCGCCTGCTGCGAATGATTGGTCAGGCCGTGCGTGCGCTTGGCGAGATCGCGCAGATCGCTGCTGCCATCGCCCATTGCGGCAAAACGCCCCATATCGAGGCCGGCGCAGAAGGCGCGCCCCTCGCCGGACAGCACCACCGCACGCAGGCCTTTCTCGTTCCTGAGCTGGGCTGCCGTATCCACCAGCGCGTTGAACATGGCGGCGTCCAGCGCATTCATCTTGTCGGCGCGGACCAGCCGCACGTCGGCGACCCCGTCAGACATCGAAACCGTAATGCGGTCGTTGGCGGCGGACATGGCGTTCTCCCTTATTGTTCTGATCTCTTCTCTTTACAGGTTTAGAGCATGCTGTTTTAATTAATCAACTAACTAATGAAGAAAAACCGATCAGGGAGGGTTGCACCATGTTCACAGACCGTCTTCTCGCGGGCCGCAAAATCCTGGTGACCGGCGGCGGCACCGGCCTTGGCAAGGCTATGGCGGCAAAGTTCCTAAGTCTCGGGGCGGAAATCCATATTTGCGGCCGCCGCAAGGGCGTCTGCGAGGACACCGCCGCCGAACTGATGAAGGCGCATGGCGGCAAGGTGACAGCCCATGGCGTCGATATCCGCGACGCCGCCGCCGTCGATGCCATGATCGAGGACGCGTTCAAGGACGGCCCCCTCACCGACCTGATCAACAACGCCGCCGGCAACTTCATCTCGCGCACGCAGGACCTGACCCCGCGCGGCTTCGACGCCGTCGCCAATATCGTGATGCACGGCACGTTCTACGTCACTCACGCAGTCGGCAAGCGCTGGATCGCCGGCGGTCATCGCGGCAATGTCGTTTCGATCACCGTCACCTGGGTGCGCAACGGCAGCCCCTATGTCGTTCCCTCTGCCATGAGCAAATCCGCGATCCACGCGATGACCATGTCGCTGGCGACCGAATGGGGCCGCTACGGAATCCGGCTCAATACCATCGCACCGGGAGAAATTCCGACGGAAGGCATGAGCAAGCGCATCAAGCCAGGCGACGAGGCTGGCGCGCGAACCATCGCAATGAATCCGATGGGCCGTGTCGGACGGATGGAAGAATTGCAGAATCTTGCAACCTTCTTGATTTCCGGCGGCTGCGACTGGATTAATGGCGAGACCATCGCCATGGACGGCGCACAGGCTCTGGCCATGGGTGGTAATTTCTACCAGCTGCGCGACTGGAGTGACGCTGACTGGAAAACTGCACGTGACGCCATCATGGCGCAGAACGAAAAGGACAAGGCGAAGCGTTCATAAGCGCTCGCTGCAAAAGCACCACAAAAGGGAGAAACTGAATGCATTTTTCGAAACCGCTGCACGTTGCCGTGGCCGCAGGGTTCCTGGTTGCGGCGACCGGCACCGCGATGGCCCAGAAAAAATACGATACCGGGGCAACCGATACAGAAATCAAGATCGGCAACATCATTCCCTACAGCGGCCCCGCCTCCGCCTATGGCGTCGTCGGCAAGGCGATGGAAGGCTACTTCAAGAAGGTCAATGACGACGGCGGCATCAACGGCCGCAAGGTCAATTTCATCTCCTATGACGATGCCTACAGCCCGCCAAAGGCTGTCGAGCAGACGCGCAAGCTGGTCGAAAGCGACGAAGTGCTGCTGGTGTTTGGCGCACTCGGCACGCCATCGAACTCGGCGATCCACAAGTATATGAACTCGAAGAAGACGCCGCACCTGTTCCTCGCCACCGGCGCGACCAAGTGGAACGATCCGAAGTCGTTTCCCTGGACCATGGGCTGGCTGCCAAGCTACCAGAGCGAAGCGCGCATCTATGCGAAGTATCTTCTGAAGGAGAAGCCGAACGCAAAGGTCGCCGTGCTTTATCAGAACGACGACTTCGGCAAGGATTACCTCAAGGGCGTGCAGGACGGCCTTGGCGACAAGAAGTCCATGATCATCGCCGAGGAAAGCTATGAGCTGTCCGAACCGACGATCGATTCGCATATCGTGAAGCTCAAGGCGCTCAATCCGGACGTCCTGCTGATCTTCACCACGCCGAAGTTCGGCGCGCAGACCATCAAGAAGGTCGGCGAACTCGCCTGGAAGCCGACGCTCATCATCACCAATGTCAGCGCCTCCACCGCAACCGTGATGAAGCCCGCCGGTTTTGAAAACGCGCAGGGCGTGATTTCCGCAGCCTACGCCAAGGACACGTCCGATCCGCAGTGGAACGACGATCCCGGCATGAAGGAATACAAGGCGTTTCTCGCCAAGTACGTTCCGGAAGCCAATGTCGCTGATAGCTCTGCCCTCACCGGCTACAACATGGCGCAGACCATGGCCGCGGTGCTGAAGCAGTGCGGCGACAATCTCACCCGTGAAAACGTCATGAAGCAGGCGGCCAGCATCGCTGGCATCCAGCAGGGCGGTCTCCTGCCGGGCGTGCTGATCAAGACCGGGCCGAACGACTTCGCTCCCATCGAGCAATTGCAACTGATGCGCTTCAAGGGCGAGCGCTGGGAGCTGTTCGGCGAGGTCCAGGACGGCGAAGCCTCCAGCGTCAAGCGCTGACCTGCGCTCCACGCTGACGTGACATGATCCGGCGAGGCGAAATCGGTTTAATTTCGTCTCGCCATTCAAATGCCTCCCGTTATATTGGCGTCAAAGCAGCCAACAAACGGGAGGCAATTTCGTGGAATCCAGTAAAGAACTCGTGCAGGCAACGGCCTGCAATATCGTCGAACGGCTGCGCAAGAACGAGATTACACCCCACGACCTGCTCGACGCGCTGGAAGCCAGAATTCGCAAGGTAGACGGCGAGGTCAACGCCCTCCCCATTCTCTGCTTCGACCGCGCCCGCGACCACGCCGACACATTGATGAAAAAGCCGGTCGCCGAACGCGGCCTGCTGGCCGGCATGCCGGTGCCTATCAAGGACCTCACCGATGTCGCCGGCGTGCGGACCACACAGGGCTCGCCTATCTTCAAGGATGTTGTCGCCACCAAATCCAACATTGTGGTCCAAAACCTCGAGACCAACGGCGCCATCGTTTACGCGAAATCGAACACCCCGGAATTCGGTGCAGGTGCCCAGACCTTCAACGAGGTCTTCGGCGCGACGCGAAACCCGTGGAATCTGTCCCGCTCCGCGTCCGGCTCATCAGGCGGCGCAGCAGCGGCCCTCGCCAGCGGCACGGCCTGGCTTGCCCATGGCACCGACGTCGGCGGCTCGCTGCGCAATCCCGCCAGCTTCTGCGGTGTGGTCGGCATGCGCCCCAGCATCGGACGCGTGGCGCATTCGCAGGCCGCAAAGGTCGACCGCACGCTGAGTGCGGACGGTCCGATGGCGCGCAATGTCGAGGATCTGGCGCTGATGCTGGACGCCATGTCCGGCGAACATATTGGCGATGCGCTGTCCCTGCCTCGCCTGCCGACATCATTCCTTTCCGCCGCGCGCTCCGGCGCAAAACCGAAACGCATCGCCTATTCCGCCGATCTCGGAATTTCCCCGGTCGATCCGGAAGTCGCCGAGATCACACGCAAGGCGGCGCAGCGCTTTGCCGAAGCCGGGGTGATTGTCGAGGAAGCCCATCCCGATTTCAAAGAGGCCGTGGAATGCGCGCACGTGCTGCGTGCCTATGACTATGTGCTGACCAAGGGCAAGCTGCTCAAGTCGCACCGCGACCAGTTGAAGCCGGAAGTGATCTGGAACATTGAGGAAGGCCTCAAGCTGACGCTTGCCGACATCGAGCGGGCGGAAGCGCAGCGCGTGACCCTGATGAACCGGGCCATCGCCTTCTTCGAGACATACGACCTCCTGCTGTGTCCGACCACCATTGTTGCGCCGTTCCCGGTCGAACAGCGCTATCTCGCTGAATGCAACGGGGTAAAGTTCGACAGCTATGTCGGCTGGCTCGCCATCGTTTCGGCCATCACCATTGCCTGCTGCCCGGGCCTGTCGATTCCCTGCGGGTTCACCCGCGAGAACCTGCCGGTGGGATTGCAGATCGTCGCACCGCCGCGCGGGGAAGCGCGCGCGCTGGCGGGCGGGAAACTGCTCGAAACCATCCTCGGGCTCGGCGCCATCACGCCGATCGACCCGCGCAAGGGCAAGTAAGCTTGCAATCGGCAGGCCCTCATGAAACATAACGCGCTCATCACCGACGAGGACTAAATGGCCGCGCCCAAACCTCCCGCATTCGATACGCTCAGCCTGCATGCGGGCCAGCATCCCGATCCCGTCACCGGCTCCCGCGCCGTGCCGATTTATCAGACGACATCGTATGTCTTTCAGGATGCCGATCACGCCGCGGCGCTGTTCAATCTTGAGCGCGCGGGCCATATCTACACACGCATTTCCAACCCGACCATTGCGGTGCTCGAAGAACGCCTCGCCGCGCTGGAAAACGGTGTCGGCGCGGTCTGCACCGCAAGCGGTATGGCGGCGCTGCATCTGGCCATCGCCACGCTTCTCAATGCCGGCGATCACATCGTCGCCTCGGCCTCGCTCTATGGCGGCACCATCAATCTTCTGACCCATACGTTACCGCGCTTTGGCATCACCACGACCTTTGTGAAGCCGCGCGACCTCGACGGCATCAAGGCTGCCATCAAACCGAACACCAAGCTCGTGATCGGCGAAACCATCGGCAATCCCGGCCTCGAAGTGCTGGACATTCCGGCGGTGTCGAAGATCGCGCACGATGCAGGCATTCCGCTGCTTATCGACAATACATTCGCGACCCCCTACCTCTCCCGGCCGATCGAGCTTGGCGCGGACATCGTGATGAATTCGATCACCAAGTGGATCGGCGGTCATGGCATCGCCATTGGTGGCGTCATTGTGGACGGCGGGCATTTCGACTGGGAGAAGTCAGGTAAATTCCCGACGCTGACGACGCCCTATGCCGGCTATCACGGCATCGTCTTCAGCGAGGAATTCGGACCACAGGCATTCATCATGCGCGCTCGCGCGGAAGGCTTGCGCGATTTTGGCGCCTGTCTGTCGCCGACAAATGCATTCCAGATTTTGCAGGGCGTCGAAACACTGCATGTCCGCATGCAACGCCATGTCGAGAACGCCGTCGCTGTTCTGGAATTTTTGAAATCGAACAAGGCCGTCGAGTGGGTGACACACCCTTCGCTCGACAACCACCCCGATCATGATCTCGCCAAAAAGCTGCTGCCGCGTGGCGCAGGGTCGATCATCACGTTCGGCATCAAGGGCGGCCGTGATGCAGGCCGCAAGTTCATCGAGGCGCTGAAACTCGCCAGCCACCTTGCGAATGTCGGCGATGCCAAGACGCTGGTTATCCATCCGGCCAGTACGACGCATCAGCAGATGAATGCGGAGCAGTTGAAGGTTGCGGGCATCGGCGAAGAACTGATCCGTCTTTCCGTCGGCATCGAAGCCGCCGAGGACATCATCGGCGACCTCGGCCAGGCGCTGCGCTTTTCACAGAAGGCTTGAGACATGATTTTGACTGTGGACGGCGCGGAGATTTTCGCGACAACGGGCGGCAAGCCCTTCAATCCGGAACTTCCACTGGTGATTTTCCTTCACGGCGCCGGTTTCGATCATTCAATGTGGGCGCTGTTCAGCCGATGGTTCTCCCATCATGGCTACACCGTGCTGGCTCCGGATCTTCCGGGACATGGCAAGTCCAAGGGCGCGCTGATCCCGACCATCTCCGGCATGGCTGACTGGGTCATCAAGCTGATCGAAGCTGCCGGCGCAAAGAAGGCCGGCCTTGTCGGCCATTCGATGGGTTCGCTGATCGCGCTCGATGCCGCGGCACGTTATCCGGACAAGGTCTCCGCGCTGTCGCTGATCGGCGTCGGCGGCGCGATGCCGGTGTCCCCTGACCTGCTCAATGCAGCGAAGGACAACAATCACGACGCCATCGACATGGTGTCGATCTGGGGCTTTGGATTCGCAGCGGGCCTCGGCGGCTCGCAGGCGCCCGGCCTATGGATGCTCGGCGGCGGCCAGCGCGTGCTCGAGCGCGATGCGCCCGGCGTGCTGCACAACGATCTCGCCGCCTGCAACGATTACAAGACCGCGATGGATGCCGCAGCGAAGGTCACCGCGCCGACCACGCTTATTCTCGGCGAACGGGACATGATGACCCCGCTGAAAGGCGGCAAGCAGCTTGCCGCCGCGATTGCGGGTTCGAAACCCGTCGTACTGCCGGGCGCGGGCCACATGCTGACGGCGGAACGGCCCGACGATGTGCTGAAGGCACTGATCGCGTCACATGCCTAGATAAATGCGCCGCACGTCCGGATTGGCCTTGATGTCGGCTGCGGGACCGCTCATCACCACCTTGCCGGTCTGCAGCACGTAAGCCCTGTCGGAAATCTCAAGGCTTTCCGACAGGCGCTGCTCGACCAGCAGGATCGTCACGCCGTTCGCACGAATCTGCTGCACCGCCTGGAAGATTTCATCGACCAGCTTGGGCATGATGCCCTGCGACGGCTCATCCAGCATCAGAAGGCGCGGGCGCGTCATCAGCGCGCGGGCAATCGCCAGCATCTGCTGCTCGCCGCCGGATAGCGTGGCTGCACGCTGCGAAAGACGCTCTTCCAACCGCGGAAACAGCTTGAACACGAATTCGAGCGGGCTGTCGCGATCTGGACTGCCGCGATGCAGATAGCTGCCAAGCCGCAGATTGTCGGCGACGCTGAGACGCGGAAACAGCCGCTTGTTCTCCGGCACGAAAGCCAGTCCCCGCGCGGTGACAAGATGTGCCGGAATGGTATCGATCCGCTCGCCGACGAAATTGACCGATCCCGATTTCGGCCGCTCCATTCCGGCGATGGATTTCAGCAACGTCGATTTGCCCGCGCCATTCGCGCCTGCAACGGTGACAATCTCTCCGGAATCGACATTGATCGACACATCGGAGATCGCAATCAGGCCGCGATAGGCGGTGGTGAGGTTCGCAACATCAAGCAACACGATGACGATCCCCCAGATAGGCTGCGATCACCTTTTCGTCGCGCACGACTTCCTTCGGCAGGCCTTCCGCCAGCACCTTGCCGAGATGCAGCACCACGGCACGATCCACCAGCGGCATGACAACTTCCATCACATGCTCGACCATCACGATGGTCACGCCGGTCTCGCGCACCTTTCGGATCAGCTCGACGCCCGCAGCGGCTTCGCTGGGTGTCAATCCGGTCAGCACTTCATCCAGCAGCAACAGCTTCGGCTCGGTGGCCAGCGCGCGCGCCACCTCAAGGCGGCGCTTCTGCGGCGGCGTCAGGTCCGCAGCGGATGAATCCGCATGCGCGGCAAGTCCGACATAGTCGAGAACATCCAGTGCCTTCGCCCGCGCCTGCAGCACGCCCGGGTAGCGCACGAACGCACCGACCGTGACGTTCTCCACCACCGACATGGAATCGAACGAACGCGGCACCTGATAGGTCCGCGCGATGCCGAGATTGCAGCGGTCCGCGGCGGGCAACGGGGTAATATCACGGCCATCGAATTCTATCACGCCGAAGGATACCGGAAACGCGCCTGCGATCAGATTGAACAGGGTCGATTTCCCCGCCCCGTTGGGACCGATCAGACCGAGGATCTCGCCGCGATAGACATCGAGGTCAATGGAATCATTGGCGACGAGACCATCGAAACGGCGTGTCACGCTGCGGCAAGTGATGAGCGGCTTGCCGGTCATGCCGTCGCCTCGCGCTTCGCCGGTTTGATAATGCTGAGGATACCTTCAGGGCGCGTCAGCGATACGATCATGATCAATCCGCCGTAGATGACCAGATCAAGACCGGAGCCAGAGCCGCCAAGATACGAGCGCGTCAGTTCCGCCAACGGAATCAGGATCAGCGCCCCAATCGCCGGTCCCCACAGCGAACCGACGCCGCCAAGCACGGCAGGCAGCGCCATCAGCAGAGAAAAGCGGAAATGCATCACGCTGTCAGGATCAATGTAGGACACGAAGGCCGCGTAGAATCCGCCGCCCACCGCCGTGAAGAACGCCGAGATCGCCGCCGCCGCCATCTTGGAATGAAAGATCGTAACGCCGAGGCTTTCCGCCGCCTCCGCGCTGTCTTTCACCGCGCGCCACCAATAGCCCCATTTGGATTCGACAATGGAGAACGTCACCAGCCACGTGACCGCGAACAGGCCCAGCGCGAAATAGAAGTATGGCGCCTTGTCGCGCGCGAATTGCAGGGTCCACCACGAATCCGGCGTAAACGGCCACTGAATGCCGAGTGCCGCGCCCGCATAATCCCAATTGTGGAACAACAGCAGGCCGATTTCTGCGATCACGATGGTCGCAATCGAGAAATAATGCCCCTTGAGCCGGAAGCACGGATAGCCCAGCGCCAGCGCGATTAGCGCAGCGATAATCCCGCCGGCCAGAAGGCCGCCCCATGGCGTGATGCCAAACTTCACATACAGAAGACTGGTCGCATACGCGCCGATCCCGAAATAAAGCGCGTGCCCCAGCGAGACTTGCCCGCAATAGCCGCCAAGCAGATTCCAGCTTTGCGACAGCGCCGCGAACAGCAGGGTCAGGATCAGCACGTTCATCATGTAAACGTCTGAGACAAATCGCGGCACCAGCGCGATCAGCGCAAAGACGATGGCTGCGGTGATGAGTTGCCGCCGCCGGCTGGCGACGAATGCGGACATCGACGAGGCGGTAATGCCCTGTGTCATCACAGCCTCCCGAACAGGCCGCTCGGCCTGACGAACAACACCAACAGATAGAGCGAATAGACGCCGACGGATTTCAGCGACGCCGGAAGGATCAGCGTGGTGAGCGCCTCGACAAGGCCAACAATGACGCCCGCCACCAGCGCGCCGAAGATGCTTCCGAACCCACCGAGCGCCACCGTCACATAAGCAATCAGCGCAAAAGTGCCGCCGACCTGTGGATGGATATAATAGAAAATCGCAAGTACCGCGCCAGCGATGCCGACCAGCGCCGCGCCAAGCCCCCACCCCAATGCGAACACACGATTGCGGTCGATGCCGACCAGCGCGACCGCGCCCTGATCCTCGCGCGTCGCCTCCAGCGCCTTGCCGAAATCCGTGCGCGTGATCAGCCAGTAAAGCCCGGCAAACACAGCCAGCGAAACGGCCCCGCCGAAAATCTGCGGCCATGGCAGAAAGACGCCGCCGAGATTCAGCGTCTTGCCGCCGAGCCATGTGTTGGCGATGTTGCGGTAATCCGGCGTGAAGAAATATTGCGCGAGGCCCTGGATCAGCAGCGCGAGGCCAAAGGTCGCGAAGATCTGCACCATGCCGGGATTGGCCTTGGCGCGCATCGCATAACGAATAATCCCCGCATAAACCGACACGCCCACGACGAACATCAGCGCCACCACCAGCGGTGCAAGAACCACCGGATCGAGCGCGGTCATGAACACCAGCCCGAAGGTCGCGTACATCGCGAGCATGAGAAACTCGCCATGGGCAAAGTTCACCACGTCCATCAGACCGAAGATCAATGACAGGCCGACCGCGATCAGCGCGTAGATCAGCCCCATCAGGAGGCCACTTGCGATCACCTGGAGGAAGGCTTGCGTGGTCACGGTGAAATCATTCCGTCAAAAGACATGGCGGCCAACACTGCATAAGTTGCTTCAGAAAAAGGGCGCTGCCAGTGATGACAGCGCCCTTGAACAATCAGCCATTCATCGGCCATTTCGGCTCGGCGATGGCCGCCTGCGCCGGATAAACGGTAACGAACTTGCCGCCGAGATACTGCAGCAGCACCGGATCGGCATCGTCGTTCTGTCCTTCAGCGGTGAACTTGATCCGCTTCCACGGCATGATGGACTTTTCGCCGGGCGTATCTGTAGCCGCAAGCGCGGCGCGGATTTTTTCACCGTCGGTGGACTTGGCCCGGTCGATCGCGTCGGCAAGGACAAGCACAGCGGTCAACTGGCGCGACGTGTTATCGTTCAGGTCGCGGTTGGCGCGAGCCTTGAACATATCGTTGACCTTACCGACCGACGGACGCTTGGAGGCGAGATCAAGCGAGAAGCTGGCGCGCGAAATCATGCCGTTGAGCTTGTCACCCACCGCATCGAACGTCGCCTTGTCGGAGAAGCCCGCCGCCTGCGCCAGGATGTTGTTCGGCTTGTAGCCGAGTTCATCCATGGTCTTCATCAGGAGAATGGTGTCGGTGGTGTAGCTCGACGGAAGCAGCACGTCCGGATTGGCGCTCTTGATCTGCTGCACTTCCGCGGTCAGCGACGGCGAAGAAGCACGATACTTGATGTCGGCGACGACCTTGTAGCCGCGATCGGCGGCCAGCTTGCGCTGGACGTTGGACGAGTCGGTACCGAAAATGGTGTCTTCGAAGAACAGCCCGACACTGTCGATCTTCTTGCCCTTCTTCTTCAGTGCATCCATGAACTCGAACATCGCCAGTGAGAACATCTCGTCATGAGCGGCGGGGCGGAAGAAAAACTTCAGGCCACGGCGATGCAGGCTCGGCGATGAGGAGTCGGCTGCAACATAGGGAATGCCGTAACGCTCGCAGGATGCACTGACCGTTGCCGAGACGGACGAATGGAATGCGCCGCAGATGGCGACCACCTTGTCCTGCGTGATCAGGCGCTCTGCTTCCGCCCGGCCCTTCTGCGGATCACCCTGATGATCGGCAAACACCAGCTTGATCTTGGCACCGCCAAGACCCGCAAGCCCGGCATTCTTTGCCGTCGGCAGATCGAGATCATGTGCGTTGTTGACGATGTCCGCCGCAGTTTCCAGCGCATGGCGCGCGTCCGCGCCGATCTGCGCGGTCGGTCCCGTCAGCGGCCAAATGCAGCCGATCAGGATTTCCTTGCCTGCCTGCGCGAAAGCGCGCGTTCCGAGAGCTCCGGCAAGCGACATAGCAACACCGGACAACAATACTTCGCGGCGATTCATCGACGATACTCCCTGGTTGAACACAGCCTTATGAGGCGTTGCGGCTGATCTGGTGAAACCTACTGAATTGAAAATTCCGAATTGCGAACATCCGTCACCAGCATGAAGCCCGGCGCATGCGTGATCGCGAAGGCAGGCCGCGATTGCAGAATGACCGATTGGGGCGTCACTCCGCACGCCCAAAATACCGGCATCTCATCGGGCCGAATGCTCACGGCGTCGCCATAGTCCGGCTTCGCGATATCCTCGATTCCGATCATCTCAGGCTTGCCGATATGGACCGGCGCACCGTGCACCGAGGGAAAACGCGTCGTGATCTGGATCGCGCGGATCGCATCCGCAGGCTTGAACGGACGCATCGAGACCACCATCCGCCCCTCAAATGGTCCCGCCGGCGCACACGCAATGTTCGTGCGATACATCGGAACATTGCGCTTCTCGTCGATGTGCCGAATTCTCAAACCGTCCGCGATCAGCGCTTCTTCAAACGAGAACGAACAACCGATTACGAAGGCGACCAGATCGTTCCGCCAGTGCGCCATGATGTCGGTCGGCTCTCCGGTCAGTTCGCCATCACGCCAAACCCTGTAGCGCGGAATATCAGTACGGATATCGAGATCGATGCCGAGTGCGGGAATGCGCGGGTCACCGACCTCGGACATGCCGATGATCGGGCACGGCTTGGGATTGAGCTGGCAGAAACGATGAAACGAGGCCGCCAGGCTTTCCGGCAGGATGACGAGGTTGCCCTGAACGTATCCGGGCGCGACCCCCGCCGTGACATCCACCCTGCCGGAACGATAGGCCAGCCGAGCATCCCGGCCGGGGAGATCAGCGCCATGGCTTTGAACGGAACGTGACACCTGTTCGGCCGCCGAGAGCATAAGACCACTCCATTTCTCGTTAAAAAGAGTGGATCATCGCCCCGCGATAAAGTCTAGTCGCGTTTTCTTATGAGAAACGATAAGCTGGATTAATAGGTGCAGGGCTACGGCATGGTGGATTTCAAATCGATCGAGACGTTTCTCTGGGTGGTCACGCTCGGTAGCTTTGGCGGCGCGGCGCGCAAGCTCAACACCACGCAGCCCGCAATCTCGCAGCGCATATCCCAGCTTGAAGCCGAAGTTGGCGTGAAACTCCTGCAGCGCGACAGCCGCTCGGTGACGCCGACGCCAAGCGGGCGGCAGATGATGCTCTATGCGGAAAAGCTGATCGGCCTGCGCCGGGAAATGATGGCGGCGGTGATGGACCGTTCAGCGATGCGCGGCGTGGTGCGTCTCGGCGTGTCAGAAACCATCGTACATACGTGGCTGCCGAAACTGATCGAGCGTGTCGCAAACACATTGCCAAATCTGTCGCTGGAAATCGAAATCGACATTACGCCGAACCTCCGCGCGCGGCTGATGGCACAGGAAATCGATCTCGCCTTCTGTCTCGGGCCGTGGCCCGCCTCCAACGTACGCAACCGCGTACTCTGCGATTATCCGAACTCGTTCGTTGCCAGTCCGTCGCTGAAGCTGGGAGAGGGTCCGCTGACGGTGCAGGATCTGGCGAAATTCGCCATCATCACCTTTCCGCGCAAGACGCAGCCTTACGAGATCGTACGCTCGCTTTTCAACCGGCCTGATCTGCCCTCACCCCGTCTGCATGCGAGCGCGTCACTCGCCACCGTCATCCGCATGGCAACGGATGGCATCGGCATCGCCGTCATTCCGACCGCCATCGTGGAGCGTGAACTGGCGGAAGGCCAGCTTCAGCTTTTATCGACCGATCTGCATGTGCCTGCACTGACATTCGCAGCGAGCTGGCTCGCCTCACCAGACACGCTGGCCAATGAGATGATTGCCGACATTGCCGTACAGCTCGCCGAAAACGAGAATCGCAGCCCGGCGACGCCCGCCCTCAATGCCGCGATGGCGGCGGCTCGTCCGGTATCTCCAGCGCTTCCGTGAACGGAAATTCCAGCACGATCTCGCCGGCCGCATCCGTCACTTCCAGCACAGCGGTCAGAAGCGTCGGGTCCTTGCCCTCATCCTGAAGAATTTGCCGGATCGTCGCGCGCGCCACGCGCCAGGCATGATCGGGATCACGTAATTCCTCACCCTCCGGGTCCGGAATAAGCGTCGCGCCGATACGAGTATTGAAGAAATAGCGAGGCATGACTGAAATCTAGGGCTGTCATCGCAAACCCACAAGGGCGGCCTGCATTTCTGAGTGACGTTACCAGTTGATCTGGATGCGCCTTCTGGGGCCTAAGTGAAGAACATCTGACGGAATCATGACGTGCACGCCATCATCACCCAACCGCTGTTCTATGCTGTTGCGATCCCGGCGGTAATCCTTCTCGGATTGGCGAAGGGCGGCTTTTCGGGGCTCGGCATCGCATCCACCCCGCTACTGGCACTTTATCTCCCGCCGCTTGAAGCGGCAGCCCTGATCCTGCCGCTTCTGATCATTCAGGACATGATTTCGATCTATGTCTACCGGCGTGACTGGGACGCGTGGAATCTGAAGGTCATGCTGCCCGGCGCGGTGGCCGGCATGGCGCTGGGCTGGCTGCTGGCCTCGCATCTGTCGGACGCTCTGGTCCGCATCATCATCGGCCTGATCGGCCTTGCCTTCGTCGCCAATACGTGGCTGCGCCGAAACAGGGTTGAAGCGCATCCGGCAACGGCCATCAGCGGCGTGTTTTGGGGTGGCGTGTCCGGGTTCACATCCTTCATGACCCAGGGCGGAGGACCGCCGTTTCAGGTCCATGTTCTGCCACAGCGGCTGCCCAAACTGACGCTGGTGGGCACTACCACGATCTTCTTCGCGGTGGTCAACTTCCTGAAGATCGGTCCCTACTTTGCCCTCGCACAATTCACCGCAAAGAACTTTACGACCTCGCTGCTGTTGCTTCCGATCGCGGTGCTGGCAAATTTTGCAGGCATCTGGCTGGTTCGCAAAACTCCGACCGGCCTGTTTTACAACATCGCCTATGTGCTGCTGTTCATCATTTCGCTCCTGCTGCTCTGGCAGGGCGTCGCAGCGGTGATCTAGATCATCGGCAGGCTGCGCGGCTCATGGCCGAGCGGAAACGCCTTGTCCAGCGCGGCTATCTCGCTGTCCGTCAATGTCACGTCGCCCGCACCGGCATTGTCCGCTGCGTGCGTTGCCGATGATGCTTTCGGGATCGCGAACACCGATGGCCTGCGCGTGAGAAAGGCCAGCGCCACCTGACGCGGCGACGCACCGTGTTGCGCTGCGATTTCCTTCAAGATCTTTCCCCCCGCCGATTGTGGTTCGGGAAAATCATCATGGCCGAATGGCGAATACGCCACCACCGCGACACCATGTTTCTCGCACCAGGAAATGACAGAATGCTCGATGGCGCGCTCGTTCAGATGATACAGCACTTGATTGCAAGCGATGCGCCCCTCTCCCGCAACATCCAGCATGTCCGCAAGATCATTCGCGTCAAAATTGCTCACACCCCACGAGCGGACTTTACCATCGCTCACCAGTTGCTCGAACGCGGCGACCGTATCCTCCAGCGGATACGATCCGCGCCAGTGCAGCAGGTAGCAATCGAGACGATCCGTCCTGAGCCGCTTCAGCGAGCGTTCGCAGGCCTCAATTGTGCCTTTGCGCGACGCATTGCTTGGCAACACCTTTGAAACCAGAAATACGTCGTCGCGTCGCCCTAGTATGGCATCCGCGACAACAAGCTCCGCGTCGTCATACATTTCGGCGGTGTCGATGTGGCTCATGCCAAGATCGAGACCCTTGCGCAGCGCGGCAACGGCGGATGCACGGTCACCGTGATCGATGTACCAGGTGCCTTGCCCGATGACTGACACCTGTTGTCCGGTGTTTCCGAATGGCTTTTTCTGCATGTTGCCCTCGATATTTCTTTTCGTCATTGCGAGCGAAGCGAAGCAATCCATCTTTGAGAAGAATGGATTGCTTCGTCGCTGACGCTCCTCGCAATGATGCAAGGGTGGAATTTCAATACCCTGTCATCTCAAGATAGCCGATACCACTATGGCTGCCCTTGAAGCTGATCGGCCCCTCCCAATACGCAAAGCGTGTCCCCATCCAGCCTCTCGCATTCACCGGAACGCTGTCGATCTTCAATCCGCGACCCGCGACCGTGATATTCCAGGATGTCGGCACCTTTCGCCCATCAATATCCGTGAACACTGTCGGCGTCATCGCGATGGCGTTCACGGGCAAAGGTTCGGACCGTCCGCCGCGGTCAATCCAGTTGCCCGCGAAATAGTTCCGGCCGTCCTTCTGCCGCAACCGAAACAGCATGACCTTCTCGCCGGATTCCAGATGCAGGGAAAACCAGTCCCATCCGGTCTGGTCGGATGCCAGCGGCTGGCTGCTCCATTCGCGATCCATCCATGCGCGGCCGGTGATGGCGATCTGTTTTTCGCCCAGCGTGATCGCGCCCGACGCCGTGAAATACGGCTGGCTGTAATAGTAAGACGCCTGCCCGCGCTCCGACTTCTGGCTGTAGCCGCCATCACCCTGCAGGACCAGCGAGCGATCTGCCGTGAGGTTCAGGGCATAACTGAAATCATCGCCCGATGCGGAGACCACAAGCGGTGCAACACTCTGCGTCGAAAAAGCATCCAGCCCACGCATCTCCCATGAATCGATCCATGCCCGAAACGGCACAGCCTCTGCGCCGGCCTGACCGACACCGCCGCGGGCGAACTTCTCGGCGTATCGATGGGCCGTCGCATTGGTGACGGCAGCATGTCCCATCCAGATCTGCTGATTGGCCCAGCCCTCCTGCTGTGCGCCGGGCGCCATGGCCTGCCGGAACAGCGTCCATTGCGCGCCCCATTCCTCCCCCGCCGCATCTTTCAGGTTGGCGGTCAGATACCACCACTCAATGCGGTAATCGGGATGCGGGCCGTGATCGCGCGGAAAATCCAGCCTGTGGCCCGCGACAACCTCGGCAAAGCCATCGCTGCCGCTGCCGAGCCCTGCAAAACCCTGCGCATGCCCAAGCTTGCTCGCCAGTGGCGCGATCAGACCGCCACCGACAAAAGCACGGCGGCTGATATGCATGTCAGCGCTCATTGGCGAATATCTTTGCAAGAGCCGCAGGCTGCAGCCGCATCAGCCGCAAAACCGGGAGAGATGTCGCAAGCAATGCAGCAAGCATCGCAACGACAAGCAGTTCCAACAGCTGCATCGGGAAGACATGGAGCGGCAGACGCCAGCCGAATGCCTTCACGTTCACCACAGCAACCAGACACCACGCCACAAGAATGCCGAGCGGCAGCGCCAGCAGCGCTGTGATCAATGCGACCGACATGGTTTTCAGGAGTTCAATCCCCGCCAGCCGCCGCCGCGTCAGCCCGAGCGCCCAGAGCGGCGCGAGTTGTGGCAGGCGGCTGTTGCTGAGCGTCAGCAGACTCGTCAGCAGCGCAACTCCTGCGACACCAAGCGTGAAAGCATTCAAGGCGGATGTGACGGAGAATGTCCGATTGAAGATACGGGTCGATTCCGCTTTCACCGTGGCCTGATCCAGCAGGCGGCTGGAATCGAGTCTGAATTTCTCGCGAATGGCCGTGACCAGCTCGGTCACCTTGTCCGGCTTGACGCGTAAGCCAAAGCGTGTGCGAGGGACATCCGGCCAGTGCGCCGCCAGCGCATCGATGTCGATCCCGATCTGTCCTTTCGGATTGCCGTAGTCCGGATAAATCCCTGCGACGACCACCTGCCACGGCCCCACTGCCGCAGGAAGGGCAAGACTATTGCCAAGTCTTACGTTAAGCCGCCGTGCCAGCTGTTCGCTGACCAGCACGCCTTCCCCCGCCCGCACCTTGTCCCAGACATGCGGCAGCGATTCCAGGAGCGGCCAGCGTTCGCGATAGGTCGCATGATCGGCAAAGCCAATAATCTCCACCGGCAGCGTTGCCAGCGTCACGTCGGTGCGCCACGCTGGCAGGATTGCTTCTACTTCGGGGCGCTGCCGTAGCCATGCGACGATCTCCGCGCCCTGTGCATCGCTTGTTGCATTCAGGTAAATTTCCGACGCCAGCCGGTCATCGAGCCATGCGGTGAAGGTGCGCGAAAAACTCTGCACCATGGTGCCGACGCCGACATTCACCGCCAGCGCAAGCAACAGCGCCATCAACGCCAGCGACAGGCCGGGTAATTGCTGGCGGCTGTCGGCCCAGAACCATTTGACCATGGGATGCATTGTCCCACGCTGCCCCAGCCGCAACACAACACCGAGAATGACCGGCAACATCAGAGCTGCCGCGAGCAGAAGTCCCGCCAGCATTCCGAAACCGGCTGCAAGGGAATCGCCGAAAAAGAAGCATCCGGCAGTGACAAGCAGGATCGCCAATGCAAGCAGGCCCTGCCGTTTCAGCCAACGCTGCTGCGATTGTTGCCACGCATAGGGCTGCGCCGCGGCCAGAACAGGCAGCCGATAAACCCGATAGAGGCCGGCGGCTGCGGCCAGCAGCGCGCCAAGAATGCTCATGCCGAGGCCTGACAGCCACCAGCTTGATTTCAGCGTGAGTTGTCCAGGCACCTGCGCGCCATAAAGCCCGCGCAGACTTGCCGCGACATCCGGCAGAAGAAACGCTGCAACCATATAGCCGCAGATCAAACCGATGACGCCAGACACAAGCGCGAGCGACACCAGCTCAAACATCAATATCAGCGTCAGCGCTCTCGCCGATACGCCACAGGCGCGCATGGTCCTCAGCATCGGCAATCGCTGCTCCAGCGCAAGCCCGATCGCCGAATGCACGATAAACAGTCCCACCACAAACGACAGCAAGCCGAATGCCGTCAGGTTGAGATGAAAGCTGGCGGTCAGGCGATCGAGATCGGTCGGTGCGCCTGCCTCAACCAATCGTAACCTGTCGCCAACGACCTGTTCCAGCGGCGGGCGCTTGCCGCGCATCTCGCCGACAAGCAGACGCGAGACCAGATCCGGCATTTTGAGAATGCGCTGCGCAACGCCGATATCGACGATCAGAATACCCGGCGCGAGCCGGTCCTGCACCGCAAGCGGCGGCAGCATAACGCCACTGGTCTGCGGCGCCGCCCCTTCGGGCAATTTCAGATCGCGCAGAGTTTCCGGCGCGACCAGCGTTTGTCCCGGAGGCGCGACGAAGCGATGCAGATCCGCCTGTCCGATATCAGGCGCAGGGCCCGCTCCCGTAGGTAACGACACCGGCTCGATCCCGAGCAGACGGAATGCACGCTCACCGATTGCCACGCGGCCCTCAACAACAGGCGAGACTGGCCAATTGGCCCGGCGCAGATCGACAAAAAGCCGTTGCGGAAACGCAGGACTATCGCGACCAACCAGCATCGCCGTATTCGCGCCACCGAATGCCGCAGCCGCGCGATCGTAACTCGAACGCGCCTGCTGGTTGATGGCCTGAACGCCGCTCCAGAGCGCGGTAGCTGAGATCAACCCGATCAGCAAGGTCGCGAACTGCATCCGGTGCCGCTTCCAGTGGCTCAACAGACCCACGAGAATCCACAGCGGACGCGTCATGTGATTCGCCCTGCAGTGAGATGAACCTGCCGGTCGAGAGTCGCGGCCAAACGCTCGCTGTGAGTCACCATGAGAAAGCTGCAGCCGGTGCGCATCACGAGATCGCGCGACAGCGCCAGAACATCGTCGGCGGTTTTCTCATCAAGATTTCCGGTCGGCTCGTCAGCCAGCAGCACCAGCGGCTTGATCGCGAGCGCGCGCCCGATCGCAACACGCTGCTGCTGACCGCCGGACAATTGCTCCGGATAGCGTTCCAGCAATGCGCCGAGGCCGAGTCGCTCCACCAGCTCATCCTGCCACACCGGATCGTGGCGGCCTGCGATGCGCGCCTGAAACGCGAGATTGTCGGCGACCTGAAGACTGGGAATGAGGTTGAACTGCTGAAACACGAGACCCAGCCGGTCGCGCCGCATCGCCGCGCGGTCGCTGTCGGAAAGCTCCGATACCAGTGTGCCGTCGAGCCAGATTTCGCCGTCGTCCGCCTTGTCGAGACCCGCGATCAAATGCAGCAGCGTGCTCTTGCCGCTACCGGATTCACCGGTGAGCGCCACGCTCTCTCCCGCGGCCAGCACGAGATCGACCCCGCGCAAAACGGCGAGTTGCTCTTCCGATGTCCGATAGGATTTGGTGAGGCCACGAACCGTCAACATGATCGCGGCGATCATACATAAAGGCTGCTTGCCGGTACATCACCAAGCATCAACCGGCACGTCCAACAAAAATCGAAGCATCGTCATGGCCGGGCATCGAACGGAGTTGATTCCGCTCGCCTGGCCCGGCCATCCACGTCCTAAACGGGCACGGATGAGAACGTGGATGTCCGGCACAGGGCCGGACATGACGACGTGTCACAGCCTCAGGTGAGGCTGAGTTCGTACTTCTCGATGTCCTTGGCGCGCTGGTTCTGGGCAGCCGCCCGGTGATCGGTCGCGATCCAGGTGTAGACCGCCGGCAGCACGAACAGCGTGAACAGCGTGCCGATCGACATGCCAGCAACCACCACAATGCCGATGGAGAAGCGGCTCGCAGCGCCGGCGCCGCTCGCCGTGAGCAGCGGCAACAGGCCGGCGACCATCGCAGCGGTGGTCATCAGGATCGGGCGAAGACGAACGCGCGCCGCATGCTCGATGGCCGTGCGCCGGTCCACATTCTCGCTCACCTGCATCTCGTTGGCGAACTCCACCATCAGGATGCCGTGCTTCGAAATCAGGCCGACCAGTGTGACCAGACCCACCTGGGTGTAGATGTTGATCGTCGCCAATCCGAAGAACAGCGGGATCAGCGCACCCGAGATCGCCATCGGCACCGAGATCAGGATCACCAGCGGATCACGCAGACTTTCGAACTGTGCCGCCAGCACCAGGAAGATGATGATGAGCGCGAACACAAAGGTCACCGTGAGCTGGTTGCCTTCCTGAACATACTGCCGCGAATCCGCGAGATAATCGTGGGAGAATCCGGCCGGCAGTTGCTTCGCCTGCTGCTCGAGGAATTCCACTGCCTTGCCGACCGTGATGCCCGGCATGGTCACGGCCTGGAACGTCGCCGAGTTCAACTGGTTGAAATGCGTCAGCGCGTTCGGATTGGTCGCCGTCTCGATGGTAACCACCGTCGAAAGCGGCACCTGCCGCCCGGTATTCGTGGCGACATAGTAATTGCCGAGCGATTCCGGGGTGAGGCGCAAGTCGCGCGGCACCTGCGGGATGACCTGATAGGATCGTCCCTCAAGGTTGAACCGATTGACGTAGTTGCCGCCGAGCAATGTCGCGAGTGTGTTGCCGACAGCCGACATGTTGATGCCAAGGTCGTTCGCCTTGGAACGATCCACCGTCACCTTCACCACCGGCTGGTTGAACGCAAGGTCGCTGTCCGCCACGATAAAGTATCCACTTTCACGCGCGGCCTTCTTGAGCTTCTCCATCTGCTCGAAGACGGCCTGGAATCCGCTCGTCGTGCTGATGACCATCTGGATCGGCAGACCGCCCGGCCCGCCCGGCAGCGCCGGCAGGTTGAAGGCGAACGCGTTGACACCTTCGACCTTGCTCAGCTCATTCTGAACCAGCGGCTTGAGCGCCAGCGACGAACGCTTGCGCTCGTCCCATGGCTTCAGGATCATGCCCGCAATGCCGTTGGCCGGACCGTTGATGCCATTGATGATGAATCGCAGATCGGTCTCGGGGAAGCCTGCAAAAACACCATCGAGCTTTTTGCCGTAGAAGTTCGAGTAATCGATGTTGGCGTATTGCGGCGCCTTGGTCACCGAGAACAGGATGCCCTGATCTTCCTCCGGCGCCAGCTCCTTGTTGGTGTTCATATACATGAACCCGACGAGGAACAGGATGGCGACCGCGAAAAGACCCGTGATCGGCCGGTAGTCAAGCGACCGGTCGAGCTTGCGGCCATACCAGTCGGTCAGCCGCGTGAACACGCGATCGACGAGCTTGGCAAAGCGGCCCTGATTCTGATGACCGCCCTTGAGCAGCACCGAGCACATCATCGGTGACAGCGTCAGCGCGATCACGCCCGAAATGATCACCGATCCGGCAAGCGTGAAGGCGAACTCGCGGAACAGCGCACCGGTCAGACCGCCGAGGAAGCCGATCGGCGCGTACACCGCCGCCAGCGTGATGGTCATCGAAATGACCGGGCCGACGATTTCCCGTGCGCCTATCAGCGAAGCCTCGACAGGAGATTTGCCCTCCTCCAGATGTCGATGGATGTTTTCGACGACGACAATCGCGTCGTCCACCACAAGGCCGATGGCAAGCACCATCGCCAGCAGCGTCAGCAGGTTCAGCGTGAATCCCATCGCGAGCATCAGGATACACGCGCCAACCAGCGACAGCGGAATCGTGACGACCGGAATGATCACCGAGCGGAGCGACGCCAGGAACAGGAAGATGACCACGACCACGATCAGCACCGCTTCGAGAAGCGTGTCGCGCACTTCGTCGATCGACGACTGAATGAACTTGGTCGAGTCATAAGCGACGCGCATCTTCAGCGACGGCGGCAGGTTGCGTTCGATTTCCGGAAACAGGCCGCGCACACCCTTGACGATGTTCAGCGGGTTGCCCTGCGGAGTCGACTGCACGCCGATGAAGATCGCCTGCTGACCGCTCATGGCGACGCTGGAGTCAGTGCTCTGTGCGCCGAGTTCAACCGTAGCGATATCTTCAAGACGAACGAATCCGCCGTCCTTCGCTTTCACCGTCATCCGCTTGAACTGCTCGATGCTGGTGAGGTCGGTATTGGTCGTCACGTTGGAGACGATGAAATACCCCTTGGATTGACCGGCGGCGGCCTGGAAGTTGTTCGCCCTGATCGCCACGGCGACATCGTCCGGCGACACGTTGCGGCCGGCCATGCGTTCCGGATTGAGCCAGATGCGCGTGGCAAGCGTCTGCGCGCCGAGAATGTCAGCGGATGCGACACCGTCCACCGTCGACAGGATCGGCTGCACGACACGCGCGAGATAGTCGGAAATCTGCGGCCCGCTCAGCTCATCGCTGGCGAAGCCGATATACATGACCGCCGTGGTCTGGCCGGTCGATTTCGTGATCACAGGGTCGTTGGATTCCCTCGGGATCAGGTAACGGACCGAGCTGACTTTCGAACTAACTTCGGTCAGCGCCGAATTCGGATCGACGTTGAGCTTGATGTAGACCGAAATCGTGCTGAGGCCCTGCACCGATGACGACGTGATGTAGTCGACGCCTTCCGCTGAAGCCACCGCCTGTTCGATCGGCTGGGTGATGAAGCCCTGCATCAGATCAGGCGACGCGCCGGGATACGACGTCGTGATGGTCACGACCGTATTGGACAGTTTTGGATACTGGCGGATGCCGAGGCTGGTCGCCGCCTTGAAGCCGATCAGCAGGATCAGCAGGCTGACGACAAGCGACAGCACGGGCCGCTTGATGAAGATGTCGGTGAAGGCCATCAGTGGCTCCCCAGAAAATCAGTAACGCGGCGCTTGCGCGGGAATCGGCGGCGGCTGGTCGGCCGAAATCGTCACAGCCGAACCGGATTGCAGCTTGAGCTGTCCGACGGCGACCACGCGGTCGCCCGGCTTCACGCCGCTCACGATGACAACACGGCCGTTGATCCGCTGTCCGGTCTTCACGAAAGTCCGGTCGGTCTTCAGCGATTCCTTGCCGTCGGCATCCTTCGTTCCGGTGATAAGCCAGACCGAGTCGCCATAGAGCGTATAGTCCACAGCGGTTTCGGGCACGGTGATCACCGCAGGCTTGGACGGCAGTTCGACCGTGGTGGATGCGAACATGCCCGGCTGCAGGATGCGGTTCGGATTTTCCAGCGTCGCCTGAACGCGGACGTTGCGGGTGTCGGCGCTGATCTGCGGCTCGATGGTGGTGATCTTGCCTTCGAAGGTGCGGCCCGGATAGGCGTCAACCTTGATGCGGACGGTCTGGCCGACATCGAGAACGGCGCGGTCCTTTTCAGTGACCGTGAAGTTCAGATAGAGCCGCGACAGGTCGGTCAGCGAGACGATCTGCGTTCCGGCGCTGAGATACTGGCCGAGCTGAACCAGACGCACACCGAGCGCGCCGCTGAAAGGCGCAGTGATGCGCTTTTGCGAAATGATCGCTTCGGTCTTCGCCACCGCAGCCGCGCCCTGATCGTAAGCCGCCTGCGCCTGATCGACGGTCGCCTGCGGACCGAACGATTTGGCAAGCAGCGTCTTGGCACGGTCGAGCGCAAGCTGCGCCGCAAGGGTCTGAGCCTTGTAGCTGGCGAGGTCGCTCTGGTCGGGCGCATCGTAGATCTGGATCAGCGGATCGCCTGCCTTCACTTCCGCGCCGGGCTGAAACAGGATTTCAGTGATGCGGCCGTTGACGTCGGTGGTGACGTTCACCTGATTGACGGCGGCGAGATCGCCAACCGCCGTCAGAAGATTAGGCAGCACTTCCGACTTCGCTTCGGCCACCGCCACCACGGTTGGAGGCGGTTTGTTGTTCTTGAAGAACTGCGCGATCATGTGCGCGCGGAACGCATTGAAGCCCCAGATGACACCGACCAGCAGCACAAGCGCGCTGCCGATGATGATCAACCAGCGCCGCATGCGTACCGGCGGCCGCGGCTTCTCGGACGGTGAAGGAGTTTGATGAGACGGGTTGGTTGTGGCGTCCATGTTATACACTTTCCGCAATCCGGTCTGCCGCTTCCAGGAGCGGCGGAACGGTATCCAAATAAGAAGCGATAGCCCGGCCGTTCATTCCGATTCCGCGCAGAATGAATTGGCAGATTTGACGTTCGAAATCCGGTGCACTGGAATACGTCAGCGAGGGAGTCGCAGGAAGCCTTGCCACGGCAATCATGTGAACAACCTGATGCGCAAACCAGAAAAGATTGAGATGTTCTCCCTCGACCCGCTCCGCGTCGCCGGCCTTGATGGCGCTTTCAATTGATGCCTCGAAGATCGGGCCGATCAAATCTCCGATCTTGTCATAGAGCAGCCTTGCAAACTCACCATCGGTCAGCTGACTGGAGATCAGCAGCCGGACGCGCTGTGCATCTTCCCCGTCCGGCGCCTCGGTCGCACGCATGAAGTGCCCGACCATTTCGCGGATAAGAATGACAAGAGTCGCAGTCGACGGCTTCAGCTCCCGCAGCCGGATCAGTTCCGGGTCGGCTTCGCATTCCTCCGCGAGAGTTTCAGCATAGAGTGCGGCTTTCGTGGGGAAATGCTTGAACAGCAGTCCTTCGGAAATGCCCGCAGCCTGCGCGACGCTGCGCGTCGTCGTCCCCGCAAAACCATAGAGGGCGAAACAACGCTTGGCTGCCTCCAGGATCTGCTCCCGGCGGAGATCGCTCGTCAGTCTGATGGTGCTCATTTGGGTGTGAGTAAGCACTCACTTAGCCCAAAGTCAACGAGATTTGCTGCTGTGCAGTACGCAGTTCCGCCATATTTGGCAGGCTCGCGACCTGCACTGGCGGCACGGATTACCTCCCGTCAGAACATTCACGCGCAGCCGATCCTCATCGGTATGTCGCGACTCCCAGGCGAACTGCATCGGCGCACAGCCAAGCTGTTTTCTTTTTCGCAGAGCGTGTCGTGGTCCTGCTCAAAACGAGTTCTTGCCTAAATCGATCGAACCCGCCTCAATGCGCACAATGAATGGTCCCTGCTTCGGCAGGAAGACCGCAAAGGCCCGCAGCAAACAGGGCCACGGGGGAGAAACGAATGGCGACGGCAAATACACCGCCGGGCAATGACCCGACGGTCATTTCCGATGAGGCCCTGCGCAAGGCCGAAGAATTCATCGAAGCAGATGAGGGAGCAACAAACAGGCTCGGCGGGTTCGTCGGCCAAGCTGTGACATATATCGCTATCGCGATGAGTCTCTTCCATCTGTATGCGGCTTACGCGATCGTTCCG
Source organism: Afipia sp. (assembly GCA_024508675.1). Taxonomy (GTDB): domain Bacteria; phylum Pseudomonadota; class Alphaproteobacteria; order Rhizobiales; family Xanthobacteraceae; genus Afipia. Next base: position 493,115 of record JANINQ010000021.1, read on the forward strand.
ACCCAGGAACTGCGCTACACCCACGTCGCGTTTACGCTGGTTCTTTCCTTCCTCCTATTTCCGCTCGCCGCGCGCTTTCGCAACCGTGTGCGCTGGTGGGATGTGATTCCCGGCATTCTCGCCGTCGGCACCATTGTCTATGCGCTGATGGGCGGCGACGACTTCACCGACCGCGCCACAACGCCGGATCGCTGGGACGTCATCGTCGGTGTTATTTTCATCGTCCTCGTTCTGGAAGCGACGCGCCGCACTACTGGCTGGATCATGCCCGTGGTTTCGCTCCTGTTCATCGCCTATGCGATGCTCGGCCCGTATTTCCCTGCGCCATGGACACATCGTTCCTATGATCTGTCACGGCTTGTGGGCCACCTGTTCATCACACTCGAAGGCATCTTCGGCGTTGCGGTCGACGTGTCGGCAACTCTGATCATCCTGTTCACGATTTTCGGCGCATTCCTGCAGCAATCGGGTGCCGGAAAGTTCTTCATCGATTTCTCGCTGGCGATGATGGGCGGAAAGCCGAACAGCGCGGGCCGCACCGTGGTGCTCTCGTCGTTCCTGCTCGGCGGCCCGTCCGGATCGGGTGTGGCGACCACCGTGATGATCGGAACCGTCGCCTATCCGATGATGAAGAAGGCGGGCTTCGAGAAGAACGCCGCGGGTGGCTTGCTTGCCGCAGGCGGTCTTGGCGCAATCCTGTCGCCGCCGGTGCTGGGCGCCGCAGCGTTCCTGATCGCCGAGTTTCTCAAGATCAGCTATCTCGACGTGATCTGGATGGCCACTATCCCGACCTGTCTTTACTATCTCTCGCTGCTGATCATGGTTGAACTCGACGCCAAACGCTTCGGCGCACGCGACGTCAGCTTCAAACCGGAGATGTCGCTCGGCGAGATGACCAAGCGCTACGGCTTCCACTTCATCTCGCTGGTCGCGGTCGTCGTCTTCATGGTGATAGGCTATTCGCCGGCGCTGTCGGTGTTCTACGCGATCATCACCACGTTCTTGCTGAGCTTTCTGCGCAAGGACACCGCGCTGATGCCGCCGAAACTGAAGCGCGCACTGGCTGACGGCTCGATCGGCGCGCTCAATGCCGCAACCACCTGCGCCTGCGCGGGCATCGTCGTCGGCATCGTGACACTAACGGGGCTCGGCCTGAAGTTCTCGTCGATCGTGATCGCCTATGCCGGCGGCAGCCTGCTGCTGACAGCGATCTACACATCGCTGATCGTCTGGATCATCGGCCTCGCCGTCCCTGTCACCGCGTCCTACATCATCTGCGCGGTGATCGCAGCGCCCGCGCTGATCAAGCTCGGCGTGCCGGATTACGCCGCGCACATGTTCATCTTCTATTACGCGGTGCTCTCCGAGGTTTCGCCGCCGACGGCGCTCTCGCCGTTCGCGGCCGCCGCCATCACGGGGGGCGATCCCTACAAGACCACGCTGCAGTCGTGGAAATACACCCTGCCCGCGTTTCTGGTGCCGTTCGTATTTGTGCTCGACCCGCAGGGCGTCGGCCTGCTGCTCAACCTGCCGAAAGGCGGCTCGTGGGTGGATGTCCTCGAAATCACCCTGAAGACCACGCTCGGGCTGATGGCACTGGCGGCAGCGGCCCAGGGGTGGGTTCTGCGCCACGCCACGCTCATCGAACGCGCCCTGCTCACTCTGTCGGGACTTCTGCTGGTGTTTCCGAGCTTGATCGAAGCGCTGATCGAAGCGGCGATTGGTCGCGATATCTCTTATACTTATGTACCCGGCGTCCTGATCGGATTGGGGGTATTGTTATGGCAGGCAAAAGGGCCGGCGCTTCAAAGATCGGCCTGAACACTTCACAGGGAGGACTACCGGAATGAAGAAAACGACAAAAATCACCACGGTGCTTGCGTTCGCTTTGTCTGCGGGGCTGGCACTGACCGCCCACGCACAGCAGAAAACAATGGCGATCGGAACCGGCGGCACCGGCGGCGTGTATTATCCGCTCGGGGGCGCAATCGCGAACGTGCTGTCGAAGAACCTGCCCAACGTGCAGGCCACTGCGGAAGTCACCGGCGGCTCGGTCGATAACCTGAAGCTGATCGGCACCGGCAAGAACGAGCTCGGCTTCACCATGGCCGACGCGGCGCTCGACGCTTACAAGGGCGAGGACAAGTTCAAGAGCGGAAAGATTCCGCTGCAGGCGCTGCTCGTGGTCTATCCGAACCGAATGCATGTCGTGACCGTGGAAAGCACCGGCATCAAGACCATGGCCGACCTCAAGGGCAAGCGCGTCTCGACCGGCTCGCCCGGCGGCGCCACCGAAGTGATGGCGTTCCGCGTCATCGAAGCCGCAGGCCTCGACAAGGACAAGGACATGAAGCGCGAGCGCCTCGGCGTCGCCGAGTCCGTGAATGCCATCAAGGACGGCAAGATCGATGCGTTCTTCTGGGTGGGCGGCATCCCGACCGCATCGGTCACCGACCTTGCCGCCACGCCGGGCGTCAAGCTTCGTCTGATCGATCACGCCGATGTCGTCGAGAAGATGAACGCCAAGTACGGCAAGCTCTACAGCGCGGGCGTCATCAAGGCCGGATCGTATCCGGGCTACGACGTCGACAACAAGATGGCGGAAGTCTGGAACATCATCGTCACCGGCGACAAGATGAGCAACGACGAGGCCTATAACATCGTCAAGACGCTGGTAGAGAAGAAGGCGGACATCGTCGCCGTCCATAAGGAAGCCGAGAGCTTCTCGCTCGACAACCAGGTACAGGACCGCTCGCCGGTGCCGTTCCACCCAGGCGCGTTGAAGTATTTCAAGGAAAAGGGCAAGGGCGGCTAGGCCAGCCGAATGCTGCTTTCAATGAAACCCCGGCGATCACATCGCCGGGGTTTCATTTTTTGCGAGATTGTTCAAGCGCAAGCTGCAACGGCGATCCCTTAACTGGCCTTCGGCACATCCCGATCAATCGCGAAATCATCAAACCACGGCTTGTCGTCACCTGCGAGAGAGGCCGCGATCATGCGCGAGGCAAGATAGCTGTAGGTGATGCCGTTGCCACCGTATCCGTAGGCCGCGTAGATGCGTGGGTGGCCGGGCACACGCCCGATCAGGGGAAGACCATCTATCGTCGTCCCGAATGTGCCGGACCATACGAATTCCGCGACGGGCTCGGCGTGGGACCATAGTCCGTTGAGCCTGTGCAGAAGCGCATCCGCCTTCGCCGGCATCAGCCGGTCCCGTTCGTCCGGCTCGGTCGCCTGATCGTCGTCCTCGCCGCCCATGATGATTCGCCCGTCCTGCGTCGTGCGGGCGTAGCTGTAATTTTCCGAGGCTTCCCATATCAGCGCGCCGTCGCGCCACATTGCGCTTGCGGGCTGCGGGGGCGTTGCGATGGCCCAGCTTGATGAAATCTTGTGAAGGCTTGAGCTGACAAAATCCGGCATCACATAGCCGGTGGCAAGGACAACATGCTTCGCCTCGATCAAGTGACCATCATCGAGTTCGACCACGACCGCCTGCCCGCTGTTGTCGTAATTCTCGGCGCTGGCATCATAAATATCGACACCATAACCCGCCGCAGTCTTCAACAGCGCCTGACACAGCAACAGTGGATCAGCATCTGCCGAGCCGATCGAATGGATCGCCGCCTCCCGGTAGAGGCCGAACTCTTCCAGTAGCGTCAGATGATCCAGATAATCACCGGGTAATCCGGCGCGCATGCGCAGGTCATGTTCGGCTTTCAGCTCTCGCGCGCCCACCTGTCCGGCCGCGAGATAAAGCGAGCGCCTGTGCCGCAAGCCGCATGGCAGCCGGTGTGTATTGACGAGTTCAGCCAGTCCGCTGACCGCAGCGAAACTGCGGCGATAGATATTCGCAGCGCGCTCGAACCCATACATGGCGGTGAGATCGCTCAAGGAGCGGTCGATCTCCCACATCAGCATCGAAGTGCTGGCAGTCGTGCTGCCGAATCCCGGCCGCTGCCGGTCGAGCACGCTAACCTCATGCCCCTGCGCGGCGAGATGCTCCGCCACAAGCGCGCCGGTGACGCCAGCACCGACAACGAGAACGTCACAACGAAAATCGCGATCAACCGGTGGCCGCTCCGCCGGTACAAGCCGCTGGCTCCATGGCGGCGTGCCGCCACGCAGATCGTTTTGCCGAACTCTTTCCGGATCGAACATCGCTCGCTTCAATCATCGGCTGATAGCGCCCCCGCACCGCACCCATGATGACGCCCAAACGTGGCAAAAGTTCCATTCGGAAACTAGGCCCCCTCATCCAGTGCAACCAGTTCGCGCTTGCGCCGAAGCGATGGCAGCAGCGGCCCAATCAGCAGGATCGCCGCGATGACCAGACAGATCGCCGAAATGGGACGCTCGACGAATGTCATGAGATCGCCCTGCGACAGAATCAACGACTTGCGCAGGTTGTTTTCCAGAAGCGGCCCCAGCACGAAGGCCAGCACCAGCGGTGCAGGTTCATAACCGAACTTGCGCATCAGATAACCGATCACACCGAAGCCGACCATCACGTAGACATCGAACACGTTGTTGCTGCTGCAATAGACACCCACGATGGTGAACAGCAGGATCAACGGAAACAGCACATTGTAAGGCAGCTTGAGCAACTGCACCCACATGCCGATCAGCGGCAGGTTCAGCACCAGCAACATGATGTTGCCGATATACATGCTGGCGATGATACCCCAGAACAATCCGGGGTTCTGCGTGATCATCAGCGGCCCGGGCTGAAGACCGTGAATGACGAATGCGCCGAGCAACAGCGCCATCACCACATTCGGCGGAATGCCAAGAGTCATCAGCGGAATGAACGCGCCGCCGGCGGCTGCATTGTTGGCAGCTTCCGGTCCTGCAACGCCCTCGATCGCACCCTTGCCGAAGCGTTGCGGCGTTTTCGAGAGCCTCTTCTCCAGCGCATAGGACGCAAAGGACGCCACCACCGCGCCGCCGCCCGGCAGAATTCCGAGGAAGAATCCGAGCACTGTACCGCGGCCGACCGGCCCCGCGCTGGCTTTCCACTCTTCTTTGTTAGGCAAAAGCTGGGTGATCTTCGCCTCGATCACATCGCGCTTGATGACCTGCTCGATATTGATCAGGACTTCTGCGACGCCGAACAATCCCATCACCACTGGCACGAGGCCAATGCCGTCAATCAGTTCGAGGCGGCCGAACGTCAGCCGCGGCTGCGCCGTGATGCTGTCGAGGCCGATCAGGCCGAGCACGACGCCGATGCACGCCATCAAGAGTGCCTTGGCCATCGAGCCCTGGGTCAGAAATGTCAGCACAACAAGGCCCAGCACCATCAGGCTGAAATATTCCGCCGGTCCGAACGCAACCGCGACGCTGGCGAGCGATGGCGCTATGAACATCAGCGCGATCAGCGCGAACGTGCCCGCGATGAACGAGCCCAGCGCCGAAATGCCGAGCGCAGGGCCAGCCTTGCCCTGCTTCGCCATCTGGTGTCCGTCGAGACAGGTCACGACCGACGCCGCCTCGCCCGGAATGTTGACCAGGATCGATGTGGTCGATCCGCCATACATCGAGCCGTAGTAGATACCAGCCATCATGATGATGCCGGACTCCGGCGTGCCTGACAGTGTGACCGGCAGCAGCAGCGACATCGCCGAGATCGGGCCGATGCCGGGCAGTACGCCGACCAGCGTGCCGATGAAGACGCCGATGAAGCAATACAGCAGGTTGACCGGCTGAAGCGCGACACCGAGTCCGTGAGAGACATTGACGAGAACATCCATGAGCTTGCCCGGTCAGCCGATGTTGAACATGCCCGCGGGCAACTGAATCAAGAGCCCATGCTTGAGTACCCACCACACACAAAGCGGCGCGAGCACGGCCAAAGGGATCGCCAGCGTCCACCGCACCGGATCGATCACACGCAACAGGAGCAACAGCAGCGGGATGGCCGAGAGCAGGAAGCCAAACGGCTGAAGCAGAAACGCGAACAGCGTGAGGCATCCGGTGACGATCAGCGGCTTGGTCCAGCGCGTACCCGCCCACAGCGATCCAATTGTCGGGCCGCCTTCCGTTACGGCCGCAACGATGATCGACACCGCAAACAGGCACATCAGGATGCCCGTATAGAACACCACGAATCCGGAGCCGGGATCGTGGATGCCGCCGATCTTGAGCTTGTAGCCCGACCAGACCACGAACACACCGAGCGCAAGGCCGACAAGGCCGCCCCACAGTTCAGAATTGTTCAGCTTGAATTTCGCACGCTCCGCCTCGGCCATCGCCGCCCTCCCCAAAGCATCAGGTCAGGGCTCGCGACAAGCACGAGCCCTGCATCGCGCATACGGACCTTAGTTGGTCTTCTTGGCGAGCCCGAGTGTGTCGATCACCTTGCGCTCAGACGCGGTGACCTCGGCGACGAACTTCTTGTAGTCCTCGGTGTTCTTGTAATTCGCCACCATGTCGAACTTCGCCAGCGTCGCGATGACGGCTGGATCTTCGATCGCCTTCTTGAAGGCGTCGTGCAGCTTGGCAACGATCTTCGGGTCCATGCCCTTTGGACCCGCGATGCCGAACGGCGAATCGTACACCATGTCATAGCCGAGCTCATTGAGCGTCGGCGCATCGGGGAAGTTCGGCGAACGCTTCGAGGTCCACACCATCAGCAGGCGCAGCTTTCCGGCATCGACCAAAGGCCGCCAGCCGGTGGAGTCCGCCTGCAGCATGGTGTGCTTGCCAAGCACAGCCGCGTTAGTTTCCGCGCCGCCCTTGAACGGCACCTGCGTCAGCTTGATGCCCGCCTTGCCAGCGATCTGCTCCATGCCGATATGCAGCGATGTGCCCGCGCCCGGCGTCGCGTAGGTGACCTTGCCGGGATTGGCCTTGGCGAAATCGACCACGTCCTTCCAGGTCTTGAACTCCGACTCCGCATTGGTCGTTACGCCGAAGGTGTAGCCCGTCAGATGCACGATGTAGGTGAAATCCTTCTCCGCATTCCACGACACATCCTGCATCAGCGGCAGGCGGAACACGGTGATCGGAATCTGCGAGATAGTGTAGCCGTCCGGCTTGGCCGTCGCCGCCATGGTCGCGGGGCCCACAGTGCCGCCACCGCCGCCCTTGTTATCCACGACAATCGGCTGGCCCAGCACCTTCGATGCACTTTCCGCAATCGCCCGCATGGATATGTCGGTCGAGCCGCCCGCCGGCCATGGCACAATGAGCGTGATCGGCTTAGTGGGATAATCCTGCGCCAGCGCGACGCTTGAGAGCGCCGCAAGCGCTGCAACAGCCAATCCCGCCTTCTGTACGATTCGATATGTCATTGAACTTCTCTCCCCTTGGCGGCTCGTTGATGTGTCCGAGCCTTGTGTTTTGTCTGGTGATGATCCCCGAAATCGCTGCGAAAGAAAAGCAATCAGACGCATCCAGCTTGCAGTTATTGCGACGCATCACGCCGGTACGTCATTACGTCTCGAAAAGATTCCAGCTTGGAGTTCGTTTAATGTTCGCGGAGCGAAACAGCCCGCATCACGTCGCGACAGCAGCCACGCACACTGGCTCCTTGCCCGTTTTGGCATCACCAAATCGGCCCCACGAAAAGCGCCGGATCGGGTATGCTTGCGGAACCATCAGCATGCGGCACTGGCCGGACGGAGCATCTTGAATGCAGCGCGTGACCATCACCCTCGACGACGAACTCATGGCGGAGCTGGATCGGATGATCGTGCAGCACGGCTACCAGAACCGGTCGGAGGCCATTCGCGATTTCGCCCGTGCCGGGATGCAGCAGGCTGCGCAGGATGCCGGACAGACCGGCGGCGACTGTGTCGCGGCGCTGGTTTATGTCTACGACCATGCCGCGCGCGATCTATCCAGCCGCCTGGTCAACAACTTCCACGATCATCACGATCTGTCGCTGGCCACGCTGCATGTGCATCTGGACAACGACAACTGCATGGAGATCACCGCACTCAAGGGCAAAACATCCGAGGTGCAGCATCTGGCGGAACACGTTATCGCCGAGCGCGGCGTGCGCTATGGCCGCGTGGTGATGATCCCGACCGATCCAGGCGCCAAGCCCTCTGCTGCACGCAAGAAGCATACGCACCGGCACACCTGACCCTCCGTTTCCGGAGATGCTTTCGGCGCCAACCTGCGGTATCGATCCATCATGACCAAAGCAAAATCCAATCTTCAGATCGATTCCGCCCGTCTCTGGGGCGATATTCACGAAACAGCAAAATTCGGCGCAACGCCGAAGGGCGGCGTCAAACGCCTGACCCTCGGCGCGGAGGACAAGCAGGTGCGCGACTGGTTTCGCACTGCCTGCGAAGCCGCCGGATGCAAGGTCAGCGTCGATGCGCTCGGCACCATGTTCGCGATCCGGCCCGGCCGCGACATGTCGAAGCCCCCGATCGGTATTGGCTCCCATCTCGACACCCAGCCGACCGGCGGGAAATACGACGGCATTCTCGGCACGCTGGCCGCTCTTGAAGTCGTCCGCACGCTGAATGCCGCCGGCATCGAAACCGAAACACCGATCTGCGTCTGCAACTGGACCAATGAGGAAGGCTCGCGTTATGCACCCGCGATGATGGCCTCCGCGGCCTATGCCGGCGACTACACCACCGAGGACATTCTCGGCCGCAAGGATGCCGACGGCATCACGGTGGCGGAAGCGCTCGACACCATCGGCTATCGCGGCGGCGATCCGGTCGGCAAACAGAAATTCAGCGCCTTCGTCGAACTGCATATCGAACAGGGGCCGTTGCTCGAAGCCGAGAACAAGACCATCGGCGTGGTGGATCGCGGCCAGGGCATCATGTGGTATGACGGCGCGATCGCAGGCTTTGCCAGCCACGCCGGGACGACGCCGATGCCGCTGCGCAAGGATGCGCTGGCGGCATTCTCCGAGGTTGTTCTCGCTGTCGAGAAGATCGCCCGCAATCACGCGCCGAACGCCGTCGGCACCATCGGAGAAATCAGGATCGACAATCCCTCACGCAACGTCATCCCCGGAGACCTCAATTTCACCGTGGACGTCCGCAGTTCGGAATCGAAAATCCTCGACAGCCTGCATGCGGCCATCCAGTCCGCGGTCGCGGAGATTGCAACCCGCCGCAAGGTGAACATCGACCTCAAGCAGATCTGGCGCAAGGAACCGACCGTGTTCAACACTGCGCTGGTCGATGCGGTCGAGGCCGCGGCGAAAGAGATGGGCTACAGCTATCGCCGCATCACCTCCGGGGCAGGTCACGATGCCTGCAATCTTGCAACCGTGATCCCCGCTGCGATGATCTTCGTGCCCTGCAAGGACGGCATCAGCCACAATGAGCTTGAGGACGCGACACAGAGCGACTGCGCCGCCGGTGCGAATGTGCTGCTACATGCGGTGCTGGCGCTGGCGGGTGTTGCATCGGCAGCGAAGGTGGGCAGTTAAGGACGGGACATTGTCATGTGTTCGATGTCGTCCCCGCGAAAGCGGGGACCCATCACCCCTAGCCTCTCGATAGAACACGACATACATCCCTCATAATATGAGACGACAGGGAGTATGGGCCCCCGCTTTCGCGGGGACGACCATTGAGATTTCGTTTCTTGAAAGCCGAGCCTCATGACTTCAAAGAAAATAGTCCCTCCCGTCGCGCCGCGCCGTTCGCACAGCTTCACGCATCACGGCATCACCGTGGCCGACGACTATGCCTGGCTGAAGGACGAGAACTGGCAGGAGGTGCTGCGCGATCCGTCCGTGCTCAAGCCGGACATCCGCGCCTATCTCGAAGCGGAAAATGCTTACGCGGATGCGGTGCTGGGCCACACCGAACCGCTGCAGAAGAAGCTGGTCGCGGAAATGCGCGGCCGCATCAAGGAGGACGATTCCAGCGTCCCCTCGCCGGACGGTCCTTTCGCTTACTTCCACAAATATAATGAAGGCGGCCAGCACGAACAGATCGGCCGCCAGCCGCGCGACGGCGGCGAAGCGCGTTTCCTCATCGACGGCGACGAACTCGCCAAGCAAACCGAATACTTCAGGTTCGGCGAAGCGCGGCACTCCCCCGATCACAGGCTGGAGGCATGGAGCGCGGACATCCGCGGCTCGGAGTATTTCACCATTCGCATCCGCGACTGGGAGACGGGCAAGGATAGCGACGATCGCGTCGAGGAAACCGACGGCGGCATCGTCTGGGCCGCCGACTCGAAATCGTTCTTCTATGTCAAGCTCGATGACAACCATCGGCCGATGCAGATCTATCGCCACGTTCTCGGCACGCCGCAGTCCAGCGACACGCTGGTTTATGAGGAAAGCGACTCCGGCTGGTTCACGCATATCCACGAAAGCGCCAGCGGACGTTTCTGCGTCATTGCAGGCGGCGACCACGAAACCTCCGAGCAGCATCTGATCGATCTGAGCGCACCTGACAGCAAGCCGCGCCTCGTCGCCAAACGCGAAGACGGCGTGCAATATTCCATCGCCGATCGTGGCGATCAGCTGTTCATCCTCACCAACGCGGACGAGGCCATCGACTTCAAGATCATGACAGCGCCGCTCGCCGCGCCAGCGCGCAAAAACTGGCGCGATCTGATCCCGCACAGGCCCGGAACCTACATCATCGACATCGAACTCTATTCGGGCCATCTGGTGCGGATCGAACGCAGCAACGCCCTGCCCTCGATCGTCATCCGCGATCTTGCGACTTTGCAGGAACACGCGATTGCATTCGATGAAGCAGCCTACTCGCTCGGCACCCTCGGCGGCTATGAATTCGACACGACGAATATCCGCTTCTCGTATTCCTCGATGACCACGCCGTCGGAAGTATTCGACTATGACATGGTCAGCCGCGCGCGCACCCTGCGCAAGCGGCAAGAGATTCCATCCGGTCACAACCCCGCCGACTACGTCACCACGCGCATCATGGCGACCTCGCATGATGGCGCGCAGGTTCCGGTGTCGATTCTCCACCGCAAGGACCTGAACCGCGACGGCAGCGCACCACTGCTGCTCTATGGCTACGGCTCTTACGGCACGGCGATGCCCGCATCATTCTCGGCCAACCGGCTGTCGCTGGTGGATCGCGGCTTCGTTTATGCCATCGCGCATGTGCGCGGCGGCTCCGACAAGGGCTGGGGCTGGTATCTCGACGGAAAACGCGAGAAGAAAACCAATACGTTCGACGATTTCGCCGCCGCTGGCCGCGCGCTGATCGACGCGAAATACACTTCGGTAAAGAAGATCGTCGGCCATGGCGGCAGCGCGGGCGGCATGCTGATGGGCGCCGTGGCCAACCGTTCCGGCGAATTGTTCGCGGGCATTGTTGCGGAAGTGCCGTTCGTCGACGTGCTGAACACCATGCTGGATGCGTCGCTGCCGCTGACGCCGCCGGAATGGCCCGAATGGGGTAACCCGATCGAAAGCGCGGCCGATTTCAAGACCATCCTGTCCTATTCGCCCTACGACAATGTCGCGGCGAAGGAGTATCCGGCCATTCTCGCCATGGGCGGTATTGCCGATCCGCGCGTCACATACTGGGAACCAGCAAAATGGATCGCACGTCTGCGGCCGGTGATGACAGGGGGCGGGCCGGTGATCCTGCGCACCAACATGGGCGCGGGCCATGGCGGCGCGTCCGGCCGCTTCAACCGGCTGGATGAAATCGCGATTGCCTATGCGTTCGCGCTCTGGGCCGTGGGGCTGGCGAAAAGCTGAGGTTGCTTACCTCGCAGGTAATTTAACCGCGGCGTCCGCGCAGCGATGATGAAAACCGGATTCGGTTGCAGCGCGTCATGACGCGCTGCAATTCTCCGCTCATACTCCAGTAACTCGCCTCCGGTCTGGAATTCCAGCATGCGCCGCCTGCCCTTTTATTACGGCTGGATCATCGTCGCCGTAACCTTCGTCACCATGGGCATCGGTGTGAATGCCCGCACCTCGTTCTCGCTGTTTTTCTCGCCCATCGTTGACGAGTTCGGCTGGGATCGCGGCATCACAGCGGGCGCATTCTCGGTCGGCTTTCTGGTCTCGGCATTGCTCAGCCCGTTGATGGGCAAGCTGATGGACCGCACCGGCCCGCGCACGGTGATGGAGCTCGGCGTGCTGCTGATGGGCGCAGGCCTGCTGCTCGCACCGCTGACGACGCAGCCCTGGCATCTTTATGTCACAATCGGCTGTCTTGTCGGCGCGGGAAGCATCTGCCTCGGCTATTCGGGCCAATCGCTGTTTCTCCCGAACTGGTTCGTCAGGAAGCGCGGCCTCGCGGTAGGGCTCGCCTTCGCGGGAGTCGGCATCGGCTCCATCATCATCCTGCCGTGGGTGCAATTTCTGATCGACAGAAGCGGCTGGCGCGCCGCGAGCTGGGCCATGGGCATTCTCGTGCTAGTCGTCCTCATCCCGCTCAACCTGTTGCTGCGCAAACGCCCCGAAGACATCGGCCTGCAGCCGGACGGCGACGCCGCGCCAACAGCCACAACTGCCGCGCCACCCTCGAACGTGGTCGATCCGGAATGGGTGGCTGTGGACTGGACACTCGGGCGCGCGATGCGCACCGCACGATTCTGGTGGATTTCACTCGGCTACTTCTGCGGCCTTTATGTCTGGTACGCCGTGCAGGTGCATCAGACCAAGTATCTTGTCGAGATCGGATTCAGTTCGACATCCGCGGCATGGGCGCTGGGCATGGTCAGCCTGATCGGCATTCCGGGTCAGATCGCGCTCGGTTATCTGTCGGATCGCATCGGCCGCGAATGGATCTGGACTATCTCGTCGCTCGGCTTTGCGATCTGTTTCGCCATGCTGATTGCGCTGCAGTCCGCACCGACGCTGCTGCTGGTCTATGTCATGGTCATCGCGCAGGGCGCGCTGGGTTATGGCTTCACCTCGATTATGGGCGCGGTGGTCGCCGAGATTTTTCAGGGTAAGCACTTTGGAACGATCTTCGGCACGATTGGTTTTACAGCGCTGGCCGGCGGCGCAGCCGGGCCTTGGGTCACCGGCATCCTGCACGACATCTACGGCGACTACACGCTGGCCTTCGTGATCGGCATCGCGGTCAGCGGCCTTTCCGCAGCCGCGATCTGGCTTGCGGCCCCGCGCAACGTCCGTGCCGTCGCCGGCCGCATGGACCGGATCGCAAAGCCGGCCTAGTCCAGTCCAATCTGCGCGCGATAGCCGGCACGCAGCGCATTCACGATGGACGGCGGCGTCAGCAGCATTGCGGCCGTGAGGTCTGTTTGGGCGCGGCTGTAACCGGCAAACGACCAGCGCCACGCGTTGCCCTTGGCAATCAGATAGCTCTCGCCATCTGTTGCAACCATCGCACCATCTGGCAGTTCCGAGATCGGCACGGGCAGTGAGTGCAGCCGTTTCACGCGGCCCTCGATCCGTTCGCTGTGAAGTCTCGCGTCCATTTCGGTTGCATAGGGCTTCACGAAGCCGTTGCCCTCGGCCCATGCATCGCGAAATGCTGTTGCATCATCGCGGCGGCAATAGAAGCAGGGCCGATGCCCTGCCGCGAAGGATGTCGCCTCGTCGAGGAAGAACAGCTCCGTCCAGCTTCGGCGGCTCATCACCTTGCGCCTGCGCCCGCGAAACTCGCAGACGCAGGTGATCCACGCTTTCGACGACCAACGCCGATTCAGCAGCGTCTTCGTCGCCGGATCGTGGATAATGCCGCGATTGCCTGTGAAGTGTCCGCGATGCGCAGTCGCGACAATTTCACCGAACGGCGACACACGGTTTTGCAGGGGCATCGTGCCTCACTTCAAGTCGTCGCACGAACTTTCAACATGTCGTCCCGGCGAAGGCCGGGACCCATAACCACAGCCTCTCGGAAAGGTCAGGCAGCCGAAGACGTCTTCGAAAAACACACCGACAGGGAGTATGGGTCCCGGCCTTCGCCGGGACGACCCGAAATCCGTAAAAGAGACGCGATCTTCAGTTCAGCACATCCTGATTGATGACATTCTCGCGGATCGGATTGCCGTCGAGCGCGCTCAGGATGTTCTTCGCGGTCTGCAAGCTCATGCGATCGAGCGCCTCGCGCGTCACGCCCGCGACATGGGGCGCGGTGATGACATTGTCGAGTTTGAACAGCGGATGGTCCGGCCGGGGCGGTTCCTGCGCGAACACGTCGACGCCTGCGCCCGCAATCTTGCCTGATGTCAGCGCCGCATACAGCGCATCCTCATCGACGATGCCGCCGCGCGCTGTGTTGATCAGATACGCTGTCGGCTTCATCCGTTGAAGCTGAGCCGTGCTGAACATGTTGACCGTCTCCGGCGATTTCGGGCAATGGATGGTTAGGAAATCGGCGCGCGGCAGCGCCGCGTTGAGGTCAGTCACATATTCCGCCTCGGCAGCTTCGACCGCAGAAGCAGGCTTGAACGGATCGTAGACCAGCACATTCATTTCCATCGCCACCAGCCGCTTGACCGTTCGCGTACCGATCCGGCCGAAGCCAATCACCAGCGCCGTCTTGCCGAGCAGATCGTAAGGGATCGCGCCAAGACGCTTGGTCCAGTTGCCGCTCTTGACCAGATGATCCAGTTCGGCGGCGCGTTTGGCCAGCGACAGCATCATGAACAAGGCGCACTCCGCCACTGATGGCGAATTCGCGATGCCCGTTGTCATCAGCGGAATCTTGTTGGCGCTGAGCGCCTTCACATCCACGGCGTCATAGCCGACGCCGATGCGCGTCACCACGCGCATCTCACCGGACGATACGATCTCGTTGGCGCCGAAGGCCGTCGCGCCCAGCGCCACGCCGTTCACCGGGGCATGCTGGCGCAGCATTTCGTTGAAATCCGGCGCGGAAATAGTATTCGGAAATTCCACGGCCTCGATGTCCTCGCGCTCCCGCAGCAGCGCCCAGCCTCCCGGCGACAGGGTTTCCACAATCAGCAGTTTCTTCTTGTTGGTGGCCATTTCATCCCCTGATGCTTTGTTGATTTTGAATCGGCGTGAGGTGCAAGCCGCCTATCATCGCCTCCTTTGACCTCCTCCCGCAAGCCGGGAAAGCATCAAGCTCACCCTTGCCGCGCGCCTGCTGCAAAGGCACACTCGCCGCGTCTGCCATCCCGGCTGCAAACAACCAACAACAGGAGATAAACCCGTGCCCCAGTCCGCGCCCCATCCAGCATCCCTGCTCGAAACACTGGCGCGCTGGGACACGCCGACCATCTGCAATGCGCTGGAAGTGGTCGCGCCGGAACGCCGCCTGATCGGCTACACCACCAGGCCGCTGGTCTGCCCGTTTCCGGACCTGCCGCCGATGGTCGGCTACGCCCGCACCGCAACAATCCGCGCCACCTCGCCCTCGAGCCTGTCACCGGCGGATCAGCGCGCCCAGCGGCTGGCTTATTATGAGTATTGCGGAACGGGTTCTGGCCCGCGCATCAGCGTCATTCAGGATCTCGACGGAATCAACATCGGCTTTGGCGCCTTCTGGGGCGAAGTGAACAGCTCGGTTCACAAGGCGCTCGGTTGCCTCGGCGTCGTCACCGACGGATCGATCCGTGACATTCCGGCCTGGGCGCCGGGCTTCCAGGCGCTGGCCGGAAACATCGGCCCTTCCCATGCCTTCGTCCATCTCGCCGGATTCGGCGAAACGGTGTGCGTCGCAGGCATGACAGTCAGCTCGGATGACCTGATCCACGCCGACCGTCACGGCGCGGTCGTGATTCCGGCCAACATCGCGGAGAAACTTCCCGACGCGGCAAGACTCTGCGAGCGGCGCGAGGAGCCGATCCTCAGCATCGCACGCGACCCGTCGTTCACGGTCGCGAAGCTGAAAGAGGCGCTGGCCAAAGCGGCCGAGATTCACTAGCGCGGCAAAAGCCGCGCCCCTCCCTGATATGTGCAATTTGCGGAAGGATATTCCATGAAAGTCGCGCTCGGCGTCGTCGTTGGACTGGTGATCGGGTTTCTCGCCATGACCTGGTACAAGACCGGCCACCTGCCGTTTTGATGGCCGTGTGAAACAATTCGGAGCCCAATGCCTGTCTCACCTCAATACCGCGCTTCCACCAGCCATGCTGCACTTGGCCCGGACTTCTATGATGTCGTCGCGGCAGCGGAGTTTCCCGAGCACATCCTGCGCTATCGCAACCAGCGTGCGGCAAAGTCCGTCGGGCTGGATACGCTCAGCGACGAGGAGTGGATCGCGCATTTCGGGCGCTTCGAACCGCTGAAAGACACCTTCGAAAATCCGCTGGCGCTGCGCTATCACGGCCATCAGTTTCGCGTTTACAACCACGAACTCGGCGACGGCCGTGGCTTCCTGTTTGCTCAACTGCGCGATGACAAAGGCCGCCTGCTCGATCTCGCCACCAAGGGCAGCGGCAAAACGCCTTGGTCGCGCACCGCCGACGGACGGTTGACGCTCAAGGGCGGCGTGCGTGAAGTGCTCGCCACCTCAATGCTGGAAGCGCTCGGTGTCGATACTTCGAAGACGTTCAGTCTCATCGAGACCGGAGAAGAACTGGTGCGCGGCGACGAGCCCTCGCCCACCCGGTCGTCCGTGATGGTGCGGCTGAGCCATTCGCATATCCGGATCGGCTCGTTCCAGCGGCAGGCGTTTCTTCGCAGCCCGGAGAATATTCAGAAGCTGCTGGACTACACCATCAGGACCTACATGCCCGATGTCTGGCACGACGAGCCGGCGGCGCGCGCCATCGCGTTTCTTGAAGAGGTTTGCCGCCGCGTCGCGCGGGTCGGCGCGCAGTGGATGGCAGCAGGGTTCGTCCATGGCGTGCTCAACACCGACAACATCAACGTCACCGGCGAGAGCTTCGACTATGGCCCATGGCGGTTTCTGCCGGTGCTCGATCCGAACTTTACTGCGGCGTATTTCGACGAGAGCGGGCTTTATGCCTATGGCCGCCAGCCGGATGCACTGTTCTGGAATGTCACGCGACTGGCGGAATGCCTGCTCGGCATTGCCGATCAGCCAACCCTCGAGAAAGCACTCGGCGTGTTCGAACCGGCGATCCGGCGGGAGTTCACCGATGCGATGGTGAAGCGGCTGGGTGTTCAGTCACGCGGCCCTGTACTCGACAACGAACTGGTGCGCGCGCTGTGGGTGTTTCTGGCGGGAACGAAAGCGCCATTCGAGCAAACCTTCTTCGACTGGTTTGGAGGACTGGCGAGCAGCGAACGCTCCACGCGCAGTCCGTCGAAGGACTTCTATGCAATGGAATCGTTTGCAGCCGTCCGCGACGCGTTGCAGGACTACGTGCCGCGCGAGGGAATTGATCTCGCGAGTCCCTTCTTTACACGAAGGGATGCCTGCTCGATGCTGATCGATGAAGTGGAAGCAATCTGGAAACCGATCGCGGACAGCGACGACTGGTCGGTGTTTCACGCCAAGCTCGAAGCCATCGACCAGATGCGTGAGGCGTATGGGCTGGGATAAGATTCTCAGTACGTCATTCCGGACAGCCCGCACAGCGGGCTGATCCGGAATCCAGATGAGTTCATCGACAATCACTGTGAGATTCCGGGTTCGCTCGCGAACGCTCGCGCCCCGGAATGACGGAGTTCCTTACGCCACCTTCTTGCGTGGTGTTGCAGCGGTGAAATTACCGTCAAGAAAGCCGGTCAGGCGCTTGCGGATGATGAACTCCGCATCTGCCATGATCCGGTCGATCAGTTCCTTGCAGGTCGGAATGTCGTGGATCAGGCCAACCATCATGCCGCAGCTCCAGGCGCCTGCGTCCATCTCGCCTTCCAGCATCACCTTCGGATAGACACCGGCCACCTGGTCCATAATGTCCTCGATCTTGAGGCTCTTGCCCTTTTCCTTCTCGATCTCGATCAGCTTCTCGACATTCTTGTTGGTGAGAACGCGCTCGGTGTTGCGCAGCGCGCGCATCACGAGACGCGTATCGAGTTCGGTCGCCTTCAGCAGCGCCTGCTTCACGTTCGGATGAACCGGTGCTTCCTTGGTGGCGATGAAACGTGTGCCCATGTTCATGCCCTGCGCACCCATGGCGAGCGCCGCCACAAGGCTTCGCGCGTCGGCCATGCCGCCCGAGGCGACGAACGGAATCGTCAGTTCCTCTTCCGCGCGCGGCAGCAGGATCATGTTCGGCATATCATCTTCGCCGGGATGTCCGCCGCACTCGAAACCGTCAACGCTGACCGCGTCGCAACCGATCGCTTCAGCCTTGAGTGAATGACGGACCGAGGTGCACTTGTGAATGACCTTGATGCCGGCGGCCTTCAGCGCAGGCATATACTGCTCCGGGCTGCGGCCTGCGGTTTCGACCGCCTTGATGCCCGCTTCCTTGATGACCTGAATGTATTCCGGATACGGCGGCGCGGCGAAGGTCGGCAGGAAGGTCAGGTTCACGCCGAACGGCTTGTCGGTCATGTCCTTGCACTTGGCAATTTCCTTCGCCAGCAACTCCGGCGTCTTCTGCGTCAGGCCGGTGATGATGCCGAGACCACCCGCGTTCGAGACGGCGGATGCAAGCTCCGCGAAGCCGACATAGTGCATGCCGCCCTGAATGATCGGGTGCTGGATGCCGAACAGTTCCGTAATCGCCGTTTTCATGTGTTTCCTCTCTCAGGATTTCGAATTCCGAAATTTCATATTCGCCCGTCCGTGGCCGGACTGTTGATCCCATCGTTACCGAGGCTGACACGGGGCGACAATGCTTTGGCCTGTCAGGGCAGCCATGTTTTCAGTTCTAAAAAAGAACGTATCAGGATGATTCAGGGCGTCAACTGGTGGCCAAAGGTCATGGCAGCGTGTATCAGAGCGGCCATAACTCCATTGTCCCGCAACGGAATTTCGCGTGAGCCAGTCCCAGCCCGTCAAGCCATTTCTTGAAGTCCTATCCGGACGCCGCCAGAGCGTGCCGCCGATCTGGATGATGCGGCAGGCTGGCCGCTATCTGCCGGAGTATCGCGAGTTGCGAGCCACGGCGGGCAGCTTTCTCGACCTCTGCTTCAATCCGGAATGGGCGGCCGAGGTGACACTGCAACCGATCCGCCGGTTCGGTTTCGATGCCGCAATCATCTTTTCGGACATCCTTGTGATCCCTCACGCCCTCGGGCGCTCGGTCCGTTTCGAGGCAGGCGAAGGTCCCCGTCTCGATCCGCTCGATACGCCGGAAAAGATCGCGACGCTGGCGACCGCTGCCGACTTCACCAAGCTCGAGCCGGTCTATGAAGCACTTCGCCGCGTGCGCAGCGCGCTCAATCCAAAAGTTGCGCTGATCGGCTTCTGCGGCGCGCCGTGGACGGTCGCGACCTACATGGTTGCCGGACAGGGCACGCCGGATCAGGCTCCTGCACGCATGCTGGCCTATCGCGCACCAGAGGCTTTTGCAAAAATCATCGACGTGCTGATCGAGAATTCGATTCAGTATCTGCTGGGGCAACTGGCTGCCGGCGCAGACGCACTGCAAATTTTCGACACATGGGCAGGCATCCTGCCGCCGCGCGAATTCCAGCGCTGGTCGGTCGAGCCGACACGGCGCATTGTCGAAGGCGTGCGCGCAAAAGCGCCACATGCAAAGATCATCGGCTTTCCGCGTGGCGCGGGCGCGCAGCTTCCGCTGTATGTCCAGCAGACACGCGTCGATGGCGTCAGCATCGACTGGGCTGCGGAGCCATCACTGATCCGCGAACGCGTGCAGAACCGTGTTGCCGTACAGGGCAATCTCGATCCGCTGGCGCTGATTGCAGGCGGCGCAGCGCTCGATCGCGCGATCGACGATGCGCTGACGAATTACGCCGGTGGTCGTTACATCTTCAATCTCGGCCACGGCATCCAGCCGGAAACATCCATCGCGCATGTGGAGCAGATGCTCAAGCGTGTGCGGGCGTATAAGAGTTAGGAACCTTGTCGTCCCGGCCTTCGCTGGGACGACACTCAATAATGCTCACTCCGGCCTTGACGTCTCGATGATCGCCGCTGCGCCCTGCGCCAGCAGATCGAACGCCACCGCGCGGCCAAGCTCGCGCGGCTTGTCGGCAGGTCCGCTGCGCGAGGCTTCCAGCAAGCGATCGCCTTCAAGATCGAGTACCGACGCAGTCAGCGTCATCTCGCGTCCATTAATGGTCGAATATCCTGCGATCGGTGAATTGCAATGGCCGTTCAGCACCCAGAGCACCTCGCGCTCGGCATCGGCGCACAGATGGGCGGCGGGATCATCGATCAGCCCGAGATATTGACGGGTTGTCCAGTCGTTCGCCGCGCACTCCACCGCAACGATGCCCTGCCCCGCTGCGGGCAACATCTCCAGTGCAGCAAACTCATGCGCAATGCGTCCTGCAAGCCCGACGCGCTCGAGCCCTGACCGTGCCATGATCAGCGCATCGGCCGGACCTACCTCGCCGCCATCCGCCAGCTTTTGCATCTCGCCATTATCGAGCTTGCGGACGCGCGTATCGGCCGCGCCGCGGAAGTGGATCACCTCGATCTCAGGAAACAGCCGCCGCACATAGGCCGCACGGCGCACCGCGTTGGTGCCGATCTTGAAGCCCTTGCCCCTGGTGCGCTTCAAATCCTCGAAGGTCACGCCAGCGCGCAGCACCAGCGCATCGGTCGGCGGATCGCGCGACAGCGTCGCGCCGATCACAAGGCCCGGCGTGTCTTCGTTGCCCGGCATGTCTTTCAGCGAATGCATCGCCGCATGAAGCTTCCCGGCAATCACCGCTTCGCGAATCTCGGCAACGAATGCGCCGCCCTTGCCGCCATGCGGCAACAGCAGACCGGTCTGGTCGGTGTCGCCGCGGGTTTCGAATTTGACGATCTCCACCTTCAGATCGGACGCAGCGGCCTCCAACCGGCGTGCGATTTCCTCGGTTTGCGCAAGCGCCATCTTGCTTTTGCGCGTTCCGATACGCAGGGAAATTGCGGCCACGTCTGCTCCGTCTTGAGGTCAATTATTCGAACATGATCCGGAAAAGCGGAAACAATTTCCAGGCGGTTCATGATCACATACAGGATGACGCACAATACGGCGAGCCGTCCCTCCAATGCAAACGCTCCGGAACCAAAAATGGCCGGCGGCAATGGTTTTGAAGGCTGGACGGCCGGACCATCATCCGCTCTTGATACAGGCATGATCGCACAAGGCCAGTCATTTGCCGGCGGAAGCTCCCGTCCGCGCATCATCATTATAGGCGGCGGATTCTCCGGTGCCGCGCTGGCATGGCATCTCCATCGCACCGCGCCTCATCGTCATAAGATTCTGATCGTCGAACCCCGCGACGAGATCGGCCGCGGCCTCGCCTACGACAACGACGATCCGGCACACCGGATCAATGTCCCTGCGTTGAAAATGAACCTCGACTTCGACGAGGAAGGCCACTTCGATCGATGGCTGATTGCGACGGGCTATCCTGCACGCGACCCGGCATCGGTCATTGCCGGGGTTCACCTATTTCCCACGCGCAAGGCCTTTGGCGATTACGTCAACGCTCATGTCCGCGAGCTTGGCGATGCAATGACGCACAAGAAAGCGAAAGCGAGCGCGGTTATCCCGGATCAGGGCGGCTATCGCGTGGTCTGCGACGATGGCGGCGACATTCAGGCCGACACCGTTGTGCTGGCGGTGTGCCACACTCCGCCGGATGTGCCGGCATCGCTCACGCAACTGCGGACCCATCCGGACTTCATCATCAATCCATGGCAATCGGGCGCGTTGGGCGACATCGCACCCGATGCTCGCGTATTGATCGTCGGCACCGGCCTGACCATGGCTGACATCGTCGCCTCTCTCGATCGTCAGGGACATCGCGGACACATCACTGCGATCTCACGGCGCGGCTTGCGTTCGCAAACTCACGCCACGCAGTTCAGCGAAAACATCGGCGACTTCGCGAGCAACCCTTCACGCACCACACTCTCGCTGTTGCGTCATGTCCGGCGCACCATCGCAGAAGCTGCGCGCGAGGGGAAATCATGGCATCCGGTGCTCGATCAGGTGCGCCTGCAAGGCTTTGACATCTGGCGTGCGCTGCCGCTCCACGAACGCGCCAGACTGATCCGCCATCTGCGGCCATTCTGGGACACCTACCGCTTTCGTATCGCGCCGCAGGTTGATGACGTGATCGTACGCCGGATCGCCAGGGGCACGTTGACGATACAGGCCGCATCGCTCCGCGCATCCGCATCGAAGGGCACAGCGCTGTCTGTCGATCTGCGTGCGCGGCGCAGCGCAACGTGGAAGTCGGCATCGTTCGATGCCATCATTCTCGCCACCGGTCCTGCGCATGGGACGGTGTTCAGCAGCAATCCATTGCTGGGACAGTTGGGCAGCGACGGCCTCGCCCGGCCCGATCCGCTGGGTCTCGGCATCGACGTCGATGTGCAGGGCCGCGCCATCGGCCGCGATGGACGAGCCTCCGAAAAACTCTTCGTGGCTGGCCCTCTGGCGCGCGGAACATTCGGTGAGCTGATGGGTGCGCCGGATCTGGCGCGCCACGCCCGCAATATCGCGGAATCCATTGCCCGCATGGATGTCCGCGCATCCCGGTTGCCTCCGCCTCCCGTCCAAGCTTAAAACGAGACTTCAGCTTTCCCGCGTGCCGGCCTGCAGCAGCGCATGGGACCCCGCCGGAGATTCTCATGACCAATGCCCGCGAGCGCATCAGCTTCATTGCGCCCCTGTTTGTTCCGGCCACCCGTCCGGACCGCTATTTCAAGGCAGCCTCCTCCGGCGCCGACGGCATCATCATCGATCTCGAAGACGCAGTAGCAGTGAATGAAAAGGATGCGGCGCGCGAGACGCTCAGGACTGCCTCCCTGCCGCCCAATTCCATTGTCCGGGTCAACGCGTTCGGCACGCGCTGGCACGAAGCTGACGTGGTGGCGATGAAGGATCTCGACATTGCGGGGATCATGCTGCCCAAGGCGGAAACCGCGGGACATCTTGAAAGTGTGCGGGCCGTGCTGGGCAATCTGCCGGTGATTTCACTGATCGAGTCGGCCCACGGCGTCGCTGGCGTCCGCGAGGTTGCCGCGCATTCCGACAGGCTGGCATTCGGCTATATCGACTTCAGCGCCGATCTCGGCTGCAGCATGGAGCGTGATGCGCTGCTGATGGCGCGCGCCGAGATCGTACTGGCGTCACGGCTGGCGCAACTGCCTGCGCCACTTGAAGGCGTCACCCCATCCTTCGACGATGCTGCGCTAGTGGAAGACGACGCACGTTATGCGGCGGCGATGGGATTCGGCGGCAAGCTCTGCATTCATCCGAAACAAATTCCGCCAACGCTCTCCGGTTTTCGGCCATCGCAGAAAGAGATTGAGTGGGCGACGAAGATCGCGAACTCCGGCGATGGCGCGGTGTCGGTGGATGGCATGATGGTCGATGCCCCGGTGCGCCTGCGCGCGCAACGCATCCTCGCAGCGGCAAAGGCCTGCGATGCGGCGGGAGCTACGCGCTAGCCACCGGCGGCCAAGTCATCAAGACCATCTCAGCAGTCTTTTTCAGTTCATCGCGGGTGGCTCCGCCCACCGCCTGCACCGCCAGCCCCTGTGAGATCGTCGCGATGTAACGCGCCAGCGCCGTGGGATCAGCCGCTTCCGGCAAATCGCCTTCGGATTTCGCACGTTCGAATCGCGCCCGCAGATCGCTCTCGAACTGGCTGCGGCGCACACGCAGCTCCTGCTTGATGGATTCAGCCGCCTCACCGCAGGTCAACGCGCCGTTGATCGACAGACATCCCGCAGGACATTCGGGATCTGTCACTGCCTCCACTTCGCTATAGAGCAGGTTTTCGACAACGGCGCGGGCCGTCGGCAGCAACAACGCGCGCTTGGTGTAACCCGCCGGACCATCGACATAAGAGTCGAGCGCCTTGCGGAAAAGTTCTTCCTTGTTGCCGAACGCGGCATAGAGCGACGGCTTGGTGATGCCCATCGCCTCGGTGAGGTCCGCCATGGACGCGCCCTCGTAACCCTTCTCCCAGAAAACGTGCAGTGCGTTTTCCAGAGCCTGGTCGAGATCGAATTCCCGGGGTCGTCCGATAGCCACAGTCAGAACCTTTCTGATTTTGTACCTTTCGTTAGATATGTCCCTTGACGGCGAAAGTCCAAGTCCCATCTATACCGAGCGTTATAGTTGCGGCGCAGCAATAAAATACTGCGACGCATGGTTCGCCGAGAATTTTATTCTCAGCATCCCGGCAGAACTTCTGCAACGCGTTGAAATAACTGTGTTTTGCGCAACGCGCGAACGCATCGAAAAAGGGGCACGCAATGAAAAGTCTCTCGAAAAGAACGGGTTTGATCGGAGCCGGCGTCGGTTTGGCGATCTTGGCCACGGCAGGCGCTTTTGTCTTTTCCACATCCAATGACCGGGCGAAGGCCGATTCCGCCGCGGCTGCGACACCGCCGGCGACGCCGGTATCCGTCGCCAGCGTCGCTGAACGCGAAACCGCGCTCTGGGATGAATTCTCCGGCCGTCTCGAAGCTGTCGAACAGGTGGAAGTCCGTTCGCGTGTCGCAGGCGCCATCCAGGAAATCCGCTTCCGCGAAGGCGCACTGGTGCAGAAAGACGACGTTCTGGTCGTGATCGACCCGGCGCTCTACGCCGCTGAAGTCGCCCGCGCCGATGCGCAGGTCGCTGCTGCGCAGGCCCGTCTCGTCTTCACCAAGAGCGATTACGAACGCGGCCAGCAACTGACCGGCTCCAACACCATCTCCCAGCGCGATCAGGACAACCGCATCAATGCCTATCGTGAGGCCGAAGCGAACCTGAAGGCTGCGCAGGCCACCCTCAAGACCGCGCAGCTCAATCTCGGCTACACCGAAGTCCGCGCGCCGGTGACCGGCCGCGTTGGCAAGCGCGAGATCACTGTCGGCAACCTGATCGCCGCAGGTCCCGGCTCGCCGCTGCTCACCACCATCGTTTCTACATCGCCGATCTATGCCAGCTTCAATGCCGACGAACAGGTCGTGCTGCGCGCGCTGAATGCACTCGGTGATGATGCCTCAGCATCGAAGACGGGCCGCATTCCCGTCAAGATGGGCACCGCGACCAGCAACGGGCTGCCGTTCGAAGGCCACATGCAGCTGATCGACAATCAGGTCGACGCGCGCAGCGGCACGGTTCGGGTTCGCGCCATCTTCGACAACAAGGACGGCCGCCTGATCCCCGGACAGTTTGTCCGCCTGCAGATGGGCCAGCCCAAGACCGAACGCGCCATGATGATCAACGAGCGTGCCGTCGGCACCG
This sequence comes from Afipia sp., assembly GCA_024508675.1. GTDB lineage: Bacteria > Pseudomonadota > Alphaproteobacteria > Rhizobiales > Xanthobacteraceae > Afipia. The sequence goes on from JANINQ010000021.1 coordinate 518,279, forward strand.
ACCAGAACAAAAAGTACGTCATGGTCGTGAACAAGGAGAACAAGGCCGAATACCGCGAAGTCTCCCTTGGCGTCGCCGTTGACGGCCTGCGCGTCGTCACATCCGGCCTGAAACCCGGCGAACAGATTGTCATCAAGGGACTGCAGCGCATCCGTCCCGGCGCGCCCGTTGCGCCGGAAGTCATCGCGATGGAAGCCAACTGAACACGTCATTGCGAGCGGAGCGAAGCAATCCATTGCCGACAACGCCAAGATGGATTGCTTCGTCGCTACGCTCCTCGCAATGACGCGCTAAAGCCGTCGATCCGGCAAAACGGATACGACAAGACCAAAGAGATAACGTCATGAATATCTCGCGATTTTTTATCGACCGCCCGATTTTCGCCGGTGTGCTGTCCGCGCTGATCCTGCTCGCTGGCCTGCTCTCCCTCCCCGCGTTGCCGATCTCCGAATATCCGGAAGTCGCGCCGCCCATCGTCACCGTGCGCGCGCTCTATCCCGGCGCAAACCCAAAGGTCATCATCGAGTCTGTCGCCACGCCGCTTGAAGAGCAAATCAACGGCGTTGAGAACATGCTCTACATGAACAGCCAGGCGACGACCGACGGCGTTCTGACTCTCAACGTCACCTTCCGCCTCGGCACCAATCCCGACCTCGCGCAGCAGATGGTTCAGAACCGCGTCTCACAGGCGGAATCGCGCCTGCCTGCGGTGACGCGCCAGCTCGGCATCACGACGGTGAAGAGTTCACCTAACATCACGCTGGTGGTGCATCTGCTGTCGCCGAACGACCGCTATGACACAACTTATCTGCGCAATTTTGGCGTGCTGAACGTGAAGGATCGCCTCGCCCGCATCCGCGGTGTCGGACAGGTGCAGATCTGGGGTGCGGGCGACTACGCCATGCGCGTGTGGCTCGATCCGCAGAAGGTCGCGGAGCTTGGCCTGTCGCCCGGCGACATCACCCGCGAAATTCAGGCGCAGAATGTCGAGGCCGCGGCGGGCACCGTGGGCGGTGCGCCAAATTCGGCAGACATCACCCTGCAAATGCCGCTCAACGCGCAGGGCCGACTGAGGGACGAGCAGGAATTCGGCGATATCGTCATCAAGACCGGCCAGAACGGCGAAATCAGCCGCCTGCGTGACGTCGCCCGCATCGAGCTTGGCGCATCCGAATATGCGTTGCGTTCGCAGATCGATAACAAGTCCGCCGTCGGCATCGGCATCTTCCAGTCGCCCGGCGCCAACGCGCTCGCCATCGCCGACGAAGTCCACGCGGCCATGAAGCAAATCAAGGCGAACATGCCGGAAGGCGTCGATTACCGGATCGCCTACGATCCGACGCGGTTCATCCGCGCTTCCATCGAAGCGGTGATCCATACCCTGCTGGAAGCCATCGCGCTGGTGGTGCTGGTGGTCATCCTGTTCCTGCAGACATGGCGTGCGTCGATCATTCCGCTGATCTCGGTGCCGGTTTCAATCATCGGCACCTTCGCGGTGCTGCTGCTGTTCGGCTATTCCATCAACGCGCTGAGTCTGTTCGGGCTGGTGCTCGCCATCGGCATCGTGGTCGACGACGCCATCGTCGTGGTGGAGAACGTCGAGCGCAACATTGAGGAAGGCCTCTCGCCGCGGGACGCGACCTATCGCGCCATGAACGAAGTGTCCGGACCGATCATCGCCATCGCGCTGGTGCTGGTCGCGGTGTTCGTTCCGCTCGGCTTCATCAGTGGCCTGACTGGTCAGTTCTACAAGCAGTTCGCCATGACCATCGCGATCTCGACGGTGATCTCCGCGATCAACTCGCTGACTCTGTCGCCTGCCCTCGCAGCCCTTTTGCTGAGAGGACACGACCAGCCGAAGGATGCGCTCAGCCGCGGCATGGACAAGGTGCTCGGCGGCTTCTTCCGCCGGTTCAACAATGTCTTCCAGAAAGCCTCGGATTCCTACAGTGGCGGCGTGAAACGGGTGATCTCGCGCAAGGCCGCCATCATGGGCGTCTATCTGGTGCTCATCGGCGTCACCGCCGTCCTGTTCAGGGTCGTCCCCGGCGGCTTCGTGCCGCTGCAGGATAAGCAGTATCTGATCGGCTTCGCCCAGCTGCAGGAAGGCGCGACCCTCGACCGTACCGAAGAAGTGATGCGGCAGATGTCGGCCATCGCCATGCAGCAGCCGGGCGTTGAAAGCGCCGTGGCGTTTCCCGGCCTGTCGATCAATGGCTTCACCAATTCCTCGAGCGCCGGCATCGTGTTCTCGACGCTGAAGCCCTTCGGCGAGCGCAAGGACCCTTCGCTTAGCGCCAATGCCATCGCTGCAGAGCTGAACAAGAAATACACGGTGATCCAGGACGCCTTCGTGGCCATGCTGCCGCCGCCACCGGTCGACGGCCTCGGCACCACCGGCGGTTTCAAGCTACAGCTCGAAGATCAGGCGGGCCTCGGCTATGAGGCGCTGGACGAAGCCAAGAAGGCGTTCCTTGCCAAGGCGATGCAGGCGCCGGAAATCGCTGGGTTATTCTCAAGCTACAAGGTAGACGTCCCGCAGCTTTATGCGGACATCGACCGCACCCGCGCGCGCCAGCTCAACGTGCCGATTACCAGCATCTTCGAGACGCTGCAGGTCTATCTCGGCTCGTACTACGTGAATGACTTCAACAAGTTTGGCCGCGTGTATTCGGTGCGCGTGCAGGCCGACGGCAAATTTCGCGCACGGCCAGAAGATGTCGGCCAGCTGAAAGTCCGGTCGACCACCGGCGAGATGATTCCGCTCTCGGTGCTGCTGAAGCTGCAATCCACTGCCGGACCAGAAAGCGCGATGCGCTATAACGGTTTCCTCGCGGCGGACATCAACGGCAACAACGCACCGGGTTATTCCACCGGCCAGGCGCAGGCCGCGGTCGCACGCATCGCGGGCGAGACGCTGCCCAAGGGCATCGGCTTCGAATGGACCGACCTAACCTATCAGGAGATCATCGCGGGTAACACCTCGCTCTATGTCTTCCCGATCGTGATGCTGCTGGTGTTCCTGGTGCTGGCGGCACAGTACGAAAGCCTGATGCTACCGCTGGCGATCATCATGATCGTGCCGATGTCACTGCTGGCCGCAATGTTTGGTGTCTGGATCACCGGCAACGACAACAACATCTTCACCCAGATCGGCCTGTTCGTTCTGGTGGGATTGTCGGCGAAGAACGCGATTCTGATCGTGGAGTTCGCGCGCGAACTGGAGTTTGCCGGACGCACACCGATCGCGGCTGCCATCGAAGCCAGCCGCCTGCGTCTCCGGCCGATCCTGATGACGTCGATTGCCTTCATCATGGGTGTGGTGCCGCTGGTCACCTCGGTCGGTGCCGGTGCGGAGATGCGTCATGCCATGGGCATCGCGGTCTTCTCCGGCATGATCGGCGTCACCGCGTTCGGTATCTTCTTCACACCGGTGTTCTACGTGCTGCTGCGTGCCGTCACCGGCAACAAGCCGCTGGCCCAGCATGGCGAAAGCTCGATCCAGCCTGTTGCCGTGGCCCACACACCGCACGCGCTGAAGGACGCCGCCGAATAACCCGCTCCTTGCGGGTCACGAGAAGGCGCATCGTTGCATTGCCCGTGACGGCGATGCGCCCGCGACGAAGCAATCCGGTCCTTGCCCCTCCAAAGGCCGGATTGCTTCCGTCGCAACCCTCCAAAAGAAAATGGCCGGGATGACCCGGCCATTTTGATTCAGGCTGTGAGGAACGTCACCCCAGCGTCTTCGCCAGCGCGCGGAATTTCTCGAGCTGATCGGCCTTCAGTGCGCGATTTTCGTCACGCCCGACGAAAACTTTGAACATCACGCCACCATCGACATTGAGAAATGCCGCGAAGGCCGAAGACTTGCCCATGAAGGGGCGCTCGACAAACGCGATGCCGCCGCAACGCTCATGCCGCAGATGACCATGCATGCCCTTCGGCTTCATGATGTTGTAGTAGCCGCGTCCGACCTCACCGCCGCCAACAGGCTCGGTGACTTCGAAGATGCCATCGTCGGTGTGAATGATCAGCGTCACCTCACCCCATGTGGCGATGTCCTGCATCGCCGGCACGAAGGCGGAGCCCGGCACGAAGCTGCGCATCTCCTCCGGCAACGCTTCGATCACGGCGCGGGCCGTGACGTTCTTTTCCCGCGCGACGTCTTCGACGACGCCGCCGGGATTATCCGCCATGTGCTTGCGAAGATCGGCGAGATCGGTGCTCAGCATGATTCAGGCCGCCGCGCTGGTTTTGCGCTCGGTCTGGATCACCTCGAAGCCTTCGAACTTTGGATGGCCGAGATAGAGGCTGTCGCCAGTCTGGTTGTCGGCGCGGGCATGCGCCTTGCGAAACTGGTCGGACTTGGTCCAGTTCTCGAACGCCGCCTTGTCCGCCCACAAGGTGTGCGTGGAATAAAGCCGGTGATCCTCGGCGTCCGGGCCGCGCAGCAGGTGGAATTCGATGAAGCCCGGCAATTCGCCGAGATAGGACTCGCGCGTCGCCCACAGCGTTTCGAACGCCTGCTCGGAGCCCTTCTTCACCTGAAAGCGGTTCATCGCGATAAACATGTCTCTTCTCCTGTTTGTCTCACTGTAAAGCCGAATGGCCGGTTATCAAAGTCTCGATCTCGGCGACACTTCGCGGAAAACGCAGCGAGCCGCGCAGAAAAACTCTGCGCGGCATCCCTGTTTGCTTTTCGAAAGCAGCTATCGATCGTTCTAAGCTCAGGTACCTCCGAAGTGGTATTTGATCGCACCCTTGAAGGTGATGCCCGCACCGGCACTGGCCCAGAGCACGTCGTTCTGAACCAGGTTGGAGCCTGGGTCCGGTCCGGGAATGGCGTAAGGCCGGTAGTACTGATTGAGCAGGTTCTCGACCGAGCCTGTCACAGTCAGGTTCTGCGTCGGCTTCACCGTCAGATACATGTTCACGAGATCGTAGGACGTCGCAGGCACGCTGCCGGCGGGAAGATCGGTGTTGGCTTTCACGGACGTCCACATCACCGAGAAAATCGCCTTGCTCTCAAACAGACGCACGCCCGCCGTCGTCGTGATCTTCTGCGACGGGATCGTGAGCAGGCCGACACCGGTCTGCGTGTTCTTGCCTTCCTGGAAGCTGCCCGACACGCCGATGAAATAGGTAGCGGCATCGTACATCGTCTCGAACTCGACGCCCTGAATGCGGGCGTGCGGAATGTTCTGATACTGATAGTACGTCGTCGGACCCGTCACAGAGAACGGCGGGAATGGAACCGGGAGCGTATTGATCGGCAATCCGGTGAACAGCGTAGGATTGATATAGTCGTCCACGTCATTGCGATAGAGATTGATCTTGCCACGGAAGGTGTCGTTCGCAGCGAACAGGCCATCCTTCTTGATGTTGAATCCGATCTCCTTGTTCTTGCCGACTTCAGGCCGCAAGTTCGGATTTGGCAGGAAGCAGAAATACCCGCGCGTGCCGTCAGCGCAGAGCGAGAAGTCACCCGATCCGATGCTCGTGGCGGCGTGCGCGCCCGAGACGAGAGTTTCGGTAACGGACGGCGCGCGGTAGCCTTCAGCATAGCTCACATAAGGCGTCACGACATTCGCCGGAAGAAGGCCGACCGTGATCTTCGGAGAGAAGCGGTCGCCGCTCGTCCCGCCCTGCGACGATGAAAGACGGTAATTGTCATAACGCACCGCACCGACCACTTCGAGCAGCGAGGTATAGTTGCCCTTCCACTGCACAAAGCCACCGGTCACTGTGCGTTCGCCGCCCGGCGTGGTGATGTTCGAGTTGCCGTGAGAGTCCTTGGTCGATACGTCGTCGCGGAAACCATCGGCGCCGTAGGTCAGAGCATTGCGCCAATCGCCAAGCTCAAAGCGTGATGTGTTGTGCACGTCGAAGCCGTAGGTATCGATCAGATAGCTGCGTTGGTCGCCGACGCATCCGGTGATGTTGTTGCCCGGTCCGACGCCGACGCAATTACCCAGCGCTGTGGTGCCGTTGTGCGAAATTTTCGTCTGGTCGTTTTCGGTCCGATTCCAGTAAATCTTGGAATCCCAGTCGAAAATCTTGTCGTCCGGCTTCGAATATTTCCAGCCCAACGTGGTCGTGTAGTTCTTCAGGTTGGTGTGATAGACGGACGTGCCGGTGCCGATCAGGCCGGTCGTCGCGCCCGGTTCGCCAAGACGGCGATACGGCTGGCCGACGTTATACAGGTCCTCCTGATAAATCATGCCGAGCTTGACTTCGTGGCCGTCAGCCGGACGCACCGTGATCTTGCCGATACCGCTCGACAGCCTGTTCCAAGTATTGGCGACCTCGAAGCCGGTGCCGTCCTTGTAGTTGTTCTGTGTCGAATAGCTGCCGCCTGCGAACACATCGACATTCGGATTGACATGAACGCCGGCAAAGACCGACTGCAACGCGCGGGCATTGTTGGTGCCAAACACCGTGTTGGTATCCACGCCCCAGCGCTCGCCCGGGCGAACCACGTCCTGAATGTCCTTGGTGCGGAATGAAGCCACACCGCCGATCGCGCCGGAGCCGTAGATGTTCGCGGTCGGACCGCGAACAATATCGATGCCGCCGATCAGTTCCGGGTTGAGGAAGAATGAGCCGTTCGCAAAGTGGCCGGTACGCTGATAGTTTTGGCGCGCGCCATCGACCACCACCGCGACACGGCCGAAGTCCTGCAGACCGCGGATGTTGATCGAAGTCGATGGCTCGTCGCCGCGATCCTGCAGCCAGACACCCGGCATATTGTAAACGAGATCGCCGACCGTCGACGCATTGCGCCCCTGAATCTGCTCCAGCGTCACCACGCTGACAGGCGCCAGCGAGTCGATCGCGCGCTCTTCGAGCTTGGTTGCGCCCACGGTGATTTCATCGAGAGACTGATAGACCGGCTGCCCCACCTGCGCGTTCGCGTCCGCGACATTCTTCGGCAGCGGCACTTCCGCCATCGGCTTGCCTGCGCGCTTGCGCTTGACCTGTTTCGGCTTGGCAGGCTGGGCGGACTGAAGGGATTCAACGGATTGCGCGAGTACCGGCGTGGCTACAGCCACTCCTCCGAGCGCAGCAACAGATACAGATAACAATAGCGCGCACGCGCGCGCATTCAGCCCCGACATGACAGCCCCGAGTCTTCAAACTTGTTTTGTGTGATGCGGCTGGCGGGCTTCGCCCGAAGGCGGCTGGCTGGCTGATGTAGAATCCGCTGGTCTGCGCCAACGTCTTGCCACTTTTCGTAAAATGCCTCGTCGCGGTCAAGTCGAACGCAGGCCAGTTTAAACCTATTGTAAACTGGAGTGTTGGAATTCGCCCGCCGACAAACTTAAGAACAACAAGACTTTCGCAAACAGGACTCGCAAAGCGGATGAATGGCGGCTCGCCCAAACCACCAGACGGCACTTCGGGCAACAACGCCGGTGATCAATCTAGAACGACTCTAATTGAGCGTTCGATCCCTTTGACGGATAACCGCATCCAGAGCCGCGACCTTTTCCTTTCGTCACGCGAGATCATCATCACGCATGGCGAAGAGACCTATCGCCTGCGGCTGACTGCGCAAAACAAACTGATCCTGACCAAATGAACCTGAAAAAGGCCGCTCCACGCCGGATTAGCGCAACACTGGGCGCCACGCTTGCAGTTGCGCTCGGGCTTTGCACCACGACGCCGTTCGCAGATGCCCGCGCCGACGGTATCGTGATCCACGACGCTCGCGGCCGCGATGTCACGATCGGCAACACGTCGCGCATTGTGTCCATCGGCGGCGCTATCACGGAGATTCTCTACGCCCTGGGACTTCAGGACCGCATTGTCGGCATCGACAGCACCAGCCTCTATCCGCCTACGGCGCTCGGCGAAAAGGCGAATGTCGGCTACATGCGACAACTGAGCGCAGAAGGCGTCATCGGTCTCAATCCGCAGTTGATCCTCGCCATCGAAGGCTCCGGCCCGAAGGAAACGCTCGATGTGCTGGATTCGGCCAAAATTCCGTTCGTCTCATTTCCGGAAACCCATACCGAGCAAGGCCTGATCGACAAGATCAAGCTCGTCGCACACGCCATGGATGCAGATACCCGCGGCGCGTGTCTCACGGCAGCAGTCAGCGCCGACCTCGCTGAACTGAAGAAGCTGCGCGACAGCGTCAAGCAGCCTGCGCGCGTCATGTTCGTGATGTCGTTCCTCAACGGCCGCGCGATGGTCGCGGGACAGAAGACAGCGGCCAATGAAATCATCAAGCTCGCCGGCGGCGTCAATGCCGTTGAGGGATTCGATGGCTACAAGCCAGTCAACGACGAAGCCATCGTCGCGGCCAAGCCGGATGTCATCCTCACCATGCAGCGCGGCCGCGAGCAGCTCGACGCACAGACGGTGTTCGCCAATCCATCGTTCGCCATGACGCCGGCGGCCGCAAAGAAATTGTTCGTGGCGATGGACGGACTTTATCTCCTCGGCTTCGGTCCGCGCACCGCCGCTGCCGCGCGCGATCTCGCACTGTCGCTTTATCCCGATCTTGACGACAAGGCCGCGTCATGGAAACCGGTGACACTGACCGTCGACTGCCGGAAATGACGGCCACGGATTCAGCGTCTGCGACGTCGCAGCCTTCTGTCCGAAGCATGTCCATGCGGCCTTCTGCTCTTCTGGTTTACACAATTCTGATTGCAGGAGTGCTCGCCGTTGCACTTCTGGCTGCGACCATCGGCGCTGCGGGCATTCCGTTGCCGCGTCTTGCCGCTGCATTGGGACTAAACATCGGCCATGCCGATCCCGCCCTGCTCGCCCGCGATCAGCTCGTGCTCTGGTCGATCCGGATTCCGCGCATCGCAATTGCCGGCATGATCGGCGGCCTGCTCGCGCTGTCCGGCGCCATCATGCAGGGCCTGTTTCGCAATCCCCTCGCCGATCCGGCGCTGGTCGGCGTCTCCAGCGGCGGCGCGTTTGCAGCGGCCTGTGCTATCGTGATTTCCGACAGCGCATGGGGGACGAGCTTCCGCTTTTTGCAACTGGAGCTGCTGCCATTCGCAGCCTTCGCCGGCTCGCTCCTGACCACGACCATTCTTTACAAGATTGCCAGCCGTGAAGGCCGCACCTCTGTCGCGATCTTCCTGCTCGCGGGCCTTGCCATTGCGGCCATCGCCAATGCCGGCATCGGCCTTCTGGTGTTTGTTGCCGATGACCGCCAGTTGCGGGACATCACGTTCTGGCTGCTTGGCTCGCTCAGCGGAGCGACCTGGCCGAAAGCGGGGATGGTCGCGCCTGTCGCATTGCTCGCGCTGCTGACGATTCCGCTGATCGCGCGCGGGCTCGATGTGCTGGTGCTTGGCGAAGCGGAAGCCTTCCACACCGGTGTCGATGTCGAGCGTTTGAAGAAAATCTCCATCGTGATGATTTCCGCGATGACTGGCGTCGCGGTGTCGATCTGCGGTGTAATCGGCTTTGTCGGCATTGTCGTGCCGCACCTGCTACGCATCGTGATCGGCCCCGGTCACCGGCTGCTGCTGCCTGCCTCGGTCTGTCTCGGCGCGATCCTTCTCATTCTGGCCGACACCATCGCGCGTGTTCTGGCTGCGCCTGCCGAAGTGCCGATCGGCATTCTCACCGCAGCCATCGGCGCGCCGTTCTTCCTGTTCATCCTGTTGCGGCAGCGAGCGCTGATCGGATCATGACGGCATCCGCTCCCATGATCGAAGCCGATGCGCTCTGCATGAAGGTGCGGCAGGCCACGCTTCTCAACAATCTCACCGTGCAACTTCGCGGCGGCGAGACGGTCGCCATCGTCGGACCCAACGGCGCAGGAAAATCCACGCTGCTGCGTTCGCTTTCCGGCGACCTCCGCTGCACCAGCGGCAGTGTGCGCCTCAAGGGGCGCGATCTTGCCTCGTTTTCCTCGCGCGAACTGGCAAACCACCGTGTTATGCTGTCCCAGCATGTGAATGTCAGCTTTCCCTTCACGGTCGAGGAAATCGTCGCGATGGGCGCAGGCGACCGTTCGCGCGCCATCACTATGCCGCTGGTCGATGCCGCGATTGCCGAACTCGATCTCGCGCCCTTCCGGCACCGGGAATTGCCGACCCTGTCGGGCGGCGAACAGCAGCGCGCGCATTTCGCCCGCGTGCTGGTGCAGCTCGCCTGCGGCGAGGCGGAGCACGGCCCGGGTGTCCTCCTGCTCGATGAGCCGACGTCCAGTCTCGACCTGCGGCATCAGATCAATCTGGTGGAAACCGCGAAACGCAAGGCGCGTACAGGTACCGCCGTGGTTGCCGTCCTGCACGATCTCAACCTTGCCGTCCGCTTCGCCGACCGCATCGTCGTTCTGCGCAAAGGCGTGGTCGCCGCCGATGGAAGTCCGAGCGAGACCATTACCGATACGATGATCCGCCAGGTCTTCGACGTCGAAACCAGCATCGGCTCCGAGGGCGGCCAGCCTTACGTTCTGCTTCAGCGGATGCAGTAAGCGCGATTGCGGCGGCGCACACATGGCCGATTGCGATTCCGGCACGATTTCGCTATTTTGCCTGTCTTAAGCGCATAACCTCCTGCATTGCAGCAACCTTCAATCCATCTGATGTTAAACATCGGATGATTGCCGCGGCGAACGCTAGCGTGCTAGCCTTCCCGCATGAAGTCGCCCGCGAAGTCCCGCCCGAAGCCGGCCAGCAAGCTCGTCAAGCCCGGGCGTATCCAGTCCGTGTTGCGCACACTTGGCAGCGAAATCGCGCAGGATCTGATTCCGGTCGGCTCCGCCCTGCCCCCCGAGCACGATCTTGAAAGCCGTTTCGGCGTCGGCCGCGGTGTGGTGCGCGAAGCCATCAAGACTCTTGCAGCCAAGGGACTCGTCAGCGTGCGCCCTCGCCATGGGACGCATGTGCGCCCGCGCGGCGACTGGAGCCTGCTCGACCGCGACGTGCTGAGCTGGCTGATCAGCAAGGAAGAGCCGAATCGCGAACTCTTGCTGGCGCTGCAGGAAGTCCGCCTGATCATCGAGCCAGCCGCCGCTGCCCTCGCTGCTGAACGCGCGACGGCAAGGGACCGCAAGCGGATCATGACCGCGCTTGCCGCGATGGAAGCTTCGCACGATGTGCCGACCGCCATCATTGCCGACAAGGAATTTCACCTCGCCATCATCGATGCCACTCACAATCCGGTCCTGCAGGGTTTTCGGGGTGCGATCGATACCATTCTCAGCGCCGTTTTCATGGTCGCCACCGGAAGCCCCGGCTGGTTTGAGGAAAACCTGCCGAACCATGCTATCGCCGCCCGCGCCATCGCGGATGGCAACGCCGAAAAAGCCCACGCCGCGATGCAGCAAGTGCTCGGCTATACCCAGTTCAAGCTGTCAAAAAAGAAATACGGCAGAACGCGCGTGTCATCCGGGAAGCAGACGATCAATGGCAAGCTCCGGAGGAAGCAGATCGCATAGCGGGTCGCGCGGTGAGACGTGCAAACTTTCGTCGCACCAGGAAGCGAACCCGATCATAGACGCGCATAAAAAGCCCGCCTAAGCTGCCATGGAACCACTGATACCCGGCAAACGGGTGCGGACACAAAAACCGGCACGACCGGACAATTGGGAGGATAAAATATGAATCGCTTGTCGCGAACCTGTTTCCAGCGAACGCTCGGAATGCTGACCGCCTCCGCGGCGGTGCTGGCGCTGGCCAGCCCCGCATCGGCACAGAGCACTTTCAAGGTCGGCATCGTCACCTTCCTGTCCGGCCCCGCCGCTGAAAGCTTCGGCGTTCCCGCCGGCAAGGCCGCCGAATTCGTGATCGGCGAATTGAACAAGGGCGCCGGACCCGCGCCATATAGTAAAGTCGGTTTCGGCGGCATGAAGATCGAGCCGGTCGTCATCGACGAGAACGGCGGCGCGACCAAGCAGGTGCAGGAACTGCGCAACCTCTATCAGCGCGACAATGTCGATGCGGTGATCGGCTATATCGGCTCCGGCGACTGCCTCGCGGTTGCGCCCATCGCGGAAGAACTCAAGAAGCCGCTGTTCCTGTTCGACTGCGGAACGCCGCGCATCTTCGAGGAAGCCAAATACAATTACGTCTTCCGCACTTCGGCTCACGCGACCCAGGATAACGTCGGCCTGATCCGCTACATGAAGCTGAAGAACATCAAGATGGATACGTTCTCGGCGATCAACCAGGACTATGCCTGGGGTCAGGACAGCCGGGCCGACTTCGTTGCAGCCGCCGCGCAGCTTTATCCCAATGCCAAGCTGAGTGCCGACCTGCTGCCGAAATTCGGCGCGGGCCAGTACGGCACCGAAATCTCCGCGCTGGTGTCCGCCGGATCTGACGTCGTCTATTCCAGCCTCTGGGGCGGCGACCTGCAGGCCTTCATCCTGCAGTCCGTGCCGCGCGGTCTCGCCAAGCGTAGCCAGCTCGTGCTCAGCGCGGCTGACCACGTTCTGCCGCCGCTGGGCGACAAGATGCCCGACGGCGTTATCATCGGCGCACGCGGCGCCTACGGCCTGATGTCGCCGAAGACTCCGCTCAACGAGTGGTTCTTCAACGGCTATGAAAAGGCGCACGGCGTCTATCCGGTGCAGGCGGCCTACCGCATCACGCAGTCGATCCTCGGCGTAAAGAACGCTGTCGAGAAGGCGATGGAAAAGAACGGCGGCAAGAAGCCGAGCACCGACGAACTGGTCGCCGCGATGACCGGCTCGGAATGGCAGACCCCCGGCGGCCTGATCCAAATGAAGAACGGCGACGGCCATCAGGCCATTCAGCCGATCGCATTCAGCCGCACCAAGTATAATGCGGAAAAGAAGCGGGTCGATCTGGTCGATATCGTCAATTTCGAAGCCGAATGCGTCAACCCGCCTCCGGGCGTGAAGGCAATCGACTGGATCAAGGGCGGAATGAAGAACGACAAGTGCAAGTAAGTCCTGCGGACTGACACCTTGTCTCCTCGTCACACATAACGGGTCGTCCCGGCGAAAGCCGGGACCCATGTTTCCTGTTATCAAGACATGGCGATACGTGTGCAACGAACTTCAACGGACGATCCAGGGGTTATGGATTCCGGCTTTCGCCGGAATGACTCACGGATAAGCAATGGCCCTAACCTCATGATCGCCTGCACATGAACACCTTCCTTACGGTCATCCTCGACGGCCTGATTCAGGCCTCGTGGCTGTTTATCGTCGCGCTTGGCCTGACGCTCGTTTTCGGCGTGCTGAAAATCCTCAACATCGCCCACGGCGGTTTCTACGCGCTGGGCGCCTATCTCGCCGCAACTGCCGTCACCATGGCTGCCGCGCACAAGGTTCCGCCGGGCCTTGGCTTCGTGCTGATGCTGGTGTCGGTCGCGCTGATCGCCGCTGCAATCGGCCTCCTGATGGAGCGTGGCCTGATCAAGCTGTTTTACGGCCGCGATGAAGTGGTCCTGCTGCTCGTAACCTACGCGGTGTTCCTGATCTTCGAGGACGTCACCAAGCTGGTCTGGGGCGTCAATCCGATCTATGCCAACGATCCTTATCAACTGTTCGGCAATGTCGAATTCGCCGGCCTGTTCTATGTCGGCTACGACCTGATGTTGATCCCGCTGTCGGCGGCGATCGGGTTCGCGGTCTGGTTCGCACTCAACCGCACCACCAGCGGCAAGATCGTCACCGCAGTGATCCACAACGCCGAAATGAGCGCCAGCATGGGCGTGAAGATCAACCGCGTCTATGCGCTGGCCTTCGCCTTCGGCGTCATGCTCGCCGCATTGGCAGGCGGCCTCACCGCACCGAAAATCTCGGTGCAGCCCGGCCTCAGCTCCGAGATCATCATCCTGAGCTTCGCCATCGTGGTGATCGGCGGCCTCGGCAGCATCGAAGGCGCGGCTGTCGGCGCCATCCTTGTCGGCATGGCACGCGCGGCATCGGTTCATCTGCTGCCGCAGGCCGAACTGTTCATGATCTATCTCATCATGGCCGCCGTGCTGATGTTCCGGCCCGAAGGCCTGTTCCGCCGTGAAGTCGCGAGGCGCATCTGATGAAATACGCCACGCATCCTGTTGCACTTCTCGGCCTTGTGGTCCTCGCGGTGCTGTTCGGTCGCATCATTCCGGCATGGACGCTGTCGCTCGCGACCGTCGCCGCCTCCAAGGCTCTTGTCGCGCTCGGCATCGTCGTCCTCGCACGCACGGGTAACGTGTCGTTCGGGCAAGGCCTGTTCTATGCCGGCGGCGGCTATGGCGTCGCGCTAATCGCGATCACCTTCGGCGTCACCGATGCCGTCGCGCAGGTGCTGATCGGCGCGGTGTTCGGCGGACTGCTCGGTCTGATCATCGGACCGCTGATCGCACGCTACACCGGCATCTTCTTCGGCATGCTGACACTGGCACTGTCGATGGTGCTCTACGGCGCGCTGGTGAAAACCACGATCCTTGGTGGGTCGGACGGCTTCAACGTCGGCCGCCCCACACTGTTCGGTGCGGTGTTCAACGATCCGCGCGAGGCGGATTTCATGCTCTATGCGGTGTCGGTGGTTGCGACCGGGCTTGCGGGAATTTTCTCGACCATCCTGTTCAAGTCACAGTTCGGGCTGACCAGCCTCGCCGTGCGCGAGAACAATCTGCGCGTCGAATATCTCGGCACCTCCGCGAACCGCATCGTCACCATCAACTTCGTGATCGCGGCGATCTTTGCAGGAGCCAGCGGCGCACTGGCGCTGATGGCACAGCGGCATATCGATCCGGAATTCTCTTACTGGACCACGTCCGGCGAATTCGTGTTCGTCGCCGTTCTCGCCGGAACGCAGAGCGTCGCGGCGGTGTTCGTCTCCGCGCTTGCGCTTGAACTGGTGCGCTCGTTCTCAAACCTTTACCTTCCGAACACTTGGCAGCTCGTGCTGGGTGTGTTCCTGCTGGCCGTCATCCTGTTTCTGCCGCGTGGCATCGGGTCGCTCTGGAATCGAAAGAAGCGCAGGGCTGAACCTCCCGCCGAAACGGCGATACCCGCAAAAGGAACGGCATCATGACGCCCGTCCTTTCCGTGCGCGGACTGCAGAAGCGCTTCGGCGCCGTGGTCGCCGCCGACAATGTCAGCATCGATATTCCCGCAGGCCAGAAGCTGTGTCTGATCGGCGCGAACGGCGCCGGCAAGACCACCTTCGTCAACATGGTGACGGGCTACATGAAGCCCGATAGCGGCGCGATCGAGCTCGACGGCTCGCCGATCGGCCGGCGCTCGCCGCGCGATGTCGCCAAGCTCGGAATTTCCCGCTCGTTCCAGATTCCGCAGCTCTTTATCGAACTGACCGCGGCGGAAAACCTCACCGTCGCAGTTTCCAGCGCCGAAGGCGGACGGCTCTCGGCAACTTCGCCCGCCGACAGTGGCGAGCGCCGTGACAAGGCCATCGCCCTACTCGACCGCTTCGCGCTGGCCGGTCATGCCGACCGGCCAGTGTCCGAGCTCGCGGGCGGCGTGCGCAAACTTGTCGACATCGCCATGGCGCTGGCGCGGCGTCCGAAACTGCTGCTGCTGGACGAGCCGACCTCCGGCGTCTCGGCGGAGGAGAAGTTCGCGACCATGGACCGCGTAATCCATGCGGTGTCAGGCGATGCCGCCACCATCGTCTTTGTCGAGCACGACATGGACATCGTCAGCAAATATGCCGACCGCGTGGTCGCCTTCTATAACGGCCGCATCCTGGCCGATGGCGCACCTGCCACCGTACTGAAGGACAGCGAAGTCCGCCGCTACGTGACGGGAGGTGCAAAATGACAGCATCCCGCTCCCTGCTCGAGATCGACAATCTCGCGGTCGAAATCCAGTCGATGCCCGCGCTGCGCGGCTTCACCATGCATCTCACCGAAGGCGCGATGGTCAGCCTTGTCGGCCGCAACGGCGCCGGCAAGACCACGCTGATGCGCTCGGTCATGGGACACCTCGCGCCGAGAAACGGCACTATCCGTTTCGCAGGCCAGGACCTCGCGGCGCTTCCCCGTCACGCCCGCGCCGGTCTCGGCATCGGTTACATGCCGGAAGATCGTGGCCTCGTGCCGCAGCTGACCGTCGAGGAAAACATCCTGCTCCCGCTCTGGGTCGCAAAAGACATCGACCGCAAGGCGCGGCTGGATTTCGTTTACGATGTGATCGGCGAGCTCGTAACGATGCGTGACCGCAAGGCGCTGCTGTTGTCTGGCGGCCAGCAGAAGCTGGTCGCGCTCGGGCGTGCGCTCGGCATCGGCACCAAATGCCTGCTGCTCGACGAGCCATTCGAAGGAATCGCACCTGCCCTGTCCGAACGGATTTCAGACGTTCTTGCCTCGCTGAAGGGCAAAGGTTTAACTGTTCTCATGTCTCAATCCGATTTGAATCATTCGCATACCTTGTTTGATGCGGAATTCGTCATCGAGCGCGGGGCAAATTTTTCAACCTGACGCCACAGATCAGGACAGGGAAACAAGATGGACTGGTCGCAATATCCGATTCCAGCGATGCGGCTGGAAGCCCGCTTCGGAGATCGCATCGTCCCCGCCTTCACGCAGCGGCCTGCGAATATCTGGGCCATGGTCGCTGATGCCGCAGCACGCAATCCTGACGGCGAAGCTCTGGTCTGCGGCCGCGAGCGCCTGACCTGGCGCGAGGCCGCGCAGAAGTCGATGCAGATCGCCGCGGGCTTCAAGGAAATCGGCCTCAAACCCGGCGACCGCATCGCGCTATTGCTCGGTAACCGCAACGAATTCGTGCTGGCGCTGTTTGGCGCGGCCTATCTCGGCCTTGTCAGCGTCATGCTGAGCACGCGCCAGCAGAAGCCGGAGATCGCCTACGTTCTGACGGACTGCGGCGCCAAGCTTCTGATTTACGAAGACGACCTGGCTGACCGCCTGCCGGACGCGGTCGAAATACCGGACCTGCTTCATCGCGTCTCCATTGGTGCCACCGACGGCGCGCTGGCGTTTCAGGATCTTATCGCGGCTGAAGTCCCGCAATCCCCTACCATGGTGGATGAGCAGGACACCGCGATGATCCTTTACACGTCGGGCACGACCGGCAAGCCGAAAGGCGCGATGCTGGCGCATTGCAATCTGATTCATTCGGCCATCGTATATGAGGCCTGCCTCGAACTGACGCAGAAAGACCGTTCGATCGCCGCCGTGCCGCTCGCCCATGTCACCGGCATTGCGGCAAATATCATGGCGATGGCGCGCTGCGCCGGTGCGCTGATCATCGTGCCCGAGTTCAAGGCCTCGGAATACCTCAAGATCGCCTCGCGCGAGCGCGCCACACAAACCGTGATGGTGCCGGCGATGTATAACCTCTGCCTGCTGCAGGCCGACTTCGACTCCTACGACCTGTCGGCCTGGCGCGTCGGCGGCTATGGCGGCGCGCCGATGCCGACCGCCACGATTGAAAAGCTCGCGGTAAAAATTCCCGGGCTGAAACTCGTCAACGCCTACGGATCGACCGAAACGTCGTCGCCCTCGACTATCATGCCCCCGGCATTCACCGCCAGCCACGGCGACAGCGTCGGCCTGCCCTGTCCCGGCGCGCATATCATCGCTGTCGATCCCGCAGGACGCGAACTGCCACGCGGCGAAGTCGGTGAGCTGTGGATTCACGGCGGATCGGTCATCAAGGGTTATTGGAATAATCCGCGCGCCACGGCAGAGAGCTTCACCGCCGGTTACTGGCATTCGGGCGATCTCGGATCGGTCGACGAACAGAACTTCGTCCGCGTCTTCGACCGGCAGAAGGACATGATCAACCGCGGTGGCCTCAAGATTTATTCGGCGGAAGTCGAGTCCGTGCTTGCCGGTCATCCTGCCGTGATCGAGAGCGCCATCGTCGCGCGGCCATGTCCTGTGCTCGGCGAACGCGTCCACGCCGTCGTTGTGGTGCGTTCGGACATCGATTCACCGACGCTGCGTGCATGGTGTATCGAGCGCATGTCGGATTACAAGGTGCCTGAAACGATCGACATCAGCACCGAGCCGCTGCCGCGCAATGCCAATGGCAAGGTGATGAAGAAGAACCTGCGCGACAACCTGATGGATTCGTGAGCACGCCTCCAAGTTATCTCATGCCCAGGCTTGTCCCGGGCACCTCGATCACGATGCATGGTGCCCAATCTATCGGGATCACCGGGACAAGCCCGATGATGACATGCGCGACCAAAACAAAAAGCCGCCGGCGTCGCCAGCGGCTTTTTCATTGAGACCAGAAACTCGGTTCAGCGCTCGGCAAAAGCCTTCTCGACCACGAAGTCGGCTGGCTCGCCATGGTTGCCTTCGACGAAGCCGCGCTCCTCCAGCAGCTTCTTGGTGTCGACCAGCAGCGCCGGGCTGCCACACATCATCACGCGATCCTTCGCGGCATCGAGCAGCGGCAGCGAAATGTCCTCGAACAGCTTGCCGGAAGTGATCAGGTCGGTGATACGGCCGCGGTTGCGGAACGGGTCGCGCGTCACCGTCGGATAGTAGATGAGCTGGTTGCTCACCAGTTCGCCAATCATTTCGTCCTGCGGCAGCTTCTCGGTGATCAGTTCGCCGTAAGCCAGTTCGCGCACATGGCGGCAGCCGTGCAGCAGAACGACCTTTTCGAAGCGCTCGTAGGTTTCCGGGTCCTTGATCACGCTCAGGAACGGCGCAAGGCCGGTGCCGGTACCGATCAGGTAGAGGTTGCGGCCGGCAGTCAGGTTATCGATCACCAGCGTGCCGGTCGCCTTGCGGCTGACGATGATCTGATCGCCTTCCTTGAGATGCTGGAGACGCGAGGTCAGCGGGCCGTCCGCCACCTTGATCGAGAAGAATTCGAGGTTCTCTTCGTAGTTCGCGCTCGCGACGCTGTAGGCGCGCAGCAGCGGCTTGTCGTTCACCTTGAGGCCGATCATGGTGAACTCACCATTGCGAAACCTGAACGAGGAATCCCGCGTGGTGGTGAAACTGAAAAGATTGTCGGTCCAGTGATGGACGCTCAGAACCGTTTCCTGATTGAAGTTGCTCATAACGGACCCATGCTCGCAATCGGTGAGCAGGCAATCGCCGGACATGCGGGCGATCACGCCTCACGCAAATTTCTCGCCAATGAATTGTGCTGGGGGCCTGCCTTGCAGGCGAAGACGGCGGCAGCATTCACGACGGCGCTGAAATAGCCGAATTTGCGTTTCTGGTCAATTAGATACCGCATCTGCGTCATGCTGGGGCGGCAGACCCGGCTTGCATTCTAAGATCATGTTCTATGAGAGAAATTTCCTCCCGAACGGAGCCCGCCGGGAGGAAATTACACCTTCTCTAAACCACCACTACGGAAACCCGCAGCAGGGCACAGCCGTGGAATCGGCTTACTTTTTCACCATCGGGCAATTGCCGTCGGCCAGCGGCCGGAAGGCGTCCTTTGCCGGAATCGTCTCCACCAGCTTGTAGAAATCCCACGGCGCCTTGGACTCGGCGGGAGTCTTCACCTGGAAGAGATACATATCGTGGATGTGGCGGCCGTCCTCGCGGATATGACCTTCGCCGAACAGCGGATCCTTCGAGGGCATTTCCTTCATCTTGGCGACGATCTTCTGGCCGTCGTTCGTGTTCGCCGCGGCTGCCGCGCGCAGATAATGCAGCGTACCGGCGTAGACGCCCGCCTGAATGGCGGTCGGACGCTTGCCGCCGCCCACCGCTGCGGTGAAGCGATCAGCAAACTTACGCGTGCCGTCATTGGCGTCCCAATAGAAGCCTTCGGTCAGATAAAGGCCCTTCGCGCCCTGCAGGCCGATGGCGTTGACGTCGGTGACCTGCATCAGCAGCGCCGCAAGCTCCTGCCCACCCGCCTGAAGGCCGAATTCGGTTGCCTGCTTCACGGAGTTGACGGTGTCGTTCACCGCGTTGGCGAGCGCGACGATCTTGGCCTTGCTGGCCTGCGCCTGCAGCAGGAAAGACGAGAAGTCCGATGCGCCCGGCGGATGCCGCACGCTGCCGAGGATCTTGCCGTTCTGCTGCTTCACCACATCGGACGCGTCTTTTTCAAGCGAATGACCGAACGCATAGTCCGCAGTGACGAAGAACCATGTGTCCTTCTTCGCCT
The DNA here is from genome assembly GCA_024508675.1 of Afipia sp. GTDB lineage: Bacteria > Pseudomonadota > Alphaproteobacteria > Rhizobiales > Xanthobacteraceae > Afipia. The sequence goes on from JANINQ010000021.1 coordinate 538,299, forward strand.
TCAAAAGAGCCAGCGCGGTGCCGTGTGCCAGCGCCCAGGTATCATAGGTCCAGTGCACCGTGTTGGGCGAGCACTTCTCCCCGGTCAGCAGCGACGAGCCGGGGCCGGACGCGATGAACGCGGTCTTCGACCCGCGCGTCGCCTCCTGCACCGCCAGAGCGACCGAGGAGAATGGAACGTCGAGAATGGCGTCGACCTTGTCGATGTCCATCCAGCGCCGTGTGATCGCGCCACCGATGTCAGGCTTGTTCTGGTGGTCCGCCTGAAGCAGTTCGACCTTGATGTCCGGCTTCTCGGCCTTGAAATCCTCGATGGCGAGTTTTGCCGCGGCAACTGAACCCACGCCGGTGGAATCGGTGGCGATTCCGGTGAGATCTGTCAGCACGCCGAGCTTGATGGTGTTGTTGGCGATCTGCGCGTGAGCCGGAGCCATGAGAGCCAGCAGCATCGCCGCTCCCGTCAGAAAGGCTGTTTTCGTCTTGATCATTCTTCTTAATCCTCCCGTTTGGATTCTTATGAGTTGTTAGCGCCGAAGTGTTTCCAGAATCTCCTGCGCGACATCGATGCGCACCGTGCCGCGCTCGACCAGCACCTTGGCGACAGCATCGACCTCATCGCCGATGGCTCCGGCCATGATCGCGATGTTCTGTGCATGCAGTGCCATGTGGCCGGACTGGATACCTACCGTGGCGAGCGCTTTCAGCGCCGAGAAATTCTGCGCCAGCCCCACCGCCGCGATGATGCGTGCCAGCCGTTCCGCCGTGGTGACGCCGAGAATCTTCAGGCAGGCTTGCGCAGTCGGATGAATTTTCGTCGCACCGCCGATCAGGCCGACGGCGAGCGGCAGTTCGATCGAGCCGGAGAGATGGCCGTCACTGGTGATCTCGTAGCGCGTCAGGCTGGTGTAGCGCCCGCTGCGCGCCGCGAAAGCATGTGCGCCCGCTTCCACCGCACGGGTATCGTTGCCGGTGGCAAGGATGACGGCGCTGATGCCGTTCATGATGCCCTTGTTGTGGGTGGCGGCGCGATATGGATCGGCTTCGGCGAACTGATAGGCGCTGATGATGCCGTCGCGTACACTCTCGCCGCCGATGTCGTCCAGTTTCCACACCGCATGGGCGCGCGCCAGACGGCGATCCGCCAGATTGGACAGGATGCGCAGGAATACGCGCCCGCCGCTCCATGAGGCGATATGCGGCGCGATTTTCTCGGCCATGGTGTTGACCGCGTTGGCGCCCATCGCGTCGCGGGTATCGACGATTAGGTGCGTAATGACCATTGGCCCGCCGAGCGTGTCGAGAATCCGTACCTCGACATCGCGGAAACCGCCGCCGAGCTTCACCAGCAGCGGATCGCAGGCATCGCAGATCGTCTTGATCTCGTCGCGCTTCTCCAGAAGACGCAGCCGCGCGGCATAGGGATCGGGCACATCGACGGCCTGCACCTGCGCGATCATCAGCGTGCCGGAGACGGATGTGGTGAAGCCGTTATCGTAAGTCTGGCGCGCGGCATTGCAGACCGCCGCGACAACCGACGATTCTTCCGTCGCCATCGGGATCAGCACGTCCTCGCCGTCGACCTTCACATTGGTCGCGATGCCGATCGGCACATTCATGGTGGCGACGACGTTTTCGATCATCTTGTCCGCGAGCGGCGGCGGCAGGTTGCCCATGTCGGCGAGATGCGCTGTGGTCGCGGCATCGAGGCCCGCGAACGAAGCGACAAGATCGAGCCGCTCCTGCGGCGACTTGCGGTGAAATCCGGCGATCCGCGACGAGCGGTTCGCGCCATGTCTGGCAGCAGTCATTCTTCAGCGTCTCCCGAACCGAGGTCCTCTTGAGGGGATTTTCGGTTGCGGAAACTGTATGGTGATGGGGGTACACCACAAGGAACACTTTGCACAATTTGGGGAAGGTCCGTACCATTCGAAACATGGGTACAGTTCAGTCAAACAACGGCGCGGCGCGGTCGCGTATCGAGACCATCGCCGATGAAATCGTTGCGAGAATCGAACGTGGTGCGCTCCGGCCCGGCGAGCGCCTGCCTTCGATCCGCGGCGCATCGGAACTGTTCGGCGCATCCAAGAATACCATTGTCGATGCCTACGACCGGCTGGTGGCCTCGGGCCAGATCGAGAGCAAGCCCGGCTCCGGATTCTATGTCTCCACGCATCGTCCCAAGCGCGCAGAGGCTGTCGAACCCGCCAAGGTCGGCGCGGTGGACAGCGTCTGGCTGCTGCGCGAGCAACTGGAAAAGCGTTACGAGGTGCGCGTCGGCGACGGCCGCCCACCCGCAGCCTGGATGGAAGGCTCCGAAGTTGGACCTTATTTGCGCCCGGTGAGCCGCCCCGGCCAGCGCAGCCTGCCGGAAAGCTACGGCAGTCCCTACGGCCTCTTGCCGCTGCGCCAGCGCATCGCGGGTCTTCTGGCGGAGCGATCGATCGGCGCGGAGCCGACGCAGGTTCTGCTGACGCAAGGCGCGAATGACGCGCTCGACATGATCGTGCGCCAGCATGTTGAACCCGGCGATCCGGTTCTTGTCGACAGCCCCGGCTACTATCCGCTGTTCGGAAAATTGCGGCTCGCGAAAGCGCGCCTGATCGGCGTGCGGCGAACCGCCGACGGCCCCGACCCGGACGATCTTGCCGCGAAAGCCGCCAGCACCGGCGCACGAATATTTTTCACCCAGTCGCTGGCACACAATCCAACCGGCTGCTCGATCACGCTGCCCGTCGCCTACCGGCTGCTGCGCACCGCGACCGAGCACAATCTGCGCATTGTCGATTCCGATCCGTTTGCCGATGTGCTGTCGAACACCAGCCCTCGCCTCGCCGCGCTCGATCAGCTCGACCGCGTGATCTATGTCGGCACCTTCGCCAAGACCCTTTCCGCCAGCCTGCGCTCGGGCTACATCGCCGCGAACGCCGAGACCATCGCGCGGCTCGCCGATCTGAAGATGATCACGCGCGCGAACAGCTCTGGTTATATCGAGCAGATCATCTACGATCTCATCACCAGCGGACGTTATCGCGGCCATCTCAAGCGGCTGATCGGACGCATCGAAGCGGCGACCACGCAGGCCAACGATGCGTTGTCGCGGCTCGGCCTGCCGGTGTTCGGCCAACCGCGGGGCGGCTTCTACATGTGGTGCGAGCTGCCCTCACATATCGACGACACGCAGTTGTCGCGCGTGGCCGCCGAACGCAGCATTCTTCTGGCACCGGGATCGGCATTCAATCCGGATGCAACGCCCGCCCCGCCCGCCATGCGCGTCAACATCGCCCATGTCGGCGATCCGCGTTTCGCGAGCTTCATGGCGGAGCATCGGGCGCCGTAATGCACACGATTACTTCGCAAGAAACCCGATGGAAATCCACGGAAACGCCGCGACCACGATCAGGCCGACCAGCAGCGCGAGCAGATAGCCCCAAATTGGCCGGATGCCTTCCGCAGGATCGACGCGCCCGATAGCGCAGGCGGCGTAATAGCCGACACCGAAGGGCGGCGCGAACAGACCGATGCCCATGGCAAGGATCACAATCATCGCGTAGTGCACTTCATGCACGCCGACAGCATGGGCAATCGGAAACAGAAGCGGTCCGAACAGCACGATCGCGGGGATGCCTTCCAGCACGCTGCCCAGGATCATGAACGCAACAATCGACACCGCGATAAAGATCGCAGGACCGCCGGGAAGTCCGGTCATCGCAGCAGCCAGCGAGCGCGAGAAGCCGGACTGAGTCAGTCCCCACGCCATGCCGGTCGCCGTGCCGATGATGAGCAGGATCGCGCCGGATAGCGAGGCCGTCTCCACCAGCATGGGAATCAAACGGCCCCAGTCAAACTGGCGATAGATCAGGAGACCGGCAAGGATCGTGAACACAATGCCAATGGTCGAGACCTCTGTCGCAGTCGCAACGCCCTCCACCACCGCGGCGCGGATCACGAACGGCAGCGCCAGCGCCGGCAGCGCGATTACGAAAGTGCGCAGGATGCGCGCCGCCGATGCCCGCTCGACATGACTGAGGTCTTCATTGCGGTAGCGCCACCACACCAGCCCCGACAGCGTGACTGCCAGCACCAGCCCCGGCAGCAATCCGCCGGTGAACAAAGCCGCAATCGAGACGCCGGTCACCGAGCCAATGGTGATCAACACAAGGCTCGGCGGAATGGTTTCGGTCTGCGCGCCGGTTGCCGCGAGCAAGGCGACAAGATCGCCGGGCTTGGCTCCGCGCTCCTTCATCTCGGGAAACAGCACCGGCGCGACAGCGGCCATGTCGGCGGCTTTCGAGCCGGAAATGCCGGACACCAGATACATTGCGCCGATCAGCACATAATGCAGCCCGCCACGCACATGACCGAGCAGGCTTGCCAGAAACGCCACCATCGCCCGCGCCATGCCGGTCATTTCGATCAGCAGGCCGAGGAAGACGAACAGCGGCACCGCGAGCAGGATCAGATGGCTCATGCCCTCATCCATGCGGCCCACCAGCACCATCGGCGGCGTATGCGTTGTCAGCACGAGATAACCGAAAATCGAAAGCCCGAACGCGAACGCAATCGGCACACCGGCGAAGACGCACAGCGCCACCACGCCGACAAAGAAGATGATCAGGTTGAGATTGCCGAGCGGCCGCAACACCGGCTGCAGGAACCAGAATGCCGCGAGGATCGCCGCCACCGACACCAGCGACAGCACCAGTTGTTTCTTATCGGTCTGGCGCATCAGGCGCAGCAGCGCGAACAGCACCATCAGGCAGATACCCACCGGCAACGCCGCCGCACGCCACGAATTTGGAATCTGCAGCGCAGGCGTGGTGATGAAGCTCTCTTCGTAGGCATATTCATACGACGGCCAGACGATCATCAGCAGGAATGCCAGCGCGGCCCATGTGCCGACCATATCGAGAAATGCGCGCGGCCCCGGCTGGCACTTGGCGACAATGGCCGTCATCCGCATGTGCTCGGCGCGACGGAATGCCACTACCGCACCGAACATCGCAAGCCAGAGAAACAGGATCGATGCCAGCTCGTCCGACCAGATCAGCGGACTGCGAAAGCCGTAACGCGAGACGACTCCTGCGAACAGGATGACGATTTCCGCGACCACGAGCAGCGCAGCCGGAATTTCGACCAGCCAGCCGAGCGCAGCCTCGGCCGATTGCAGCCAGCGTTGCAAGGACGTGGCTGGAACAGCCACATCCGTCGCGGACGCAGAAGTGCTCGCGTGGGCCATCGCAGGATCAGGTCAGCTTGCCGGCGTTCTTTTCCAGGATCGCCCAGGCCTCGTCGCCATACTTGGCTTTCCATTCTGCATAGAATCCGGCCTGACGCAGCTTCTCGCGGAACGGCTTGAGGTCGGGCTGATTGAACGTGAAGCCCTTGGCGGCAAGTTCGGTCTGCAGGTTCGCGTTCAGCTTCTCGGTGTCCTCGCGCGCCTTCATGCCCGCGCCGTTGATGTTCTTCGCGACAATGGTGCGGACATCTTCCGGCAGCCGCTCCCATGCGCGGCGGTTGGCGAGGAACCAGTAGCCGTCCCACATGTGGTTGGTCAGCGAGCAATACTTCTGCACTTCGTACAGCTTCGCGGTCGAAATCAGCGCCAGCGGATTCTCCTGCCCTTCGACGATCTTGGTCTGCAGCGCTGAGTAAACTTCGTTGAAGTTGATCGAAGCCGGCGCGGCATCGAACGCCTTGAACATCGAGGTCCACAGCGGCGAGACCGGCACGCGGATCTTGAAGCCTTTATAATCTTCCGGCGTGTTGATCGGCTTGGTCGATGACGTGGTCTGGCGGAAGCCGTTGTCCCAGATCTTCTCCATCACCACGAGGTTGGCCTTGGTGATCTGCGCCCGGATATAGGCGCCGAGGTCACCGTCCATCGCCTTCCACACCGCCGGATAATCCGGGAATGCAAAACCGATGCCGTTAATCGAGGCAGCCGGAACCAGCGTCGCCAGAATAAGGCCGGACAGTGTGAAGAACTCGACGCCGCCGGAGCGGATCTGGCTCAGCATGTCGGTGTCGGAGCCGAGCTGGCTCGACGGGAAAATCTGGATGTCTACGCGGCCATTGGTTTCCTGCTTGATGGCAGCGGACATCTCGCGGGAACGCACATTGATCGGATGCGTGTCCGGCAGGTTGTTGGCGAATTTATAGACAAACTCGGCCTGCTGGGCCCGCGCGACCAAAGGCGCGCCAATGCCGGCCATCATGGTCGCGGCGGCTGAAGATTTAAGCAAGGTACGGCGCGAGATGGTACGGGTCGAGATAGTCATGGGCCTACTCCCTGGGGACGTGTTCTTGTTGCTTCTTGATCGGAAGCCGACCGGCGCAGATCATCCAGAATGCGACAAAATGTCAAACCGTCCGTGCGCAAATTTTGCGCGTACGCACAGCGAGCGAAGGCGACGGCATCTGCGATTCTTTCGGCATCGCAACATTAACTCGCGGCAACATTCTACAGCTCGCCGCCGCCGGATGATTTCGTTTCAAACGCTGCACTGTCCAATCATCCGATCTTTGCTTGACTTGAACTTGTCTCGCCAGCAGTCTGTCGGCGCAAATAAAAAGCATCGAACACGAATTCGCATGCATTAGGGAGAAACGTCATGAAGCCATTTCTCAGCCTGCTCGCCACGGCGAGCATCGTCGGCGCCGGCACTCTTCTCGGCCCGGTTCCGGCCTCTGCCCAACAAACCATCAAGATCGGCGTTCCGACCTCGGTTCAGTTGCAGGTCGGGCGCGACACGCAGAACGCCATCAAGATGGCCATCGAAGACATCAACAGCAAAGGCGGCCTTATCGGGCGCAAGCTGGAGATGGTCGCAGCGGACGAAACCGAAAACCCCGAACAGGGCATCGCCGCAATCAAGAAACTTACCGCCGACGAAAAGGTCGACGTGCTGATCGGCGGCTACACCAGCGGCGTGACGCTGGCACAGTTGCCGCACATCGCGAACGCAAAGACGATTTATCTCGGTGTCGGCGCGGCGTCTCCTGCGATCACGGCGAAGGTGAAGGCCGACTACGAAAACTACAAATACATCTTCCGCGTCTCGCCGATCCACGCCGGTCATCAGGCTCGCGCGCTGGTGGACTTCATCAACGGCAAGCTCAAGGGCGAGATGGGCCTGAAGAAGGTCGCCATCGTCGGCGAGAACGCCAAGTGGGTGCAGGATCTCGTGCCGATCCTGAAGAAGGGCGCGGTCGAAGGCGGCACTGAAGTGCCGATGGCCGAATTCTTCGACACCTCGACCTCGGACTTCTCGCCGCTGTTCGCGAAGGTCAAGGCCAGCGGCGCGCAGTATCTGATCGTGATCCTGTCGCACGCCTCCTCGGATATCTTCGTCAAGCAGTGGCATGACGCGCAGGTGCCGATTCCGATCGGCGGCATCGACGTGAAGAGCCAGGACGCGGACTTCTTCACCCGCGTGAGCGGCAAGGCGCTGTCGGAAACCGTCGGCCTGTTCGCAACCCGCGCTCCGCTGACGCCGAAGACGATCCCGTTCTGGGATGAATTCGTGAAGCGCTTCGGCACCGCTCCTGTCTATACCGGCGTCGGCGCATACGATGCGATCTATGTCTACGCGGATGCAGTGAAGCGTGCCAATTCGGTCGAGCCGAATGCGGTCATCAAGGAACTCGAGAAGACGGACTATGTCGGCATCGCCGGCAAGATCCAGTTCGACGAGGTCCATGACGTCAAGCAGGGACCGGGCCTGCAGAACCTGCTGTTCGCGCAGTGGCAGAAAGACGGCGCACGCATCGTCGTTTGGCCGAAGGCCTCCGAAACCGGGAAGATGATCCCGCCGCCCTGGATGAACTGAACTGCACTTGACGTCGTAAGAGCGGCGGCTGGTCATGATCTTGCCGGCCGCCGTCCCCGAAGGTTCGCCTTCTTCTGACGAATAAGACCAGCAGGCGGTTATGCTCGAAATCCTGATCTACGGCGCTGTGTCCAGCGCAATCTATGCGCTGCTCGCCGTGGGCTTCACGCTCATCTTCGGCGTGGCCCGTATCCTCAATCTGGCTCACGGCTCGTTTTACGCGCTCGGCGCTTACGCAGCCTATGTCTTCACCTCATTGCTGAATATCCCGCTGATCATCGCCGCGCCGCTCGCGGTGCTGCTGGTCGCTGGCTTCGGCGTGCTGATGGAGCGCTTTCTGGTCCGGCCACTTCGCGCCTCGCAGCTCGCCGTGCTGATGATCACGCTGGCGGTATCGCTTGCGGTGGAACAGGCGCTGTTCATCACCTTCGGTTCCGAATATCGCAATGTCCCCTCCTTCGTGGCCGACAAGATTTCGATTGGCGGCGTGGACATCGGCGGACAGCGGCTGCTCGCGCTCATCATGAGCGTGCTGGTGCTGCTGCTGCTCTGGCTGTTCATTCAGCGCACGCGGCTTGGCGCGGCCATTCTCGCGGTGTCGCAGGACCCGGAAGCCGCACAGTATATGGGCATCCCGACCAACCGCATCTTCTCCATCGTGATGGCGATCTCGGCAGGCACCGCGGCGTTCGCGGGCGTGCTGGTCTCGCCATTCCTCACGGTGCAGCCGACCATGGGCCTGCTGCCGATGGTGAAAGCCTTCGCTATCGTGATCGTCGGCGGACTCGGCTCGATCCCCGGCAGCATCATTGCCTCGCTCATTCTCGGTTACTCGGAAACCATCGTGGCCTATCTGGTCTCGACCTCATGGACCGAACTCGTATCGCTGGTGGCGGTTGTCATCACTCTGATGATCCGGCCCTCGGGCATTCTCGGGCGACGGGCGGCGTTCTGACATGCGGCAGATTTCACTGATCGATATCGCCGGCGGAATTGCGGTCATCGCCATTCTCGCCCTCGCCCCGGTGCTGATCTCCAGCAACTATCTCACCGGCGTTCTCACCGTCTGCGTCATCTACGGCATCTGGGCCTCGAGCTGGGACTTCATGTCGGGCCTAACCGGGCGCGAGAATTTCGGCCACTCGCTGTTCATCGGCGCGGGCGCCTATACCGCAGGCTTCCTCGCCACCATCTGGTTCGCAAACCCGTGGTACAGCCTGCCTACCGCAATTATCGTCGCGGTGGCCTTCAGCATCATCGTCGGCTTCCCGACCCTTCGCCTGCGCGGACCTTACTTCGCGCTGGCCATGCTGTCGGCGTCCGCGATCCTGCAGCGCCTTTGCCTGATCTTCTGGGAGCAGACCGGCGGTGAGGAAGGCCTCTACGGCCTCGAACCGTTGATACGCAATCCGCTCCACTACTACTGGTTTGTGCTGGCGATCCTCGTCGTCACCGTGATCGTGCTGGTGCTGCTGGCCCAATCGCACTGGGGCCTTCTGCTGCGGGCCATCCGCGGTGACGAGGCGACCTGTCAGGCGGCGGGCATCAACGTCACGTTCTACAAAATCGCATCGCTGTCCATCAGCGCGGCCTTCGCCGGGCTGGGCGGCGCGCTGTATGCCCATTACCAGCTTCAGGTCTCCCCGCCGCTGTTCTCCGTCGTGGTGTCCATCACAGTCATCATCATGTGTTACGTCGGCGGCATCGGCTCGATCTACGGCGCGGCGGTGGCTGCGATCCTGCTCACGCTGCTCACCGAAATGCTGCGCGGCTTCGGCGAATATCGGCTGTGGATCTATACCCTGACCCTGATTTTCATTCTGTTCTTCCTTCCCAATGGCCTCGTCGCGCCGCTGTGGCGCAGGCTGACGGAGCGTTTCCGATGACGGCGCTGCTCGAAGTCAACGACGTCACCAAGCGTTTCGGCGGCCTCACCGCCGTGAAGAACGCGACCTTCACCCTGCAGAAGGGCGAACTGACCGGCATCCTCGGTCCGAACGGCGCTGGCAAGACCACGCTGTTCAACCTGCTCACCGGCTTCATGCAGCCCACCACGGGCAGCGTGTCCTTCAACGGCGCGCCGCTGCGCGGGCTCGCGCCCTACAAGGTCGTCAACAGCGGCATGGCGCGCACCTTCCAGCTCTGCCGCCCCTTCGTCGGCATGAACCTGCTGGAGAACGTCCTTGTCGCCTGCATGTCGCCGCGTGCGCATCAGGACCACGACAAGGAAGAGCGCGCGCGTCATCTGCTCGAACAGGTCGGCCTCGGCGGGCGCGGCGCGGAGCCGGTCGAAACGCTGCCTTACGGCGACCTGCGGCGGCTGGAAATCGCCCGCGCGCTGGCGACGCGGCCGGACCTCCTGCTGCTTGACGAGCCTTTCGCGGGCCTCGGCTCCAGCGAGATCGAGCCGCTGGCGCATCTCATCAAGAAGCTTCACCGCGAGGAACACCTGACCATCCTCCTGATCGAGCACAAGTTGCGCGAGTTCATGGCGCTGGTGTCGCGGGTGATCGCGATGAATTTCGGCGAGATCATCGCCGTCGGACCGCCCGAGGACATTGTGAAGAATCCGAAAGTGATCGAAGCCTATATCGGAAAGACGGAGGACGCTCATGCCTCTGCTTGAAGTCTCCGATCTGCGTGTCAGCTACGGCAAGGCGCTCGCCATCGAATCCGTTTCGATCAAAGTCGACAAGGGTGAACTGATCGGCGTGCTCGGCCCCAACGGCGCGGGCAAGACCACACTCCTGAAGGCGATCTCGCGTTCCATCGGCTCGCAGGGCAAGCTGCTGTTCAAGGACCAGTCGCTCGATGGCGTCGCGCCTTACGATGTGGTCGCGCGCGGCATCTGTCATTGCCCCGAAGGCCGCAAGCTGTTCTCCGAACTGTCGGTGCTGAAGAACCTGCAGCTCGGCGCCTATCTGCGCAGCAACAAGGCCGAGATCAATGCGGACCTTGAGCGCGTGTTCGCGCTGTTCCCGGTGCTGCGCGAGCGGCAGTGGCAGCAGTCCAGCACGCTTTCCGGCGGCGAACAGCAAATGGTGGCGATCGGTCGTGCGCTGATGGGCCGGCCGGAACTATTGCTGCTGGATGAGCCTTCCGTCGGCATCGCCCCGCGTCTGAAGGGCCTCATCTTCGATGCGATCCAGCAGATCCGGAAAGACGGCACCGCGATCCTGATCGTGGAGCAGGACGCGACTTCTACCCTGAAAATTACCGATCGCGTCTACGTGCTCGAACATGGCCGCACCATCCGCGAAGGCACGGCCCAGGAAATCGCTGGCGACAAGTATATCCAGCAAGTTTATCTGGGCGTGTGAAGCGACGGATTAAACAGCCCGAAGCCTCATCCTGAGGAGCGATCCAGAGGATCGCGTCTCGAAGGACGAGGCTTCATTATTTCCGATTCTCATGGTTCGAGACGCGCGCAAGAGCGCGCTCCTCACCATGAGGTTCTCTGTCACTTCTTCTCCAGCGCGCCTTCGGCCTTGAGCACTTCATGCGCGGCCTTGAACGCTTCAAGTCCCGCCGGAATGCCGCTGTAGACGGTGGCGTGCAGCAACACTTCCTTGATCTCATCCACGGTCACGCCGTTGGTCAGTGCGCCCTTGACGTGGAGCTTGATCTCGTTCGGCGCCTTTAGCGCCGTCAGCATGGCGAGGTTGAGCATGCTGCGGGTCTTGCGGTCGAGGCCCGGCCGGGTCCAGGCATAGCCCCAGCACCATTCGGTGGTGATCTCCTGGAACGCCATCATGAAATCGTCAGCCTTGGCGATGCTGCCGTCGACATAATCCTTGCCCAGAACGTCGCGCCGGACGGCCAGACCCTTCTTGAAATGTTCGCTTTCACCGCTCATGGCGTTCTCCCGAAATTGATCCTGCGACAGGCGCAAATCCTGCCAATCCCCTCTCATGACGGCATTCGGCCCATCCGGCAACGGGGCACTGCAACAACGCTTGCCCGCGCGATTGCATAGGCGCATTCGCAAACGACCCCTGCTCCTGCGCCATGAATTGCGGTTCATGGACCTATGATTCACAACAAGCTCTCCGCCCGATGACACCCCTCACTCCGGACCGGAAATCGGGAATGAAGCCGGTGCACATTGCCCTCAATGTGCTGGCGCTGTGCTTTGCCCTGTCGGTGCTGGGCCGGGGCCTCGGCGAGAGCTTCACGGTCTTCCTGCTGCCAATCTCGCAAAGCTCGGGCTGGGACCGGGCGGAGGTCATCTCGATCTATTCGCTGGCCGCGCTGGCGGGCGGCCTTGCCGCCCCAATCATCGGCCGCCTGTTCGACCGCTCCGGTCCGCGCACGGTCTACACCCTCGGGCTGGCTCTGCTGGGCGGAGCCTTTCTCTGCGCCGCCTACGCGCAGCAGCTCTGGCAATTCCAGCTCACCTTGGGCCTCTGCGCCGGTCTCGGCATCGCCTGCATCGGCAATGTCCCGAACTCGATCATGCTGGGGCGATGGTTCGGCCCGAAACTACCCACCGCGATGTCAGTGGTCTATTCAGCCGCGGGCGCCGGTGTGCTGCTTCTGCTGCCGCTGTCTCAAATCCTGATCGACCGCTTCGGCTGGCGCGGCGCGTATCAGATTTTTGGCGGCACCGCGCTGGTCCTGCTGTTGCCGCTGCTGCTCCTGCCATGGAAGCTGTTTGCATCCGGCTCCCCGACGCTCAAGAAGAGCGTCGCCGCTGAAATGATCGATGAAGGCTGGACGCTGCTCAGCGCCATGCGTCATCACGCCTTCTGGGCGCTGTTCTCCACATTCTTCTTTACCGCGGTCGGTATGTTCGCGCTCTCGGCCCAGATCGTCGCCTATCTGGTCGATGCCGGATTTCCGCCGCTGCAGGCCGCGACCGCGTGGGGCTTCAGCGGCGTGGTGCTGCTGTTCGGCATGCTCGGGGTCACCTGGCTCGACGGCGTGATCGGCCGCCGCCGCTCGGTGCTGTTCAGCTACGCGCTTTCGATCATCGGCATCGGCCTGCTCTGGCTGCTGAAAACCTATCCCAATGTCTGGCTGCTGACCGCGTTCGTGGTGACGTTCGGCAGCATGATCGGATCGCGCGGCCCGCTGATCACAGCGACGGCGATGAAGATCTTTCGCGGCGAACGTGTCGGCACCATTTACGGCACCATCACCATCGGAAGCGGGCTTGGCTCATCCTTCGGCTCATGGGCCGGCGGTTTGATTCACGACATGACCGGCAGCTACGATGCGCTGCTGCTGTTCGCGCTGGTCAGCGTGATCCTCGGCATGATCCCGTTTCTGGTGATCCGCGCGTTGCGGGAATGACGGGTTGCACGAGACCCGTTCAATTGCGATCATCACAAAAATGACACCGGAGACGATCTCATGAGCGCACCTGTCGATGCACCGGACTGGCGCAAGCTGACCCAGGAGCAGCTCGATCTCGGTTTCAACAACACGCTGCATGTGCCGCAGACCCCGTCCATCATCGCAGAATGGGACCGCGTTTCTGCCGATATGCGTGCGCGTTATCCGCAATCGCTTGATCTTCGTTATGGGCCGCGCGAGCGCAACCGGATCGATTTTATCAAAGCGAAGGACGGCAGCCCAACCCTCGTGTTCATTCACGGCGGCTACTGGCAGACCCGCGCGAAGGAAAACTTCACCTTCTGCGCGGCAGGGCCGCTCGCGCACGGTATCAATGTGGCGCTGATCGGCTATACGCTCGCGCCCGATGTTACCCTCGACCAGATCGTGGACGAGGTGCGCATCGGCATCGACTATCTCGTCACCGAGCTTCCCGCACTCGGCGGCGATCCGAACCGGATGATCGTGTCCGGCTGGTCCGCCGGAGGGCATCTGTCGTCGATGTCGCTCGGTCATCCGCATATCAAGGCCGGGCTTCTGATCAGCGGTGTCTATGATCTCGAGCCGATCCGCCACAGCTATCTGAATGCGAAGCTCAACCTTGATGACGGGACGATCCAGCGCAACTCGCCGATCCGCAATCCCGGCGGCGTCAACAAGCCGCTTGTCATCGTTGCAGGCAGCGCCGAACTGCCCTTGCTGCGCAAGCAATCGGCCGATTATGCCGCGCATCGCGCCGGTTACGGGTTGCCCGTCACTTACGAAGAAATTCCCGGCGCGAACCACTTCACCATGATGAACGAACTGGCCTCGCCGTCAGGACGGCTCACCACAATGGCGCGGCAACTGTTCGCACAGATGTCCGGCTAGAACCGCAGATCGAAACCGACCCGTCGCGGCAAGATCAATGCGCGGTGTCAGAGATCAAGCACAACGGCCCCCGAAACGGCATCCGTGATACCGCGCCCTTCGCCCTGATCTTCGAGAAAGGCCCTGAAGCTGTCGAGTGTCTTGATCATTGCGGGCCGCGCAGCAACCAGCGCTTCCTGACTGGGCCACTCGCCGATCAGGCAGAAGGTCTGCTCGCCGGTCTGGATGATGAAACCACGCTCAAGGCCCGGCCATTTAGCCTTGCCGTCCCGGTGCGCATCGAGGAAGTCGGCTTCCTTGCCGGATTTTACCCTGAACTTGACGACATTGTAGACCTGCATGATGCGCTCCAATGTATCGAGAGAGGACGGCATTTCTCCTGCTTTATCGTTCTTCGAGGCGCGCATCGGCGCGCTCCTCAGATGACGATCATCTGCTTTTCAGGTCGCCTACGCCGCCAGCGGAAGCCGCTTCTCGATGATGCGCGAGAACAGACTGGCCCCTACCGGCAAAATCTTGTCGTCTAGAATGAAGCCCGGATTGTGCAGCGGCACCGATCCCTCGTGACCGAGCCAGAAGTAAGCACCCGGCACCGCCAGAAGCATGTCTGCGAAATCCTCGCTGCCCATCTTCGGCGATGGCGTCGTCAGCACATTCTCGCTGCCGAGCACTTCGCGGGCGACGTCCGCCACGAAATGCGATGGCTCTTCGTGATTGATCAGCACCGAGAAAATATCGCGGATGTCGACCTTGATCTCGACCTGAAACGCCTGCGCCACACCGGCCGCAATGGTGCGTATCCGGTCGCGGATCTGCTCGCGGATTTTCTCCGAGAACGTGCGCACGGTTCCGGCCAGCGTCGCCTCGCCGGGGATAACATTGTAGGCCGAGCCGGCATGAATCTGCGTGATCGACACCACCGCAGATTTCAGCGGATCGATATTGCGGCTAACAATGGTCTGCAGCGCCTGTCCCAGCGTCATCGCGATCACGACGGGATCGCGGGACATTTCCGGCATCGCGCCGTGGCTGCCATAGCCGGTGATGGTGATGTCGAAGAAGTCCGCGCTGGCCATTGTCGGCCCGGGAAACACCGCGGCTTGTCCCGGATTGAGCTGCGGCGCGTTGTGGAGGCCATACACTTCATCCAGCGGAAACTTCTCGAACAACCCATCCCTGATCATGGCGCGCGCGCCGCCGAGACCTTCCTCGGCGGGCTGGAAGATGAACGCTACCGTGCCGTCGAAATTGCGGGTCTGCGCCAGATAGCGCGCGGTTCCGAGCAAGATGGTGGTGTGGCCGTCATGACCGCAGCCGTGAAAACGGCCGGGAATAGTCGAGCGCCAGCTCAGGTTGGTTTTCTCCTCCATCGGCAGCGCATCCATGTCGGCGCGCAGGCCGATCCGCTTCGTGCCATTGCCCTTGCCTTTCAGCAGGCCGACCACGCCGGTGCCGCCGAGGCCGCGATGCACCTCGATGCCCCACCCCGCGAGCTTTTCAGCGACAATGCCGGAGGTGCGATGTTCCTCGAATCCGATTTCCGGATGCGCATGAAGATCGCGGCGGATGGCAGTGAGTTCGTGGGCGAAGCTGTCGATCAGTTCAATGTTGGGCATGCGGCAATATCCGTGAACGATGGGAACAGGCGCGAAGCGGCAGCATCTTGGCAAATCATTGCAGGCTGGCCAATAGACCGGCGATCAAACGCCCGCGTTCGGGAAGACTGTCAGTCTCGATATGCTCGTTCAACGTGTGATAATCTGCGCCGCGAACGCCAAGGCTGTCGAGTGTCGGCAGCCCCATTGCGCCGGTGAAGTTGCCGTCCGAGCCGCCGCCGGAACTACCGTGGATCAGATCGAGGCCGATTTTCGCGCCCACCGCCCGCGCCTGTTCATAAAGAGCCATCGTTCCCGCATTGGGTTCCCAGACCGGACGCGTCACGCCGCGGGTCACCGTAAATGTCACATCGTTGGTCGTGCCGTTCAGCGCCAGCATTCGCTCGACACCGCGGTCGAGATCGGCCTGCCGCTTGGCCATGCTCAGCGCTTCGCCGCGGCAACTCGATGACACGCAGTTGACCCACTGCCCGCCATGAACCACACCGACGCTGAAGGTGCAGTCGTCGCCGGTCATGCCGTCGATGGCGATGATCTGCCGCGCCATTTCGCGGATCGCGGAGCGGCCCGCGGCGAGCGTGGCACCCGCATGGCTCGGCTTGCCGGTGGCTTCGAGATTGAAGCGCGCAATCGCATAGCGTCCGGTGGTGACGCCCGCATTCCTGAACGCCGGCTCCGGCACCAGCACGTATTTGTTGCGAGCCGCTTCCGCCTCGATGATGTCGCGCGTCGAGGGCGTTCCCACTTCCTCATCCGGCGTGAAAAGAACCGTGACCGGCAGCGGCGTTGTTACCGACGCCTTGGCCAGTTGCCGGATCGCCTCCAGCGCGGCGTAGTTGCCGCCCTTCATGTCGAGAATGCCGGGGCCGTAGCACTTGCCGCCCTCGCGCCGCCACGGCAGCTTCTGCAGCGTGCCGACCGGATGCACCGTGTCCATATGTCCCGCGATCAGGATGCCCGGCTGGCCTTGCTTCGGATGCGGAAACCGCGCCCGGATGCAGCCGCCAAAGCCCTGCTTTCCTGCGATGTATTCGATCGACGCGCCGCTGAGCGCCATATCCCGCGCGGCGAGTTCAAGCATGCGATTGACGGCCGCCGCGTCCCAGGTAGGACTTTCACACTCCACCCACGGACGCAGGCCCGCGAGCATGGCCTCCACATCGAACGGAAGCGACATGGGCTGAAACGAATTGGGATCGAACAAGGCGCGCCCCTCTTAACTTGTTTTCTAAACGGCGGGATCTGATGTCCCGCTCGCCGGATCGTTGCAGGTTCGCCGGGCGATGCAAGATGCAAACTTGCCGGGCCTGCCGAGACTTTGGCGATATTGCACGCGAAAATGGGATTGCGTAAGCAGACGTCCGCTAAGACTCGTCGATTTGCGCTGCAACACAGGTTCGCTCGTGACCCAAACTCTCGTTGCCCTGCCGCCTTCCAACACCAGGGCCGCAAGCTGGATGGCCGGCTGGCTGACCTTGATGCTGATCATGCTGGTGGCGGGCCGCGAGGCCACGCGCGAACTCAGCGTTTTCCAGGTGATGGAAATGCGCTCGGTGATCGGCCTGTTCCTGCTCTACCCGCTGATCCATCGCAACGGCGGCTTTGCCGGCATGAAGACCGCGCGCCCGCTGCAGCATATCGGCCGCAACGTCGTTCACTACGCCGCACAATACGGCTGGTTTCTGGCGCTGACGATGATTCCGCTGGCGCAGGTGGTCTCCATCGAGTTCACCATGCCGGTCTGGACCGCGCTGCTCGCGGTCAGCTTCCTCGGCGAGAAGCTGAATGTCTGGAAAATTCTCGCCATCGTGCTCGGCCTTGTCGGCGTGATCGTCATCGTGCAGCCGGGCGCGGCGCCGGTCAGTCCGGGCCAGCTGATCATGGTGCTGGCCGCCCTCGGCTTCGGCGTCGCGATTGTCATGGTGAAATCCCTGACCCGCACCGACAGCGTGGTGGTGATCATTTTCTGGATGCTGGTGATCCAGTCGCTGATCGGATTGATCCCGGCGATCTCCTACTGGCAAGCGCCGTCGGCGCATGTCTGGCTGTGGATCGTAGTGATCGCGTTTTGCGGCACCTATTCGCACTACTGCTTCACGCAGGCGATGCGCTATGCCGATGCTACCGTCGTGGTACCGATGGACTTTCTTCGCGTACCGCTGTCAGCCGCGGTCGGCTGGCTGATCTATTCCGAACGGCTCGATGCCGCGACAATCGCAGGAGCCGCGCTGATTTTGACCGGCAATCTGCTGAACTTGCGGCGGTCGTAGCGCTATTCGTCATTGCGAGCGAAGCGAAGCAATCCACTCCTAAAACAAGAAGCTGGATTGCGTCGTCGCCATAGCGCGTAAACGCGCTAATGGCTTCTCGCAATGACTAGGCCGCGTTCTTGCCGTCCACCGACAGCACGCCGCGCCGGATCTGGTCTTCCTCAATCGACTCGAACAACGCCTTGAAGTTGCCTTCGCCGAAGCCGTCGTCGCCCTTGCGCTGGATGAACTCAAAGAAGATCGGCCCGATCGCATTGGCCGAGAAAATCTGCAGCAGCACCTTGGTGTGGCCGCCATCGACCACGCCCTCGCCGTCGATCAGGATGCCGTTTGTCTGGAGTCGCGCAACGTCTTCACCATGCTTTGGTAAGCGCGCGTCGATCTTCTCGAAATAAGTGTCAGGCGGCGGCGGCATGAACGGCAAACCATCCGCCCGCAGCTTCTCGATGGTGTGGTAGATGTCCTTCACGCCGCAGGCGATATGCTGGATGCCTTCGCCGCGATAGGTAGTGAGATATTCCTCGATCTGTCCGGAATCGCCAGCGTCCTCGTTGATCGGAATCCGGATCTTGCCATCGGGGCTGGTCAGCGCCCGCGAGAACAGGCCCGACGCCCGGCCTTCGATGTCGAAGAAACGGATCTGGCGGAAGTTGAACAGCTTCTCATAGAATCCGGTCCACACATCCATCCGTCCGCGGTGCACGTTGTGGGTCAGGTGATCGATATAGAACAGACCCGCGCCCTCGGGGTGAACATCCTTCAGCCCGAGCCAGTCGAACTCGGCGTCATAGGCCGATCCCTTCTTGCCGTAGCGATCGACAAAATATAGCAGGCTGCCGCCGATGCCCTTGATCGCCGGAACATCCAGCGTCTTCTGCGCCGACGTCACATCCGCAGGCTCCGCGCCGAGCGCCAGCGCGCGCTCATAGGCGCGCCTGGCATCGACCACACGAAACGCCATCGACGGCGCGCAAGGGCCATGCGCCGCGACAAAATCATGTCCGTGGGTGCCGGCCTGTTCGTTGACCAGATAGTTCACGTCGCCCTGCCGATAGACCGTGATCGCCTTGGTCTTGTGGCGGGCGACCGGCGTGAACCCCATCAGGCGGAACAGCGCATGGAGCTTTTCCGGCTCGGGATGGGCGTATTCGACAAACTCGAAGCCGTCGGTTCCCATCGGATTGTGCTCGGAAATAACGGCAGCCGGCGCATCGTGCGGAAACGGGCCCATGGCAATCTCCCTTGATTCTTGTCTAAGGGTGCATCGTGCGCCGCTTTTCATGCAACAGGCGTGCAAAATAGGGCGTATTCCGCTACGATCATGCACAGATTGTGCATATTTGAAGGTTTTTCCGCATGGTATCGCTGGACGGTTTCGACCTCAAAATTCTCGCCGCACTGCAGGACGACGGCCGCCTGACCAATCAGCAACTGGCCGATCTGGCCGGCCTCTCCGCTTCGCAATGCTCGCGCCGCCGCACGCGGCTGGAGGACGAAAAAGTGATCGCCGGGTATCATGCCGACCTCGCCAGCGAGGCGCTCGGCTTCAACGTGCTGGCCTTCATCCAGATCACGCTGGCGACGCACTCTCCGAACAACGCCAAGCGGTTTCGCGACCTGATGCGGCGGGTTGATGAGATTCAGGAAGCCTATTCGCTGACCGGCGACGCCGACTATCTGCTGAAAGTCGTGCTGAGCGATCTCAAGAGCCTGTCCGACATCGTCAACAATGTGCTGATGCCGCACGACAGCGTGGCGCATGTGCGCTCGTCCATCGTGCTCGACCGGCTCAAGACGACAAGGAAGCTGCCGCTGAAGAAGCTGGGAGCATAGTCACGTTGTTTAGGTCGTCCCGGCGAAGGCCGGGACCCATCATCACTATCGACGTGTCTGTAACGGATGATTCAACGCTTCAATTGAAAGGCCGGTGGTTATGGGTCCCGGCCTTCGCTGGGACGACCCTGTTCAGAGTCACGCATCGACCCACGATAGATTACGCCACCGGCTGTATTGTCCCCTCGACCTCGCCGAAGCCGATGCGATAGCCGTTACCCTGACACCAGCCACGCATGGTGAGCGAGTCGCCATCCTCAAGGAACGAGCGCTGCACGCCGTTACCAAGTTCGAGCGGCTCCGCGCCGCCCCAGCTCAATTCCAGCATGCTACCACGCTCGCTTTTCTCGGGCCCGCTGATGGTGCCCGAGCCGAGCAGATCACCGACGTTCATCGCACAGCCTGATGAGGCATGGTGCACAAGCTGCTGCACCGACGACCAGTACATATATTTGAAGTTGGTTCGGCAAATACCCGCCGCCTGCTTCATCGTCTCGGTCTTGAGATCGACAGCGAGTTGCAGATCGTAATTCTGCGCGTGCTTCTGCTGCAGATACGGCAGCGGCGCCGGGTCCTGCACCGGTCCCCTGACGCGGAACGGTTCCAATGCCTCCCGCGTCACGATCCACGGGCTGATCGAGGTGCCGAAGGCTTTGGCCTGAAACGGCCCAAGCGGCACATATTCCCACGCCTGGATGTCGCGCGCGCTCCAGTCGTTGAGCAGCGTGAAGCCGAAGATCATTTCTTCGGCCTGCTGCTCGGTCAGCATCTCACCCATGGCGGACGCCTGCCCGATCACCACGCCCATTTCCAGTTCGAAATCGAGCCGCTTGCAAGGCCCGAACACCGGCACATCCGCCGTCGGCGGCTTGAGCTGTCCACGCGGACGGCGGATCGGCGTGCCACTGACCACAACCGTCGATGCGCGGCCGTTGTAGCCGATCGGAATCGACAGCCAGTTCGGCATCAGGGCATTGTCCTTGCCGCGGAACATGATGCCCACATTGGTCGCGTGCTCCTTCGACGAGTAGAAATCGGTGAAGCCCTGCACGGCAATCGGCATGTGCATATCGGCGAAATTACGCGGAACAAGCGCGCGCCGACGCAACTCCGTGTTATCGCGCAACTCTGGGCAATCACGCCGCAGCAATTCGCTGATTCGTGCGCGTGTGCTGCTCCATACCTTCGGACCGAGCGCCATGAAGGCATTCAGCGATGGTTGCGCGAACACACCGGTGGCATTGTCGAAACGGATCAATCCTGCCGCTTCCAACGCGGCAAGATCGAGCACGAAATCGCCGATGGCGACGCCGACGCGCAGGTCCGGCTGCTCCGGCGTAAAGAACACGCCATACGGCAGGTTCTGGATCGGGAAATCCGATGACGGATCGACCTCAATAAAGGAACGCAGCTTCGGATCGTTCGGGTGCATCGTGTTCATCCGTCTTTATTCTGCGTCGGGCTGACGGCCCGGCTCGGCCGCAGCAAAAGCATCGAGTTTCGCGGCCGCCGCATCGAGCGCCACGATACGCTGGTAGGGCGCGAGGTCCACTCCGAAGCGGCGCGCATTAAACACCTGCGGCACAAGGCAAATGTCCGCCAGCGTCGGCTGGTCGCCGAGCGCAAACGGCCCCGGCAGATGCGCTAGCCGCGCTTCGACCGCCTCGAAGCCGGTTTCGATCCAATGCTTTGACCACGCCGCGCGTGCCGCATCGTCAACGCCTATGTCGGTCAGCCGGCTCAGCACCCGAAGATTTCCGATGGGATGAATGTCGGCGGCGACCACCAGTGCAATCTCGCGCGCAATCGCCCGCCCCTTTGCATCGGGCGGCAGCAGCGGCGGATGCGGATGCGTCTCATCGAGATATTCGATGATCGCAATCGACTGCGCTAACTCAAGATCGTCGTCGATCCAGTACGGCACGAGGCCAGCCGGATTGATCTTGCGATAGGCATCCTGCGTCTGCTCACCCTTGCGCAGATGGATAAAGCGATGATCCGCACTCAATCCCTTCAGATTGAGCGCGATACGCACGCGATAAGCCGCGCTGGAGCGGAAGTAGCCGTAGAGAACAGCGTCAGTCATACGAACTCTTTACGGCTTCGTCGGATCAAAACGACGCTCCAGCCCCTGCCAGCAATCGGAATAATCGTCCTGCAAGGCACTGGTGGTTGCGGCGAACTGCGTCACCCGCTGCGGAAACCGCGTCTCGAACATGAAAGCCATGGTGCCGGTGAGCTTCACAGGCTTCAGCTCGCCGTTGCTGGCATGATCGAACGCCTCACGGTCCGGCCCATGCGGCAGCATCATGTTGTGCAGGCTGATGCCGCCCGGCACGAAACCATGCGGCTTGGCGTCATAAGCGCCGTACAACAGGCCCATGAACTCCGACATGATGTTCATGTGATACCACGGCGGCCGGAAGGTATTCTCCGCCACCATCCAGCGCTCGGGGAAAATCACGAAATCGATATTCGCCGTGCCCGCCGTTTCCGACGGCGAGGTCAGCACGGTGAAAATCGACGGATCGGGATGGTCGAAACCGATGGCGCCGACCGGCGAGAAGGTCCGAAGGTCGTATTTATAGGGCGCATAATTGCCATGCCACGCCACCACATCGATGGGCGAATATGGCAGCTTGGTCACGAACAACGAACCGCCCCACTTCACATAAAGCTCGGTCGGGGTTTCCTTGTCCTCATAGGCGGCAACAGGCGTCAGGAAATCGCGCGAGTTGGCAAGGCAGTTCGCGCCGATCGGCCCGCGCTCCGGCAGCGTGAACGCGCCGCCATAGTTCTCGCAAAGATAGCCGCGCGCCGGACCATTCGGAATCTCGACACGGAATTTCACACCGCGCGGGATCACCGCGATCTCGCCGGGTTCGATGTCGATGATGCCGAATTCAGTCACAAGACGCAGGTTGCCTTCCTGCGCAACAAACATCAGTTCGCCATCGGCATTGTAGAAATTCTGGTCCACCATGGATTTGGTGATGAGATAGACATGAGCCGCCATGCCGGCCTGCGAGCCCGCGTCGCCCGCCGTGGTCATGGTGTAAACGCCCTGCAGGAAGGTCTGACCCTCCTTCGGCAACGGCAGCGGGTCCCAGCGCAGTTGCGCGATTGGCAGATCGTATTCGGTGCACGGTGCGGTACGCCAGTATCCGGCATCGACCTTGGTGAAGCGACCCGAATGCTTCACCGACGGGCGGATGCGATACAGCCACGAGCGCTCGTTGGTGCCGCGCGGCGCTGTGAATGGCGAACCGGACAATTGCTCAGCATAAAGCCCGTAGGCGCAGTTTTGCGGCGAGTTGCGGCCGATGGGCAGCGCGCCCGGCAAAGCTTCCGTCTCGAAGCTGTTGCCGAAGCCGGACATATAGCCCGGCGTGACGTTGACGGCGTTGCGATTCACAGCGCCGGGAGCGGTGTTGATGTTCATCGCACTATCCTCCTTGCAGGGCTGCCCACATTTCGCGGTCGCGCTTGTCGGTCCAGATCACCGGATCGTCGATTCCGGATGCTTCATCGAACGCGCGCGAGACGTTGAACGGCAGGCAGTGTTCATAGATCGCGAAGGACGAGAATTTCGGGTCCATCACCTCACGGGTCGCGGCCATGGTCTCTTTCAGTGAACGTCCCTTCGCCACCGACAGTTCCGCCGCGCCGTACAGGGATCCGACGAAATCACGGGTCATGGCGATAGCCTCGTTCACCGTCGCCTCGCCCTTCAGGGCGTCACCGCGCCCCGGCGCGACAGCTTTCGGATTGAACTCGCGGATCTCATTCAGTGTCAACGGCCACTCGCGCAGCAACGCATCGCCGCAATAGCAGGCCGAGTGATATTCGATCAGGTCGCCGGAGCACATCACCTGCGCATCGGGCACCCACGCGACGATGTCGCCGGAGGTATGACCTGCGCCGAGATGCATCAATTGCACTTCACGCTTGCCGAGATACAGCGTCATACCGGTGTCGAAGGTGATGGTCGGCCAGGTCAGGCCGGGAATGCTTTCTGCGTCGCGGAACAGGCGCGGAAACCGGCCATATTCGGAATCCCAGTCCTGCTTGCCGCGCTCCACGATCAGCCGCTGGGTTTCGGACGACGCCACGATGCCCTGCGCCTTGTAGGCCGATGCGCCGAGCACGCGCACAGCGTGATAATGCGACAGCACCACATACTTGATCGGCTTGTCGGTGACGGTCTTCACCCGCTCGATGACGCTCTTGGCCATCGCCGGCGTCGCCTGCGCATCGAACACGATGCAGCAGTCATCGCCGACGATCACCGCCGTGTTGGGATCGCCTTCGGCGGTGAAGGCGTAGATGTCCGGGCCGATTTCGGAGAAGGTGATTGTCTTCTCCGCCATATCGCCGGTAGATGCGAAACCCTTTGCGCTCATCTGGCATCCTTTTCTGAAGTCTTGTTCTGTGAAAGCTGGCGCTTCGCCAGCGCAATCGCGTCCCGCAGCACGTCCGCGTCTCCGATGTGATTGGAGAGGATCAGCACCAGCGCGGTATCGAGCAGGGCGCTGTCCTCGTCGCTGAGGCCGCGATGCGCTTCCACCACCAGCCGGTAGGCAGTGTCGGGATCACCGAAATTCGAGGTTGTCGAGAGCGTCATGATGCCCTCCCGCTGGCGCGGACCATCGCGGCCTGCACCGCTGCCGCCGTCGGCTTCTTGAAGCGCGCCGCGACATAACCATCCGGACGCAAGAGATAGGCCGCGCCGTCCGGCGCATCGTAGCGTTTGGCAAATAAGCCTGCAGAGTCACGCAGCGGCGCTGCTTCACCGATGGCAATAGACTTGCAGCCAGAATGATCTCCGTCGTTCTTTCCCGCTTGCAGCAGGACGAAACCGCCCTCGCCCTGTTCAATAAAGGCTTCCGTGAGATAGACCGGCTCGCCGCCTCCCCTTATCAACGGCACGTCAAGCATATGCGCGCCGGGGCGCGGTCCCGCATTCCATGCTTCGCTGTCCGGTGTCGACAACGGCGACTCGTAAGTTGATGGCGTGGAGAGACGGCCGCCATTGACCATGCGCTTGGCGAAGTCGGTTTCCTTGGCCAGCCGCAGCACCGCCTGCCGCATCCGCCGTTCTTGCGCCGAATGCGGCGCGATGAAATCGGTCGAGCGGGTCGAGGCGCGGATATTTTCATCGGCAGCGGCGCTGCGCTCGATCTCGTAACTATCGAGCAGCGCCGCCGATGCATTCCCCTGCAAAATCAGCGACAGCTTCCACGCGATGTTTTCCGCGTCCTCAAGCCCGGAATTGGCGCCACGCGCCCCGAACGGCGAGACCTGATGCGCCGCATCACCCGCAAAGATCACACGCTCATGGACAAAGCGCTGCATGCGGCGGCACTGGAACTTGTAGATCGAGATCCACTCGAAATCGAAATTGGCATGACCCAGCATGCGCTCGATGCGCGGGCGCACATTCTCCGGCAGCCGCTCGACGGCGGGATCGGCCGCTGGTCCCAGTTGCAGGTCGATGCGCCAGACGTCGTCCGGCTGGCGATGCAAGAGCGCGGACTGGCCGGAATGAAACGGCGGATCGAACCAGAACCAGCGTTCGGTCGGAAATTCGGCTGTCATCTTGACGTCGGCGATCAGGAATTGATCCTCGAACACTTCGCCGGTGAATTCGGCGCCGACAAAGCTGCGCAGCGCCGAGCGCGCGCCATCGCAGGCAACCACATAGTCCGCCTTCAGATGATAGCGCCCGTCCGGCGTATCGATCGCCAGCACCACATGATCGTTGCGCTGGTCGAGCCCGACCACCTTGTTGCGCCAGCGCAGGTCCACCTGCGGCAGCTCGCGGGCGCGATCGACCAGAAACGCCTCGGCATAATACTGCTGCAGATTGATGAAGGCCGGCATCTTGTGGCCGTCTTCCGGCAACAGGTCGAAGCGATAGAGCATGTCGTCGCTCAGGAAGATCTTGCCGACCTTCCACACGACGCCCTTCTCCACCATGCGCTCGCCGACGCCGAGGCGGTCCCATAGTTCCAGCGAGCGTTTGGAGAAACAGATCGCGCGCGAGCCGTCGCCGATCCGATCCGCGTCGTCCAGCAGCACAACGGCATGACCACGCTGGGCAAGGTCGATCGCCAGCGTCAGCCCGACAGGCCCGGCGCCAACCACCACCACGGGATGACGCGCGGAATCCGCCGCCGTCCTGTCCTGATCGGAATGGCGGCGATAGCCGAACTGAATGATCCGGGGTTCCGGCACGTCTCTCTGCCCTGTCTGACTGATGGGCTTCTTGAACGAAGCCTCTGGTGTGGTGGTCCGCACGTCCATTTGACGCTGGCCAGCAGGATAAACCAAGGCTATGATCGTTGCAACTGCAACCAAATTGCGATCACTGCGATTGCAAGGCCGGACCTGCCCGTGAGCAAACTCGATCTCTTCAAGTTCATGCCGTTCCGGCTGAACCGGCTGGCGGCGGAGGTCAGCGCGGAACTCGCCGGCGAGTACCGCGAGCGCTACGGCCTCGACATTCCGGAATGGCGGGTGCTGGCGACGCTCGGCTTTCGCGATGAGGCCTGCACGGCGCAATACATCGCCCACTGCACGCGGACACATAAATCCACCATCAGCCGCGCTGTCGCGCATCTGCTGGAACTGCAACTGATCGAACGGGTAGAAAATCAGGATGACCGGCGCGAACTCGCACTGCAGCTCACCCGCAAGGGACATGCGCTTTACGAAGAACTGATCCCTCGCCTGCTGCGCAAGGAACAGGACATCCTGTCATGCCTCTCGGCCACCGAGCGCAAGGACTTCGCCAATGCGCTCGGCAAGATCGAGCGGCAGCTTAATCTGGTACAGAGCACGAAGGACGCGCGGGCCAGGAAGGACGCGTATTAGGCTTGAGACTGGCGCAGAGCCACCTGTGGGATGTCGTCCCGGCGCAGGCCGGGACCCATAGCCACTAAACATCATGGTGACGCGATAAGACCGCTCCGGCGTCTCGTAATCGAAAACTCAGGGAGTATGGGTCCCGGCCTGCGCCGGGACGATCTGAGTGGGGATTATTCGCGCCGCTCTAAACGGTCACGACCGTCATTAAGCCGCGCGGATGTTCGCCATGAAGCGATCGAGTTCCTGACGTAGCCGCGTGCTTTCGACCGCAAGAGTCTGCGCGGAGTTCAGCACTTCCCCCGAGGCCGTGCCGGTTTCGCTGGCGCCGCGGTTTACCTCGGAAATGCCCTCCGCAATTTCCAGTGTGCCGCTGGCGGCGCTCTGGACGTTGCGGGCGATTTCCGTGGTCGCGTTGGTCTGCTGCTCGATGGCAGCGGCAATGTTGCTCGCAATCTTCGAAATCTGGCCGATGGTGCCGCCGATTTCCTTGATCGCGGTGACGGATTCCTGCGTCGCCGCCTGCATGCCGGTGATGTGTGAGGAAATCTCGTCGGTCGCCTTCGCGGTCTGGCTCGCCAGCGACTTCACTTCGGAGGCGACCACTGCGAAGCCGCGTCCCGCCTCGCCAGCCCGCGCCGCCTCGATAGTGGCGTTGAGTGCCAGCAGGTTGGTCTGCTCGGCAATCGCGGTGATCAGCTTGACCACGTCGCCGATTTCCTGCGCGGCGCGCGAGAGCTTGGCGATGCGCGCGTCGGTGGCTTCGGCCTGCTGCACGGCCGCGGCTGCAATCCGGCTGGATTCCTGAACCTGACGGCCGATCTCGTTGACCGATGCGGAAAGCTCTTCCGTGGCTGCCGCGACCGATTGCACGTTCGCGGAAGCTTCCTCGGATGCACCGGCGACCTTGCCGGAAAGCTCCTGCGCCGTCTCGACGGTGCGGGTCAGCGTCGTTGCGGACGCTTCGAGCTGGCTCGCCGACGAAGACACGCTGGAGACGATCACGCCGACGGCGGTTTCAAAATTGTCCGCGAAGCGATGCAGTTCGGCGCTGCGCGCCGCGCTGGCCGACCGTCCCTGCTCCTCGCGCTCCGCCGCTTCGGCCTGCGCCTTGGCGACAGCGCGCATCTTGAATTCCTCGACTGCACCGGCCATCTCGCCGATTTCATCCTTGCGGCCAAGGCCCGGCAACACGACATCGAAATTGCCGGTGGCGAGTTCACGCATCGCCTTGCACATGCCGATCATCGGGCGGGAAATGCCGCGGCCCAGCATCCATGCGAGCAGCGCGCCGAACATGATGCCACCCGCGCCAAGCGCGGTGACGAACTGACTGGTGGAATGCGCGGCGGTCGCCGATTCCTTCGCAAGCTGGGTCTGCCGGACCACCAGACCGTCCTTGATGGTCTTGGCCTCCTGCGTCACCGAGCCTGCCGCATCGTTCATCTTGGTGGAAAGAGCTGCGATCTTGGCGGTGTTCTCGACGAACTTCGTGAAACTCGTCTTGTAGGCGTCGAGCTCGCTGGTGATCTCGGCAATCTTCGAGGTGATCTTCGGGTCGTCCGCGTACAGCGAGCCGAGGCTGTTCTTGAGAAGCTGCATCCGCGCGCCGACGCTGTTGGCCACAGCCGCATCGGGGCGGAGAATGTAGTTGCTGATATTGGAAGTAATCGCCGCCGAATGGGTCGCCAGTTCCTTCGCGTTCTGCTGCACCGAAGACAGACCCGCGAGGATCGCGGTGTCACCGAGGTCGTCGAACTTGTAGCGGATCACGTTGCCCATGCGCAGCAGCTGGTTCGCTGCTATCGCCGCATTTTCGGTCTTGAGCTTGATGACGTCCGCGAACAGCGACGCAAATTCGCCGTAGCTGGCGGACAGATTGAGGACGCTCTTGCGGTTCTCCGAAGTCGCGACACGCGCAGCGCGTTCGATTGCCTGACCAAGGCTGCTCTCGGCGGCGCGCGCGGCCTCCTCGTCTGCCGGAAGGCCGGTTGTCACATAGGTTCGTGCAAGAAGCTGATAGGCGACAAGCTCGCGGTCAATCTCTCGCGCGCTATCGCTCTCCGAAACAATGCCCTGATAGGATTGGACGCCGGCGGCGATCCGCTCAAAGCCGAAATAGGCCACGCCCATATTGATCGCCGAGATGCCCAGCACGGTGACGAAGCCGAGCATGATCTTGGTGCGGAATCTCAGATTTGACAGGAAGCTGACGTTTGGTTTCTTCGTTGCCGGAGTGCTCTTGAACCAGCCCATTTCCATTCCCCAAAAGTTCTTTTTGCATGCGAAGCTGCCGGACAGCCCACCGGCGCAAACTGACTAAGGGTAAAAAAAATTGAATAACGCGCCGTAAATCGCTACCGCACACAACAAAAAATGCCCGCTTCGCGGGCATTTTTCAGAATTTGAGCTGGTGCGGCGCGGCTGCTCTATATCCGACACCGCTGATGGCTAAGAGATTAACAAGCCGTTTACAGCCCGACGCCAGAGCGGCAGCGGAATGACAGGCACTTACTTCTTCTTGCCATCCGCGCCGAACTGCTTGAGGAAGGCGGTGAGGTCCTTGATCTCATCTTCCTTCTTGATTCCCGCAAAGGCCATCTTGGTGCCCGGGATCTTCGCCTTCGGGTCCTTGATGTAGTCGGCGAACACGGCTTCATCCCAAGTAATGCCGGAGTTCTTGTTGGCGTCCGAATAGTTGTAACCCGCAACGCTGCCGGACTTGCGGCCGAACAGGCCGTTCAGCTCCGGGCCGACGGAGTTCTTGGCCGTCTCGCCGACCTGATGGCAGGCGCGGCACTTGTTGAAGGACTTCTCGCCGTTGGCGACGTCCTGGGCGTTGGCGGAACCGGCGAAACCGACAGCGGCAAGAGCGATGGCGGCAGCGAGCGAACGAGCAATCATGGGATTTGACCTTTGGAGGGCAGGAAAGCTGGCAGGTGAGTGAGGTAACGTCAAAACGTCGAGAGTCTCGAGAAACCGAAACCCGCGGCTCGGCAGCGGGTTCCGGAGATTTTTGAAGATCACGCAAACATATCGGCTGTAATTCCGGCGTACCAGCCCATGTTTTCCGCCTGCGTCTGCTTGCGCAGGCCGGCATCTTCGCCGGTCTTGGAAATGAAGGTCGATGACGCTGCAATCTTGCCGTCTTTCGGCTCGTAAGCGCCGCCGACCTTCACGCAGTCGTCGGTATCGATGAGGCTCCAGCAGGTGTTGGTGTAACGCGCCGGGAAAGTGCGCGCAGAGATCAGTTCGCCGCGGATCATCATTGCCGCGACCTTGGCCTGACTGTTGGCCGAGAACGCGGACTTCGGCATGTCTCCGGCAATACAGGCATCGCCGAGCACGAAGATGTTGGCATCGGCAGTGGACTTCATATTGGCCGGATCGATGGCGCAATAGCCGGTGGCATTGGCAAGGCCGGCATCGCGCGCGATGGCGCCCGCCATCTGCGCCGGAATGACATTGACCAGCGCGGCGTTCTTGTAGGTCTCGAACCCGGTGACAACGGTGCCGGTCTTCGGATCCACCGACTTCAATCCGTCATGCACCTTGGGGCCGAGCCATTCGACCATGCCCTTGTAGTGATTTTCCCAGCCCTCCTGAAACAGCGCCTGCTTGGAGAAGCTGTCCTTCGGATCGATCACGAAGATTTTGGAGCGGGTCTTGCCCGCCTTCTTCAGCGCGTGCGCCATCATCGAGACCCGCTCATAAGGGCCGGGCGGGCAGCGATAGGGATTGGGCGGCGTGATCATCACGATGACGCCGCCGTTCGGCACCGCATCGAGTTTCTTTTTCAGCAGGAGCGTCTGCGCGCCCGGCTTCCATGCGTGCGGCATGGCTTCTTCCGCGGCCTGCGACCAGCCCGGCACGGAATCGTATTTCAGGTCGATGCCGGGCGACACCACAAGCCGGTCATACGGCAGCTTCTTGCCGCTCGCGAGAATGACCTCTTTCTTGTCACGGTCGATCCTGTTGGCGCGGTCGGCAACGACCGTGACGCCCAGCTTCTTCAATCCGCCATAGCCGTGAGTGATCGAAGGATAATCCCTGAATCCTCCGAGATAGAGATTGCTGTGGAAGCAGGTCTGGTACTTGGCCAGCGGCTCGACCAGCGTGACGGCAATTGCGCCCGCGCTGTCCTTCGCGATGTATTTCGCTGCGGTCACGCCACCCGCGCCGCCGCCGATCACCACCACACGCGGCTTGGCCTGTCCGAACACCGCAGGCGCGCCGAACATCATGACGCCTGCGAACGATGCCGATCCCGAAATCAACTGTCGACGACTGATGCTCACGATATTCCCTCCCAAATTGTTTTATTGAAACGCGCGTTCAGTGGACGGCTGAGGATCAGCCGACCTTGAGATAGGCAAAACCTTTCGATTGCAGTGCTGCGACGGTGGCAACCCCGGACGGCACGAAGCTGATGAACGGCGCGTCCTTCACCTTGGCCTTGTCGAGTTTCAGGCGCTGGAAAGTGATTTCGCACAGATGAACCTTGAGGCCGTTCTTCGCGAGCGCGGTCACGCGCTCGAACAAGGCCGGATCGATGGTCTCATCCTTCCACGGTGTGCCTTCCAGCGTGGAGAGGAAATACTTCACCGCGACGCTGTGCGCGATGATGACAAGCTGCAGGCCGAAAGGGTCCGCGCCGTAAGCCGAGTAATGATTGGAGATGTTGTTCAGCGTCTGGGCGAAGCGCGCGTTGTCGCCGTAATCGCAATGATAAAGGCAGGCAACGTCGCCTTCCTTCTTGAGGTCAGCCATGGACAGGGCCTGCGGCGCGGCATGTGCCGCCGTTGCTGCAAGACCGCCAGCGGCGGCTCCGATAAGCAGACTGCGCCGCGTGGCCGAATTGTTCTGATCTGTCATGACACCCTCCGGAATGTTGAAAGCATTACTTCTGGGTCTTGAAATAAGCCGCCAGGGCGGCGATGTCACCTGCCTCAAGCCTTCCCGCGATGGTCTGCATCACGGGATTGTCGCGCTGCTTGTCCTTGTAAGCGTTCATCACGGCGATGAACTGGTCCTCCGGCCATCCGGCAATCTTTGGAATGCCCTGCGCATTTGCCCCCGAAGGGCGATGGCAGGTCACGCATTCCGACGACAGATATTGCCCAAGTTCGCGGTCTCTCGCAGCAGCATTTTCCAACACAAGCCCCGTCGCGAGAACGAAAAGCATCGCCTTCGCCGATGGGGGCGCCATCAATCCACCTTCGGCCCGGACTTGTTGTCCGGGGTCACGTCCACGGAGATCGCCCGCCCGATCACCTTCGGTGCGCTGCGGCAATCCTTCATGCATGGGTCCTTCTTCCAGAACTGCTTTTCAGACGTCTCGCGGTCGTCATCGAAGAACGCAGAGGCGTTGGGCATCTTGATCGATGTGAAGTTTTTGTCGCTCAGTTCGAAGTTTTCGTCCTTCACGATGTCATTCATCGATAGGAGATAGGCGATCACCGCATAAATCTCGTCGTCATTCAGAGAACGCGCATTGCCGTAAGGCATCGCGCGCTTGATGTAGTCGAACGCGGTCGACAGATCCGGCCAGAACGAGCCGATGGTCTTGTCGGGACGATCCGCCTTCAGCGTGCCCGCGCCACCGGCCAGCACCGGCCAGCGGCCCGCGCCCTCGCCGAACTCGCCGTGACAGGATGCACACTGCGCCTGGAAAATCACGTCGCCCTGCTTCACCGTGCCCTTGCCCGGCGGAAGACCCTTGCCATCCGGCCGCACATCGGTGTCCCACGCCTTGATTTCATCCGGCAGCGCGGGACGCCCGAGGCCGAGCTTAGACGAGCTCTTCACCGCGGCCTGTGTGGCAATTTGCTGCGCTTCAAGCTGCGAATTCGCACCTGCGAGCATCGCGCTACATGCCAGCGCAAGCGCCGCAATCTTAACCGACCTCGACATTTTCAGTCTCCCCGCCTGAGCGCACCAGCCAGGTCTGAATGCCGTTGTTGTGGTAGATCGAATTGACGCCGCGCACCTTGCGCAGTTCTTCCTTGCTCGGCTGCACATAACCGGTGGAATCCATCGCACGGGACTGGATCATCAGTTCCTGCCCGTTCCAGTCGAAATCGACATAGAAACGCGTCAGCGACTTATCCAGCACCGGCCCGTCGATGCGCGCGGTCTGCCAATTGCGGCCGCCATCCATCGACACATCGACGCGCTTGATGCTGCCGCGCCCGGACCAGGCAAGCCCGCTGAGCACATTGCGGCCCTTGAATTTCAGCGGCGCCTGCGGCGACGGGTTGGTCACCACCGACTTCGCATCCATGATGAAGGTGTGCTTGCGCGAGCGGCCATCGGCCAGAAGATCGGTGTATTTCGATGTTTCTTCACGGGTCTGCCAAGGCTGATCGCCGACCTCGATGCGGCGCAGCCACTTCACCCAGAGATTCCCTTCCCAGCCGGGGATCACCGCGCGCAGCGGATAGCCCTGCTCGGGCCGCAGCGCCTCGCCGTTCATGCCGAAGGCGAGCAGGCAATCGTTCAGGCCTTTCTCGATCGGCAGCGAGCGATTCATGCCGGCGGCATCCGCGCCTTCCAGCATCAGCCACTTTGCATTCGGCTTGATGCCAGCTTCATCCAGCACGGTCTTCAGCGTCACGCCGGTATACATGACGTTATGCACCATACCGTGGGTGAACTGGCAGCCGTTGAGCTGCGCGCCGCGCCACTCCATGCCGGAGTTCGCCGCGCATTCGAGGAAATAGATCCTGTTCACGCGCGGCATGCGCTTGATGTCGTCCATCGTGAACACCAGTGGCTTGTCCACGAGGCCGTTGATCATCAGCCGGTGATCGGCGGGATTGATCTCCGCAACACCGGAGTGATGCCGCTCGAAGCAGAGGCCGGATGGCGTGATGATGCCGTCAAGTTCGTGCAGCGGCGTGAAGTTCACCGAGGATTCCGGCGACGCCGTCAGCCACGACACATCGCGGCGGATCACGTTCTTCTCGAACTTCGAAGGCATGCCGTAAGGCGTCTTCTGCACGCCGTCGCCGAGATAACGGTTCCAGTCCTGCACTTCGGTGATCAGCGGATCGGGCTTGGCCTCCTGCGCGATCGTGGACTTTGCGCCGAGCGCCGCGCCTGCGCCCGCAAGACCAGTGGCGACAAGAAATTTGCGGCGGCTGAGAATATCCGCAGATGATTTGTCACTCATGCGGCATCCTTTCTATTTATCTCGATACGTGAATATGTTGATCACAGGTGTGCATGCGAACGCTCTCACTTACGCGCCTGAGACTTTAACTGCGGTGTTCGGCTCGACCTTCACAGTGCCGCGCTTGGAAATGTGCGCCGACACGACGTCCCAGATCGGCGGCCCCTGCGTGCCTTCGTTGACGCTGGCCCAGCCCGCGACGCTGTAGCTCTTCGCCGCGTCGATCGGCTTGCCAGACTTCAGATGCGTGAGATCAGAAATGCGCGAACCCATCGGCTTCGACACATCGATGGAATATCCCATGCCGCCGATGCGCACCATGTCGCCGCCGCCCTGGAAGTACGGATCGGGGTGGAAGATGTTGTCGGCGACGTCTTCAAGCACTTCCTTGAGCTGTGCACCGGTCATCTGGTTGCGATAGCAGTTCGGATAGGTGATCGCAGTGGCGTTGGTGACGTCTTCCCATGTGATCGGGCTATCCGGAATCAGCGTTCCGCCCCAGCGGAAGCCCGGAGACAGCGCAATCTCGACGTCGCGCTCCGCCAGCATCGCGTCGCAGATCAGATCGTCGAAGGTGCCGTTAAAGTTGCCGCGGCGATAGAGCAGCGAATCCGTCTTGCCGATCACCTTCGCCAGATCCTTGGCGAACGGTGCCCTCACCTTCTCCACCAGCGCGCTCATCGCGCTATCGGGCTTGATCGCATCGGTGAACACCGGCATCAGCTTGAAGCGGACGCCAGCGACCTTCTTGTCCTTCACCTCGATGTCGAGGCGAGACACAAACTTGCCGTGCGATCCGGTCGCGACCAGTACCGTGTCGCCAACGCGCACCAGACCCGGCATCGCGTCATGCGTATGCGCGGTCAGAATCACGTCGAGACCCTTGACGCGGCCCGCCAGCTTGCGGTCGACATCGAAACCGTCGTGCGACAACAGCACGACGATCTGCGCGCCCTCGGCGCGCGCCTCGTCGACCTGCTTCTGCATGTCTTCTTCGCGGATGCCGAATTCCCACTTGGGGAACATCCAGCGCGGATTGGCCACCGCCGTGCGCGGCAGCGCCTGTCCAATCACAGCGACCTTCACGCCGCCCTTCTCGAACATCTTGCGCGGCTCGAACACCGGCTCCTGCCATTCGTTGTCGCGCACGTTCTGTGCAAGGAACGCGAACGGCGCCTTGTCGGCGACTTCCTTGACGCGCTCCGCGCCATAGGTGAATTCCCAATGGCCGACCATGGCATCGACCTTGAGCGCCGACATGACATCGATCATGTCCTGCGCCTTAGTCTGCAATGACGTCCAGCTTCCCTGCCAGGTGTCGCCGCCATCGAGCAACAACACCTTGTCCTCGCCGCGCTCGGCGCGCACTGCATTGATCAGCGTCGCAACGCGGTCCATGCCGCCCATGCGGCCGTAGTTGCGCGCGAGCGCTACAAAATCATCCGCCGTCAGCGCATAGGCATCGGCAGAGCCGGCAGCGATATTGAAGTATTTGCGGAACGCATCGTCGGTGAGATGCGGCGGCAGGCCCTTGTCCGCGCCGACACCGAGATTGACCGACGGCTCGCGGAAATACAGCGGCATGAGCTGCGCGTGATTGTCCGCGACATAGAGGATGGTCACCGTGCCGAGCGGATCGAACTTGAGAATATCCGCCTGCGTCAGCTTCTGCTGCGCGGCGACGCGCCCGAGCGGACCCAGTCCGCTGCCGATCGTGAGCGCAGACGCAGCCGCGCTCGCCTGCAGGAATTCCCGCCTCGATATCATCAGACCACCTTTGTCCCCTCGGTTGAGGGAAACGATTTTCAGAAAGCTTGCGCCCGCACGGCGTCACGCCGTACGGAAAAGATCAGCCCACCGTCAGCTTGTTCTTTGCGGTGTATTCCGAACCGTCGTCATCCTTCCAGGTGAAGGTGAACTCGCCGGTCTCGGACGCCTTGTAGAAGAACGACTGATACGGATTGGCCGAGATCGCCGGATTCCAGTCCGCTTCGAACACCGGCTTGCCGTTGAACGTGGCGGTGAACTTGTTGATGATCTTGCGCGGCACGACCTTGCCGGAGGAATCCTTACGCTGGCCGGATTCCATTTCGTGCGAAATGAGGGTCTTGATTTCGATCAGTTCGCCTGCCTTCGCAGTGGCAGGAACGCGAACGCGCGGTGTGGGTGCATTGGCCATGGAGCTATCCTCGCCTGAATTTTTTCTTGAGTGATCCGATTAGCCGCCGCAGCCGCCGATGGTCACTTTCACGTTAGCTTTTGTGGTGTAGAGCGCGCCGTTCGACATTTCCGCGACGCACACAATGTTCTGCGTCTGCGCGAGGCGCATGCGGGTGGATGCGGAGGCCTTGCCGCAGGCCGGCGTGAATTTGTAGCTGACAACGCCCGGCAGCGGATTGCCGTCGGCGAAAATGTGCACCGCCTTTACGTGGTCCGCATCGGTCATCGGGCTTTCGACCTCGACGTTGACCGGTACGACAAGACCATTTTCGGCGATTTCAGGCACATCGAGCTTGATCTTGCCGCTGTCCAGCTTCTTGTCGCCGTACAGTTTCTTGATTTCGGCGGCGACCGCCGCTTCATCCGCGAACGCCATCTTCGGCGCGAGCACAGCAGTCAGCCCCGCGATGGCGGCCAGCGTCAGCGCTTCGCGGCGCGTCGGTTCATTGAACTTCAGGTTCATCGGTCGAGTCCTCCTGCGGGAGTCTTATGCATCCCTTGACGATAGTATCGCTTGACGATGCCAAGTCCGATCTATCATGATCCGGGACACATCATTATATTGTTTTTCTTGAATGTAAAGATATTCTAGTCTGGTGGTTCGCGAGTCAGTATCCGTTCTACGGCGCTTTCATAAGCACTGCAAAACGGAATGAATTTCGCCACCAGGCTAAACCGGGAAGCCGAAAGGGCCGCGAAGACGGCCTGACGGAGGGAGGGACAAAAGAATGAGACGGACCACGATTCGGTCGGCAATCGCCTTTGCCATCATGATGTGCGCGGCGAGCGCACCTGCCCTGGCGCAAGACGCCAGCGAAAAGGAAATCGAGCGCTACCGCGCGATGATTTCCGATCCGATGTCCAATCCCGGCTATCTCGCGGTCGATCGTGGCGAAGTGCTGTGGAGTCAGAAGCGCGGCACCAAGGACGCTTCGCTCGAGACCTGCGATCTCGGACAGGGCCCCGGCAAACTGGAAGGCGCGTTCGCAAAGATGCCGCGCTACTTCAAGGATGCCGACAAGGTGATGGACCTTGAGCAGCGCCTGCTCTGGTGCATGACCAACATTCAGGGCCTCGACACCAAGGACGTGATCGCGCGACGCTTCTCCGGTCCCGGCCGCGCCTCCGACATGGAAGATCTTGTCGCCTTCATCGCCAACAAGTCGAACGGCATGAAGATCGATATTCCGCTCAGCCATCCGAAGGAACAGGAAATGGCGGCGGTCGGCGAAGCGCTGTTCTATCGCCGCGGCGGTGTGAACGACTTCTCCTGCTCGACGTGTCATTCGGAAGAAGGCAAGCGCATTCGTCTGCAGGGACTGCCGGACCTCTCGAAGCCTGGCAAGCAGCCGCAGGAAACCATGGGCGGCTGGCCGACCTATCGTGTGTCGCAGGGCGCGCTCCGCACCATGCAGCATCGCCTGTGGGACTGTTACCGCCAGCAGCGCTGGCCGGTGCCTGAATATGCGTCCGACGCACTCACCGCGCTGACCGTGTTCCTGCAGAAGCAGGCTGCGGGCGCGGAGATCAACGTCCCGTCGATCAAGCGTTGAGAGAGGAGCGCACCATGACAAAGACAATCAAGATCGCCGCGCTGGCTCTCGCCGCAGGTTTTGTCGCCCTTCCCTTCACTGCCTCCGCGCAGACCGCGCCGAAGAGCGCCGATCCCGCTCTCGTCGACGCCTATGTGAAGGCGACCTTCGGCAAGGCGCCGCCGGAGTGGCAGGAGCGCATCGTCCCCGACGAGACGCTGAAGACCTGCAACGCCTTCCACAACAACGTGCCGGCGAAGGAAGCCGACGCCATCGTCAAGCGCGAGCTTGCGAAGGTGGTTTATCCCGCCGACGGAAAATTCCTCGGTGACTGGAAGGAAGGCCGCAAGGTCGCCAACAACGGCCGCGGCGGACAGTTCTCCGATGCGCCGGGCACTGTTGCGGGCGGCAACTGCTACGCCTGCCATCAACTGGAGAAATCCGAAGTCTCCTATGGCACGCTGGGGCCAAGCCTGACCAACTACGGTAAGGACCGCAAATACGCGCCGGATGAGATCAAGAACGCTTTCACCAAGATCTACGACTCGCAGGCCGTGTTTGCATGTTCCAGCATGCCGCGCTTCGGCGCGAACAAGGTTCTGGACGAGAAGCAGATCAAGGATCTTGTCGCGCTGCTGTTCGATCCGGAATCGCCGGTCAACAAGTAGGCTGATGATCCGGGCATACCTGCCCGGCCTGATGTGTTGATACCTCATCCTGAGGCACGCGCTTTCGCGCGCGTCTCGAAGGATGAGGTGTCAAACGATGTCTTTTCGGCAATCGCTCATGGTTCGAGACGGCGCAAAGATGCGCCTCCTCACCATGAGGCCGCATCGGAATGAGGAGCAAGACAATGAACGCCCGAAACCTGTTTGCACTCGTGGCTCTCTGCGCCGTCGTCTCGGCTCCGGCGCGCGCGCAGGATGCCACCGTCGCTACCAAGTCGCTCACCCCCGAGATCGCACTCGATGCAGCAAAGGCCGCGATGGCCGAGTGCCGCAAGCGCGGCTATCAGGTCGCGGTCGCGGTGGTCGATCGCGCCGGCATGCCGCAGGTGATGCTGCGCGATCGATTTGCGGGTGCGCATACGCCGCCGACGGCAACCGGCAAGGCGTGGACGGCAGTCAGCTTCAAGAGCAACACCACCGAACTCGTCACAGCAACGCAGGCGCCCGCGATGCAGGGCCTGCGGCAGTTGCCCAATGTGGTGCTAATCGGTGGCGGCGTGGTGATCGAAGCCGGCGGCTCAATGCTTGGCGGCATCGGCGTATCCGGTGCGCCGGGTGGCGACGCGGACGAAGCCTGCGCCAAGGCCGGCATCGCGGCAATCAGCGACAAGCTGGATTTCTGAATCCGCGCATTAAGTCACGCGGCACACTCGCCAAACATACGATGTAGTCCCCGTGAAAGCGGGGACGACCGGGTAGAAGTCTCGCGGCGGCCTTTAAAATCGCAGCAAGCAGAGACGACGCAGAACTTACCGAAAGCTAGGGAGCTTACCGCTGCCGTGCGCGGGCGTCGCTCGGGTTGCGCGCGGGTGCCGCGGCAGGCGTCGGCTGTGCCGGAGCGGCATCGCGGTTGCTGGCGCCGAAGAGGACGCGGGTCGGGTTGCGATCAAAATTGTTCACGGCGCGGCTGATGTCGGCCAGCGTGCGGCGGCCGTCGATGATCAGGCCGGCGGAGCGCTTGTCGAGATTGTCGGCCAACTCACGGAACGAGCGCGCAGCCGCCTGCAGTTCGCCCTTCTCGCCCATCAGGCCGTCGACGCCGGCCATGATGCTGTCGATGCGCGCGGAGTTGGACGCGAGGCTCTTCGAGAACACCTCGACATTGGCCATGCTGCTCTTGAGCGCTTCCTGGTTGTCGAGCACCAGCTTGTTGACGTTCTGCAGCACGCCGCGCACCGCCTCGCCGATGTCCTGGATCGCGTTCGGATCGGCCGTCAGCGTCGGCACGCCGTCTTCCGCCACAGGCACGCCGCCGCCTTCCAGCGAACCGCCCTTGAGCGAGATCGACGACACGCCGGTCAGACCCGCGAATTCGAGACCGACCAGCGAGTCCTTGCGGATCGGCGCGCTCTTGTCGACGTTGGTGATGACGACCACGCGCTTGGGGTCGTCGAGCTTGATCGAGGTGACCTCGCCGATCTTGATGCCGTTGAAGTTGACGTTGCCGCCGGTGCGCAGGCCGGAGGCCGCGCCCTCGAACACGATGCGCAGCGGCACGCGCTGGGCTGCCGCACCGAGGTTCTGGAACCAGAACACAAAGCCAAACGCCGCGGCGACCACCGCCAGCGTGAACGCCCCGATCAGGACGTAATTTGCCTTTGTTTCCATCAGCTTAACTCCAAATCAACGCAACAAAAATTACGCAACGACAGCACGGGCTCGCTTGCCATGAAAATAGGCCCGCAGCCATGGATGCTGCGAGGCCAGCATGTCGTCCATTGTGCCTACCAGCAGAACCTTGCGATCCCCTAACACCGCAATCCGGTTGCAGGCGGTTTTAAGGCTGTCGAGATCATGGGTTACCATGAAAACGGTCAATCCCAAAGTACGCTGCAGCGTCATCACGAGCTGATCGAAATCACCGGCGCTGATCGGGTCGAGACCGGACGTCGGCTCGTCAAGAAACACGATCTCCGGATCGAGGGCGAGCGCGCGGGCGAGCGCCACGCGCTTGATCATGCCGCCCGACAGTTCCGACGGGAACCGTTCGGCGACCTCGGGCTTGAGGCCGACCATGGCGAGCTTGGCGATGGCGATTTCATCCAGCAGCCGCTCGGACACGTTCATGAACTCGCGGACCGGAAACTGGATGTTCTGCCGCACGTTCAGCGAGGAGAACAGCGCGCCATGCTGGAACAGCACGCCCCAGCGGCGCTCGACCGCGCGGCGCTGGTCCTCGTTGGCCTTGCCCATGTCGACGCCAAACACCTCGATGGTTCCGGCCATCTTCGGGATCAGGCCGATGATGGTGCGGGTCAGCACCGACTTGCCCGCGCCGGATGCGCCGACGAAGCCGAGGATCTCGCCGCGCTTCACGTCGAGATCGAGATGATCGAGAATGAGGTTCTCGTTCAGCTTCACCGTGAGATCGCGCACACGGATGATCGGATCGTGTGAAGTGACCGCCATCGCAAACCTACATGTTGATCGTCGCGAAGAAGATCGCGAACAGGCCATCCATCACGATGACGAAGAAGATCGATTTCACCACCGAGGCGGTGGTGTGCTGGCCGAGAGATTCCGCGCTGCCCTTCACCGCGGCGCCCTCGACGCAGGCGACGACGCCGATCACCAGCGCCATGACGGGAGCCTTCACCATGCCGACAATGAAGTGATCGACGGAGATCGCCTCTTTCAGGCGGGCAAGAAAAGCGTCGGGCTGCACCCCGCCGTAACCCCACGCGACAAGACCGCCGCCATAGAGCGCGGCCATGGCACCAAGGAACGCAAGAATGGGCATGGCGATGATCAGCGCGCAGACGCGCGGCAGGATCAGCACTTCGGTGGGATCGAAACCCATGGTGCGCAGCGCATCGACTTCCTCGCGCATCCGCATCGAGCCGAGTTCGGCGGTATAGGCGCTGCCCGACCGGCCAGCGACCATGATGGCGACCAGCAGCACGCCGAGTTCACGCAGCACCAGCACGCCAAGCATGTCGACCACAAACACGTCCGCGCCGAACTTGCGGAAGTGGAAGATGCCCTGCTGGGCGATGATGCAGCCGATCAGGAACGTAATCAGCAGCACGATCGGGACCGCGCGCCAGCACACCTGCTCGAGGTGGTGGACCATCGAGGTGAAGCGGAAGCTGGTCGGGTGACGGATCACCCGGAACAGCGTGTTGAGGATCGCGCCCAGCATGCCGATAAGGCCGACCAGTGTGCCACCGACCTCGACCACGCTGCGGCCGATGCCATCCAGCATGCCAAGCAGGGTTTGCCGCTGCCGCTTGTGGACAATTCCCGGCTTCACCTGCCGGACCTCGTTCACGAGGCTGGCATAGTTGGCGGACAGGCCCGCGACATTTGGTTCGACGCCGCCCTGGGTCAGGCTGCGGCGCAGCCGTTCGATCAGCCAGGCCCCGAAGGTATCGAGGCTGGAGACCTG
Source organism: Afipia sp. (assembly GCA_024508675.1). GTDB lineage: Bacteria > Pseudomonadota > Alphaproteobacteria > Rhizobiales > Xanthobacteraceae > Afipia. Next base: position 579,962 of record JANINQ010000021.1, read on the forward strand.
CGAAACGTCGATCACGATGTTGTCCGGACGGCCCTTGAGCCGTTCGGTGTCCTCAACGATCTTTTCGAGGTCGGGCGCATGGTGGACGGTCCATTGGCCGGCCGCGCGCAGCGCGAGACCCGCGCCGACGTTCACCTGCTCCAATGTCGGATTGCCGTTCAAGCCCAACTCCTGCGCCGATTCCGTGCCCGGCTAACCGAGCAACCTATCACGATGCCAATAAACTGTACGGGGATGCTTCTAAGAGCCATAATTGTTGCGTTCGAGCAAGCCCGCCCTCACGAAAATCGATTTCACAAATGATGCCATCGTTGACACTTGCCGCCCGGATCGAGCGCTGGCCGATTGCCGGTGGCTTCACTATCAGCCGGGGCGCCAAGACAGAAGCCGCTGTGATTGTGGCTGAGGTAAGTCGCCAAAGCCCTAACGGTGAGGCGATTGTCGGGCGCGGGGAGTGTGTTCCCTATGCCCGCTATGGCGAAACGCCGGAAGCAACGCTGGAGGCCATCCTTGGCCTGCGCGATGCGTTCCGCGACGGGCTGGACCGGCAGGCGCTGCAGTCGCGGATACCTGCGGGCGCGGCCCGCAATGCGCTCGACTGCGCACTGTGGGATTTCGAGGCCAAGGTGGCGAAAAAGCGGATATGGGACGTACTCGGCCGGCCCGAACCACGCCCGCTGACCACCGCCTACACGATCTCGCTGGGCACGCCCGAGAGCATGGCCGAGGCGACCGCAAGGGCGGCCCATCGCCCGCTGCTCAAGATCAAGCTTGGCGGCGATGGCGACGAAGCCCGGATCGCGGCGGTCCGCAGGGCCGCTCCGGACGCCGAACTGATCATCGATGCCAACGAGGCCTGGACCGGCGGTAACCTGGAACGGCATCTGGCCGCTTGTGCCGAGGCTGGGGTGACCATGATCGAACAGCCCCTGCCAGCCGGACAGGATCAGGCCCTGGCCCGCATCAAGCGGCCCGTAGCGGTCTGCGCCGACGAGAGCGTCCACGACCGGGCCTCGCTCGAAGGCCTGCGTGAGCGCTATGACGCCATCAACATCAAGCTCGACAAGACCGGCGGCCTGACCGAGGCGCTGGCCATGGCCGACGCCGCGCAGGCGCTGGGCTTCGACCTTATGGTCGGCTGCATGGTCGCCACGTCGCTGGCGATGGCACCGGCCATGATGATCGCGCAGGGCGCGCGGGTGGTCGATCTCGACGGACCGTTGCTGCTGGCGAAGGATCGCGACAATGGCCTGCGCTACGAGGGAAGCACGGTCTATCCGCCGAACGCCGGGCTTTGGGGTTAGTCGATTACCGCGCGATGGGCATCGAGCCGCTTCCGCGCAGCGGCCATCACGAGACCGCCCGCGAGCGCCATCCCCGCCATGGCGTAATACACACCCTCGCCAACCCGGGCGTAGATCAGCCCCGAACACACCATGGCGAGGCTGAAACTGATGCCGGTCAGCGCCGACATGTAGCCCTGCGCGCTGGCGAGCAGTTGCGACGGCACATGGCGAACCAGCAGCGCGACCGTGCCGACCTGCGTGATTCCGAAGGTCAGGCCGTGGGTGATCTGCACCGCGGTCAGAACCTCGATGCGTGGATCTTGGGCTGTGACCGTCCAGCGCAGGAGGCCGCTCGCCGCGCCGATCATCACCAGAATCGCCGGTGATACGGTGAAGCGCGGCGAGATCGCAAAGATCACGATCTCTGCAATGACGCCGAGCGACCACAGAACTGCGATGGTGAAGCCGCTCAGTCCGGCATTCTGCCAGGTGATCGCGGAGAAGCCGTAATAGGCAGCATGGCTCGCCTGGATCAGCGCCGACGCACCGATAATGGCAAGAAACAGCGGACGTCGAAGCAGACCGCTGGCGCGCGCGGGCGCTGCCGATTTGGCTGGCGCATCGAGCGGCGCAAGGCCAAGACTGACGAACGCGCTGAGAAACGCCACCGCGACGATGATCCAGATCAGGTGCTTCGGATCGATTATCGAGAGCAGCCATCCGGCGGCCAGCGCGCCGACGATGAAAGCGGCCGAGCCCCACAGTCGCATTGGTCCGTAGTTCAGGCCGTAGCGCACCACGCCTTTCAGCGCATAGCCGTCGATCAGCGGCGCAAGCGGAGTCCAGGCGCAGGCCATCAGGCCGAACACGATCAGGATTGCAAGCGGATGATGCAGCAATCCGACCGCCACGAACCCGAAGGCAGTGACGAAGGCCAGCACCATCATGGCTTCGCGCAATATCTGACGCCGCTCGGCGAAGGCTGTGACGAATGGCAGCACGGTGAAACGGGAGAATGACGGCACCGCCGTGATGATCCCGATCCACGAGACATCGATACCGACCGCTTTCAACCAGACGGGAAAGAACGGCAAATACGTCCCGCCCATGCCCAATGTTGAAGCGTAAAACAGACTGGCACCCACGGCGAATCTTCGGGCGACGGATTGCCCGGCAGGGTGCTTTTGTGATTCGCTGGTGGGCAAGGGAATTGCGATTCGCTGCGGTTCGTGGTGATGACTGTTTAGCCCGTGTCCGGCGTATCTGGACATCGCTTTTGCGTGTGACCCACATCAACGCGTGCTGTTCTGTCACGGATTTTCATGTCCAACGAAGCCTTCGCCCTGTCGCCGATTTCAGCCCGTGCCGCGTCCCCGACCGATGCGGACTTCGAGGCTATTCGCGAGGCGTTTCTTGAGACCGCGCGTGGGCGCTGGTTTCTGGATGAATACACAAAACGCAACCGTAACGCCGACACCGCCATGGTGCTGGAAGCCGTCGCGCGGATCGAGAATTCACTCGCGATCCAGAAGGAAGAACAGCAGCGGCAGGCCGCTGCAGAACAAGCCTTGCGTGAAGTGACACCGAGTGAGCTGCCCATAGTCGAACCACCCTCGAATGAATTGCCCGAGGCAATGGCTGCGGTGAAGGCCATCGTCGCGGCGGCACGTGACAGCGCCGCGCAGGCACTGGCCGGCCCGGTGTTCGAGGAGGCGCTTGCGCCGGCACGCAAGTGCGCGCGCGTGATCCGCGAGATCGCCTGGGGCCTGCGCGAGTCCGGGGCGGACGGGCGCATCTGCTTCCTGCTTGAGTCACAGGTCGATGCCATCAATGCCGCCTGCGATCACGCCGCAGCAGCGGGCGTGCGCGACGATGTCCTGCGCGCTTTCGATCAAGCCGCAAGCGATATCGAGGCACTCTTGCCTTCAGCGGCAGAGCCGGATGGCGAAGCTCAATCTTTTACAGCGGCCGATGTGGCCGAACCTGTTGCGTCACCTGAAACCGCCCATGCTGCCGCATCTGCATATGTATCCAGCAAGCAGCCGATGGATACGCTCGACACCGAGTTGTTTGAAGCGCCCGTCGCCGTCGTGGAAGACTCTCTGCCCATCACCGAAGCGGAAGCACCAGCGGAAGAAGACCATCCGTTTGAGATGACCTCGACTGCCATTGAGCCAGTCGAAGCGGTACAGCCCGAGATCGCGCAGCTTGAAGCCGTGCCGGAGATCGTTCCGGAGCCCGTTGTTGAGATTGCAGCGGAAACGGCTGTTATCGAGATGGCCGCTATTGCGACGGCAACCTTTGAGACCGCGACCGTTGCGACCGCACAGGCATCGCTCGGCGCCAGCCTGATTGCGAGCGGGATTGTCGCCAGGCCGGCCTCGCCGCGCAGCGACCTGCTCGCGCCGATCCGGCGGATGAGTCAGGCCGAGAAAGTCGCCTTCTTCAGCTAGGGCATGATCCCGAAAGCGGGGAAGCGATGTTCGGGAAAGATCGTGCCCGAACGCTAAAGGCAAAATAGCGGCGAACTTCGGCCCATAAGGCCGGATTGTGACGCCTACTGAATCAGCCGCGCGTAGAGATCCGCATCCACATTGCCGCCGGAGAGGACGATCGCAACTGTCTTGCCCTTGGCGTCGATGTGCCCTGCCAGCAGCGCGGCGAGCGCAACAGCGCCGCCGGGCTCGACCACCAGCTTCAGTTCGCGGAATGCAAAGGCCACAGCTTTCGCGACTTCGTCGTCCGTCGCGGTGACGCCCTGCACACCATTAGCCTGATTGACCGCAAAGGTGATCTCGCCGGGGATTGACGCCATCAGCGCATCGCAGATGGTGCGGCCGATGGCGCGGTGCGGCTCGCGATGACCGGCTGCGAATGATCGCGCGTGATCATCGAAGCCGTGGGGCTCGACCGTGATCAGTCCGGCTTTCGGAAACTTGGCCTTGGTTGCCAGTGCGATGCCCGCCATCAGGCCGCCGCCGGATGCAGGCGCGGAGACAATGTCCGGCGCGACGCCGAGCGCCGCGAAATCTTCCGCGATCTCGCGGCCGACCGTGCCCTGCCCCGCGATCACGAACGGATCGTCATACGGCGGCACGACGGTAGCGCCACGCTCGGCGGCAAGATTGCGGGCAATGGCGTCGCGGTCTTCCTTGTCGCGATCATAGGGAATGACCTCCGCGCCGTAGCTTTTAGTGCGCTCGATCTTGGAGACCGGCGCATCGGACGGCATCACGATGGCCGCAGGCATGCCGAGGAGCTGCGCGGCGGCGGCGACGCCCTGCGCGTGATTTCCGGACGAGAACGCGACAACACCGGCTTTGCGTGCGGCCTCGGGAATAGAGGATAATTTGTTGTAGGCACCGCGAAACTTGAAAGAACCCGTTCGCTGCAGCACTTCGGGCTTGAGGAAGATGCGTCCACCGGTCAACGCATCGAGCGCAGGCGATGAGATCAGGCGAGTCCGGACGGCGACAGGCGCGAGAACGCGCGCAGCGGCATCGACATCGGCGGCAGTCGGGAGAGCAAGTTCGGTCATGGCGCATGTATAGCGCGCTGGCCTGTCGCGGCAAGGGAGCCGAATCACACCCCGAACACTGATCCAAATTCGTCATGGCCGGGCTCCGTCCCGGCCATCCACGTCTTACCTGCCTCGTGTTTGTTTCAAAAGACGTGGATGCCCGGCACAAGGCCGGGCATGACGAGGATGGACCTCGTTCCGACTTCCGGGATGATTGATCGCTGCCCGCCTTGATTCAAATGGTCGAAATAGTGTCCGAGGTCAGCCGGAGCCTGCGGGCCAGACGGCGTCGCCAGCGGCGCTTGACCTGTGGCGGGCGTTCACGCGTGACGTTATCAATGAACGCCTGGGCGCAAGCGCCCCAGCTTCGGGAGGCGGCGAACTCGCGGCAGATGTCGCGCGGGATGTCCAGCGCCGCGAGACAGGCTGCGCGCAGATCGTTGCTCAGCACACCGACCGGCGCATCGCCGATCACGTCGAGCGGACCGGGCACCGGCAATGCCGCGACAGGGACACCGCTGGCGAGCGCCTCGAGCAATACGAGGCCGAACGTGTCGGTCTTGCTCGGGAACACGAATACGTCGGCGGCGGAATAGGTCTCGGCAAGCCGTTCGCCCTGCATGGTGCCGAGGAACACCGCGTCCGGGAATTTGCGCTCAAGCTCCACGCGCGCAGGACCATCCCCGACCACCACCTTGGTGCCGGGCAGATCGAGTTCGAGAAACGCTTCGAGATTCTTTTCGACAGCAACGCGGCCAACCGACAGGAAGATCGGACGCGGCAAAGCCAGATCAAAATCGCGGGGGCGGAACAGATCCGCGTCGACACCGCGCGACCACAGCACGACATTGCTGAAACCGCGTCCGCGCAGCTCTTCGGCGAGCGCGGGCGTCGCCGCCATCACGGCATCGCTGGCGCCGTGGAAGTAGCGCAGCGCCGCCCAGATCCACGACTCCGGAATCGGAAAGCGCGCGGACACGTATTCCGGAAAGCGGGTGTGAAAGCTCGTGGTGAACGGCACCTTGTTCTTGAGGCAATAGCGCCGCACCAGAATGCCGATCGGACCCTCGGTCGCAATATGCACGTAGTCGGGCTGCGCTTCCTCGATCATCCGCGCGATCTTGCCCGGGCTCGGCAGCGCAAGCTGGATGTCGGCGTAGCTCGGAAGCGAGATGGTGCGGAACGATTGCGGGGTCAGGAACTGGATGTCCACTCCGATGACAGCCGCAGCTTCGGCCATCTTGGTGAGTGTGCGGACCACACCGTTGACCTGCGGATGCCAGGCGTCGGTTGCGACAAGGATGCGCATCATGCGGCCTGCGCCGTCGTGACGCGAGGAACCGGCTGCGTCCGCTGCAGCGGGTGTGTCCATGTCAGGATTTCGAAGCGGCCATCGTCGTGCTCGACCAGCGCGGTGCAGCTTTCAACCCAGTCGCCGCAGTTCATGTAGCGGATGCCGTTCTCGTCACGGATGGTTGCATAGTGGATGTGGCCGCAGATCACGCCATCGGCGCCGTGACGCTTGGCTTCACCCGCCAGCGTCTGCTCGAATGCGCCGATATAGTTGACCGCGTTCTTCACCTTCAGCTTCGCCCATTGCGACAGCGACCAGTACGGCCGGCCGAACAGCTTGCGGAACGCATTGACCAGACGGTTCATCTGGATCGCGAAATCGTAGGCGCGATCGCCGAGATGCGCGAGCCATCGCGCGTTCTGCACAACGAGGTCGAAAATATCGCCGTGAATGACGAGATACTTCTTTCCGTCCGCGCCTTCGTGAATCGCAGTCTCGACAACCTCAACGCCGCCGAAATGCGTTCCATAGTAGGAGCGCAGGAACTCGTCGTGATTGCCGGGGATGTAGATGACCTTGGCGCCCTTGCGGACCCTGCGCAGCATCTTCTGCACGAAATCGTTGTGGGATTGCGGCCAGTGCCAGTTCGACTTCAGTGCCCACCCGTCGATGATGTCACCGACCAGATAAATCGTATCGGCGTCGTGGCAGCGGAGGAAATCAAGAAGGCGGTCGGCCTGCGAGCCGCGGGCTCCGAGATGGACGTCGGAGATGAACAAGGTGCGAAAGCGTCGTTCGGAACCGCTATCGCTGATAGCCTGTCTTTCCATGAGCGAGCCCTTATCAAAAGTTCATGACAGCGCGATGACAGATCATGCCGCCTGTGAACTTGCCGTACGCTCGAAACAAACCAGTGTGTAAATGCCGAAAGGCGCAACTTTCCGCCGCTCAATCAGGGTCGTGCCGGCATTTGATTGCGCCCATGCCTGCAGCCGTCCGAACGGAAATTCGGGGCGAAGGCCGAGCGCACGGGTTTTCTTGGCAGCCCAGCGTTCGACGGCGGCGGCAACGCCGACCTCGGAGTAAAGGTGGTTCACGAGAATGATGCGGCCGCCCGGCTTCACCACACGGTGGCACTCGGACAGCACCTGCTCGGGATTAGCGACCAGGGTGATGACGAACTGCGCGACAACACAATCGAACGTCGCGTCTTCGAACGTCATGTTGTGCGCGTCCATCTGATGGACGGCCTTGACGAAGGGATACTTGCCGCTCGCCATCTTGGCGCGCGCCTTCTCCAGCATCGGCGTGCTCATGTCGATGCCGGTGATCTCGGTGCTGTTGTCGTAGTCGTCGAACGAAAGCCCGGTGCCGACACCAACTTCGAGGATTTTTCCGCCGATCGAGCGGGCTGCCGCGGCGGCTGCACGGCGGCCCTTCACCATCACCGGGCCGCAGACGGCGTCATAGATCGGCGCCCAACGTGCATAGGCGGTTTCAACGACATTTTTTTCGAGATCGGACGAGCGCATCGCGGTTCCAGTAAGCGGTCTGAGGAATCAGATTTTGTTTCGCTTACTGGCGATTAGCAGCGGAGTACGACAAACAGGCGACAGGCGCGTCAGGTTGTCGCGTGGCTGTCAATAGAAGGGGTGAAAGTGGTGGATCGGCCCATGGCCGTGTCCGACATTCAGCCGGTTCGCTGCGGCGATAGCGGCGCTGATATAGGCCTTGGCGTCGCGAACGGAACGCTCAAGGCCATGCCCCTTGGCAAGACCCGCCGCGATGGACGACGACAGCGAGCAGCCGGTGCCGTGGGTGTTGGCGGTCGCAATCCGCGGCGCAGCGAGCCGGATCACGGAATTCGCGTCGATCAGATAATCCGCGCTCTCCGGCCCGTGTCCATGACCACCCTTGATCAGAACCGCGGGACAGCCGAGGGAGAGCAATCGCCTGCCCTGCTGTTCGATAGCCTGCTCGCTTTCCGCAATGCCTTCGTTCAGCAACGCAGCCGCTTCCGGCAGGTTCGGCGTGATCAGGTGCGCGCGTGGAAAGAGTTTGGTGCGCAGCGCATCGACCGCATCCGATGACAGCAAGCGGTCGCCGGAGGTCGCGACCATCACGGGATCGAACACGACATGCGGCGGCGACCAGCGGTCAAGGCCCGCGACGATCGCATCGATGGCCTCAGCCCGCGCCACCATACCGATCTTCACTGCCTTCACGTCGAGGTCGCTGAACACGGCGTCGATCTGCGCGGTGATGAAGTCAGCCGGGACATCGTGGATGCCGGTCACGCCTTTGGTGTTCTGCGCCGTCAGCGCGGTGATGACGGAAGCGCCGTAAACGCCAAGAGCGGAAAAGGTCTTGAGGTCGGCCTGAATCCCCGCGCCGCCGCCCGAATCCGAACCGGCAATGGTGAGCGCAATCGGTATGCTCATGGCTCTCTCAACGGATGTTCCCGGCTCCTGCCATCCTGCTCTAACCCGTTGAATAAACGCGAGCAAGCTACCTTGCCACAGACACCGGATTTGGCTCTATTGCGGCTCAGAAGACCTTTTATTGCCTTGCCGGAGAAACAGCGATGGTCCCCTTCTTTGTCCAGATCAAATGCAAGCTGGGCCAGTCCTACACAGTCGCCAATGCGATTGCCGAGGCCGAAATCGCCTCCGAAATCTATTCCACGGCGGGCGACTATGACCTGCTGGTGAAGTTCTACGTCGACAGCGGGACGGACATCGGCCACTTCGTGAACGAGAAGCTGCAGGTCATTCCCGGCATCCAGGACACCTACACCATCATCACCTTCAAGGCGTTCGGGGTGTGAGAAACTGACCTGATCTCTCCACCGTCATGCCCGGCCTTGTGCCGGGCATCCACGACTTTCAGTGCCAGCCAAAGACGTGGATGGCCGGGACAAGCCCGGCCATGACGAACTCTGAAATCACGCCGCCTCTCACGCCGCCCTGGCTTCTTCCGCCACCGGCGCATCAGGATTTTCCTCATCGTCCGCCATGGTGGCGATGGCTGCGACCGGCGTGTCGCGCAGCCGCTTCAGGCCGAGATAGCGCTCGCGCAGGATGACGAAGATTCCGGCGCTGGCGACGATGATCGCACCGATCACAACATAAGGCGTCGGCACTTCGCCGAAGAACCAGTAGCCGAGCATGAAGGCCCACAGCATCGCGGTGTAGTCGAACGGCGCGAGAAACGATGCCGGCGCGTAGCGATAGCTGTCGGTGAAGAAAATCTGTCCGAGGCCGCCCGCGATACCGATCCCGGCCAGCACCGCAACATCCTGCCATGTGGACGGGATGCGCCAGCCGAATGGCGCGGTCAGCAGCGAGACCAGCAATACGAGAATGGTCATGAAAATCACAATGGACGACGTCGTCTCGGTCGCGGTCAGGCGCCTGATCTGGATCGATGCGCCGCCCGCGGTGAAGGCATTGGTCAGCGCGAACAGGATGCCCACGATCATCGCGGCCGTCAGCGCGGCGTGATCGCGGAAGTAAGGCATCAGCATCAGGATCACGCCGCAGAAACCGAAGGCAACCGCGGACCAGCGATAGGCGTGAACCTTCTCCTTCAGGAACACCGCCGCGAAGATCACGGTGATGAGCGGCGACGCGAACGCAATGGCAGTGAAGTCCGCAATCGGAATCCGGGCCAGCGCGGCGAATGTTGCAAACGTGCCGACCACGCTGAACACGCCGCGCAGCAAATGCTCCTTCGGGCGCTCGGTCCGCAACGCACCCTTGAGCTGCCCGCGCCAGCCGAACACAATCAGGATCGGGATCAGCGCGAACATCGAGCGGAAAAACGCGACCTGCCCCTCCGGATACGCTCCGCCGAGATAACGCACCTGGGCGCCCATGATCGCGAACATCAGGGTGCTGGCGACCTTGAATGAGACGGCTTTGACGATATGCATGGAAAAAATAAGAGAATCCGGGGGCAATTTTCGGCCCGACAAAGCACGTCGCGGCAGCCGGGGAAAGCCCGGCAGCAACATGGCTTCATGCGACTTCCTGCAGAGGTCGCGTCCCGTTCCGGGACCTAGCCCTTCCTGGGGCGCGGAGGTCCATCCACCGCCGGCAGAGACTTGAGATAGGCCGCCATCGCCGCGCGGTCCTCGTCACTGAGTTCCGAGGTGTTCTTGATCACGCGCACCATCGAGCCGCCGGCGGTGTCTCCGCCAGGCGTTTCTCCAGTCTTGAGGAACCAGGCGATATCCTTCTCGCTCCAGTCCTTGAGGCCCTTCCGGGTGATGTTCGGAACCCAGCCCTCGCCTTCCGGGTTTGGCCCGCCGGCGAAGCGCTGCGACGCCACGATGCCGCCGAGAAAATTGCGCGGGCTGTGGCACTCGGCGCAATGGCCGAGGCCGTTGACCAGATAGGCGCCGCGATTCCACGCCGTCGACTGCTTCGGGTCCGGGACGAACGGCTTGTCATCCATGAAGAGGAATTTCCATCCGCCGACGAGCCGGCGGATGTTGAAGGGAAACTTCACATCGTGCGGACGCGCGCGACCCGAGAGCGGCGGCAGGGTTTTGATGTAGGCGAACAGGTCGCGAATATCGTTGTCGGTCGCGTGGACATAAGACCCGTAAGGAAACGACGGATAGTAATGCTCGCCGGCGGGCGATGTGCCGTGCTTCACCGCGTTGATGAAATCTACTTCACCCCAGTTGCCGATGCCGTTCTGCTTGTGCGGCGAGATGTTCGGCACATGGAAGGTACCGAACGGCGACGGGATCGCGAGGCCTCCACCGAGCATGGTGCGCGGCTCGCCCGCCACGCCATGACACGACGCACAGCCTCCGGCATCGAACACCGCTTTGCCGTTGGCGACATTTGGGGTGTAGGCAGGCAAGGCCGCTGCGGACACAATCACGGGCTTTGTGACGAGCCAGAAAACGCCGACGCCGGCAATCAAGGCAACAAGCGCTAACAGAAAGAGTTTTCGCATGACGCCCGCTCCGCAGAGACCGTCATTGCGAGCCACCGGGCCTGCTTCGCCGGCCCGATGATAAACTCCGCGAAGCAATCCACTCTTTAATAAAGACAAGAGCTGGATTGCTTCGTCGCAAAGTCTCCTCGCAATGACGAGTGATTTAGCTGTTCTTCACGCGATAGGTTTCATGGCAACCCGAGCATGACTTGCCGATGGTCGGCAATGTCGCCTTCAGGCTGTCGGCATCCTTGATCTTGCCTTTAGCCTCGGTCACGGCCTTGGCGAAATTGGCCACGGCTGCGTCGAAGCCCGCCTTGTCGTCCCATATCTTGGGTGACGGCGTATATTCGCTGGTCTGCTTCACATCCTTGACGCTGGCCGGATAGAACGACGGCAGCTTCTTGGCGGAATCCTCGAGCTGCGCCAGAGCGCTATCAATCGCAGCCTGGTCGTAGGGCTTGTCGCCGCGCGCCATCGGGCTGAGCGTGCCGCCAAGGGCTTTGCCGTTTGCCTTCATGTTCGCATGACTCTGCTCGATCAGATCCTGCTGCGCCACCACGGCCGTGGCACCGAAAAGGATCGCAGCAACAACAAGAACAGCACGCTTCATCGTATATTTCCTTCCCTGAGCTTAAAGTAACGCTTCACTTGAATGTCCGCCAGAATCGACCACTCCCGTCACCCGCTGACAAGGCCAACAATTTTTTCACGGGACGGGAATTTTTACATGCGGTGTTCGCGGCGGTTGTTTTCGATTGCCATCCAGACCCGTTCCGCGGTCGCCGGCATGTCGATGTGATCGATGCCGTATTCGCGGTAAAGGCCGTCGATGATCGCATTCACCACCGCCGGACATGAGCCGATGGCGCCAGCTTCGCCCGCGCCCTTGACCCCGAGCGGATTGGTCGTGCACGGCACATTATGCGTCTCGAAGATGATGGACGGACCGTCCGACGCGCGGGGTAGCGCGTAGTCCATGAAGGTGCCGGTGACGAGCTGACCATCTTTGGCGTCATAGACCGCCTGCTCCATCAGCGCCTGACCGATACCCTGCATGGTGCCGCCATGGACCTGCCCCGCGAGCAGAAGCGGATTCAGCGTCACGCCGAAATCGTCGACGATCACGTAATTCACCACATGGATCACGCCGGTGGCCGGATCGATCTCGACTTCGGCAATGTGGGTCCCGTTCGGATAGGTGCCGTCTGCGCTGCTGAATGTGGCGCTGGCGTTGAGACTGGATGGATCGGCGCGCTTCGCAAGATCGGCAAATGCAATGGTCCGATCGGTGCCGACAACGCGGATCGCGCCGTCGCTGAATTCGAGATCGCCCACGCCGGTTTCCAGCGCATCGGCGGCGATATTTTTCAGACTCTCGCCGAGCGTGCGCGTTGCACGCTCGACGCTGACGCCGCCCGACGGAATCGAGCTTGAGCCGCCGGTGCCAAGCCCGGTCGGAATTTCGTCGGTGTCGCCCTGATGGATGTGCACGCGCTCCGGCGCGATGCCGAACTGCTGCGCCACGATCTGCGCATAGGCGGTCTGATGGCCCTGCCCGCTCGACTGCGTGCCGATCAGAATAGTGATGTCGCCATCGGGATCGAGCCGCACCTGCGCGGTTTCCTCGCCCATGGTGCCGCACACCTCGACATAGGTGCCGAGGCCGATGCCACGCACCAGTCCCTGCTTCTTCGCCGCCTTGGCGCGCTTCGGAAATTCCTTCCACTCGGCAATGTCCATCGCGCGCTTCATGTGCGCAGTGAAGTCGCCGGAATCATAGACCTTGCCGGTCGCGGTTGTGTACGGCATCGCGCGCGGCGGAATGAAGTTCTTGCGGCGGATCGCATCCGGCGTCATGCCGAGCTTGCGCGCGGCTGCATCGACGAGGCGCTCGACAACATACGCTGCTTCGGGGCGGCCCGCGCCGCGATAGGCATCGACCGGCACCGTGTTGGTGAACACAGTACGGACGCGGCAATAAAACGCCTGAATGTCGTAGAGGCCGGGCAGCATGCCCGCGCCGCCATGCGGGATGTAAGGCCCGAAGGTCGAAAGATAGGCGCCCATGTCGCCCATCAGGTCGACATCCATGCCGAGGAATTTTCCATCCTCCGCCAGTGCCATGCGCGCAGTGGTGACGTTGTCGCGCCCCTGCGCGTCACCGACAAAATGATCGGCGCGCTCGGCCGTCCACTTCACCGTCTTCTTCAGCTTGCGCGCAGCAACGGCGGCGAGTGCGTATTCGCGATAGGGAAACAGTTTTGTGCCGAAACCGCCGCCGACATCCGGGCAGATCACCCGCATTTTCTCAACCGGAATCTTCAGGACATTCTGGCAAAGAATGTCCCGTAGCCGGTGGCTGCCCTGACTGCCGATGGTCAGCGTGAGATGATCGCGTTTGGCGTCGTATTCACAAACGACCGCACGCGTCTCCATGTAGTTGGTGACAATACGCGGATTGACGATGGTGATTTCCGCGACCGCATGCGCCTTGGCAAAAGCGGCATCGGCCGCCTTCTTGTCGCCGAGAGACGTATCGAACAACACATTGCCCGGATGGTCCGGCCAGACCTGCGGCGCGCCCTTCTTCACGGCATTTGTGAGTCCGACCACCGCCGGCAATGATGTCCACTCGACCTTGATCGCTTCGAGCGCATCGCGCGCCTGCTCGACCGTCTCGGCGACCACAAAGGCAACAGCATCCCCGACATGCCGCACAACGTCGCGCGCAAGGATCGGATATGGAGGTCCCGTGAACGGCTCGTCCGGCAGATTGAACAGGCACGGAAGACCGCCGAGATCCTTCACGTCATCTGCTGTGAGAATCGCAGCGACGCCCGGCAGTCCGCGCGCCTTCGACGCATCGAGCTTGAACGTCGCATGGGCATGGGGCGAACGCAGCACCAGCGCATGCAACGCAGCCGCCGGGATATAGTCGTCCGTGTAGCGGCCCTTGCCGCGGATCAGGGCATCGTCTTCCTTGCGAAGGACGCTTTGGCCGACACCGAATTTGACTGGAGCCATGAATCTTCCCGACTGGAATCTGGAACCGTTCTAAGCTCCATCATGCAGTGGAATAGCGGGAAGCGCAAATAGGTTACGGGCGTACCAGCCGGACAAGCCACCGCCGTCCGAACAGCAGCAGCACGCTTGCGCCGTAAACCACGGCACCGGCCACGATCAAAATTCCGAGAGCAGCTTCATCGCGCAGGGATGTCATGCCCGCCAGTGCCGTTGTGGCCCAACGGGAGGTGAGCCAAAGCGCCGCAGCCAGAATCACACCAGCCGCGACGAATTTCGTGAGCGATCCGATAACGGCACGATCGAAGACAAAAAATTTGCGACGGGTCGCGAAAAGGACAACCAGCAGCAAATTGACCCAGGCTCCAACTGCCGTCGCCAGTGCGAGGCCGATCTGCGCCAGCGATCCGACCAGTGCGACCTTCAGGGCGACATTGACCGCGACGCCGGTGAGCGCGGCCTTGACCGGCGTTGCCGTGTCCTTGCGCGCATAGAAGGTCGCCACCGCGCTGCGGATCAGGACGAACGGAATGAGCCCAACCGCATAAGCCGCCAGCGTAGCTCCGGCTGCTGCGGCGTCTGCCTTGGAGAATGCCCCGCGCGCGAACATCGCGCGCATGATGACGTCCGGCACCACCATGAAGGCCGAGACGAACGGAATCGAAAACAACAGCGTGAAATCGAAGGCGCGCCGCTGTGAGGCGATGGCCCCTTCATCGTCGCCCGCCGTGATGCGCCGGGACATTTCCGGCAGCAGCACCGTGCCGATGGCAATGCCGATCACGCCGATGGGCAACTGATTGAGCCGATCGGCGTAATAAAGCGCGGAGAGCGCACCGGCGGCGAGGAATGTCGCGATAATGGTGTCGGCGAACAGCGCCACCTGCGTTCCCATCGAGCCGAGCGTCGCGGGACCGAGCGCGCGGAAGAAACCACGCACGTCTTCGTCGAGTTTCAGCGAGGTGAACTTCGGCAGGATGCCGTGAACCTTGGCGTCACCGGCAAGGAGAATGTATTGCAGAAAACCCGAGATCAGCACGCCCCATGCCGCGGCATGCCCTGCAGTCGGAAAGAACGCGGCGAGCGCCAGTGTCGCCATCATCGACAGGTTCAGGAAGATCGGCGCTGCGGCCGCGCTGGCGAAGCGGTGCATGACATTCAGCATGCCGCCATAGAGCGTCACCAGCGTGATCAGCAGCAGGTAGGGAAACGTGATCCGGGTGAGTTCAATGGCAAGCTTGCGCTGCTCCGGATCGTCGGTGAAGCCCGGCGCGAGCAATGTCATTGCCTGCGGCATGAACACCAGCGCAAGGACCAAGAGCACCACCTGCGAGGCGAACAGCAGGGTGAAGATGCGATCGCTGAACAGCTTGGCTGCCGCCTCCCCGCGCTCGCCATGAACGTGCGCATAGGCCGGCACGAAGGCGGCATTGAATGCCCCTTCCGCAAAGATCGCCCGGAAATGGTTGGGAAGCCGCAGGGCCACGAAAAAGGCGTCGGCCAGAGGACCGGCGCCAAGGATCGCCGCGAGCATGATATCGCGCGCGAAGCCGGTGACCCGCGAAAGGAGAGTATAGCCGCCGACGGTGAAAATGCGCCCGAGCATCCGCTAGTCCTACCGCATGATGTCCCGTTCGCGAACCAGCGAAGTCCTGCCCCACCCCGTCATGGCCGGATTTATTCCGGCCATCCACGTCTTTTTTGGGGTGCCTAAACGCGAGTCGCGCTCAATGTTCGTCATGCCCGGGCTTGTCCCGGGCATCCATGCCTTTTCAAAAGACCGAAAGGAAGAAAGGCGTGGATGGCCGGAATAAATCCGGCCATGACGGCTGAGAGATCGAGCGTACCGCCTTAAGCCAGCGCGTCGCGCACAGCCTTGATGACACGGTCCTGTGCCGCCGGTTCAAGATAGGCGTGCATCGGCAGGCTGATGACATCCGTAGACAGCTTTTCGCTGACCGGAAGGCCGCCCTCGGCCGCCGGATAGTGCTTGTAGGCGGTCTGCTGGTGCATGGACTTCGGATAGTAGATCGCGGTCGGGATGCCCTGCGCCTTGAGCGCATCGGCAAACGCCTCGCGGCCGCCGTTAGGCAGACGGATGGTATACTGCGCCCAGGTCGAGATATTGCCCTCAGTGACACGCGGCGCGGTCACGATGTTATGCAGCGCATCGAAATAGCGGCTGGCGACGTTGTTGCGCGCTGCGATCTCGTCATCGAAAATCTTCAGCTTCTCGATCAGAATCGCAGCCTGCATGGTGTCCAGCCGCGCGGTGAGGCCGAGGCGGACGTTGTCGTATTTTTCGGTGCCCTGCCCGTGAACGCGAATGCTGCGCAGACGCTCTGCAAGCGCCGCATCGTCGGTGAAGATCGCACCGCCGTCGCCGTAGCAGCCGAGGGGCTTGGCGGGGAAGAAGCTGGTGGCGGTCGCAAAACCGAACGTGCCGAGCTTGCGGCCCTTGTAGGTGGCGCCGAACGACTGCGCGGCGTCGTCGAGCACAAACAGGCCTTCGCTTCTGGCAACTTCGGCAATGGCGTCATGATCCGCGGGCTGACCGAACAGATCGACGGGCACAATGGCTTTTGGTTTCAAGCCAAGCTTGCGCGCAGTGGCAATCCCCTTCTTCAGGGACGCGATGTCCATGTTGAACGACGCTTCGTCCACATCGACAAACACAGGCGTCGCGCCCGCGAGCGCAACCACCTCGCCGGTGGCGCAGAACGTGAACGAGGGACAAAGCACCGCGTCGCCGGGGCCGATGCCCTGCGCCATCAGCACCATCAGAAGAGCATCAGTCCCGCTGGCGCATGCGACGACATGCTTCGCGCCGCAATAGGCCGCGAGATCCGCTTCGAGCTGCGTCACCTCAGGCCCGTTGATGAACTGGCAGTGGGTCAGCACGCGCGCAACGGCGTCATCGATCTTCGTGCCGAGACGGCGGCGCTGTGCGCCGATGTCGATGAAGGCCACGGGTTCTGATCGCAGATGCTGGTTCATGGTGCCTGCCGAAGTCTGTTTTGGAAAAACAAGTTTGCCGTCAGCTTGCGACGGCGCGCGGTCCCTTGCGCAGCGGCGCGGCAATCGAGCCGGCCGGGGCATCGAGACACTTGATCGCGATTTCGAGGCTCGCGACGCCTTCGTCGCCGGTGACGGCAGGCGCATTGCCGCTTCGCACCGCATCGAGGAAGGCAATGAGTTCGGCACGCAGCGGCTCGTCATGGCCGACCGAGAGATGCCGCATCGAATAGCTGCCGTCGCGCTGGAAGCCGAAGCACTCGGTCACCTGCCGCGTCAGCAGATCGCCCTGGATATACTTGCCGCGCGTCGCCACCGTGACGCTGCGCGCCTTGAACGGCGTCAGCCAGTTGGTGTTGATATGGGCGAGCACGCCGGACGCAGTGCGGAACTGAAGCAGCGCGATGTCCTCGCGCTCGGCGACGGCGCTGGCCAGTTGAGGCTGAACATCGACGATGTCGGATTCGGTGAACCAGCGGATCAGATCGATGTCGTGGACGGCAAGATCGATCACCACGCCGACATTCGACATGCGCGGCGGGAACGGGCCGACGCGCGTGATCGCAATCGACAAGATTTCCTCATCCTTGATCGCCTGCTTGATCGCGGCAACCGCAGGATTGAAGCGCTCGACATGGCCGACCATCAGCGTCACGCCGGCAGCACGCGCGGCGGCGACGATTTCGTTGCCCTCCTCGACCGACGAGGCAATCGGCTTTTCGACAAGAACGTGAATCTTTTTGGCGATGCAGGCGAGCGCAACTTCACGGTGAAGGTGGGTCGGCGCAGCGATCGTCACCGCATCGGGGCTGACAGCAAGCATCTCGTCGAGCGTCGCAAAGGTCGGGCAGCCGACAATCTCGACAGCACGCGTGCGATGGGCCGGAAGCGGATCGACAATGCCGACAAGCTCGACACCCGGCAGACCGGCCAGCACGCGGGCGTGGTTGGTGCCCATGACGCCAGCGCCGACAACGCCAACACGCAGCATGCGGCTCTCGCCAGCTGTATTTTTTTCCGAACTCATCGTTTGAAGTCCCTGACGTCCTTGAATTCCGGGGCGCGAGTCACGCGCTCAATTACAGGCCGACTTCCTAGCATGCCGACACATATGTGGCGAACGGCGCAGGCCCTGATCCTTACACGTTTTGATTCAAAGAATTACATCGAACGCCCATGTAATCCGTTGAAAAACTGGAATATTTCCAGAAAAGCACGGCCTTACGAGCGCCGGTAGTCGTCCTCGATACGGACAATGTCGTCCTCGCCGAGATAGCTGCCGGTCTGGACCTCGATCAATTCCAGCGGGATCTTGCCGGGATTCTCCATGCGATGAACCGCGCCGATCGGAATGTAGATGGACTCGTTCTCGTGGACCATCTTCTGCATCTCGTTCACCGTCACCAGTGCAGTGCCCCGCACCACGATCCAGTGCTCGGAGCGGTGATGATGCTTCTGCAGCGAAAGCCGCCCGCCCGCTTTCACGATGATCCGCTTGACCTGATGGCGCTCGCCGATGTCGAGCGACTGATACGAACCCCACGGACGGTGGACCTTGATATGATCTTCCGTGACCTGCGGCGCGACGGTGCGCAGTTTTCCGACCAGGCGCTTCAAGCCGTTCGGATCGTTCTGGCGGGACACCAGCACCGCGTCCTGCGTCGCCACAACAACGAGATCGTCCACGCCTTCCAGCGCGACCAGCGCCTTGTCGGTCGATACGTTGCAGTTGCGCGAGTCCTCGAACACCGTGAGGCCCTGCGAGACGTTGCCGTGTTCGTCCTTGTCCGACAGTTCCCAAACCGCATGCCATGACCCCACATCGGACCAGCCGCAGGAAACAGGGATCACGGCGGCCTGCGTGGTCTTCTCCATCACGGCGTAGTCGATTGAAATCGGCGTGGCCTTGCCGAACGACTCCAGCGGCAGCGTGACGAAGCCAAGATCGCGCCCCGCATTGTCGACTGCTTCGACAAGCGCGGTCACGCTGTCGGCATCAACACCGCGATATTCATCAAGCAGCATCTGCGCTCGGAACATGAAGTTTCCGCAGTTCCAGAGATAACCGTCGGCGACATACCCTTCTGCCGTCGCGTGATCCGGCTTCTCGACGAATTTCGCAACCTTCCGGACATCTCCGGAAACGATGTCGCCGGGACGGATATAACCGTATTCGGTCGCGGGCCGCTCGGGGAGAACGCCGAAGGTGACGATGCGTCCGGCATTTGCCACGCTGAGGGCCTTGCGGCAGGCATCAACAAACGCAGCAGGATCGCGCACCACATGATCGGCCGCGAGCGCCAGCACCACGGCATCCGCATCCCGCGTCAGGGCAAATGCCGCGCCGGCAGCAATCGCCGGGCCGGAATCGCGCCGCGCGGGCTCAAGCAGGATGTCGGCCTCAAGACCGATCTCATTCAACTGCTCGAGCACCATGAAGCGGTAGGCCGCATTGGTGATGACAATGGGCCGCGCGAACAGGCCCTGATCGCTGACACGGAGCATCGTGTCCTGAAACGTCGAGTTCGCGCCGAACAAACGAAGGAACTGCTTTGGCCGCCCCTCGCGCGACGCAGGCCACAACCGCGTGCCCGCCCCGCCGCACATAATCAATGGAATGATGCGCTCGCTCATGCGACCTCAACCTGAATCAGGATAGCTGATGATACTCGCGATACCACGCGGCGAAACGCGCGACACCGTCTTCGATCGACGTTGAGGGACGAAAACCGACCTCACGCATCAGGTCGTCGACATCGGCATAGGTGGCCGGGACATCGCCGGGCTGAATCGGAAGCATCTCCTTGTCGGCCTTGCGGCCGAACTCCTTCTCAAGAACTTCCACCACCTTGGTCAATTCCTCGGGATGGTTGTTGCCGACATTGAACACGCGCCAGGGCGCCGCGCTTGTTCCGGGATCAGGAGCAGAATTCGGAGCCAAGGTCTGGGCAGCCGGAGGATGATCGATCAACCGCACAATCGCTTCCGTCACGTCGTCAACGTAAGTGAAGTCACGGCGCATGTTGCCGTAATTGAACATCTTGATCGGCTTGCCTTCGATGATCGCTTTGGCGAACAGGAACATCGCCATGTCCGGCCGGCCCCACGGCCCGTACACCGTGAAGAAGCGCAGGCCTGTCGACGGAATGCGATAAAGATGGCTGTAGGAATGCGCCATCAGTTCGTTGGCCTTCTTTGAAGCCGCGTAGAGACTGACGGGATGATCGACGCTGTCATGCACCGAGAACGGCAGCTTTGTATTGGAGCCATAGACCGACGATGACGAGGCATACAGCAGATGCTTGCAGTCGTTATGCCGGCAACCTTCGAGGATATTGATGAAGCCCTGAAGATTGGCGTCCACATAGGCATGCGGATTTTCAAGCGAGTAGCGCACGCCGGCCTGCGCCGCCAAATGAATGACGACGGGAAAACGGTGCGCCTTGAACAACTCCGCCGTAGCCGGCCGGTCGGCAAGATCGAGCTTGACGAAGCTGAACGATGGATCGTTCTTCAGCACGTCGAGGCGCGCTTCCTTCAGCTTCGGATCGTAGTAATCATTGATGTTGTCGACGCCGACAACCCGGTATCCCGCCTGCAGAAGCTTCTGCGACAGATGAAAGCCGATAAATCCGGCGGCGCCTGTAACCAGTATCGTCCGATCCGACATTCGTTTCACCATCCGCCGCTCAGAGCCGCCACAATTCGATGCCATCAGGCAGGCTGGCGCGATCGAGCTTCATTTTCACGTCGAGCACAAGCCCGCGCCCGCCGTTGAGCAATTTCTGAATCAGCGGCCAGCCGGCATTGATGTAACTCCGATGCGCAACCGCGACGATCACCGCATCGGCAGGCTGCAGCGCATCGACATCCACCAGCTTCACGCCATATTCGTGCATAGCGTCCGCAGGGTCCGCCATCGGATCGCTTACCTGCACCTTGAGCCCGAACGACTCCAGTTCACGGATAATGTCGATCACGCGGGAGTTGCGCGTATCCGGGACGTCTTCCTTGAAGGTCAGGCCGAGAATGGTGACCACCCCGCCGTTGCTCTTGCCGCGCAGCAATCCCCGGATGCATTCACGCGCCACACGCTGGCCCATGCCGTCGTTGATGCGGCGTCCGGCCAGAATGACTTCAGGATGATAACCGGCGCGCTCCGCACGATAGGTCAGATAATAGGGATCGACCCCGATGCAGTGTCCGCCGACAAGGCCCGGCTGAAACGGCATGAAATTCCACTTGGTGCGCGCGGCGGCCAGCACATCGCCGGTATCGATGTTCAGCGCCTGGAAGATCAGCGACAGCTCATTCATGAAGGCGATATTGAGGTCGCGCTGCGTATTCTCGATCACCTTGGCAGCTTCAGCAACCTTGATGGACGGCGCACGATGAATGCCCGCAGTCACGACCGAGCCATAGACATTGGCGACAATATCAAGCGTCGGCGCATCCTGTGCCGAGACCACTTTCATGATCGTCTCGAAGCGATGCTGCTTGTCGCCGGGATTGATCCGTTCCGGCGAATAGCCGACCTTGAAATCCGATCCCGCCTTCAGCCCCGATGCCTTTTCCAGCAGCGGCACGCAATCATCCTCGACCGCGCCGGGATAGACGGTGGATTCATAAACGACGATGTCGCCGGCCTTGAGCACTCCGCCAACAGTGCGCGAAGCGGCGAACATCGCGCCAAGATCGGGCTGACGCGCCTCGTCAATCGGCGTCGGTACGGTAACAATGAAGAAATCGGACGACGCCAGATCGCTCACATCATGAGTGAACGACAGCGAGGGATGACGCAAATCCGCCTCATCGACCTCGTGGGTGCGGTCGTGAAACGTACGCAGTTCAGCAATGCGCCGCTTATCGATGTCGAAGCCGATAACCGGAACCCCGGCCCGCGCGAATGCGGCTGCGACCGGCAGCCCGACATAGCCAAGGCCGATGACTGCGATTTTACGCCCGTGTGTCACCAATTCCGGTCCCCAAGCCTCTGCAGGGAGTGCCTGCATGGCTTCCCCATCAAGTCGCCCTCTTTAGCCGCCGTGCGGCGCCAGCCGCAATAGGCGGAGCTTACCTATTGCCAGAACAGCCCTAAACCCATACCAAGGCCGGGAAAAATGGGCCATCAGAGACGTATTCGGGCCTGTCTCGGAATTCACCACCATTAACCATCGCGGTCCGGAATGCGCGGATTTCTCCTTCTTGCCGCTCGAATACTGGTATCGGCGGCACTGCTCTACATTGCATTCCGCGGCATCAACTTCGCGGCGATCCAGTCCCGCCTGAGCCAGATCAGCCCGGGATGGTTTCTGCTCGCGGTGCTGGCGACAATCTTCCAGATATTCCTCGGTGCGCTGCGCTGGCGGGAAATCAGCGCGCGCTGCGCGGCGCCGCTCGGAACCGGACAGGCCTTCCGCTACAACATGATAGGCGCGTTCTTCAACCAGACGCTGCCCTCCACCATCGGCGGGGACGCGATGCGGCTCTGGCTCGTGCGGCAGACCGGCGCCGGCTGGCGTGCCGCGACTTATTCCGTTCTGGTCGACCGTGCGATCGGACTGATCGCGCTCGCGCTCATTGTCGTTGCAAGCCTGCCCTGGAGTTACGAACTCATCGGCAACGCGCGTGGACGGATGGCGCTGCTGCTGGTCGATCTGGCCGCAATCTCGGCCGGCCTCGGCTTTCTTGTTTACGGCGTGCTGCCCTGGCAATGGCTCAAGACGCTTTGGCCCCTCCGCCACATTCATGCCTGCGCGGTCATCGCCAATCAGGTGATCTTCAACCGCAACAGCGGCCCGAAAGTCGCTGTTCTTTCGCTGCTCATCCATGTGATGGCCGTGGTGATCGCATGGTGCGCGGTGCGCTCCATCGCAGCTCCAGCGGCCTTCGAGCAACTCTTCATGCTGGTGCCGCCGATCATGCTGATCACCATGCTGCCGATTTCCATCGCCGGCTGGGGTGTCCGCGAAGCAACCATGATGGTCGCCTTCGGCTACGCCGGCCTCGCCCCGACGGACGGCACCGTGGTGTCGCTCCTGTTCGGCGCGTCATCCTTCGTGGTCGGAGCTATCGGCGGACTTGTCTGGATTCTGAGTGCGGAGAAGAAATCCGAGATATCTCATGTCGCTCCCGAGGGTGAATGATCCAGCCGCGCTCACCGGGCCCGCAGCGCGCAAGGACAAATCCATTCTGCTGAAGATTTTCGTTGCGGCCCTTGCCGTGCGCTGGGCTTATGCCCTCGCGATGTACGCGCTGATGGGTGATGGCGGGCTGAAAGGCGTCGACTCCCTCACCTACACCAGCGTCGCGAGCGACTTCGCAAATGCCCTCCAGGCCGGCACCGTTCATGGCTCACAATGGTTCGGGCAGTATGTCTATACGATGCCGCTCTATCATTGGCTGTCTGCAGTTCCATTCCTTGTTTTTGGCAACACATACGGCACCGTCGCCTATGTCCTGATGCAGGGCATCTTCGATGCCGGAACCTGCCTCGCCGTTTATGGCATCGCCAGCCGAATCTCCGCGCGCGTTGCGGTTGCGGCGGCAGTCGTCGCAATTCTCAATCCCACCCAGATCGTTCTGAGCGGATTGTTTTACACCGACACGCCGTTCATCTTCTTTGTTGCCCTGTCGTTTCTGGCGATGTGCCGCTGGATCGAGATTCCATCATGGCAGAATGCCGCTCTGCTTGGCCTTTTCCTCGGCTGCGCGGCGCTTATCCGCGCGATCATCGTGCCCTGGAGTTTTGTCGCGCTGGCATTGCTGACCTGCTACGTTCTGTATCGAAGGCTGATGCTGCGGAAAGCGGCGACCATTGCCGCCGCCTTTGTTTCGCTGACCGTCTGTATCGGCGTCATCGTTGCGAAAAATGTCGCGGTGTTCGGGGTCGCAGGATTGACGCCGCAAAGCGGCATTCATCTCGCACTGTGGGTCGTCCCGCTCGCCAAAGAGATGCAGGACAGAACACCCTACATCACAAGCTACAATGAGCTGGAGAAGCGGACCATCGAGAGATTTGGCCCACATCCCTCCAATCCTTTCGAGCAATCAAGACAATACACGATCATCGCCAAGGAAGCTCTGAAAGACATCCCCTTCAGCGCCATCGCGAAGTCCTGGCTTTCCGGCATCACGATCAATCTCGTATCGCCCGCGGTATTGCTGTCGCCACCCGTGCTCCAATTGCCTCGGCCGGGATTCTACAACACGCCCGGGAATTCGTTTTTTGACAAGGCCTACAATTATGCCTTCCACTCCGGTCAACCCGTCTACACATGGCTTCTGCTGATCGGAAGTGCGGGACTGGCGATAATGCGCGTGCTGCAACTCATTGGAATCGTAAGCTTGGCGCGGCGATTTGCAAACTGGCCAGCATTGTTTCTGGCAGCCTCGTGGTACGGCTATATCCTGCTCGTCAACGGGCCCGTCGCATCTCCGAAGTACCGGCTGCCGCTCGAACCGCTGTTCAATATATGGACCGGGGCAGGATTGATCGCGATCCGCGACCGGCGCACGAGGCCGGAGGCCGCAAACGCTTGACTGGTTGGTAAGCTATAAACTTCGTTTCTCGACCACCGTCAGCAAGCGGAAGCCAAAATGGCGACCGAGAGCGCCTTCGATGTGCTTTTCCAGCCAGAGTACGACGCGCGCCATGGGTTCGCTCATCAGCGACCAGGGCCTGAAACCACCGCTGAATGGATAGGCGACGAAGGAGAACCACTGAGTTTCGCTGATCCTGAGGTTCGGAAAACGGCTGTGGAACTGCTCGCGGTAGGTCGTCGCCAGCAAGGTCGGAATCGCTTGATTGGAATCATACGGATTTCGCGTCCGATCCGGAGCGCCCTCCAGAAGCGGATCAGCATCCATCTGCACCGGCTCATGATGCAGCAGACGATAAAACAGCTTGCTTCCGAACGTAATGCCAGGCTCCGCCATGATGATGCGACCTCCCGGCCGCAACACACGCGACGCCTCACGGAACAGGAGCGCCGGAAACTCGATGTGGTGAAGCACGTCAAGCATCACGATGTTCGACAACGCACCATCCGCAAAAGGAAGCTTTTGCGCATCGGCGACAAGATCGAGCCACGGCGCGAACTGGATGTCCGACGAAATAAGATCGCCGACCCGCTCCTTAAGATTGCCGATACCGCCACCGATTTCCAGAGTCATTCCCGGGACGGCGCGGCTGGCGATCCGGTCGAAAATATCGCCATAGACCGTCCGGAGAACCGGTTTCCGCTCCCAAACCGAACGATAGCCGTCAAGGACCTCGGACATTAAGTGTCAGCCGTTTCGCAGCCTGATGAAGAACAGCATCGCGATCAGATCGCCTTGATCTTGAAGAACGCAAAGATCACCATTCTGAGCAGCATGACTCCATGCCGGAAACGGGAAATCTGGGTTTCGCCATAGGCACGGGCAGCATAACGGATCGGCAGGTCAACCGTCTTGAGGTTGAGTTTCGATGCTCCGAAAATAAGATCGAAATCACCGAACGGATCGAAGTCTCCAAAATACGACTTTCCGTCGCGCAGCCGGTAATAGTCGGCACGCCGCATCACCTTGGTGCCGCACAGCGTGTCCGTATAACGCTGGTTCAACAGCCACGAGAACAGGTAGGAAAATATCTTGTTCGCGATCAGATTGAGGAAGCGCATCGCATCATCTTCAAGCGGATACACCAGACGCGAGCCGTTGATGAACTCTCCTTTTCCGGATTTGATGGCTTGCCAGAACTTCGGCAATTGCTCCGGCGGCATGGTGAGATCGGCATCGAGGATCATCAATACGTCGCCGCGCGCCACGTCATAAGCGGTGAACACCGCATCCGCTTTGCCCTTGCCGGGCTGGCGCATAAGTTTGATGTCCTTGTCCGGATAAGCTGCCTTGACGCGCTCCATTTCCTCGTAAGTGCCGTCCTTGCTGTGGCCTTCGATGAAAATAATCTCAATGTCATCGCAGAACTGCGGAAGCCGTTGCACCGCGGGCTCAATGTTCCCGCGCTCATTGCGTGCGGGAATGACCACCGTCGCTGACTTGAGGTCCTCACTCGCCACTCGCCATGACCGGCAAACGGAATAATGGCGCAAGGCGAAGAAACGGAATACGGGCAGAATGCTGATGAAGCGATTGACCAGATGCCCAAGACCGAACAGCGAGACGGGCATCAACATGCGCTGCTCGGACTTCACAGACTCAAAGTCCGCGAGCTGAGCAATCGCCGCGACATCCGCCGGCGCAAGTGCATTTTGCGGCGGCAACGGCATGCGCTGGCCGATCCATTCGGCGAACTTAAGCACGGGCTGCCACAAATGCGAGAAATATCCGATGACG
This sequence comes from Afipia sp., assembly GCA_024508675.1. Classification (GTDB taxonomy): domain Bacteria; phylum Pseudomonadota; class Alphaproteobacteria; order Rhizobiales; family Xanthobacteraceae; genus Afipia. Next base: position 606,393 of record JANINQ010000021.1, read on the forward strand.
ACGCGCGTCTCCCGTGAACACAACGGATGGAGTTGTTCGAGAAACTTCTGGCAATCGTCCAGCGATCCAATGGCATCGAGAACGAGAATATAGTCGAACGGCCCCTGAACCGACGCAATGGTCGCCGGATCTTCCGCGTCGCCGACAACAAACGTCAAATCCGGATGTCGTTTACGCGCGACATCGACGAGCGCCGGGCTGAAATCGATACCGACACCATGAGCAGGCTTGAGCGCGGCGAGCGTGTCGCCGATGCCGCATCCAATTTCGAGAACACGCGCGTTCTCGGGAATCAGAAACCGAAGATATGCTTCATCCTCTCCGTGGAAAAATTCCGCCTTTTTCCGCCAGTCCGGGCGAGAAGCCGCATACTCCTCAGAGTGCGCAAGTATCTGTGCTTTGCGATTCAGCGATGGAGACGTCATGGCAATCGTATCATTTTCCGACAATGGCATTTTCTGCGAGCCCTTCTGGCACGCAAATGTCCCGCGACCAAGAGTGAAAACCGCCCCGGCGCGGCCTAATTTACCTTGGCAAGCGGCAGATCACGGCCGTCAATAATGGCCTGAACCGGACGCTCAGGCGATATATCCAGCCCTCGAGCAAGCAAACCTCGATAGAGGCGGTCGTAGCGCAGAACGCAGGCCTCCTGCGAGAACATCGCCAGAACGCGTTCCCTCGCTGCTGCGCCCATTGAACGACATTTCGATTGATCGGACGCAAGGGTGAGGATGGCACCCGCCAGAGCGGCGGGATCTTCCGGCGGAACCAGCAGACCGGTTTCACCATCCACAACTGCGTCCAGATTTCCGCCAACAGCCGTTGCGATGACCGGTAGCCCCTGCCCCATCGCTTCAATCAGGGCGTTGGAAAAGCCCTCTTCGTGAGACACGAGCAGCGCCACATCCGCAACGGGAACGACCATCTCGACATCACGCCGCTCTCCGAGCCAAACAATCTGGTCCGCAATATCGAGGCTTCCAGCTTGCGAACGCAGTTTCGCACCTTCGCCCTCGTCCCGGCCGATCACAACCAGCCGCCAGGGCTGAGGCAGCTTCGCTGCGATCATTCCGAGTGCATTCATAAGATCGGCGTGACCCTTGTAGTGAAAAAGATTCGCGACGATCACCATGACAAAAGCGTCAGGTGGAATGTCCAGAGCTTCACGCTGCGCCAAGCACACGCGATCGTCGGCAAGCCCGGAAATAGTCACGCCATTATGAATCAGGCCGATCTTGTCACCGTTTCCACTCTCGGCGATCAGCTCCTCGACCACGGCCTGCGAATTCCCCAACAGAGCTGTCATGCGGCGATGAAGCATATATTCGATGCGCTTCAGCCATGGGTGTTTATGCTGATAGCGCGCCAAAGAGCGACGGCTCATGATGCTGGCGCGATGTCCCGCTAAAGCCGCGACCAATCCGCCGACAAGATAAGGCTCAGGCAAAAAGAAATGCAGAATGTCGGGCCGGGTCTGCCGAATGCGCCGATATAATTCAATTGCAGCGATCAGAAGATGCTTCGCGCGGCCGGAACGGCGCGGCAGACCTGAAATGATCACACCCGCGCTTGCTATCTCCGCTTCAAGTTCACCGCCTCTCTCGAGCACAAACAGCTCCACCGAAAAGCCCCGCGAGATGAGCGCAGGAAGCAGCTGCGTCAAATGGCGCTCGGCTCCCCCCATCATCATCTTCTTGATGACGAAGAGAATATGCGGATGATCAGGATCTCGGCCTGTCACAAAGCTCATGACATGCACTTAGATGTCTGCCCAGCGCCTGCGCCACGCTTCAAACATCAGAACGGTCCAAAGCGCGTAAGCCCAGTTTCGTCGTCCCGTCAGGTGATCCATCCACAAACGCCGCGCAGCGCTAACATCAATGAACCCCGCGCCAAGCCGCTGGGGATCAAGCAGATCCTCCGCCCAATCTCGCAACGGTCCCCTTAGCCAATCGGCAAGTGGAATGCCAAAACCCATCTTGGGCCGATCCAGAAGTTGCTTCGGGACCATTTGCTCTGCCACGCGCCGCAGCAGCCATTTTGTTTCACCACCGCGAATCTTGAAGTGTCGTGGCAAATGCCACGCAAACTCGACGACACGATGATCCAGCAACGGCGGACGCGCTTCAAGAGCAACAGCCATTGAAGCCCGATCGACCTTCTGAAGAATATCGTCGGGCAGATATGTGATGGTATCGAGCAATTGCATGCGGTCGAGGAACGTCGGCAAGGCTCCGACAGCGCCCGTCGACCATGGGGTCAAAGGATGCTCATCCGCCATTGGCGAAAGCGATAAAGGATCTTCGCATTGGCTGACCAGTCTACGATAAACGCCTTCTGAATCGAGCGTCATCACATTGGCAAACTTGCGCAGCTTGTCGGCAGCTTGCGACGGAAGCATTCCGCGGGGCGCGAGGGATGCGATACCATCAACCCATGCCATGGGGATCGCATGCAACGCGCCAGCTGCGAGGCGCCGGGCCGCCATCGGAATCAGCGACAGCCGTTGCGACATTCCCTCTGCAAGCCGGTAACGATTGTATCCTCCGAACAACTCGTCGCCACCATCACCCGACAAGGCAACGGTCACATGCTCCCTGGTGAGCTTGGACACCAGATGAGTCGGTATTTGCGACGAATCTGCGAAGGGCTCATCGTACATTTCCGCAAGCTGGGGAACGACACCGAGTGCGTCTGACGCTGTCACCACAAGTTCGGTATGCTGCGTCCCAAGATGCCGCGCAACCGCCGCAGCATCCTTCGATTCATCGAAACCGAATTCCGGGAACCCGATTGAAAAGGTGCGGACGGGACCACGCCCAGTACGAACCATCAGACCGGCGACCGCCGACGAGTCAATACCTCCGGACAAAAACGCTCCGAGCGGAACATCGGCGAGCATTTGCCGCGATACGGCATCGGCAAGTAGGCTCGACAGTTGCGCGGTTGCTTCTTCGTCGGAGATTTCGAGTGGCGATTCTATACCGCGTAGGGCAACATCTGCGGCGGACCAGTAACGCCGGCTTGAACAATCGCCACGAACAGAGAACGTGGCATGCTCGCCGGGCATCAGCTTCCGGACACCCCGGTAGATGCTGTGAGGCGCCGGCACGTAACCGAAACGAAGAAAGCTGGCCACCGACGACGGATCGATTTCCAAAACGAACGCACGGGCAGCGTGAAAACTCTTCAGTTCCGAAGCAAAGAAAATCCGGTCTCCGAACTGCGCCGCGAACAAAGGTTTGATCCCGAGCCGATCACGAACAAGATGGAGCGCCTGCTCCCTGCGATCCCACAGCGCAATCGCGAACATGCCGTTCAGATCATCGAGGGTGACGTTTAATCCGCGGCGCGCGACGGATTCGACAATCGTTTCCGTATCGGAATGACCACGCCATGCAACGGACGCCAGCACGGGATCGCGGCGAATGTCATTGCTGTTGTAAATTTCGCCATTGTAGCAAATCACCCACCGCCCGTCGGCGGACACCATGGGCTGCGCGCCGGCTTCCGAGAGATCGATGATGGACAAGCGACGATGCGACAGCGCCAGACCGAACGCATCATCAGTCCAGATGCCGCTGGCATCGGGTCCGCGATGGGCAATGGCAGTGCCCATCGCTCGCGCACGCCGAGCAATCTCAGCATCATTCGATGCGAGATGGGGATCGATGAAACCCGCTATGCCACACATTTTCGTAAAGTCACCGGCTGGACCGACCTGTCGCCTTCTGCATGATCCGATTACATACCGGGCCGCACGATGGATAAGACCCGCTTCACCAGAGATTTAAGGATTGTAACCGGCCGACCGACCAAAGCATATCGAAGCGGCTTGCTTTCGTGCCCGATACGGATCAGCCATGGATGAATCGGAGGAAGCGGCCCATCCGCCCGCCGTGCGGCCATAAAAATGCTTCCTGACATTTTCTTGCAGCGAACAACCTGAAATCCCTCCAGCGCCAGCAGATAGCGCATGGAACTCGCGGTCGGGTAGAAACTATGAGAGTATCCAGGAAGGCCCGGATCATCAGATGACAGAAAGTCCGCCAGGACCACGCATAACAACCCGCCCTCTGAAAGACGATCACGCAGCGAAGCGAGAAATCCGCGGACATCTGTAACAAAATAGATCGCGTGCGCCGTATGAATTATATCGAAGCGGCTTCCTAGATCGAGCGTCTCGGCCTGCCCAATCACCGAGCGAATGCCGATAGCCTCGTGAAACCGTCGCGTGCTGGGATCAGCATCAACCCCTAGTGCATCCCAGCCTCGCTCAGCGAACAGCCTTACCGTTTCACCCAATCCACATCCGATATCGAGAAATCGCCCAGGCGGCTTTTGATAGAGGGGTAAAAGGAAATCAAAGGAGCGCCTCGCCCCCTTTTCGCTGATAGTTTTTCTGTAACGCCAGATTTCCTCCTCGCGAGCCGGATCAGCTTCGGAGAGATCACGATTCTTCTGCCATACTTTGGCGAGCACACTGAGGCTCGGCATGAAGGTTGGGTATGCATTGCCGCACGTCCGGCATAACCACCAACGATAATTGACACCCGGACCAAAAGCGGAGATATCGGCTTCGATCTTGATGTCCTGATTGTGCTTGAACGGCCATTTCAACGCTCCGGCACAAATCGGACAAACCGCTTCTTTCTTCACTTCCTTCATCACCGTCCAGATTCCATGACAGCCCGTACCCGATTGCGTATCCGGGCAAGCTTGGTTACAGCGCTCGGCGGCATCAGGCACAAGAGCTGAAGGATACGCCAGCGCGATCGAGAGACTTCGGTGTCTGATGAAAGCGAAAGAAACATTCGCGCAGCTTCTCTCTGCCCTTTTGCCAGACAATCCGTGGCATTTGCGATCGCAATCCTATTATACAGTTCCTTGAATGCTCGCCGCCGCGCCGGACCCATTCCAGTTTCGGTGCCAAGCGTTGCAGCAATCCGGCGCATGGCGATATCGGGCTGCAGCACGGAAAGCGACGTCGTAAGGCTATTGTCAACACGTCGATAGAACGAACCAACATAGTCGGACAGGGCGACGGGAAACCTAGATCCCATTCTGATCCATAAATCGATATCTTCGCCGCGATTCTCATCAGCCTCGAAGCCACCGAGGGACAAGCATCGGTCTCGATGAATCATCGCGGCTGACGTAAACACCCACGCGCAGCCAGCCGCAGCCTCGGCAATAAAATCCTCAATGCCGCGATACTGAACAGCAGTAGCCACGTCATCATCGGGTATCGCGCTCACCTCCTGAAACGAATTCGCCAGCAAACTTGCGTCAGGGAAAGCAACATGCAAACTCCACAGATGCTTTAGATGGTCCTGACGCCAGACATCGTCAGCATCGAGGAATGCCACGAATTCAGACGACGATTCGGCAAGACATCGGTTTCGCGCAACCGACACTCCCGCGTTCTCCTGCCTGATGAGCCTGAGATTTGGCAGATTCATTTCCCTGACAATCTGCGCACCGTCGTCAGTCGACCCGTCATCGACCACGATAATCTCGTAATCGGTAAATGACTGCCGGGCGACGCTTGCCAAACTGTCAGCAACGTACTTCCGCTTGTTAAAAAGCGGCATGGCAATCGAAATTCGGGGAGCCAAGATTAACTCTTCGATCTCACCAACGAATCTGCCGGCATCGCCCTGGCTTCCTCGTCGAGTTTCCGAATGTGATCCAGAACAGCAGAAATCATTCGCTTCATGTTCTGCGGCCGATGACCGAAATTTCCCGGCTCATCGGCTGGCCGAAAGACGCATTCATATCGAACACTATGGATTTCTGCGAGCGCGGATGTCACCTGCTCGTCGCTTGGGGGAGCTGAGGCACTGGCTTTGATCCTGGCGGGAAGCTGATCGATCGAACAAACGCCCCCCAGATAATCCGCGACAAAACACCCTCCGAGCACCAGCGCGGGACGCCCAAGAAGAAACGCTTCCAGAGTAGCGCTCCCGGTCACGGATATCGTCACCTGAGCCTGCTTGATGAGTTCAATTGACGACATTGTCGCATGCGCGATGTGAACACCGGCTTTTCGACGCAGCGCTCGGTAGAAAGATGCCGGGCGGATGCCCAGCGAGGCTCTATGCTCTTTTACAACCAGCAACCAGTCACTTGGCATCGCGAAACGGATTGCATCAATCGCCCTCATCTGATCGACATAGTAAGGCGCTGGCGTATTGATCGAAGACTCCGGTGTTACCTGCAGCGGATAATAAATGAACCTGGATGGCAATTCCGCCAAGGTTTTTGAATCGTACTGCAAGCCGTTGAAAAAGCCCCGCACGGACCGGAAACCTCCAACGATCCGGGGAAATGCGTATTTCAGACTTAACAACAGCAGTTCGCGCTCAAACAGCCGCGGATTTTTCCACGTCCGCGAAACAAATCCCCACGCACGCTTCGGCAATGACTTCTGGCCAATTGGAAGAACCTCTTCGTCTGCGGAGGCGAAAATATCCGGCACAAAAGCAGGACCTGGCTTGGACCTGAACCTCCCAATCGTGCTTGCAGCCCAGTCCCGGCCCTCCGGTAACGCCTTCCGATAGGCTGGAATCTGCTCCTGATCGTCCCGGCTAAAATATACACCGCCCAGATGCCTGAGATCGGTCGGGATCAGCATCGGAATATTCAGTTCTTTCGCCAATCCAACCAGAACCTTTCCGTCGAAAGTTTCAATGTGAGCCATCAACAGATGCGTCGGTTTCAGGCGAAGCAGGAACTGCTTGTAAATTCGGTAAATCTGCGCAGCAAGCATCAGCTGCTTGTCAGCCCGACGATGCTTGAACACTTTCTTTTCGGCTTCGATATCCACGAAAATGCTGCCGCGATAATTCGCAAGCTCGGCCATATCGACCGGTGTCAAACTGTCACGCCTCTGCTCTTCTTCAAGGCAAAGAACGCGATCCTTGCTGAGAACCTCTGAGACGATGTCCAGATGATGCGACGTCGGCAAAAGCATCGCCCATTCAACATCGGGCGCCTCCACCTTCGCGAACTCGATCATCTGCCGATATGAAATTGCATATGTTCCGTAGCCATGGATTGCTATTCGCGGATGATCACTCATATCGCTGATCCTCCGATGACTTATGGCGAGACCGGAGAGCTGACCGCGAGATTGCCAGCCAGCAACGCAAAATTCTTCTCAGCTCTCTCCTTGCAACCAGTTAGCGTCGTTTGATCGAAACGCGTTTCGAGGGCCCGATCGATTGCGCCAATGATTCGCTCAGCCGATAGCTCATTCAACTGAACGATGGGCATTTCGAATAAATGGCAAATTGCATCGATCTTGTTGTCAGCCGAAATGCCGACGAAAGGCTTCCCGAAAATGGCGGACAGAACATGTCCGTGAAAGCGCATCCCGCAATGAACGCTGATCTCTGAAAACACATCGGAAAGATCACTCATGTTGGCGGCATTCAACACCACATGCTTGATCTGCCCAGGGCGTCCGGCCGTCAAGCCGTCGGCCAGCCGCAGAAGATGATCCGCGTCAAGGCCAATATTGGTGCCGCCCGGCTGGTGATGAAACGTCATAAGCACGACGCCCCAGCCCCGGAGAAGAATAGCCTCAATGACATTGCGCAGGATGCTGGAAGTGCTGTCATCCACGCACGAATGCCGGAGCGCTGGCGGATATATGGAGATGCCAACTGTCGGCATCTTCAGCGAAGACGTTGCTTTTCCCGCTGCACGAATCTGCTTCTTCATCGTAAAAACGAGATCTGAGGTCAGAACAACTCGGCTATCTGCATGCGCCTTTGCACATTCCGTCAACGCCTCATCGTCGCGAACGGCGAACACATCCGATAGCCCGACAATGCGCTTCAGCAAGAATTTTCCAGCGCGCGAGCGGATGGATGCCACGCCAACTCCTAGCGCAGCTATTCTCATCCCCATTGTTCGGGCGAGTAGACAGACCAGAAACGTCATTGCAATTGGGAGGCTCGACGTTCTTTCGTGAAAGACAGTTCCTCCGCCGAAAATAAGCCAGTCGCATCTGCGAAAGTACCGGCGATAAGCCGCCAGCGTCGAAACAAGACGACGAAGTTTTGTTTTCGTCTGATCCGCAGCGATCCGATCGACGCCCGTCAGTTCGACCGGAACCGGCAGGCCTGTCAGTCCTGCAATATCCCCCTCATTGCGGACAATGAAGGATCGGACGGGAGTGATGCGGCTAATCCCTTCGATCGTTGCCTGCAGCAGCAGGTCATCACCGAGATTACCCTGTCCATAATATCCCGAGAGGAAGAACGTCCGGCCTCTTTGCGCAGATTTGGCAGAAGACGACCGGCTGTTATCACCAGGCACTCAACCCACCATCAACAACGATGTTCTGTCCGGTGATATAGCTCGATGCATCCGAAGCGAGGAACAGCAATGCAGAGACCATTTCATCGCTCTCCGCCATGCGCCCCATGGGAATACGCGCACTGTATCTCGTTCTGAATTCGTCATTCTGCCCGCTGAAAACGCCACCCGGCGTAATCGCATTGACGCGGATATTATGTTCAGCCCAGTAGGTGGAAAGGTAACGTGTCAGTCCAAGCAATCCAGCTTTAGAAGCAGCATAGACAGCAGGCGTATTGATCTCTCGTCCCAGATAGTGCGAGCCTTCATAAATCCGTTTATCCGCGCCAAGAATGCCGTAGATCGATGAGGTATTAATGATGCTGCCGCCACGTCCCTGCGCGATCATCTGACGGCCGACGGCCTGCGATACCAGGAACGCGCCGTCGAGATTGACGGACATCACCTCGCGCCAATTTTCGAGAGAAACTTCCTCAAACGGAGCGAAGAAGGCCGCCAGATCAGACGATTTGGTCGCCGCGTTGTTGTGAAGAATATCCACGCCGCCGAGAGCGGTCACGACCTTGCTCAACATCGCATTCACGGACTCGCGCTCAGCGATGTCGCAACTGACGCCGATAGCTTCGACACTATAATCAGACACGAGCCGCGCGGCCAGCGTGCCGGCACTTGTCTCGTCGACATCGACAACAGCGACCTTGGCTCCGAACTCAGCCAAGCCTGCGCAGAATTTCTGGCCAAGAATTCCGGCCCCGCCTGTGACGACGGCGACCTTGCCCGCAAGACTCAATTTGTCGCGAAACGATGTCATCGGCGTCACTCAGATGAAATCCCGATTGGCTCGTTCATAGTCCGAGAACCGGCCGATATCGAGCCAGTATTCATGGATGGGGAAAGTGCATACGCCGCGCTTCCCGTCGATAAGATTCTGCAGAAGAGTTGGCATATCAATCGCCTCTCCTCGCGGCATACCCCTGATCACGTCAGATTCGACAACATAGATGCCCGCGCTCACGAAGCACTTCTGAACCGGCTTTTCGACGATCTCCCGCACATCATAGCCCTCAAACTTAACGACTCCGAACGGAACCTGATAAGCGAATTCGCGGCTGCAAATCGTGGCGGCGACGCCATGTTCCTTGTGAAACTTGAGAAGATCGAGATAGTTGACCCGCGACAGCAAATCGCCGTTCATGACGATCACCGGCAGATCGCCGACATCGTCCATCAAACTCAGACTGCCTGCGGTGCCGAGGGGCTTTTCCTCGTCGATATAACGTATCGTAATGCCCCAGTTTTCGCCTGAACCGAAATGATCCTTGATCACTTCCGGCATGTAGTGGACCGACACGTAGAACTTGTGAAAACCTAGGGCGACAAAGCTCTCGATGATCGATTGCAGGATCGGCTTGCCGCCAACATCGAGCATCGGCTTTGGACAATTGTCCGTCAGCGGGCGCAAGCGGGTTCCGAATCCGCCCGCGAGCAGCAACACCCAATTTTCATGGCGCTGCTCCGACGCCACCGCATCGAGCATCTCAATGCCGATGACCCGGCGGGCATCGTCAACAACAGGAATTTGCATGATGCGGTGCTGGTTCATCAGCGCAACGGCCTTCTTCCGATCCAGAGGAAGCGTCAGCGTGCGCGGCTGGGCGTTCATCGCGCCTGCAATGCTCTCTGTCAGGGCCTTGTGGCCAATAATCGCGCGACGAATGTCGCCGTCCGTCACTGTCCCAAGTAATTTTCCATCGGCATCTACCACCAGTGCGATACGTGCACCTCCTTGGTCGATCGTCTGGATGGCCGCCTCGATTGACGCATCTGGCCCAATCAGCAATTTCTTCCAGTCCATCATCGCTGCCTTCAAGCCTCCAGAATGTCGTAAAATGACTTGGCGCGCAGCTTGCCAAGATTTGCCGCTTTAAGGACGCTCAGTATCTTGGACGTCGCGCCTCCATCTCCATAAGGATTGGACGCCGACGCTAAAGCGTTCTGGAACTCCACGCTGAACAGGCGCGACAGAGCTTCACGAATGGATGCTCTATCGGACGCGCAATCAATCACACTGGCGCTGCGCAGCCGTCCCTTTTGCCGGGGCCCGATGTTGATGGTTCCGATGTGAAAGCTGGGAGCCTCCAGCAGTCCGCTCGACGAATTTCCGATCAGGCCTTTCACAAACTGCAGACATGAAAAGTAGAGCTGGGAACCGAGCGAGGGACAGCAAATACTCCGGTCCGGATAACGTTCAACAAACGCCTTGATCTTCTCGTTAATGTCCCGCCCTCCTGCATCGGCGTTTGCCAGCGTGAACACAATCCTGAGATCGGATGCTTCTTCGAGGGCGGCCAGCATCTCAACACATTCAAGTCCGGAATCCTCAGCACCTGCCGTAGCCGGATGAATGGTGGCGAGCAACGTCCGGCTATCGATGGAAAACCCGAGCCTGCGCTCCACATCCTCGCGGCTGAGCAGCGGCAGACGGGTCATCGCATCGACACCAAGTCCGCCGACCAGGAAGACACGATCCGGGTTCTCGCCCATCTGAACGACACGAGCCTGATAAGGTTCGGCTGCTACGAAGTGGAGTGAAGCCAGCTTTGTGATCGCATGACGGAAACTGTCATCGCTCGAGCCCTCCGTCACCTCTCCGCCATGCAAATGGGCCACCGGAATTCCCATAACGGTCGAACTGAACGCAGCCGCCAAGGCTTCGTAGCGATCGCCGAGCACGACAACAACGTCCGGCCCCAACTCGCTCAACGCATCCGCAAAGCCGATCATCCCTCTGCCCGCCGCCTTCGCCACATCGGCAGGTGTATCTGACGCGTCAAGAATATCGATCCTCCGGGCTATGGGAATTCCCGCCGCCTCGATTTCCTGGACGCTCATTCCGAAGTCCGCAGAGAGATGCGAACCAGTCACAATAAGCTGCAACTCAAGCTGCTCGTCTTCCATTACCGCCCGGATCAACGGCTGAAGCAAACCAAAATCGGAGCGAGCTCCGGTAAAAATGCAAATCCGGCGCGTCACAATTCAACAGGCTCGTCTTCAGCAAAGTCGCGACGCGCGACGCGACCGACAACATGATCCCACAGCATTGGTGACAGGCCTCTCTCTGCACGCTTGGCAGCGAGATTATTGGGTCCGAAGACTTCCCCCGCCTTGATCGGCCGGGCCGCGACAAGCGATCGGCGCGCCACGGCGCGATTTGGCATTTCGCTCGCGGTCGGAGCCTTGCGGGAGCTTCCCATGGCGAGTTCGATATGACGGATGGATTGAACAAGCGCGGCCAGCTCATCAGGCTCAAGGCTCGCCTTGTGATCCGGACCTGGCAAATTGCGATCCAGCGTGAAGTGCTTCTCGATCACGGTCGCACCCAATGCGACCGCGGCGCAGGCGATCTCAATTCCGATCGTATGATCGGAATATCCGACCGGAAGATCAAAGGCGCGACGCAGGGTATCGATGACGCGCAGGTTCACGTCATGCCACGGCGTGGGATAGTCGGTGTTACAATGCAGCAGCGTGATGTCCTGCCTTCTGGCACCTGCCCGCTCCAGAGCATCGACCGATGCTTCGATTTCTCCGAGCGTTGCCATTCCCGTGGACAGGATAACCGGCAGCTTGAGGGCACCGATATGCCTCAACAGCGGCAAATTTGTCAGATCACCAGACGAAACCTTGATCAGCGGCACGCCTAGCGAAGCAAGGAAATCGGCACTCTCCGCGTCAAATGGCGTAGAAAGGAACATGATATTCCGTGCGACGCAGTATTGAGCCAATTCGCGAAATACATCGTGATCCAGACTGAGCGCCGCCAGCATGTCGTGCTGGCTTTGCCCCCCTCCCGTTTGAACCTTCTGATACTCGGCCTTCTGCGCATTTCGGGTCACAAGCAGGTCAGGACGGAAGGTCTGGAATTTAACGGCGTCCGCTCCCGCTTGCGCTGCGGCATCAATCAAGGCGCGGGCGCGCGCCGCATCACCGTTATGATTGACGCCCGCCTCTGCAATGATGAATACCGGTGTCATGCCGACCGCTTCATGAAGGTTTCCGCCGGACAGTCCGACATGACGACACATCCGGCCCCGATGATCGAGTTGGATCCGATGGACACGCCATGGGATATGATCGCCCCCGCACCGACAAATGAACCAGCGCCGATGCGAACACCGCCGCCGATGACAGCACCTATGGCGATATGACAATGATCGCCAATCTCGACATCGTGCTCAACAATAGCGCCGGTATTGATGATGCAATTGACGCCGACGCGTGCGCCCGCGTTGACGAGAGCCTGATGCATGACGATACTGCCGTTCCCAATCGACGCATGTCGCGAGACGCGCGCTGTGCTGGCGGATACGCTCAATGGGACAACACCGCAGGAGGTCAGTTTTTCATAGAGAGAAACACGTATCTTCGGGCGACCTATCTGGCCGACAGTAATCAATGCGCCGCTGCTGTCCTTCGCAAGCTTTAGCAATTCGCAATCGCTGCCCAGCACGGGATAGCCCAGCACGTCGCCACCGACCATCGTTGGATCACGGTCGATCAGACCGAAAACGCGCAAGCCCGCGCTTTCAATCACATCAATGCACGACCGCGCATGCCCTCCCGCACCGATCAGCAAGACGCCTTTGCTCACGAGATCAATCCCGCCCCACTTGGAAGACTGATCACGCGCCGCTCGATATCCTCGGTGACTGTCAGCGGCATCCGCGGACAACCTTCAAACATCGGCATTGTGCTCATCAAGCGCCAAACAGGACGCGCAGCATAGCCCGCATCATTTAACGCCTCTAGAATCGCGTCGCGCTCAGTTGCATTTTGCTGATCGAGCATGATCGACTGAAGCCAGTAATTCGATTTCGTGCCCTTCGGTTCACGAATGAGCTTCAAACCCGGAATTTTCTCAAACGACGCAGTATAGAGATCAGTCAATCGGCGCTTGCAGGCGATGAAGCCGTCCAGTTGCTCAAGCTGTGCACAGCCAAGCGCCGCGTTGATATTCGGCAGGCGGTAGTTGTAACCGACCATGTCGTGCAGAAACTGCCAGCGATGAGGAACGCGCGCCGTGGTCGACAGATGCTTGATCCGTCCCGCCAGCGTAGCGTCATTGGTCAGGATCGCGCCGCCACCGCCGGTCGTGATGGTCTTGTTGCCGTTGAAGCTGAGCGTTCCCACAGCGCCCAGCGTTCCAGCGTGCCGCCCCCTGTCATAGCTGCCTATCGCTTCTGCTGCGTCCTCCACAACAGGGAGAGAAAAGCGGGCGGCAACTTCGTTCAGCGCATCCATATCGATAGGATGGCCAAAGATATGAACCGGCAGGAGCGCAGACATCCGGGCGCCGGTCAACCGATTGCGGCAGACACCATCGCTGACGACAGCAATATCCGCCAAGTACCGGCCAAGTGCATCGGGATCGACACCGAGCGTATCACATGAACTCTCAATGAAATGCGGTCTGGCTCCGCAATAAACTATGGGGTTGACCGTTCCGATAAACGTCAAGGCTGGAACAAGTACCTCGCTGCCAGCCTCTACACCTACCGCCAGCAAAGCCGCATGCAGCGCGGCCGTTCCATTCACCACAGCAATGGCATGCCGGGCACCGGTATACTCAGCCAGTTGTTGTTCAAAGCGATCAACAAAGCGCCCGACGGATGAAACCCAGCCCGTCTCGATGCACTCGCTAAGATATTTGATCTCGTGCCCGGCGAAAACCGGCTCGTGCAGCGCAGCCGGCGCAGGCCCTGCAACATGCCGAACGGCCGCAACGATCTGATCAGCAAGGTTAGTCATTCGAGTCGATCAAATATTGTAAGTGTCGGCTTTATAGCGACGCTGGTTCGCTGGATTCAAAAACCACTCGATCGTGGCTTGCATACCGCTGCGTAGTCCTTGAGCACCCGAATTTCGCGGCTGCCAGTCAAGCAGCCGCTGGGCCTTTTCATTACTGGCCAGCAGGCGGAACACCTCGCTGGTTTCCGGACGAATTCGAACCTCATCGCGGCCAATATTGATTTTGACGTTCATCAGTTCGGCAATGAGCTGCGCCGTCTCTCCGATACTGATCTCGAAACCTGTTCCCAGATTGACGACCTCGCCAAGGCATCGATCCGATCGCAACGCCGCAACGAAACCCGCAGCCGTGTCGCCAACAAAATTGAAATCACGCGTGGGACGCAGATCACCCAGTTCGACGCGCTCCCTGCCCGCGGCAAGCTGCGTGATGATGGTTGGGATCACCGCGCGCGCGGATTGGCGCGGTCCGAAAGTATTGAACGGGCGAACGATTGTTACCGGCGTCTCAAACGAGCGATAAAACGAAATCGCGAGTTGGTCGGCACTGATCTTAGTCGCAGAATAGGGTGATTGAGCCTGAAGCGGATGCTCTTCGTCGATCGGAACGTAGCGCGCCGTTCCGTAAACTTCGCTCGTCGAGGTGTGAATGACGCGTCCGATGTCCAGTTCGCGCGCCGCCTGAAGAACATTCAATGTCCCGTTGATGTTCGTCTCTACATAGGCGGCAGGCGAATGATAGGAAAATGGGATTGCGATGAGAGCTGCGAGATGCAAGACCGCATCGCATCCCGTCATGGCGGCCTTAATCCCAAAAGGATCGCGAACATCGCCCGCGACCACCTCGAACTTGCCTTCGACATCGGCAGCGCATTCATCAAGCCAGCCCCATGAATTGAAGGAGTTGTATTGAACGAAGGCACGAACGTCGTAACCCTCACGAACTAGAAGCTCAGTGAGATGCGACCCGATGAACCCATCGGCTCCGGTAACAAGGATGCGAGGAGACATTGCTCTTTCTTACTGAGAGGCCGGGACCTCAAGATAGCGAGATCCCCCACGGCTACCGCAGCCCGGGTGAATCACCCAGACCGAAAGATGGGCGGCGGTGCTCTATACAGAAAATACTCTGCACTCCGGCGCTAGCTCATGCGCCTTGGCAACCTAACCCATTGAAAACAAATAATAGTCTCATGTTCACGAAATGAACAATGCCTTTTAGCAGACAGTTGGGCTGCCGCCAAGGCCGGGATCGGCAAAACCTGACGCCAGTCCAACCTGGTTAACAATCCTCAGGGGCAGATCCGCCGCGCATTATCGATTGTGGGTGCTTGCCGGTTTCCAGCGCCAATCGAAATTCGCGTCCATGCGGGTCACAAACCCGCGTTTAAAAAATCCGATATTGTATTGTTTCGTGTCAATCGCCCCGAGCTGGTGAATCGGCCCAAGCTCCATATCCTTCATTCCACGCAGATGTGCTCGTTCCATCCCGTGCCAGATCATATAGTGCGCAAGGGGATCTTCGCTGTCCCGATCGTAAACCCCTGTCATGTAAAGTGACGTCACGGTCCCATCGACAAAGAGCACCGCAGCGGTGAGCTTGCCAGCGATCTCCGCCATGATGACTTCGCCACGGCCCACGCGGACAGTCTCCGCCATCGCATTCCACGATTCGATGGGCCTGGTCACCCTTCCCGCCACATGGGCGTGAAAGCGGCGAAACCTGTCAAACGCCTCGTGCGAAAAATTCCCCGCATTGATGTAACCAACCGAAAAGTTCTTTCGACCCCAGTTGATCAATTGCTGAAAACTCTTGCGCAGGGATTTTTTCCAGACGGCTGGTCCGGCATCAATATCAACCATGCCGATCAAGGTAACATCAGCTTTCGCGCCGCGGGACAGTGAGGATTCTCCAACCGGCGAGAGCTGTGGTGCTGCCGGCTCGCTCACGACGACTTCGCGCACCTTGGCAGCCGCTGCAATCTCATCAATGTGAGCAAAGGCCTGCTTGACCGAGGCCTTGTGAACCGCCGTCTCCAGACCAGGCTCAGCAAAAATCCGCGCAGGAATACCGTGCATTCCAAGAACACCGTCGATCACGGAACACAGCACAACCAGCCGTGGTTCGTTTTGCCATTCGACGGCGAACGAGTAATTCCGATGATTATCGCCATGAACGGCTGGATAGTAAGAGCGCCCAAAAACACCAGCCTGGGGATGCGCTTCAATGGCTGCAAAGCGCGGATCATCCAGAACGGACGAAAACGCCGCGGCATCCTGATCAACTGCGACAATCCTGAAATTTCTATCCATCGCTAGTGCCGACCCAAGGCATCGGCCATCTTCAGTTTCTCGAACAGAAATTCGACGATCGACAAATCAAACGGACTGTCGATCTCGCGCGATCGCTCCGCAGGCATCTCGAACAAACGCGTGTCGTCGTAGAAGACCGAAGGGTCCGCAACAAGCCGATCGCGATTCCACACATAAATCGAAGCATTCATGTCGTAACAAACCGGAACGTCCTGCCTGCGAAAAACGGGACGCGCCGGGGTTTTCGAAACGCGTACCGTGCCGTCATCCTGCAACTCAACGAGATCGAAGTATGGTGAGCGGTAAGCCGTGTTTCCCGTGATTACACTGCTTGATCCGGTACTTTCGAGAAGAGCAACAGCACCGGCAATGTCCACGGGCAACCGCAACGGCGCGGTTGCATCCAGATCGACCAGGATGTCATAGCGCTCGTTGATCTCCCGCTCGGTTTCCAGAAGCGCGTGGAGAATTGCAGGAACTTTCGGTGCCTCGTCGGTCGCCATGTCGATTGGCCTGTTGACGACGCCATTGGCGCCCGCCTGCAATGCTGCTGACCGGATATCCTCAGAGTCGCTGGAGACGACGATGCGATCGAACAATCCTGTCGCCCTTGCCTGCAGGATGCTCCATGCGATCAGCGGCCGGCCTCCCAGCAGCTTCAAGTTTTTGTTGGGAACGCCTTTTGAGCCGCCCCGCGCGCAGATGGTCGCCAATCGCTTCATGGTATCTTGATGACCTAGCTGCCGGTGGCCTGACTGGCGATTTCGTGTTCGCAGGGGTTCTCGGCGCATACGCGATCGCAACTTACATATTTGCGAAATACCGGCCGTATCGGATCGCCGACGAGATGCTGATCCAGCCCGTGTTCCAGCGCGTGCGCATAAACCGCGAAAGCCTGGTCGAACGCCTCAACAATCGTATCGACGTCGGACTCGGTGTGCGAGAAGCACGGCAGAAACACACCCTGAAACAGCACGCCCCGCCCGATCATCTCCTGCAGCAGCAGGGTGCGGAACGCCAGCGAGACCTGCCCGTCAGCGTCCTTGCAATTGAAGAAAATCCGCCATGGTGCCGGATGCAATTCGACAGCGCGGCCAATTTTATGTTTTTCGATTGCGCGGCGCACTCCTTCACCAACGCGAGCGACAATGCGCCGATGATGACCCAGCACATCCTTGGTGCTGTATTCGCGAATAACAGCACGCGCGGCCGCAAGCGAATGAGCCTCACCGCCGTGCGTGGATGAGAGGAGAAACACGCGAGGCCGGGACGTCTGCTTGATTCCGCCGAGATCCATAATCTCCGCCCTACCCGTCAACGCACAGAACGAGAATCCATTGCCGCTTGCCTTGCCCCATGTCGCCAGATCCGGCGACAGTCCAAGCTGGACGTATGACCCGGGTAATCCGGCGCGAAAGCCGGTGATCATCTCATCGACGATGAAAACTGCACCACCACGCTTGGCAATCACTTCAATTGCGCGAACCGCGTCTGGCGAGAACGGTATCATCTCCTCCGGTTCGGTAATCACGCAAGCGATCTGTCCGGGATATTTTGCGAACAGCTCAGACAGGGTGTCCGGATCAGTCGAGTCGTAGGTGAGCGAGAAGCGCCGCACACCGTCCGGAATGCCCGAATGAATCGACGTGGAGCCAATGAACCAGTCGTCGAAGCTGAAGAAGGGATGGTTCTTCGGAAAAGCCACCAGTTCGCGGCCAGTATAGGCGCGAGCCAACTTAACAGCGGCGGTCGTGACGTTGGACCCGTTTTTCGCAAACTTGATCCGGTTCATACCCGGGGTCAGCGCGAGAAATTCCTCCGCAAGGTCAAGCTCGAGAGCCGCAGGACGCTGAAAACCGGCACCTAATTCGAGTTGCTCGCGCACCGCGCTCAGAACCGGTTCATAGGCATGACCGAGACTGACCGCCCCGAGGCCGAGCGTGCAATCGATGTATTCGTTATCATCGACGTCCCAGACGCGAGCCCCTTTGCCTCGGGCAATTGCCGCAGGAGCTAGTGCCGGAAATTGATCATCGCCTCGTGAATAAGTGTGTGCGCCGCCGACGATCACCTGGTGCACGCGTTCGCGGTACCGGTCGGACAACGCAAAATTTGTGACCGTACGAGGCGGCAGGTTACTCATGACCGTTTCCCAGAGTGGTCGCGAAGCGCACAGACGGCTAGAGCCTATCCCGGCATAGCGCAAGCAAACTCGTCCGGCCGCAGGGCCGTTCGCAAATCTGCGAGCGAAGACGACCGTAACAACAACTACTTACCCATATCGTGTTCACGCCATGAACGTCAAGAACAATCCCGCCGCCCGAAAGAATTTGCCCTCAGATGGCCGATTCATCAGCAATAGCCTGGTAAACCTGCTTGAACACCGAGGGAACGATGCGGTTGATATTGTCTGCCTCCAACCCGACGTACGGATATGTGATGTTGGTGCTGGGCAGAAGCCGGGCCTGAAAATCCGCGACCATCTGCCGAGGATCATAGTTGGAGATGAAACCCTTCACTGCTCCGAAATACTTGTAATCGACGGGCTCGGCATTCTCCGGGATCAAACCCCTTTCCCGAACATACTTCAGACAATCGGCCCGCCAGGCCTCCGCCGTAACATTCATGTCCCCTACCGGATAGGCAAATTCGATCTGAAGAAGGTCGTTCTTTTTTCCTGCAATCGCTCCCGGAAAGGAAATGCGATTGATCGGGACGTCCTTCTCACCGATCAGAATCTCATGAAACCGAAACGGAAGTTCGTTCTCAAACGCATAGCTGCCCAGGCACAGCATTTGCGGATGAGCGACAGGAAACTCCATGCCGAGCAGACGGCCCATGATGACGAGCGGCGCGCACCAAAAATAGCGAGTGGCCGAGTAAGAGTTGCCGTCAATAACGATGCTCGAGACCCGCTGATCCTTCTGATCCAGAGCGACGTCGAGGGATGCGAATCCCTTCACCACCTTCACGTTGGAATGATCGATGTGATCGTATATTCCGGCGATGAAAGCACCAAATCCGCCTTCGTTCGGATACATCACCAGATGTTCGCCCTGATTACGAACCTTCTGGTGAAACTTGACCCACTCCGGACCATCTACCGCCTTTGGCGAAGTCTGAGGAAAGAACCATGGATAGACCGAGTCCATCAAATCGGATTCCGGCTTGCCCTTCTTCCTTTGCCAGGCCAGCGACGGATACGACGGCAGGATTTCGTCGAAAGCAACACGCATCAGATAAGATCCATAGATCTTCTCGATCGCGTCTCGCGTTGGCGGTCCGTTCAAGCTGTCGTGAAATTCCGACGCGCTGATCTTGTCAGCAAGAGCCTTCGGCCATTCTGAAATCGGAGCGTTATAAGGCAACGTATGCCCCTGCAAAGCTATGCCTCGCCGCAAGGACAATAAATGAAACTTGTCCTTCAGCATCCGCGCAAAATAACGCGTGGTGAATGGCGACCGGTTGTAATCGATAGTGTGATATCCGAAATCGAAGGTATCGCCTCTGGCGTTCTGAAAGGAACCGTTGGTGCCGCCCAGGCTTGCTTCCTTTTCCGCAAGCAAAACGCGATAACCAGCCTGGCTCAAAATCTGGGTAGTAATCAGCCCCGATATTCCGCCACCGATAACGACAGCATCAAACTTCTCATGCATGACTTGCCCCTTTACATGAGCTATCTTTGAACGATCGGCCAAGCCCCGTCCAGTCAGGAGCAATACCCCAAATATGCAAGCCGCGCCCACAGACCATGCCGCTCAGACATTTCACGACGGAACGTATAGAAAACTGGGTTTTTCCGCGCAGCGCCTTTATCCCAACGAGGAATTGTTGCGCTTCATGGGCAGCTATTACTTTTCCCTTCCGCTGAACGAGCGAAAGATGCTGAGGTTTCTGGAGGTCGGTTGCGGCTCCGGCGCAAATCTCTGGATGATCGCGCGAGAAGGTTTTGAGGCGCATGGCCTCGATCTATCACAAGAAGGTCTCCTGCTGTGCGAACAGGTCCTGGCCCGATGGGGCGTGAACGCAACGCTGAAGCAAGGGAGCATGATCGAAACAGGGTATCCTGACCGTCACTTCGATGCTGTCGTAGATGTCTTCTCAGGGTACTGTTTTGACGACAAGAATTTCAATACATACCTCGACGAGGTTGCTCGCATTCTAAAACCAGCCGGCCGTTTTTTCGCGTATACTCCCTCCAAGAATAACGACAGCTTTCGCGATCCCGGCCCGTCACGGATGATCGATGACAGCACCCTCGACGGCCTTCACAGACCGACCTCTCCCTTTTTCGGTCAGTATTATCCGTTTCATTTTACAGAGCCGGAAGAATATGAGGCCTTGCTCGTCCGGCGCGGGTTCTCCGTTTTGCGCAACGAACGGATCGGGCGGACCTATCGCTCGCGTGAAGAATACTTCGAATTCACCAGCATTCACGCGCAACGCGGCGGATAGCAAATTCCGGCTCAAGTGATTCAAGAACGACTCGATAAGAAAGATCCAGCGTGTCAAACGAAGCCCTGAAGAAACTGGATAGTCATTTCGCCTTCGGCGAAAACTGGGCTTCCTATGCGAAGCTTATTGGAGAGCCACAAATCGAGCAGGCCAAGGAGGGTTTGCTAAAGCTCATCCCAGCCGAAGACTTCAGGGGGCGATCATTTCTCGACATCGGCTGCGGATCAGGTCTTCATGCACTGGCTGCCACCCAGCTTGGGGTGGCTCGCGTGGTCGGCGTCGATATCGATCCGAACAGCACAGCCACTGCAAAGCACGTTCTATCAGAACGGGCTCCGCACACGCCCTGGCAAATCGAGAATGTGAGTGTCTTCGATCTCACGCCAGAGAAGCTTGGAGTCTTCGACATCGTTTACTCGTGGGGGGTGCTGCATCACACCGGAGACATGTGGCAAGCACTTAATAATGCGGCCGCACTCGTCGCTCCGGGAGGCCTGCTTGCAGTCGCTTTTTATCGTGAAACCTATCTGGACCCGTTCTGGCAACTCGAAAAACGCCTCTACACAAGCGCACCGCCGGTCATCCAGAGTATCGTCAAGAGCGGGTATATCGGCGCATTCCGCCTTGCCCGGGCCATGACGCGACAAGGATCGTTTTCGGACTATATTGCGAACTACAAGTCACGGCGCGGCATGGATTTCGAACATGATGTCCATGACTGGCTTGGGGGATACCCGTATGAATCGGTACTTGCCCCCGAGGTGGATCGCCGACTGACGGCACTCGGCTTCAAGGCAGAGCGTGTCTTTGCCCGTCCAAAATCCAGCGGAATATTCGGCTCCGGCTGCGATGAATATGTCTACCGGTCCGAGCGGAGGGCCTCTTAATCCGCAGCAAACTGGGCGAGCGATGTCTCAATTCGCTCGGCGCTTCCGTTGCTCAGATGAACGACAAAATCCGCTTCGCGCACCAAAGCCGGACGATGCGAGATCGCAATAACTGTGATCCGGCTTTTCAAGCGCATCAGCGCCCTGGTCACAATTTCCTCGGTTTCCGCATCGAGCGAGCTTGTCGCCTCGTCCAGCACGAGCAAGCGCGGAGCGCCCAACAAGGCTCTCGCAAGCGCAATGCGCTGACGCTCGCCGCCCGACAGCCGGCTGCCGTGATCGCCAACGATCGTATCCAGCCCATTGGGCAAACCATAAACAAAGTCCGCGGCCGCCGCTTCGAGCGCCACGCGAATCTCGTCGTCGGTCGTTCGAGGCCGAATCCAGCGCAGGTTTTCACCAATACTGGCGTTGAATAACATCGGATCTTGTCCGAGATAGCCAATGCCCTGCCGCCAGGACACACTCGGTAGCGAGTCCAGTGCGTGCCCATCAACGCGGACCGCACCGGATGTCGGCTTTCGTAGTCCGAGGATGCAGTCCATTAACGTCGTCTTGCCTGCTCCGGTGTGACCGGTGAACGCCACGAATGCGCCGGAGGGTATTTCAATATTGACGCCCTGCAGAAGCGAGCGTGAACCAAATGTCACCGATACATTGTCGAGCACAATCGCAGCAGGCGCATGTGCCGGCCATCCGTCCGGCCTGGCAACGGTTGCTACTTCTCGTTTTGATTCTGCTTCCCGCAGCAGAGTCGACGCAATTCCAAATGCCGGAATGTGAAAATCAACAATTTGAAGATTCTGCCGCAATCCAGTGATCTTGGGAAAAAGCCGCACGAAGATAGCAACAATCACCAGGATCGCGCCGACATCGACCGATAAAAGCGTGGGGCCAAGAACCAGAAGTCCGACAACAAGGAGCCCGCCGCTGTATTCAAAGATCGCGCGAACTATTTGGCTGTCAAACGCATTTCCAAACGACAATGCCTCTAGCCGATCGACGGAGCCCGCGAACCGGTCAAATGCCCGAATCTCGGTCGCCGTCGCTTTCACGAACTTTGCGCCGCCAACAATCTCGCTCGTATCGACGGTCAGATCGGCGTTGACCTTCGTGAGCTCCGTTCCAAAATGCGCGGCACGCACGGTCCACCATCGCGTCGTGGCGAACAGCAATGCTCCCACAGCAACCAGAAGACCGACGACGACAGGCGCGATGAAAAGAGCAATCACAACCTGCACGAAGATAAAAAGCACCGCAGCGATCACAAGATTGACCTGCGAGAAAACCAGGCCGATGCGCCACGGCTCATTGGTCACAGCGGCAACCAAATCACCCGTTCTACGAGAGGAAAAAAAATCATAGTCCGAGGCAAGGAATGCAGAAAACATCCGACGCTGCCAGGATGCCACGTAACGCGCCTGCAGCCATGAGGCTATATAAGATTGAGTGATAAAGGTGGCTGCACTGATCGCGATCAAGAATACAATCAGCCCGGCGATCGTTCCGGCAGTAGGCGATAATCCAAACCATCCCAGGCTCTCAGCGAGTACTCTGCTGATACGATCCGGCTTTGAGGAAGCATCACCGCCCAGGGTGGCGAGCAGCGGCAACAAGGCTGCGACGGTCGCACCTTCAAGAAGCGCGTTCGCAAACGTCAGAAGCGCTAATAGGGGCAGCCACCAGCGCAAGGTCCTCCATGCATCCTTGATGAAATCGAATGACGTCGGCGTCACGACACTTTCCGGCTGTTGTCCATGCGATAACGGCGCTGCAAGCCATTACGCCGGTTCGATGGAACGCACGTCGGTTATAATCCGAACCTTGCGACCCAGCATTTCAAGAAGAATCTCAACCCGCTGACTATCCGTGCGAGCCTGAAATATGCCGCGGCATGAATCGAACGCACCACTCAGCATCCGAACAGCATCACCGGCTTTAAAGCGTACTGTCGGCACCAACATCGACAGGAATCCATCTGCCTGCTCATGCTGCCTAAGACCCTCGACGAGGTCCGTAGCGATCTGCACAGGAGTTCCCTCGTGACCAACCAGACGTTTGATGCCGACCGTTGAATTTATCGCTCGCCAACGCTGCGTCTCCAGGTCAATCCGGACAAAGATGTAGCTCGGAAACAGGGGCGATTTAACAACATTGACACGTCGCGCGTGACGCACGGTCTTGAGATAGCGCGGCACATAAACTTCAAAACCTTGCCGGACGAGATTTGCACCCGCCTTGGCTTCCGCCTGAATTTGCGTTTGAGCGACATACCATGCGGAACTCGAGGAAGAATTCATGACGCGGATTCCCCTCTCACCTTACGCGGCCGTGAATCGACAAGGTCCGGAATCAAAATCGCTTCTGCGCCCAGCTTTTCTCGCACACCATCGATCAAAGCATCGATTGCGGATGAAGAGAGAAGCGCTGTTACGATGGCACCATCGACTTCTTCGTTGACGGAATCCAGATCTGCAACCACCGGCAGACCAACGAACCGCTCAAGCTTGCTCGCTGGATCGACCGCGCAAACCAGAACAACTCCACTCTCAATCGCACAGATCGCAGCAATTTCTGCAAGATCGGAAACGCCCAGCAGGATAAGCCGCTTGAGCTGGCGCTCCTTTGCGGTCTCAAGAACCTTGACGCAATCCGCCTTCGCCTTTCTGAAAAATCCGAACGAGGACGACAGATACTCGACTGTAAGACGGGATTTTTCCGCAAATCCTTGCGGCGTGAGATAGTAGGCATATCGGCGCGCAGGCGCCTGGCTTGCCTTGACCAATCCCTTCTTGATGCAGCGGTTGAGATAGGCGTTCACAAGGCCGAGCGCGATTCCGAGCTCGGCTGCGTAATGGCGTTGCGAGCGCGCACCGTCCTGTTCCACAGAATTCAGCAGACCGAGAACAATCCGGTCGCTGTCTTCGCGCTCGTTCTCGGAAAACGCCCGATCCATTGCTCACTCCTGAGAATGGCCTGCTTATCGTGTTCACTCCGTGAACGTCAAGCTCACTCCTTTTCCATGACGTTA
Source organism: Afipia sp. (assembly GCA_024508675.1). Lineage (GTDB taxonomy): Bacteria > Pseudomonadota > Alphaproteobacteria > Rhizobiales > Xanthobacteraceae > Afipia. The sequence goes on from JANINQ010000021.1 coordinate 631,215, forward strand.
AGTATTTGATTTATATATGATAATTTAGGGAGCCGGATTTAATCTGAAACCAGCATCCGGATGACCCATTCGAATTTTATCAGGGCACGGCTCGTTTATGACTGCGCAACCACAAATGCTCATGCTGCTTTCCGAACGCGACCGTCGGAACTTCGACCAAACGGTAAGAAATGAAGGCAATGAGTGTGGTCGCGGCAATGACGAGCACGATGGCCAGCACGTTGAAAGCCAAGTCAGCCGAAGGCGGGAATAAAGTCAGAAAAACATAACCCGCTGCGGTGTGATAGAGATAATGGCTGTAGGAAATCCGGCCAAAGAAACTCAGCACTGAGTTCGATACCGCAGCACGCAGCGAGACAACCAGCATCACCATCTCGCCGATAACGTAAGCTGCAGACCATATTCCGTAGTATTCGTCGAAAGCAGCAAGACTGGCTGCAACAACCAAGGTCACACCAACAAGTTGAAGCACCGCGGAGCGTCCCCACTTCGCTGTTTCAGCCCGCCTGATTTGGATGCCGACGTAGAAGGCAGGGAAAAATGTCAGCAGGAGACTCGCATGTCCCCGCACCGCCCAGACTGCGATATTGACGCAAATCAGCGCCGCCAGAACGACGAGCACCCCGCGATCCCGCAGAACAAAGTGCTGAAAAGCCAGAAACAGATAGAACTTCACTTCGATCAGCAGCGTCCAGTACACGCCGCTTAAGGACTCCTTTCGAAAGACGTCCTGCATCATGAAGAAATTGCCGAGCACAACATCCAGTGGAAAGACTTCTTTCCCGGCCAGCGCACTTAGCAGCACAATCAGTACGACATTGACCCAATAGGCGGGGAAAATCTTGAACAGTCGCCGGGAAACGAAGGTGATTGTATCTTGCTTCTCAATGTTACGGAAAACCAGATAACCGCTGAGAAGAAAGAACAGCATTACGCCACCCCGCCCCAGCGAGCTCACGTGATAGGATGCATCTCCCAAGGCAATTCGAACAGGAATGAAATGCCCAAGGATGACCATCAGAATTGCAATGCCCCGCAACACATCCAGGGATTGAATGCGGCCTGTATCTGACTGTCGCGCTCCTGTTTGCGCCGGACCAGCTACACGGGCCGTGGACATTCCAGATGACATAAGCCCTACCTGACGAGACAGTGGATGCGGATGGAAACAGCTTTAAATGTTATGAGGTGCGAACGCCATATTTCACAATAGCCGGCGGAAACGGTATAGGTTCTTCATGTTTTCTGTATTCCGCCGGTGCCAATGAAGGCCCCTCATTTATCGCCCATGACGCTTCTCTACGTCGAGACCGAGGACAAGGCTTTCCTGTCCCATCGGCTTCCCATGGCCCGTGCGGCTCGTGACGCCGGATTCGATGTTCATGTGGCGGCATCGGTCGGGTCGAATGGCGATGCCATACGCTCCGAAGGTTTTACGGTTCATCCCATTCCGTTCAGGCGCGGCCGCTTGTCGCCATTCAGCGCGATCTCGACCATTCTGGGGCTTCGCAAGATCAAGCGCGAGCTTTCGCCGTCCCTCGTACATCACGTCGGCATGCAAACCTGCGTCCTTGGGGGTATCTCGTCGCTTGGAATAGCGACGCCTCAGGTCAACGCGATGACCGGTCTTGGCTACGCGTTCACCTCGACGGCACCAAGGGCGCTTCTGCTGCGCTTTGTGATTGCGATTGCGCTGCGGTTCCTGCTCAACCGGAATCATGCGGTCTTCCTGGTGCAAAATCCGGATGACAGGGCCGCGCTTGAGACGATCGGGATTGATCCTCGGCGGCTCGCCTGCATCCCCGGATCAGGCGTCGATACCGAGCAGCTCGCGCCACTTCCTGAACCCGATGGTCCCATCACGGTCGGGTTTGCAGGACGCCTGCTGACCTCCAAGGGTATCCGCGCACTGGTAGCCGCACACCGGATTCTGCGGGCAGGGGATGAAACCATCCGGCTCCTGATTGCCGGTACGCCGGACCTCGCAAATCCCGATTCCGTTTCACTCGAAGAAGCGAGGGAATGGAACAATGAGCCCGGCATCACTTGGCTTGGTCAGGTGACAGACATCAGCACCTTGTGGCGCGATTGCCATATCGCGGCCCTCCCCTCCCATCGGGAAGGTTTGCCCAAAAGCCTTCTGGAAGCCGCCGCATGTGGCCGGCCGCTTGTTGCAACTGATGCGCCCGGCTGCCGAGAGATCGCAATCCCCGATGAAACAGGCTTGCTGGTGCCGATCGAAGATCCGCAGGCTCTCGCCGATGCCATCGGCCGACTGGCCAGGTCGAAAGAACTGAGGACGCGTTACGGCGCGGCAGCCAGGCGACTCGTGGTCGACAAAATGTCTGCGCGAGCAATCGGCGCGGCAATTGTCAGCCTTTACAAAGAGCAGATTCAGCGCGCCGGTTAGACATCATCGTGCCAACCTTCTTTACAAGATGGATGCAGTCAGAATGGCGAAAACCTGCGGGTTTCGCATTTGTCATTGATGACCGCAGGCCGCCATGTCGCCACCGTTTCTCCCTTCAGGAAGAAAGTGAAATAGCGCAATTCGTTTCCGGCGTTTCCGCGCGAGCATACGGTCCATTTTTCCGGTCCCGACTGCGCCTCATTCGGTCCAATGTTGGAAACTTCGGACTGTCTGACATCTTTCATCGACTGAATGATCTGCTGGATGCGCTCGAAGATGATTTTCTGCTGCCGGGAATCCGGCTCGGGATCCGACTGAACTGAATCCTGCACATCGAAAAAGAATGTGCACCCGCCTAGCACGAGAGTCGCGAGCAGCACTTGAAGCCACCGTACAACCACCAATGATACGCACTCCCCTGTCCGGCAGCCTTACTATCGCTTTGGCGCTTTGATGAAAAGTGATATCGGGGGGTTGAAAAACCGTTCGCGTTGACGTGTAACGCACTTGGCTGAAATTATCCCGAACGGCAGAGTCCTTCTTCCAAGTTGTGCAGGATAAATGACCAACGCCGGTCCAGTTGCATCGATCCCGGCGATGCGCGGTCAGCCCGGATACTGAACGGATAATTGCAGCCTTATGCATTCAGCTTTGATGATCGCAACACCATTGAGCGCTTGCGCCATTTGCGCGGCCCTTATCGTGTTGCTTCGCCCCGTTTTGCAGCGTTACGCGCTGGCCCGGCCGAATGCGCGCTCCTCGCATCGCATACCGACGCCGCAAGGCGGCGGACTCGCAGTCATCATTGCAGCGATTGCCGCCACCGCAATTTCGGTTTCGTTTTCCGGCCTCGTGGCAAGTCCCAGCCTGCTCACCGTCTTTGCGGCAGCCATTCTGCTGGCCCTTGTCGGCGCCTACGACGATCTGCGTACCATGCCCGTTCTTCCTCGCCTGATGATGCAGACCGCGGCTGTCGGCATCGCGCTCTGGGCTCTCCCCGCAGAATTTCATCTTTTCCAAGCTATCCCCTTATGGGCCGAACGCATTGTGTTGCTGATTGGCGGACTGTGGTTCGTCAATCTGGTCAACTTCATGGATGGTCTCGACTGGATGACCGTTGCCGAAGTTGTGCCGGTGATGGGCGCACTCGTTCTGTTCGGCCTCTGCGGCCAGCTACCGATGGCTTCAACGATCGTCGCTCTCGCGCTTGGCGGCGCAATGATCGGCTTCGCTCCCTTCAACAAGCCGGTTGCGAAACTGTTCCTTGGCGATGTCGGCAGCCTGCCGATCGGACTGCTGATGGGATGGTGTCTATTGCAACTCGCGGGAAGCGGAAACCTCGTCGCCGCGCTGCTGCTTCCGCTCTACTATCTGGTTGATGCAACGCTCACCTTGCTTCGGCGGCTGATGAGGGGCGAAGCGGTCTGGGTGGCCCACCGCTCCCACTTCTATCAGCAGGCCACGGACAACGGATTCAGCGTGATCCAGGTCGTTCGCGAGGTCTTTGTGCTCAACATTGTCCTCGCTGCGCTTGCCGCACTCACCATCTGGATGAAATCGCCTGCTGCTCAGGGCATCATGCTGCTACTTGGCACGGGCGCGGTCGCAATCGTGCTGTACCGGTTCTCCCACCAGCGCAAGATCGCAAGCTGAGCTTACGCAGCTCCGCTTTTGAATTCCGGGATAGCATCCTTCAGCACACCGACAATCACGCTGCGCTGCTCGCTGGCCACGGCTTTCTCGAGCGTCGATAACCATCGTTGCAACGTATCGAGCGGCGGCTCGTTGGGGCGCGCCGCGACAATACCCGCGATGCCGATCTCGGCGGTCGGCTCCTCGTGGGCAAACAGAATTTCATTGAGACGCTCGCCCGGCCGAACGCCGGTGAAGACGATGTCGATGTCATAGCCGGGCTGAAGACCCGACAACCGGATAATGCGTTCGGCGAGATCGACGATCTTGACCGGCTGTCCCATGTTCAGGACGTAGACGGACACGTCCGGCCGCACCGGACCAAGCGCATGGGTGGCGGAGGTCACGACGAGATCGCACGCTTCGCGAATGGTCATGAAGTAGCGCACCATGTCCGGATGCGTCACGGTCACTGGTCCTCCGGCTTCGATCTGCGCCTTGAACTTCGGCACCACCGAGCCATTCGACGCCAGCACATTGCCAAACCGCACGGAAATCAGGCGCATCGGCGTCTTGCCGTTCGCCCTGGCCAGCAACTCCCGGTCAAGCGCCTGGCAATACATTTCGGCAAAGCGCTTGGTCAGCCCCAGCATCGACACCGGCTCGATCGCCTTGTCGGTGGAAATCATCACCATCGCTTCAGCTCCGGCAGCCACTGCAGCGTCAGCCACGTTGACGGTGCCGAAGATGTTGGTCTTGACGCCCTCGCCCCAGTCACGTTCGAGAATCGGAACATGTTTCAGGGCTGCGGCATGGAAAACGATGTCTGGCTTGAACTGCTCCATGAGAAGAGCAATGCGCGCGCGGTCGCGAATGTCCGCGATGCGACCTTCGATCACCGCGTCCGGGAATTTCGCCGTCAGATTTTCCGTCACGGCATGCAGCGCGGGCTCGGCATTCTCCACAATCAGCAGCCGCGCGGCGCCGAATGTCACAACACGATCGCAAATTTCGGAGCCAATCGATCCGCCACCACCGGTGACGACAACCGATTTGCCCTTCACGAAATTTTCCAGCCGCTGATAATCAATCTTCACGCTTGGCCGAAGCAACAGATCTTCCACTGCAACCGGCGCAAGGCGCGGAGCCTCACCGCTGCCTTCCAGCGATGGCAGGCGGCTGACGGTCAGCCCCAACTTGCGCGCACGTGTCAACACCGATTCAGGCGACGCATCCGCCTCAAAGGCCGACGGCAGCATGACAAGACGCTCGATGGGCCGTTCACGACCTGCGAAATCACCGACAACATCGCCGAGATCGTCGATGGCGCCAAGGACCGGGATGCCGCGGATGGATTGCCCACGATCCGATGCAGACGGCGACAACAGTCCGACCGGCCACATCCGCCTCACGGCTCCGCTCTCAATGCCGCGCAACAGCACTTCTGCATCGGCGGCCCGGCCGACCAGCAGCGTCGGTGAAGCATCAAGGCTGCGAGCCTGGCTGAGTGTCCGGGTGTAGCGGAAGTAACGATAGGCGACGCGCAACGCACTCAGTGCGAAGTTCTGCAAGAACCAATAGATAATGATCGTGGTCTTGCCGAAAAAGAACGTGCCGTAGAGGTTCGGCGCGATGAAAATATAATCCAGCACCAGCAGCATCAGCGCCAGCACTGTCGAAACCTTCGCGATATTGATGAAGTCCGGCAGCGATATGAACCGCCACTTGGTGGTCGTCAGCTTGAAAACGTAACAGACGACAATGCTGAAAAGGACGAAGTACGGCAGGACGCGCAGCAGCAAAGGCAGGCGGTCGACGAACTCATTGCCTTCAAATCTGAGGTAGAAGCTGGCAATGACCGCGAAGGCCGTCGCCAGCGCGTCATGAATGGCGATCAGCAGATTGCGCCAGGTCAGACGCCGCAATCCGAACCAGGATGAACCGGCCATGGTCAGCCCTGCTCCGCTTGGGTTGTGCGCCGATCACGAAGCACCATGCCTCCGGCCACGCCCACCGCCAGCACGTAAATCCATCCTTCATGAAAATCAAAGAGATGCGAATTGAGCAGCGAGCTGACAAAATTCTCAACCACAGCAGTCAGACCGATCCATGCTGCCACACCCGATCCCACGAAGAGCCTCAGATGTGTCGCCCACATCGCGTAGAGCACCAGAGAACCTATCAAACCCCATTGCACGGCCACATTGAGCGTCTGGTTATGCGGATTGCCGATGACCTGGGCGGACGCTCCGGATTGTCCTACAGCATCCTTCTCGAACAGCGTTTTTGTTGATCCCGTTCCATGCCCCGCAAGGGGAGCTTCCGCAACAAACCTGATCGACTTGCGCCAGAACTCCAGCCGTTCACCGACTGACGTCACGGCGTTGCTTTCCTGATAGCGCTGATACTCGCTTCCTATCATCCCTGCGCGCATGCGTAGATAAGGCGACGAGGACCATGCAATGGCTCCGACGGCAACGATACCAGCGATCGACAGTATGAATCCGCGGGTGCTGAAATGCCTGAAGGCGAAGATGACAAACAGCACCGGGATACAAACGAACACCGTTCGCGAACTCGCAACGAATATCATGTTGGCAAGAAACCCGATGCCGAGAACAAGGAGAAGCAATCCCCATTCCCTTCGCTGCGCCTTCAGCAGATAGACGGCGCCGCCAAATGCCGCGAAAGCGCAGAGGGCAAACTCCTGACTCTGCGCGATATAGTTCTTGACCGGAACGCCAAGCGAGCGGGCTGGATCAAATGCCAGGCGCGGATCAACGAACATCAGCCATGACGCCAACATTACCGCTGTGCAGGACGCGAGAAAGCCGAGAACGACCCACAGCCCGCGCCCGGATCGCTCAAAGTGATAGAACAAGACGGGGATTGCGAGCAGCTTCGCCACGGGATTGATTCCATGAAGACGGGCTGCCCATGGCACACCGGTCGCCCACAACGTCCCTACAACGGCCAGCGCGAAAAGCAGAAGCGGAGTGACACATGCCGGTCGCTTCATCGATGCAAGAAAATCCCGCCATTCCGCTGTCGGGATCAACAGCACCAGCCACGCAACGGCAAAGATCGCGACCAGCGACGTCGACCATGGCAGCGAGATAGCAATCAGGACCGCGGCGATGTCCGTAGCCTTCATCCACGCGGCTGTGTTTCGCCAAATCGACGGCGACACGTGAGCCGGAAGATCGGACGCGCTCGCGGTCATGCCTTGTTCTCTCGCGCACGCTTGACCAGCGACGTGGTGCTATGTCCCGGCAGAATATCCACCAGCACGACCTCGCCACCGTTGGCCGCGACAATTTCGTGACCAACCACCTGCTCGCGTGTGTAATCGCCGCCCTTGACCAGCACGCTCGGCTTGATCTGCGTGATCAGCTCCAGCGGCGTGTCCTGCTCGAAGATCACGACCAGATCGACCGCTTCGAGCGCCGCGAGCACTTCGGCACGCGAACGCTCGTCCTGCACCGGCCGCTCCGGCCCCTTGAGCCGCCGCACCGATGCATCGCTATTCAGGCCTAGGATCAGGCGATCGCATGCGGCCCGCGCCTGCGTGATGACGCGGACGTGGCCGGGATGAAGAATATCGAAACAGCCGTTGGTGAAGCCAACACGCAAGCCCTGCGCTCGCCATTCGGCGACGCGCGCATCGAGATCGGCGGCGCTTGACGCAATCTTCTCCTCCGCAGCCAATGAGGCGTGCGGCAGAATCTTGCGCCGCAGTTCGGCCAGCGACACCGTTGCAGTGCCCGGCTTGCTGACGGCAACGGCGGCGCCTGCCGCCGCGCAGCGCAGCGATGTATCCCAATCGGTTCCGACCGCCATGGTGACGGCGAGTACCGCGGCCACCGTATCGCCTGCGCCGGACACGTCGCGGACCTTTGCAGGCTGCGCCGGAACATGGATCAGCGTGCCGTCACGATGCGCCAGCGTCATGCCGTCTTCGCTTTTGGTCACAAGAACGGCTTCGGCGTCGGCAGTGCGCAGCGCCTCGATCGAGGCGTCGGCAATGTCTGCGTCGGTCTGAATGCGGCGGCGCGTAGCTTCCGCAAATTCCTTGCGGTTCGGCGTGAGCAGCGTCGCGCCGCGATAGATCGCGAGATTGGCGCTCTTGGGATCGACGATCACCCGCTTGCCGAGTTTACGCGCAGCGTCGATCACATTGCGGATCACCCGTGCAGTCAGCACGCCCTTGGCGTAGTCCGACAACAACACGATGTCGGCACGCGGCAAGGCCGAGACGACGGCATCGATCAGCTTGCGCTCGGTCACTTCCGAGGCCGGCGCGGACAATTCCCAGTCCGCACGCAGCATGTGCGTGGAAAAATGCTCGGAAACAAAACGCACCTTGCGCGTGGTCGGCCGCGACGGATCGACCACCAGCACCGGCTCAATGAATATTTCCTTCGCCAGTTCCACCGTCAGCATCTCGCCTGCGGTATCATTGCCGATGAGACCGACGAAAATACACCGCGCGCCAAGCGCCGCGATGTTGCGTGCGACATTGCCAGCGCCGCCGACATTGAGTTCGCTGCGCCGAGCCGCGATCACCGGCGCGGGCGCTTCCGGCGAGATGCGCGAGACTTCGCCATAGACGAATTCGTCCAGCATCAGATCGCCGACGCACAGCACGGTCTGGCGGACAATCGCTTGCGACAGCGCATCAAAGTCGAACATGAGAACGCCTATATCCCTCTGCCCGATCAGCGATAGCGATCGGGCCGGTCGAGAAAATCCCTGACATAGCTGTCGACGCCGTCTTCCAGCGCCGTGAAGCCGCCATTGTAGCCCGCGCCGCGCAGATGATCGACCTCTGCCTGCGTGAAGTATTGGTAGCTGCCGCGAATTTGTTCGGGCATGTCGACGTATTCGATGTTCGGCTTGGTGCCGAGAGCGCTGTAAGCGGCGAGGATCAGATCGCGGAAGCTGCGAGCGTGACCGGTACCGACATTGAACAGGCCGCTCACCGAGCGCGTCGCCAAGAGCCACATGATCACGCGCACCACGTCATCGACATGGATGAAATCGCGCCGCTGGTCGCCGTCCGCGATGCCATCGCGATGCGACTTGAAGAGCTGCACCACGCGGCCCTCGCGGATGTCGTCAAATCGCTTGGCCAGCACGCTCATCATCGTGCCCTTGTGATATTCGTTCGGGCCGAACACGTTGAAGAATTTCAGGCCGGCCCATTGCGGCGGCATCCTCTCGCCCTTGGCGATGCGCTCCATGAGCGCGAGGTCGAACAGATGCTTGCTCCAGCCGTAGAGATTCATCGGCCGCAGGGTTTTCAACGCCGCGAGCGATTCATCGTCACGAAAACCCTGGTCGCCGTCGCCATAGGTCGCGGCGGAAGACGCATAGATGAAGGGCACGGAATTGGCCGTGCACCAGTCCAACAAGCGCATCGACAGGCGGAAATTGGTCTCGATGACAAGGTCGCCGTCGGTTGCGGTGGTTTCCGAGATCGCGCCCATATGGATGACGGCATCGAGCTTGCGGCCGCTCAGCCACTGCATCAGTTCCGCAGGCGGGACGATGTCGGCGAGTTGGCGCTTGGCGAGATTGCGCCACTTGCCGTCGGACCCGAGAAAGTCGCACACAACCACGTCCGCGCGGCCCGCCTCGTTGAGGGCGGCGACGATGTTCGATCCGATAAAACCGGCTCCGCCGGTCACCAACAGCATGAAGGAATCCCGCCCGATGAACGCGCGTCACCTTTGCCTCAACCCCGCCCCCCAGGCAACTCACGTCCATGGGCTTGGTGAAGGCCGGGGATGGGTTGCGGACCCTTGAAAAGGCATCTGGACGCCGTGCAGGCGACGCGGTAACCGGCTGATCGTCCACAATTCTCCCGGACCTGTAACCATCGGCCCGAAACCCTTTAATAAATGAATATAAATTCATTTCTAAGCGATATTGGGGTGACACCCGATCCCGCGGAAACCAGCCCGGTTCTGGTCGTTCCGTATATGTGGATCGGCGATTTCGTGCGCGGGCACACGGTGGTCCGGGTGCTCAAGGAGCGCTGGCCCAACCGGCCGGTGGATTTGCTGGTCACCAGCCTCTGCGCTCCGCTGGTGGATTACATGCCCGGGGTTCGCAAGGGCATCATCTGGGACCTGCCGCGCGGGCAACTGGCGCTGAAAAAGCAATGGGCGCTGGCGGAGCAATTCCGGGCCGCCGGTTACGGCACAGCGCTGGTGATGCCGCGAACCTGGAAATCGGCCATTGCTCCGACGCTGGCGGGAATTCCCCAGCGCACCGGATGGGTCGGCGAGGTCCGGTTCGGCCTGATCAACGACTGGCGCTGGGGCGAGCGCAGCATGCCCCGCTTCATCGACAAGAACGCAGCCCTCGCCCTGCCCGCCGATGCACCCCTGCCGAAGGAATGGCCGGTGCCGCAGCTTGTGGTGCCGCCCGCCGAGGTCGCCGCATGGCGGCAGGCCAACAATCTCGGCCAGACCTCCGCTGTGGCACTCGCGCCAGGATCGGTCGGTGCCTCCAAGCGCTGGACCTATTACAAGGAAGCCGCCCGGATGTTCGCCCAACAGGGGCTCGATGTCTGGGTTGTCGGCGGTCCCGGCGAAAAGGCCATCGCCACCGAGATCGCAAGCTTCGGCGGCCCGCGCGTGCGCGACCTCACCGGTACGGACCTGCGCAACGGCATCATGGCCATGGCCGCGGCAAAAACCGTGATCTCCAACGACTCCGGCCTGATGCATATCGCCGCCGCCATCGGCACCCCGGCCATCGGTATTTTCGGCCCGACCAGCCCCTATCACTGGGCGCCGCTCAACGGCCTCGCCGCCACCATCAAGCGCGCCACCGACCTGCCCTGCCAGCCGTGCCACAAGCCAGTTTGCACCCAGAACGATCATCACTGCATGCGCGACATCCCGGCCTCGCAGGTGGTGGAGACCGCGCAGCGCGTGATGGCCGAGGCCCGTTAATCTCGACGGCTGGCCGCACTTGCACCTACTTGCGCCGCTATTGCGCTGTGACTACCACTGACGACTAATCAACAACGCGGTGACATGTGAGCCAGGACCGGATCGCAGCCCATTTCCAGAGTTCGCTCGATGGCCTGACCAAAGCCGTCCAGAGCGCCGACCTGCGCGCGACCACGCACACCATCGCGCGCGCCGTCGCGGATGCCTTGAAGGCAGGCAACAAGCTGCTGCTGATCGGCAATGGCGGCAGCGCAGCGGACGCGCAGCACATCGCCGCCGAGATCGTCGGCCGCTACAAGCAGGAGCGCCCCGGCTGGGCCGCGATCGCGCTGACCACCGACACCTCCGCGCTAACGGCCATCGCCAACGACTACGGCTTCGAACACATTTTTGCGCGGCAGGTGCAGGGACTGGCGAAGCGCGGCGACGTACTGTTCGCGCTCACCACGTCGGGCCGCTCGCCGAACATTCTCGCCGCGCTCAAGGTGGCGCGCGATCTCGGCGTGACCACCGTGGGCTTCACCGGCACCAAGGGCGAGAGCATGCGAACCGCGTGCGATCACCTCTTTGTCTCACCGACCGACGATACGCCGGTGGTCCAGCAGATTCACATGATGGCGATGCACGCGATCTGCGACGAAGTCGAGCAAGCGCTGATCGCAGCGACGACGGCAAAATGACTTTGGAGACAAAGCCAGCGGCGTTTCTCGACCGCGACGGCGTCATCAACCTCGACGACGCCTATGTCGGCACCCGCGACAGGCTGCGCTGGATGCCGGGCATCACTCCTGCGATCCGGGCGCTGAACGAGGCGGGCTATTACGTCTTCGTCTTCACCAATCAGTCCGGCGTCGCACGCGGGTTTTTCTCCGAAGACGATGTCCGCGCGCTGCATGACTGGATGCGCGACGAACTCTTGCGCGAAGGCGCGCGCATCGACGACTTCCGCTATTGCCCGCATCACCCCGATGGCGTGGTTCCCGCCTACACGCGCGAATGCGAATGGCGCAAGCCGCGGCCGGGCATGGTGCTCGATCTGATGAAGCACTGGCCGGTGGACCGCGAGCGCAGCTTCGTTATCGGCGACAAGCAGCGCGACCTCGATGCAGGCAAAGCCGCAGGCGTCGAAGGCCATCTGTTTGCAGGGACGAATATTGCGGGATTTGTCGAAGGGATTTTAGCGCGGCAATCCCGGTGACTCGTGATCCTCATGGTGAGAAGACGCGAAGCGCCATCTCGAACCATAGGCCACAACGCTCTTCAACTCATCCTTCGAGACGCGCGCAAGTGCGCGCTCCTCAGGATGAGGCTCCCACCCGCAGCTTCTCTGCCGCTTCGATGACCCGCTCGAACGACGGATAAACATCCTTCCCGCCAACCACTGTGATCGGGCCGTTCCCCACCGGCCCTGTCAGCCCCGGATCGGTGGCGAGGAAAACCGCGATCAGCGGCACTTCATAAGCCGCCGCCAGATGCAGCAAGCCGGTATCGACACCAACCACCAGCGAGGCATTGGCAATCACTTTCGCAGTCTCATCAAGCGGCAGGCGATCGAGAATGTGGCTTCCCGGAATCGCTGCCTTGAGCCGCTCAGAACGCAGGCGCTCGCGCTCATTGCCCCATGGCAGCACAACCTCGAGGCCCTGCGCATGCAGCCACTTGCCGGTACCGATCCAGTCGACTTCGCGCCACTCTTTTGACGCGCGCGATGTGCCATGAAACAGCACCGCATAACGAGCATCACCGCTGCGCGGCGGCTTGACCAACCCGTAATCGATCGCAGCATCCGGCGAATAGCCGAGGCTCAATCCGGTGAGCATCCGGTTGCGCGTCACCGCATGCTGATCGCGCGCGACCGTATGTTTCACATCGTAGAACCATGACGCCAACGGCTCCTTGATGCTCGCGGCGTCATAGCCGTGGCGCTCGCCGTGCGCCGTCCGCGCAATCAGCGCGGAGCGGATCAGCCCCTGCGTATCGATCACCTTCTCGGACTTGATTGATTTCAATCTCGCCTTGAATGCCGAGACTTCGCTCCAGGTCTGCCCGCTCAACAATTGCGATCGCCAGCGCCGCGTCGAAACCGGGATCACTTCATCGATGGCAGGATGAAGCCGCGCCAGAGGCTGGAAAGCCTCTTCAACCACCCATGTCAGCCGCGCATCGGGATGGCGTCGCCGCGCATCTGTCACTGCCGGCATATGATGCACGACATCGCCGAGCGATGAGGTCTTGATGAACAGGATACCGTGCATCGGCGAGATCAACCCGGAAGTCGCAATAGCGCGTTACGTTTTGGAAACCATAAACCGTGTTCCTGCGGGAAAATCCAAGGGATTCACCGCGAAGTTCCGGTCTTATACCCCATTTCCATCGTTTCTCTGCAAGCTTCCGGCAAGAAGTTCGCTCCACATTCCGCGCCAAGTCACGAAAAGATTATGGCGCGAGGGTAGCGCGCGGAAGCAATGCGGATTGGAATGCCATGACGATCTTGGTCACCGGAGGCGCGGGTTATATCGGTAGCCACACGGTTCGCGCGCTGGTCGATGCGGGCGAAAGCGTTGTCGTGGTCGACAATCTCTCGACCGGCTTTTCACAGTTTCTGCCGGAAGGCGTGCCGCTGTTCATCGGCGATGTCGCGGACGAAAACCTCGTCGAAGGTGTGATCGCCGCGCACAATGTCAGCTCGATCATTCATTTCGCTGGCTCAGTCGTCGTGCCGGATTCGATGCGCGACCCACTCGGCTATTATCGCAACAACACCATGACCACGCGCAATCTCCTGAATGCCGCGGTCAAGTGCAACATCAGCCGGTTCATCTTCTCGTCGACAGCCGCCGTGTACGGCAATCCGGACAGGACTCCTGTTGCCGAAGAGGCACCGACGCGTCCGCTTTCACCTTACGGTTCATCCAAGCTGATGACCGAGATCATGCTGCACGATGTCGCCTCCGCACACGGCATGCATTACGTGGTGCTGCGTTATTTCAACGTCGCCGGCGCCGATCCGCAGGCGCGTATCGGCCTTGCGACAGTTGGCGCAACACATTTGCTCAAGATTGCTGTTGAAGCGGCGACCGGCCAGCGCGCCAAGATCGACGTGTTCGGTACCGATTATCCGACCATCGATGGAAGCTGCATCCGCGACTTCATCCATGTCACCGATCTGGCGGAAGCGCACCGCGCTGCGCTGAGATACCTTGAACAGGGCGGCCCCTCCGCCACGCTGAATTGCGGCTACGGCCGCGGCTATTCCGTGCTCGAAACCATCGAGGCGGTGCGCCGTGCATCGGGCCGCAATTTCGCGGTCCAGTATGCCGACCGCCGTCCCGGTGACATCATGACCATGATCGCGGACACAGCCCGCATTCGCGCCACGCTGGACTGGACGCCGCAATACGACAACCTCGACACCATCGCGCGCCATGCGCTGGCATGGGAAGAAAAGCTGCTGATCGAGCGCCAGCAGGACCACCGCCACGCGGTTCCGGCATAGTCTCAAATCGGGTAAAAAGCCCTGATTTCACTTGAAAATCCGCCCCATAGCGGGCAAGGAAGGTCATCGCAGAAGGCCTGACGACGAGCGCGTACCGCGCCGACCGTCCATGGAACGCGGATGACCGAACTTCCACGAAAAATCACGGACGACCCCTATGGGGCGGCTGCCCTTATTCGCCGCCTGATCACCGAGCAGGGCCTCCAGCACTGGCGGCGCTATGCGGTCGCGTTCGCACTGATGGCCGTCTCCGCCGGGGCGACCGCGGCCTCCGCGTGGATGCTCGGTGCGGTTATCAACGAAACCTATGTCAATCGCAGCGTCCACGGCATCGTCATGCTGTCGCTGGTCATCATTGCCCTGTTCGCCGCGAAGGGCGCCGCGACCTACGGCCATTCGGTCATCCTGGCGAAGATCAGCAACGCCATTCTGGCGTCGAACCAGCGCCGGCTCTTTGCCAAGCTGATGTGCGAAAATGTCGGCTTCTATTCCGAGCGGCATTCCTCCGAATTTCTCGCGCGTCTCACTGCGGGCGCGCAGTCGGTTACACAGGTCCTCAACCTGCTCATCACCGCCGTCGGCCGCGATTTCCTGTCGCTGGTTGGCCTCGCCGCCGTCATGGTCATTCAGGACCCGTGGATGTCCATCTCCGGGCTTCTGATCGCACCGCCCGCGCTGTTCTTCATCCGCAAGCTGGTACGCCGGATCAAGAACCTCGCGCATGACCAGTTCAGCGGCAACGCCGATATTCTCGAGACCATGCTGGAATCCCTGCAGGGCATCCGCACGGTGAAGGCGTTCACGCTCGAAGACACAATGCAGGCGCGCATCGACAAGAGCATCGGCATTGTCGAAGCCAACGCCAACAAGATGGCGCGGGTGCAAAGCCGCTCCAGCCCGCTGATGGAAATGCTCGGCGGCTTCGCCATCGCGGGTGTGCTGATGTATGGCGGCTATCGCATCATCGCGACCGGGGCCACGCCGGGCCAGTTCTTCTCGTTCATTACCGCGTTCCTGCTGGCCTATGAACCGGCCAAGCGCCTTGCCCGGCTCAACATCGAACTCAACAGCTACCTGATCGGCGCCCGCAAGCTGCTGGAGATCGTCGACAGCCCGGCGAGCGAACCCGACGACAGCGACAAGCCCGCGCTGAAGCTGAGCGAAGCGAAGGTCGAATTCCGCGATGTCACCTTTGCCTATCGTGGCAATGAAATCGTGCTCAACCGCATGAGCTTCGTCGCAGAGCCCGGCAAGGTCACCGCGCTGGTCGGCCCGTCCGGCGGCGGCAAATCCACCGTGCTGGCGCTGCTGCTGCGCTTCTATGAAGCGAAGTTCGGTGCCATCGTCATCGACGGGCAGATCATTTCCGACTGCTCGCGGCGCTCGCTGCGCCAGCAGACCGCCTATGTCGGGCAGGACGTCTATCTGTTCCGCGACACCATCCGTGAGAACATCGCATTCGGCCGCTCCGGCGCCTCGCAGGACGAAATCGTCGCCGCGGCGAAAGCCGCCTGCGCGCACGACTTCATCATGAGCTTCCCGCTCGGCTACGATACGCCGGTCGGCGAGCACGGCACGCAACTCTCCGGCGGTCAGCGCCAGCGCATCGCCATCGCCCGCGCGCTGGTGAAGAATGCGCCGATCATCCTGCTCGATGAAGCAACCGCCGCGCTGGACTCCGAGTCCGAGAAGCAGGTGCAGGAAGCCATCGAGCATTTGTGCCAGGGCCGCACCACCATCGTGATCGCGCATCGCCTGCACACCATCATGCATTCCGACCAGATCCTGGTGGTCGAGAATGGCGCGATTGTCGAAACCGGCGGTCATGACGACTTGCTGCGGCGCGGCGGACGCTACGCCTCGTTCTTCCGCTTGCAACATCGTGACACTAACCCGCTGGCTCCTGTCGCCGCGAGCGCGTAAGGTTCACGTCTCCCGCCTCATCGCCCTCCCAGAACCCGGAATTGCCATGACCACCAGCTACGTCATTCCCGCACTCACGCAGCCTTCCATTCCCGTCGCCGGCGAGTCGAAGTCCTTTCCGGTCCGCCGTATCTGGTGCGTGGGCCGCAACTATCTCGAGCACATCCGCGAGATGGGCAATGACGAGCGCCAGCCGCCGTTCTTCTTCGCCAAACACGCCGACATGGTGACCGGCGACGGCGCGACGATTCCCTATCCGTCATTGACCAAGGATTTCCAGCACGAGGTCGAACTCGTCGTCGCGCTGAAGAGCGGCGGCGCGAATATCGATCCTGCGAAGGCGCTCGATCACGTCTACGGCTATGGCGTCGGCATCGACATGACCCGCCGCGATCTGCAGATCGCTTCGCGCAAGAAGGAGCAGCCGTGGGAGATCGGCAAGTCGTTCGATTTCTCCGCGCCCTGCGGTGCGCTGCGTCCCGCCGCCGAGATCGGCCATCCGGTGAAAGGCAAGATCTGGCTCTCGGTCAACGGCACCGAAAAGCAGAAAGGCGATCTTTCCGAGATGATCTGGAACGTCCCGGAGATCATCGGCAAGCTCTCGCTTCAGGTCTCGCTCGGCGCGGGCGACATCATCCTGACCGGCACACCTGCTGGCGTCGGCCCCGTTCAGCCCGGCGACAAGATCGAATGCGGCATCGACGGCATCGGCACGCTGAAAGTGTCGATCGGTTGATCGGCAGCTAGATTAATCTAATCAGGCTGATCTGGCTGCGATGGCGGAAGCCGTCACAGCATCGTGCGGCATCTCGCCGACAACATTGCGCAGCCTGACGCGCAGCGGCCTTTCAACGAGATAGTAAAGCGCTGCCGCGCAGGCGATGCATGCGCCTATGCACAGACAATAAACACCAGCAGCGGCCAACGGTGCCATGGCCGCGAGGCGCTCCGGTCTGAAGACGATTCCCAGTGCGCGAAGCACCGGAAAATGGACCATATAAAGCGAGTATGAAATCTCGCCGAGCCAGACCATCGGTGCCAGAGCGAACAGCCGCGCTGTCACACCGCTCGACATCGCCAAACACGCGATGAACATGGCAAGTAGCGCGATCAGCACATAATCCGGTGTGCCGAATGAGGGCAGAACCAGAAACGCAGCGAGTGCCGCCATTGCAGCCGCGTCGTTGAACGCGGATCTGCTTTCAAGCGCGTCTTGCAGGACGGCGTAACGGCACAGCGCTGCGCCACAGACGAACGATCCTGTAATCCGGACCAGTGCGGACGGTGCTATCCATGCGCCGGACAGCCCCCATCCCGCCAGTGAGAAAATCAGCGCCGCAGTGCCAAGGCTCGCGACGGCAACCACAAGCAGCATTGCCGGGTTGCGGATGCACCGAAGACCCAAGGCAACCAGCGGGAAGCACAGATACGCGAACCACTCGGCGCTGATCGACCATGACGGCACGTTCCAGCTCATCTGGTCCGTCACGCCCCAGGCATGAACCAGCAAAACCTGCCACGGCAGCGCATCGAAGGTAAATGCTTCCGGCGAACGGAGATTGAGGCCGAGCCGTCCAGCCGCCAGCACCACAATCACCAATGCGGCCAACACCGCGATATGCACGGGATACAGCCGGATAAAGCGGTGCCACATGAAGATCGCGAACTTACGCCCGGTGGGCCGCTCCATGCTGTCAAAGTAAACGTATGTGAGAATGAAGCCGGACAGCAGGAAAAACAGATCGACGCCGAGATAACCGCGCGACACCACGCCAACATGCGTGATGCCGATTGGAATGTTCTGGTCCGCGTGCAGAAAGAGCACGAGGAACGCCGCGAGCGCGCGAATACCCGTAAGCGAAGCAATCGCCGGCTTCGACTGGGCCGCAACACTCATCGCTTCACGCCCCCAACTGTTTCTCCACCGCCGCGGCGATGGCGAGCAGCCTGCGGTCGTCGCCGTGGCGGCCGACCAGCATCAGCCCGACCGGCAGCGCGTTGCCGAACCTGATCGGCAGCGAGATAGCGCAGACGTCGAAGAAATTCCAGATCGAGGTGTTCATCAGCGCCTGCACGTTGCGCTTGACGAAACTCTCGGGCGTCGAAATCTCGTCCATGGTCGGCGCGACGATCTGCACCGTCGGCATCACCAGCACATCGACCTGATCGAACACCGCGTCCATCTGCGCGATGCCGCGTTCGCGGTCGCGCAAGGCGAGGATGTAATCGGCGGCGCTGACTTTCTCCGAACGCAGCAGGCGGGCTCGCACGGTGGGATCGACGCCCTCGCCCGCTTCCGCGAGCAGCGCGCGGTGAATCGCGAACGCTTCCGGCGGCGCGACGCCGCCGCGTTCGTTGGCCGTGTGCATGATGTCCAGCGCCTTGAGCGTGACATCCGCGCCCGATTTCCAGTGCGATGACAGCTTCGCCAGCGCCTGCGGATAGGCCTTGCCGACGATGTCATCGAGACCGTCGATGGGATAGCCCTGCACGAAACCGGCGCGCACATCCTTGAGCGATGGCGCAGCGAGAGGCGACGGCGTTTCGCCCGCCATCACCGCGTCGGCATTGGCGCAATCGGCGACGGTCCGCGCGATCGGTCCGATCGAATCCAGCGTGAACGACAGCGGAAACGCGCCTGCGCGCGGCACGCGCTTCACCGTCGGCTTGAAACCGGTGACGCCGCAGAACGCCGCCGGAATGCGGGTCGAGCCGCCGGTGTCGGTGCCGATGCCGATCTCGCCGATCCCGTCACCCACCGCGACCGCCGCGCCGGAGGACGAACCGCCCGGCACGCGCTTGCGGTCCGCCGGATTGCCCGGCGTGCCGAAATGCGGATTGGCCCCGAGACCCGAATAGGCGAACTCGGTCATGTTGGTCTTGGCCGCGATGACCGCGCCCGCTTCGCGCAGACGCTGCACGATCACGGCATCGGCCTCCGCGGGCTTGCCGCGCGATGCGAGCACCTTCGAACCGGCGCGGGTGACCTCGCCCTTGACGTCGAACAGATCCTTGATGGTGATGACCGCGCCATCGAGCGGCCCGCGCGAACTGCCGGATTTGATCCGCGCGTCGGCTGCGTCGGCGGCCTTGCGGGCGTCATCGGCATAGACGGTGAGGCAGGCGCGGGCGCCCTCGCCTGCAGGATCGGCGATCTTGCTGAGGGCTTGTTCGAGACGGTCGCGGGATGAAGCGGTCATATTTCTTCTTATTTTGCTGAGGATCGAGGCCGGGAGAATGGATTTTTCGGGCGCGGAAGGCAATGCTTCTAAATTTTCGCATTCTCCCGCCGCGTCTCGCGAAACCTCGTGGCGCGCCGCCTGGCTTATTTCTGCAGCACCGTGTTGACCGCGCCCTTCTCCACCATGTCGATCACCAGCAGCTTTACCGGCTCAGCGCCCTTGTTGGCGCCGAAGTGCCACTGATCGACAGCCTCCACAATAAAGTCGCCGGTCCTGAAGGTTTCGGTCTTGCCGATGTCGAGATTGGTGACCTCGATGGTCCCCCCCTGCACATAGCCATAACGCGGGAACGGATGCTTGTGCTTCGGCAGCACCGCACCCGGCGGAATCTCATAGGTCGAGACGCTGACCTGCGCGTCCTTTTGCGGCAGCACGATGGGCTGGCCGCTCGATGTCACGGTGGTGGACAGCACCGGCTTGACCACCACCTTGCTCGCCGCCGGCTGCGTGTCCGCCTGGAGCGGCGATGCCATCAACAGCAGACCGAACGCGAGAACGAGAGATTTCATCGACAGGAACTCCAGAGCTTTGTCATTCCGGGGCGCGAGCCTCGCGAGCGAACCCGGAATCCATAACCTGACACAAAGAATGGATTCCGGGTCTGCGCCAAAGGCGCATCCCGGAATGACGGCGGAGAGTGTCGTCTCACTCATACACCATCACGCCGTCATCCACCTTGCCGAGGCGCAGCGAGACGATGTCCAGCGCATAGTTCTGATAGAGCTTCCACGGCCGCTTCGAGCCTTGCTTGGGCATCTTCGCCACCGAGCGCTGCACATAGCCCGAGGTGAAATCGAGCCAGTCCTCGCGCTTCACCTCCGGATCGGTGTTGCGCGGGGTGCACTGCTTGTAGCCGTGCCTGTCCATGTAGTTGATCAGGCGGCAGACATACTCGCAGGTGAGATCGCATTTCAGCGTCCACGACGCGTTGGTATAGCCGAAGGACGACGCCATGTTGGGCACATCCGAATACATCATGCCCTTGTAGTTCAGGGTCTGCGCGAAATCGACCGCGCGGCCATCCACGCTCACCTGCATGCCCCCTAACACCTGCAGATTGAGTCCCGTCGCAGTGACGATCAGATCGGCGTCGAGTTCGCTGCCGTCCGACAAACGAATGCCGTTCGGCGTGAAAGTGTCGATGGTGTTGGTCACCACCGAGGCCCGGCCATCCTTGATCGACTTGAACAGATCGCCGTCCGGCACCAGACACAGCCGCTGCTGCCATGGATTGTAGCGCGGCGTGAAATGCGTGCCGATGTCGTAATCCGGCCCGAGCGCATGACGCACACCGCCGAGGATCAACTGCTTGGCGCGCTCCGGCTTGCGGCGGCAGAGCTGGAAGAAATACATCCCGAACAGCACATTGCGCCAGCGGATCGCATGATAGGCGAGCTTGGCCGGCAGCTTCGCGCGCAGCTTGTTGGCGAGCGCGTCTTCGGCGGGCCGGGCGACCACGTAGGTCGGCGAACGCTGCAACATGGTGACATGCGCCGCGGTCTTGGCCATTTCCGGCACCAGCGTTACCGCCGTCGCACCGGAGCCGATCACCACCACGCGCTTGCCGGCGTAATCGATGTCGCTGGTCCACTTCTGCGGATGGGCGATGCGGCCCTTGAATGTATCTGCGCCGGGAAACTCCGGCGCATAGCCGCCTTCATAGGAGTAGTAGCCGCTGCACATGAAGAGGAAGCCGCAGGTGAACTGCACACGCTCCTTGTCCGGTCCCCGCTCCGCTTCCACGGTCCAGCGCGAGTCCTTGGACGACCACGACGCGCTTTTGACCTGATGGTTGAAACGGATCTTGCTCTCGATGCCGTTCTCGCGCGCAGTCTCGCGCACGTAGTTCAGAATGCGCGGGCCGTCCGCAATCGCCTTCGGTTCGGTCCACGGCTTGAACGAATAGCCGAGCGTATACATGTCGCTGTCGGAGCGGATGCCGGGATAGCGGAACAGATCCCAGGTGCCGCCGATGGCGTCGCGCCCTTCCAAAATCGCGTAGCTTTTGCCGGGGCAATTCTTCTGCAGGTGATAGCCCGCGCCGATGCCCGACAGACCCGCGCCGACGATCAGCACATCCACATGCGTCGCGCTGGTGTTTGAAACAGTGTCGGACATTCTTGCTTCAGCCTGCATTGGTGTCTCCCTTGGATCGACTCTGCGCGCAGGCGCGCTGCGATGCAACCGTTGACATGGACCGGGACGTGAGGAAACCGCCTTGTTCTTTACGGCAGCGCGCTTGGCGCTTGCACCATTCGCGCCAGAAAAATCTGCGCCTATTCGCAGACGTGCTTGATCATCCCTGTTCTTTACGGCGCGGGCGCGCCGGAGAGGTCTTGCATTCCCGCCCTCCTGAATGAGGGCGCGCGGAACGCCGGATGCTCAGCGCATCCGCAGCCTCATGCGCAATGAAAACAAGCGCACGAGTGTAGTCACCACGAAAGCACCGGACACATCCGGCGTTCCGCACGCAATGGTTTTAACGGCTTGCTTCGCGAAAACCCCCGGTGAACGAGCCTTAGGTAATCACCGCTGAGAGGACTTATTGCCGCCTCGCGCCCTCTTGCGAGGGCGGAGTTGGCGTTGCCTCATGGCGCAAGGCGATGCGCCGGGATAACGCGCTTTGGGCCGTCCGCAATACGACGCCGTCGTCTCCCTGCCGGTGATCTTTCGGACCCAAACAGGTCCGCTCCCGTTGGCCGGCAGAGCGACGCCGCAAGCGGCCACCGCATCCCGCCCCGCGTTCGTGACGATCGCGAGCGCCCCTCATGTGGGACGAGATGAATAGGAATATATACCCATACTCACTCGACGTCAAGTTGTTTGGCTTAGTATTCCCTCTCAGCGCTAAATCTAAACAGGCTCGGAAGTAGAATTGTTGGAAGCCACCAGATGCCGATATTGCGCGAAGGATGCGTCTGATAGCGGCGTCCTCGTCTCTTTCGCCTCATATTTAGCAACTCGGTCGGCGGTAACGTTTGCCGAGCGGAATGTGAGGTCACAGTTAAACGCCGTTATAGCTGTAGTAGGTGGTACAAGTTTATCTGGATTTGGAATAAGCCCCGCCGCAACGGAAGCAGTTCGAATGTCGTTGTATGCGGCTTCGAGAACATGCGGGTCGTCGTGCGATCCGATAAAGTCATCCATGTATACAGATACACAGACACCGTTCTCAATCGCTCTTACGATTGCAGCGTCTACCTGCGACTTCATTAGTACGAGACTAGCCAACAGTGGCGATTGAACAAATCCGATCGGCAACACATGATTGGTTGTGCCAGGATATGGATTTTTTACACACGACCAAGTCGCAAGTGTATTTGCGCCAGGATATGCGTAGCTCCGCAACGCGCGCGTAACGCGCATTCGGTTAATCGAATAGTAGAAATTCTGAATGTCAATTTTAAAGAACAGCTTATTGGCAAGATGCGCGTGAAGTGCTGCAACATGCCCACCGCTCTTATAGTGATAGAAGTATTCCGGAAATTCAAAGCGCGAGAAAAACTTAATTATACGACGTCCCTTGCGTTCGCACTGCTCAGTGGGAACGAAGATGTATCTACCTCTTGTGCGATACTTGAATTTGTAATTCGTGAGCATTGCAGTTGACGACCTTATTCGCTAATTCGATCAGGAGCTTGATGGCCGTCAAGACCGGCACCAAAAACACTGCGACATCGCGAATAAGGTTCGCCATACGTGCAATAAACTTGCGCATACAGCGTCTCCATTCGTTACACCGCCAGCTACCAGCGACACCAAGATTATGGAGCCGACAACCGAGAAGGATCCCCGTAGCGCTATTTGCCTTGGAGTCTTCGAGCCGGAGCGTCACGTCGCCGAAACGTTCATAACGCCGCCGTGGTCGCCAGGTCTTCGCCGACGGATAGCTCCAACATGGGCAGAGATGGAACTTCTGGCAAGGGGCCAAACATGATGTCGGATACGCACTGAATGCTCAATACCGCACCGCAACAAGCGGCCCCCTCACACCACCGCATTGGTCGGCGTCGGGCGATCATGAATCTGCTGACCGAACAGTGAGCCGACAAGCTCAACCACCGTACGCGCGGTAAGGCCGCGATTGTCCAGAAACGGATTGAGCTCGACCAGATCGAGCGAGCGTACCAGCCCTGAATCCTGCAGCATCTCCATGACGAGATGTGCCTCGCGATAGGTCGCCCCGCCCGAGACAGTGGTGCCGACGCCGGGCGCGGACACGGGATCGAGAAAATCCACATCGAGTGAGACATGGAGCACGCCGTTTCGCGCACTCACGCGCTCGATGAATTCGCGCATCAACACACTGACGCCGAATTCGTCGATCCGCCGCATGTCCGCGATCCAGACATCGCGCTGCGCCAATAGCTCCTTTTCCCGCTTGTCCACCGAGCGCAGGCCGAACAGGCCGAGCTGGCGCGGCGCAATCGGCGAGCGCAGCGCGCGCGGCAACAGATCGTCCAGCCCCGGCTCGCCGCACAGGAACGCGCCGGACATGCCGTGCATGTTGCCGGTGATCGTGGTTTCGGGCGTGTTGTAGTCGGCATGAGCATCGAGCCAGAGCACAAACAGCTCGCGCCCCTGCTCATGCCAGTGCCTTGCGACGCCCGAGACCGAGCCCATCGACAGCGAATGATCGCCGCCGAGAAACACCGGGATCGCGCCGGACTTTGCCATGGCGTAAGCGCGTGTCGCGGTCTCGCCGGTCCAGGCCTTGATCTCGCGATAGTGTTTGGCGTTTGGCGGCGGCGCTTCGTCGGTGAAAGCGAGTTCGCGCAGCAGAATGTCGCCGTGATCCGCGACGGTGAAATCGAGGCTTTCCAAGAGCGGCACGATGCCCGCCGTGCGCAGCGCCGCCGGTCCCATCAGCGCGCCCTTTTGTGACGCGCCGACTTCAATCGGCACGCCGAGCAGCGCGATGTCTTTCGGATAGGAGTTTGTCACGGCGACCTCGCTGCGGATGACGGCGGCGGCGGAACCCTGCCCGCCATTCTATCGGGATTCGCCCGCCGCGATATGTCATCAACGCAAAAAGCCCCGGATCGCTCCGGGGCTTTTGTGTTTTACGCGTATGCCGTGGCCGCCTCATCCTGAGGAGCGCTTCGCAGAAGCGCGTCTCGAAGGATGACCCATTTCATCCCCATGGTTCGAGACGCCGCTGCGCGGCTCCTCACCATGAGGAACAGCACTCAATAGCGATAGTGGTCGCTCTTGTACGGGCCTTCCTGCTTCACGCCGATATAGTCGGCCTGATCCTTGCGCAGCTCGGTGAGCTTGACGCCGATCTTGGCGAGGTGAAGACGCGCGACCTTCTCGTCGAGCGACTTCGGCAGCACGTAGACTTCCTTCTTATACTTGCCGTCCTTGTTGTTGGCGTAGAGCTCGATCTGCGCCAGCGTCTGGTTGGTGAACGACGCCGACATCACGAACGAGGGATGCCCCATCGCGTTGCCGAGGTTCACGAGGCGGCCTTCCGACAGCAGGATGATGCGCTTGCCGGATGAGAACTCGATCTCGTCGACCTGCGGCTTGATGTTGGTCCACTTGAAGTTCTTCAGGCTTGCGACCTGAATTTCGTTGTCGAAGTGGCCGATGTTGCAGACGATGGCCCGGTCCTTCATCCCGCGCATATGCTCAAGGGTGATGATGTCCTTGTTGCCGGTGGCGGTGACATAGATGTCGGCGCGCGGCAGCGCGTCTTCAATCGTCACCACCTCATAGCCTTCCATCGCCGCCTGCAGCGCGCAAATGGGATCGACTTCAGACACCAGCACACGACAGCCGGCCTGACGCAGCGACGCAGCCGAGCCCTTGCCGACGTCGCCGAAGCCAGCGACGAACGCGACCTTGCCCGACATCATCACGTCGGTGCCGCGGCGGATGCCGTCCACCAGCGACTCGCGGCAGCCATAGAGATTGTCGAACTTCGACTTGGTGACCGAGTCGTTGACGTTGATCGCTGGCCACAGCAGCGTGCCGGCCTTCTGCATGTCGTACAGGCGGTGCACACCCGTGGTGGTTTCTTCCGAAACGCCCTTGATGCTGTCGGCGATGGCCTGGAAGTAGCCCTTCGGCTTTTCCTTGAGCTGCTTCTTGAGCAGCGCGAAGAACACTTCCTCTTCCTCGGAGCCCGGCTTGTCCAAGAATGCCACGTCGCCCTTCTCGGCGCGCAAGCCGAGGTGGACATACATGGTGGCGTCGCCGCCGTCATCGAGGATCATGTTCGGGTGCTCTTCACCCTTTTTTGCGCCGTGCCAGTCGAACAGCTTGGCGGTGTAGTCCCAGTAATCGACCAGCGTTTCGCCCTTCTTGGCGAACACCGGAATGCCTGCGGCGGCGATGGCGGCAGCGGCGTGATCCTGCGTCGAATAGATGTTGCACGACACCCAGCGGATGTCGGCGCCGAGCGCCTTCAGCGTCTCGATGAGAACGCCGGTCTGAATGGTCATGT
The DNA here is from genome assembly GCA_024508675.1 of Afipia sp. Lineage (GTDB taxonomy): Bacteria > Pseudomonadota > Alphaproteobacteria > Rhizobiales > Xanthobacteraceae > Afipia. The sequence goes on from JANINQ010000021.1 coordinate 657,334, forward strand.
GCAGCGAGCCGGCGATGCGCGCGCCCTTCAGCGGCTGCTTCGGGCCGTATTCTTCGCGCGTCGCCATCAGACCCGGCATTTCGGTTTCGGCGAGCGACAGTTCCTTGCGGCCGAAATCGGCAAGGCCGATGTCAGCGACGATGTAATCGGTGAAGCCTGAGGGGGGCTTGGTCATGTGATGTGTTCCTTCGGGTTACGGTCTGTTCCCTCTCCCCGCCAGCGGGGAGAGGGTTGGGGTGAGGGGCAACGGCCACACTCACAGCTTTGTTCGTGTTCTTAAGTGCCCCTCACCCGCCGCGACGCGGCGACCTCTCCCCGCTCGCGGGGAGAAGTGAAGAGCGCTGTCGCTACACCGCCTTCTTCAGCGCATCGACGAGGTCGGTCTTCTCCCACGAGAAGCCGCCGTCCGCGTCAGGCGCCCGGCCGAAGTGGCCGTAAGCGGAGGTGCGCGCGTAGATCGGCTTGTTGAGGTCGAGATGCTTGCGGATGCCGCGCGGCGTCAGGTCCATCGACTCCGCGAGCGCCACTTCCAGCCGGTCCTCGCTCACCTTGCCGGTGCCGTGGGTGTCGACATAGATCGACAGCGGCTTGGCGACGCCGATGGCGTAGGAAAGCTGGATGGTGGCGCGGTCGGCAAGATCCGCCGCGACGATGTTCTTGGCGAGATAGCGCGCGGCATAAGCGGCCGAGCGATCCACCTTGGTCGGATCCTTGCCGGAGAACGCGCCGCCGCCATGCGGAGCCGCGCCGCCGTAGGTGTCGACGATGATCTTGCGGCCGGTGAGGCCGGCGTCGCCGTCCGGACCGCCGATGTAGAACTTGCCGGTCGGGTTGATGTGCCAGACGGTGTCCTTGCCGATCCAGCCATCCGGCAGCGCCTTGCGCACATAAGGCTCGACCAGTTCGCGGATCTGCGCCGACGACAGGTTCTCGACGAGATGCTGATGCGAGACGACGATCTGCGTCACGCCGACGGGCTTGCCGTTCTCGTAGCGCACGGTAACCTGGCTCTTGGAGTCCGGGCCGAGCACCGCTTCCTTGCCCGAGTGACGGGCTTCGGAGATCAGGCGCAGGATCTTGTGCGCGTAGTGGATCGGCGCCGGCATCAGTTCCGGCGTCTCGTTGGTGGCGTAACCGAACATGATGCCCTGGTCGCCCGCGCCCTCTTCCTTGTTGGTGCCGGGCTGCAGCGCGTCAACGCCCTGCGCGATGTCGGCGGACTGCGGGTGCAGCAGCACCTTGATGTCGCACTTGTCCCAGTGGAAACCGTCCTGCTCGTAGCCGATGTCCTTGATCGCCATGCGGGCCACATGGGCGATCCAGTCCTTGGTCACCGTGGACGGGCCGCGCGTTTCACCGGCGATCACGACCTGATTGGTGGTGGCGAGCGTTTCGCACGCGGCGCGGATCGCCCACGGATCGATGCCCGCCTTCGGGCCTTCGCGGAAAAACAGATCGACGATCTCGTCCGAAATACGGTCGCAGACCTTGTCCGGGTGACCTTCGGAAACCGATTCACTGGTGAACAGATAAGACGCGCGCATCAACAATCCCTTTCAGATGGGCCGCGTTCGGCCCGTTTGGATTTTCAACTAATTCTTATCACTCGCGACGCCGTGAGATGACGTAGGATTCATCGTAAAACCAGAGGCCGTTATGCTTGCGCAAAACCTCTCTGGTGGCGTCGAGATAGCGACCGCTTTGCGTGACTTCGTCCAGGCGATCGTCTTCGACCTGAGCGACATACACCGCCGCGTTCCATGCTGCAAAGGCTGTCGAAGTCCCGATCGGACCCGTCACCTCGTTGGGCAACGCCTCCATATCGTATCGGAAGATCGAGCGGTTATCCGCATAGGCATTAAAGTTAAGATCGCGCCCGCTTGAGCCGAGCTCGTATTTCACCGCGCGCAGCAGTTCGTGGCGGCTGACCGCGAAAGGATTTTCTCCCGGCCAGACCGATTGCACAATCTCCATTCCGGGATCGTGGCCATAGGAGTGAATTCCGATCAGCCGCCCGCCTGCCCGCAGCGAGCGGGCCAGCGGTGCGATGATCTTCTTGGCGCGGAAATTCAGCGACGATCTGGCGCGGTATGGCTGCGAGGCGATCACTAGATCGAAATTGGCTTCGACACGCCCTGCCCGCGGAATCATGGCGTCGAGCAGGAACCGGTGATCCTCGCGGTAAATCACCAGCGCAATGGGCCGCTCATAGACCGGCATGCCCGAACGCGACGACACGCTGGCACGCCAGTTCTCTTCCAGAAACGGCTGCAGTTCGGTGATCTGGCTTTCAAAGTCGCCCGAGGCGCTGCCGCGCAGCGCAACCTCGCGCCAGATCATGCCAGCGGCGGCGGTCGGCGATTTCGGCGCAAGCCACGGCGCCTCGGCGTAATTCATGTTGGTGAGGACAAACACAGTGGCCGGATGTTCGAACAGCCGGTCCGGCACCTTCTGCAGGGTCAGCCGCACGTCCTCGAGGCTGATCTCCTTGCCAGCCATATAGAACGGCATGTTCGGAAAGCGGCTGTGCATCGCGCGCATCACACGCGCCATCACGGTGCCGTCGCCCACGCCTGCGTCGAACACGCGCAAGGCCGGCGGGCGCGGATGAATACTGCCCAGCTCCAGCGCAACGCGGTCCGCGATCACCCGCTTCTCGGAGCAGGTGTGCACGAACAGCAGATACTTCTGCCGGTTTTCGAAGAAACGGAAATTGCCGGTGGGATCGCGCTTCTCGATCGGCGGTTCCGGCACGGTAATGACCGGCACGCCGTCGCCGAGGAAAGCCTGAATCCGCTCCAGCGTATCGACGGTGATGCGCTTGCCCTCGCGAAGCCGGTGCACCAGCTTGCCGTCGTTCACCGCGCGGCGGCCAAACGTCGATTCCGCCATTCCTGCCTGACGGCAGTATTCGGAAATCTGGGCCAGGAGCTGGTCGTTTTTCATCAGACCGGTGGGCAGCGTTCGGGTGGGCCGAATTTTGTGGGCAGAACGATTTTATGCGTCGCTTCCTACCACTATCTGCCCACGAATGAAATGCCCGCACGGGACTTATTTTCCGCAGACTCACAGCTTGTTTAATGAAGATTGCGGGCTGTTTTTGCCCAAAATCAGCCTTTGGAGGGTGTGCCTGGTTGCGCGTCCTTTGGGACGAGGAATGCACAAAGGTCGGCAACGCATCGGGCCAGTGCCGGCCATGCGGTGACGAGGCCCAGCGGCCACAGCGGAGCGATCATCAGACCCCAGTAGGAATTGTTGTCGCGGCCGACAAAGATGAAAGCGGCGATATAGCCGAACACGACCAGCATCACACGTTGGCCGAGATCATCGCGCCGCCCCGTCAGTCCCGCCAGCGCCAGCGGCACGACGATCACGCCGACCCAGCGCGGCGCGGCCTCAATCAGCAAATTCCATTGCGTGGTCTGCAGCACGAACGACCAGCCGCCGATGCGCAGCCAGCTTGGCGAGGCCGGATCGGCTGGCGTGACCAGCGGATTCACGTTGTGCGCGTGAACCGCAAGCGCGGCGGCGAAGATCAGAAGTCCGAGTGCCCAAGCCGCCGCTTCCTTCCGCCAGCCATCCTTGAAGGCCATGACCATCATCGCCAGCAGATAGGCGGCGGCGAGTTCGCGGATGATCGCAGCCGCGACACCAAGAATGACAGCAACGATCCACGCATTCGGCCTGCGCACCGCGAGCGACAGCGCGATCAATAATCCGGCCCAGACTTCATGCAGCGGCCAGGCCTGCGGCACGATGGCCGGAGCGATGCCGGTGGCCAGTACCATCAAGGAGAATGCATACAAGACCGGCGAAGATACCACCGCGCGCAGCCGCCAGGCCCACGCCAGAAACGTGATGGCCGCCAGCACGCAGAGCAGCGCACGCGGCACCATCTCATCGGAGATCGCAGCGAGGGCGACAGCCAGAACGGGAGGGCGGACCACGACGAAGGGACGGAGCGGATAGTTGTTCTCGCGCAGTTCGCGGATCGCGGCTGTGTAATAGGACTCACCGCCCTGCACATGGGCGATGATGCGCTTGTAGAGCGCGATGTCGCCCGCGTTCGGCGCGTTGGCGACATCGCCGGGCAAGGTCGCGAGATTGACAAAGCCGAGGCCGATCAGAACTGCCAGAAGCACCAGCGTGACAAGCGCAACGGCCGCGCGCCATGGGCGGCGGTCAGTGCATGCAACTTGCCTGGTCTGGACCTCGGCCATCGGGCCTCCCTGTCACGAGGCATAGGCCCGCGGCTTTAAGATTCTGTGAGCGCGTGCGCACCGCCCACGACAAAGGCCGGCACATCGCCGCGAACGCACCGCCCATTGACCGCCATCGCCGCCATATCATGTGATGGGGCGGACATTCCCGCGCGGCGTCCGCGTTTCCACCTCATTCGTCGTCCATGGGTGACACCATGACTGACCCAAGAAAACCGGCATGACCAGAACATCACGCGTCTTCCCCGTCCTCACATGGCTTTTCATCTGTCTTGTTGCATGTCTTGCGCTGCTGCTCGCGGATGCTGCGCAGGCGGCGAGCGCCCCGTCCGGCAAATGGCTGGCGGAAGACATCGACGGCGGCGGCGTGATCGACCGGCTGCAGACCACGCTTGAAATTCGCGACGACGGCATCGTCACCGGCATGGGCGGCTGCAACCGCTATGCGGGTTCGGCGAAATTCGATGCAACAACAATCAAATTCCTGCCGATGGCGTCGACGCGCATGGCCTGCTCCGCCGCCGTGATGAAGCAGGAATCGAAATTCCATATCACGCTGGACAAGATCCGCGCCTGGCGGATCGACGAGGCGCAGCGCAAGCTGATCCTGCTCGACGGCCAGGGTTTTGAGATGATGCGCCTCAGCCGGATGGACTGACGCAACCGGCGATCAATTGTCGGCCCGGCGAAGCAAAAACCCGTCACCACCGCATCTGGAAAATAGTCCGCCGTCATCCTGAGGTGCGCGCTCTTGCGCCTCGAAGAATGACGCCCGTGTTTCCAAGGGCAAAAAATATTTCCCGGCCATGTCACATCCGGCCCCTGCTGCCTCGTCTTGATCGCGAAGGTGCGGACAAGAACCTCATGCCGCAGCGGAACCCCGCTGAAATCCTGAGAACTTTCCTGCACTTCCGCTATCAACCGCCGCACTGCTGCGGCCAGACAGGAGGCCAGCATGAAAATCGTCGTTATCGGAGGTTCCGGCCTGATCGGATCGCGCGTTGTCACGCAATTGCGTCAGCGCGGCCATGAAGTCATCGCCGCCTCGCCGTCCACCGGCGTCAACACTGTCACCGGTGAAGGACTGAAGGAGGCATTCACCGGCACGGATGTCGTGATCGACGTCGCAAACTCGCCATCGTTCGAAGCCGAAGCAGCAATGCGCTTCTTCGAAGCGGCGGGCCGCAACATCTTTGCGGCGGAGAAAGCCGCCGGCGTGAAGCTGCATGTCGCGCTGTCGGTGGTCGGCACCGAGCGGCTGACGGCGTTCGGATATTTTGGCGCCAAGCTGGCGCAGGAGCGCGCCATCGAGAACTCCGGCGTGCCCTACACCATCGTGCGCGCCACGCAGTTTTTCGAATTCGTCGGCGGCATCGCGCAGGAAGCCACGCAGGGACAGACCGTCCGTGTCTCGCCCGCAAAATTCCAGCCGATGGCGGCCGACGATGTCGCTGCTGCTGTAGTCGATGCGGCGCTCTCGCCTGCAAAGGGAATGGTCGAAGTTGGTGGACCCGAGCTGGTTCCGATGGATCAGCTGATCCGGACCTATCTCGCCGCGAAGAACGACCGCAAGGACGTCATCACCGATCCGGAGGCGCGTTACTTCGGCATCAGGCTCGACGACCGGTCGCTGACGCCGGATGCAGGCGCCCGCCTCGGCAGCATCACATTCGACGAATGGCTGCGCCGCGACCAGACCACCGCTGCGGCATGACAGTCATACAGGAGACAAACATGTTGAAGACACTTCTCTGCTCCGCCGCGCTCGGGCTGCTGCTTGCCGGCAGCGCATCCGGCCATGACGCAACGAAAGAGGCCAGGGTGACCGTCGTGTTCGACCATGTGCTTCCCAACGCGAAGGGCAAGAGCATGAAGGGCGTGCTGGTCGAATACGGCCCCGGCGGCTCGTCGGCGGCCCACACCCATCCGTCCTCCGCCTTCATCTACGCGACCGTTCTGAAAGGCGCGATCCGCAGCAAGGTCAACGACGGGCCGGAAAAGGTGTATCGTGCCGGCGAGAATTTTGCCGAACTGCCGGGCGACCGCCATGCCGTCAGCGCCAATGCCAGCACCACCGAACCGGCAAGCCTGCTGGCCGTGTTCGTTCTCGATACCGACGAGAAAGTTTTGACGACGCCAATCAGGTAATCCACCTCACAATCGAACGAACATCCGAACTGAATGGAGACAAAAATGACCCCGAGAATTGCAGCCCCGTTCAAGCTGGCCCCCGAAGCCTACAAGGCGATGGGCGCGCTCGAAGCCGCCATCAAGGCCAGCGGTCTCGAACACAGCCTGATCGAACTGGTGAAGATGCGTGCCTCGCAGATCAACGGCTGCGCTTTCTGCATCCACATGCATTCGACCGACGCGCGCAAGGCGGGCGAGACTGAAATGAGGCTCTACATGCTCAACGCCTGGCGCGAGTCCACGCTCTACACGCCGCGCGAACGCGCTGCATTGGCCTGGACCGAAAGCCTGACGCTGGTGGCTGCCACCGGCGCACCGGACAGCGACTATGACCTCGTGAAGGCCGAATTCAGCGAGGCCGAACAGGTCAACCTCACCATGCTGATCGGCGCGATCAATGCGTGGAACAGGCTAGCTATCGGCTTCCGCATGGCGCATCCGAAGGAAGGCGGCCGTGTCGCGGCCTGAGACCAACACGCAAATCTTCGAGACGCACCGGCAACGGTTGGTGCGTCTCGCCTATCGCATGCTCGGCTCGATGGCAGAAGCTGAAGACGTGGTGCAGGATGCGTGGCTGCGCTGGCAGCAGACGGACCGGAGCAAGGTCGAAGCTGCTCCCGCTTTCCTTTCGCGCATTGTCACGCGGCTCTGCCTCGATGTGATGAAGTCCGCGCGCTCGCGCCGCGAAACCTATGTCGGCTCGTGGCTGCCGGAACCCATGATCGAGGAGTCCGACGAGATGGACCAGGACGATCTCACCCTCACGCTGATGCTCGCGCTGGAGCGCCTGTCGCCGCTGGAGCGCGCGGCGTTCCTGCTGCATGACGTGTTCGGCGTGCCGCTCGATGAAGTCGCGGAAACCGTCGAACGCGAACCCGCCACCGTCCGCCAGTTGGCGGCGCGGGCACGCAAGCATGTGCAGGAGGCCCGCCCGCGCTACACGGTGGCGCAGGACGAGGGCAGCCGCATTGCCAAAGCCTTTTTCACCGCCTCGCGCAGCGGCGACACCAATGCCCTGCGCGCAATCCTCGCCCAGAATGTCGTGGTCCGCTCCGACGGCGGCGGCAAGGTTCACGCCTTTATCAATCCAATCCTCGGACTTGAGCGTGTACTGCGCGCCTACGAGGGCCTCTCGCGCAAGCTCGCGAAGCGTCCGTCACGCGACCTGTTCCGCCCCATGCTCATCAACGGCCTGCCCGGCTATGTCAGCTATGAGCGCGACGACATCTTCCAGACCACGGCCTTCGCCATCGAGGATGGCAAGATCACGGAGATCTACATCACCCGCAATCCGGACAAGCTGCGCCGTGTGGCGCAGGCCTTGAACATCTCCGGCGAGGGCGACACCCGCCACTGACGGCGACGCATTCTGCAAATGGCGGAATGGCGGCGAACTGCAGCGCAAAAGGCGGCCTGGTGACGCCCGCGAGGCACACCGCCCACCGCTGCCGAGCGATGCGGCTGCCCGCCTTTGGCCGACCCACGGCTTTAAAAAGAACGCCGTCCCGCGTGGTGGGACGCTCATTGAACCGCCTGTGCCAACTCCGGCAATCGAACCTTGGCGCTTGCCAAGTTCCAAACTTGTGCAAGGATGGAACCTGGTCGGCATCGCGCACGACCATTCGAGTGGAGGCAAGCCTTGAGCGAGTCCCTTCATCCTGCTGCGCCGCATCACCTGCCCTCCTTCATCACCGCGCCCGGCGAGACCGACATTCTGATGGTCGTGGTCGGCCTGATCCTGCTCGCGGCCATTCTGTTTGTCGGCAACGTCTATCTGAAAATCCACTCGCTGCCCGAGCGGATGGCGCACAAGTCGCAGAAGCTGCAATTCGAGATCGTGGCCGTGCTGTGCCTGCTGGCGCTGTTCACGCACAATCACCTGTTCTGGGTGATCGCATTGCTTCTTGCGCTGGTCGACCTGCCCGATTTCAGCACGCCGCTGCGCAGCATCGCCGGCTCGGTGCAGAAAATGGCAGGCATTCCACCGGACCCCGATCCGTCCGAACCGGCGCCTCCTCACCCTCATGCGGCAACCGAAGCATCAACCCAGACCAAGGATGCCGACGTCAAGAGCGAGGAGCCGCGTCATGCTTGAGCTGATCCTCTGCTCGCTTCTGACCATCCTTCCGGATTATCTCTATCGCCGCTATGCGCAAGGCAAACGCATCGGCAACGAGATCACGCTGTTCTCCGTCTGGTATGAACTGCGCTGGGGCATCACCGCCTGCGTGATGCTGACCGTCGCGCTGATCACCGTGATCTTCTATTTCCATCCCTCGACCACCAGCGCGACCCTGTTCTACCGGACGGTGCCGCTGGTTCCGGAAATCACGGGCCGCGTCGCCGAGGTTCATGTCGATTTCAGCGCGCCCGTGAAGAAGGGCGACGTGATCTTCAAGCTCGACAGCGCCAAGCAGGACGCAGCGCTGCAAACCGCGAGGCGCAAGATCGCCGAGATCGATGCGGCGATGATCGCGGCGCAGACGGACGTGCAGAAGGCCGACGCCCAGATTCAGGAAGCGAAAAGTTCGCTGCAGCAAGCCTCCGACGAACTCGACGTCAAACGCGACTTGCAGAAGCGCAATCCCGGCATCGTCCCTCAGCGCGACATCGAGAAGCTCGAAGTCATTCTTACAGGCCGCCAGGGCACGCTCGATGCCGTCACCGCATCGAAGCAGTCCGCGGTGATCCGCCTCACCTCGCTGCTTCCCGCCGAGAAGGCGAGCGCGGAAGCGGCTTTGGCCGAAGCGCAAGTCGATCTGGACAAGACCAGCATTCGCGCCGGCGTGAACGGACGCGTCGAGCAGTTCTTCCTGCGGCCCGGCGATGTCGTCAATCCGATGATCCGCTCCGCCGGCGTCCTGATCCCCGAAGGCGCAGGACAGCGCGCGCTCTCCGCAGGCTTCGGTCAGATCGAGGCACAGGTGATGAAAGTGGGCATGGTGGCCGAGGCCACCTGCATTTCAAAGCCGTGGACCGTGATACCCATGGTGGTCACCAGCGTGCAGGACTACATCGCCGCCGGACAATTCCGCGGCGGCGAGCAACTGGTGGACACGCAGCAGGTCCGGCAGCCCGGAACGATCCTCGTGTTCATGGAGCCGATCTACAAGGGCGGCCTTGAAGGCGTGACACCCGGCAGCAGTTGCATCGCCAATGCCTATACCAGCAACCACGATGTGATCGCCGCGAAGGACACCGGCACGGGCAAGCGCATCTGGCTGCATGCGGTCGACGCCACTGGCATCGTCCATGCGATGTTGTTGCGGATTCAGGCGCTGCTGCTGCCGGTCAAGACGCTGGTGCTGAGCGGGCATTGAATCGTGCGAACTACCTGCCCCACACATCATTGGCGACATCGACCACCAGACGCAGCTTGGCCCATTGCTCATCCTCGGTGAGGATGTTGCCTTCCTCCGTCGAGGCGAAGCCGCATTGCGGCGACAGCGCAAGCTGATTCAGCGGCACGAGGCGCGCGGCCTCGTCGATGCGCCGCTTGATGTCGTCCTTTTTCTCCAGCGCGCCCGCTTTCGATGTGACAAGACCGAGCACCACGATCTTGTTGCCGGTCGGCAGGAAGCGCAGCGGCTCGAAGCCTCCGGCGCGGTCGGAATCGTATTCGAGGAAATAGCCGTCGTAGTTGACACCCCCGAGCAGCAGTTCGGCCACCGGCTCATACCCGCCCGACGCGATCCAGTTGGAGCGGAAGTTGCCGCGGCAAACATGCGTGGTGATGGTCATATCGGCGGGGCGCTCGGCAATCGCGTAGTTGATGACGCGCGCATAGACACCGGGAAGCGTTTCCGGGTCTTCGCCGCGCGCGCGCAGCTTCGCCCGCTGATCCTCGGAACAGAAATAGCCCCATGACGTGTCATCGAACTGCAGGTAGCGGCAGCCCGCGTCGTAGAACGCCTTCACCGCCTTGCGATACGTCATCGCCAGATCGACGAAGAACGTATCGATGTCGGGATAGGCATCCTTCGAGACGGCGTCCCGGCCGCCGCGATAATGCAGCATCGACGGCGACGGGATCGTCATCTTCGGCATCACGTGGGCGAGATCGCAGCGGTCCTTGAGCAACTTGAAATGCGTGAGCATCGGATGGTCGGCCGGAAAATCCAGCTTGCCGCTGACGTGAATGCTCTCGCCGCTGGTGACGCGGCCCGCGACAACAGCGCCTTCCGTCTTGTGAATCTCGCAGCCGCCAAGCTCTTTCAGGAAATCGAAGTGCCACCACGCGCGGCGGAATTCGCCGTCGGTCGCAAGCCGCAGGCCATTCTGCTTCTGCTTCTGGACGACAGTGCCGATCTCGAGCGACTCGATGCGCTGCAATTCGGCGGCTGGAATTTCACCTTTTGCGAAACGCGCCCGCGCTTCCCTGACCCGCTTCGGCCGCAACAGGCTGCCGACATGATCCGCGCGAAACGGCGGCTTCGACCTTTGCATCATCTTCTCCGGATCAGGCGTTCTGCGATCCTGCCGCGCTCACAGCCACAACCCCGTCAGCAGGACCGGACGGCTGTGACGCATCGCATCCAATCCGATGATACCGCGGACCTGCGGCAGGAACGAAAACCCGATGGAACGGCTTGTTCCCAGCACACCCGGAGACCATGCATGAGCAAAGCTGAATCATTCCTTATTCCGCACAATGCCTATGTCATCGTCGGCGATGGCCGCAAAGCCCTTTTCCTGCGCAACGAGGGCGGAGGTGCCGCCATTCGCCTCAAAACCGAACGGATTTTGACCAACGACAATCCGCCCACCCGCGAACAGGGCTCCGGCCAGCCAGGGCGCAGCTTTCAGAGTTTCGGGAGCAGCCGCAGCGCGGTCGAACAGACCGACTGGCACGAGATCGGCGAACAGCGGTTTGCCCGCACCATCGCCGATGCCCTCGAGGCGCTGGCGCGCGACCGGGAGATTCCCGGCTTCGTGATCGTGGCCCCGCCGCGCGCGCTCGCAGACCTGCGCCAGTCCTTCGGCGCCGATACGAAAAGCCGCATCATGGCCGAGATCGACAAGGACCTGACCGGACATCCGATCAAGGACATTGAAAAACATCTGACGGCCTGACGGCGCCCGGATCAAAAGTTTCCGATTAAGGAAACTATCTATTGCCATCCGGCCATCGCCGCCTCTAGAATAGTTTCCACAATCGGAAACCATTTTAGAGGCGAGGCATGGCCCTGACGCTCTACATCCATCCGCTGGCGTCGTTCTGCCACAAGGTGCTGATCGCGCTTTACGAGAACGGCACGGCGTTTCATTCGCAGACAGTGGATTTCAGCGATACCACCTCGGCCTCCGCGCTGCTGGAGCGCTGGCCGGTCGGCAAGATTCCGGTGCTGCATGACGATGCCACCGGGCGCATCGTGCCTGAAACCAGCATCATCATCGAATATCTGCAGCAGACGTATCCCGGCCCGGTTCCGCTGCTGCCGCACGATCCGGAAGTGTTGTTGCGGACACGGCTATGGGACAGATTCTTCGATCTCCATGTCAGCACGCCGATGCAGAAGATCGTGACCGACCGCCTCCGACCCGAAGGCCGCAACGATCCGCACGGCGTTGCGGACGCGCATGCGGCGCTCGACACGGCTTACGGCATGATCGAACGGCAGATGTCCGCGCATCCATGGGCCGCCGGAGAAAACTTCACCATAGCGGACTGCGCGGCGCTGCCTGCGCTGTTCTTCGCGTCCATCGTGCATCCGTTCCATGAGGACCAGACCGCGCTTGGCGATTATCTCGACCGGCTTCTGGCGCGGCCTTCCGTTGCGCGAACGCTGCGCGAGGCGAAGCCGTTCTTCCATATGTTTCCCTACCGGGACGCCATGCCCGCGCGCTATCTTGCGCTCTGACACAACGGGAGAACCGCGTGCCTGCTTCGCAGAACCTCGACCTCATGTTCAACGCTCTCGCCGATCCGTCTCGCCGGAGCATGGTGGAGCGGCTGAGCCGCGGCCCGGCCTCGGTGAAACAACTCGCGGACCCGATGCAGATGGCGCTGCCCTCTGCGGTGAAACATCTTAAGGTGCTGGAGGACGGCGGCCTTGTGGTGTCCAGAAAGGCCGGGCGCATCCGTACCTACACCATCAAGCCGCAGGCGCTCGCCTCGATCGGGAAATGGGTGAAGCAGCGCGAAGCCGCGATCAGCCAGGCCTTCGACCGGCTGGCGCAGGCGATGATCGAACTTCCCGAGGATAACCGATGAAGAACGAATCCGTGGATCACGCCACCTTCGTTGTCGAGCGCATGCTGCCGGGGCGCCCGCCGCACGCCTTCCGCTTCTGGTCGGAGCACGATCTCAAGCGCCGGTGGACGTCATGTCATCCGGACTGGACGGTGCTGGAAGACAGCTTCGATTTCCGCATCGGCGGATCGGAAGTGATGCGCTGGCGCACGCTGGAGGGCGAGACTCGCGAATTCCGCGCGCACTATTTCGACATCGTGCCGGGCGAGCGTATCGTCTACGGCTACGAGATGACTCTTGGCGAGCGGCGGCTCTCGGTGTCGCTCGCGACCGTCGCGTTCGCCGCGGACGGCGCGCAGACCCGCATGACATTCACCGAGCAGGCCGCCGTGCTGGATACCGATGCAGGAATAGAAATGCGCGCCTCCGGAACCGGCAGCGGCTTCGACCGGCTCATCGCGGCCATGGAGCAGCAAGCGGCGCTCCATTGACGAGCATCAGTCCGTGAACACCACGGTCTTGCGGCCGTTCAGGATCACGCGGTCTGCGAGGTGATAGCGGATTGCGCGGGCCAGCACGCGGCGTTCGATATCCGCGCCCTTGCGCACCAGATCCTCCGGCGAGTCGCGATGGCTGATGCGCTCGATGTCCTGCTCGATGATCGGGCCTTCGTCGAGATCGCTGGTGACGTAATGCGCTGTCGCGCCGATCAGCTTGACCCCGCGCTCATGCGCCTGATGGTAGGGCTTGGCGCCCTTGAAGCCGGGCAGGAACGAGTGATGGATGTTGATACAGCGGCCTGACAGTTTGCCCGCCAGATCCTCCGACAGCACCTGCATGTAGCGCGCCAGCACCACCAGATCGGTCGAGGTCTCCTGAATGATTTTCCAGACTTTCGCTTCCTGCTCGTCCTTGGTGGCGCGCGTCACCGGCAGATGGTGAAACGGAATGCCTGCGAAATCGAGCCCAGCATAGGTTTCCAGCGGATGATTGGAGATGATCGCGGTCGGCGTCATCGGCAATTCGCCGCGCCTCCAGCGATAGAGAATGTCGGCAAGGCAGTGATCGAACTTCGACACCATCAGCGCCACGCGCTGCTGGACCGCGCGGTCACGCAACTGCCAGACCATGTCGAACGGCTTTGCCATCACCCCGAAACCGGACTGCAGCGTGGCAAGGTCCGCCTGAGCCCCCTGGGAATCGAAGCTCACCCGCATGAAGAAACGGCCCGTCTCGATGTCGCTGTATTGCTGCGCATCGAGAATGTTCTGCCCATTGGCAAACAGGAAGGTGGACACCGCCGACACGATGCCGGGGCGATCAGGGCAGGACAGGGTTAGAACGAATTGCTGTGCGGACATGGGGGATTTTTCGGTTGGGAACAGCGGAAGGCGAGCGGAGCCCTCCTCTAACACCCGCGCAACAATTTCGCCAATCCCGCGTGCAAAACAGGCTGGCATAGGGGTCATGACAGCAATAGGCTGCGCCCATCATATTTGCTGCAAACGGGTTCAAATGGCTGGCAGACTCGAAGGCTACCGCATCCTGATTCTGGAAACGCGCGAGGAAGCGCAGTTTTCGCGGCTGCTGCAGGAACAGGGCGCCAGCGTGCTGCAGTGTCCGATGTTCACCATCCGCGATGCGCCGGACCCCGCCCCCGTCGAGGCCTGGATCAGACTGTTCATCGCAAAGCCGTTCGACGATCTGGTGCTGATGACCGGCGAAGGGCTGCGGCGGATCATGACCGTCGCGCGCCGCATCAGCGCGGATCAGGACCTGATCGCCGCTATCGGCAAGGCGAAGCGATATGCGCGCGGGCCGAAGCCGGTGCGCGCGCTGCGCGAGATCGGCCTCGAAGCAAACGTGCAGACCGAAACGCCGACCTCGGAAGGCGTCGCAGCGATGCTGGCGCAGCAGGAGTTGAGCGGCCATCGCGTCGGCCTGCAGCTTTATCCCGACAAGGACCACAGCAAGCTGATCGGCGCGATCACATCGCAGGGCGCGAGCGTCGAGACCGTGCTGCCTTATATCTATGACGGCGAAGCGGCGGACACCAACATCGTTTCCGCCATCGAGGAAATGGCGCAGCGGCGCGTCGATGCCATCGCGCTTACGAGTTCCGGTCAGGTGCGGCGGCTGGTCGATGTCGCGCGCGCACACAACTGCGAAGACAAGTTGCGCGACGGGCTGGCGCAGACGCCCATTGCGTCGGTCGGGCCTGTCGTGTCGGATGAATTGAAAGCGTTCGGCCTGCGCACGGATATTTATCCGGCGAATGAGTCTTTCTTCATGAAGCCGCTGATCAGTGCGATGGCGGTTGAACTAAACAAGACGCCGCCGCGGATGGCGAAGGTTTGAGGCGGGCTTTCACGCATGAAGCCACCACCCATTCGATGTCGTCCCCGCGAAAGCGGGGACCCATAACCACCGCGCTTGGTGACTATTCGCTATTGCAACAACATTCAGGGAGTATGGGTCCCCGCTTTCGCGGGGACGACGCGGTGACGATTGCACGATGGGACCAGATCAGGCACCCTGCAAAAAACAAAGCCAATAAAAGACAGGGATCAAATGCCATCTCTTCCTCTCTCCAGCCTGCGCATCGTTGAACTCGGATCGGGCGATAC
Organism: Afipia sp.; assembly: GCA_024508675.1. Taxonomy (GTDB): domain Bacteria; phylum Pseudomonadota; class Alphaproteobacteria; order Rhizobiales; family Xanthobacteraceae; genus Afipia. The sequence goes on from JANINQ010000021.1 coordinate 672,564, forward strand.
GCTCGGCTATTGCGGCAAGCTGTTTGCGGATTTCGGCGCGGAGGTCATCAAGATCGAACCGCAGGGCGGCGATCCCGGACGGCGCATTCCGCCGCTAGCCGATGCCGGCAGCGGACAGCGCGAGAGCATCACCTTCGCCTGGCTGAACACGAACAAGACAAGCATTGTCGCCGATCCGGAAACGGCGGACGGCGCGAGCCGCATTCTCGACCTGCTCGCCACCGCAGACCTGTTGCTCGACGCCCGGCATCCCGACGCAATCAAGACGTCGCAGATTTCGCATGATCGCCTGCGCAAGGCCGATCCCGGCCTCGCGATCACCGCGATCTCGTGGTTCGGCGAACATGGCCCCTATCGCAACTATCTCGCCACCGATTCCGTGTGCCGCAGCCTCGCGGGCCTTGTGAAACTCGTTGGTCCAATTGAAGGCCCGCCCGTGCTGCCGCGCGACGGCCAGATCGGCGTGGTCGGCGGGCTGACCGCGTTCATTCCGAGTCTTGCCGGTCTTTATGGATACGAACATGGCGCGCGCCGCTTCGCCGTCAACAATCTGGAAGCGATGCTGCACATCAGCGAGTTCGACACCGGACTTGCCCTTGAGTCCGGCTTCACGCGCCCCCGTCCCGGTATCAACCGCTTCGGGCGCGGCTATCCGAGCGGCAACTTCCAGACCAAGCATGGCTGGCTCGGCGTCACCGTGGTGACGCCAGCGCAATGGGTGGCCTTCTGCAAGATGCTGGACATGCCTGAATTGGGCGCCGATCCGAAATATTCGGCGACCATCGGCCGCTTCAATCATGCGGACGAACTGAAGGCGATCATCACACCGGCGCTGTTGAAGAAGACCGCGCTGGAGTGGTTCGAAATGGGCATCGAGTTGCGCCTGCCGCTCGCTGTCGTGCCCGACATGAAGGAACTGCTGGAGCAGGACGTGCATCGCGAGCGCGGCGCATTCGGCAAAGTCGAAATCGGCTCGGCGTCGTTCGAGGGTCCGGTGCTGCCGCAATATCTGACCCGCTCGCGGCCCAAGCCGAACGGGCGCGCGCCGCTCCCCGGTGCGGACGACAAGGCGGCTCTCTCCGCACACAAGCGCAAGGCGACGCGTGCGGCGACACCGCAGGATGCGCTGCCGCTGAAAGGTTTGCGCGTCATCGATCTGACCATGGGCTGGGCGGGACCGACCGCGACACGCCAGATGGGCGACCTCGGCGCAGACATCATTAAAGTGGAGTCGTGCCAGTATCCCGACTGGTTCCGCGGCACCGACACACGCCCGCCCTATCATGAGGAGCGGACCTACGAGAAGACCTACTGGTTCCAGATGAACAACCGCAACAAGCGCGGCATCACGCTCGACCTCACCACCGAGGCAGGCCTGTCGCTGCTGAAGCGATTGATGAAGGACGCCGATGCGGTGATCGACAATTACGCCGCCGACGTGATGCCCCGCCTCGGCCTCGGCGTCGAAGACATTCTCAAGATCAATCCGCGCCTGATCGTGGTGACCATGCCCGCGTTCGGCATGACCGGGAAATGGAGCGGCGTGCGTGCCTATGGCTCGACGCTGGAACAGGCATCGGGTTTGCCATCGGTGACCGGCGGCCCGGATGATCCGCCAGTGATGCAGCACGCAGCCATCGGTGATCCGATCGGCGGGCTCAACGGTGCTGCCGCGCTATTGCTCGGCTTCATGGAGCAACGCAACACCGGACAAGGCCAGCATATCGATCTCAGCCAGGTCGAATGCATGCTGCCGATGGTCGCGCCGTCGATTCTCGAACAGTCTGCGACTGGCGCAACCAGCCCGCGCATCGGCAACCGCCATCTGCAATATGTCCCGAACGGATGTTTCCCCACACTCGGGATCGATCAGTGGCTGACCCTGTCGGTGCGTAACGATGATGAGTGGAAGGCACTCTGCGGCGTGATGCGGCGGGACGATCTGGCGAACGATCCGTCGCTCGCGACCGCCGAAGGGCGGCGCGAACATGAAGACTCGATCGAGGTCGCGATCCGTCACTGGCTCGCCGATGTGCGCCCCGACATTGCGATGGTGACGTTGCAGAAAGCTGGTGTGCCCGCGGGCATCGCCAAGCTGCCTCAGGATCTCGCCAACGATCCGCATCTGCTCAAGACGGGTCACTGGCAGCCGAGCGACCGGCCGTTCATGGGTCCGCATCTGTTGCCATCGGTGGCCTATCGCGAAGGCGACAGCGAACTGCCCTATGCGATCACCGACCTCGCGCCGACGCTGGGGCAGCACAATCACGAGGTGCTGCGCGAGGTTTTGGGATTGAGCGATACAGAGATCGCCGAACTTGAGCGCAATGAGGTGATCGGCACCGAAGCGACGTTGCCTAAGCCGAAGGCAAAGAAGAGCGGCGGGAAGACCGCAAGCGCGGCGAGTTAGGAGTTTTGTCGTCCCGGCGAAAGCCGGGACCCATACTCCCTGTCGTTGCAATTGAAATGACGAATTCGCAAACCCGCCGTTGAACACTTCATTCAGTGGTTGTGGTCCCGGCTTTCGCCGGGACAACGCTGTGTGGAATATCGGTTTCATCGGCCTCCGATGCGTCATTGCGAGCGAAGCGAAGCAATCCACCGTTGATAAAGATGGATTGCTTCGTCGCTCACGCTCCTCGCAATGACGGATGGGGCCCGCTCAACTCCCCATGAACTGCATCACCACCTCGCGGCTATGCGGCCGCGTGCGGTGTTCGATCAGATAGATCGCCTGCCAGGTGCCGAGCGCGAGCGCGCCGTCGATCACTGGCATTTGCAGACTGACCGAGGTCAGCATGGTCTTGATATGCGCCGGCATGTCATCCGGTCCCTCGACGGTGTGACGCCAGCCGCCGTCGTCGGGTGCAAGACGCCGTAGCGACGTCAGCAGATCCGCAAGCACGTCAGGATCGGCATTTTCCTGAACGGTCAGCGATGCGGAGGTGTGGCGGATAAAGAGATTGATGCTGCCGTTGCTGCCGCCCGCCTCGCGCAGGAAGCGCGCGACCTCGCGCGTGATGTCGATGAAACTCTCGCCTTTTGCCGGCACGGTCAAAACCGATGTGGCGACCATTTCAATCAAAGTTGAAGTCACGGCTGTGTGTTTCATATCCCGTTCCATCCCGCCTGCCGGAACCCAAATCGGCGCGCCCGGTTTAATCCTCCGGACCCAGGGAGGAAACCATGAAGACCGTCTTCATTCTCGCCGTCACCGCAGCCTGCCTTGCGGCACCAGCCATTAGCCGCGCCGACCCTCCTGTCGGAGCGACCGCGCCCTTGGCCGGTGCGACGGAGAACAAGGCCTTCTGCATCCGGACCAAGGGCGATCGCGCGCGTCCCGGCGACTGCCTGTTTGCATCCTATCAGGAGTGCAAGACCTCGATCGCCGCCGTCTATGCGGAATGCTACCGCAATCCGCGAGCGGCCAATGCACAGGCGCCGAGGCGGCAATAGGTCGAGCACAGCCTTCGCCTAAAGCCGCGCAATCGTCGCCGGGTCTTCGTCGCCGCCGTAATATTTGTCGAGGACCGCACGGAACGCGGCGTTGTCATCGCTCGTCCGCGCAAACAGCGTCATGGACGATCTCAGCTTCATATCGTCCGGCGATCCCATGATCGCAGCGATGTTGGTACCGCTCGCGGCATTCACAAGCTGCGCGCATTCGCGCAGCCGCTTTCCGAGAACAGGATGGGCAAGATAAGCCTCCGCCTCTGCGCGTAAAACGATGGCATATTTCTGGGCCATCGCACTGAAACCAAGGCCTTCGATCTGGGGGAAGATGAACCACATCCAGTGGCTCTGCTTGCGGCCCGCGCGCAGCTCCGCGACAACCCGCGGATAGACCGGCTCCTGCGCATCGACAAACCGCTGAAGGTTGAACGGATCGCTCATCGCCTGCCGTCAAGCTTTGCCGGACCGGTTCGTTCCCGAAACGGCCTCGGCCGGTTACGACGGCGAACGCTCTGTGAGGAACGCCTGATAGGCGCGCGCCATGCCGTCCTCAAGGGAGGTCGATGCCCGCCAGCCGAAATTCGCAAGCTTGCCGACATCCAGCAGTTTGCGCGGCGTGCCGTCCGGCTTCGAGGTGTCGAACGTAATCTCGCCGGTATAGCCCACGGTCTTTGCCACCACCCGGGCGAAGTCCGCGATGGAAATATCTTCTCCGGTGCCGACGTTGATCAGGCCGCCCTCGGAATAATTTTTCATCAGATGGACGGACGCGTCGGCCATGTCGTCGACATAAAGAAATTCGCGCCGTGGTGTGCCCGTTCCCCACACCACAACCTCGCGCGCGCCGCTTTCCTTCGCCTCATGGAAGCGGCGGATCAGCGCCGCGACCACATGGCTGTATTCGGGGTGATAGTTGTCGCCGGGGCCATAAAGATTGGTCGGCATGATGCTGATGAAGTCGCTGCCATACTGGTCGCGGTAGGCTTCCGCCATCTTGACGCCCGCGATCTTGGCGATCGCGTAAGGCTCATTGGTCGGCTCCAGCGTATCGGTGAGCAGCGAATCCTCGCGCAGCGGCTGCGGCGCCAGCTTCGGATAAATGCAGGAAGAGCCGAGAAACAGCAGCTTTTCGACGCCATGCACATGCGCGGCATGGATCACGTTGGTCGCGATCAGCAGGTTCTCATAGATGAATTCGGCGCGCAGCGTGTTGTTGGCGACAATGCCGCCGACCTTGGCGGCGGCATGAAACACGACCTGCGGGCGATTGGCGGAGAACCACCGGGTGACCGCAGCCTGATCGAGCAGATCCAGCTCGCTCCTCGGCGCGGTCAGGACCTCGACATTCTCGCGGGCAAGACGGCGGACGATGGCGCTGCCCACCATTCCGCGGTGGCCGGCGACAAACACACGCTTGCCCTTCAGTTCAAACGGTAAGGAAGCCATGGCGATCACATGCAGTCTTCAGTTTGGGTAGATTATTTTTTCAGCAGGCGGTCCAATCGCACCTGCAGGTTCGTTGTTCGCACCCCCCATGCGACAAACTGGCAGAAATGCCGATAGCAGGAAAAGCCAATCGTGCAATACCGGCATATGCGGGTTATGGCACGCCAAGGCAAGAAAAACCGAATCCACGCGGGTTTGGCCCGGCCAGTTAAGCATTCCTCTTAAGGCCTCAAGACCGGGCTTGCGGCCCGCGGACCGTTGGACCACAATCCGGCCCATGAAACGGCCCGTGGGGTACAGGATCGAAAATCCTGACCATTCATGACAAGAACAGGCCGATCACAAAAGAGATCTTAAGGGAGATCAATATGCGTAAATTGATGATGGCCGCGGCGTTCGCGCTTCCCATGATGGGCGGTGCGGCGATGGCGCAGGATACCGTGAAAATCGGTTACATCGACCCGCTGTCCGGCGGCGGCGCCAGCGTCGGCGAAGTCGGCCTCAAGACCTTCCAGTTCCTGGCCGAAGAGCTGAACGCCAAGGGCGGCATCCTCGGCAAGAAGGTCGAAATCGTTCCGCTCGATAACAAGACCAATCCGCAGGAATCGCTGATCCAGGCGCAGAAGGCGATCGACTCCGGCGTCCGCTTCATCACCCAGGGCAACGGCTCGTCGGTGGCAGGCGCGCTCGCCGACTTCGTCAGCAAATACAACGAACGCAACCCCGGCAAGGAAGTGCTCTACTTCAACTACGCCGCGGTCGATCCGATCCTGACCAACGAGAAGTGCAGCTTCCCGCATTTCCGCTGGGACGCGAACTCCGACATCAAGATGGAAGCGCTCACCAACTACATGAAGGGCGTTCCCTCCATCAAGAAGCTCTACCTGATCAACCAGGACTACTCGTTCGGCGAATCCGTGCGCACCACCGCCCGCGCGATGCTGAAGGAAAAGCGTCCTGACATCGAGATCGTCGGCGACGAAAAGCACCCGCTGCTGAAGATCACCGACTTCGCGCCCTACATCGCCAAGATCAAGGCATCCGGCGCGGATACCGTCATCACCGGCAACTGGGGACAGGACTTCGCGCTGCTGCTGAAGGCGGCCGCTGACGCCGGTCTCAAGGTGGGCTGGTACACCTACTACGCAGGCGGCGCCGGTGGCCCGACCGCGATCAAGCAGGGCAACCTGAACGATCAGGTCTTCACCATCGTCGAAGGCGTTGCCAACCTCGACCACAAGGAGTCGATGGACCTCGAGAAGGCTTTCCGCGCGAAATATAACGGCCAGACCTTCTGGTATCCGCGCGCGGCCAACGAAATGCGCATGCTCGCGCTGGCTGCCGAGAAGGCCAAGTCACTTGAGCCTGTGAAGGTTGCCGCGGCGCTCGAAGGCCTCGAGTTCGAGGTTTTCAACGGCGGCAAGGGCTTCATGCGCAAGGACGACCACCAGTTCTTCCAGCCGATGTACGTCGCGCAGTTCGGCGAACTGAAGAACAAGGAGCCGTTCGACGAAGAAAAGACCGGCTGGGGCTGGAAGGTGGCGGCCAAGATCGACACCGACAAGACCGTCCTGCCGACCACCTGCAAGATGACCCGCCCGTAAGAGGCAAGGCAAAATCCTTCACCTGCTAATTGCGCTCACCCCGGTTCCGCCGGGGTGAGCGAGACCTTCACGTATCCGGGGGGAGTGCTGGGGTCGTGCTCGAGCTCATTGTCATATCCACGTTGAACAGCATCCTGTTCGGGATGCTGCTGTTCCTGATGGCCAGCGGCCTGACGGTCATCTTCAGCATGCTCGGCGTGCTGAACTTCGCGCATGCGAGCTTCTATATGCTCGGCGCATTTTTCGGATTTCAGATCAGCCGCTGGTTCGGGTTCTGGCCCGCTCTGCTGATCGCGCCGATTCTCGCGGGCCTCATCGGCGCCGCGGTCGAGCGCTACGGCCTGCGCCGCGTCCATCGCAATGGCCATGTCGCCGAACTGCTGTTCACCTTCGGGCTGGCGTTCGCGATCGAGGAAGTCGTGCAGATCATCTGGGGCAAGAGCCCGGTGGATTTCCGCGTGCCGCCGTCGCTGGACTTCCCGGCCTTCACGGTGTTCTCGACCAACTATCCCGCCTACAAGATTTTCATGCTGGCGGTCTCGGTGGCGATCTTCGTGGCGCTGCTGGTCGCACTCAAGAAAACCCGCGTCGGCATGATCGTCCAGGCCGCCCTCACCCATCCGCACATGGTCGGCCATCTCGGCCACAATGTCGGGCGCATCTTCATGATGGTGTTCGGCGTCGGCACCGCGCTCGCCGCGGTCGCGGGCGTGATCGCGGGACCGGCGCTGGTCACCCAGTCGAACATGGCCGGGCTTCTCGGCCCGATCCTGTTCGTGGTGGTGGTGGTCGGCGGCCTCGGCTCGCTGCCCGGCGCGTTCATCGCCTCGCTGCTGATCGGCTTCGTGCAGACCTTCGCCGTGTCGATGAACGGCTCGCTCGCGGAAGTGTTCGGACCGCTCAGCCCCGCCTGGTCCTCGACCTGGGTTGCCGATATCTGGAATGTTACCGTCGCACAGATCGCGCCGATCATGCCCTATTTGCTGCTGGTGCTGATCCTGGCGTTCCGTCCGATGGGTCTTTTGGGGACGCGTGAAACATGAGCGAGATCACCAACCGCGCCGCGCCTCCGCCGCCGACCGCTGCCGAAAAACTGAAGTTCTACGGTCTCTGGATTGCCACCGCGATCTTCCTGCTGGTGCTGCCGAAGGTCTTCGGTTCGGGCGGCGCCCTGACCACGTTCAGCCTGATCGGCATCTCGATCATCTTCGCGCTGTCCTACAACATCCTGCTCGGCCAAACCGGCATGCTGTCGTTCGGCCACGCAGTCTATTACGGCATCGGCGGCTTCCTGGTCATCCATGCCATCAACATCATCGGCGGCAACAAGTGGCCGATCCCGCTGCCGTTCGTGCCGCTGATCGGCGGCCTGACCGGCCTCGCCTTCGCCATCCTGCTCGGCTGGGTCTCGACCCAGCGTTCCGGCACCGCCTTCGCGATGATCTCGCTCGGCGTCGCCGAACTCGTCGCCTCCTCCGCGCTGATCCTGCGGACCTTCTTCGGCGGCGAAGCCGGCATCTCCGCCAACCGCACCAAGCTGCTGAAATTCTTCGACTGGAATTTCGGCCCGCAGATCCAGATCTATTATCTGGTCGCGGCCTGGACGCTGATCTGCATGATCGCGATGTACGCCCTGACGCGCACGCCACTCGGGCGCATGTGCAACGCGGTCCGCGACAATCCGGAACGCGTGCAGTTCGTCGGCTACGATCCGCATGTGGTGCGTTACATCGCGTTCTGCTTCTCCGGCTTCTTCGCCGGCATCGCAGGCGCGCTGGCCGCCATCAACTTCGAGATCGCGAACTCGGCCTATCTCGGCGCGGTGCAGTCCGGAACAGTGCTGTTCGCGGCCTATATCGGCGGCATCGGTTTCTTCATCGGGCCTGTCGTCGGCGCGATCTTCGTCACCATTCTGTCGCTCGGCCTCAGCGACCTCACGACGGTGTGGCAGCTCTACTTCGGCCTGATCTTCATTGCGGTGGTGGTGTTCGCGCCCGGCGGCATCACCGGCCTTTTGATGATGCATCGTCCGCTGGTGCGCAGCGGCATGCTGGGACGGGTGATCCCATCCTATCTGGTGGCGCTTGTCCCCACGCTGGCGCTGCTGCTCGGACTGATGCTCGGCATCGAGTCCATCGTGCACTACACCATGAACTCCATGGAAGATCCGAACATCAAGGCGTTCGGCATTCCGTTCAACGCCGCAAGCCCCGTGACATGGGCCGCATCGGTGATCCTGATCGTCGGCGGCTTCATGGTCGCGCGGATGACATGGAAGCGGATCGCCGTGGCCTGGGATGAGGCGCTGACCGCGGCGCGCGCGAAGGAGATGGCCGTATGACAAAGCCCAACGCCATCGACATCCGCGACGTCCAGAAGAGTTTCGGCATCACCAAGGTGATCCGCGACCTCAACCTGCAGGTCGCGCAGGGCGAGCGCCATGCGCTGATCGGCCCGAACGGCGCCGGAAAGTCCACCACCTTCAACCTGATCAGCGGCTACATGGCGCCGACCAGCGGCGAAGTGCTGATGCGCGGCGAGCGCATCGACGGCCTCCCGCCTTACCAGATCAACCGGCGCGGCCTGTCGCGCTCGTTCCAGGTCACCAACGTGTTCGCCAACATGACGGTGTGGGAAAACCTGCGCTGCGCCGTGCTGTGGGCGACCGGACACAAATACGCGTTCTGGAAGAGCGTCGATAACCTGCCGGAGGTGCGCGAGCGTACCGCGCAGATTCTCGAAGACATCGGCCTCACCTCGCGGCGTGATATTCCGGCGGGTCTTCTGACCTATGCCGAACAGCGCGCGCTGGAAATCGGCATCACCACCGCCGGCGGCGCGGACGTCATTCTGCTGGACGAGCCGACCGCGGGCATGAGCCACGCCGAGACCGAGCGCGCTGTGGAGCTGATCCGCCGCCTTACCGTCGGCAAGACGCTGCTGATTGTCGAGCATGACATGAGCGTGGTGTTCGGCCTCGCCGACCGCATCTCGGTGCTGGTCTACGGCCATGTCATCGCCTCCGGCACGCCGGAGGAAATCCGCAACAGCGCGAAGGTCAAGGAAGCCTATCTGGGCGAGGAAGCTGCCTGATGTTGGAAGTTCGGGATCTGCACGCCTATTACGGCAAAAGTCACATCCTTCAGGGCGTCGATATGAGCATCGCCGCCGGCGAGGTCGTCAGCCTGCTCGGCCGCAACGGTGTCGGCCGCTCGACCACCGTGAAGGCGATCATGGGCGAGGTGCCGCCTCACGGCACAGTCACGTTCAAGGGCCAGAACATCGCCGGGCTGCCGAGCTACAAGATCGCGCATCTCGGCCTCGGCTACGTGCCCGAGCACCGCGACATCTTCCCCGGCCTGACCGTGCGGCAGAACCTGCTGCTCGGCATCAAGGACACCCGCAAGCCGGGCAAGTGGAAGCTCGAGGACATGCTCGACATGTTCCCGAACCTGAAAGCCCGCGCCGACACCGCAGCGGGCGTGCTATCCGGCGGCGAGAAGCAGATGCTGACCATCTGCCGCACGCTGATGGGCGATCCCGAGTTGATCATGATCGACGAACCGACCGAAGGTCTCGCGCCGCTGATCGTGCAGCAGGTCGGCGACCTGATCGCAGAAATCGCCAAGCGCGGCGTCGCGATCCTTCTGGTCGAGCAGAAGCTCTCGATCGCGATGCGCATCTCGCATCGGCTCTATGTGATGGGTCACGGCCGCATCGTGTTCGAAGGCACCCCCGCCGATCTCAAGGCCAACCAGACCGTCCGCAAGGAATGGCTGGAGGTGTAGGCGCATATGTCGTCCTGGCGAAGGCCGGGACCCATTAGAAATCACCGAATCCTCATGGTGAGGAGGCGCGTCTTCAGCGCCGTCTCGAACCATGAGGATTCATTGCTCCTCATCCTTCGAGACGCGCGCAAAGGCGCGCTCCTCAGGATGAGGGCTCCTCCTACTCCCCGTATCCCCGCAGCCGGTCGAGATCGACCACGGTGACGCCGCCGTATTCCAGCCGCAGCAGGCCTTCCTTCTCCAGCGTCTTGAGGCACTGGTTGGCGTTCTGCCGGGAGATGCCGGAAATGGCGCCGAGTTCCTCCTGCGTGATCTCCAGATGCCGTGTGTGGTCCGGATACAGGATCGGATTGAACAGCGAGGCAATCGAGCGCGCGAGCCGGGCCTTTGCATCCAGCATCCGGCCGTATTCGACCAGACCCATGAACTGGCCGAGCCGTTCGTTCAGCAAACCAACCAGAAAGCGGTTGAACGCGACGCTGTTCTCGAACAGCCAGAAGAACGTGGCCCGGTCCATCAGCGCGAGGCGCGTGTCGCGCAGCGCCACCGCGTCATAACGTCTCGCCTCGTTCTTGAGGACGGTGCCCTCGCCGAACCACGCACCGTTGGTCATGCCGGTGAAGCTCACCGCCTTGCCGTCGCGCGAGCCGGTGCCGATCCGGACCAGCCCCGCCACCACGCCCATCCAGTATTCGAAATGATCGCCGCGCATGCAGATGAATTCGTTTGCACTGAACGATTTTTCGACGATTCCGGCGCGGGCAACTTCGGCCTCCCGCTCGCTCAGGCCATGTGACCAGACCGCAATCCGCTTGAGATAATCCGCAGTAATCATGCCGTCTCGACAGCCCTTGGCGCCTGCAATGCTGCGGCGCGGTACAATGGTTATTGGTATACCGCGCGCGCACTGAAATTGCCCAACGAATTGTCAGGCACAAGACATTTATGTGTCGCGAATTCCCGTAAGGACGCAACGGCAAATGCGCTCCTGCGGCGCAAAGCATCAATAGTAGAATGGCTTGCCGGGTCCCGCCGGTATAGGATCGGGGCCGTGGTGAAGAACCATAGATAAAGAGCGCGCGAAGCGCCGTATCTGGGAGGATTTGAGTGGCTTACGCATTGGAGGTGCGGGGGGTCTCGCTACGGTTCGGCGGCGTGCGCGCGCTGACTGATGTGAGCTTCGGCGTCAAGGAAGGCGAACTGTTCTCGATCATCGGCCCCAACGGCGCCGGCAAGACCTCGATCGTGAATTGCGTCTCCGGCCGTTATACCCCGACCGAAGGACAGCTTTTCTATCAGGACCGCGACATCACCGGCCTCAAGCCGAATGCGCGCGCGGCGCTCGGCATCGGCCGCACGTTCCAGAATCTCGCGCTGTTCCACCACATGACCGTGCTCGACAACATCATGGTCGGCCGGCACCACCTCCTGAAAAACAATTTCGTCACCGGCTCGCTCTACTGGCTGACCGGCGCGCGCCGCGAGGAACTCGAACACCGACGCAAGGTGGAAGAGATCATCGACTTCCTCGACCTTCAGTCGGTGCGCAAGGCGACCGCCGGCACCCTCTCCTACGGCCTGCGCAAGCGCGTTGAACTCGCCCGCGCCATGGCGCTGGAACCGAAACTGATCCTCCTCGACGAGCCGATGGCCGGCATGAACTTCGAGGAGAAGGAAGACATGGCGCGCTACATCGTCGATCTCAACGAAGAATACGGGATGACGGTGATCATGATCGAGCACGACATGGGCGTGGTGATGGATATTTCCCACCGCGTCACCGTGCTGGATTTCGGACGCAAGATCGCCGAGGGCCTGCCCGCCGACGTGCTGGACGATCCGCATGTGAAGAAGGCCTATCTCGGCGAGGAGGACGAAGTCCTCGACGCGCTCGATGACACCATTCCTGTCGCGGAGGCCTCGGCATGATGGACTATGCAGGCCGCGTCGCACAGGCCGACACCTATCCGAAAATGCTCCGGCTCAATGCGAAGGAGCACGGCAACGAAATCGCGCTGCGCGAAAAGGATTTCGGTCTGTGGCGCGTCTTTACGTGGAATGACTACCACAGCCGCGTCCGCGACTTCACGCTCGGAATGGCTGAACTCGGCATCAAGCGCGGCGACGTCATCGGCATTATCGGCGACAACCGGCCGGACTGGGTGGCGGCGGAAGTCGCGGCCCATGCCATCGGCGGCATGTCGCTCGGCATGTATCGCGAGTCCCTGCCGGAAGAAGTGCTTTATCTCCTCACCTATGGCGAAACCAAGATCGTGTTCGCCGAGGATGAAGAACAGGTCGACAAGCTGCTCGAACTCGGCGACCGCGCGCCGCACCTCAAGCACATCGTCTATTCCGACCCGCGCGGTATGCGCAAATATGACGATCCGCGGCTGATCGAAGCCGACACCCTTGCGAAGATGGGCCGCGACCGCGCAGACCGCGAGCCGCAGCTTTACGACCAGATGGTCGACGCGACCAAAACCGAAGACGTCGCCATTCTCTGCACCACATCCGGCACCACTTCGAATCCGAAGCTCGCCATGCTGACGGCAGGCGCGGTGCTACGCCACTGCGCGACGTATCTCTCGTTCGATCCGAAGGGTCCGCAAGACGAATACGTGTCGGTGCTGCCGCTGCCCTGGATCATGGAGCAGGTTTACGCGCTCGGCAAAGGCCTGCTCTCGCGGATGAAGGTCAACTTCGTCGAGCAGTCCGACACGATGATGAACGACTTCCGCGAAATCGCGCCGACCTTCGTGCTGTTCGCGCCGCGCATCTGGGAAGCGATCGCCGCTGACGTCCGCGCGCGGGTGATGGACGCCTCCGCACTGAAGCAGAGCCTTTATGAAACCGGCATGAAGGCCGGCCTCTCGGCGCTCGAAGCCGGCAGGAAATCCATGGTCGCGGAAACGCTGGTGTTCCGCGCGCTGCGCGACCGCCTCGGCTTCACGCGGCTTCGCTCCGCCGCCACCGGCGGAGCGGCGCTCGGCCCTGATACGTTCAAATTCTTCCGCGCCATGGGCGTGCCGCTGCGCACGCTTTACGGCCAGACCGAAACGCTCGGCGCTTTCACGCTGCATCCGGCCGATGCGGTCGATCCGGACACCACTGGCGTGCCGATGGGCGAGTCCGTCGAGATCCAGATCGTGGACCCCGACGTCAACGGCGTCGGCGAGATCGTGGTGCGTCACCCCAACATGTTCTCGGGCTATTACAAGAACGAGGCCGCCACCGCTGTCGATCTGCGCGGCGGCTGGATGCATTCGGGCGACGCCGGTTATTTCAACAAGGCCAACCAGCTCGTCGTCATCGACCGCATCAAGGACCTGGCGCAGACCGCACGCGGCGAACGCTTCTCGCCGCAATATATCGAGAACAAGCTGAAGTTCTCGCCTTACGTCGCGGAAGCCGTGGTTCTGGGCGACGGGCGCGACTATCTCGCGGCGATCATCTGCATCCGCTTCTCCATCGTCTCGAAATGGGCGGAAAAGAACCGGATTTCGTTCACGACCTACACCGACCTGTCCTCGCGCCCGGAAACCTACGACCTGCTGCGCAAGGAAGTCGAAGCGGTCAACGCGACGCTGCCGCCATCGCAGCGCATCTCCAAGTTCCTGCTGCTCTACAAGGAACTGGACGCGGACGACGGCGAACTGACCCGCACCCGCAAGGTCCGCCGCACCGTCATCAACGAAAAGTATGCCGACATTATTGATGCGATCTACGGCGGCAAGCCGGACATCGACATCGACACCGTGATCCGTTTCCAGGACGGCACCACGCAGCGCATCCGCTGCACCCTGCCGGTCATCGACCTCGGAACGTCCCACAAGACGGCGGAGGCGGCCGAGTGAATACCCAGCTCCTGATTCAGCTTCTTATCAACGGCCTCGTGGTCGGCACGCTTTATGGCGTCGTCGCCATGTCCTTCGTGCTGATCTACAAGGCGACGCAGGTGGTCAATTTCGCGCAGGGCGAACTGCTGCTGGTCGGCGCGTGGATCTGCTGGGCGCTGCTGACCAAATTCCAGGTGCCGTTCTGGCTCGGCATGCCGATCACGCTGGTCTTCATGTTCATTCTCGGTATCGCGATCCAGATCGTGATTCTGCGCCCGATGATCGGCGAGCCGATCATCTCTGTCATCATGGTGACCATCGGCCTCTCCACCGTGTTGCAGGCGCTGATGAAGTGGATCTTCGGCGTCAACCTGCAGCCGTTCCCGCAGATCTTCCACACCAAGCTGGTCAACGTCTTCGGCCTGCAGGTGCAGACGGTCTACATTCTCAGCCTCGCGGTTTCGGTGGCGATGATGGCCGGCATGGCCTGGTTCTTCCGAGTCTCTAAGTACGGCCTCGCCATGCGCGCGACCGCGTTCAACCAGCAGGTCGCGCAGTCGCTCGGCATCTCGGTGAAGAACGTGTTCGCGATGGCCTGGGCGATCTCGGCGACGGTTTCGGCGGTCGCGGGCATCGTGGTCGCGGTCGTGAACGGCGTGTCGTCGGGCCTTGCCGCCTACGGCATCAAGGTGTTCCCGGCGACCATTCTCGGCGGCCTCGACAGCGTCGGCGGTGCGGTGCTCGGCGGCATCATCATCGGCCTGCTTGAGAACGTCGCGCACTTCGTCGACAGCGAATACCTGCACTGGGGCAACCTGTTCGAGATCGCGCCGTTCTACGCCCTGATCTTCATTCTCATGATCAAGCCTTACGGCCTGTTCGGCACCAAAGACATCGAGCGGATCTGACCATGGCCGGCCAAAACCTCCTCCCCGCGGGCGACTATCGCAGCACCTACGCTGCGGACACGACGATCTTCCCGACCAAGACCAGCCGCAACATGCTGATCCTCGGCATCGTCCTGGTCTGCTTTGCGCCATACGTGCTGAACGAATACATGCTGAGCCTGCTGATCCAGATCGGCATCTTCGGCATCGCCGCGCTCGGCCTCAACATCGTGGTCGGCTTCACCGGCCAGATCTCGATCGGCCACGCCGCGTTCTTCGGCTTCGGCGCGTTCACCTCGGCCTATGTATCGAGCAAGCTGCATGTGCCGGTGTTCTTCGCCATTCCGCTCGCGGGCGTTGTGACCGCACTGGTCGGTCTGATCTTCGGCCTGCCCGCCGCACGCCTGAAAGGCCTTTATCTGGCCATCGCAACGCTGGCGGCGCAGTTCATCCTGATCGACTTCTTCAACCGCGCCGAATGGTTCACCGGCGGCAGCGCGCCCGCCATCGCCGAGCCGTTCTCGATCTTCGGCAAGGTGGTGCGCGGTGACCGGCAGTATTTCTATGTCGTGCTGGCCTATGTGATCGTCTGCTTCCTGCTGGTGACCAACCTGATGCGCACCCGCGACGGCCGCGCGCTGGTGGCGGTGCGCGACCATTATCTCTCCGCCGAGATCATGGGCATCAACCTCACCAAGTATCGCACGCTGTCATTCGGCCTCGCCGCATTCTTCGCAGGCGTCGGCGGCGCTCTCTACGCCCACTATAACCAGGTGGTCTCCAACGAAGGCTTCGGCATCGACCGATCGATCATCTTCCTTGCCATGATCATCATCGGCGGCGTCGGCTCGATCATGGGCACGCTGATGGGCACCGCCTTCATGGTGCTGCTGCCGGAATCGATGGAATGGGTCAGCGCCGCGCTCTCGGGCAGCACAATCGATCATGTGCTGGGCCTGAAGAACAACATCGCATGGCTGCGCGAAATCGCGATCGGCATGGTCATCATTATCTTTCTGATGTGGGAGCCTGACGGGCTCGCGCATCGCTGGCGGCAAATCAAGGCTTACTGGAAACTCTACCCGTTCTCGCATTGAGGTCGGAACGGGCTCGACACAAAAGACCTCGAGAGGAAACCGGAGGATGACAACAATGAAGATGAAAGCACTTCTCGGCACCGCTGCCCTTGCCGTGACGTTCGGCGCAACGTCGGCAATGGCGCAGACGGCGATTTCACTCGGCCACCTCGCCGACTATTCGGGCGCAACGTCCGACGTCGGAACGCCGTTTGGCCAGGGCGTCGCCGACGCGTTCGCCTATGTGAACAAGAACGGCGGCATCAACGGCGCCAAGGTCAATGTCGACACCGTCGACTATGGCTATCAGGTGCCGCGCGCCATCGCACAATACAAGAAGTGGTCGGGCGGCGAGAAGGTGTCCGCAATTCTCGGCTGGGGCACCGCCGATACCGAAGCGCTGAAGAAGTTCGTCGCTGAAGACAAGATCCCGGACATTTCCGGCTCGTACTCGGCGGCCCTGTCGGACCCGACCGGCGCCGGCGGCAAGACGGAAGCTGCGCCTTACAACTTCTTCTACGGCCCGAGCTACTCGGATGCCCTTCGCGGCATGCTGACCTGGGCGGCGGAAGACTGGAAATCCAAGGGCAAGTCCGGCAAGCCGAAGTATGTCCACATGGGCGCGAACCATCCTTATCCGAACGCGCCGAAGGCCGCCGGTGAAGCGATTGCCGCCGAACTCGGCTTCGAGGTTCTGCCGGCCATCGTGTTCGCCCTCACGCCGGGCGACTACAGCGCGCAGTGCCTGACGCTGAAGAGCTCCGGTGCGAACTACGCCTATCTCGGCAACACCGCCGGCTCCAACATCTCCGTGCTGAACGCCTGCAAGGCGGCCGGCGCCGATGTCCAGTTCATGGGCAACGTCTGGGGCATGGACGAGAACGCCGCGAAGGCTGCGGGTGCTGCCGCCGATGGCGTGGTGTTCCCGCTGCGCACGGCTGTTGCATGGGGTGGCAACGCTCCCGGCATGAAGACCATGCAGGAGATCTCCAAGATGTCCGATGCTGCCGGTACGGCCTATCGTCCGGTGCATTACGTCGCGGGTGTCTGCACGGCGCTCTACATGAAGGAAGCCGTCGAGTGGGCCGCCAAGAACGGCGGCGCGACCGGCGAGAACGTCAAGAAGGGCTTCTACCAGAAGAAGGATTGGGTGCCGGCCGGCATGGACGGCGTCTGCAATCCGTCGACCTGGACCGACAAGGACCATCGCCCGACCATGAAGGTCGACATCTATCGCATGAAGGTGTCGGGCGCGACGGACGCTGCCGTTGCTGATCTCGTCAAGAACGGCGCGATCAAGCTCGAGAAGGTGAAGACCGTCGATCTGCCGCGCAAGGCGGAATGGCTCGGCTGGTAAAACCTGCTCCCTCTCCCCGCTTCGCGGGGAGAGGGTTGGGGTGAGAGGCAAGACTTCGGCTCGAAGCATCGCCCCTCACCCGAACCCTTCGCTACGCTCAGGCTTCGACCTCTCCCCGTAAACGGGGAGAGGTTCAGAAAAACCAGGACGACCGACGTGCAAACCGAAACCGCGACCACCGCAAAGCCCGCTACCGCCGCAACCACGGCGCCGCTTCTTGCCGTGAAGAACATCGAGGTCGTTTACGACAACGTCATCCTCGTGCTGCGCGGCCTCAGCCTCGATGTGCCGAAGGGCGCGATCGTCGCGCTGCTGGGCGCCAACGGCGCGGGCAAGTCGACCACGCTGAAAGCGATCTCCGGCCTGCTCAAGACCGAGGACGGCGAAGTCACGCGCGGCGAAATCATGTTCGACGGCGAGCGCATCGACGGCATCGATCCCGACAAGATCGTGCGCCGGGGAATCTTTCAGGTCATGGAAGGCCGCCGCATCATCTCGGACATGACCTCGCTGGAAAATCTGCGGCTCGGCGCGTTCACGCGCAGCGACAATCAGATCAACAGCGACGTCGAGATGGTCTACAACTACTTCCCGCGCCTCAAGGAACGCACCGGCCTTGCCGGCTATCTCTCCGGCGGCGAGCAGCAGATGCTGGCGATCGGCCGCGCGATGATGGCGCGCCCCAAGATGATCCTGATGGACGAACCGTCGATGGGCCTGTCGCCGCTGCTGGTGAAGGAAGTGTTTTCCATCATCAAGCAGATCAACCGCGACCTCGGCGTCACCATCCTTCTGGTGGAGCAGAACGCGCGCGCGGCGCTCTCCGTGGCGAGCCATGGCTACATCATGGAACAGGGCAAGGTCGTGCTCGACGGCACTGCCGATGAGCTGCGCAACAACGAAGACGTCAAGGAATTCTATCTCGGCGGCGCAGGCGACCAGCGCAAGAGTTTCAAGAACCTGAAGAGCTTCAAGCGCCGCAAGCGCTGGCTGTAAGAATCCCTCGCCCCGCTCTCGCGGGGAGAGGGTTGGGGTGAGGGGCAAAAGATCAATCGGCCTTCGCGGTTTGATCAGTTCTCCAGCGCCCCTCACCCGGATTGCTACGCAATCCGACCTCTCCCCGCGGGCGGGGAGAGGTGACCAGAGCAGGACACGACTACCGATGACCAGTCACTACGATGCCCTCGAAACACGTTCGCCCTCCGAGCGCGAGGCCGATCTGTTTGCCCGCCTTCCCGGCGTGCTGGCTGCCGCGGCGAAAGCGCCGGCCTATGCGGAACGTTTCAAGGGCATCGACCTGACATCCATCACCAGCCGCGATGCGCTGGCGAAGCTGCCGGTGCTGCGCAAGTCCGACCTGCCGGCGCTGAACAAGGCCGAGCCCCCGTTCGGCGGCTTCGTGGCGTCATCCGCAGGATCGTTCGGCCGCCTGTTCACCTCGCCCGGACCGATCTTCGAACCCGAGACCGCGTGTGACGATCCGTGGCGCGGCGCGCGCGCGATCTTCGCCGCAGGCTTTCGCCCCGGCGACATCGTGCTCAACACCTTCAGCTATCATCTGACGCCCGGCGGCTTCATCTTCGACACCTCCGCCCGCGCGCTCGGCTGCGCCGTGATCCCGGCAGGCCCCGGCAACACCGAACAGCAGTTCGAGCTGATCGAGGCCTATCGGCCCAATGGCTATTCCGGCACGCCGGATTTTCTCAAGATCCTGCTCGACGCGGCGGACAAGACCGGGCGCGACGCCTCCTCGATCAAGCGCGCGGTGGTGTCCGGCGCTGCGTTTCCGAAATCCCTGCAGGAGGAAATGAAGGCGCGCGGCATCGACGCCTATCAGAACTTCGGCACCGCCGATCTCGGCATCATCGCCTACGAGACGCGGGCCCGCGAAGGCCTCGTGGTCAACGAGAACATCATCGTTGAAATCGTCCGTCCCGGCACCGGCGATCCGGTGACCGAGGGCGATGTCGGCGAGATCGTCGTCACCACCCTCGATCCGCACCATCCGGTTGTTCGCCTGGCGCTCGGCGACCTCAGCGCCGTCCTGAGCGGACCGAGCCCCTGCGGCCGGACCAGCATGCGGATCAAGGGCTGGATGGGCCGCGCCGATCAGACCACCAAGGTCAAAGGCATGTTCGTGCGCCCCGAGCAGATCGCCGAAATCGGCAAGCGGCACCCCGAACTCGGCCGCCTGCGCTTGATCGTGACCCGCGACAGGGAAACCGACGCGATGACGCTTTCGGCGGAAACCGCAACCCCCGCTGACGCATTGCGGGATGCGGTTGCATCGACCCTGCGCGCCGTGACAAAGCTGTCCGGCAATGTCACTTTCGTCAGCCCGGGGTCCTTGCCCAATGACGGCAAGGCGATCTCCGACGAACGCAAAAACGACTAACAGGCCGCCCACCCCACCGGCGGCCCTGACAGAAACACAGGGAATACGCCGAAATGGGAATTTTCGAAGGTCTGAAGGTCATCGACTGCGCGAGTTTCATCGCGGCACCATCCTCCGCCACCGCGCTGTCCGACTTCGGGGCCGACGTCATCAAGATCGAACCGCCGGGCGCGGGCGATCCGGTCCGTAACCTGCCCCATCTGCCGGGCTATCCCATCAGCCCCCACAACTATGCGTGGATGCTGGAAGGCCGCAACAAGAAGAGCCTCGCGCTCGATCTATCCAAGCCCGAAGGCCAGGCCGTGCTGCGCAAGCTCGCCGCCGAATGCGACGTGTTCATCACCAACTTCCCGCCGCCGGTACGCAAGAAGCTCGGCGTCACCTACAAGGATCTCGCGCCGCTCAACAGCCGCCTGATCTACGCGTCGTTCACCGGCTATGGCGAGACCGGCGCGGAAGCCGACAAGCCGGGCTTTGACAGCAACGCCTGGTGGGCGCGCTCCGGCCTGATGGACCTCGTGCGCGAAACCGACGAGACCACCCCGGCCCGCTCGATGCCCGGCATGGGCGACCATCCCTGCGCGATGTCGCTGTTCGCCGGCATCGTCACCGCGCTCTATCAGCGCGAGAAGACCGGCAAGGGCACGCAGGTGATGTCCAATCTGATGGTCAACGGCATCTGGTCCAACGGCATCTACGCGCAGGCCGCGCTCTGCGGCGCGACCTTCCAGAAGCGGCCGCCGCGCCAGCAGGCGCTGAACGCCGTCACCTGCCACTACAAGTGCGCCGACGACCGCTGGATCATTCTCTCGCTGCTGAATGAAGAGAAGCAGTTCCCGGTGTTCGCCAAGGTGATCGAGCGCGAGGACCTGCTCGCCGATCCGCGCTTCGAAACCAAGCCCGCGCGCCACAAGCATGCGCCGGAGCTGATCGCGATCCTCGACAAGGTGTTTGCAAGCAAGCCGCTGTCGCACTGGCGCAAGACGCTGGACGGCAACGGACTCATTTTCGGCGTTGTCGGCATTCCGCAGGACATTCCGGACGACGAGCAGATGCGCGTGACCGAAGCCGTGGTGCCATTCGTGGACAGCGAGCTGCGCACCATCAACACGCCGATCTTCATCGAGGGCGCGAAGAAGGTGCAGCCACGCATGGCCCCGAATGTCGGACAGCACAGCGATGAAGTGCTGAAGTCCGCAGGCTTCAACGATGCGGAGATCGCCAAGATGCGCGCGGCGGGGATCGTGGCGTAACTCCCCCTCTCCCCGCTTGCGGGGAGAGGGTCGGGGTGAGGGGCATGCGCTTATCTGTAGGTACAGCCCCTCACCCGGATTGCTCCGCAATCCGACCTCTCCCCGTAAACGGGGAGAGGTGAAAGAGGCCGCCCGTCTTTTCACTTCTCCTTCGGAAAACAGAATCCAACCCGCGCGTCCTTCGCGCCGGTCGCGGCCTGACACGTCAGCCCTTCCGCGCAGGTCCATGACGCGAAACTCGTGTCGGGCACGGCATTCTCGCCCACGACAGCGCATGTCGCGCCCCAGCCGTTCAGATAGGTTGTTCCGGCAAGCTCTGTTGCGCGCCGTTCCTGTGGCCTTGCAGAAAATGCGCGCGAGAAATCCGGCGTGCGGCTCTCGCGGAAGGCGCCGAGAATATCGCGGCGACGCTCCTGATCGCCAAAGAAGTGTGGCGACGCTGCCGCGACCACCGCACCCACCGCCCATTCGGGACGTTCTTTACCGGGGAAATGAAAACCGCCGACCGCGCGGGTTTGATGGCAGCCACTGCAGGTCATGTCATCGAGACGGCGCGCGACGCCTGCCGGAGATTGCAGATTCTCCAGCGGCGCATTCGCTGATGCTTTTTCCAGTGCCGCAACGATCTCGTCTTCGGAGAACAGCGCGCGGGCCTTGTCGTCCGGATTGTCCTGCGCGGGCGTCACATTGACGACGCTCGATGCAAGAAAGCGCTCCGGCAGCACGATGGCCCCGCGATCAAGCTCCACGATCCGCGCCGGATCGAGCAGCCACATCTTGAAATCCGCAAGGAGCTTTTCGTCGGCGCGAATCCGCGTCGCATCGATCTGGTTCTCCATCGGAGATTCCACGAAATTCAGCCCATCGAAGCGGAATACCTTCATCAGGTAGTCCGCCCTGCCCTCGAAATCGTTCGCGTCGCTTGAAGCGCGCGCGACCTGCACATTGATCTCGATCCGGTCGACGGCATCGCGGGTGATCCATTCCAGCGCACCGCCCTTTGCCGTGAGCATCTCCGTCTGTCCGGATGCAGGCGACTGATCGGCCAGCGCAAGCCAGCGCCGCGCCAGTTCGGCGCATGTAAGGTTCGCGCTCGCAGGCTTCGCTTTCATGACGAGATTGAGCGTCATCGGCAGACGCACCGGCGGAATGTCCCTGTTCGTCGAACCATGATTGGCGATCGGCCGATAGATCAGGCGGATTTCACCGCATGTCTCGGGCGAGACAAACGCGCGGTCCATCCGGTTGACGATCCCTGCGAGGTCGAACCGCGTTCCCGGCGCATTCAGTGCATCGCGGTCGAACAGAAACAGTTTGTCGAGGTCGTCATGGCGGCTGAGAACGTAAGCGTTGAAATCGCGATCGGCCGCTTCCTGAAGCGGCACCATGGACGGCAGCGTGAATATCTCTGCGCTGGTGGCGGTTGCCTCCGCTCCCAGCAGCTTGCCGAGACTCAAGCCCGTTTCATCGAGCCGCTGCAAAATGGCGGGATCGGTGATGGCCGTGCCGCGCTCCATCGGAGCGGCGGCATGCACCGTGACCGGCAGCAGCCACAGAAGACAGAGCGTTTGAAGAACGAGGCGCAGTCGCATGACTATCGTTCTGCGACGCCAATCGGTCTTTGCCAAGTCAAAGGTTGGCGAGGGTCTGCCAATAAAAACCGCGAACCCGCTGGAATAATTGCATTAGACCGGCGCATCGGCGGGATTCGCGCCCTCACGCCATTTGCGCAGGCGCGTCACCGCGATCACCAACAGTGCCGCACCGGCCAGCGCCCAGCACAGGATCGGCGTCCATTGCAGCAGGGCTTCATACGCCGAATTGCGATTGAGGCCGCCCGCCACCGCAGCGATGCGTGCGAAGGTCGCCAGCGCCAGCGCGGAAAACATCAGGCCCAGCACCTTGCCCTCCGCGCCGCCGCTGACCGCGATGGCAGCGGCGACCGCGCTCATCAGGATGCAGCCCCACGCGGCACCGGCAAGAAACTGCATCGCGATCATGGTGTTCAGTCCGGTCGCGTTCTCCATGCCGAACACCGCACCGGCCCCGAGCAGTCCCGCGCAGCCGATCACCAGCAAGCCGCCGAGGCGCCGCGTGATGAAGCTCGCCGGAAACATCGCGATGTTGAAGCCGATCCAGTAGACCGGCATCAGCCATTGCAGGTCCGGTTGCTTGGCGAAACGCAGGAACAGCGGCGCGCTGTTGACGCTGAAATGCAGTTGATAGCCAAGCGCCAGAACAAGCACGGCGGCAATGAAAATCACCGCCAGCGCGCTCCATGATTTCGGAATCGCGACCGGCCTGCTTTCCGGCATAGACAATCTGCCTTCGCGCAACTGCCGCTCGATCCACGACATGGTCAGCGCCGTCACAAGTAAAACGACCGTCGAGATCACGAACGGGATGCGCGGATCGTGATTGCGCAACACCACGCCGAGATAAGGCGAGACCGCGCCCGCGATGCCGTAACCCAGCATTGTCAGGCACGAGAGCATCGGGATCGACGGTTTCGCCGCGAACTTGCCGAGCAAAGCCAGTGGCGGCGCGCGTAGCGCCGATGACGTGACCACCCATGTCAGCGTCAGCGCAATCAGCACCACCTTCGCATTCGGTCCGAGATCGGCGACAAACGGCAACGCAAGGAAAGCGGCGCAGGACACCACCGTCAGCCAGATGACAAAGCGGCTGAGCCGCCCGGCAATCGGCGTCATGCGGTCGGCGGCGATGCCCATCAGCGTATCGGTGATGGTGAAGATCGCCTGATCGACCAGAAGGATGACAATCACGGCACCCGGCGGCAGCCCCACCTTGGCGGCAAGCTGCGGCAGGTAGACGACATAAATCGTCCAGCCCAGCGTGAAGAACAGTTGCAGCAGCGCGAGATAGACGCCGACCTTCCCGGATGGTGCGCCTGCAGCGGGCGCATCAGACGCCGCGCTCCGATCAGCCGTTTTTACCTGACTCATGCTTACCCCGATCCGCCTACCGGAAGCATAGGATTGCCGCGCCCGCTCCCGCAAGCAACGCCTCCTCCCTTGGACGGCGTTAATCCCGATCCGGTTCAGCGGCGGATTCTCCCGCGCGGCCAAGGCATTGGCTGACGAATCAGCCTGCGGTGGAAATTTTCGCCGGCTGGCGGGACTCACGGCGAACGATTGGCTAACATCGGCGTTGACGAACACAGGGCAGACGTAACCAAGGCAAACCTGAACACACAGATTCGGAGCCGACCATGACGACGGCCAAGCCGGAGACAGCAACTGTCCCGCCAGTTGTTTCGTTCGAGGAGCAGTTGAGGCACGCCCGCGAACTCGTCGTCGAAGGACAACGGCTGCTTTACGTCGCCAATCGCGATCTCAAGGCCGGACGCAATGTCGTCCGGCGCACCCAGCAGCTTCTCGCCGACACCGAAAGCGTATTCAGCGCCAAGCGCCGCCTTCAGGCCAGCACGGGATCGATCGGGCTCGGCGGCACGCCGCCTGCCTCGATGGCCTCTCCCGCCGCAAGGCAAAGGTCTTCCCTGTAGCGCCCCGCGAGGACCTGGACGCCGACAGGCACGCCGCCAACCAGACCGGTCGACACCGTGAGCCCCGGCATGCTGATGAACGGCAGTGCGATCTGCGGCATCTGCGCCCGGAGCACGCGATGCAATGACGCCTCGCCCTTGAGATCGAGCTGCCATTCGAACGGCAGTTCGCCGCACGGCGGCATCACGATCACGGCATAGGTTTCGAAGAACATCTCCCACGCCCGCACCAGCGTCGCGCGGCGGGTCAGCAGCTTCGAGAACACCGCAAGGTCGAGCGAGCGCGCGACCTTCTCCTGATCGCGCAGGATGGCGAGCGCACCCGGATCGCCCTCGCGCTCGGCAGCATCCCGCAGTGCATCGTAACCGTCCGAGAGCCAGAGCTTCATCTGCAGGTCCGCCGCTTCCTCAAACGGCGGTATCTCGGTGATCTCCTCGACAGTCCAGCCTGCCCGCTGAAGCCGCTTGCCTGCGTCGGCAACGGCGTCGCTGACTTCCTTCACCGTCTCAAGGCCGTCCGGACGCAGGCAGATCGCCGCACGCTTCTCCCGCGCCGGGCCTTCGAAGGGCGCAGGCACCCACCAGGGATCGCGCGGGTCGCGCTGCGCCATGGCCTTGAAGGCCAGCCGCACGTCGCCGACGGTGCGCGCCAGCGGGCCGGACACCGCCGTGATCTGCGGGCCGATGGGCCGCTCGGGCGATGACGCGTTGAAGGCCGGAACACGCCCGAGCGTCGGCCTCAGGCCATGCACGCCGCAGGCATAGGCGGGATAACGGATCGAGCCTGCGATGTCCGTGCCATGGGCGATGTGGCCGATGCCGGCGGTCAGCGCAGCCGCCGCACCGCCGGACGATCCGCCGGGCGTGATCGAGGGATCGCGCGGATTTCTGGTGTCGCCATGGACCAGGTTTGTGGTGAACCAGCGGGCCGAGAAGGCTGGTGTATTGGTACGCCCGACGATGACAGCGCCCGCCTTGCGCAGGTTATCCACCACCGGGCTGTTGGTCTGCGCCACAAGGTCACGCTGCAGCGTCAGCCCGTTCGTGGTAGCGAATCCGGCCTGATCGACATTGACCTTGACGGTGATCGGCACGCCCGCAAGCGTCCCAGGATCGGCGCCTTTCGCAATCGCGGCATCGACAGCGTCGGCCTGCGCCAGCGTCTCTTCCGGGCGATGAGCGATTACCGCGTTGAGCGCCGGGTTGACGGCATTCAGGCGCGCGATGGCGGCTGATGCGGCTTCCCTTGCCGAGAGCTTTTTGGACCGGATCTGCGACGCAAGTTCAGTAGCCGAGAGACGCCAGATGTCGTTCATTTCAACTCCCATTCAACTGTCATTGGCGCTTCAATGGCGCGATTGTTATAGTGGCGGCGACACACCCGCGCTTAATGATTGCCCGTTCATTTGCACATGACAAGGCCGCCTTTGCGGTGGCCGCTCTGCATTAAATAGTCAGGATTTCGGCCATGAAGACATTGATCGTTTCCGTCCTTGCGGCGGCTTTTCTCTCCACCGGCGTCGCCAATGCGGCCGAGCCCGCCGACAAGGTGAAAGTCACCATCGAGAAGTGGCGCAAGCCCGGCACGAATAATGCCGGCACCGCCGACATCACCGTCACCAACGACAACGATTTCGCGGTGAAGGACGTGCGCGTGAAATGCGATTACATGTCCAAAACCGGCGGACGGAAGATCGAAACCGAGCAACGGCTGGCTCTGACCGTGAAGGCCAAGACCACCAAGCTGTTCAAGAAGACCAAATTCCCGTTCATCGATCAGGAGGCAGCCGAAGGCTCCTGCAAGGTCACCGGCGCGACGCAGGGGTGATACAGACTTTACCTCTCCCCGTTTACGGGGAGAGGTCGGAGACAGAGCGCAGCGACGTCTCCGGGTGAGGGGCGGGCAGCCAGGCACATTGGCCCCTCACCCCGACCCTCTCCCCGAAAGAGCGGGGCGAGGGAGAAGCTCTACGCCCTCGCCGGGCTTTCCTTCCTGCCGCTGAAGCTCGCAAAGATCCTGTCGATCACCGGCCAGAACAGCAGCACGATCGCGAGTGTCGTGATGGTGCCGACAAGGCCGTTCGACCAGAACACCTTCACGCTGCCGCCCGAGCCGATCATGGCGAGACGGAACGCGTCTTCCGCGCGGCTGCCGAGCACCAGCGCCAGCGTGAACGGCGCCAGCGGAATGCCGATCTTCTTGAACACATAGCCGACGACGCCGAACAGCAGCATCAGCCAGATGTCGAACATCGCGTTCTGGATGGCGTAGGCACCGATCGCGCAGGACACCACGATCATCGGCGCAATCGCCGCGAACGGCACGCGCAGGATCGATGCGAAAATGGGAACGGTGGTCAGCACCAGAACGAGGCCGACGACATTGCCGAGATACATCGAGGCGATCAGACCCCAGACGAAATCCTTGTGCTCGACGAACAACAGCGGACCGGGATTGAGACCCCACACCATCAGGCCGCCGAGCAGGATCGCCGCAGTGCCGGAGCCCGGAATGCCGAGCGCCAGCATCGGCAGCAGGGCCGCGGTGCCCGAGGCATGCGCGGCAGTTTCCGGCGCGAAGACACCCTCAATGCGGCCCTTGCCGAAGGACTCCTTGTCCTTGGAAAAGCGCTTGGCGAGATTGTAGCCCATGAAGGATGCGGCGATCGCGCCGCCCGGCGTGATGCCGAGCCAGCAGCCGATCACGGAGGAGCGGATCAGCGTCGCCCAGTATCGCGGCAGATCCTTCCACACGCCGAGCACGGTGCGCAGGCTGATGCGCGCGGCGTGGCCACGCAGCGCCAGCCGTTCTTCCATGGTGAGCAGGATTTCGCTGATGCCGAACAGGCCGATCACCGCAACGAGGAAGTTCACACCACGCAGCAGATCGTTCGATCCGAAGGTCATGCGGAGCTGACCTGATACGGTATCGAGGCCGACGCCCGCCAGCAGCAGGCCGAGCGCCATGGAGATGACCGTCTTGTGCTTGGCTTCGCGGCCAAGGCCGACGAATGAGCAGAAAGTGAGCAGATAGACCGCGAAGAACTCCGGCGGGCCGAACTTCAGCGCGAAACCCGCGATGCTCGGCGCGAGGAACGTAATCAGCATCACCGCAACCAGCGATCCGATGAAGGACGACGTGAACGCGGCGGTGAGCGCCTCTGCCGCCTTGCCCTGCTGGGCCATCGGATAGCCGTCGAAAGTGGTCGCGACCGACCAGGCTTCACCGGGAATGTTGAACAGGATCGAGGTGATCGCGCCACCGAACAGCGCGCCCCAGTAGATGCACGACAGCATCACGATGGCCGAGGTCGGGTCCATCGAGAAGGTGAGCGGCAGCAGGATGGCGACACCGTTGGGGCCGCCGAGACCGGGCAGAACGCCGACGAAGATGCCGAGCACCAGCCCGACCATCATCAATGCGAGAATCTTCCAGGTGAAGAGAACCGCGAAGCCGTGAAACAGAAGGCCGAATGCTTCCATGATCCTGTCCCCGCCCCGGCCTAGCGTCCGAAGGCCGCTTCAAGCGGCCCCTTCGGCATGATGACATCAAAGGCGACGTCGAAGGTCACGAACATGATCGCGACAAAGATGAAGGCGGTGAGCAGCGACTTCCACCATGCGATCTTGCCGATGATGCCCATGAAGCCCGCGATCAGCAGGAAACTCGCCACATAAAGGCCGAGCCACTGCATGGCGAGGCAGAACAGCAGCGTTGGCACGAACACCTGCAACACGCGGCCGAGCTGCGCACGGGTGACGAAAGTCTCCAGACCTTCCGTGCGCTTGATCATCACACTGACAAAACCGTAAAGCGCCGCGCCGCCGAGAATGATCGAGAGATAAAACGGGAAGTATCCGGCCTGCGGACCCGTATCGTCCCACGATGCGCCGGTGCGCCAGTTGTCCCATCCCAGCAGCACCGCCAGCGCAAACAGCAGCGCCATGACGACCAGCTCGACCGTGCGATTGTTGGTGACGGCCGGCGAGTTCTCGTCCGGCGCGGTCGGATCTTCGACGACGATTTCAATGTCTTTGGCGAAGTTTTGGGCCATGCCGGAGTCCGTCAGCGGATGAGATAGGGAAATCAAAAAAGGCGCCGCCGCTTGGACGACGGCGCCAGGCCTCGATTGTCGAGGCTATTTTGCGACGAAGCCTGCTTCAGTCATGAGCGACTTGTTCAGGGCATCGTCCTCTTCAAGGAATTTGAGCATGTCCTTGCCGTTGAGATAAACGGGCTTCAAGGCCTGCTTCTCCATATATTCCTTGTATTCCGCGGTCTGCGTCACTTTCTTGAACAGATCGTCGTAGAACGCGGTCTGCTCCGGCGTCACCTTGCCGGGAAGGAACATCGCGCGCAGCATCAGGTACTGCATGTCGAGGCCCTCTTCCTTGCAGGTCGGGATGTCGTTCCACGACTGCGTCTCGGTGACCTTGGTCTTGTAGGAAATGCGTTCCTTGTCGAACACACACAGCGCGCGCACCTGACCGGCGCGCCAGACTTCGAGATTTTCCGACGGATTGTTGACGTTGGATTCGGTGTGGTTGCCGACAAGCTGCGTCGCAGCTTCGCCGCCCGACTTGTAAGGCAGATAGGAGAACTTCGCGCCGGTCTTCTTTTCCATGAAGACGGTGAGCACGTGGTCCTCACGCTTCGAGCCGGTGCCGCCCATCTTGAACGGCGAGCTTGAGGCCTTTGCGGCAGCGATGAAGTCCTTCACCGTCTTCGGGCCGTTGGTGTTGTCCCACAGCACGAACTGGTCCATCGCGATCACCGAGACCGGCGTGAGATCGCGCCAGTTGAACGGAATCTTCGCCGACAGCGGCAGCATGTAGATCAGCGAATAGGCGATCAGCACCTTGTTGGGATCGCCGTCGCTGCCCTTCATATACATCAGGGCTTCCGCACCCGACGCGCCGCCCTTCAGCGACACGATGACCGGCTGCTTCATCAGGTTGTTCTTCTGGATGGCCGCCTGCATCATGCGCGCCATCTGGTCGGATGCGCCGCCGGCGCCTGCCGCGACCACGATTTCCACCGGCTTGGCCGGCTCCCATGCCATTGCCGGCGTCGCCGCCAGCAGCGCAAGCACACTCGTCGCCCTGATGAGATTCTTCATGCCGTCCTCCCTGTGTGTCTTTTGTGAAGCCCGGCTTGTGCCGGACCCTGCTCGTGTTTCCGCTATCCTGCGGATTGTGAGTTCAGAACAGTAGCGCCGCCAACGCGGCGTTACGCCACTGCCGCCTTCGCGGGCGCCGCGCCCGCGCGTCCGGTGAGCACATCCATCGCTGCCAGCACGCCGCCCTTGTTGTGCGGCACCTTGGCGACGGTGAGCGCCATTTCAACGCCCGACAGCGTGCCCATCAGCATCAGGTCGTTGAAATGACCAATGTGGCCGATGCGGAAGACCTTGCCCTTGATCTTGCCCAGCCCCGAACCGAGCGACATGTCGAAATTCTCAAGCGTGACCTTGCGGAACTGATCGGCGTCATGCCCCTCTGGCATCACCACCGCAGTCAGGATCGGCGAGTATTCGCGCGGGTCCTGGCACAGGTTCTCAAGGCCCCAGGCCGCGACTGCAGCGCGTGTCGCAGCCGAATAACGCTTGTGGCGGGCGAACACATTATCCAGCCCCTCTTCCAGCAGCATCGCGACCGCTTCCTTCAGGCCATAGAGAAGGTTCGTAGCCGGTGTGTAGGACCACGAGCCTGTCTTGTTGGCATTGAGAACTTCATGCCAGTCCCAGTAAGAGCGGATCGAACTGTTGCTCTTCGAGGCGGCCAGCGCCTTGTCCGAAATCGCATTGAAACCGAGGCCCGGCGGCAGCATCAGACCCTTCTGCGAACAGCAGACCGTGACGTCCACGCCCCAGCCATCGTGATCGTATTCGATAGCGCCGAGGCCCGAGATGGAATCGACCATCAGAAGCGCCGGATGCCTGGCGTTGTCGATGGCCTTGCGCACCTCATGAATGCGGCTGACAACGCCGGTCGAGGTCTCGCTATGGACCACCATCACGGCCTTGAAGCTGTGCTGCTTGTCCTTGAGCAGCCGCGCTTCGATGTCTTCGGGATTGACGCCGCGGCGCCAGTCGCCGGGCACGAACTCGACCTCGATCTTCATGCGCTCGGCCAATGCGCGCCACAGCGTCGCAAACTGGCCAGTCTCGACCATCAGCACCTTGTCGCCGGGCGACAGCGTGTTGACGATGGCGGCTTCCCACGCGCCGGTGCCGGACGACGGATAGATGATGACCGGGTTCCTGGTCTTGAAGATCTTCTTGGAGCCTTCGATGACATCGAAACCGAGCTGCGCGAATTCTGGCCCGCGATGATCGATAGTCGGCATGTCCATCGCGCGCAGCACGCGGTCGGGCACATTGGTCGGGCCGGGAATCTGCAGGAAATGCCGTCCGGTACGGACAGAGGCGTTAGACATCGATCGGCGCTCCCCGAAAGAATTGGCAGGATTTTTTTGCATGCAATTTTTGTGCAGTGCAAAGATTTTCTTGTTCGAGATTGTATTCAGATTTTCCTTCTTCACAACCGGTAAATCCAGTATCACTTGAATTTACCGGCGCATGACAAGCCGAACTGCGATTTTTGCGCGCCAACATCCTCCGGAGGCTTTGGATTTTGAATAATCTTCTGCGCGCCAATTCCCTGGAGATGGTCGAGCCCTCGCCGGCTTCCCTGCATGACGATCTGCTCGGGCAGATCCGGGATTTCATTGTCGAGGGGCATCTGGAGCCGGGCAGCCGCATTCCCGAGCGCGAACTGTGCGAACGCTTCGACGTGTCGCGCACGCCGCTGCGCGAAGCGCTCAAGGTGCTGGCCTCGGAAGGGCTGATCGAACTGCTGCCCAACCGCGGCGCGCGGGTGCGGCAGTTTTCCGAGCAGGACATCCGCCATCTGTTCGAACTGATCGCCGGTCTCGATGCGCTGGCGGGCCGCGTCGCCTGCGAGCGTATTTCAGACGAGGAGATCGCGCAGATCGAGCGCACGCACCTTGAGATGTATAGTCACTATATCCGCCAGGAACTGGCGGACTATTTCCGCCTCAACCAGAAAATTCATCAGGCCATCGTGGATGCCGCGGCGAACCCGTTCCTGAGTTCGAGCTACGCCACCGCCAACGCCATGGTCCGGCGGCTGCGCTATTCGGCCAATCTGCTGCGGCGCGATCGTCTCAGCGACGCCATGCGCGAGCATGAGGCGATGGTGGACGCCCTGCGCCGCCGCAACGGCGAGGAGCTTGGCAAACTGATGTTCGACCACATGCGCGGCAAATGCGAAGCGGTGTGCGAATATATGCGCGAGCACGAGCCGAGCGGCCGCACGGCGGATGTGTCGGCACTGCGCGAAACGACCTGATGTATTTACGTCATTGCGAGGAGCAAAGCGACGAAGCAATCCAGCTTGTTGCTTTCAAGAGTGGATTGCTTCGCTTCGCTCGCAATGACGGTTTTTAGGGCCACCCAAAGTACCGAGAACCAAATGGCTCAGCAGAAAGCCGCAACCGGAAATGCCACCGCGCAGAACAGCGCCCTTGCCGCGCGCCTGTCGCGCGAAGTGTCCGGCGACGTGCTATTCAATCCGTTCGATCTCGGACGCTATGCCACCGACGCGTCGTTCTATCAAATCAAGCCATTTGGCGTGGTCGTTCCGCGCACCATGGACGACGCGCTGCGCGCCATGGCCATTGCCCGCGACGATGGGCGCATTGTCACCCCGCGCGGCGGCGGCACCTCGCAATGCGGCCAGACCATCAACAACGGCATCGTCATCGATGGCTCGAAGTATCTGAACAAGATCATTTCGCTCGATGTCGAAAAGCGAACATGCGTGGTCGAACCCGGGATCGTGCTCGACGATCTCAACCGGCAACTGAAGAAGCATGGCCTGTGGTTTCCGGTCGATGTCTCCACCGCCTCACGCGCCACCATCGGCGGCATGGCGGGCAACAATTCCTGCGGCGGACGTTCGCTGCGATACGGCACCATGCGCGATAACACCATTTCGATGGATGCCGCGCTGGCCGACGGCACGCTGCTGCATTTTGGAGAGATGCCCCGCGACACCGCATGGCAGAACGTCCGGCAGCCGGGGCGCGATCTGTTTCGTGACATGCTGGCGCTGGGCGAGCGCGAAGCGGCGGAGATTGCCACTCAATTCCCCCACGTCCAGCGCCGCGTCGGCGGCTACAACCTCGATGCGCTGACGCCGCAGCCGGTCAATAATCTGGCGCATCTCCTGGTTGGCTCCGAAGGCACGCTTGCGTTCACCACGCGCGTCGAACTCAAGCTCTGGCCGCTGATCGGCAACAAGGTCTTCGGTGTCTGCCACTTCGGCAGCTTCTATGAAGCGATGGACGCCACCCAGCATCTGGTAAAGCTGAAACCCATTGCCGTCGAACTGGTCGACAGCACCATGATCGCGCTCGGCCGCGACATCGCCATGTTCCGCCCTACCATCGAAGCCGTGGTGAAGGGCGACCCGGAAGCGCTGCTGGTGGTGGAATTCGCGGAAGCCGATCAGGCCGCCAATCTCGCCAAACTGAAAGAGCTTAGCGAGTTGATGGGCGATCTCGGTTTCGGATGGGACCAGCCGAAGCGCAAATGGGGCGGCGTGGTCGATGTGATCGAACCCGCGATGCAGGCAGCGATCACCGATTTCCGCACCTCGGGCCTCAACGTCATGATGTCGATGAAGCAGGAAGGCAAACCTGTTTCATTCGTCGAGGATTGCGCGGTTCCGCTGCCACATCTTGCCGACTACACCGAGCGGCTCAACAAGGTGTTCGAAAAGCACGGCACGCGCGGCACCATGTATGCCCACGCCTCCGAAGGCTGCCTGCATGTCCGCCCGGTTCTAAACCTGAAGCTCGACAAGGACGTCAAGGCGATGCGCTCCATCGCCGAGGAAGCCTTTGCCATGGTGCGCGAGTATAGAGGCTCGCATTCCGGCGAACATGGCGACGGCCTCGTGCGCTCGGAATTCCATGCACAAATGTTCGGCGAGCGGATCGTTCATGCCTTCGAGGAGGTGAAAGAGCGGTTCGATCCGGACAACACGCTCAACCCCGGAAAGATCGTGCATCCGCCGAAAATGGATGATCGCTCGCTGTTCCGCTACGCGCCCGGCTACAAGGTCGACAACATCAAGACGGTCATGGACTGGTCGGCTTATCCCGGTGCCGCGGGCGGTTTTCAGGGCGCGGTCGAGATGTGCAACAACAACGGCGCGTGCCGCAAGCTTGAGGGCGGCGTGATGTGCCCGTCCTATCGCGCCACGCGCAACGAGAAGGACGTGACGCGCGGGCGTGCAAACACACTGCGTCTCGCGATTTCCGGCCAGCTCGGCCCCGATGCGCTGTCGTCGGATTCCATGATGGAAACGATGAAGCTGTGCGTCTCCTGCAAGGCCTGCCGCCATGAATGCCCGACCGGCGTCGATATGGCGAAGATGAAGATCGAAGTGCTGGCCGCGCGTGCCGCCAAGCACGGCCTGACGCTGCGTGACCGTCTTGTCGGTTACCTGCCGCATTATGCAGGGCTGGCCTCGCGGTTTCCGTGGTTGGTCAACCTGCGCAACCGAAGCGCGCTGTTGCGCTCGCTGTTTGAAAGCGTTGCGGGCATCAGCGCCAAGCGCGACCTGCCTGAATTTCGCAGCGATGTGTTCGCTCCGGGCGGCATCGCCTTCGGCCCGGAGAACGGCCGCGAGGTGGTGCTGTTCGCCGACACATTCAATCGTGCCTATGAGCGCGAAAATCTCGATGCCGCACTGCGCGTGCTTGTCGATGGCGGCTATCGTGTTCACCTGCCTCGCGCGCTCGATGGCGGACGGCCATTGTGCTGCGGCCGCACCTTTCTCTCGGCGGGGTTGGTCGAGAATGCGAAGGCCGAACTGAAGCGCGTGGTCGAAACGCTGATCCCGTTCGCCGAGCGAGGCGTGCCCATTGTCGGGCTCGAGCCAAGCTGCCTCTTGACGTTGCGCGACGAGTTGCTGTCGCTCCGCTCCGACAGCGACGCGAAGAAAGTCAGCGCTCATGCGTTGCTGTTCGAAGAGTTTCTGGTGCGCGAGGCCGAAACCGGTCAGCTCAAGCTGCCGCTCGGCGCCATCGACAAGAGCGCGCATGTGCACGGCCATTGCCATCAGAAATCGTTCGGCGCTTTTGCGCCGGTGGAGAAAATCCTGCGGCTGGTGCCGGGGCTGAAAGTCGAGAAAATCGAGTCGAGTTGCTGCGGCATGGCCGGGGCCTTCGGCTACGGCGCGGACACCTATGACGTGTCAATCCAAATGGCGGAAGCATCCCTGCTGCCCGCTGTGCGCAAGGCTGCCGATGATGCGCTGATCGTCGCCGACGGCACTTCCTGCCGCCATCAAATCAGGGATGGTTCGGGCCGCGGCGCATTGCACGTCGCGCGCGTCCTTGCCATAAGCTTGGAGAATGGCGCGGCGAAAGCCCCTGCACTTTCCTGAACTATCCCCAAAAGGACCGATTTAATGACCGACCTGACCCTCGACGTTGCCCGCAAGATTTCCGATGCCGCTCTCGCCAAGTGCCGCGAGCTGAAGCTGAAGCCGATGGCGATTGCGATCCTCGACGCGCGCGGCACGCTGAAGACCTTCGTGGCCGAGGACAATACCAGCCTGCTGCGCGGCGAAGTCGCCCACGGCAAGGCTTACGGCGCACTGGCGCTGGGCATGGGCTCGCGCGCGATCTTCAAGCGCGCGAACGAGCAGCCTTACTTTGTCGACGCCATCAACACCATGGCGCGCGGTGCGCTGGTGCCTGTGCCCGGCGGCGTCCTGATCAATGACAAGAACGGCAACCTGCTCGGCGCCATCGGCATCAGCGGCGACACCTCCGACAACGACGAAGCCGCTGCCCTCGCCGGCATCGCCGCCGCGGGCCTTGTCGGCAACGCCGGATAATCTCTTCGGAGAGATTGATGACGTTCCCACGCGCCTCGTCCGCCCTGTCGCGCTTCACCGTGCTGGATCTGACCCGGATTCGTTCCGGGCCGACAGCCGTGCGCCAGTTGTCGGACTGGGGCGCGAACGTCATCAAGATCGAGGCACCGACCGATCTCGCCGACAGCGAGCAGCCGGGCGGTCCGCGTCATGGTCCGGACTTTCAGAACCTTCATCGCAACAAGCGCGCGATGACGCTGAACCTGAAAGACCCGAAAGGGCTCGAAGTGTTCAAGCGTCTCGCCGCGCAGGCCGACGTCATCGTCGAAAACTTCCGTCCCGACGTGAAGGCCAAGCTCGACATCGATTACGAGAGCATGCGCGCGATCAATCCGCGCATCGTCTATGCCAGCATCTCCGGCTTCGGGCAGGACGGGCCTTATGCCAAACGCCCCGGCTTCGACCAGATCGCGCAGGGCATGGGTGGGCTGATGTCGATCACCGGCTTGCCGGGGCAAGGCCCGGTGCGCGCAGGTATTCCCGTGGCCGATCTTACCGCCGGTCTCTTCTGCGCGCTCGGCATCATGACGGCACTGCTTGAACGCGACGTGTCCGGCGAAGGCCAGTGGGTGCAGACCTCGCTGCTGCAGGCGCAAATCTTCATGCTGGATTTCCAGGCCGCACGCTGGCTGATGGACGGCGATGTGCCGCAGCAGGCGGGCAACAATCACCCGACCAGCATCCCGACCGGCGTGTTCAGGACCAGCGACAGCTTCATCAACATCGCGACCACCGGCGGCGCGATCTGGGCGCGCTTCGCGCAGGCCATCGAGGCGCCCGATCTCCTCACGCATCCCGACTATGCCACCATTGCGCTGCGCTCGAAGAACCGCGACGCGCTCAATGCCGCCATCGGGACTTACATGGCGAAGCGCGCGACCAGCGAATGGATCGAAATTCTCAATACCGCCGGGGTACCGTGTGGTCCGATCAATTCCATCGATCAGGTGTTCGATGATGCACAGGTGAAGCATCTGGGTATCGCGCAAGCCTTGCCCGACGGCGGCAAGCAGCTTGTCGGCCAACCCTTCACACTGTCGCGTACGCCAAGCCATATGGCCGCGCGCCCGCCGCTCGTCGGCGAGCAGACACGCGACGTGCTGACCGAATTCGGTTTCAGTGAAAAGGAGATCGCCTCGCTCCAGCAGAGCAAGGTCGTCTGAATTTAAGGATAATGCGCATGGCTTCAACCGACAAGGTGATCTCACGCAAGGACGGCAACGTCGGCTACGTGATCTTCAACAATCCCGAGCGGCGCAACGCCATGTCGCTGGAAATGTGGGAAGCCACCACGCGGCTGATGGACGCTTATGCCAAGGACGACAGCATCCGCGTCGTCGTGCTGACCGGCGCAGGCGACAAAGCCTTTGTCGCGGGCGCGGACATTTCCAAGTTCGGTGATGAGCGCGCGAGCGAGGAAGGCGTCAGGAAATACAACGACGCAGTGGAAGCCGCCTATGCCAGCGTCCATGAATTTCCGAAACCGACCATCGCGATGATCCGCGGCTTCTGTGTCGGCGGCGGCATGGGGATTGCGAGCTGCTGCGATTTGCGTATCGCATCCGAAGACGCGCGCTTCGCCGTGCCTGCCGCGAAACTCGGCCTCGGCTATGGCTATCCCGGCGTAAAGCGGCTGATGGACATTGTCGGCCCGTCCTTCACCAAGGAAATCTTCTTCACCGCGCGGCTGTTTGATGTGATGGAAGCCGTCGAGATGGGGCTGGTCAACCGCGTCATCGAGAACGGCGAACTTGAGTTCTATGTGAAGGACTATGCCGCCACCATTGCCGCCAACGCACCGCTGACGGTGGACTCGATCAAGTTCATTGTCGGAGAGGCCTGCAAGGATGAGCTCAAGCGCGACATGAAGCGCTGCGAAGACATGGTCGATGCCTGCTTCAAGAGCGAAGACTACAAGGAAGGCCGTGCAGCCTTCATGGAAAAGCGCAAGCCGGTGTTCAAGGGACGGTAGACAGAGAACAATCCGCCCGATTGTGGATTACCGAGATACAATTCGTCATTGCGAGCGAAGCGAAGCAATCCATCTTGGCATACGAGAGTGGATTGCTTCGTCGCTGCGCTCCTCGCAATGACGAAATCAAGCGCGACCTCGCTCAACATCCATCGCCTTGAGTTCGCGGCGGACCTCCGCGGTGGTCGCGGGTTCACCACCCGCATCACGGACGCGTTTCACAGCATCCCTGACCAGCGCCTCGTTGGTCTGCAGGCTTCCCCAGATGATGTCTTCCAGACCAACCCGGACGTGGCCGCCGCGCGCGACCGTGTGCGGGATCAGCGGCGTGATGTCGACGCCGAGGCCCGCGATCATCCATGGCGCACCCCGCGCAGTCTCCGCCAGAAGATCGAGATGAATATCGAGATACTTCTCGCGCGGCGGAAAGCCCCAGGCGAATTCATCCGAGAACATGAAGCGGTAGATCGGCGTCGGTGACGGCGGCGCAATCGCCGCCAGTGCCGCGCCAAGCCGCGTGAACCCGGGCTCATAGACGGCGTAGCTTGGATGGACATTGTGGGCGCGGGCGATCCGCATGCCCTCCATGATGTCCTCGTGCGGGTTCGCGTAGACGCCGCCATGGGCAAGATCGTCGAACCGCGAGATGTGCACCGAGCCGGGATCGATCACCGCCCATTCGATCAGGCCCCGCTTCGCCAGTTCCAGCGTGTGGCCGAAGCGATTGGTGTTCTGCTCCTGCCCCAGCCCCGGACTGGGGATGGTCGGATAGACGATCACATCCACCTTGGCGCGGATGCCCTCGATGATGCGCGCGTAGATTTCCCAGTCATCCTTCTGGCGGCCGGTCGTCACATCATAGGCATGGGCGTGAATGATCGCCGCGCCCGCCTCAGCACAGGCAATGCCGTCCGCGACAATATTCTCGACGGCAACCGGAATGCCCGGCTGCTTGGCACGGGTCCACGGTCCGTTCAGCGCAGCCTCGATCCAGACCTTGCCCATCGGACTACTTCCCGGTCCAGACCGGCTTGCGCTTCTCGGCAAAGGCGGCAAGCCCCTCCTTCGCATCCTGCGTCATCGCAAGGAGCGCAATCTGGGACTCTGTGTAAGCAATGCCCTGATCGAACGACATCGAGGCCAGCGCGCGCATGGCATACTTGCCGCGGCGGATCGCGGTCGGCGACTTGTCGGTGAGGCGGCCCACCAGCCACTCGACCTTGGCGTCAAGGTCTGAGGCGGGCACCACATGATTGAGCAGCCCAGCGTCCTTCGCCTCCGATGCGCTGAACGGCTCGCCGGTAAAACACCATTCGCGCACCAGGCGCGGCGGTGCGATGGCCTGGAGCAGACTCAGCACCTGCATCGGAAACACGCCGACCTTCACTTCGGGCAGACCGAATATGACATTGTCCGCCGCCACCGCCATGTCGGTCATGCACAGAAGACCGATGCCACCTGCCATGCAGACGCCGTTGATGCGGGCAATGGTCGGCTTGGTGGCGTTCTGCGCCGCGCGCAGCATGTCGGCATAGGCAAGATTGGGCTGCGACAGATCGAACGCGAATCCCGCGCCCGGCTGCAGGTCAGCCCCCGCGCAGAACGCCTTGTCGCCCGCGCCCGTCAGAACAATCACACGCACATCGTTGTCCTCATGCGCCCGCCGGAAGCCATCGACAATCCCGGCAATCACCGAGGCGTTCAGTGCATTGCGCTTGTCAGGCCGGTTGATCGTGATCCAGAACGCGTGGCCGCGCTTGTCGTGCAGAACCGGTGCGTCAGACATGAATGAACCCCTCAAGCCGCGTCCTGCGCGGCCTCGATTTCTGCCACCACGAAGCCGGTCGTGACCTGATCGCCTTCCGCGGCGTTCAGCGCGGTGAGCCTGCCCGCGACCGGCGCGGCATGGACATGCTGCA
The DNA here is from genome assembly GCA_024508675.1 of Afipia sp. Taxonomy (GTDB): domain Bacteria; phylum Pseudomonadota; class Alphaproteobacteria; order Rhizobiales; family Xanthobacteraceae; genus Afipia. The sequence goes on from JANINQ010000021.1 coordinate 712,056, forward strand.
TCTTCATCGCTTCCAGCACAATCACCGGGGCGCCCGCCGCAACAATATCCCCGGCCTTGGCCAGCACCGATACCACGCGGCCATTCATGGAGGCGCGCAGCTTGCCGTCCGATCCCGCCGCGTCCGCCTTCATCACGGCCATATGGGACAGATCCCGCACATGGGATGTGACGCCGCTGAATCTGAACCAGAGGTTTGCGCCCTCGCGAACGAAGGTGGCCGAACCCAGAACGTTGTTGATTGCAAAATGCAGCACGTCGCCATCACGCGCGCCGAGCGTCAGCGCGTGTTCAGCATCGGTAATCCCAACCTTGAAAAGGTCGCCACGCTCTCGCCGCACCGTCGGCTCGATCACATGGCCATCCAGTTCAAATCGCAGGGGGATGGGATAGCCATGCGCGAGTCCCAGTCCCTGCTGCACATGAACCGGCCCAATGGATGCGGCGTGCACCAACAGCGCAGCGACGGCGGCATGAAGCCCGTCGCCGGACTGCGGCGGAAGCAGATCGACGGAGTGTTCGGCGATAAAAGCGGTCGTTGCCTGCCCCGCCGCGAACGCCGGATGGTCCAGACAGCGCGCGAGAAACGACTGGGTGGTGGTGACGCCCAGCGCGGTCATGCGGTCAAGACCGGCGATCAGCTTCCGCCGTGCCTCATCGCGGGTCGCGCCATGGCTGATGACCTTGGCGATCATCGAATCGTAGAACGGCGGGATCTCGCCGCCGGATTCCAGTGCATCCTCGACGCGCAACTCCGATGGCGCGTGCCAGCGCAGCATCGTTCCCGACTGCGGCATGAAATTGTGTGCCGCATCTTCCGCGCAGAGCCGCACCTCGATGGCATGACCGGAGAACGAGACGTCTTCCTGCTTCAACGGCAGCGCCTCGCCGCCTGCCACACGCAACTGCAGTTCGACCAGATCGAGGCCGGTGATCGCCTCCGTCACCGGATGCTCGACCTGCAGCCGGGTGTTCATTTCCATGAAGTAGTAGTTGCCTGCGCTATCGAGCAGGAATTCCAGCGTGCCTGCGCCCTCGTAGTTGATCGCCTTGACGGCAGCCACAGCCGTCGCGCCCATGCGCTCGCGCAGTTCCGGCGACACCGCGGGCGACGGCGCTTCCTCGATCAGTTTCTGATGCCGCCGCTGCACCGAGCAGTCGCGCTCGCCAAGATGGATCGCATTGCCGTGGCGATCGCCGAACACCTGGATTTCGATATGGCGCGGCTGAATGATGGCGCGCTCAAGGATGACATTTGGATCGCCGAACGCATTCTGCGCTTCCGAACGCGCGGCGCGCAGCGCATCCGGAAATGCGGCGTCATCTGCGACAAGGCGCATGCCTCGCCCGCCGCCGCCAGCCACGGCCTTGATCATGACCGGGAAGCCGATGCGCTTCGCGGCGGTGAGCATCGTGGCGTCGCTCTGGTCCTCGCCCTGATAGCCGGGCACGCAGGGCACGCCCGCTTTCTGCATGATGTCCTTCGCGCCCGCTTTGTTGCCCATGGCATGGATCGCTTCGGGCGACGGGCCGATGAAGACAAGCCCCGCATCGCGGCAGGCCTTTGCAAAGTCGGCATTCTCCGCAAGGAATCCGTAGCCGGGATGCACGGCGTCCGCACCGCTCGCCTTCGCGGCGGCCACGATGGCATCGATCCTTAAGTAAGATTGCGACGGCTGGGATTCACCGATCCACACCGCCTGATCCGCCTCGCGCACATGACGCGCATTGGAATCGGCGGCCGAATAGACGGCGACGGTCCCGTAGCCGAGGCGTTTGGCCGTGCGCATCACCCGCAGCGCGATCTCGCCGCGATTGGCGATCAGGATTTTGCGAAACGGCGTCAATGTCACCCCGCTCATGGCCGCGCCACCGAGAACTGGACCTTTTGCGGATTGCGCGCCTCGGCCTCGCGGCAGATCGACAGCACGTTCAGAAGCACCGCGCGGGTGTCGCGCGGATCGATCACGCCGTCATCGAGCAGCCGCCCGCTGGTGGCGAATACATCCATCTGGCTGTCGAACACATTGATGATGCGCGATTTCATCTCCTGCAGCTTCGCGGGGTCCATCGGCTTGCCCTTCCGCGCAGCGCCTGCTTCCGCGACAATGGCCATGGTCTCCGCCGCCTGCTCGCCGCCCATTACTGCCGTCTTGGCATTCGGCCACGAGAAACAGAAGCGTGGATGGAAGCCGCGCCCGCACATGCCGTAATTGCCCGCGCCGAACGATGCGCCGCAATAGATGGTGATCTGCGGTACGGTGGCGTTGGTCACGGCCTGGATCATCTTGGAGCCGTGCTTGATCATGCCGGCTTCCTCGTAGGCCTTGCCGACCATGTAACCCGTGGTGTTGTTCAGATAGAGGATCGGCGTGCGCGACTGGCAGCAGGCCTGAATGAAATGCGTCGCCTTGTTGGCGCCGCTCGGGTCAAGCGGGCCATTGTTGGTGATGATGCCGATGGCGTGGCCGCCGATACGGCCATGGCCGCAGACCGTCGCGGGTCCGTAGTTCGCGCCGAACTCAAGGAATTCCGAGCCATCCAGAATGCGCGCGATGATCTGCTTCATGTCGACGGGACGCTTGTGGTCCATCGGCATGATGCCGAGCAGTTCCTCCGCATCGTAAAGCGGCGCACGCGGCGACTCACCGCTCGCAGGCTGCGCGCGATCCCAGTTGAGATCGGCCACGATCTGCCGCGCGATGCCGAGCGCCTCGCGGTCGTCTTCGGCAAGATAGTCACCCAGGCCCGAAATGCTGGTGTGCATCTCCGCACCGCCGAGTTCTTCCTCGGTCGCGATTTCACCCGTCGCGGCTTTCAGCAGCGGCGGCCCGGCAAGGAACGCACGCGTACGCCCGCGCACCATCACGATATAGTCGGACAAACCTGTCTGGTATGCGCCGCCCGCGGTGGACGAACCGTGCGTGACGGTGATAACCGGCAGGCCCGCCGCCGACAGCAAGGCGAGATTGCGGAATGTCGTGCCGCCGCGAATGAAATCCTCGACACGATAGCGCATCAGGTTTGCGCCCGCGCTTTCCACAAGCTGTACCGATGGCAGCTTGTTTTCCAGCGCGATCTCCTGCGAGCGCAGGCGTTTATCGAGGCCCATCGGCTGCAACGATCCGGCTTCGATGCCGGAATCGCTCGCGGTCACCATGCAGCGCACACCGGAAACAAAGCCGATGCCAGCAATGGTGCCGCCGCCCGGAATGCTCTTCTCTGGGTCCGGCGTGTCGAGACAGTAACCGGCCAGCGCGGAGAGTTCGAGGAACGGCGCACCAGCATCGAGCAGCAGCGCGATGCGTTCGCGCGGCAGCAACTGCCCGCGTTCATGAAACCGTTTCTTCGACAGTTCGGAGGCCGCAACCGTCCGCCCCACCACGGCATTGACCCGCGCGATCTGCGCCAGCATCCCCGTGCGATTGGCCTGATAGCTTTCGCTCGTGGGCGAAATGGAATTCTCGATCACCGCCATGGATAATTGACTCTCAGGCCGCCGATGTCGTGTTGAAATGGTCGACGAACTGCTGGCGCAATTCGACCTTGCGTAGCTTGCCGGTGGCGGTCATCGGCATTTCGTCCAGAATCCGTACCAGCTTGGGGATCTGGAAACCGCCGAGCGTCTTGCGGCAATGCTCGATGATGTCGGTCTCGTGCGCCTGCGCGTTGGGCTTCAGCTTGACGAAGGCCGAGACAGCCTCGCCCCATTGCGGATGTGGCAGGCCGACCACCGCCGCGCTCAGCACGTCCGGATGCGCCAGCAGCGTTTCCTCGATCTTGACCGACGCGACATTCTCGCCGCCGGACTTGATCATGTCCTTCTTGCGGTCGATGAACAGCACCTCGCCGTGCTCATCGATCAGCGCCAAGTCGCCAGTGTGATGCCAGCCGAATTTCCGGGCCGCTGCCGTGGCTTCGGGGTCCTTGTAGTAGCCCATCATCACGTTGGGTCCGCGATGGACGATCTCCCCGACCTGTCCGGGCGGCAACAGGTTGCCTTCGTCGTCCATGATCGCGGTTTCGTTGACGATCATCGACTCACCCCAGTAGTTGCCGAAGCGCGCGAGTTGGCGGTCCGGCTGCGACATGGTGGTTGCGGGATACATTTCGGTCTGCCCGCTCGGCTGCACGAAGGTCGGGCATAACTCGGCGATGCACCGCTCCAGCAGCGGACGCGGCATCGGCGCCATGGTGTAAACGCAGGTGCGCAGGGTCGAGAGATCGAACTCCTTGCGGCGCGGATGATCGAGGATCGCCTGATACATCGCCGGCAGGCCGATGAAGATCGTTAGCCTGTCGCGCTGGATCGCTTCCATGCAGGCGACGGGGTCGAACCCGCGCATGATCGCCATTTTCCCACCGACCGAGAGATAGGTCAGCAGCAGGACATGCGCCGCGCAGTGGAACAACGGGAATTGTCCGGTGATGCCGTCGTTGCGGTCGAGATGCATCTCGATGGCGTTGCTCATGGCCGCCATCACCACCGCGAGATGGCAATGCATCGCGCCCTTGGGCCGGGAGGTGGTGCCCGAGGTGTAGATGATCATCGCCAGATCGCGGTCGTCGAAGGCGATTTCCGGCTCGATATCGGAATGACCCTTGATCAAGTCGTTGAAACTTTCGAGCCCCTGCTCCTTGGCCTTGCCGGTGAGATCGACCGAGATGAGATCGACGCCGCGCTTTTCCAGCGCCGCGCGCCGCTCTGGCTGTGCATGCAGGTTGTCGTCGATCAACGCGAAGCGGACTTCGGCATGGCCGAGGATGTAATCCATATCGCCCGGCCCGAGCATGGTGTTGATCGGCACCCAGACAAGCCCCGCGCGGTGAATGCCGAACAGGGCTTTGACGAATTCGACCGAGTTGTTGCAGATGGTCGAAATCTTGTCGCCGGGCTTGAGGCCGCGCGCGAGGAGATAATTGGCGAAGCGGTTGGCGTCGTGATCGACCTCGGTGAAGGTCACCTGACGCGCCCCGTCGGTCAGCGCGATGCGATCCGGAAATCGTTTGGCGGCGCGGCGCAGGATGTCGCCGACAGCCACGCGCCCGATACGTCCGGGACCGGGCACCCCGCCCGTTGCAGTCAGATCGCTCATGACGTTTCTCCCTGTCTCAGTCCGCGGCTCTTTTTTGCCCGCTTCGGCTCAATGCATCAGCTTGAGGATTTTCCGCGCCTCGGCGGGCGATGCGATCTCGCGGCCAGCCTTGCGCGCGCATTTGACGATGCCTTCGATCAACTGCCCGTTCGAGGTCACCTTGGTGCCGTCATCGAGATAAAACGTGTCTTCGAGGCCGGTGCGCAGATGGCCGCCCAGTTCGGCGCAGCGCTGATGCAGCGGCCAGATGTCCTCGCGGCCGATGGCCGTGACGCTCCAGTTGGAATCGGCCAGCTTCAGCTTGAGCAGGATCGGCAGCAGGTCGGGATCGGCCGGCATGCCCGAGGCGACACCCATGACGAAATTGTATTCGAGCGGTCCGGAATACATCCCGTTCTGCTGGTACATCGCGACACTGCGCACGATGCCGACATCGAAGCACTCGAATTCCGGCAGTGTCTTTGTGATCTTCATCACGTCGAGATATTTCTGGATCTTGTCCGGCGGATTGTCGAACACATGCGGCGGCCAGGCCCAGGAGCCGTCGGCCTTCACTTTCAGATAGTTCAGCGAACCGGCGTTGCAGGCGGCCATTTCCGGCGCGGTTTCACGCACGCAATCCAGCGCGCCCTGATAGTTCGGGCCGCTGACGCCGGTGGTGTGATTGATGATGACGCCGGGGCATGCCTCGCGGATCGCTTGCTGCACCTCCTTCGACAGGTTCACGTCCCATGACGGGATGTGGCCCTGATCCGGCTCCTGCCGCCGCAGATGCATGTGCATCACCGAGGCACCCGCGTCGTACGCCGCCTTGGCCTCCCGCGCCATTTCTTCGGGCGTGACCGGAACGTGATGCTGCTTCGGATTGGTCAGCACGCCATTGAGCGCGCAGGTGACGACAGCCTTGTCCATTCCGGGTCCTCAGGTTCGATCGCGAGATTGCGCCAAACGGTAAAAGGCCGGGTCCGCCAGCGTCTTGTGAAAACTAGCTGGCGTTGCCACTATTTTCCGGGCGTAATTTTGGGAAGATATGGCGGCTTGACGCAAGTCTGCGCCGCGGGAACGGGCCATAAATCTCCTGGACATATGGAGCCTCCGAATGAACGCCCCGGAACGGTTCACTGACGAACCGGCCAGCCCCTTTCTGACCCCGGAACATCTGGCGTTCCGCGACATGCTGCGGCGCTTTGTGGCGACCGAGATCGAGCCTTTTGCAGCGCAATGGGACGAAGCCGGGGAATTCCCGCGTGAGCTTTATCTGAAAGCAGCCTCTATCGGCCTGCTGCAGCTCGGCTTCCCGGAAGAATATGGCGGCGTGCCCTGCGACCGCTTCATCGCGATGATCGCGGCGCAGGAACTCGCCCGCGCCGGATGTGGCGGCGTCAGCGCCAGCCTGAAAAGCCACACCATCGGCTCGCCCCCCATCGTCTATGGCGGCTCCGATGAACTGAAGACGCGCGTGCTGCCGGACATTCTTGCGGGCAAGAAGATTTCTGCGCTCGCAATCACCGAGCCCGGCGGCGGCTCCGATGTCGCCAGCCTGCGCACAACCGCAAAGCGGGACGGCGACCATTATGTGGTCAAGGGCGAGAAGACCTTCATCACCTCCGGGATGCGCGCGGACTATTACACCGTCGCGGTCCGTACCGGTGGAGAAGGCGCAGGCGGCGTCAGCCTGCTGCTGATCGAACGCGACACGCCCGGTTTCTCGCGCACGCCGCTCAAGAAGATGGGCTGGTGGGCCTCCGACACCGCGACGCTGTATTTCGACGACTGCCGCGTCCCTGTGGGCAACCTGATCGGCACCGAGAATGCCGGCTTCAAGCTGATCATGAAGAATTTCAACAGCGAGCGGCTGTCCATGGCCGCGGGCTGCGCCTCGGCGGCGCGAACCTGTGTCGAAGAAGCCATTGCGTATGCGCGCGAGCGGAAAACCTTCGGCAAGCGCCTCGCCGATCATCAGGTGATCCGCCACAAGATCGTGGACATGGCGCAGCGCGTGGCGGCAACACAGGCGATGCTGGAAATGCTGATCTGGCGGCTGGAACAGGGCCAGAATCCTGTCGCTGAAGTCTGCATGTGCAAGAACCAGGCGACGCAGACCATGGCATTTTGCGCCTCCGAAGCGGTGCAGATTTTCGGCGGCGCGGGTTTCATGCGTGGGCCAAAGGTCGAGCGCATCTACCGCGAAGTGAAAGTCAACGCCATCGGCGGCGGCACCGAGGAAATCATGAAGGATCTGGCGAGCCGCCAGATGGGGCTTTGAGACACAATATTTATATTATCTCGTCATTGCGAGGAGCGGAGCGACGAAGCAATCCATGTTTTCTTTCAAAGAGTGGATTGCTTCGCTGGGCGCGCAATGACGAACGACAGTTCAGCCCAGAACACACAAGAAGACGTAACCATCAGGAAACGCAATGCAGTTCACCCAGGAACACGACGGCATCCGCCGCACCATGCAGCAGTTCATCAAGAACGAGATCAACCCTCACGTCGATCAATGGGAGCGCGAGGGAATCTACCCGGCGCATCAGGTGTTCAAGAAGATGGGCGATCTCGGCTTGCTCGGCCTGTGCAAGCCGGTCGAATATGGCGGCGCGGGCCTCGATTACAGCTACGGCATGGTGATGGCCGAGGAATTGGGCGCGATCAATGCGGGCGGCGTCGGCATGTCGATCGGCGTGCAGACCGACATGGCGACCCCTGCGCTGGCGCGGTTCGGGTCCGACGAGATGAAGCGCGAATTTCTCGCGCCGTCCATTGCAGGCGATTACGTGGCCTGCATCGGCGTCTCGGAGCCCGGCGCGGGTTCGGACGTGGCCTCGATCAAGACCACGGCACGCTCGGACGGCGACGACTACATCATCAACGGCGGCAAGATGTGGATCACCAACGGCACACAGGCCGACTGGATGTGCCTGCTCGCCAATACCGGCGACGGCCCGGTCCATCGCAACAAGTCGCTGATCTGTCTTCCGATGAAGACCAAGGGCGTCGAGGTGCTGCGCAAGCTCGACAAGATGGGCATGCACTGTTCGGATACCGCCGAAATCAAGTTCACCGACGTGCGCATTCCCAAGCGCAACCGCATCGGCGAGGAAGGCAAGGGCTTCACCTATCAGATGCTGCAATTCCAGGAAGAGCGGATGTGGGCCATCGCCGCTTGCCTGAAGTCTCATGAAAAGACCATCGACGAGACCATCGACTACACGCGCCAGCGCAAGGCGTTCGGCAAGCCGCTGCTGGACAATCAGGTGATCCATTTCCGTCTTGCCGAACTGAAGACCGAAGTGGAGTTGTTGCGCTCCCTGCTCTATCGCGCCTGCGAGGAATATATCGGCGGCAACGACGTGACGCCGCTGGCGACCATGGGCAAGCTGAAAGCCGGACGTCTGGGGCGCGAAATTCCCGACGCGTGCCTGCAATACTGGGGCGGCATGGGTTTCATGAACGAAACCCGCGTCAGCCGCGCCTATCGCGACCGCCGCCTGACCTCCATCGGCGGCGGCGCGGATGAGGTCATGCTCAGCATTCTCTGCAAATACATGGGCACGCTGCCTGAGCAGTAATCGCTTGCGTTATGGCGGCATCCGCGCTGTATAACGCCGGACATCTTCAGGGAAGGCTGACATGATCACGCTGTTTCACTGTTCGAGTGCCCGCTCCTTCCGTCCGCTCTGGACGCTGGAAGAGATCGGCATTCCGTACGAACTGAAGATGCTGCCCTTCCCGCCGCGCTTTCTGAAGCGGGAGTATCTCGAACTGAATCCGCTGGGCACCATCCCGTTCCTGATCGACGGCGATACCCGGATGACAGAATCATCCGCGATCTGCCTTTATCTTGCGACCAAGTATGGTCCAACGCCGATCAATGTCGCGGTCGATGAACCGGCCTATGGCGCGTACCTGAACTGGATGTTCTACGGCGAGGCCACGCTGACCTTCCCGCAGACCATCTACTTCCGCTATTCGCAGCTCGAACCTGACGAGAAGAAGAACCCGCAGGCCGCGGCCGATTATGCCCGCTGGTTCCTCGCCCGCCTGCGGGCGCTCGAAACCGCTGTCGCAGAATCCGACTGGGTTTGCGCGGGACGCTTCACCGCCGCCGACATCTCGGTCGGCTATGCGCTGATGTTCGCACAGTCCAACGGACTGGCCGCGCAGTTCACGCACGCCGTCGCCGCTTACTGGGAGCGGCTCAAGCAGCGCGAGGGTTTCCGCAAGGCGATCGCGGCGCAGGACCACGCCAGCCTTGAGCAAGGCGTCGCGCCGAGAGTCCCGGCTGCGACCTAGGCTTGCATCCCGATCAGATCGTTCGCCACATCGCGCCCGTTGATGATCTGCAGACGGCGCGAGCCGGAAAACAGCGCGCTGGGCTTCAGGCCGTAAATCCGGCGGAGCGAATGGCTGAAATGCGTTGAGTCCGGATAGCCGGCATCGAGCGCGAAATGCGCCAGATTCCGCTCCACATTCACATGATGCAGGATGTTGCGCCCTCGCTTCCAGGCGCGGAACGTCTTGAAGTTCATCCCGGTCTCGTCCTTGAACAGGTGCAGGAAGCGCGACAGCGATAGTTTGACATCGCCGGCGCAATTCTCACCCGAGATGCTGCTGGACGGCTTGGCCTGAAACCGCGACACGACCGTTGAAATACGGGTATCGAGATCGCGCGGCTTCAGGCGCCGGTTGAGGAAAATCTGATCGAAATCCGCCGATGTGAAACCGCTGGTGCCGCCGAGCGCCATGGTCGCATAGATCTCGCGGAAACGCGCGGCAAGCTGGCCAGCGGCGACCGGATCGTTGCACTGGCGGATAATCTCAAGAAGATCCTGATCGCAAACCGATTCCGGCTCGATCAGAAGCCCGAGAATTTCGCGCGACTCCGACGTGATCGTATGCGGCAGATACGCCGGGACGGCGAGAATCTCACCGATGCGCGGAGCCTGCCCAGCGATTTCCAGACGCGCCGTGCCGTGAACCGGAACGCAGATCGCCAGCGCGCCGAGCGTGCGTACCGACGGCTTGCCGTGAAGCCCGGCATAAAATACGCGCTCCGAACTGATCAGCATGAACCGGTCGGACCGGCCGGACGTACACCTGCGCATCGTTTCCTCCAGAAACATGTCTCACGAGCGATTGTTCGCTTCTTGTGAATTTCGAATTTAGCGGCTCTTCTCCGTCGTCTCGAATTTCCCCGCCCCCATGTATCCGAACAGAAATCCGGCGACCTTTCGCTTCTGGATTTCCTCGCTACCCTCGGTGATGCGGTAGCGCCGGTGATGACGATAGATATGCTCGAACGGCTTGTGCCGGGAATAACCCATGCCGCCATGCACCTGCATCGCACGGTCCGCCGCCTCGCAGCACAGCCGGTTCGCCCAGAAATTGCACATGGAGACTTTGTCGGACAGCCGATGCTCAACCTCGGCCTGGGTCATGCGGTCCATTTCCCATGCCGTCTTGCGGATCAGGAGGCGCAGCATTTCGGCCTGCGTCGCTAGCTCCACCAGCGGAAACTGGATCGCCTGGTTTTCCGACAGCGCATGGCCGAACGGCTTGCGCTCACGCGCATAACGCACACTCTCGTTGATGCAATAGACAGCCGCGCCGAGTGAACTTGCCGCCTGACGAATCCGGTTTTCATGCACGAAGCACTGCGCGAGCGACAGGCCGCGGCCAACCTCGCCGAACAACGCGTCATCCGGCACGAACACGTCCGTAAAGCTGACGCGCGGATGGTCCGTCGGCATGTTGAAGGTCCAGAGATACTCCTCGACCTTCACACCCTTTGTATTTGCCGGAACGAGAAAACAGGTGATACCCCGCGCATCGCCATCGTTGCCCGACGTGCGCGCAAACGTCGCGCAGTGGGTGGCGACATGCATGCCGGTGGTCCACATCTTCTCGCCGTTGATGACCCAGCCGCTGACGCCATCGCGCGTGGCGCGTACAGCCTGCGCTTCCATGTGGGTGGCGTCGGAGCCGTGGTCGGGCTCAGTCAGGCCGAAGGTGATACGGTATTTTCCCGTGAGCGAGCCTTCGATCATCGCCTTCTGGTCGTCGCGGCCGTAGCGGTCCAGCATCGTCACCAGCGGAAAGTTGCCGACGATGGAATGCTCATTCTGCAGGTCGTTGTGCAGGCCGAGACCCTTCGCCGCGAAGTGCTCGCGGATCACCGCCATCCAGAGGTTCGAACCATCCTTGCCGCCATAGCGTTTGGGAATCGCAAAGCGCAAATGCCCGGCCTGGTCGGCGAGAGTCTTCGCCTGACGCAGCAGGTTTTCCCAGTCATGGCGCGGCAGACCGCCGTTGTCGAAATCCGTGCGCGCCCATTCGCGGCGGTGATCGAAGAAGCGAATGTTGTCGTCGCGCTGCTCGAGCGGCTTGATGGTCTGATCGATGAAACGATCAAGCTCGGACAGATACGCAGTCAGATCATCAGGCAGCGAGAAATCCAACGCGCAGCTCCCGAACGTCCGTCCCAGGACAAAGTTTTTTCATTGCGCCGCGTTGCTAGGGAAAGCTCGCGACGGATGGCGAATTAAGATAAGGCCCGGAGCGTTAGTCAAGCGCTTAATTAATTTGTGAAGTGGCTTCTTTGCTGGTCTATTTCGGCGCGACAGCATCGCTCGAATGCTGCAACGCAGCGCAAGAAACCACTCAAGGAACCGCTCATGGCCTATGAATTCGCCAAGGTGGACCGCAAGGGTCCGCTCACCATCATCACGCTCAACCGTCCCGAGGTGATGAATGCCGTGCACTCGCCAATGCACTTTGAAATGCATCGCGTTTTTGACGAATTCAACAAGGACCCCGACCAGTGGATCGCCATCGTCACCGGCGCAGGCGACCGGGCGTTTTCGGCAGGCAACGACCTGAAGTGGCAGGCACAGGGCGGCCAGCGCGGCTGGGACACCAGCGGCTTTGCCGGCCTCACCCACCGGTTCGACTGCGACAAGCCAATCATCGCCGCGGTCAACGGCGTCGCCATGGGCGGCGGCTTTGAAATCGCGCTGGCCTGCGACCTGATCATCGCATCGGAAAACGCCACCTTCGCCCTGCCTGAGCCGCGCGTCGGCCTCGCCGCGCTCGCCGGCGGATTGCATCGCTTGCCCCGCCTGATCGGCCTCAAGCGCGCCATGGGCATGATCCTGACCGGGCGTCATGTCTCCGCGAAGGAAGGCATGGAGCTGGGCTTCGTCAACGAAGTCGTGCCAAAGGGCGAAGCGCTCGCGGGCGCGGAGCGCTGGGCCAATCTCATCCTGCAGAACGGGCCGATGTCGATCCGCGCCTCGAAGCAGACCATGCATCGCGGCCTCGGCGTGTCGCTGGAACAGGCATTGGCCGAACAGTTCGACTATCCCGCCGTCAAGGCACTTGCCGCTTCGGAAGATTATGTCGAAGGCCCGAAGGCCTTTGCGGAAAAGCGCCCGCCGCAGTGGAAGGGGCGGTAAGTATCCGCTTGCGTCATTGCGAGGAGCGCAGCGACGAAGCAATCCATGTCCGCGATGAAGAGTGGATTGCTTCGCTTCGCTCGCAATGACGAGACTAGCCTTGCTCGCTCTCCCGCTCGCGGCGATACGACGCATAGTTCGGCTGATCAATCGCCAGCTTGTCCATCGTGGTCTGCCAGACGTGTTCGGTCAGCCCGGGCGTACCGAAACCGACCTCGCCGCTTGCGATGCGCGCAGATAACAGGCGGTTCAACTCCTCCAGCGAACCGGATGCGCCGAGCAGTTTTGACAGCCGTTCGAGTTCGGCGACATCGCCCGACGCTTCGAGCGTAAGCTGGCGCGTAACAAGATCAAGCGCGTTCAGTCCGACCCGCAGCTTGAAGGCGCTATGCCCGGATAACTGCGGCGCGACATCGGCGCGAAGAAACTCCGCGACCGCATTAATCAGTTCGACCGGCGTGGGTTGATCCTGCATCTACACACCTTCTGTTATGCGCGCCGAGGCGCCAGCAACCGCAACAGATCGATCTCGGTTTCCGAGGCGCGGCGGCCGATCATGGCGCGCTCCATGGAGTGATCCGGCCCGGCGCGAAACCGCTGCATCATGCCGCAGCACATGATGCCCCACCGCAAGGTGCCGAGAGTCTCCCAGAACATCACCCGCGCCACATCCACCGGACGGCCAGACGCGGCCTCATAAGCTGCGAACAGATCCTCGCGCGAACCGAGGCCACCGACCGGCTTGTCGATCTCGCCGAACCGCCATGAATTCACGCAGATCCAGCCGAGGTCTTCCATCGGATCGCCGAAATGCGCCAGCTCCCAGTCCAGCACGGCGCGAACGCCTTCCGGGCCGATAATGAGATTGCCGTGACGGAAATCGCCGTGCACCAGTGTCACGGCATCGGATGTCGCTGGCGCGTTATCGCGCAGCCAGCGTAACGCCAGATCGAATACCGGCCGCGGCCAATCGAAGGATTTGTATTCGGCGGCTAGATCGTCAAGCTCACCCGCGACAGTCATCAATCGCAGCTTCGGCAAGCGCGCCTTGTCCAGCGCGTGAATCCCCGCCACCACCTTGCCAAGTTGGCTCGCCAATACCTTGCGTGCTGTCGCAAATTCCGCATCGCGCAGGATCTTGCGCGGGATGGTCTCGCCCTCGACGCGGTCCATGACAAAGCCGCTGCCGAGGCCGTCTTCCGGCTTCAGGACATGGCGCACGCGCGGCGACGGAATGCCCGCTTCATAGGCCTGCTGCATCAAAACCGCTTCGGCTTCGAGACCCGCGGCACGGCCCGGCGCTGCGCCGTAACCCGATGGCGCACGACGGAGAATAACAGCGATGTCTTCGGAAGGATGCAGAACGCTGAACGACCACGTCTCCTGGCTTGCGCCGCCGGAGAGCTGAGCCAGGCGATCGATCCCTGTGGCTCCCGGAAACCAGCGGCCAACGCTGGCCTTGATCGCACTTTCAATCGTCATCTGGATTTTGGGCTTTTCAGCTCTCTTGTTGGAGCCGGACCGTAAATAAAATCGCGTGCGCGGGCAACCCGCGCACGCGATGTCGCGTCAAACCGAAGGCTTCAGAACATCAGGCCATCCTTGACCAGAACCCAGCGGCCACCCTTGACCTGCTGAACCTGCGTCACCGTGCTGGCGAGATGGTTGGTCTTGGAGAACTTGGTCGGCGGCGACGCGAAGATGTCCTGGAACACGTCGCCGGATTCCATCGCATCGAGCACCTTCTGGCCGGTCAGGTCCTTGCCCGCCTTGTTGACGTAATGCGCGAAGGTCATCATCGCGTTGTAGCCGATGATCGCCTGCGTGTTCGCGTCAGTGCCGAACGCCTTCTTGTAGTTGTCGAGCCAGTCCTTGGCCTTGCCCTTCGCCGTGTCCGGATAGGGAATTTCAAATCCGGCCGCGGCGTAGAGGCCTTCCACGGCTTCCTTGCCCAGCGCAGGCACTTCAAGCACGTTGGTCGGTGTGGCGCCGAGGAAGGTCACGTCCCAGCCGAGCTTCTTGGCTTCCGCCATCGCACCGATGGTTTCGCGGATCACCGTGCCGAGCACGACGAGATCGCAGCCGTCGGACTTCATCTTGGCGACCTGCGCACTGAAATCGGACGCACCGCGCTTATAGCTCGTGATCGAAGCCGGGGTGATCTTCATCGCCGTCAGCTGCTGGTTGAAGCCGTCGAGCACGCTTTTTCCGAACTCGTCGTCCTGATGCATGATGCAGGGCTTGGCGAACTTCTTCCACTCAACCATGTATTTGAGCGCGGCACGCGTGCTTTCGACATACGGCAGGATGTTGTTGAACTTCAGCCGCTCCTGCGGCTTCGCCGGATCGAATTTGAAGGTGAACTCCGCCGCCGTCAGCGGGAAGAGTTGCAGAACGCCGGCATCGAACAGGATGTCCTGCGCGGCGAGCACGGTGGGCGAACCCATCGGCCCGACCATGGCGAAGATCTTGTCCTTCTCGATCAGCTTCTGTGAGGCCAGCACCGCGCGTTTCGGATCGTAGCCGCTGTCTTCGACAATCAGCTTGATCTTGCGGCCATTGATGCCGCCTGCGGCATTGATCTCATCGGCGGCCATCTTCAGCCCGTTGGCCACCGGGACGCCCCAGCCCTTGATCGGGCCGGACAAATCCTGATGCGAGCCAACCACGATCTCGGCCGCCGAGATGCCCTCGTTGGTGACCTTGGTTTGCGCGAAGGCCGGCGATTGGGTCAGCGCGAGCGCCCCCACCGCAAGGCCGAGCGCCTTGAACGATTTCGACATAACGGTCTCCTCTCTGTTGGCCCATATTCAGCGAAGGCCGGGCCTTGCTACCTTCGCCGTTGAGCGGCCTTTGCAGGCCGCGGAGTTCACTTCTGTGGTGACGCCATGGAACGGGAGCTTATGCCATCGCTCCCGCACGGTACATCGCGTCGATTTCAGTTGCGTAGGACTTGTTCACGAAGCTGCGCTTCAGCTTCATGGTCGGCGTCAGTTCCTCGTCCTCCGGCGTTAGTTGCCGCTCGATCAAATGGAACTTCTTGATGGTTTCGACGCGGGCAAAATTGGCGTTGACCGTTTCGATTTCCTTTTTGATGAGATCCTGAATTTCCGGCGCGCGGCACAGACTCGCATAGTTCGTGAAGGGAATGTCGTAATCCTGCGCGAATTTCTCGACGTTCTCATGATCGATCATCACAAGACACGTCAGGTATGGCCGCTTGTCGCCGATCACCACCGCGTCCGAGATATAGGGCGAGAACTTCAACTGGTTCTCGATCTCGGACGGCGTGATGTTCTTGCCGCCGGAGGTGATGATGATGTCCTTCATCCGATCTGTGATCCGGACGAAGCCTTCATTGTCGATGGTGCCGACGTCGCCGGTATGCAGCCAGCCCTTTTCGTCAATGGTTTCAGCGGTTTTCTCCGGCTGATTCAGATAGCCCATGAACAGGTAATCACCCTTCACAAGAATCTCACCTTTGGGACAGATCATGACTTCGCCCCAGGGCGCAGCCTTGCCCACAGTGCCGAGCTTGATGCGCTCGTTCGGCATCAGCGTCGCGACACCGCAATTCTCGGTCTGGCCATAGACCTCGCGCATATCGAGGCCGATGGCGAGATACCAGCGGATCAGGTCCGGCGAAATCGGCGCGGCGCCTGTGAACGCGATGCGGACGCGGTCGAGACCGAGCATGCGGCGGATATTGCGGAACACCAGCCAGTAGGCCGCCTTGCCCGCCAGTTGCAGCGGCAGCGGCGGCGTCCGCCCTTCCAGCCTGTAGTCCGTCAAACGCTGGCCGATGGCGAGCGCGTGGCGGTACATCCATTGCTGGAGTGGGGTTGCATCTTTCAGCGCAATGGTGATCGCCGAATAGAATTTTTCCCAGATGCGCGGCACGGCCAGAAACGCGGTCGGCTGCACCTCGCGCAGATTGTCCGGCACGGTTTCCGGGCTCTCGGCGAAGTTCATGATCGAGCCGATGGCGATAGAGAGATAGTAACCGCCGATCCGCTCCGCGACATGACACAGCGGCAGGAACACCAGCCGCTCTTCATGATCGGTGGGGACCAGGAGATAATCGGCATAGCGCATCTGATGCACGACGCTGCGATTGGAGTGCATCGCCCCTTTCGGCGGGCCGGTGGTGCCGGAAGTATAGACCAGAATAGCGAGGTCGTTCGGACCGCGGCTTTCGATCATCTCGTTCCACAGCGCCTCACGCCCCTGCATGTGATTGCGACCAAGCGCCAGAAACTCGTCCAGCGACATCACCATCGGGTCGCTGAAACCGCTGAGGCCCTCCATGTCGAATACGACGATCTTTTCGAGCGTCGGGCAGCGCGCGCGGCAGGCCAGAATCTTGTCGAGTTGCTCGTCATCCTCGGCAAAGATGACCCGGGTAGCGGAGTCATTGATCAGGTATTCGACCTGCGAGGCCGAGTCGGTCGGGTAGATGCCCGACGACACGCCGCCGGCGCAGAGCACACCCATATCGGCAAACACCCATTCGGGAGTTGCGTTGGCGATGATCGACGCCACATCGCCCGGCCTGAAGCCCGATGCATGGAGCGCATAGGCGATCTCTTTCGCCGTCTGCAGCCATTGCCGCCAGCTTGTGGACTGCCAGACGCCGAGATGCTTCTCCCGGATCGCCGTCTTGTCGCCGCGCGTTTCAACCGCCAGCAGAAAACTCTTCGCGATGGTGTCCGCGACGGTGATCACTGCGGGTCTCGCCATGGCTCGCTCCCTGTCCTCGCCGCAACCAGGCGGCGTGTGTTCTCTCCTGCTCTTTTCCGCCCGGTCTTGGTGCCGGGCTTTTAGTTCGCCGCGCCTATCGCCAATTTCTTAGCGCCAGGTCTTCTTTTTCTTCCAGCGCCGCTCGCCCCGCGCACCGTCTTCCTTGGCGCCGAGGTAGAATTCCTGAATGTCCTGCGACTGCATCAGGCGTTCGCAGGTGTCGTTCATCACCACGCGGCCGATTTCCAGCACATAGCCATAGTGCGCCGTCTCCAGCGCAACTTTTGCGTTCTGCTCCACCAGCAGGATCGACATGCCCTGTTCTTCGTTGACGCGCTTGATGATGGTGAATATCTCCTTCACCAGCAGCGGCGACAGGCCGAGCGACGGCTCATCCAGCAACAGCAATGCCGGGCGGTTCATCAGCGCGCGGCCGATGGCCAGCATCTGCTGCTCACCGCCGGAGAGCTGCCCCGCCGGCTGGTTGATGCGCTCGCGCAGGCGCGGGAAATAACCGTAGACACGCTCAAGATCGGCAGCCACGCCGTCGCGATCCTTGCGCGGATAGGCGCCCATCATCAGGTTCTCGCGCACACTGAGGAACGGAAACACCTCGCGGCCTTCGGGCACATGACTGAGACCGAGGCGCACGATCCGATCGGCTTCCATGCGCTGGATCGGCTGCCCCTTGAATTCGATGGAGCCCTTCTGCGGATCGAGAATGCCGGAGATGGTCTTGAGCACCGTGGTCTTGCCCGCGCCATTGGCACCGAGCAGCGTGACGATCTTGCCACGTGGCACTTCCAGGCTGATGCCGCGGATGGCCATGATCGGTCCGTAGTAGCTCTCGATGTTGCTCAACTTGAGAATGATGTCGGGATTGCTCATGACATCGTCCTCATGTGCCGAGATAAGCGGCAACGACATCGGGATGCGCCTGCACCTCGGCGGGCGCGCCCATCGCTAGCACACGGCCGTAGTTCAGCGCGATCACCCGGTCGGAGACGCGATTGACCAGCGTCATGTCGTGCTCGACCATCAGCACGGTGATGCCGAGCTCGGTTTTCATGTCGCGGATCCAGAACGACATGTCGTCGGTCTCCTCCACATTCAGCCCGGATGACGGCTCATCCAGCAGGATCAGCTTCGGCTCCGTGCACAGCGCACGGGCCAGTTCGATCACCTTGCGCACGCCATACGGCAGCCCGGAGATGAGCTTGTCCCGATGGGCGGCAAGGTCAAGAAAATCGATCACCTGTTCTACGCGGCGCCGATGCGCTTTTTCGTCGCGGCGGACGTTTGGCAGGAACAGCAGTTCCTGCCACAAGGTCGTGGTGGAGTGGCGGTGCCGTCCGACCAGAAGATTGCTCAAAACGGTGGCATTCTCGAACAGTTCGATGTTCTGGAAGGTCCGCGCAATGCCGAGCTTGGCGATGCTGTAAGGCGGCTCGCCGGTAATGTCCTGATCCTCGAAATAAAGCTTTCCCGAGGTCGGCTCGTACAGGCGCGAGATCAGATTGAAGATCGAGCTTTTGCCCGCCCCATTCGGCCCGATGATGGAAAGGACTTCGCCCTTCTCCACAGCGAAGCTGACGGAATCGACCGCTTTCAGGCCACCGAAGTGCAGCGAGAGATTTTCGGCGCGGAAACAGCTCATCGGTTCCGCTCCGATTTGACGTAAATCTTCTGCCGCTTGAAGGTCGCGCGCTTGTAGAGCGGGAAGAGCTGGAAGAAGAGCTTGATCTTCAGCCAGCGGCCATAAATCCCGTAAGGTTCGAACAGGATAAACAGCATGATGATCAGGCCGTAGATCGCGCCCTTCAGACCGTTCGCCGAGGCGATTGCCGCGACATTCGCCTTGATATGCGCCGCCTGCTCGGCGCCCGCACCGAAGGTCGCCGCAATTCCCGCGATCACGCCGGGAATGTCATCCTTCAGGAAGGTCAGGAACGGATCGACCATCACGATGAAGATCGCGCCCAGCACCGCGCCGTGCAGACTCAGCACGCCACCGATGATGATGACCATGATGAATTCGATGGAGAGCTGGAGCGTGAACATCTCCGGGCTGATGAAGGACATCTTGTGCGCGAACAGGCAGCCCGCAAAGCCCGTGATCGCGGCGCTCAGCGCAAACGACTTTACCTTGTAGCGCGCGACATTGATGCCCATGCTTTTGGCGGCGGTTTCGCTGTCACGGATGGCGACGAAAGCGCGGCCGGTCGGCGAGCGCATCAGGTTCAGCGTTCCGACGATGACAAGGATCAGAAGACCGAGACAGAGATAATAGAAAGTCGGGCTGTCGCGCGGCACGCTGCTGCCGAGCAACTGGATGGTCTTCACCCGCATGCCGTCATTGCCATGGGTCACGCTTTCCCAGCGTGCGAGCACTTCCTCGACGATCAGCGCGAAGGAAATCGTGGCGATGACAAGATAAATGCCTTGCAGCCGCAGCGCCGGAAACCCGACCATCGCGCCGATGATCCCGGTCAGGATGCCGGCGGCGAGGAAATACACCGGGAACGGCACGCCAAGCTGCTGCAGATAGCCCGCCGTATACGCGCCGATGGCAAGGAAGGCCGCATGTCCCAGCGATGCCTGTCCGGTGAAGCCGGTGAGGATCATCAGCCCGACGCCCACGGTGGCGTAGATGCAGACGAACACCAGTTGGCTCATCAGGTAGCTTGAGAGCGTAAACGGCGCGATCACCAGCAGGATCAGCAGCGCGCCATAGGACCACAGGTAGCCGCTGTGCGGCACCAGGCGGATGTCGTCGTTATAGTCTGTCTTGAACAGGAACCGCATGCCGCGCCCTCAGACTTTCTTCCGCGTGTGAAGCCCGAAGATACCTTCCGGCTTCAGCAGCAGGACCGCGAGCAGCACAATGTATGGCGCGACGTCCTTCCATCCCTGCGGCAAGTAAAAGCCCGCCATGCTCTCGATCACGCCGATCAGGATTCCGCCAACCACCGCGCCGGGAATCGATCCGAATCCGCCGAGCACCGCAGCCGGAAATGCTTTCAGGCCAAGCACGAGGCCCACATTCGAATGAACAAAGGTGATGGGCGCGAGCAGCACACCAGCGCAGGTCGCCACCGCCGCGCTGATCGCCCAGACAATGGACACCACTCGCTTGACCGGAATGCCCATGTAATAGGCGGCGAGCATGTTCTCGGAACTCGCGCGCATCGCGGTTCCGAGAGTCGTCTTGTTGAAAAAGAGATAGAGCACGCCGCACAGGATCACCGTCGCGGCGATGACCGACAGCTTGTCGTAAGCCAGCACCAGACTGCCGAGCCGCAGCACGCCATGGCTGAACGGGGTTTCGATCTTGAGATCGTCGGTGCCCCAGATCATGCCGGCGACCGAGCGCAGGAAGAAGCCGAGGCCGATGGTGGCCATGATGATGGAGAATTGCGGATAGCCGAGGATCGGCCGCACCACGAGGCGTTCGGCCAGCATGCCGAACAGCGCCATCGCCGCGACGGCAGCGATAAAGCCGAGCCAGTAGTTGAAACCCAGAAGACTGATGAAGGTGAAGGCGAAAAATCCGCCCAGCATCATCAGGTCACCCTGCGCGAAGTTGACGACTTCGGTGGCTTTGTAAACGAGAACAAAGCCAAGCGCGATCAGGCCATAAACACAGCCGAGCGCAATACCGCTCACCAACTGCTGAACGAAGTCCAGCATTCCGGTTCACCCCTCCCCCAACGTGCCGCGATTCTGTCGATCGCATTTGGTCACGTCGCGATCCTATCGATCGCTATGCTCAGTTCTTGTGTCGACTTGCTATGCGTTTTTTGCACGAGCTTTTTCGCAATCAGACCTCAAACGACAATGGCGTGTCAACAACACCGCGCTAGTGTGGCGGTTCGCAAGTCCGCGGCGCCTCCTCAGCACGTCCATTTGCGGACTTGCGAACCAAAGCCACACTATAATTATATTTTGCTAGTGTCCTTTTGAATCCGAAGTTCGCTATCGAATGCGCTGCAAAATGAGGCGAACTTCGGATTCAGGACACTAGGTGCGCTGCATCAAAAATGAAAAAGGCCGGGATTGCTCCCGGCCTTAAAGTTGTGCGCATGTCCTGGGCGCACAGGGAGATTGATTGAAACCTTACTTGTTACTTGGCTTCGGCGCGCTTCGGCGGAGTTGCCGGCCACGACTTGATCAGCGTGTCGTAGTCCACGGTTTCGCCCTTCGGCTTTTCATTCGCAAGTTTGCGCTGCGGAGCGATGTTGCCATCCTTCTCCGACTTGGCGAACCAGAACTCGGCCGTTTCTTTCTTGTTGAGCTTCGGACCACAAGCGCCCTGCACGCCCGACTTCTCGAGACGTTCGAGCACCGAGTCCTGAGCCGCAGCGAGCGAGTCCATCGCAGCCTGCGCGGTCTTCGCACCGGACGACGCATCGCCGATGTTCTGCCACCAGAGCTGAGCCAGCTTCGGATAGTCCGGGATGTTGTTGCCGGTCGGAGACCACTGCACGCGCGCAGGCGAGCGGTAGAATTCGATCAGGCCGCCGAGCTTCGGCGCACGTTCGGTGAACGACTTGTCCCAGATGTCGGATTCACGAATGAAGGTGAGACCGACATGGCTCTTCTTCAGCGACACCGTCTTCGAGGTGATGAACTGCAGGTAGAGCCAGGCTGCCTTGCGGCGATCCGGCGGCGTCGACTTGAGCAGCGTGCCCGAGCCCACGTCCTGATAGCCGAGCTTCATGCCTTCCTTCCAGTAAGCACCCTTCGGCGACGGAGCCATGCGCCACTTCGGTGTACCGTCGGCATTCATCACCGGCAGGCCGGGCTTCACCATGTCCGCGGTGAACGCCGTGTACCAGAACATCTGCTGGGCGATGTTGCCCTGTGCCGGCACCGGACCTGCTTCAG
Source organism: Afipia sp. (assembly GCA_024508675.1). Classification (GTDB taxonomy): domain Bacteria; phylum Pseudomonadota; class Alphaproteobacteria; order Rhizobiales; family Xanthobacteraceae; genus Afipia. The sequence continues at coordinate 734,235 of JANINQ010000021.1, forward strand.
AGAAGGTCATGCCCTGTGCCTGCGGCGGGGCATACTTCTTCAGCCAGTCGAGATACTTGACGATCGAGTAGACCGCCGCAGGCCCGTTGGTGTCGCCGCCGCGCTCGACGCTTGAGCCGACCGGGCGGCAACCTTCCATGCGCACGCCCCACTCATCGACAGGCAGGCCGTTCGGAATGCCCTTGTCACCGTTGCCGGCCATGGAGAGCCATGCGTCGGTGAACCGCCATCCGAGCGACGGGTCCTTCTTGCCATAGTCCATGTGGCCATAGACCTTGACGCCGTTGATCTCCTTGATGTCGTTGGTGAAGAACTCGGCGATGTCTTCATATGCCGACCAGTTCACCGGCACACCGAGTTCATAACCATACTTAGCCTTGAACTTCGCCTTGTAGTCCGGATTGGTGAACCAGTCGTACCGGAACCAGTAAAGGTTCGCGAACTGCTGGTCGGGGAGCTGATACAGCTTCTTGTCGGGCGCGGTGGTGAACGAGCGGCCGATGAAGTCGTTGATGTCGAGGGTCGGCGACGTCACGTCCTTGCCTTCGCCCGCCATGTAGTCCGACAGAGCGATGGTCTGGCCATAACGGAAGTGTGTGCCGATCAGGTCGGAGTCATTGATCCAGCCGTCGTACACGTTCTTGCCGGACTGCATCTGGGTCTGCAGCTTTTCGACCACATCGCCTTCCTGGATCAGGTCATGCTTGAGCTTGATCCCGGTGATTTCGGAGAACGCCTTGGCGAGGGTACCCGCCTCATATTCGTGAGTGGTGATCGTTTCCGAAACGACGTTGATCTCCATGCCCTTGAACGGCTCGGCCGCTTTGGCGAACCATTGCAATTCCTTGAGCTGATCTGCCTTCGACAACGTCGAGGGCTGGAACTCGTTGTCGATCCATTTCTGATTGATCGCATCATCAGCGCGTGCAGGCGCCATGAGTGCAGCCGATGTGGCCACGAGCGCTACGGCACTCGCCATCGTCAAAAGACGCCTTTTCCCGGTTAGATGTCGCATTGTTTCCTCCGTTGAAACAAACCTCAGCTCCGGGTTGATCCCGGATCTGCCTCTTTTCACCCGGCTAGACGTTGCGAAATATGACAACAGCCGAGACGAGCGAAATCACGGTCGCGATCCACAAACTCGAGATCTCGACGCCTTCGCCAATCGGCAGCGTCGCAATCGGGTTCGTGCCCGCAAATGCAATCCAAAGAAGATGAATGACCGCAGCGGCGATCAGGGAAATGAACAGCCGGTCGCCGCGCGTGGTGGGAATCCGCAAGATGCCGACGCGCTCCGCTTCGGGATAGCGCACCGCGAGCCATGTCATGACCGCGAGCGTTCCGGCCAGCAGGCAGAAGAAGATCGCTGTCGGCAATGTCCAGGCCATCCATGCGATGTTTTCCATGGCTACACCCGTCCGAGCGCGAAACCGCGCGCGATATAGTTGCGGACGAACCAGATCACCAGCGCGCCCGGAATGATGGTGAGAACACCGGCCGCGGCCAAAAGGCCCCAGTCCATGCCGGAGGCGGAAATCGTGCGCGTCATCGTTGCGGCAATCGGCTTGGCATTGACCGAGGTCAGCGTGCGCGCCAGCAACAGTTCGACCCACGAGAACATGAAGCAGAAGAAGGCCGCGACGCCGATGCCGCTCGCGATCAGCGGCATCAGGATCTTCACAAAGAAGCGCGGGAACGAGTAACCGTCGAGGAACGCGGTCTCATCGATCTCCTTCGGCACGCTGGAGATAAAGCCTTCGAGAATCCACACCGCCAGCGGCACATTGAACAGGCAGTGCGCCAGCGCCACCGCCCATGGCGTATCGAACAGGTTGATCGCCGAATAGAGATTGAAGAACGGCAGCGCGAACACGGCCGGCGGCGCCATGCGGTTCGACAGCAGCCAGAAGAACAGATGCTTGTCGCCAAGGAAACGATAGCGAGAGAACGCGTAGGCGGCGGGCAGCGCGAAGGAGATCGAGATGATCGTATTGATGATCACGTATTTCAGCGAATTGATGTAGCCGGAATACCAGCTCGCATCGGTGAAGATACGCTTGTAATGCGCCAGCGTCGGATTGTTCGGCCACAACGTCATGGTCGTGACGATTTCCGTATTGGTCTTGAAGCTCATGTTGACGAGCCAGTAGATCGGCAACAACAGGAAGATCAAAAACAACGTGAGAATGATGCGGCGTCCGGGAATGGTATGCATCACGCGCCTCCCGCCGGTTGCGCACGCTCATTATCGGCGTTCGTCATCACGGTGTAGAACACCCAGCACACGATCAGGATGACGAGATTGTAGACGATCGACAGCGCCGCGGCCTTGCCGAGGTCGAATTGCCCGAGCGCGATCTTGACCAGTTCAATGGACACGAAAGTGGTCGAATTACCCGGTCCGCCCCCCGTGACAACAAACGGCTCGGTGTAGATCATGAAGCTGTCCATGAACCGCAGCAGCACCGCGATCAGCAGCACGCGCTTCATCTTCGGCAACTGGATCGCGGTGAATACCGCCCAGCGCGAGGCGCCGTCGATCTGCGCCGCCTGATAGTAAGCATCGGGAATGGATTTCAGGCCCGCGTAGCACAGCAGCGCAACGAGGCTGGTCCAGTGCCAGATATCCATCACAATGATGGTGCACCAGGCATCGAAGCTATTAGACACATAGTTGTAATCGAAGCCGATCTTGTTCAGCGCATAACCCATCAGGCCTATGTCGGGACGCCCGAAAATCTGCCAGATGGTGCCGACCACATTCCATGGAATGAGCAGCGGCAGCGCGAGGATGACAAGGCACGCCGCAACGCGCCAGCCTTCGCGCGGCATCGACAGCGCAACCAGAATGCCGAGCGGCACTTCAATGGCGAGGATGATCGCGGAGAACAGCAGATTGCGCCCCAGCGAGGCGAGGAAGCGGTCACCAAGATCGCTGCTCGGGTCGAGCAGTTCCTTGAACCAGCCGACGCCGTTCCAGAAAAACTTGTTGTTCCCGAACGTATCCTGCACCGAGTAGTTCACCACCGTCATCAGCGGCAGGATCGCGGAGAACGCCACGATCAGGAACACCGGCAGGACGAGGAACCAGGCCTTGTTGTTGATCGTCTTGTCCATCAGGCTCGCCCCTCGATCAGAAGACTGTCCGCATAGACATGGATATGAGCCGGATCGAACACGAGACCGGCTGTGTTGCCCGGCACAGAGAAATCGTTCGGGACCTTTGCTGCGAATTTCACGTCGCCAATCCGCACGCGCGCAAAGCGCACACGGCCCAGATCGTCGATCCGCTCGATTTTGGCCGACAGCAGACCCGGCGCAGGCGCCGCGACCTCGACGAATTCCGGTCGCACGCCGATTTCGATTTTCGCACCGATGGGCAAGCTATCATAGGTCCGGTTCAGCCGGATGGTATGGCCGTCGATCCTGGCCTCGTTGCCTTTCACGTCCGCAGGCACGATGTTCATGCCGGGTGAGCCGATGAAATAGCCGACAAAGGTGTGCGCGGGCCGCGCGAACAGTTCTTCCGGCGTGCCGCTCTGCACCACCGCGCCGTCATGCATCACCACCACCGTATCGGCGAAGGTCAGCGCCTCGGTCTGGTCGTGGGTGACATAGATCATGGTGAGATCGAGCGCCTGATGCAGCGCCTTGAGCTTCGAGCGCAGCTCCCATTTCAGGTGCGGATCGATCACCGTCAGCGGCTCATCGAACAGCACCGCCGCCACGTCCGAGCGCACAAGGCCGCGGCCGAGCGAAATTTTCTGCTTGGCGTCGGGGCTGAGCCGCACCGCCTTGCGGTCGAGATACGGCGTGAGGTCGAGCAATTCAGCGATCTCTTTAACGCGCTTGCCGATCACATCGCGCGCGAGCCCGCGATTCTTGAGCGGGAACGCAAGGTTCTCGCCCACCGTCATGGTGTCGTAGATCACCGGGAACTGGAACACCTGTGCAATGTTACGCTCGCGCGTGCTGGCGTTGGTGATGTCCTTGCCATCGAACAGCACCTTGCCGTGCGACGGCGTGACGATGCCGGAGATGATGTTCAACAGCGTGGTCTTGCCGCAGCCGGATGGGCCGAGCAGTGCATAAGCGCCGCCCTGCCGCCATGTCATGGTCATCGGCTTCAGCGCGTAAGTGTCGCCGCCGTAGGAATGCGCCAGATCGACAAGATCGATGCGAGCCATGCGAGTGTCCCGAATTCGACGTTCGCCTTCATTTGCAGTGTGCCCCTTAGCGAACGTCGAATTCGAAAGGACACTCGTTACTTATAATTTCTAGTGATCCTTTGATTCTGACATTCGTAAAGTTGCCTGCAGAGATTTCATACGAATGTCAGAACCGGATCACTAGCCCTCACCGAGCCGCAGGCGCGGCAACAAGCCGGCCAGATTGATCGAAGATGAAAAGATCATTCGGATCGAGCACCGCTTCGAGTTCCTGCCCCGGCAGGAACTCGTGAATGCCCGGCAACACCGCAACCCAGTTGTAACCCTCTCGCTTGAGATGCACGAAACTCTCGGAGCCGGTGATCTCGGTCACGCTCACAGTGGTGACAAATCCGTGGTGTCCATTGGAGGGGGATGCCACTTCAAGCTGGTGGGCGCGGAAACCGACCTTGTAGGCGCCGTCCCTCAGGCCTTCATAAAGGCCGGAGACGGAGGCGCGCTCGCCGCCCGAATAGAAGATCGAGCCGTTCTTCTTCTCGATCCCGACGGTGTTCAGGGGCGGATCGGAAAACACTTCGGCGACTTCCATCGTCTCGGGACGCCGATAGACCTCGGGCGTCGCGCCGACCTGAAGCGCCCGTCCCTCGCCCATGCAGATAGTACGACCGCCGAGCAACAAGGCTTCGGAAGGCTCTGTCGTCGCGTAAACAAAGATCGCGCCGGACTCTTCAAAGATGCGCGGCAGTTCGCTGCGTAGTTCCTCGCGCAGCTTGTAGTCGAGATTGGCGAGCGGCTCATCGAGCAGAACGAGGTCCGCGCCTTTCACCAGCGCGCGGGCGATCGCGGTGCGCTGCTGCTGGCCGCCCGAGAGCTGCAGCGGCGTGCGGCTCAGATACGGCTCCAGCTTGAGCAGCTTCGCCGCATCCCGGACGCGGGCTTCGATCTCGCTGCCGGCGACGCCCTGCACGCGCAGCGGCGACGCAATATTCTCATAAACCGTCAGCGTCGGATAATTGATGAACTGCTGATAGACCATTGCCACCGAGCGCTTGCGCACATCAAAGCCGGTGACATCGTTACCGTCGACGAGAACGCGCCCGGACGTCGGCTTGTCCAGTCCGGCCAGAAGCCGCATGATCGAGGTCTTGCCCGACAGCGTCGGCCCGAGCAGGACATTCAAGGTCCCACGTTCAAGCGTCAGCGACACCTCTCGAATCCAGGGAACGCCGTTAACTTCGCGCGAAACCTGATCGAGAGTGACGCTCATCCGCGGCCTCCGGCTTCCCTCAGCGGCACGTCTATGCCGCTGCGATGGGTGATGATCCACTCGTCAAGCGTCTTCACCTCATCGGCGGAAAGACGCAATCCCAGCTTGGACCGCCGCCACACAATGTCCTCGGCCGTGCGCGCGAATTCGTGCGTCATCAGGTAGCGCACTTCGCATTCCGTCAGCGTATCGCCGAACAACTGCCCGAGATCCGCAGCCGACGACACCTTGTCGAGAACCTTGATGGCGCGCGTACCATAGGCGTGCGCAAGGCGAAGCGCGAGAGCGCGCGACAGGAACGGATTGTCGCGGATCAGTTCATCCGCCAGCGCGGGGACGGCGGACACATCGAGATCACCGCCGGGCAACGGCGCAGTTCCGGTCCATCCGGCAGGCTTGGCCTTTCCAGGCAGATACTGTTCCAGCCGCTCAAGCGCCTCTTCGGACAGGCGGCGATAGGTGGTGATCTTGCCGCCGAAGATCGACAGCAGCGGTAGGCCGCCCGGCGCATCGAACTCGAACACATAATCGCGCGTCGCCGCCTTGGCTTCGCTGGCGCCGTCGTCATAGAGCGGGCGCACGCCGGCATAGGCCCACACCACGTCTTCCGGCTTCACGGCCTTGGCGAGGTAGTCGTTCACCGACTGGCACAGATAGGTGATTTCCTCGGCGGAGGCTTTCACCTTGGACGGATCGCCATCGTAGTCGCGGTCCGTGGTGCCGATCAGCGAAAAATCATTCTGGAATGGAATGACGAAAACGATGCGTCCGTCGGCGTTCTGGAAGGTATAGGCGCGATCGTGATCGTAGAGCTTCGGCACCACAATGTGCGAACCCTGCACCAGCCGCACCTTGGCCTTGGCATTGACGCCGGCGCGGCGGTTCAGCACATCCTCGACCCACGGGCCGCCGGCATTGACCAGTGCGCGCGCCTGAATGCTGCTCCTTGCGCCGGTGACGGTGTCTTCCAGCAAAACCTGCCAGCAATCGCCATCACGCTTCGCTTCAACCGCACGTGTCCGCGTGCGGATCACCGCGCCGCGATCCGCTGCATCACGCGCATTGAGCACAACGAGCCGCGCATCGTCGACGAAGCAATCCGAATACTCAAAACCCTTGGTGAAGCGCCCCGGCGCCAATGGCTGCCCGACCGGGTCGCGCGTGAGATCGACCGTGCGCGTCGCGGGGAGCAGGCGGCGTCCGCCGAGATGGTCGTACATGAAGAGGCCGAGCCGCAGCAGCCAGGACGGCCGCAGCCCCGCGTGATGCGGCAGCACGAAGCGCAGCGGGCGAATGATATGCGGCACGATCTGCCACAGCACCTCGCGCTCGATCAGCGCCTCCCGCACCAGACGGAACTCGTAATATTCGAGATAGCGCAGGCCGCCATGAATGAGCTTGCTCGACCACGACGAGGTGCCGCTGGCGAGATCATTCATTTCGCAGAGGAAGACTGAATTGCCGCGGCCCACAGCATCACGGGCAATGCCGCAGCCGTTGATGCCTCCGCCAATAATTGCGAGGTCGAAAACCTGTCCCACCGCGTCTCCCCGGCGCTCGCTATTTTCATTTATAGCGATTTCGCTTTCGATTATGATTAAATCACAACCATAAACGAAAGCAAGCGCGCTGGTAATTTTATAGGCAGGCTTGTGAATCCCGCATAAACATAATGGAATCAGTCAAATAGGACACGCGTAGGCACACGATCTTGCAGCGCAACCGCCAGGCGAATTTCAAACCGAAAGCACAGGATTTGGAGAGTTAGGCCACGTCCGCGGGCTTGTCCGGCATGGCGGCAATCACCTCGATTCCGCGGCTGTCGCAAATCGCCCGAAGCCCGCCAGGCAGCGGCAGATCGGTCACGAAGGTGTGGATCTGGCTGAGATGGGCGATCCGCACCGGCGCATTGCGGCTGAGCTTGGTGCTGTCGGCGACAAGCATGACGCTGCGGGCGTTGGCGATGATGGCCTGCGCGGCCTGCACTTCGCGATAGTCGAAGTCGAGCAGCGCGCCCTCCTCGTCGATCGCGGATGCACCGATGATGGCGTAGTCCACCTTGAACTGGGTGATCAGGTTATTCGCGGTCGAGCCGATCACCGCGCCGTCCGCGCGGCGAACGGTGCCGCCGGCAACGATCACCTCGATGCGCGGGTGCCGATAGAGCAGCATCGCAACGTTCAGATTGTTGGTGATCACCAGCAGATCCTCATGCGCCGTCAGCGCGCTGGCGACTTCTTCCGTCGTGGTGCCGATGTTGATGAACAGCGAACAGCCATTGGGAATCTGCGCCGCAGCCGCGGCGCCGATGGCTTTCTTCTCGTCCGCCGCAACGAACCGCCGCGCCTCATAGGCGAGGTTCTCCACGCCCGACGCGATGATCGCACCGCCATGAACCCGCGTCATCGAGCGGCGGTCACACAGATCGTTCAGATCCTTGCGGATGGTTTGCGCCGAGACTTCAAAGCGCCGTGCCAGATCCTCCACCGTGACCCGCCCGGAGGCGCGCGCAATATTCAAAATGTCCGACTGGCGGCTGGAAAGTTCGGTCATTCAGCACCTTAACCCTTGGGAGCCAATGGTGCTGCCGTTGCAGCGTCCGGTCAACTCGGCATTTCGAGGGACGCGGAGCGTGGTTAAATCCGCCCCCGGCCCCTGGATCAAACAGCCGTCTTCCGATGCCGGATCGGAGCGCCGAACGTCAGGCTCGCGGCCGCATCGATGATGGTGTTGGTGTCGAGGCCATGGTGGCGATAGAGATCGCCGATGGTGCCGGTCTGACCGAATGTCTCGACGCCGAGGGCCTCGACGCGATGACCGTGAACGCTGCCGAGCCACGCCAGCGTCGCCGGATGCCCGTCAATCACTGTGATCAACCCACAATCGCGCGGCAACGGCGACAGCAGCTGCTCGATATGACTCGGCTCGCGCGGGCCACCGGCGCGGCGCTGCTTGCGCGACGCGGTCCAGCCCGCATGCAGCCGGTCCGCCGACGTGATCGCCAGCAGGCCGATGTCGCGCCGGCTCTCGCCGAGCAAACCGGTCGCCTCGATGGCCTCCGGTGCAACTGCGCCGGTATACGCGATCACCAGTTCAGCATTCGGCCCCGGCTTGCGCAGCCAGTAGGCCCCCGCTGCGATGTCGCTTTCCATCTCCGGCGTCATCGTGCGCTGCGGCTGATCGAGCGTACGCGTCGACAGCCGCAGATAGACCGAGCCGCCGTCGTCATCGCGCTGCATGTGGTCGAAACCCCAGCGCATGATCACCGCCAGTTCATCGACGAATGCAGGCTCGAATGACGACAACCCGTCCTGCGCCATGCCGATCAATGGTGTCGCAATCGACTGATGGGCGCCGCCCTCCGGCGCCAGCGTGATGCCCGATGGTGTGGCCGCCACCATGAAGCGCGCGTCCTGATAACAGGCATAATTCAGCGCATCGAGACCGCGTTCGATGAACGGATCGTAGAGCGTGCCGACCGGCAATAGCCGCTCGCCGTTGATGGAGTGCGACAGGCCAAGCGCGGAGAGCATGATGAAAAGATTCATCTCCGCGATGCCAAGCTCCATGTGCTGGCCCTTCGGCGAATAATCCCACGCGAAGGTCGATGGAATCTTCTCCTTGCGGAACAGATCGGTGTTCTCCGCCATGGCGAACAAACCGCGGCGATTCACCCATGGACCAAGATTGGTGGAGACCGTCACGTCGGGCGATGTGGTGACGATGCGCTCGGCCAGTTTGGTGTCGCCGCGCGCAAGTTCGTTCAACACAAGCCCGAACCCCTGCTGCGTCGCCATGCGCGGCGTCAGCGTCACGTTCAGCTTCTCAGGCACTTCGATCTTCGGCGCATCGAGCCGCCGTGCGCCGTCGCGCGCGAATGTCACGTTCTTGAGAAAAGTCTCAATACGCTTGTGATCGAGCGAAAGCCCTTCCAGCTGGTCCCATTCGTGACCGGGACGAATGTTCTGCGCCGCGCGGAACGCTTCCATCTGCGCGACGGTCATCAGCCCCGCGTGATTGTCCTTGTGGCCCTGAAACGGCAGGCCAACGCCCTTGATGGTGTAGGCGATGAAGCACACCGGACGGTCATGATCGATTGCTTCGAAGGCTTCCAGCATGCTCGCCATGTCATGCCCGCCGAGATTCGACATCAGCGCCAGCAATTCCTCGTCGCTGCGCTTCTCGATCAATTTCGTCACCGCGCCCTGATCGCCAATATCATCGAGCAGATGCTTGCGGAACGCCGCGCCACCCTGAAAGCACAACGCCGCGTACATCTGGTTCGGGCAGTTATCGATCCACTTGCGCAGCGCCTCGCCGCCGGGCTCCGCGAACGCGGCCTGCATCAGCTTGCCGTATTTCACGATCACCACGTCCCAGCCGAAATTACGGAACATGGTCTCGAGCTTTTCCCAAAGGCCTTCGCGGATCACCGCGTCGAGACTCTGGCGGTTATAGTCGATGATCCACCAGGTGTTGCGCAGGCCCTGCTTCCATCCTTCCAACAGCGCCTCGAAGATATTGCCTTCGTCGAGTTCCGCATCGCCGACCAGCGCGATCATCCGGCCTTCCGGACGGTCCTTCATCCAGCCATGCGACTTCACATAGTCCTGCACCAGCGACGAGAACAGCGTTTGCGCCACGCCGAGACCAACCGAACCGGTGGAGAAATCCACGTCGTCGATGTCCTTGGTGCGCGAAGGATAGGACTGCGCGCCCTTGAAGCCGCGAAAGTTCTCCAGCTTTTCGCGGGTCTGCTGGCCGAGCAGATATTGAATCGCGTGGAACACCGGGCTGGCGTGCGGCTTCACCGCCACGCGGTCCTCAGGCTTGAGCACGCCGAAATACAGCGCCGACATGATCGTCGCCAGTGACGCGCTTGAGGCCTGATGCCCGCCGACTTTCAGTCCATCGGAATCCGGCCGGATGTGATTGGCGTGATGGATGGTCCACGAGGACAGCCACAGCACCTTCCTGGTGAGAGCCGACAGGATTTCCAGACGGGATGGATCGATGGGCATGGCGGTCACCGGATTGGATCAAGCCTCGATGCTAATCCTCCTCGCAAGCGCAAATATCTCAAATAATCTCGACTATCGTTCCGATATTAGGATACTATACCAACGATCTATAAATTTATGAGACTTTATTCCAATGACTGATCTCGACGCGATTGACCGCAAAATCCTAACGATTCTGCAGGCCGACAGCCGTGTCACCATGCAGGAACTGGCGGATCAGGTCGGTCTGTCCGTGTCGCCCTGTCATCGCCGGGTGAAACTGCTGGAGGAGCGCGGGGTGATCACGCGCTATATCGCGATGGTTGACCAGAAGTCGGTCGGGCTTCCGGTCAGCGTCTTCATTTCGATCAAGCTGGAGCGGCAGAAGGAGGAAGACCTCGACCGCTTCGCCAAGGCGATCTCGAAGTGGAAGGAAGTGCTGGAATGCTACCTGATGACCGGCAATCGCGACTATCTGCTTCGCGTCGTCACCGCCGACCTGCCCTCCTACGAGAACTTCATCAAGACCAAGCTGACGCGGCTCGACGGCATTGCCTCGATTGAATCGAGCTTTGCGCTCAGTCAGGTGAAATATTCCATCGCGCTGCCGGTGTAGCGTAACGCATCAATACAGATTCCGCTTCGCATCCTGCCCGATCACGAAGTCGATCAGCTTTGCCGGCACGAACGCGCGGCCCTGATTGCGCAACATTTCGCCCCAGGTCGGTAACCGCGTTCGCGGTATGCGCTTGTCCGGATTCCACAGATCCGAGCGCTTCAGCGCCTTGCTGCAATGGAGATAGACCTCCACCACATCGACCACGATCACCGAGCGCGGACGCTTGCCGTCCACCACGAACCTGTCCATCAGGTCGTCGTGAACCGACACCATTGCCGTGCCATTGATACGCAGCGTTTCATCGATCCCCGGAATAAAGAACAACAAGCCTACTGCAGGCGCGTGCATGATGTTGGTCAGCGTATCCAGCCGGTTGTTGCCGGGCCGGTCCGGAAAAGCCAGTTGCCTCGGACCGAGCGCATGCACGAAGCCCGGCTCGCCGCCGCGCGGCGACACATCTGCAAGGCTGTCCGGCCGACTGGTGCCGACACAGAAGAACGGCGACAACGCGATGAACTTCAGCGCGAAGTCGTCGAGATAGTCGATGGCCTTGTCGCGGACCGGCTTTGAGACATTCGGATAGACGGTGCGCAGCGCAGCTTCATCCGTCACCTTGCTGTCGCCGGGAATGGAGCTGTCGCTCATCGTTATCCCTCTCGCCCTAGTCGCGCTTGAGGAAAAAATATCCGCACAACAGAATTGGAATCGCCAGTGTCGCCCAGGAGACACCATCCCACACACCATCCCCGACCAGCGCCGAGATGAGGCCGACGATGCTCAGCACACCGAGCACGGCGGGGATCGCGAAAATCTGGCCATTGGTCTGGCGGCGTGGACGCAAGGCTGGCTTCATGACGGATAAACCGGACGATGATCCGACACCGCAGCATCGACGACGACCCGCTCGACACTCACGCCGGACTGCCTTCTACGGAGCCATAGATAAAGCCCCGTGATCAGCACCACGATGGTGATGATATCGAGAATTGCCCAGATGATCTTGAGCGGCATGCCGCCATAGTCGCCGAAATGCAGCGGCTGCGAGATCAGCAAAGTGGAGACGTACCACGGCAGATCGCGGCTGTCGGTGAGCACGCCGGTCTCGGCATCGATCAATGCCGGCTTGAGTAGCTTGGCGGTCAGCGGCGTATTCCCCTTCATGAAGACCGCATAGTGGCTCTTGCTGCTGAAGATCGTGCCCGGAAACGCGACGAAGGCGGGCTTCATATGCGGCTCGGCCTTGATGGCCACCTGCACCGCGGCGTCGATCGACGACGGATGAGCGGGCAGCGGCTTGTCCTTGTATTGCGCGGTCATCTCCGCAAGCTGACCAAATTGCCAGATCTTGATGACGAGTTCTGCCCAGGTGTTGATCACACCGGTAAAGCCGACCACCAGCATCCACATCACCAGCACGATGCCGGTGAGATTGTGAATATCGAGCCAGCGCACCACGCGCAGCCGGTCGCGACGATAGGTACCGAACTTCAGCTTCCGCATTGACGGTGCATAGACCACGATTCCGGAAATGATCGCGACACAGAACAGAATGCCCATCAGGCCGAGAAACAGTTTTCCGGGCAGACCGGCATACATGTCGGTATGCAGCTTGAGCATGATGTAGGTGAAGCGGCCGGTGACATCCGGCGCGTCGAGGTACTGCGCGGTGTGCGCGGCTACGCGAACGATCCGGTTGTCGGACGGATTGGCTTCCAGCGACTTGCCGATGCTGATCATCATCGCATTGGCGTCATCGGGGTCCCAGATCAGGAAATGGGGCACCATTCCCGGGTCTTTGGTCAGGCTGTTCTTTACCACCAGATCAAGGCTGGCGAGCGGCGCACCTTCCGCCACCTGCTCTGCCTGCACTTCATCATGCAGCAGATGATCGATCTCGTGATGGAAGATCAGCGGCAAGCCGGTGATGCAGAGCATCAGCATGAACACGGTGCAGATGATGCTGGACCACTTGTGGGTCCAGCCCCATCGGCGCAATGATTTGCTGGTGCCTGCCAATATTCCGCTCCGTTAGTTCCATGAATATTTCAAGGTGCCGAGAACGGTTCGGGCCGTACCAAGACCGCAGTAAGCAAGACCTGTCAGACACGATGCAACGTAGTACCGGTTTGTGAGGTTCTTCGCGGTCACTTGCGCGGACCAGCCTTTCAGATCCGGCCGCGTGTAGGCGAAATCGTAATTCACACTCGCATCGAACAACGTGTAGTCGGGAAGAACGAACGTGTTGAACTGATCGCCATAGCTTTCGCCGACGTAGCGAACACCTGCACCCAGGCCCAGGCCGGCCAGCGGACCGTCGTACCAGGTATACTTGGCCCACAGCGAAGCCTGATCGATCGGCACGCCGTTGACATACTTTCCCTGAGCACCGAGCACGCTCTTGCTGATCCTGGCATCCGTGTGCGTGTAACCCGCGATGATCTCAAATTCGCGCGTGATATTGCCGCGAGCTTCCAGCTCCACACCGGTGGAATGAACCCCATCCGTTTGCACGCTGAAAAGCGGATTTCCCGGATCTCCCGTCAGCACATTATCCTGCTGGATGTCGAAATAGGCTGCTGTCAGCATGAGGTTGGTGCCAACAGGCTGGAATTTCACGCCGACTTCCCAACCTTCTCCGGTTGTCGGCTTGAACGCCTGCCCTGTCTGACTGGCATTCGCATTCGGCACAAATGATGTCGAATAGTTGGCGTATGGCGACAAGCCGAAATCGAACAGATAGTTCAGACCAACGCGGCCAGTCCAGGCAGCATCGCTCCGTCCATAGGTGCCCGCAGGCGGATAGCCAAACGGCGGAGGGGCAGAAGCGATCACTTGCGTGTTCACCCAATCCTGCCGGCCGGTCAGCGACAATGTCCAGCGATCCAGCTTGATCTGGTCTTGAGCGTAAAGACCGACCTGATCGATCTTGTTGTTAAGCAGCATACCCGGAGTCAGCGAACTCGCCGGGGGAACGGGGGTTCCGTAAACCGGATTATACGCGTTGATCGGCGCGATGAATGCAAAGCGGTAATCGGAGCTGCCTGTCTGTTTCAGGTAGTCCAAACCAACGAGAACCTTGTGAGTTAACGCGCCGGTCCGGAAATCGGCCTGCAACTGATTATCGACAGTGAAGTTCTCAGCCTTTGAACTAATGTAGTTATAGGTTCGATTTACGAGAGTGTTGCTCAGCGGCACCATCCCTTCGGAGCGCACGCTCTGCAAATCGTTGCTCACCTCCATGTAGCGGAGGTTCTGGCGGAACTGCAGATTGTTGTCGAAGCGATGCTCGAATGCATAACCAATGGCGGCCTGCTCAAGCTTGTAGCCGTCCAATCCGGGTTCACCGATATAGCGGCTATACGGGACGTGCCCGTTCGGGTTGGGCAGGAACGAGACCTGCCCCGGCACGTACTGCTGATAACCCTTGTTGTCGATCTTCTGGTAGTGCGAGAGGATCGTGAAGCTGGTGTCATTCGTGGGCCGCCATGTAAAGCTAGGCGCAATGAAGACCTTGTTGTCCTGCATGAAATCGGTCTGTGTGTCGCTCTGACGTGCAAGACCAACAAGCCGATAGAGAAACTCACCATTCTTGTCGATCGGACCGCCGAAATCGAACGCGCCCTGAACACGATTGAACGAGCCGAATGTTCCTTCAGCTTCGAAATGCGGCGTCGCCGTCGGACGCTTGCTGATCATGTTGATGAAGCCACCGGGATCGGTCTGACCGTAAAGACCGGACGACGGCCCCTTGAGAACTTCCAGCCGTTCCAGACCGTAGGTCTCGATCTTCGGCATTGCGAACTGGACGCCATCTCTCGGCATACGCAATCCATCCAGGTATTGCGGAGCGTCGAACCCTCGCAGCTTAAAGCCATCGAAGAAGGCATTGGCGCCATAACTCTGAAGCGCCACACCGGGCGTATACTGAAGCGCATCCTGCACGGTCTGTGCGCCCTGATCCTTGATCTGATCTTTCGTCACGACCGAGATCGACTGCGGCGTCTCCAGCAGCGGCGTATCGGTCTTGGTCGCCGTCACACTTTGCCGCGCGGAATAGCCGACCACCGGCCCCGTGCCGCGCTCACCAACCTGAGCCGGAACCGGCTGTGCGGGAACAGGTGCGGGCGCCACGCGTGCGGCACGACGCGGACGAGCGCGCTGCCCTGCCACCCGGACCTCGGGAAGCGTCGTCGCCGATTGCCTCTCGGACGGAGGTTCCGTGGACTGGGCGAATGCCGGCGTGGCATAGACGCCTCCCAAAATCGCCACACCCAGCGCGCTTCGCATCGTCACGCGCAAAACATCCTTCGACAGCAGCCGCCCCATCTCACATTCCCCGTTTTGCTGAGCCTTTCAGCCCTCAATCGGAAAAAGCAGATTTGGTCGGCAGACGCCTTTGCGTGCGCGCAAAAACCCTTTGATCGTATGTTGACCTTCTCAAAGGTAAGGGTGTTGCGCTGCGAGTGCGGCATTTAAGACGCACTGCACTGAGCCGATCGCGGAACTCACGCTTTTCAGGATAGCGACTGGCTGCGGTAGAGGCTCGGAACGGAACCGAAATGCTTGCGGAAGGCCGTCGCAAAGTTCGCGGGATTTGTGTAGCCGACCAGATCGGCCGCTTCGGTCACGGTCATGTTCTGATAGACCAGCGCTTCGCGCGCCACTTCCAGCCGCCGCGTCCTGAGATAATCGATGGCGCTGACGCCGTAGGCTGCGCGGAAACGCAGGTTGAACGATCGGCGGCTGGCGCCTGCCCGGCGCGCAAGCTCCGCAATGCTCCATGGATAGCGCAGGTTCGCATCCATCATCTCCTTCGTGGCTTGCAGGCGTACGCGCTTGTGGTCGACAGGATTGCTCAATTCCGCGTTCCGACGCAGCGCGAACATTCCCCTCGCCAGAACCTCGGTGGCCTGCGCGCTCATCAGCAGCTTTGCCGCCTGGCCATCGAGCGCCGGTGAGAGAATCTCCGCGGCAATTGCCTGAATGCGCGGCGGGGCCTGCACCGAGAAAGCCAGAACAGGCCGCTCCGTTGCCCTGAACAGCTCCAGAAATTCCTTCTCGAAACCCAATGCTGCAATGGACGCGTAAGGAAAGGCGACACCCACAGCCCTGATCGGTCCACTTGGCGCTTCGCCGCTGCAGGGCGTCGGCTCGCGTATCGCCATCCCCAGCAGCTTGTTCTCGGAATAGCGAATCTTTTCCGGCCCGTCGCAAGCATAGCTTTCGCCGGTCCCCTCCAGCACGATGGTCATATAGAGACCCGGCTTCATGGTTCCGTGCGTCCGAAGATCCGCGGGCAAGCGGAAATTGCCCGGCTGAAGAATACAGCCGGGATTATCGAGCCAGACCATGCTCTGAGAGTAGATGTCCTCGACAGGCCGGTTCTCGCGATCGAGAATCCGGAAATCGTCGATGATCAGGCTGAAAAGTTCTGACATGCGCGGCTGCTTTGCCCGCACTATGACCATCCGCCCGCCCCTCCTCAACCGGAGGCAAGGGAATTTAGAGCTATTTGAATTTAGAGCCGTTTCAAACTAGCGAGGCATACCCATCCGGGCTTATCGTTCACGACAGCCCTAAAGGTCGAAGAAGACCGTTTCCTTGTCGCCCTGCAGATGAACATCGAACCGATATGTCACGGTATCGCCCTGCTCACGCGTTGCGATCAGTGTCGTCCGGCGATCCGCGGGAACGAGCGCAAGAATCGGATCGGCAGCGTTCGCGGCTTCATCTTCGAAGTAGATTCGCGTCATCGCCTGCTGGGTCATGCCGCGCGCAAAGATGGCCAGAAGGATGTGCGGAGCCTGCGGTTTGCCGCCGGGTCCGGGCACGGCACCCGGCTTGATGGTGCGGAACTCAAACCCCCCGGTCGCATCCGCGCCGCAGCGGCCGAACCCCTTGAACGCAGCATTGGAGACAGCGCGCGCGTCCTGCGGATCGGCAAAGCGCCCCTGCGCGTCGGCCTGCCAGATTTCGAGCATCGAATCCGGAATGACCTTTCCCTCGCCATCGAACACCTGGCCAACGACGCGGATGCGCTCGCCGGACACATCGGGCGTGACGAGATCGTTGCTGAATGCATCGTTCCACGCATAGTCGTTTCCGGGCGTCAGGCCGTATTTAAAGTAAGGGCCGACAGTCTGTGAAGGCGTGATGTTGCTCATCAGTCGTTATCCAGCGGCGTGGCGTTGCGCCCGCGCAATACAATGTCGAAGCGATAGCACAGCGCCCAGTCGGGCCTGGTGTTCTCGAGATCGAAGCTCGACACCATCCGCATCCGTGCCTTCTCGTCCGTGACCGAATTGAAGATCGGGTCGAAAGCGAACAGCGGATCGCCGGGAAAATACATCTGCGTCACAATGCGCGAGATGAACGAATATCCGAACACCGAGAAATGGATGTGCGCGGGCCGCCAGGCGTTGTGATGATTGCCCCAAGGATACGCGCCCGGCTTGATGGTAACGAAGCGATAGTATCCTTGTGCGTCCGTCTGCGCGCGGCCAGCGCCGGTGAAGTTCGGATCGATCGGCGCGGGATGCTGATCCACGATATGGATATAGCGCCCGCATGCATTGGCCTGCCAGATTTCCACCAATGTGTTCGGCACGCCGCGGCCATCCTCGTCACGAACATGACCATGAACGATGATGCGCTCGCCGAGCGGCTCGCCCTTGTGCTGGAGAGTGAGATCGTTGTCGTTCTCACGCACGGCTTCATGGCCATAGACCGGCCCTGTCAGTTCCGACAGCGTATGCGGGACAACAATCAGCGGTCGGGTCGGCGACCGGAGCACAGTGCTCTTGTAGGCCGGCGACAGGCGCGGCGCGTGGGCTTCGTTGCTTTCTCGCGGATAGATCAGCGTCATGGCCGTCTTCTTCTTGTTGACGTCGTTACACTACTCGTCCGGTCAGTGAATTCCCACCCCGAGCAGGCGGTTCACCAGCGTCCGATCCGACTTCAATTCGTCGGACGCACCTTCCCATACTGCACGCCCGCGCTCGACTACCATCACGCGATCGGCGAAATTCAGCGCCCGCTCGATCTGCTGTTCGACGAGAATGATGGTCATGTCGCCGCTGGTCGCCAGCCCGGAGATGGTTTCCATCAGTTGATCGCAGATCACCGGCGCCAGCCCTTCGAGCGGCTCGTCCAGCAGAAGAATTGACGGCTTGCCAAGCAGCGTCCGCGCCATCGACAGCATCTGCTGCTCGCCGCCGGACAACTGAAGGCCGAGATGACGCCGCCGTTCCGCAAGCCGGGGAAACATCTGATAGATGCTCTCAAGCCCGCCACGCTCGCGCGTCTTGAAGCCCGTCGACAAATTCTCTTCAACCGTCAGCGAACCGAAAATGTCGCGAGTCTGCGGCACATATCCCATGCCGCACAGCGCGCGCGCCGAGGTCCGCAGTGTGCTGATGTCCTTGCCATCCGCAAGAATGCGTCCGTGATGCCGTGTCGACAACCCCATCAGCGTTGCCAGCAGTGTGGTCTTGCCGACGCCATTGCGCCCAAGTATCGCAAGCCGGCCGCCGGCGGGAACCTCGAACGACATCTCCGACACGATTTGTGTCGGCCCATAGCCCGCGCTCAGGTGTTCGACCTCAAGCCGTGCGGCTGGCATCGGCATAGCTCCCCAGATAGGCGCGGCGCACTTCGTCGTCTCTCGTGACCTCCTCCGGACTCCCCTCGAAGATCAGACAGCCATTGGCCAGCACCAGCACCCGCTTCGCGAACCTGAACACGAGGTCCATGTCGTGCTCGATCATCAGCACAGCAATATCGGATGGCAGGCGGTTGATCGCTTCCAGAATCTTCGGTGCCTCGTCATGCGGAACGCCCGCTGCCGGCTCGTCCAGCAGCAACACCTTCGGCGTCAGCGCAAGGCCAATGGCAAGATCGAGCAGGCGCTGCTGGCCATAAGCAAGCTTTGCGACAGGAAGCTGCGCGAGATGTGCGATGCCAAGCATGCCCAGAATATGCATCCATTCATCGCGAACACCCGGCGCGAAGGTCGCGACCGAGAAGAACCGCCGCGTCATCCCTTTTCGCTGCATCACTGCGAGCGCGACGTTCTCCGCCACCGACAGACTTGTGAAAAGGCGCGTAATCTGGAAAGTCCGCGCCAGCCCCTGCCGCACGCGCCCGGGAATCGACACGCCCGTGACGTCGTTGCCTTCAAAGAAGATACGTCCATCGGATGGCGCAAGATCACCGGATATGACATTGACCAGCGTGGTCTTGCCTGCACCATTCGGGCCGATCAACGCCACACGGTCGCCTCTGCCAAGGCTGAACGACACATCGCGGTTGACATGAAGCCCGCCGAACGATTTCGAGACGTTCTGCAGTTCGAGCAGCGCGCTCATGACCCGCGTCTCCGCTGCGAGAGCGACGACCAGAGCGAAGCGACGCCATGCCCGAGCCCGCGCGGCGCAAAGATAACAATCAGGATCAGCAGTAGACCGACCAGCGTCATCCAGTGGAACGGATTTGCTGCCGAGACGATGTGCTCGAATATCTGGAAGATCACCGCGCCTGCCAATGCCCCCCACAAGGTGCCTGCCCCACCGAGTACCAGCATCACAAGCACTTCGGCGGATCGCTCGAAACTGACGCTGTCGAGACCGACAACGCCGGTGTTGATCGCCATCAGCGCGCCGCCGATGCCTGCAACAATGCCCGACACACCGTACATGATCACAAGACGCGGATAGGCCGATGCGCCGATCATCAGGGCGCGCAAGGAGTCATCCTTGATACCCCGGCACAACAGGCCGAAAGGCGAGCGGACGAAGCGCAACAGCAGCACCATGACAATGGCGAGCGTCACCAGCGAGAAGACGTAGGACGTGCGACTATACATATCGAACGCGAACACGCCGAAGATCTTTCCCGGCGTGATGCCGGACAAACCATCGCTGCCCCCTGTCCACGATGACAGCTTGTTCGCCAGCGAACTGACAAGCTGGCCGATGGCGATGGACAGCACGAGCTGCGGCAGGCCGTGAAAACGCGTGATCAGCGCGCCGGAGATCAAGCCCATCACCGAGCCGGTGAAGGCGCCGATGGCGAGCAGCAGCAATGGATTGGTCACACCTGCGATGCAGGCATTGCCGACCGCATAGGCGCTGACACCGAACAGCGCCGCTTGCCCCAGCGTCGCAACCCCGCAATAGCCGGTGACAAGATCGAGCGAGAGAACAAGAAACGTGATGCTGATAAGGCGCGTCAGAAACGCAAGGTCATCGGGAAACGCGAAGTAGCCGAACGCACCGACCAGCGCGATTGTCAAAAGGCCCAAAGCTTCCTGCCGGAGCGGAAAGCCCCGACGCGACACCTCGTATCTGATGGTCTGATCGGTCATCCGTGCGCCCGCCCCAGAAGGCCGCGCGGGAACAGGAACACCGTCAGGATCACCGCAAGATAGAAGAAGAATTCGCCGAACTCTGGCGCCAGATATTTTCCGGTCGTATCCGCAAGACCGAGAAACAGCGATGCCGCCAGCGCGCCGGGAATCGAGCCTGCCCCGCCTACAGACACAACGACCAGAAACGTGACCATGTAGCGCAGCGCGTAGAACGGCTCGATGGGCAGCATTTCCGCGCCAAGCACGCCGCCGAATGCGGCAAGCGCAACGGCGAGCGCGAAAGTAGCCGAATAAATCCATTGCGTGCGGATACCAAGCGACTCCGCCATGTCGCCGTTATCGACAGCCGCGCGCATCCGTACACCAAACTCCGTCTTGTCGATCAGCAGCCACAGCGCCAGCGCCGTGATCAGACCGCACGCGATCACCAGCAACCGGTGTGTCGAGATCATGCGGAAGCCGAGATCGAACGGACCGCTCAGGACTGCCGGCAGAGGAATCGGCTTGGAGGTCGGACCGAGTGCAAAATTGGCCAAGCCGATAATGACGAAGGTGATGCCGATGGTGAGCAGCAGCTGCGTCAGCGCATCCGAGTGGCGATAGATGCGGCGATACAGCAGCACTTCAAACGGAATGGAAATCAAAACCGTGCCCACCACCGCCAGCACGATGGCGATCGGATAGCTGACGCCGAGCGTCTTCAGCGCATAGGATGCAAGGTAACCGCCGATCATGGCAAATGCGCCATGGGCAAGGTTCACCACGCGCATAAGCCCCATCATGATCGACAGGCCGATGGAAATCGTGAACAGCACCATGCCGTAGGCAATCGCGTCCAGCAGGATGCTCAGGGCGGTCAGCATCAGTGAACCCCTGCCTCCACCATGGTGACCTGCCCCGTCGTCAGCGCGTCATGGCGGACAACGCCGCGCAGGACAGTCATCAGCACGTTTGTCTTGGCAAGATCGGTGACCGTGTCGAACGGATCGCGATCAACAGCGATAAAGTCCGCCGCCATACCGGGCGTGAGCGTGCCGCGCCAGTCCTCCTGTTTCATCGCAAACGCGCCGCCATGAATGTAACTGCCCAGTGCCTGACGGCGGGTCAGCGCTTCATCCGGGCCGATCCGCGAACCGAGCGATGCGCCGCGATCCACTGCATTGGCCATGCCGACCCACGGCGAGACGTGTCCGGTCGGCGCATCGGAACTACCGACCCAGGTCACGCCTGCATCGATCACCGATCGTGCGGGATACATCCTGTCCGCTTCCGGCCCGAACGCACCAAGAATCGAACGGCGCATCCGCGCCAGAAAGCTCGGCTGGGTGACAACCAACGCTTCAAGCGCTTTCATCCGCGCAAGGCCGCCTTCCGGCGGCACAAAATAGTGCTCGATGCGGTGGCGTGGCTTTTGTCCGGGCAGCGCTTTCTCGGCTTTCTCGAAAGCAGAAATCACACGCGCGGATGCACGATCGCCCACGCAGTGAGTTGCCGTCTGCCAGCCACCGACATGTGCCTCGACAATCACACGCTCAAGGTCGTCTTCGTCGCGCATGAAGAATCCTGTCGAACCTGTGTCCGCGAACGGTTTGCTCACGGCGGCGGTGCGCGCGCCGACAATGCCGTCGGCAAAGAACTTCAGCGTCATCCCTTGCCAATCGGGATCGCGGCGTGGCGTGAGGCCGCGCGCGGCGGCCTCTTTCGGATCGAGCTGATACATGAACCCAAGACGGATCGGCGAGAACGACGTATCCTGACGAAGCAAATTCCATACCGCGAATTCATCATCGAAGCCGCTGGTGAAACCGACAGCCGCCTCAACCGCCGCGGTCAGACCCATCCGGATGCTGTCTTCGATGGCGGCGCGCAGGGATGCAGCCATCGTGGCCGGATCAATCGGAGGGATCGCGCGGAAGATCGCTTCCGCTGCACTTTCCTTGGCGCTGCCATCGAGCTTTCCCGATCCATCGCGTCCGAACGATCCGCTGGGCGGATCGGAAATCCCATCATCAATGCTCAACAATCTCAAAGCTGAACTGTTGAGAATCGCGGCGTGACCGCAAAAGCGGCGAATGATAACAGGATGGTTCGGCGCCACCGCATCGATTTCATCCCGCGTGGGATAGCGATGCTCGGCGAGATTGTTCTCGTCGAAACCCACCGCCCTGATCCATTGCGCAGGTGACGATCTGTGAGCAGCGCCCGAAATCCGATTGAGGACGTCGGCAATGCTGCAGACATCCGGACCGTTGAGGGAAATCTGCTGACGCTCATTGGCGATGGCAAACAGATGCACATGCGCGTCGGTCAACCCGGGAACAATCGTCGTCCCCTGCATGTCGATGACATGATCTGCCTTCGGCGCATCGGCGTCGTCGCCGATCCAGTGAATGACGCCTTTCCGTGTCATCAGCGAACGGGCCGGACGAACATCATCCGCGGACCGGTAGACCCGCGCATTGATGAATCGGATGGAGTCCGGGCTATGCCGCATCGCTCTGTCGGTCCGGTATGACGCGATTGGCGCGAGCGGACCCGCGCCAATCACGTCACTTCAGATAAGTGGCTTACTTGACCAGGGCCCAGTCAGGCTGCGCCTCGAAGGTCTGAAGCTCCTTGTTGATGAGCTTGCCGCCATCCTTCGCCACTTCGCGCAGATAAACATTCTGCGTGATGTGACGCGTCGCCGGATCGATCGAGACCGGGCCGCGCGGGCTGACCCACTTCATGCCCTTCACCGCCGCGACAGCCTTCTCCGGATCGCGCTGGCCCTTGGTGGCCTCGATCATCTTGTAGATCACGCGCGCGCCGTCATAGGCCGCGACCGACGTCATGGTGACGTTGTCGGCGCTGATGCCGACCTTGGCCAGCCGCTCAAGGAACGCCTTGTTTTCGGGCGACGCATGCGACACCGCATAGTGATAGGTCGAGAGAATACCGAGGCCGTTGTCACCGATGTTCGGAAGGTCAGGCTCGGTCACCACGTCGCCGGTCGAGATCAGCTTGACGCCGCCAGCC
This sequence comes from Afipia sp., assembly GCA_024508675.1. Taxonomy (GTDB): domain Bacteria; phylum Pseudomonadota; class Alphaproteobacteria; order Rhizobiales; family Xanthobacteraceae; genus Afipia. The sequence continues at coordinate 757,675 of JANINQ010000021.1, forward strand.
TTGAGGCCGTTGTCGATATAGCCCTTCACAAAACCAAGGGTCGGAGGCCCGGCCGGCAGGAAGGTGAAGATGGTATCGGCGCCCGAGCTCTTGATCCGCTGCATGATCGGGCTGAAATCGGTGGTCGCAATCGGCATGCGGATGGCTTCGACAATCGTGCCACCCTCGGCCTCGAACGTCTTCTTGAACGCCGCTTCGGCGTCGATGCCGGGGCCGTAGTCGGTCACTGCGATGGCGACCTTCTTCGCCCCCTTTGCCTTGGCGACCTTGGCGGCGGGAACAGTGTTCTGCCACATCGTGAACGAGGTGCGGACGATGTACGGGCTCTTCTCGACAATGGCCGAGGTCGCTGCGTTGAACACGATCATCGGCGTCTTGGCTTCTTCAAGCAAAGGCGCCACAGCCATCGCGTCCGGCGTGAAATAGAGGCCGGCGATATACTGCACCTTGTCCTTGACGATCAGCTCCTGCGCCAGCGCCTTGGACTTCGCCGGATTTGGCGACTCTTCGTCGCGATAGATGAATTCGACATCGTGGCCGGCAACCTTGTTGCCGTTCTCGGCAACCCAGGCCTCAATGCCCGCCTTGAAATTCTGACCGAACAGCGCGTACGGCCCGGACATGGTGCCGATCACGCCGACCTTGATGGTGTCGGCCTGCGCGGCGCCAGACATCAATCCGGCGACGGACAGCGCGCATGCGTATTTGAGTGCCTTGTTCATTTTGGTCCCCTGCTCCAGCTTGTTTTGCTTATCGTTATATCACGCACCACGTATCGTCAGAACATCTCGAAGTACTCGCGCTGCTCCCATTCGGTGACTTCGGCCTGAAAGCGCTCGATTTCGGCGTTCTTGATGTGCACGTAGTAATCCACCAGTTCGGCGCCCATTGCATTGCGGAAGAATGGATCGTCGTGCAGCGCAAAAACCGCTTCGCGCAGCGACTTCGGCAACAGGCTCGCCTTGGTCTCATAAGGTGTATCGGCTGACGGGCCGGGGTCAATGGCACGGTCCACACCGTCCAGTCCGGACAGGATTTGCGACGACATATAGAGATAGGGATTGGCGGCGGGCTCGCCGACGCGGTTCTCGAACCGTGTCGCGGGGTCCTTCGGACCACCGAGCACGCGGATCATGACGCCCCGATTGTCCCGGCCCCAGATCGCGCGATCCGGCGCCAGCGAATAGGACCGGTAGCGCTTGTAACCATTGATGGTCGGCGTAGTGAACACGGTCGCCGCACGGGCATGGTCCAGCAAGCCGCCGAGATAGCCCTTGCCGAACGCGGAAAGGAATTCGCCGTCACTTTCAGACATAAAGGCGTTGCGGCCATCGGCCTTCGACACCAGCGACTGATGCAGATGCCAGCCCGACGACACCACGTTGGGGATACGCGGGCGGCACATGAAGGTCGCGTGATAGCCATGACGATGGCATATCTGCTTCACGGCGCTGCGGAACAGCACCATGGTGTCGGCGGGATCAAGTCCGATCGCAGGGGCAAACGTAAACTCGCACTGGCTCGGCCCGAACTCGACTTCGATGGAGCGCAGCGGCAGGCCGAGCGCGACCACATCGCGCCGGATCAGCTCAAGCACCGGCTCCATCTGATCGTAGCGCTGTTCGGTCAGATACTGATAGCCGTGTGACAGCAGGCTGACATCCGGCGGCTCGCCCGGCTGGCCCGCATGCGCCGGCTGCATCTTCGGGTCGTTGACCTTGAAGACATGAAACTCGACTTCAAGGCCCGCCTTGAAATCATACCCGCGCGCGGAGAGTTTGCTGAGGACGGACTTGTAAAGACCGCGCGTCGCGAACGGCACCGGCCGGCCGTCAGCGAAATGAACGTCGCAGAGAACCCAGCCCGTAGTCGGCGCCCAAGGCAACACTCGAAAAGTCGTCGGATCGGGAATCATCAGGACGTCGGCTGCGCCCTGCATTTCCGTCATCCCGAAACCGCCGCCCGCAGTGAACACCGGAAACACCGTGCGATGCGAGGTGTCCTTCGCCAGCATTGTGGTGGTGATGGTGCAGCCATATTCGAGAATGCGCAGCGCTTCATCGGCAACCAGCGTCTTGCCGCGCAGAATGCCGTGCTGGTCAGGAAACGAGAAACGGATCGTATCGAGCCCCTTCTCTTGGGCGATACGGCGCAGCCGGACCGCCGCCTCGTTCTGCTCCTCCGACCAAAGGCGATGTCGCGCGACAAAACTCAACGCACTTGCTTTCCCTGACATGGGCCTGACCGCACCTTATTCAGCTGCAGTGAGATGCGGCACCTTCTCCGCAATCTCCGCAGGCACCGGCGCAGCCCACGGCGCGCCACGACGCCGCTTCACATCGACTTCCATCCAGTAGATTTCCCAGCCGCGCGTCGGCCCGATACCGTCCATCGTGGCCGGCCCCTGAATGGCGCGTGCATGCGCTTCATCGAGAAATAGCAGCGGCTTGGTGCCTCCGGCGGCCTTCTCGATTTCCTGACGCAGCAGGCGGCGATACTGCACGATGGCCTTATCGGACTGGCCGAGATGTTCGCGGGTGCGATCCTGAATCGCGCCCATGGATTCCACGGCCCACTGGTCATGCACATTGATGTCGAGGCCCATGCCCGTATAGGTCTCGGTGGCCTGCTCGTGCGGATCAAAACCGTAATCGTTGGTCTTGTTCTTGCGCGAGACATAATCCGGCAGCTCGTACAGTTCGAGACGCTGCTCGCGCATCTTCTTCTTGTCCACCGGCGTCGAATAGCTGGTGAAAATCGCATACCAATAGCAGTGCGTGTCATCCACCGGCACATGCCACTGCGTGATGGTCATTTCCTGGCTCATCGGAATGACGAAGCCGTGTGGAAAGAGCTGATTGGTGACGCGCACATGGGTGCGCTCGTCGTCGATCTGGCGCAGCGCCACCAAACGCAGCCCGTACTCGGTCTTCTCGACATTGATGATCGGGCGGTCGTATTCGCGCAGGATCTTGGTCATCGGCAGGTCGGTGCCCGCAGACGCGCCGCGGAACTGCTTGCCGTAGGATTTTTCCAGATCCTCGTCCTCGAAGAAGCGATGCAGGAACGACGCATGCGCCGGATCGATGCCGACCTCCAGCGCCTGCAGCCAGTTGCATTCGATCAGACCCTTGAACGCGAACGTATAGGCATCCGGCGCAACGAAGCAGTCGATCTCCGGAAACGCCGGTGGCTCGCCTTCACCGAGATAGGCCCACAGGATGCCGCCCTTCTCCACGACGGGATAGGCGCGCTGCTTGATATTCTTGCAGAGCACCGAGCCGACCGGCTCCGCCGGTGTCTCAAGGCAGTTTCCCTGCACATCGAACAGCCAGCCGTGAAATGCGCACCGCAGTCCACCATTTTCCAGACGACCGAAAGCGAGGTCGGCGCCGCGATGCGGGCAATCGCGGTCCATGAGCCCGTAACGGCCCTGCTCGTCGCGAAACAGGACAAAATTTTCGCCAAGTAGCCTCACCGCCCGAACAGGACGCGGGCCTTCGAGCTCATCGACCAGCGCCGCGGGCTGCCAATACATCCGCATCAGCTTGCCGGCAGGATCGTTGCGCCCGGTGCGGGTGATCAGATCGTTCTGCTCTTGGCTCATCATGGCTGTGTCGTCCTTCCGCTCCCGAGAGGATTATTGCCGAACGCCGATGAAGCGCATCATCGAACATCCGGTTCGCCGACATGCTTCGGCGATTGAAAACCTTTCCACTGCATCGCGCGAGGCCCGCAGACACAAATCCGCCGGCCGTCGTGATGTCTTTCGTCGCACAACCTGTGTTTTCCGTTGATTTGGATTGTTCGATCAACGAACATATGTACGATAATAATTAGACTGACTCCAAACTGGGAGCCATACAAGCGCATTCTGATAGCTTTCCGTGCCTACTTATGCTGCACGCGCGAAGTTTGATCCCCGAGCGAGCTTCGCCTGTTGGCGGAGGATTGAATCGTTCGATCACCGCCCGTATGTTCGATAAATGACATTCCTTCTGTCTCAGGCGCGAGATGCGTGGTCATGAGCGGCCTTGTCGTCATTGGCGCATCCTATGCCGGCGTTCAGGCTGCGCTGACTGCGCGCGAATCCGGATATGCCGGACGCATCACCCTGATTGCCGACGAACACCTGCTGCCCTATCAGCGACCGCCGCTGTCCAAGGATTTCCTGCTCGACAAAGTCACGCAGGACGGTCTGGTTCTTCGCGATGAAGCCTTCTTCAAACTGAAGCAGATCGATCTGATGCTCGAGACGCGTGTCCATGCCATTGACCGGCACGCACGCCGGCTGTCGATCAACGGCAACAACACCACGCTCGGCTTCGACAAGCTGTTTATTGGCACCGGCTCTCACGCGCGGCACCTGACCGTTCCGGGAGCCAAGCTCGATGGCGTTTGCTATCTGCGGTCGATCCGCGATGCGCTGGACCTCAAGCAGAGGCTGCAAGGCGCGGCCGAAATTGTTGTCATCGGCGGCGGTTTCATTGGCCTTGAGGTTGCAGCATCCGCCAGCAAGCTTGGGAAGAAGGTGACGCTGATCGAAAGCGCATCACGCCTGCTCGAGCGCGCAGTGTCGCCCTTTGTCTCGCAATACCTGCTCGATCTGCATACGCGCCACGGCGTCGATATCAGGCTCAATCAATCGATTGCCTCGATTGGCGGCGAGAACGGCAAGGCCTCGTTTGTGACGACAACAGACGGCACCCGCCTTACCGCAGACCTGATTCTTGTCGGAATCGGCGGTGTGCCCAGCGACCAGCTCGCGCGCGATGCGCAACTGGCCTGCACCAACGGGATCGTGGTGGACGATCACGGCATCACCAGCGATCCGGACATCTATGCCGCCGGGGACTGCGCCAATCACTACAACGCGCATGCAGGCGACTGGGTGCGTCTGGAATCCGTCCAGAACGCACAGGATCAGGCGAAGGCCGCCGGACTGGCCATTGCGGGTAAGACAGGACCTTACGACAGCGTGCCTCGCTTCTGGTCCGACCAGTACGACGCCAAGTTGCAGACCGTCGGCATCTCGCGCAACTTCAACAGGCATGCGGTGCGCGGCTCGCGGGAAAGCGGGCAGTTCTCGGTCTTCTATTACAGACAGGACAAACTCTGCGCGGTGGACAGCATCAACCGGGCGGGCGACCAGATGGCGGCGCGCCGCCTGATCGGGGGCGGCATGTCGCCGACGCCGGAGCAAGCCGCCGACCTCTCGTTTGATTTCAAATCGCTTTTGACACCGGTCAAAGCCGCGAGCGACTGATCGGACAAACTCCGGCCCCGGAAACATCAACCCGAAGGAATGGCCCGGTCGGCATGCCCCGTGTGAACCGCACTGCAGAGGAAGAAGAAGCCCGACGCGAGAACGGCGAATTCATCGAAAGTCTCGACCGAGGGCTTCGCGTGCTGCAATCGTTCGGCACCGAACATCGGCCCATGACCTTGAGCGACATCGCCAAGGCCTCGAACCTGTCGCGGGCGACCGCGCGCCGTATCCTGCTGACGCTTCAGAGGGCAGGCTTCGTCGCAGGCGATGAGCGGCTGTTCTCGCTGACGCCGCGGGTGCTGGCGCTGGCCTCGGCCTATCTGTCGTCGAACCAGATCGTCGCCGTGATGCAGCCGCTGATGGATGAAATCTCGACCAGGGCAAGGGAAGTCTGCTCGCTCGCCATTCTCGATGGAGAGGAAGCTGTTTTCATTGCGAGGGCAAGTCCGGCACGGGTATTTTCCGCAGGCATCGACATTGGATACCGGCTACCCGCCTACTGCACCTCGGTGGGCCGCGTGCTGCTCGGCCGTCTCTCCAATGATGATCTGACGTCGGCTATCGCCGCGATGGCGGTCACCGCGCAGACACCGGAAACCGTGACGGACAAATCCATCGTCGCCGCGACAATCATCGCCGACAGAAACAAGGGCTACTCGCTGGTGGACCGCGAAGCCGAACCGGGCTTCCGCTCCATTTCGGTGCCCATCCGCCGTTATGACGGCGCGGTGGTGGCGGCGGCGAATATTGGCGCGCACGTGGATCGCATCACCACCGGCGAGATGATCGATCGCTTTCTGCCCCTGCTGAAGGACATGGCAACCACGGCAAAGCCGCTGCTCGTCTAGCTGTCGAGCAACCGCTTCTTGTAAGCCTGCGGGTCCATGTCGCGGATGTCGATGCTGATGCTGTGAATGCCGGTCAGGATTCCAGCAAGCGCCGTTCTCAGCGCGGTGCTGAGATGCTCCTTCCGCTGCGGCGTCCGCCCGGCGAGCAGATAAAGCGAAACGTGAAAGAACGATCGCTGCTCACCCGCGACGAGATAGTCCGTAAACGGGAGTGCGCGGATCTTGAGGTCTTCGGCTTTCACGACGCCAGTCGAGGCGGCAGCATCGTGAAGCGTTTTCATGACATCAAGAACCGGAGGCATGTCCAGCGACGCAGAATAGTGGCAGACGATATGGGGCATGACATGTCCTGCAATCAGCAGAATCGATCATGCCGCCCTGTATGCCCTGCGTCCAGTTGCCGTGAGATCAAACGTGCGCCGCGCGGCTATCCTCGGGTGCCTGCTCGCGTTCGGTCATCCCGTAGTCACGCAGGACCGCCGCAACGCGCAGCCGGTAATCGAGAAACACGTCCTTGCGGCTGTTCGACTGCACGTTCCGGTGAACGCTCCAGTTCCGGAAGGCATCCACCGCGGCTTCATCACGCCAGATCGACAACGCCAGAAGCTTGCCCGGGTCCGAGAAACTCTGAAATCTTTCGATTGAAATGAAGCCGTCTATCTTCTCAAGCTGCGGCCCAAGTCTGGCGCCCATATCGAGATAGGTCTGCATCTTTCCTGGCGCTGGCCACGATTCGAAAATCACTGCGATCATGTTGTCGATCCAATCTGTTCGGACGTTGTGCTGAATAAGGTGAGGAGCCGAAACTAGCGGCGCGACGGCAACCGTCCCTCGTCGAGCAGCATCTGCGCTGCTGCGTCGAAACCTCTCCATGCTGCAGCCGCAAGCGACGCACCGATACTGATCCGGCGAACGCCGACAGCGGCAAGTTCGGACACGGTGGGGCTCGGTCCCGTGATCATGACGTTCACAGGCTTTGGACTGACAGCCGCCACCACGGCAGCGACCTCCGACAGATCGGTGATGCCGGGCGCGTACAGACAGTCAGCACCGGCCTCCGAATAGGCGACCAGACGTGCAATCGTTGCGGGAAGATCCGGCTTCCCGATGAAGTGCCCCTCGGATCGTCCAATCAGAAGCACGTTCTCACCGGACTGATCGATGGCGCTTCGTGCAGCACGGACTCGCTTCACCGATTCGGAAAAATCGAGAAGATCGTTGCCTTTACGATCTTCAATCGAAAGGCCTGCGACCCCCGTGTCGATTGCCTTCAGCACATTCGTGAACACGCCGTCAGCATTGTCGGCATATCCCGTCTCGAAATCCGCATTCACCGGCAGCGACGTGGCGCCGCACAACATTCGCAGATGATCGAGAGCTTCGTCCAGCGTCAGTTGCTGATCCTGACGTCCCAGCGACCACGCATAGCCGGCGCCGGTCGATGCCAACGCCTTGAAGCCCAGTTTTTCCAGCCGCCGTGCGCTACCGATATCCCACGGATTTGGAATGACAAAGCATCCATCCTGATGCAGTGCGCGGAAGGCTTTCCGCCTCTCCGCGTATTGACTCGCCATGTCGTTTCTCTCCCGACTTGTTCAATCAGGATGCCGGAAACAGACACGCCGCCGCCTGATCTTGTTGATATGAGGCAAGATTGGATGACGCCGGAAGCGAGGACAAATGAGTAATCCTGTTTCATACCTGAAACAAACTCATGCACCCTGCAATCATCAGGCTGGATCGGCTGCAACCTCTTCGAGAATCCAGGAGCGAAACGCGATGATCCGGGGATCGTCCGCGCGGCTTTCCGCACCGACCAGCCAATAAGATGTATTGCTGATAACAGTCTCCCAGACTTCGACCAGATGTCCGGACTCAAGCTCCGAATTGACCAAGGGCTTCCGCCCAATGGCCACGCCGAGGCCCTGACCAGCGGCCTCGAACGCCATCTGAATCGTGTCGAACTGCAGCCCTTTCGCGCGGTCCGGCGCTTTCCGTCCACACCCGGCAGCCCAGGCGGCCCAGTCCTCGCTCACCGTCGTGACGTGAATCAGCGGCGCCTGCTCGATATCCTGCAGTCCTTTCACACGATCGCGGACGGCGGGCGTGCACACCGGGACCATTTCCTCGCTGAGCAGCTTGTCCGCGATGAAACCCTGCCAGTTGCCGCGCCCCATGCGAATGGCCAGATCGACACCGACATCGGACAGTTCGCTGCGCTCGTGTGATGTGTCGATCACAACGCGAATGTCGGGATGACGCTCCCGAAACCTGTGAAGCCGCGGCAGCAACCACCTCGCCGCGAAGGTCGGAGCCATGCTGATGGCGAGCTGTCCCAGACCCTGCTTGTTCGCGATGCTCGCGCTGCCATTGGCGAGCAGTTCCAGCGCCTGCCGGACAATCGGAATGTAGGCATTACCGGCCTCGGAGAGCACGATTCCCCTGGTCGTCCGCAGAAACAGCGGCGTCCCCAGCCAGTCTTCAAGCGACTGGATGCCGTGACTGACAGCGCTCGGCGTCAGCAGAAGCTCTTCCGCGGCGTTCTTGAAACTCAGCAAGCGGGCCGATGCCTCGAACAGGCGAAGCGAGTTCAATGGGGGCAACCTCAGACGCATCACATGCTCCTTTCTTAGTGAGCTTGTAACACGCCGGAATTGCCGTGAACGGCCAAGTTGAAGAATTTTCATGCGCTGGCGAAGATTATCAGTTTGTTTGAGTTTGTTGACATCGGCAACGTCCGGCCATGCAACTGGCAAGGAGACCGTCATGGCCGCAGAACAATCCGTCTTGATGAGTGTGGACGACAGCATCGCGACGCTCACTCTCAATCGTCCCGAGAAACTGAACGCTCTCAATTACGACCTGATCGACACTTTCCAGCAGCATCTCGATGCGATCGAGCGGGACGACTCGATCCGGATCGTGATCCTGACCGGCACCGGAAAGGCATTCAGCGCGGGCGCCGACATCGCGGGGTTTTCCTCCAGCGTCAAAGCCGGCGTGACCATCGCCATGCGCGAATTCGTCGGACGCGGCCAGGCTTTTACCAAACGGGTCGAGAATTTTCCAAAGCCGATTATCGCTGCCGTGAACGGTCTGGCTTTCGGCGGCGGCTGCGAAGTGGTCGAAGCCTGCCCGCTGGCAATTTCCAGCAATGTTGCCCGCTTCGCCAAGCCTGAAATCAACCTCGGATTTCCGCCGCCGTTCGGCGGAACCCAGCGCCTTCCGCGCCATATCGGACGCAAGCGGGCCCTGCAGCTTATCCTGACGGGAGACTCGATCTCCGCGGAGGAAGCCGCACGCATCGGACTGGTCAACGAAGTCGTACCGGCGTCCGAACTCATGACGCGGGCTCGCGAACTCGCAGCAAGGATCATCGAGAAGCCGCCCGCGGCCGTCCGCGCCAGCCTCGCGAGCGTCACCCGCGGAATCAATCTCTCGATCGATGAGGGACTCGCCGTTGAAGCCAATCAGTTCGCACAGATGGTTCCCACCCACGACATCCGCGAGGGCATCAACGCGTTCCTTGAGCGCCGTCCCGCACATTTCAACGGGCAGTAGCGCATCTTCCCGTTCAATTACCGCCCTATCGACAACACACAAATTACTGAAAGAAGATGAATGTCGGGACATGTTGATCTGACGAAGGAACGCTTTATCGCGCATCGCGACAATGACCGCGAAGGCGCGGTCCATTTGCTCAACCTGATCCGGTTGCGCGAGCGTGCCGATTACCCGGATGGCCGCGCTGCTACCGGTGTCGAGGCTTATCGGACTTACGGACAAATCAGCGAGCCGGTCCTGGCCCGGCTCGGCGTCAAGATCGTCTGGGAAGGACGGTTTGAAAACATGCTGATCGGACCGGACGAGGAGCAGTGGGATCTGAGTTTCGTCGCGGAATATCCCAGCCTCGCAGCCTTCAACGACATCCTGCGCGACCCGGTTTACCGGGAAGCCGCCGCGCACCGGAAAGCCGCCGCCGAAGACTCCCGGCTGATCCGGCTGGCTGCATTGCCGCAGGGCACAAGGTTCGGGCAATTCCTTCAGGGATAAATCCAACGCTTGCATCCGCAGGCAGAGTCCAGGTTCAACCGCGATGAAAGCGATGGCGGATATTCATCCTGCCATCGCTTTCATCATTGCCGGACGGCACAGCCGCCCGGCCCCTTACATCTTGCGTTTACGCAAGCCGCTGCTTGAAGAACGAGAGGATCTCGTCACGCGCGGCGATGGTCGGTTGCCCCGCCTCATCGATCAGATGCGCAGTCACCACGCTGTGCGGCGTCGTCACATGGGTTGCAAAGAACGGCGGCAAATCGGTATTGGCTGCGCTGTCCGGAAGAACGCGGGCAACGAAACGATCACCGAGTGCTTCGGAGAAGGCGGCAAACCGCTGAGCCCTGCAGAATTTATCGCCTGCAAAACGATAAGCCATCACGGTCAGGTCTTCACGCTCGAGACGCTCGCGAACCGCAGAGAGTTCCTCCGGCGCCATCGCCATGCCGGCGGGATCATTCAGCGGCAGTGACGGCTGCGATACGACCGGCGCGAGCATCGCGGGCTCGAGCATCATCGACAACGCAAAATTTCCCGTAAAGCACATACCGATCGCGCCGACGCCCGGGCCACCGGCTTCCTCATGGGCGAATTTCGCCAGCGCACGAAGCCACACGGTGACGGGGCTGGACTCATTGGCCGCGAACGCGCGGAACTCGGCGCTGACACAAGCCCGCTGCATCACTGCGACACCCTCTTCCGCGCTGACCAGCGCGCCATCGCGCCCGAACAGCGAAGGCATGTAGACGGTGAATCCGGCATCGCGCACCCAGCGGCTGAAGCGCGCGACATGCGGACTGATGCCCGGCATCTCGGTCATCACAATCACAGCGGGGCCGCTTCCGGACACGTGGACCCGTTTTGTCACGCCGTTGAGCGTGATCTCGCGGGCCGCGAAATCTTCAAGCGCATCGTCCTTGTTCACGGGCCGGGTCGACATCAACTGACTTCCTTCTGTTTGAATGGAATTTCGCGATCTGCTTCGGAAAAAGCGAAGGCCGGCATCCGCTGTCAGCGGGCGGCGACGAGGTGCTGCAGGTGCTTGTAACCGGACGCTGCGGCATGCTCCCGCAGACCCCAAAGGGTGCCGCTCACGCCCCACATGCCGTCTTCAATTTCGTTGAACAGAAAAGAGCTGGCGATCCGCCGCTTCTCTCCCGGCAATGCATCGACAATCGCCTGATGCCCGAGTTGGGCAAACCGCGCGCGGCTTGCATCGCTCAAGACGCCCTTGGCGATCGTGATCGTCACTACAAACGACACGAGCATGCCCGACAGGTCATTTCCCCCGAAGGTCCAGTTACCGGCAGCGCCCTCCTCGATCATGACCATGCACAAGGCGCGCTTCTTCGGATCGTCCGGAATCTGTTCGCACTCGACGGCGACATTCACGAGATTGCTGGAAAGAGCGGCTTTGGACTCCGCGTTCAAAACGCCGGCCGGAGCCTTGATGGACATAAGGGGCATTCCGTCTCCATTGAGTCCAATAATTGGACTTAGGCGTTATACTCACCTGAATCCATTTTTGCAACTCAGATAAAGTGTATAATGCCGCTTATGACCGACACTCCTCCCGTACGCCGCTCGCCCGTCCCGCCATCCGAGTGCAATCTCTGGAAGGCATTCGAACTGATCGGGGACCGCTGGATTCTCGTGATCCTGCGGTCCGCGCTGTATGGCCTGCGGCGGTTCGATGATTTCCAGAGCGAACTGGACATTCCCCGGAGCGTTCTGAGCAATCGGCTTGCGCGCCTGGTTGAGAGCGGTCTGATGGAGCGGCGGGAGTATCGCGAAGACGGGCAACGCACGCGGATCGAATATCCGCTGACCAGAATGGGACAGTCGCTTGGCCTGTCATTCACCGCACTGACGGAATGGAGCGATCACTGGATCGGAAAGGGCTCCGGGCCCTTGTCGCTCCGCTCGAAAACAACGGGAGAAAAGCTTGCCGTCGCCCTGGTCGATGAGCACGGCAAGCCGGTCAGGAAAGACGATGTAGAAACCGTCATCACCCTTCCCCCGCGCGCCGCGAGGCCTTCAGCGAACTGAGCACGCGCATCGGCAATCATATGCCGCGGGGAGCTATGCCATGAACAACGAAAGGCGGAATGCCGCTGCATGTCCAGCGCGTATCAGATCAGCAGACTGTCTGATGGGATGGTGGGATGGTGGGATGGTGGGATGGTGGGATGGTGGGATGGTGGGATGGTGGGCGATGTAGGGCTCGAACCTACGACCCGCTGATTAAGAGTCAGCTGCTCTACCAACTGAGCTAATCGCCCGAATGTCCTGCGGAAGACCGCGCGGGACGGCGTCGTTTAGCAAAGCGAATCGGCCATGTCCAGCAAGGTTCACAGGTTTTCCGGTGCAGGATGACATCAATTTCCGGCGGCGGCAGATTGCAAAAAACCGCCGGAAAAACCGGCGGTTTTTATCCTTCGTCAGCGCAGTTCCAGTAGGCCTAGAGCCGCTCGGAGCCGCCCTCCCGGCCGGGGCCGCGATCACGGTCGAATCGGTCATCCAGACCGTACTCAAAACCGCGCCCACGCCAGCCGTGATGACCGCCCATCCGGGTCAGCATCGACAGCCGCCGCTTCTGGCCATCATCGAGGGTCTTGTAGAGCGGATCGGCGGCATCGGCGATTTTCTTCAGGCCCGTCGCGGTCTCGGCCATCCTGTCGGCGCGCTCACGCAGGCGTTCCACCGGATCGCGGGTCTGGTCCGCCGCTACCGGCTTTCCATCCGGTCCCTTCTGGTCCTGTTCGGCGCGGCGCGCATCGCGCTCGCTGGCGCGAGCATTGGCCTGCGCCATCCGCTGCTTGGCGAAATCCCGCACGGCGGTTTCGACCGGAGGCCACAGCTTTTCCTGATCGACGGTGAGTTTCAGACCGGCTTTCACGGAGGCAATCTTCGCGTCGAGGAAAGCCGCCCGGTCTTCCGTGCTCATGCGATGATGGTGATGATAACGATGCTGCGCGTAAACGGCGGTCGAGCCAAGAATGGCAACAGCCGCTGCACCGGCAATAAGGGCTTTCTTCATTGGGGGCATCTCCGAGGTGTCAGTCCCTCGAAGATGGCAGCAACCGGCCCGCTTTCAACTTAAGCTTTGGACAGCTAGGTGAACGCGCATTAATTCAGCATGCCCAGCGTGCGCGGCAGCCAGAGCGACAGTTCCGGAATGAACGTCACCGCCACAAGGAAGCCGAGCATGGTCAGCAGCCACGGCCACACCGCGATAGTGAGTTCGGTGATTCCCATCTTGGCGATGTTCGACGCCACATAGAGATTCAGCCCCACCGGCGGATGGCACATGCCGACCTCCATGTTCACCACCATCAGGATGCCGAGATGCACCGGATGGACGCCGAGCTTCACCGCGATGGGAAACAGGATCGGTGCGGTGATCAGCACGATAGAACTCGCCTCCATCACATTGCCTGCAACCAGCAGCAGGACGTTGACGAAGATCAGGAACGTGACCCAGTTGACGCCCTTCTCCAGCATCCACGCGGTGAGCTGCTGCGGAATCTGTTCGCTGGTCATCAGGAACGAGAACAGCACCGCGTTGGTGATGATGTAGAGGATCATCGCGCTCATGCTGGCGGAGCCGAGCAGCACGCGCGGCACATCCTTGAGGGTCAGATCCTTGTAGACGAACACCGCAATGATGAAGGCGTAGACCGCGCTCATGGCGGCCGCTTCAGTGGGCGTGAACAGACCGGCGTAGATGCCGCCGAGCACGATGACGATCAGGAGCAGACCCCAGATGCATTCACGGAAGGCCTTGATCCGTTCTGCCCATGTCGCGCGCGGCAACCGCGGATAGTCGAACTTCCATGCGCGATAGACCGTTGTGACACCGAGCAGCGACGCCAGCATCAGCCCGGGAATCACGCCCGCCATGAACAACTGCCCGACCGACGCGGATGTGACACGCTCTCCGCCGGGACCCAAGGCCACACTGCCGCCGGTCGCAACCGCGTAGATCACCATCACGATGGATGGCGGGATCAGGATGCCGAGCGCGCCCGATGTCGTGATGACGCCCGCGCCGAAGCGCTTCGGAAATCCCTGCGCGATCATCGCCGGCATCAGGATGGAGCCGATCGCAATCACGGTGGCGGGGGAGGAACCTGAAATCGCGGCGAACAAAGCGCAGGCCATGACGCCCGCGAGGCCGAGGCCGCCATACCAATGCCCGACCATCGAGGTCGCGAAATTGATCATGCGCTTGGCGACACCGCCATGGGTCAGGAAGTTGCCGGCAAGGATGAAAAACGGGATCGCCATGATCTCGAAATTCTCGATGCCGGTGAACAGCTTCAGTGCCACCGCCTCGATCGGCACGCTGGTCAGGAAGAACAGGAAGGTCAGCACCGTCAGGCCAAGCGCGATGGAGATCGGCATGCCCGTCAGCATCAGGGCAATGAGAAGTGCGAAGATAATGATGGTTGTCATCGGACGCCCTCCGGCGTCGGACCAACCGCGGTATCGACTTCAATCCCTTCGACATGGGTGTGATCGTGATGAGGCAGATCGCCGGTCTTCCAGTAGGAATAGGCAACCTGCAGGAAACGGAAGCACATCAGATACGAGCCGAGCGGAATGCAGAGATAGACGATCCAGCTTGGCAGTTCGAGGTCTGGCGACGTCTGATCGGTGGTGGAAAGCCCGATAACGAAGCTTGCGCCCATGGTGCCGATGATGCCGGTGAACAGCGCACCGCAGAGCAGCCCGAACAGGATCGTCACCTTCCGCCATCTGTCGTTCAACGCCAGCACCAGCACATCGACGCCGACGTGAATGCCGGTGCGCACGCCATAGGCCGCGCCGAACTTGGCCATCCACACGAACATGAAGATGCACAGTTCCTGTGCCCAGGAGAGGTGAATTTTGCTGAGGAAGGCATAAGCCTGCATCGCGCCGGGCCAGCTTCGGTGGCTGACGACGAAATCGGTGGTGTAACGATGCGCCACCGCAATAAAAATGACGATCGTTGCCGCGGCTATCAGCGTGGCAATGAGGGTTTCCTCGAGCCGGTCGAGGATGCGCATCAATGATCTCAAGTTCGTCCCCACCCGCAGCACCGCGTCTTCGCGCGGTTAAAATTGCTGATGCCCCGTGTCAACCTACCAGACGAAAGTGGCCCGGGTCGATCCCGGACCACTTTCCAAGTCACGACCAGCGCCTCAGTTGGTCTTGGCGTTGGCTTCCTTCTGGAACGCCGTGATCAGATCCTTGCCGACGCGCGACGCCATGTCGTTGGTGACCGGCTCAAGCGCCTTCATCCATTCGGCACGCTCTGCAGGGGTCAATTCATAGAAGGTTGTCGTGCCCGCCTTCTTCATGGCTGCCAGCGCGTCGTCGTTTTCCTTCTGCGAGATGTTGTTGGCAAATTCCGTTGCCTCGGCCATCGCCTTGTCAAGCTGAGACCGCACATCCGCCGGAAGACCATCCCAGAACTTCTTGTTCACGATCACGGCGTAACCGATATAACCGTGATTGGAGATGGTGGCGTGCTTCTGCACCTCATGCATCTTCTGGGTGTAGACGTTCGAGGGCGTGTTCTCGTTGCCATCGACAACGCCGGTCTGCATCGCCTGATAGACTTCCGAGAACGCCAGCACCTGCGGAATGGCGCCGAGCGCGCGCATCTCCGCTTCCAGCACCTTCGAGGACTGGATGCGCATCTTCATGCCCTGGAAGTCGGCGACCTTATGCATCGGCTTGTTCGCCGTCATGATCTTGAAGCCGTTGTCCCAGTAAGCGAGGCCCTTGATGCCCTTCGGCTCGAGCTTGGCAAGAAGGCCCTGCCCGACCGGTCCCTTGGTGACGCGTGCCAGCGCAGCCTTGTCCGGAAGGATGTAAGGCAGATCGAACACCTCGAATTCCTTCACGCCGAGCGGACCGAACTTGGCAAGCGATGGCGCCAGCATCTGCACGGCGCCAAGCTGAAGCGCCTCGACCTCTTCCTTGTCCTTGTAGAGCTGCGAGTTCGGATAGACCTCAACCTTCACCTTGCCACTGGTGTATTTCTCGGCAAGTTCCTTGAATTTTTCGGCGCCCTGTCCCTTCGGCGTGTTCGGCGCAACGACGTGGCTGAACTTGATGACAATCGGCGATTGCGCCGCGGCGGGTCCGACGAGTGCGAGCACCGCGACCGAGGCCGCAGCCAGAATGAGTTTCTTCATGTTTCCTCCGATGACGATTGAGAGCCGCGCGCATCACCGCGGTTCTGAACCCGTAACGACCGGATCATTTCAGGCGCAGCGGGTCAAGACTATTGCCCGTTAGCAGGGGGCAACGAGCGTTGCTGCAACGCAAAAGGCGGCGCGTCGTTTCCGACACACCGCCTTCCGATTTTACCTCCGAAGAAATCGCGCGATTAGTGGCCCGCGAC
The DNA here is from genome assembly GCA_024508675.1 of Afipia sp. Classification (GTDB taxonomy): domain Bacteria; phylum Pseudomonadota; class Alphaproteobacteria; order Rhizobiales; family Xanthobacteraceae; genus Afipia. The sequence goes on from JANINQ010000021.1 coordinate 774,248, forward strand.
GGCCACCGGCACGTCACGCTGCTTCTTCATGACGATCTTGTTCAGCGCGCCGAGATAAGCCTTGGCCGATGCCACCAGCGTGTCTGGGTCCGCCGCACGCGAGGTCACCGAACGGCCGTCCTGCGACAGACGTACCGAGACCTCCGCCTGCGCATCCGTTCCGGCCGTGACAGCGTGAACCTGATACAGCTCCAGCTTGGCCTCGTGCGGCACCAGCGACTTGATCGCATTGAACACCGCATCGACCGGACCATTGCCCTCGGCCTCCTCGATCTTCTGCTGACCGTTGATGTCGAGCTTCATGGTTGCACGCTGCGGGCCGCGCGTTCCGGCAATGACGGACAGGGAGACCATGCGGATCTGGTCGTGCGACTGGGCCATCTCTTCATCGACCAGCGCCTCGATGTCCTCGTCGTAGATGTCCTTCTTGCGGTCGGCCAGCGCCTTGAAGCGCACGAAGGCGTCTTCGAGCTGGTTCTGCGCCAGCTTGTAGCCCATCTCTTCCAGCTTATGGATGAAGGCATGACGGCCGGAGTGCTTGCCCATCACCAGCGAGGTCTGCTTCACGCCAACCGTCTCCGGCAGCATGATCTCGTAGGTCTGCGCATTCTTCAGCATGCCGTCCTGATGAATGCCGCTCTCATGTGCGAAGGCATTCCGGCCGACGATGGCCTTGTTGTATTGCACCGGGAACGAGGTCGCGGCAGCGACCGACTTCGATGCGCGAGTCAGCATCGTGGTATCGATATTGTTCCAGTACGGCAGCTTGTCGTTGCGGACACGCATTGCCATCACGACTTCCTCGAGTGCAGCATTGCCTGCGCGCTCGCCGATGCCGTTGATGGTGCATTCGATCTGCCGGGCTCCGGCGCGCACACCGGCCAGCGAATTCGCAACCGCCATGCCGAGGTCGTTGTGGCAATGGACCGAGAACACGGCCTTGTCCGAATTCGGCACTGTCTCGCGCACGCGCTTGAACAGGTCGTAATATTCCTCCGGCACGCTGTAGCCGACGGTGTCGGGAATATTGATGGTGGTCGCACCGGCCTTGATCGCCGATTCCACACAGCGGCACAGGAAATCGAATTCGGTGCGGGTGCCATCCTCGGACGACCACTCGACGTCATCGGTGTGGTTACGCGCGCGGCTGACCTGCGAGATCACCATCTGATGCACATCTTCCGGCTCCATCTGGAGCTTGTATTTCATGTGCACGGGCGAAGTGGACAGGAAGGTATGGATACGACCGCGGCGCGCGGGACGGATCGCTTCGGCACAGCGGTCGATGTCCTTGTGGGCCGCGCGGGACAAACCACAGACGACCGCGTTCTTGGTGCGCTTGGCAATTTCACGGACGGCTTCGAAATCGCCATCGGAGGCGATCGGGAAACCAGCCTCGATAATGTCGACGCCCATATTGTCCAGCATCTCGGCGACTTCGAGCTTTTCCTCGAAGGTCATGGTCGCGCCGGGGCACTGTTCGCCGTCACGCAATGTGGTGTCGAAAATAACGACGCGGTCCTTGTCGGACTTGTTCGCGGTGGTCATGGGAAAATTCCTCTGGTCATATGCGCCGCTTCGGGGCGCTCGGGTTTCGTTGCTGTCGTCGAACCCCTGAGTGCCCAGGCGCATACGCCCAGACGGCCCTCAGGGGCAGCTAAGAAGCAGAAGCCCGCCAAGAAGGGACGAAGCAGCAGCAGGACGCGCGCGGAAGCTGGCGGTCAATGCCACCGTTTCCTGCCATCCCTGAATACCGCCGCGAATCATCAATTCAATCCCCGAAGAACGCATGATCGGCCGGAAACCGTTGACGGTTGGTTGCCGAAGCGTCTGGTCCGCTGTTTCTAGACGAGAACACCAAGCCCCCGCAACGCCAAAAAACGGTCAGGTAGCCTGTCCTATCAGGTGCAGGACATCAAGATGCAGGACGCTGCCGGGAGAGATCGCCGGGAGGACGCCGCACGCCGGGATCAGAACCCAGCACGGCCTGTTTCAGGTTCTTCACCGTGGCCGTGATTTTCGCCAGCCCGCAGGACAGGGCGTCGTCCTTGCAGGCGGCTTTCTTGCGTGCCTGCGCCGGCGCTGCCGGAACCACGGACGGCTTGGCCACAGCGACCGCAGGCTGCGGCGGCTTTGAAGCGACGACGGGCTTAATTTGGTTGTCGATGGCCGCAAGCGCCTGACCTGCATCCACGGTCTCGGCAGCCGTTTCCGGGTTTGTCTCCAGAAACGCCAGATATTCCTGATCCATCCGCTTCAACTCCTGCGGCGTCGGCTTCGGACCGGCGATGTCGAAGTGGCGGTTCTGCATGAAATCGAAATACGTGTAGCCGCCACCCGCCTTGCGGCGGCCGGGGAACCTTGCATCGCATTCCGAGATGATTTTCGCCCTGGCATCGCTCGATAGGCCCGGCTGCTGCGCGCTGGTGGAGCAGTCCTCGAAGTCCTTCGGGCTATAGATTTTCCACCATTCGGCGCGCGACGGGCCTGTACCCGACACGACACACAGGCCGGTCAGGACAACCAACATCACAAACTTGCGCAGATCAGCCACCAGTCAAAATCCTCGCCCGAGGATGTGGTATGTCCAATCAGGCTGCACCGCAACCGCCTATGCATGCCCCTGTGAATTGTGGGGGCGCACGATCACAACCCCGCGCCCTGAAAGTCTCAGGATTTGCTTGCCTTCTTCGTTCTCGAAGAACGGGCATCCTCCTGCTCTTCCTTTTCGAGCGCCGCCCTCACCTTCTTCAGCTCGCCCGCATCGCTCTTGTCGACTTCGGGATAACGCAGATCGAGCTTCTCCATTGCGCTGACGATGGCCGAACTGATCACTACCCGCGCGAACCATTTGTGATCCGCAGGCACCACAATCCATGGCGCATGCTTGGCCGACGTATGCCGGATCAGATCCTGATAGGCGGCCTGATACTTGTCCCACAACTTGCGCTCGGCAATATCGCCCAGCGAGAATTTCCAGTTCTTGGCCGGCTCCTCGAGACGATCCAGAAACCGCTTGCGCTGCTCGTCTTTCGAGACATTGAGAAAGAACTTCAGGATCAGCGTGCCGTTGCGTGCGAGATATTTCTCATATGCCGAGATATCCTCGAAACGCTCCTGCCAGATATTCTTGCTCACCAGTTCGGGCGGGATGCGCTGCTTCGCCAGAATTTCCGGATGGACGCGGACCACGAGCAACTCTTCGTAATAGGAGCGGTTGAAAATCCCGATCCGCCCGCGCTCGGGCGCACACTTTGTCGTACGCCACATAAAGTCGTGATCGAGTTCCTTGGTCGATGGGGTCTTGAATGAATAAACCTGACAGCCTTGCGGGTTGATGCCCGACATCACATGCTCGACGGCACTGTCCTTGCCCGACGCGTCCATGCCCTGAAAGATCAGCAGCACCGACCAGCGGTCATGAGCGTAAAGCTTCTCCTGCAGTTCCCGCAGCCGCCCCCGATTGACATCGATGATCCGGTTTGCGGATTCCTTATCGAGGCCGCCCTTCTCGTCGGGCTTGTGCGACTTGAGGTGAAACTCCTTCGAGCCATCGACCCGGAAGGGATCGACATGGGATTTCAGTTGCTTGGTCTCTGCGGACTTGCCGTTCTTCGCCATGCCGGGAAATGCTCCGTTGATTGCCGCAAAGCTACACGCCGCCGCCCTGCCGCGCCAGCACAGAACATCGACACCCAACGACCGATAGGCCATCATGCGGCATGACCAATGCCGCACATGCAATCGCTTATGAGAATGTCGGCAAGACCTTCGAGCATGGCCGCGTCAAGGCGGTTGACGGTGTCTCGCTCGATGTGGCGGACGGAGAATTCCTCGCCGTCGTCGGTGGCTCGGGCTCGGGAAAAACCACGCTGCTGCGGCTGGCCAACCGCCTGATCGCAACCGACAGCGGCACCATCCGCATTCACGGCAACGACATCAGCCGCGCCGATCCCATCACACTGCGCCGATGCATCGGATACGTCTTTCAAAGCGGCGGACTGTTTCCACATATGACCGTGGCGGACAACATCGGGATCACACCGCGGCTGCTCGGGACACCGGCAAAGGACATCTCAGCGCGCGTCGATGAGCTGATTGATCTTGTCCGGCTCGACCACGGTCATCGCAACCGGTTTCCGCATGAACTGTCCGGCGGCCAGCGGCAGCGCGTGGGTGTGGCACGTGCATTGGCGGCAAAGCCGAAGATCGTGCTGATGGACGAGCCGTTCGGCGCGCTCGATCCCCTCACCCGCGATGCGCTGGGCGAGGATTATCGCGCGCTGCATCGCCGCCTCGGATTAACCACCGTCATGATTACGCATGACATGACGGAAGCGCTGTTGCTGGCGGATCGCATTGTGGTGATGCGCGCCGGGCGTCTGATCGCGCAAGGCACGGCGCAGGAATTGTCCAACAGCACCGACGCCTATGTCAGCGAACTGCTCAACACGCCCCGTCGGCAGGCTGAACGGCTGCAGGAACTGCTGCCGAAGGGCGCGGCATGACCTTGTTGTCCGATCCGCGCTGGAGCGACGCGCTAACGCGATTGCCGGATTATCTTGGCAGCCACGTCCGCGTCAGCCTCACGGCCATCGCGCTCGGCCTCGCGATCAGCTTCCCGCTCGCGCTGATGGTGCGGCGGCAGCCGGTGCTGCGCGACATCGCGCTCGGCGTCGCCAGTGTCGTGCAGACCGTGCCCGGTCTTGCGCTGCTGGCGCTGTTCTATCCCCTGTTGCTGGCACTTGCGGGCCTTTCGCTGCAGTGGTTCGGCATCAGTTTTTCGGCTTTCGGCTTCCTGCCCTCGGTGCTGGCGCTGGCGCTCTACAGCATGCTCCCGGTGTTGCGGAACACCATCACCGGCCTGCAGGGCATCGATCCTGCAATCATCGAGGCTGCAGAAGGCGTTGGCATGACGCCGCGGCAATCGCTGATGATGGTCGAACTGCCGCTTGCGCTGCCGGTGATCATGGCGGGCATCCGGACCGCTGCTGTCTGGGTGATCGGCACCGCGACGCTCTCGACGCCGATTGGCCAGACCAGCCTCGGCAATTACATCTTTGCGGGACTGCAGACCCAAAACTGGGTGTTCGTTTTGTTCGGCTGCGCCGCTGCTGCGGCGCTGGCTCTCGCGGTGGATCAACTGCTCGCCTTGATCGAAAACGGGGTCCGCCTGCGCAGCCGCACGCGTATCGCGCTCGGCTGTCTCGGCCTTGTTGCGCTGGTCCTGGCCACGCTGATCCCTTCCATGGCACGCGCGAAAGCGAACTATGTCGTCGGCGCCAAGACGTTCACCGAACAATACATCCTCTCGTCGCTGATTGCGCAGCGCCTGCAGGCGGCGGGATTTTCCACCTCCACGCGTGAAGGCCTCGGCTCGAACGTGATCTTTGACGCCCTCGCGTCCGGTGAAATTGATGTTTACGTCGATTACTCAGGTACGCTTTGGGCCAACCAACTCAGGCGCGCGGGCATCAAGCCGCGCAAGGAACTGCTGGACGATCTGACTACTGTCCTGAAGGACAAATACGGCATCTCCCTGCTCGGCGACCTCGGCTTTGAGAACGCCTACGCGCTGGTGATGCCGCGTAAGCGGGCCGACGAACTTGGCATCCGCACCATCGCCGATCTCGCGCCGCGCGCCTCGGGGCTCTCGATTGCTGGCGACTATGAATTTTTCTCCCGGCCCGAATGGGCGGCAATCAGGCAGGCTTACAGTCTGTCGTTCCGCGAGCAGCGCCAGATGCAGCCGGACTTCATGTATGCTGCCGTCGCATCCGGCGAGGTCGATGTGATCGCGGGCTACACCAGCGACGGGCTGATCGCGAAGTACGATCTTGTTGTCCTGGACGATCCGAAATCCGCGATCCCGCCCTATGATGCCGTTGTGCTGATCTCGCCGAAACGTGCGAACGACACAAAGCTGCGCGACGCATTGCAACCGCTGCTCGGGAAAATCGACATCGCGACCATGCGCGAGGCCAATCTACGCGCCGCAGGCCGCAACAGCGACAGCTCACCAGATGCGGTTGCGCGGTGGCTATGGGAGCAAATCTCGAAGCGCTAGAGGTGTTTCACAAAGCCCGCGTCGATCAGCATGCGATTGAAGCGCCTCGCTTCTGCGCCTTCCTTGCAGGCGTAGAACAGGCCCTTGCAGCGGAGCATGATCTTTTTCTGCTCGGAAAACGTCGAGTCCAGCGGAACGCCTGCCGCCTCCTGTACCGCGAGCGGCAGATAGGCCGCATCGAGCGTCTCCAGCGCCAGCGACATGTCCGGCTTGTAGTTGAGCGCATTGATGGCGTAGTAGGTTTTGTAGTAGCGCAGGTCGTGCGTCATGATCCGGTTGGCCAGCGACGCCTGAGGCAATTTCGGCTCCAGCAGCTTCTGCGAGATCGCAGGCTGATGATCTCCGAAACGCACCAGCAGGAACGGGTCGTTCGGATGATCCGCCTTCAGCTTCGCCACGAAACTCTTGTAGTCCGCCGCCGTCATCGCCTGACGGCGGATATATTCGTCTACCTCGGCTGTGTTGCCCGGCGCGATCCAGCCTGCGGGCGTCAGGTCCGGACGATAGCTTGTCGTCCACGGGAAATGATTTGCGGTGAGATACACCAGCACGAAGAGCGGCTGATCGGCGCTCTTCTCGCGCGAGATCAGTTGCAGCGCCTGATCGAAATAGAACCGGTCGGGCTGCATATCCTCGCTGACACCCATGTCGGCCATGTCGACGAATTTCTCGATCCCTGCAGAGGTCTGAAAGCTGCGTGCGCTGAGGAAGTCGCCATAGGTCGGATACATCGAGAAGGTGCGATAGCCGCAGCGCTGCAGCGCCTGCGGGAGTCCGCGCGAGATCTTGCCCGCGGCGATCCGCGTCACATAGAACTTGAGCTTGCCGAACGAGCGCGCCGACAGTCCGGTCAGCACGTTGAACTCGGTGTACCATGTCGGACCGCCGGCGGATTCCGCAACGAACGCGCGCTGCTTGCCATCCGCGGACTTGAAGTAGTCGCGATAATTCGCGGGCACCTTGATGCCCGGCGCGGCGCTGATGTCGAAGCTGGATTCATCCAGCACCATGATGATGTTCGGCCGCTTCTTGCCGGGCTCGCATTCAGCCAGCGGTGTCGCCTGCGCGGAGCCGATCAGCTTCGGCGGATCGGCTTCGATCCAGCCGGTCGACGTCAGATGCGATACCGACACGACACCGGAGCGCGCGAGGTTCGAGATATGATTGACGCCCTGGAACGGCTCCCATGGCTGTTCAGGATAAATCACCGATAGCCCGGTGATCGCAGCAACGCATGCCACCGCACCGGCCGTCGATACCGCGCGGCGAACACGGAACGGGTCCGTACGCCAGATCACCCACATCACCGGCGCGGCAATTGCGGCGAATATCCATGACTGCGTCTTGAGTTGCGGAAAGATCGAATGCAGGAACAAGACCGTGTCGCGGTCGATGATCAGGAAGTCGAGGAAGGTCAGCGTAAGCTGAGTGATCCCGTACTTGAACTGCGACAGCGTGATCAAAATCGCGACCAGCGCCAGCGACAGCACGGCGGAGACGCCGGGACGCCGCAGCACGATCAGAAACAGGAAATTCAGCAGGGCCCATGTCAGGAGCGCCACGGTGTTGGCGAATGGTCCGTACTCGACCGACGCCAGCACACACGCCGCCGCAACATGCGTGGCCACGATCAGCGCGATGCGCAGATTCCAGAGCCAGCCATGAGCGCCCATGCGGGTCCACATGATCTGCAGCGGGTTGCGATGGTTCGATGTCGTGACGGGGATCATGATGCAGCCCCGTCAGAACGAGACGCATCGGCCGCAACACGCGGCATTGGCGAAGGAAAATATCAGCGGCGGCAACATGGCCTTTGACGCGAATACCAACCCGGCTCTGACGCCCCGCTGGCGAATGCCAGAAGGCAACCGTGCGGCCGGTCACCGCAACGTGTCACAAAAACGTAATGAAATTGTCACGCAATCGCAATTCGCCCTTTGGCCGCAGGCGTCGTTCAGCGGGCGTTCAAATTGAAACGGGCGTCAGTGACACGCGGTCACCATGCTGCGTAGCAACATAGCCGGAGTACGGCCGTCAAATTCCAGGCAACGATCCGCACCGGCTGGCGCTCAAACGAAAAGCGGGACCGCTTGCGCGATCCCGCTCTTTGTCAGTGCGGAAAGGACGATCAGTTCTTGGTCTTGTCGACCAGCGCCTTTTCCTTGATCCAAGGCATCATGGCGCGCAGCTTCTCGCCGACAGCCTCGATCTGGTGGGCGTTGTGGCGCGCGCGGGTCGCCTTGAACGAAGCCTGGTTGACCTTGTTCTCGAGCATCCAGTCGCGGGTGAACTTGCCCGACTGAATGTCGGTGAGCACGCGCTTCATCTCGGCCTTGGTTTCCGGGGTGATGATGCGCGGGCCGGTGACATACTCGCCATACTCGGCGGTGTTCGAGATGGAGTAGTTCATATTGGCGATGCCGCCTTCGTAGATCAGGTCCACGATCAGCTTCAGCTCGTGCAGGCACTCGAAGTAGGCCATCTCCGGCGCGTAGCCGGCTTCCACCAGCGTCTCGAAGCCGGCACGGATCAGCTCGACGGTGCCGCCGCAGAGGACAGCCTGCTCGCCGAACAGGTCGGTCTCGCACTCTTCCTTGAAGGTGGTTTCGATAACGCCGGCGCGGCCGCCGCCGATGGCGGAAGCGTAGGACAGGCCGAGGTCATGGGCGTTGCCCGAGGAGTCCTTGTGGATCGCGATCAGGGTCGGCACGCCGCCGCCGCGCTGGTATTCGGAGCGGACAGTGTGGCCCGGGCCCTTCGGCGCGACCATCAGCACGTCGAGGTCGGCGCGCGGCTCGATCAGGTTGAAGTGCACGTTAAGGCCGTGGGCGAACAGCAGCGCTGCGCCCTGCTTCATGTTGTCGTGCAGGTGATCGCGATAGATGTCGCCCTGGAGTTCGTCAGGCGTCAGCATCATCACAACGTCAGCCCACTTCGCGGCGTCGGCAACTTCCATCACCTTGAAGCCGGCGTTCTCGGCCTTCTTGACCGTAGCCGAACCCTTGCGCAGCGCGATCGCGACGTCCTTGACGCCCGAGTCCTTCAGGTTCAGCGCATGAGCATGGCCCTGGCTGCCGTAACCGACGATGACCACCTTCTTGCCCTTGATCAGGTTCAGGTCGGCATCACGATCATAATAAACACGCATGGTCATTTCCTCTGTTCGGCGGCCACGATTGGCCAAATCATACAATTTTCGGGTGGGATCGGACCCAAAAGGCCCGGATGAATTGCCGCCGTGGTGTAAGGCGGCTGGTGCTACGAGACAAGCCCGTAACCCCCATTTCTGCAGTGCAACTAGATCAAGGCTCCTTCAGAACGGGGTAAAGCGAGGCCAGCAAAAGCACGGCCATGACGACATTGAAGATGCGGACCGCGCGCGGCGACTTCACCACCGCCTGCAGCGAGGTGCCGAGCAGCACCCAGGTCAGCGACGAGCCGAGCCCGATCACGAACAGCAGGATCGACAGCGCCGCGATGTTCAGCGGATAGGCCGCGATGGCGGCATAGGCGGTAATCGCGCCCACCGCGATCACCCAGCCTTTGACATTGACCCACTGGAACATCGCGGCTCCAAGAAAAGTCATCGGCTTGCCCTCGCCTGCCCCGTCGGTATCCGCGGGACCGGACATTGCAATCACGATGGCGAGGTAAATCAGGTAAGCCGCTCCGCCATATTTCAGGATCGTGTGCAGCACCGGATAGGCAGCAAACACCGCGCCGAGGCCAAGCCCGATCACCGCGACCAGAAACGAGAATCCGATGGTAACGCCCGCGACATGCGGCAGCGTGCGGCGGAATCCGTAGTTCAGGCCCGACGCCATCAGCATGATGTTGTTCGGTCCCGGCGTGAACAGGGTCGCGGCGGCAAAGGCGATGAATGCGACGGCAAGTTGCTCTGAGATCATGACATCACGCCACTTCAACAAGAGGCGGCGGGCGCCGCGACAACAACATCACACCGATGCCGAACACAACAACGATCATGCCGGTCAGGCGCAAGGGACCGAACGTCTCGCCAAACACGATACTCGAAGCGCCAGCTCCGAAGAACGGCACCAGCAACGCGAACGGCACCACCTGCGCGGCGGAATAGTTTCGCAGCAACCGGCCCCAGATCCAGTAACCCAGCGTCGTGCCGAGCAGCGCCAGGGCCAGCACGCACAGTGCGGCCAGAAGCGACATATGGGTCAGCGCGTGCCATGTCACCGCGGGTCCATCGACGGTGAACAGAACCACCAGCAGCGGCGCCATCGCAAAGAGGCCGATCCACGCAAACAGATCGACCATCGAAACACCCTGCGCGCGGCGCAGCAGCAGGTTGGACACCGCAAAACTGATGGGCGCAGTCATCGACACAGAGAATGCCCAGACACTGAAATCATAACCGACGGTGAAACAGATCATGAGCAGCCCACACATCGAGATCGCGATGCCAAGCACCTGAATCCGCGTCGGCAGTTCGCGCAGGAACAGCGCCGCGAACGCCACCGTGAACAGCGCCTGGCTCTGCACGATCACCGCCGTCAATCCCGCAGGAACGCCATGCGCCAGTCCATAGGTCTGCGCCAGAAACTGCGCCACCAGCAGCCAGCTAATTGCAATGATCAGTCCAAGCGACAGTTTCGGGCGCGGCAGGAACAGGCATGGCAGTGCCGTGATGGCAAAGCGAAGCGCCGTCAGCAGCGTTGCTGACATTTCGTCAACGGCAAACCGGGTCGCCACAAAGCCAACGCCCCAGATGACGGCGACGGCCACCGCCAGCACGATATCGATCGGTTTCATGGGACGCAGGCGTGCAGTTACATCTTCTCCGGTCCGCGCGAGATGGCGGCGACGCCAGTGCGCGACACTTCAACCAGACCGAGCGGAACCATCAGGTTGACGAACTGATCGATCTTGGCGGTGCCGCCGGTGATTTCGAACACAAAGCTCTCGGTGGTGGCGTCGATCACACGCGCGCGGAACGCTTCCGACAGGCGAAGCGCCTCCATGCGAAGATCGCCGGTGCCCTTCACCTTGACCATCGCCAGTTCACGCTCGATGGCGCGGCCGGTCAGCGTCATGTCCACCACGCGATAGACCGGGATCATGCGATCGAGCTGATGCTTGATCTGCTGGATCACCATTGGCGTGCCGGTCGTCACGATGGTGATGAGCGACATGTGCTTGGCGTGTTCGGTTTCCGACACCGTGAGACTGTCGATATTGTAGCCGCGGCCGGAGAACAGGCCGATCACGCGCGCAAGCACACCCGGCTCGTTCTGCACAAGCACCGAGAGGGTGTGCGTCTCGTTCGGATCGTGACGCTCCTCCATGAAGTAGGCGGATGCGGGCTGTTCCATTGTTTCTGCTTTCATGATCACACCAGCGCCTTTAAACCAGAGCCTTGCCGCCGGCGAATGCCGCAGCGGTTGCTTCTTCATTTGCTTCCGCAGGAAGCAGCATTTCGTTATGGGCCTTGCCCGACGGGATCATCGGGAAGCAGTTTTCCAGCGCCGCGACGCGGCAATCGAACAGGACCGGCCGTTTGATCTTGATCATCTCGTTGATCGCGCCGTCGAGATCGCGCGGCTTCGTCACCTGAAGCCCGACGCAGCCAAAGGCATCGGCGAGCTTGACGAAATCCGGCAAAGCCTCCGAGTACGAATGCGACAGCCGGTTTCCGTGCAGCAACTGCTGCCACTGGCGCACCATGCCCATGTATTGATTGTTCAGGATGAAGATCTTGATCGGCAATTCGTACTGAACCGCGCTCGACATTTCCTGCATGGTCATCTGCACCGAGGCATCACCCGCGATGTCAATCACCAGCGCATCCGGATGCGCCACCTGCACGCCCAGCGCCGCCGGCAGGCCGTAGCCCATGGTGCCGAGACCACCGGACGTCATCCAGTGATGGGGCTGCTCGAAGCCGAAGAACTGTGCCGCCCACATCTGATGCTGACCCACTTCGGTCGTGATGTAGGTGTCCTTGCCCCTGGTCAGTTCAAACAGCCGCTGGATCGCGTATTGCGGCATGATGACGTCGTCATTCTTCTTGTAGGCTAGCGAATTGCGCGAACGCCAGCGGCCGATCTCGAACCACCATGGATCGATCTTCGGCGCCTTCGCCTCGGCCTTGAACACCGTCAGCAGGTCGGCAAGCACATTCGCGACGTCGCCGATGATCGGAACATCGACGCGGATGTTCTTGTTGATCGACGACGGGTCGATGTCGATGTGGATTTTCTTGGAGTTCGGCGAGAACGCATCGGTACGGCCGGTGATGCGGTCATCGAACCGCGCACCGATGCACAGCATCACGTCGCAGTCGTGCATCGCCATGTTAGCTTCGTAGGTGCCGTGCATGCCCAGCATGCCCAGCCAGTTCTTGCCCGAAGCGGGATAGGCGCCGAGGCCCATCAGCGTCGAGGTGATCGGAAAGCCGGTGACCTCGACCAGTTCGCGCAGCAGCTTCGAAGCTTCCGGGCCGGAATTGATCACGCCGCCGCCGCTGTAGATCACCGGACGGCGGGCCGAAGCGAGCAGCGCCACAGCCTTGCGGATCTGCACGGCATCGCCCTTCACGCGCGGATTATAGGAAATGTGCACGTCGGACTTGCGCGGCGGATGATAAGTGCCGGTGGCGAACTGCACATCCTTCGGCACGTCCACCACCACCGGACCCGGACGGCCCGTGGTCGCAACGTAGAACGCTTCGTGCAGCACCTTCGCCAGATCATTGACGTCACGCACCAGCCAGTTGTGCTTGGTGCAGGGCCGTGTGATGCCGACGGTGTCGCATTCCTGGAACGCGTCATTGCCGATCAGATGCGTCGGCACCTGCCCGGTGATGCAGACCAGCGGGATCGAATCCATCAGTGCGTCGGTCAGCGGCGTGACCATGTTGGTCGCGCCGGGACCAGAGGTCACCAGCGCAACACCTGGCAGGCCGGTGGAGCGCGCGTAGCCTTCCGCGGCGTGACCCGCGCCCTGCTCGTGCCGCACCAGAATGTGCTCGACATCGCTCTGCTGAAAAATCTCGTCGTAGATCGGAAGCACCGCACCGCCCGGATAACCGAAGATGTGCTTGACCCCGTGGTCCTTGAGCGCGCGCACGATCATCGCCGCGCCGGTCATCTGGTTGGGGTCGTGTGGCTTGCTGTCACTCATGGTTCGCTCCGGGCGCCTGCGGCGCTGTCTACGTCCGTCTTTTGCGCATCGCCCTGATGGTCCGGGTCATGCGCGCCAATAAAAAAGGGTCCCGAAAGGACCCTGTGCACACCGCTTTGTCGTGGGTAGCCGTCAGCTACCCCCAGCGGTGTGCCGGGTTACGACGATAATAAGAAGGTCGGTAACTTTATTGCGCATCTTACGCCGTCATTTTCCAAAGGTTGCGCGGGGTTATACGGCCCGGTCGGGGAAAGTCAAGCCCGTGCTCAGGCCGGAGCTTAGCGGTTTCCGGGCATTTGGCGAGAGCGAAAACTGGCATCGGAACCGATTACTGTGCCAGCCTCGTGCCTCTGCCAGGTTCCAATGAAGACAACGGGAGAACTCCATGACCGCGGACCGAGAGCGCAGCATGATTTGGCATGGCATGTTTCTGTTTCTGGCGGGCCTGCTGACGGGCCTCGCCCAGATGCACTTCGCCAATCCGCGCATGGGACTTGCTGCCCATATCGAAGGCCTGATGAACGGCACATTCCTCATCGCTCTCGGCGCTGTCTGGCACCACATCAAACTTCCGTCGGGGCAGCTCACCGGCCTTTACTGGAGCGCCCTGTACGGTACCTACCTCAACTGGGCGGCAACCTGCTTTGCTGCAGCGGCAGGCACGAACAGCATGACACCTCTCGCGGGCGCGGGATTTGGCGCATCGTCCTTAAAGGAAACCGTGGTGACCGTGGGGTTCGTGTCGGTCGGCATCGCCATGCTGACCGCTGCAGGCCTTGCACTCTGGGGGCTGCGCCGCGTCCCCGCCAGATGATGCGCTATAGCAAGCGCCATTCCCGCAAGCGGCTGACCGCCTCATCAGGCGCAACCCATTCAAACTCGGGCAACTGGTGCCTGAACCAGGTGAACTGCCGCTTGGCGTAATGGCGGGTGTCGATCTGGCCGGTGTAAATCGCCTGCTCGAGCGTGATCTCACCCGCGAGATGCCGGATCAATGCCGGAACGCCGTGAGCCTTCATTGCGGGCAGCATCGGATCGAGCTTGCGCGCGGCCAGCGCGGCGACCTCATCCAGCGCGCCTGCTTTCATCATGGATTCGAAACGCCGATCGATGCGCGCATAAAGCTCCTTGCGGTCCGGTGCGAGAAAGATCGCCTTCACGCCGCCCGGCTTGAGCAGCGGCGGCAATCCCTCGCCATGCCAGTCCGGCAGCGCGCGGCCCGTCGCCTCGATCACCTCGAGCGCACGGGCAATACGCGCACTATCGCGGGGCTTGAGTTTGGCTCCCGACACGGGATCGCGCCGCGCAAGCTCCGCATGCAGGGCTTCGACGCCATCGCGCTCCATGCGCGCACGCACACCTTCACGTACTTCCGGCGGGATCGGCGGTACGGCAGAGAGGCCGCGGGTCAGTGCCTTGAAATACAATCCGGTGCCGCCGATGAAGATGGGCAAGCGGTCCGCCGCCCGCGCCTCGGCCAGCGCGGCGCGGGCATCCGCCACCCATGACCCTGCGGAACAATTGATCGCGGCATCGCAGGTGCCATACAGCCGGTGCGGGACCCGCGCTTCTTCCTCCGGCGAGGGGCGCGCCGTGATGATCCGCAAATCCCGATAGACCTGCATGGAATCGGTATTGATGACGATCCCGCCGGTGGCCTCGGCCAGCGTCAGCGCCAGCGCCGACTTGCCGCTGGCCGTCGGCCCTGCGATAAGCACGGCCTTGGTGCCACCCTCCCCGTCTTCGCTATCTTTCAACATCGAGCCGTCATGTCTCTCGTCGCCACGCTGATCAGCAATCCCGTCGATCCACAACTCGACACTACTGCGATCGACGCAGCCCGCGCTGCGCTGTCCTCGCCATCGCAGGCGGAGTGGCTGTTCGACGAAGTTGCCGCCGACATCCGCTTTAGCAGCACCGAGGACATTCGCACAATTTCGGATCGCCTGCGCGCGGCCCTGAGCGAACTTCCCGTCGATATTATGGTGCAGCCGCAGGCCGACCGCCGCAAGAAGTTGCTGCTCGCCGACATGGACTCGACCATGATCGGGCAGGAGTGCATCGACGAACTCGCGGACTTCGCGGGCCTCAAGGCTCATGTCGCCGCGATCACCGAGCGCGCCATGCGCGGCGAGATCGCATTCGAGCCTGCGCTGCGCGAACGCGTGGCACTGCTGAAAGATCTGCCGGTCACTGTGGTCGATGAAACGCTCAAGGAGCGCATCACCCTGACGCCAGGCGCGATCGAACTGGTCCGCACCATGCGCGCCAACGGCGCCTATACCTGCCTCGTCTCCGGCGGTTTCACGCTGTTCACGACGCGTGTGGCCGAGATGATCGGATTTCAGGAAAACCGAGCCAATGAATTGCTGGTCGAGAACGGCAAGCTGACCGGCAAGGTCGCCGAGCCGATTTTGGGCCGCGAAGCGAAGCTCGCGACGCTGGTTGACCTGCGCGAGTCCTTTGATATCGACAATCTGGATACGATGGTAGTTGGCGACGGCGCCAATGATCTGGCCATGATCGAGCAGGCCGGCGCGGGTGTCGCCTATCACGCCAAGCCTGCGGTCGCCGCCGCAGCCGGGATGCGGATCGACCATGGCGATCTGACCGCGCTGCTTTACATCCAAGGCTACAAGCGCAGCGAGTTCGCCAAGAGTTGAGGTTAGCCTCGCGCGTCATCCGCAAACAAAAATGCCCGGCTCACGCCGGGCATTTTGCATTCGGAGATCGGCGAAAGGTCAGTTCACCGCCAGCGCGACGAAGCGCAGCTCGCCGGAACCGTTCGACACCAGAAGCAGCACGGACTTCTTGCCGTCCTTCTTCAACTGATCGATCCGCTTCTTCACGTCGGCGGCGTTGGTGACGGATTCCTGCGCGACCTCCACGATCACATCGCCTGCGCTGAGGCGTTTCTCGGCGGCATCCGAACCGCTGTCGACGCCAGTGACGATGACACCCTTCACATTGTCCTTGATCTTGAAGCGGGTCCGCAGGTCCTTGGTCAGACCGGCAAGATCGAGGCCGAGCGCCTTCTGCGTGACCGGCTTTTCGGATTCCACCGGGCTGGTGGTCTTGGCTGACGCTTCGACTGGCTTCTCACCGTCATCGAGGCGGCCGAGGGTAACCTTGCGGGTTTCTTCCTTGCCCTTACGGATGATGACCACATCCACAGCCTTGCCGACCGGAGAGTCGGCTACGGCACGCGGAAGGTCCTTCATTTCCTTGATGTCCTTGCCATCGAACTTGATGACGACATCACCCGGCTCGATGCCGGCAGGCTTGGCAGGGCCCTTGTCATCGACACCAGCAATCAGCGCACCGCGTGCGGGCTTGATGCTGAGGCTGTCGGCGATTTCATCCGTCACCTGCTGGATGCGGACGCCGAGCCAGCCGCGGCGAACTTCCTTGAACTGGCGAAGCTGATCGACCACCGCAACAACGGTCTTCGACGGCACAGCGAAGCCGATGCCGATCGAGCCGCCCGACGGCGAGATGATCGCAGTGTTCACACCGACGACCTCGCCATCGAGATTGAACAGCGGTCCGCCCGAATTGCCGCGATTGATCGCAGCGTCGGTCTGGATGTAGTTGTCGTACGGCCCCGAATTGATGTCGCGGTTACGCGCCGAGACGATACCCGCGGTCACCGTGCCGCCGAGGCTGAACGGGTTGCCGATCGCGATCACCCATTCGCCGAGACGCAGGGTGTCGGAGTTGCCGAACTTCACTGCCGTGAGCTTCTTCTCCGGCGGCTTGAACTTCAGCACCGCGAGATCGCTCTTCTTGTCCTTGCCGATCAGTTCGGCCCTGATCTTGGTGCCGTCATTGAGAATGACGTTGATCTCGTCCGCGTCGGCAATGACGTGATTGTTGGTCACCACGGTGCCGTCGGTATCGATGATGAAGCCCGACCCGAGCGAGTTCACCTTGCGCGGCGAGTTGTTGCCGCCGCCGGGACCGCCGCGCCGGTTCTTGAAGAACTCGTCGAAGAATTCGCTGAACGGCGAATCCGGCGGAAGCTGCGGATTGGCGCCGCGCCGGTTGCCGCGCTCGTCACTGCCCTTGTCGCCGTCGTTATTCTTGGCTTCCACCGTCTGCGAGGTGGAAATGTTGACGACGGCATCGATCACCTTCTCTGCAACGTCGGCAATGCCGTCCGGCCCGCGGGCCAGTGCCGGTGTCGCTGCGAGGGCGAAACCGACGGCCGCGGCAAGCGGCAATACGCGACGGCTCAATGCTTGAAACGCATCGGACATGGTCGAAAAATCTCCTGAAAAGGGGCGGATCATTTGCATCTAGATTGCGCCTGAAAGCGATGGGTACGCAAGCACTGCCATCGCGCGGAATTCCTGCGATCAAGCGGCTGATTGCGGCCAAAACCCGGCCTTGCGTCTCACAACGCTGTCAGCCGGCCGACTTATGCCCTAATGCCGCACCAGCCAGATCAGGATCAGGCCGACCACCGCGGACACAAGACCGACGGCGCGAAGGATATTGTCCGGCGATGTCAGCGCGCTTTTCATCGCCGAACGCATCCAGTTCGGGAGTGCCGTGAACAACAGGCCCTCCAGAACCATCATGACCCCGACCCCGACAAGAAGGTCGCCGTATCCAATCGACTTCATCCGGCAACAGCTCCTGCCCAATCCCGCGCCCCGCGCCGCATCTTAACGTGCGGAACCGCCAGCTGCCGCTGGCTTGCCTGCCGGATTGGCGAAATACCGGAAGAATTCCGAATCCGGCCGCAGCAGGAAGCGCGTGTCGTTGCTCTTCAGGCTCGATTCATAGGCGGACATCGAGCGATAGAATGCGAAGAAATCCGCATCCTTGCCGTAGGCCTCGGCGAACAGGCGGTTGCGTTCGCCGTCGCCCTCACCGCGAACCTGCTCGGCCTGCGAGTTGGCCTCGGCGATGATAACGGTGGCTTCGCGATCCGCCTTGGAGCGGATTTCCTGCGCCTTCTGGCCGCCCTGCGCGCGGAACTCGGCCGCTTCACGCTGACGTTCCGTCTGCATGCGCTGATAGACCGCCTGGCTGTTCTGCTCGGGCAGATCGGCGCGGCGAATACGGACGTCGACAACCGAAATGCCGTAGCTCGCGGTCTCGCGATCGAGCTGGGTGCGGATCTTGGCCATCAGCGCGTCGCGGTCATCCCGGACCACGGTGATGAACGTCACCTCGCCCAGCACACGGCGCAGCGCCGCGTTCAGTAGCGTGGTGAGCTGGATGTTGGCGGCCTGGATCGAACCGAGGGTCTGATAGAAGCGCAGCGCATCCTTGATGCGATAACGCGCGAACGCATCGACCACGAGACGCTTCTGATCCGACGCAATCACTTCCTGCGCCGGGTTTTCAAGATCGAGAATCCGCTTGTCGATGCTGATCACGGTGTCGATGAACGGCACCTTGAAGTTCAGGCCCGGCGCGGTCACGACACGCACCGGCTCGCCGAGGCGAACCAGCAGAACCTGCTGCGTCTCGCTCACGGTGAACAGCGAGCTGTAACCGACCACGACGGCGACCAGCACAACGAAAAGAGCGACGATACCTGCGATGCCGTTTTTCATCGGTTGCTCCCGCCCTGCTGCGGCGCTGCCGGCGTTGCGCGGCGTCCAATCTCGTTCAATGGCAGATAAGGCACGACGCCCGGCCCCGATCCGTTCACGCCCTGATCGAGCACGAGCTTGTCGGAGTTGCCGAGCACGCGCTCCATGGTTTCAAGATAGAGGCGCTGCCGCGTGACGTCCGGCGCCTTCTTGTATTCCTCATAGACCTTCAGGAAGCGCGCGCTCTGGCCCTTGGCTTCGGCGACGGCCTGCTCCTTGTAGCCTTCCGCGACCTGCAGTATCTGCGCGGCGCGGCCACGCGCATCGGGAACGATGCGGTTGGCGTAGGTCTGCGCTTCGTTCTGAAGACGTTCGAAGTCGGCGCGGGCCGCCTGAACGTCACGGAATGCATCGATGACCTGCTGCGGCGGATCGACCTTCTGCATCTGCACTTGCTGGATCAGGATGCCGGAGCCGTAGCTGTCGAGCGTCTTCTGCATCAGTTCGAGCACTGCGGCTTCGGTCTGCGTGCGCGCACCGGTGAGGATCGGCTGAATCTGCGAGCGGCCGATCACGTCGCGCATCGCGCTTTCAGCGACGGCCTTCACGGTGCCTTCCGGATTCTGGATGTTGAACAGGAAGTCACCCACGCCATCGGGCTTGATGCGCCAGAGCACGGTGAAGTCCACGTCGACGATGTTTTCGTCGCCGGTCAGCATCAGGCTTTCTTCCGGCACGTCGCGAATGGTGGTGCCACCGCCGCGGCGCGAGTCATCGACCACGCGCATGCCGATGCTGAGCGTCGACACGCGCAGCGCCTTCGGCAGCAGCACAGTCTCGATCGGATAAGGCAGATGATAGTTCAGACCCGGCTGAACGGTGCGGACATGCTTGCCGAAACGCAGCACGACGCCGAGTTCTTCGGACTGCACACGGAAGAAGCCGGACAATCCCCAGACGGCCAGCGCTGCGACCAGCACCAGCGCAATGCCGACGCCGCTGAAATTTCCTCCCGGCAGCATCGTCTGCAGCTTGTCCTGTCCGCGCCGCAGAAGGTCCTCAAGATCGGGCGGCCTCGGGCCTGGCGATTGCGGTCCGGAGCCCCAGGGACCCTTCGGACCGGAGCCCCAGGGGCCTCCGCCTTGATTCTTCCACGGCATCGTCAATCTCCTCCGCGCGAAGCTTGCGCTCCGCAAACTCCTGGAAACTCATCGAAACTCTTGAGGCCTTATAGGGGACGGGCCCGGTCCTTACAACGCAGGACCGTTGCCTGGGAGAGCTATGACCCGGGGCAAATTTGTCAATGCAAACATCGCGAAACGGAGTTAATGCCGCACTCTGCGGCACTTTGCATCGCAGGCCCTAATGCCGTCTTTCATATGTGACGTAGGAGAAATCGACCGTATCTCTTTCGCCCTTTGAATGGCGGGTTCTTGCTGTTTCGCGCCACTCCGCGAGATCAAGCGACTTCAGGAACGTGTCGCCCTCCGGCGTTGCATGAACTTCGGTGACCTCCAGCCTGTCAGCCTTCGTCAACCATTGCGCAAATATCTCGGCGCCGCCGATCACCATGATCTCAGTGACGAAACGCCGCAGCGCGTCGCCCCGCGCAATATCGAGCGCGGCATCGAGCGATGTCGCAACCACGATGCCCGGTGCCTGAAAGGTCTTGTCGCGCGTCACGATAATGTTGGTGCGGCCCGGCAAAGGGCGGCCGACGGAGGCGTATGTCTTGCGGCCCATGATGACAGGGTGCCCCAGCGTAATCGCCTTGAGGCGCTTAAGATCGGAACTGAGATGCCACGGCATCGCATTATTGAGGCCGATGACGCCGTTTTCCGCGACGGCGACGACAAAGACGATACGCAGACGTGTAGCTGCCGGCGCGTTCAAACCGCGACCTCGGCCTTGATATGCGGATGCGGGTCGTAATTCTCGAGCACGAAGTCCTCGTAGCGGAACGAGAAAATATCCTTCACATCCGGATTGATCTTCATCGTCGGCAACGGACGTGTGGGACGCGTCAGTTGCAGCCGCGCCTGATCGAGGTGGTTCAGATAGAGATGCGTGTCACCGAATGAATGCACGAAGTCGCCCGGTTTGAGCCCGGTCACCTGCGCCACCATCATGGTGAGCAGCGCATAGGATGCGATGTTGAACGGCACGCCGAGAAACACGTCCGCTGAGCGCTGATAGAGCTGACACGACAGCTTGCCGTTGGCGACATAGAACTGGAACAGGCAATGGCACGGCGGCAGCGCCATCTTGTCCACTTCCGCAGGATTCCACGCGCTGACGATCAGCCGCCGCGAGTCCGGATTTTTCCGGATCATTTCAATCACGTTGGCAATCTGATCGATCGTGCCGCCATCCGGCGCGGGCCATGAACGCCATTGCGAGCCATAGACCGGGCCGAGATTGCCGTTCTCGTCGGCCCACTCGTCCCAGATGCGCACGCCGTTGTCGTTCAGATATTTGATGTTGGTGTCGCCCGCCAGAAACCACAGCAATTCGTGGACGATCGATTTCAGATGCAGCTTCTTGGTGGTGAGCATCGGGAAGCCCGACGCCAGATTGAACCGCATCTGATGCCCGAAGATCGACAGCGTCCCGGTGCCGGTACGGTCCGTTTTCTTGGCGCCGTCGGCGAGAATGCGTTCGAGCAGGTCGTGGTACTGGTTCATGGGGCCTTTTTAGCCTGACGCGTGGCGCGATTCGATTTCGGCCGGGCAATTATACCCTGAAAAGTAAGTTACGGCGGCCCAAGCGCATGATCCGGAAAAGTGGGAACCGGTTTTCCGAAAGATCATGCGCCAAACCACAAAAGACAAGGGGCGGAACTCGCGTCCCGCCCCCGTCTAAATATTTGATTTCAGTCGTATCTTAGTTGAGCGGCTTCAGCACGCCCGACCACTTGGTGATTTCGCTGTCCACCAGCTTCTTCAGCGATTCCGGTGTGCGCTCGGCCGGCTTCGGAATCACGCTGCCGAGTTCGAGCAGGCGCTTCTTGACGCCTTCGTCATCCAGCGCCTTGACCAGCGCGGCATTGAGCTTGGCGACGATCGGAGCCGGGGTGCCCTTCGGCGCGAAAATCGCGTTCCAGGCCTGGGCCTGATACTCGGGCAAACCAGCCTCGGCGGTGGTCGGAACATCCGGCAGCGACGGGTTACGCTCCGGCGTTGCCACGGCATACGCCTTGATGGTGCCGCCCTTGATCTGCGGAACGGCGTTGACGATCTGGTCGCACATATAATCGACCTGTCCGCCGACCAGCGCATTCATTGCCGGGCCGGTGCCGTTGAACGGAACGCCGGTCGGATTGATCTTCAGCACCGCGTCCAGAAGCTGACACGAAGTATAAGACACCGAGCCGACGCCTGCATGGGCTTCGTTCAGCTTGTCGGTGTTGGCCTTGAGGTAAGCCACGAACTCCTTGAGGTCCTTCGGCGGGAAATCCTTGCGCGCCAGGATCAGGATCGGCGTGCCGGCGATCAGACCGACAGCCTCGAAATCCTTGGACGGATGATAGGCCAGCTTCGGATACAGCGGCACCGATGCGGCGTGGGTGCCCATATGGCCGGTGATCAGCGTATAGCCATCGGGCGCGGCCTTCGAGGCGCGCGTCGAAGCGGTGGTGCCGCCGGCGCCGACCACGTTTTCAATGATGATCGACTGGCCCAGCGTCTGCTGCATATGGCCGGTCACGATGCGCGCGATGACGTCGGTCGGTCCGCCCGCCGCGAACGGCACGATCATGGTGATGTTGCGGGTCGGATAGTCCTGCGCCTGAGCCGCGCCGGTGGCGACACCGACCGCAGCCAGCGCTGAAAACCCGCACGTCGCGAGCATACGCTTAAGCAAATTCATTGGGCTCTCCCGAGTATTTTGATTAATTCGGCCCGGCAGTCTGAGCACCACCGGGCCGGATGAGTCTATTCAACTTGCAGCCAAGACGAAGAGGCAAGGCGCGGCGCAACGCCGCACCTTGTTAACCCTAGTTCTCTGACTCGACGAACACCTCGTCGCGCTTCTTGCGCAGTGCCGGCAGCAGCGAGAGGATCAGCAGGAACGCTGCCACCGCCATCAGCGTGGCGGACAGCGGCCGCGTCAGGAACACCGACCAGTCGCCGCGCGAGATCAGGAGCGCACGGCGCAGGTTCTCTTCCATCAGCGGTCCGAGCACCATGCCGAGCAACATCGGCGCGGGTTCGAAATCATGCTTCACCAGCCAGTAGCCGACAAGGCCGAACGCCGCCGTCAGCACCACGTCCATCGGCGCGTTGTTCACCGAGTAGATGCCGATGGCGCAGAAGATGACGATGCAGGGGAACAGCAGCCGGTAAGGCACCCGCAGCAGGCGCACCCAGATGCCGACCATCGGCAGGTTGATGACCAGCAGCATCAGGTTGCCGATCCACATCGAGGCGATCATGCCCCAGACCAGTTCGGGCTGCTTCTGCATCACCTGCGGGCCGGGCACGATGCCATGAATGGTCATCGCGCCGACCATCAGCGCCATCACCGCGTTGGGCGGGATGCCGAGCGTCAGCAGCGGAATGAACGAGGTCTGCGCCGCGGCATTGTTGGCGCTTTCCGGCGCCGCCACGCCCTCGATCGCACCGCGGCCGAAACGCTGCGGATGCTTCGAGATCTTCTTCTCGAACGTGTAGGCCGCGAACGAGGCAATCACCGCGCCGCCGCCCGGCAGGATGCCGAGGATCGATCCCAGCACCGTGCCGCGCAGAATGGCAGGCGTCGAATCCTTGATGTCCTTCTTGGTCGGCATCAGGCCGGTGATCTTCTGCTGCACCAGGCTGCGTTCCATCGATGCGCCGGGATCGAGATTGCGGATGATCTCGGCAAAGCCGAACAGGCCCATCGCGACGGTGGCGAAGCCGAGGCCGTCAGCCAGTTCGGGAATGTTGAACGACATGCGCGACGCACCGGTCTCGATGTCCGAACCGACCATTGAGAGCAACACACCGAAGGCGATCATCGCGATAGCCTTGAGCACCGAGCCCTTCGCCAGCACGACTGCGAAGATCAGGCCGAGCACCATCAGCGAGAAATACTCGGCAGGGCCAAACGCCAGCGCGAGCTTGGTCAGCGGCGCACCGAGCAATGCGATCAGCACGGTGGCAACGCAGCCGGCGAAGAACGAGCCGATGGCGGCGATCGCCAGCGCCGGACCGGCGCGGCCCTGCTTGGCCATCTGGAAGCCGTCGAGCGCGGTGACCACCGAGCCCGCCTCGCCCGGAATGTTCACCAGGATCGACGTGGTCGAACCGCCGTACTGCGCGCCGTAATAGATGCCGGCGAGCATGATCAGCGCGCCGACCGGCGGCAGACCGAACGTGATCGGCAGCAGCATCGCCACGGTGGCGATGGTGCCGATGCCGGGCAGCACGCCGACCAGCGTGCCGACCAGTGCACCGATCAGGCACAGACCGAGATTGACAGGTGAGAACGCAACGCCAAAACCGAGGGCGAGATTTGCAAAAATATCCATGATGCCCTCAGCGCAGAATGCGTGGGAACAGATCGAGCGGCAGCCCGAGCGCATAAGGGAACAGCAGTGCGCATCCGATCGTCAGGCAGACGCCGACGACGATCGCTTCGACCAGCTTGGTCTCGTCGCTGCCCATCGCCGCGATCATGAAACTCACGAACGCGGACACGATCAGCCCGAGCGGACGGATCATGACCGAGAAAGCAAGGATCGCCAGCGTGACAAAGAACGGACCGCGAATGCCGTAGCGCTGCAGCGGCGGCCCTTCCATCAGGAACCCGGTCAGTGCCACGCCCGCCCCGAGCGCCAGCAGCAGATAGGCGAACATCCGCGGCGCCGTACCGGGACCGAACGAGAACCCGCGCATGCCCTGAAGATCGCTCGACGCCCACAAGGCGAACAGCGCGATCCCCATCAGCACAACACCGCCGTAAAAGTCCTGTGGTCCTTTGATTGGGCCGCGCACGGGTTTCGCGGCAGCGCTGTCTGGCGCTTCTGTCATTGTTGTCATCCCCCTCAGTCGCGGGCTTCAGCCCGGTCTGTTCTTGTCGTTCAGGGTCGTCCCCTGCCTTTGCTTAGCTATTTTCGTCAGACGATGCCAGCAAAACCGAGGATGCCGCCCGCAACCAGCACCCAGAGCGGGTTCAGCCGGGTCATTAACGCAACTGCGGCCGCTCCGATTGTAAGCAGTGCAGCAATCCATGAATGATCGGACGTAAGTGTCAGGATCAATCCGCTGGCGCACATCAGTCCGATGGAGATGGGAACCAGCGCAGCCTGCAGGATCGCAGGCCAGATCGATTCAGTGGGACGGGCCAGCATGTTGCTGACGAAATAGGCAAAGACCGCCGACGGTCCGCACATGGCGAATGTCGCCACCAGCGCACCCGCAATGCCTGCAACGTGATAGCCGATCAGCGTCACAATCAGCACGTTGGGCCCGGGAGAGAGCTGCGAGATCGCGAACATGTCCGCGAACTGCGCATCCGTCATCCAGTGCCTGACCTCAACGGCAACACGATGCATTTCCGGAATGGTGGAATTCGCCCCTCCGATCGCAAGCAAGGACATCAGCCCGAACGTCCACGCCATCGTAAAGAGTACGTTGACCGGCGAGTTCACGCTGCCGCCTTTCTTCGCGTGGCGAACGTGAGCGCAATGCTGAACGGAATGGCCGAGAGCAGGACCGGCACCAGCGGGAGCCGCAAAATGCCTATCGCGATGAAAACTGCGGCCAGCAGCGTCAGCGCGACGGGATCGCGCCGCTTCACGAGCGGCATCATCATGCGCGCGATGACAGCGAGAAACAGGCCGATGGCCGCGCAAGACACGCCGGCCAGAGTGCGCTGCAATGCCGGAATCTCTCCATAGCGTGCATAGATTGCAGCCAGCACGGTGACGATCACCACTGGCGGCCCGATCAGACCGAGAAACGCCGCGATGCTTCCCGGAATGCCGCGAAAGCGCGCGCCGAACACCACCGACAGGTTGACGATGTTCGGGCCGGGCAGGAAATGACAGAGCGCGAAGGCCTCGTTGAATTCGTCGGGCGTCATCCAGCGATGCTGATCGACAATGGCCCGCCTTGCCCACACCAGCACGCCGCCAAACCCGGCCAATGACATTTTGGCGAACGCGACAAACAGCTCGAGCAATCCCGGACGCTCCGGGATTATTGCATCGTCAGGCGGGGAAATGGCTGGAACGCTTTCGGGAGGCATGGCCCGATGTAGAATGCCCGTAGGCGCGGGCCAATCGCTATTCCGGTGCGGCGCGCATGCATGGAACGCAAACCGGAACATTGCGAGGGCTGCGCTCCTGCCGCCCAAAGACGGAAACCGGGGGGCTTTTGCGCGGGCGATTTGCCCCCTATATTGAGCGTGCCGGTTCGCCGGCTATGGAAATAAATGGCCGTCGTAATAAACCATTCGGACCCGGGGGCAGCACCCGGCGCCTCCACCAAAACCCGGACTCTCCGCCACCAATCGGCGGGTTTCGGCGGGGGCGAAACAGGATCGACGAGGGCGTAAAGGACTCGCTTTTTCTCGGTATTGTTCCGCCGTTATCGGGCTATTCAATAGTTGCAAACGACAACTATGCTCCGGTTGCTCAGGCTGCGTAACGCAGTTTGAAATACCGACTTAAAGTCCTGATGGATTAAGCCCCGTCAGGCGGGGTCCGGAGGCACCTGGCAACAGAAGCCTCCACTTTAACCTCACCGGATCACACTGGATTTATTGGCGTCGTCCGTTGCGGACGGCGAGAATATCTGCGATCTGCGTTGCGCAGAGGCTGACCTGCGGGCCATGACCGGATAGCATGGATTAAACGGCGAGTCGGGACATGCGCTCCGGCCATCCCGCACCATTCGAATTCGACCAGACGACCTTTTACAGGACCAGATAATGGCGACCGATCACATTCGTTATGATGTCCTCGCGCGCGATGCGCTGCGCGGCGTACTCAAGCATGTGCTCGCGGACGCCGCCGAACACGGCCTGCCCGGTGAACATCATTTCTACATCACGTTCCTGTCCAAGGCCGAGGGCGTGAAGCTCTCCCCGCGGCTGCTATCGCAATATCCTCAGGAAATGACCGTGATCCTCCAGCATCAGTTCTGGGATCTGGTCGTTACCGACGATCGCTTCGAGGTTGGACTGTCGTTCAACGGCATCCCCGAGCGGCTCGTGATCCCGTTCAGCGCGATCAAGAGCTTCTTCGATCCGTCGGTGCAGTTCGGACTGCAGTTCGAGCCCGTCGATGCTCCCGCAGCCGAAGCGGAAACACCAGCCGAAGCATTGCCCGCTGCAGTCGCGACGGACACACCGGCTGACGACGAACCAGTCAAGCAGGGCGAAGGCGCCGAGGTTGTGCGGCTCGACCGCTTCCGCAAGAAATAATCCGCCACAACCGATTTCACTGTTCTCATCTTGAGGCTTTCTAAGCGCGAACGCTGTTTTCGCGCTGCAAGGCACGCTGACGCGGTTGCATGCCCTCATAATGAGGTCCAAACTTCGGTGTCCCCACAACGCACCGGAAATGATGATGGCCGCTCAGAAGAAAAACACGCGCACCGAAACCGACACGTTCGGACCGATCGAGGTGCCTGCGGATCACTACTGGGGCGCGCAAACCGAGCGATCGAAGCACAATTTCAGGATCGGCAATGAACGCATGCCGATGCCGATCGTGCGTGCGCTGGCTATCGTCAAGCTCGCCGCAGCCCAGACCAATCTCGAACTCGGACTGCTCGATCAGCGCCGCGCTCGCGCGATCATCCGCGCCGCGCGCGAGGTGATCGACGGCGAACTCGACGACAATTTCCCGCTGGTGGTCTGGCAGACCGGCTCGGGCACGCAGTCCAATATGAACCTCAATGAGGTGATCGCCAACCGCGCCAGCGAGCTGCTCGGCGGCGTCCCGGGCACCAAGAAGCCGGTGCATCCGAACGATCACGTCAACATGAGTCAGTCGTCGAACGACTCGTTTCCGACGGCCATGCACATCGCCGCCGCCGAGCGCATCGCCAACGATCTGCTGCCGGGACTGACGATTCTGCTGAAGGCACTGCGGCAGAAGGAAAAGGCGTTCGCGCGGATCGTGAAGATCGGCCGCACGCACACGCAGGACGCGACGCCACTGACCCTGGGCCAGGAATTTTCTGGATACGCAGCACAGGTCGAAAGCGGCATCGCGCGGATTCGCACGGCGGCAAAAGATCTTTACCCTCTGGCGCAGGGCGGCACCGCGGTCGGCACCGGCCTGAACTCCCATCCGCGCTTCGCCAAGCTCTTCGCAAAGAAAGTCGCGGCCCTCACCAGACTGCCCTTCACCACTGCGCCCAACAAGTTCGAAGCGCTGGCTTCGAACGATGCCTATGTCTTCGTGCACGGCGCGATCAATTCAACCGCGACCGGACTGTTCAAGATCGCCAACGACATCCGGCTGCTCGGCTCTGGCCCCCGCTCCGGCCTCGGCGAACTGATCCTGCCCGAAAACGAGCCGGGCTCGTCGATCATGCCGGGCAAGGTCAACCCGACACAATGCGAAGCTATGACCATGGTGTGCTGCCAGATCTTCGGCAATCAGACTGCTATCACTGTCGCCGGCAGTCAGGGCCATTTCGAACTGAACGTCTACAAGCCGGTGATGGCGCACTGCATGCTGCAATCGATTCAGCTCATGGCCGACGTCTCGCGTTCATTTACCGAACATTGCGTTGTCGGGATTCGCGCGGACGAGAAGCGAATCGATGAATTGATGCGGCGCTCGCTGATGCTGGTGACAGCGCTTGCCCCGAAGATCGGCTACGACAATGCCGCAAAGGTCGCCAAGACTGCTCATGCGAACGGCACCACACTGAAAGAAGAGGCAGTTCGTCTTGGCTTGGTGTCCGCTGCGGAGTTCGATCGGCTCGTGAAGCCGGAGAAGATGACTCGTCCGGGCTAACAGCAGCGCGCGTACATTAACTTACGGTAATCTTAGGCGGACA
Source organism: Afipia sp. (assembly GCA_024508675.1). Lineage (GTDB taxonomy): Bacteria > Pseudomonadota > Alphaproteobacteria > Rhizobiales > Xanthobacteraceae > Afipia. The sequence goes on from JANINQ010000021.1 coordinate 803,020, forward strand.
TCTCGTCGCACCACCTAAAGTCATACGCCTAATGGCTACCATCTGCTGCGCGACGCATGCTAACTTTTCATCTGCGCCGCGCTGCATCAGCGCATCGAATAACGAACGACATTCAAAACGGACCGCGTGAGCAATTCGCTCTGACGAGTCCCCAACAGGACAAGCGCACCCGGCGTTCATCGCGTGCCGTATCCGCATTGTCCCAAAAAATAAGGAGACGTGATGGGTGATTTGGTGAACCTGAAACAGGTTAAAAAACGCATCGCACGCGAAGCGGCGGAGAAGCAGGCGGAGACCAATCGTGCCCGCTTCGGCCGCACCAAGAACGAACGCAGCCGCGATGAATTCCAGGCCACGCGCGCCAGCGGCATCCTCGATCAGCATCGCATCGATGATGGAACGCCAGCATGAAATCTCCTGTCGTCAAACGCTCGATCGTCGTCGCCGGTCACAAGACCAGCGTCAGTCTTGAAGAAGCCTTCTGGAATGGCATGAAGGAAATCGCCTCGGTGAGAAGTCTCACCCTGTCCGAACTGGTGGGCGAGATCGACGGCGGCCGTCAGCAGGGGAACCTCTCTTCTGCAATCCGCCTCTTCGTGCTGGATTACTTCCGGTCACGCGCGGCCCACACGACCGGAAACGGCAGCAGCAGATTGCCTGCTGAAGGTCCTCATCCGTAATTCTCCGCATCGTACAGCTACGATCCTGACTCCGCCGTAGGTTTTCGTCCGAATACCGCGGCGGGTCGGCTTCCGTTACTATGTACCTGTGTCTCGAAATGCATACCGTTTCGAGACTGGCTGCGGGGGCGGCTGCAATTCTGATCCGCGCAGCGAGATCATCATCGTGCCAGTACCAGCGCGTCATCAGCCGCGAGATACATTCTCGCTGCATGAGATCGCTTGGCCAGAATGGGGGCAGCTTCGATGCAGAACGACAACCACACGCAGATCATGGACAGCGGCTTCGTCCACAACGTCAAGGAGTTCGCCGTTGTCAAACGCTCCGTCGTCGTCGGCGGTCACAAGACCAGCGTTAGTCTTGAAGACGCATTCTGGACCAGCCTGAAAGACATCGCGACGCGGCGCGGCCTGCCGCTGTCGACCCAGATCGACGCCATCGACCGCACACGCAGGACGGCAAACCTCTCATCCGCGATCCGCCTGTTCGTGCTGGATCACTTCCGCACCCGCGCCGTCACGTCGGTCTTCATCGGCGAACGGCAGCCGTCGCATCACGTTATTCGCTAGAGCCATTCCGGCTTTGATGGGATCAAAGCCGGAACTCCAGCTTGATATTCTGACGCGTTTTCTTGACTCGAACCGGTACCCGCTTCGCTTCAAAACACCATGGATCAGAACGTGCCCGCCGGAGCGGCGGGCCGTTGTTTCTGCAGTCGCATGGCGCCCGGCGCAGGCCTGATGTCGATGGGCGGAGGCAATGGCTGCACCACTGCATTTCCGTTCGCCGGAGGCGGCGCTGAAGCTGGCGGCGGCGGGCTGGCCGCCACAGGCGGGCGCGGCGCAGGTGTCTTCGCCGCAGGAGCTTTTCGCCGCGGATCGCGATTGGGCATCTTCACCTGCGAAGGCGGAATTGGCTCGACCGAGGGCAAATCCTCCTCCCACAATTGCTCATCTGCTTCCGGCGCAGGCGTCACGCCACGTTCGATCTGATCGAGGCGGCGGGTCTCGCGGTCGATGGCGCGCAGTCCAAGCCATGACGACAACGCCGCGACATCGACCGCGCGCGCCAAACGGTCCGGCGGGCCGTTAAGATCGATCCGGATTTCGGGACGTCCGTTCAGCGGCCGCGTGGTTACGGGCGACATGATTGCACGGAGGTCGGCCTGATCCGCGAGTAAGTCGTATCCGCCCGCGATCGCGACACGCGCTCGTCTTGATTCCAGCGTCGCCGTCTCGACACGCAGCCGGCCATCCTTGATGCTGAATGGAATCTGCGCAGACGGCACCGTCAGCGCACCGGCAGCCAGCACGGGCTCGACAACATCCTTCAACCTGATGTCATCCCTCGCCTGCCCGCCATCGCTGGCACGCATCGCGGCCTCGAAGGCGCGCGGATCAAGGCCCGCGATACGGGCATCAGACAGTGTGAGTGTACCGGCACCCGACAATGCCCCTGTCAGCCCCGCAGCGCTACGCCCCTGCCCCGAAAGCGTCATCTGCAGTGCGACCTTGCTCTCGGGAATTGCAAGACCCCGATAGCGAAGCGCCGCGCCATCGACGTTGCTGAGCTGGATGCGCGCGTTGAACGCCGTACCCTGGTTGCCTGCGCCCTGCCGCGCATCGAGATTGATGGCCGCCTCACCGCCGCCGATCCCGCCTTTGACATCTTCGAGAACCAGCGACTGGCCATCGCCCTTGAGCGCTCCACCCAACGGCCTCAACTCAGCACCACCCGGAAGAACCGCACTCAATGCCTGAAACGCCAGTCTGCCGCGCCAGCCGCGCAGCCAGCCTCTATCAAGGGGCGTTGATGAGTCATGTCCTGCCGCGCCGAATGCGAGACCCGTGACAGCAGCCAGATCCAGCGTATCGAGTCCGATCTCGCCATCGACGCCAGTTTCTTCGCCGCGTGTCAGTGTCAGCCGCCCGCGGATGCGCGAGCCTGCCACCGTGGCGTCGAGATCGTCGAAGGTGAAGACATTGCCCGACACGCCAAGCCGCGAGGACAGTGACAGCGGCGAGAGGCTTCCCGGCGCTGCGCTGAGCCAGGCTGAGAGATCCGCGCGACGCACCGCGACATTGAGCGTCGCTTCAGGTTGTCCGGCCCATGGATTGCCCGCTCCCTGAACCTCGCCATCGACATCCGCGCCGGTCAGCTTAGCCTTCAGTTGCAGCGGCGCACCCCACGCACCGCTCGCAGATGCCTCGAACTGCGCAGGGCGGTCGCCGGCAGAAACAACACCAGCCAAGCCCAGCGCCTGAACAAGATTGCTTGCGTTGTCGGCGGAAAGCTTCACATCGGCGCTCACGTCGGTGCCGTTGAGCGCGGCAAGATTCGATCCGGTTACAATATCGATGGCCGGCGCGGCAGTCAGCGTGATCGCACCTTTCATCTGCGCGGCATCGATGTCGAGGGCCGCACGGCCATTGGCACGCGAGTGGTCTCTGGCGACGTCCACTGACAGGCGCGTCTTCACTGGGCCAAGACCGGACAAAGCGTTCAACCTCTCCGCGACGGCGGGAGCAAACGGCGCGACCAGTCCGCCGATCCGCGTCAACGACGGCGCAGCAGCATCCAGTGCAAGTTTACCCTTGCCGTCGATACGATCGAATGAACCAGTGCCGGTTATCGCGAGATCGCTGCCAGCCTCACCGATCTGAATCCGCTCGAGAGCGATGGTCTTCGGTCCGTAGCCGAGCGTGAGGCCAACCGGCTTTACATCCTGTCCTGCGATCACGGCACGGCCGGCGGCCAGCGCAATCCGCGCTTCGTCGGGTAGTGTCGCCTGTGGTCCGGCCAGCACCGCCGCGAGCGATGACATCGCATCCATATCCAGACTCGCGGCTGTCAACGAGGCTTCAAACCGCGTCTTCCCCTCATCGGTCGTCAGCAGCGCGACACGCCCATCGATCGCGCCGCCGTTGATCTCGGCTTTCATGCCGTCGAGCCCGATCCGGTCCGCGGCGATGGTGGCTTCACCGCGCAGCCGCAGCGGCTTCTGATTGCGGTATGTCGCATCGCTGCGGCCCTGCAGCCATGCCGTCAGAACATCTGGATCACTGGATTCGAGACTCACCGGCCCGCTGAAACGTGCCGACGGGCCCGGCGAAAAAATCGCACCGCTGGCGATCACCCGCGTCGCACCGGGCGCACGCAGTTCGAATTTTCCGACAGACCACGACGTGTCGTCGCCCTGGACTGTCGCAGTCACGTTCTGCAGCGGCCGGCCGCCCAGTCCGATCTGATCGGCACTCAATTCGATCTGCGACGGAAGCGGCAGCGCCGGCAGCGATGTCACCAGCGCGCGCAAGGCTGGCAACAGCCGCAGCGGTTCGGCGTTTGCCGCGCCTTTTGCCAGCAGGCGATCTGCATCGAGTTGCCGCGCCGACAGCGCGAGTTTCAGCAAAGGCGACGCGCCGAAGCGGATGTCGCCACTACCGGTCAGCCGCATCGCGTTGTCGTCGGGGCCGTAGGCAGCTTCGACCTGATCGAACGTGGCGGATGACGGATTGGCCTTGACCCGCGAGGAGATTTTCCAGGGCTGCCCCTGCTCGGCAGCTTTGACATCCACCGCCCGCGCCAGCACCAGCGCGCCGTCGAAGTTCGGCACGGCATTGTCGAATGTCAGCGTGCCGTCGAGATCGGCCAGCAGCGGCCGCTCGCCGGGATCGGCGGTGACATGCACGCGCGTGCCCTTGCCGTCACCTGTCTGTCCTGACGACATGCGGAACGGCGTCCGCGCGCCGAGCAGCGTGAACGACCCGTCGCCACGCATGCTGCTGGCGAGCGCCCGCACCTCGCCACTGAATTTGAGGTCGTCAATCCGCACCGTGCCGCCGCTCGAAGCATCATGGAGCATGATCCGACCTGCAATGTTCATGCGGTCGATGGTGAGCGAGCCAAAATTGGAGCGACCGGCGGCGGACGGCAGTTGGAAGCGGCCCTGCCGATCAAGACCGAGATCGAGCGAGAAATCATTCAACGTCAGTTCGCTGGCGCGCCATTCACCCCGCATCAGCGACCCGAGGCTGAACTCAACGTCGAGCTTGCCGGCGCTGACCCATGGGGCATTCTTTTCGCCTACGGCGACGTCGTACAGCCGCAGCGTCGGCGTCGGCAGCAGCAACGCGTCGAGCTTGCCGGTCACCCTGACCGGCGCGCCGATGACGCGGGACGCTTCCGCCTCGAACTGAGGCCGGAACTGGTTCCAGTCGACGAAGTACGGCCCGACCAGCGCCGCGATCAGCGCAAGGATAAGGGCAATGGCCAGTCCGAGCAGCGTGGTCTGCAAGGTCTTTCCTCAGTGAGATCGGCTGATCTTTGATGGCAACGGCGCGGGATCGCCGTAAGCTGCGAATATTGAACCAGCCGAATGCTTCGAATACTAATTTTAACGTCCCTTGTTCACAACCCTGTGCGATCACATGTCCGAACAACAGGCCCGGCCCGCAGACCGAACGGGCGCTTCACCCGAAGCCATCATGTCGCATTACGACATGGGCAACGATTTCTTCCGGCTCGTGCTCGATCCGGAGATGATTTATTCGTGCGCCCTGTTCAAGGGCGATGACGACCTTGCCACGGCACAGCGTCACAAGCTCGACCACCATATCGAAGCGTCGGGTGCGGCAAATACCGGGCGGGTGCTGGACATCGGCTGCGGCTGGGGCGCGATGCTGCGGCGGCTGGTCGATCATGCCGGCGTGGGACATGCCGTCGGGCTGACGCTCAGCGCGGCGCAGGCACGCTGGATTCGCGAGGGCAACAATCCGAAGATCGAGGTGCTGGAGCAGGACTGGCGCGATCACAGGCCGGAGCGCCGTTACGACGCCATTATTTCCGTCGGCGCCTTCGAGCATTTTGTCCAGAAAAGTCTCGACCCCAGGGTCAAACTCGATGCCTACCGCGAGTTCTTCGCCTATTGCGACAAGGTGCTGGCCATCGGCGGCAGGCTGTCGCTGCAGACCATCGCCTATTCCGAGCGGACCAGGGTCCAGCCGCTGCTGGACAAGACCTTTCCCGACAGCGATCTGCCGCTGGAGTGGGAGCCGATCGCAGCCGCCGAGGGCACCTTCAGTCTGATCGCTGCACGCAACGACGCGGACCATTACTACCGGACGCTGGTGTTGTGGGAACAGAACCTGCTCGCGAATTACGACAAGGCCGTCGCGTTGGTCGGCAAGGAGCGCACTGACGGCTTCCGCCGTTACCTGCGCATGTCAGCCGCGGGCTTCCGCGCGGGAATGGTCAGCCTGATGCGTTACAGCTTCCGGAAGAAATACTGAGACTCAGCCAAACCGGATCTCGATCCCGCCCAGCGGTATTCCATCAAGTTCGGTCGTCCACCGCTCGCCCGGCTTCACCGGCATGGCTTTGGTGAGCGTGCCCGTGGTGATGATTTCGCCTGCCGCGACCTGCGGATTGTGCTGATCCTGCGCCAGCAGGCCAACCAGATGTTTCAGCGCCGACAGCGGCCCGTCCAGCACGTCACGCGCATGGCCAGGCTCAGCGACATCGCCGCAGCGGAGCGTGATCGAAAAATTCGACAACAGCGCGAACCATCTGTCTGCATCGCCGCCAATCTGGTGCCGCTCGCCGATGAACAGCGCGCCATGCAGGCCAAATGCCGCGACCGTATCCGACGGCGCGAACTTCCAATCCGGAAACAGCGACTGCACGATCTCATAGCCATGCGCGACCCAGCCGATGCAGGACAAAAGATCCCGTTCATCCATGCCCGCTTCCGGCATGGCCGACATGCCGAACACGATTTCCGGTTCGATGCGCGGCTCGGCGAACGCAGCCAGTGACACCGCTCCCGGAATATCCGCGAGGTTGTGCACGGTGCTGTCGTACATGTAGCCCCAGATCGGCGCGTAGACGCCGTACTGCTTCCAGATCGTGCGATTGGTGAACCCGATCTTGCGGCCGAGCACCTTCTCGCCGCGCGCTTCGCGCAGGCTGCGCACAACAGGCGTTATCCGGTAGGCGTCCGCAAGACCGAAGGCCGGATCGCGCGATGAGAACGGCGCGATCTGCCGCCCTTTCTCGTCAAGGACAGAGATCAGTTCGCGCGCGGCTGCGCCGGCTTCGATGGCGACCGCGACACTCATGCCGGCAAAATCTTGCCGGGATTGAGAATGTTCTGCGGATCGAGCGCGGCTTTCAGCGCACGCATGGCCTGCACGGCTTCAGGGCCAAGCTCGGTTTCCAGATACTTCTGCTTGCCCTGCCCGATGCCGTGTTCGCCGGTGCAGGTGCCGCCCATGGCCTGTGCACGCTCCACCAGCCGGTGGAGGAATCCGTCCGCGCGCTGCATCTCGTCGGGATCGTCAACATCCACCAGCATCGAGCAATGGAAATTGCCGTCGCCGACATGGCCGACGATGGGAGACAGCAGGCCCACGCTTTCGAGGTCCTTCTCGGTCTCCACCACGCAGTCGGCGAGCCGCGAGATCGGCACGCACACGTCCGTCGCCACCGCCTGCGCACCGGGGCGAAGCCCGCGCACGGCCCAGTACGCATCATGCCGCGCCTGCCACAACCGGGTACGATCCTCCGGACGCGTCGCCCATTCGAATCCGCCGCCGCCACATTCCCTGGCGATTTCACCGAACATCGCTGACTGCTCGGCAACGTCGGCTTCGGTGCCGTGGAATTCCAGCAACAGCAGCGGCGTCTCAGGCAGCGTCAACTTGGAGTATGCGTTGCACGCACGAACCTGCGCAGCATTGAGCAACTCGATGCGCGCTACGGGAATTCCGGTCTGGATCGCCAGAATGGTGGCGTCGCATGCGCCCTTCACAGTCGCAAACGAGCAGGCTCCCGCCGCGATGCTTTGCGGAATGCCGCGCAGCTTGAGGGTGATCTCCGTGATGATGCCGAGCGTGCCTTCCGCGCCGATGAACAGATGCGTGAGATCGTAGCCTGCGGAAGATTTCTTGGCGCGGGTGCCGGTGGTGATGATTTCGCCATCAGCACGCACGACCTTCAACGCAAGGATGTTGTCCTTCATCGTGCCATAGCGCACCGCGTTGGTGCCGGACGCGCGGGTCGACGCCATGCCGCCGATGGATGCGTCCGCACCTGGATCGATCGGGAAAAACAGGCCCTGATCGCGCAGATGTTCGTTCAACGCCTTGCGGGTCACGCCCGGCTCAATCACACAATCGAGGTCGTCCGCATGGACTTCAAGAATGCGATTCATTTCACGCAAATCGATACAGACACCGCCTGCGGGCGCATTGACCTGCCCTTCCAGCGATGTGCCGGTGCCGAACGGGATCACGGGTACTCCGTGTTTGGCGCAAATCCGCACCACGTCCTGAACATCCGCCGTGCTCTGTGCCATCACCACCGCATCCGGCGGCTGCATCGGCAGCCATGTGGTGGTATGGGCGTGCTGTTCTCGCACCGCCTGCGATGTGATGAGGCTGTTGCCGAACCGAGCGGCGAGCGCTTCGATGGCGCTGGACAGCGCGGATGGTGCGGGACGTGTCAGGGCTGCGTTGGAGAAGGCCACGGTCGCTCGTTTCTTTTCTTTTGAGGCTGTTATGGCGCGAACCGTGGCAAAGGATGTATAGCGGGTCAAGCCAAAGTGCCCGCTACAAACCCGGAAGTTGATCCATGACAACGATGCATCGCCAGAACAATGCGCCGCAACATATCGCAGCGCCGTTCCTCACCACCGTGATGCAGATCGAACCACAATGGATCGACTACAACGGCCATCTCAACATGGCCTATTACAACGTGCTGTTCGACCGCGGCATCGACCAGATGTGGCTCCAACTCGGGATCGGCCCCGAATACATGAAGGAGCGTCACGGTTCGACCTTCACCGCCGAAGCGCATGTGCGCTATCTGCGCGAGGTTCACCTCGGCGATCCGGTGCAGGTCTCGGTGTACCTGATCGCGACCGACGAGAAGCGCCTTCACACTTTTGAAGAATTGCGCCACGCCACCGAGGGCTGGATTTCAGCCACCTCGGAGAACATGACGCTTCATGTGGATATGAAAGCGCGCAAGACTGCGCCATTTCCTCCGGACATCTCTGCGCGGATTCACGACGTTGTCGCGGCGCATGGCGCAATCCCGCAGCCCGATGGCATCGGCCGGCGCATCGCGATGCCCGGAAAGTGATGCCATCGCGGGCTCGGCAGCCGATTACGGGCCGCCGCTGCGCCGCGCCAGACCGACAACTGCCGAGATCAGGAACAGAATCAGGGCGACAAAGAAAACGATCTTGGCGATTTCGATCGAGGCACCTGCGATGCCGCCGAAGCCCAGCAGGGCCGCGACCAGCGCGATAATCAGGAATGTGACCACCCAACTCAACATGACATGCTCCTGCGGTTCGATTTCGAGCGCGGAAGGAAGCGCTCCGACTGAGAAATCAATCCGCCAGCAAGGCTGGAGTTCCGGCCGACCCCATTCCTTTAAATTGTTCAAAAACTGGGGCTGAAAGGAACAAATCCGGCCATGCGGCCTCCATGCGGTCCGTTTTCCGGGGAAAATCGGCCCTGCGGACGTGCCCAATCATGCCTATATGTCCTCATATCCTGCTATGAAGCCTCCCCTTTCGGGCGTCGCGATGCCATCGTGACGGCAAAGACGAATCGCATGACCGAACCGAACAAGCTGCCGCCAGATTTCCGCGATGTGCCGAGCCACCAGCCTGCCGCTGGCGGTATCGCGGCGCGTGCACGTGCATCGGCGGCGCCGCAGTATCTGACCGCGCTCAATCCGGAGCAGCGTGAGGCCGTCGAGACACTTGAAGGTCCGGTTCTGGTTCTGGCGGGCGCGGGCACCGGCAAGACGCGCGTGCTGACCTCGCGCATCGCGCACATTCTGTCCACCGGCCGCGCCCGGCCGCATGAAATCCTTTCCGTCACCTTCACCAACAAGGCGGCGCGGGAGATGAAACATCGCCTCGGCCAGATGCTCGGTCAGGCGGTCGAGGGCATGCCGTGGCTCGGCACCTTCCATTCCATCGGCGGACGGATTCTCCGCTATCACGCCGAACTGGTGCAGTTGAAATCCAACTTCACGGTGCTGGACGTTGACGACCAGATCCGCCTGCTCAAGCAGCTGCTGCAGGCCGAAGGCATCGACGACAAGCGCTGGCCCGCGCGGATGCTGGCCGGACTGATCGACGGCTGGAAAAATCGTGGCCTGACGCCATCACAGGTGCCTGCCGGTGAAGCCGCCGTGTTCGGCAACGGCAAGGGCGGCAAGCTCTATGCGACCTATCAGGAGCGGCTGAAGATTCTCAACGCTGCGGACTTCGGCGACCTGCTGCTGGAAAACATCCGCCTGTTCCGCGAACATCCGGACGTGCTGCGGCAGTATCAGAACCGCTTCAAATATATCCTGGTCGACGAGTATCAGGACACGAACGTCGCACAGTATCTCTGGCTGCGGCTGCTGGCGCAGGCGCCGTCTTCCTTAACCTCTCCCCGCAAGCGGGGAGAGGTCGATGCACGAAGTGCATCGGGTGAGGGGCAGATCTCGGACACCGCGCATGCAGATTCAGCCCCTCACCCCACCCCTCTCCCCGCAGGCGGGGAGAGGGAGAAGGTGCAGAGTATCCCCGCAATCACCGCACCAAAAAACATCTGCTGCGTCGGCGACGACGATCAGTCGATCTATGGCTGGCGCGGCGCGGAGGTGGATAACATCCTGCGCTTCGAGCACGATTTTCCCGGCGCGAAGGTAGTTCGTCTCGAACGCAACTACCGCTCGACCGGCCATATCCTCGCTGCAGCATCGCACCTGATCGCCCACAACGAAGGCCGCCTCGGCAAGACGCTCCGCACCGAGGACATCGATGGCGAGAAGGTGACCGTCACCGGAGCATGGGATTCCGAAGAAGAAGCCCGCGGCATCGGCGAAGAGATCGAGCAGCTTCAGCGTGCGGGGCAAAAGCTCAACGAGATCGCCATTCTCGTGCGCGCCTCCTATCAGATGCGCGAATTCGAAGACCGCTTCGTTACCCTCGGCCTGCCCTATCGCGTGATCGGCGGACCGCGCTTCTACGAGCGCGCAGAAATCCGCGATGCGCTGGCTTACCTGCGCGTCATCAATTCGCCTGCCGACGATCTTGCCTTCGAGCGCATCGTCAATGTGCCCAAGCGCGGCCTCGGCGACGCCACCGTGCAGATGCTGCACGACATCGCCCGCAAGCGCCGCATTCCACTGACCGAGGCTGCACGTCAGGTTATCGAAACCGATGAGTTAAAGCCGAAAGCACGCGGCAGCCTGCGCGATGTCATCGCCAATTTCGACCGCTGGCGCACCCAGCGCGACATCGTTCCGCACACGCAACTCGCGGAAATCGTGCTGGATGAATCCGGCTACACCGAGATGTGGCAAAAGGATCGCTCGGCAGATGCAGCCGGTCGCCTCGACAACCTGAAGGAACTCGTCCGCTCGATGGAAGAGTTCGAGAACCTGCAAGGCTTCCTCGAACACATCTCGCTGGTGATGGACCGCGAAGGCGGCGTGGACGAGGATGCGGTGTCGCTGATGACGCTGCACTCCGCCAAGGGACTCGAATTCGACAACGTGTTCCTGCCCGGCTGGGAGGAAGGCCTGTTTCCGAGCCAGCGCACGCTGGACGAACAGGGCCGCGCGGGCCTTGAGGAAGAGCGCCGCCTCGCCCATGTCGGCATCACCCGCGCACGCAAGCGCGCCAAGCTCTATTTCGCGACCAACCGGCGCATTCATGGCTCGTGGACCACGACCATTCCATCTCGCTTCCTCGATGAACTGCCGACTGCGAATGTCGAGATCACCGAGAGCAAGGGCGGCTCGGGATGGGGCGGCTCCGGCGGATATGGCACATCGCGTTTCGACAATGTCGAGACGTTCGGCTCGAGCTATTCGACGCCGGGATGGCAACGCGCGCAGGCCAACCGCGCCCGCAGCGGCGGCAGCGGTTTTGACGAAACCGGCGCGCGCTATGACGCGGGGTCACGCAGCGGCTTCAACCGCAAGCCCATGGTGATCGAAGGCGAGCTGATCGCAAAATCCACCGGCACGAATTCAGAGTATTCACCGGGCGACCGCGTATTCCATCAGAAGTTCGGCTATGGCCGCGTTTCGAAGGTTGACGGCAACAAGCTCACCATCGCGTTCGAGAAGGCCGGCGAGAAGAAGGTGGTCGACAGCTTTGTGACCCGCGTGTAGCGGTCATTGCTGCCGCGCATGACAAATTTGATGCCGTCACAATAGAATTTCTACTGCGCGCGGCAGCTATCCAGCAGGCGATACATATTGCGCGAGGGCGTCCTCGCGCCTATGTCATGCTCCCGCCCAGGCAGACCCGTCATGTCCCCCATCATCTCCATCAAGAACCTGTCGAAGACCTATGCCTCCGGCTTCGCGGCACTGAAGAATATCAACCTCGATATTCGCGCCGGCGAGATTTTCGCCTTGCTCGGCCCGAACGGTGCCGGAAAGACGACGCTGATCGGCACCATCTGCGGTCTGGTCGGAGCGACGGAAGGCAGCGTGACCGTCGGCGGTCATGACACCGTCAGCGACTACCGCGCTGCACGCTCGATGATCGGACTGGTGCCGCAGGAGCTGCACACCGACGCATGGGAAAGCCCATGGTCAACTGCCTCCTTCAGCCGGGGGCTGTTCGGCAAGCCGAAGAACCCCGCGCACATTGAAAAGGTGCTGAAGGACCTCTCGCTATGGGACAAGCGCAAGAGCCAGATCATCACCCTTTCCGGCGGCATGAAGCGCCGCGTGATGATCGCGAAGGCGCTGGCGCACGAACCGCAGATTCTGTTCCTCGATGAACCGACCGCGGGCGTCGATGTCGAACTGCGCAAGGCGATGTGGGACGTGGTGCGCGAACTGCGCGCCTCCGGCGTCACCATCATCCTCACCACGCATTACATCGAAGAAGCCGAGGAGATGGCGGACCGTGTCGGCGTCATCAACAAGGGCGAGATCGTGCTGGTCGAGGACAAGGCCAAGCTGATGCAGAAGCTCGGCAGGAAGCAGCTCAAGCTGCATCTGCAGGAGAAGCTCACGGTCATTCCGCCTTCGCTTGCGGCGCATCATCTCGATCTGTCGAACGACGGCGACGAACTGATCTACACCTACGATACCAAGGGCGAGCGCACCGGCATCACCGCCCTGCTCAACGACCTGAGCAGCGCCGGCGTCCGCTTCAACGACCTCAACACCACCCAAAGCTCGCTCGAAGAAATTTTCGTCAGTCTGGTGCATCAGGCATGATCCGGAAAAGTGGGAACCGGTTTTCCGATCAGATCATGCCTACCAAGAGAACGATCTCATGAACCTGCATGCCATTCGCGCGATCTACAAATTCGAGATGGCGCGCACATTCCGCACGCTGCTGCAGAGCGTCGTCTCGCCGGTGATCTCGACATCGCTGTATTTCGTGGTGTTCGGCTCGGCGATCGGTTCGCGCATCACCGAGATTGACGGCGTCAGCTACGGCACCTTCATCGTGCCGGGCCTGATCATGCTGTCGCTGCTGACGCAGAGCATCGCCAACGCGTCTTTCGCGATCTACTTTCCGAAGTTCACCGGCACAATCTATGAACTTCTCTCCGCGCCGGTGTCATCATTCGAAGCGGTCGTCGGCTATATCGGTGCGGCAGCCACCAAGTCGATCATTCTCGGCCTGATCATTCTGGCCACCGCTGGGCTGTTCGTGCCGCTCAAGATCGCGCATCCGTTCATGATGCTGACCTTCCTCGTGCTCACTTCAGTGACGTTCAGCCTGTTCGGCTTCATCATCGGCATCTGGGCCGATGGCTTCGAGAAACTGCAGGTGATCCCTCTGCTGGTGATCACGCCGCTGACCTTCCTGGGCGGAAGCTTCTACTCGATCCACATGCTGCCGCCGTTCTGGCAGACCGTGACGCTGTTCAATCCGGTGGTTTATCTGGTCAGCGGATTCCGCTGGAGCTTCTTCGAGATTGCCGATGTCAGCGTGGCCGTCAGCCTCGGCATGACGCTGGGCTTCCTCGCGCTGTGCATGATTACGGTGTGGTGGATCTTCCGGACCGGCTACCGGCTCAAGACCTGACAAAAGAATACGCCCCGCAAGCGGGGCGCATCGGCGGTGACTTCTGCGATGTCCGTTCAGTTCGGACGCCAGTTTCCATTGCTGTCGTAATAGCCACTGGGGCCTGTGCCGGGCGGCGGCGGCACCTGCGCCGGCTGCACCGCATTGCTCACACCGGTGCCGACCACGTTAAGCGTGCCGGCCACTGCACCTACACCCGCACCGAGCGCGCCGCCAACCAATCCGCCGACAGGTCCGGCTGCGGTCCTGCCCTGATAAGTGCCTTGCGCAGCGCCGCTGATGGCGCCGTTCACAGGGTCCTGTTGCGCGGCTGCGGGCATGGTCAAAAAAGCCAGCGCCGCTGCGGTGGAAATGAACGAAGCTGCGATCTTCATATGAGGAAACCTCCCTGCCCGGCCGGGTCCCGGCCCCAAAGCAAATCAGCAGGTGAAAGGGTGCGCCAGCTTCGGCGGAAATACAATGCGGGAAGGCCGCGCACCCTGCGGTTTCCGGCTGGAATTGTCCCAAAAGCCACAGCGCGAATCCGGACGTGCGGCGCATGAAAAGAGGCGCACCCTTGCAAGGATGCGCCTTCGAAAACGGCGGTACTGACAGGTCAGCGATGACGTTTGTGCCGGTAGTGGCGATGACGATAGCTGCGGCGGTTGTCGATTCCGAGCACACCGTTCACGCCTCCAACGATTCCGCCGACGCCCGCACCGACGGCGCCGCCCACAGCACCGCCGACCGGTCCAGCCGCACGGTTGCCGCGATAAGCGCCTTCATTGGCTCCGCCTTCCATACCCCTGATCACACCCTGCGCATGCGCAGCGACGGGCAACGCCAGAATGGCCAGCGCCGCGGCGATGAACGTGAAACGCCGGTGCGCTGGTTTGAAAATGAACAAGACCTCGGTCTTCATGTCAGGGACTCTCCATGAGCGGAAGGATGTCAGTATCCGGTAACGTGCACGGCGCCGGAAAGTTGCGTCAAGTTTGGCGAAAACACGTCACAAACGGGTGCTGTTCACGAAACCGTTTGGCCGCGTCCATCAACCTTAAGACGAAGACACTATTAAAAAAGCCGCTTTCCATGGTTTAGTGAGAGCGGGGGCAGAGACGAGGCGAACGTCATGCGTGCGATTTTGGTGTCAGTGACCGGTTTGATGCTGCTTACAGGCAGCGCTGCAAATGCGGCGGTCTCCATTCTGGTCAACAAGGACACGCAGCAGATGACCGTCTCCGTCGATGGAGCGCCGCGCTATACATGGCCAGTCTCCAGCGGCAATCCTTCGCACGAAACGCCAAACGGCAGCTTCAAGACGTTCCGCATGGAAGAGGATCATTACTCGAAGGAATTCGATGATGCGCCGATGCCGAATGCGATCTTCTTCACCAAGCAGGGTCATGCCATTCACGGCACCGACGCCGTCAGCCGTCTCGGCAGCCCTGCCTCGCACGGATGCGTGCGGCTGTCGCGCGCCAATGCGCTGAAGTTGTGGGACCTGGTCAAGGCCGAAGGTCTGCTCAACACCACGGTGACGCTGACCGGATCGTCGCGCGTTGCGCTGGCGCGCAATCCCCGCACCCGCACGGCGGTCGCCCGCGGCGACGATGCCGTCGGCCAGCCGGTGCAGATCGCGCCGCAGGGCGGATACGGCGAAGACCTGAACGCCAATACGCGCGCGCATCAGCCTTCGCCTGATCGTGTCTATCGCGATCCGTCCTATCCGCAGGATCAGGCCTATTACGGACCGGCCGATGCAGGTCCGATGCAGCGCCGCATTTATCAGCAGCGCGGCTACTATCAGGGCTACGAGCAGGACGCGCGCTACCAACAGCAGCAGCAACAACGCTATGCATATCCGCGCGGCGGTTACTATTACTACGCCGATTAAGCCGGATTACTCGTCCGGCGTCCTGAGCCTGCGCCACACCGCGCCCAGCACGTTGGAATAGTCGTCGGTCCAGACCCGCTGGCCTTCGGTCGCTTCGGTAAGAACCCACTTCTCGTCCGACGCGAGCTTGCCGACGTCCGCCTCCTCATGGGCCGAGATCACCACATTGGTGGTGAAGATGTATTCGGCATCGCGCCCGGAATCCTCATTGAACACCCAGCTCTTCAGATCATTCTCTTCGGCAATGCCGACGACGACACTCGCCAACTCGAGATGGCGATTGGAGACGTGCATCAACACTGCGCCCTGCGGCGCAAGCTTGGCCTTGTAGATCGCCATCGCCTCTTCCGTTGCCAGATGGATCGGAATCGCATCCGATGAATAGGCATCCACGATAATCAGATCGTAGGCGCCGTCCGGCTCCTTGGCGAAGGTCAGGCGCGCATCGCCGATCACCGGCTTCATGTTCGGATCGCACGCGCTGACATAGGTGAAATACTTCGGATCGCGCGCGGTATCGACCATGGTCTGGTCGATCTCGAAATACTTCCAGTCTTCCCCCGGCACCGACTGGCACGCCAGCGTTCCCGCACCGAGACCGATCACCGCAACACGGATCGGGCCGCCCTTGCGTTCACGGATCGCGGCGACGGCGCGACCGATGCCGCCGTCCTTGTGATAATAGCTAATCGGCTCCGGCCGCCCTTTGATCGGCGTGCCGTCATCATTCAGGAATTTTTCCGCGCCATGAATCGTCGTGCCGTGCATCAGTACGTGATACTGGCCGTTAGACGTCACCACGATCTTGTGGACGCCGAAAAAGCTGCGCACGGTTTCGACGCGGCCATCGTCCGCCGGATAGACGCGGATCAGGATCAATCCCAGCGCGACAAGGGCTGCGACGCTCCAGCGGCTGATCTTCCATAACACCGCGAGCGCCATCATGACACAGGCAAAGGCGGCAACCATCCAGACCCGATTGGTCTCCAGGAATTCGGTGACGGCCCCTTCCCGATAGGACAGCCCGATGAGAACGAATCCGGCTACGACCACGAGCAGCCAAAGAGCAAAGCCACCGCGCCATGCGGACGCCCCTGCCGGACGGCACAGCGCCGCCAGCGCCAGCAGGATCGGATATTCCGCGATCCAAGAAAATGCGTAAGGCGCGATCAGGCCGGCGAACAGTCCGCCGACCATGCCGCCGAACGACAGCGCGACGTAGAAACCCGTGAGATAACGCGCAGCCGGACGTGTCCGCGCCAGCTCGCCATGGCACGCCATGGCGATGATGAAGAAGCACAGTTGATGTCCGCCCAGCGTGAGCAACAGGTTCTGCTCGCCGCCAACAACCAGCAGCACCATGACGCCTGCGATCGCGATCGGCTGCAGCATCAGCATCAGCCAGTGCGGCAGCAGCGGCCTGGACTGGAACACCAGAACCCATGTCAGAAGGTACAGCGACAGCGGCAGCACCCACAGCAGCGGCGCGGCAGCAACGTCGGTCGAGATGTGCGCCGTTACGGCAATCAGAAGTCCCGAAGGCACCGCCGCAAGAAATATCCAGCGCAGCCGCACCGGCCATGTCGGCGCCGGTGCATCCCCTTCGCTGGCGCCGATTGCGGCGACCGTCATCGGCGGCGAACGCAGCAGCAGAACGCCACATGCCGCAATCAGAACGATCAGCAGCGCATAGCCGCCGGTCCAGATCACGTTCTGCGTTTGCAGCGAAAATATCGGTTCGAACAGGACCGGATAGGACAGCAGCGCAAGGAAGCTTCCGATGTTCGACGATGCATAAAGAAAGTACGGATCGGGACCGTCGGGATGACCTGTGCGGACAAACCACGCCTGCAGCATCGGATTGTTGGCAGCGAGCGCAAAGAACGGCAGGCCGATGGACGCCGCGAACAGGCCCAGCAGCCAGAACGCGTAGCCGCTCGCCGGAGGTTCACCCCATCCGCTCGCAATCGACAACGGCAAGGTGAACAGCGCCGCGATCAGCAACAGCAGATGGATGACGACCGGAACCGTGCGGCTCTTCAAGGTCATCAGATAGTGGGCATAGGCATAACCGCCGAGCAGCAGCGACTGGAAAAAGACCATTGCCACCGACCACACCGCAGGCGATCCGCCGAGCCGCGGCAGCACCATTTTCGTGAACAGCGGCTGGACCGAAAACAGCAGCAAGGCACTGGTAAAAATCGCGACAGTGTAAACCACCAGCACAAGCGTATTCCGCGCGCCGGAAGACTGGCTCGTGGTGTCAGACGGCATCGAATTCATGAACGCTCCGGGGACATTTCCGGCACATCACCGGCAGCCGGCGGAGTGGAGCATAGCCATCCGCTGCGGGCAATAACATGCGCGTGACAGAAATCACTCGCGCGTGACGTACTCTAATATTATGACGTGATGCATGTCGGATTACGATGCACTCATTATCGGTGCGGGTCATAACGGCCTGACCTGCGCGGCCTATCTCGCGATGAATGGCCTGCGCGTGAAGGTCGTCGACCGGCGCAAGGTGGTCGGCGGCGCGGCGGTCACCGAGGAGTTTCACCCCGGCTTCCGGAACTCCGTGGCGGCCTACACTGTCAGCCTGCTCAATCCAAAGGTGATTGCCGATCTGAACCTGCATCACCACGGCCTGCGGATCGTGGAGCGCCGCGCACAGAATTTTCTTCCCGCGCCCGATGGAAGCTATCTGCTGACCGGCGATGGCCGCACCCATCAGTCGATCGCGAAATTCAGCGAACGCGACGCGCTACGGATCGACGACTTCAACCGCGAACTGGAAACCATCGCCGACGTGCTGCGCGCCTTCGTGCTGCGTGCGCCGCCGGACGTAGTCGAAGGCTTCGGCCTGCATGCGATCCGCGAGGCGTTCAACGCGCTGACCAGCGCCAACATCCTGCGCGGCCTGTCGCTGGAGAGCCAGCGCCTGCTGCTCGACCTGTTCACTCGTTCGGCGGGCGACATGCTGGACGACCGCTTCGAAAGCGATCTGGTCAAGGCGCTGTTCGGATTCGATGCCGTGGTCGGCAACTATGCCAGCCCCTACGCGGCGGGGTCGGCCTACATCATGCTGCATCACGCCTTCGGCGAGGTGAACGGCCGCAAGGGCCTCTGGGGTCATGCCATCGGCGGCATGGGCGCGATCACGCAGGCCATGGCGGCATCGGCACGCGCCCACGGTGCGGAGATCGAGACCGGCGCCGGTGTCCGGGAGGTCATTGTCGAGAGCGATCGGGCCGTCGGCGTGGTTCTTGATAACGGTATCTCGATACGGGCAAAGTATGTCGCCTCAAGCGTCAATCCGAAGCTGCTCTACACCCGGCTAATCCCCGGCAACGCCCTGCCCAAGCCCTTCCTCGACCGCATCACGACCTGGCGGAACGGGTCCGGGACCTTCCGGATGAACGTCGCCCTGTCGGCGTTGCCCTCCTTCAAGGCGCTCCCCGGCGAGGGCGATCACCTGACCGCGGGCATCATTATCGCCCCCAGTCTCGCCTACATGGACCGCGCCTGGCTCGATGCCCGCGCCCATGGCTGGAGCCGGGAACCGGTGGTCGAGGTCCTGATCCCGTCCACGCTGGACCCCTCACTGGCCCCACCCGGCCAGCATGTCGCGAGCCTGTTCTGCCAGCACGTCGCTCCGACATTGCCCGACGGCCGGTCATGGGACGACCACCGCGAAGAGGTCGCCGACCTGATGATCGCCACTGTGGATCACTACGCACCGGGCTTCTCCCGGAGCGTGATCGGGCGGCAGGTGCTCTCCCCGCTGGATCTGGAACGCGAGTTCGGCCTGCTCGGGGGCGACATTTTTCACGGTGCGCTGTCGCTCAACCAGTTGTTCTCGGCCCGGCCGATGCTGGGCCACGGCGGCTATCGCGGGCCGCTGAAGGGGCTCTATCACTGCGGCTCCGGCGCCCATCCCGGTGGCGGTGTCACCGGCGCGCCGGGCCACAACGCGGCAGCCGTTATCCTGCGGGACCATCAGGGAATCTTCACTTAAAGGGCTGTGGAAAGAACGCGTTTCGACTGTGGAGAAGCTGTGGATAACCCTGTGTATAATCAGTGGTTTTCCATCTGGTTAAAGCTTTACTAACGTGTGGAAAACCGGGGTTAACAAAGTATGAAGAACCCCGGTATGTTCAGTGCGTAACCGGTGGACAGATTGTGGGAAAATGGGCGATGCAATCAGGACCCTCAGCCCGCCGGAACCGCCCGTGACCTCATCCTCTTCCTCGCCTGTGACGCAGGCCACCTTCGCCATCGGCGACGAGCGGACCGCCAGCCGCATCGTGGATGCAATCACCGAAAGCTATCCCAGCCACGACCTCGCCATCGCCGCCTTCGAGGCACCGGGCGGCCGCTGGGACATCACCATGCATTTCGGCGAACCGCCGGATGAGGACTTCATCCGCTCGCTGGTGACCGATGCCGCGGGCGAGGCAGCGGCGAGTTCCATCGTGTTCGGCACAGTCGAAACTAAAGACTGGGTGAAGGCCAGCCTCGCCGATCTGGTCCCGGTCAGCGCCGGACGGTTCATCGTCCACGGCAGCCATGACCGCGACCGTGTACCGCCCAACAAACTGGGGATCGAGATCGAGGCGGCGCTGGCCTTCGGCACCGGCCACCACGGCACCACCCGCGGCTGCCTCCTGTTGCTGGATCATGTGCTGAACCAGCGGACGCCCAAACGGGTTCTCGATCTCGGTTCGGGAACCGGGGTGCTGGCCATCGCAGCCGCGAAGGCGCTCCGCCGCCGGGTGCTGGCGACCGACATCGATTTCCGGTCAGTGATCGTGGCGAGCGAAAATGCCCATCTCAACGGCGTCGGGACTCTGGTCGAGGCCGTCCATGCCACCGGCTTTCATGCCCCGGACTTTGCCGCCAACGGCCCGTTCGGCCTCGTGATGGCGAACATCCTCGCCAACCCGCTACGGCGGCTGGCGCCGGACATGGCGAAGCACCTGGCCCCCCATGCTTTCGTGATCCTGTCGGGATTGCTGCCGCATCAGGCGAACAGCGTAGTGGCCGCCTATCGCGGCGCAGGGCTCAAGCTGCTCAAGCGCATCCAGATCGACGGCTGGAGCAGCCTCTTGATGCAACGGCGCTAGGCCGCGCGTTGGGGCCGGGAATTATTCCCGTTTCATCCGGTGAGGCGTGATGTCGGCCTCGGTATAGCCAGCTTCAAATCGTGCCCGGCGCGCCTCGCGCTGCAGCCGGCTCTCCGTCAGACGGTCCAGCATCTGGACGATGACTCCGCGCGGCTCCCTGATCGTCACCGCCGGAATGCTGCCGCCCTGATGGACCGGCGGCGAAATCTTCTCAAACATAAAAGCTGGCATGCCCTATCCCCTCTTCGTTGAGTTGAAAAACACACCCCTTCGCATTTCCGCGAGGTCCACTTCGTCTAAGCATCGTTGCTCTCAAATGGTTCCTCTGAGTGGCCTTCCCTGTAGGCACTGATTACAAAGCATGGATCGTGCCATTCCCAATTGACGCAGCTCCATTCCGGCACCGCCGATTGCCCCTCCTTCACCCGCCTCCTAAGGTTGCTTGATGTTCGAAGCTCAATTCCAGACATTCGAAGACCCCGAAGGCGGGGTCGCCCTGACCGCGCGGCTGTCCGCCTTCCGCGAGGAACTGCTGCGGCGGCAACTGACGGGCTTTGTCATTCCCCGCGCCGACAGCCAGCAAAACGAATACGTGCCGCCAAGCGACGAGCGGCTGGCGTGGCTGACCGGATTCACCGGCTCTGCCGGGCTCGCCATCGTACTCACGGGACAACCTGCTGTGTTCGTGGATGGCCGCTACACCATTCAGGCGGCCAAGCAGGTCGATACCAGCGCATGGAGCATCGAGTCCCTGATCGAGCCGCCGCCTGAAAGCTGGCTGACCGCGCATCTGTCGCCGGGCGATCGCCTCGGATTTGATCCCTGGCTGCACACTTCGGCGGCAGCCGAACGCCTCGCGAAAGCCTGCGAGAAAGCCGGGGCGGAATTGGTGGCCGTCGATGGCAATCCCGTCGATGCGATCTGGACCGATCGCCCTGCGCCGCCGCTAGGGCCGGTGAAAATTCACCCCGCTCAACTTGCGGGAGAAAGCGAAGCAGACAAGCTTGCGCGCATCCGCACAGACATCGCCAGGCTGAAAGTCGATGCGCTGGTGCTGTCGGATTCCCACGCCGTGGCATGGACCTTCAACGTCCGCGGCGCGGATGTCGCGCATACGCCGCTCCCGCTCTCCTACGCACTGGTTCCCAAAGACGGCCGCGCCACGATCTTCATCGATCACCGCAAGCTGTCCAACATCGTGCGCGATCATCTCGAAAAGAACGCGGCCGTTGAAGAACCCGCCGCGCTGATGGGGCAGCTTGCCGAACTGGCGCAGACGGGAGCGGCCATCGGCCTCGACTCGGCAACAGCCGCCGATGCGCTGAGCCGTCTGATCACAACGGAAGGCGGCAAGCCGGTTCGCGTGCCGGACCCGGTCGCGATGCTGAAAGCGGTGAAGAACGCCGCCGAGATCGCCGGCACCCGCGCCGCGCACAAGCGCGACGGCGCGGCGCTGGCGAAGTTTCTGGCATGGATCGACCGTGAAGCTCCATCAGGCAAGCTGACCGAGATCGACGCCGTCGAGGCGCTGGAAACCTTCCGCCGCGAAACCGGCGCATTGAAGGACGTGTCGTTCCCGACCATCTCCGGTACCGGCCCGAACGGCGCCATCGTGCATTACCGCGTCACCCGCAAATCCAACCGGCGGATCGAACCCGGCGACCTGCTGCTGATCGATTCCGGCGCGCAATACGAAGACGGCACCACCGACGTCACCCGTACCATCGCCATCGGCCAGCCGACAGAGGAAATGCGCGACCGCTATACCCGCGTGCTGCGCGGACACATTGCGATTGATCGCGCGGTGTTTCCCGATGGCGTCAGCGGCGCACAGATCGACGCCTTCGCGCGGCAATTCCTCTGGCACGCCGGCATCGACTTCGAGCACGGCACCGGCCACGGCGTCGGCAGTTATCTGTCGGTGCATGAAGGCCCGGCCCGCATTTCCAAGCTCGGCACCACGCCACTGAAACGCGGCATGATCCTCTCCAACGAGCCGGGTTATTATAAGACGGACGCCTTCGGCATCCGCATCGAGAATCTCGAACTGGTTGTCGAAAAAACCATTGAAGGTGCGGAGAAGGCGATGAACGGCTTTGAAGCGCTGACACTCGCGCCCTTCGACCGGCGACTGATCGATGCCGACCGGATCAGCAAGCAGGAACTGCGCTGGCTCAACGCCTACCATGCGCGGGTGCGCGAAGAGATCCGGCCACTGGTCGATGAAGCAACAAAGGTGTGGCTCGATGCAGCGACAGAGCCGATGACCCACAAGAGATGAGCGACGACGCGACGACAACAAACAACAGAGTCCGGATAACGTGACCGACCTGAAGATCGAGACCGCAGCCGCAAAGGCTGCAGCGCCTGCCACATGGAAACTGCTGCTGATGCTGGTGGCGATGAACGGCCTCGCGCCGGTCTCGCTCTACATTCTCGTGCCTGCGCTTCCTATTCTCGCCAAGACTCTCGGCAGCGACGTCTCCGCCGTTCAGCTCAACGTCTCGTTGTTCATGGTGGGGCTTGCAATCTCGCAACTGGTGACCGGCTCGCTGTCAGACCGCTTCGGCCGGCGCCCCGTTCTGCTCGGCGGGTTCGGACTTGCGGTCATCGCTACCGTCATCTGCATGTTCGCGGAAACCCTGCCGCAGCTCATCGCCGGACGCTTCCTGCAGGCACTTGGCGGCGCCACCGGCATGGTGATGAGCCGCGCCATTATCCGCGACCTCTACCCGCGCGAGCGTGTCGGGGGCATGATCAGCCTCGTGATCGCCGTGATGATGATCGCACAGCTTCTCAGCCCGCTGATCGGCGGCCTGCTGGAAACCAGCTTCGGCTGGCGCGCGATCTTCTACTTCATGGCGGCGACGTCCGTGGTCATCACCATCGGCATCGCCTTGGGCCTGCCGGAAACCCGCCCCGAACGAGGACCGGCAGACGAGAGCGGCTTCCTCAAGGACGTGCGCGCGCTATCCGCCAGCCGCGTGTTCTTTGGGTACGTTTTTTGTCAGATGCTGGCCTCGGCAATCATCTTCACCTTTGCAGGCGGCGGCCCCTACATCGTCGTCAACCAGATGGGACGATCCACCGCCGAATACGGGTTTTGGTTCGCCACATCGGGCCTCGCCTATCTGCTCGGCAATCTCGTCTCGGTCCGCCTGTCGCCGCGTCATGGCATCGACCGCATGATCTGGCTCGGGATCGCGCTGCAGATTTTCGGATCGATTCTCAACGTGATTTTCGGCGTCACCGGCCTCAACCAGATGCCGTCATGGCTGTTCGGAACGCATATGATCGTGATGTTCGGCAACGCCTTCGCGATGGCCAATGCATCGGCAGGCGCGATCAGCATCAGGCCACAGGCGGCCGGCACGGCGTCAGGTGCGATGGGCTTCCTGCAAATGGGATTCGGTTCGCTTTGCTCGCAGCTCGGCGCATTTCTCGGCGGCCAGTTCGCAACGCCGCTGCCGCTCAACATCGCGATCCTGATCATCTCGGCGTCATGCGCGGTCGTGATCGTGCTGCTGGTGCCGCGCACGCACGTCGCGGTGACAACAGAGAAAATCGTCGAGGCAGAAGCTGAAGAGACGGGGTTGATTTAGCTCCCACCGACCAGCGCCAGCCATTCGTCTTCGGTCAGCACCTTGACACCGAGCTTGTTGGCTTCGGCGAGCTTCGAGCCTGCCCCCGGTCCCGCGACGACATAGTCGGTTTTCTTCGACACAGAGCCGGATGCCTTCGCGCCCAGCCGCTCCGCCGTGGCCTTGGCTTCATCGCGGGTGAGTTTCTCCAGCGAGCCGGTGAACACCACGATCTTTCCGGCAATGGGCGAGTCCGTTTTCGCCTTCTCGGCGGGCTGAACGGTGATCTCGCCGAGCAGATCGTCCACCGCCTTGACGCTGTGCGGCTCCTTGAAGAATTCGACCAGCGCGTTGGCGACAACGGTGCCGACACCTTCAATACCGTTCAGATCCTGATAAGCCTCAGACTGCAGCCCCTCGCCCGCCGCGATCATCGCCGCGCGGAAGGCTTCCACCGTCCCATAATGCCGCGCCAGCAGCTTGGCGTTGCCTTCGCCGATATGACGGATGCCAAGCGCGAAGATAAAGCGGGCCAGCGCGATGGTCCGCCGCGCATCGATTGCTGCGAACAGATTGCGCACCGACGTCGTGCCGTAGCCCTCGCGATCCATCAGCTTCTTCGCTGAGCGCGCATCGCGCTTTTCGAGCGTAAAAATATCGACCGGCGACATCACCAGACCGTCGGTGAAGAATTCCTCGATCTGCTTGTCGCCCAGGCCATCGATGTCGAAGGCATTGCGCGCGACGAAATGCTTTAGCCGCTCCTTGGCCTGCGCCGGACATGCCAGCGAATTGGTGCAGCGGCGCACGGAATCCGGACGACCGGTCTTCGGGTCTTCCTCGCGCACCGCATGACTGCCGCAGGCCGGGCAAATCGTCGGAAACTTGTAGGGTTTCGCATCCTTCGGGCGCTTGTCGAGCACCACGCTGACGATCTGCGGGATCACATCGCCCGCGCGCTGCACCACCACCGTGTCGCCGACGCGGATATCGACGCCCTCACGGATCGGCTGACCATCGTTGCCGATGCCCTTGATGTAGTCTTCGTTGTGCAATGTCGCGTTCTGCACGACCACGCCACCCACTGTCACTGGCGCGAGTTTCGCCACCGGCGTCAGCGCGCCCGTGCGCCCAACCTGGATTTCGATGTCGTTGAGAACTGTCGTCGCCTGCTCGGCAGCGAACTTGTGCGCGATCGCCCATCTTGGACTGCGCGACACAAAGCCGAGACGCTCCTGCCAGTCGAGCCGATCGACCTTGTAGACAACGCCATCGATGTCGTAGCCGAGCGATGCGCGTTTGGTTTCGATCTTCCGGTAGAACTTCAAAACCTCATCGACACTATCGCAGAGTGTCGTCAGCGGATTGGTGGCAAACCCCGCCTTCTCGATCCACTCTATCATCTTGAACTGGGTCTTCGCCGGCATCTCGCTCATTTCGCCCCAGGCATAGGCGAAGAATTTCAGCGGACGCGACGCGGTGACCGAGACATCCTTCTGGCGCAGCGATCCCGCCGCCGAGTTGCGCGGATTCGCGAACGCCGTGTCTTCGGCCTCGGCCTGCCGCTTGTTCAGCGCAAGAAAATCTTTCTTGAGCATGTAGACTTCGCCGCGGATTTCGCAGACGGCGGGAATGTTGCGGCCCTTCAGCTTGTGCGGAATGTCGGCGATGGTCCGCACGTTGGCGGTGACGTCCTCGCCGGTGAAGCCGTCGCCACGCGTGGCGCCGCGCACCAGTTCGCCGTCCTCGTAACGCAACGAAAGCGAAAGACCGTCGATCTTCGGCTCGGCAACAATGGCCGGAATATCGTCGTCGCCCAGTTTCAGGAAACGCCGCACCCGATCGACAAAGTCGGTGACGTCCTCGTCGGTAAACGCATTGCCGAGCGATAGCATCGGGACGGCATGCGGCACCTTCGCAAAACGCCCCGATGGTGCAACGCCGATCTTCTGCGATGGTGAATCTCGCGTGACAAGACCCGGGAAGCGCGCCTCAATGGCGTCGCTCCGCTTGCGCAGCTCGTCATAGGCCGCGTCGGAAATTTTCGGCGCGTCTTCGTTATAATAAAGCTCGTTATGACGCTCGATCTCGAGGGCAAGGCGCACCAGTTCGACCTTGGCCTGCGTCTCGGTCAGCTTGTCGACGGCGATGGGGGCTTTCTTCGGTTTCGCAGCCATGAGGATGCCTCACGCCGTCGCAGCTTTAAGCAGCCGGTCCGCCGCCGCGCGCGCCTCGGCGGTAATCTCCGCGCCTGCGAGCATCCGCGCGATTTCTTCGCGGCGATGATCCTTCGCCAGCGTCGCCACCCGTGTCGCGACACGCTTGCCCTTGTCGAGCGCATCCTTGGAGATCAGCAAATGCTGGTCCGCGCGAGCCGCCACCTGCGGCGCGTGGGTCACGGCCATGACCTGGACCTTTTCGGCGAGCCGCGCCAGCCGAGCGCCGATAGCATCGGCGACAGCGCCACCTACACCGGTATCGATTTCGTCGAACACCAGCGTCGGTGCCGAACCGCGATCCGACAGCACGACCTTCAACGCAAGCAGGAAGCGCGAGAGTTCGCCGCCGGATGCGACCTTCATCAGCGGGCCCGGTTTGGTGCCCGGATTGGTCTGCACCCAGAACTCGACGCGGTCGAATCCTTGCGGCCCGGGTGCCTCCGGATCGCTCTCGATCTGCGTGGTGAACTTCGCGCGGTCGAGCTTGAGCGGCGCGAGTTCGGAGTTGACCGCCTTGTTGAGTTTCTCCGCTGACTTGTTGCGTGCGGCGGAGAGTTTCTGCGCAGCCGCGTCGTAAGCCTTGTCGGCGGCAGCGGCAGCCTTTTCCAGAACCTTGAGCTGATCCGCACCCGCGTCGATCAGCGCAACATCCGCTGCGTAGCGCTGCGCCAGTGCAGCCAGCGCATCCACCGGCGTCGAGTATTTCCGCGCCGCGCCGCGCAAGGCAAACAGCCGCTCCTCGATGCGTTCCAGTTCATGCGGATCGAAGTCGGCTGCGATCAGCGCGGCATTGAGATGCTGGTCGGCCTCTTCCAGCGCGTTGATGGCGGCGTCCATCGCCTTCACCGCTGGCTCTATCAGCGACGGCGCACTGCCCGCGCGGCGCTCAAGACGGCGCACGGCAGCCGCGAGCGATGACACTGGTGAACCCGGACCGCCGACAGCGGCCTGCGCCTCGCGCAAATCCTCGGCGATCTTCTCGCCCTGCATCATCGTGGTGCGGCGTTCCGCCAGCGCGGTTTCCTCACCTTCCTGCGGATTGAGGGTCTTCAACTCGTCGGAGGCGTGACGCAGATAATCCGCCTCGCGCGCGGCACGCTCCATCCCGGCACGGTGGTCCTCAAGTGCGTTGCGCGCTGTGCGCCGCGCATCCCACAGCGCCTCGAGGCTGCTGACGTCCTTTTCAAGTCCCGCGAACGCGTCGAGCAGGCGGCGGTGCGTGGCAGTGTCTACCAGCGCGCGCTCGTCGTGCTGGCCATGGATTTCCACCAAGGTCGCGCCGAGCGCTTTCAGGGTCTGAATGCTGATGGTCTGATCGTTGAGGAACGCGCGCGTACGGCCATCGGCGAACTGCACGCGGCGAAGGATCATCTCGCCGGTGTCCTCAAGGCCGTTCTCGCGCAGGATGACGCTGGCGGGATGTTTCTTCGGCACATCGAACATCGCCGTCACCTGACCCTGCTCCGCGCCGTGGCGGACAAGGCTGGCATCACCGCGCCCGCCGAGCGCCAACGCAAAAGCATCGAGCAGAATGGATTTGCCCGCACCGGTTTCGCCGGTGAGGACAGCAAGGCCGCTCAGGAAATCAATATCGAGCCGCTCGATCAGGACGATGTCGCGGATCGAAAGCCGGGCCAGCATGCGGGGTTAGTCCTGCAACAAGAAGTTCAGCCGAGGCCGACCTTCTTGAATGCGCGGGAGATCCACGAATCCTTGTTGGCAGCCGGCTCGACGCCACCGGACTTTACAAGATTGTAGGCGTCTTTGTACCAGCGGCTGTCAGGAAAGTTGTGGCCAAGAACCGCCGCCGCCGTCTGCGCCTCGGGAACAATGCCGATGGCCATATAGGCCTCGGTGAGGCGGGCCAGTGCTTCCTCCACATGGCGGGTGGTCTGGTACTGCGTCACCACGACTTTGTAGCGGTTGATGGCGGCCGTGTAGTCCTTCTTGTCCATGTAGTAGCGGCCGATGTTCATTTCCTTGCCGGCGAGCTGGTCGCGGGCCGCTTCGATCTTCCGTTTGGCCGCGGTGGCATATTCGGAGGTCGGGTACTTGCGGATCACTTCCTCAAGCGCCGCGATGGATTTTTCCGTGCGGCCCTGGTCGCGGGAGATGTCCGGGATCTGGTCGAAATTCGAGGCCGCGATCAGATACTGCGCATAGGCGGCATCGGGGCTGCCGGGATGCAGTGCGACGTAGCGGTTCGCGGAGGAAATGCACTCGTCATAATCGCCGTTTTCGTAAGCGGCATATGCCGACATCAGCAGCGATTTGCGAGCCCACTCGGAATATGGATGCTGGCGATCCACTTCCTCGAACTTCTTCATCGCCGACTTGCGGTCGCCCTTCTTGTTCATCAGGTACAAGCCCTCGTTGTAGAGCTTGTCCGCAGGTTCATCGACGAAGGTCTCTTCCTTCGCCATGAACTTGTCCCACAGCGCGCCCGTGCCGCAGCCGCTGAGCGGCACGGCAAGCATGGTCAGTCCGAGCGCAAAGCGCACCTGACGGCCAAAGCGGCTCACAAGGGATGGGCCGGAAGTGTTGCGCAGTTCGAGCGTCATACGTTGGGCCGACCTGAATTTGAAATTCGACGCGGGATCAACCGATCACCGGCTCTGGGTTGCTGACACGCCGCGTCGCGGCACAAGCGGTATTCGGGCTCGTCCAGCGCGCCTATGTAACTGAAAAACGGGCCTTAACCAACCGGATAGGAGGACAATTCGCCGGGATTAAGGCGGATTTCAGTGGCTCAACGATGACTTGGTTAAGCGGCAGACCGGTTTGATCCGGAGTTCCTAAAACCGCCAGATAGCCGGCGTTCAGGACACGTCCGGCGCGAAGGCCGCAGCAACCATGCCGCCAGCCACATCGGCATGGCCACGCGCGCGGCGGGCAACAACCGGACGTTCGAGCACCGGCTCGGTGGCTTCCACCACACGCCAGGCATGGCGGTCGGCCATCAGGGCAGTGAGCACAGCGTGGTTGAGCTTGTGACCGCCCCGCACCGAGCGATAAAGCCCGATCAGCGGCAGACCGGCCAGCGCGAGATCGCCCACCACATCCAGAACCTTGTGACGGACGCACTCGTCGGCGTAGCGCAGGCCTTCGGTGTTGAGGACGCGGGTCTCGTCGACCACGACGGAATTTTCAAGAGAAGCACCGAGCGCATAGCCTGCACTCCAGAGCTTGTTCACATCGCCCATACGGCCGAAAGTGCGGGCGCGGCAGATATCGCGGCGGAAGCTGTCGGCGGAGAGATCGAACGCGTAGGCCTGACGGCCGATCGGCGTGTTGACGAAATCGATTTCGAGCTCGGCGCGGAAGCCGCCTGCATGGGGGCGAAGCTCGCCGAACGACTCGCCCATTGTGACCTGCACGGTCTTCAGGATTTCAATGAACCGGCGCGGCGCATTCTGCTGCACGATACCGGCCTGATCGATCGCATCAACGAACGGAGCTGCGCTGCCGTCCATGATCGGCATTTCCGGACCATCGACTTCGATGGTGGCGTTATCGACGCCCATGCCGCGCAGCGCGGCGAGAACATGTTCGGCGGTGGAAACGAGCGGACCCTCATGATCGCCGAGAACGGTGGCGAAGTCGGTCGCGACAACGGAAGACGTGCTGGCTGCGATTTCGCGATCATCGCCGGTGCGAATGAAGACGAAGCCTGCGTTGACCTCGGCCGGTCCGATTGTGACGGTGGCCGGAGCTCCGGAATGAACGCCGATGCCCGTCACGGTGACGTGCGACCGGAGCGTTGTCTGCCGACTGGATTTCATTCCCGCTTGCCCAAAAGTTCAGTCATCCAAGCCGCTGTAACCAAGCTGGTTTCGCCCGTTAACCGGCGCCGCGACACAAGGATCGTCCCCAAGTGGGAGAACCTTAACCCTTACGGATGAGAGCGCCACTCACGGTTGTTTACAGATTGTTACCCCAAACTCGCCGCATTCGCGCCGCCGGTCTGGCCCATTTGCGCAGCCGGGCCCGCTCTTTCGGGTTGCATCAACTTGCGCATTTTAGCAGCAAAAACAAATATTTAATTTACGATCAAGCGCTGC
Organism: Afipia sp.; assembly: GCA_024508675.1. Classification (GTDB taxonomy): domain Bacteria; phylum Pseudomonadota; class Alphaproteobacteria; order Rhizobiales; family Xanthobacteraceae; genus Afipia. Next base: position 833,642 of record JANINQ010000021.1, read on the forward strand.
GAACCAGCGATCAGCAAAATGCCCCGGCTTTTGGCCGGGGCATTGAGACATTCACGGATTGTAACAGAGCTTAGTTGGCCTGGCGCCGCAGAAAGGCGGGGATATCCAGGTGGTCTTCCGCACCGGCCTGCGGTGCGACCGGAGCCGGACGGCCATGCGAATCAAGGCCCTGCGGTGCCGGACGGCGCGCATACTCCGATACCGGAGCGCCGGGGCCGCCGAACTCGGCAGGAACGGGACGCTGCGGCTTGCGCTCGGGGAGCGGAGGCATCGGTGCCATGGCCGGACCCGAGGCACGGGCCGCGATCGGCGGCTCACTCTCTTCGTCACGGCGGCCAAGACCGACATTGGCGAGGCGCTGCAGCAGCGAAGCGCGCTTCTGGGGCGGATGCTCTTCAGTGGCTTCACCGCGAGCCTGCCGAATCTGGTTCTGGGCCGGCACCGGCAATTCCTCGAACTGCGGCATGCGGGGTGCACGCATTGGCATCCGTTCTGCCTGCTGCGGAATGAAGGAGGACGGAGGCGCAGCTTCCTGCAGGTTCATCGGCTCTTCATGATCCGGGAACAGCGAGGGCTTCGGCGGGATCGGACGCACGCTGACGTCGCCGTAGGCGGCAGGCTGCATCGGAGCCGGAGCGGACGGCGCAACCGCTTCCGCGATGGCGGCAAGCGCGGCGCGATCGATCTGATCGGCGGTGGCGCGAACCGGAGCAGGTGCGGCAGCCGTCGCAGCCTTCTGCTGCTGGGCGCGCTCCTGCATGCGCTGGTTGTCGGCGCGCAGGCGTGCGGTCAGTTCAGCGAGGCGGCTTTCCGGAGCACCGGCAATGGTCGCCGGAGGCGTTGCAGCGCGGCTGGCGACAACGGCGTCGATGCCGGTGGCGACCACCGACACGCGGATCACGCCATCAAGGCTTTCGTCGAAGGTCGCGCCGACAATGATGTTGGCGTCGCTATCGACTTCCTCGCGGATGCGGGTCGCGGCTTCGTCGACTTCGAACAGCGTGAGGTCCTTGCCGCCGGTGATCGAGATCAGCAGGCCCTTGGCGCCCTTCATCGACGAATCGTCGATCAGCGGGTTGGCGATCGCAGCTTCCGCCGCGGTCAGCGCGCGCTTCTCGCCCGTCGCTTCGCCGGTGCCCATCATCGCCTTGCCCATTTCGCGCATCACGGCACGGACGTCGGCGAAGTCGAGATTGATGAGGCCTTCCTTGACCATCAGGTCGGTGATGCAGGCAACGCCCGAGTAGAGCACCTGGTCAGCCATCGCGAAGGCGTCGGCGAAGGTCGTCTTTTCGTTGGCGACGCGGAACAGGTTCTGGTTCGGGATGATCAGCAGCGTATCGACCACCTTCTGCAGCTCGGTGATACCGGCTTCAGCGGTGCGCATGCGGCGCTGACCTTCGAAGTGGAACGGCTTGGTCACCACGCCGACGGTGAGGATGCCCATCTCGCGCGCGGTCGCCGCGATCACCGGAGCAGCGCCGGTGCCGGTGCCGCCGCCCATGCCGGCGGTGACGAACACCATGTTCGCGCCCGTCAGATGATCCTTGATCTCGTCGATCACTTCCTGCGCGGCAGCTGCGCCCACGTCCGGCTGCGAACCCGCGCCGAGACCCTGGGTGACCTGCGTGCCCATCTGCACGATGCGCTCGGCCTTCGACATGGTCAGGGCCTGCGCGTCGGTATTGGCGACGACGAAATCCACGCCCTGCAAACCGGCGGTGATCATGTTGTTGACCGCGTTGCCGCCTGCACCGCCCACACCGAACACGGTGATGCGGGGCCTCAGCTCGCGTACATCAGGGGGGGTGAGATTGATGGTCATGGTAGCCTCTCGATTATGCGCGCGCGTGGGGGCTTGGGCTGCACGCCAAAGCGGTTGATGAATTGGTCCGATCCGGTGTTGAGATCATCAGAAGCCCTCTCGAAGCCATCTGCCGACCTTTCCGAAGTAGCCGTTGGTCCCTGTCACAAGTTGCCGCGTGTGCCGCGGTTCGACGTGTTCTAGATGTGCAAATTGCGGATAGACCAGGAGGCCGGTCGGCACCGCGAAGGATGCGCTCTTGGCCTCGTTGGGCAGCCGGGAGAATCCGAGCGGGCGTCCGATGCGCACCTCGCGGCCCAGAATGCGGCTGGCGAGGTCGGGAATGCCGGTGAGCTGCGAAGCGCCCCCGGTCAGCACCACTCGCGCCCGCGGCTCTGCCGCAAAGGGGGAATCCGCGAGCCGGTCCCTGACCATCTCAAAAATCTCCTCGACCCGCTGCTTCACGATGTTCGCAATCGTGGCGCGGGAAACAATCTGCGGTGCATCGCCGTCGTGACCGCTCACCGTCGGCACGCTCATGACTTCGCGCGAGTCAGAACCGCCCGTCAGCACGGTGCCATATAACGTCTTGATTCGCTCGGCATCCGCAATGCACGCACCCAGGCCGCGCGCCAAATCCATTGTCACATGCTGTCCGCCGACAGCGAATCCGCCGGCATGCACGCACTGTCCGGCCGAATAGGTCGCGATGGTCGTGGTGCCTGCGCCCATCTCGACAACGGCCGCGCCGAGATCGGCTTCATCGTCGGTCAGAACCGACAGACCGGAGACGTAGGGAGCGGCGGCCATCGCCTCGACGTTGAGATGGCAACGCTCGACCACCAGCATCAGGTTCTTCGCCGCTGTCGCATCGGCGGTCATGACGTTCATGTCGATGCCAAAATGGCGGGCGACCATGCCGCTCGGGTCGCGCACGCCCTTGACGCCGTCCAGTGAATAGGTCGCCGGCAGGACGTGAAGCACGGTGCGGCCCTGCGGCGTCGCATGATGCATCCCGGCGCTGATGACGCGGCTCATATCGGCGGGTGTCACCCCACCGCCGCGCAATTCGGAAGAGGCCTCGACCATGGCGCCCTGCAGGCGGCCAGCCGATACCGACAACAGCACCGATTCGACCCGGACCTTGGCCATCCGCTCGGCCAGCGCCACGGCCTGACGCACGGCCTGCTCGCATTCGTTGAGATCGACCACCGCGCCGGCCTTGACGCCGCGCGACTGGATATGGCTCAGCCCGATCAGTTCGACCGCGTGGGTTCGCCCGCGCAGCGCATCGCTCGGCGCACAGGGCTTCAGCCGCGCAATCAGACAGGCGATCTTGCTGGTGCCGATGTCGAGCGCGGCAACGAGCGCCGTCTTGTTCGGCGGCATCTGCCGGGTCTTCGGGGTCTGAACGCCATCGAGACTGGTCATGCGCTTCCAGCCTTCTTCGGAGTTTTCTTGTCCTTGAGCAGGTCGTTGCGCGCCTTCGCCGCCTCTTCCGACAGGCGAACGGTCAGCCGGTCCGGCAACCGCATGTCGATGGCGGTGATGTCACGCGAGAACAGGCCGATCTCCTTGTCCATCTTGGACAGGGTCGCCAGTGCCTTCGCGACCTCGAATTCCGGCAGCCGGACGTCGATGCCGTCGGCGAGGCGCAGATTCCAGCGGCGCTCGCCGACAAAAACGATCGCCTTCACCTGGGACTTCACCTGCGGATACTGCGCCAGCAGCCCGAGGAAATCCCTGGCGCGGGTTTCGGCACCCTTGCCCACCACCAGCGGCAGCGACACGAAGCGGCGCGCCACATAGGGCTCAAGCACCGTGCCGTCGGACGAGATCACGGACACGCGGCCATTCTCCTGCCACAGCGCGAACGGCGTGCGCTCGGTAATGTCGATCTGGAGCTGGCCGGGGTAGAGCTTCTGAACGGTGGCATCCGAAATCCACGGCTCGGCCTTCAGCTTGTCGCGTGCCGCAGCGGCGTCGAGAAACAGCAGCGACGAGCGGCCGTTGACGCCGCCGACAGCGAGAATCTCATCCTGCGTAAGCTGCTTGCGTCCGGTGATGGCAACGCTGGTGATACGGAAGCCGAGTGCGTTGGCCGCGGCATTGCGCGTATCGCTCAGGGCCTGAAGAACCTCATCGCTGTGACCGCCCTTCATGACGCCGAGCACCACAGCGCCGATCAGCACCGCAACGGTGGCAGCAAGCCCGAAACCACGCGGACGCCGGCGCTCCAGTTCAGAGATCCAGCGCGGGTCCTCATGACGGGTGATTGAAGTGACGTTGGCGCGGCGTGCGGACTCCTGCCCGCGGGCGCGCGGGCGCTGGCCCGCAGAAGCGGCCCTGGTCTGCTGAGGATTAGACTGGGACCTCGTCCGGCTTAGCGACCGAGAGAGGCGTCCTCCACCATCCATTGCACCAACTCGTCAAATGTGACGCCTGCATGCGCTGCAAGCTCTGGCACAAGTGACGTCTCGGTCATGCCGGGTTGGGTGTTCACCTCGAGGCAGGACAATCCCCCAATACCCTCGATGCGGTCGTCGTAGCGGAAATCCGCACGGCTTACGCCCCGGCAGCCAAGCGCAACATGCGCCGCCAGCGTTAACCTTCGGACTTCCTGGTAAACAAAAGGTAAAATAGGTGCGGGCAGGATGTGTTTTGATGCGCCCGGAGAATACTTTGCCTCGTAATCGTAGAATTTAATTAAAGGTACGATCTCGATCACCCCGGTCGGCTCACCGTTGATGACCGCGCAGGTGAGTTCCTTTCCCGCGACGTACTTTTCGACCAGAAGCTGGTCGCCGTGGGGCCAGTCCTCGCGGAACAGTTCCTGCGGCGGGTGGGCATGGGCTTCGGTGACAATGAAAACCCCCACGCTGGACCCATCCGCCACCGGCTTGATGACATAGGGCGGCGCCATGGCGTGGCCCTTCGCCACCTCGGCACGGGTCAGCGTCAGCCCTTCGGGCACCGGCACCCCTGCGGTCGCCATCACGGTCTTGGCGAGATCCTTCTGCATCGCCAGCGACGAGGACAGCACGCCCGAATGCGAATAGGGAATCCCGAGCGTCTCGAGCACGCCCTGAATGGTGCCGTCCTCGCCCGGGCGGCCGTGCAGCATCACCAGCGCGGCGTCCGGCTTCAACTGGTCGAGCACCGTTGCAATGTCGCGCTTCACATCGATCCGCGTCACGCGATAGCCCCTGCGCTCCAGCGCATCGGCGCAGGCCTTGCCCGAACGCAACGAGACTTCCCGTTCGGACGACCATCCGCCCATCAGAACCGCGACATGCTTGAATCGAGTCATGACATCTCCCAACAGGCCCTTAACTACGCTGATTTGGGCCGATGACCAAGCCGCGGCGAGTCGGATAATGTTGCCGAAAAGAGAATCAGGGCGCGACGGAATTCGGGCCGAACCTCAACAAGAAAGCTGTTTTCATGATCCGCGCCTGGCTCGATCTGCCGCCCGCCGGCATCTTCGCCGTGCTGGTCGTTCTGTATTTTGGAATGACGCTGCTGCTCGCCGCAGCCACCTTTTGCCGCCCGCTGAATAAATCCGTGCAGTCGCTGAACGGCGTGGTCGCGCCGTTTTTCAATGGCGTCGCCATCCTGTTTGCGCTGCTGACCGGATTTCTTGCCAACGACATCGCGGTGCGCGGGCGGCAGGCCTATAGCGCGGTCCACGCCGAAGCAGGCGAATTGCGAAACGTCCACACCCTCAGCGTGGCCTCCGCATCGGACATGCGCACCATCCGTGCCGCCCTGAAGACTTATGTGAATTCCGTCGTCACCGAAGAATGGCCGGCGATGGACGAGATGCGATCGTCACCCGCCACCGCCGCGGCCTACGACAACCTGCTGCACGAAGTGAGCATGCCTTCGATTGCGAAAGACTCGGGGCAAGCCGTGCATTCGGCGCTGCTGACGGCCACGGTGCGCGCGGGCACAGCGCGCAACGACCGTCTCGCGCTTTCGGGAGATCACACCAACGACCTGAAATGGCTGGTGGTGATCGTCCTCGGGCTATTAACGCAGGTGGGAATTGCCTTGGCTCATCTGGAAAAGCCTCGCGCGTTCCTGGCCTCGCTCTCGGTGTTCGCCAGCGCCGCCATTGTCGCGCTCGGAATTATCGCGCTGCAGGAATACCCGTTCGACGGCACCTTCCAGATTTCACCGGAGCCGATCAAGGCGCTTCAGGCGTTGAGTGACTAGCGCTCGACGCCGATCCGCTTGATCTCCCAGTGCAGATCGATGCCGGAATTTTCCTTCACCCGCGCGCGCACGGTTTCGCCGAGCGTTTCGATGTCATGGCCGGTGGCATCGCCGGTGTTGATGAGGAAATTGCAGTGCATCTCCGACACCTGTGCGCCGCCAACGCGGAAGCCGCGCATGCCAGCGGCATCGACCAGCTTCCAGGCGCTGTGACCCGGCGGATTCTTGAAGGTCGAGCCGCCGGTCTTCTCGCGGATCGGCTGCGCGGTCTCGCGGTGGGTCTGCACCTCCAGCATCCGCGCGCGGATCATCTCGGGCTCGGTGATCCTTCCGCGATAGAGCGCGGAGGTGAAGATCACCGACGTATCCACGCCTGAATTGCGATAAACAAATTTCATATCGGCGTTGGAGAAGGTGACGCGCTCGCCCGCGCGCGTGACACCCCTCGCCTCGACCAGCACATCCCTGGTCTCACCGCCGTTGGCGCCTGCATTCATGCGTAGCGCCCCGCCGATCGAACCGGGAATCCCGAAGTAGAATTCCAGCCCGCCGATATTGGCTGCGGCCGCTGCTTCCGCGACGCGCTTGTCAAGCGCAGCCGTTCCCGCGCGCACCGTATCGTCTTCGGCTTTCACTTCGCCAAACCCGCGCGGCGACAGGCGGATCACAACACCGCTGACGCCGCCATCGCGCACGATCAAGTTCGATCCGACGCCGACCGTATAAACCGGAATCTCCTGCGGCAGTTTTGAGAGAAAATAAGCCAGATCGTCTTCATCCGCAGGCGTGAACAGGATCTGCGCCGGCCCGCCGACACGAAACCACGTCAGCGGTGCGAGGGATTCATTCGCCAGCAGCCGCCCGCGCAAATCCGGCATCGCGGATTTCAGATCAGCGCTGATGTCTGGGAAACTCATGGCAACACACCTGCAAGCCAGTTGTCGAGTACGCGGCGGCCCGCGGCGGCAGTCGCATCGCCGCTCCGCACAGCCTGCGCGCGAAGCGACGATGGCGATATTCCTGCCTTTGATAATTCGGCGGTATGGCCGATCAGCCAGCTTTCCAGCATCTGCGGCTTGGTCTCGATATGAAATTGCAGACCCAGCACATGCGCGCCGATGGAAAACGCCTGTGTCGGACAAACTTGTGTTGAAGCGAGCCGCTCGGCACCGGCAGGCAGATCGAGATTGTCGCCGTGCCAGTGTAGCACATCGACGCCATCGAACGGCGCGAGGACGGAGCGCTTGCCTGCGTCGGTCAGTTCAATCGGCGCATAGCCGATCTCCTTGGCCGGACCGGGCGCGACGCGCGCGCCGAGCGCAGCAGCGATCATCTGCGCACCAAGGCAGATACCGATGGTCGGGCGGTTCGCATCAAGCCGCGCGCGCAAAAAAGCAATCTCATCGACAAGAAACGGATATTCGCCGGTCTCATAAACGCCGATCGGTCCGCCAAGCACGACAAGAAGATCGGCGCTGACAATCGCGGCACGGTCCAGCGGCTGAATGCCGACATCCACATAAGAGAGATCGACGCTACGCTCGGCAAGAAGATCACCGAGCAGACCGGCATCCTCGAACGCCAGATGACGCAGGGCGATGCAACGCGTCATGCGGCTATCCCAGCGCCTTCAGTTCGCCCGGCAAGGCATAGGCCCACTGCGTGATGTTGCCCGCTCCGAGGCAGACCACAAAGTCATCCTTCCTGGCGATGTTGCGCACCAGCGGCGCGAGACTGTCGGCGCCATCCAGCGGGATCACCTCGCGGTGTCCGTGGGCGCGAAGACCCTGCACGAAGGAATCGCGATCGATCCCCGGAATCGGATCTTCGCCGGCCGCATAGATATCGGCGACGATCACCGTGTCCGCATCGTTGAAGCAGGTGCAGAACTCTTCAAACAATGATTGCAGGCGCGTGTAGCGATGCGGCTGCACCACGGCGATGACCTTGCCTTTGGTCGAGTCGCGCGCGGCCTTGAGTACAGCGGCGATCTCCACCGGGTGATGGCCGTAGTCATCGATGATGGTGACGCCGTTCCATTCGCCGGTGCGCGTGAAGCGGCGCTTCACGCCGCCGAATCCGGCCAACGCCTTGCGGATCACCTCGTCCGAAATCCCGATCTCGTGCGCGACGGCAATCGCCGCCGTAGCATTGAGCGCGTTGTGACGGCCCGGCATCGGCAGCACGAGGTCCGAAATCTGATGGGCGGCGTCGGTCTTGCGGTGGCGGAATTCGACCTTGAACTTTGACCCGCCGCTGAACGGCACGAGATCAACGAGGCGTGCGTCGGCCTGCGGGTTCTCGCCGTAAGTAATGATGCGGCGGTCCTCGATCTTGCCGACCAGCGCTTGCACCACCGGATGATCGATGCACATGACCGCGAAACCGTAGAACGGCACACCCTCGACAAAGGCCTTGAACGCATCCTGCACGGCATCGAACGTCTTGAAGTGATCGAGATGTTCGGGATCGACATTGGTGACGATGGCGACGTCGACCGGCAACTTGAGGAACGTGCCGTCGCTCTCGTCGGCCTCCACCACCATCCATTCACCCGCGCCAAGCCGCGCGTTGGTGCCGTAAGCATTGATGATGCCGCCGTTGATCACGGTCGGATCGAGTGCCCCTGCATCGAGCAGGGTCGCAACCATCGATGTCGTCGTGGTCTTGCCGTGGGTGCCCGCGATGGCAATGCAGCTTTTCAGCCGCATCAATTCGGCCAGCATTTCCGCACGGCGCACCACCGGAATGCGCAAACCGCGCGCAGCAACGAGTTCAGGATTGTCACGCTTGATGGCGGTGGAGACCACCATCACATCCGCGCCATTCACATTCTCGGCCTTGTGGCCGATGCTGATCTTGATGCCCTTGTCGCGCAGCCGGGTGACGTTGGCGTTCTCGGAAGCGTCCGAGCCCTGCACGGTGTAACCAAGATTGCACAGCACTTCGGCGATGCCGCTCATGCCGATGCCGCCGATTCCGACGAAGTGAATGGGTCCGATCTCGCGCGGCAGTCTCATACATGTCTTCCAGTCATGGGGGATGCCGTCTCGGCATCCATGCGTCCTTCAAACAGACGAAGCCGACCGGGACAAGCCCGGCCGGCTCGGAAAAATACACGATTCTTTTCAGATCGGGCCGGAAAGGCCCAACTCAGCCTACTCGGCGGCTTCCCGGCACACGGTCCCGGGAACCGGCTTCGCGCGCCTCTCAAGCCGGTAGCTCACTATCGCCAGCACCATACCTGCCAACGGCACCAGCGCGGCGATCCATGGCACTGATTCCAGTCCCGGCCCGCGCGCGATCACGATACCGCCCAACCACGCACCGATGGCATTGCCGAGGTTGAACGCGGCGATGTTGAAGCTCGAGGCCAGCGATTGACCCGCACCATGGGCCTTTTCGAGAACCCACATCTGCAGCGGCGGTGCAGTCGCAAAGGCGGCGACGCCGAACAGCGCGGCGAAGACAACCATCGCGGCCTTATCGTGAACCGCGAACGTCATCAGGGCGAGTACCATGGCCAGCGCGAACAGGCTGCCGAACACCGTCGGCATCAGATGCTTGTCCGCGAACCGCCCGCCGAGCAAATTTCCGATCAGCAAGCCGATGCCAACCACCAGCAGGATCGGCGACACGGCAGCATCGGAGAAGCCGGTGACCTTCGTCAGCAAGGGGGCAAGATAGGTGAAGACGGCGAACACGCCGACCCATCCGAGAACGGTGGTGAGCAAACCCGCAAGCACGGGACCGCGCTTGAGAACCGCAAGGTCTTCCCGGAGATTGAAGGTTTCGGGCGCGTCCTTACTTGCGGGCACAAGCAGCGCGATGATCGCGAAAGCGACCACGCCCACCAGCGTCACGGCCCAGAAGGTCGCGCGCCAGCCGAAGTGCTGGCCGAGCCATGTCCCGAACGGCACGCCAAGGATGGTCGCCACCGTCAGGCCGGTGAACATGATCGCAATCGCCGATGCCTTCTTGTCGGATGCGACCAGCGAGGTCGCAACCACCGAGCCCACACCGAAGAACGTGCCGTGTGCGAAGGCGGTGAGCACGCGCGCCGCCATCAGAGTCCAGTAATTCGGCGCGAGCGCGCAAGCGAGATTGCCGATGGTGAAGACGGCCATCAGCACCAGCAGCGCGGTCTTTCGCGGCCACCGCGCGGTGGCGATGGTCATGATCGGCGCGCCGACCACGACGCCGAGGGCATAACCGGAAATCAGCAGGCCCGCAGCGGGGATCGAGACGCCGAGATCGGCGCCGACCTCGATCAGCAGGCCCATGATGACGAATTCAGTGACGCCGATTCCGAAGGCGCCGGCGGTGAGCGCATAGAGTGCGAGTGGCATGGAGCAGTCCTCAGGCGAATCCGGCCAATACCGGGATTTCCCGGAGACGTGGACGCAAAGCCATTCGTGAACTAGACTGATATAAGTAATAATATTTGTGAAATGAAGTCACAATGTCCCGACAGGACGTCAATCGCTCTGGTGAGATGGAGGTGTTCGCCCGCGTGGTCGAACTCGGCGGGTTTTCCGCCGCGGCCCGTGCCCTTCGCATGAGTCCCTCGGCGGTGAGCAAGCTGGTGGCCCGCCTCGAAGCCCGGCTCGGGGTGCGCCTCATCAACCGCTCCACCCGCAAGCTGCAACTGACGCCGGAAGGCTCGGCCTATTACGACCGCAGCATCCGCATCCTTGACGATATCAACACGGCGGAACGCGAAGCTACGATCGGCGCCATGCCGCGCGGAAGGGTGCGCGTCAACACCAGCGTGCCGTTCGGGCTGCACTGGCTGCTGCCGCTGTTGCCCGGTTTCTTCAGGCTGCATCCGGGCATCAGCGTCGACGTCTCGCTCACCGATACGGTTGTCGATCTGATGGAGGAACGCGCAGACATCGCGATCCGCGTCGGCCCGCTGCGCGAGTCGCGCCTGCTCGCGCGGAAACTGGGCGAGAGCCGCATGGTGGTGGTTGCGGCACCTGCTTACTTGAAAGAACACGGCACGCCGCAAACGCCAACCGACCTCACCAAACACAACATGCTCGGCTTCTGTTTTTCAAAACAGATCGACGGCTGGCCATTTCGCGACGGCAACGGTGGAACGATTTCGGTCTCGCCTGTCGGCAATGCGCTCGTCTCCGACGGCGAGGCGATGCAGAAGCTGGCTGCAGCCGGTGCCGGTCTTGCGCGACTGGCGCGCTTTCATGTCAATGCGGACATCAAGGCCGGGCGGCTGATCGCGGTGCTGGAAGACTTTAATCCGGGCGATCTTGAACCGGTCCACGCGGTGTTCCTCGGCCACGGCGGACACCTGCCCGCACGCGTTCGCGCGTTTCTGGATTATCTGGTCGAGAACGTCCGGCTCTAGATTCCCGCGACCTTCATCAGCAGGTCTGCGAGCCGCTCGGCGGCATCAAGCCTACCGACCGTCCGCGCGCTTGCGGCCATCGCCGTCAACCGTGCCGGATCGGCAGCGAGCGCGGAGATCTCCGATGCGAGGCGGTCGGGTGTGAACTCTGATTGCGGAATCCGGATCGCACCGCCCGCCTTTTCCAGCACACCTGCGTTGGCATGCTGATCCTGATCGATCGCGCCGGGCAACGGCACGAGGATCGAGGGACGTCCGATTGCGCCGAGTTCGGCAACGGTGCCTGCTCCCGAACGCGACACCACAAGATGCGTCGCGGCAAAGCGTGCGGGCAGATCGGCGAAGAACGGCGCAAGCTCCGCCTCGATCTTGAGCCGGTCATAAACCGCGCGCACGCGCGGCATGTCTTCCTCGCGCACCTGCTGAACAAGGCTGAGCCTTCGCCATAACGCAGGCTCCAGCCGCTCGATGGCAGGCGGCACGATGTCAGCCATCACCCGCGCACCCTGGCTGCCGCCCACCACCAGCAGCCGCAACGGATCGTCAGCAACCGGAGCAACATACGGCACAGCAGCAGCGGCCAGGATCGCCGGACGCATTGGCGTGCCGGTAACGGTCGTCTTGTCTGCGAGCGACGGATCGCGGTCGAGCACACCTGGCAGCGATGTCGCAATCGCACTCACGCGGGTCGAGAGCAGCCGGTTGGCGCGGCCCAGCACGGCGTTGGAATCGTGAATGACGGTCGGAATCCCGAGCAGCCTTGCCGCGATCAGGGGCGGCAATGTCGGATAGCCACCAAAGCCGACCACGGCTTTCGGCTTGCGGAACATCAGCAGAGCTAGCGCTTTCGCACCACCAGTCGCGAGCATCACACCTGTACGAGCCAGCGCCCACGGCGTGCGTCCGCGCACCGTTTCGCTCGGCACAACATCCATCATGTCGCGCGTGAACATTCCGCCATAGCGCAACGCGCGGGAATCCGTCATCAGCCGCACATCGGCGCCGCGCTTTATCAGCGCAACGCCGAGCGCCTCGGCGGGAAACAGGTGACCACCTGTTCCGCCCGCTGCCAGCATGATGAGGGGTTTGTCGGACATCGCGCTCCCTGCGGGTTACGCGAAGCTGTGGGCCGCGTGCGCCGCCCCCATCGATTCCATCTCCACGCGCGGACGCTGACGGGTCAGCGCGAGCAGCATGCCGACGCCATAGGCGAGCGAGATCATCGACGAACCGCCATAGGAGATGAACGGCAGCGTCATACCCTTTGCAGGCATCAGGTGCAGGTTCACCGCCATGTTGATGGACGCCTGAATGCCGAACATGATCGCAAGGCCCGCGGCAGCGAAGCGCGCGAACAGATCCTCGCTGGCGTAGGCGCGCGACAGCGAACGAATGACGATGAAGGCGAACAGCGCGAGCAGCGCGAGGCACAGGATGATTCCGAATTCCTCGGCGGCGACGGCGAACACGAAGTCGGTGTGGCTGTCCGGGAGAATGCGCTTCACCGTGCCCTCGCCCGGCCCCTGCCCGAACCAGCCGCCATGGGTGAAGGCTTCCATCGCCGTATCGACCTGAAAGGTGTCGCCCGAGGCCGGGTCCATGAAGCGTTTGATGCGGCCCGCAACGTGCGGCACCATCATATAGGCGCCGAACAATCCGACAGCGCCCGCGCCCATCAGGCCGAACACCCAGATCATCCGCATCCCGGCGATGAAGAACAGCGCGCCCCACACCATCAGCAGCAGCATGGTCTGGCCGAAGTCAGGCTCCAGCACCAGCAGCGTGACCGTCATCAGCAGCATGCCGAGCGCCATCGAGGTCGCAGGCATCTCCGGCCGCTTGGCGGATTCCGCGAACAGCCACGCCACCAGCACAACGAAGGCAGGCTTGAGGGATTCAGAAGCCTGAATGTTGATGCCGAGGATGGTGATCCAGCGCTTCGCGCCTTTCACCTCGGGCCCGAACAGCAGCGTCGCGACAACGAGCGCCACGCTGATGGCGAACACGATCAGCGCGCTGCGGCGAACCTGACGCGGCGAGAGGAACGAGACGCCGAGCATCACCAGCAGCGATGGCAGCAGGAACATCACGTGGCGGTTGAAGAAGTGAAACGGATCGAGGCCAATGCGCGCCGCCACCGGCGGACTCGCGGCCAGTGACAGGATGACACCACCGAGCATCAGCGTGATGAACGCAGCCAGCAGCAGCCGGTCCACCGTCCACCACCATTCGCTCAAGGGCGTGCGTTGTTCGCGGGAGATCATGGGCCGTCCGCCATCCTGCCAGAGGTTAACGGGGTATTACTCCCGCATCATGGTTTCCGGAGGGTTAAGGATGGGCAAATACGGGAAAAAATCTCGTCAAAGTGTCGGGGAAGCCCACTCCGGGCCGTCATTGCGAGCAAGGCGAAGCAATCCACCTGAAAGCTCCGAGCACAAAAGCTGGATTGCTTCGTCGCTGCGCTCCTCGCAATGACGGAGCACCTACGGCGGCGTCAGGCCGCCCGGCAATGCATGGGCCACCTCGCGGAAGCGGTCGCCGCGCTTCTCGAAATTCGGAAACTGGTCGAACGACGCGCAGGCTGGTGACAGCAATACGACCGGCTCGGTCAGGCCCGACGCCGCAGCATCGCGCGCGGCGTGCGGCACAGCTTCTTCAAGTGTCTTGCTGATTTCGTGCGGCACATCGCCAAGCGTTTTGGCAAACTCTTCCGCCGCCTCGCCGATCAGGTAAGCCTTGCGAATACGCGGAAAGAACTCGCGCAGCGACTCGATACCGCCGGTCTTGGGCTTTCCGCCCGCAATCCAGAAAATTTCTCTGAACGACGACAGCGCACGCGCTGCCGCATCCGCATTGGTGCCCTTGGAGTCGTTGACGAACAGCACATGGCCCTGGCGGCCGATCTGCTCCATGCGATGCGCGAGGCCCGGAAAACTGCGCAGCCCCTTCTGCAGGACTTCGGCGCTGACACCGAGCGCGAGCACCGCCGCCGAGGCGCAGGCTGCGTTCTGCGCATTGTGCAGTCCGCGCAGCGAGCCGATGTCGGCAACGCTGGCGATCCGCGTCCGCGCGCCGCCATCGACACGTACAATGGTCTCGCCTTCGAGGCAGACGCCGTCAGCCACCGGGCGCTTGACTGAAACGCGCACCACGTTCTTGCCCGCCTGCGCCACCCGATCCGCAATCGCCGCGCAGAAAGCGTCGTCAACGCCGACAATCGCGGTGCCGTTCTGCTGCACGCCCGCGACCAGCCGCTCCTTCACCGCGGCATAATGTTCAATGGTGCCGTGACGATCGATATGATCCTCGGTCACATTGAGCAGAATGCCGACAGCCGGATCGAGCGAGGGCGTGAGATCGATCTGATACGACGACATCTCGATCACATGGACGCGGCCCTTGGCCGGCGGCGCCAGCGAGAGGATCGCAGTGCCGATATTGCCGCCCATCTGGGTGTCGTAACCGGCTTCACGCATCAGATGCGCGATCAGCGCGGTCGTCGTGGACTTGCCGTTGGTGCCGGTGATCGCCACGAACGGCGCATCCGGTGCATGGCGCTTGCGCTCACGGCAGAACAGCTCGATATCGCCGATCACCTCAACGCCTGCCGCCTTCGCGGCATCAACGGTCCAGTGCGGCTTTGGGTGCGTCAGCGGCACACCGGGCGTCAGCACCAGCGCCGCGAAATTCTCCCACGACACCGTGCGCAGGTCCGCCGTGATGAAGCCTTCCTTCGCGGCTTCCGCAAGCTTCGCAGGCGTATCGTCGCTTGCGATCACCTCCGCGCCGCCTGCCTTCAAGGCGCGGCAGCTTGCGAGGCCCGAGCCGCCGAGGCCGAAGACGGCGACGGTCTTGCCCTTGAAGGAAGTAACCGGCGTCATTACCGCAGCTTCAGTGTCGAGAGGCCAGCGAGCGCCAGCATCACCGAAACGATCCAGAACCGGATCACGATCTGCGGTTCGGTCCAACCCTTCTGCTCATAATGATGATGGATCGGCGCCATGCGGAAGAACCGCTTGCCGGTGAGCTTGAACGAGGCGACCTGCACGATCACCGACAACGCTTCAATCACAAACAAACCGCCGATCACCGCCAGCACGATCTCATGCTTGGTCGCAACCGCGATCGCGCCGAGCATGCCGCCGAGCGCGAGCGAGCCCGTGTCGCCCATGAAGATCGACGCCGGGGGCGCGTTGAACCAGAGAAAACCGAGACCCGCACCGAGCACAGCGCCGCACAGCACGGCGAGTTCACCGGTGCCGGGCACATAACGGATCTGCAGATATTCGGCGAACACCGCGTTGCCGACCAGATAGGCGATCATTCCGAAGCTGGCCGCCGCGATCATCACCGGCACGATAGCCAGACCGTCGAGGCCATCGGTGAGGTTCACCGCGTTGCCCGCGCCGACGATGATGAACATGCCGAACATCACATAGAACCAGCCGATGTTGAGCAGGAACTCCTTCACGAACGGAATCGACAGCGCGGTCACTGTCGCGTCGCGGCCGAACCAGATGATGCAGCAGCAGGCGATCAGCGCGATCAGCCCTTCGACGGCAAGGCGCGAACGGCCGGAGAAGCCCTTGTCGGTCTGCTTGGAAACCTTGAGGTAGTCGTCATAGAAACCGACGAAGCCGAAACCGAGCGTGACCAGCAGCACGATCCAGACATAGGCATTGCGCAGGTTCGCCCACAGCAGCGTCGCGACGACCAGGCCCGAGAGGATCATCAGGCCACCCATGGTGGGGGTGCCCTTCTTGGTCACGAGATGAGTTGGCGGGCCGTCCGCGCGGATCGGCTGGCCCTTGCCCTGCGCCAGCCGGAGCTGGGCAATGATCCATGGCCCGAACAGGAACACGAACAGCGCGCCGGTGATCATCGCGCCGCCGGTGCGGAAGGTAATGTAACGGAACACATTGATGCCGGGGATGGTGCCGGCCAATTCAGTGAGCCAATAGAACATGTTCAATTGCCTTATGGTGTGACGTCATCCAGCGCCGCCTTGTCAGGGAAGCGTTTTTGCAATGCCGTCACAATCAATTTCATACGCGAACCAAGCGACCCCTTGATCATGATGGCGTCGCCAGCCCCGATCGCGGCCACCACCTGCGGCTCAAGTGCTGCCGAATTATCGGCATAGCCGCCCTTCTTCGTGGAAGGAAGGGCTTCCCACAGATTGCGCATCAGCGGACCACAGCAAAAAACCGAATCGATCCCGTTCATCTTGATCGCTTCGGCAAGGCCGCGGTGAAGATCCGGACCGGTCGTCCCAAGTTCCAGCATGTCTCCCAGCACGACAATCCGCCGCCCGCGCGGGCCGACATCCGCCTGCCCCAGAACCGTGATCGCAGCCGCCATCGACGCTGGATTGGCGTTGTAGCTTTCATCAATCAGCGTGGCCGTGCCGCCGGAGAGCGTGAGCGCCTCCCGCACGCCGCGTCCCGAAGCGGGCTTCAGTTGCGCAAGCGCCAGTGCCGACAGCGCAAGGTCCGCGTCCGCAAGCGTAGCCGCGGCCAGCACCGCCAGCGAATTCATCGCCATATGACGCCCGGGCATGCCGATCTTGTAGGTGACGTCCTGCCCGAGAATGGTCGCGCGCACTGCCGAACAGGCTGGATGCAGGGAGACATCGATGAGACGCGCATCGGCTTTTTCGTCACTGCCGAAAGAAACAATATGCTCGATCTTCGCGGCCTTCGCGCTTTTGCTCAGGCGCGCGAACTGCGAGTTGTCGCGATTGAGCACCGCCGCGCCGCCGGGCTCGACGCCCGCGAAGATTTCCGCCTTGGCATCGGCGATGGCCTCGATGCCGGAGAAGAATTCCAGATGCACCGGCTCGACCGTGGTGATGATCGCCACATGCGGGCGGACCATTTTCACCAGCGGCGTGATTTCGCCGGGATGATTCATGCCGATCTCGAAGATCGCAAACTTCACCGACGCCGGACAGCGCGCCAGCGACAGGGGCACACCCCAGTGATTGTTGAACGAAGCGGCCGAGGCGTGGGTTTCGCCCTGCGGGCCGAGCACCGTGCGCAACGCTTCCTTGGTCGAGGTCTTGCCGACCGAGCCGGTCACCGCGATCACCTTCGCGCCGAGGCGCGCACGCGAGGCCTGTGCCAGATCGACCAGACCTGCAAGCACATCATCGACGATCAGAAGCCGCGCATCGGCCGGAAATTTGTCGGCATGAGACTTTGCGACGACCGCAAGCGAGGCGCCGTTCTTCAGCGCGGCCTCGACGAAATCGTGACCATCATGCACGTCGCCCTTGATGGCGAAGTAGGCCTCGCCAGGTGTCAGCGTGCGGCTGTCGATGGAAATTCCGGTGACGTCATCGGGCAGCGCGCCGCGCTTTGTGGCGTACATCGCCTCCATCATCGCTGCGCTTGCCCACAATGCCGCGCTCATGCCGCATGCTCCGCCAATGCCGCGACGGCGGCTTCGTGATCGCTGAACGGCAATACCTTATCTCCCACAATCTGTCCGGTCTCGTGTCCCTTGCCGGCAATCAGCAGCGCATCTCCCTGCTGCAAGCCGGCAACGGCTGCGCGGATCGCCTCATTGCGATCCGCAATGTCCGTCGCGCCTTTCGCTGCCGCCATGATGGCCGCACGGATGGACGCAGGATTTTCCGAGCGCGGATTGTCGTCGGTAATAATGACGGTATCCGCATTCTCCGCCGCAATCGCACCCATCAGCGGACGCTTGCCTGCATCGCGGTCGCCGCCCGCGCCGAACACGACCACGAGCTTGCGCTTCGTATAGGGCCGCAGCGCTTCCAGCGCCTTCGCCAGCGCATCGGGCTTATGCGCATAATCCACAAACACCGGTGCACCGTTGCGCTCACCGACAAGCTCAAGACGCCCCGGCGCACCCTGAAGATTTTCCAGTGCTGCAAAGACGCGCGCGGGATCGCCGCCGGTTGCGATCACGAGGCCCGCGGCCACCATCGCATTCTCGATCTGAAATTCGCCAACCAGCGGCAGGCGTACCTGATACTGCTTGCCGTCATGTTCGAGGGTCAATTTCTGTGCAAAGCCATCGACAGCAGCGGCCAGCAATTGGATCGCTTCACCGCTGCGGCCAACCGTCATGATGCGCAGCCTGCGAAGTCGCGCAGCCTCGATCACCGCCGCGGAATGATCGTGATCGGCGGCAATCACCGCGGCGCCGCCGTCAACCACAAGATCGGTGAACAGCCGCAGCTTGGCCGCCAGATAATGTTCGACCGTCGGATGATAATCCATGTGGTCGCGCGACAGATTGGTGAACGCGCCTGCGCTGACACGCACGCCGTCGAGCCGATGCTGATCGAGGCCGTGCGACGACGCCTCGAATGCCAGATGCGTCACGCCATCGCCCGCGATTTCGTCCAGCGAGCGATGCAGCGCAATCGGATCGGGCGTGGTCAGCGAGCCGTAGACTGTGCGCTTTGGCGACACGAGGCCAATGGTGCCGATGCTCGCGGCTGCGAAGCCGAGTTGTTGCCAGATTTGCCGGGTGAACACGGCCACCGAGGTCTTGCCGCTGGTGCCGGTGACGGCGGCGATAGTCTGCGGCTGGCGCGGATAAAAACGCGCAGCGGCGAGCGCGAGCGCGCGGCGCGGGTTCGGCACCGCGATGAACGCAGCGCGATTGTCATTCTCTGGAGCACGGTCGCTGACCACTGCAACCGCGCCGGTCCCAATCGCCTGATCGATGAAGCGCGCACCGTCGGTCTTGACCCCGGCCAGAGCGAAAAACACGTCGCCGGGTTTCACCGCCCGGCTGTCCACGGCAATGCCGGTCACCGCAACATCGGCATGTTGCGCGCCGATCACGGCATCTCCGCTGAAAAGGTCGCGTAGTTTCATTTTACCCCGGCGCATCCAAGCATGCGCGTATTCTGGTCGCAAAACCGGCACCCACTTTTGCGGAATACGCGCAGCCGAGCGGTTACCGGCTTTCCCTCGATGCCGCAAGAATAAGGCGGTCGGACGGCGGCAAATCGAACCGGGGCACCATTCCCAGCAGCGGCGCGATCCGCTCGATCACCTTGCCGCCGGTCGGCACGGCATTCCAGCCCGACGTGATAAAGCCGTGGGTTTCCGGCAGCGGCTGCGGCTCGTCCAGCATGATCAGCAGCTGATACTGCGGATTGTCGGCGGGCATGATCGCGGTGAAGGAATTCAGCACCTGCTTCTTGGAATAGCGTCCGTTGACGACCTTTTCCGAGGTGCCGGTCTTGCCGCCGATATAATAGCCTTTGACATCAGCCTTTCGCGCGGTGCCCTTCTCCGCATTCAACCGCATCATGTAACGCAGACTGACGCTGGTTTCCGGCTTCACCACCTGCTTGGCGACCTGCAGCGCTTCCTCGCGCGAGCGCTTGAGGAAGGTCGGCGGAATGAGCTTGCCGCCATTGACCAGCGCATTGATGCCCATCACCGCCTGCAGCGGCGCCACCGCCATGCCGTGGCCGAACGCGATGGTGATCGTGTTGAGTTCGCCCCAGCGCTTCGGCACCAGCGGCTCGGCGCTCTCGGGCAATTCCGTGCGCAGGCGGCTGAGCTGACCCAGCTTGCGGAGGAACGCCTTGTGTGCCTCGACACCCATCGACAGCGCGACACGCGCCGCGCCGACGTTGGAGGATTCGGTGAACACCTCCCACATCGGCACCGAGCGGCCGAGATTGTGGGTGTCGTGAATCTTGAACTTGCCATAGACCAGCGGCGCACGCGCGTCATAAAGCGTGTTGATGTTGGCACGGCCGGAATCGAGCGCCATGGCCAGCGTCAGCGATTTGAAGGTCGATCCCATTTCGAACACGCCGGTGGTCAGGCGGTTGATGCGGGTCGGATCGTTCGCCTCACGCGGGTTGTTCGGGTCGTAATCCGGCACCGAGACCATCGCGATGATCTCACCGGTGTTCACGTCCGAGACCAGACCCGCGGCAGCCTTGGCCTTGAATTTCTCCTTGGCCTTGAGCAGTTCATCGCGCAGCGCATGTTCGACACGCAGATCGACGGCGAGCTGCACCGGCTCCTGCTGGCGGTCGGTGGCGAACCCGGCGCGATGCAGATCGGCAAGACCATTCGAGTCCAGCCACTTCTCGATGCCGGCAATGCCCTGGTTGTCGATGTTCACATGGCCGATCAGATGCGACACGACGGGGCCGCTCGGATAGACGCGCTTGTTCTCGCGCAGGAAGCCGATGCCCGGAATGCCGAGACGATAGATGTCCTTCTGCTGCTGCTGCGTGATTTCGCGCTTCAGCCAGACGAAACCCTTGCGCGACGACAGCCGGTCACGCACTTCGCCTGCATCGACGTCCGGCAGCGTTGCGGTCAGAAGCTCGATGGCCTCGTCCTTGTCGATGATACGGCGCGGCTCGCCGAACAGGGACGGGGTCTTGACGTCGGTCGCCAGGATCATGCCGTTACGGTCGAGAATATCGGGCCGTGCCGTGGCGGTGGCGTCCTGCGAGGCGGTGCGCCGCGTGCCATGGCCATCGCCGTTCACCGCGAACATCACGAGGCGGCCGCCGATCACGGCGTAGACCAGCGAGAAAGCAATGATCGCAAGACCGACGCGCGCGCGCGCCTTGGCCGAGCGATCGACATTGCGCCCGTAAAGCAGGGTGCGGATCAGCCGTTGCCGCCAGGGTTCGGGGGGACGTGTGATTTGATCGGTCACCGCGCACCCTCCGGCTGGGGAATGGAGCCGGTCAGCGAGTCATCTTCCAGCGCAGCCTTGGCCAGCGCTTCGATATCAACGCTCTCGATCATGGTGCCGATCGGATCGGGATCATTCGGCTTGACGAAGCTCGGCGGGCGCGGCGGCAGGTTCTTCAGCGAGTCATATTGAGTAGCTTCGATCGAACGCAGCGAGAGATGGCGTGTCGCCAGTTCCTGCAACCGTTTCGGCGATTCCAGTTTGGCCCATTCCGCCTTCAGGCTGGCGATGGCGTCGCGCTGCTGGCGGATGTCGTTGCGCAGCCGCATCACGCTTTCGGTGCGCACCGTGGATTCCATCTTGATGCGGTAGACATAGGCCGCTGCGAACACCAGCGCGCAGATGACAAAGAGGTGGACAATGCGCATGTCAGCCTCCCCTCATCACGTCGGCCAGTTGCGGCCAATCAAACGACACGGTTTCAG
This sequence comes from Afipia sp., assembly GCA_024508675.1. GTDB lineage: Bacteria > Pseudomonadota > Alphaproteobacteria > Rhizobiales > Xanthobacteraceae > Afipia. The sequence goes on from JANINQ010000021.1 coordinate 855,177, forward strand.
ACTGCGCGGGAGCCGCCGTGCGCGCTGCAGCCCGCAGTTTGGCGGAACGCGCGCGCGGATTGGCCTCGACCTCGTCGTCGCCTGCAACAATCGGACGCTTGGTGAGTATCTCGAAGCTCGGCAGCGCCTGATCGACCTCAGGAAGATGGCGCGAACCGCCGCCGCGCTTGCCGCGCTCGTTGAGGAAGTTCTTGACGATGCGGTCTTCCAGCGAATGGAACGACACCACCGCAAGCCGTCCGCCCGGCTTGAGCATCTGCTCGGCGGCCACGAGCGCCGCATGGAGTTCGTCCAGCTCTTCGTTGACGAAGATGCGCAGCGCCTGGAAAGTGCGGGTCGCGGGATGAATTTCATTGGGCTTGGAGCGCACCACCCGCGAGACGATGTCCGCCAGCGCGCGGGTCGTGGTGATCGGCGCTTCTTTCCGCGCGGCGACAATGGCGCGGGCCACCGCGCGCGAATGACGCTCCTCACCGAAGATATAGATAATGTTGGCGAGATCTGTTTCAGAAGCCTTCGCCACAACGTCGGCAGCGGTCGGTCCGCTTTGCGCCATCCGCATGTCAAGCGGACCGTTGAGCCGGAACGAAAAGCCGCGCTCGCCCTGATCGAGTTGCATGGACGAGACACCGACATCCATGACAATGCCATCGACCGCGGCAAGGTCCTGTCCCGCGCAGACATCGGCCAGATTGGAAAAGCGGTCTTCCACCAGTGTCAGGCGTCCGCCGGAGGACTCCACAAGATCGAACCCGCCCATAATGGCGGTGCGATCACGGTCGATGCCGATCACGCGGGTGCCTGGCACTTTCAGGATCGCGCGGCTGTAACCGCCGGCGCCGAAGGTGGCATCGACATAGACACCGCCGTCATGCGGCGCGAGCGCCTCCACGGCCTCAACGCCGAGGACCGGAACATGGCGCACGGGTGCATCATCGGGCGACATTTCAAACGCCTGCCGGTGAAAGAGAGCCGCATGGCGGCCCGAATAGCCGGGCCGGTCCGCCAGATCCCGCCCGAAAAGCCCAAGATTGGCCCGTTCCGGCGCCCAGATCGACCGCAGCGCGGACGCGCTGGCGATGACGCGCCGCAAATTCGAGGTTCCGCACGGGATTTTCTGGCCAGCCATCGAGGTTGCGCATCGGTGAACCGTAGCCGCCCCAAATCGGCGCGGCTCCACATCCTTCAGTAGCGGCAGTTATCGTTAAGGAATGGTTGACGCAGAAGCCTGACTTTAAAGAAGGTGAATTCCGGCAAGGCCCTGCGGGCAACCCGGCCATGCGCAATGTTCTGGGGGCAACGGAACCCGCGCCGATTGCGCAGCGTGTGCATTGCCTTATCACTAGCGCCGTACTGCCCTTCTCTCGCCCCGTTTCGAGTTGTGTATGCCGCGAGGATCGTTTGAGTCTGCTGGATTGAGTTCAAAGCGTCAGCGTCCCGATCATTTACTTGGGAGATGCTGCTGAAATGCCGAACTTCGTGCCGGATTCATCCGTCGTGTCGAACGTCACGCCGTCGCCGAACTATGGCGACCGCAAGGGCGTTCTGTCGCCGAACATGATCGTGCTGCACTATACCGGCATGGCCGACCCTGCGAGCGCCATCGTCCGGCTGTGCACCACCGGCACCGAAGTCTCCGCACATTATGTCGTGCTCGAGGACGGCAATATCGTCCAGTGCGTGCGCGAAGCAGACCGCGCCTGGCATGCAGGCGCATCCGCATGGGCCGGCGAGACCGACATCAACTCGCTTTCCATCGGCATCGAGATCGTCAATCCCGGTCATGACCTCGGCTACACCGACTTTCCGATCCGCCAGACCGCAGCGGTGATCGCGCTGTGCAAGGGCATCATGATCCGCCGCGATATTCCCAGGCACCGCGTGCTCGGACATTCGGATGTCGCGCCCGGACGCAAGAAGGACCCTGGCGAGAAATTTCCGTGGCGGCTGCTGGCGGATTCCGGCGTCGGACTCTGGGTCGAGCCCGCGCCCATCGTGCGCGGCATGCAGACCATGCTGGGACAGTCCGGCGACGACGTTCTCAGCCTGCAGAAACTGCTGGCGCGGTTTGGCTACGGCGTGCCGCTGAACGGACTTTATGACGCCGCCACGATGGATGTGGTCACCGCCTTCCAGCGTCACTTCCGGCCCGAGCGTATCGACGGCATTGCCGATACCTCGACATTGTCCACGTTGAACGATCTGCTCGCCCTGATGCCAAAAGAAGCGCTGGTCAGCTAGGTGCTTCTCAAGCACATCACTGCAACGCGCCCAAACCCGGCGCCCGGCGCTGTTGTGCGGCCGCTTGTCATCGCGATAACGTGCCTTGACCGTATCCTGATGGTGTCCGGTCAGTCATTTGACGGCAAAGTCGAGGGGGTTGCGGCATGTCGGAAAAAAACTGGGACAGGGTGCCGATCGATGCGCAAAGCATCGACGCGCCGCTGTCGCTGGCGGCGATCTTTCTCGTGGTCACCGTCCCAAGCGAACAGACCGCCCTTGCGAAGGTTTGTTCAGTGCTCGGCGAACTTGACGACCTCGTCAAGACTGTCGGATTTCGGGATCTATCCGGCCACCTGTCATGCATTGCAGGAATCGGCCACGACCTCTGGAATCGTCTCCGCCCGGACGCCCGCCCGAAAGAACTGAAGCCGTTTGCGGCGATCAAGGGAGCGGTTCACGACGCACCATCGACATCCGGCGACCTTCTCTTTCACATCCGTTCCGAACGCCCCGATATGTGCTTCGAGTTTGAACGCATCCTGCTCGACAGTCTCGGCACCGCAGTAACCGTCGTCGATGAAGTTTCAGGCTTTCGATATTTCGATGCGCGCGACCTTCTTGGATTCGTCGATGGGACGGCCAACCCCACCGGTCTCGATCTGCCGGCCTCGGCCCTCGTGGGCGACGAGGATGCTGCCTTCGCCGGCGGCAGCTATGTCGTCGTCCAGAAATATCTGCACGACCTCAACGCCTGGAAGCAAACTCCCACCCACCTCCAGGAAGAAATCATCGGCCGGACCAAGATCGACAACATCGAAATCGACGACGATGACGCTCCGCGCAAATCGCACAAGTCGCTGGCGACCATCGTGGACGCCGACGGAAACGAACATGACATCCTGCGTGACAACATGCCTTTCGGCCGGCCGGGACGGCAGGAATTCGGGACCTACTTTATCGGTTACTCCAGATACCTCTGGGTGACCGAGAAGATGCTTCAGCGCATGTATGTCGGCGAGCCGCCGGGAGCCTATGATCGCCTGCTCGATTTCTCGACGCCGCATACCGGCACGACGTTTTTTGCTCCGGCCCGCACACTGCTGCAAACGCTCGTTCAGGCGGCAGATTAACCGGGTCAACACTTAACGGACAAAAGCGGCCGTCAACGGAGCCGCATTTGGCTTGACCGCGCGGCGGATAACGCTCATGTCCTCTGGCGTCAGTCGGCTGGACGGCCGCTCCGGCAAGGATCGAAAGGTCGCCGGGGAGGAAAGTCCGGGCTCCATCGACATACGGTGCCGGATAACACCCGGCGGGGGCGACCCCAGGGAAAGTGCCACAGAGAACGAACCGCCTTCACACTTGTCCGAAAGGACTTGCATGAAGGTAAGGGTGAAAAGGTGCGGTAAGAGCGCACCGCGTCTCCGGCAACGGAGGCGGCATGGTAAACCCCACCGGGAGCAAAACCGAATAGGGACGGCAGAGTGGAAAGTTCGCTCTCGAGCGATAACTCCGCGGGGCGATGTCAGGCCCGCTGTCCGGGTAGGTTGCTCGAGGCGCAACGCAACTTGCGTCCCAGAGGAATGGCCGTCACGTCTGCGTGGTGAAAACCATTCAGGCCCTACAGAACCCGGCTTACAGGCTGGCTGATACTGATTGCATGATCCGGAAAGTAGTTTCCAGTTTTCCGATCATGCGCAAGATGGAGGGGTTCGGCGTAAACACGCCGGACCCCTCGCCATTTCATGACAGTTGATGCGGGAAACGACCGCATCGTGAAGGCTTGATGGCCGGAACAAATCGGCGCAAGCTCACCTGCGGGGCTGACGAATTACAATCGAAGGGGCGCACGATGACTGCGACGGCGGGCCGAATGGTCATGCTGGCTCTGGTGCTTGTTGCATTTGTGGCAGCGCTTGTGTTCGGCCTTTCGTACATGCAGCGCGAGCGCTCGGTGGAAACAGGAACCAGGGTTGAAGCGAAGGCCGAACCCAAGGTTGAGCCCAAAAGCGAGATCAGGAAAGAATCCAACATAGGAGCCACGGCTGACGTCAAGGCAGACGCCAAGGTTGAATCCAGCACTGCAGCAAAACCTGCAACCACAGCGACGCCAGCGGTATCCCCGCCCGCATCGCGCCCTCAAGCAGAGAGTTCGCCCGCGCCCGCAAAGGCTGAAGCCAAGGCCGAGACCGGCGTACCTGCAGAGTCATCCCCTCCAGCGGATACGGACAGGTCTGTACCCACCTTCGACATTACCCGCGTTGAACGAACGGGTGACGCCGTCATCGCCGGCAGGGCTGCGCCCGGTGCGACCGTCGAATTGCTCCGCGATGGCCAATCCCTTGGCCGGGCAGTCGCGGATCAATCGGGACAATTCGTCATGACCCCTCCGCCACTTCCTCCCGGGACTTACGACCTGACATTGAGGTCCAGACTGCCGGACGGGAAGCAAGCGATATCCGAACAGAAAATGGCTGTCGTGTTGGACACGGCAGAATCCGCTTCCCCTGCGGTTCGTTCACACGCCGAAACACCACGTCCCGCTAAGGACAACAAGATGGCGGACCGTTCCGCACCGGAAGCTGGCAAGCCTTCTCAAGCGAGCCTTCCGTCCAGGAAGCGCTCAACGTCCGCCGTGATCGTGTCTCGCGGTGACAGTCTCTGGCGCATCAGCCGCGCTACCTACGGCTCAGGCGAATTGTATCCGCTGGTTTTGAGGGCGAACCGGAGCCAGATCAGGAATCCGGATCTCATTTACCCCGGCCAGAGCTTCGTCCTCCCCAGGCGGGCGCGCTGACGGCACGCCTCGCCTGGCCAGGGTTCCAGATGTCTCAAGTTAAAGCTTTTCCCTAGGCCTTCATTTTACCCGATCCGCCTAGAACGTCCGCAAGTTCCGGCGCATGTGCGCGCGACGAATGCGGTCAACATGACGTTTTCACCGTTGCAACTGCTGCGCCCCCGCCAGCTTCCGGAGGGCATCTATGTGGAGATCATCAGCGATCTCTTCAGCGCGACGCCGTCCATCGTGGTGTTTCTGGTCAGCCAGTGCGTCATCGGAACCGTCATTTTTATCGAGACCGGCGATCGCTATATCCTCGCCCTGACACTGATTGCCGTTCTGGTTTCGGCAGAACGTATCTGGATGATCCGCCGCTATCACCGCGCGGCCGCAGGCAGAAAGCTGCAGCGCGACGAGGCGCAGGTGTGGGAGCGGCAGTTTGCGATCCGGAGCATTGCAACCGCCATCGTGGTCAGCGCCATCGGCGTGCGCTGCTTCATGCTGCAGGACCCCGCCGTTCACATGCTGATCATCGGCGTGATCTCCACATATGCAGCCGGCACGGTGACCCGTGTGGCCTACCGTCCGCGGCTGGCGCTGATCAATCTGTTCATTGTGGCTATCCCGCCGAGCATCGCCTGCATGCTTCACGGCGGCCTGATCTATATTTCGCTCGGGCTGATCACACTCATCTTTCTGTTCGGCGCGTTCGACATCATCCAGCACGCTTACGCAACGGCCGTCAGTCAGCTCACCCTCAAGCGGAAGTTTGCCGGCCTTGCGCAGCAGGACGCACTGACCGGCCTGTCCAACCGGCTAGGGCTGAGCGAAAATCTCGAAACCGTGATCGTAGACGCCCAGCGCAACGGTTACGGCATCGCCGTTCACAGCCTCGACCTCGATCGCTTCAAGGCAGCGAACGATCTTTACGGTCATCCCGCCGGTGACGCGATCCTCAAGGAAGTCGCGCGGCGGCTGACGCGCCTCACCCGTGCAAGCGATCTTCTGGTGCGGCTCGGCGGCGATGAATTCGTATTGGTGCAGACCGGCGTGGCGGAACGCGAACAGGCCATCGGCCTCGCATCACGCATCGTCGAGGACATCGGCAGCTATTACAATATCAATGGCTACACCATCGAGATCGGCACCAGCGTTGGCATCGCGCTGCTCACCGACGAAGACATAGCGCCGGACGATCTGCTCGCGCGGGCCGATCAGGCGCTGTATCAGGCCAAGCGAACGAGAAGCGGCTACGCCGTGTATACGGTCGCGCCGCATCTCGTTCCCTCGCCGATCGATGGCGACGACTTTCAGGATCACACCATCAGCCGCAAGACGGTGAACCTGCGCTAGGAGCGCAGTTCATCCAACCTCATACTGAGGAGCAACACAAAGCGTTGCGTCTCGAATGACGAGGTTGGAGACATCCTTTTTGACCGCCTTATGGTTCGAGACGCGAGGCTTTGCCTCGCTCCTCACCATGAGGGTCACCCTATCATCACTCAGCCGCTGACATACCGCGCGTGCTCACGCCCTGACGAAATGCGGCGTACGCAAACTCGTAAATGGCCTGAACTGCACAGTCACCTTGTCGCCAATGCGCAGATCAATGTCGCCGTGCGCCATCATGCGAAAACCTTCTGCCATATCGACCAGCAGGATCGCATAGGGGACGTGAGCTTTCGCTTCAGGCGTCGCGGCGCGGCGAACCACTGTCGCAGAATAGACCACGCCGTTGCCGCTGGCCTGATGAGTCTTCGGCGAAGCATCGCCGCATGACGGACAGAATGCCCGGCGGAAATACCAGAGATGACGGCACGCGCCGCACGACTGATAGAGAATTGCGTCCGCGCCGTCGGTCCAGCCTTTGAGTTCTGCTGCTTCGCTCATCGCACCCGCTCCAGAAACATGCTGACATGGGACGACATCACCCCGCCGTCCCCATGCAACAACGCAAGCGATGCATCGCGCACCTGACGTGGCCCTGCGCGCCCCGTCATCTGCAACTGCGTCTCGACCAGATGCGCCATCGCGCCGCCGCAACCACAGTGACCATAACTGAGCAGCCCACCGTGGGTGTTCAGCGGCAGAGCGCCACCAATACCGAAATCGCCATTGCGCGCACGCGCCGCGGACTCGCCGCGTTTCGCAAGACCAAGCTCCTCGATCAGGATCGCCAGCGTAATGGTGAAGCTATCATAGATGCCGGCATACTTGATGTTGCGCAGATCGACGCCAGCTTTGTCCTGCGCCCGCTTTAACGCGACAGCAGCCCCAACGTCGGACAGCGACTTCGCCGCCGTGATGTGTTGATGCAAATGTGCCTGCCCGCATCCCATGATGCGGACGTGACGATCGGCGATCGGCTCTCGGCTGATGATGAAGGCAGCGCCGCCATCCGACACCGGGCAGCAGTCGAGCAGTTTCAGCGGCGACGAAATCTCGCGCGACGCCATAACGTCTGCCACCGTGATAGGATCGTGAAACTGCGCGCCCGGATGCAGCATGGCGTGCCGGCGCATCAGCACCGCGAACTCCGCCATGTCTTCCTGCGTCAGGCCGTAGTCGTGCATGTAGCGCGAGGCGAGCAGCCCGTAATAGGCCGGGATCGTCGGGCCGAGCGGCACCTCGTAGTCGGGATGACCGACCTGCGCCAGCGTGCTCATGGCGGAATCGCGCGCCTGCCCGGTGAGGCGATTTTCTCCTGCAACGACAAGAATGGTTTTCGCGACACCAGCCTCGACCAGTTCATGCGCCAGCATCACCATGGCAAGCCCGGTTGCGCCGCCCACCTGAATCGCATGCGCATACGATGGCTGGATGCCGAAGTGCTCGGCAAACACAGTCGCCAACATCAGATGCGGCATGGTGGTGGAATAGCCGGTGAGAAGGCCGTCGACGTCACTGCGCTTGAGGCCCGCATCCGACAACGCGCCCCGCGCCGCCTCGGTCATCAGATCGAGCGTCGAGCGCCCCTCATGCCTGCCAAAAGCCGTCAGTCCAACGCCGCTGATGAAACTCATGTGTCCGCGCTTGCCATAGCCGTGTCCGCAACTGATGTGCCACGGCTATGACGCGACTTCAATGCGCGTCCGGCGGCGGGCCCATCATGTTGGGCTTGCGGACGAAGAAGACCAGCGTGCTGAGCACCAGATAGAAGCAGGTCAGGATGAAGAAGGCGTCGCCGAAGCTCATCACCACCGCCTGCCGGTGCACGATCTGCGACAGTTGCTTCAGCGCCATCAGCGAGGCATTGCCCGCGCCCTGGAATTTCTGCGTCAGCATATTGAGCGTTTCGACCGCCACCGAATTGCCCCAGGTCACGCGGTCGTGCAGACGTGAGATATGCAGGTCGGTCCGGTGATCCAGCACGGTGTTGATGATGGCCAGCCCCACCGCGCCGCCGAGGTTGCGCGTCAGGTTGAACAGGCCGGACGCGTTCTTCAGGCGCGAGGGCGCGAGCGTGCCGAGCGCGATGTTGTTCACCGGCACCATCGCCATCATGATGCCGACGCCGCGCAGGATCTGCGGCACCAGCAATTCATAGAAATCGTAATCGCGGGTGATGCCGGTCATCATCCATGAGCTGACCGCGAAGACGATCAGGCCGGTGGCGATCATCAGGCGCAAGTCGACCTTGGTCATCAGCCTTCCGATGATCGGCGCACTGACGAACATCGCCGCGCCGGACACGAACATCGTCTCACCGATCATCAGCGCGCTGTAACCCCTCACCTCCGCGAGATAGCGCGGATAGATGTAGGTCAAGCCGTAGAGGCCGATGCCGACGCAGAACGAGAACATGCAGCCGAGCGCGAAGTTGCGGTCGGTGAAGGCGCGAATGTCGACAATCGGCTCCTTCTGCGTCAGCGCGCGATAGAAAAAGACCACAGCCGAGACGACGCAGACGATGGCGAAAAAGAAGATCGACTCGTCCTGCAGCCAGTCGTTGCGAGGCCCTTCCTCCAGCACATATTCGAGCGAGCCGAGGAAGCCCGCCATCGAGATCAGGCCCCACCAGTCGAAATGCTCGAGCAGCGCGAAGTTCGGCTTGTCGAAATCCACCAGCGCCAGCACGCCGATGGTGATGCCGATGCCGGGCACCACGTTGATGAAGAACAGCCAGTGCCACGACATCAGGTCGGTAATGTAGCCGCCCACCGTAGGGCCGATGGTCGGCGCCAGTGTCGCGACAAGACCGATGATCGGGCCGACGATGTGAAACTTGCTGCGCGGAAACACTGTGTAGGCGGAGGCAAACACGGTCGGGATCATGCCCGCGCCGACAAAACCCTGGATCGCGCGCCACAGGATCATCTGTTCGATGGTCGAGGTCAGGCCACACATAAAGCTTGCGAAGGTGAAGCCCGCGGCAGAAATCGCGAACAGCAGCCGCGTGCCGAATGCGCGTGACAGGAATCCCGACAGCGGGATCGCAATCACTTCGGCGATCAGATACGAGGTCTGCACCCATGCGACTTCGCTGGTGCTGGCGGACAGACCGGCCTGGATTTCATTCAACGATGCCGAGACGATCTGGATGTCCAGGATCGACATGAACATCCCGAACACCATGATGAGGAACGCGATCAGCCGGCGCGTGCTGATCGTCTCCGTCCCCGCCGGAACAGCGGGGCCGCCACTCATCGTCGGCGAGGCGGTGTTTGACGACATCAGGCTGTCCTAGAGGTCCGGTACCGGACCCGCACGCAGTTATCGTGCGCTGATCGGATCGACGTGGTCCGGATTCGGCTTGGTGTTCACCGTGGTCACTACCGACATGCCGGGCCGCAGCAGGTTTTCCCGAGCCACGGAGAACGGCACACGAATGCGAACCGGCACGCGCTGAACCACCTTGGTGAAGTTGCCGGTGGCGTTGTCCGGTGGCAGCAGCGTGAACACGGAGCCGGATGCCGGGGCAAGGCTGTCCACGACGCCCTTGATGGTGCGGCCCGACACGGCATCGACCGTGATCGACACCGGCTGGCCGGGCTTCAGGCGGCCAAGCTGCGTTTCCTTGTAGTTGGCATCGATATAGACGTCGTCGATCGGCACGACATTGGCGAGCCGCTGACCGGGCTGCACATAATCACCCGCGCTGACGATGCGATTGGAGAAGATGCCGTCCACCGGCGCGCGCACCACCGTAAAGGAAAGATCGCGCACGGCCTTGGCGAGCGCCGCGCGCAATTCCTGCAACTGGCCTTCGGCTTCCGCCTTTTGCGCGTTGATGACATCAACCTGAGTCTGCGCGGCGTCCAGCGCAGCCTTGGCGCCCTGCACCGCCGCCTGCGCCTGATCACGTCCCGCCTGCGACACATCGAAGGTCGCCTTCGAGGCAAAGCCCTTGGTGCTCAGGCTTTCCTGGCGCGCAAAGTCAGCCTCCGCGCGCTTGATGGCGGCTTCAGCCGACACCAGCTGCGCCTGCGCCTGTTCAACCGCACTGCCCTGCGCTGCGGCCTGACGCCCGATACGCTCGATGGTCGCTTCCTGCGTCGAGACCCTGGCGCGCGCGCTTTCGACGGCCAGACGATAGTCGCCATCGTCGATCATGAAAACGACATTGCCCGCGCCGACGCGCGTGTTGTCGCCCACCATGACTTTTGAAATGTGCCCGGCGATCTTCGCGCCCATCGTAGTGTTGTTGGCGCGGACATAAGCGTCGTCGGTGGTCACCTGATAACGGCCGATGACCATGTAGTGATAGCCGAAATAGATACCGGCCAGCGCGGCCACGGCGCCGACGCCGACAATGATGCGCTTGCGGAGCGCGGATTTCGGTTTTGCGGAGTCGTCGTTCGCTTCGGCAGGAGGCGCTGCCTCGGGAGCATCCGTCGCAGGCTGCTCGACCGGACGTGCGCGCTGCTCGATCGCCGCCGCACGCGATGCGTCGGTCTCGTTCGGCTCCGGGTGAACAACCCTTGCAACCTGATCTCGGGCAGGCACGGCCATCACGGCCTCCTTCACGTGTCAAAAGTTCGCGCCCGGAGGAACTGCCACCGGAGCTGCGACACAATTACCATTGACCGAACCGTTCGGTCAATGGTAATTTGATCCATCATTTCGTACCGCAATTCGGGTTCCCGCATCCTTTCCGGCTGCGCGCTCCACAACGAAACGAAAAAACAGACTAAACGAATGGTTGCTCAGACCCATCTTTCCATCGCCCCGCAGGGCGATGACGACAGCGCAAAGCGTCATCAGATCATGGATGGCGCGCGGCGCGTGTTCATGGACCTGGGCTTCGACGGCGCCAGCATGAACGAGATCGCGCGGGCCGCCGGCGTTTCCAAGGGAACGCTGTACGTCTACTTCGCCGACAAGAACCGGCTGTTCGAAGCGATTGTCGAGCGGGAAAGCCTCGATCACGGCAAGAAGGCCTTCAACTTCGACCCTGCGCTGGACGCCGAAACCAGTTTGCGCGCCTTCGGCCGCGCCTATCTCGAAATCGTCTGCCGGCCCGATGGCGGATCAGCGGTCAGAACGGTGATGGCGATTGCGGAACGGATGCCCGATGTCGGCCGCCGGTTTTATGACCGCGTCATCGCCCACACCATGCGCCTGCTTGCCGCTTATCTCACCGCGCGGGTCGAGGCCGGAGAACTTGCGATCGACAACTGCGAGCTTGCCGCCGCGCAATATATGAGAATGTGCCAAGCGACGTTGTTCGAGCCCTACGTCTTTCAGGCCAAGCCGGCGCCGAGCAAGGAACAGATCGCAATCGTGGTCGACAGCGCTGCGCGGCTCTTTCTTGCCGGTTATCGCGCTCCAAAAAGCTGAAACTGAAATCAGCGCTCGCGGATGCGGGATTCGTCTTCGATGGATTCCCGGTCTTCCTTCGACAGCGGACCTTTCGCGAACATACGCTTCACGCGCTGGCCGATCGAGCCGGTGACACCGTTGTCGCGCAGCGCATAACCGCGCGGCGCGGCGCGTGCCGCAATTTCCTCGCCAGACACTGCCGCAGGCTGACAGATGATGCGGCCGCTGGCGCGGCGCATCAGATCGACGTGGATATGATCGTAGTGATAAACGTTCGATCCCGGCGCCAGCACGGTGTTGAACTGCTGACACGCCGCGCCCTGCACGTCGCGCAGGAACCCCTGCTCTTCCGGCAGCCCCTTCCAGCCATCCTTCACCGAAATGCGCCGTCCGTCCGCAAGCGTGAACGAGGCGATGTCGAGCGCGTTGCCGAACGCGTGCTCGGAAATATGCGCGCGCGAATTTCCATTCATGCCGCGGCACGAATAGGCCGAAATCTGTTTGATCTCCGCAACCGGCGAGCCGAACCAGCGCTGCGCGGCAGGCTGTACCGAATCCGCCAGCCAGCGATCGAGCGCCGACACGATCGGACACGCCAGCGTCGCTGCGGGCTTCACCGCAACCGAACCGAACCTGTTGACCGGCGAGCCCTGTGACGGGCCAAGACGCGGCGGCGTGTAAGGCTGGTTCGCGGGAGGATAAGGCTGCGCGGCATAAGGCGCGCGCGAGGACGGGCGCGTCATCGCGGGCGAAGCAGAGTCCGGCCCCGCGACCTGATCCTCATCGTCGGGCGGCTCATTGCCTGGAGCATTCAGGCGCATCGGCGCGCCAGCCTGCGCGGGATAGCCGGATTGCGATCCCTGATACGGCTGCTGCGATGGGTAGGAGGATGACGGATATGATGGCGGCTGCGACGCTGAATAAGATGGCCGATAGGACGGCGACGGCTGCGACACCGGCCAGCGCGGCTGATTGCCGATGCTTCCAGGCGGGCGCAGATCGTCGGCGTAGCCGAGGCTGCTCATGCTTTCGCCGAGGGCGGCGACCTTGAGCGGAAACTCCGCACCGCACGCGCCCGGCCCCGAAATCGGATCGATGCGGACGAGATCCACACTCTCTTTTACAACGCCGGATTTCAGGCACGCCTTCTCCGCCTCGGCCCGCCAGGGCTCGCGTTCCGCGGTCATGAAACCGCGGCCGCAACCCGCCAGGGTAACGAGGACCAGGGAGCCGACTACGAACCAACTAACTCCACGTGCCATCCCCGCAAGTTCACCGAAGATAATTAAAGACTCTTCAACGTATTGTTATTCAATGTTTTTTAACCATACGAAGCCCCGTGACGAGCGATGAGTCAGGAGGTCTGACTTTCTGGCAAGGGAACATCCGGGTAACGTCGGCGTTACATGCCCAGCGTTGAGCCAAGGGAGATTCCCATGACCATCGTCGGACCTCTGAGCGTCGTGGCGGCCTATGCGTCATTTATTCTGGTCGGAGCGATCGTGCTGGGCATGTTCTAGACGGGAGTACCGCCCGTCATCCGAACATCCATCGGGGGATTGATCGCCGCATCGGCTGATGGGCGCGCCCTTGATCGCATGGCGCGGAATCTGCGATCATTCCGGGATGATATTCCGACAGCTCTTCGACAGTGTTTCCAGCACCTACACCTATCTGCTCGCAAGCCGCAAAGGTGGCGAGGCGCTCATCATTGATCCCGTGCTGGAGAAGGTCGACCGCTACATCCAGCTCCTGCATGACCTCGATCTGCGGTTGATCAAGGCCGTCGATACGCACGTTCATGCCGACCACATCACCGGCCTTGGCGCGCTGCGCGATAAGACCCACTGCATCACCGTGATGGGCGAACAGAGCGGCGTCGATGTGGTCTCGATGCGCGTGGCGGATGGCGACAGGATCGACATCGAAGGCCTCAGCCTCGACGTGCTCTACACGCCGGGCCACACCGACGACTCCTACAGTTTCATTCTGCCGGATCGCGTCTTCACCGGCGACACGCTGCTCATTCGCGGCACCGGCCGCACCGATTTCCAGAACGGCGATCCACGCGCGCAATACGAGTCGATCTTCGGCCGCCTGCTGAAGCTGCCCGATCACACGCTGATTTTTCCCGCGCATGACTACAAGGGCGATACCGTCTCGACCATCGGCGAGGAGAAGGCGTGCAATCCGCGCCTTCAGGTCAAGTCGGTGGATCAGTATGTCGACCTGATGAACAACCTGCATCTGCCGAATCCAAAAATGATGGATGTCGCCGTACCGGCCAATCTTAATATGGGTCTGGCGCAGGATGCCGTAGCGCGGCGCGGCTGGTCGTTGACCGCGTCGCAGGCCAAGGACATTCTCGGACGCCCCGATGTGGTTCTAATCGATCTGCGCGAACGCCGCGAGCGGGAAAAACATGGCGTCATTCCGGGGTCGCTGCACGCGCCCTATCCCGACCTCGAGGACAATGTGAAAGCGGGCGGCGTGCTGCATGATCTCGCAGCAACCACCCAGAAGCAGTTGCTGTTCTACTGCGCGTTCGGTGAACGCTCCGCGATGGCGGTGCAGGCTGCACAGGAAGCCGGACTCACCTCCGCCCGCCATATCCAGGGCGGCATCGAAGCCTGGCGCATCGCAGGCGGACAGATTGCCCGCGATCACTGACAGCGCGGCTGCGTTGACGTACTTTCGCCTCAGAAATGCAATGGAAAGCCTGTTCAAGGGTCGCGGACGGCGTTGCATCGCCGCGCCGTGACTGTCAAAAATACTGCCTTTCCGATTGCTCCTTCGAGCAGGTGAATACTTTGATCCGTTCCGTCCTGCTGATGGCAGCGATCCTGTGCGGCCTCGCCTTCGCGCCTGCCCATGCCGAACAGGCCATCCAGCTCGCTCAGGCGGCGCCTGTGCAGCCAGCCCCCGCGCAACCGTCAACATCGGCACCAGCGCCTGCGGATTCATCCGCGCCAGCCCTACAGCCGGATCAGCCCGCAGCAGACGCATCGCAGCAGCAGGCTCCGGATGAGCCCGCAGGCAACGTCGTGACACTGAAAGGCAACGCGACGGTCACCCGCAACGGCATGACCGGCCCGCTGAAGCTGCAGGACGAAATCTTCAAGGGCGACGTGCTTCAGACCGCGAAGAACTCGACCCTCGGCGTGACATTCAGCGACGACACGACACTGAATCTCTCCGCAAGCTCACGCGTCGTTGTCGATAACTTCGTTTATCAGGAGGGAGCCAAGGACAACGCCGCGCTGATCAACGTCACGCGCGGCACCATGGCCTTCGTCGCCGCTGCCGTCGCCAAGACCGGCGACATGAAAATCGAAACACCGACGGCGACACTGGGCATCCGCGGCACCACCGGCGTGGTCGAAGTGCCCGAAGGCGCCGCCGCCAGCGCAGCGAATACCAACAACGTCGGCATCAAGCTCTATCCCGACGCCGACGGCAGGGTCGGACGCATCGATGTCAGGGGCCGCGATGGTGCACCGCTCGGCATGCTGACGCAGGGCGCGAGCGGTTTCACCGTGCGCGGCACGATGGTGCCGGGCTTCGGCATGCGGATGTCCGCGATGCCGATGGTGATGTCCGCGCAGATGATCGCGCGCGACCGCGGCTTCATGCAACGCGTCCACACCATGCAGGGCATCGGGCGCGGCATCGTCATGCAGCAGCGCACATTCCGCATGCAGAATCCGAATCGCCCGCCGGCATTCGGACGCCCCGGATTCAATCAGGGTGGACAGCGCGGCGGACTTAATCAGCCCGGAAACCGGTTCGGCAATCAGCCGGGCCTGAACCAGCCAGGGCAGCGTGGACAGCCCGGCCTCAACCAGCCGGGACAACGGCAGCAACCCGGACTGAATCAACCGGGACAACGCGGGCAACCGGGGATGAATCGTCCGGGGCAACTCAATCAACCAGGACAGCCAAACCGTCCGGGATTGAATCAGCCGGGACAACCCGGACGTCCGGGTCTGCAGAACGCGCCCGGACAGCGCGGCAATTTGCAGCCGGGCATGCAGCGCCAGCCCGGTCTTGCCAATCAGCCCGGACTTCCGCGCGGCCCCGGCACGCCACCGCCCGGCGGATTTCAGCGCACGCCGGGCGCACCGGGTCAGTTCGGCTCGCGACCGCCGCTTCCCAATCGGCCGGGTCTTGCGAACCAGCCGGGACTCGCAAACCGTCCGGCGATCCAGCAACCCGGCATACCGGGCGGCTTGCAACGGCCGGCAGCCGCGCCCGGCGGGTCTGCGCTGCAAGGTGCAGGCGGATTGCTGAATCGTCTCGGCGTGCCAGGCCGTCTCGGCATTCCGCAAGTGCCAACCGCTGCGCCGCGTCCTGGCCAGCCCGCAGTTCCGGCGCTGCAGAAAAAGCCGCCGCAACTTCCCAAGGACAAGCAGCTTCCGAAAGAACTGCTGCGATAGGTCGATTGATACCGCAGCATTCCGGCGGCGAACGCGACACTCGCTTCATCGGCATGTGGGGTGGCATGCATCGCACGCGCCCTGTAGCATCGCGATCCTGATGCTGGAGTCGCCATGCGCCTGAAATTCATTCTGCTTGGACTGGCGGTGCTTGTCGCATCGTTCGCCGCCAGTCTCACTGCGATGAACTGGCTGTGGCCACAGACTGTCGAAAAGCCGGTGCTGGCAAAACTGCCGCCGCTCCCGCCGGTCACGCGCAATTCCGAAATCCTGACGCCGATTGCGATCTCCATCGCCGCTCTGCGCGACGGCCTCGACCGCGCCGCGCCGCGCAACATCGGCGGCAAGGCCGACAATCCCGTCAGCCAGATTCTGCAGAACGCGGACATCAACTGGACCGTGACACGCGGCCCGATTGCCGCATCCGGCGTGCAGAATGCGCTGTCGCTCTCGACACCGCTTGATGGCAAGCTGACGGTGCTCGGCTCGCTGTCGGCAGCGAGCGGCACCGCGCTCGGCAACGCCTTGGGAAATGTTCTCGGCAACAACGCAGTGAAGCAGCTCGGCAGCGTCTCGATCAAGCAACTCAACGCCAGCGCTGCGATTCACGGCAATGTCGGCATCACCGCGCGCCCCGAAATCCTGCGCGAATGGCGCATCGATCCGAAACTCGCGGCGCAGGTTACCTTGGGTGAAAGCAGCCTCACCATCGCCGGCGCGAAAGTCGCGGTGCCTGCGCAGGTGAAGCCGCTGATTGACAAGACCGTCAACGAGCAGATGGCGCTGCTGCAGCAGCGCCTGCGCAACGACCGCTCGCTTGAACAAAACGCGCGGCGCGAATGGGCGAAACTCTGCCGCTCGATTGCACTGCCGCCTGCCGCTGCCGGAATGCCGACACTGTGGCTTGAGATGCGCCCTGTCCGCGCCATGGCGGCGCAGCCGCGCATCGACACGAACTGGGTGAATTTCACCCTCGGTCTGCAGGCGGAGACGCGCGTGCTGCCGGCCGAGACGAAACCGGATTGTCCGTTTCCCGCAACCCTCGACATCATGCCGCCGCCCGAGCGCGGCCGCGTGAACATCGGCGTGCCGATCGATCTTCCCTTTACCGAGGTGAACAAGATCGTCGAACTGCAACTGAAAGGCCGCAAGTTTCCTGAGGACGGCAGCGGCTCGGTCGACGTCACGGTGAAAAGCGCGAACGTCGCCGCCGCGGGCCAGCGGCTGCTGATCTCGCTGCTGGTCAATGCCAAGGAGAAGAAGAGCTTCCTCGGCCTCGGCGGGGAAGCCACCATCCACATCTGGGGCCGCCCGGTGCTGGATCAGGCGCAGCAGATCCTGCGGCTGACCGATCTTGAACTCGCGGTGGAATCGGATTCCGCCTTCGGCCTTCTCGGCGCCGCCGCGCGTCCCGCCGTGCCCTATCTGCAGCGCGCGCTGGAGCAGCGCGCCACCATCGACCTGAAGACCTTCGCCGCCAATGCGCAGCAGAAGATTTCATCCATCGTCGCGGACATGCGCACGAGCGATCAGGGCATCCGTGTCGATGCATCCGTGTCGAGCGTGCGGCTCGGCAGCATTGCCTTCGACTCCAACACGCTCCGCATCATCGCCGAAGCGGAAGGCGCGATCGGCGTTTCGGTGACGGCGCTGCCGAACCTGCAGCCATGAACCGAGTGAATGCGTTCGCATAGCTCGCCCTCGCGATTGCATGGCTGCAAGTCATTGGTATTGAATCACTAAATCCAGCGCCACGTTCTCTCCACATTTGCCGGTCACGGAACCGTCACATGCCCGCCGCCGTTGAGCCGGGCCGTTCCGTTGCGTTGGCATTGCGTTCCACGCTGATCCCTTTTCCCGAACTGCTGAGGACAGACATCATGAAACGCGTTTTGCTCGCCGCTGCTGCGGCGACGATAATGATGATTCATCCCGCCAGCGCGCAGCGCGCCAACTACGAATCCATGGTCGCCAGCCA
Organism: Afipia sp.; assembly: GCA_024508675.1. Classification (GTDB taxonomy): domain Bacteria; phylum Pseudomonadota; class Alphaproteobacteria; order Rhizobiales; family Xanthobacteraceae; genus Afipia. The sequence continues at coordinate 873,355 of JANINQ010000021.1, forward strand.
CGCTGCCGCGAATGGCGTTCCGCCGGAACTCGTGCACCGCGTTATCGTCCGCGAAAGCAAGTATAACCCGCGCGCAATCAGCAAGGGCAACTACGGCATGATGCAGATCAAGCTCGCGACCGCGCGCGGTCTTGGCTACACCGGCACCGCCGAAGGCCTGCTCGACCCCGACACCAATCTCACCTATGCCGTGAAGTATCTCGCCGGCGCGTATCGCGCGGCAGGCGGCGACCACAACCGCGCCGTCTCTTATTATGCGGGCGGCTACTACTACGCTGCCAAGCGCCAGGGCCTGCTGCAGCAGCAGGCGGCGAACGCCGCGCCGGAAGGCATCACCCTGTTCGACGCCAACGCGCAGGAAATTCCGCGCAAGCATCGGCGTCATCGCCACTAACATCAGCTTGTTTGCTGTGATTGGAAAAAGCCGGCTTCAGTTCGAAGCCGGCTTTATTTCTGGCTCCGCCGTGTGCCGCGCCGACGGATCGCGGACATGCGCCACGGCATTCTCGTCCGCGAACACCTTCCTCCAGCCATCGACATGGTCCAGCAGTTGCGCCGCTGGCGTCAGCCGCCGCAGTAGCGTCGCGTCGATCCGCTGTGACGTCAGAAGATTGAACAGCGCATCCGGACTCTTCAGCGTCATGGCGTCGTCCAGTTCGACCATGAATCGCTCGCCATAAAGTTCGGTCCGCCCGTCGATAGCGACCGGGATTCCGGACCAGATCAGGTAGCCGCCAAAATCGTAGTCGTTGAGCACGCGCGCAATGCCGCGCTCCTTCAATGCTGCAACAGCAGGCGCGAGATAGGACGCCGGAGCGAAGCGATTCGTCATGATGACGAATGACGACATCACAGCCACCGCGATCAGCGCGGCCGTCACCATGATCCCACACGAACGCCGTCCGGGCTTCGCGACAACATCCGTCCGGCCCATCTGCGCCGCCAGCGGCGCGGCGATCACGATCGGCAGCAGCAGCGCCAGCACCGTGACGTTGCGCACATGCGCCAGCGCCATGTGCAGCAGGCCGAGCAAAAGCACGATCCGCATGACCGGAAACGTCAGGCCCCTGAACAGAACCGCGCCCAGCCCGAGCAGCAGGCATATTTCGAAAGCCCCGAGACGCGAAAAATCCGACGGACGCCATTCGGTGATCAGAGGCAACGCCGCACCGAGATTGAGAATGTTGCGGGCCGCGAGAATGGATTCAACGCCGTAGGGCGTCAGACAGCTTGCGGCGAGCGCAAGGAGACCGACCACGAACCAGCGCAGCAGCATCCGCACACGCAGAGGGGCATCGACCTTCAGCACAACGTCCAGCGCAATCGGTCCGATCAGCGCAAGACCGAGAATGAAGCTGCCGTGGAGATTGGCCCACAACGCAATGAGCGGCAGCAACCAGTAGGAAGGCGATTTGCTCCGGTCCGCAGCCGCTATCAGTCCGGCAAACCACGCCACCATCACCGGCATCGCCAGCGCATGCGGCCGCACCAGAAAATGCGGCGAGGCAATCGCCAGCGCAGCCATCAGCAGAACGAGGGTCGGCGCGGCCTCGAGACGGCGGCGGACAAACCAGGCGAGAATGGCAAAAGCTGATGCGATGGACGCCGCCGTCAGCACCACCGGCCCCGCCCAGCCCGCGCGCGTGAAGGCCGCCGCGTAAAGCACCTGCGCCAGCCACTGCGTGGAAATCCACTTCTGTCCCTGCATGGTGAACGAGAAAGTATCCGTGCGCGGAAGCGAGCCGGTCTCGAGAATCTGCTGACCTATCCTGATCTGCCAGTAGGTGTCGGGATCAGCCAGCAGGCGATTTCCGAGAAGAAGTAATCCGGCAAACAGGCACACGCCGAGCACACATGGCAGCGTGCATCGCCCTGCAGGCGCGGTATTGGCTTGAGCGCTCACCGCTGCGCGCCCTTGCGGACATGAACAATCGCCTTGTCATCGGCATAGATCCGCTGCCAGCCTTCGACATGATCGAGCAGGCTTGCCGCCGGTGTCTCCGGCCTCAGCATGGTGGCGTCGATTTTGTAGGTTTCGAGCAACCCGAGGAACGCGCCAACATCCTTGAGCGCGAACGCGTCGAATGTCCTCACAAGGAAATCATCGCCATACAATTCGCCGCGTCCGTCGAAGAACACCGGAATGCCGCGGGTGATGAGATAGCCTCCGAAGCCCGCGTTATGCAGGATGCGTTCTGCCTTGCGCGCTTGCAGAACATCCACAGCCGCCGCCGGCGTGTAGCCCGATACGGGCGTGAAGGAGTGATGCGCCACGAACGCGCCAGTGACAATCGCGGTCAAACTGAGAGCGGCGACGATACCTCCCATGCCGCGCGATGCGGGGAGCGGATCAACCCGGCCAAAGCGCACCGCCAATGGCTGCATCACCACCAGCGGCGTCAGCAGCGCGAACACCTCGACATTACGAACATGCGAGAGCGCCATGTGCAGCAATCCGAGCACAAGCAGGATGCGCGTCGGCGACAACACCACGCCGCGCCAAAGCACCAGCCCCAGCGCCGCAAGTATGCAAACTTCAAACGGGCCAAGGCTGCTGAAATCCACCGGCTGCCATTCGGGGATATGCGCCATGGCATTGCGCAGATCGAGAATCCGACGTGCCGCCAGCAGCGAATCCCAGCCATAAGGTGTGATGCCGCTGGCAATCACGGCGCACACACCAAACAAGGCCCAGCGCAGCGCCAGCGAAATCCGCTGCGAGGACTCTGCGTTCCACACCGCGTCGAGCGCGAACGGCGCGATCAGTGCCAGCCCGAATACGAAACCGCCGTGAAGATTAGTCCACAGCACGATCAGCGGCAGCAGGGCGAGCGACGGCGCACGGCGTTCATCGCTGGCGCGAACCAGACCGTAAACCCACAGCACCATGACCGGCAGCGCGAGCAGATGCGGCCGCGCGATGAAATGATAGGCGGAGAGAACCGTCGCGGCCATCGCGACAATCACGGCATGAATCGGTGCAAAGCGGCGGCTGAGAATCTGCGCCAGCAAGGCAAAGGCCGCTGCCGTCGCAAGCCCGGCGAGCATCACCGGCCCGGCCCAGCCGAATGCCGAATAGGACACAGCGTAAAGCACCTGCGCCAGCCATGATGAGGAGATCCACGGCGCGCCGGTCCTTGTGTAGGAGTAAATGTCGACAGTCGGGAACGCGCGATGATCGATGATCCACTGCCCGACCACGATCTGCCAGTAAGTATCGGCGTCCTGCAGCGCGCGGTTCCCGCCGATCACGAACAGCAGGAACAGTCCGGCGCCGAACCACAGCCATGCCGGCACCTGGCCGAGAGTCGTCCCGGCCGTGCCCGGCTTGTGCTTGATGTCGTCGAGACCGGCGACACTCATGAAAAATCCTCACTTAAAGACATTCCCAACCTAATCACCCGCGGCATAATTCCGGGTAAATTCGCGGCTGGCGTTCCTTGCGGAAACCGGCGCGAAACGGGCCGGATCGCATGACGGCAAGGTCAACGAACCCTTACCCACAGCGCTCGCCCTTGCAGTGCGAAATGCGAAAACGCGTTCCCACGATGCGGAAAAGCCATGCCGCATCAGGTCGCGGACCATTGAAACCCTAAAGCATCGGGTTTATCGTAGGTGTTGTTCCGAGGGGGGCTCCGGCGTGGAGCTGAGATACCGCAGAATGCGCGGTGACCCTTTGAACCTGATCCGGGTCATGCCGGCGAAGGGACAGGGATGTACCGAGAAACGTCATCATCTCCGCGAGGAGAATCTTCCGTCAATATCATTGGTGCAGGCATTGCCGGTACATGGCATGCGCTGTTGTTCGCGCGCGCGGGCTATGACGTCACACTGCATGAGCGTGACGACGCTGCGATGACGCAGGCGACCAGTCATTGGGCCGGCGGCATGCTGGCGCCGTGGTGCGAGCGCGAAGCCTCCGAACCCGTCATCATGCGCCTTGGCATCCGCTCGCTCGATCTGTGGCGCGAGCAAGCTCCCGAAACGCCGTTCAATGGCTCGCTGGTGGTGGCCCATCCGCGCGACCGAACGGACTTCGAACGCTTCGCCCGGCTGACCACCGATTACGAGCGCCTCGATGCGCCGGGCATCGCGAATATCGAGCCTTCACTTGATGGACGTTTCCGTGAAGCGCTGCTGTTTGCAGGCGAAGGCCATGTCGAGCCGCGCGCCGTCCTGCCGAAACTGCATGCGAAGCTCACTGAAGCCGGCGGGACCATCAAGTTCGGCAGCGACCGGAAACCCGAGGACATCGCAGACGGCATCGTGATCGACTGCCGGGGCCTGAGCGCGCGCGACACATTTCCGGAGCTGCGCGGCGTCAAGGGCGAACTCATCATTGTCGAGACGCCGGAGATTCAACTGTCGCGTCCGGTACGGCTGCTGCATCCGCGCTGGCCGCTCTACATCATTCCGCGCGACGGCAACCGTTTCATGATCGGCGCGACCTCGATCGAGAGCGAGGACACCGGCGTCAGCGTCCGCTCCGCGCTTGAACTGCTGACGGCGGCCTATGCGGTGCATCCGGCCTTTGCCGAAGCGCGCATCCTCGAATTCGGCGCGGGCCTGCGGCCTGCCTTCCCTGACAACCTGCCGCGCATCGCGATCAATGCGAAGTGCATTTCCGTCAACGGGCTTTATCGCCACGGCTTCCTGCTGGCCCCTGCCCTTGCGGAACTGACGCTCGCCTATGTCGAGCGCGGCGCCATCGACAACGAGGTGATGCAATGTTCCTGATCGTCAACGGCGAACGGGTCGAGACAAAAGCCACGCGCGTCGACGCGCTGCTGGCCGAACTCGACTACGAGGGCACGCACCTCGCCGTCGCGGTGAACTACGACGTGGTGCCCCGCGCCCGCTGGGCCGAGACCGCGCTGAATGACAACGATTCGGTGGAAATCCTCACGCCACGGCAGGGAGGGTGACACGATGACTCTCTCTCCGTCGTCCCGGCGAAGGCCGGGACCCATAACCACAACGCTCTCGTTGATGCGGAATATCAACCACCCTGCTCTTCTGCAAACGCAGGGAGTATGGGTCCCGGCCTTCGCCGGGACGACGTGTGGAGGCATGCGATGTTGAAATTCTACGGCAAGGAATTCTCCTCGCGCCTGTTGATCGGCAGCGCGCTGTATCCGTCGCCGAAGATCATGCAGGACGCGATCCGCGCCGCGGGCAGCCAGATCGTTACCGTCTCCGTGCGTCGCGAAAGCGCGGGCGGCAAGACCGGCGACCAGTTCTGGTCGCTGATCCGCGAGTTGGATGTCACCGTGCTGCCGAACACCGCGGGCTGCAAGAGCGTGCGCGAGGCCGTCACCACCGCGAAGCTTGCCCGCGAGCTGTTCAACACACCGTGGATCAAGCTGGAAGTGATCGCCGACGACGAAACGCTGCAGCCGGATGTGGTGGGCCTCGTGGAAGCCGCAAACATCCTGATCAAGGATGGCTTCGAAGTGTTCCCCTATTGCACCGAGGATCTCAGCGTCGCCTCAAGGCTCGTCGATGCCGGGTGCAAGGTGGTGATGCCATGGGCCTCGCCCATCGGCAGCGCGCGCGGCATCACCAATCGCGATGCACTCAAGCTACTGCGCGCCCGCTTCCCCGACATCACGCTGGTGGTCGATGCCGGCATCGGCGCGCCGTCGCACGCAACTGAGGCATTCGAGCTCGGCTATGACGCCGTGCTGCTCAACACCGCCATCGCCAAGGCCGACGATCCGGTCGCCATGGGCAACGCCTTCCGCCTCGCTGCCGAAGCAGGCCGCTCCGGATATGAAGCGGGCCTGATGAGCGCGCGCGATTTCGCCTCTCCTTCAACCCCTGTCGTTGGGACACCGTTCTGGCATGCCGTATCCTGATCGTTTCTATGCTGTGGTCGATAGCGTCGCCTGGGTCGCGCGGCTGACAAAGCTCGGCGTCGGCACCGTGCAATTGCGCGCCAAGAATCTCGATGACGCAGCCGCGCTCGCCGTCGTGAAAGAGGCGCTGGCCGTCACCCGTGGCACGCCGACCCAGCTCGTGGTCAACGATTACTGGCGCGCGGCCATCGATGCCGGCGCGGAACATCTGCATCTCGGCCAGGAGGACCTCGCGGAAGCCGACATTCCCGCGATCCGCCGGGCCGGCCTCACGCTCGGCCTCTCCACCCACGACGAGGACGAACTCGACAACGCACTACGTCACAAACCGGACTATGTCGCGCTCGGCCCGATATTCTTCACCACGCTGAAGGCGATGCGATTCCAGCCGCAGGGCATCGAGCGCATCACCGCATGGAAGCTGAACATCGGCGACATCCCGCTGGTCGCCATTGGCGGCATCAAACTCGAACACGCCGCCGATATTTTCGCCGCGGGCGCCAACTCCATCGCCGTCGTCAGCGACGTCACCCAGAATCCCGATCCGGACGCGCGCGTGCGCGCCTGGCTCGATCACGTTTCCCAACCCGTTTAATGCCCGCGACCCACAGGAGGACGCCATGAACAAGCAAATCAACACGGCCGACATCAAGCCCGCCGTCACCACCGGCGGCCTGCCGTCGTCACGCAAGATCTATGTCACACCCGACGACGCCGCGGACCTGCGCGTTCCCGTCCGCGAGATCATCCTCTCCAAGGGCGCGAACGAGCCGAACCTGCCGGTCTATGACACGTCCGGCCCCTACACCGACCCGAATGTCATCATCGACGTCAACGCGGGCCTGCCGCGCAATCGCCTCGCCTGGGTGAAGGAGCGCGGCGGCGTCGAGGAATACGAAGGCCGCACAATCAAGCCGGAAGACAACGGCAATGTCGGCGCGTCCCATGCCGCCGCCGCCTTCAAGGCACACCACAAGCCGATCCGCGGCGTCGGCGATGCGCCGATCACGCAGCTTGAATTCGCCCGCAAGGGAATCATCACCAAGGAGATGATTTACGTCGCGGCGCGCGAGAACCTCGGACGTAAACAACAATTGGAGCGCGCCGAAGCCGCCCTCGCCGATGGAGAATCGTTCGGCGCGGATATTCCCGCCTTCATCACCCCGGAATTCGTACGCTCCGAGATCGCGCGCGGCCGCGCCATCATCCCCTGCAACATCAACCATGCCGAACTCGAGCCGATGATCATTGGCCGCAACTTCCTGACCAAGATCAACGCCAACATCGGCAACTCGGCGGTGACGTCGTCGGTCGAGGAAGAAGTCGACAAGATGGTGTGGGCGATCCGCTGGGGCGCGGACACCGTGATGGACCTCTCCACCGGCCGCAACATCCATACCACCCGCGAATGGATTCTCCGCAACGCGCCGATTCCGATCGGCACCGTGCCGATCTATCAGGCACTGGAGAAGTGCGACGGCGATCCGGTCAAGCTGACATGGGAGCTATATAAAGACACGCTGATCGAGCAGTGCGAACAGGGCGTGGACTATTTCACCATCCATGCCGGCGTGCGCCTCGCCTACATTCACCTCACCGCCAACCGCGTCACCGGCATCGTCTCGCGCGGCGGCTCGATCATGGCGAAGTGGTGCCTCGCGCATCACAAGGAGAGCTTCCTCTACACCCACTTCGATGAGATCTGCGACCTCATGCGCAAGTATGACGTTTCATTTTCTTTAGGCGACGGTCTGCGTCCCGGCTCGATTGCGGATGCCAACGACCGCGCGCAGTTCGCCGAACTCGAAACGCTGGGCGAACTCACCAAGATCGCGTGGGACAAGGGCTGCCAGGTGATGATCGAGGGCCCCGGCCATGTGCCGATGCACAAGATCAAGATCAACATGGACAAGCAGCTCAAGGAATGCGGCGAAGCGCCGTTCTATACCCTTGGGCCGCTGACCACGGACATTGCACCGGGCTACGATCACATCACCTCGGGCATCGGGGCTGCAATGATCGGCTGGTTCGGCTGCGCGATGCTCTGCTACGTCACGCCGAAGGAGCATCTCGGCCTGCCGAACCGCGACGACGTCAAGGTCGGCGTCATCACCTACAAGATCGCCGCGCATGCATCCGATCTCGCCAAGGGTCATCCGGCGGCGCAGCTTCGTGACGATGCGCTAAGCCGCGCACGCTTCGACTTCCGCTGGCAGGACCAGTTCAACCTCGGCCTCGATCCGGATACGGCGCAGCTCTATCACGACGAGACGTTGCCGAAGGAAGCGCACAAGGTCGCGCATTTCTGCTCGATGTGCGGGCCGAAGTTCTGCTCGATGAAGATCACGCAGGACGTGCGGGACTACGCGGCGACGCTGGGCGACAACGAAAAGGCTGCGCTTAATCTCGACGGCAAGCTGCCGGGCGTCGGCATGTCGATCTCCGGCGTGATCGCCGACGGCATGGCGCAAATGAGCGAGAAGTTCGTCAAGATGGGCGGACAGGTCTATGTCGAGGCGGACGCGGTGAAGGAAAGCAATAAGGCGTTCTGAGAACGCGTCTCCACACTCTTATATGACACGCGAAAAGGCCGGGACGCTCCCGGCCTTTTGTTTGCGCGAGCACATCCGCGAAGGCGTTGTCATAATCGCGGAATTGAAGCGGTCGTCCAAACGCTGCTAAAAAATGCGCAACGCAGAATCATGGAGTATTGGACGTGGCGAAAGAGACAACGCGGCTCGGACCGCAAGGACCACAAGGCAAGCCCGGACATCCCGGCCCGCAGGGTCATCCCGGCCGTCCCGGCCCCGAAGGCCCCCGCGGCAAGCCAGGCGCTCAAGGCAAGACAGGCGATCAGGGCAAAGCAGGACCGCAAGGAAAACCGGGACCGCAAGGGAAAGCCGGAGTTCCGGGCAAGGCAGGCGCGATCGGCAAGCCCGGCGTGCAGGGACCGCGCGGTGAACAAGGCCTGCAGGGCAAGCAGGGTCCTGTTGGTGAACAAGGCCCGCGCGGGGAGCAGGGCCCTCCCGGCCGCCTGCCCTCGTTCGAGGAAATTTTGCCATGGCTGGAAACGATCTTCGACGCCTACGAGGAGCATCGCGCCAAACGCGCACGCGAAGCTGCGGAGCGCGAGGAGCAGGAAGCCGTCGAGCGCCATGCCGCCGAACTCGCCGCCCGCGCGATTGAGGAGAGCGAGGACGAGGACGGCCATCACGACAAGAAGAAGAAAAAGAAGAAGGACAAGAGGTAAAATGAGCGGCTGGAACTCAGTTCCAGCCTCTCACCGAATGAATTTCGGAGCGGTGATCGAACCGCATGGCGCGCACGCCCGACACAGTATCAGGTTTAAAAGGGACAGCAGAACCATGCGCAACATTTCCGCTTCCACTGGCGCTCTCATCGCCACGGTCCTCGCGATCTCCGTGGTGTCGCAGGCTTCCGCGCAGACAAAGCCATCCGCGCCCAACCCGGAAGCGACGCTCACCGCGAAGATGAATGCCTATGTCGGCTGCATCAATCGTCTGTCCGAGCGGTCCTATAGTTCGCGCAGCCGCTATTTCAGCTGGGCCAACCAGAACGGCCCCACCGGCAAAGAGCGGATCATTTATGGCACCTATACGATCTATGACACATCGGACTGCCGCAAGAATGTCGAGCAGGCCAATGCACTGGAGCCGCGCGACGCGGAGCTGGAGGCTGCTGGTTCAGCTTACGCCGACGCTGTCAGCAAGCTCGAACCGCTGCTGAAGGAAGCGGACGATTACTACACGCAGGAGAATTACAAGGACGACAAGATGGCCAAGGGGAAGGCGATGCATCCCCGGCTTGTGGCGGCGTGGGATGCCTTCGCGAAGGCGGACAAGGATCTGCGGCGCAATGTCGAGGTCATCAACGACAAACGCGCGCTGGAACGGCTTGCGGAGATCGAACGCAGCGAAGGCCGCAAGGCACGTTATCATGTCGAAGCCCTGATGATTCAGGCCAAGCGCGTGCTGCGAACGCAGAATGCCGACAAGCCGGATCTCGCCACGCTGACGCAGGCGCTGAACGACTATGAGGCCGCAACCAAAGACCTTGAGAGCGCGGCAAGCGCTGATGACCAGAAGATCGGCTCGATGTTCACCGGCAGCGCGAAATCATTCCTCACCTCGGCCAAGCAACTGATGCGCCGTATCCGCGACAAGACTCCCTACAGCCAGGGCGACAAGATGATGATCAACGCCGGCAGCGGCTGGATGATCGAAGGAACGCCCGAGCGGCTCTTGCGCGATTACAACCAGCTGATCGATGCCTACAATCGCGGGACGCGGATCTAGGCTGCGGAAAGAGCGCACGTAGCCCGGATACGGCGACGCGCAGTCCGGAATGGTTCGCTGCGCTTCCTGCCGACCACGACTCCTGCCACGCGATGTGTTAGGCTCATGCCATGCACAACCTCACTCCCCTCTCCGGTTTTGTCGGCGGCGCGCTGATCGGCCTTGCGGCAGCGATGCTGATGCTGCTGACCGGGCGCATCGCGGGCATCAGCGGCATTTTCGGCGGACTGCTGACACCCAATGCCGGTGATCGCGGCTGGCGTGTCGCCTTCATCGCCGGCCTGATCGCCGCTCCGCTGCTGGCGTCGTTCTTCACCAATGCACCGCTGCCCTCGCCCACGATGCCGGCAAGCCTGATCCTGATTGCCGTTGCCGGCTTGCTCGTCGGCGTCGGCAGCCGCATGGGCGGCGGATGCACCTCGGGCCACGGCGTCTGCGGCATCGCGCGATTTTCGGCGCGCTCGCTGATTGCCACCGCGGTCTTCATGGCGGCGGCGATCGCGACTGTCGCCATTGCGCGTCATATAATCGGAGGCTGACCCATGATGCTTTTCGCCAGCTTCGCCTGCGGACTCATTTTCGGCGCAGGGCTCTTGATCTCCGGCATGACACAGACGCAGAAAGTGCTCGGCTTCCTCGACATCTTCGGCGCGTGGGACGCGACGCTGGCTTTCGTGATGGCCGGCGCAGTTGCGGTTTCGAGCCTCGGTTTCATGCTCGCGCGGCGGCGCGGCGCACCCGTATGGACAGGTCAATCGCTGTGGCCCACGCACAGGGACATCGATGCGCCGCTGATAATCGGTGCAGTGCTGTTCGGGATCGGCTGGGGTCTGGTCGGGCTCTGCCCCGGCCCGGCGCTGGTCAATCTCGCGGGGCTTGGAATGCCGGTCATCTTGTTCGTCGCCGCGATGGCCGCCGGAATGATCGGCTTCGATGCATGGAGTAAACAAAAAGCGGCCACGCCTGACAGGAGCGCGGCCGCAATTGCAACATCGACAGACGGCTAGTCTGGAAGCATCACCGCGCTTCCGTTGACATGCATTACTTCAGCGTGATCGCAAGTCCGCTGAGGTCCGCGTTCGCCATCAGGCCGGTCTGACGGCCGGAGAGTTCAAGCACCGCGCCCTTCTGGTTGGTGAGCACGATAGCGCGTGCGCCACGGCCCACTGCTATGCCAGCGCCCGCCGCGCCATAGACGCCTGCGACATCCGACGGCCGGTTGATGTTGCTGACGCGGCCGCGCAGTACGGTCTTCGATCCGCCGAACACCAGGCCGTAATCGATGCCGCCGGTGGACAGCGCATAGTTCCTGCCGCGGAAGTTCAGCGTGCCGCTGCCTCCCGAACCGCCGATAAACCATCCGGCCTTGTAGATGACGAGCGATACCGAGCCGCTGTCCGCATGAGCCTGCGACAGTCCCGCTCCGAACAGAGCAATGACGGCGATCAGCGCGGCACGAATGGCGTATGGCAGACGCATGATGAACCTCCGGATTGTTGTGACAGATGATGTGAAATGGCGAATGTTCGCAAATGAAGCAGCACAACCGAATCAACTCTAGCGCATCAGGCGGATTCGGAAAACGCTCATCGTGCAAGCGGAACTCCAAAGCGGCAGGATCGATCAACAGGTTTGACCGCACCGCATATATCGCCGCGCCCCTTTCTGTTGTTTAATCGATTCGGCTTCACAACGACCAACGGGGAGGTTTCTGTGAATCGCGCTGAATGGGATCTGCACGCCGCCAAATTCGAGTCGATGGTGTGCGACATCGTCACCGATGAAACCGGCAATCAGATGCCGCGCTTCGTCGCCTCTGCCTGCCGCTCGCGGAAGAACCTCGAACTGGTCGATCTCGGCTGCGGCGTCGGCAGCTTTGTCAAGACATTCGGACATCGCTTCGAAAAGATCACCGGCATCGATTTCGCGCCGCGCATCGTGGCGCGCGCAAAGAAGCGCTGCGGCGACATGCCGAACGCGACATGGCTGGCGATGGATGTGTGCAAGTCGGCGGATGTCCTCGGCCGCGTTGCCGATCTCGCGGTGTGCCTGAACGTCATCACCTCGCCGCGCCAGGCCAAGCGCGATGCGCTGTGGTCGACGCTGGCCGACATCACCAAGCCGTCGGGTCACGCGCTGGTGGTGGTGCCGTCGATGGAATCTCAACTGATGGTCAACAAGCTCGGCGCGTCCGCCGACAAGATCAAGGCCGGCGGCCTCGTCAGCCGCGACGGCGTCTGGCAGAAATTCTACGAGCGCGAGGAACTGATCTCCACCGTGTCGGAGAAAGGTTTCGACATCACCCGCATCGCCAAGGTGTATTATCCGTGGTCAGTGGACGGCCTGCGCAAGCCGCGCGGCTCGAAGCAGTTGCCGTGGGACTGGGGCTTCCTGGCGCAGCGCGCGGCCTGAGGATTCACCCGCCGCGCGGGCATTCCTTGTAGCCGAATTCGTCGATGATGCGCGCGCCGGAGATGGTGCTGAACTCCAGCTTGTCCAGATAACCGTTCGCGGTCACGTATTGCCGGAGCTTGGCATTGTAGGCGCTCAGCATCCGTTGGGTTGATCCCACATTGATGACATGCCTGTTCGGCCCACGGCCATGACCGGCATGAAACAACAGCCGCGCGCTGCGCTCGACACAGACGTTGCGCACGCCGAGAAACAGCGTGCAGTTCGACTGGCAATGGCCACGGATGCGAAACAGTTCGCCGGTGGCGTTGGCCTGGTCGATCGCTGGCTGGAATTTCTCGATCCAGCCGCCCATGGCAAAGCGGTCGGAGGTGTCGGCATGAGCGGCGGCGGACATGACTGCCGACAGAATGACAATGAGCGCGGTGACGGGTTTCATCGAGGGCCTCCCAGTGTGACGGTTCGTTCATCCGCAGGATCTGTTTGACGCCAAGCATTAACTTGCTGTCCACGGGCGGCAAGGTCATTGCGCAGTTATTCAGCCGGACATAGCTTGATATCAGACATTGAGCGTCCGCGCCTTGAGGCCGCGTTCAACTGCCAGACACGTCACACTGACGAAGTGGATTATGACAATGTTGGCGGAAATCTTTTTATTGAAGCTTGAAGCCCTGATGCGCGTGGCCGCCACCGAGCGGCGGGCCGCATCGAGCGATCCGCGTTTCGTCCCGCTCCCGCTGCCGCACTAAGGGCAGCGTCATCGCGGAATGAGAGGATGGTGCCGGACTGACGGCGCGCTGGAAGGATGCATCGTGCCTATCCGAACCGCGCCCGGTTGCGTTCGCGCGCCTTTTCCGCTTCGGCCTCACGGTCGCGCGGCGGTGCCTGCGTATGCAGCGAGGTCAGCAGCTTTCGCGCACTGGCGGAAACTTCAGCGACAGCGAGTTCGAATGCGGCTTCGTTGACCTTCGAAGGCGCGTTGAATCCCGACAGCTTGCGCACGAACTGCAGCGCCGAGGCGTGAATCTCATCCTCGGTCGCCGGTGGCTCGAAGTTGAACAGCGTCTTGATATTGCGGCACATGGCGTCCTCCTTCCGGGTCCCGCCGCCAAACGCGGCGCGCCCATATTTTCAGTGAATTCCAGACATTGAGACGAGCAAATTTGAGGCGCGTCCGCGCTGCCGGACGAATTTCCGCAGCAATCTCCTCCGGTTCCCTCAGGTTCCAATTCCCCAGTTCCATGAATGGGTTACTTCCGGAATTAGGATTTCGTTAACCATATCGGCCCACCCTCGATTCATCTCGGGCTGGGATCGCTGACTTGACCATGCTGCGCCGTTCGCGGCGCAGAATTCTACGGGAGGTCTCGATGACCCAAAGTCAATCGCACGATACATCGCAATTGCTGGCGGGATCAGTGCCGGATGGACCCGCCGTGGCGCCGGATCGCGTCGTGCCGCTGCTGATCGGCGCGACGGTCGGAGAAATCGAGCGCGAGCTGGTCCTGCAAACCCTCGCCCGCTGCGATGGCAACCGCACCCGCGCCGCGCGTGTCCTCGGTGTCTCGGTGCGCACCCTGCGCAACAAGATCCGGCAATATTCTGCAGAGGGCGTGGAGGTGCCTGCGCATCACTAGCGCCAAGATGAACGGCCACGCGGACACCAGAGCATGACCGCAATGCGGTTTACCGTTTGATGACCGATCACGATCGGGTTACGGTTCTGTCATGAGGACTCGAACGATGACCCGACCGACAGCCACGATCCGCATCGTCTGCGCTGCGCTTGCTCTGTGTGTAGCGATACCCTCCGTGGCTCAGGCGCAATCGCAGGGAACGCCGCAACAGCGCAGCGCCTGCCGCAAGGATGCGATGAAGTTCTGCCGCGAGTTCGTTCCCAATGTGAAGCGCATCACCGCCTGCATGGAAAAGAACGTCCGCAAGCTCAGCCCGCTCTGTAAGGCGCATTTCAGATAGGGCTCCGACCGGTTCATGCACATTCCTGCCACGCTGGATCAGGCCCGCAACACGCTCGCCGTGATGCTCGGCATTGCCGCGACCGAGAGCATGCCTGTCGACGTCGACCATGCGACCATTGCGGCGGCGACCCGCTACATCTTTCATCTTGAACCGCAGTTCGGTCTTGCAGGACTGACGCCGCTCAGCCCTGCCCGCCAGGCCGAATTGATGGAAGACCCTGAACTGGCGCGGCAGGCGGTGAGCTTTGCCGCGATCATGGCATTTGTCGGCGGCACGCTGGATCAGGCTAAGCTCAGCGCGACCGTCAGGCTCGCGGACCAGCTCGGCGTCCGCGACGACTTCGTCAACGATCTGGCGCGGCTGGCGCTCGGCGATATGAAGGACGCCACCGACCATATGCTCCGCGCAAATCTCGAAAGCATCACGGGCCAGGCTTTCACCTCCGCACAGACCGGACCCTGGCTGCAGCCTTACGACAAGGCGCCAGATCCCGCGCTGGCAACGCGCTTTCACGCACTGTCGCGCCTGCCGGAAGACACGTTCGGTTATGCGTTCGCGATGTTCTATCAGGACAACAACTACGCCTATCCGGGCGAGCCGACGGCGCTCAATTTCGAATTCGCCGTGCCGCATGATTCAACGCACGTGCTCGCGGGCTATGACACCTCGCCGCGCGGCGAACTGCTGACATCGACGCTGACGGCAACCATGCATCGCAGCCACGCCATGTCCGGCCACATCCTGCCGGTGCTTTTGAGCTGGCATCTCGGCATTCCGCTCAACAAGGTCGCGGGCTCGGCAACCGGCGCGTTCGATCCGGAAGAATTCTTCTATGCCTGGGCGCGGGGCGAGGACACCACTCGCGACCTGTTCGGTCCCAACTGGAATTTCTGGTCGGCGGCGATCCAGCCGATCGAGGCGGTGCGCGAAGCCGTGGGACTGCTCGACTGACACGCGACGCCGTTTTCTCGAAGAGAGGCGTGATGACTTTCATCGGCCTTGAACCGGCCTGAAATTCATCTCGCGCGGCGCTCGCCCAGCTTTCTTTTTATCGACGCGCTCATCGCAAGCGTGAAAGAGATGACGGCCACACCGGCGGCAATCAACTCGACGGCACGCAGCACGAACGCCGTCTCGACAGCCCAGAGCGGCTGCGGCTCGTCGGCGAAACCGACCGGCACGATGCCCGGAACGAAAGACCGCTCAAACGCCAAAGCAGCGCCCAGCACCACCGCCGAAATCAGGAACAAACGCCAGCCGTCGCCCATCGCCCCCTCCGCGCCGATCCTGCGAGATTATCACCGGGCACCGCGTGGCCCTTGATCGACATCAAGCCCGCCATATCCGCTCTTGCAGGACGGCCATTCATACCGAGGCGATGCGACACTCTTGCGTACGGATGTGCGGTCTGGATAATGAAAAAACACAAGCCGGGTCCGCGCATGAATAGCCCTGTCGCCCGCTCTCTCACCGTCGCGGCGCTGCTGTCGTTCAACGGCGGCTTTGTCGATACCGCGGGCTTCCTCGGTCTCGCCGGACTTTTCACCGCGCATGTCACCGGCAACTTCGTCACCCTCGGCGCGGCGCTGGTCCATGGCAGCCACGGCATCGTCGGCAAAATTCTCGCGCTGCCCGAATTCATCCTGATCATCGCGCTCGCGCGGCTCGCGGGCACCGTTCTGCGCGCCCACAAGCTTCCGGCGATGCAGATCCTGCTCGGCGTAAAGGTCGCATTCCTGCTGGCGTTCTTTCTCCTCGCCGTGCACTATGGCCCGTTTCCGGATGCCAATACACCCGCGGCGCTTCTCACCGGCTTTGCCGGCGTCGCCGCGATGGCGATGCAGAACGCCGTGCAGCGCGTGCACATGGCCAGCCTTCCGCCTTCCACCATGATGACCGGCTCGACCGTGCAGGTGACGCTCGACGCCGTCGACCTGATGACCGGCGCCAGGCCGGAAACACGCCCGCAGGTGAAGACACGCTTCAGCCGCCTTGCGCTGGCGATCTGCTTTTTCGCGCTCGGCTGCGCGGTGTCCGCCGTGATGTATGTCTATGCGGGCTTCTGGTGCCTTGCGCTTTCTGTCGTGGTCGGTTTCGCCGCCTCGGTGATCCGGATCGATGAAGGCGCCCCCGCATAAGCCGCTTGCGCGCCACCCGCTCCGGTTGCAGGATAAGACTTTTGGGGTTGACGCGTTTTCTTCACGCGAGCCGGTCTCCACTTCGCATGAAAACGCTATGGCTGGGGATTGCGTGGTGCGTTGTAATGCGTTCGCCGTAATGGCCGTTCTGTGTGCGGGCCTGGGCCTTGGCGCCTGCGCCATGCGCGATTCTTATGTCGCGACGCCTGCGACAACCACGTCCGGCAACTGGAAGATCGAGACTCAGACCGACCGCATCACCGGCGTTCCGGTACCGAGCGCGATGCTGATTATCAACAATGCCTCCAACAGCTTTGCCGATTACGCCCAGCCCGGCTCGATGCAGCTCACCTGTTTCGACGGCAAGCCGATGGTGCGCTTCGCCTTCGAGTTCAAGGTGGGCACCGATCCGAATTCGACGCTGGGTTATCGTTTCGACGAGAAGCCGGGCCATGACAACATCGCAGCGCGCTTCCTGCAGGAATACCGGACCGTGGTGATCGAGGACCGTACGGCGGTCACCACATTCGTCAGCGAGCTTGCGACATCGAACACGCTCGTTATCCGCATCCGCTCGCTTGCGGCGGGGCGCACCACCGCCGAATTCAAGCTCGACGGCGCGCCTGCCGCGATCGAAGCGGCCTTCGCCGGTTGTCCGCTGACGCCGCCCGCGCCGACGCCGGAAGCCAGGAAGAAGCGCCGCGCGAAGGCGTGACGGCGAACATCGCCGATATGAGCACAATCACTCAACCGGTCATCCCGGCGAAAGCCGGGATCCATAACCACCGGCGCTTCTGTTGCGCAGCAGACTGCGAGGGTTTCGTCCGAACATCGACAGGGGTGATGGGTCCCGGCTTTCGCCGGGACGACACCTGAGGATCGTGCACGCGTATTGCTGCGCTGCATCGTGCCTCAACTATGTGCGGGACGATTTTCGTGCCTCGCGGTGCTGTGTCTGGACGCGTATCCACGAGCGTCGGAGACTACTGGCGATTCCTGCGTTGCGGAGGATCGCATGAGGTGGCCGGTTCGCGTTGCCCTGATGATTCCGCTGATGATGCCCGCCGTAACGGTACACGCGGTCGACCGCGGGCAGTTCGGCGATGTGCCCGACCACATCCGGAAATGGTTCAAGGACGCGCGCAGTCCTGAAGGCGTACCATGCTGCGACGTGTCGGATGGCTATCGCACCGAATACGATGTGCGCGGCGGCATCTACTGGGTGCCGATCGATGGCGTCTGGCGCGAGGTACCCGAGAAAGCGGTGATCCGCACCGGCGGCAATCCCACCGGCGGCGCCGTGGTCTGGTACATGACCTATCAGGGCCGGCTGATGATTACGTGCTTCGTGCCTGCGGATGGGTCGTAGTCAAACATAGAAATCATCAACTCGTCATCACCGGGCTTGTCCCGGTGATCCACGTCTTTGGACGCGCAAGTAAAGACGTGGATGGCCGGAACAAGTCCGGCCATGACGGACGAGAGATGGCGATCCCCTACGCCCTGCCCGGATAACTCACCGCCATGCCGGCGCGGACATCCTGCTGCACGCCGTACTGCGAGAACGGATAGCGGAAACCGTTTTTCGACAGCGCCTTCATTCCGGCAATCGCGCTGACGAGATATTCCGGCGGCGTCGCCATCAGCATCTCTTCATCGAGCACGCCGCCATAGCGGCGCTCGGCGAAGCACGGGATCGACAGGCTCGGCAACCGCGTGGTCAG
This sequence comes from Afipia sp., assembly GCA_024508675.1. Taxonomy (GTDB): domain Bacteria; phylum Pseudomonadota; class Alphaproteobacteria; order Rhizobiales; family Xanthobacteraceae; genus Afipia. The sequence goes on from JANINQ010000021.1 coordinate 891,783, forward strand.
CGCGCGGCCCCATGAATCGGCGCAGGCGGATTCGCCGACCACGCTCCAGTCGAAACGCTTGTAACCGGACCACTGCAGCCCGTTGATGAAATAGATCATCGCACCCGGCGTGGCATAGAACAGCGCGATGTCCGGCGGATCGAGCTTGCCGGATGCGAGCGGACCGACCGCGAGCGCGTCGTATTTTCCATCGGGCACGCAATGCATCGCTTCCTGATGCGCCTGCGCATCCTGCTGGGTCGAGAACCAAACGCCGGTCATGTGCTGGCCGGACTGCCACGTATCCGTCTTGGCGCCGCCGAGGCCGACCACGGCGCGGCACTGCGCGCCGACCAGATCGTCGCTGGTGATGCCGACGGTCCAGCCGATGCGCGCGGCCTGCGCCACGATCTGATCCAGCGTATGCACCGCCTGCGGGCGGCGGATTTTCGGGATCGCCTCCATGTCCTCGCGCCGTGCGAACATCTTCATGCCGAACGGAATCGAACGCAGCTTCAGCAGCGCGTTCAGATCGTCGACGATCGCAGGCCAGTCATAGGCCGCGTTATTTGTGGCGTTGTGGGTCATCGCGTTTCTCCCGGATGTTTCTTGTTGTTCGCAAGGCTAAAGCATTTTCCGCGTGAGGCACGAAAAGAAAAGCCCGGAGCCGCGATAAGCGGTCCGGGCTGATTGTTCGGCATTCGCGGAGACGCAGCTCAGTGATCTTCCTCGAGCTTGCCGATGTGCTTCTGGGTGTAGAGTTCAAGGCCGATGCGGCCGATCAGGTCGAGCTGGGTTTCGAGGAAGTCGATATGGCCTTCCTCGTCCTTCATCAGGCTCTCGAACAGATCGCGCGACACGTAATCCTTGACGCCGTGGCAGTAGGTCGCCGCTTCCTGATAGAGGTCGCGCGCGCCATGCTCGGCGGCGAGGTCGCACTCGATGATTTCCTTGACGTTCTGGCCGATCCGCAGCGGGTCCAGCACCTGCATGTTCGGGAAGCCGTCCAGGAACAGGATCCGGTCGGTGAAGCGGTCGGCGTGGTGCATCTCCTCGATGGACTCCTTGCGCCAGACCTTGGACATCTCCTTCAGGCCCCAGTTATCGAGCAGCCGGAAGTGGAGCCAATACTGGTTGATCGCGGTCAGCTCGCTCCGCAGGCCCTTGTTCAGGTAGTCGATGACCTTGGGGTCGCCCTTCATCTTGCACTCCATCGTGGAACCGTCGTTTGACGGGCCATATCCAATTTAGAAACGTTCTAAATCAGATTTCCGGCAAGCACAACCCCTCGCCGGGGCGGCGTTCAGACGCGGGGAAAATCGAGCCGATAGAGATATTTAGGCCGCCGCTTGGGCGGTCAGGATCACCTGATGGTGATGGCCGTCCACAGCATGTTCGCCGTGGTGCTGCTCGCTGTGGGGGCATCCCGCGCAGCAGGCCTTGGCGCAGGCACCAAGGGCTTCGTCCATGATTTTCTTGATGGTTCGCGCACAGCGCCCGCATTCGGCGCTGCAGCCCAGACAGTTATAGACCTGTCCGGCCGTGCGCGGAAAATCCTTGGCCTGGGTCACAACGCTACGGACGTCGTGGTCGGTCAGGACATTGCAGGAACAAACAATCATGGATGCTTGGAGAACCTGTAAGGACTGTTGACCCACAGGTATTGGAGCCAAGGCTCCGATGCAAAAGGAAAACAGCCAGTTTCAAGCTATTCCAAACTGGCTAAGCACCTGCGATCAAATCTAGAATCGATCTAAAATAGCGGCAAATGCACGGCCCGGCGGATTGGGTTAAACGTCATCATCGGAATGAGGAGCATGGCGTGACAAGCATCGGACTGGACGACCTCGGCACCATCTATGCCCCGCCGACCGAGCGCGTGATCGCCAAGCAGCTCGCGCGGATCGACCGCCACGCCGCGAATTTCATCGGGATGTCGCCGTTCTGCGTGCTGGCGACCTCGGGTCCCGATGGCACTGTCGATGCCTCCCCGCGCGGCGGCAATCCCGGCTTCATCCACATTGAAAACGAGACTCGCCTCCTGATGCCGGACCGTCCCGGCAACAACCGCATCGACAGCTTCCGCAATGTCCTGTCGGGCAGCGGCTATGTGCAACTGATCTTCTTTGTGCCGGGACTTGATGAAACCCTGCGTGTCGGCGGCGATGCAAAACTCTCGGCGGATGCGGACCTGCTGGCCCGCATGATCGAGTTCGGCAAGCTGCCGCGCGCCGTTTTGGACATCGACGTGCGCGAAGTCTATTTCCACTGCGGCAAGGCGCTGATGCGCTCGAAGCTCTGGTCGTCTGAATCCCGCGTCGCGCGCTCGGCGCAGCCGAGCATCAGCGAGGTCATTCACGAACAGACCGGCCAGGGCACACCGGAATCGCAGGAAGCCGTCGAGGCGCGTTACAAGACGCAGCTCTGATCTGCTCCATCAACGACTGTCATTGCGAGCGTAGCGAAGCAATCCATTCCTGGATAAAAGCTGGACTACTTCCTCGTTGCGCTTCTCGCAATGACGGCCCCTAACAACGTCATCGTGGAATATCCCATGCAGACCCTGCTTCCCCTCGCGGAAAAAATCGCCGCGTCCCTGATCGCACGCAAGGAAACCATTGCGGTCGCGGAGTCTTCCACCGGCGGCCTGATCTCGGCGGCGCTGCTCGCGGTGCCCGGCGCATCGGCCTACTATCGCGGCGGCGGCGTAATCTATACGCCGCGTGCGCGCGCTGCGTTGGTGAACATCACCAGGGAAGAAATGGAAGCCATCGGCAATCGCGGCGCGACCGAGCCTTATGCGACCCTGCTCGCGAACCGCGCACGCGACCTTCTCAACACCACATGGGGCCTCAGCGAAACCGGCGCGACAGGACCATTGGGCAATCGCTACGGCGACGCTGCCGGGCATTCATGCATGGCGGTCGCAGGACCGCAGACGCGCGTGATCACGCTCGAGACCGGCAGCGATGATCGCGTCGCCAACATGCGTGCGTTCGCGCTTCGCGCGCTGGAATTGTTCGCTGAAACCATCGGCGCGGCGCGTTGAACTAAACTGCATCGAATCGCGCAGGCCTGAATTATCCCGCATTTCCGCATGAATCCGTGCTGCGAGGTTCCGTCATTAACCACGGGAACCCGCTTCACCTTTGATGAGCGAATGTTACGGCGGCAAAAACAGCCTTGTTTTTACGGAACAAATCCGGCCGCTAAACCTTAACAACACGTTGCGCCTGATTTTCCTGATTTATTAACCCAACGCATCGCATTTTGGTCACATATGGCCCGTACGTCGCGCCCATCATTCCACACATCGAAGTGAGACAAATGCGAAAATTGCCAATCGCGATTGCGTCTGTTGTTGCCGTGTTGGCAATTTCTGCCACTGCTCCGGCCCGCGCTCAGGATGTCACGGCATCCCTCGGCACTGAATCTGTTGCCGCCGCGCCGAAGAAGAAGCTGTCCATGTTCCAGTCGGCAATGAGCGAAGTCGCCATCATGCGCTATCGCGCTGCGCTCAAGCTGAAGGCCGAGCAGGTCAAGTATTGGCCCGCCGTCGCCAGCGCCCTGCGTGCGCTCGCCCGCGAGCCCGAAGTGAACGAGGCCGCCGTGCGCCGCTTCGCTCCGGCCGCCTCCGCGCTGTTCTCGCGTCTCGACGACGATCAGAAGCGCACCGCGATGGGCCTCGTGCAGCAGGCCGGCCTGCAGCAGTACGCTTCGCTGTTCTGATCCCAAATCTTCTGCGCGGACTGTCCGCGTAACCTGAAAATTCAAACGGCGCTTCGCATCGCGAGGCGCCGTTTTCGTTGTGCGGATCATGGCAGGAATCCGGCCGCGCCATTCAGGCCCGGTTCAACGCGGATATGCAACTTTCACCCCCGGGATCCGTTATCCGATGGGTCACACAGAAAGGTGGAAGCCATGAAGAAGATCATTCTGGCGGCAGCCACAGCCGCCACGCTCGCAGTCACATCCCTTGCAGCCCCGGCACCGGCCGAAGCGCGCGGCGGACGCGTCGCAGCCGGCGTCGGCCTCGGCCTTCTGGGCGGCGCCATCATCGGCGGCGCGATCGCCAACAGCGGCGGCTATTACGGTCCCGGCTATGGCTACTACGGCGCGGCTCCGGCCTATTACGGCGGCGGGTGCTATCTGCGCCGCGAACGGTTCTGGGACGGCTACGGCTGGCGCGTCCGCCGCGTTCAGGTTTGCGATTAACGCAAAGTCCTAACGGCAGCCATTTTTTAGCCGCCACAGCTTGGAAGAAAAGTAACGCTCCGGATGGCAAAATGCCCGTCCGGGGCGTTTTTTGGTAAGGTGAAACGCCAGAATCCCGCTATATTTGCGTGGGGACATTCGCTGAAGGCTCGGCGGCAGGAACGCCGGACCTTTCAAACAGGGGCCAAATCGGGCTATTAGAGTACCGTCATTGGACCCTTGCAGACCAATCGCCTTGCGCCAGGCTTTGGCGTGTTCTGAGGAGAGACAACATGAAGAAGGTTCTTTCAGCGTTCCTCGCGGTCGCCACCGTCGCTGGTTCGCTCGCAACCGCGATGCCTGCCGCCAAGGCTGACGGCGGCCGTATCGCTGCCGGCGTTGCCGGTGGCCTGATCGGCGGCGCCCTGATCGGCGGCGCAATCGCCTCCAGCCGCCCGGCTTACGGCTATGGCTACGCTCCCGGCCCGGTCTATGTCGAAGAGCCCGCCTGCCGCCTCGTGCGCGAGCGCTTCTGGGACGGTTACGGCTGGCGCGTCCGCCGCGTTCAGGTTTGCGATTGATCTGAACAGTTCTCGCGATCTTCGCGAGACATGAGTTTCAAAACCCGGCCTCGCGGCCGGGTTTTTGTTTTTGAAAAGCACTGCAGAAATGTGGTCGTCCCGGCGAAGGCCGGGACCCATAACCACCGGTTCATCGGCTCGGGCGAGATGGCTGAAAACGCCGTTGCAGATTACTTCGACAGGGACGATGGGTCCCGGCCTTCGCCGGGACGACGCGGAGACTACTTGCCCGCGCTCATGGCGCGCAGCACATCCGCGCTCGGCCAACAGTCCACATTCAAGCCGGCCTTCTTCTGATAGGCCCCGAGCGCGGCGCGGGTCTGCATCCCCGCCTTGCCATCGAGCTTCGACGAATACAGGCCAAGGCGTGTCAGATGCTTCTGCATCGCCTCGACATCCGCGCTGCGGAGCTGCGTCGATGCCGCCCATGGCGTCGCGAACGGCTGGCCATTCGCCATGCGGTCCGCGAGATGGCCGACGAACAGCACATAGAGGTCCGAGAAATTGTATTCCTTGATCACGAAGTAATTCTTCGTGGTCAGGAACGATGGCCCGTAGATTCCTTCCGGTTGCAGCAGCGAGGCCTCCTGCGCCTGCTCGGCGGCGGAAAGGCGCAGGCCGCGCACCGGCACAAAGCCTTCGCGCAGCCATTGCGAGATCGGTTTCGTTACTTCCGGCACACCTTGGGTACAGTCCGCGCCGCGCGGCGCCCGCACCTCATAGGCCCAGCGCAGGCCCGGCACCCAGCCCTTGTTCTTGAGCTGTTGCGCGGCGGAGGCCAGTGCATCCGGCACCGAGGTCCAGATGTTGATATGGCCGTCGCCGTCGAAATCGACGCCATGTTTCGAGAGTTCCGACGGCAGGAATTGCGTCAGCCCGGTCGCGCCGCCCCATGAGGTGCGCAGACCCTTGCGCGTGACGTCGCCGTTCTGGATCAGCCTCAACGCTTCGATGAACTCGCCGCGATACTGATCCTTGCGGCGACCGACATAGGCCTGCGTCGCCAGCACACGCAGCCCGTCATAAGGCAGCGCGTAACGGCCGTAATCCGTCTCGCGGCCCCAGATGGCGAGGATGATCGTGCCCGGCACGCCGAAGCGCTGCTCGATGGCTTTCAGAGTTGCCGCGTGCTGCTGCATCAGGGTGCGGCCATGGGCGGCGAGCCGCGCGATGCTCGTTTCCTTCACATAGTCCGCAGGCACCTGCACGAATTCGGCCTGCGACGGCGCGCCGGTGGAGGGACGCCCCGGCAGCAGCAGATCCGGCAGCTTGTAATCGGGCTCAAGCCCGCGCGTCTGCGTATCGAACGTCGCGCGCGAGATACCGGCCTTCTGCGCTTCGGGCCAGAGCGATGCGATGAAGCTGATGAAGCCTGCATCGGCGGCCCGCGAAGGCGATGGCGCAAACAACAACACAACCGTCATTGCGAGGAGCATTTGCGACGAAGCAATCCAGCATCTCATCCGGATGGTCTCCAAGAGTGGATTGCTTCGCTTCGCTCGCAATGACGGCTTTCGCGTGGCTACATCAATGCTTGCCGTGCCCGTTCTTGTGCCCGTTTGTACCGTCCTCGATCACCGGACCGTTTGAGAGCCGATCAACAAAGGCGATGCCGATGGCTGACAGGATGAACATGCCATGGATGATGGTCTGCCACATCACGCCGGCTTCGGTATAGTTGGTGGTGCGGCCCGCGCCGCCGAGGTTACCGGCTTCGATGAATGTCCGCAGCAGGTGGATCGAGGAGATGCCGATGATCGCCATGGCGAGCTTGATCTTCAGCACGCTGGCATTGACGTGGCTCAGCCATTCCGGCTCGTCGGGATGACCCTTCAGATGCAGACGCGACACAAAGGTCTCGTAGCCGCCGACGATCACCATCACCAGCAGGTTGGAGATCATCACCACGTCGATCAGGCCGAGCACCACCAGCATGATCTGCTGCTCGGAGAAGTCGAACGAATGCGCGATGAGGTGCCAGAGTTCTTTCAGGAAGAGAACGACATAGACGCCCTGGGCGACGATCAGACCGACATACAGCGGCAACTGCAGCCAGCGTGATCCGAAGATCAGCATCGGGATCGGGCGCAGCGAGGTGTCGCCGCGCGCCGGGAGGGGTGTTTCGGGGGTCAGGGACATACAGGACAGCTCCGGCTGGCGGGTCTAAAGGCGGTACTCAGCTAGGGAGAATGTCCGATTCTGTCGAGCGGCGCTGCAGCGGCCATTCACCGCAGCGCATTTTTTGATCCGACATCATCACGTCAGATTTGTGGGACTGGGCCGCAGGCCGTCTTTTACTTCACCAGCACCATGAACAACCGCGGAAACCGCAGCAGCACCTTGCCGTCTTCCTGCGGCAGATAGGCGGCGGCGATGAGCGCCTTGTAGGCTTCGAGGAATTCCTTGCGCTCGGGGAAATCGAGCGGATCGAGAAACGGGCGCAAGCCGGTGCCCTTCACCCATTCGACGATGGCGGCGGCATCGTCCATCACATGATTATAGACGGTGTGCCAGATGTCGATGTGGCTGCAGAGCGGACGCAGCGCATCGTAATACGCACCCGGCACCGGCAGATTGCCCCGCGCTTCCACTGCATGCGCAAGCTGGGCCTGGAACTTCGGCAGGCGCGCGACCTCGCGCATCATGACATGCGTTGGCTCGTCCATATTGTCCGGCATCTGCACCGCGAGCACGCCGCCCTGCTGCAGCGTCTTGGTGAGGCGCTTGAGCTGGGTCAAGTGATCCGGCACCCACTGAAAGATGGCGTTGGCAAACAGCACATCGGTGCCGGCAGGCGGCGCCCAGTGCGAGATGTTCGCCTCGATGAACGTATGCTGCGGCAACCGCTCACGGGCCTGACGCAGCATGTCCGCCGAGGTATCGATGCCGGTGATTTTGGCCTGCGGCCAACGCCGGGCCAGCAATTCGGTGGAATTGCCGGGGCCGCAGCCGATATCGACCACGCCCCGCGCATCCTGAACGGGAATCTGCGCCAGGAGATCGCGCGCGCCGCGGGTGCGTTCATCTTCGAATTTCAGATATTGCTGCGCATCCCAGTCGGACATCGTGACGCTCCAAAACGCTCGCGCGTATTCCGGAGCGCCCTTTTACGTCAGCCGATATACGATGGCCAGATGACGGTTGGTTAACCGCCGCAATTTCCCTGAACCGCAGCCGCCGCCTTCTGGCGCACGATTTCACCCGCCGCCGCCGTGCCGACATTCGCGGCCACGCTCGAAGCGGCGCTGCCGAATGGCAGGAGGCCGATGGCACCGGACAGGACGGACGTTCCAACCTCGGCACCCTGCGCGTTGCTTACCGCGTCCGCGCAGCGCTGCGCGCGCTCCGCCGCCTGCTGCTGTTGAGCCGCACGCTGCACCGCCCGTACCTTGGATTGACGGGTCGTTTCTTCCGACAGAACCGTTCCCGGTATCAGCAACAGAAGCGTCAGTGCAAACGCAAAGAAACGTAGCTCCATGATCCTTCCCCTTTTTTGGAAAGATCACTCCTTATCCGCACAGCCCCGCATGTTCACGCAGGATCGCTTGCAGTTTTGCTGTCAGTTGCGGCTGCGCCTGCCCAGACAAAGCCATGATCGCGCATAATGCGGATTTTCATCCGCAGATATTCATGTCCGATGGCTTCGAGGCGCTTGGTCGGCAGCAGAAATGTGCGGCGGCGATCGCCGGGATCGGTCTGACGCACGATCATGCCGCCCTCCTCCATGTCATCGACATGGCGCGACACCGTCGCCTCGGTGGCGAACAGTTCGAAATAGGTCGCCAGTTCCTTGTGCGTGATCGGCCGCCCGGCCAGCCAGCGATGCGCGACGATGGTGAAAATCATGTCGGCCTCGAACACGCTGCGCCACGGCCGGTTCAGCACGCCGGACGCAACCACCGTGCGGCGGAACTCCGCGCGCCACTGCACGTAGGCGATGTCGATGCCGAGCGCGGCGCGCTCCTGCTCATCAAGCGTGCTTTCGGAATGATAGAGCGGCACCGGAGGTGCTGCGCCGATCTCTTCAGATGTCAGTGGCTTGTCGCGATTCATCTGCCGTCAGCCCCCGCCGTTCCAGACAAAGCCGTTCTCCCGCATGATGCGCAGCCGCGCCTGCTGGAATTCATGACCAAGACCTTCGAGCCGCCGCGTCGGCGCCAGGAACATGCGGCGGCGATCGTTCGCATCGAGGCGTCGCTCCACAAGCCCGCTCTGCTCCATATCGTCGATATGGCGCGACACTGTCGCCTCGGTCGCGATCATGCCGAAATAGGTTGCAAGCTCCTTGAGCGTGACCGGACGTCCAAGCAACGCATGATGCGCCACGATGCTGAAAATCATGTCGGCTTCGAAAATGCTACGCACGGGCCGCTCGAGAACGCCATCCGCGAAAAGCTTCTGGCGAAACTCCGAGCGCCACTGGACCCAGGCGACATCCATGGCGAGGAGCGCACGCTCCTGCGCATTCATGCTGCTGTCGAGCGGTGCGTTCAACGCGTCAGTTTCTTGTATTTTACGCGATGCGGGATCACCGAGTCCTGGCCGAGACGGCGCATCTTGTCCTTCTCGTAATCCTGGAAGTTGCCCTCGAACCATTCGACATGGCTGTCGCCTTCAAAGGCGAGGATGTGCGTCGCGATACGGTCGAGGAACCAGCGATCATGGCTGATGATGACGGCGCAGCCGGCGAAATCCTCAAGCGCTTCTTCGAGCGCGCGGAGCGTATCGACGTCGAGGTCGTTGGTCGGTTCGTCGAGCAGCAGGACGTTGGCGCCGGACTTGAGCATCTTGGCGAGATGCACGCGGTTGCGTTCACCGCCCGACAGCGCGCCGACCTTCTTCTGCTGGTCCGCGCCCTTGAAGTTGAACGCCGAGCAATAGCCGCGCGAGTTCACTTCCTTCTTGCCGAGCAGGATCTGATCGGTGCCGCCGGAGATTTCCTCCCACACCGTCTTCGATCCGTCGAGCGCGTCGCGCGACTGATCGACGTAACCGAGATGCACCGTCTCGCCGACGGTGATGTTGCCGGCGTCGGGCTTCTCCTGTCCGGTGATCATGCGGAACAGCGTGGTCTTGCCGGCGCCGTTGGCGCCGATGACGCCGACGATGCCGCCCGGCGGCAACTTGAACGTCAGGTCGTCGATCAACAGGCGCTCGCCGAACGACTTCGACAGGCTGTCGAAATCGACGACGTTGGCGCCAAGGCGCTCCGCCACGGGAATGATGATCTGCGCGGTCTGGGTCTGCTTCTCGCTGGCCTTGGCGAGCAACTCGTCATAGCGCTGGTAGCGCGCCTTGGATTTCGCCTGCCGCGCCTTGGGCGACGAGGCGATCCACTCCTGCTCGCGTGCCAGGGTCTTCTGGTGCGCGGCGTCCTCGCGGCCTTCCTGCTCGAGGCGCTTTTGCTTTTGAACAAGCCACGACGAGTAGTTGCCCTCGTAGGGAATGCCGCGGCCGCGATCGAGTTCGAGAATCCAGCTCGTGACGTTGTCGAGGAAGTAGCGATCGTGGGTGACGATCAGGATCGCGCCCGGATAGTTGCGCAGATGGCCTTCCAGCCACGACACGCTTTCGGCGTCGAGATGGTTGGTCGGTTCGTCGAGCAGCAACAGGTCCGGCTGGTCGAGCAGCAGCTTGCACAGCGCGACGCGGCGGCGCTCGCCGCCTGACAGCTTGGTGACATCGGCATCGTCCGGCGGGCAGCGCAGCGCGTCCATCGCCTGATCGACCTTGCTGTCGAGATCCCACAGGCCCTGCGCCTCGATCTCGTCCTGCAGTTTCGTCATCTCGTCGGCGGTTTCGTCGGAATAGTTCACCGCGAGGTCGTTGTAGCGGTCGAGGATCGCCTTCTGCTTGGCGACGCCTTCCATGACGTTTTCACGAACGGTCTTGGTCGCGTCCAGTTGCGGTTCCTGTTCGAGATAGCCGACGCGCGCGCCCTCGGCGACCCAGGCTTCGCCGCTATAGTCCTTGTCGATGCCGGCCATGATCTTGAGCAGGGTCGATTTACCCGCGCCGTTGACGCCGAGCACGCCGATCTTGGCGTCCGGGTAGAACGACAGATGGACGTTATCCAGCACCTTGCGGGTCGGATAGGCCTTGGTCAGACCCTGCATGAAGTAGACGAACTGGCGAGCCATGATTCTTAAAAGCCTCAGTGATGCTTTGACGGTTCCGGGAAACCTGCGTTTTGCGGGGAGAATTTGCTGAATGCTGATGTAGCGGCGGGAACCGCAAAGGGCAACCGGCGCCCCCTCCAAAGGTAGGGTTTTGGAAAGGCTGTGCCGAGAATTTTCCAGCGTTCTGAGGCCGTTGCCGTGCCGAAAACGGCTTTTTAATCGAATCCGCGCAAGGCTCCCTTTTCGAACCGCACGGATGCGGATCGCGACTGATATTCAGCCGTCAAGAATCACGGTTACGGATCGTCGAGTACGAGCCATGACGACGCAGAGCACTCCGATCACCGCCCACATCGCGGATCTCCCCGCGCCGCTTCCGGCGCATTCTCCCCGGCGCATGCTCGCGGAGATCGCCGACTTCTGGCGCACCTTCCTCAAGGCGGCTTTCAATCCTTATCATCCGGAACAGCACTATATGCGCGGGCCGGGTCCGGCCTGCGCGAAGAAGAGCAGGCAGCATCGCTGATCCGGACGGCCGCTGTCCGAACGGCATAGCGTGCAAATCAGCGACATCCTCACGCCTGCTGCAGCCTGATACCTCTCAAGACCTCTTTCAGTGAGCGCGCAGCCGTCTCCCCATGATGGCCGATTGACGCCCATTTAATAGGCACCTACCACCGTTCCGCGCGCCGGGCGCAACGACAGCTTTCAACCGCAGGCGAAGAGAGCCCCTCTTCGCCTGCGGTTGCGCGTTGTCGTGCCAGAAATAATGAGGTGTAAGATTAAATGCTCGATGAGAAACTTCAGCCGATTTTCGCTGATGTGCTTCGCCGCAATCCGGGTGAAGAAGAATTCCACCAAGCCGTACGTGAAGTGCTCGACAGTCTTGGCGCCGTTGTCGCCAAACATCCGCACTATGCGGAAGACGCGCTGATCGAGCGCATCTGCGAACCCGAACGCCAGATCATTTTCCGCGTCCCGTGGGTCGACGACAAGGGCAACGTCCAGATCAACCGCGGCTTCCGCGTGCAGTTCAATTCGGCGCTCGGCCCGTTCAAGGGCGGCATCCGTTTCCATCCGACCGTCTATCTTGGAACCATCAAGTTCCTCGGCTTCGAGCAGACCTTCAAGAACGCGCTGACCGGCATGCCGATCGGCGGCGGCAAGGGCGGCTCGGACTTCGATCCGAAGGGCCGCTCCAGCGGCGAGATCATGCGCTTCTGCCAGTCCTTCGTGACCGAACTCTATCGTCATCTCGGCGAATACACCGACGTGCCGGCAGGCGACATCGGTGTCGGCCAGCGCGAGATCGGCTACATGTTCGGCCAGTATAAGCGCATCACCAACCGCTACGAATCCGGTGTGCTCACCGGCAAGGGCCTCGCCTGGGGTGGCTCGCAGGTCCGTACCGAAGCCACCGGCTACGGCGCGGTCTATTTCGTCGAGCGCATGCTGCAGACCCGCAAGCAGGGCTTCGACGGCAAGAAGGTGATTGTGTCGGGCGCCGGCAACGTCGCCGTCTATACCATCGAGAAGGTCACCGAACTCGGCGGCCGCGTGATCGCATGTTCGGATTCCGCGGGCTATGTCGTCGACGAAGCCGGGATCGATCTCACGCTTCTCAAGGAGATCAAGGAACAGCGGCGCGGCCGCGTGTCCGACTACGCCAAAGCGCGCGGCAACGGAGCCAGGTTCGTGCCGGAAGGGCGCATCTGGGATGTGCCTGCGGACGTCGCCATGCCGTCGGCGACGCAGAACGAACTCAACGGGCAGGATGCGCGCACTCTGGTGAAGAACGGCCTCGTCGCCGTGGGTGAAGGCGCCAACATGCCGTCCACGCCTGAAGCCGTGCGCACCTTCCTCGACGCGGGCATCCTGTTCGCGCCGGGCAAGGCCGCCAACGCCGGCGGCGTCGCCACCAGCGCGCTTGAAATGCAGCAGAACGCCTCGCGCGATTCCTGGACGTTCGAAGCCACCGAGGCGCGGCTCGCCACCATCATGCACGGCATCCACGATCGCTGCGCGGAGATGGCGGATACCTACGGCGCACCGGGCAACTACGTGCTCGGCGCCAACGTGGCAGGCTTCATCCGCGTGGCGGAAGCGATGCGCGCGCTCGGCATCGTGTGACAGGCTGACCATCCGGCAGCGAAGCGTCCCGGTGAAAGCCGGGACGCTTTTTTTATGTCGTGCTGCTTCATCGCCTCGCAATGACGTGTTCGGTTCTTCACCTCTCCCCGCTTGCGGGGAGAGGCCGGATCGTGAAACGATCCGGGTGAGGGGCAAATTGCAAACGCGCGCCTCACCCCAACCCTCTCCCCGCCAACGGGAAGAGGGAGAACGACACCCCCGCCAGATCAAAACGGAAAAACAAAATGCCTCTGCGCGCCGCCATTCTCGATGACTACCAGAACGTCGCCCTGCAATTCGCCGACTGGTCGTCGCTGAAGGACAGCGTCGAGACCACGGTATTCGACAAGCCGTTCGCCTCGCAGGCTGAAGCGGTGCGTGCCTTGCAGGACTTCGAGATCGTCTGCGCCATGCGCGAGCGGACGCCGTTTCCGCCCGAGGTTTTGACCGCCCTGCCGAAACTGAAACTGCTTCTGACATCGGGCATGCGCAATGCCGCGTTCGACCTTGAGGCCGCGAAAGAGCGCGGCATCACGGTGTGCGGCACCGGCGGCGTCGGCAATGCCACGGCAGGGCTCGCCATCGGCCTGATGCTGGAACTGACGCGAAAAATCGGCTTCGAGAATGCGCGCATGCATGCGGGCGAACTCTGGCAGACCACCATGGGGCGGGATGTCGAGGGCATGACCCTCGGCGTGGTCGGCCTTGGCAAGCTGGGCACGAAGGTCGCGACCATCGCGAAGGCGCTCGGCATGAACGTGATCGCCTGGAGCCAGAACCTGACGCCAGAGGCCTGCGCCGCCGCGGGCGTGACCTACGCCACGAAGGACGAACTATTCGCCACCGCTGACATCGTGACCGTTCACGTCATCCTGAGCAAGCGCACACGCGGCTTGATCACGCGCGACGATCTCGCGCGCATGAAACCGACGAGTTATCTCGTCAACACCGCACGCGGCCCTATCGTTGATGAAGCCGCGCTGCTCGACGCGCTCCAGCGCAAGGCGATCGCCGGTGCGGGCCTCGATACGTTTTCAGTGGAGCCGTTGCCGCTCGATCATCCGCTGCGCAGGCTCGACAATGTCGTGCTGACGCCGCATCTCGGCTACGTCACTGAGAACAACTACCGCAAATATTACGGCGATATGGTCGAGGACATCGCGGCGTGGCTCAAGGGCGCGCCAGTGCGGGTGATGGGGTAGATGCGTCACCAAAACCGATCCTCATGGTGAGGAGCGCGTCTTCGCGCGTCTCGAACCATGGGGGCATCGCACATCCTCACCCTTCGAGACGCGGCCAAATGGCCGCTCCTCAGGATGAGGACTCCACGCCGTCATTGCGAGCGAAGCGAAGCAATCCATCTTCAAAAACTGGATTGCTTCGTCGCTATCGCTCCTCGCAATGACGAGTAGGAAAACTTCACCCCCGCCGCGCCTTCTCGATTGTCGCGACATCGATCTTCTTCATGGTCATCATCGCCTCGAACGCGCGCTTGGCCTCAGCACCGCCCACGGCCAGCGCTTCGGTGAGCACGCGCGGCGTGATCTGCCACGAAATGCCCCACCTGTCCTTGCACCAGCCGCACTCGCTCTCCTGCCCGTCGTTGCCGACGATGGCGTTCCAGTAGCGGTCGGTCTCTTCCTGACTGTCGGTCGCGATCTGGAACGAGAATGCCTCGTTGTGCTGAAACACCGGCCCGCCGTTCAGGCCGATGCAGGGGATTCCCGCGACAATGAACTCGACGGTGATGACGTCGCCTGCCTTGCCGGATGGATAATCGCTGGGGGCAAGATGAATGGCAGTGATGGAACTGTCCGGAAAAACGCTGGTGTAAAAGCGCGCGGCGGCTTCGGCATCCTTGTCATACCAGATGCAGACCATGTTCTTGGGTGCTTTGTTCCCGGCCATGCGGATCTCCCCGGTTGTTGCGACCGGACCAATATCGCACAGACCGAAAAGTTGCATGACGCAGGGCAAAAAAGCCCGGCTGCGCAGAGTGCGGCGGCCGGGCTTTTCGATTGAGGACAGAGAGCCGGGACTAGAACCTGTAGTTCACGCCCGCGCGCACCAGGTTAAAATCGAAATCGCCGAAATCGGCCACGAATGACGCTGGCGCAAAGCCGCCTGCCCTTGGCACGACCGTAAACGCACGCGCGCTCGTCGATCCGAGGTTCACGTAGAGATATTCAGCCCTGAGCGTGAAGTTTCGCGAGATGGCGTATTCCAGTCCGGCGCCCACGGTGTAGCCGACGCCAATTCTGGACGACGATCCGACCATACAGTTCGCACCCGTTCCGTTACATTGATAACCGAATCCCTGACCGTCGCCGCCGCTCAATCCATTCTGATTGAACACCAGTGTTTCCTTGACCTGCCCGTAGGCGAGACCGCCGGTGCCGTAAACCAGCAGCGTATCCGTCGGCAGCCAGCCGATGCGTCCACGCAGCGTGCCGAACCAGTCGGCCTTCTGGGTCGCGACAAGGGTATTGCCCGCAGCGATAATTCCGAAACCAAAGGCGGACGACGCAGTGTTGTTGAAATCCAGTCCGTTGAAATCGGCTTCGATGCCAGCCACCCACTGCGGCGCAATCTGGGCGTTGTAGCCAAGCTGCACGCCGCCGGTGATGCCCTTGAGATCGTAGGACGCCGGAGGAACAGGAGTGCCGGTGCCGAATCCGGTGCCTGCCGTGAGCGCCCGGATCAGCGGATCGCCGCCAACAAAGCTGGCTGTCTGATCGCCGAAGCCGTAGCCCACATTCACGCCCGCATAGAAGCCGGTCCAGTTATACGCGGGAGAAAGCGGCGGCGCTTTCGTGATGGGCCGTGCGGAAATGTCAGCAGCGTGCACCGCGGTTGCGCCAAGCACCGCAGCGGCGGCAATCAAAAATGTCTTCATCAACAGCCCCAAAAATTTTCGACGGGTGACAGCCATCACCCGTAATGAAAAGCGCAGCACCCCACACAACACTTGCCACACCGCTTGCAATCATCATTGAATGCCTGCGCGCCGTCCTTGCATATGGCGCAAAGGCTTTGCACCGGACGCCATATTCAACTGCCGGAATTGGAAGACATTCATTGCATGCCCAAATTTCATTTCACGTCGGATCAGCTCCCGTCCGCCCTTCCCGCGCGCATGCGCGCGAAGCTCTGGACGGAGTCCATGGATGCCATCGGCTCGTCGTTCGAAATGGGGATCGTCACCAGCCGGAAGTTTCATGGCGAGGTGTCGGTCCTGCAGCTCGGCAGGATTCAGCTCGGCTCCGCGAAGACCGTCGCCGACGGCGCGGTGAATGTGCTGCGCTCCGAAGCCAAGCTGCGTCAGGACAATGACGATCGCATCATGATCCTGATCAACCGCGGCGAAACGCCGATGAGCGTCCGTCAGTTCGACCGCAGGATCGATCTGAAGCGCGGTGAGATGACAGTGTTGGCGATGGACATGCCGAGCGAATGCGCGACACCGCAGAGCGGCCACTCGCATGTGATCCTGCTGCCGCGCGAGATCCTGCAGCAGCCGGGGCGCATGCTAGAACTGTTTTCCGCCACGCGCCTGAAAACGCACAGGACGGCGCAACTCCTGCTCAGCCACAATGTCGAGCAGTTGCTCGGCGCAGACGATGATTTCGATCAGCCGCTGGAAGCCGCATCGGGCGAATACATCGCCCATCTGGTCAGCACCATTCTGCAAATCCAGGGCTCGCAGCCTGCGAAGCAGCAGACCGCAAAACCCGACACGCGCGTTGCAGACATTCGCAAGCAGATCGCACGCAGCTATCGCATTCCCGATCTCAAACCGGGAGCGGTCGGCGAACGGCTCGGTATGTCGGCGCGGTCGGTCCAGCATGTCCTCGGGCAGAACGGCACGACCTTCAGCGAAGAACTGATGACCATGCGGCTGGAAGCGGCCTTCGGCATGCTGAAAAGCGGGGCGACCGGTCCGGTCGCGGACATCGCATTCAAGTGCGGGTTTTCCGACCTGTCGACATTCTATCGCGCATTCCGCGCGCGCTACGGCAAAACGCCAGGTTCGCTGCGCGTGACGACGTAGGCAAGACAACCGCTCCTGTCGTCGTCCCGGCGAAAGCCGGGACCCATAACCACCATTTTATCAATTGAGGATGGATCGTCGGACGCCTCTTTGCGAGCTTACACTGACAGGGATGATGGGTCCCGGCTTTCGCCGGGACGACTCGTTGAAAGACACATCGCAAACAAAAAGCCCGGCAAAATTGCCGGGCTTTTCAATTCAAATGTAACGCGTGCTTAGCGGATCGTGACCGGCGCAGGCATCGGCGGAACGACCGTCGGTCCCTGATTGGCCACACCCATCGAGCCGGCGGGACGCGGCTGCGGCGCAGCGCCGTTCGCCATCGGGGCAGGCGCAGGTCCAGCCTGATACGGCTGCGGCTGCGCGGATGCCGTCACCGGAGGCGCGGGCGGCTTGCCGCCCGGCAGCACCACAACACGGGTGCCGACCTTGGTGCGCTCGAACAGGTCGGTCACGTCTTCATTGAGCATGCCGATGCAGCCGGACGAGACGAACTGGCCGATGGTCGACGGCTGGTTGGTGCCGTGGATGCGGTACACGGTCGAGCCGAGATACATCGCGCGCGCACCGAGCGGATTGCCGTCGCCGCCCGCCATGAAGCGCGGCAGGTAAGGCTGGCGCTCGATCATTTCCGTCGGCGGATGCCAGTCCGGCCACTCCGCCTTGCGGGTGATCTTCTGCACGCCGGTCCAGGTGAAGCCATCGCGGCCGACGCGCACGCCGTAACGGATCGCGCGGCCATTGCCGAGAATGTAATAGAGCTGCGTGTTCGGGGTATCGACAATGATCGTGCCCGCCGGCTCCTTGGTCTGGTAGTTCACTTCCTGACGGCGCAGGCGCTCGGGCAGTTCCTTGCGCGGGCCGGTTTCCGGCTGCTCTTCCGGCGGCAGGGCCGCCATCACCGAGCGGCCGTTGGCGCCCATGGCCGTTCCCTGCTGAACAGCGCCGGTCGCGGCGCCATCGACGGCACCGGGCGGACGCATCGCACCGTCACTCGCCTGCGGCGGCAGCGGGGCCTGATCCGGATAAAGCTGCATCGGGCCGCGCTCGCCGGAAACCGGCGCGGGGCCACGGTCGGAATAAATGGTCGGGCGGCCATAGCGCGGATCGTCCGGCGACATCACCGGACCGCGCGGGTCGAGGCCCGGCTGATAGCTCTGCTGCTGCGGAGCAGGCTGCTGCTGGTAGTTCGGCTGCTGCTGATAGCCCGGAGGCGACAGGGCGGTACCCCGGTCATCGCCGTCGAGCCGGTCAAAGTCCGGAGCCCCGCGGTCGTCCGCGCCATAGGGCGCGGGCTGCACCGGCTGCGAATAACCCGGAGGCGGCGGATAGGACTGGGCGAGCGCGGCTGATGCGCCCATCAGGCCAGCCGTGGACACCGCAAAACCGGCCACGAAGGACCGGACAGAAAGTCTGGAAAGGCGATTGAACATCATGCCCCTTATATAGCGCGAACCCGCCACCGTACTGTTAACGCCAGATCACTCAGGATAGCGGCGCATTCAAGACATTCGGCGAAAAAAGCGCCCGGAAATCGCTGACTTTTTCGCGAGATTGCAGTCATGCAACAGGTTCCGGGCAATGTCGCGGCATCCCCAGCTCTCTCCGAACTTTTTTCGGGCAATTTCGCGGCCTGCGGTATCCTTTGAAAAGGCCTTGATTCGTGGCCTTCGACCCACGCATCGCGCCCCTTTCCCGGCCTACCGAGGGCAGGACACCACGACATGCTACCCGGCCTCCGCATCCTGTTCGCGACAACCATTCTGGCGATTTCCATTCTGGTTTTCGGCCTCGGAGCGGCAGCCCTGTTGCGCGCCGCGCACGAAGAGTTCGCCAGCCTGCCGGCATGGCGGCTGGCGCAGCAGCCGGTGCTGACGCCCTTCACACCGCAGGTGCCACGGCTCGAGACCACGCCGGTGCTGGCGATGCTGCGGATCGAGCCGCCCGGGGGGACCAAGCCGCTGCCGGAGACGCTGCGCCGGGACACGACGCCCGAATACCAGCCGCCGCTGCAGGCCTCCCTCACCCCGCCTGCCGAGGACACCGCCGTTCAGGACAGCGGCACCCCGGACAAGGCAACCGAGGAGGCCACCGCCAGCGCGCCCATTATCGATCCGGCGACAACCGCGAATGCGCAGGTCAGTCTTGTTCCTGCGGAGCCGGAAGTCCCGGCGAAGGAAGCCAACGCGCCGGACGTCAGAACCCCTGATGTCCAGGACAGCAAGGTTGTCGAACCAGTCAGCGCGAAATCTGCCGAATCCAGACCATTGGACCCGAAGACGACGGAACTGAAACCCATCGACGTTGCTCTGCCGAACCCGTCACCCACCGAAGCCACGGAGCCGCTTTCAACGGTGACGTCGATCGAACGCTCATCGGAAGCCACGGCGTCTGCCGTTGAACCACGGCCTGTGGTGAAGAAAGTGCGGCGGCCGAGCGCCCGCGCCATCGCGCTGCGCCGTCAGGCAGCGCGCGCCCGCGCCGAAGCCCGCACCCGCGCCCAGCAATTGCAGCAGCAACAGCAGACCTTCCCGCTGTTCGGCGGGTAGAGCTTACGCCGGCCCGGTGGCGACCGGCGGGCCGCTCTGCTCGCCCCATTCCGACCATGAGCCGTCATAAAGCGCGGTGTCGGCAATGCCGAGGCGATAGAGCGCCAGCGTCAGCACGCCGGCCGACACACCCGAACCGCAACTCGTGACGATCGGTTTGGCGAGATCGACGCCCGCGCCGGTAAATGCTGCACGCAACGCGTCCAGCGACTTCATTGTGCCGGTCGCAGCATCGAACAATCCCGCATAGGGCACGCTGCGCGCGCCCGGAATATGCCCGGAACGAAGACCCGGGCGCGGCTCGGCCACCGTGCCCTCGAAACGCGGCGTCGGCCGCGCGTCGATCACCTGCTCCGCCCTGCTCTCCAGATTGCCGATCAACTGCTGCATACTGCGCACGCGCTTCGCATCGAACGCCGCCTTGAACGCCGCAGGCTTCGGCTTTACCTCGCCGCTCTCGACCGTGCGTCCCTCCGCCAGCCACTTCTTCAGCCCGCCATCGAGCACGCGCACATTGGCGTGGCCGAACGACAGGAACATCCACCACGCACGCGGACCTGCGACCCAGCCACCGGCGTCATAGATCACCACCGTATCGCCGCTGGAAATACCGAGCGCGCCCACGTCGCGGCCGAACTGATCGGCGGACGGATACATGTGCGGCAACGGGTTTGAATGGTCCGACACCGCATCGACGTCGAAGAACACCGCGCCGGGAATGTGCTGCTGCAGGAAGTCATCCTTCGGCAGCGGCAGCACGCCGGGCATCTTGAACGTCGCGTCGAGAACTTTCACGCGCGGATCGTTCAGGTGCGCGGCAAGCCATTCGGTGGAAACGAGAGGATCGGTTGTCATGCTGATGCTAATTCCTGCTGAATGAAATTTCGGGATGTGACGTGCATCAGGCATCCATCGAGACGACGACCTTGCCCTTCGCGCGGCCGCTCTCGACATAGGCGAGAGCGTCGGAAATCTGCGCAAATGGAAATGTGCGATCGAGGATAACCTTGAGCTTTCCGCTTTCGATCAATGAGCCGAGTTCGGACAATTCGGCTCCGCTCGGATGCATGAACAGATAGCGATAGGTGACGTTTGCGGCGCGGGCCTGCTGCCGGATCTTCAGGCTGATGATCCAGAACAGGAATGCCAGAAAGCGCCGGCCGCCGAGATCCTTCATCGCCGTCTCGGGCTCCGGCAGTGCGCCCACCGAAACGACCGTGGTGCCGGGCTTCATGATCTGAAAGGTTTTCGCCAGCGTCTCGCCGCCGATCAGATCGAATCCCGCATCGAATTTGCGCCCGGCCTCCGCGATGTCCTGCGATGTGTAGTCAATGACGTCGTCGCAGCCGAGCGAGCGCACCAATGCCTCGCCGCGCTTCGATGCCGTGGTCGTCACATGCGTGCCAAGCCATTTGGCGATCTGGATCGCGAAGGTGCCGACACCGCCTGCACCGCCCGAGATAAAGACGTTCTGCCCCGGCTTGATCTTGAGTTCGTCCCGCAGCGCCTGCAGCGCGGTCAGTCCGGCCAGCGGGACCGCCGCGGCCGTGGCGAAATCGATATTCGGCGGGATATGCGCCGCGTAAGCCTCGTCGATGCAGGCCTGTTCGGCGAACGCGCCGCCGCCTTCCTTCCCGAGGCGCGCATAAATGCGGTCGCCCGGACGAAACGCTTTGACATCCTTGCCCACGGCGGTGACTTCGCCCGCCAGTTCGTTTCCAAGCACGAAAGGAAGTTGAGGCCGGTAAATCGCGCGAAGCTTTCCCTCGCGAAATTTGAAATCGACGGGATTGAGCCCCGCGGCGCGAACCTTCACAAGAATTTCACGAGGCGCGGGCGAAGACGCGAGCACGTCCTGCAGCTTCGCGCCATCAGGCCCGCCATACCGATGGAGAACGTAGGCCAGCATTCGCGTTCCTCCGGTTATCGTTCGAGAGTTCTATCGCCTTCGAGATGCCGATGAAGCCGCGGATCAATCCTTCTTCTTCGGCTCGACCTTCTCAACCGGCCCTCCGGCCTCGCGCCATGCGGTGAAACCGCCGCCGAGATGCGCCACCGGCGACAGGCCCATGTCCTGCGCGGTCTTCGCGGCGAGTGCCGAACGCCAGCCCGACGCGCACTGAAACACGAACTTCCTGTCTTCCTGGAAGATCGGCTTGGCGTAAGGGCTTTCCGGATCGATCCAGAATTCCAGCATGCCGCGCGGACAATGAAACGCGCCGGGAATCCGGCCCTCACGCTCGATCTCGCGCGGATCGCGCAGGTCCACGATCACGACTTCGCTCTGCCCCTCGCCGCCCTTCGGAAAACGCTCGACGGCTTCCGCCGCGTTGATGGTCTCGATCTGGGCGTTGGCCTCGTCGAGAAGTTTCTTGTAACCGCGGGTGATGGTGGAGGGCATGGAGTATCCTTTACGAAGCGTTGTTCGTCACCTCTCCCCGTTGACGGGGAGAGGTCGAAGACTGAGCGTAGCGAAGTCTTCGGGTGAGGGGCAATGAGCATTACGCCGTTGCGCGATGCCCCTCACCCCAACCCTCTCCCCGCAAAAGCGGGGCGAAGGGGAAGCGACTACCGCGTCAATTCCTTCATCGCGCCTTCAAGGCCTTCCAGCGTCAGCGGGAACATGCGCTCGGAAAACAGCTTGCGGATGATGGTGGTGGATTCCGAATAATCCCAGTGCTTGCGCGCGACGGGATTGAGCCAGACCGCGTGCGGATAGGTGCGCGTCACGCGCTCGAGCCAGACCGAGCCCGGCTCCTCGTTGACGTGTTCAACAGACCCGCCGGGCACCACGATCTCATACGGCGACATCGACGCATCGCCGACGAACACGACCTTATAGTCGTGCGGATATTTGTGAAGAATATCCCAGGTCGGCGTGCGATCCGAGAAGCGCCGCTTGTTCTGCTTCCACACGCCTTCATAGAGGCAGTTGTGGAAGTAGAAATACTCCATGTGCTTGAACTCGGTCTTCGCCGCCGAGAACAGCTCCTCGACCTGCTTGATGTGGCCGTCCATCGAACCGCCGATGTCGAAGAAGATCAGCACCTTCACCGCATTACGCCGCTCGGGGCGCATATGCACGTCGAGATAACCGTGGTTCGCGGTTTCCTTGATGGTGGTATCGAGATCGAGTTCGTCCGGCGCGCCGGTACGCGCGAACTTGCGCAAGCGGCGCAGCGCCACCTTGATGTTGCGGATGCCGAGTTCGACATTGCCGTCGAGATCCTTGAACTCGCGCTTGTCCCAGACCTTCACCGCGCGGAAGTTGCGGTTCTTTTCCTGGCCGATGCGGATGCCTTCGGGATTGTAGCCGTCGGCCCCGAAAGGCGACGTGCCGCCGGTGCCGATCCACTTGTTGCCGCCCTCGTGGCGCTTCTTCTGTTCTTCAAGACGCTTCTTGAGCGTCTCCATGAGCTTGTCCCAGCCCATGGCCTCGATCTGTTTCTTCTCTTCCTCGGTGAGATATTTCTCCGCCGCCTTGCGCAGCCACTCGGCAGGGATCTCCGCCTTCTCCATCGCGTCGAGCAGGCTCTCCAGCCCCTTGAACACGGTGCCGAACACGCGATCGAACTTGTCGAGGTTGCGCTCGTCCTTCACCAGCGCGGCGCGCGACAGATAATAGAAATGCTCCACGCTCTGATCCGCGAGGTTGGCGTCGAGCGCCTCCATCAGCGTCAGATATTCGCGCAGCGTGACCGGAACCTGCGCGTCGCGCAGTGATGTGAAGAATTGCAGGAACATGGGGTTTAGATCGCCTCCACAGCCGCGTCCGTCAAGTGCAGGCCGCCGCCCTGTGATCGGATGAGAGCAATGAAACTACTAGGTTATCGGTTGTCCGTCTGCCTGCATGAACGGCGAAAACCGCCCCGCAAGGCAGGATTGCGTTCAAAAACAGCACTAGCACCCGCTGGCGCGGTGTGCCATTTCATTTAAACTGTTGTTTGACGCCATCCGGGCCACTCCAGCCGGAGACGATCCGCGGCGTTGACCGGGACGCGAAACTCTCGGGGACGGGAGTCACTGGCGTTTTAAACATGGGGTTTAGCTGATGGGCATTGAATCCATTATCGTCTGGCTGATTGTCGGCGCGATCGCAGGCTGGCTTGCCGGGCTGATCGTGAAGGGCGGCGGTTTCGGACTGCTCGGCAACATCGTGATCGGCATCGTCGGCGCAGTGGTCGCCGGCTGGCTGCTGCCGCAGCTCGGCATTCGTCTCGGCACCGGCATCATCAGCGCGATCATCAACTCCGCCATCGGCGGCGTCATCGTGCTGGTCATCCTCTCATTGATCCGGCGGGCGTGACGCACTAAACGGCTTTCGAAGCGGCCGCTTTCAGGAGCGGTCGCTTCTTGTTTGAACTCTTTCGTGTTCCGCGTAGCGAACAAGACTCAACAAGGCAAACTTCGATGAAATTTACCGGTACCAAGAACTATGTCGCCACCGACGACCTCAAGGTCGCGGTCAACGCAGCGATCGTGCTCGAGCGCCCGCTGCTGGTGAAGGGCGAACCCGGCACCGGCAAGACCGTGCTGGCGGAAGAAGTCGCCAAGGCGCTCGATGCGCCGCTGCTGACCTGGCACATCAAGTCCACCACCAAGGCGCAGCAGGGCCTTTACGAATACGACGCGGTGTCGCGCTTGCGCGACAGCCAGCTCGGCGATCCGCGCGTCTCCGACATTTCGAACTACATCAAGCGCGGCAAGCTGTGGGATGCGTTCACCAGTGAGAAGCGTCCGGTCCTCCTGATCGACGAAATCGACAAGGCCGACATCGAATTCCCGAACGACCTGTTGCTCGAACTCGACCGCATGGAATTCCATGTCTACGAAACCGGCGAGACGATCAAGGCGAAGCAGCGCCCGATCATCATGATCACCTCGAACAACGAGAAGGAACTGCCGGACGCGTTCCTGCGCCGCTGCTTCTTCCACTACATCAAGTTCCCCGACATCGACACCATGAGCGAGATCGTCGAGGTGCATTTCCCTGACATCAAGAAGCGCCTGGTTCAGGAAGCCATGAAGATCTTCTTCGAGGTGCGCGATGTGCCGGGCCTGAAGAAGAAGCCGTCGACCTCCGAACTGCTCGACTGGCTCAAGCTGCTGCTCAATGAGGAAATGACCGTTGAACAGCTCCGCGAGCGCGATCCGCGCAAGCTGATCCCGCCGCTCCATGGCGCGCTGCTCAAGAACGAGCAGGACGTGCACCTGTTCGAGCGTCTCGCCTTCCTGAGCCGCCGCGAAGTTTAAGGCAATTTCTCAACGGGTCGTCCCCGCGAAAGCGGGGACCCATACTCTTCAGCCCATCGTTCTGGGTTTGGCCGCTGAAACGGCGGTCGCAGGCGTCGCGCTTCAACGTGCATTCGGTGGTTATGGGTCCCGGCGTTCGCCGGGACGACCATGCAGAGTCTACGCGCTCGCCTGTTTCACCGCTGCCGTGAGCCAGCGTTTGCAGGCCACGATACGCCGGTCCTTCGCCTGCTCGGTCCGCGTCACGACATAAAGCGTCTGCATGTGCGGTGCCGGCAGATCGAACGGCGCGATCAGCGTCCGCCCGAATCCCCGGCGGCCGCGGATCAGTGGATTCATCGCCAGCGCCACGCCAAGCCCCTGCTCCGCAGCTTCCAGCGCCGCGGGCACGCTGTCGAACCACAGATGCGCCGCGGGCGTGACATCCGCAGCACCAATATCGGAAAACCACGCCGGCCACGCCCGTGGCTGCGCCGAGACATGAATCAGCGTCGCCTTCGCAAGATCGGGCGGCGCGCGCAGCGACCGCCGCAGTTGCGGCGCGCAGACCGGCAGGCTGCCGACATCCACCAGCGGCTCCAGCTTCAAGCCCGCCGTGCGCTCGCGGCCATAGCGGATCGCGACATCGACGCCGGAGCGGTCGAAATCGGCATATTGATGCGTCGCCTCGATATGCAGCGTCATGCCGGGATGATCGCGCTTGAAGGAGGGCAGCGCAGGGATCAACACCGCACTGGTGAAGAACGGCATCGAGGAAATGCGCAGTTCGCCCTGCCCGCCGCGCGCCTCGCGCAGCAGGCCACGGCTGGCATCTTCCAGCATCGCCAGCGCACCGGACACGGCCTCGAAATAGCGCTCGCCATCGGGCGTCAGCTTCACCGCGCGTCCGCCGCGCGCGAACAGCCGCACGCCGAAACGCTCTTCAAGACCGCGGATCTGGTGACTGACCGCCGACGGGCTGAGCGCAAGGTCGCGCGCGGCACGGCGAAAGGAGAGCTGCGCGGCGGCGCGCTGAAACGCCAGTAGCGCAGGCAACGGCGGGATCGCGCGCAGCGGCCCGAACGGTTCTGATGATGGGTGAATCTGGCTCATCTGACGAAGCGAAGCTCCCTGAAGGATCGCTTCAAATCTGGTCCAGATTCACAGGAGGCGCAATCTGCTCACCCATTGGTGGCAGGGATTATCGCGGTGGCAGATGTTATTCAGGCCGGCGCGCCTTGGCCCTGCGCATGATGACAAGTTGCGACCGCACGCCGTAGCCGAGACCGAAACCGGCGACAAACACCAGAGCGAGAACGAGAATGGGCTCAAACATGGTTGCCTCTTAGGCGAGGATCGCCGGGCGCAGTATACCGTCCGGCGACCCCGTCTTGTGGTTCACGGACATGGGCAATTGTCCGCTCTGAAACGATAGCCCGCAAACGCGCGCCTGCAATGACAGCCGCGTTTAAACCTTAATGTCCGCGGCGGAGGTTAATTCCGGAACCGCCGAAGATGCGCCCGGCTATCTCGCCTTGTCGTGCAACTGATAGGTCAGATGCGCCTTCACCGTCGGCCATTCGGACGCGATGATGCTGTAGACCACGGTGTCGCGTAGCGTGCCGTTCGGCGCGACCTGATGACTGCGCAGGATGCCGTCGAGCTTGGCGCCAAGCCGTTCGATCCCGCGCCGTGACTGGTGATTGAAGAAGTGCGTGCGGAATTCCACCGCGATGCAGTTCAGTTTTTCGAACGCGTGGGTAAGCAGCAGCAGCTTGCACTGGGTGTTGAGCGGCGTGCGCTGGACGCGCTGCGCATACCAGGTCGAGCCGATCTCAACGCGCCGGTTGGCGGCATCGACATTCATGTAGGTCGTCATGCCGGCGATCTTGCCGTCGGCATCCTTCACCGTGAACGGCAGCATCGATCCCGCCGCCTGCAGGCCGAGACGGCGGTCGATCTCCTGCCCCATGTCCCCGGCACGCGGAATGAAGGTGTACCAGAGTTTCCACAGCTCGCCGTCCTTCACGGCCTCGACAAGCCCGTCCTTGTGATCGCGCGACAGCGGTTCAAGCCGTGCGTGGGGGCCTTCGAGGGTGACGGGAGAGAGAAAGGTCATGTGGTTTCCATTCCAGCGCGATGAACACTCAACTGGTCGTCCCGGCGAAAGCCGGGACCCATAATCCCTAGCGGACATGTTCGGAGCGGATTGGTCAACGACGTCGTTCACACGCGATGACAGGGAGTCTGAGTCCCGGCTTTCGCCGGGACGACCTGCAGAAATTCCGCGTCATCGCCCGCGAATGAACCGCCATCACTTGTTCAAGAAATTCAGCGGCAGGCCGCCGCGCGGCCAGTCCATCGCGATCAGTTCGCCCTTGCCGGACAACGTGATGTAAGCGGTCTTCAGTTCAGGCCCACCAAAGGCGATGTTGGTGGTCACGTTGTCGCCGGTCGGCACCTGCTCAACCGGCCTGCCATCCGGCGCGATCACCGAGATGCAGCCCGAGATCAGCGTGGCGACGCAGACATTGCCCGAGGCTTCCACCGCCAGCGAGTCGTACATCTGATAGCCGCCGAGGCCCGAAATCGGCTTGCCCATTTCGCCGCGATAGATCGGCTCGCCGGGCATGATCTGTCCCGTCGCGCCGACATCGAACGCCCACAGCCGCGCGGTCGGCGTCTCGGCGACATAGACGGTCTTCTCATCCGGCGAGAGGCCGATGCCGTTGGCGGGCAGCATGTGCGGCACGGCTTCCACGAGTTCGGTCGCGCCCTTCTTCATGTAGTAGACCGCGCCGACATCGAGATCGTGCGCGCGGCGTTTGCCGAGATCGGTGAACCAGATGCCGCCATCCCTGTCGAAAACAAGATCATTGGGTCCCTTGAGCGGACGCTCGCCGCAGTGGGTAAACAGCGTCTCGACCTTGCCGCTCGAGAGATCGACCCGCTGCAACGAGCCGCCGATATATTCCGACGGCTTCGGGCCGCCGGGCATGATGTTGCCGCGCGGACCGGGCGCCCACGAGAAGCCGCCGTTGTTGCAGAGATACATCTTGCCGTCCGGCCCCAGCGCAGCGCCATTCGGCCCGCCCGGAATCTTCGCGACGATCTCCTTGCGCCCGTCGGGATAAACCCGCGTCAAGGTCTGGCGGCGGATTTCCACCAGCACCACCGAGCCATCGGGCATCACCACCGGCCCTTCGGGGAATTCAAGACCGGTTGCGATGACGCGGATATTCGACATGAAGACCTCCCGAAATTTTCTGTCCTCATGGTGAGGAGCGCGTCTTTGCGCGTCTCGAACCATGAACTGATTGTTGCCTCATCCTTCGAGACGCGGCCAAGCCGCTCCTCAGGATGAGGATTGCGCAAAACCTATCGCGCAGATTCGGTGATGACCAGAGCGGGGATGCAGGGGTGAGTTGTCGAAGTTCGGGCACGATCTGCTCCCTCTCCCCGCTTGCGGGGAGAGGGTTGGGGTGAGGGGCCAAGTTCATCGTGACCAAAGATGCCCCTCACCCGGATCACTGCGTGATCCGACCTCTCCCCGTAAGAACGGGGAGAGGTGAAGAACGTCATTCCTTTGTCGAGAAATCCCGCCACACCAGCCCGGCCGCGGCAATATCCGAGAGCGCATTGCCCACCGCCTTGAATACGGTGATCTCGCCCTCGCTCGTGCGGCCCTTGCGCTCGCCCCGGCACAGTTCGGCCAGCGAACCGCGAATATCGCCGGCGGCGATGACACCGTCGCGGATCGGATCGAGCAGTTCGCCGCTTTCCTTCAGCGCATCGTAGGTGTCGAGCCAGACATGCCCGCGCCGGAACACCTCGTCGTCTGCCTCGCGCATGAACGGCGTGAAGCTGCCGATCAGGTCGAGATGTGTGCCGGGCTTCAGCCACGCACCCTTGATGATCGGCCTGGTCGCGAGCGTGGCACAGCTCACGATGTCCGCTTCGCCCACCGCGCGCTCCAGATCGTTCGCCACGCAGGCGTCGATGCCCCTCGCCCGCAGGTCGAACACGAGACGCGCCGCGCCCGCCTCGTTGACATTCCACACCGCGACCTTTTCGATCGGCCGCACGGCGGCAAACGCATCGGCCAGCAGGCTCGCGATGCGGCCGGAGCCGCAAATCAGCAGCTTGCGCGAATCCTTGCGGGCGAGAAAATCCGCACCCAGCGCGCCGATGGCCGCCGTGCGCCGCGAGGTGATCTCGTTGCCATCGATCAGCGCGATGTGCTGGCCGGTGTCGCCGTCGCACAGGAGGTAGCTGGAAAAGAGACCGGGCAGCGCCTTCTTGCCGTTCTCCGGAAAGATCGTGACGATCTTGATGCCGATGAACGCGCGCTGCCATGCGGGCATGATCAGGATGGTCGCGGTCGAGCCGTCCGGCTGCGGCATGAAATGATGATGCCGCAGCGGCACGTCGGCGCCGGCGGTGAAGGCCTCGCGCAATGCCACGATCAGCCGGTCGAATGGCAGGCTGGCGCGGGTCTGCGCAGCATCGATGATGATGGGCGATGGCGTCGTGTTCATAGCGTTGCCCTCACCGCGTCCATCAGCTTCTTGCGAAAAACACGGTCGCGCTTGAGATGCCATTCGCGGCTCATGGCTTCATTGCGGGTCTTGAACGGCTCGGTGTGCAGCAGGGTCCAGACCCGCCCGCGGGTGGAGCGCGCGCCGGTGCCGTTGTTGTGCTTCGCCAGCCGCTGCGTCACATCGTTGGTCCATCCGACATAGGAGACGTAGCGGCCCTTGTGAAAGCTGCCGAGCACATAGACGAAGGCGGCGGGTTTTGATTTTGCCGTGCGCTTCTTCGGCGTCGCCGCGCGTGGCTTCGTTTTCTTGGTGCGTGGCTTCAATGGCGATGAAGAAGCAGCGCTCATCACACGAACTCACCACACGTCGTCCCCGCGAAGGCGGGGACCCATACTCCCTGTCGTTGCGATTGCGGGAGGTCGCTGAAGTATCGAATTCGAACATAACCGTTCGGGGTTATGGGTCCCCGCCTTCGCGGGGACGACATTGAATATATGGCGACATCCTGCCTCACTTTGCGGCCTCGCCTCGCTGCATCACTTCGCCGCCGGAGCAGCCGGCGCTTTCGGCGCATCCGTCTTCGGCGCGTCCTTCGCCGCGCCGTTCGGCTTGCCCAGCGCCTGCACCTGTCCCTGCAACTGCGCGACCGTCGCCTGCAGTCCGGTGACCGCGGCCTTGAGCGCATCGATCTGCCGGTTCGCGGCGTCGATCTTCTGCTGATGCTCAAGTGAGGCCTTGGTCAGCGAAGCCTTGAGGAAATTGACATTGCTCTGCAGACAGCCGGTGCGGCGCTCCATCGTCTTCTCGGCGGTGCAGATCTCGATGCCGGGCACGTCCTGCGCCGCCGCTTGATGCGACGCCGCCGCAAGAAGCACAGCGCCAATCAGGAATCTCATCATGTCCGGTCTCCTCAGGGCGTCGCCATATCGTGCACGTTTCCGCAAAGTCCGCGCAAACTGTCTCATAACGTGACGTCCGGGGAGGCCCAGACGTTGCACGATCTTAACACTTGGAACGCGGGTGGAACGAAACGCGCCCGAATCAGCGATTCATACCATGCACGCCAAACGAGGGACCGACATCTTGTGTCGCATGCACGCGGCGCGTCCACATCATGCTTTGCGAGGGTTGCGCGGATCGCGCGAAACACCGAAAACAGGGCATCAATCGTTAACGCCGTCATCCGACAAGAGCCAGAGAGCGATGCCCGCCATGAGCGACCTGCCAAAAGACCTGCACGGAGTTTTCCCCTACCTCGTCTCGCCGACCGCAGGCGACGGGCGCATCAAGACCGACGTTCTGGGCAGGCTTTGCGATGACCTGATCAAGGCCGGGGTGCACGGGCTGACACCGCTCGGCTCCACCGGCGAGTTCGCCTATCTCGGCCGCGAACAGCGCACCGCCGTGGTGACCGCGACCATCGAAGCTGCGGCCAAGCGCGTCCCCGTCATCGCGGGCGTGGCCTCGACCTCGACGGCGGACGCGGTGGCGCAGGCCAAGGCCTGGCAGGCGCTCGGCGCGGACGGCATCCTCGCCGTTCTCGAAGCGTATTTCCCGGTGAAGGACGCGCAGGTGGAGGCTTATTTCCGCGCCATCGCCGACGCCGTCGATATTCCGGTGGTGATCTACACCAATCCGAACTTCCAGCGCTCCGATCTCACCCTCGATGTGATCGCCCGCCTCGCCGAGCATCCGCGCATCCAGTATATCAAGGATGCATCGAACAATACTGGCCGTCTGCTCTCGATCATCAACCGCTGCGGCGACAGGATGCGCGTGTTCGCGGCCTCCGCGCATATTCCCGCCGCGGTGATGCTGATCGGCGGCAAGGGATGGATGGCGGGACCGGCCTGCATCGTGCCGCGCGCCAGCGTGCAGCTTTACGAGCTGTGCAAGGCGGGACAATGGGACGAAGCGATCGCCCTTCAGAAACGGCTGTGGCAGATCAACGAGGTGTTCGCGCGGTTCAATCTCGCCGCCTGCATCAAGGCCGGGCTGCAATTGCAGGGCTATGATGTCGGCGATCCGATCGCGCCGCAGGCCGCGCTTACTAGCGACGAGCGCAAGGTGGTTGAGCGCGTGCTGCAGGAGGTGGGATAACCTCATCCTTGGATGGGCGCTTCTGTCAGGCGGCAAGACCGCTCGGCGATACCCGCCGCCAGGCGGAACAGGGCACCGCCGAAGGTGTTGAAATCGGCGGCCGCAGGCAACAGCTAAGAAGCGTATCGCGCCGCGAACCCGAGGTGGACACATGGTCAAGGTCGTTTACGAAGTGGTCGAACACGATGGCGGTTGGGCCTACAAGTTCAACAACGTGTTTTCGGAGACCTTCCCCACCCGAGATGCGGCGCATGCCGCTGCCACCCGCGCCGCTGCGGAACAGCGGGTGCCCGGCAGGACCGAAGTGATCCAGTTCGAGGACGGCCAGGGCAACTGGCGCGAGGAAACCGTCCGGGGCACCGACCGCCCGTCCACCGAGGTGGTGGACAAGAAAACCCGGTAACCCTGCGGTCGCTTTTTGCCGCCTGCCTGTTTCCCTCACGGCGAAAACTGTTTTAGAAGACCGCCATGAACCTCGGCAGGGCACTTCAGAACTGGCTGGACTCGCATGGCCTCGGCGCGATCGTCGCTGCCGTCATCGGCGTCATTGTCACGCTCGCGGTGATCCTCGTTGTCGGCGGATATTATATCGTCACCCCGTAAGCATTATCCCGCTCCGTTCGGCGAGATCGACAGTGGCCACCACCGACGTCATCTTCAATGAAGCGATCGCGTTTCTGCGGTCCGGGCGGACGCTCGAAGCCGAGAAGGCCCTACGCAAACTACTGCGCAGGACATCGGATCATCCGCTGGCGCTGAGCATCCTCGGCGCCCTTCTGGTCGGCGCCGGAAAGCATGAGGAAGCCGAGCGGTTTCTGCGCTCCGCATTGAAATTCAATCCGAACGCCCATGCCGCGCTCTACAATCACGGCCTTGCGCTCAAGGCGCTGGGGCGTGCGGACGAAGCCCTTGCACGGTTCACGCAAGCGCTCGCGGTTAGTCCGGACGATGCCGAAACACTCAACAACCGCGGTACGGTCTTCAACGATCTCAAGAACCATGAGGCCGCCCTCGCCGATTTCAACAAGGCGATCGCGCTGCAGCCGAACTATGCGCTGGCGCATCACAACCGGGGCAACGCACTGTCCGGCCTCGGCCGTTATGACGACGCGCTGGCTGCCTATCAGCGCACGGTGGCCCTGATGCCGAACTTCGTGGAAAGCTGGACCGGGGCCGGTCTCTGCCTGCACAAGCTCAAGCGGCATGATGAGTCCGCGGCAGCCTATGAAGCCGCGCTGCGGATCAATCCGGCATTTCCCTTCCTGAAGGGCATTTTGCTGCATCAGAAGATGCTGGCCTGCGACTGGTCCGGCACCACGGACCTGATCGCCGAAATCGAGAGCGATCTCGCCGCGGGCAAGCCATCCGCCGAGCCGTTCGGCTGGCAGGGCGTCGCCACATCGGATCGCAGCCTGCAGCGATGCGCCGAAATCTACTGCGCCGCGACGTTCCCGCCGAACCATCGCGGCTTGCCGCCGGCGCGGCCGGACAACGGCGAGATCATTCGCATCGGCTATGTCTCCGGCGATTTCCGCGCGCAGGCAACAGCATTTCTTCTGGTCGGCGTGCTGGAGCAGCATGACGCGCGCCGGTTCGAGATTCATGCCTTCGACAACGGCTGGGACGACGGCAGCGACACCCGCAAGCGGATCGAGGCCGCGGTTTACCGCATCGTCAACATCCGCGGCCTGAACGATGCGCAGGCCGCGCAAGTCATCCGCGACAGCGGCATCGACATCCTGGTCAATCTCAACGGCTATTTCGGCGACGACCGCAACCGCGTGTTCGCGCAGCGCCCGGCTCCGGTCCAGGTCAACTATCTCGGATTTCCGGGAACGCTCGGCGCGCCCTACATGGATTACATCGTCGCCGATCCGATCGTGATCCCGGATGCGCAGCGGCCGTTCTTCACCGAGAAGGTGGTGCATCTGCCGCACAGCTATCAGGCTAACGACAGCAGGCGCACGATTTCGGACCGCGTCTTCACACGCACTGAGCTTGACCTGCCGCAGGACGGATTCGTGTTCTGCTGCTTCAACAACAACTACAAGATCACACCGCAGACCTTCGCGGGCTGGATGTGGATTCTGCAGCGTGTCCCCGGCAGCGTGCTGTGGCTGATCGAGGACAATCCCCTACCCGCCGCCAACCTGAAACAGCAGGCCAGCGCGCTTGGCGTCGATCCGTCGCGGCTGGTGTTCGCAGCGCGCATCGAGCCGGATCAGCATCTGGCACGCCATCGCTGCGCCGACCTGTTTCTCGACACCCTGCCCTACAATGCGCACACCACCGCGAGCGACGCGCTGTGGGCCGGGCTGCCGGTGCTGACATGCACGGGCGGCACGTTCGCGGGCCGCGTCGCCGCAAGCCTGCTCCGGAATGTTGGACTGCCCGAGCTCGTCACATCGTCACCGGACGATTATGAGCGGCTTGCGGTCGAACTCGCCACGGAGCCGAACCGGCTGAACGCTCTGCGGCAACAGCTTGCCGCCAATCGTCTGACCACGCCGCTTTACGACACCGCGCGGTTCACCCGGCATCTGGAGCAGGCCTATGCGGCCATGCACGCACGGCGCAAGGCCGGACAGCAGCCGGAGCATCTTGTGGTGAGCGAAACAGAGTGAAGGCATTCACACCGTCATTGTGAGCGAAGCAATCCATCTTGAAACAGGTGGATTGCTTCGTCGCTTCGCTCCTCGCAATGACGGACGCGGCTTACGTCTCGTCCCGGAAATACGGCTCGACCGGACCCGAGAGCTTCATGGTCACGGGATTGCCGAAACGGTCCTTCGACGAGCCGACGGCGACGCGAATCCAGCCCTCGCTGACGCAATACTCCTCGACATTGGTTTTCTCGGCGCCCTTGAAGCGGATGCCGACATCGCGCGACAGCACCTCCGCGTTGTAGTACGGGCTGCGCGGGTCAATGGAGAGGCGGTCGGGCAGTTCGCTCATGTCGGTATCCTGATTCTTGTCGGTCGGAAATACGTGCCCCGATTACAGGAGCTTTTCAATATCGCGGGTCAGTGCATTCGGCGATGTGGTCGAGCCGTAACGCGCGACGACCTTGCCGGCGCGATCGACCAGAAACTTGGTGAAATTCCATTTGATCGACGCACCGAGCAATCCCGGCTTTTCCGCCTTGAGGTGATCGAACAGTGGCAATGCGTTGGGTCCGTTGACATCGATCTTGGCGAACATCGGAAAGGTCACGTCGTACTTGCTCGAACAGAACGCCGCGATCTCCTGCGCATTGCCCGGCTCCTGCCCGCCGAACTGGTTGCAGGGGAAACCGAGCACGGAAAAGCCGCGCTCCCCGAACTTGCGCTGCAACTCCTCGAGCTGCGCATATTGAGGTGTGAAGCCGCAGGCGCTGGCGGTGTTGACGATCAGCAGCACCTGCCCCTCGTAAGCCTTGAGCGGCTGCTCTGTGCCGCCCAGCGTTGCCGCCGCGAAATCGTAAACCGTGGTCAATGCATCGCCCTCAGGTGCGGAAGCCGCCCTTGCGCTGATCGGCCAGCCAGTCGGAGAGCTTCGCCGGCGCGGCCTTTTCCTGTTTCGCCGCAGCGGTTCTCTTCCCGCCGGCCTTCTTTGCGGGCTTCGGCGGCGCTGAAGCAGCTTCCGCCGCTTCCCTGGCAAGACGCAGGGCGCGCAGCTTTTCCATATTGGCGCGCACCGCGCGGCCCTCGATTTCATATTGTGGAACGGCCTTGCCGTCGCTCTTCTGGCCCTGTGGTTTTTCGGTTTTGTCGCTCATTGGTGGTCTCCCGGCTGGGACATGATCGGACGCGTGCCCTCGGATTGCATCCGGCGGAACCTCAAGGCTCCAGCCCGGACATCACCGTCCGCATCGCTGCAGCGGTCCCTTTAACCGATCCCCGCAGCGATGTCTTGCATCGTGTCTTGCGCTGCGAAAGCCGCTGATTTACCCGGTATTGGCAACCTCGCGCCAAGGTTTGACTAAGCCTTGAGCGCTGCGGAGGCCTTGGAAAGCCACAATTGTTCAACATTTTGGGCCAAACTGGCCGCTTTCCCCAACGGTGCACACCCGCGGCAGAGTAAACTGATTGGCGATCCGGACCACATACATCGTTTTGCTGAGCGGCGCAGGCGTCCTCGCTGCCGCTGGCGGCTGGCTGATCGGCGACCAGATGTTCTTTCAGAGCGCATCCGCATCGCTGACCGGCGATGAGCCGACGCTGAATGCGCGCTATCCGATCTCCAACACAATGATGAAGCAGGATCGCATTGTCGTGGCGCCCGCTCCCGCACAGCCCGAGGAGCCCGCCGTTCCCAACGATATGCTGGAGACCGCGCGCGCCTGGCTCAATGCGCCGGTGACGCTGCCGCGCAGGCAGACCGCAAAATCCGAAAAGCCGTCGCGGCTGTTTCTCAACGAGAGCCAGCTCGCCGGCATCAAGAAGCGGCTGAACCTCACGCCGTCGCAGCAGAAATACTGGCAGCCGGTGGAAAACGCGATGCGCGAGGTCACACTGCAGATCGAGGATTACCAGAAGCGGCTGAAGAAGGACCGCGACGATTCGTTCGACACCGAGAGCGCCGCGATTGCGCGGCTGAAGACCGCGACCCGCGCGTTCTATTCGCAGCTCAACGGCACGCAGAAGAACGATCTCGCGCTGCTGGTGCGCATGGCG
This sequence comes from Afipia sp., assembly GCA_024508675.1. Lineage (GTDB taxonomy): Bacteria > Pseudomonadota > Alphaproteobacteria > Rhizobiales > Xanthobacteraceae > Afipia. The sequence goes on from JANINQ010000021.1 coordinate 927,914, forward strand.
GGCCTCGGCCCTGCCTTCGCCGAATTGACTGGCACGAAGATGACCAGGAACGAGCCTGAGAATTCGCGGTAAGGCGAACACCTCTCCGCGCGTCGTCCCCGCGAAAGCGGAGACCCATCACCACAAAATTCAAAAAACGCGTGGCATCGGGCCGCAAGCACGGTTCACCCCATCTCCTCGCCTGCGGGGAGAGATGAAGCGGTAGCTGTCTAATTCCGAAACTCGTTCGTCAGTTCGCCGATGCCATCGATTGCAACGATGATCTGGTTGACCGGCTCCTTCATCACGCCGACGCCGAGCGACGTGCCGCAGGCGATGATGTCGCCCGGCAGCAGGGTCATGTCATGCGAGATCTTGCTGACCAGCTCTTGTGCCGAGAAGATCATGTCGGAAATCCTGTAGTGCTGCCGCTCCGCGCCGTTGAGGATGGTGCGCACCGTCAGGCTCAAAGGATCGACATCGGTGACGATGACCGGGCCGAACGGACAGAAATCGTCAAAGCCCTTGGCGCGCGCCCATTGCTGGAACGTCGGGTCATTGTTGAGAATGTCGGCGGCGGTGATGTCGTTGACGCAGGTATAGCCGAGGATGAAGTCATCGGCTTCATTAACAGACACCGCGCGACAGGTCTTGCCGATCACGATGGCCAGCTCGCCCTCATAAACCACCTTGCCATCATACCAGGCGGGCTTCCGCACCACCGCATTCGGCGACGCCGCCGTGGTCGGCGCTTTCAGCAGATAAAGTGGCTCCGGCGGCTCGGGCTTTTCGAGCTTCGCCGCCAGCGCATGAAAATTATTCCACAGCGCGACGATCTTGCTCGGCACGCACGGCGCGAGCAGTTCGACGTCGGACAGGGACAGCCTCGCTCCGTTCGCCTTCGGCGAATCGAACATGTCGCCGTGATGGACGACAATCTCCTGCCCCGAGAGTGTGCCGAAGCCGGTCTGACCCTGATGGCGAAAGCGAATCCAGTTGGTCACGATAATCGTTCCCTTAGATGTAGTTGAAGCAGCGAGGCCAATTCATCCGCTGGTCGTCCCGGCGAAAGCCGGGACCCATAACCACTGACTGATCGACGGAAAACAGATTGCGCAAAATCCCCCAAACTCAGGGAGTATGGGTCCCGGCTTTCGCCGGGACGACTAGAAAACCACTCAATAAAGCCCCGCGACATTCGCGCGCTGCACGACCAGCGCCAGCACGGTATCGATGCTCGGGGTCGGCATCTTCGTCAGCTTGCCCATTTCCTGAACCACGGTAACCAGCGGATCGATTTCCATCGGCCGGCCGCGCTCGAGATCCTGCAGCATCGAGGTCTTGTGCGCGCCGACCTTTCGCCCGCCCTCAATGCGGCGATCCACATCGACCCGGAATTTGACGCCGAAGGTTTCGGCGATCTGCTGCGCTTCCACCATCATCGAGCGCGTCACCGCGCGGGTGCCGGGATCGCTGCACAAGACATCGAGGGTCGCATGGGTCAGCGCGCTGATCGGATTGAACGAGACGTTGCCCCACAACTTGAGCCAGATCTCGTCGCGAATATTCTCCAGCACCGGCGCCTTGAGACCTGCTTTTTCAAACAACGCCGACAGCGCAGTCACATCTTCGGTAATTTCGCCGGACGGCTCGCCTAGCGGAAAGCGGTCGCCGTAGATATGGCGGATCACACCCGGCGCCTCGATTTCAGTGGCGGGATAAACCACACAGCCGATGGCGCGCTCCGGCCCGAGTTCGCTCCATTGCCGCCCGCCCGGATCGATGCTCTCCAGCGTCGAACCTTCACAGGCGTTGCCATGCTTGTAGAAATACCAATAGGGAATGCCGTTGACGGCGGTGACAATGCGCGTCTTCGGCCCGAGCAGCGGCTGCATCGCGCCGATCACGCCGGTGATCGAATGCGCCTTGAGACAGATGATGACCACATCCTGCACGCCGAGTTCGGCGGGATTATCCGTGCAGCGCGGGTGAGCCACGCGCTCCTCGCCATCGATCAGCAGCTTCAAGCCGTTGGCCTTCATCGCCGCCAGATGCGCGCCCCGCGCCACCAGGCTGACATCTGCGCCCGCCAGCGCAAGCTGCACGCCGAGATAGCCGCCGATCGCGCCCGCACCGTAGATGCAGATCTTCATCGCTTCCCCCAAAGACTGAACTGGATAAAAAAAGCAGGGCGCTTTCACACGACTGGGGAGTGCATGCGATCGCGCCCTGCAGGGAGAACCGTCAAACGAACGCGAATTCGGTAGGACGTGCCGCGGGCTGCACACCGAGGCCGAAATTCGCCGAGGCGTTGATGTCCCGCATGCTGATCACACCGACGAGTGTGTGGTCGTCGATCACCGGCAGATGCCGGATGTGATGATCGTTCATCAGCTCCCGCACATAATCGAGCAAATCCGTGGAATGGCATGACACCAGCTTCTGCACGGAGATCAGCGCCGAAACCTTCATGGTGAGTCCGGCCGCGCCATGCTCGGCGACGGCACGCACCACATCGCGCTCGGTGAACATGCCCACCGCGACATTGCCTTCGGTGCGGCACACATCCTTCACCACAAGCGCGCTGATGTTCCCATCGCGGAGCAGCCCCGCGGCGGTCCCGACCGTTTCATTCATGCGGACGGTGGCGATACGGGTGTTCTTCCTGTTCAGGATGTCTCCGACTCTCATCACAACCTCCCTGGTCCGTGGCGGGGATGAGCTTCCCCGAGGAGCTGATGTCCGAGGATGGATGTCCTCGTTGACGTGCCGATATTGGTATACATTATGCCAAGAGTCAATTGGATCATATTCCTATTTTGGTGGGATGCCAGCGTGTCTCCCTCGCCGACTCCCTTTCCCTCCGCCGGGTTTTTCCGTCGCGATCACCGCCCCGATGCCGTCACCACTTCGCCTTTTGCGGAAAAGTTCGCCGCCATTTCGCCTTATGCAGCGGGCACGGCACATGAACCCGTGGCAAGGCTTTGAGACGGCGCAGGATTCTCGTGGATTGACCTGCCGTCAGTTCGAATGTCGTCCCGGCGCAGGCCGGGACCCATAACCACTGCACCTCACCGAAAAACAAACGCCTCATCTCACACAAGGTCACGCATCGGAGTATGGGTCCCGGCCGGAGCCTGTCATCGGACGGCGCTTTGCGCCGATCCGTTGGCCGGGACGACGCTTTGCAAACATCACTGGTGAAACGAAGATGCCCGGGACTAGCCCGGGCATTTTGAGTCGCAACTGGTGAAACAAATTGGCGTTGATCATCGCGCGCACGCTTGCGCGGGAGAACTTATCCCCTCAACACATCCACGAGAGTCTTGCCGAGCCGCGCAGGCGACGGCGAGACACGGATGCCAGCGGCTTCCATCGCGGCGATCTTCGATTCCGCATCGCCCTTGCCGCCGGAGATAATCGCACCCGCATGGCCCATACGGCGACCCGGAGGCGCGGTGCGGCCGGCAATGAACCCGACCATCGGCTTCTTGCGTCCGCATTTTGCTTCGTCCTTGATGAACTGCGCCGCGTCTTCTTCCGACGAGCCGCCGATCTCGCCGATCATCACGATCGACCTGGTGTCGGGATCGGCGAGGAACAGTTCGAGCATCGAGATGAAATCGGTGCCTTTCACCGGATCGCCGCCGATGCCGACCGCCGTGGTCTGGCCGAGACTTTCGGCGGACGTCTGATACACCGCCTCATATGTCAGCGTACCCGAGCGCGACACGATCCCAACATTGCCCTTCTTAAAAATGTTTCCGGGCATAATGCCAATCTTGCACTCGCCCGCCGTCATCACGCCGGGACAGTTCGGCCCGATCAGTCGCGAGGTCGATCCCTCGAGCGCGCGCTTGACGCGCACCATGTCCGCCACCGGAATGCCTTCGGTGATGCAGACAATCAGCGGCACTTCCGCATCGATCGCTTCGCAGATCGCATCCGCCGCGCCCGGCGGCGGAACGTAGATCACGCTCGCATCGGCGCCGGTCTTCTCACGCGCATCCGCCACGGTGTCGAATACCGGCAGGCCGAGATGCGTGGAGCCGCCCTTGCCTGGCGAGGTTCCACCAACCATCCGGGTGCCGTAGAGCGCCGCCTGCTCGGAGTGAAAAGTGCCATTTTTCCCGGTAAAACCCTGGCAAATGACCTTGGTGTTGCTGTCGATAAGAATGGACATTACGCGGCTTCCTTGCGTGTGGCGCGAACGATCTTCTGCGCGGCATCGTCGAGATCGTCAGCAGCGACGACATTCAGTCCGGACTCGGCGATCACCTTCTTGCCGAGTTCGACATTGGTACCTTCGAGGCGGACCACCAGCGGAACGCCAAGTCCGACTTCACGGACCGCAGCGACCACACCTTCAGCCACCACATCGCAACGCATGATGCCGCCGAAGATATTGACCAGGATACCCTTCACGTTCGGATCGGATGTGATGATCTTGAATGCGGCCGCGACCTTCTCCTTGGTCGCACCACCGCCCACGTCGAGGAAGTTCGCCGGCGTCGCGCCGTAGAGCTTGATGATGTCCATGGTTGCCATGGCAAGGCCAGCGCCGTTGACCATGCAGCCGATGGTGCCTTCGAGCGCGATGTAGTTGAGATCGTATTTCGACGCCTCGATTTCCTTCTCGTCCTCTTCGGTGAGATCGCGCAGCTTCACGATGTCCGGATGACGATAGAGCGCATTGGAATCGAAATTGATCTTGGCGTCGAGGCAACGCAGTTCGCCCTGCTTCGTGACGACAAGCGGATTGATTTCCAGCATCGCCATGTCGGTGGCGACGAACGCCTTGTAGAGTTGCGCGGTCAGCTTCTCGGCCTGCTTGGCCAGGTCGCCAGTCAAACCCAGCGCCTGCGCGACATGACGGCCATGATGCGCCATCACGCCGGTCGCGGGATCGACGGAGAAGGTGACGATCTTCTCGGGCGCGTCATGCGCCACCTTCTCGATGTCCATGCCACCTTCCGTCGAGACAACGTAAGCGATGCGCGAGGTTTCGCGATCGACCAGCATCGAGAGATAGAATTCTTTCTCGATGTCGGAGCCATCCTCGATGTAGAGCCGGTTGACTTGCTTGCCCGCAGGCCCGGTCTGCACCGTCACCAGCGTGCGGCCGAGCATCTCCTTGGCGCAGGCCGCGACTTCATCGACGGACTTCGCAATGCGCACGCCACCCTTTGCATCCGCAGGCAATTCCTTGAACTTGCCCTTGCCGCGTCCACCCGCGTGAATCTGGGATTTCACAACATAGATCGGCCCCGGCAACGACTTCGCCGCAGTGATCGCTTCTTCAACCGTGAAGGCCGGCGCACCCGCCGACACTGTCACGCCGAACGTCTTCAGGACGGCCTTGCCCTGATATTCGTGGATATTCATTGCAGTCCTCCCGTCATGACCGAAGTCAAGAAACGCCCTGTTTTGCGGAGCTTACGAGCAGAAACCCCATCTTGTATTATGTATACCAGAGATTGCCGACTTGTTTTCCCGCTGTCAATCAGGCGGGCAAAGAAAAAGCGCGCCCATCACAAGATGGGCGCGCCCGTAAGTTCACAACAACTGGAGCGTATCAGGCCGCCTGTTGCGACTTGGCGACCACAACCTTGCGCCATGGCTTGAGCACCAGGATGGCGAGCAGCGAGGCGAGAATGTTCGCGCCAGCGGCCACGATGAAGACCATGTCCCAGTTGCCCGAACTCTGCTGCATGTAGTTCGCCACGGGAACGAGGAGTGCGGCTGTTCCCTTCGCGGTGTAGAGCAGGCCCGCATTCGTGGTCGCGAATTTCGATCCGAACGTATCCGTGCAGGTCGACGGGAAGAGCGAGTAGATCTCACCCCATGCAAAGAACACGAAGCCGGACAGCAACACGAACCAGATCGGATCGTGACCCCACAGGTAGAGCATGTAGATGCCGATGCCTTCCATGCCGAAGGCGATGAACATCGTGTTCTCGCGGCCGATCATGTCAGAGATCCAGCCGAAGAACGGGCGTGTCAGACCGTTCAGCACGCGGTCGATGGTTGCGGCAAACGTCACCGCGGTCAGCGTCAGGCCCATAAGCGTCACCGGCATCGCATCGACCTTCCAGTCAACACCGATAGGCTTGAGGTTGGCAGTCACCATCAATCCGCCCGCACCGACGATGACGAACATGAAATACATCAGCCAGAAAATAGGCTGACGCAGAACTTCCGTCGGCGCAAAATTGCGGCGGCTCTGGATGACGTTGGTGTTCTGCACGGCAGCCGGCACCTGTCCAGGCTTTGGCGAGAACATCAGGAACGCAAGGATCACGATGACGATGCCCTGCCCCAGACCGAAATAAAGGAAGGTGGTCTGGAAGCCGTCATTCTTGATCATCGCCTGAATGGGCGCCACCGTCAGCGCGGAGCCTGCGCCGAATCCCGCAGCGGTGATGCCAGCGGCAAGACCGCGCTTGTCAGGAAACCACTTCAGCGCATTGCCGACGCAAGTGCCGTACACGCCGCCGGCGCCGATGCCTGCGATGATCATGCCGAGATAGAAACCGTTGAGCGATGTTGCCTGCGCGTTGATGGCCCAGCCGATCGCGCAAAGAATGCCGCCGATCAGAACGACGATGCGCGGACCATACTTGTCGACGAACCAGCCCTCGATCGGCACCAGCCATGTTTCGAACAGGACGAACAGTGTGAACGCCCACTGGATCGAAGCGCGATCCCATCCGAATTTTTTCTGAATATCGGGGACGAAGAACGTCCAGCCGTATTGATAGTTCGCGATCATCACCATGGCGCCAACGCCGATCGCCAATTGGAGCCAGCGATAGGTGTCGCTGACGCGTGCAGCCGCCGGGGCTGCTGCTGTATGCACCGTATCCGTCATCGTTCCTCCGAGCGCGCTCTATTCTGTTTGCTATCTGACAAGCGCTACCGGCGCGAAGGCTGGTATATGATATGCCAGATTGCAAGAGGTATTCGAAGGAACCTGCGACTTTTTAGCTATGCACCCTGGACATGAACTTAACAACGAAAAAGGCTCCGGCTGATGCCGGAGCCTTTCGATAGGATAATAGTCATCTGGAAATCAGGCGCTATTGAATGCTCTTCAACAGTAATCCCTGACGCCGATACCCCTCATTACATTGCTGTTTTCGGTGTCCGCGACGACAGCCGCGCCCAGCCGTTCGAGATCAGGGGCCAGAACAGAGCGATCAGTCCCAGCGTCATGATTGATCCGACCAGGCCGTTGGAGAAGAAAACACCCAGACTGCCCTGCGATCCAAGCAATGCTTGGCGGAAGGCTTCCTCTGCCTTGTCGCCAAGCACAATGGCGAGAACCATCGGCGCCATCGGATAATTGCACTTCTTCATCACGTATCCGACCACGCCGAACACCATCATCATCACCACATCGAACGTGTTGTTATGCACAGTGTAGGCGCCGATCGCGCAGAGCACGAGAATAACGGGCGCAATGATGCTGAACGGAATGCGCAGGATCGCAGCGAACAGCGGCACGCATGTCAGCACCACAAGCAGCCCGACGAAATTGCCGAGATACATGCTGGCGATGAGCCCCCATACGAATTCCTTCTGCTCGACAAACAGCAGCGGACCCGGTTGCAATCCCCAGATCAGCAAACCGCCGAGCAGCACTGCAGCGGTCGGCGAGCCAGGCACACCGAGCGACAGCATCGGGAGCAGAGCGGCGGTGCCCGCGGCATGCGCGGCCGTCTCGGGCGCCACAACGCCTTCGATTTCACCCTTGCCGAAGTTCTTGCCGCTTTTCGACATCCGCTTGGCGATACCGTAACTCATAAACGACGCGGGCGTGGCTCCTGCAGGCGAGACGCCCATCCACACACCGATCAGGCATGAGCGCAGCGACGTCATCCAGTAGCGCGGAAGCTCTTTCCACGTATCCCACACCACCCTTGCGTTGATCTTGGCTGACTTACCGCGGAAGTTCAGGCCTTCCTCCATCGTGAGAAGAATCTCGCCGATTCCGAAAAGACCGATCACCGCGATCAGGAAGTCAAATCCGCTGAGCAATTCGGAGAAGCCGAACGTCAGACGCAGCTGTCCCGTGATGCTATCGAGACCGACCGCGGCCAGCGCGAAGCCGATCATCATCGCGACAATTGTTTTAAATGGCGGCTCCTTGCCCATGCCGATGAAACTGCAGAACGCGATGAAGAACACCGCGAATTTTTCCGCAGGACCGAACTGAAGCGCGAACTTCGCCACCAGCGGCGCAACCAGCGTGATCATGATCACGGCGAACAGCGCGCCCACGAATGACGAGGTGAAGGCCGCAGTCAGCGCTTCACCGGCCTTGCCGTTCTGCGCCATCGGGTGACCGTCGAATGTCGTGGCCACCGACCACGGTTCGCCTGGAATGTTGAACAGCACCGACGTGATCGCGCCGCCGAACAATGCGCCCCAATAGATGCACGACAGCATGATGATGGCTGACGTCGGTGGCATGCTGAATGTGAGCGGCAGCAGGATCGCGACTCCATTCGCACCGCCAAGACCGGGCAGCACCCCGATGACCACACCGAGCACAATTCCGATCACCATGACCAGAATGTTGAACGGTTGCAGCACCGTCGCGAAGCCGTGAAACAGATTTATAATTTCTTCCATCGTCGTGTCCTCAGCCGCGGCTTTTTTCTAGAGACCAAGCAACTCTTCCAGCGGCCCCTTCGGCAGCGGAATGAGGAACCATTTTTCAAAGAACATATAGACCGCGAACGGCGTGCCCAGCGCGACGGCCGCCGTAGTGGTCCATGGGTATTGACCAAGCCACTTCATGAACAACGCAATGAGAATGATCGATGCGACGTAAATCCCGAGATACGGAATGCTCAGGCAATAAATCGTGGTCGGTATGAACACCGAGAGGACCTGGCGAAGCTGCCCCCAATCGGCAAACAACTTGCCATCATCCTGCTCCATCAGAAGCTGGATACAGTTCACGCAACTCGCCAGCACAATGATGATGCCGACATAGAAGGGAAAGAATCCGGACTTTGGACCGTCCGGGCCCCATCCGGCTCCAGCCTTCATACTGCCGACAATCGTGACGATGCCGAACAGGACACAGAAGACTCCGACGCCGAACTCGGTCCATCGATGTGACGGGCCGTGCTGACCCGCTTCAGAAGAATGCTCGCTCATGATTTTTTCCAAGCTGGAGTTCTGCCGGCGGTTTTCTGACGCCGGCAGAATTGGCCAATAGGATTTACTGTGGCGCGGCCAGGAAGCCGGCGTCCTTCATCAAGGCCTGATGCCGCTTCTGCTCGTTATCGACCCATGCAGAATATTCGGGACCCACCATCATGGTCTGGTTGAAGGCGCCATCCTTCATCAGAGCCTGCCATTCTGGGGTTTCGCGCACCTTCTTGAACACGTCGACGTAGTAATCGACCTGTTCCTTGGTCGCGCGCGGCGACGTGAAGAACCCGCGCAGCATCACGTACTCGACATCAAGCCCTTGCGACTTGCAGGTGGGAATGTCGCCCCATGACTTTCCGTCAGCGACCGAGTCCTTGTACGGCAACGGCTTTCCGTCGAACACACAGAGCGGACGAACCGCCCCGCCACGCCACTGCGCGACCGCTTCGATCGGATTGTTGACCGTCGAGTCGATATGCTTGCCGACGAGCTGAACGGCCACCTCGCCGCCACCGCGATATGGAATGTAGGTGAATTTGGTGTTGGAGGCCTTCTCAATCGCAACAGTGATGATCTGGTCTTCCTGCTTCGACCCGGTGCCGCCCATCTTGAATTCACCGGGCTTCGCCTTCACCGCATCGATGTAATCCTTCACCGTCTTGTATGGACTGTCTGCGTTCACCCAGAGGACGAACTCGTCGAGAGCCATCATCGCCACCGGAGTCAGATCCTTGTGGCTGAACGGAATGCCCGTTCCCAGCGGGGTCGTGAAAAGATTGGACAGCGTGATGACCAGCTTGTGCGGATTGCCGGCCGAGCTCTTGACGTCAAGGAAACCTTCGCCGCCTGCGCCACCCGCCTTGTTCACCACCACCAGCGGCTGCTTCATCAGATTGTGCTTGGTGATGATGCCCTGAATGGTGCGGGCCATCTGATCCGCACCGCCGCCGGTGCCCGCAGGCACGACGATTTCCACCGGCCGGGTTGGTTCCCATGCCGCCGACGCGGGGACGGAAGTCATTCCCAGCAAAGCTCCAAAGCCCAGCGTAAGACTCAATGTTCGATTAGACGACCACATCATGCGTTTCTCCCACTCGTTGTCTTTGCCGCTCCACGGCGGCTTGATTTCGAAATCTGCCTTGCGGGCAGTTATGGATTTCGCTTCCGCGACGCTGGTCTGTTTGCCTCCCGAAATACCTAGAACGAAAATTCCAACGCGTGATCGAGACGCGCAGCCCGCCCGCCTGCGCGTGCGAATCCGCACAGCCGGTGGGCCGTCCTCATTGTCAGGGAGTTGCCGCCAAACGCTATTGCACCACCGGCCAATTGACGGCGCGGGTGCCACGACACCGCATGCACGGTATCTGTCATCGTCCCCTCCAAGGCGCGCTGTTCTGTTTGAACTGTGCGACAGTCACTGCCCGGAACGCATCGTTGTATGCGATATGCCAGGACACAAGGGTTATTGATGTGACGATTATCTGGCGCTGCGGTATCGAACCTGGAAAAGCGGCAAGCAAAAAGGCTCCGGAAACCGGAGCCTTCCTGCAGCATCTTCTTGTTGGTGGCGCGATTAGATGCGCGCCACCAGTGACTTATTACTCAGAGTCCAAACCGCGGAAGATCGCCATTCCGCACGGCAAGCTGGGCGCTCTTCATCAGGAAATTGTCAACAATCGCAATGAGCTGAGCAAACAGGCCGTTGGACGAAGCAAGGCCGATGGAGGCAGTTTTGGACATTGGAGAGCCTTTCGAAGCTGAGGGATTCAGCGGCAATGCTGCACCGCGTTGGCTCTAATTTATGTATACCAGATACCAGACTCAATCATTGATTTTGCATAACAGCAATTGGCTTCCCGCATCGCACCAATGACACGCGGCGCGACGAAATGTCTCATTTTTTGCACATGAGATCAAAGACTTATCGGTAAAATAAAACCACTAAAAAAGGCCAGTGCTAAAAGCACCGGCCTTTGGAATGCTTCAGTGATGCGGACCGTTATTCGGCAGCCTCAACCTTGCGAGGCGGAGACAGCGCACCCGAATTATGGGTTTCGGCAACCTGGTTATCGTTGAAGCCAAGCACCTGCTTCAGGATCTCATCGGTGTGCTCGCCCAGCAGCGGCGAACGGGTGACCACGGTGGGGCTATCCGACAACTTGATCGGGTTACCGACCGACAGATACTTGCCACGAGCCGGATGATCCACTTCCACAATGGTTCCGGTGGCGCGCAGCGATTGATCTTCTGCCAGTTCCTTCATCGACAGGATCGGTCCGCACGGAATGTCATCCTTGTTGAGGATCTCCATCGCCTCGAACTTGGTCTTGGTCATCGTCCACTGTTCGATGCGCGCGAAGATTTCATTCAGACGCGGCAGACGGGCCGGCGGCTTGGCGTAATCCGGATGAGTCTTCCAGCCGGGTTCGCCGATCACGTCGCAAATCTTCTCCCAGACCGGAGCTTGGGTGATGAAGTAGATGTAGGCGTTCGGATCAGTCTCCCAGCCCTTGCACTTCAGGATGCGGCCCGGCTGACCGCCGCCGGAGTCGTTGCCGGCGCGAGGAACAGCATCACCGAACGGAATGCCTTCACCGAACTGGCTGTATTCCTTGAGTGGGCCGTGGGCGAGACGCTGCTGGTCGCGCAGCTTGACGCGCGAGAGGTTCAGCACGCCGTCCTGCATGGCGGCGGTGACCTTCTGGCCCTTGCCGGTGACGGTGCGGTGATAGAGCGCGGTGACGATGCCCAGCGCCAGATGGAGGCCGGTGCCGGAATCGCCGATCTGCGCGCCGGTGACCAACGGCAGGCCATCACGGAAGCCGGTGGTGGACGCTGCGCCGCCGGTGCACTGAGCGACGTTCTCATAGACCTTGCAGTCTTCGTATGGACCAGGACCGAAACCCTTGATCGATGCGACGATCAGCTTCGGATTGATCTTCTGGATGGTTTCCCAGGGGAAGCCCATGCGATCGAGCACGCCGGGGCCGAAATTCTCGACCAGCACGTCGCACTTCTTCATCAGCTCGGTCAGAACTTCCTTGCCCTTCGGGTTCTTGGTGTCCAGCGTGATCGACCGCTTGTTGTGGTTGAGCATCGTGAAGTAGAGGCTGTCCGCATTCGGGACGTCCATGAGCTGGCCGCGGGTAATGTCACCGACGCCGGGACGCTCCACCTTGATCACATCTGCGCCAAACCATGCCAGCAACTGCGTGCAGGTCGGTCCCGACTGGACGTGGGTGAAATCGAGGATGCGAACGCCCTTCAGCGCCTGTGTCATTATCTTCTACTCCGTATCAATCGACGCCTTCTGACGCCGAGTTCGAGGACTGAAATGATCGGGCAACGATGCCCAATGGTGTGGCCTTATTTCTTCTTCAGAACGCTTTGCGGATTGAGATTGCCGATGCGGCCGCTCTCGCTGCCGGCGGCCGGATCGATCACCGCGTTGATAAGCGTCGGCTTGCCGGAATCCATCGCCGCATTGACCGCGCGTTTCAACTCGTCCGGTGTAGTCACATTGAAGCCAACACCGCCGAAAGCTTCCATCATCCTGTCGTAACGCGCACCCTTCACAAACACAGTCGGCGCAACGTCGGGGCCGCCCGTCGGATTGACGTCCGTGCCGCGATAAATGCCGTCATTGTTGAAGATCACCACGCAGACGGGCAGCTTATAACGGCAGATGGTTTCGACTTCCATGCCGGAAAAGCCGAACGCGCTGTCGCCTTCCACCGCCAGAACCGGCTTTCCGGTCTCGACAGCCGCGGCAATGGAATAGCCCATGCCGATACCCATGATGCCCCAGGTGCCGACGTCGATACGCTTGCGCGGCTGATACATATCGATGATGCCGCGCGCCAGATCGAGCGTATTGGCGCCTTCGTTCACGAGGATCGCGTCGGGACGCTCCTTGATGATGGTACGCAGAACACCCAGCGCGCCGTGATAGTCCATCGGCGAATTGTTGTTCATCAGGCGCGGCGCCATCTTCGCGACGTTGTCGTCACGCTTGGTCTGAACGGTCTTGATCCAGTCGGCCGGCGGCGTAGTCCAGTTGCCGCCCATACCCTGCACAAGAGCCGTCACGCACGAACCGATATCGCCCACCACGGGCGCCACAATCTCGACGTTCGAGTCCATTTCCTTCGGCTCGATGTCGATCTGGATGAACTTCTTTGGAGCATCGCCCCAGGTCTTGCCCTTGCCGTGCGACAGCAGCCAGTTCAGCCGCGCGCCGATCAGCATGACAACGTCGGAGTCCTTGAGCACCGTCGAACGCGCAGCGCCCGCACACTGCGGATGGGTATCCGGCAGCAGACCCTTGGCCATGCTCATCGGCAGGAACGGAATGCCGCTCTTTTCGACCAGCGAGCGGATCGCATCATCGGCCTGCGCATAAGCTGCGCCCTTGCCGAGAATAATGAGCGGCTTCTTGGCGGACTTCAGCACGTCGAGCGCGCGCTTCACCGCGTCTGGCGATGGAATCTGCGCGGGAGCAGCATCAATTACCTTTACCAACGATTTCTTGCCGGCTTCCGCATCCATCACCTGACCGAACAGCTTGGCCGGCAGATCGAGATAAACACCGCCGGGACGGCCGGAGACAGCCGCACGGATCGCGCGCGCCAGACCGATGCCGATATCCTGCGCATGCAGCACGCGGAACGCAGCCTTGCAGAGCGGCTTTGCGATTGCGAGCTGATCCATCTCCTCGTAGTCGCCCTGCTGCAGATCGACGATCTCACGCTCTGACGAACCCGAGATCAGGATCATCGGGAAACAGTTGGTCGTCGCGTGAGCCAGTGCCGTCAGGCCATTGAGAAAGCCCGGCGCGGAAACCGTGAGACAGATGCCCGGCTTCTTGGTCAGAAAACCTGCGATCGAGGCGGCATAACCTGCGTTTTGCTCGTGACGGAACGAGAGGACGCGAATGCCTTCGGCCTGCGCCATGCGGCCGAAGTCCGTGACCGGAATGCCAGGCACACCGTAAATGGTATCGAGGCCGTTGAGCTTAAGCGCGTCGATGATCAGATGGAAACCATCCGTCAATTCCCGCTCTTCGCTCGCAGCCGTCTCTACCTTGTTTGCCGTCGTCAGCATCGGTGGCCTCCCTGATATCTTCTTGTTGTTGGTCTACGTGAATATTTCCTGCCCGTGGGTTTCGACATAGGTCGCAAGCCCAAGGGTGTGATCGCGCGCGCGCTTCTCCGCAAGTTCCGTATCGCGCTCCTCGAGCGCTTCGATGATTGCCAGATGCTCCGGCAGCGACACTGCGGTACGATCCGTCCGGCCGATGGTGAGCTGGCGATAGCCGCGCACATGCAGCAGGATGTCATTGGTCATATCGACAAGAACCGGCGATTCACTCAGCGAAATCAGCGCCTGATGAAATGCGATGTTCGCCTTCGAATACTCCGCGATGTGATCCTGCGGCAGGCGATCCTTGTTGAAGTCCTTGAAGAAGTTGCGCAGCGCCGAAATGTCTTTCTTGCGGGCGATGGTCGTGATCAGCCGTGCGGCCATGCTTTCCAGCGCCGCCCAGGCGCGGATCATGTCCACGATCTCAGCCTTGGTCTTGCGCACAACGACGATGCCGCGGCGTGGCACTGTTTTGACGAAACCGTCCTGCTCCAGCATCGCGATCGCTTCACGGATCGGCGTGCGGCTGACTCCGAGGTGTTCCGACAGCGCGCGCTCGTCGAGCATGACCGGCTCGGGATTCGTATAGATGTCCATCTTAAGGATGGCTTCCTTCAGCGCGTCATAAGCCTTGTTTTTGAAACTGGCTTCAGGCGCGATGCGTACGATCGCGAGATCCTGGTCGTTCAGCGGCACCTTTGACGTTTTCTGGATAACCATGAATCATCTCCCTCTTGGTTGAGGGCTGTATACCACGGGAGCGTTGGCTATGTTCTTGGCATACCAGATGCCAAAGTGTCAAGCGACCCAGCAAGTGCCGGGAAAGCACGCCAAACAGGCTTGACAAAGTTGGTTCTTGGCATACCAAATGCCAATTGTGAGCAATTGCCTCCGCGACACTTGGCGCGGACGCAACGCCAGACAAGGTTCAAGCGCCCGGGAAAACCGTCCGACACCCCGTGCGCAATCCAGTTCCAAAAAATGGACGTGACAGGAGGAAGTAATGGCTCATTCGCAGGACGCAGCGCGAAAGATTGACGTCGGACAGCAGGCAAAGGCCGAGGTTCGAAAGATTCTCGACGCCGTCAAAGCAGACAAACGCACCAGCCTGACCGCGCCCGAAGGCAAACTGGTGTGCGATGCGTACGGAATCCCGGTTCCAAAAGAAGGCGTTGCGAAGTCGGCAGCGGATGCCGCCAAGATCGCGACCGGTATGGGCTTCCCCGTCGTGATGAAGATCGTTTCTCCCGACATTCTCCACAAGACCGAAGCTGGCGGCGTCATCGTCGGCGTGAAAACCGCAGCCGACGCCGAAAAGGCCTACGACACCATTCTCGCCAACGCCAAAAAATACAAGGCGGACGCGAAGATCGAAGGCATCCAGGTCCAGCAGATGCTGCAGGGCGGCACTGAAGTCATCGTCGGCTCGATCACCGATGGCTCGTTCGGCAAGCTGGTGGCGTTCGGCCTCGGCGGCGTTCTCGTCGAAGTGCTGAAGGATGTCACCTTCCGTCTTGCCCCTGCGACCACTGCCGACGCACTGTCGATGCTCGATGGCATTCAGGCGCATGAAATGCTGCAGGGCGTGCGCGGCGGCGATCCGGTGAACCGCGAAGCGCTCGCGGACATCATTGTCAATGTGTCGCAGCTCGTCAGCGATTTCCCTGAAATCGTCGAGCTCGACCTCAACCCTGTCTTCGCGACCAAGAAGGACGCGACTGCCGCTGACGTTCGCATCGTCGTCGATTTCGACTACAAGCCGCGCCCTGCTCCACGTTCCAATGACGAAATCGTCGCCGCGATGAACCGCATCATGCAGCCGAAGGCGGTTGCCGTGATCGGCGCATCGAGCGAAGCCGGCAAGATCGGCAACTCAGTGATGAAGAACCTTATCAACGGCGGATATAAAGGACAGATCTACCCGATCCATCCCAAGGCCGATGAGATCATGGGCATCAAGGCGTACAAGAGCGTCAAGGATGTTCCGGGCGTGATCGATACGGCCGTGTTCGCGATCCCCGCGAAGTTTGTCGCCGAAGCCCTTGCTGAGTGCGGCGAGAAGAAAATCCCGGGCGCAGTGCTGATCCCGTCGGGCTTTGCCGAAGCCGGCGCACCTGAGCTGCAGGAAGAAATCGTCAAGGTCGGCCAGAAGTACAATATCCGCCTGATGGGACCGAACATCTACGGTTTCTACTATACGCCAGCCAACCTCTGCGCGACCTTCTGTACGGCCTATGACGTCAAGGGCCACGCCGCCCTGTCGTCTCAGTCCGGCGGCATCGGCATGGCGATCATCGGCTTCTCGCGTTCGGCGAAGATGGGCGTGTCGGCCATCGTCGGTCTCGGCAACAAGTCGGACATCGACGAGGACGATCTGCTCGCCTTCTTCGAGCAGGACCCGAACACCACGATCATCGCGCAGCACTGCGAAGACTTGAAGGACGGCCGTGCATTCGCGGAAGCCGCCAAGCGCGTCTCCAAGAAGAAGCCCGTTGTCGTGCTCAAGGCTGGCCGCACCTCGGCTGGCGCCAAGGCTGCGTCGTCGCACACCGGCGCGCTCGCCGGTAACGACAAGATCTATGAGGACGTGCTGAAGCAGTCGGGCGTCATCCGCGCCCGCTCGCTGCGCCAGCTTCTCGAATTCGCGCGCGGCATCCCTGTGCTGCCGACGCCGAAGGGTGAGAATGTTCTCATCATCACCGGCGCAGGCGGCTCGGGCGTGCTGCTGTCGGACGCTGTTGTGGATAACGGCATGTCGCTGATGGCGATGCCGCCGGATCTCGATGCTGCGTTCCGCAAGTTCATCCCGCCATTCGGCGCGGCCGGCAACCCGGTTGACATCACCGGCGGCGAACCGCCGATCACCTACGTCAACACGGTGAAGCTCGGCCTGTCGGATGACCGCATCCACTCGCTGATCCTCGGCTACTGGCACACCATCGTCACTCCGCCGATGGTCTTCGCCCGCAACATGGTCGAGGTGAAGAAGGAGATGGAGGCGAAGGGCTTCATCAAGCCGATGGTCGCTTCGCTCGCAGGCGACATCGAGGTCGAGGAAGCCGCCGAATATCTCTACCAGAACGGCATCCCTGCTTATGCCTACTCCACCGAGCTTCCGGTCGAAGTGCTCGGCGCGAAGTACAAGTGGGCGCGCGGCGCGGGCCTGCTCTAAAGCAAACAAGGGTGCCGCCTCACTGGCGGCACCCTCTCCTTTTGGAACACGACCTTCACTTCTATCGACGACCGTAGGTAGCAATGAAGAAAAGTGTGATCCGGCGGAAGCCTGTCGAGCCGCGCAGCGGCCTAGAAGCAGAAGCCGAAGGCAGGGACGGCGGCGTTCAGTCCGTCAACCGTGCACTGACATTGATCGAAACCCTTGCCGAGGACGACGAAGGCTACCGGCTGACCGATCTTGCGGTGCGCGCCGGGCTGTCGACTTCGACCGTCCATCGCCTGCTGACGACGCTGGAGAAGCGCCGCTTCGTGCAATTCGACCGTAGCGAAGCGAAATGGCATATCGGCGCAAGCAGCTTTGCTGTGGGCTCGACCTTCGCCCGGCGGCGAAACTTCGTCGCCCACGCAATGCCCTATCTGCGGAAATTGCGCGACCAGACACGTGAGACAGCCAATCTTGCCGTGGTCGATGACGAAACCATCATCGTTCTAACCCGCATGGAAAGCCGCGAAATCATGCGCTCGCTGACCAAGGTGGGCGGACGGGTGGCCATGGTGGCGTCCGGAGTCGGCAAGGCAGTGCTTGCGACCTATTCCGACGAGGACGTCAGCGCGATCATTCATCGCCAGGGCATGCCGCGGCTGACGGAAAAATCGATTATTCGGCCCGGCGAATTGTTCAGGGCGCTCCAGCTTGTTCGTCAGCGCGGCTATGCCGTCGATGACGAAGAAGCGCGCATGGGTCTGCGATGCGTTGCCGCGGTGGTTTACAACGATTGCAGCGAGCCGCTCGCAGCGATCTCGGTGTCAGGCATGACCTCTCGTGTCACAGACGAGCGCCTGCCTATCATTGGCAATATCGTGCGCAACGTCGCAGCGGAACTAACGGTTGCGCTTGGCGGCGCGATGCCTCGTGTCGAGGGCAGAAACTGAGCGAAACATCCGCTCGGCATCCGTTTCACCGATTCTTTTCTCTACTCATTTGATCGCACGACGGAATTTCCCGTACTCGTCACATCGCGGGAAACAAACTCAAGGTCGTTGAGACTAGCCGCTCTCCCCGTGATGATCGCACCCGAACCTAACCATTCGAGGTGTGACATGGCGAAGATGCGAGCGATCGATGCAGCAGTGCGTATTCTCGAGAAGGAAGGCGTCTCTTGCGCGTTCGGAGTCCCCGGCGCCGCAATCAATCCATTGTATTCAGCGCTGAAGAAGCGCGGATCGATCAATCATATCCTCGCGCGTCATGTCGAAGGCGCCTCTCACATGGCCGAGGGGTACACACGCGCCAAGGCCGGCAACATCGGCGTCTGCATCGGCACCTCCGGTCCCGCCGGAACCGACATGATCACGGGTCTTTATTCGGCGATAGCAGACTCGATCCCGATTCTCTGCATCACCGGACAGGCTCCCCGCGCTCGCATCTACAAGGAAGACTTCCAGGCCGTCGACATTGAGTCGATCGCCAAGCCCGTGACCAAATGGGCGGTAACCGTTCGCGAACCGGCGCTGGTGCCGCGGGTTTTCAGCCAGGCATTTCACATCATGCGTTCTGGCCGTCCCGGTCCGGTGCTGATTGATTTGCCGCTCGACGTGCAGCTCGCCGAGATCGAGTTCGACGACGAGACCTACGAGCCTTTGCCGGTCTACAAGCCGAAAGCGACTCGCAAGCAGATCGAGAAGGCGCTCGAAATGCTCAACGCCGCCGAGCGGCCGCTGATCGTGGCTGGTGGCGGCATCATCAATGCCGATGCGTCCGACCTTCTCGTGGCGTTTGCCGAGATCGTCAATGTTCCCGTGGTGCCGACGCTGATGGGCTGGGGCGCAATCCCGGACGATCATGTCCTGATGGCCGGAATGGTCGGCCTTCAGACCAGCCACCGATACGGCAACGCGACCATGCTGGAGTCGGACTTCGTGCTCGGCATCGGCAACCGCTGGGCCAACCGGCATACCGGCTCGATCGAAACCTACACCAAGGGCCGCAGCTTCGTTCACGTCGACATCGAGCCGACCCAGATCGGCCGCGTGTTCAATCCCGATCTCGGCATCGTCTCGGATGCGAAAGCCGCGCTTGAGCTGTTCGTCACGGTGGCGAAGGAATGGCGCAAAGCCGGTAAGTTGAAAGAGCGTCAAGCATGGCCCACCGCCTGTCAGGATCGCAAGCGGACCATGCTGCGCAAGAGTCACTTCGAACACGTTCCGATCAAACCGCAGCGCGTTTACCAGGAAATGAACACGGCCTTCGGCCCTGATACCTGTTACGTGACAGTGATAGGCCTGTCGCAAATCGCTGGTGCGCAGTTCCTGCGGGTTCAGAAGCCGCGTCACTGGATCAACGCCGGACAGGCTGGGCCGCTCGGCTGGACTCTCCCCGCCGCGCTCGGCGTGCGTGCGGCTGACCCGACGCGTGAGATCGTCGCACTTTCAGGCGACTATGACTTCCAGTTCCTGATCGAGGAACTGGCCGTCGGCGCCCAGTTCAAGCTGCCCTACATCCACGTCGTCGTGAACAATTCCTATCTCGGCCTGATCCGTCAGGCACAGCGCGGCTTCGACATGGATTACCACGTCCAGCTCTCGTTCGAGAACATCAACGCGCCGGAACTTGGCGTCTACGGCGTCGATCATGTCGCCGTCGCCGAAGGTCTTGGCTGCAAGGCGATCCGCGTGACACATCCCGAAGATGCTCAGGCTGCGTTCGCGACGGCGCGGGAGATGATGGCGGAATATCGCGTGCCCGTGGTTGTTGAATTCATCCTGGAACGTGTGACCAACATCGCGATGGGCACCGAGATCGACAACATCGTCGAATTCGAGGACGTGCTCGACCTGCCACTCGACTATGCACCGGCCATGCCAGAAAAGGCGCGCGGCAAACTGCTGCCCGTCTGATCGATCCGACAACGTCGCAATCAAAAAAGGAAATTTGCGGTGCCCAAGTTCGCTGCCAATCTCACCATGCTGTTCAACGAACTGCCCTTTCTCGACCGTTTCGCCGCAGCCAAGAACGCTGGATTCGGTGGAGTCGAATACCTGTTTCCCTATGACTTCGAGAAAGGAGTGCTCGCCGAGCAGTTACAGCAGTATGGCCTTGCCCAAGTGCTGCATAATCTGCCGGCAGGAAACTGGGGTGCCGGCGAGCGCGGCATCGCGGTTCTCCCCGATCGCGTCGCGGAGTTCCGCGACGGGGTTGCGCGCGCAATTGAGTACGCCAAGGCACTGGGCTGCCGGCAGGTGAATTGCCTCGCAGGCATCGCCCCGGCTGGTGCCGACCCGGCCAGGCTACGCGCTGTGTTCGTGGATAATCTGCGCTACGCCGCCGATGCTCTTGCAAAGCAGCAAATCAAGCTCCTGATCGAGCCGATCAATACGCGCGATATTCCGGGCTTCTTCCTCAACGGGACCGAACAGGCCGTACAGATCATTTCCGAGGTCAGCTCGGAGAACCTTTTCATTCAGTACGATATCTATCACATGCAAATCATGGAGGGCGACCTCGCCCACACCATGAAGAAGCATCTGGATCGCATCGCACATATCCAACTGGCCGATAATCCGGGCCGGAATGAGCCGGGTACCGGTGAAATCAACTATCCATTCCTGTTTCGCACTCTCGACGAGATCGGTTATCGTGGGTGGATCGGCTGTGAATACAAGCCGAAGACCACCACCCTCGACGGTCTTGGGTGGTACGAACCGCATACGGTCGATGCATAATCAAGAAGACTTTTGAAGACAAATTGGGGAGATCAGAATGACCGACATCGGCTTCATCGGGCTTGGCATCATGGGGCGGCCGATGGCTGGCCATCTTCAGGCTGCCGGGCACCGCCTGTTTGTGCTTGAGAAATCCGCCGCTGCAAAGGACCTCGTTGCCGCCGGGGCCACGGCCTGCAAATCGGGCAAGGAGATCGCGGAGAAAGCCAGCGTCGTGATCATCATGGTGCCGGATACGCCGGATGTTGAATCCGTGCTGTTTAGCGCAGGCGGCGTGGCCGAAGGGCTTTCGAAAGGCAAGGTCGTCGTCGACATGAGCTCGATCTCGCCGATTGCGACCAAGGAGTTTGCCAAGAAGATCAATGTCAAGGGGGCGGACTATCTTGATGCGCCCGTCTCCGGCGGCGAAGTGGGCGCGAAGGCAGCATCTCTGACCATCATGGTGGGTGGCCCGCAGAGCGCATTCGACACCGTCAAGCCGCTGTTCGACAAGATGGGCAAGAACGTCACCCTGATCGGCGGCAATGGCGATGGCCAGACCACCAAAGTTGCCAACCAGATCATCGTTGCGTTGACGATTGAAGCTGTCGCGGAAGGCCTGCTGTTTGCCTCCAAGGCCGGCGCCGATCCAACACTGGTCCGGCAGGCCTTGATGGGCGGCCTCGCGACCTCACGCATTCTCGAATTGCACGGCGAGCGCATGATCAAGCGGACGTTCAATCCGGGCTTCCGCATCGAACTGCATCAGAAGGACCTGAACCTGGCGCTTGAGGGCGCGCGCGCGCTTGGCCTGTCTCTGCCGAATACGTCGACAGCGCAGCAGCTTTTCAATTCCTGCGTGGCGCATGGCGGCAAGGCCTGGGATCACTCCGCGATGGTGAAAGCGCTGGAAACGATGGCCAATCACGAGGTCGCCAAGAGCTGATTGTCACGGCAATCCTTGAACGGGGCGGCGCAGTAGAGGCATGCTGCGCCGCTTTTCTATGTGCTCGGAGTTTTGTTCTTTCCGTCCACACAGTCAGGTGGCAGGATCGATTCAAACAAGGCACGCTGGAGGAAACAGATGATTGTCGTGACAGGCGATGCGGTCGCCAAACCTGAAACATTCGATGAGGTTCGCAGGCTCAGCCTTGAACACGTTCATCGCTCCCGCACCGAACCTGGCTGTATTTCTCACGCAGTTCACATCGACTGCGAAAATCCGCTTCGCCTGGTTTTTGTCGAGCAATGGGCCGACAAACAGGCACTCATGGCTCATTTTCAGGTGCCAGCTTCACGTGCCTTCGTGAAGGCTCTGCGCAGCATGCTATCTGAACCATCCACCATTCAGATTTACGACTCCACGCCCTTGCAGATGCCCTAGCAGATATAGCCAGTGCTTCGTTGTAATGCGGCCTCGGCTTCCGCTGTAATGCGCGTCAGCATCTGTCCAACCGGTTCAACTTTGTTAATCAGCGCCGCAGATGTGCCTGCGTAAAGCGGCCCGGCCTCCCATTCGCCTTCCATGGTCTCCCACGGTGGAGACACATGGTAACGAAATATCGGCGCACCTTCCGGAAAGGTGCCGATTGCTTCGCCCTCGCCCGGACGCGATCCTGTCGGAGGGCAACCCGCAGCTTTCCAGTTTTCGTAAGTCGAATTGGCAATCACGCGGTGCGGTGAATTTGGCCAACCCACATCGAACAGTGTGGTTTCGACCAGATCGGAAAGTCCGGACTCCACCACCAACTGCTTATGACCCGGATGACAACCACTTTCATTGGTGGCGATGAAACGGGTTCCCATCCATGCGCCGCATGCGCCCAAAGCAAGCGCGGCGGCAACACCGCGGCCATCAGCGATTCCGCCCGCCGCAAGAACCGGGACACCCGGCGCGGCATCGATTACGGCTGGCAGGATCGTCATCAGCGGCGCTTCGCCGGTAAGATGTCCTCCGGCTTCTCTTCCCTGCGCCAGAATGAAATCCACGCCCTCCCCCGCAGCCCGTCTTGCTTCCTCAGGACCGGAGACCGTCCAGAACACGGTGGCTCCCGCGTCCTTCGCTCGACGCACATAAGGAGCCGGGTCTCCCCTCAACAGAGACACAACGCGGCAACCAGCATCCAGCGCAGCTTCAAGCCGCCGCGTTTGATCCGCGATCAGAACCAGATTGACACCGAAGCGATCTCCTGAACCCGCAGCCGCAATATAGCCTGACAGAGTTTGCCGGACTTCCGCCACCGGCATATGCCCCAAAGCGACGAACCCGAACGATCCCTCGCGCGCCAGCGCACCGAGAAATTCCGGTGTCGAACCCCGTCCTAGCGGGGCGGCAACAATCGGATGGCGCAGACGCAGCTTGTTTGTGAGGATCGTTTGCAGGGACATGATGGATCTCGAGAAGGAAAACCTGTTTCGCAGGCTTGGGCCTGGCAGATGACCGCAGCCTTCAGCGGTACATTTTTTGCAGATCGCGCGGGTAGGTCGTCTTGGCCTTTTCCGCGACTGAAATATCGATTTCAGCCGTGATGAATGGGCTCTCTGCGGTCGTCTCCGCCAGAAGCGAAGCCTCCGGTGACAACAGCCGGCTTCCGCCGGTGAACAGTCGGCGATCATATGATCGCCTGTTAGCAGACGCGACATAACAGCCGGACGTTATCGCAGACATTTCCGTTGCGGCTTGCCATCGCTTTCCATCGCCGGTGGCCCTCGGATGCGCAATCAGGTGTGCATTGGCAAAGCCAATCTCACGCGAATGTTCGAGAAACATCATCTCGCTGCAAAGCTTGAAGCCGACACGCAGCGGACCGCACGACACCGGCGAGAAATTCCGGTCACCCTGACTAAACCAGATACTCTCCCTCGCGATCGGAAGATCCGGCAGATACCACTTCGAACGTACGGCCTGATATCCGCTCTCCGCAGACCACATAAACGCTTCATTCAATCGCAGACCGTCCCGCTCGATCGGCCGGGAGGTCAGCACCCAGCGGCACTTGAGCTCAGAGAACCTCTCGATCATCCGGTCATGCTGGTTCATGGCCTCGCGCCACTGATCGAGATCGACGGCGTGACCGACGAAAATCCATCCGCAAAAAGGCATTTCAGGGAGAACAACGACCTCCGGCTGTGCCGAAACCGTATGCGCCACCAGAGCGTCCCAGGCCTTCATCTTGTGCGCAGTTTCGTCCGGAAACTCACAGATCGTTACCTTCATCGTCAAATCCTTGCGACTGATCCCTTGATCATGTCGTAGCGAAAGCTGACGATGGCAGAAATGACAAAAACATGCTAATTCTTGCCAATCATGAAAAAGCACGTCGTCGCCCTGTTCGCTTTCGATCAATGCCAATTGCTGGATGTGACCGGACCAGCCTCCGTCTTCGGTGTGGCTAATTCAATTGCCGGACGGCCATTCTACGAGGTGAAAGTCATTTCCCCGCGCGGCGGACTTGTCGGCTCGTCGTGCGGCGTGGCAACTGCAACCCTGGCACCGAAATCTGCTCTCCTGAAAACCATCGACACCCTTTTGATTGCCGGCGGCGGGGCGACAGCCATGCGCCGTAGCATCGAAGCCACAGCCACGCGCTCCTGGCTCAAGCGCTGCGTGGAATCGGCTTCGCGCTTCGGATCAATTTGTTCCGGTGTGTATATTCTTGCCGAACTTGGCGAGCTTCACGGAATGCGCGTGGCAACGCATTGGGCAAATTGCGACGACCTGGCAAAAGAGTTTCCAGACCTCTCGGTTGATAAGAACTCGCTATTTGTGGTCAGTGGAAAAGCATGGACCTCGGCAGGCGTTTCCACCGGCATCGACATGGCGCTTGCCATGGTCGAGCAGGATCTCGGCCGCTCGGTTGCCGACAAAGTGGCGAAATTCCTCGTGCTGTACGCCCGGCGGCCGGGTTACCAATCCCAATTCAGCGAAGTTCTGAATGTGCAAATCAAGGCGGGCTCGCAGTTCTCGGAGTTGATCGCCTGGCTTCAGGCGCATTCGTCCGAGCAGATCAATGTTTCCTCGCTGGCTACCCGCTGTGGATTGTCGGAAAGAACTTTTTACCGGAAGTTCGTTGCAGCAACGGGACAGACCCCAGCCCAATTCGTCCAGAATGCTCGCCTTGAAATCGCGCGCACGCTTCTGGTTACCGATCTTCCCCTAAAAGCCATCGCGGCAAAGAGCGGGATGAACACCATTGCCCGTCTCAATGCGGCGTTCGAACGCAAGTTTGGCCTGTCTCCCTCGACATTCCGAAAGGTTCATCACGCCGAACGCAACACCTGATCCTTCGGAATGAGAACCCTCCGGGAGGATCAGTCGGCGGTCCAGCCTCCGTCCATCATCAGAGACGAGCCAGTCATCAACGACGATGCGTCGCTCGCAAGAAACACAATGGCACCCATCAAGTCCT
>JANINQ010000022.1 GCA_024508675.1 Afipia sp.
CGACGGCTCGACCTACAAGGGCAACGACATCGAGCGGTTCTACCGCTACGGCCTTTTGACCAATCCGGAGCTGCGCATCTACAAGCCGTGGCTCGACCAGCAGTTCATCGATGAACTGGGCGGCCGCGCGGAAATGTCGGCGTTCATGACCGCCCATGGTTTCGCCTACAAGATGAGCGCGGAGAAGGCGTATTCGACCGACAGCAATCTGCTCGGCGCGACGCACGAGGCCAAGGATCTCGAACATCTCGACAGCGGCATCAAGATCGTCAATCCGATCATGGGCTTGCCGTTCTGGCGCGACGACTGCGCGGTGAAGGCTGAAAAAGTTTCAGTGCGCTTTGTGGAAGGCCAGCCCGTCGCGCTGAACGGCAAGACCTTCGCCGATCCTGTTGCGCTGTTCCTCGAAGCCAACGCCATCGGCGGACGTCATGGCCTCGGCATGAGCGACCAGATCGAGAACCGCATCATCGAAGCGAAGAGCCGCGGCATCTATGAAGCGCCGGGCATGGCGCTGCTTCACATCGCCTATGAGCGCCTCGTCACCGGCATCCATAACGAAGACACCATCGAGCAGTATCGCATCAGCGGCATGCGGCTCGGCCGCCTGCTCTATCAGGGCCGCTGGTTCGATTCGCAGGCCCTGATGCTGCGCGAGACAGCGCAGCGCTGGGTGGCGCGCGCGATCACCGGCGAGGTGACGCTCGAACTTCGCCGCGGCAACGACTATTCGATCCTGAACACGCAGAGCCCGAACCTGACTTATGCGCCGGAGCGGCTCAGCATGGAGAAGGTCGAGGACGCGCCGTTCACGCCGGCCGACCGTATCGGCCAGCTGACCATGCGCAACCTCGATATTTCCGACACGCGCCGCAAGCTCGATCTCTACACACAGACGGGATTGCTGTCGTCCGAGCCGGGCGCACACATCCCGAAGCTCGACAGCGACAAGGGCTAAAATGCGTGATCGCATCATCCTGAGGTGCGAGCCGCGCTTGCGGCGAGCCTCGAAGGATGCGCAGCCGGCAAGTTGCCGTCGTCCTTCGAGGCTAGCAAATACTCCACCTCAGGATGACGGCGAAGCAATGCCATCACCCCAAACAAAAAACGACCGAAGAAATATGCCCCGCGTTTTGCGCAGTTAGAATGATCTGCATGCCTTGTCGCGTGGCTTTATCAAGCTCAATGTGCGGACGCGTGCGTGTCGGGCAAGGGAATTTGGCCTCTTAATCGAAAGTCAGCTTCGAAATCTTGTCGAGTATGGATTTCTTTGCTTCGTCTAAGCGATTTGGGTCAGTTTTTGAGGACAGCTCATTTCGTGACTTCCGATTAATAAAGTAGCGAATTCGTTCAATATTGGCAGGAGACGGATGGGGCAGTCCATTGAGAACTCTATCTTCGTTCAGTATTCCTTCCTTGACCAACAACGAGGTAGCTTCGCTGGCATTTGGTCCAAGTGGAATCCATGCTGCTTTTGGCAATAAGCGTGCTTCTTCCGCGAGGCTTGAAAGGACCAAATTTCTCAAGATCGGAAGACGGGTAGTTGAGCCATTGTAGTTCTTACCATCCTTAAATGTGGGATAGCGTAAGGCTGACGTAAAGTGAGCTAGTTGGCTGTTTGTGTTCCAGAGGCTTTCTGTGTCATTGATGCCGAGTGCATCGCTCACCCCGATATGATTTAGCATCGCGATAAGGTGATCTCTCATTGCGCCCGAAAAGCTCGCAAAAACTTTTGCTGTAGCGAGTGAGGTTGATGTGTTTTGCCCGCTTAATATACTTACCCGTGCTGCAAGAATTGCATTTGATGCTTGTTGCGCGCCGGGAGTAATTCCGACAATTACGATCTTGGCGGATGTAACTATGTGCTCAAAGGGCGCATAAAAAACGGAAACTAGCCCTTCAGAATTTAGAAGCAGTCGGCCTTCTAGAGTTGCGTCTGATTTTATCTCTGCCTCAGTAGCCGAGGCTATTAGATGAGAGAATCTCTGGAATAAGTCTGACATTCAATACTTCCGCTGAGTTGGATATTGCTTTTTTAGCATGCAAACAAAAACGGCCGGGAAAATTTCCCGGCCGTTTTCTTTTCGGTTCAAGTCCGCTTAGCGCGGTGCGGCATTCGCCTCGCCGCCGTGGAGCAGCGGCGTGATGTTGCGCACCGTGACGCGGCGGTTGCGGCGTTCCGGCCCGTCGGTCGGCACCTTCAGGTACTGCTCGCCGTAACCTTGTGAGGTCAGGTTTTCAGCGGGCACGCCGAACTGCTGGGTCAGCAGCGTTGCGGCAGACTCTGCGCGGCGGTCCGACAGCGACAGGTTGTCGACATCGCTGCCGACCGCATCGGTGTGGCCTTCGATCAGGAACACCGTCTGCGGATTTTGCTGGATAGCGCGGTTGATACCGTCCGCGATCACCTGCAGTTTTCCGGCCTGATCGGGTGAAATCTCCCACGATCCGGTTTCGAAGTTGATGGTGTCGAGATCGATTGACGGCATGCGCTGACGCACCGACGGGCTGTAGCGGATTTCATCGAGCGTATAAGGCCGCTCGATGCGCTCCACCGGAGGCGCCATCAGCGTGTCGTAGATCACCTGCGGCGGCGCGTCTTCCGCTTCGACGATGTAGCGGTTCTGCGGAATGCGCAGCACAGGCGGCGGCAGCGACACGAAGTAGCCGCCGATGGCGCCCGCGACTACACCGGCCGCGAGGCCCGCGCCGAAGCCCGGTCCGCGGCGGTTGTCGATGATCACCACTTCGCGTCCATCCGGTCCGCGGCGGCTGCGGCGCAGCAGGTTGCCGCGATCGTCATTGATGGTGATGATCTGCGTACCATCAGGGCGAACGATGATGGTGCGGTTGTCGTTGCCCTGACGGTCGACGCGCACGTCACGCGCGCCGTAACGGAAGCGGTCGACGTCGTTGTGACGCACGAACGATTGTCCGTTCGGATCGCGCACGATCACGCGGCCCGGCTCGGTGATGACGGTACGGCCGCCTTCGGTGCGTTCCTGACGCTGGCCACGGAAGTCATCCAGCCGTCCGACCGGACGCATGCCGGGCTGCACCGGGATCGGTGTGGCCTGCACGGCGGGCGCGGGTGGCAGCGGAGTTGCGATCGGAGCGGTTGCCGGCGCAACGGGTGTGCCGGCGGGCAGGCCCGGCGGCGGTGCCAGACGCTGGCCGCGGCGGTCACCCTGCTGTCCGGGAACCGGAGGCTGGCCAGGCGCGGGCGGCGTGGTCGCGTTCGGTGCCGCGGGAGGTGTTGCGCCGGGCACAGCGGCCGGAGCTCCGGGTTGCCGGACGCCCGGCGGAATCGGAGGCGTACCGGGTGCAGCGCCCGGACGTGGCGGCGTGACATCGCGCACGCCCGGTGCAACCGGAGGCGCGTTCGGCGGGCGCTGCTGCGAAGGCGCTGCTGCGGGCGCGGATGGCGTTGCGCCGCCTGACGGAGCGGGTGCCGCGCCGGGTGCTGGAGGTGGTGGTGCCTGACGCGCAGCCGGTGGCGGCGGAGGGGCCGTCGCGGGCGCAGGTGCTGCCGCTGGTGGAGCTTTCGGAGCCGCTGCGGGCGGAGGCGGAGGTGGTGCCTTCGGTGCGGCTGCGGGCGGAGGCGGAGCCTTGGGTGCCGCGGCGGGAGGCGGTGGAGGAGGCGCAGCCGGGGGAGGCGGCGGCGGTGCAGCTTTCGGCGGAGCGGGCGGCGGCGGAGGAGCGGCGCGCGGCGCAGCAGGCGGCGGTGGTGGCGCTGCGCGTGGAGGTGCCGGTGGTGGAGGCGGAGCGGCTCGAGGCGGTGCCGGGGGAGGAGCAGGCGCAGCCTTCGGAGGCGCGGGTGGAGCGGCCTTCGGCGGTGCCTTCGGTGCGTTCGGGTCCACAGCGGATGCGGGCGGCGCTTGCGCGACGACGAATGACGACAGCGTTTCGGCATAAGCCGGCGCTTGCGCAAACTGAACGGCTGCGATCGCAGTCGTCGTCAGCAGAAGGAGTCGAATGTTCTTCATGAGGCCTCTGGGTGTGAAGAAAACGAAAGCAGCGGATACGCTGTCGCCCGTCGCAACGAAGTGAATGATGATCAGTGAATAGCGATTAGGCGGTAATGTGGCGAAGACAAACGCAAGGGAACTATTTCGTGCATCGGCACGAATCGGCGCGCCCAGAATGAATGCACGTTAAGATAACGCACGCAAAACGCCGATGCGACTGGCCGTCATGCGAATGTCATTGCGCCGCACCACGCGGCACAGCGAGATCTGTTCTCATTGACAGGCGGTATGCGCGGGCCGCGCTCCGGCAATTCGTCCGGAGCATCGGGCGGAAGTTCGCGCGGCGCATCGGGTTCGACGGGATCGTTGAGCGGTGGCGGGACTTCGGGCCTCGGATTGCCGGGCGGGTCTTCCTGCGGCGGCTCGGCTGGATTTCCCGGCGTCGGCGGCGGAATTTCGGGCGGATCATTTTGCGGATCGCCCGGAATCTGCGCGTGGATCATCGCATCGCGACCTTCTTGTTCTCGCCGATGTCGGGGCGCGAGCCTGTTGCTGCCGCGACGGCCATCTTCACCGAACTGACGATCTTGCCCGGCGCATCCCAGTATTCCGCGCGCGTCGGCACGACCTTCAAAAGGCAGATGTTCGGATCGTCCGCCGACGGCCACCAGGCCTTGGCCCATGTAGTCCAAAGCTCCTTGATTTTGGCGCGATCGTTCAAGACCGAGGCTTCGCCGGTGATCGAGACATACTTCTGGTCGCCCACATCCGCGAAAGCGAGGCAGACCGTCGGAAATTTCTCGATGTCATTGTCCTTCTGCTGCCGCCGGTCTGCGAGAAAGTAGAACGCATTTTCGTCGCGGGCGAGATGCGCATGCATGGGCCGCGAATGCGGGTTCTGCCCGTCCCAGCTTGCGAGCATGGCGATCGAGATTTTTTCTGCGAGATCCCATACGCGGGTGATGTCTGTGTCGGCCATGGCGTGCTCCTGAATTGGGGCTGATTCAGCCGGAGCAACGAACGGCAGGAAGCTATGTTCCGGAGCGGTGCGCAAAGGCCGCGGGTTCCATGAGTTGACAGCGGGCGCAAGGTCATCAGAGAAACGGAACCTTGATGGAGAATTCCGATGCCGCTTGCTTACTGGTGTGTTCTGATCGCGGCCCTGTTGCCCTATGTCTGGGCCAAATATGCCAAGACCGGCTCCGGCAGCGACAACCGTCATCCGCGCGATGACTATGATGGTCTCGCGCCACACAAGCGCCGCGCCTATGCCGCGCATCAGAATGCACTGGAGGCTTTTCCGTTCTTCGCGGTGGCAGTGGTGATTGCGCTCACCATGGGCGCGCCGGTCCATACGGTGAACCTGCTTGCGGTTCTCTACATCGTGCTGCGGATCGCGCACGCACTCCTGTATATTTCCGACAAGCCGGCGGCGCGCTCGCTGGTGTTTGCTGCCGCGATGGCGTTGAACGTCGCGATCTTCGTGCTGCCGGCGTTCAAATAGGTCCGGCTATCGCCGCACCAGCAGCGTGTTGCTGCGGGTCTTGCCCGCGATGGCATAGCCAAGGCCCACCATGTCCTTGATGCAATCGTGCAGCCACGCATCGTGTTCGAGATGCTCGATGGCGATGGCGCGGGGCCAGAGCGATTCCGGCGCTTCGCGGAAGAACGGCGTCAGCACGCGGTCCTCATAGCCTTCGACATCGATCTTCAGCGCATCGACATGGGTCACACCCGCGTCGCGCAGGATGGTCAGCAGCCGATGCGCCGGCACCTTGAGGCCGCCGGTTTCGGAAATGTGGCTTGCCCCGAGATTGTGCCCGTCGGTTTCGATCATCAGTTCGCCTTCGGTGTCGCCCGCGGCGGCTTTGACCAGTGTGAGATTGGTCAGCTTTGACGCGGCCGCGTTGAAGGCCAGCCGCGCGCTCGACACCGGATGCGGCTCGATGGCGATGACGCGGCCGCGTGCGCCGACATGCTTCGCCAGCGACACCGCATAGGTGCCGACATTGGCGCCCACATCGACGAACGTGCCGCCGGACGGCGCATGCTCGCGCAGGAAATCCAGTTCGGGCAGATTGTAGTCAGGATTGAACAGCGCGCCGCGTTCGGTGCCGCTGGCGAGGTGATGCAGCCGGAACGACGCTCCCTGATAGGTGGCATCGATGGGACCGGAGCCGCACAGATGCACAAGCCGCGACAGCCACGGCCGGAACGCGCCGCGCTTGAGGCCGGAGCCATGCGCCGCTGCGATCACCGCGCGCTGCAGGGCATTGGGGGCATAGGTGCCGAAAGGCTTCTGATCGTCGCCGGAGGTGCTGCTGGATTTACCGTTCATGGGCCTGTCATCGCGCACCTGCGCCGGCGTTTCAAGGCCGGTGCGATGGACCAGGCGGCGTTCCGGCGCCTGCGGCAGCTATTTCAGGCTTTTCAGGAACGACAGCAGATCGTTGATCTGATCGGGCTCGAGGGTGAACATCGGCATGGTGGGATGGCCAGTGTCGATGCCTTCGGCGAATGCTTCCGCCAGCGTGTCGAGCGGATACTTCTTGTGCAGCGTCCGGAACGGCGGCGCGATGGCCAGCGGGCTGGGCGTGTGGCGGTCGATCGAATGACAGCGCGAGCAATTGGTCTGCGCGAAAGCGCGTCCGCGCAGTTCGGCAGGCGAGGCGGCCAGGGCTGACTCCATGGCCGAACTCGTCATCGCAAGAGCAAACAGGGCAACGCCCAGAATCCGGGAGACAGGCATGGGTCCATACTGCCGTCTTCCCGGAAAAGCGCGTTGACCTGCATCAACTTGGACCTGCATCCTGGAGCTGCATCAGCTTGCCATGCGTCCGATGCTCGCGGCCTCGATGGCGGCCTGCTGCATGTTGGCCGACATTTCGCCGGTGACGGTGCTCTGTTCCTCGACGGCGGCGGCGGTCGAGGTGACATATTCGTTGACGTCCCGGATGGCCTGCCTGATGGCGCCGAGCGCACCCACCACATCGCCAGAGATGCCGGTGAGATTCTGAATCTCCGTGCCGATCCGATCGGCGGCCTGCCTGACCTGATTGGCAAGACTCTTGACCTCGGCGGCGACCACGGCAAAGCCGCGTCCGGCCTCGCCGGCGCGCGCGGATTCGATGGTGGCGTTCAGCGCCAGCAGGTTGATCTGCCCGGTGATGTCGCCGATCAGCGCCACGATCCCGCTCATCGATTCCGCCGCGCTGCTGAGGCGCAGTGCCTGCTCGTCCGCGGCTTCCACCCGGCTGACGGCGGATGTCGCGGTCTCCTTCGACTTCACCATCGCTTCGGCGATCTCCCGCACCGACGCGTTGAGTTCTTCCGCGCCCGCAGCGACCGATTCCATCATGCCGCGCACATGCTCGTTCTTCATGCGGGTGATGGCCTGCGCCGTGGTGTCGGTGGCGTACTTCACGACCTTGAAGGGCTTGTTGTTGAGATCGAGGATCGGATTGTAGGACGCCTGTATCCAGACCTCGCGCCCGCCCTTGCCGAGACGCTTGTATTCGGCGGCCTGATATTCGCCGCGATTGAGCCTGGCCCAGAACTCGCGATAGGCCGCGTCGTTGCGTTCGGACTGATCGACAAACATGCTGTGATGGCGGCCCTGGATTTCGTCGAGGCTGTAGCCCATCGTCCGCAGGAAGTTCTCGTTGGCGGTGAGGATGGTGCCGTCCATCCTGAATTCGATCACCGCCTGCGAGCGGCTGATGGCAGTGATCTGGCCGTCGATGTCGGCGGTGCGCAGCTTCTGCTGCGTGACGTCGGTGGCGAACTTGACGATCTTGAACGGTGTCCCGCGCTGGTCCAGCACCGGATTGTAGGATGCGAGAATCCAGACCTCGCGGCCGCCCTTGCCGACACGCTTGTATTCGCCGGTCTGATACACCCCCTGGTTTAACTGCTCCCAGAATGCGCGATACGCGTCACCGTCGCGCGCTGCTGCCTCAACGAACAGGCTGTGATGCCGGTTCTGGATTTCAGCCAGCGTGTAGCCCATCGCGTTCAGGAAATTCTCGTTGGCGGTGAGAACCGTTCCGTCCATCCTGAACTCCACCACCGCCTGTGCCTTGCTGATCGCGGCCGCCTGCGCTGCGAATGCGAGGTTCTGCAGCCGGGTTGCGGCGTCCGCCCATTCGACCACGATACCGGCGCGGCGCCCGCTTCCGTCGCTCAGCGGTGTGGCGATGAGATCGAATGAGCGGCCGCCGACCTGAATGGTCGCCCTGTGCGTCGCGGTCAGGCTCTCCAGCAGGTTGCGCTGGTGCGCCGGGTTCTTGTGAAACACATCGATGCTGCTGCCGATCAGCGATGCCGTGCTGAACTTCGGCAGGTCCTTGCGGATGTCGCTCTCTGCCTCCTTTAGAAGCGCCACCACGGCCTTGTTCATGTAGACGATCTTGAGGTCAGCGTCGGCCACCATGAGATTGGCGGTGATGCTGTCGGCAGCGATGAGCTTGATGGCTTCGCTGGTGTCGGAGCGCCATGGAAACATTGGTCAGTATCCTTTGTCTGAAAAGCGGGATGGAAACGGGCTGCATCAATCGAGAAGGAGCGAGGTGTAGGATGAAATCGCCAGCGCCATATCGAGCGCGACGTACTTGTCGAGCGTGACGAGGAAGGAAGCCTTGGTTGTAAGGGGCAACTCTGCGTTGAGGATGACGCGTGAGAAATCGTTTTTGATCCGCGCGTAGCCTGCGATGTACCACTTGGGATCGAGGCCGATCTGCGAATGGCGAATGCCGATCAGGGATGCGCTGTTGAAATACTGTAGGTCGAGCCGGCTTTCGAACAGCGCGCGCCAGTGCTCTCGCTGCTTGACCTTCAGGCGCCGCACGGTCTGGTCGTTAAGGCCGAGGGCAGGGTCCGATTGTCGCATGTCGGCGTAGAAGACTTCGATGGTGTGATCGACGCGGTGCTCGATCAGAAGCCAGATGGCGGCAGCGTGAAGCTGCGCGGTCGGGTCGATGTCGAGAAAGCGAATAAGCTTGTCCATCGAGGCTCCGGTCAATTCAAACAAGGCGTGCTGCCGCACATGGCCTGTGCTACATTGGGCGGTATCGAAATCCGGAAGTCCGCCCGGCAAAAAGAATCAGAAGAACGCAATATCGATGCGGGAATTTTCATCCGACACGATTAACGCCCTGCAGCCTCGTGTTGATGCAGATTGTTGATCTACATCAAGTTCGCAGAGGGCTTCTTGAAGCGGTGTGTGGTTTTGTCCGCACTGCGCCCCTATCTGACGTACAGCTCAAAATTTTTGCAGCGGACTAGCCTGTTCTCGCCATCCGCATCCATTAAGGTCCGCGCGGCCGCGCTCGCGGCGCGAGTAGTGAGAGTTGCCTGAATGAAATCTGGTTGGCCGTGCGTGACTTGCCCAAATCGGGTTTCAGGCTTTTGCGGTGCGTTGCTCGGCAAACCCGAAGAAGGCGCATCTTCGGAGCAGCAGCCCGACTGGCAAAGCTATCGCGGCGTTCGCGCAGGCGAGCAGGTGATCACGCGTCATCAGCCGTCGGAAAAGATCTTCATGCTGTGCAACGGCTGGGCGTTCCGCTTTTTCCAGCTCGCCAATGGCCGCAGGCAGATTTTGAATTTCCTGCTGCCGGGCGATCTGGTGTCCGCCGTAACGGTGTTCGAGGATCGTCCGCATTTTTCCGCGCAGGCGCTGACCGAAGTTCGCCTCAGCGGATTTTTGCGTTCGGAGATCCAGGCCAAGTTTGCGATGAACTCGGACTTCTCGAATGCGCTGGCGCAGTCCTGCGTGAACGTGATCAACGATGCGGATGCGTTGCTGACGGTGCTCGGTCAGCGCTCCGCCGAGGAGCGGATCGCCTATCTCTTCCTGCATCTGATGCGGCGGATCGCGGCCCGCAATGTGGTTCGCGACCAGCGCTACCGGGTGCCGCTGCGGCAGCAGCATATCGCGGATGCGGTGGGCCTGACGCCGGAGCATGTCAGCCGGGTCATCAGCCAGTTTCGCGAGCGCGGCCTGATCGAATTTTCCAGCGGCGTGCTGCATGTGATGGACACCGCCGAGCTTGAACGCATCGGCGCGATCACCTGACATGGGCGCACACGCCGGGCCATTACGATTCTGTCAGCGGCCCTGCAGATACTGTTCGAACGGTGAGGCGGCGTGTCCTTCCGCCCTGATGGAAGGATCGAGCGTGAAAAGGTCCTGCGCCCGTCCGATGCCGCGCAGCGCGTAGCGGCCTGTTGAAACGAAGTGACGTCTTCCCGATGCGCCGAGGCCGTCGAGGAACGCCGAGGACACCAGGAATTCGCGCTCGACGGAGCGGCACATCGAGGCGATGCGGCTGACCTCGTTGACCGCGGGGCCGACGACGGTGAAGTCCAGCCGCTGCTCGCTGCCGATATTGCCGTAGAACACCTCGCCGACATGCAGGGCGACATAGGCCGTCGTCACGGGCCTGTTTTCGGCTGAGCGCCGTTCGTTGAGGGCCTCGATGTTCTTGCGGAGCCGGTTCTCCGCGCGCAGCGCCGCGCGTTTCGCCGCGCTCATGTCGTCATTGTTGAAAATGGCGAGCACGCCGTCGCCGATCAGCTTGAGCACGTCGCCGCCCTCGTCATGGATCGCGTCGATGGCGGCGCCCGCATAGTCGTTGAGAAAAGGGATGAACTCGGCGGGATCGATCGCCTCGCCGATGGCGGTCGATCCGCGCAAATCCGAGAACCACAGCACGGCATTGATCCGGTCGGCGACACCGCGCGAAATGCGCCCGCTGAGTACGCGGTCAGCGGCATCGCGGCCGAGATAGACATGGCCCAGCGTGCGGGCGATGCGGGCATGGGCGGCGGACTTCACCGCGAGCCCGAGCAGCGGCACCAGATCGCGCAGCGCACCCATGGCGGTGTCGTCGAAGCCGTTGTGGTGGCGCATGCACCAGATCGAATAGACGCAGTCCATATCGCCGATGATGCCGGTGTCGCCGAAGCGATGGATGAAGGTCGCGAAATGCCTGTGGCCGTCTCCGGCAAGCTTGAGGGTCATCTTGAAACGCTCATCGTCGATACCGATGCGCATTTCGCTCTCGCCGGTTTGCAGCATGGCGTAGAACGGCGAGCGCTGCCAGTTCTCCGCGGCCTCGCCCTCGCTGGTCGATCCGTATTCGAACGCGTCGCTCTCGTTCGATTCGATGTCGCTCCAGCGGAAACCCTGTCCTTCGAAAACCGGATGAAGCGTGTCGATGAAGACAAGGCCGCGCGACAGTTCCAGTCCGGCGGACCGGCTGCGCTCGCAGAATTCGCGCACAAGCTCCGTTTCCGCGATGCCGGACAGGCCGGCGCCGGCGAGCCAGTTCATGATGTCGAGACGCGAATTCAGGTCCATGCGGATTCATCGCGCGGGACCGGCGATGTTTCAAGGCCATAAGCCGTG
Source organism: Afipia sp. (assembly GCA_024508675.1). Classification (GTDB taxonomy): domain Bacteria; phylum Pseudomonadota; class Alphaproteobacteria; order Rhizobiales; family Xanthobacteraceae; genus Afipia. Next base: position 11,377 of record JANINQ010000022.1, read on the forward strand.
AGGTCCGGCGTCCGGCGTTATTTTGCCGGCGTGCCCTTCGTTCCCTTGATCAGATTGTTGCGCAGCTTGACCACGCTCTTCTGGATCAACGCGAACTCCTCGGGAGTGAGCTGGGTTTCCTTGACGAGATTGAGCGGCAATGCCTTTTCGCGCACCCGACGGCCGGCCTCGGTCAGGCTGATCAGAACCTTGCGCTCGTCCTCCGGGTCACGTTGTCGCCGCACATAGCCCATGGCTTCCAGATTCTTCAGGATCGGCGTCAGCGTGTTGGATTCCAGAAACAGCTTTTCGCCGAGGCCGCTGACCGTCTGATGGTCTTCCTCCGACAGCGCCACGATGGCGATGTATTGGGTGTAGGTCAGGCCAAGCTGGTCGAGGATCGGCTTGTAGGCCCGGCCATAGGCCAGGTTGGCCGAATAGATCGCAAAGCAGAGAAAATTCTCGAGCCGCGGGGTTCCGGCCCCGGAGGGCGCCGGTTTTGGCGATGCTGTTCTGGCGGACGTTTGTTTGGGCTTGGTCATGGCGCCTCTTCCCACACGGGATCGTGATGGCTCGTGTCCATATATATCGTATCCGATTAAATCGGAAGGGTTGACTCCCAGGTTTACGGGTGTATTTACACCGCATTCGATTAGATCGGATACGATCTAAAATCCAGAGGAACCCATCATGACCATCCAGATCGACAAGGTGCTTTACACCGGCAAGACCCACACCACCGGCGGCCGCGAGGGCGCGTCCCGCTCATCGGACAATCAGCTCGACATCAGGCTGTCGCCTCCGGGCTCCAACCGGCCCGGCACCAATCCCGAGCAGTTGTTTGCGGCGGGATGGTCTGCCTGTTTCATCGGCGCGATGAACCGCGCCGCGAGCGGCCTCAAGGTGAAGCTGCCCGCCGATCTCGCCGTCGATGCTGAAGTGGATCTTGGAACCGCGGGTGACGAATTTCTGCTGCAGGCGCGGCTCAATGTCAGCCTGCCGGGCCTCGACCGCGATATTGCCCGTGCGGTGGTGGACGGTGCCCATAGGATTTGTCCGTACTCAAAGCTGACGCGCGGAAACATCAACGTCGAACTCAATCTGGTCTGAACCGGACTGTCACATCACGGAGCGGCCTGCGCGGAAGCAGCGGCAGGCCACTCCGCGCACTTTCGGACCATCGTCACAGGAGAATGTCATGTCCGCTCTCATCAATGCGAACCGCCGCAACTTCCTTCAGGCCGCCGGCAGCAGCGTGGCCACGCTCGCTGCGTCTCAACTCGGATTGATCCAGCCTGCATTTGCGCAAGGTGCGTCAACCCCGGCGCCGATGGGACCGATCCGGCAGATCGATGCCGGGACGTTGAGTATCGGCCACTACGAGGCCGGGCCTGCCGCCGGTCCCGTTGTCATTCTGCTGCACGGCTGGCCTTACGACATTCACAGCTTCGCCGAGGTCGCGCCGCTGCTGGCGGCAAAAGGTTATCGCGTGATCGTTCCGCATCTGCGCGGCTATGGCACAACCACATTCCTGTCCGCGGACACACCGCGCAACGGACAGCAGGCGGTGCTTGCGGTGGACATCATTAACCTGATGGATGCACTGAAAATCCAGAAGACGCTTATCGCGGGTTACGACTGGGGCGCGCGCACCGCCAACATTGTCGCTGCGCTCTGGCCCGAGCGCGTCAAGGCGATGGTGTCCGTCAGCGGTTACCTGATCGGCAGCCGCGAGGTAAACAAGAAGCCGCTGCCGCCGAAGGCGGAGCTGCTGTGGTGGTATCAGTTTTACTTCACCACCGAGCGTGGTCGCCTCGGCTATCAGCAGAACACGCATCAGTTCGCGAGACTGATCTGGAATCAGGCGTCGCCGAAATGGAATTTCAGCGACGAAACCTTTGCGCGCAGCGCGAAGTCACTCGACAATCCGGATCATGTCGCGATCTCGATCCACAACTATCGCTGGCGGCTCGGCCTCGTCGAAGGCGAGGCGAAGTATGACGATCTGGAAAAGCGGCTGGAGCAGGGGCCGGTGATCACGGTGCCGACCATCACTATCGAGGGCGATGCCAACGGCGCGCCGCATCCCGAGCCTGCATCCTATGCCAAGAAGTTCTCAGGCCGGTACCAGCATCGCCTGCTCACCGGCGGCGTGGGCCACAATCCGCCGCAGGAAGTGCCGAAGGAGTTTGCGCAGGCCGTGATCGACGTCGATGTGTTCTGACTGGTGTGAGTGTGCGCAAAAGAAAACGGCCCGCCGAACTATTGGCGAGCCGTTTTCTTGAATGCCGGTGCGGCGAGGTCAGACCTGCCGTTCGACCATCTTCAGCTTGAGGTCGGCGATGGCTTCCGATGGGTTGAGACCCTTCGGGCAGGCTTTCGCGCAGTTCATGATGGTGTGGCAGCGATAGAGCCGGAACGGATCTTCGAGGTTGTCGAGACGCTCGCCGGTGGCTTCGTCGCGCGAGTCCTTCACCCAGCGGTCTGCCGCGAGCAGCGCGGCGGGGCCGAGGAAGCGATCGGAATTCCACCAGTAGCTCGGGCATGAGGTCGAGCAGCAGGCACAGAGAATGCACTCGTAAAGACCGTCGAGCTTGGCGCGGTCTTCCGGCGACTGGCGCCATTCCTTCTGCGGGGTCGCGGTGGTGGTGTGCAGCCACGGCTCGATCGAGGCGTACTGCGCGTAGAAATTGGTGAGATCGGGAACGAGGTCCTTCACCACCGGCTGATGCGGCAGCGGATTGACCTTGATCGCGCCGGCTTCGACTTCGTCCATCGCGCGGGTGCAGGCCAGCGTGTTCTGGCCGTCGATGTTCATGGCGCAGGAGCCGCAGACGCCTTCACGGCAGGAGCGGCGGAAGGTCAGGGTCGGATCGATGTTGTTCTTGATCCAGATCAGGCCGTCGAGAATCATCGGGCCGCAATCGGCGGTGTCGACGTAATAAGTGTCGATGCTCGGGTTCTTTCCGTCGTCCGGATTCCAGCGATAGATCTTGTATTCGCGCAGGTTGTCCTGGGCGGCGCCTGCCGGCTTCGGCCATTCCTTGCCGCCGCCGATCGTGGAGTTTTTCGGAAGAGTGAACTGAACCATGATCTCGAACCTTCGCTCGTTCGCTTAATTCTGTGCGGCGATCAATACACGCGCGCCTTGGGCGGAATGTATTCGACGTCGTTGGTCATCGTGTAGTTGTGGACCGGGCGGAAATCGATCGTGGTGTTGCCCTTGTCGGTGATCCACGCCAGCGTGTGCTTCATCCAGTTCTTGTCGTCGCGCTCGGAGAAGTCTTCGCGGGCATGTGCGCCGCGGCTCTCGGTGCGGTTCGACGCGGAGTCCATGGTCACGACAGCCTGCGAGATCAGGTTGTCGTATTCGAGGGTTTCCACGAGGTCGGAATTCCACACCAGCGAGCGGTCGGACACGCCGATATCGCCGATGCCGCCGAAGACCTTGTGGATCAGCTCCTGGCCTTCCTTCAGCACGTCGCCGGTGCGGAACACCGCGCAGTTGTTCTGCATGACGTGCTGCATGTTCTCGCGCAGCTTCGCCGTCGGGGTGCCGCCCTTGGCGTTGCGGAAACGGTCGAGCCGCCCCAGCGCCTTGTCGGCGGAATCCGCCGGCAGGTCCGGCTGCTCGGCACCGGCGGTGAGCTTCTCCGCCAGCCGCAGCGCGGCGGCGCGGCCGAACACCACGAGATCGATCAGCGAGTTGGAGCCGAGGCGGTTGGCGCCGTGCACCGAGACGCAGGCCGCCTCGCCCACCGCCATCAGGCCCGGCACCACCGCGTTGTCGTCGCCGTTCTTCTTGGTGACGACTTCGCCGTGATAATTGGTCGGGATGCCGCCCATGTTGTAGTGCACGGTCGGAATCATCGGGATCGGCTCGCGGGTCACATCGACACCGGCGAAAATGCGCGCCGACTCGGAAATACCCGGCAGGCGTTCGTGCAGGATCTTCGGATCGAGATGATCGAGGTGCAGGAAGATGTGGTCTTTCTTCTTGCCGACGCCGCGGCCTTCGCGGATTTCGATGGTCATCGCGCGGGAAACGACGTCGCGCGAGGCGAGGTCCTTCGCGGACGGCGCATAGCGCTCCATGAAGCGTTCGCCTTCGGAGTTGACGAGATAGCCGCCTTCGCCGCGCGCGCCTTCGGTGA